>NZ_CP195750.1:0-3190996 GCF_052443335.1 Caproiciproducens lactatisolvens | reverse complement strand
TCTTTAAACCTCATTCTAACAATTATTTATACTCTTAGGCATAACATAAATTATATTACCACAAAATACAATTTATTTCAAATTTCAATTGTCGGCGAAAATACAGTATATTGTATTGCGCGCGTGTAAAACACATAGAGTATAAAATTTTTTTAAATAGCGCGCTTCCACTTTTCTTTTACGGGGAAGTGTGGTATATTGATTTATATAGCTCGACCGATTCGCCGGTCAGCCTGCACGCCGGTAAAATTCCAATATTTTTTCGGTACGGGGGACAAAATTTAGGTTGACAGGCTGCGCATATTTAATATATAATGCTATATTGCAAGGTTTGTACCCCGAAAGGAGGTTTTTTCATGCTGAGAACTTATCAACCAAAGAAGCTCCACAGAAAAAAGGAGCATGGTTTCAGAAAAAGAATGTCCACAAGCAACGGCCGTAAGGTTTTGGCCCGCCGCAGAGCAAAGGGCAGAGCACGTTTGAGCTACTAAGCAAAAGGGCCACGGTGAGTGGCCTTTCTTTTTAGCTTCGCTGCTTCACGGAACAAATCAGAATTGTGGTGCGATTTTAAGTATGGATTTATTGATTCCCATAACAGAAAACAAGGATTTCCGCAGGATCTATGCAAAGGGAAAATCGTATGTCAGCCCTGTGGTCATTACCTATGTTACGAAAAATCGCAGTAGAAACGTGCGGGTAGGGATCACCACCAGCAAAAAAATCGGCAACGCCGTAAAACGGAACCGTTCCCGCCGGGTGATCCGCGAGGCCTTCAGAACCCTGGTGCCCGAAATTGCTCCGGGACATGATTTCATTTTTGTAGCCAGGGGCAAAACGCCTTTTGTAAAAAGCACGGAAGTTCGCCGTGCGATGATGCTGCAGCTGAAGAATGCGGGGGTCTTGAAATGAAGCGCCCGCTTATTTTGCTTATCAGGTTCTATCAGAAAGCCATTTCTCCCTACAAAAAACCGTGCTGCAAATACTACCCCACCTGCTCGAATTACGCGATCGAGGCGATCGAGCGCTTCGGTGCTTTTCAAGGATTCTGGCTTGCATTCTTTCGGATACTGCGCTGCAACCCGTTCAGCCGCGGAGGGTACGACCCCGTGCCGGAAAAACGGGACAAGCGATAACCACTATAGAGGAGTATTGCCCATATGACGGAGATTTTTAATTTTTTCGGAAACATTCTCGGCTATCTGCTTTGGTTTTTTTATACGCTGATTCAGAATTACGGCGTGGCAATCATTTTGTTTACGCTCGTATTGAAAATAGTCATGTTCCCGTTTTCCATCAATCAGCAGAAATCGATGGCCGCGAACAGCAAAATGGCCGCCCAACAAAAAGAACTGCAGAAAAAATACGGGAACGATAAGGTAAAGCTTCAGGAAGAGACACAGAAGCTTTACGAAAAAGAAGGAATCAATCCGGCGAGCGGATGCCTGACCACCTTTATCCCTTTCCCGATCATGATCGGACTGTTTTATACCGTGCAGAACCCGCTTGCGAACGCCCTTCACCTTTCCGCCGACGGAATCGCGAAGGCCGTTGAAATGCTCAGGCAGATTCCCGGTTTAGGCGCAAGCTTTTCCGCCCAGTACGCACAGATTGAAATCGTCAAGCATTTTGCGCAGCTGAAGCCCCAGCTGACCATGTTCAGCGCGGCGGAGCTTACGAAAATAGAATCCTTCAGCCACGGCTTCCAGTTTATGGGACTGAATCTTCTGGACACGCCGAGCGACGGCGCGAATATATTCGGAACCCTGTTCCGTTCCAACCTGTGGGTGATCCCCGTTCTGTGTCTGGCGACCTCTTTGGTTACCCAGTACTTCATGATGAAGATGCAGCCGGGAATGCAGCAGCAGCAGGGATGCATGAAAGGAATGCTCTATCTGATGCCGCTGTTCAGCGCATGGCTTGCCTGCACAATGCCCGCGGCGGTTGGTTTTTATTGGATTATTTCGACGATATTCGGTTTCCTGCAAACCATTATTCTGAATATCTGGTACAGCCCGGCGGACCTGAACGCAAAAGCGGAAGCGCAGAGGGTTGCCCTTCTGGAAGAAAATGAGTCAAAGAGGAAGCCTGTTGCCGGCGCTTTCTACAGAAATCAGGAAATCAACCCGCAGCCGCAGCAAAGGGCGACAGCAAAATCGGGAGCTTCAAAAACGAAAACAAAAGGCGGAAAGACAAATTCGGATGACTATTTAGGAATGAAAAAATAAGACGAACCGGGGAGGGAATACCGTGATAAAAGAAGCGATTGCAACCGGTGAAACCGTTGAGCTGGCAAAAGAAGCCGCATGCAGGGAGCTCGGCGTTGAATCCTATGAAGCGGAATTTGAAATTTTGGAAATGCCGACGAAAAAGACCTTCGGCCTTTTCGGCGGAAACCCTGCGAAGGTAAGAGTCTTTATCAAAAACGATCCGGCGGAGGCCGCCGCGAAGTATCTGAAAGGGATCCTTGACAAAATGGGTCTTTCTGCGGTGGATATTCAGATCAAAGAGGAAGAGAACGGCGCGCAGCTGTCCCTTTCCGGCGATGATATCGGCTTTATCATCGGTCACCGCGGGGAAACGCTGGACGCGCTTCAGTATCTGACCGGCCTTGTCGCCAACCACATTGACAATTCCTATTACAGAATTACCATCGACATTGGAAATTACCGCGAAAAACGCAAGGAAACGCTTGAGATCCTCGGAAAGAAGATTGCGGCGAAAGCGATTAAGACCGGGCGCAATTCTTCCCTGGAGCCTATGAATCCATATGAACGCAGAATCATCCATACCGCTGTCCAGACAGTGGAAGGCGCAAAATCCTGGTCCGAAGGCGAAGATTTGTCCCGCCATGTCGTGATTGGGCCGGAAGCAGGCGAACGCCCGGCTCCCCGCAGGAATAATTACGGCAAGGGACGCCGTCCGTACAATGACAAACCGCGCGGCGGCGGATACAACAACAGGCAGCCGAGATCCGTGCCGAGCGTCAGCCCCGGACCGAACGCCGGCCCCGGACCGAGCGTCGGCCCCGGACCGAGCGTCGGCCCCGGACCGAGCGTCGGCCCCGGACCGGGCGTCGGCCCCAGACCGGGCGCCGGTTCCGCACCGAGCGCCGGTTCCGGGACGAACCCTGGCCCTGCTCGGCAGCCGGTGCAGAAGGCAGTGCCGAAGAATGAAGGCAAGGCTCCGCTTTATGGCCGCGTTGACGTCAAGAAATAATCTATAAGGAAGCACTGAGGGCGGTTCATTGGAATCGCCCTTTTGTTTTTATTTCGGGGCGTGGATTGAAATGCGGCGAACCTTGGCACAATCAAGATGCTTTATCGTCACTCCCAAACGGGAGTGCGGATTGAAATTGCTCGAAGGCGATTCCTAAGGCAGGTTCTCTGTTGTCGTTCCGTGTGAAACTCAAAATTGGAAAAACAGGTAATATGTAATACAAAGATGATCTTAATCTTTTGAGGGAATAAAATGAAAAATGAAAACGGATATGCTCCGTCAGCAAAAACGATCGCGGCGATTTCCACGCCGCAGGCGCCGGGGGGAATCGGCATTGTGCGCCTTTCCGGGCCGCGGGCAAAAGAGATCGCCGGAAAGGTGTTCACCTCCCGGCACGGAAAAACCCTAAAGGACGTGAAAGGGTATACCGCCCTTTACGGCAGGGTGCATGACGGTGAAACGGATATCGACGAGGCGATCGCCCTGAATTTCACCGCGCCCGCCAGTTTTACCGGCGAAGACGTGGTGGAGCTTTCCTGCCACGGAGGGCTGTATATCATGCGTCGCGTCCTGAAAGCGGTGTTTGCCGCTGGCGCGGTTCCGGCCGGGCCGGGCGAATTTACGCGCCGGGCGTTTCTGAACGGAAAAATCGGGCTGACCGAGGCGGAGTCCGTGATGCAGATCATTTCCGCGCAGGGGGAACAGGCCGCGAAGGCCGCCCTTGCAGGCCACGACGGCGCGCTGGAAAAGAAGATCATCAAAATACGCGGGATGCTGATCGAGGCCGCCGCGCATTTATCCGCCTGGGCGGATTATCCGGAGGATGACATCCCGCAGGTAAACCCGGAAAAGCTGCAGACCACTCTTCTGACCGTAAAGTCGGAGATCGGGCATCTTCTGCGCCAGTTCGACGCGGGGCGGGCTATCCGCGAGGGAGTTGCGACGGTGATCGCAGGGCGCCCGAATGTGGGAAAGTCCACCCTGATGAATCTGCTGGCCGGGTGCGAGCGCAGCATCGTCACCGAATATGCCGGGACGACCCGCGATATTGTCGAGGATACGGTGATTCTCGGCGACGTTCCGCTCCGCCTGTCCGACACCGCCGGAATCCGCCTGACCGATGACCCTGTGGAGAAAATCGGCGTGGACCGCGCGCGCGGAAAGCTGAGGGAAGCGCAGCTCATCCTGGCTGTTTTCGACTCCTCTCAGGAGTTGAACGGCGAGGACCGGGAGCTGATTTCCGCAATCCGGGAATCCGCCGCGATCGCGGTGATCAACAAAAGTGATTTGCCCGCAAAAATAGACTTAAAGTATATAAAGAAATATTTTCAACAAATAGTATATATTTCCGCGCTTTCGGGCGAAGGACTGCAGGAGTTGAAGGACGCGGTGGCGGAGGTGCTGCGTACTTCGGAGTTGAACCCCGCGGACGGAATTCTGTTTACGGAGCGCCAGCGCGACGCCGCCCGGCAGGCCGGGGACTGTGTAACGGAGGCGCTGACGGCGGTGGAAAGCGGGGTTACGCTGGACGCCGTGACGGTATCGATCGAAGGGGCGGTTTCCGCGCTTTTGGAGCTGACCGGCGAACGCGCGACGGAAGCGGTCGTGGATTCCGTCTTCTCGCATTTTTGTGTAGGAAAGTAAACGAATCATATTGGAGGAATACCTTTGAAATACGATGCCGGTAATTATGATGTTGTGGTGATCGGCGCCGGACATGCCGGAATCGAGGCCGCGCTTGCATCCGCGCGCCTCGGCTGCAGCACCTGCGTTTTTACGATCAATATGGACGCCGTGGGGAATTGCCCCTGCAATCCGTCCATCGGCGGAACGGCAAAGGGCCATCTGGTCCGGGAAATCGACGCGCTGGGCGGGGAAATGGGAAAAACCGCTGACGAAGCCATGCTGCAGAGCAGAATGCTCAATCTGGGCAAAGGCCCCGCCGTCCATTCCCTGCGCGCCCAGATCGACCGCCGGGAATACGGCAAGATCATGAAACGGAAGCTGGAGACACAGCCGGACCTGCAGCTGAAGCAGGCGGAAATCGTGGACCTGGAGCAGGGGCCGGACGGCTTGTGGCTGGTCACGACCCGGATGGAAGCGGTTTACCGCGCAAAGGCGGTGGTGATTGCCACCGGTACTTATCTTGGCGGAAAAATTTATGTCGGCGACGTTTCCTATGAGGGCGGACCGGACGGAATGTTTCCCTCGGCGTTCCTCGGCGCGGCGCTGAAAAAAATCGGCCTGCGCCTTCGCCGGTTCAAGACCGGCACCCCTGCGCGCGTTTTGAAATCCAGCATCGACTTTACCGGCCTTGAGGTACAGGAAGGCGACGAACCCGTCGTTCCGTTTTCCTACGATACCCTGACTCCGCTGAAAAACCGCGCGGTCTGCCATATCTCCTGGACAAACGACTCCACCAAGCAGGTGATTCTGGAAAACATTGGGCGCTCCCCCATGTACAGCGGCAAAATCGAGGGGGTGGGCCCCCGGTACTGTCCGAGCTTTGAGGATAAGATCATGCGTTTCCCGGATAAGAAGCGGCATCAGCTTTTTATTGAGCCCTGCGGGATGGACACCGAGGAAATGTATTTGCAGGGGATGAGCTCTTCCCTGCCGGAAGAAGTGCAGATCGCTTTTTACCGCACGATCAAGGGATTGGAGCATGTGGAAATCATGCGCTGCGCCTACGCGATCGAATACGACTGCGTCGACCCGCTTCAAATGGAGGCGACGCTGGAATTTCAGGAATTTCCCGGGCTTTACGGCGCGGGGCAGTTCAACGGCAGCTCCGGTTACGAGGAGGCCGCCGCGCAGGGGCTGGTTGCCGGAATCAACGCCGCTCTGAAGCTATGGGGAAGGGAGCCGCTGATCCTTGACCGCGCGGGCTCCTATATCGGAACCCTGGTGGACGACCTGATTACCAAGGGGGTGAGCGACCCCTACCGGATGATGACGTCGCGGAGCGAATACCGGCTGGTGCTTCGTCAGGACAACGCCGACGAGCGCCTGACGCCGACCGGCAGGAAAATCGGGTTGATTTCCGATGAGCGCTGGGAACGGTTCCAGCAAAAGCAAAAGCAGAAGGAGCAGGAGCTTCTGCGCGCGGAAAAGACCGTCCTGCCGCCGTCCGAAGCTCTGAACCGACTGCTTGTTTCACATGAAACATCGCCGGTAACCACCGGTGTGCGCTTGGCTGAGCTGATTCGCCGCCCGCAGCTGAATTATGAGATTTTGAAGGAAGTCGACAGGGAGCGGCCCGACCTGCCCGCCGCGGTTTTTGAAAACGTGGAAATTGAAATCAAATATGAGGGCTACATCAAACGGCAGAAAGCGGATATTGCGGAAATGCGCCGTCTGGAAGAACGCCGGTTGCCCGCCAAGATCAATTATAAGGAAATTGTCGGCCTGAGAACCGAAGCGCAGGAAAAGCTGCAAAAGGTGATGCCCGCAAGCGTCGGACAGGCTTCCCGCATTTCGGGCGTCAGCCCCGCGGATATTTCCGTGCTGCTGATCTGGCTTGCGCGCGGCAGGGGGGAATAAGATGGAGGATATTCGCGAACGGCTGATTTCTTCCGCACAGGACGCGGGAATCGCGCTGAGCGGGGAGCAGGCGGAAGGTTTTCAACAATATATGGAGCTTTTGTTGAATTGGAATCAGAAAATCAACCTGACCGCCATAAAGGAGCCTGCGGAGATCGCGTACAAGCATTTTCTGGACAGCATCCTGATTTTGAGGTACCTGACCCTGCCGGAAGGCGCGAAGCTGATCGATGTCGGCACCGGCGCGGGGTTTCCCGGCGTACCGCTCAAGCTGATGCGCCCCGGGCTGAAACTGACCCTGCTGGACGGGCTCAATAAACGCCTGGTCTTTTTGAAGGATCTGGCGGAAAAGTTACCTTTCAGCGCCGAATTTGTACACGCGCGCGCGGAGGAAGGCGGAAGGCAGGGCGCATACCGGGGAAAATTCGATTTTGCCACCGCAAGGGCCGTCGCGCCGCTGAATCTGCTTTGCGAATACTGCCTGCCGTTTCTGAAAATCGGCGGGATATTTATCGCGATGAAAGGGCCCGAACCGGAGGAGGAAGTCCGTGCGGCGGAAAATGCCGTCGCTCTCCTGGGCTGTACGCTGGACGCAATCGAAAAGTTTGAACTGCCGAACGGGGACAGCCGCAGTCTGATACTGATCAGACGGACGGGACCGATTCCCGCGGCTTATCCGCGGCACGGGGCAAAGATTGCGAAAAGCCCGCTTTAAGCCTTCCTTCCTATGCGGCGGCAATCGTTTTTAGAACCGTGGCGCCGCTTCGGATAAACAGGAATCGTGTGGAAGGAACCCGAAAACACACAAACTGCCAAAAAGGAACAAATAAAAAATTTTTTGATTACCATAATTTTACAAAAAATCGCCGCGCTCCATGGTATCCTAAACAAAAAGGGACAAGCAGGGAGGCGGCGAATTTGCATATTATGGGTGAAAAGCGCAAAGTGGTTCAGATCAATATCGATTCAATCCATCCAAATCCGGCGCAGCCGCGGCGTTCGTTCAGCGAGCAGGAATTGCTGGAGCTGTCGAGAAGCATCCGGACAAACGGATTGCTTCAGCCGATTTCCGTCCGCCGCGTCAAAGGCGGCTACGAGCTGATCGCCGGGGAGCGAAGACTGCGCGCCTGCAGGATGGCCGGCCTTCCCACCGTCGCCTGCATTATCAGCGATTGTTCCGCGGAAACCAGCGCCGTCCTTGCTATGACCGAGAACCTGCAGCGTCAGGATTTACAGATCTTTGAGGAAGCGGAAGGAATCCGCCGCCTGATCGAACAGTGGGACGTTACACAGGAGGAAGCGGCGCTGCGGCTGGGAAAAAGCCAGTCCACGCTTGCGAATAAGCTTCGTCTGCTCAAGCTCTCCGAAGAGGAGCGGGAAAAAATTACCGCCTGCGGGCTGACCGAGCGGCACGCCCGTGCGCTGCTGCGCATTAAAGAGGAGAAAGTCCGCGAGAAGGTGCTCGCCCAGATTATCGGGAAGCACCTGAACGTGCAGCAGACGGACGATCTTGTGGATAAGATTCTGGAAGAAAACCAAAAACCGAAAAGTAAACGCACTTTGGTTATTAAGGACGTGCGTGTCTTTCTGAATACGATCAACCATGCGATTGAAACGATGAAACAAAGCGGAATCAATGCGCAGACGCTGAAAAGCGAAACGGACGAGTATATTGAATGCTTGGTCCGTATCCCCAAGGCGCAGGCGACGGGTGGAAAAAAGCCTGCTTAATATTGAGTATAAGAGTTTACTCCTATTTCCCTATATCATTTCCCACAAGGCAGGCCGAACGCTATGTTCGGCCTGTTTTGTTTCACATGAAACATTCGCAAAAAAGGGAGAAACATCTTTATCTTCCAGGGAAAGAGTGCTATAATAAAATTACTATTCCGTTTATCCCCGAAATCGGGACAACTTTATGGAAAAACTGTGTTTCTGCGGGAAGAAACCCGCAGCCGGAGGGAAAGAATGGGAAAAATTATAGCGATTGCGAACCAGAAGGGCGGCGTCGGAAAAACGACGACTTCCGTCAACCTTTCCGCCGCGATAGGCACGAAGGGAAAGAAAACGCTTCTGGTGGATATTGACCCGCAGGGAAATTCCTCAAGCGGGGTGGGTGTTGACCGCCGGGCGGTAAAAAACACCATTTATGAAGTGCTGATCGGCGAGGCAAAGGCGCCGGATGTGATTATCCACACGGAGTTTGACAATCTGGATATTATTCCGTCCAGCATGGACCTGGCGGCGGCCGAAATTGAGCTGGTCACGCTGGATCACCGCGAATCCATCCTGAAAAACGCGCTGGTACCGTTAAGAGAACATTACGATTATATCTTTATCGACTGCCCGCCTTCGCTCGGGATCATTACGACCAACGCGCTCTGTGTGGCGGACACGCTTCTGGTTCCGATCCAGTGTGAATATTACGCGCTGGAGGGCCTGTCCCAGCTGATGAATACCGTGCGGCGCGTCAAACGCCAGTACAACGGGCAGCTGGAGATCGAGGGCGTGCTGCTCACCATGTACGACGGGCGGCTGAACCTGACCCAGCAGGTGGTGCAGGAGGTCAAGAAATACTTCCCGAGGAAGGTGTTTGCAACGGCGATTCCCCGCGCGGTGCGCCTTTCCGAAGCGCCGAGCTTCGGCAGGCCGATCCAGTATTTTGACAAGAGCTCCAGAGGGGCCCTTGCCTACGATACACTGGCGGATGAAATTATTCGGACCAATCAGGAATAAGGGGGGAGAGCGATGGCAGTAAAAAAGGGCGGACTTGGAAAAGGATTGGACGCGATCTTCGCGGAAAACGACACCGAGGACCGTAACGCGGCGGTTGCGCTGAAAATCAGTGAGATAGAACCGAACCGCGCACAGCCCAGAAAAGACTTTAACGACGAGGCGCTGGCCGAGCTCGCCGATTCCATTTCCCGGCACGGGGTGCTGCAGCCCCTGCTGGTACGGCCGATTTTCGGCGGGGGATATCAGATCGTGGCCGGGGAACGGCGGTGGCGCGCGGCGCGGATGGCGGGGATCGCCGAAGTGCCCGCGGTCATCCGCGATATGAGCGACAGCGAGGTGATGGAGCTGGCGCTGATCGAGAACCTTCAGCGCGAGGACCTGAATCCGCTGGAAGAAGCGCAGGGATACCAGTCGCTGATGGAAACCTACGGAATGACGCAGGAAGAGGTTTCAAAGACGGTGGGAAAATCGCGGCCCACCGTGGCAAACGCGCTCCGGCTGCTGAACCTGCCGCGGCAGGTACTTGATCTGGTACAGTCCGGCTCGCTTTCCGCGGGACATGCCCGGACCCTTTTGAGCTTCCAGAATCCGGAAGAAATGCTGAAAGCCGCAAAAATGGCGGTGGAACAGGGTATTTCCGTAAGGGAACTGGAAAAAATGTCTAAAAAGGCAAACGGACAGCCCGCCGCCAGGCATCCGAAGGAAAAGAAGCGCATTCCCTATTTCAGCGAAGTGGAGCTGGCGCTGAACGAGCATCTGGGCCGGAAGGTACAGGTCACCGGGACGAAAAAGCGCGGGGTCCTGCAGATAGAGTTTTACGGCGAGCAGGATCTGAGCGACCTGGTCGGACTTTTCAACAAAGAATAGCAAAACGGTGGAAAAACAAAGAAATACAGAAATCAGAGGAATATAAAGGAGAACAGAACATGCTGGATATGAAATTGATTCGCAGCAATCCGGAGAAAGTGAAAGCGGGAGCGAAAAAACGCTGTATCGACGTGGACGCGCTGGTGGACGATATCCTCAAAATCGACGAGGAACGCCGCGAAGTGACCGGAAAAGTGGAATCCATGAAGGCGGAACAGAACGCCGCTACAAAGAAAATTCCCGTAATGAAAAAAGCGGGTGAGGACACCGCTTCTCTCATGGCGGAATTAAAGACGCTTTCCGAAAAAATCAAGGAGAGCGACGCGCAGCTCGGGGAGCTGGAGGAGAAACAGAAAACCCTGCTGCTTTCCCTGCCGAATATGCCGGACGAGGACCTTTCGGCGGGCGGCAAGGAAAACAACCAGCCCATCCGTTTCTACAAGGAGAAGCCTTCCTTTGATTTCGAGCCGAAAAACCATGTCGAGCTGTGTGAAAGCCTCGGCATGATCGACTATCAGCGCGGTGCAAAGCTGGCCGGGGCCGGTTCGTGGGTCTACCGCGGGATGGGCGCCAGAATGGAATGGGCGCTGCTCAATTTCTTCATCAGCGAGCATCTGAACGACGGCTATGAGCTGGTGCTGCCCCCGCACATGCTCAACTACGAATGCGGCTATGTGGCCGGACAGTTCCCGAAATTCACCGACGAGGTGTACTGGATTCAGAATCCGACCAGCACCGACAGGAAATTCATGCTGCCCACGGCGGAAACCGCGCTGGTGAACCTGCACCGCGACGAGGTTCTTACGCCGGAGGAGCTGCCGCGCAAATATATCGCCTATACCCCGTGCTACCGCAGGGAAGCGGGCAGCTACCGCTCCGAGGAGCGCGGCATGATCCGCGGGCATCAGTTCAATAAGGTGGAAATGGTGCAGTACACCACGCCGGAACAGTCGGACGACGCGTTCGCCGAGCTGGTGGGGAAGGCCGAGAAGCTCGTGCAGAAGCTTGGGCTGCATTACCGCCTGAGCAAGCTCGCCGCGGGCGACTGCTCGTTCTCCATGGCGCGCACCTACGACATCGAGGTCTGGATTCCCAGCATGGAAATCTATAAAGAAGTCAGCTCCGCCTCCAACGCGAGGGACTATCAGGCCAGAAGGGGCAACGTAAAATTCAGGGGAGAGGACAAAAAGCTTCGGTTCGTCCATACGCTGAACGCTTCCGGACTTGCGACCAGCCGCGTGATCCCCGCGATTGTGGAACAGTACCAGAACGCCGACGGCAGCGTGACCGTGCCGGAGGTACTGCGTCCGTTTATGGGATGCGAAGTCGTCAGATAAAACGAGAATGAATTCCCCCTGAGGGCTCCTGAAAGGGAAACGCCGCAGGGGGCGTTCCCTACTTATACAGATACAGAGGGTGTAACATGAATCGGAAGGACCTTATTAACGAATATTGCCGCGAGGTGCGGGTCGCCAGCTACGAGGTCGGCGCGCAGCGCCTTTTGAAGCTGAGCGTGCTGATGCGCATGTGCCAGGAAACAAGCGAGCAGCATGTCGATCTCGTGGGGCTGAGCTATGAAAAAATGTATGAGGACGGGATGGTATTCCTCCTGATTACCAACCGCGCCAGAATCAAACGAATGCCGGTACATAACGAGAGAATAACGATCAAAACGCATCCGCGCGGGGTCAACGGGGCGCAGTTTTACCGCGATTTCCTGTTTTACAGCGGGGAAGAGAGGATCATTGACGTCATGCAGACCTCCGTCATTGCCGACCCGGTGACGCACAAAGTGATGCGGCCGAAAAAATTTCTGGATTACGGTATTTTTTCCGGGAAAAAAGTCGAGCCGGAGGACCGCGTCGGCAAGATCACGGTGCCGGACGGCCTTCCGCTAATGGGGGAAAGGCTCATCCGCTATTCCGACCTGGATTATAACCGCCACCTGAACAACACCATTTACGGCGATATTTTAACCGATTTCCTGCCGGGCGGCGCACAGGGAAACAAGTACGCGGAAGTGCAGATCAATTATGTAAATGAAAGCGCGCAGGGCGACGTTTTGAAAATCTACGCCGCGAAGGAAAACGGACGGGTGCTGATGCAGGGCGTCCACGCAAGAGGGTGCGGTTTCACCGCCGCGGCGACCCTTTTGCCGGTCGGCGAAAAAGCGTAACCCGGTACGCTTTCCGGGGGCTTGTTTTCCGCTTTATGGAAAAGTGAAAATCTGCTGCTTTTTGATTGAATATTCGCGGTTCAGATGCTATAATAACAAAATATATAAAAATTGAATGAAGAGAGAAAGCGGCTGGAAATGACAGTTTTGCAGCGGCGCGAATGTGACAGGAGGATAAGATGTTAAATACGAACTACTCAGAAAAGTTTGTAAAAGAAGGGCTGACGTTCGACGATGTTTTGCTGATCCCGGCGGAATCCCATGTACTGCCCCGGGAAGTAGACCTTACCACTCAGCTCACCAAAACCATCAGGCTGAATACCCCGCTGATGACGGCGGCCATGGACACGGTCACCGAAAGCAACATGGCGATTGCGATTGCCCGTGAGGGCGGCATCGGCATTATCCACAAGAACATGCCGATCGACAAGCAGGCCGACATGGTGGACCGGGTAAAGCGTTCTGAAAACGGCGTCATTGTAAACCCGTTTTTCCTCTCTCCTCAGCATTTTGTACACGACGCAAATGAGATTATGGCGAAATACCGCATTTCCGGCGTGCCGATCTGTGAAAACGGCAAGCTCGTGGGCATCATTACGAACCGCGATATGCGTTTTATGACCGACGAGGATTACGACCAGCCGATTTCCGCCGTCATGACCAAGGAAAATCTGGTCACCGCCCCGGTTGGGACAACCCTTGCGCAGGCACAGGAGATTTTGCGCAGGCACAGGATCGAAAAGCTTCCGATTGTTGACGACAAGGGCAATCTGAAGGGGCTCATTACCATTAAGGATATCGAGAAAGCCGTGCGTTACCCCAGCTCCGCAAGAGACGCGGGCGGCAGGCTTCTGTGCGGCGCGGCGATCGGCGCCACCGGCGACGTGCTGGAGCGCGTCGCGGAGCTTGTAAAGGCACAGGTCGACGTGGTTGCGCTGGACTCCGCTCACGGCCACAACGACGGCGTGATCGAGGCCGTCAGGAAGGTCAAAAAGGCGTTCCCGAACCTGCAGCTGATTGCCGGAAACGTGGCGACCGGCGAAGCGACCCGCGCGCTGATCGAAGCGGGCGCGGACTGCGTGAAGATCGGCATCGGCCCCGGCTCCATCTGTACGACCAGGATCGTCGCGGGGATCGGCGTCCCGCAGATCACAGCGATTTACGACGCCGCGTGCGCCGCGGAAAAATACGGAATCCCGGTGATCGCGGACGGCGGAATCAAATTTTCCGGCGATATCGTGAAGGCGCTCGCCGCCGGAGCGAACGTGGTCATGGTCGGTTCTCTGGTCGCCGGCTGCGAGGAGTCCCCGGGCGAAACCGAGCTTTATCAGGGCCGTCAGTTCAAGGTGTACCGCGGCATGGGCAGCCTGGCGGCCATGGGCCAGGGAAGCCAGGACCGCTATTTCCAGCAGGATCAGAAGAAGCTGGTTCCGGAAGGCGTGGAAGGCCGCCTGCCGTACAAGGGGCCGCTGTCGGACACCATTTATCAGATGGTCGGCGGTATCCGTTCCGGCATGGGCTACACCGGCTGCACGGATATACAGGCTCTTCACGAGAAGGCACGGTTTATCCGCATTACGGGCGCCGGTCTGAAGGAAAGCCATCCGCACGATATCCAGATCACGAAGGAAGCGCCCAATTACTCTTTCTCCGTATAATTCTGGTCGGAACCGGGGGATACTGATTCTTGAAGGAATAAAAGGCGGGCTGGCGGTTCCCTGTCAGGCGCTGGCGGACAAAGCCGCCGTTGCCGCGGGGGCCTGTTCCGCCGTGGTCGGCGGTGTGACTATCCGTCCGCAAGGGAGATTCAGAGTTAAAAACGCGCTTAAAACGGTTTTTTTAAAATTATTGAGAGAATGTGTTGACAAACACAAGAAATTCAGGTTATAATATAAAACGCTCCGTTTCAATACAGAGCGAAATATGGCGGCATAGCTCAGTTGGCTAGAGCATTCGGTTCATACCCGAAGTGTCATTGGTTCAAATCCAATTGCCGCTACCATGATATGGCCCGGTGGTCAAGCGGTTAAGACACCGCCCTTTCACGGCGGTTTCACGAGTTCGAATCTCGTCCGGGTCACCATATTTTATTCTGTACACGCGGACTATGGACGCATAGCTCAGCTGGTTAGAGCGCTCGCCTCACACGCGAGAGGTCATGGGTTCGAGTCCCCTTGTGTCCACCAAAACCGGAAAGCACCCTTCGGGGTGCTTTTTTATGCTCAGTTGAGGGGACTCGAACCCCGGCGCAAGTAGGGAGAAACGCCCGGCCTTCCGTATTTTTTAGCCTGGGGAGGGACTCGCGGAACGCGGGCCGTTGTACGACCGCCCGAGTCCCCTTGTGTCCACCAAAACCGGAAAGCACCCTTCGGGGTGCTTTTTTATGCTCAGTTGAGGGGACTCGAACCCCGGGCGGCGGGTCGCCGCGGACAATTCGCGTACGGACTTTTTTCTTTCGGGTATCGTATCGCTCGCGCTTGAAGAATTTGATTTTGAAGGAGGCCGCCGAAGGCGCGAAAGACGCTGTGCGTCCACCCGAGTCCCTTGTGTCCACCAGACTGAGTCTGGACGCAATTCGCATCCGGGCTCTTTTTCATTTCCGGGCTTGTATGCGCGCGTTTGAATCCTGCATCTAAGATTGGGCAAATGACACAAATTAAGAAAAGGTCTGGGCAAAAACCTTCTCACACAGCCGATTTGAATACTATAAAAAAAATAATTCATTTTCACAGTAAATATCCATATAAAACTGAAAATATGCAAATGAAATGCAGGATTATAACGGATATAATTTAAAATTACTTGTCTTTATCGCTTTCCTGTGGTAGGATAATAAAAAATCACAATGATGAATGGAAGGGGTATGGATACAGTGAGAATGAAGAAATTGGCGGCGCTGGTGCTGACGGCGGCGGTTATGCTGTCCGCTATGGCCGGATGCGGAGGAAAACAGGGGACGCAGAGCGCCGGCGGGACGGCCTCCTCTCAGAGCGCGAAAAGCGGGAGCGGCGACACGATTGTATACGGTTCCGCGGCGGACGCGCGCGGCCTGGACCCCGCTTTGGTAGACGACATTGAATCGGTCAAGATCATGAGCAATATTTACGAGGGCCTGCTGAAATATAAAAAGGATTCCACAGAGGTGGAGCCCTGCCTTGCCGAAAGCTGGGACGTCAGCGACGACGGGCTTACTTATGAGTTCCACCTGCGCAAAGGGGTGAAATTTCAGGACGGTACCGATTTTAACGCGGAAGCGGTGAAATTCAATATCGACAGGCAGCTTCCCCCCAAGGTCACGGAGGACATGAGCTACGCTTCCTTCGTATACGGCTCGGTAAAGGACGTGCAGGCGGTGGACGGGTACACCGTAAAGATCAATATGAAGGAACCCTGCACGCCGTTTCTGAGCAACCTGGCCATGAACCTGGGCGCGCTGATCGTCAGCCCCAAGGCGCTGCAGGAGAACAACAACAATGTCAATGAGCATCCCGTGGGCACCGGGCCGTATAAATTCGTCAGCTGGCAGAAGGACCAGAACACGGTTTTGGTCCGCAACGACGACTACTGGGGGACCAAGGCGCTTACGAAGAACGTCGTGTTCCGCACCATTAAGGACAATTCCGCCCGCGTGGTCGCGCTGAACAACGGAGAGGCCGATATCATCGACGGAATCGACTACACTGTGGTCGATCAGATTTCTTCGGCGGGAAATAAGACCGTCAAATCCCCGGGGATGAATATCAACTATCTGGCGTATAACTGCAGCCGCGCCCCGTTCAACGACGCGAAAACCCGCGCCGCGCTTTCCGCCGCGATCAACGTCCCCGAACTGGCGGAAACGCTTTACAGAGGCTATTCGGAGCCCGCTACCACCATTTTGCCTACGTTTATGCCCGGGTATGACAAAACGGTCCAACAGACGGTCTATGACCCGGAAGCCGCCAAGGCGGCCCTGAAAGCGGCGGGGGTCTCCAGCGTCCATATCATTACCTACACCAGCGCGCGGATGTACAATCCGGCGAACGGCCAGACCCTTGCCGAAGCGGTGCAGGGATATCTTTCCAAGGTGGGCGTCACCTGCACGATCGACGCGTACGACTGGACCACCTATAAGACAAAGCAGCAGCAGGGCGACTTTGACATCTGCTTTGCCGGATGGATCGGCGACAACGGCGACGCCGACAATTTTCTGAGCCTGCTGGCGTCGGACGATCCCGGCATGAACTACGCCCGCTTCAATAATCAGGAGTATAAGGACCTGATCGCGAAGGCGGTAAAGATGCCGATGGGCGAGGAGCGGAACGCCGTTTACGGCGAAGCGGAGAAGCTTGCCGCGAAGGAATCTCCGTGGCTTCCCATTTCGCATTCCACGAACCTGATCGCGACGTCGCCCAAGGTCCAGAACTTCCTGTATCACGTGACCGGCATGCTTCCGCTTTCCGGCGTTTCCAAAAACGGCTGATCCGTTTTCCGCTTTTTCCCTGCTTCCTTCGGGAGGCAGGGATTTTTTCGCCTTTGACGCCGCCTTTCCGCGGGGGTGAAATGAGGGTTGACAAATCAGCGTAAAAATCAGATAATTACTTAGACGGCGACGGCGGTTTCCTTTTTGGTCGAAATCCCGCGCATGCGATGCGGCTTTTATGGTGGGAGCTGTATAAATATTGAAAAAGAGAAATCATTTTGGGCAAGCTATTTTGTGATTCCAAAAGGACTGTGCCCGTGCTGCGGCCGTTACAGCAAAGCCTTCAAGTTTTTTGTTTAAGAGAGGATCTATCATGAAAATGAAGAAAATTTTAATCCTTGCATTGGCGGTTGTTATGGCCGGTTCCCTTGCGGCCTGCGGAATGGGCGACGTGGGCGGCACCCAGTCGGCGCCAAATGCTTCCTCCCAGGCGGCGGTTTCTTCCGCGGTCGGTTCGGACAATATGGAGGACAGCCTTGCCGGTCTCGAAAAATACCTTTCCTCGAATTCCGCGATTTCCGGGACTCCGGCAGAAATGAAAGCGGATTTTATCGGCGCGAAAAAAGGCGCGAAATATCAGTTTGACTATAACGGCAAAAACAATGTCACTGTGGAGCTTTATGAATTTGATACCGGCAGTCTTTCCGGCGAGGCTTCCGCCGTTCTGGACGAGGTAAAGGCGAAAAATCAGTTCACCATTATGAACCAGACTGTTCCGGCGGTGATTTCCGACAGCGGAAAATATATCATGATTTATAAGGATACTTCCGGTTCCGATGAAAACAAACAGCATCAGGAAGACGTCACCAAGCTGTTTAAAGCGTTCAAAAAATAAATTTTCAGCGAACGGGCTTTCCGGCAATAGCCGGGAGGCCCGTTTTTCATGCCTTTAAAATCTATGATCCGTTCTTGACAGAGGGGAAGGGACAGGAATATAATAAGGATTCAGAAATACCATATTTTGGAAGCATCCCGGCAAAACGATAAATCTTCTGCATCATGATCTTTTACCTGAATGCGGGAAAATTTTGATGAAACGATGGAGGAACAGAAATGAAGAAAAAATGGATGGCCTTGCTTTTGGTATTGGCAATGGCCGTATCGCTCAGTACAACTGCTTTTGCCGCGGATACCGGCGTTTCCGCGACCTTTACGCTCAGTAACGGCAGCCTTTATCTGAAAGCGGGGGAGACCGCCGTGCTGACCGTCAGCGACAGCAGCGTGTCCTCGCTTCAATGGGCGTCGGGCAATCCCGCCGTTGCCTCGGTGGCAAACGGGACCGTTACCGCCTCCGCGCTCGGCAGGACGACGGTTACCGTTACCGCGCCGGACGGACGCAGCGCTGTCTGCGACGTGCATGTCGTCCGGAAGGGGATTGACGTGTCCGAGCATCAGGGAGCCGTGGACTGGGCCAACGTAAAGCTCGCCGGCGTGGATTTTGCGATTCTGCGCACCGGCTACGGGAACGAACTGCCGGAAACACAGACGGACGATTATTTTGCGGCGAACTATGAAGGGGCAGTCGCGAACGGAATCAAGGTTGGCGCCTATCACGTCTGCTATGCGACGACTCCGGAAATTGCCGTACAGGAAGCGCAGATGTGCCTTAGCATCCTGAACGGACGCCGTCTGGATTACCCGGTGTTCTACGATGTGGAGCAAAACGCGGTAAACAGCGCCATGACGGGGGATCAGCTCGCGGCAATCGTCACCGCCTTCTGCAGCACGATGGCCAACGCGGGGTATAAGACCGGAATTTACAGCAACGCGAGCATGTTCAATTCCAACCTGAGCAGCACCGCGCTGAGCGCTTATGATAAATGGGTGGCGCATTATAATGTAGCCTCTCCGAATTACAGCGGTGCCTATACGATGTGGCAGTACAGCGACGCCGGCCTGATCGGCGGAGTCAATACTTCTGTCGATCAGGACTACTGCTATGTGGATTACCTTTCCACAACCCCGGCACAGGCTCCCGCGGACAACACCATTCTGTCCGATACCGGCTCGTCCCTGTCCTTAAAACCGGGCCAGAGCTACCAGTTTAAGTTTACGCCGAACGGAATCAGCGCGAAGCCTTCCTTTACCACCGGAAATTCCGGCGTGGCGAAAATCGTTTACCAGAAGCTGCAGAACGGCAGCTATTATGTAAAGATCACGGGGGTCGCCGCCGGGACCACCTCTATCTATTCCGTGCTGCCGAACCAGGCTCCGGTGCGCCGCTGCCTTGTCACTGTGGCATAGAGGTTCGGATATCTGGCGCATCGATACATAATAATAAAAATATTTGGCGCAGGACAATCAACTTGTTCTGCGCCAATGTTATCATGAAAAAAACCGGGTCAACTGCAAAAACGGTGGTCGCCGATGACCGTGATCACGGGGCGGGAAAAAATCCAGCTGCTGGTGGCTTTTGCGGGGTTATAATAATAGATCGCTCCGCCGGAAGGATCCCAGCCGTTGATCGCGTCGCGCGCGGCCTTGTAAGCCGTGTCGGAAATAGGGGCGTTGATGCCGCCGTCATTCAGGCAACTGAACGCGCCGGGCTGATAGATCACACCCGCCAGCGTATTGGGAAACGACGGATGTTCGATCCGGTTCAGGATTACGGCGGCGACCGCAACCTGTCCGGTATAGGGTTCCCCTCGCGACTCGGCGGATGTGACGCGGGCAAGCAGGGTGACGTCGTTGCTGCTGAAGCCTCCCTGTGCTCCGGCAGAACCTCCAAGCCCGAGCGCCGCCAGTGTTTTGGGGCCCGCGATCCCGTCGGCGGTCAGGCCCTTCGCCTTTTGAAAGCTGACAACGGCGCTTTTGGTCTGGCTGCCGAAAATCCCGTCGATCTTTCCTTTATAATAACCCTGATTGCTCAGCTTCGTCTGGATGCTTTTCACTTCTTCGCCCTGGGACCCCACCTTGGAAAGGGTCAGAACCGAGCCGCCTAAATTGGTGACGATTGAGATGACAAGAATATTTACCAGCACCACAACGATCATTGCCCAGACATATTTCAATTTATTTTCCATATTGAACACCTCTGTACAAATTTTTCCCTCACGTTGCTGTTTTATCCCGAGCGGACCGAAATATTGAAAGATTTACAAAAACAGCCCGGAAAACGCGAAAAAACAGGGGATAAATTTCTCTATTGACAGAAAAAAGACAAATGTTAAAAAAAAGTTAAAAAACTTCGGAAAAAGGGTTGACTTACGGGGATGTATTTGGTATTATAGTCAAGCGCCTTACGAAAGACGCGAAGCGCGAAAGCAAAGCCGAAGCGGCAGAAACACAGAGCGGAAGCGGAGTTTTCGACCAGGACCTTGAAAATTAAACAACGAGAGAATTAAGGAACCCGTAATGAACTTGAGAGTATGGAAGTACTTTCGGACGAAGTTGGTTGTCACTTTAAAAGACAACGAGAATACACGCTTAGTGTATCGTATTTAGAGCTATTCAAAAACTCTGAGTATTATGATATAAACGCCTTCGGGCGATTATATACAATATTTTAGAGAGTTTGATCCTGGCTCAGGACGAACGCTGGCGGCGTGCCTAACACATGCAAGTCGAACGGAATTAAGTTTAACACCGAACGTTTTGTTTGGTGGCGACGCCTTACCGAACGGTGGGTGTTGAGCTTAATTTAGTGGCGGACGGGTGAGTAACGCGTGAGTAACCTGCCTTTCAGAGGGGGATAACGTCTGGAAACGGACGCTAATACCGCATGACATATTTGGGCTGCATGGTCCGAATATCAAAGGAGCAATCCGCTGGAAGATGGACTCGCGTCCGATTAGCTTGTTGGTGGGGTAAAGGCCCACCAAGGCGACGATCGGTAGCCGGACTGAGAGGTTGAACGGCCACATTGGGACTGAGACACGGCCCAGACTCCTACGGGAGGCAGCAGTGGGGGATATTGCACAATGGAGGAAACTCTGATGCAGCAACGCCGCGTGAGGGAAGACGGTTTTCGGATTGTAAACCTCTGTCCTTGGTGACGAAACAAATGACGGTAGCCAAGGAGGAAGCTCCGGCTAACTACGTGCCAGCAGCCGCGGTAATACGTAGGGAGCAAGCGTTGTCCGGATTTACTGGGTGTAAAGGGTGCGTAGGCGGCTCTGCAAGTCAGGCGTGAAATATATGGGCTTAACCCATAGACTGCGTTTGAAACTGTGGAGCTTGAGTGAAGTAGAGGTAGGCGGAATTCCCGGTGTAGCGGTGAAATGCGTAGAGATCGGGAGGAACACCAGTGGCGAAGGCGGCTTACTGGGCTTTAACTGACGCTGAGGCACGAAAGCATGGGTAGCAAACAGGATTAGATACCCTGGTAGTCCATGCCGTAAACGATGATTACTAGGTGTGGGGGGTCTGACCCCTTCCGTGCCGGAGTTAACACAATAAGTAATCCACCTGGGGAGTACGGCCGCAAGGTTGAAACTCAAAGGAATTGACGGGGGCCCGCACAAGCAGTGGAGTATGTGGTTTAATTCGAAGCAACGCGAAGAACCTTACCAGGTCTTGACATCCAACTAACGAAGCAGAGATGCATCAGGTGCCCTTCGGGGAAAGTTGAGACAGGTGGTGCATGGTTGTCGTCAGCTCGTGTCGTGAGATGTTGGGTTAAGTCCCGCAACGAGCGCAACCCCTGTGATTAGTTGCTACGCAAGAGCACTCTAATCAGACTGCCGTTGACAAAACGGAGGAAGGTGGGGACGACGTCAAATCATCATGCCCTTTATGACCTGGGCTACACACGTACTACAATGGCTGTTAACAAAGGGAAGCAAGACCGCGAGGTGGAGCAAAACCTGAAAAACAGTCTCAGTTCGGATCGCAGGCTGCAACCCGCCTGCGTGAAGTTGGAATTGCTAGTAATCGCGGATCATCATGCCGCGGTGAATACGTTCCCGGGCCTTGTACACACCGCCCGTCACACCATGGGAGCCGGTAATACCCGAAGTCAGTAGCCCAACCGCAAGGGGGGCGCTGCCGAAGGTAGGATTGGCGACTGGGGTGAAGTCGTAACAAGGTAGCCGTATCGGAAGGTGCGGCTGGATCACCTCCTTTCTATGGAGACATGAGCAGCTGAAACAAGCTGGTCAGACATCCAAGGTCAGTTACGGAAGACGAAATTCGAATCGTTGTTTAATTTTGAAGGCCCCGGGCAGTGCCCGGTGACAATGGCCCGCCGCAGGAATGCAGCAGGAAATTGCCCCGGTGTGGCGGGACGGTAACAACCGGCTCCCGGCGCGGAACTGCAAGAGAGCTTTCAGAGAAGTGGAAACAAGGGTAGAACACCTGAGTGAAGCTACCTGTATATGGGGGTTTAGCTCAGCTGGGAGAGCGCCTGCTTTGCAAGCAGGAGGTCAACGGTTCGATCCCGTTAATCTCCACCAGCGGCGAGTCGCCGCAGACAATTCGCGGGTAAGATTTGATGGAAACGTCAGATCGGCGCACGCGGAAAGAACTGCGGAGTAAGATTTGCCAAAAAATCACGGAAGCGTGTTAAGGAACGCGTGCGGGAAGGCAAGAGATTGCCGAAAGCTGAAGCGTGACGAAGCACACTGCGTGTGCGGCTATATGGGCACAAGAATAACCGGATAGCCTCTGGCCAGAAATATGGGCTTATAGCTCAGCCGGTTAGAGCGCACGCCTGATAAGCGTGAGGTCGGTGGTTCGAGTCCACTTAAGCCCACCACGGGTAGCACCCGAGGCAAGGCCCGCCGTGTAACAACGGCAGGAAAGAATCGCGGTGCGGCGGGACAGTCGGAAGACGCTCCCGAAATCCCAAAGACAAATACATACGGTAGTTTGAATTCATTTCGGTGGAGGAAAGGGTATCGTGTGGCAAAGGCCGGCAGAAGGTGGAATCCGCGGCAGAACGGGTCTTTTGATCTGAGTGCTGTCCCGCGACGAAACGGCCTGCGGCCATGTACATTGAAAACTGAATAAAGAAGAAGCAGATATTAAGCGAGAAATAACTTGTTATTTTTAGATTTAAAATCTACAATTTCAAATTTTTAAAGAAGAACCAAGAAAAAACACATGGTCAAGCTACAAAGAGCGCAAGGGGAATGCCTTGGCACTGGGAGCCGAAGAAGGACGCGACTAACTGCGAAAAGCTATGGGGAGCCGTAAGTGGGCATTGATCCATAGATATCCGAATGGAGCAATCCAACTGGAGTCATGTCCAGTTATCATACACTGAATTCATAGGTGTATGAGGGGAACCGCCTGAACTGAAACATCTAAGTAGGGCGAGGAAAAGACATCAAATGAGATTCCGCTAGTAGTGGCGAGCGAACGCGGAAGAGGCCAAACCGGGAGTAGCAATACTCCCGGGGTTCGGACAGCAACATGGACGCTGGAATTTAGCAGAATGGCATGGGAAGGCCAACGAAACAGTGTGAGAGTCACGTATGCGAAAAAGGAAAGCGCTTAGCTGTATCCAGAGTACCGCCGGACACGTGAAACCCGGTGGGAATATGGGGGGACCACCCTCCAAGCCTAAATACTACCCAGTGACCGATAGTGAAGAGTACTGTGAAGGAAAGGTGAAAAGGACCCCGGAAGGGGAGTGAAAAAGAACCTGAAACCTTGTGCTTACAAGCACCGAGAGCCCGTCAAAGGGTGATCGGGTACCTTTTGTAGAATGGTCCGGCGAGTGAATGTAACTGGCAAGGTTAAGTCCTTAAGGGACGGAGCCGCAGGGAAACCGAGTCTGAACAGGGCGTATGAAGTCAGTTGTATTCGACCCGAAACCGGGTGACCTACCCATGTCCAGGTTGAAGTGGGGGTAAAACCCCATGGAGGACCGAACCGACTCCTGTTGAAATAGTAGCGGATGAGGTGTGGGTAGCGGAGAAATTCCAATCGAACCCGGAGATAGCTGGTTCTCTCCGAAATAGCTTTAGGGCTAGCCTCGTATTAGATTACCGGAGGTAAAGCACTGAATGGTCTAGGGGCCGAAAGGCTACTGAAACCTATCAAACTCAGAATGCCGGATAATTGATGTACGGGAGTCAGACAGCGTGAGATAAGTTTCGTTGTCAAAAGGGAAACAGCCCAGACCCACAGCTAAGGTCCCAAAATATGGTTAAGTGGAAAAGGATGTGGGGTTGCACAGACAACCAGGATGTTGGCTTAGAAGCAGCCACTCATTAAAAGAGTGCGTAATAGCTCACTGGTCGAGTGACCCTGCGCCGAAAATTTAACGGGGCTAAATCATATACCGAAGCTTGGGATTCCGCAAGGAATGGTAGGAGAGCGTTGAATAAGGGGTGAAGCCAGAGCGGAAGCGCTGGTGGACTTTATTCAAGTGAGAATGCCGGAATGAGTAGCGAGAAATGTGTGAGAATCATATTGGCCGAAAGTCTAAGGTTTTTGGAGGAAGGTTCGTCCGCTCCAAGTAAGCCGGGAGCTAAGGTGAGGCCGAGAGGCGTAGCCGATGCACATACGGTGGAAATTCCGTAGCCGCCAAAAGATTTAAGTAAGAGGACACCTGCAAAGGGCATAACCCGGGCGATGGTTGACCCGGGCGTAAGGGACCGAAATCAGAGTAGGGAAGTATGCTTAGCGCAGGGCGAGAAAAGTCTTACGGATATCTGAGGCGCCCGTACCGCAAACCGACACAGGTAGATAGGAAGAGAATTCCAAGGCCAACGGGAGAAGGGTAGTTAAGGAACTCGGCAAATTGACCCCGTAACTTAGGGAAAAGGGGTGCCACAGCAATGTGGCCGCAGAGAATAGGCCCAGGCGACTGTTTAGCAAAAACACAGGTCTCTGCCAAATCGCAAGATGAAGTATAGGGGCTGACACCTGCCCGGTGCTGGAAGGTTAAGAGGAGATGTGCAAGCATTGAATTGAAGCCCCAGTAAACGGCGGCCGTAACTATAACGGTCCTAAGGTAGCGAAATTCCTTGTCGGGTAAGTTCCGACCCGCACGAATGGTGTAACGATCTGGGCACTGTCTCAATTACCCGCCCGGCGAAATTGTAGTACCGGTGAAGATGCCGGTTACCCGCGACAAGACGGAAAGACCCCATGGAGCTTTACTGCAGTTTAATATTGGGTTTCGGTAATTTATGTACAGGATAGGTGGGAGACTGAGAAGCAAGGGCGCCAGCCTTTGCGGAGTCGCTGTTGGGATACCACTCTTAAGTTGCTGAAATTCTAACCTGCGGCCGTGAATCCGGCCGGGGGACATTGTTAGACGGGCAGTTTGACTGGGGCGGTCGCCTCCAAAAGAGTAACGGAGGCGCTCAAAGGTCAGCTCAGCACGGACGGAAACCGTGCTTTTGAGTGTAAACGCGTAAGCTGGCCTAACTGCGAGGGTGACGGCCCGAGCAGTAACGAAAGTTGGAGTTAGTGATCCGGCGGTATGAGAGTGGAATTGCCGTCGCTCAACGGATAAAAGCTACCCTGGGGATAACAGGCTGATCTCCCCCAAGAGTCCACATCGACGGGGAGGTTTGGCACCTCGATGTCGGCTCATCACATCCTGGGGCTGTATTCGGTCCCAAGGGTTCGGCTGTTCGCCGATTAAAGTGGTACGCGAGCTGGGTTCAGAACGTCGTGAGACAGTTCGGTCCCTATCTGTCGTGGGCGCAGGATATTTGAGGAGAGCTGTCCTTAGTACGAGAGGACCGGGATGGACGCACCGCTGGCGCACCAGTTGTCATGCCAATGGCACAGCTGGGCAACTATGTGCGGATCGGATAAACGCTGAAAGCATCTAAGCGTGAAGCCGGCTCCAAGATGAGATATCCCATAGCGTAAGCTAGTAAGGCCCCTTGAAGACTACAAGGTTGATAGGCTGCGTGTGTAAGTACGGTAACGTATTCAGCTTGGCAGTACTAATAGGCCGAGGGCTTGACCATATTTTTCTTGGCAACCCTCTATTTCTCACTCTGCTTCCCTCCCTTTATTCAGTTTTCAGTGTACAAAATATGTCTGAAAAAGAACATCAGCGTAAGCACTTGTTTTCCGGTTTGACCGCTGGAGGCGCGTGCTGGCTGCGAAGTCCGGATTTCAGTGTATAATATGTATAGAATATAAGACCTATCATTCAGATAGGTCTTTTTTTATATTCAATAATAAAATTATGAGCCTTATTTGCATGGTAATGATTTCCTCGCGGATATCAAAAGGAATATGGGGTTGACTTTTAGTGAATTTTCCCGTACCATTGTATTAATCTTTTAATACAGGCGAGAGGCGAAAACAGAGCGCCTATACGAACGGAGGATGGTGTCAGTGGCATCTGTCGGCGTTGGAGTCCTTTTTTTGATCATGATCGTCAGCCTGCTTGTGCTTGCCGCACGCGTGCTTTTTGCTTTGGCCGCCTACAATGACGCCTGCGCGAAAGCGAATTCGGACGCGCTGATGTGGGGCCTTCTGACCGGATTTTTGGGCCTGATTCCGGGCATTATATATCTTTGTATCCGAAATTCGTCAAGAAACTATATCGTGTGCCCCAACTGCGGTTTCAGACATTATTTTTATGACGCGGTCTGCCCGCGGTGCGGAGCGCCGAACCAACCCCAACAGAACAGAAATCCGCTGGCGGGAGAGCAGGCCCGCCGCGCAAAGCTTTTCCTTACCATCGCCGTTGCGCTGACGGGCGTGGCCATTCTTGCCGTTATTGTGTGCGTGGTTTTTGTGGTGAGCATCTCTTCCTTCGGAGGGAATGCCTTTTATTATTAACGAACAGATAGAATCGCGAATAGAAGCTTGGAGGACAGCAATGCTTGAAGTTTTAGACTTAACAAAGAAATACAGAAATACATTGGCGAACGACCATCTGAATTTTCGGGTGGATCCGGGCGAAATCGCGGTAATGATCGGCCCCAACGGCGCGGGGAAATCAACGGCGATCAAATGTATCGCGGGGCTGCTGCGCTTTAACGGGAATATCGCCGTCTGCGGATATCCGAATAAAACTGTGGAGGCAAAGCGAAATTTCGGCTATATTCCGGAAATACCGGCGCCGATTGAAACGCTGACTGTCTACGAGCATCTGGAATTCATCGCGCGTGCGTATAAGGTGGAGGACTGGAAGGAGAAAGCCAGGACGCTGCTGGAACGCATGGAGCTGGACGATAAGCGCAAGAAGCTGGGCAAGGAGCTGAGCAAGGGAATGCAGCAGAAGCTCAGCATCTGCTGCGCGCTGCTCCCGGAGCCAAAGGTGGTCCTGATGGACGAGCCTTTGATCGGATTGGACCCCCACGCGATCAAGGAGCTGAAAACCATGCTGACGGAGCTGCGGGAAAAAGGCTGTGCCATTCTGGTCAGCACGCACATGCTGGACAGTGTGCGGGACTTTTGGGATAAAGCCCTGATTATGATGGACGGAAAAATCGCCGCGGTCCGCACCCGCGCGGAAATAGAAAGCACCGGCGAGGATCTGGAACAGCTGTTCTTCTCCATTACGGAAGGCGCGCAGACGGGTGGGGACGCGCGATGAGAGCGATACTGTATTTGATCCGGAAGGAAATCAAAAACGCCGTGATTGACCTGCTGCACCACCCGGCAAGACTGATTCTGTATCTGTTTCTGGCGGTAATTCTGGGGCTCAACTTATTAAATGGAACGGAACGGGAAGTCCGCGCGCCCGGCAGCTACCTGGACATCGGGATCCTGCACGGGGTTTATTTTGCCATCCTCTTTTTGATTACGGTACCCAGCGTGCTGAGCGGGCTGAAAAGCGGGGCTACGTTTTTCAGAATGTCCGATGTGAATTTCCTGTTCGTCTCGCCTGTTTCCCCTAAAAAAATCCTTGCCTACGGCCTTGTCAAGCAGATGGCCTCCAGCATCTTTATGATGATTTTTCTGATGTTTTACGCCGGAATGGCGATTAACCTGTTCGGGATTACGGTCTGGCAGATGGTCGCGCTGGTGGCCGGGATCGCGCTGATGGTGTTCACCATTCAGCTGATTACCCTTTTGGTTTACAGCTACTCGAGCGGCTGCCCGGAGCGCACAGGATGGATTAAAACGGTGCTGTACGCGGAAATCGCGATGATGGCGGCGTTTGCCCTGAGCAATTTTTGGTTCCACGGCGCCAGCCAGCAGTCGCTTTTCGCCGCGCTGGCCTCGCCGTATCTGGAATTCGCGCCGGTTGTCGGATGGATCAAGGGCATGGTGTTCGCCATCATGAACGGGGATACCATGCGCGCCGCCGTATTCGCGGCTTTGAACGCGGCAGCGGTTGCGGGGAGCATCCTTCTGTTCGCCAAAAGCGATTCGGATTATTATGAGGATGTGCTCCAGACCACCGAAAGCACGTTTGAATTGAAGCAGTCGATGAAAAACGGAAAGTCGGCGGGAATCCGCGGCCTGAACACCCAGCCCCGTAGGGTGACGGATACCGGCATCTGGCACGGTTGGGGAGCCAGCGTCTTTTTCTTCAAGCATATCCGTGAAATGAAACGCAAAAACCGTATCCCGCTCCTCCGTACCACCAGCATCGTGCTGCTGGTGATCAATGTGATTCTGGCGCTCGTGCTCAGGGCGATCACCGCCGGAGAGGGGGACGACGGGATGCCCGGCGGCATGATTCTGGCGATCGCGCTGAGCATGAGCAGCTATATCCAGTTCTTCTTCAATGCTGCCGGCGACTGGACGCTGGAGCTGATGAAGCCGTATATTTACCTGGTACCGGAAAAACCGTTCGCAAAGCTGTTCTGGGCCAGCCTGACGACGCTTCTGACGCCGGTTGTGGACGGTGTGATCATTTTTTCCGTGCTCGGCGTCATGCTGCGCGCAAACCCGGTTACCGCGATCGTCTGCACACTGCTTTATGCTTCCATGGGCTTTATTTATACCGCGGGGAATGTCCTTTCCCAGCGGATATTCGGCCAGCTGGTGAACAAGGGGCTGCTGATGTTCGCCTACATGCTGATGTTGATTGTCCTTCTGCTGCCGGGAGCGGGAATCAGCCTTGCGCTTTATCTCCTTGTTGAAAATATCCCACTGACGCTGCTGGGGCTGCCGGTTTTTATCAGCAATGTGCTGGTATCCGTCGGGATTTTCGCCGCCTGCCGCAATATGCTGAGTTCCGCCGAAATGAACAGTTAAGCTTGCAAAAGACTTAAAAATCCGTGTTTTCGGTGTATAAGAACCGAAAAAGCTGTCCAAAATAGGATCGAGTTTACTCCCATGTAACAAAAAATTAAATTATTTTTAAAAAACACTTGCATTTTGTCGGAGATGGTGGTATTATTATCAAGTCGTCGCGAGAACTGAAAAAAAGTTGGTGCTGATGACGGTGAGGGTCCACCCGTTCCCATCCCGAACACGGAAGTTAAGCTCACTGGTGCCGAAGATACTTGGCTGGCAACGGCCCGGGACAATAGGAAGGTGCCAACATGATAAAGCAGTCACCCAATAGGGTGGCTGTTTTTTTATGCTCCGGGGATTCCGGGCTTGCAATTTTCTCGGAAAAAAGGTATAATAAATTTAACAGTTTAAAGCATAAAGTTATGAAAGCGTATTGCGGAAAGAATTTCCATAACGCGGAAAAAAGGGTATGAAATCATGATTATTGTAATGAAAAACGGGTCCACGAAACAGGACGTGGATAGAGTCATAGAGGCCTTAAAAGAGCATGGCCTTGGCGCGAACCTTTCCACCGGTTCCCAGGCGACGATCGTCGGCGTCCTTGGCGATAAGGCGAAGCTCGGCGGATTTGACTTTGAGCTGATGGACTGCGTTGAAAAATGCGTCCCCATCATGCATTCCTACAAGCTGGCCAGCCGGGAGATGTGCCCGGACGGACGAGTGGTACAGGTTGGGGAAGAGGTCATCGGCAGGAAGAAGCTGGTGATGATGGCCGGTCCCTGCGCGGTGGAAAACGAGGACCAGATCACACAGGCGGCCGTCGGCGTAAAGGAGGCGGGCGCCCGTTTCCTGCGCGGCGGCGCATACAAGCCCAGAACTTCCCCCTATTCGTTTCAGGGAATGGAGGAGGAGGGCCTGAAGCTGATGCGGAAGGCTGCGGACGCCTGCGGGCTGAAGGTGGTCAGCGAGATCGTGGCGCACGACCAGATCGACACCGCGGGAAAATACTGCGATATGCTGCAGATCGGCGCGCGGAACATGCAGAACTTCCGCCTGCTGCGCGAAGTGGGCCGCTCTAAAATCCCCGTGCTGCTCAAACGCGGCATTTCCTCGACCGTGGAGGAATGGCTGGACGCCGCGGAGTACATTATGAGCGAGGGAAATTACAATGTTGTGCTTTGCGAGCGCGGCATCCGCACCTTTGAGACCGCGACGCGCAATACGCTGGATGTTTCCGCCGTGCCGGTGGTCAAGGAGCGCAGCAGCCTGCCGATTATTATCGACCCGTCCCACGCGGCGGGAAAATCAAAGTATATTACGTCCCTGTCGCTCGCGGGAATCGCCGCGGGCGCCGACGGGCTGATTATCGAGGTGCATCCCAACCCCAAGGCCGCGATGAGCGACGCCGCACAGCAGCTCACCCCGGAGGCCTACGCCGCCCTGTTTCAGAAGGTGGGCGCGCTCGCGCAGGTCATAGGAAGGGAAATGCAATAGCAGTTTTAAGAGGCCGAGTGATTCGGTCTCTTTTTTATAATAAGTTAATCTTTATGCTTCGGATAAATCCGTAGTGAAAAAAAGCCCTATCCGAAGAAAAGGGCTTTATAACGGGTCTATTCCGCCCACGCGCCGGGCGGGTCCGCGTCGGAAGGAGTTCCTTCGGAAGCGTATCGCCGCAATTCAACAGATAACTGTCTGAGGGCATCGGGCGCGTCCCGACCGGTAGGTCCGCTTGCCGACCGCATGGTCCAAAAGCGGGACAAACTGTTATACAGTTTGTATTAGGTTTGATTTTGTCAACGCTTTGTTGATCGCCGGGACGAGTAAAACAGCGGCGGCGACCTTGACCAGATCGAAAAGCACGAACGGAAAAACCGTGGCGGAAAGGGATTTAAGCCAGCTGACGTGCCCTGCGAACACGTAGAACAGGGAGCCGCACAGATAGCACACGACAAGGGCGGAAAGCATGGCCGGGACGCAGGAGGCAAGCGTCTTTTTCTTCAGGAACTCCAGAATCCACGCGGTCAGAAAGGCCATCAGCGGATAAGCGATGAGGAATCCGCCCGTTGGCCCGAAAAGCACGCCCGGGCCGCCTTTGAACCCGGCAAATACCGGCAGGCCGACGGCGCCGATCAGAAGATAGACCAGCTGGGAGTATACGGCGTACCGCTTCGGCAGAATCGCGCCGGAAAGATAGACCGGCAGAAGGGAAAGCGACAGCGGAACCGGGGTGAAGGACAGCGGAAGGATCAGCTGCGCGAACAGAATGGTAAGCGCGGTAAACAATGCGGTCAAAGTCAGTTGTTTTGTTTTCATAAGCATCTCCCGTATCAATTCATTTGTTTTCAGTATAGGCAGAATTTGTTGTATTGTCAACCTGAAATTTAACTATATGGTTGACAATATAGGTAAAAATGCACCTGAAAAGTGAAATGACGGGGGAGTGACAACGAGAAACAGGCCAAAAACAGGTGAAAACAGGAGGAAACCATCAACTAAATTAAAATAATCGCATTTTGCTCTTGACACGGCGGCTTTCCTGTGGTAGTATCATACATGCAATTCCTTTGCGCCGTTTTTCGGCGCGCTTTTTTAAGAAAGGCAGCCCTGCCAAAAGGGCGGGGTTTTGTGATATTTTCAGATAAAAATTCAGGAGGTATAAGCTATGTCCACCTATATGCCGAAGGCCGGCGAAGTTGAGCGCAAGTGGTATGTGCTCGACGCAGCAGGCAAACCGCTGGGCCGCGTCGCCAAACAGGCCGCCGTTCTGCTCCGCGGAAAACACAAAGTAACCTTTGCTCCGCACGTTGACTGCGGCGACCATGTGATCATCATCAACTGCAAAGACGCCGTGCTGACCGGAAAGAAACCGGAAAAGAAATATTATTATCACCACACCGGTTATATCGGACATTTAAAGGCTGTCAGATACGACACCCTTATGAGTGAAAAGCCCTGCAAAGCAATGGAGCTTGCCGTAAAAGGCATGATCCCCAGCACCACGATCGGCCGTGCCGCCATGACCAGACTTCGTCTGTTTGAAGGCGCGGAACACATTCACGCTGCTCAGAAGCCGCAGGCTTGGGAACTGTAAGGGAGGAGGATTAATATGTACGAGAAAGCACCATATTTCTATGGAACCGGCAGAAGAAAAAGCTCCGTTGCCCGCGTAAGGGTTTACCAGGGCACCGGTAAAGTGACCATCAACGACAGGAACATCGACGATTATTTCGGACTTGAGACCCTCAAGCTGATTGTCCGTCAGCCGTTGGTTCTTACCAATACAAATGAGAAATTCGACGTTGTTTGCCGCGTAGCCGGCGGCGGCGTAACCGGCCAGGCCGGCGCAATCCGCCACGGCATTGCCAGAGCGCTGCTCCAGTATGATTCCGAGAATCTGCGTCCTGTTCTGAAGAAGGCCGGGTTCCTGACCCGCGACCCGAGAATGAAGGAGCGCAAGAAGTACGGCCTCAAAGCAGCCCGCCGCGCACCCCAGTTCTCAAAGAGATAATTTTTCCGATTTTACCCGCACGGCGTTGTATCCGTGCGGGTTTTCTCTGTTTCAAGGGGTTCGGCCCGGTCGGATCAAAAATGTCCCCGCAGACAAACTGCGGGGACATTTTTGATTCCTGTCATTTGGCCTTAATACGGCCCGTGGAGGTACGGTTAAAGCCGGACGGTTCTGGATTCGCCCTTCATATTGCTGAAAGTGGCTTCCGCTTCATCAATGAAAAAAACCTCAAAAATACCGTCGTCAATCTGATATAGATTGGAAAGGTAAGGCGCCGCCGCCAGCGCGGCCTGCTTGCTTTCCCTGCTGGTGCAGAAAACCGCCTTCCCCCTCAGGCGCAGCCATTCGCTGTCCTTGTTGGTTGTTGAGATTTCAATATGGGGGTTTTCCTTCATCTGTTTATAAACATTTTTACGGTTGTTGGTGCAGAAGCAGAGCTTCCCGTCGTATTTCATGACAAACCCGAAAGGGCGGACTTTGGGAACGCTGCCTTCCACCGTGGCGAGGTAAAAGGTGGGATTTTCGGTTAAAAATTGAAGAATTTCGTCCATAATCATTGCTCCTTTTTGTTTCTGTATGATATTATTATAAAATAAAGAATGAATCATGCAAGTATGCAGATTTCTATGACTAAGGAAGAATTTTCTGAGTATAGGGGGAAACGGGATGGAAAAGGAAGAAAGGATTGGGCAATGCCCGGTCACGTATGCCCTGCAGCTGATCGGCGGAAAATGGAAGCTTCCGATTCTGTGGGCGCTCAGCTGCAAGGGCGTTTTAAGGTACAATGAACTGAAACGGTGCGTCTGCGGAATCACCAACATGATGCTGTCGCAGTCCCTGAAGGAACTGGAAGGAAGCGGGCTGGTACGACGGGTTCAGTACATGGAAATACCGCCGCACGTGGAATATTCCCTGAGCCGGTCGGGAGAGAGCCTGATGCCGGCGCTGAACGAGCTGGCCGCCTGGGGAACGGAGCAAATGAATATTGCAGGGACAAAAAATTCACAGGAGTGAAGAAAACGAAATGATAAAAACGGAAGAACCAAAGCTCTCGGAGCAGTTGACGGAATCGGGAAATCTGAAAGAAGCCGTTTGGCAGGCACAGGAGGAAGAACGGGACGTGAAAGGCTACCACTTCCGGAACGCGGTGCAAAACGGCACGGCGGCCTGCGGCGCCGACATTCTGAAGTGTTTTTTCGAAAACTGCCGTCTGGCGGAAAGCGGGTTTGGCAACCAGTATTTTGCGGATGTTGTTTTCAGCGGCTGCGATCTTTCCAATGCCGACTTTTCCAGGTGCCTGCTGCGCAGGGTACGGTTTGAGAACTGCAAGATGCTGGGCGTCAATTTTTCAGAGTCGTCTTTTGAAAGCGTCACCATAGAAAAATGCATCTGTACCTATGGGAATTTATCCTCGGTGAAAATGAAAGGCTGCCTCTTTGCGGAAAGCGACTTTTCAAACGCGAGTTTTCAGCTGTGCGCCTTCAAGTCGGTCGGGTTCCAGAGATGCGATCTGACCCGGTCGGAATTTCTTCACGCGCCGCTCAAAGGGATCGATTTTACAACCTGTGAAATCGCGGGAATCCTGCTCTCCGGGCCGGAGCTGCAGGGGGCGGCCGTCACTGCGGTACAGGCCTGCGACCTGTCGAGATATTTAGGATTGATTGTACGGTAAAGGGGCTCCGGATGACCGGAGTCCTTTTTCATTATATATAGCATTTTTCCGGCAGAGTTCGCGCTCTTTTTGGACGGCCTTCATATACTATATATAGTGTGGTTGCGTTGTGTCTTTCGGCGCCGGATCCAGGCAGCGAAAATAAACGAAAACCGGTTTTTCAGGCCTGGACCGCTCCTCGGCGAAAAGGCGGAATTGTATCAAAAACGACAGGTTTTGAAACACTGTTCACAATAGCCAAAAACTCAGGCGCAGAGCCGCTGATTTTAACCGATCGTTCAGAAAAACGGTGAAAAAGCGGCGAAAAAACCCAATCCTTTACAGTGTAAACAATGCTGTAATATTTGTAACAAGTTTGTAACTTTGATTTTCTTGCATTTTGCACAGAAAAGAGTTTCTTTGAAAGCGCAAGAAAAGGAATATTTGTGCGGACGCAGAAAATTAAGGCGGAATTTCCGAATATTCGCTGGAAAGGCTTTGTGCAATATCTACAAATTTGCGACCGATGATAATTTGACAATTATGCATTAGGTGAATATAATTACGCCATTAGATAGATGCTCTAAAAACTGACGCTCGGCAAGGTGGTGGGCAAGGCCCATATTTACCCCGCCGAAGCAGGGAAAAGGGTGAACAAATGCAATTTTTCACACGAAATACGGCCTGGCTGCAAAACTCGATGAAAAGAGCAGCTGCTCTGGCTATGATGATTGTGATTACAGTCAGTTCCGTGATCACGGTGGCGGCGGTAACGCGCAACGCAGTGGTCGATTATAACGGAGAAAAGAGATCCGTACAGCTGTACAGTGATGGGACAGATGAAATTCTTGCCGCGGCAAATGTCAAGCCCGGCGAAAACGATATTGTTGAACGTAGCCCCGAACCGACCCCGGACGGGAAAATCCTCATCACTGTGAGAACCGCGTTTCAGGCGGATGTCAGCGCGGACGGCGATGTAAAAACCGTTACGCTGCACTACGGCGATACGGTGGCAAAGGCGCTTTCTACGGCGGCGGTAACGCTGAAAGCAAACGATGTGGTTACTCCGGAGCCGGCTGAAAAGCTTACGCCGGAAACGGACATCCAGGTAAAAAGAAAATTTACCGTCAGCATGACCGCGGACGGGCAGACGAAATCCGTGCTCGTCGGCGAAGGCACAGTCGCCCAGGCGCTTGAGGAAGCCGGGGTTTCGCTCGGCGCGGAAGACATTGTCAATGTGGAGAGGAACGCCCCGGTCAGCGAGGGAATGAAGATTTCCGTCTCAAGGGTGACCTATAAGGAAGTTACCAGCATCCAGCCGGTCGCGTTCAAAAACAAAAACGAAAGCAGCGCCGGCCTTTATAAAGGGCAGATCAAGGTCAAGACTTCCGGCAAAGCCGGCAGCCAGTCCGTGGTTACCCGCCAGAAGCTGGTGGAAGGAAAAGTTGCCGCCAGCGAGGTCGTCAGCGCCACCGTGCTGGAACAGCCGGTCGATCAGGTGACTCTGGTCGGGACAAAGAAAAAAGCGGCGGGCGCCGCTGTGATCAACGGCAACGGAACGATCACCGACCAGAACGGAAAGACCATTTCCTATAAGAAATGCGTTTCCGGAAAATGCACCGGCTACACCGGCGGGGGAAGAACCTCGACCGGGCGGGCGGCGGCGTTCGGCCTGGTTGCGGTCAATCCGAAGATCATCCCCTACGGCAGCAGGCTTTATATCTGTTCCCCGGACGGCAAGGTCGTTTACGGTTACGCCATTGCGGCGGATACCGGCGGCGGGGTAATGGACGGACGCATTGTCGCCGACCTGTACTTCAACACGGTCGGGCAGTGCCGGCAGTTCGGAAACCGTAAAATGAATATTTATGTTCTGTAATACAGGGAGCGGGGGAAACCCCGCTCCTTTTGCTGTCCCGCGGATGTCCCCGCGCAAAACTTTTTGAAAAAGAAAGCTTGCATTCAATAGAACATATGTGTTATTATAAGGACAACAAGTAGAACATATGAACGATTTTTGGGGCCGGGGGGATAAAACGATGAATCTTTTAACGGGAACGATCATGCTGCTGGCGGCGGGCATCATGGCCAAAAAATTCAGGCCGCGGACCGAGTCCGGCCGTGCGCTGCTGGGGATGACCGCGGCGATGGGGATGATTTCTCTTCTCTCCGGTGAGGGGAACTGGCTGTTCCAAACCGTCCAGTTTGTTCTGCAGGCCGTCGTGGCCTTCTGCTGCTTTTTGCAGCTCAGGCGGGAAGCCGCCGTGCGCCGCCGCCGGATGCACAGGCATCCCCAGCATGCACAGGGCCGGCTGCGCAGGGCCGAGAAAACCTGCGCGTAGCGATTGACAGAAGTCCCGATTCATATTATGATAGAATATCATAACAGCGGGGAGCGGTTGATTTGCCTTACGTATATGCGGCGATGTGGGTTGCTGCCGGCTTGATCCTGATTTTCCGGATGAGCCGGGAAAACCGTGTTTTTTACGCGCTGGGCGCGTTCTTTCTCCTGCTGGGCGGATGGTGGTTTGCGGACGCCGCCTTCGGGGTCAACCCGTTTGCCGGGGCCTGGGGCTGGGTGCTGCGCGGGCTTACCGCGGCGGCGCTGGTGCTTGCCTGTGTGGTCTATTACAGGGAAAGCAGGAAAAGCGGGGGAGACGTCCCCGGGGACGACCCTTCCGGCCACGATGAGAAATAGCGGAAAAAGCTTCGCGGACGCGGAGCTTTTTTACTGCCAAAATGCGAATTCATGCATACAATAGAGTGCGGGGCAAATATTGAAACCGCTTTATTATAGATCGTCTGCCGGGAATCCGTTCCCGGCAGGCACTATAAAGTTTGAGGGAACCGGTTCTGAAAACGTTGAAAAAACAATTTATTTAGGGTAGAATAAAGGAAAAAGCAATGGAGGAATCAATATGCTAATAGCACCTTCGGTGCTTTCCTCGGATTTTTCACAGCTTGGAAATGAAGTAAGGAGAATGGACCTCTGCGGCGCGGACTGGATCCATCTGGATGTAATGGATGGGCATTTTGTGCCAAACCTGACTTTCGGTGCGCCGGTGATCAGGGCCGTGCGCGGATTTACGGAGAAACCTTTTGACGTGCATCTGATGATCGATGAACCGCTCCGGTATGTCCCTGATTTTATAGACGCCGGAGCGGATATCATTACTTTTCATATAGAATCGCAGTCCGACACGGAAAAAACGCTGGAAGCCATCCGCGCGGGCGGCGCAAAGCCGGCGCTGTCCGTGAAGCCCGGCACTCCCGCGCAGGCGCTGTTCCCGTATCTGGACAAGCTGTACATGGTGCTTGTCATGACGGTGGAGCCGGGGTTCGGCGGCCAGAGCTTTATGGAGGACATGATGGAAAAGATCCGGGTCCTGAAAGCCCGCAGGCCGGAGCTGCTGATTCAGGTGGACGGCGGAATCAATCCTTCCACCATCCGGACGGCCGCACGGGCGGGCGCGGATGTGTGCGTGGCGGGGACAAGCGTATTCAAGGCGGAGGATGCCGCACAGGCGATCAGGGATCTGAAAGCGGCGGCCGGGCAAAAATAGAAACGGGGGTGGCGGCGTGATACTGCAGCGCGGCGTAAAGCTGGAGCAGCAAAAATCAGCTTCGCTGAGACATAAAATAAAGGATATTCCCGTTCCGGAGGGCATTGAGGAGCCGAGGCCGCTTCCGCCGCGGAAAGGGAAGCTTGACGCCGGCGGGATTATCGCCGCCGCCGAGGCCGCCGGGATCGTCGACGAGTTCGACGGCGCGGCGCTGGACAAGAAGCTGAGGCGGCTGCGCCGCCTGAAACCGGATATGCTCGTGGCCTGCTGCTTTGACGAGGACCCCTGTACGACAAGCGCCATGGCGGCGCTGCGGGAAAATACGCACGCGATGATCGCCGGGCTGGTGCTTGCCGCGCGGGCGTGCGGCGCGGCGGAGAACAAAATCGCCGTGGCGACTTCCCGGGAGGCGCGCGTGATCCGGAAAATCAACCCGCAGGCGGATCTGATCGTTGCGGGCGAACGGTACCCGGCGCGGGTGCTCTTGAAACGGAAGCTGTACGCCTCCGGGAAAAACGCCGCGTACGTCGGCGCGCAGGCGCTCCTGGCGCTGACCGCCGCCGTGGACGAAGACGAGCCCCAGGGCTTTACCGTGGTGACGGTGGCGGGCGACGGGGTGGACCGCTGGCGGAACCTGCGGGTGCGTATCGGCACGCCGCTGAAATTTCTGCTGGACGCCTGCGAAGCGAGCGAAAAGACGAAGGTGGTCATCACCGGTTCTTCCGTTACGGGAAAAGCCGTCACCGACCTGTCCGAGCCGGTCACGGCGGCAACGCGCTGTGTGATCGCGCTGAGAAAGCCCCCCAGGAACAAGACCTATCCCTGCATCGGCTGTGAGAAATGCGAGCGGGCGTGCCCGCGCGGCATTGTGCCGTGGAAGGTCCTGAGAGAGATACAAAGCGCCAGTCCGGACCCTGTCAGGATGCTGAACGTGCAGAAATGCATCGGCTGTTCGGCCTGCGCCGTCGCCTGCCCTTCCGGAATCGATCTGCGCGCCGCCATTTCGAAGGCGGCGGCCTATAAGAAAAGCGGTGACTTCGATTGACGTTAAATGAAGCGAGAGCTCCTTTTGTAAAAAGCGAAGCCTCCGTAGCATCCATGATGCGCGACGTGCTGTTCGCGCTTGCCATGCTGCTCGTTCTGCCCGTGGTGCACTACGGGCCGCGCCCGCTCATGATGGCGGGCGTGACCATGCTGGCCTGTGCGGTCTGCGAGATCGCGTTCAGCCTGATCCAGACAAAGAGCATCAGCCTTTCCGACGGGTCCTCCCTTGTCACGGGAATGATGATCACCATGCTGATGCCGCTCAGCGCTCCCCTGTGGCTGCCCTGTGCGGCGGCCGCCTTTGCGATTCTGGCCGCGAAGATGCCGTTCGGCTCCATCGGGCATACGCCGTTTAATCCGGCGGCGTCCGGCGTCGCCTTTGCCGTGCTGTGCTGGCCGAAGGAGATGTTTTCCTATTTCGATCCGGCGGCCGCTCAGACGATTCCTCCGTATCAGGATTTTACCGCGGTGCTGGCCCCTTCGCCAGCCGCCGTTTTAAAAAGCGGGCTGAAGCCGGGCATCCTGCCGCTCGACATGCTGTGGGGCGTGTTTCCTGGCCCGCTGGGAACGACCGGAATTCTGGTGATCTGCGCCTGCGGGCTTTTCCTGTTCCTGAAACGCACGGCAAGGTGGGAGATCACGGTTTCGTTTTTGGCCGCCGCCGTGCTGATCGCGGCGTTTTTTCCCAGAATTGCGTGCAGCCCGATGACCTCTGTGAAGTACGAACTGATGTCGGGATCCCTGCTTTTCTGTTCCGTGTTCATGGTCACCGACCCGGTGACCGCCCCGCACAGGATACCGGGACGCATTTTTTACGGCGCCTTTGCCGGTTTTCTGGTAATGATGTTCCGCCGCTTCGGCGCGTTTGAACAGGGGGCCGTCTTCGCCGTCATCATTGCCAACGCCGCCGCCCCGCAGATTGATTCTCTGCTGCTGGGGGCGCTGAGACTGGGGGAGGAACCGTATGACGAATAAGAAAACTCTGCTGCGCGAAACGGGCATGATCTTTTTGAACGGGGCGTTTTTCAAAAATCCCGTTCTGGTAGGCGCGCTCGGGCTTTACCCCGTTGTTGCGGGCGGCTACAATATGAGGAACGCCGTTGAGCTGTCCCTCCTGTTCCTTTTTCTGACCCTGCCGCTGTCCCTTTTGCTCTGTCTGGTGGGGGAAATGATGCCCCTGTGGATCCGTCCGGGGCTGGTCCTGACGGTTTCCGCGGTTCTGTATCTGCCCGCCGCGTGGCTGACGGAAAAGCTGCTCCCCGGGTCGGTGACCGCCCTGGGCATGTTCGCCGCTCTGATGATCGGCAACTCCATGATCCTTTCCCGCGCGAACGATTACGCGCCCACCCATATCGGCTGGGCGGTGGCCGCGGACGCCCTGGGGTGTTCCGCCGGCTTTGCCGCGGTCATCTGCCTGAGCGCCGCCATCCGGGAGCTCTGGCTCAAGGGAAGCCTGTGGCACACCAACATGGGGGTGTACGGCACCGCCGACGCGGGCGTTTCCCTGCCGTTTTTCGGCTTCATCCTGCTGGGTTTTTTCGCCGCGTTCGTCCAGTGGGTAAATGAAAAGCGCGGTAAAAAAGGCGGTAGAAGGAGGGTGCCCCGCATATGAACACCTTTGTACAGATGCTTTTGACCGCGCTTCTGGCGGTAAGCACGGAAAATATCCTGTTTGCCGGGGGCATCGGGTTCAGCCGCGTGCTCCGCGCGGGGCGCAGGCCGAAGATGCTCGGAATGTATTCTGCCTTCGTGGCGGTTTTTACGCTGATTTCCATGGCCGCGGCTTATTTTCTCAGCCCGCTGCTTGCGGGCAGCCAGACGCTGATTGTCCTACGGCCGGCCCTGCTGGCTTTTTGCAGCGCGGCCGCCTATCTGATCGTGGCGTTTGTCCTGAAAACCTTTTCCGTACGGTTTTACAGAAAATACGGGCAGATTCTGGCTCCGGCGGCAATGAATACGGTCGTGCTCTCCATGCCGTATGTGCTGAAAAGCCTGAAGCTCGCTTTGCCGGACGCCGTCGGCTTTGCCCTCGGCACGGGCGCGGCGTTCTTTCTGGCCGCCCTCGTTTTTTCCCATACGCCGGAAATCTGCAGGAACCCGGATATGCCCAAAGCGTTCAGCGGGCTGCCCGCCGTGCTGATCTACGTTGGGATTCTGTCCATGGCCTTCGCGGGCTTTACCGGCGGAAAGCTGTTTTAGATTTGTTATGTTCAACACATCAAAAAAGCTCCCCTGACAAGCGCTGTGTCCGCGTCTGTCAGGGGAGCCTTTTTAAAGCAGGTTCAGTATTTGATCGCGCTGAAAAAGTCGTCGATCTGGTTTTTATAGGTTGTGGTCGCCTTGCCGTACACAATGGTTTTATTCATCCGCACCAGAATGTGGTTCAGCTCGCCGTTTACAAGGGTGTATTTATTATAGGAGGAGGAGTCGACGTTCTTCGCGTCGCCGTCCGTGCCGGAGGTAATGCTCGACTTGAGGTTCGTGTACATCTCCGTCGCGGTGCTTTCCGAGGAGAAGGAAAGGAACGCCAGCTCCGTGCCGGTCTCGCTTTTGACCGCGCTCAGGTATTTTTCCGCGTTTGCATTCGCGGAGGAATCCGTCACCGTAAACCCGGCCGCTTCCGCCTGCTTTTTAAATTCGTCCGCCGTAACCGGCGTGCGCGCCGAACAGCCCGTGAGCGCGAACAGAGCCGCCGCCGCAAGAACCGCGGCACATAATTTTATCAGTTTTTTCAATGTAAAACCTCCATTTATTCAGGAAAACTTAATATGATTTATTATAGTACGGGTTCCTTCCGTTTACAAGTATTACCGTATTTTCCCGAAAGATAAACACAGGCCCGTCGATAAATCCGCGCAAGCGCGAATTTGCGGGAAGCAAAAGAATTTTATTTGACGCTGCCGCAGAGGAAAAAGTGGGGATTTCCAGCGGGCTGTGCGGCCCGCGGGAGCAAAAAGAAAAAATTTTCCCAAAATCATCCTTGTCAAATCCTGCATAGCAAAGAGATTCCTGCGGATAATAAGCACAGACAACACCGCACAGGAGGTAATAAAATTGAAAGCCACAGGAATAGTCAGAAGAATTGATGATTTAGGCCGCGTTGTCATCCCAAAGGAGATACGCCGCACGCTTCGCATACGCGAAGGCGACGCGCTTGAAATTTTTACCGATACGCAGGGAGGGGTCATTTTTAAGAAATACTCGCCCGTGGGCGAGCTCTCCACCTTCGCCGGGCAGTACGCGGATGTGCTGAGCAAAGCGATCAACGCGCCTGCCATTATCTGTGACCGCGACCATGTCGTCGCGGCGGCCGGCGTTTCGCGCAAGGAATTTCTGGAGCGCCGCGTAACCCCCGAGCTTGAGGAATGCATGCAGAGCCGCACGAACTTTATCAGCAAGGGAAAGTCCGCGTTCCGGCCCGTGGAGGGTGTGGACAGGACGGCGGAAGTCGTTTATCCCATCATCGCTTCCAGCGATGTGACCGGAGCGGTGGTCCTGCTCGGAAACGACGGAGACGAGGTTCCCACGGAAAGTGAAACCAAGCTCGCGCAGGTCGCGGCATCCTTCTTGGGAAAACAGATGGAGGAATAAGCGCATTATTCACTTTTCCCCTTGCATTCGCAGTTTTGTTGTGATATTATAAATAAGTAATATTATGAAGGATGAAAGAGTGGGGCGACCCGCTCTTTTGTTTGTATTATGAGGTGAACAGGGTTGGCTTATAAGAAAAAGAACGGAAATACCGTCGAAGCGGTATGGAAGCTTGCCGCGCCGATCGCGGCCGGGCTGGGGCTTTCCGTCTGGGACGTCCGCTTCCTGAAAGAGGGAGCCGACTGGTTTCTGAGGATTTTTATTGACAAAAAGGGTGGCGTGGGCATTGAGGACTGTGAAAAAATGAGCCGCGCGATCAACGGCCCGCTTGACGAACTTGACCCGATCGACCGGTCGTACTGTCTGGAGGTCTCCTCCCCGGGGATTGACCGGGAGCTTGTGCGCGAGGAGCATTTTCAGGCGTTCCTGGGTTCCGTGGTGCGTGTGAAGCTGATCCGTCCCCTGGAGGACGGGCGGCGCGAGCTGACCGCCGTACTGGAAGATTATCGGGAGAATACCATGGTCCTTCAAACGGAGGAAGGAGTAACGATTTCACTGGCCGCCAGGGATGCCTCGTCGGTGCGGCTGGTGGATGATGATATTGTTGGAGGTATTGAGGAATGAACAGCGAAGTTTTCGAGGCCCTTGCTCTGTTGGAAAAAGAAAGGGGCATTCCGGTCGACTTTATGCTCGACAGGATCAAAAAGGCGATTGTCACAGCCTGCAAAAACAGCTACGGCAACGAGGACTGTGTGATAAACATGGATCCGGCGAAAGGGACGTTCGAAGTTTATCTGCGCAAGACCGTCGTTGAGGACATAAGCGACCAGGGAAAAGAAATTCTGTTGGAGGACGCGCGCAAAATCGACCCGAAAACGGACATCGGCGAAGTGGTCGGCGTTCAGCTGAACACCAAGGAATTCGGGCGCATCGCGGCGCAGACCGCCCGCAACATCATCCGGCAGGGCATCCGCGACGGCGAGCGCGGCCAGATGATGCAGGAGTTCCAGAGCAAGCATCAGGAGCTGGTCAGCGCTTTGGTGGAGCGGGTCGACCCCCGCACGGGCGCGGCGACGCTGATGATCGGCAAGGCCGAAGCCATTCTGCCCAAGAGCGAACAGGTCGGCGACGAAAAGCTGACGGAGGGCGACCACATCAAGGTGTACGTGGTCGACGTCAAGGAAACCGAGAAGGGCCCGCGCGCTATGATCAGCCGCGTCCACCCCGATCTGGTCAAGAGATTGTTTGAAACCGAGGTGCCGGAGATCTACGACGGCACGGTGGAGATAAAAGCGGTTTCCCGCGAAGCGGGGTCCCGCACAAAAATCGCGGTCCTGAGCCATAATCCGGACGTCGACGCCGTCGGCGCCTGCATCGGCTCCCGCGGCGCGCGCGTTTCCAATATCGTAAACGAGCTGGGCGGCGAAAAGATCGACATTGTGGAGTACAGCGAGGACCCGGCGCAGTTTATCGCCTCCGCGCTGTCGCCCGCGGACGTCCTTTCCGTCACCCCGGCGCAGGACGGCTCCCACGCCTGCCGCGTGACCGTGCCGGACAGCCAGCTCTCCCTCGCGATCGGCAACAAGGGGCAGAACGCCCGCCTTGCCGCCAAGCTGACCGGCTGGAAGATAGATATCAAGCCGGAAAGCGGCTTCTTCGGCGAGGAAGAGCAGAAGTAAATTCTTTTTGAACAGGCGGTGTATGGGATGCATGAAAGAAAAGTACCGATGCGGATGTGCTCGGGGTGCGGAGAGATGAAACCGAAAAAAGAGCTTGTGCGGGTGGTAAAATCGCCCGAACAGGAAATATCTCTTGATTTGACAGGACGCAGGCCGGGGCGCGGCGCATATGTGTGCAGGAGCATAGACTGCCTGAAAGCGGCGCGAAAGGCGAGAAGATTTGAAAAAGCCTTCTCCTGCAAAATCCCCGACGAGGTATTTGACCGTATGGAGGAGGAAATCAGCCGGAATGAATGAAAAAATCTTACATCTTCTCGGCATTGCCCGCCGGGCCGGAAGGCTTTCGCTCGGCAATGACGCGGCGATCGAATCGCTGAGGAAGGGAAGCGCCGCGCTGATACTGCTGGCGGCGGACCTTTCCCCCCGAACCGCCGGAGGCGTCCGGCGGGCGGCCGAAGAAGAAGGAACCGCGGTGGTTATCTGCGGGGCGGTAATGGACGAAATCAGCATGGCTCTTGGGAAGCGAACCGGAGTTGTAGCGGTGAATGACGCAGGGTTCGCTAAAAAGCTGCTTGAGCTTTCCCGGGCACAGGCGGCCACAGAGTAATGAGGAGGAATTTGATATATGATGATGAAATACAGGGTCCATGAGGTGGCAAAGGATTTGAACGTCCCGAATAAGGATGTCATTGATACTTTGGAGAAGTATACCGGCGAAACAAAAAAACATATGACGGCTCTCAACGAAAGCGAACTCGATCTCGTTTTTGAAACGTTTACACAGAAGAACAGCAGCGAAAGCCTTGACACGTATTTCGCTCAGGCGAACCGGAACGAGACCATCGTGGAGCCGGAAAAGCCGGATGTCATCATCCAGCCGCAGAAGCCCGCGCCCCGTCCGCCCGTACAGCAGCAGGCCAGGGCTCCGCGTCCGGCGCAGGGAGCGCAGCAGCGGCCCGGAGCTCAGGCACGCCCCGCACAGAGTGCGCAGGGCTCTGTCCCGCCGACGCGCAAGGCCGTAAAGCCGGGCAAGATTACGCCGGTCGGACCCAAGGCCCCCCAGCAGCACAAGACCCCCGCGGCACCCAGACCGCAGCAGAGCACCATGCAGAGAAGACCGCAGCCGTCCGGCGACTCCGGCAGCGCGATCAAACGCACCGAGGGCAGGATTGTCGATACGAGATCGTCCCATGTGGAGCTTGATAAATACAACGAAAAATACGACCGTCTCGCTTCCGAGAAAATCAACACGAACAATACCGTGCAGAAACAGAAGCTGACCCAGCGCAGCTCCCAGTACCGCGGCAGGCCGAGGAATTCCCGCAAGGAGACCGAGGCCGAGCGTCTGCGCCGCATCGCGCTGGAGCGCAAGGCGAAACCGATCACCATCCAGATTCCGGAGGAGATTACGGTCGGCGAGCTGGCGCTCCGCCTGAAGGCCACCGCCGCCGAGGTCATCAAGAAGCTGATGGCTCTGGGCGTGTTTGCCGCCGTCAACGACACCGTCGACTTCGACACCGCTTCCCTCGCCGCCATGGAATTCCACGCGAAGGTGGAAAAGGAAGTCGTCGTCACCATTGAGGAACAGATCATCGACGACAGCGAGGACAAGGACGACAACCTCGTGCCGCGCGCGCCCGTTGTGGTCGTCATGGGCCACGTCGACCACGGCAAGACGTCCCTTCTGGACGCCATCCGCCACGCGAACGTCACCGCCTCCGAGGCCGGCGGCATTACCCAGCACATCGGCGCGTACCAGGTAAAGCTGGGCAAGCGCGACGTCACCTTCCTGGACACCCCGGGCCACGCAGCGTTTACCACCATGCGCGCCAGAGGCGCGCAGGTAACGGATATCGCCGTTCTGGTGGTCGCCGCGGACGACGGCATCATGCCGCAGACCGTGGAGGCGATCCATCACGCCAAGGCCGCGGAGGTTTCCATCATCGTCGCGATCAACAAAATGGATAAGCCGGGCGCAAACCCGCAGCATGTCATGGAACAGCTGACGGAGTACGACCTTGTTCCGGAGGAATGGGGCGGCGACACGCCGTGCATCCCGGTTTCCGCCGTGAAAAAGACCGGCATCAAGGACCTTCTGGAAATGATCATCCTGACAGCAGACATGAAGGAGCTGAAGGCCAACCCGGACCGCGCCGCAAAGGGCACCGTCATTGAGGCAAGGCTTGACAAGGGCCGCGGCCCGATTGCGACCATGCTGGTCCAGAACGGGACGCTCCGCACCGGCGATATCATTGTCGCCGGCACCACCGTGGGCCGCGTGCGCGCCATGACGAACGCGGACGGGCAGAAGATCGAGCAGGCGGGCCCGAGCGTCCCGGTGGAGATCACCGGCCTTGACGACGTGCCGACCGGCGGCGATATCTTCAACGCCGTGTCCGACGAACGCCTCGCGAGGGAGCTGGTGGAGCAGCGCCGCACCGAGCTGAAGGAAGAGCGTTTCAACTCCCGCACCAAGGTCACCCTTGACAATCTGTTCGACCAGATGAAGCAGGGCGACATGAAGGAGCTGCAGATCATTGTAAAGGCCGATGTGCAGGGCTCCGTGGAAGCGGTCCGCCAGTCGCTGGAGAAGCTGGGCAACGAGGAAGTCCGCGTAAACGTCATTCACGGCGGCGTGGGCGCGATCAGCGAATCCGACGTCATGCTCGCTTCCGCTTCCAACGCCATTATCGTCGGCTTTAACGTACGGCCCGACCCGGTCGCCGAGGAAAACGCCAAGCGCGACGGCGTGGATATGCGTTTGTACCGCATCATCTACGACTGTATCGACGAAATCGAGTCCGCCATGAAGGGTATGCTCGCACCGAAATTCCGCGAACTGCCCCTGGGCAAGGCCGAGTGCCGCGAGGTCTATAAAATCACCAATGTGGGTACCATTGCGGGCGCCCACGTTACGACGGGCAAAATCACCCGCGTCGCACAGATCCGCGTTGTGCGCGACGGGATTGTCATCACGGAGGATAAGATCGCTTCCCTGCGCCGTTTCAAGGACGACGTGAAAGAGGTCGCCGAGGGCTACGACTGCGGCATCGGTCTCGAGCGCTTCAACGACATCAAGGAAGGGGATATCCTGGAAGCCTTTGTGATGGAGGAATACAGGGACTGATCCCGAAAGGGTAAGATACGGAGGTAGAAAATGGCCAGCCACAGAATGGGACGGACGACTGAGGATATCAAAAGGGAGCTGACGGCAATCTTCCGCGAGCTGAAAGACCCGCGGGTACAGGGGCTGATCAGTATTGTCCGGGTGGACGTCACAAGCGATTTATCTTACTGCACGGTTTTTGTCAGCGCAATGGAGGGGATGGAGCGGGCGAAGCAGGCCATTACCGGCCTGAAATCGGCGTCCGGCTTTATCCGTCACGAGCTTGGCGCGCGGCTTGCGCTCAGGCATGTGCCGGAGCTTACCTTCAAAGCGACCGACTCCATCGAATACAGCGCGAATATTTCGCGGATGCTTAACGATTTAAGAGGTGATAAAAAATGATAACCCGAAGCGAGGCGGCCGATTTTCTGCGGGAAGCCGACCATATCCTGATTTTAAGCCACCAGTATCCGGACGGCGACACCCTGGGCTCCGCCACGGCGCTTTGCCGGGGCCTGCAGAAAATGGGAAGGCACGCCATGATCCGCTGCTCCGACGAGATCGTACCGAAATACCGGTACCTTTTCAGCGGCGTGAAAGAGGAGACGTTCTCCCCCGAAACGGTCGTCGCGGTGGACATTGCCGACCTGCAACTGATCGGCGAACCGAACCAGAGCCTATACGGGGACAGGGTTGACCTCTGTATCGATCATCACCCTTCCAATTCCGATTACGCGAAGCGCACCTGTCTGGACGCGAAAGCGGCCGCCACCTGCGAGATTATTTTCGACCTGCTCAATCTGCTGGGAGTGGAAATCGATTCCGTGATCGCGGACTGCCTTTATACGGGCATTACGACGGACACCGGCTGCTTCAAATACATCAACGTGACCCCGACCACCTACCGTATTGCCGCGGACCTTGTTGAAAAAGGCGCCGACGGGCACCGGATCAACCGTGCGATGTTCGACACGAAAAGCCGCGCGCGCATCGATATGGAGCGCTGTGTCATGGATACCATCCGCTATTTTTACGACGACCGCGTTGCGGTCATTCAAATTACCAATGAGATGATCAGGAGCACCGGCGCGACAGAGGGCGACATCGAGGGACTGGCCTCCATTCCCCGCGCGATCGAGGGCGTGGTCATCGGCGTGACCATCCGCGAAAAGGCGGACGGCGGGTACAAGATTTCCCTGCGGGCACAGCCGCCGCAGAACGCTTCCGAAATCTGCGCCGTTTTCGGCGGCGGCGGACACGCGGGAGCGGCGGGATGTACCTTTAACACCACCCTGGAGGAAGCCGAGGCGCAGATTCTTGCGGAGATCGGCAGGCATCTTTAAAATACGGCAGGCGACGGGAGGGAAGCCATGAACGGGGTCATCGTGATAGACAAGCCGCAGGACTTCACCTCGTTTGACGTGGTGGCGGTGATGCGCCGCCTTTGCGGACAGAAGAAAATCGGCCACACCGGCACCCTTGACCCGATGGCCACCGGGGTTCTGCCCCTGCTTTTGGGAAAGGCGACGCGGGCGGCTTCGCTTCTGGACGACACGGACAAGGAATACCGTGCCGGTTTTCAGCTTGGGTACCGCACCGACACACAGGACATTACCGGCAGAAAGCTGCAGGAATGCGGCAAAAGGGTCCAAAAGGCCCAAATAGAAGCCGTACTGCCTTATTTCCGCGGAAATATCTGGCAGATTCCGCCGATGTACTCTGCGGTGCAGAAGAACGGACAGCGGCTTTACACCCTTGCGCGGCAGGGGATAGAGGTGGAGCGCGACAAGCGCCCGGTTACGATTTATGAGCTGATTCTGAATGAATTTGACGAAAACACCCGGAGCGGCGCGCTGACCGTGCGCTGTTCCGCGGGAACCTATATACGGACTCTCTGCGCGGATATCGGCGAAAGGCTGGGGACGTTCGGCGTGATGTCCTCGCTGAGAAGGACGCGGGCCGCCGGATTTTCGCTGAAGGACGCGGTTTCGCTGGACGAGGCGAAGCGGCTTTCCGAACAGGGAACGCTGGAGCGGAAGGTCCGGCCGACCGAAAGCCTGTTTTCCGGCCGCCCCGCGCTGCGGGTGACGGGCGCGCAGGCGCGGCGGTTCTGCAACGGCGGCGCGCTCAGTCTGGAACGCCTTCCGGGCTTGCCGGGGGACGGAACGGACGGCGCCTTTCTGCGCGTGCTCTCCCCCGAAGGAAGCTTTTTAGGGCTGGGGACTGTCGACAGGGAAAAAGCGGAGCTTTCCGTGCTGCGGCTGTTCTTTGAGGAAGGGAACTGATTTTGGCAAAAGGGACCGCGGATTTTGCAAGTCTTGATACTGGAGAAGAATACATGATGAACGTTTACTACGATTTGACGCCCGCCTCTGGCGATTCCGCCGTCGCGCTGGGCAGCTTTGACGGTTTGCATATCGGCCACAGAAAGGTGATTTCCACGGCGGTGGAGGCGAAGAAGAAGGGTCTTGTCCCAACGGTGCTCACCTTCGCGCACAATCCGCTCACCGATCTGGGCGGAAGCGCGGGCGGGGAGATCATTACGCAGGAGCAGAAAATCCGCCTGCTGGAAGAATTCGGGGTGGAACAGCTGTACATCCTGAATTTTTCGGCGGTAAAGGATTTGTCCGCGGAGGAATTCGTCGGCCAGATTCTGCAAAAGGTCTGCCGCGCGAAAAAAGTCTGCTGCGGGTTCAACTTCACGTTCGGGCGCGGCGGAAAAGGGGACAGCAGGCTGCTTTCCCTCCTCTGCGGGGAGCGCGGAATGGAAACCGCCGTGACCCATGCCGTCCTGCTGGACGGCGAACCGGTCAGCTCCACACGCATCCGCTCCATGATCGCGAACGGCGACGTGGACGAGGCGGCAAGACTTCTGGGACGGCCCTACGGGTACATCCTGCCGGTCCTGCACGGGCGTCGGCTCGGGCGGGAGCTGGGCACCCCCACGCTGAACCAGGCGGTGCCGAAGGATTTTGTCCTTCCGCGTTTCGGCGTTTATATTTCCAGAGTGTATTTCGGCGGGGAGCGGTACTGCGGCGTTACCAATGTGGGAATCAAGCCGACGGTGGGGTCGCCCGCCGTGCTGGCGGAAACCTGGCTGACCGATTACCACGGGCCCGACATCTACGGCGAGACCGTGCGGGTGGACCTGATCCGGTTCCTCCGCCCGGAGCGCAAATTTGCCGGATTGGACGAGCTGAAAGCGGAAATACTGAAAAATGGGGAGCAGGCCAGGGAATATTTTCGGAAAAACGGCGGTTTTTCCTCTGACGCATCATAAAATGATTTACAAACCAAAATCGGCATGCTATAATAATACAGCATTATGCCCCTTTCCCGGATTCAGGAGTAAGCCCCTTCGGGGAATTCACCGGCCTTTTTCTGTGACTGAGGGTTAATTGATGAAAGGGTGGAAACACTATGTTAAAAGAAGAAAAAACAGCAATTATTAAAGAGTATGCCACGCATGAGGGCGACACGGGTTCCGCGGAGGTTCAGATCGCGGTTCTCACCAAGAGAATCAACGACCTGACCGAGCATCTGAAGAGCCATCAGAAGGATCACCACTCACGCCGCGGTCTGCTGAAAATGGTTGGCTCAAGAAGGAGCCTGCTTAACTATTTGCAGAAAGTTGATATCGAGCGCTATCGTGCGATTATTGCCAAGCTCGGTATCCGCAAGTAATTACAGTTTGTTTGGGCAGGCGGTGCAAACCGCCTGCCTTTAGGCTTTTTGTGAACAACCGTAAATTTTATGGGAAGACGCGGGACTTAGCAGTGAAACGAACAGCCGGGGTCCGGATGCTGGTTTTATTGCTAAACCTGTTGCCTCCCGTATCAAATAAAATGGAGGAACAATATGTTTGAAAATTTTAAGGTTTACGAGACTGACTTTGCCGGACGCCCGCTGGTGATCGAGACCGGAAAAATGGGGCAGCTTGCGAACGGCGAGTGCCTGGTCCGCTACGGCGAGACCGTCGTCCACGTTGCGGCGACCGCGTCCCCCAAGCCCCGCGAGGGCGTGGATTTCTTTCCGCTTTCCGTTGATTTTGAGGAAAAGCTCTATTCCGTCGGCCGGATCCCGGGCTCCTACATTAAGCGCGAGGGCCGCCCGAGCGACAAGGCGATTCTGACCTCCCGCGTGATTGACCGCCCGATCCGCCCGCTGTTCCCGAAGGATATGCGCAACGATGTTTCCGTCGTCGCTACGGTGATGTCGGTCGACCACGACTGCGCGCCGGAAATCGCCGCCATGGTGGGTACCTCCATCGCGCTCAGCATTTCCGATATCCCGTGGAAGGGCCCGATCTCCGGTGTTTCCGTCGGCTATGTGGACGGGCAGTACGTGATCAACCCGACCTCGGAGCAGCGCAAGGTTTCCAAAATGGCCGTCACCGTCGCCTCCACCGATTCCCGCATCGCCATGATCGAGGCGGGCGCGGACATCGTCAGCGACGAAGTGATGTACAACGGCATTATGGCCGGGCACGAGGCCAACCAGAAGATCATTACGTTTATCAAGGGCATTCAGGCCGAAATCGGCAAAGAGAAATTTTCCTATCCCAGCAACGAGCCGGATGAGGAAATGCTCAGCGCCGTCAAAGCGTTTGCGATGGAAGAGGTCAAAATTGCGCTGGACACCGACGACAAGACCGTGCGCGACGCAAGGCTGAAGCCGGTTTATGAAAAGGTACATGAGAAATTCGACGAGATTTACCCCGATCAGGCGGCCAAGATCGACGAGTGCATGTACAAAACGCAGAAATATATTGTCCGCCGCTGGCTGCTCGACGAGAAAAAGCGTGTGGACGGCAGAGGAATGGACGACATGCGCCCGCTCGCCGCAGAGGTTGACCTTCTGCCGCGCGTACACGGGTCCGGCATGTTTACCAGAGGGCAGACGCAGGTTCTGACCGTCGTCACCCTCGGCCCCGTCAGCGACAGCCAGATGCTGGACGGCATTGACGAGGAAACAAGCAAACGCTATATCCACCAGTATAATTTCCCGTCCTACTCCGTAGGCGAGACAAAACCGAGCCGCGGCCCGGGCCGCCGCGAAATCGGCCACGGCGCGCTTGCCGAAAGGGCGCTGGTCCCGGTCATCCCGTCCGTTGAAGAGTTCCCGTACGCCTACCGCCTTGTTTCCGAGGTGCTGTCCTCCAACGGCTCCACCTCCCAGGCTTCCATCTGCGGCTCCACGCTGGCCCTGATGGCCGCCGGCGTGCCGATCAAGGCGCCTGTCGCCGGTATTTCCTGCGGGCTGATCACCGAGGGCGACCGCTGGATGACCATGGTCGACATTCAGGGGCTTGAGGACTTCTTCGGCGACATGGACTTTAAGGTTGCCGGTACGCACGAAGGCATTACCGCGATTCAGATGGACCTGAAGATCGACGGCCTTACCCCCGAAATGGTCAAGGAAGCGCTGGAGAAAACCCACCACGCAAGGGACTATATCCTTGACGAGGTCATTCTCAAGGCGATTCCGGAGCCGCGCAAGGAGCTTTCCAAGTACGCCCCCAAAATGCTGTCCACCCTGATTCCGGTTGAAAAGATCCGCGAAGTGATCGGCACCGGCGGCAAGGTGATCCAGAAAATCTGCGCCGAGTGCGACGTGAAGGTCGATGTGGAAGAGGACGGACACGTGTTCGTTTCCGGTATCGACGCCGAAAACTGCCAGCGCGCAATGACCATTATTGATACGATCGTGAACGACCCCGAGCCGGGCGCGATTTACAACGGCAAGGTGACCCGTCTGATGGACTTCGGCGCGTTTGTGGAAATTGCGCCGGGCAAAGAGGGCCTTGTGCATATTTCCCGTCTGGACGTCAAGCGCACCGAGAAGGTGACCGACGTCGTCAATGTCGGCGACGAAATCATGGTCAAGGTGCTGGAAATAGACGACAAGGGCAGGCTGAACCTTTCCCGCCGCGACGCTCTGATCGAGGTGGAAGGCCTTACCCCGGAGAATGAGATTTCCGATTCACCGCGCCGTCCCGCGCCGCGCCGCGACGACCGCCGCCGCGATGACCGCCGTGACGACCGTCCCCGCGCAAGCAACGGCTTTATCGCAAACACCAACAAGCCGCGCGAACCGAAGGACTAAGCGGAATCAATTTCATTTTATAAAGAGAACTCCCGGAGAACAATTCCGGGAGTTTTTTATTTGCAAGCCAAAAATTTTCCCGCCTGGTTCCGGGGGGAGGGACGGCCTCCGCCCGGCCAAGCATATGTTAAACTCCTCCACCAAGTGGCGGCCCCTTCAAAAATGGGGGCCGGGTTACTTTCTTTTCTACTTGAACTTATATCGGACTCCCCCAGCCGCTTCGCGGCAGCCCCCTCGGGGAGGGGGCCGAATCCCCCGCCTCCCTCTGTGAGGGAGGTGGCGCGCCCGGCGCGACGAAGGGAGTTTCGGAGCATCAGACTTCGATTGAACGTAAACTGATTGGAAGCATCGCCGTAGGCGCCTGCCGACCGCATGGTCCCGTAGGCGAGTGCCGACCGCATGGTCCAGGCGCTTTCCCGACCGGCAGGTCCGGCGCGCCGGAAGGAGTAAGTTGTTTTTAAGAATTTAACACAAAAAGAACCGGCGGAAAAAGCCAAAAAGGGGGACTCTCGCCGCCGGCCTTCCTGCGGCAAGGCACAAAAAAACGCCGTACACGGATATTCTTATCCATATACAACGCCGTCAGGTGCAAACGGATACAAATCACCCCTGTACAAAACTGCAAAGAGGCGGTATAATAATATCCGCAGTGCGCCGATTATTCGGTTGCGTATGGAGCTCACTCTCCGTATGCAGGGGGCGGGGTGGTGAGACACCCCGGTCCTGCGCTGCACTTTTATTTGTGCCTTACAAAACCGATTATAGCGCGTTTTTTCTGTTTGTGCAATAGATAATGGAAAATTAGGGAAAAATATGGGGATTGATGGGCGCGCGCCGCTTCTGCCCGAAAAAAACCCCGGATTTTTGCGGAATTTACCGTTCGTTCAAAAGATATTCCTTCAAAACCCCGGCGGATTATGATATAATTTAGGGTATAAAAATTTTAGGAGAATGGAACATGTCGGCTGTAACACAGGCAAAAAGAATCGTCGTTAAAGTGGGTACCTCCACCCTTACTTACGAAAACGGGAAACTGAACCTGCGCAGGATGGAAACGCTGTGCAAGGTGCTGACCGATCTTCAGAACGCGGGCAGGGAAATCGTCCTTGTCACCTCCGGGGCAATCGGCGTCGGCGTCGGAAAGCTCGGGCTGCCGGAACGACCGCAGGAAACGGAGAAAAAACAGGCGATCGCCGCGGTGGGCCAGTGCGAGCTGATGTTCATGTACGACAAGCTGTTCGGCGAGTACAACCAGACGGTCGCTCAGGTGCTTTTGACCGGGGACGTGGTCGCGAACGAGCACAACAAACGGAACACCCAGAACACCTTTACCGAGTTGATCAAAATGGGAATTATCCCGGTCGTCAACGAAAACGATTCCGTCGCCATCGACGAGCTGGTCGGCAACAATTTCGGCGATAACGACACGCTTTCCGCAACGGTCGCCGTGCTGACGGACGCGGACCTGCTGGTCATCCTGACGGACATTGACGGCCTATACGACGCGAACCCCCGCGTGGACCCCGAAGCAAAGCGCATCCCCTATGTGGCGCAGGTCACGGACGGGGTCCGCGCGCTGGCGGGCGGGACCGGCTCCAACCGCGGGACGGGCGGAATGAGCACCAAAGTGAGCGCGGCCGCGATCGTGAACGAGGCGGGCATCCCCTGCTGCGTGATGAGCGGCGCGGACCCGAAGACGCTGTACCAGCTTTTCGACGGTGTACAAATAGGGACACTTTTCGGCACGGGAAAGCGGTAAGATAAGAAGGGGTGATACCATGACCGTGATAGAACAAATGGGAAAAAACGCGAAGGAAGCCGCCCGCGTCCTTGCCTCGGCGGGAGCGAAGAAAAACGCCGCGCTTTCCGCGATGGCGGCGGCGATTGAAAACGGGGAAAAGGAAATCCTTTCCGCCAACGGACTGGATTTAAAAGCCGCCCGGGAAAGCGGCATGAGCGAATCCCTGCTGGACCGGCTGACGCTGAACCCCGTTAGAATCAAAGGGATGGCGGAGGGAATCCGCGGCGTTGAGGCGCAGGCTGACCCGATCGGGACGGTTGTGGGCGGCGGCGTGCGGCCCAACGGCCTGAAAATCGAGCAGGTGCGCGTACCGCTCGGCGTCATCGGCGTTATTTACGAGGCAAGGCCCAATGTCACGGCGGACGCCGCGGCGCTCTGCCTGAAGGCGGGGAACGCGGTCATCCTGCGCGGCGGCAAGGAGGCCATCCGCTCCAACACCCGCATTGCCGAAATCATGCGCGCCGCAACGGAGGAAGCCGGGCTGCCGAAAAACAGCATCCAGCTGGTACAGGACACCAGCCGCGCGTCCTCTGTGGAAATGATGCGGCTTACCGGAGCGATCGACGTGCTGATCCCGCGCGGGGGCCGGGGGCTGATTCAGTCCGTGGTCCAGAATTCCCGCGTGCCGGTGATCGAGACCGGCTCGGGCAACTGCCACGTCTATGTGGACGACTCCGCCGACATCGATATGGCGGCGAATATTATTGATAACGCGAAGACCTCGCGCCCGTCCGTCTGCAACGCGATCGAAACCGTGCTTGTCCACCGGGATATCGCCGAAAAGGCGCTGCCGGTCATCAAGGCGCGGCTCGACGAGAAGAACGTGGAAATCCGCGGCTGCGAACGGACGAGGGAAATCCTCGGCCCCGGCGTGATTCCCGCGGTGGAAGAGGACTGGGCGACCGAATATCTGGATTATATCCTCGCGGTCAAGGTGGTAGGCGGCATCGACGAGGCGATCGAGCATATCGCGCGGTACTCCAGCGGCCACAGCGAGGCGATCGTAACAAAAAGCTATGAAAACGCGCAGAAATTCACGGAGCAGGTGGATTCCGCGGCGGTGTACGTCAACGCTTCCACCCGTTTTACCGACGGGGGCGAATTCGGGCTGGGCGCGGAAATCGGCATTTCCACGCAGAAGCTGCACGCGCGCGGGCCGATGGGCGCGAATGAACTGACGTCTACGAAGTTTATTATCAGCGGCAGCGGCCAAATAAGATAGAAAACGGAGTATTTTCAGATGAGTAAAAGACAGAGAAGGAAGATAGAGGGGTTCTCGGCCGACTATCGCGGCGTGTACGGCGACAAGCCGGCGGAACAGCCGGAGACCGCGGAGCCGCCGCAGGATATTGAAATCGACGATTTCCTGCCGGAGGAGCAGCAGGACGAAGGCGAGGAGCTCTTGACCAAATGGGACGACGGGCTGGAGCCGGAGCCGGAAGAGCCGGAGGTGCCGGAAAGACCCGCCAGGACGGTACGGCGCAGGCGGCACCGCTACGGAGTGGCGGTCGGCGCGCTGGTGCTGATCCTCGCGCTGGTCGGCGTCGGGTTCATTGCCGCCGCCATCGGGAAAAGCATCTATTTCGCGGCGACCGACGACAGCAAGCTGCGCGCCTACGATTCCTTCCTCACCACCGTCGTGATGCAGGACCCGAAGCCCTTTGCGTCCCCCGACAAGGCCGACGAGGAGTTTGTCCTGAACGCTTCCCTGTGGAAAACCATCACGGAAAACAACGGGACCAATTACAACAGCTACGACGACGCGGGCAGAATCCTGGTCCCGCTCGGCGACGTGGTGGATTCCTGCCGCGCGCTGTTCGGCCCGGACTGTCAGCTTCAGCCGAAAACGCCCGCCCAGGAAACCTTCTTTGAATACAATTCGGAGGAGAACCAGTTCCACGTGGCGCTGTACTCTTCGGACAGCAGCTTTCTGCCCTATACGGAGAGCGCAAAAAAACAGGGCGACAGCACCGTTCTGCATGTCGGCTACGTTTCGCCCAGCGATACGTGGCGCACGCAGACGACCAGCACCGTCGCCGCTCCTACCCCCACCAAATATATGGATTATGTACTGAAAACCGATCCCTCTACCGGTCAGGAATATGTTTACGCCATACAGGCCCCGGAGGGCTGACGGTCACAGAACCAGATACATCAGCGCGAAAATCAGCCCGATGTCCGCCTTTTCCTCCGTCAGCAGGAGAATCAGCACCAGAATCAGCGTGCGTTCGCTGTCGCTCATCAGGCTGTCGAAAATATCCTTGACGGGGGTAAGCGGGCCGAAGGACGGTTCGTGCCCATGCTGCTGCCCGGCTGCCGGCGCGGAAACATGCTGCGGGGCCGGAGCGCTGTGCTGCTGCGGCGGTGCCGGGGAAGGTTGCGCCGCGGGTGCGGCCGGCGGACCGGGCGCGCTTTGGTTCAGCGGCGGGGCGGGTACCCGGGCCCTCGCCTGCATTTCCCGCGCCCTGCGGATCGCGTCCTGCTGCAGGCGCTGAAAATCATAAGTATAATTGTCAGCCATGATTTACACCTCAGAATATTCCGCTGCTTTTGAAAAGAGGAAGGAGCCGCATCAACTGCAAAAGCTTGATGGCTTCATCAAGCTTTTTTTGACGCTCCTCGCTGAGAAGGGGCCGCAGGGCGTGCAGAAACCTTGTGCTGTCGTCTTCCTGCCGGAAGCTGGAAAGCAGCGGCGCGATTTTCGTCATCATTTGCAGAGCCTCGGCATCGATCCCGAGCGGAGGACCGCCGTCGGGCGGCTCCGGTGGGGGAGCGTCGCCGCCTGCCGCCGGCTCCGCCGCCGCGCCGCCCAACAGGCCGCTGGCAAGCCCTTTGAGCTTATCCATGGCGCCCGGACTCTTTAACAGCTCACTGAGCATAGCGGCAAGATCGTCCATTTATTTTCCTCCCGAAAATTTCTTTAAAAGTTCCTGAGCCTGTGGTGTGCTGAGTATTTTTTCCGTAGCGGTTTTGTCGGCAAGCACATCCTGCAGCTTCTTGCGGTCCGTCGGACTAAGCTGGTTGATCAGGCTTTCCAACAGCTGTTTTTGTGAATCATTGTTTGGCATACAATCACCCCGCTATCATTGTATGATGCGGGACTTTCATATATGACGGCGGAAAGCCGCCGCCATTCGGAGGTTTTTTTAAATGCGGATTTTAGTGGTTTCAGACACGCACAGGGATGCTTACGCCCTGCGCGAGGCAATTTTAAGACAGCCCGCCGCCGAGGTGGTCATCCACCTGGGGGACGGGGCGGAGGAAGCGCAGGAAATCCAGAGCAGCTTCCCCGAAAAAATGTTTCTTCTGGTGCGCGGGAACTGCGACTGGGGTTCCACGCTGCCGGTGGACGGGGACATCACCCTTTCTGGCAAGCACATTTTCTATACTCATGGTTATACTTATAATGTTAAATACGGATTGTATACGGCAATTGAGGCGGCGCGCGGCCGCAAGGCGGACATCCTTTTGTTCGGCCATACCCATTACGCGATGACGGATTACGAGGACGGGCTGTATATCATGAATCCCGGCAGCCTGAACGGGAGCCGGGGCACTTACGGAATCCTCGATATTACGGAGAATGGCGTTGTCACAAATATCGTGAAAATCTGATTGACACTTTTCGGAACAAATGGTAATCTTAATGAGAATTATGAAATGCTGAAAGCCCTGTTCCGGCCTGCCGGGAGCGACTCCCTCCGGTGCGCCGGGCGCGCCGCCTCCCTCACGGAAGGCGGCGGGGGATCAGCCGCTTCCCCGAGGGGGCTGCCGCAAAGGCAAGCGGTGGAGTTTCTATATTTGGAAAGGAATGTTTTTCATGACGGAATATGAAAGATGGCTCAATACGAAGCTGGACGACCCCGATTTAACCGAAGAACTGAAAAAAATTCAGAATCAGCCCGAAGAGATCAACGACCGTTTCTACCGTAATCTGGAATTCGGCACCGGCGGCCTGCGCGGCGTGATCGGCGCGGGCACCAACCGGATGAATGTTTATACCGTCCGCAAGGCGACGCAGGGCCTTGCCAATTATCTGAACAAGCACGGAAAGTCGCCGTCCGTGGCGATCGCGTACGACAGCCGCATCAAATCGGACGTCTTCGCGCGCGAAAGCGCCGCGGTGCTGGCCGCGAACGGGATCCAGGCGCATATTTATCCCTGGCTTTCCCCGACCCCGACGCTTTCTTACGCGGTGCGTTATCTGCACTGTGACGCGGGCATCTGCATTACCGCCAGCCACAACCCCGCCAAATACAACGGGTACAAGGCTTACGGCAGCGACGGCTGCCAGATCGCCCTTGAAATGGCGGACGAGGTTTTAAGCGAGATCAACAGCCTCGATATTTTCGACGACGTGAAGCGCGTAAATTTCGACGATGCCGTAAAAGCCGGGACTGTCAGCTATATTCCGGACGAAGTGATCGATTCCTTCCTGGAAGAAGTGATGAAACAGCGGGTCTTTACGGAAAAATGCGAGGGTCTGAAGGTGGTCTATACGCCGCTGAACGGGACGGGGCGCGTCTGCGTCACCCGGATTCTGGACAAAATCGGCGTGAAGGACGTTGCCGTCGTGCCGGAGCAGGAATTCCCGGACGGGACCTTTGCCACCTGCCCGTTCCCGAACCCGGAAATCAAAGAGGCGCTGCAGAAGGGGCTTGACCTTTGCGAGAAGGTACAGCCCGACCTGCTGCTTGCCACCGACCCGGACTGCGACCGCTGCGGGATCGCCGTCAACCAGCACGGTAAATTCATCCTGATGAGCGGCAATGAGGTGGGTGTGCTTCTGCTCGACTTTATCGCCCGCGGCCGCCTGCAGAACGGCACCATGCCGAAAAATCCCGTGGCGGTGACCACCATTGTCAGCACCGACATGACGGCGGCTGTCGCAAAGGACTACGGAATCGAGCTGCGGCACGTGCTGACCGGGTTCAAATACATCGGCGACCAGATTGCGCTACTGGAGGAGAACGGGGAAGCCGACCGCTATATTTTCGGCTTTGAGGAGAGCTACGGCTATCTTTCCGGCGGGTATGTCCGCGACAAGGACGCTGTGGACGCCAGTATGCTGATCTGCCAGATGGCTTACGATTACAGGAAAAAGGGCATGACCCTTGTGGACGCGATGGACGCGCTTTATCAAAAATACGGCTACTACGAAAACAGCCAGGTCAGCTTCGGCTTTGAGGGCGAGGACGGGATGATCCAGATGGACCGCATCATGGAGAACCTGCGCGCAAACGCGCCGAAGGAGGCCGCCGGATGCAGGGTGAGCGGATGGAGCGACTACAAAACCTCAAAGCGGTGTGACGGCGGTACCATGAGCGATATTTTGCTGCCGAAATCCAACGTGCTGGAGTACCGGCTGGAAAACGGGAGCAAGCTGACGGTACGCCCCAGCGGGACGGAACCGAAAATCAAAATCTATATCTCGGCTATGGGCGCGGATAAGGAAAAATCGACGGCGCTGGTGGAGAAGCTGAAGGACATGGCTCCCGGTGCTTTGGGAATTGGCTGAAAAATAAATTTGAAATAAACACGAAAAAGGGTTGACAAAATCAAAGTTTCGGGATATACTAAGTAATAGTTATACAGTACGAACAATCGTGGTTCGCGCGATATATTGGAATTAGCGCCATGCATCTTGCATACTGTCCATGTGGGCGGTAAGGTCTGTATATGTTGAGAGGTTAAGGATTTTTTCCTTAACCTCTTTTTTGACGTAAAAACACTGTGTTGCCTCCCTCCGTCGCGCCGGGAGGTGTTTCTGAGTGCTCCGAGACCGATTCAATATGCAACTATCTGAGAGCGCCGCCGTAGGCGAGTGCCGACCGCATGGTCCGCGCCCGGCGCGTCGAAAGGAGTCTCCGCCTGCTTCATTAGTGCATCGCCGCAAGTAGGAATTGATCGTTAGCTCTGCCCTCAGGCCGGGCAGGCCCCTACTTTCGGTTCTTGTACGAAAGTAGGCAAAGTACGCGCAGGGGGATTTTGAATTCCCGGCGGGAGGGTTCCATAAAATCCCCCTGCACCCCCGGGGTATCCCCAAAGTGTTTTTATGTGGCACATCATCTTCGCGGTTTTCATTGACGGGGGGTACGGAAAAGTTGGCAGCCTACTCTATGAGAGGGCTGACGCGAAGCGACTGAGGGAGTAGCCGGACGAGCAAATCTTCGGCCGAACCTCAAAAAAGCCCTTTCTCTAAAAAGAGAAAGGGCTTTTGGCAAACAGAATATCAGATTCTTGCCACGCCGGTTTTACGGGCGGCTTCCGCAACGGCCTTCGCAACAGCGGCGGCCACGCTGTGGTCGAGCGCGCTCGGGATGATATACTCCGCAGAAAGCTTATCGTCGGTGACGAAGCCTGCGATCGCGTAAGCCGCGGCAATCTTCATCTCATCGTTGATATCGCTTGCGCGGACATCCAGCGCTCCGCGGAAAATGCCGGGGAAAGCCAGAACGTTGTTGATCTGGTTCGGGAAATCGCTGCGGCCGGTACCGACCACCGCGGCGCCCGCTGCGAGAGCCAGGTCGGGCATGATTTCCGGAGTCGGGTTCGCCATCGGGAACAGGATGGGGTCTTTGTTCATGCTCCTGACCATTTCCTGGGTCACACAGCCCGGAGCGGAAACGCCGATGAACACGTCCGCGCCCTTGAGCACGTCCGCAAGGCTGCCGCTGCGCTTGCCGCGGTTGGTGATCGCGGCCATTTCCTTCTTTTCGGCGTTGAGGCCCTCGCGGCCCTCGTAAATGGCGCCGCTGCGGTCGCACATGATGACGTCCTTCAGGCCGAGCGCAATCAGCAGCTTGATGATGGCAATTCCCGCCGCGCCCGCGCCGCTGGTGACGACCCGGATTTCGTCAAGCTTCTTTCCGGTGAGCTTCAGCGCGTTGAGCATGGCGGCAAGGGTAACAACCGCGGTGCCGTGCTGGTCGTCGTGGAAAATCGGAATATCGCAGCACTCTTTCAATTTTCTTTCGATTTCAAAACAGCGGGGAGCGGAGATATCCTCCAGATTGACGCCGCCAAAGCTGCCCGCGAGCAGACGGACGGTGTTGACGATGTCGTCCACTTCCTTGGAACGGACGCAGAGCGGAATCGCGTCCACGTCGCCGAAAGCCTTAAATAGGGCGCATTTGCCTTCCATAACCGGCATGCCCGCTTCCGGGCCGATGTCGCCGAGTCCGAGCACCGCGGTGCCGTCGGTGACAACCGCCACAAGGTTGGAGCGGCGGGTCAGTTCGTAACTTTGGTTGACATCCTTTTGAATTTCAAGGCAGGGCTGGGCAACGCCGGGGGTGTAAGCGAGCGACAGATCGTCGCGCGTCTTCAGCGGCGCGCGGCAGACGACCTCGATCTTGCCCTTCCATTCACGGTGAAGTCTGAGCGATTCCTTTGCGTAATCCATTTATATACATCCTTTCAAATTAGATATCGAGAGAAGCGATGGTGCTCTTCAGAATATTGGCGCTGGCGAGCAGTTTTTCCTGCTCCTCGGCGGTCAGTTCGGGCGCCTTCATGCTACTGATGCCGTGGCAGTCAAGGACGAACGGAAGGCTGAGGCAGACGTCGTCAATGCCGTAGGCGCCGTGGATCATGCCGGAAAGAGTGGTGACGGTGTTCGTATCGCGGAGAATGCACTCGCAGATACGGCGCGCGGACAGCGCGATCGCGTAGTAGGTCGCGCCCTTCAGGCTGATGACCTGTGCGCCGGAGGTGTGGACTTCGGTTTCAATCGCCGCAAGGTCCAGCTCTTTGAAATCGGGGTTTCTGTCGCTCATGCTGTTGAGATAGGTTTTCAGCGGGATGCCGCCGATGCTGGTGAGGGACCACGGCACCATGGAAGAATCGCCGTGCTCGCCGAACATATAGGCATGGATATTTTTCGGGCTGATTCCGAGCGTATGCGCAAGGCTTTCGCGCAGACGGCTGGAATCAAGCAGTGTGCCGGAGCCGAAAACGTGCGATTCCGGAAGGCCCGTTGTTTTCAGGATCGTGTAGGTGATGATGTCCACCGGGTTGCTGACAACGACATAAATCGCGTCCGGCGCATAACGCACGGCCTGTGGCATGACGCTCTTGATGATGTTGACGTTGCCCTGCGCAAGGTCGATTCTGGACTGTCCGGGTTTGCGCGCGCAGCCCAGGGTCACGATGACGATGTCGGAATCCCTGATATCCGGGTAATCGCCGGCGTAGATGTTTACCGGCGGGCACAGCGCGGTCCCCTGGATAATGTCCATGGCCTCACCCTTCGCTTTGTTCTGGTTGATGTCCACCAGAACGATCTCGGACGCCATTCCGTCCAGAGTGAGCGTATATGCGATTGTGGCGCCCACGTTTCCTGCGCCGAGGATGCTGATCTTATTCCCTTTTTTCATGACAATCCCTCCAAATATAATATTAGAATTTACAAAATGAGGCGTTTATACTCACGGCTTCAAAGAGACTGGAAATCATTGCTAATTTCTCTTAGAGACGAAAATTCAGGCCAAGTGTTAAAAAAATAACGATAAAACTTATAAAACCCCCTGGGAAAAAGGGAAAGAACCGTTTTTTAGGGGCTACGGCTCGTCGCTCATGCGGTAGCCGACGCCGACTTCCGTCAATATGTACTTGGGCTCGGCGGGATTCTGTTCGATTTTGCGGCGGATATTTGCCATATTTACGCGCAGAATCTGCCGGTCGCTTTGCGCGAAATGCCCCCACACCTGGTTGATAATGAAAGCATAGGTCAGCACGCTGCCCGCATGCTTGGCCAGCAGAGCGACGATTTTGAACTCAATCTGCGTCAGATGGACGTCCGTTCCGTCCACGGTGACAATATGTTTGTCAAAGTCGATGGACAGGCCGCCTTTCGTGAACAGGCCGCCGGGGAAATCTTCGCCGGTTTCCATTTTGATGCTGTGGCGGATAGCGGTGCGGATGCGCGCCAGCAGCTCGGATGTGCCAAAAGGCTTGGTAATATAATCGTCCGCGCCCAGATCCAGCGCCTCGACCTTTTCCGTTTCGTTTCCGCGGGCGGAGACAACGATGATCGGAATACCCGACCAGTTTCTGACCGCCTTCAAAACCTCAAGACCGTCTATGTCCGGCAGTCCCAGGTCCAGAAGGATCACGTCGGGGCAGTGGGAAGAGACCATGGAAATGGCGCAGGCGCCGGTTTCCGCTTTCAGGGTACGGTAATCGTTTGCGGTCAGGATCGTGGAGATAAAATTGCAGATTGGCGCTTCGTCCTCCACAATCAGAACGGTCGCTTTGTTAATCATCGGACTCAGTTCCTCCCAACGGCAGCATAAAGGTAAACGCCGCTCCGCCGTCTTTCCGGTTTTCGGCGGTCATTTTTCCTCCATGCGCTTTCACAATGGACATGCATATCGTCAGACCGATGCCGTTTCCCCTTGAGGAATCGCTGCTTTTGTTTTTTGCGGGGGAAGTTCCCGTAAACAGGCAGGAAAGTTCTTCCGCCGGGATCCCCTTTCCCTTGTCGCTGACACGGAAGACGGCATGGTCTCCCTCAACGAACACCTCCAGCCTGATGGGGACCGCTTTTCCCGCGTGCCGGATGGAATTTTCAAGCAGGTTGATAATGACCTGTTCAATCAGGGTGGCGTCCATGGGAACCATCAGAAATTCAGAGGGGACGGAAACATGGATTTCCGCCCGGGGGTACCGGCGCCGGATGCGCCCTACGGCTTCGGCTACGATTTCCTCTGCGGCCTCCGGGTATTTCTTCAGCGTCGCCGGCTTCTGGCTGATGCGCGTTACTGTCAGCAGATTTTCCACAATCCGGATCAGCCATTCAGCCTCCTCGTGAATGTCGGAAATCAGCTTGTCGTGGGCGGCCGGATCGATGAGGTCCCTGTTTTCGGCAATGGCCGCGCTGGCGCCGAGGATGCTGGTGAGCGGCGTTCTTAAATCGTGAGAAACCGCGCGTAAAAGGTTGGTGCGCATGGTTTCTTTTTCCGCTTCCATCATGATGCGCTGCTGCTTTTCGGCCAGCTGCCGGTGTTCCAGCGCCAGCGCGGCCTGAGAAAGCAGAAGGTCAAAAAAGGTAAGCATACCGGGTTCCGGTTTTTCTTCGTTTTCATAGACAAGGCCGGCCACCCCCAGAATTTTTTCCTGAGAGGACAGGGGCAGATACAGGCAGTCCTTCGTGGACGTTTTTACATTGGTGGTAAAAGCCTGATGCGCCGCGGACTTTTCTTCCTTGGAATCCAGCAGAATCCGGTGTTGGTCGCAGGTGCTTTTTACGGTCCCCCGCGAGGAAAGCGGGTCCGTCAGGTAGAAAATCACGCTTTGACGGGTATATCTGCAGAGATATTCCAGCGTGAGGGCCACGACCTGGTCGGAATCGCCTGCCGCAACCAGTTTTTTGCTGAATTCATAAAGATTTTCCGTCCGCTTTTCCCGCTGTTCGGAAAGACGCGCCTGTTCCTTGATCCGGGCCGTCATCGCACTTGTGACAATGGACACGGCAAGCATGCTGATAAAGGTGACAGGATAGCCGGAGATAGTAAAGTTAAATGCGTGGTAAGGATAGGTGAAGTAGTAGTTTGTGCCGATCACACCGGTGATTGCCGCAAGGATTCCCCACAGATAGCCCGCGGTGAATCTTGAAACCAGCACAACCGCAAGAACATACACAACTGCCAAATGGTCGTAACTGCCGGATAACTTTACAATCAGAAAAGAAACGGAAGTGGCGGCACCCAGCACAAAGATGCTTTTTAAAGCGTCCTTCAAAAAGCTGGCGGAGGAAACCGCGGATGAACGGGCCAAACTCCCACTCTTATTTCTAATTATAAATCACTTCCCGATTTTAATAAATTTATTAAAAAATTACGGTATACGAGTACATTATAACATACACTATGATAAAAATAAAAGACCAAATAGATAAAAAATTTTTAAATAAAAATGATTTTTATTGGTGGATTGACACGAAAATCGGACTTTTCAGGAATAAAACCGGCGGGATGCTCACCCGGAGCGGCTAAGCATGTTATAATAGAACCAAACACAAAAATCTGAGGAGGAAATCAATTTTGGACATCAAACTGATCGCACTCGACATGGACGGAACCGTTCTGAAAACGGATAAAACCGTGTCGCCAAAAACCGTTCGGATCCTGAGGGCCGCCGCCGCGCGGGGAATTGAGCTTGTGCCGGCTACGGGCCGCATGCGTAAGATGATTCCGAAGGAAATGCTTGATGTCGGTTCCATCCGGTACGCCATTACGTCCAACGGCGCCTCCGCGGTGGATCTGGAAAAAGACAGGGTGATTTACGCGAACCAGATGACGGCTGAGGAAAGCGACTGGATCATTGATTTTCTGATGCCCTATCACGTGATGGTGGAAGCTTACGCGGAAGGACATTCCTATATCGATAAACAGCACTACAGTTTGCTTTCCACCTTTCGCGACTACCCGCCGGTCCTGCGGGATATGATCCTGAAATATCAGACTTTTGTGGAAGACCTTCCCGGGTTTCTAAAGAAAAACGGTTTGTGCCTTGAAAAGATCAATATTCCCTTTATGGAGGAGGACGTCCGCCGGGAGCTGGTGGAAAAGCTGACGCAAAAAAAGGAATACGCCATTACGGCTTCCTTCGGTAACAATCTGGAAATCAACGCCGCCGCCACCAGCAAGGGTGACGCGCTGAGCCACCTGAGCGCAATGCTGGGAATTTCCCCGGAGCAGGTCATGGCTTTCGGCGACGAGCGCAACGACCTGCAGATGCTGAAATTCGCCGGCTGCGGCGTGGCGATGGGCAACGGCCACGAATCCGTCCGCCAAATCGCCGATTACGTAACGCTGACCAATGAAGAGGACGGCGTGGCACACGCGATTGAAAAGCTGCTGGATATCCACTGAACAGAAAACCCCCCGGCGCTCCGTTTTGTACGAAGGCGCCGGGGGTGCTGTTTATTTTTCGCCGGTTTTCCGCTTCTGCATATGGTAGGCGATTCTGAGCATCGGTTTTTCGGGAAGGAATCTGCCGAAGAAACGGGTGCATTTCATCAGCGTGCCGGGGACGATCACGAGCTTTCCCGCAAACATTTTCCGGATGGCGTATTCCGCGACATACCGGCTTTCCAGTCCTTTTACGCTGAATTTCACGTCGGCGACCGAATCGAATTCCGTACGGACCGGCCCGGGGCAGAGCGCGCAGATATGAACACGGCTGCCGCTGCGGCGCAGTTCCTCGTAAACGGCTTCCGTCAGGCGCAGGACATACGCCTTGGAGGCGTAATAGGAGGAAAGCAGCGGGCCCGGCTGAAAGGCGGCGGAAGAGGCGACGTTCATGATGTAGCCCGCGTCTTTCGCCTTGAAATCCTTGAGGAAAAGCTTGGTCAGGATATGCACGGCGCGGATATTGGTGTCGATCATCCGCAGCTCCTTTTTCAGGTCGGTTTTGTCGAACGCGCCGAAAACGCCCAGTCCCGCGTTGTTGATCAGGATATCGATGTTTTCGCTCCTGACCTGCTCGTAAAGCGCTGTACACTCCGACTCCACGGAAAGGTCCGCGCAGATAATCCGCGCATGGGTTTTCAGCGAGGATGCGAGCTGTTCCAGCCGGTCCCTCCGGCGGGCGGCCAGAATCAGGTCGCAGCCCCTGTCGCTCAGAATTTTTGCCATATCCCGGCCCATGCCGGAACTGGCCCCGGTGATCAAAGCTTTCATCTGGTTCTCCTTTTTTAACACCAAATACGATTACGGCATTTCCAGTCCGATATCCCGCAATTCTGGGTAAAATTGCTGTAATTTGCAAAATACGAAGAAAAAGTCGAAATGTTCACAATTTATTCATTGTTAATTCAAAATAATTGTGCTATACTACAACCGTTATCGGATATTTTTTACGCAGTACAACTTACGAATAGGAAGACCGTCAGACCGGAGCCATCCGGATTGACGGCCTTTTCCGTTTTCCGGGGTTTTTCAGTTTCGGGAAAGAAACTGCCGCAGGCAGCTCTGGAAGGCGGTCGGCAGCGTATAGGTTTGGGCCAGTTCTTCGCGGTCCGCCCAGACGAGGCCGCCGTCCGGCGCGGCACCATCCGGCGCGGCGCTTTCTGCTGTAACGAGGTAATTTGCCATATGCCACTCCCTGTGGGTGAAAATATGCTTCGACGCGGGGAGGCGCTCTATTTTTACGGGAGAAACGCCCAAAGCTTTCAACCAGTCCGCCGCCTGCTGTGGAGAAAGTCTGCCGGGGGTGTTGGGAAATTCCCAAAGCCCTGCCAGAAGGCCCTTTTCCGGCCGCTTACGCAGCGCGGCTTTCTCACCGCAGAGGATCAGAAAGACGGTTTTTTCCTCAACGGTCCGCTTCTTTTTTTCCGCCTTTACCGGCAGCTCCTGCTCAATGCCCTGCGCGTGCGCCGCGCAGAGGGCGGACAGGGGGCATTCCCCGCATTTCGGCGCGGCGTTGGGCACGCAGACGATCGCGCCCAGCTCCATCAGCGACTGGGTAAAAGCGCCGGCGCGCCCGGCGGGATAAATTTCCCGCAGCCGGCCGGCGAACCCCCGCTTGACGGAAAGGTCGCCGACGGGTTCCCGGCTGGCGGTCACGCGCGACAGAACGCGCAGGACGTTGCCGTCCACCGCCGGGGCCGGTTTGCCGTAGGCAATGGACGCGACGGCGCCCGCGGTGTACTCCCCGATGCCGGGCAGGAGCAGAAGCTCCTCCGGCTGTTCGGGCAAAACGCCGCCGTACCGCCCCACAACGGCGCGCGCCGCCTTTTGCAGGTTGCGGGCGCGGCTGTAGTAACCCAGGCCCTCCCACAGCTTCATAAGCTGCTCCTCCGGCGCGGCGGCAAGCGCGGCGACAGTGGGAAGCTCCGAAGTAAAGCGTTCAAAGTAGGGCTTTACCGCCTCCACCCGCGTCTGCTGGAGCATGATTTCCGAAACCCAGACCCGGTAGGGCGTGGGGTTGTCGCGCCACGGCAGAACGCGCGCGTTCGCGTCGTACCATGAGAGCAGCGGCTGTACAATTTTTTGCAGTTGATCATCCATGAGTCGTTTTCAATTTCCTTATCGGTTTATTTTTCCTTGATGGTGCCGCTGCGGTAAGCCTGCAGCAGCGCGGTCAGCTCTTCGATCTGGCGGCTGAGCTCGGCGCCGTTGTCGGTGTCCGCCACGGTGACGCGCTGCTTGATCGCCTCCACCACCATGACCTTCGGGGAAGTCTCGCACACGCTGCAGCCGGATTTCAGCGGCTTGTGCTCCGCCAGCGCCAGATAGCGGGAATTCGCAATGAAGGTGTAGCCCCCGATCCCGGTCTGGGACTGGTAGGATTTGGAGATGCCGCCGTCGATCATAAACAGAAGGCCTTCGCCCTTGACCGGCACTTCTCCCGCTTTCACGGGGACGTGGCCGTTGATGATGTGCGACGAGGACGGGTCAAGGCCGAATTCCCTTAACAGCATTTCGCAGGTGGAGCGGTGCTCGATATGCGTATAGTAGGGATTCATTTTCTCCCGGTGCGTTTCGGGGGCGTCGATAAAATAGCGCTCGAACGTGGACATCTTTGCTTTCCCGAACAGGGGGGACCTCGCCCCGCTCCACAGGTACCACATCAGGTCGCGCGCGTTTTCGCGCTCCGGGGAACCGGACGGCGCGAAATAGGCGGTGCGCACCATACCGTCGAGAAATTCCAGATATTCGCGTCCGGAATGGTCATGGCCGTAAAGATGGACACAGTCAAGACTGCCGTCCTCCCGGAGCGGGATGCACCCGTGGTACAGCAGGTTGGAATTGATGCGCAGGTACATGCTGCCGTGGGAATACAGGAAACGGATGTGCTTTTCCAGCCGTTCGCTGTGGCTGAACGAGGACGCGATGGTTTTCATCAGCTCGGTTTCCGCGTGGGTCAGCTCCAGCGGATGTTTGGGGTCGACCGTGGGGAAGAGCTTGTCGCGCAGGGGGTATTCTTTGCCGCCGAGCGTGACCGTCCCTTTCTCGAAGTTGATTTTATCCAGAAGAATCCGGTCGTCCATATGATATTCCGGATGCTTTTTAATGAGCTGGGCCTCTACCTTGAACTGGATGACCGCCATGGCCTTGTGCATTTTCGCCGCCAGCGGGATATCCACCGGGTCGTACTGGTTTTCGTCCAGGATATGGGGGATGAAGGCCTCGCACGGGTCGTCGTGATAGGTCTGTTCCGCAAAGATGGACAGCGCGCGCAGGTTGATGCCGTAGCCGTCCTCCAGCAGGTCGAAATTGTTGTAGCTGATGCCCAGCCGCACTACGTTGGCAACGCACGCCCAGTTTCCGGCGGCGGCGCCCATCCAGGAGATATCGTGGTTGCCCCACTGGATGTCTACGTCGTGGCAGTTGATCAGCGCGTCCATAATCGCGTCGGCGCGCGGGCCGCGGTCGAAAATATCGCCGATGATATGTAATTTGTCGATCAAAAGCTGCTGGATCAGGTTGCACAGCGCGGTAATAAATTCCTCGCTCATGTGGGTCGACACAATGGAGCGGATGATTTCGCTGTGGTAATGCGGCTTGTTGCTGCCGCCGTCCGCGTGCAGGAGCTCGTCGATGATATAGGCGAAGCTTTCAGGCAGCTTTTTGCGGACCTTGGAACGGGTGTATTTGGAGGACGCCTCCTTGCAGACCTCTACCAGACGGTAAATGGTGATGCGGCACCAGTCGTCAAACGCCGGTTCCCGCTGCTTTGCGGCGCAGTACTCCGTTTCCGGGTAATAAATCAGCCGGGCGAGCGCCGTGCGCTCCCCTTCGGACAGGGACTGCTCAAACAGCTCGTCGACCTTTTTCCGGACGACGCCGGACGCGCTTTTTAACTGGTACAGGAAAGCTTCGTGTTCTCCGTGAAGATCGCTGAAAAAATATTCGGTGCCTTTCGGCAGGCTTAGAATCGCTCTGAGGTTGATAATTTCGGATGCGGCGGCCTGTGCGTTCGGATAATCCTTGGCCAGAAGCTTTAAATAGCGCTCGTCAATCATGAAATCTGCCTCCTCATTCTTATTCGTTGGCCCATGCGCAGCGCATTGAATTGTGATTATAGCATATATCAGATGAATATTCTTGATTTTGACGCTTACTTTTATAGGATAGTATAATTTCAACAAAAAATCAATCGTAACGGCGTAAAATAATAAAGAACAAAAATTAAATTTTATGTTGTATTGTGGATAATTATACGGTATAATAATCGGAAAGCCAAAAACCAATTGAATAAACGGAGGGATCGTCCTTGTCAACCAAACCCGCAGCGGGCTATTTGCCTGATGAAAAGCCACCCTTTCTGAAACTGCTGCTGTTCGCGTTTCAGCAGATCATCGTGATGTTTCCGGCAACGGTGCTGGTCGCGCTGCTTACCGGATTCCATGTTTCCACCACGATCTTTGCAAGCGGACTTGCAACCATCGGATTTATCCTGATTACAGGAAGAAAAATCCCGCTTTTCTACGGATCGAGTTTTTCGTACATCACGGCGATCTGCTCCATCACGGGCGCACAGGCGTTTGCCGGCCCGGTGGCCGACGACAAAATCGCCGCCGCGCAGTTCGGCATCGTCCTTTCCGGACTGGTTTCCATTGCGGCCGGGATTATCATCAAGCAGTTCGGGCAGGAGGCAATCGAAAAAGTGCTTCCTCCCACCATTACGGGCAGCATTGCCATGGTGATCGGTCTTTCCCTCGCGGGCACGGCCCTGAGCAATCCCACAAACCTGCCGAACGGCGTGACCGACGCGGCAAAGGCGCTTGCGCTGAACCTGTCGTGGACCATCTGCCTTGTGACCCTGCTCGTGACCGTCCTGTTCTCCGTTTACCTGAAAGGCACCTGGGGCCAGATCCCGATTCTGCTCGGCCTTCTGACCGGATATGTTCTGGCGCTGGTTCTTGGCGGCATCTATGGAATCGCCTTCTGCGACTTCAACAAAATTCCGGAAACCAGCTCCCTGTTTTCCATCCCGGCAATCGGCTTCGCGCTCCCGCACTTCACTTTGCCGCAGGCAAGCTGGGCGGCGGTCGGGGCGATTATGCCGATTGCGATTGCCACTATTCCGGAATCCACGGCCCACCTTTATCAGCTCGATATCTACGTAAACAATCTTGCCAGGAAAAAGGGCTCTGACAAGCGGTACAATATTTCGGACAAGCTGGGGCTGAACCTGATCGGCGACGGCCTTGGCGATATGATTTCCGGTGTGGTCGGCGGGCCGGCCGGCACCAATTACGGCGAAAACCTGAGCACCATGGCGATTACCAAGAACTTTTCCACGCCAATGCTGATTGCGGCGGCCATCATCACCATGGTTATTTCCTGCTTCACCCCGCTGACCGCGGCGGTCTACTCGATTCCCAACGCGGTGATCGGCGGCATTTCCATTTACCTGTTCGGGGTCATCGCGTCGCAGGGCGTAACCATTATGATCAGCAAAAAGGTCGACATGTTCGACTCGCGCAACCTCGCGATCATCGCCACCGTCCTGACCATCGGCATCGGCGGCAGCTTCGCGTTTTCCGACGGCATGATCCCCATGTTCGGCGCGAAATTCCCGGCCATTGCCACCGCGGCGATTTTCGGAATCCTGCTGAACCTGGTTCTGAATATCGGAAAGGAAAAACCGGCGTTGGAGGAATAATCCCCTCGATAGACAGAAATAAAAGAATACCGCACAGCGGCCATGAGTACACCCTGTACTCATGGCCGCTTTTTCAGTCGCAGTTCTGTTTCAGCGAAAAATGTTTTGCACATTGCCAACAGCTTGAAAATTGACTTAAAAGAATATTAAAAAATTTAGGAAAAAGTGTAACAAAACAGGGAGGTCGGTCGTTAATGCTATAGAAGGAAAAATAAAAGCCGTTAAATGCATGGCGCGCGACACGCATTTAGAATAAATTAACTGAGAAGAGATGATTCCGATGGGTAAGGTTTGGGGTGAAAATTCCCCCACTCATTTCCGCCACATACAGACAATGATAAAAATAAAGGAGAATGGCAAACAACTATTCCAAGTTCAAGTGGGAAAGTCACTGGCGGAGTGCGTTTTTATAACTTAAATACGAGTGATAAATATTTCTTCCGCATTTCTAAGCCATATCCAGACTATCCATTTCATTTAGATTTTAAAGTTTACAGATAGAGGAAAAAGCACAAATAAAAGCCAGTAATTGTTCTGTCTTCTGACTGGGGTTACTGAATTTGGTAATCCCAGTCTTTTCTAAATATTCATTTTATTGTGGTTAGTTTACTTTAAGACTCAATCGGAGGAGTAAAATTTGGGGATATGGAAGAACGTCTATCGTTACTTTTTATCGACAGATAAATTATATTGGCTTTTAATGTTGCTTATCTCGGCATATGGACTTTTAATATTGAAAACAATACCGACACCGCCAGATAATTCCCGTAGCTATTTTACAACTCAATTCATTGCAATGGTGATTGGATATTCCGGAGCCATATTCATCACATTCTTAGACTATAAGGAAATAAGTGCTTATTGGTATGTGGTGGCGGGCTTTTGCGTTTTCTTACTTATCTTTACTTTAAAATTCGGGAAACCGGTTACAGGGGCTGACGGGGTTAATGCGAAGGCATGGATAAGCATACCGGTTATAGGTACCTTTCAGCCCAGCGAATTGACGAAGATTGGCTTTTTGATCTCTTTTTCAAAGCATTTAAATGAATTAAAGATACGCGGAAAGCTTTCGTCTTTTTTACACGTAATTCTCTTGGCGCTGCATGCCCTTATTCCGATTGCCCTCGTCCATTTACAGGGGGATGATGGAGCGGCTATCATATTTTTCTGTATGTTTCTGTTCATGGCGTTTGGAGCAGGGATTCCATTGAGATATTTCTTTGGGCTGGCATTATCATTATTCATTCTGGTACCGGTAGCCTGGAAATACATTATGTCGGATTATCAAAAAAGCCGTATATTAATTACCTACAATTTAGATTCGGATCCTCTTCATTACGGCTATCAGCAAATTCAGGCGAGGACATCCATTGGCAGCGGTGGACTTTGGGGACGTGGTCTGTTCCAAAGTCCGCGGGTAAACAATTGCTTAGTATCCGTACAGCAGAGTGATTTTATATTTTCTGCAATTGGAGAACAATTAGGCTTAATAGGTTGTTCAGGCGCGGTGCTTTTGCTTTTTTTATTTCTGTTACATACGCTGCGCATTGCGAAAAACACCAAAGATTTATTGGGCAGTTCAATCTGTATAGGATTTTTTGGGATGATTACTTCACAAATGCTTTTTAACTTAGGGATGTGTTTGGATTTGCTTCCTGTAATGGGAATTACTTTACCGTTCTTCAGCGCAGGGGGGTCTTCTGCTGCCTGCTTATATTTTGGATTTGGATTGGTGCTCAGTGTTTACATGCATCACGATAGGTTTGATTATGGAGGCTTGGCCCTGAATACCAAATAATTTCAACAAATGATCACACCGATTCTGATAACAAAAATTATAATAGGGCATATAGCCAAAAGGAGTGTCAGAAGCATAATGTTAGATAAATATCTAAATATTATTTTTATGATTATTTGGGTTATCGTATTGGTCTTAACGAATATTATCGGCAGTTACTTTGAGAAAAAAGGAAATCATAAAATGGCCTTTATTACAAAAATTATCTACTGGATACTTTCTACTGTATATATTTTATCATTAATAATAATATACAACCGGAAATAACAATAAAAGAGCCAAAGGAAGGCCTTTAAAAGTGGGAATAAAACAGTCAGATCACACAACGGCACCATGAGTACAAAGTGTACTTACGGCCGCTTTTTGTTTGTCCTCCTGTGGAATTGTTTATAAAAAATTTTGGGAAAAAGTGTAACAAAACAAGGGGGTCAGTCGTTAATGTTGTAGAGAGAAAAAGAAAGGTTCCGTCATCCCGTAAAAGGAAGTGTTGTATGAAGAAAACACGAAAGCGATCAACGGTAATAGAAATCCTTGGAATCGTTGTCCTGGCCTTAGTCGTTTGCTTCCTTATAAAAAGTTCGCAGGGAAGAGTCACTACCTCCAGTTCCATACAAGTATATCCGGAGAATTCAAGAGCATCTGTTAGCTCACAGATGCATGAGATAGAACCTGTGGTCATTAAAAATGTTGCGGAAATCAACGGCAGGAAAAACAGGCTGCTCTGTACCTTCCAGGACCGGGAAAAGGCAATGCAGTCGGTGAAGAAGCGGGACAATGAATTATTGCGGTTGATGATGAAAAAATGGAAGCTGGACGAATTGAATTCATCCAACTGGAAGGTCTATAAACATAATTTGATTCCATACACCGCCAGTCGCTTACCTGACGATTTGGGAGGAGATCAATATGAAAACCAGCGTCAGGAAATAGAGGGATTCTTGGCCATCTATGAAGACGACGAAATCAACCAGGAAACGATAAAATATATTGGCCTAACTAATTTTCTGTTAGAAACGAGGCTCGTTCCACAGGTATCTTTAGATCCTATCATTGCCAATTTTCCTTTTGATGCACCGATCGTGGAAGAAGCGCACTGATTTTTCTGAATTAATGAAGTCTCATTTCTCTCAATGAAACACTTCAAGTTTCGCGGATTTCGAGGGGGAATTTGAAAAAAGTGTGCATCGAAATAAACGAAAGAAGAGGGTGGTCCAGTGGATTTTCTTGAAAGATTCCGTAATAAGCTGGTGCACTTTTTAGTTCCACTCGTTGAGCGATTTTATCTGTTCATAGCGTTTGTATTGATGATATTGATTTTGATTGTCTGGTCTTATCCCCAACCCTACTGGCAGACCAGAGCGGGTTTAATTTGGCTCATCGTTGTAACTGTTGAAATTAGCCAGGCAGGCATAACGGAAAACAACTATCTTCCCATACAGCCCGGGAGCGGCCCTTTTTATCATATTTACCGGTTTATCGATCGGGTTTTCTTCCTCTTTTTTCTCATCTGGCTGCTTTTCCTGCTGATTCCGGAGCCGCCGCTGTGGATTACGCGCGCTTTTTCCGGTGTGTTCATCGTGGCCCTGATCCTCCGCGCTGTCGGTGACTGGAAATACCGCCCGAAAAGGCCGGAGGAATAAACGGAAGGGAGGAATGGGTAAATCATGAAATTTACGAAACATTTTACCAGGCGGGAAACAGTACCGGGGGGCGTGATACTTTGCTGCCTTGTGCTCATGGCTGCCGTTTTCTTTTTCCCCGGCGGACGTCCGGAACCGGAAAACGCGCAGTACAGCGGAAAGAACGGCAGTGTTTGCGTACAGTTCACCCGTTACCGGGACTATGACACCTTTTTGGAGAAGAAATCTCCCTATATCTGGATTTATGATTCAAGAGAGGAGCTGAAGGATGTAAAAGGGTTTATTGTGGGAGAGGTATCCCTTGACGGCCATTGGGAAAATGTGTCGCGCTGCGATATTCAGCTTGTCAGGGGAAACGGGGAGTCTGCCAACACGATTTCGTTTGTTGATATACCTGATCGAAAAGTAAATCCGAATTTTCCTTTTACAATATACGACTATTACGATCCCGGGAGGAATCTTTACAAAACCGCAATTGTCCGGTTGGAAGAGAAAGATATTGAGATTCCTGTAAATCTTGAGTAAAAGAAAAGTACCGTGCGCCCGTCTACGCGGATATCACAAAATCAGTCAGGGGGAATGTGGGAATTGAAACGTATAGAAAAGATAATCGATCATCCGGCGCTTCCATTCATAGCTTCTGCAGCCGGCGTTTTCGCAATTTTGGCACCATTTGACTGGTATGCTTTTAAGGTGGCCGCTATAGCTGTATATTTTATGATTCTGTCCCGGGACAGTATTAAAAAGCTGGTGCTCAGGATTGCCGGAAAAAGAGACGGAGAAACGGAAAGCAGCTTTCAGCTGATCTGCCGGGCGTTCTGGGGAGTTCCTCTTATCCTGGCCTTTCTTTTCAGACGGTATTATTTCTTCTTCGCAATCGCGTCGTTTGTCGTCCTTTTGATTCCGGATATTATTAAAATTGTTCGGGAAAGCAAAGCACAAAATAAATTAATGATTCAAAAAGAACAGGTGATCAATCTGCTGGTCATCACCGCCGGTATCGCTTTCCTGACTATGCTTATTTTTTTTGAACGAAAATAAGCGGCTATGAATGGTTTCGGAGGAATGTAGAAGTTGAAAAATGCAAAGGGGTACATCCTTGCGGGTATTGGGTATATCATTTTTATCATTACGGTGTATTTGACAAATGACAGGTATATTTTGAAGATCATAGGCCTGATCATCCTGAATATGACCATATGGAGAGATAATATCGGGAGATTCCTGTCTAAGCATATCACAAAAGATCATAAGCCGGAGAAATAACATTCCGCGTATTCCTCCGGAAGGATATTCTTCTCTTAATAAAGGCCACGGATACCGCAGGGTGTCCGTGGTTTTGCTCTTATAATTTCCATTTTCTGGGTGAATTTCCTTTTTTATTTGTAAAATTGCGACTGAATTGTTATAATAACAATAACTTAATTCTTGTGAATAAGAAAGGGAATGAAAAGTGCTGATTATTATACAGGAAATTCAAAACGAGGCGGACCGAAGCTTCGTAGAGGAGCTTTACCAGAAGCACGGCAGCACCATGCTGTACATAGCGCAGGGCATTTTAAAGGATCAGGCCCGCGCGGAAGACGCGGTTTCACAGGCTTTTCTTAAAATTATTGACAATTTGCAAAAATTTCACTTTGAAAACTGTAACAAAACCAGGGGGTTAGTCGTTATCATAGTGAGACATATTTCTTACGACATGCTGAAAAGCGAAAAGCGCAGGCACAGTGTTCCGCTGGAGGAGCTGGAAACAGAAGTCCCCGCAGCGGAGGACGACGCCCCGCTGGAATCGATCGTTTCCGCGGAAAGCTATCATTTTGTTATGGACTGCCTTTCCTGCCTGAACGAACATTACAGGGATGTGTTAAGACTGAAGCTGATTTATGAGTATGAGGATGAAGAAATCGCAAAAATGCTGGCAATTTCTCAGGAAAATGTCCGCGTTCGGTTTCAGCGTGCCAGAAAGGCGCTTATGCAAGAGATGAGCAGGAGGGAGAAAGGCAATGAATGAATCGGAACTGAACGTCCGGCTGTTCGACACGCTTCTGAAAGCGGCGGCAGCGGAGGATTTCCAGCGTGAACTGGACGCTCTTCCATCCGGGCAGGAGCTGAGCGGGGAGTACGCGCTCCCGGAACGGCTTACAAAAAGGATACGGGACCTTATCAGGGAAAGCGACCGCCGGAGCAGGCGGAAGAAGTTTTTGCGGCTTGCGAAACGGGCGGCGGTCATTGCCGCCATCGTCATCCCGGTTTCCCTGGGAAGCCTGCTGAGCGTGGAAGCGAGCAGGAACGCCATTTTCAATTCCGTACTGGAGTGGAAAGCGGAGCATGTGGATATCTATTTTGAGGAAACGACAAGCGGCGCTCCCGCCGAAGAATCCCCCGCCGGGGAACAGCCGGAAGTTTGGGAGCCGCAGTATCTTCCGGAAGGATTCTTTATGGCGGAGGAAAAGAATGTCGGTCCCGTCCACATAACCACTTATGAAGACGGGAAGGGCGCTTCCGTGACCTTTACACAGACGCCTTTGGACAAGGCGGGGAAAATGTCGATCGACTCCGAGCATACCACTTACCATGAAATTACCATAAAAGGGGAAAAAGCGGTCCTGTTCGAGGCAAAAGGGGCTCAGGACAGGTCCTATGTCCTTTGGCAGAGTAAAAAAACCAGCCTCGTGCTCAGCTCCACGATTTCAAAGGACGAACTGATCCGGATCGCCGAAAGTGCGGAGCAGCAATAATATATTATAATATGGGGCGATAAAATGAAAAAGCTATTAAGTGCTGCACTGGTGCTGGTAATTGTTGCAGCCGGTGTTACTGTGTATGCTTTAGGATACACAGGTAAAAGTCCTGTGAGCTCGGACGATTCAGAAAGATTAGATAAAATCGTAATAACACTTTTAATTCCTAAAATTCAAAAATCTGTTGATGATTTTTACGAGCCGTATATATCTATTGAGCCGACAGTCGCCGCCTATTTGGGAGACTCTAAAATTACAAGTATTGTCGGAGATGCAGGCAGTTCAATTTATACCGTAACAGTCGAATTAGAACCTTATGTTGGTCCCCATATTTCTGTCGGACGAGATAAAATGACATTTGAGATATCAGCAGACGGGACTGTCAACATGAAAAAATATGAGCATTTGAAAAGTTATGATTTACCTCAAAATCTTCAATCATTAATCAAAAAACCATTGCCATGAGTTGGAAGGAGAGGGCCGGAACTCTCTCCTTTACTTTCCACGGAAATCGAATGGAAAAATTGTTGTTTCATGACGCCTGACCAGAAAGAGAATCCGCATCTTCCTTTTACGATATACGACTATTACGATTCCGGGAGAAGTCTTTACAAAACCGCAATTGTCCAATTGGAAGAAAAGAAGATCGAGATTCCTGTAAATCTCGAATAAGCGAAGGGGGCCTTCCCGCTGGGTATTAGGAGGGCTAATTCGTATTGAAATCGTATTTAAGAAAAGGGCTGGTTCCGGTGGACATTCTTGAGAAATTCCGCAATGAGCTGGTGCGCTTTTTATTTTATTTATGGATGATAAATACATTACATTTATCGCAATGATAGGCATATACTTTATTAAATTTTAAGATACTTGTTTTATTAAGGGGTATTCCAGTATTTTTAGATAACATTGTTGGCCTTTGTTTTTCCCCTTCTGGGATCCATTCAAGTTGATAACGAACTCCGCCCAAATAGCCTAACTTTATATTATTTCCACAATATGGGCAAATATTATTGTTAATCATTATGTCCCTCCTCATATATTTAACCAGAGTAATTGGTGTTATTATACATTAAAAATAAAATATGTAAATAGGGAAAACTGGATTTAAAGGCTGTTGCAAAACAGCCCGAAAAAAAGTCGGAGGAGCTGCGAGGCAGATAGATATTAATTGTTATTAAAGGTGATTTCATGAAAGAAAAATTAAAATTAATTAACTGGAAAAAATTCTTTCTGAATTGGTTTGTCTTTTTCCTCGTACTTGTTTTTGCATCAGACCCTGCCCTTTTTTCTACCGCTTTTTTTATAAGGGAGATGATTGGAAGTTGTATTATTTCTTTGATAATCGTTTTCTTTAATCATAAACCTGTTGAAAAAAAATAATTTATGTATGGCTTACTCTATCAATAAAAAGGGATAATCTCTTTAAAGCCAATTGATACACTCAACTCCACGATTTCAAAGGACGAACTGATTCGGATCGCCAAAATTTCAGAGCAGCAAAAATAAATTTAAAAAAGTTAGGAAAAAAGTGTAACAAAACAGGGGGGTCCGTCGTTAATGTAGTAGAAGGAAAAATAAATGGAAAAGGAAGGTAATCTTTATGAAAACAAAACTGATGGCCCTTGTCACTGCCCTTGTTCTGCTGATTACGGTGAATGTCCCCGCGTTTGCTACGGTAAAACCCGCTTCCTCTGATTCCGATATGCATATTATGTACACCAATACCGACAGCGCGGCGGCCTACCTCGACTTTTCCGGCACGCGGGCGGACTGTTCCGCAATCGTGGAGGGGAAAAGCGGCACGACTAAAATCACCGCGACCGTTTACCTGAAACGGGTGGTCGGGTCGACCAAAACAACCGTCAAAGCTTGGACGGGGCTAAGTACCAGCGGCGAGTCGTTCTATTTCGACAATTCCTATTATGTTTCCAGCGGATATACCTATGAAGTCGAAATAAAAGCGAAAGTTTACCGCAACGGCACAGTCGAAAGCATCAGCGTTTCCTGCCAGGATTACTGCGGATAAGCTTTTTCAATGATCGGATGACTTAGGCGAAGGAGCTGCCGGCAGGTGCCGATACCTTCATCTGCCGGCGGATTCAGAATCGGATGTTTCAAAAAAAGGATTCAGCAGTTCCGGTTGCTTATTGGCCCAGCCGGGTTTCTTAGACGAGGAGAAAACATGAAAAAGTATGGTTTGCAGTTCTTTTTGGGGTTAATAATTATTTTTTTCAGTACCCCTCTGGGTTATTTTTCGGTAAATATACTGGGCAGCCTGAAAGGGAATCTGTCAGGGGAATATGTTTCTTTGTTAAATGGGTTTATTGCTTCCTATCTTATTATCGGCATTTTGATATTTGCGGTAGGATTCATTAACAAAATAAAAGCAAACAAGTGAATTTGAGTCTCCTGAAAGGGCTTGTCAATCTGTAACATCCATCCCTACGGGAAGACATTCATAAGAAATGCCGCAATGATAACGCTTTCAACACCACACTTTCAATAGACCTCCCCATCAGGCGCCGTTTTTTGGGGGAAACGGCGCCTTTCGTTATGCCCTTTTCCGCCCGGGCCGGAAGAGAAAGCCCGCTCAACAAAAAACCCGGTCCGTTTCGGTAAACAGCGGATTATGTCTGTTTTTGTTGCTTTTTTAGTCGGTCACAAAAAATCTGTTAAATTTAAATAAAAATAATTTCAAAAGATTTATATGATTATTTGCATGTACCAAATTATTCTATTGAATTAAAAGGATTTTCTGTTATAATAAATTTACAGAATTTTACATTTGAAATCCACAATGAAAGAAGGCAGCCGGGTGAGAATCAGGAAGTATCTTACTGTTTTGCTGGCTGTCTTTTCCATATTGCCGATGGTTCTGGTGATGGTGTTCAGCGTTCTCTTCTTTCAGAGCAACACTTCGCAGCTTTTACAGGCAAACGTGAAATCCACCGCCATGCAGACGGCCAACAATCTGGACCAGTTTTTCAGCCAGCGGAAAATGGCGCTGGAAGTGGCTTCCGACCTGCCGGGGGTGAAGGAGCTTCTGATTTCGTCCAACGCGGGGGCGCCGGACAGGGACCTGGAGCAGTACCGGACGATTACGGTGAACACCTTCAAAACGATGACCGACAAACAGACCATCAACGGGCAGGGGGACTCCAAGGGGAATTTCGTCAGGCGTTCCAGCCTGATTAACCGGAAAGGCGTCATTATCGCGTCCGACGACAGCCGGCTGATCGGAAAGCCGTCCTTTCTCAAGGTGGACATGCGGACCATTCCGGCGTACGGGCTGTATATTTCCGACAGGATGCACGAACCGGATTTCATTGACAGCCAGAACTATTTTGTGATTGCCGTGCCGATTTATAAGGATGGGGTCTACGAAGGCTCCATCCAGTCCTCCATCGACATGATTTATCTGGACCTCATCACCCGCCAGACCTTTATGGAAACGGGCCGGACCGTCATTCTGGACTCCGTGGGCAGCGTTGTCAGCGGAAACATACTGGGCGTAGGACAGCGGATGGACAGCGCGGACCAGATCAAGCTGGAAGGGGATCTCAGCGGAAAAAAGCTTGAAAATATCGACCTGGACCGGAACCCCAACGGCGTCATCCGCTTTTGGGCGGGCGGAATGGAAAAATTCGGCTACTATTCCCGTGTCGCCGGGAAAAGCTGGATTATTTTGAGCGCGGTCGAGACGGATGAGCTGATGAGTCCGTTTCAGAGCATGTTAAAGGTTTATTTTGCGGCGCTTTTGGTGCTGGCGGCAGCGCTGATCAGCTGCGCCTACATAGCCGCCAACCGTTTTCTCAACCCGCTCAGGGATATGTCCGCGGAATTTGTCAGGGTGGAAAAAGGGGATTACCAGACCCGGCTGCCCGCCTGTTACAAAGGGGAGTTTGCCGAAATGGCATCCGCTTTTAACCATCTGATCGAAAAAATAAAGGAGGACACCGACGTGCTCAAGGTCAGCGAGGCGCGGTATGCGCTGATTATGGAAGAAACCAATCAGGTCGTTTTTGAATGGGACATCCGTCAGAACCACATTTATCATACCGTCTACTGGACAAATAAATTTGGTTTTTCCACCGCGGCACAGGTGCCCGGCTCCGATATCCCGAATTTTGAACAGGTCCACCCCGCCGACCAGGAGATCATGTCGCAGCTTTTCCGAAAGATCAGGGCCGGGGGCCAGCCCGGTCCGACCGACGTGCGGATGAAAAACGTCGACGGCAAATACATCTGGTGCACGGTAAACATCAAGATCCTGTACGACGAAAATAAGGAGCCTTACCGCGCGATCGGCTTGATCGTGGACACCGACCACCAGAAGAAAATGATCCAGAAGCTGGAAAGCAGGTCCAGAATGGATTTGCTGACGCAGCTTTACAACAAGGTCACCACCGAGTCCATGATTGAGGAGTGCCTGAAAAAATCGGAGAAAAATACCCTTCACGGCCTGATCATCGTGGATATTGACAATTTTAAGGATATCAACGACACGCTCGGGCATATTTTCGGCGACGCGGTCCTGAAAAAGGTTTCCACAGACATCAAGCGGCTGTTCCGCGCGTCGGATATTGTGGGCCGCACCGGGGGCGACGAGTTTATTATTTTTATCAGGGACATTGATTCGGCGGACCTGCTCCGGGATAAGATGAACGATATCTGTGAAATTTTCCACTGCGCCTATACGGGCGAGGACGAGATGTATAAAATTTCGGCAAGCGTGGGCGGGGCGTTCTACCCGTACGGCGGCACATGCTTTGAGGAGCTTTACCGCCACGCGGACGAGGCGCTGTACTGTTCCAAGAAAAGCGGAAAAGACAAGTGCAGCCTGTACGAAGCAGGCGGCCTTCAGGCCGCGCTGTAGGCGGCGCACAAACAGAAGATACCGCCATGCTTTCCGGCAGGGCGGTATTTGTATATTATCCATAGTTTCAATGTTGTTATCATAACAAATTTAGATGAATAACCAAAAAACAGAGGAAAACATTGTGGATTATAATTGCATCAAAAAATTAAAAAACAGTTGTGCCTGCCGATAATTATAATGGGGAAGATACTGCGGCACATGTCCGGCTCAGACCTGAATTTATTTGAGGAGTGAGTTTTTTGAAAAACAGAGGGAAAATTCGGAAAAACAGTTTGGGGACTCTCTTGTCCGTGTTTTTTATCGGGACGCTGGCGATTGCTCTGGCCGTTGTCGTATCCATCAATTCCCTGTTTACGGGCTGGATTTTCGAGGATACCTACGAGGAGCAAAATCAAACCGCCATGCAGGGGCTGGATAATATCCTTTCCAATTATGAGGCAAACCTGAGGCAGGCGGGACAGGAACTGTCCCAGGACGCCGATTTTTTGAACGCGGTGGCCGGCGGAAACCAGTACAGTATTGTGGAATCCATGAAAAACCGGGTGAAGGCCTACAACATCAGCTATGCCTTTCTGACGGACGCGCGGGGAAACCTGCTGTACTCCACAACCACCGATTTTGACCTTCCCGACTTTTCAAAGCTCCATCACGTGCAGGAAGCCATGAAAGGGAAAAGCGTGGTTGTAAACGAGGCGGTTTCCGGCAAGACGCTCGGTATCTGCTGCGGCACGCCGGTGCAGCGGTACGGGAACCTGATCGGCATGATTTCCACCGTACAGTCGCTGGAGGACCACAACGTCATCGACCAGCTCAAGCAGTACACGGGCTGTGACTTCACGGTGTTTTATGGGGACGAGCGGGTCAACACCACCCTGATGAAGGATCAGAAGCGCCAGACGGGAACGAAAATGGACGCGGCCGTCGCGCAGAAGGTCCTGACCGAAAAGCAGAATTATACGGGAAAAATGGACGTGATGGGTACGTCCATGATGGTGAATTATGTCCCGATTCTGGGATTTGACGGAAAGGCGATCGGCGCGATGTTTACCGGGAAGAGCATTGCGGTGACGGAACAGCGCTCCATGCAGACCGTGGCCGTTTCGATCGGCGCGGCGCTGGTGGTCATGGTGATTGCCACCGTCATTTTGGGCAGGATCGTCCGCAAGCGGGTCAAAAAGCCGCTCGGTCAGGTCGTGACGCTGGCCAACAACATGGAGCACGGGGAAATCGGTATCAGCAACAAGGACGCCGTGAAGCTGACGGTCGGCACAAAGGACGAGGTCGGTCAGGTGGCCAGGGCGCTTGAAAATACGCTCGGCAGCCTGCAGATGTATATCGGGGAGATTTCCGAGGTACTGAACGCAGTTTCCAGAGGGGATCTGACGGTAAAGACGCAGATGCAGTATCTGGGCGACTTCTCCGAGATCAGGAGCGCGCTTGACCAGATCGTCGATTCGCTGAACGGGGTGTTTTCCGATATTGACCACGCGGCGGAATCCGTTTCCCTCCGTTCGGAGCAGATTTCGAGCGGGGCGGCGGCGCTTTCGCAGGGCGCTTCAGAACAGGCGGGCGCCACGGAACAGCTTTCCGCCACCATTTCCGAAATTTCCGGCCAGATACAGAAAACCGCGAAAAACGCGGCGGTCGCCAGTACCATTGCGAAGGAATCCACCACGGCGGTGGAAAAGGGCAACCGCGATATCGAACAGATGCTGTCCGCCATGAACGACATCCATTCGGCCTCGGCGGAAATCCGGAAAATCATCAAAACGATTGAGGACATCGCGTTCCAGACCAATATTCTGGCGCTGAACGCCGCCGTCGAAGCGGCAAGGGCCGGGGCGGCGGGCAAGGGCTTCTCCGTTGTCGCGGACGAGGTGCGGAATCTGGCCGGGAAGAGCGCGCAGGCCGCGGGCCAGACCGCCAAGCTGATCGAGAACACGATTTCGATGGTCAACAACGGAATGACGGTCGCGAATTCCACCGCGGAGTCCTTCCAGCACATCAGGACCCGGACAAGTGAGTCCGCCGGACTGATTTCGGAAATTTCAGAGGCGACCGGCGACGAAGCCTCCGCCGTGGAGCAGGTCACGCAGGGGATTCAGCAGATCGCGCAGGTAGTGCAGACAAATTCCGCAACCTCGGAGGAAAACGCGGCGGTCAGCCAGGACCTGTCCGCACAGGCCCGGCGTCTGCGCGCGCTTGCGGCGAAATTCCGCCTGAGAGAGGGCGCGGCGAAAAAAAGCGGCGCGGCCGTCCCGCTGAAGGCCGTCCCACCGACGGTCACCCCGCCGGAGCCTAAAGAATCCGTTAAAAGCTTTCCCGCAGTAGTTGAAAAATACAGCTGAAAGACATTTCCCAGAACGAAAGGGCCGTCATGTTGAAACATGGCGGCCCTTTCTTGAAAATTTTGGAAAATATTTACGGTTGATATTGCGCATCCCTGAAAAACGCGCTATAATCTATGTGTAAGGCACAAATAAAAAGTGCAAAGCAGGCGGAAGGTACGGGAATACCAACCGCCCTGCATACGGAGTCCAAGCTCCATACACAGCTGAATACTCAGCGCTCTGCGGTTACTATTATACCGCCTGTTCTCCATTTTGTACAGGGGGTATCTTGAGTCCGCGGCACTTTGACGACGTTGTATATGGAAATTTTTCCTGTACGGCGTTTTTTTGTGCCTTGCGGAAAAAGGCGGCGGGCCCGCGCCCCGGGATTGAGTCCCCCAGGGTGGCGCGGCCCGCCGTCTTTTGTGTTATAAAAAATTCCGATTTTCCCGTCCTGTAAGGAACGGCCTTACAGGATAGGGGGATTTTCCGGATTGTAATACGGTCCGGCAGGGGGAACCAGCCCCAGCTCCGCCGGGTCGATCTGATGGGTCTGGATCGCGCGGTCGCGCAGGAAGATGTAAAGCTCCGCCATGGTGGCCTGATAATAGGGATTCACAAATAAAATCCCCACGCCGAAGCAGACGGCCCCGAGCAGGTACCACCCGATGAAGGAAAGGCCCAGCACGAAAATCGCGCCCTTTTCGCCGTTTGTCAGGATGCGGCTGAGTTCCCTTGCCCGGCTGCCCGGCAGGTTGGGGTTATCCGCAAGGAGATACCGCACCATGGAGTATTCGAGCTGTTTAATAATGCCGGGGATAATCAGCAGCAGCGTCCACAGACCGATAAAGATTTCCGTAATGAGCATGGCGGCGGCGCTGTTGAGCCAGCCGTAGCGGAAGCTGCTGAACAGCGTGCCGAAATCCGTTGTGCCGAAGTGGTTGTGCACGTAAAACCGGCTTTCGCCGATGGAGACCGGCAGAGAAACGAAGACGTAATAAAGAAAGCCGATCAGGGAAATCAGAATTGCGGACAGGCTGAGCGCTACGGCCGTAACGGACGCGATTCCTTCGTTCCACGGCAGGTCCTCAAACCTGACCGTGAACCGTCCTGTAGACCATGAAAACCCGCCGGAAATAACCGCGGCAAGAAGCGACACGCCGAACGCGGTCCAGTACCGCCCTCCCAGCGCGATTTTCGCATTGGATTTCAGAATCCCTCTGTCCCACATAACAATGGCTCCCTTCATTCGTTAAAATATTCCGCCGGTTTTTCGGGGCGGCATCGGAAACAGACTTTCGTATCGTAAGATGCCCCGGGAAAATGCGGCGGAATCAGTACCTTTTTGATTATATGTTTTAAATCGTGAAATTAGTCAATCGGATCGTCGTTCCACGCATACATTTTGCGCAGCTCTTTGCCGACTTCCTCCAGCTGATGGCTTGCGCCGATGCGGCGGCAGGCGTTGAAGTGCGAGCGGCCGTTCTTGTTTTCCGCAATCCACTTGGAAGCGAAGGTGCCGTCCTGAATTTCGCCGAGGACCTTCTTCATTTCCTTCTTGGTCTCGTCGGTGATCAGGCGCTTGCCGGTCTCGTAGTCGCCGAACTCCGCGGTGTCGCTGATGGAGTAGCGCATCAGGCCGAAGCCGCCGCGGTAGATCAGGTCGACGATCAGCTTCATTTCGTGGATGCACTCGAAGTAGGCGTTTTCCGGAGCGTAGCCCGCTTCCACAAGGGTTTCAAAGCCGGCCTGCATCAGGGCGGTCACGCCGCCGCAAAGCACGCACTGCTCGCCGAACAGGTCGGTTTCGGTCTCGATTTTAAAGGTGGTTTCCATGATGGCCGCTCTGGCCGCGCCGAGTCCCGCGCCGTAGGCAAGGCCGATGTCCTGCGCGTGGCCGGTGTAGTCCTGCTCGACGGCGATCAGGCAGGGAACACCCTTGCCCGCGACAAACTCGCTGCGCACGGTGTGGCCCGGGCCTTTCGGGGCGATCATGAATACGTCGACATCCTTCGGCGGCTTGATCTGGCCGTAGTGAATGTTAAAGCCATGGGCAAACGCAAGCGCTTTTCCCTCCGTAAGGTAAGGGGCAATGTCCTTTTTATACATTTCCGCCTGGCGCTCATCAGGAATTAAAATCATAATAATGTCCGCGGCTTTGGTGGCCTCCGGGACACTCAAAACCTTCAAACCGGCAGCCTCGGCTTTTTCCTTGCTCTTGCTGCCTTCATACAGGCCGACCACTACATTGACTCCGCTGTCGTGCAGGTTCAGCGCATGGGCGTGGCCCTGGCTGCCGTAGCCGATAATAGCGACGGTTTTACCTTTGAGCAGATTGATGTCGCAATCTGCCTGATAATAGATTTTTGGCATGATAAATTCCTCCTTGCCTGATGGCAAAATATTAACGAAACACTTAGACGGCGCTGCCGCATAAGGGTTGGTTGGCTTGGTTCAGCTGTTCTGTTTGCGGGCGGTGGTGGGGCCTTTTTCAATGGCCAGGGTGCCAGCGCGGACGATTTCCTTGATGCCGTAGGGCTTTAACAGGCTGATGAGCGTCTGGGTGTGCTCGTCGTTGTCCGTCAGCTGGATGGTCAGCGAGGTGGTGGCCACGTCCACGATCTGGGCGTGCATCAGCTCGACGATCTTCATGATTTCGGCGCGCTGCTTTGTCTGACAGTTCACCTTGATCAGCGACAGCTCGCAGCTGATGAACATGCCGGGCTGCAGCACCTTGACCTTGATGACGGGAATCAGCTTGTTGAGCTGCTTTTCCACCTGTTCCACAATATATTCGTCGCCGTTCACCACAATGGTGATGCGGGAAATGGCGGGATCCTCGGTAATGCCGACGGCGAGGCTGTCAATGTTGAAGCCGCGGCGGGAAAACAGGCCGGACACCTTTGAGAGGACGCCGGGCTGGTTTTCAACTAAAATCGAAAGGGTGTATTTCATTTTCCTGCCCTCCCTATATCGTGGGCGCGTCGGGGTTGACCCGGCACACCAGGATAAAAGCCCTGTCGGAAGCGAACATTTCTCTGGCGAGGCGCTCCGCTTCTTCGTTGGAGGTGGCCAGCGCCGCGGGAATGCCGTAAGCTTGTGCAATCTTCACGAAATCGGGGTTGCCCTGCAGCAAGGTCATCGCGTAGCGGCTGCCGTACTTGTTGTCCTGTATTTCCTTCACCATGCCCAGCCGGTCGTTCTGCATCACGATGATCTTGATGTTGACGCTGTTCTGGCAAAGCGTACCCAGCTCGCACATGGCCATCTGGAAGGAACCGTCGCCGCAGATGCACAGCACCTGTCGGCGGGGCTTGGCCAGCTTTGCGCCGATGGCGGCGGGGAGCGCGTAGCCCATGGTCCCCAGCCCGCCGGAGGTCAGGAACCGGCCTTCCTTTACGTTGAAATTACGTGCCGCCCAGATCTGGTTCTGGCCGACGTCGGCGGTCAGGATGGCGTCCTCCTCCATCAGTGAGGAAAGCACGCGCATAAAGGAGCGTGGCTCCACAAAACCGCTGCTGTTGTCCGGTTCTCCGCCCGGGACGAATTCTTTTTTATACCGCAGTACGGCGTCGATCCACTCTTTCGGAACGGAAACGGCGCTCTGCTCGATGAAATCGCGCAGCACCAGCCGGATGTCGCCGACGATGGGGATATGGGCGGTCACATTTTTGCCGATTTCGGCGGGGTCGATATCGATATGGATAATGGTTGCCTTTTCCCCCATCTGTTCCGGCGCGGACACCGCCCGGTCGCCGACCCTCGCGCCGCAGAGGATGATCAGATCGGCCTCATGCATGGCGCGGTTGGCGTTTTTGTGGCCGTGCATCCCGATCATGCCGAGGTACAGCGGGCTGTTCATGGGGACTACGCCGATGCCCATCATGGTGGAAACCACCGGGATCCCGCTGTTCTGCGCAAAGGCGACCAGCTCGTCCCGCGCCCCGGCAAGCACGACGCCGCCGCCGCAGACAAGGACGGGGCGCTTCGCTTCGGCCATGGCGGCGAGTGCCTTTTTGATCTGCATGGCATGTCCCGTGGTGCGGGGCTTGTACCCGATGATATTCGCCTTCTGCGGGTAGACGAATTCCGGCACCTCTTCCGCCTGAATGTCCACCGGAACGTCGATCAGGACCGGTCCCGGCCGGCCGGTGGAAGCGATATGAAAGGCTTCCTTGAAAATCCGCGGAAGGTCCGCGGCGCTTTTCACCAGATAGGAGTGCTTGGTGAACGGTTCGCAGGCGCCGGTGATGTCCGCCTCCTGGAACACGTCGCGGCCCAGAAGCTCGGAACTGACCTGCCCCGTGATGACGATCAGCGGGATGGAGTCCATATAGGCCGTCGCGATGCCGGTAATCAGGTTGGTCGCTCCCGGCCCGCTGGTCGCGACGCAGACGCCGGGTTTTCCGCTTGCGCGGGCGTAGCCGCTCGCCTCGTGGGCGGCGTTCTGCTCCTCGCGCACCAGAACGTTTTTGATCGGCGAGCGATATAGGTAATCCAGGAAAGGACAGATCGCTGCTCCGGGATATCCGAAGGCGATCTGCACGTTTTCGTTTTTCAGGCATTCCGCCATGATCTCTGCTCCGCTTATCAAAAACAGTCACCTCTTATCATTGATTCGTTATAGCGGTTCGGGCCGCCGTTTTCCTCTTGCTTGCGGTCGGCAACACCTTCGGCGATGCTCCCAGGCAGTTACTCCCGGAAACTCCCTCAGTCAGGCGGAGGAAGTTTGCGTATTGTTTCCTTGCTCTCATGAGAGCAAAAAGATGAATGGATCGCTAATCCCGTCGTTCTAAGGTAATGGCGGGAGGGTTCCATAAAATCCCCCTGCCCCCCCGGGGTATTCCCAAAGTACCTTTGTGTGGCACGATACTGCTGTGGTTTTCATTGACGGAGGATACGGGAAGGCAAGTCCATTACCCGGTCTTCCAACGTCCAATGTGTTTCTAATTATTATAAGTTTTTTGCCGGTATGAGTCAAGCATTTTAGCGATTTAATTGGATGAATTACCGTTCTTTCTTTTTCAGCACGGCGGAAGAGGGGAACGACGGGCTTTTCGGGGAAGAAAGCTCCTTCTTTTTATCAGGATGCTTCGCGACGGCGCGGTACAGCAGGTAGCCCGCGGCGCTCAAAGCGCCGGTCGCCGCAAAGAGGACGGCGGCCTGTGTGTAATTGCCGCTGAAGAGCGCCCAGCCCCCGAAGGAGCAGGCCAGCAGGGACGGGGTGCGCGCAAGAGTGGAAATCAGCAGGAATCTGCCGAAATCCTGCGGTACAAGGCCGGCGGAAAACACGAACAGGCGCTTGGGCATCCCGGGGATCAGGAAAACGATCCAGTAAAAGGTATCGCGCGATTTGGGGCTGCGCAGGTAGCGGATGTGTTTCCGCTGGGCGGGGGTGAAAAACAGGCCGATCAGCCGGTGGCCGAACATCCGGGTGAAATAAAAGATGATGGTGGTGGAGATCATCACCGAACAGAGGGTCAGCAGGCTGCCCTGTACCCGCCCGAAGGCGTAGCCGCCCGCGATGGTCGTCAGCTCCAGCGGGATGGGGAGAAAGCCCTGCAGAATCTGGATGCCCAGGAACGCGGCGCGGCCCATCGCGCCCCGGCTGCGGATAAAGCTTTCAAACCGGTCGGGGTCCCGGATCAGCGACAGAAGCGGTCTGCACAGAACGACCGTGAGCCAGAGGAACAGCCCCGTGGCCGCGAGAAGCACAGCCCCGCCCAAAAGCCGGTCGCGGAACGTCGGGCCCGCCGTTTCCGGCAGGTCGGCGGCGGTTATTTCCGGCGGGGAGCCGGTTTTTTTCTTTTTTGACCCTGTTCGAAGAATCGTCACCCGGCATAGCCTCGTTTCATGGGTTCTTATGGAATAGTATACCACAAAAATATGGTAAATAGATACTCACCCCCTGCCCCCTCCCGCACACAAAGCAAGCGAAAATCGAAAGCAATCCGAATGCGGAAGGGGGTTCCGGGACGGGAGGGGGAAAAACACTTGGAGCGATACAAAAAAGCATGAAGGACGGAACCTCCGCGCTTCATGCTTTCCTGTTAAGTTATGATTCCTGTTTCATGATGCGTTTCCGGGAGCACGGTGCTCCACGCGGTCAAGGACCCGGATTAAGATAACCGAGACAACGGCGGTGATGACCGCTTCGGGAAGCATGTAGCTGCCGTTGTAGGTCAAGGAATAAATCCAGACCGGCGTGCCCTCCGGCGCGTAGCCGCCCCAGATCAGGATGCCGGACAAAAAGCTGCAGAGAAACCGCAGAAACGCAACGGCAACGGAACCGACGGCAACGCTGGCGGCCCTGTTTTTAAACGGCTTGCCGAAGAAAGCGGCGGTGCCCAGAACGGTGAACGCCAGAACATAGTCCAGCAGAACGACGGCGACGAACGCCCCGAAGGTGTTTGCCGGCGGCGCGTTGAACTGAATGGTCATCTGCAGCAGGCTGTGCGTAAACGCGGTGGAAATGCCCCACTTCAGGCCGTGCCGGTAAGAGACCAGCACCAGCGGGACCATGCTCGCGCAGGTAACGGCGCCGCCCTGCGGCAGCTCAAAAATCTTGAACATGCTCAGTACGGTGGACATGGCGATCATCAGCGCGCATTCCACAAGGATAACGGTCGTGTTCTTTCTCATAATTACCCTCCAGTCAATTATATGGAACTGAAATTGAAAAATTACCTGAAGGAAAATAAAAACGCCCTGTGATGCCACAGAGCGTTAAAAAATCATCTTTCCTACGCTGGCATTATCCAGATCAGGTTTAAGGGACATAAACGTCAGTTCGCTTCATCTCAGCCGAGGTTACTCAGCGCCCCTGTATATTCAGTTCTTGTGTCCAGCATAACCCAACATTTCCGGTTTGTCAAGGGGATTTCCGTTGGATTCAGGAATCCTTCAGAAGCATGCCTCTCAGCTCGCCGATATCGCGGGCAAAAACTTTGCCGCCTTCCGCTTGCATGTCCTCCTTGGTGCCGAAGCCGTACAGAACGCCGATAAAGTTGGTGCCGGAATTCCGTGCGCCCACCGTGTCGTACACCGTGTCGCCGACCATGACGGCGCGGTCCGGCTTCACATGACAGGCGTCCAGACAGGAGTTGATCAGGATGCTCTTGTCGCCGCTGCGCTCCGAATCGTCCGGGCCGGAAACGTGGGCGAAATATTTTGTCATGTCAAAATAGTCCAGTACGCGGCCGGTGATTCTGGCCGGCTTGGTGGTGGCGACGGCAAGCGTGGCGCCGTTCGCCCGCAGCTCCTCCAGAAAATCGATCATGCCGGGGTAGGGCTTGTTCTGGAACGCTCCGGAGACCTCGTATACTTCGCGGTAATTTTTGACCGCCTGCGCGGTCTGCTCCTGTGTCAGTCCGCAGTAATGGACAAAGCTGTGCCACTGCGGCGGGCCGATGAATTTGCGCAGGATGGAAATGTCGGGCACCGGCTGCCCCATCTTTTCAAGGGCATATTTTACCGAGCTGGTAATGCCGGGCTCGGAATTGGTCAGTGTGCCGTCCAGGTCAAAAATAATCAGATCATAAATCGGTTTCATCGTTATCCTGCCTTACTTGTTTTTTCTTGCTTCCGCTTTGGCGGCGAAGCTTTCCTTTTTCACGCTGACGCGCTCGTGGGTCCCGGTCGCGATCAGGCCGGCGTTGTCGTAGGCTTCGAGCTGAAACCGGTAGACCCTGCCTTCCGCTTCGGTCAGTTCCGCGCTGACTGTTACCTTGCAGCCCGGCGCCGTGGGGTTCAGGTGGTTCACCGTGATGACGGAGCCGACGGTGGTGTAGATGTCTTCAAGATACGTCTGGGCCAGCTGCGCCGCCGTACCCTCAAAAAAAGCGGCGATCATCGGGGTGGCAAGAACACGGACGCTGCCGCTGCCGATATTCACCGCGAGCATATCTTCGGTAACCGTGTATTCGCGGGTCAATTTTGTCTCTTTCATTGAAATTACCTCCTGTACCATGATATAATAAAAAATAAGCGGTTTCACTAAGGCCCGCTTCCGTGCGGCCTGAAACAGGGCGCGCGACATTGTTTATATTATAACATGATCCGGGGGATTTATAAAGATAGAACTTTCAGCGGTTATCCCTTTCATTCCTATGCGAAACGCCGGTTTTGACCGTGCAAATCCGAAATCGGAGGGTGAACGAATGCCAAATCAAATCAAAGGGGCAGGGCGCAGGCGGATTTATTTTATGGATGAGCTGCGCGGTTTTGCGGTTTTCTGCATGGTGTTTTACCATGGCTTTTATACGCTTGCCTACCTGTACAACCTGAAAATCGGAATGCTCCTGCTGAACTTCTTTATGCCCGCGGAGCCTTTTTACGCCGGGCTGTTTATGCTGATTTCCGGCATTTCCTCGAACCTGTCGCACTCCAACCTTGCGCGCGGGTTCAAGCTGCTGGGGGTCGCGCTTGTGGTCACCCTGGCGACCTGGTTCGTCCTTCCGGATGAGCTGATCGTGTTCGGCATCCTGCATTTTCTGGCGGTCTGCATGATTCTTTACGGGCTGCTGAAACCGGTTGCCGACCGCTTTTGCTTCTCGTGGGCGGCGGTCGCCGTCTGCGCGCTGCTGTACCTTTTGACCATGGGCATTTCAAGGGGGTACCTCGGCCTTTCGTCGGAATGGGGGGTGACGCTGTCTCCTTCGCTGTACCATACCGACTGGCTGGCGCCGCTCGGCCTTTACAGCGATACGTTCCGCAGCGCGGACTATTTCCCGCTTTTCCCGTGGATGTTTGTGTTTGCGGCGGGCACTTTTTTAGGCAAGCTTGCCGCGCAGGAGCGGTTCCCGGCGTTTATGTACCGTTCCCGCGTGCCTTTTTTTTCCTGGCTGGGACGATACGCGCTGATCATTTATGTGATTCACCAGCCGGTGATTTACGGGGTGTGCTACGCCGTTTCCGCCGTTGTGCGGTGGGTTCGGGGATGAAGGTCCCGGAAACTCCCTCCGGCGCGCCGGGCGCTCTCTTTGAAGGGCTGGCAGGCGAAGCCCGACTGGGGGAGTTTCCGTATTTTGCTATGAATTTTAAATTTTCGGAAGATGTTGGAGGATATTTATGGATTTTGCGTTATTGATCGCGGAACAGTTTCATTTACAGCAGTGGCAGGTGCAGAAGGTCATTGAGCTGATCGACGAGGGGAACACCATCCCGTTTATCGCGCGTTACCGCAAGGAGGCGCACGGCTCGCTGGACGACCAGACGCTGCGCGAGATTTCGGAGCGGCTGGAGTACCTGCGCGCGCTGCAGAAGCGCCGGGAGGAGGTCACGGACCTGATTGCCGCCGCCGAGTGCATGACGGAGGAAATTGCCGCCGCGCTGGCCGCCGCGGCCACCCTTTCCGAAATCGACGATATTTACCGGCCGTTCCGTCCCAAGCGCAAAACGCGCGCGTCCGTGGCAAAGGCGAAGGGCCTTGAGCCGCTTGCGGACGCGATTTTTGAGCAGAAAAAAGACGGCGCGTACCCGATCGACATGGCGGAAAGCTATGTGAACGCGGAGCTGGGTGTGGAAACGCCTCAGGACGCGCTTGCCGGGGCGCTCGATATCATTGCGGAGCACATTTCCGACGACGCGGGGATCCGCAAACGGCTGCGCGTGGTCGCCATGGCGCAGGGCGAGGTGGTTTCCAAAGCGGCAAAGCCGGACGAGGACTCCGTTTACGCGCAATATTACGACTTCCGCCAGCCGGCGGCGAAGATCGCCGGGCACCGCGTGCTGGCCGTCGACCGCGGGGAGCGGGAGGGCTTCCTGAAGGTAAGCGTCGAGCTGGAGCGCCTGAAAGGGTTGAATATTGTTTCCTCCGCGAGCGTGAAGGGGAACGGCCCCTGTACACAGGCTGTGCGGGAGGCCGCGGAGGACGCCTACGACCGGCTGATTTTCCCGTCCATTGAGCGCGAAATCCGCAATGCCCTGACCGAGGCCGCGGCGGAGGCCGCGATCAAGGTCTTTTCCGTCAACCTGCGCCAGCTTCTGATGCAGCCGCCGGTCAAAAACCGGGTGGCCATGGGGCTGGACCCCGGGTACCGCACGGGCTGCAAGGTCGCCGTGGTGGACCCGACCGGCCGCGTGCTGGACACCGGCGTGATTTACCCCACCCACTCCCGGGCGAAGGTGGAGGAAGCAAAAAAAGTCATTACCGATTTTATTCTGAAATATAAAGTGGAAGTCATCGCAATCGGAAACGGAACGGCGTCGAAAGAGACGGAGATGTTTGCCGCCGACGTGATCAAAACGCTGCACAGCGGCGTTTCCTATATGGTAGTCAGCGAGGCGGGCGCGTCGGTGTACTCCGCAAGCAAGCTCGCCGCGCAGGAATTTCCCGAGTTCGACGTCACCCTGCGCAGCGCGGTCTCCATCGCGCGGCGGATGCAGGACCCGCTGGCCGAGCTGGTCAAAATCGACCCCAAGGCCATCGGCGTGGGGCAGTACCAGCACGATATGCCGAAAAAGAAGCTGGACGAGGCGCTCGGCGGCGTGGTCGAGGACTGTGTGAACACCGTGGGCGTGGACCTGAACACGGCATCGCCGTCCCTGCTGGAAAAAATCGCCGGGCTTTCCGCGGCGGTCTCCAAAAATATTGTGGCTTACCGGGAGGAAAACGGCGCGTTCCACTCGCGCAGCGAGCTGAAAAAGGTGCCGAAGCTGGGGCCGAAGGCCTTTGAGCAGTGCGCGGGCTTCCTGCGCGTGGCGGAGAGCAAAAACATTCTGGACAATACCGCCGTCCACCCCGAATCGTACGACGCGGCAAAGGCGCTGCTTTCTCTGTGCGACTACGACATGGACAGCCTGAAAAAGAACGGCATCGGCGACCTGAAAAACCGGGTGGAGAAAATCGGAGCGGACAGCGCGGCCCACAGGCTCGGCATCGGGGTGCCGACGCTCAGGGACATTGTGACCGAGCTGCTGCGTCCGGGCCGCGACCCGCGCGACGAGCTGCCCGCGCCCATGCTGCGCACCGACGTGCTGAGCATGGAGGATCTGAAGCCCGGCATGGAGCTTTCCGGCACGGTGCGCAACGTGATCGATTTCGGCGCGTTTGTGGATATCGGCGTGCATCAGGACGGCCTTGTTCATATTTCGCAGATCTGCGATAAATTCATCAAGCATCCGGCCGAGGTGCTGAAGGTCGGCGACGTGGTGAAGGTGCGCGTGCTGTCCGTGGATACCGCGAAAAAGCGCATCGCGCTGACCATGAAGAGCGGGGAAATCGGCTGACGGGGGAGAAACCGCCTTGCATCGGGGAATGGAAACCTTTATAATAGGGTCATGAATAACAGAGACAAAGAGGGAATTAAAATATGAAGCTTGGCATTGTGGGGCTGCCGAATGTCGGCAAAAGCACCCTGTTCAACGCGATCACAAACGCGGGCGCGCAGTCCGCGAACTATCCGTTCTGCACCATCGAGCCCAACGTGGGCGTGGTCGCGGTGCCGGACAAACGGCTGGACAAGCTGGCGGAAATGTACCATCCGGAAAAATACACCCCCGCCACCATCGAGTTTATGGATATCGCCGGGCTGGTGCGCGGCGCGAGCAAGGGCGAGGGGCTCGGCAATAAATTCCTTGCCAATATCCGCGAGTCCGACGCGATCGTGCATGTGGTGCGGTGCTTTGTCAACGACGACATCATCCATGTGGAGGGGAGCATCGACCCGAAAAGGGATATTGAGACCATCAATCTGGAACTGATCCTCTCCGATATGGAGGTCCTTGACCGCCGGATCGACAAAACGCAGAAGATGATCAAGGCCGACAAAAAATACCAGGCGGAATACGACTTTTTCCTGCGTGTCAGGGAAACGCTCGACGCCGGAAAATCCGCGCGCAGCGTGGAGTGCACAGAGGAAGAGGCGGAGCTGCTCAACTCCGTTTCCCTTCTGACCAACAAGCCGGTCATTTACGCCGCCAATGTGAGCGAGGACGACTTTAAGGGCGGAATCGAAAACAATGAGTATTTTAAGGTGGTAAAAGAGATCGCCGACAGCGAGCACGCGGGCGTTCTGCCCATCTGCGCGGAGATCGAGGCGGAGATCAGCGGCATGGACAAGGACGAAAAGGAGCTGTTCCTTTCCGACATGGGATTGAAGGAGTCCGGCCTTGACCGCCTGATCAACGCCTGCTACAGCCTGCTGGGGCTCATTTCCTACCTGACGGCGGGCCAGCCGGAGGTGCGCGCGTGGACGATCAAAAAAGGGACCAAGGCGCCGCAGGCGGCTGGAAAAATCCACACCGATTTTGAGCGCGGCTTTATCCGCGCCGAGGTGGTCGCGTTCGACGACCTGATGGCGTGCGGCACCATGGCCGCCGCAAAGGAAAAGGGCCTTGTCCGCAGCGAAGGGAAAGAGTATGTGATGAAGGACGGGGACATCGTATTGTTCCGGTTCAACGTCTGATAAACAAGGATTCCGGCCCTTTTCTAACCCCCGCCTCCCTCTAAGAGGGAGGTGTCGCGCTCGGCGCGACGGAAGGAGTTTCGGAGCGTCTCGCTCACGGTTTAAGGTAAACTGACTGGAAGCATCGCCGTAGGCGAGTGCACCCCCGGGGTATCCCCAAAGTACCTTTGTGTGGCACGATACTGCTGTGGTTTTCATTGACGGGAGGTACGGCAACTGGGATTAAACTTCCTCAGTCAGGCTACGCCTGCCAGCCCCCTCGGGGAGGGGGCCGAATCCCAGCCTCCCTCCGTGAGGGGTTTGTTTCGGGGTGTTCCGAGACCGATTCAACATGCAACTGTCTGAGAGCATCGCCGTAGGCGCGTGCCGACCGCAGGTCCCATTTTTGGAAGAAAAATCGGATGCTTTCTTGCGTGGGGCGGATTCCTGATGTATAATTGACTCAGGCAAACAAATTCTATTCTATATGGAAATTTATCTGAAGGAGGAACTTTATCATGGAATTAAAAGGAAGTAAAACAGAAGCGAATTTATTGGCTGCATTTGCGGGTGAATCCCAGGCAAGAAACAAGTATACCTTTTACGCGTCCAAGGCGAAAAAGGACGGATACGAGCAGATCGCGGCCATTTTTGAAGAGACTGCCAACAATGAAAAAGAACACGCGAAGCTGTGGTTTAAATATCTGCATGGCGGCGAGATAGGCCCGACAACGGACAACCTGGACGACGCGGCAAGCGGCGAGCGGTATGAATGGACGGAAATGTACAAGGAATTTGCCGATGTCGCCGAGCAGGAAGGCTTCACCGAGATCGCGCAGACCATGCGCCTGATCGCGACCGTGGAAAAGAGCCACGAGGAGCGTTACCGCAAGGTCCTGCAGAATATCAAGGAAGACATCGTATTTAAAGCAGGGGAAGAGACCGTCTGGGTCTGCCGCAACTGCGGTTATATCCATATCGGCAAGAACGCGCCGGAAAAATGCCCCGCCTGCAAGCATCCGCAATCCTACTTCGAGCGCAGAGCGGTCAATTATTAATCCAAGCTTTCGAAAGGAGCGGGCCGTATGGCCCGCCCTTCATTCAAAAAGGCAAAGCATCGGAAACGGTGCTTTGCCTTTTTGGGTTGACAGCGGAAAATACGGAGTCACATATTTTATCATTTTCTTTATGAAAACTTAATGGGTTTTAAAAATAAGATTATTAAATTTCTGTGGAATGAAACGATATAAATTATAAAACATAAAAATGAATTCAAGTAGATTTGAAGGGAAAAAGATGAGAAAACATGATCACTCCACCGCCTTTGGTTTGATTTGCGGAGCTATGGTAATCGCGATCAGCGCCATATGGGGGAAAAAGGACATCAGAAGCGCACTGCTGCTTTTTTACGATGTCCCGTCGATTTTTATTGTGCTGGGCGGGTCGCTGTGCGCCATTGTGGTCGCCTTCCAATGGGATACGCTGAAAAGCGTGCCGTCCATCCTGAAAAATGCTTTTCTGGACAAACAGCTTCCCAAAAAAAAGACTATCGAATTGTTTGTGGAGCTGTCCAAACAGGCGCGCAGAACGGGAATTTTATCGCTGGAAAACAATCTGGAGAAAATTACCGACAAATACACGAAATCGGGGATCATGCTGGTCATCGACGGCACGAATGAAGAGACGATCCGAAGGATCAAGACGCTGGAAATCGACAACACCATCGAAAGGCATAAAAAATGCATCCAGCTGTTCCGGCTTTGGGCGAACCTCGCGCCGTCGTTCGGGATGCTGGGCACCTTTATGGGCCTGATTCAGATGATGGGGAATTTTCAGGATATGAGCAAGTTTTCCGCCGCGTTCGCGACCGTGCTGGTCACTTCGTTCTACGGGGTCATTCTGGCCAACCTGGTATTTTCTCCGCTTGCCAATAAGCTGGATATCAAAAATTCCGAAGAGATCAACAGAATGCAGATGGTTCTGGAGGGCATCATAGGCATCCAGACGGGAATAAGCCCCAGAATTATGGAAGATAATTTGAAGGCTTTCCTGTCGCCGTCGGAAAAGCTGGGCTACGAGCTGGTGGATATCAAAAATCTCAAGAGCCGCGGCGACGAAAAGGTAAAGAACCATGTCGCTTAAAAACAGTCTGGAAAACTCGGAGGACAACTGGCTGATTTCCTATGCCGATATGATGACGCTGCTGCTGTTCCTGTTTATTATTCTGTACGCCATGGCGGTGCAGAAGGAAGGGGCAAACCAAATACCTGCCGCTTCCGCCGCCCCGGCCGCGTCTGCCGCCGGTCAGGCCGCGGACCAGAGCAGTACGGGGGAGACGGCCGCGTATTATTATATCGACAAAAACAGCTCCGCCGCGGGAACCGCGAGCAAAAGCAGTTCGAGCAGCAAAAGCGCCGCGGCAAAAACTGCGGCGGGCAAGAGCGCCGCAAGCAAAAGCAGCAGTACGAAAAAAGTCACTACCGCGGCCAAAAACAGCGCGGGAAAGAGCAGCACCGGCAAGAAGCCCACGTATAACGAGGTGGAGTCGTTTGTGGAAAACAACAGCCTGAAAGGCACGGTGAGCGTACAGCAGGTGGAGACCGGCATCGTGTTCGACATTCAGGCCGAGGTGCTTTTTGACGAGGGAAGCTCTCAGCTCCGGCCGGAGAGCTATACGGTTCTCAACAAAATCGGCAAATATATCGGATCGCTGTCAAACGACATCATTATTGCCGGACACACCGACAACCAGCCCGTCGACACGGGAAACTACCAGTCGAACTGGGAGCTTTCCTGCGACCGCGCAACCAAGGTGCTGAGGTATTTTACGGATACGGAAAAGCTGGCCCCGCAGAGGTTCCAGGCGGTGGGGTACGGCGGATACCGGCCGATCGCGGACAACGGCACCGCCGGCGGAAGACAGCAGAACCGCAGGGTAGAGGTGATCGTCGTCGAGGTCCCGTGAACGGAAAATCAGCGGTCCGCCCCTATTTCTGTTCCAGAATCAGCTCTTTGATATTGACCAGCATTTCACGGTAGTCCAGGCGGTGCCTGACCCCGTGGGTCAGCAGCAGGCTGCGGATATAATTTTTGCCGTACCCCGCGCAGAACTCGTTTTCCTCAAGCAGCTCCAGAAGGTAATTCCGGATATAGAGAATCCCCGTTACGCTCAGATCGTCGCTGAAAAGGGGATAGCTGATGTTTGCCATGGCGCTGAGTTCTGTGGTCTTTTGCGCCTGAAACCGGGGATCATAGCCCTTCAGAAGCAGACTGATTTCGGAATCGACCGTATGATTGTAGGCGATCAGCTCCGTCTGCACGCGGGTCGCCTTCACTTTCTTTAAAAGCTGTCTGCACTCGGTAACATACTGCCTGACAAGCTCCAGCCCGCTGAAAAAAATCTGCTGCAAATCAAACGCGCGCAGCGCGGCGTACGGGTCGGGCAGAGTATTGAGGTAGGCGGTCATACAGTACAGCATGGATTCAAAAAGGGACTGCGCCGTTTCCACCGGCACCGAATTGCTTTCGTAGCCCGTGTACCGCAGAATCTCCTCGCTGAGCATGTTCAGCAGGCGGGCCTGCACATCCTGAATTTCATCCGGATTTAAAAAAGCGGCGATCGCGGCGTTACTGTTCATCCAAATCCTCCTTTTCATCCTCATCCGGCTCGTCCGGCTCTGGGTCCATATTGGTATAGTCTGCCCGGCCGAAGCGCAGATTTTCAGCCAGCTTCTGCAGCTCCCGGTTCGCCAGCAGGTCCAGCGAACCGCCGCAGCGGTTTTCAAAGGCATCCTTCATAAAAGCGATTAGCTCGTTGTCCGGAATCAGGTCGAGCGTTTCATTTTTATAGTAGTAAAACAGCTCGATCAGCTCGTGCAGGACCGGGGAATAATTCTGCTGGCTGAGGTAGGCGGAGCCGCAGAAGGCTTCGACCAGACGGCCGATGGTGGCGCTGCCGATTTCAATGCGTCCGTTTGCGCTGAGCGCTTCGGTGCGCGACTGAATCAGCGCGGAAACGTCCGTGGGGGAAAGCGTCAGACCCAGAGACTCCGTTTTTTCATTCAGGCTTAAAAGCTGGGCGGCGGCGGTCGGGTCGGAAAACAGGTCGAGAGAAAAGACGGCGGATAGGCGGCTGTCCAATCAAAAATCCCCCTTAAAAAAATATTTTTGAAAAACCTATTGACAAACAAAAATGAATGTGCTAAACTATAAACAGTATTATGAGAATAGTATATATGTTCGCCATTCAACAGTATACCATTGATTCGTAAAAGAGTCAATGGTTTTTTTATGCTCATTTTTACTGATATAAACAAAAGGAAACGGCGGGGCAAGAGATCTATTAGGGGGATCCCGTCCCGCCGTTCCTTCGGCAAGACGCAAAAAAACGCCGCACACGGATGACTCACCCATATACAACGTTCTACATCAAAGCGCACGGATATTATCAACGAACCTCTGTACAAAAACCGAAAGAGGCGGTATAATAATAACCGCAATGTGCTGATTATTCAGTTGCCTATGGAGCCTGATTCTCCGTAAGCAGGGGGCGGGGTGCTGTAACACTCCGTTCCTGCATTGCGCTTTTTATTGCGCCTTACAAGGGCATTATAGCGCGTTTTTTCCCGTAACGCAAGAGGAAATGTAAAAATATGACAGTTTATCAATGGAAAACCGGCGCCGGGAGTGTCTTCCGGCGCCGGTTCTATTACAAACCCCCCTCCCGCTGAACTCCTCTTGCGCATCACCGATTGAACTTATTGAAGAGCAGGAATGCGAAAGGGGGCGGGGACGGGCTTAGCCGAAAATCCGGCAGCGCGGTCAGTAGCGGTCCAGATCGCGCTGCAGCCGTTCCACATATCTTCCGGCATGAACGCCGTCCATCAGCGCGTGGTTTGCCTGAATGGAAAAAGGCAGGAGCGTTTTTTCACCGTCCTTAAAATATTTTCCCCAGGCGATGCGCGGAATGGAATCGTCCCTGTCCAGCGCGATGGGATGCGTCACCTGCGTAAAGGAGAACCAGGGAACGCAGGTGATGTAGAGCACGTCGTCGCGCTCTTCCTGTTCCGGATCCATAAACGTCTTTTGCGCGGCGGATCTGCGCGACGCTTTTTCCGAAAAGGAGCAGATATCTTCCGTTAAATCGACTCCTACGCACTTGAACAGGTCGCTGTCCCTGTCAAGATCGGTAAAGGAGGGGTGTACTTTGTCGTGAAGAACTACCCGTCCCCCGCGGATGCGGCAGCGGAATTCGGGTATTTCGTTCGCCGCCCGGGTCGCGGCGAAGCCCATCGCGTAGTAGAAGGAAAGGCGGCGCTCCTTCACAAAGGGCAGAAATTTTGTGATATCTAAATTCAGGCTGACGCTGAACATGGGATATTCCATTTTATAAAAATGCCGGAAATGCTCTTTCCTGGGCCATGTTTCCATATTGATGTATTCCACTTTCATCCCTGCTTCCCTAAATCCTGTTTGAAAAAATCAGCAAACCGCAGTCCCGGCTAAGGGCTGTGCCGGCTGGCGTAAAAATGCCCGGAATACGGCAAAATTCAATCCTGCCGTAAAATCGCCCGGTAGATTTCGCCTTTTTTGAAACCGGTCCCGGCGGCGGCCTGTCTGGCGGCGTCCGAGGCCGAAAGGCCGTCTTCCATATATCTCTTCGCGAAGGCGACGCCGTCCTCCAGTGTAAACGATTCCTGCTCCTTTTGGGGCGCGCCCTCGATCACCAGCACAAATTCCCCCTTCGCGCCGCCGTCGGCATAGCGCGCGGCGGCTTCGGAAAGGGTGGTGCGGATGACCTCCTCGTGAATCTTCGTCAGTTCGCGCACCAGCGCGATGCGCCGGTCGCCCCACGCCGCGAGCATGTCGCTCAGGGTGGTGGAAAGCTTGTGCGGCGCTTCGTAAAAAATCATGGTGCGGGTCTCGCTTCTGACTTCCTCCAGATGCTCCCGGCGGCTTTTCCTGCCGACGCTCAGAAAGCCCTCGAACGTAAAGCGGCCGGTCGGCAGCCCGGAAACCGCCAGCGCCGAAACGACCGCGCTCGGGCCGGGCACAACGTAAACCGGGATTCCGCGCTCCGCGCACTGGGCGACCAGAAGCTCCCCCGGGTCGGAAATGGCGGGCATCCCCGCGTCCGAAACGAGCGCGCAGGTTTCCCCCGCCTCGATGCGCGCGCAGATCACGTCCCCGCGCTCGCGTTTGTTGTGCTCAAAATAGCTGACCATCGGCTTTTTGATGCCGAAATGGTTGAGCAGCTTCAGCGTGACACGCGTGTCCTCCGCGGCGATGAAATCGGCTTCCCGCAGGGTTTCCGCCGCGCGCGGGGAAAAATCGGAGAGATTGCCGATCGGCGTGCCGACCACCATTAATTTTCCGCTCATGTTGCTGCCGCTCCTTTATTCTGTGCGTATTCGCCGTAGATTGCGGCCATTTCCCCGGAATAGCCGCCGCCGTCCTCGATCAGCAGGACGGGGTCTATCACCATGCCGGGTTTTCCGCCCCGGTTTGCCTGTAACAGGAAAAGCGACGGGGGCTTGTCCGCGCGCTGCTGCACCAGGCGCAGGCGTTTGGGCTCGAGCCCCGCGCTTCTCAGGTCCAGCAGGACGCTGCAAAGGCGCTCCGGGCGCAGGCAGCAGCAGAAGCGGCCGCCGAACCGGAGCAGGTACGCCGCGCTTCGAGCGATTTCCGCAAAGCTGCACGCAACCTCGTGCCGCGCGACGCGGCGGGATTCCTCCGGGTTTTTCAGGCCCGCGCCCTCCTCCTTGTACGGCGGGTTGCAGGCGATGAGGTCGAGCCGGTTGGCGGGCAGGGCAGAATTTTGCCGGATCGCGGTCATGTCGCAGCAGAGCAGCCTGACCGTGCCGGTCAGGCGGTTCAGCGCCACGGAGCGGCGGGCCATTTCACAGGCCTCCCGCTGAATTTCCACGCCGTAAATTTTTTTCGGTTTTGCCTTCGCGCACCAGATCAGCGGGACGGCACCGCAGCCCGTGCCGAAATCCGCGCAGGTTTCGCCTGCTTTCGGCAGGGAAAACGACGCGAGCAGAATGGTGTCGGTATTAAAGCGGTGCGCCTGTGAAACGATCACCGAAATTTCGCGCGAAAGCGGTTCAAGGTGTTCATCGGGTAAAAGCATAAGGTCCCTCGGTTATCCCTGTTTTTATAAGATTCAAAGAATGACTGGCTTTCAAGAGTTTTGGCTGATTTCAGAGGTTTATTACATAAGAAAAAAGACGGCGCGCAACAACGCTCCGCCTTTCGTCCACATGTAAAATTATTCCTGTGCAGGAGCGCCTACGGGGCAAACATCCGCGCAAGCACCGCATTCTGTGCAAAGATCAGCGTCGATAACGTACTTGCCGTCACCTTCCGAAATTGCGTTTACAGGACAGCCTGCCGCACATGCGCCGCAGGAAATGCAGTCGTCACTAATTGCATATGCCATGGGAAAACACCTCCATATAAAATTACAACATAATTCTATCATAAATAACAAAAATTGCAACCGTAATCAGGCAAAAAATAAATTTAATCTTTTTCCAGTTTTTTCAGCTCTTCCAGCTCGCTGCGGTCAATATTGACCTGTCCGCCCTTGATCAGCTTTACCTGGCACACCTTAAAGGCCTGGGGTGCGGCGTCCGGCGCGGAGTCAAGGCGCACCTGCAAAACACCGGTCAGCATGTTCAGGTCGGTAACGGTGCCCTTGCCGGCCGGCGTGGTCACGATGGAGTTTACGCTTGGGGTGGAGCGGATCAGGTCCTGATAGGCCTCCTGCTCGTATTTCAGGCAGCACATCAGGCGCCCGCAGGTGCCGGAAATTTTGACCGGGTTCAGGGAAAGGCCCTGCTCCTTGGCCATCTTGATGGAAACCGGCTGAAACCCGCCCAAAAAGGTCGAGCAGCAGAACGGCCGGCCGCAGATGCCCAGCCCGCCGAGCATTTTCGCCTCGTCGCGCACGCCGATCTGGCGCAGCTCGATTCTGGTGCGGAAAACCGACGCCAGGTCCTTGACCAGCTCGCGGAAATCCACGCGCCCGTCGGCGGTAAAATAAAACAGGATTTTGGTGTTGTCAAAGGTGTATTCCACGTCCACCAGCTTCATTTCCAGCTTGTGGGCCGCTATTTTCTTCAGGCAGATCTGAAAAGCCGTTTTTTCCTTCGCGGCGTTTTCCTCCATCTTTTTCAGGTCGTCCCTGGTGGCGACGCGGATCAGCTTTTTCAGCGGCTGCACAATGCCTTCGTCGCTGATCCGGCGGTTTTCCATCGCGATTTCGCCGCATTCAATTCCGCGGGCGGTTTCCACGATGACCATATCGCCCTGCTTCAGTGTATTCCCGTCGGGGTCAAAATAGTATATCTTGCCTACATTTTTAAAACGAACGCCAATTACTTCGGCCATGGGAACCTCCAATATCATAAAATAGGGACTATCTTCCGGCGCCGGCGCGCAGATTCGCGCACAGAGCCGTTACCAGCAGCGCCGCGTTTGCGTTCAGGTCGAGCGCGCGCTGCGCTTTCTGCACTTCGTCCAGCAGGGAAAGAAGCTTTTCGCGGGTCAGTCCCGCGCCGAGAGCCGCCGCCGCTTCCCTTTGACCGGAAAGGCAGACGTTCCCGCCCGAACGAAGCACCGCTGCGTCGCGCAGAATCAGCCCGAGCTGGGGCAGGACGGCGCGCAGCCTGTCTTTATCTTTTGAAAGATCCGCCGTCAAATACAGCAGGTCCGTTTCGTTTGCGGCGGTGATCGCCGCCGCCAGTTTTTCCATATACGCGGGGTCGGCACCTGTTTCCGCGCGCGCGCCCTCCAGCGAAAAAATCTGCGCGCGCGAGCGCACGGTGGGCAGGAGCGCCGAAGCGCTCACGGCCGTCAGCAGGAACAGCACGTTTTCGGGCGGTTCCTCAAAAACCTTTAACAGGGCGTTTTGGGAGACCTCGCTCATATTCTGTACGCCGTAAAGGGCGTAAACCTTGGTCTGCGCTTCATGGGGCCGGATGTACGCGTCCGAGCGGATCCGGCGGATTGCGTCGATGGGAAAGGCGCGCGGGTTCGCGTCGCCGTCCAGCGTGAGAATATCGGGGTGGGAACCGGCCTGCGCTTTGACGCAGCCCGGACAGCCGCCGCAGGGACGGGTTTCGCCGGAGCACACGGCGGCCCGGGCCAGCATCGCGGCAAGGGCGTTGCGCTCCTGCGCGGGACCTTCCAGAATGATCGCGTGCGCAAGCCGGCCCTCGCCGAACGAGAGCGCAAGCTGCTTTATGATTTCCTCATTGCCGGAAAATCCGCCGATACGAAGACTGGTCATACCTTCTCAAATCGGTCCACGCTTAAAACGAAAATGGTCGACCCGCCGACGGTGACTTCGACGGGAAACGAAGAATACATGCCGACGTCCATGGTTGTCGTGCTCGGGACAAGCTGGGTGCGGCGGCTGCTCTGCTTTGCAATGATGGAGATGACCTGATCGACCTTGTCATCCTCCGTGCCTACGATGAAGGTGGTGTTGCCCGCCATTAAAAAACCGCCGGTCGTTGCAAGCTTGGTAACGGAAAAACCGTCCTTGGTCAGCGCCGCGGAAACCATGCCGCTGTCGTCGTTGCTCACAATCGCAAGTACCAGTTTCATAATGAATCCCTCCACTTTTATCATTCAACGGAAAGAACAGATATCCAAATCTGATTCCAACAGCAATATTCAAAATCCGCGAAAATGTTTTCCGTTTCGCTTTTCCGCTTAATTTGTTTGATTCCTGTTTTATTATTTTAGCACTTTTATTGAAAAAAAGCCATACCCCTGTAAAAACCGGAGAACATCTTTTGTAATTTCCTCCCCGGGCATCACGACGGGGACGCCCGGCGGGCAGGGGCACGCGGCCTGCGCCGCGACTCTGCCCAGCGCGTTTTCCAGCGGAACCGTCTCCGCGGCGGAAAAAACGGCCTCGCGCAGACCGGCTTTTACAGGGGGCAGGGGAGGAAGCTCCGGCGTTACGGGAAGCGGGGACCGCGCCGGAAGCAGCTCGATTGCGTCCCTTAGACGGGCGAAATCGCTTTCCGTGTTGAACGGAGTCGCAATGAACACCACATGGGCGCCGTCGGCGTACTCCGGCTCCACGCCTGCGCCGCGGAAAATCTCCGCCGCCGCGCTACCCGAAAGGCCGATGGAGGCGGTGTCCAGCGTGATGCGCGTCGGGTCCGACGGGCCCGACGGCAAGGAAAGACCGTGTTCGAGCGCGGCGAGCCTGATTTTCTGAACGCGCTGCTGCAGGGCGGCGTATTCGCCTTTGTGCGCTTCCAGCCACGCGCGTGCCAGATCGAGCGAAGCCATTACCGCGTAGTTGGGGCTGGTGGAGCCGAAAAGAGCCATGGCGTCCTTGGCCCCGTCCGCGAACCGGCTGTCCGCGATATGGAGCCACGCGCCGCCGGTCAGCACGTTCAGCGTTTTGTGCGCGGAGCAGGCGGTCATGCTCGCGCCGAGGGCGAGCGGATGGAGCACGGGGTCGGTGAACATCAGGTGCGCGCCGTGCGCGTTGTCCACAAGAAGCGGAATATCCGCCTGTCTGCAGGCCCGCGCGATCGCAGGAATGTCCAGCAGCTCCCCGTAGTAGTTGGGGCTGGTGACATAGACGGCCTTTGCGTCCGGATTGCGTTCCACGGCGGAGATGATTTCCCCGGGCAGAGCCCAGACCGGCTGAATGTCCAGCAGCGCCATGGCGTTGACCGCGCTGCGGTGCAGCACCCGGGAGCAGACGGCCTTTCCGCCGACCGGCGCGGCGAGCCGGAGCATAGCCTGGATGCACAGGGTGCAGCCGCCCGCGGAAATGCAGGTGCGCCCGGCGTGAAACAGCTTTGCGGCCAGACGCTCGGCCTCCAGGATCGGGCCGTCCGCCTCAAACAGGCTGTCCGTGTCCGGCAGCTCCGTAAAATCCAGGGAAAATAGATCCTGCGGCAGAGAGAGGGGGTTGTTTTTATGGCCCGGCGTGTGGAACGAGGCGCGGTTTAAGCTCCTGTGGTTCACAAGCGCGGTATAAAGCGGAGTCGGCATAGACTTTTCTCCTTTAACTGAAAGGCCGCACGGCGTAAGCCGTGCGGCCTTTCCTTATTTTCCCTGATAGGTTTTGCTCGGCAAATCCGTTTCATAGATAAAATCCGCGACGGTTTTCTGGCATTTTTCAAGGTCGGGCACCAGCACGTCCGCGGGGGAACCGCCGATGGAGACCCGCTGGGAGGTATATTCGTTGTTCGCCGGAATGCGGTTCTGGCTGACGGGGTAATTCAGGTAGGTCAGCGCGTTCGTTGCCATATTCAGCACTTCGTTTTTTGTCATATTGGTGGTAACAAGGGGAAGAATATCGTACAGCGCCTGGTTGATGGTGCCGAGGTTCGCTGTTTTGAATTTGTTGACGATGCTGGAAAAAACCTTGCGCTGGCGCTCGGTGCGCTCAAAGTCGTCGCCGATGGCGCGGATACGGGAATAGTAGAGCGCCTGCTTGCCGCTCAGCAGGAAGGTGCCGGCGGACAGGTTGCGCCGGGGATCGCCGGAGTTCTGGTTGATCAGCTTCGCTTCGCCGGAGGTGATGGTCATGGTCACGCCGCCGAGCTTGTTCACAATTTTGGAGAAGGACGCGTAATCGATCAGGACAAAGCGGTCGATATCGGTGCCGAAGTTCGCTTCAATGGTGGAGACGGAAAGCTGCGGGCCGCCCGTTGAATAAGCGACGTTCAGGCGCTGGCTGCCGTGGCCGGGGATCGCGACGTACATGTCGCGCATAAAGGAGGTCAGCTTCAGCTTCTTGTGGCGGGAATCGACCGAAACCATCATCATGCTGTCGCTGCGGCCGGGGTCGTTCGGCTGGTAATCGTCCACGCCCATGACCAGAATATTGGTGATGGCGTCGTCGTGGTACAGCCCGCCCAGAACGCCCGCCTGCGCGCTGGTGTCGCCGCTGGCGGTTCCCTCCTGGAAAATCGGGGCGGTTTCCACCTTGGAAACCGGGTCCTCCAGCGGGACAAAATTGATCCTTCCAAGCATCTGGTCGGCATAAACGCAGCCGACGCCGGAAATCAGAAGGACGACACTCAAAAATAAGATCGCTATATTTCGGATGAGAGCTTTTTTACTTTTGCCCTTATTCGGGCTTTTCTTTGTTTTATTCACAACATCAGTCCTCAATCGACATTTTTTAAAGTAATAACCGCTATATTATAACCCCTTGCGGAAAAAGAATAATTTTTTAAAAGAACAATTTTGTGAACAGAATATGGAAGTTCAGTCCTGTTCATCCAGCGTCAGAGCGTAAGAGGGCAGGAATTCCGCGACGAAGCAGTCGGCCTCCGGCAGGTGGAGATCGCTTACGGTCCGGCGCAGGGAGGCTTCTGCCTTGGTAAATTCGGAATTGCCCATCCCTTTTTCCTCCATGCATTTGATGACGGCGGAAAGCTTGTCCGCGGCTTTGACAAGCGGCAGAAGCTCCCGGTCGCCCTCCTGCGCCGCGGTGAAGATCGACTCGTAGCTCGGCTTCAGGTCGTCCGGCAGAAGGCTCAGAAGCTTTTTCTGCGCGACGGTTTCGACCTCGCGGTAGGCGGAGCGGATTTTCGGGTTGAAGTATTTGACCGGCGTGGGCAGGTCGCCGGTGATGATTTCCGCCGCGTCATGGTAGAGCGCAAGCAGAGCCGCGCGCTCCGGGCTGACGTGGCCGCCGAAGCGGGTGTTGCGCAGCACGGCCAGCGCGTGGGCGATGACCGCGGTTTCAAAGCTGTGTTCGCTCAGGGTTTCGCTGCGGGTGTTGCGCATCAGCCCCCAGCGGCAGATGTATTTCATGCGCGACAGCATCGCATAAAAATGAAACATGGTATTTTCCCCTTTCATGAGAGCAATCTGACTCCCCCGGTCAGGACCTGCCGGTCCGGGTTTCGCCTGCCCGGCTCAAGGGGAGAGCTCCCTCAGTCAGGCTTTGCCTGCCAGCTCCCTCAAAGAGGGAGCCTGAAAAAGCTGAGTCCCCGGCCTCCCTCCGTGAGGGAGGTGGCGCGCCCGGCGCGACGGAGGGAGTCTCCTCCTGCTACATTAACGCATCTCCGCAAATAAGAGTTGATCGTCAGCTTCGCCCTCAGGCCGGGCGGGCCCCTACTTTCGCTCTTGTCCGAAAGTAGGCAAAGGACGCGCAGGGGGATTTTTAATTCCCGGCGGGAGGGTTCCATAAAATCCCCCTGCACCCCCAGGTATCCCCAAAGTGTCTCTGTGCGACATGATACTTCTGTGGTTTTCATTGACGAGAGTACGGAAACGGGGACGAAACTCCCTCAGTCAGGCTACGCCTGCCAGCTCCCTCAAAGAGGGAGCCTGAAACGGCGGTCCTTCTTTACGACATTATAACCAATATAATAACAAACGGTAAATATTGCAAGAAACAGTCCTGTAATTTTTAAATTCGCTTTGTTCAGACAAAACCGTGTGATATAATATGTTAATCAGGAATATGGGGGCGACGGTTTGACAGGTGTGCTGACCCGCAAAGGGAGACAAAATTATTATTGGAAGGCCCTGCTTTACGGCATGGGAATAGCTTTTCTCTTTTTCATACCTTTTATTATTTTTGATAACGGTTATTTTTTGTTTTACGGCGACTTCAACGTACAGCAGGTTCCGTTTTACCAGATGTGCCACGACGCGGTGCGCAGCGGCAATATCGGCTGGAGCTGGACAACCGACCTGGGCGCCAATTTTATCGGCTCCTATTCGTTTTACCTGCTGGGCAGCCCGTTTTTCTGGCTGACCATCCCGTTTCCCAGCTGGATGGTGCCGCACCTGATGGGCCCACTGCTGATTTTGAAATTCGGCTGCGCTTCCCTGACGGGCTTTCTCTATCTGAAAAGGTACGTCAAAAATCCGGATTACGCGGTCATCGGCGGAATGCTGTACGCGTTTTCTGGCTTTTCGGTCTACAATATCTTTTTCAACCACTTTCACGAGGCGATTATCTTTTTCCCGGTGATGCTCTGGGCGCTGGACGAATATATCTACACCCGGCGGCGCGGCATCTTCGCGGTGACGGTGTTCGCCTGCTGCTTTGTCAATTACTATTTCTTTGTGGGACAGGTTGTTTTCACACTGCTTTACGGGTTTACCCGTCTTTTGACCGGCAACTGGAAAATCACGCTCAGGGATTTCCTGCTGATTATCTGCGAGGCCGTGATCGGCGTCCTGTGCGCCGCCGTCCTGCTGGTGCCGACCATCCTGGCGGTGATCCAGAACCCGCGGGTGGACAACCCGCCCGAGGGCTGGAACGCGCTGCTCTACGACTGGAACCAGCGCTATGTCCACATTTTGGAATGCTTCTTCTTCCCGCCGGATATTCCGGCCCGGCCCAACTTCACCCCGAAGTCGGAAGCGAAGTGGGCTTCGCTCGGCGCGTGGCTGCCGCTGTTCAGCATGACCGGGGTCATCGGCTTTTTGCGTATGCACAGGGAGCACTGGCTGAAAAAGCTGCTGGGGATCCTGTTCCTGATGGCCTTTATTCCGATCCTGAATTCCGCGTTCCAGCTTTTCAATGCGTCGTATTACGCGCGCTGGTTCTATATGCTGACCCTGATGATGAGCCTTGCGACGGTGATCTCGCTCGAGAGGGAGTGCGTCGACTGGAAAAGTTCCATCAAGTGGACGACCGGCATTACGCTGGGAATCGCGCTGCCCATCGGGCTGATGGTGACCACGACGCAGCAGGACGGGCAAAAGGTGACTTCCTTCGGACTGGAGGATTACCCCACCCGTTTCTGGACGTATGTGGCGATCGCGCTTTTAAGCCTGACCCTGCTGACGATTCTCTTTAAATGGTACCGCCGCGACAAAGAACTGTTTATCCGCCGCTGTATGGGCGGGGTGGCCCTGATTTCCGTTCTGTATTCGCTGTTTTTCATCGCGCTGGGGAAAACCCAGAGCGACGACGCCCACCGGGAGCTGATTCCTTATTCCCTCAACGGCGGGAAAGACATCCGGCTGCCCGACACCAAAAACTGCCGTATCGACATTTACGACGGCATGGACAATCAGGCCATGTACTGGCAGATTCCGACGATCCAGGCGTTCCACAGCATCGTGCCGGGTTCCATTATGGATTTCTACCCGTCCATCGGCGTCCAGCGCGACGTGGGTTCGCGGCCGGAGGCCAAGTATTACGGCCTGCGCGGGCTGACCAGCTGCCGCTGGCTGTTTGACCCGGTACAGAGCGGCAAGAATTTCGCGGGGGACGAGGGAGAGGATACCCCGGCGATGCCCGGCTGGACGTTCTATGCGGCGCAGAACGGCTTCAATATTTACGAGAACGACTATTATATCCCCATGGGGTTCAGCTACGATTCCTATATTACCCGCACGGAATACGAGCAGGTGGACAAGGAAAGCCGTCACCTGCTCCTGCTGAAAACGCTGGTGCTGGAAAACGACGACGTGCAGAAGTACGCCGGGATTCTTCCCCATGACGACGATTTCCAGTCCAGTGAATTCACGCAGAGCGCTTATTTCGAGGACTGCCTGAACCGGAAGTCGGAAGCCTGTTCCTCTTTTGAGCGGGACAACAGCGGCTTTACCGCAAAAATCACCGCGGACAAGGAACGGCTCGTATTTTTCAGCGTCCCCTGGGAAGGCGGCTGGAGCGCGCAGGTCAACGGCAAACCGGCGGAAATCGCCAAGGTAAACGTCGGGTTCATGGCGGTGAAGGTGCCGGCCGGGGAGTCGGTCGTCCGCTTCGACTACGCGACGCCGGGCCTGAAGCTGGGCGCGGCGGTATCCGCGGGCGGCGCGGCGCTGTATCTGGTGTTTTATCTTGTAACCCGGGCGTATGACAAAAGGAAGCCGCGCAAACGGAAGACGTACCGGATCAAATACGAAGAGCTCCCGGCGGAAGGGCAGACACCACCGCCCGAAGCGCCGGAAACCACACAATGACGACCTTATCGGAGGAAATTATGCCTACTGTATATTTGGTGATACCCTGCTATAACGAGGAAGAGGTTTTGCCGGAAACGGTGAAACGGCTGACAATCAAAATGAATTCCATGATCAAGGCCGGGCGCGCCGACGGAAAAAGCCGGATGCTCCTTGTGGATGACGGCAGCCGCGACCGCACCTGGGAGCTGATCAGCGGGTACTGCGAAGAAAACACGCTGGTCAGCGGGATCAAGCTCGCGCACAACCGCGGCCACCAGAACGCGCTTCTGGCGGGGCTGATGACCGCGAAGGAGTACTGCGACTGCGCAATCAGCCTGGACGCCGACCTGCAGGACGACATTGAGGTGCTGGACCAGTTTGTGGACAAGTTTACCGACGGCTGCGACGTGGTCTACGGAGTGCGCAACAAGCGCGAGACGGACACGGCTTTTAAGCGCACCACCGCGCAGGGCTTTTATAAATTCATGAAGGTGCTCGGGGTGGACGTCGTCTATAACCACGCGGATTACCGGCTGATGAGCCGCCGCGCGCTGGACGCGCTGAGCGAATACAAAGAGGTCAACCTGTTCCTGCGCGGGATCGTGCCGCTTATCGGCTACCGCAGCGACTACGTGTACTACGACCGGAACGAGCGCTTTGCGGGCGAGTCGAAGTATCCGCTGAAAAAAATGCTTTCTTTCGCACTGGACGGCATCACGTCCTTCAGCGTAAAGCCGCTGAAAATGATCTCCACCCTGGGGATCGTCCTGTCCCTGCTGAGCATTCTGGGACTGATCTACGCGCTGGTTTCGTATTTTATGGGCCTTGCGGTCGCGGGCTGGACGGCGATCGTCTGTTCCATCTGGCTGCTCGGCGGCATCCAGCTGCTGTGTCTTGGCGTGGTGGGCGGCTACGTCGGCAAGATCTACAGCGAAGTCAAGGCAAGGCCGCGTTTCCGGATCGAGGAATTTAAAAAATAGCCCGGATTATACGGAAAAAAGAAGAATTTGGCCGGTAAAAAAATTGCCCCGGAAAGGAACCGGCAGTATTACCCGGGAAATTTTCAGGATATCAGAAAGCGGACAGGGTTTCCTGCCCGCTTAATATTTTAGAAGAATGCGCGTTTCCCCGGGGTTCAGGCTGATGAGCTTGGCCGAAATGCGCGGGTGCTTGAGCTGCTTGCGCACCATGTCGCGCAGCACCTGGCCGCTGTTGTAGCCGTGAATGACGCGGATTTCCGAAATGCTTTTGTCCGCGCGGGTCAAAAGCTGCTCCAGGCTGCGCTTGGCCTCGCCGGCGGTCATGCCGTGAATATCCACTTCCAGTACGCTGCCGTGTTTTGTCTGACGCATTGCTTTTCCCAACCCGCTTTTCTTATGGAATCGTCTTTATGGCTATTATACCACAGCTGCGGCGCGCCGTTGTGGCGTATTTGTAAATTGGCGAACGGGTATCCTCATCGCGTGCGATTATGATCCCATCAATCTGAAAAAAGGAAGCGTCCGGAATGTCAAAAACAGGGATGGACGATCGGGCCCTTTATGCTATAATAAAGAGAACGGGAGGGATTCGGAGTGAAAGTTGTCGATCTGAGAAACGTCTTTGCAAGCTGTAACGACGTATTAATTGAAATCAGCGATCATTTCATTTATTATGCGGAAGAGAAGAGAGAGGAAGGCCACAACAACCTCTTTATTCTGGAATATAACCGCGTCACGCGCCGTGAGCGGATCATCGCGAACTATTTTCTGAGCAATCCGGCTTTTGTACAGCATTTCTTCAGCTTTCCCGAGGACATCATCGTCGTGATGGAAAGCGGGGAAAGCGAGGCCTGGATTTTACGGATCGACAAGCGCACGGGTGCGGAAAGGAACATGGCCACGCTGAACTTTATCGGCGGGTTTTCGGACTGCACCGCTCTGGATGAAAGCCACCTGATGATTTATACCAAAGAGAACGCGCGGCACCGGGCGCTGTTTGAGGACTACAAAAAGCTGACCGGTTTTGAAAAAGTGGCGTATCTTTACGATATTGACGACGAAAAGTACTACTACGTGCGCGACCCGCGCGTCTGTACCGCGGACAGCGCCGGGCTTATCACCTACGAAGCGGACGGGCAGAGGCAGCTTCTGGTTTTGCAGCCGCACGGCGACGAGGCGGAAAAGGAGCATTGCTACCGGAACATGCGCTGGCTGGGCGACAATATCAACGACAACGTCTGGCTTTGCCCGCTGTTCGACTTTATTGTCGCCGTCAAGACCGGGGAGGAGCGCGCCCCGCTGGAGCTGATCCTGAGCGCGGGGACCCCGGGGCTGGTGCGTTTTGCGGGAATGGACGGCGGCAGCCTGTATTTCCGGGTCAAGTATTTTCCGACCGGCGACCAGAGAATCTGTGCTTACGACAAGACGACGGGGAAAAAGTCGATTGTGGCGGAGCTGAACCTGAAGGAGGACGAGGCCCCCGCCATGTTCAGCATCGACGGCAACGGCGCGCGGGTCTACCGGATTACGGAGGAAGAGGACGGTTACCGGGTGGACGGCGTGCTGAATTCCGAAATCCACACGCGGTACAGCAAGGAGCTGGGGGAGTTTTTCGCCTGTGTGGACGACCGGTTTATCCTGGCCCGCTACGTTCTTGCGGACGACAGGGATTCCTTTGAGTTCAATTCGGTATTTGACGCGCAGACGGGAACCCAGAAAAGCTATGAGTGCAGCTGCGCCGTACAGGGCGGCACCGTGGTGCTGTATTGATAAAACATAATAATTTCGGGTGATGTTTACATGACAGTCTATGAGAGAATTCGGAATTTAAGGGAAGACAGGGATCTCAAACAAAAGGATTTGGCCGGGCTGCTTTCCATTGGGCAGACCACCTATTCGGATTATGAATTGGGAAAGCTGGGTATTCCCATATCGGTTCTGGTTCAGCTGGCAGAGTATTACGGAACCAGCATAGATTATCTTGTCGGTCTGACGGACGTCGAAACGCCGTATCCAAGAAGAAAACAGAGGGAATAAACCTCACATGAAAAGGGCGCGGACAGAAGTTTCTGTCCGCGCCCTTACTTTGTTTTGGCTGTTTATTTGGACGATGCGGCGCTTGCCGCTGAGGCGGCCGCCGAAGAGGCCGGAGCGGAAGATGCCGCCGCGGAGGAAGTCTTGGTCTCAAACATGGAAGGCTTATAGGAATCGATCGCCTTCTGGTTCAGGGTAACGCTGGTGTACGCCGCCGCTTCCTTTTCGATTTCGTCGGAGTATTCCTGACCCTTCAGCTGGGCCAGAATGGAGCTGCGGGTGCTTTCGGTACCGAGCTGCCCGGCGGTTTTCTTGGTGACGTCGTTCTTCATCGCGACCATATAGGTGCCGGAGATTTCCGCCGCCTTGACCTCGCCCGGCTTCATGGAAGAGAAGAGGGAAATGAAATCCGTCGGGAAACCGGAGTTGCTGTCCAGAATTTCAGTGCCGGACTGAAGCTGGTCGGTCGTCTGTTTGGAAGAGGTTTTATAGGCGTCGGCAGCCTGCTGCATGGTCATTTTTCCGGCCTTGATGTCCGCCGCGTAACCGTTGAACTCTTTTTCCAGCGCGGCCTGCTCGGCTTCCGTGATCATCACCGTGCTGCCGTTGGCGTCGGTACTGTAAAGAGGCTTGAGGAAATAGGAATAGTCGGTGTAGTTCTTCTCAAAATAGGCTTTCAGGTCGGCGTCGGAAACTTCCTTTTTGCCGCCCTTGCCGTAGAGAGCCGTAAACACCTTCTGGTATTTGGTGTAATAGTCCGAATACGCAAGGTTGAACGAATTCTTTGAGATGCCGTATTTTTCAAGGGTGGAGCTTGCCTGCGCCCACTGGGAATCCGTGCTGGAGCTGATGGACTTCGTCTCGTCCGCGGTCAGGGAAAGGCCGAGCTCCTTCATTTTATCGTTCATCACAAAGAGCGCCTTTGTGGAATTCAGCGCTTTTTCCTTTATATAGGCTTGTGCGTCCTTGCCGTCGATCTTCTGTTCCAGAAGCGGCTTCGACGAGTCCGTCGCCAGGGATTGCGCGTTCTGGTAAGCATAATACAGATTATAGATATATACTCCGATGGGAGCGGTCAGGCTGTCGTTTTTCATCGCCCAGCTTTTGTCGCTTTTACACGCGGTCATGCCCGCGATCATGGCGACGGCCAGCACTGCGGCGACCACCTTTTTCGACTTCTTTAACATAACTACCTCCATGCGCTTGTGCGCAGCCAAATTTGAACAGGCGCCGGGCCTCGTCCGTCGACAAGACCTGATTCAAGTTTCACCAGATTATTATACTCTTATCCGTCCGGCTTGTCCAGTACGCCGCCCGGCGATTTTGTGAAGGCTGTGTGAAACCTTGGTGGAAAACCGGTGAGTTTTTGCGCGGTATGACGTCATTCCCGGATCGTGTTGAGAATTTCGGTCAGGGTGTCCAGCGGAGTGGCGCCCGGAAGGATTTTGACGCTGATGTACGGTTTCGCTCCGGCGTTCAGCATCACGCGGGAACGCATGGAGGAAATGAGGGAACCGACCTGCTTCATGTCGATGCTTGTCTTATAAAGGAGCAGAACGTCGTTCTGCTGCTTGATCTCATAAATGCCCAGCTGGGAGGCGAGGTTGCGCAGGAGCGCGACCTCGATCAGGCCGTTCACGCTCTCCGGCGGGTCGCCGAAGCGGTCGATCAGCTCGTCGGTCACGTCGAGCGCGTCCTCGCGGGTGCGGATGTCCGCGATGCGGCGGTAAATCTCCAGCCGCTGGCTGAGGTTCGCAATATAACCTTCCGGGATATGGGCCTGAATCTGCATATCCACCAGGCATTCCCGGTCGTACTCGGGCGGGGCTTCGCCCTTCTCGCGGCTGATCGCCTCCGCCAGCAGGTGCAGGTACATGTCGTAGCCGACGGCTTCCATATGGCCGTGCTGCTCGCCGCCCAGAATGTTGCCGGCGCCGCGGATTTCAAGGTCGCGCATGGCGATTTTGAAGCCGGAGCCGAATTCCGTAAACTCGCGGATGGCGGAAAGCCGCTTCTGGGCGATTTCCGTCAGCACCTTGTTGGGCGTAAAGGTCAGGTAAGCGTAGGCGCGGCGGCTGGACCGCCCCACGCGGCCCCGGATCTGATGGAGCTGGGAAAGGCCCATCCGGTCCGCGTTTTCGATGATCAGCGTGTTGGCGTTGGGCACGTCCACGCCGGTTTCAATGATCGTCGTGCAGACGAGCACGTCGATTTCGTGCTCGATCAGGCGCCGCCAGACCTCGGAAAGCTCCTGCTCGTTCATCTTGCCGTGGCCGAAGCCGATGCGCGCCTCCGGAATCTGCGCCTGCAGGCGGGCGGCGGTGCGCTCAATGGTGGCGACGTCGTTGTGCAGGTAGTAAACCTGCCCGCCGCGCCGCAGCTCGCGCCGGATGGCTTCGCTGATCAGGCCGCTGTCGTGCTCCAGCACGTAGGTCTGCACCGGGTGGCGGTCGTGCGGCGCCTCCTCGATCAGGCTCATGTCGCGGATGCCGGAGAGCGCCATGTTCAGCGTGCGCGGGATCGGCGTGGCCGAAAGGGTGAGGACGTCCACATTTTTACACAGCGCTTTGAGCTTTTCCTTCTGCGCGACGCCGAAACGCTGTTCCTCGTCGATGATGACCAGTCCCAGATCGCGGAATTTCACGTCCTTGGAAACAAGGCGGTGCGTGCCGACCACCATGTCGATCTCCCCGCGCTTCAAACGCCGCAGGATTTCCTCCTGCTGCTTCGGCGTGCGGAAGCGGGAAAGCAGCTCGATCCGGACCGGGAAGCCCTCCATGCGCTTGGTGATGGTCTGGAAGTGCTGCCACGCGAGGATGGTGGTGGGCACGAGCATGGCGCACTGCTTGGAGTCCGTAACGCACTTGAACGCGGCGCGCAGGGCGACCTCCGTTTTCCCGAAGCCCACGTCCCCGCACAGAAGCCGGTCCATGGGGGCTTCCCGCTCCATATCGCTCTTGATCTCGTCGATACAGCGGAGCTGGGCCTCCGTTTCGTCGTATTCAAAATGCGCTTCAAAATCGCGCTGCCACTCGTTGTCCTGCGGGAAGGCGTGTCCCTGTGCCTGCATGCGTTCGGCGTAGAGCTTCATCAGCTCCTTCGCCATATCCTTGACCGCCGCGCGGACCCTCGCCTTGGCCTTTTGCCATTCCGCGCCGCCCAGGCGGTGCAGCTTGACGGTCGCGTCCTCGCGCGGGCCGATGTATTTGGAAACCATGTCCAGCTGGGTCACAGGAACGTACAGGGTGTCGTTTTTGGCGTACCGCAGCTTGATATAATCCTTGACAATGCCGTGCATGTCGAGCTTGTGGATGCCCTCGAACACGCCGATACCGTGGGACGCGTGCACCACGTAGTCGCCGGGGGTCAGCTCCGCAAGGCTGTAGATTTCCTGGCTGTTCTTGCTGCGCCTGGCCTTTTTGACGGGCGCGGTGATCAGGCGGCCGTGGGTGATCAGGCCGAAAAACGCGCCGGGGTATTCCAGCCCGGCGGAAAGCGCCCCGGTGGTGACCACAACGGTCCCGCGCTGGACGGTTTCCGGGTTTTCCACGTAACCCGCGGGCAGCCCGGCCGCCTGCAGGTCGGCGGCGGTGGTCCGCGCGCTGCGCTCGCTTCCGGCGAGCACCACACAGGCCCATCTGGTCGCCATCATGTTCTGCACGTCTTCGCTCAGAAGCTGGGTGCTGCCGCCCCAGACGGAAAGCTGCCGCGCGGTCATCCCGATCAGGGTGCGCACCGGCGTTTCGTAGCTGCCGCGCACAAAGGTGTCCAGATAGATCGCCCCGCGCCGCTCGCACAGATCGAGCGCGTACGGCCAGTCCCCGCTGAAGGTGTCCAGCCCGCGGCAGAGCGTGCCTTCCTGCAGAAGGTCCATGACGTCCTCGCCCCACTGCCACAGCGTGCTGCGCATCCGCTCCTTGGACTTGACCGGCTCGCTGACGAAAAGCAGGGTGCCGGGCTCCATATAGTCGAACAGGGTCGCCGCGGCGCCGTACAGCAGGGAGATATATTTGTCCGCGCATCCGATGCGGACGCCGTTTTTTAGCTTTTCCGCCTGCTCCGTCAAAACGGCTTTGGCGGCGGGCGCCGTCTTTCCGCGCAGGGTGGACGCGTGTTTCATGATCTTGTCCGCAAGCAGCCCCGGGTTGTCGATCAGCGCTTCCACCGCGGGGGCGATGACGAGCTGCTCCGCGGTTTCCGTGCGGCGCTGGGTTTCGAGGTCGAACAGGGAAATCGTGTCGATTTCGTCGCCCCAGAACTCCACGCGCGCCGGGCTGGGCGCGTCCGGGGTGAAGATGTCCAGGATGCCGCCGCGTTGGGAGAACTGGCCCGTGCCGTCCACCTGGACGGCGCGCTCATACCCGCAGGCGGTCAGGGCGGCAAGCACCCGCTCCATGGAGACGGTATCGCCCGCCTTCAGTGTGACGGTGCGTTTTTTCAGCTCGGCGGGGGGGATGGTGTACTGGAGCGCCGCGTCCATACAGCAGACGACCGCGTCGCACGCGCCGTTCAGCGTCTGCTCCAGCACCTGCAGGCGCTGATGCTCGTACTCGTGGCTGCTGCCCGCGGTGTCGCGGAAATTGAAGTCGCGCACGGGGTAAAACAGCGGCCTCATGCCCATGGCGGCAAGGTCGTCGCACAGGCGCTGGGCCTCGTTTTCGTCGCCGGCAACAACAAAAGCCCTGCGTTTTGATTTTACGCAGAGCGAGTAAATGATATTTGCTTTATGGATTCCGGAAAGCCCGGTGACCGCCGCCGGCAGCGCAGAGGTTTTGACGGCGGCTTCAAGCTCCTGAAACTCCTTGAGGCCGCTGATGGCGTTGGTGAGAAATTTCATGAAATCTCCCTTATTCTGAAGGAATCGGAAAATCGTGCTTTTCCATTCTCTTCCTTGCTTCTCTATTATATGCGTTCGTTATGAATTATATTTGTTCATCGCTTCGGCGGCGTCTCCCCGAACCATCAGCTCCACGGAGGAGCTGGCGTGGCCGATCGCCTCGTACAGCGCCTTTCTGTCCGCTTCCGTCAATTTGGAAAGCACCCAGTCGGCAAGATCCCACTGGGGGTTCGGCTTTGCGCCCGTGCCGAGCTTGATGCGCGGGAAGCGGTCGCTCCCGCTCAGGTAGATGATGTTTTTCATGCCGTTCTGGCCGCCGTCGCTGCCCTTCATGCGGATGCGCATGCGGCCCGGCTCCAGCGAAACGTCGTCGAAAAGGACGATCACCTTTTCCGGGGGCAGCTTGTAAAAGGCCATGGCCTCGGTGACGCTCTGCCCGCTCAGGTTCATATAGGTGGAGGGCTTGAGCAGAAGAACCTTTTTCCCGCCGATCACGGCGGTGCCGGTCAGCCCCTTGAACCGGACGCGGTCGACCCGCGCCCCGGCCTTCTCCGCAATATAGTCCAGCGCCATAAAGCCCGCGTTGTGGCGCGTGCCCTCGTATTTGCCGCCGGGGTTGCCCAGACCGGCGACAATGTATTCGACCGGGCCGGCCGGCTCGGCGCTTCTTGCAAAGATGTTTTTAAACATGTTCCGTAACCTCGATCTGATATTTGGACCTGTCGGTCGGCAAGCGGACCATGCGGTCGGCAGGCGCCTACGGCGAGGCTTCCAATTAGCTTACATTAAATCGGGAGTGGATTGCTCCGAGACTCCTTTCGACGCGCCGGGCGCACCACCTCCCTCACGGAGGGAGGCAGGGGCTTGGCCTCTTTTGGCTCCCTCTTTGAGGGATCTGGCAGGCGCAGCCTGACTGAGGGAGTTTACATTTTCTCCCTTTGGTTTTCATTAGCGCATCGCCGTAGGCGCTTGCCGACCGCATGGTCTGCGCGGGAGGGAGTTTCGGAAGCATAGTGCTTTTTTGGGTTTCTTTTTCTAATCGTCAGCTTTGCCCTCAGGCCGGGCAGGCCCCTACTTTCGCGTTTGTCCGAAAGTAGGCAAAGGACGCGCAGGGGGATTTTGAATTCCCGGCGGGAGGGTTCCATAAAATCCCCCTGCACCCCCAGGGTATTCCCAAAGGGTCTTTGTGTGGCACGATACTGCTGTGGTTTTCATTGACGGGGGATACGAAAAAGCAAGGACTGCCGCGAAGCGGCTGGGAAAGTTTGCTGTAAGCCCAAGTATAGGGATGGGCTTCTCCCATCAATTTCCATAATCTTCCGTTATTTTACAATTTCTATTGCACTAAGGGAAGAAACGCGCTATAATCGGTTTGTAAGGCACAATAAAAAGTGCAGAGCAGGAACGGGGTGCACCACCACCCCGCCCCCTGCATACGGAGTCGCACCTCCATACGCAACCGAATAATCGGCGCACTGCGGATATTATTATACCGCCTCTTTGCAGTTTTGTACAGGGGTGATTTGTATCTGTTTGCACCTGACGGCGTTGTATATGGATGAAGTCATCCGTGTACGACGTTTTTTTGTGCCCTGCCGCAGGAAGGCCGGCGGCGAGAGTCCCCCTTTTTGGCTTTTTCCGCCGGTCCTTTTTGTGTTAAATCCTAAAATGAATACAACCCGGCCCCGATTTTTGAAGGGGCCGCCACTATGGTGGGGGAGTTTAACATATGCCGGGGGAGGCCGTCCCTCCCTCCGGTGCCCCGCCCGATTCAGGGCAGGGGAAAGCAATATGGCGGGATAGATTGCTCTACCCCACCCGATATTGCGTTTTTTTATTTATCAGACAAACATGGGAGAAACGGGCTTGTCTTCGTAAATCCTCTCGATTGCCTCCGCGAACAGCGGGGCGACGGGCAGAATCGTAAAGTTGTCCAGATGCTTTTCGGGAGCGAGGGGGATGGTGTCGAGCAGGACGAGCTCCTTGATGGGGCTTTCCTTAATGCGCTCGATGGCCGGGCCGGAAAGGACCGCGTGGGTCGCGCAGGCGTTGACTTCCTTCGCGCCCTTGTCCATGATGGCGCTGGCCGCGTTGCAGAGGGTCCCGGCGGTGTCGATCATATCGTCGACGAGCACGACCTTCTTGCCCTTTACGTCGCCGATGATGTTCATAACCTCGCACACGTTGGCCTTCTGGCGGCGCTTGTCCACAATCGCGAGCGGGCAGCCGATGCGGGCGGCGAAATTGCGTGCGCGGGTAACGGAGCCCAGGTCGGGGGATACGATCACGTAATCGTCGGTTTCGTCGCCGATGCGCTCTTTCAGGAAAGAGGAGAGAATCGGCGCACCGAGAAGATGATCCACGGGAATATTGAAGAAGCCCTGAATCTGGGGTGCGTGAAGATCCATGGTCAGCACGCGGTCTGCGCCTGCGGTGGTGATCAGGTCGGCGCAGAGCTTTGCCGAAATCGGGTCGCGGGCTTTTGCCTTGCGGTCCTGACGGGCGTAGCCGAAGTACGGCATGACGGCGGTAATGCGCGCCGCGGAGGCGCGTTTCATCGCGTCGGTCATAATGAGCAGCTCCATCAGGTTGTTGTTGACCGGGGCGCAGGTCGACTGGACAATAAAACAGTCGGAACCGCGGACCGATTCAAAAAGAGATAGGGAAATTTCACCGTCGCTGAAAGTGGAAACCTCGCTCTTGCCCATCGGAAGGCCCAGACACTCCGAAATCTGTTTTGCTACGCGCTGGCTGGCGTTGGCAGCAAAAATTTTGATATCCTTGCCATGAAAGTTCATTTGCATATCCCCCTGTATTCTGTTGACTCAAACTATATTCTGGTTAATAACCGAAAAAGGCGCAACGGCCTTGTTTGATGGAATCACGCTGTTTTCGCACTGCACGGAAATCAGCTGCACGCCGTCCCCCACCCGGCAGTCCGATAAAAAAGAATGCGGCCCCACAGTGCAGTTGCAGCCGATGACGGTTGCTCCGCGCAAAATGGTGCCGGGTAAGATACAGGTATCGCTGCCGATGACCACGTCCGGACCGATCATCACGCCGTCGCGGCACGGAATTTCCACTCCGTTGCGCATATGGCGGGAGAGAATTTCGTCGCGGGCGACGGAGTTCAGCGCGTTGAGCTGCAGGCAGTCGTTCGCGCCCAGCACGGCGTTTGCGTCGCTGGTGGTATGGGCTCCGGCGTTTTTGCCGTTTTCAATCAGCAGTTTGACCGCGTCGGTCAGATAATATTCACCCTGCGCATTGTCGTTCCGGATTTTGGAAAGAATATCCAGAAGGTCGTCCACACGGAACCAGTATGCGCCGGAGTTGATTTCACAGATGGAAAGGGTAGCGAAGTCCGCGTCCTTCTGCTCCACAATCGCGCTGATCAGGTGGGTTTCCGGGTCGCGCACAATGCGGCCGTACCCGGTGGGGTCGTCCAGAACGGCGGAAATGACGGTAACCGCGTTGCCGTTCTCAACGTGGTCCTTCAGTGCCTCGCCGATGACAGAGGAACCGACAAACGGCGCGTCTCCATTTAAAATCAGGGCATTTTCCCCGCGGTGGTCGCGCAGAAAGCCCTCGGCCATCATGACGGCGTGGCCGGTGCCCTTGCGCTCGGGCTGAAGGACGTGGGAAATCGGGGCAAAGGCACCGCTCTCGTTCAGAAGGGAAAGGTACCGCTCGACCTCCTCATGCATATAGCCGGTGACTACACAGATACCGGAAACTCCCGCGCCGTGCGCGGAATCAATCACCCATTGCAGCATCGGCTTGAAAAGCACCGGTGAAAGCACTTTGGGGCGGTTGGACTTCATCCGTTTCCCCTCGCCGGCGGCAAGAATTACTGCACAGCATTCCTCTGGCATGTTGTTTCCTCCGTGATTATCTATAGCATTCGCGTTTGAGCATAAAAATACATTTTAGGTTATCTCTATTATCTCATAAGAATCAGAATTTTCAAGATATAAATCAACTTTTGAGGATGATTTGTGAAAGATACTCTGTTTTTACAAAATTTAATTTGAAATATCGGGCGGTTTTATAAAAAAACATATAGTAATTTCCAACTCTTTTTGCTATAATACGTTTTGAGCGACTATTTACAAAATTACAAATTAATATAGCTCGTCAAAACAAACAATTTAATAGGAGGTACTGTTAATGAGCCACAAGTACGTTTACCTTTTCTCCGAAGGCAATGGCAAAATGAGAGAGCTTCTCGGAGGCAAAGGCGCCAACTTAGCCGAGATGACCGTTCTTGGCATGCCTGTTCCGCAGGGCTTTACGATTTCCACCGAAGCCTGTACGCAATACTATACGGACGGCCGTGAAATCAACGCCGATATTCAGGCTGAAATTTATGAATACCTTGCAAAAATGGAAAAGATCTGCGGCAAAAAGTTCGCCGATCCGGAAAATCCGCTGCTGGTTTCCGTACGTTCCGGCGCCCGCGCTTCCATGCCGGGTATGATGGATACCATCCTGAACCTCGGTCTGAACGACACCGTTGTGGAAGGGCTTGCAAAGCTGACGAACAGTCCCCGCTTTGCTTATGACTCTTACCGCCGCTTTGTACAGATGTTCTCCGACGTTGTTATGGAGCTTTCCAAAACAGAGTTTGAAAAGATCATCGACGCCCAGAAAGCGAAGAAGGGCGTAAAGCAGGACGTAGAGCTTGACGCGGACGACATGAAAGAGCTCGTTCGGAAGTTCAAGGCTTTCTATAAGGAGCAGAAGGGCGAAGACTTCCCGACCGACCCGAAAGTTCAGCTGATGGAAGCCGTCAAGGCCGTATTCCGTTCTTGGGACAACCCCCGCGCGAACGTATACCGCCGTATGAACGAAATCCCCTACGACTGGGGCACCGCCGTCAACGTACAGGCGATGGTGTTCGGCAACTCCGGAGACAAGTCCGGCACGGGCGTTGCGTTTACCCGCAACCCGGCTACGGGCGAAAAGGCTCTCTTCGGCGAGTACCTCATTAACGCACAGGGCGAAGATGTTGTTGCCGGTATCCGCACCCCGTTCCCGATCAGCCACCTCCAGCAGGATATGCCGGAAGTTTACAACCAGTTCGCTGAGATTGCAAACAACCTTGAAAAACATTATACCGACATGCAGGACATGGAGTTCACCATTGAAAACGGCAAGCTCTACATGCTCCAGACCAGAAACGGCAAGAGGACCGCGGCCGCTGCCCTGAAAGTAGCCGTCGACCTAGTTGACGAAGGCATGATCACCGAAGAAGAGGCGGTTTTGAGAGTAGAGCCGAAGCAGCTCGACTCCCTGCTTCATCCGCAGTTCGACGCTGCCGCCATTAAAAAGGCAAAGGCAATCGGCAAGGGCCTTGCGGCTTCCCCGGGCGCTGCCTGCGGCAGAGTCGTATTCTCCGCGGAGGACGCGAAGGAATGGCACGATAGGGGCGAGAAGATCGTTCTTGTCCGTCTGGAGACCTCTCCGGAAGACATCGAAGGCATGGCGGTCGCACAGGGCATCCTCACCGTACGCGGCGGCATGACCTCCCACGCGGCGGTTGTTGCGCGCGGCATGGGTACCTGCTGTGTATCCGGCTGCGGCGAAATCGTTGTCGATTATGACGCAAAGCAATTTACCCTCGCGGGCCAGACCGTGAAAGAGGGCGACTATATTTCCATCGACGGTTCCACCGGCAATATCTACGCACAAGCGATTCCGACTGCCGCCGCCAAAATTTCCGGCGACTTCGACCGCTTCATGAAGTGGGCCGACGCTGCCCGTAAGCTGGAAGTTTACACCAACGCCGACACGCCGAAGGACGCAAAGCAGGGCCGTGATTTCGGCGCTCAGGGCATCGGCCTCTGCCGTACCGAGCACATGTTCTTTGAAGGTCAGCGTATTAAGGCAATGCGTGAAATGATCGTTGCCAAGACCACCGAAGAGCGCGAAAAGGCGCTTGTCAAGCTCACTCCGTTCCAGCAGGGTGACTTTGAGGGCATCTACGAAGTGATGGAAGGCCGTCCGGTCATCATCCGCTTCCTCGATCCGCCGCTCCACGAGTTCTTGCCGACCAAGGAAGAGGACATCAAGGAAATCGCCGGCGAGCTGAACATCACCGTCGCGGACCTGAAGAACGTCATTGCGAGCCTGCACGAGTTCAACCCGATGATGGGCCACCGCGGCTGCCGTCTTGCCGTTTCCTATCCGGAGATCGCCAGAATGCAGACAACGGCCGTCATCAACGCCGCTATCGCGGTCAACAGGAAGCATCCTGAGTTCAAGACCGAGCCGCGCATCATGATTCCGCTGGTGGGCGAGCAGAAAGAGCTCAAGTTTGTAAAGGATATCGTTACGGAGACCGCCGATAAAATCATCAAGGAAGCCGGCGTATCCCTCAGATATGAGGTCGGCACCATGATCGAGATTCCGCGCGCCGCTCTGACCGCGGACGACATTGCCAAGGAAGCGGAGTTCTTCAGCTTCGGCACCAACGACCTGACCCAGATGACCTTTGGTTTCAGCCGTGACGACGCCGGCAAGTTCCTGAACTACTACTATGAGAACAAGATTTACGAGTCCGATCCGTTCGCCCACCTTGACCAGAACGGCGTAGGCAAGCTGGTGAAGATGGCGGTTGAGCTTGGCCGCAAGACCAGACCCGAGATCCACCTCGGCATCTGCGGCGAGCACGGCGGCGACCCGACTTCCGTCGAGTTCTGCCACAATGTCGGCCTGAACTACGTATCCTGCTCACCGTTCCGCGTGCCGATCGCACGTCTGGCTGCCGCGCAGGCCGCTGTAAAGGAAAAGAGAGCAAAATAAATTTCCGCGCGCTTTGACAGACATTCCCCATGCTCTCAGGAGCATGGGGAATTGTATTCAAGGGATATTTACCGGAAGGAGGCGGGTACGGTTGAACAAGAGGCAGATTAAAATCATGGTGACACTGCTGCAGCTTTTTTTGATCGGGGCGCTGTTTTTACCGGCGGGGACCATTGTCGGGGATGCCGCCGCAGGAGACACTTCGCTGAGTGTTTTTCAGATGATTAACCGCTACGCGGGCATGGGCTTTTCCGACGACGCGCTTTTCTATATGGTGATGGCTTGCGTGTTCCCGGCCGCGATTATTATTTGTATGAGGGTGCTGAAGGAAAGAAAAAATTTCGGCGCTTCCGTGGTGCTCTGCGCGCTGTACGCGACGGCGTCGGCCTGTTTTTACAGCGCGGCAAAAAGGAAAATGGTGGATTACGCGACCATGACCTGGCTGCCGTATATCATTATTCTGATTTCCCTGACCTCCATGATGCTGCTGATCTTCGGTTTTTTCCAGGCGGCGCAGGACGGAGACGGGAAGGAATCCCCCAAAAAGGAGTAATTGACAAAGGCGCCGTGATATCCTATAATATAAAAGTTGTATGCGATTTCCGCTGAAAGAGAGCCGTTTGGAGGATGCCCGCGGAAACCCGCCTTACAGCTTTATTTGTCTCCGTAGCTCAGCTTAGATAGAGCGTTCGCCTCCTAAGGCGAACTCCGAGCGGTACACAAAATTGAATATGCGCCTGTAGCTCAGCTGGATAGAGCACCGCCCTCCTAAGGCGGGGGCCATGGGTTCAAATCCCCTCAGGCGTGCCATCAAACCCAGTCCGGACAAGGGTTTCCGGCCCGAATGCTTACTCACAAGTCATGTTGTGGGTAAGCATTTTTTTATATTCTGGGAACTCGTACAGCTAAGGAAATTAAGTCGCTGTGAAGTCGATTTCGGGCTGAAAAACAGCTCAGCTAAGGTTTTTTTGGAGATTAAACTGTTTTTAGCTAAGCAAACTGATTACTTGACGGAGGCCAACAGTTTGGCGAGCAAGTCCGGATTGTCCTGAATGATACGGAGCAGCGCTTCTGTATCCTGTGATGGCTTTTCGTCTCCAGTCTTCAGGTAGTCGTCTTCCATTTGGTTTACGATGTCAACCTGATCCTCATCATAGGCTCGCTGGCCTCAGCGCAAGCCATGGCCTGCCCGACGCGATTCTTTTTGGGGACGGGGAAATCGGCATTGCCTTTGCAAAAGCGTTTGCGGCCTCTGCCAACAAAATTTCGCGGCAAAAGAATGGAAAGCTTCTGGATATCCAATCGCCGGCAGACTGGTCGAACGATAAGTCTGTGAGGAATAGGCTTGGCTCTGACATATCATTCTCGTATTGATCGCAGTTGAATCAATGGCTCAAATAGTGGATAGGTCCATATCAAATTCAACAACTCCATGGGATCAAACTTTGAAAGTCTCGCAATCCATCTCTTTCTGAGATTATTTATTATATTGTTACGTTCCGATTGACGGTCTCGTTTCGGCCATATGCGCTGTGTTTTTATAGAGAAATTTGATCCAAGAAACCAGGTTTCCTTTTAATAGAAACAAATGGAACGGAAACTGCTTGCGCGGTAGTCTATACGAACTCCGAATTTATCCGCTTCTGGGAACAAAATCTGTAAAGATATTTGAAATGGACAAAATTACGCCTTTTCGGATGAATTTCTCTATACAGATATTATTGGAAAAATATAATATATAAACAGATAAAAAGAAAATTTTAAGCATATTGTAAAATATGCAGACCAAATAGAGATGTAAAAAAGCCTTCTTATTTACAAAAAATCCCTTTGAAAAAGATTATGGAATATCCAATTTAGAAACAAATTAATTACTATCTGTGTCAAACTTTTAGTAGACAGCCTGAAATATTCTTTTCCAAATCAATGAATGAGGCTTTTCCTAAAGCTGCGGCACGAGGTGAAGAAGAGGTTGAAACAATATGGAGAGCAGTATGGAACCAAAACTTGAAATCGTCCGCCTGTGGGACAAAAATCGCTTTTCGATTCGCTATGCATTGTTTGACTTTGACGGAACAGTCAGTCTGATCCGAGAGGGCTGGCAAGATATTATGATTCCTTATTTCTGTGAGGTTCTCCGCAGTACCGCCACGCCTGAAAGCGAGGAGGCCATCAGGAAAATTGTGCTCGATTTTGTCACGGATCTCACGGGGAAGCAGACGATTTTTCAGTGCATTAAGCTGAATGAGGAGGTCGTGAAACGTGGTGGTCCGAAGCGCGAGCCTATTGTCTACAAGAAGGAGTATCTGCGCCGCCTTGAACTGCGAATAGCTAAGCGAAAGGAGCGGCTTGCCGCGGGGGAAGCGGATCCGGAGGAGTGGCTTGTCCCCGGGGTCGGTCCGTTTCTGAAGCTTCTGCGGTCGAACGGCATCAAATGCTATCTGGCAAGCGGGACGGATGAAGAGGACGTTCTGTACGAGGCGAAGCTTCTGGGACTTCAAGGAGTGTTTGACGGGGGGATCCACGGTGCCCACGACGCAATGGTGGAATGTTCAAAAGAGCTGGTCATTAATGCTATGTTGAACCGTGAACATATTCGTCCTGACGAACTTATTTCGTTCGGGGATGGCTTTGTGGAGGTGAAACTCGTTGCAAAACACGGTGGACTTGCCGTCGGCGTGGCAACGGAGGAGAGTAAGCGCCGGGGCGTCAACCAGTGGAAACGCAGCCGCCTGATCGCGGCCGGAGCGCGCGTCATCATACCGGATTTTCGGGACACCGAGGGGATATACGGAATCATACGGTAGGATTGGACGATTTGGGCACTCGGCCCGCGGGACATTCGAATATTTATGGGGGAGAGATATCAATGCCATTTGCACAGTTTGATCGTTCTCAACTGAACCTTTTGCCACTGGACCGGCGCGTCCATGATGTGAATCTGTCGGAGGTGCTGAAGAATGTTGACGACAGAATCCCGGAGTTCGATCATCCGGCGCTGCCGGTGCTGGCGGAAGCCGTCGTCAGAGCCCGCCGCAATCACGATGCCACCGTTTTAATAATGTACGGCGCACACGTCATCCGCACCGGCAATGCCATGTTTATGATCGAGCTGATGAAGAGGGGGCTCGTGACGCACTTTGCGACGAACGGAGCGGGCTCCATACACGATTTCGAACTGGCTATGATCGGCCATACCTGCGAGAGCGTGGCCCGATACGTCAGCGAGGGCCAGTTCGGCCTGTGGAAGGAAACGGGGCTGATAAACGACGCGGTCCGCGCGGGAGCAAAAGAGGGCATCGGGTGGGGAGAAGCCGTAGGAAAATATATTTGGGAAAATCGTTTTCCAAACCGTGAAAAAAGTGTGCTTGCAATGGGGTATCACCTCCATGTGCCGTGTACCGTGCATATTGGTATCGGAAACGACATCATCCATGAGCACCCCAACTGCGACGGGGCGGCCATGGGCTTCTGTTCCTATACTGATTTTCTGATTTATGCCCAAAGCGTCACAAAACTGGAAAACGGGGTGTTCCTGAACTTCGGATCGGCGGTGGCCGGACCGGAAGTTTACCTGAAGGCCCTGGCGATGGCGCGGAATGTCGCCCGTCAGCGTGGCGAAAAAATCGTTCATTTCGATACGGCGGTGTTCGACCTGATGCCGATCGAGGAAAGCGACGATTATGCCGTCACCCCGCCCAAAAGCGACCCGCGCTACTATTTCCGCCCTTGGAAGACCATTCTGGCACGCACTGTGGCCGATGGCGGCCGCAGCTTTTATGTGCGTGGGGAGCACCAGAAGACGCTGCCCAATCTTGCAAGGCAGATTCTGACACTGGATGACATGCGTGCCAAATAAGTATGATAGAGGAGGTTGGTTGGAATGGATATTGATAAAATGATTTCCGTTTTGAAAAATGTTGCACAGGTAAAAGTCGTCGTATTTGGGGACTATGCGCTTGACAAATACCTTTATATTGATCCGGAACACGACGAACCTTCGGCGGAAACCGGGGAAACCGCTTACCAGGTTCACCGTACCTCTTTGTCCGCCGGCGTCGGCGGTACCATTACGAACAATCTGCGAACACTTGGAGCCCAAGTCGTCTGTATCGGTCTTGTGGGAGACGACGGGCAGGGATACGAGCTGCTGAGATGCCTGCGCGAAACGGGCGCGGACGTTTCCCATATGGTGAGCTGCGACGTCCTGTGCACATGCACCTACATGAAACCGATGCGCAGGGGGACCGACGGAATCTACCGGGAGATGAACCGCTTCGATTTCCGCAGCTTCATTCAACGTCCGATAGAGGTCCAACGCGAGATGATGCGTCAACTGGAATCCGTCTTGGACTGGGCCGACGGCGTGATCATCACGGATCAGTTCTATCAGCGCAATATGGGTTCTGTCACGGACTGGCTGAGGGAACAGCTCAGCAAGCTGGCCGCTGAAAGGAAGGACAAGATTTTTTATGCGGATTCACGCTCGTTTGCAAACGAATACCGCAATATCATTGTAAAGTGTAACGACATCGAGTTCTTCGCGATGACCGGCGGACCAAAGCCGGACACCGGGAAGCTTAATGCTATTGTGGAAAGGGGAGAAAGACTTTACCGGAGCGGCGGGATTCCCCTGTTTGTCACCTGCGGAAAGGCGGGGATCGTTGTTTTTGACAGGACGGCAGAGCTTGTTCCGGCGTTCAAGGTCGACGGCGAAATTGATATCGTCGGTGCGGGCGATGCGGCGAACGCTGGGATTTTCCTGGGGCTCGCGCTGGGCCTGACGGCGGCCGAGGCCGCACTTCTGGCCTGCTGCGTTTCCTCGATTACCATTCAGCAGCTTGGTATGACGGGCACGGCTTCCATGCGACAGGTGACGGAACGGCTGGCGTCCCGCCGATAAACCGCGAAGGAGGGCAAATGGCGATGAATAACGGAGCCTATAGACTTTTTCATGGGCTTTACGTGGACAGGAGCCGTCTAGCCGAAATGCTGAAGGCGTTTTACACGTTGAACCACGTGAAGGTGTCCTTTTACGATACGGATTTTCATCAGCTGCAGGAATGGCCTTATCCGCAGTGTGATTTCTGTCAATTGATCCGTCGAAACGGAATCCAGGCGTGCCTGAAGAGCGACTGGGAGGCCTTTCGCCACTGCCATGCAAAAAAGAGTATTTACGCTTACCAATGTCACGCCGGACTTTTGGAAATGATCATTCCGTTAAAAATCGAAGAGATGGTTATCGGTTACATCATGTTCGGGCAAATGATCCGCGCCGAGGACGTCAACTCCACCAAACAGGCTCTCATGGAACGGCATCGGGGGTTGCCCGTGAGCGAGGACGAGCTGCTCCGCGTGATCGATCTGATTGACGTGAAGGACAAGGAGGAGCTTGAGGCGGCCACCCTGATCAGCAAGGCCTGCGTCAGCTATCTGCTGAGCGAACGGGTGGTTAGCATAGACCGGAACAATCTCGTCGATCGTATCGACGATTATATCGCGGAAAACATGTCCCAAGGGTTTACAGTCGAAGACCTGTGCGACTATCTTCAGATGAAGCGATCCTCTTTCTACTCGCTTACAAAAGAATGCCTTGGATGCGGGATCAGCACTTATATCCAGAAGAAGCGCCTGGACAGGGCGAAAACGTTGCTCAAGGAAACAAACCTCCCCATCTCTCTGCTTGCCGGACAGGTTGGGTTTAATGATTACAATTATTTCCTGCGTTGTTTTAAAAAGCAGGTTGGCATGACATGCCGTGCGTACCGTAAAAGCGTCGAGGACTATCTGCGTCCATAAACATATTGAAATTCATTTTCTGTTCTCTCTATAAATCCGAACATGCTGAAGAGAGTTCCCCCGTTATATAACGGGGGAACTTTTTGTTGGGATCTGTAAAAAAGTTCAAGATGGACAATTTTACAGTTAGGTGGATGAATTTCTCTATCATTGAAATTGTGTAAAGCCTATAATAAATTAAGAAAAATACGAAGATATTTAGCTTTATAGTAACTCGAACTAATAATGTTTTAATAAAGGGAGTGCGTATTTTGTTGACTAAATTAAAAATCGGCCTGGTTGGCAGCTCGCAGCTGAGCTTTCCCGGAGACAAGGAAGGGGCTTTTAGAAAGACTTCCGGTGATCTTGAGGGCCTGTCGGAAAAGTGGGGGTTTCAGCTTTTTGTCTACCCAAAGCAGGTGATCACGCCGGAACAAGGGTATGAAGCGCTCCATGCTTTAGAAGAGGAAAAAGTGGACTTTGTTCTGCTGCAGTGCACTAGCTTTTCGGCCGGTTTCCTAGCTCCCATCTTCGCCAGGATAAAGAATGCGCGCCTTGGCTTGTGGGCGATCCCGGAAGGAAAATCAGAAGGTGCGGTTCCGTTCAATTCGCTTTGCAGCATCAACATGTATGCTGCAATCATAGGGCATTATCTTGACGGATATGAGCTACCGGTCAAATGGTTTTACGGTAATGTCGGTGACCCGCTGTTTTCCGACCGTTTCGCGGTTACGGTACGTGCGCTGAAAGCGATCAAGGCCATGCAGCATTCCAGCGTCGCCCTGATTGGCGGCATCGCGCCGGGCTTCGATGACCTGTATGACGACGAGCGCGGTCTGATTCGTCTGTTTGACGGGATGCGCATTAACCGCCTGCATGAATACGATGAACTGAAAAAGATCGCCATACATATGGACAGCGATAAAGTACGCCGGCGCATTGAGGAAGAAACGGCGCTTGCGAAAGGGTTCCGCCATCCGACGGCGAAAAAAATGATGGAAATCAACGCTCGGTTTTCTCTTGCGTACGATCAGTTTATCGAGGAAAACGGATATGACGCCGTAGCAATCAGTTGCTGGCCAAAACTCCAGGATGACTTTCAGTACAGCGTGTGTGCAGTGGTAGGCGAACTGAACGACAAAGGCACGGTGGCTGCCTGCGAAGGAGACTTGACTTCCGCTATCAGTATGCTGCTCCTGAGGTATCTATCAGACAGCACCGCCACGTTGATGGATCTGTCTGCGTTTGACCAACAGGATGACACGATTTTGCTGTGGCATTGCGGTCCGGCCAGCCGCTGCTTCTGCGAGAGAAACGGTTTTGAGTATGGCCTGAACTATTCCGGTTCGGCGCACGAGCCGGGTGAAAAGGAAGTCAGCGGAACGGGCGTTGTTCGCGACATGGTTATGGACCCGGGCAAGATCACCATCTCCCGGCTCACCGGGGAAAGCGACAGAATGTTCTTGGCAACCGGGCAGATCATCGATACGTCCAAGCCGAGCTTCTGCGGATCCCGCGGTTGGGTGGGAGATCTTGAGATCAACCGTCGGAATGTTTCCGCACTTGATTTTTTCAATACTGTTCTTGTGCAGCGTTTCCAGCATCATTTCCCCATCGTCCGGGGCGATTTCAGCCGGGAGGTGCTTGAAGCGATGGCATGGTTAAAGCTGAAGAAGGTTGAGATTACACCTTATCAGGACTATCTTGAAAATCCCGCATGGTGGGCGGACAGGTGAAGTTAAAATATGCTTTCAACGTATATTTTGATTTAATAAATTGATCTTGAAAAGGGGAGAAAAAACATGAAAAAGTGGAGAAAAAATGTGAAAAGGGTATTTTCCGTGATTTTAGCGGCCATGCTGGCCTTGTCGGTGGCAGCTTGCAGCAGTTCCACCGAATCATCCTCCGGGGAGACGGCTTCCGGCACATTATCGGAGAGAACAGATGGGAAAAAATATGTGATCGGGGCACTGGTTTACAAGTACGACGATGTGTATTTGTCCACCGTACGCGCGGCAATGCAGCAATATGCAGACAAGGCGGGCAACATCGAACTTAAGATGTACGACGGGCAAGGTGATCAGGGAAAACAGCTGGATCAACTGGATGCCATTCTGCAGGACGGCGTCGACTGTCTGTTCGTCAACATGTGTGACCAGTCTTCCGCGCAAACCGTCATCAATCAGGTCAAGGACAAAAAGATTCCTCTTGTGTTCTTCAACCGCGAGCCGACTGATATCAGCGTCTTGAAGAATTATGATAAGGATATCTTCGTCGGCACAAAAGCTCAGGATGCCGGCATCATGCAGGGCGACATGCTGGCCCAGCTGTGGAAAGCCGACAAGAGCTTGGACCGCAACGGTGATGGAAAAGTTCAATATGTGGTATTCAAGGGAGAGGCTGACAATCTGGAAGCTATTGCCCGCACCGAATACTGTCAGTCAGAAGCGAAGGAAAAGGGTCTGAATATGGATGCCGTCGCGCCTGTACAAGTTTGCGACTGGACTGCGGAAAAAGCGATGAACGCAATGGAGGCGATCCTTTCTTCTAACAATGATATTGAAGCTGTCCTTTGCAATAATGATGACATGGCGACCGGCGCCATCTCTGCGTTGCAGAACCACGGCTACAACACCGGCAACGAAGGGGACAAAAAGATAGTTGTGCTCGGAGTAGATGGTACGGACGCCGCCAAATCCGCTATTGCCTCTGGTACGATGATGGGCACCGTGAAGCAGGATGGCGACGCGATGGCGAAAGCATGCGTCAATATTGCAGAGAATTATCTTAGTGGCAAGAGCGCACTGGAGGGCACAGGTTATCAGCTTGATGAGACGGGTGTTGCGATCCGTATCCCCTATTCTTCCTACACCGGTAAATAAGGAAGAAAATATCGAACTGATGAAGCGCAGGCGAGGATGCTTCAAGCAGGTAGCACCCTCGCCTACCCAATAATTGAGAATGAGAGATCATGGATATGGCAGAAACTTACATGCTTGAGATGACGGGGATTTGTAAAAGCTTTCCGGGCGTACAGGCTCTGGACAAAGCTCAGCTTAAGGTGCGGAAGGGCACGGTTCATGCCCTTTGCGGAGAAAACGGCGCCGGCAAGAGCACGCTGATGAAGTGCCTGTTCGGGATTTATAACAAGGATTCCGGCTCAATCAAGCTTGACGGCCGGGAAGTCGCATTTAAGGACACTAAGCATGCCATTCAGAACGGCATAGCAATGGTGCATCAAGAACTGAATCAGGTATTGCAGCGTAGCATTGCGGAAAACATCTGGCTGGGCCAGGTGCCGCGAACTCGAACCGGCTTGGTGGATCAGAAAAAGATGTACCGGGAGACAAAGAGGATTTTTGAAGATCTGGAAATCGATATTGACCCCAGAAGGAAAATCGGGACTTTGTCGGTTTCAGCGCGCCAGATGGTCGAGATTGCCCGGGCTGTTTCCAACAACATCAGGCTACTGGTCCTGGACGAGCCCACCTCGTCCTTGGCGGACGATGAAGTCAAGCAGCTGTTCCGCATCATCAATAAGTTACGCGAGCGGGGTGTCGGCATTATTTATATTTCCCACAAGATGGAGGAGGTCCTGAAGATTGCCGATGATGTCACTATTATGCGAGACGGGAAATGGATCACGACTGAAAAGGCAGAGAATCTTACGCTCGCCAAGATTATCAATTTGATGGTCGGCCGCAAAATGGACAACCGATTCCCGCCGAAGGTGAACAAACCGGGTGAAGTGATTATGTCAGTCGAGCATCTCACCAGCACTTACATGCCGGGTTGCATCGACGTTTCCTTCGACTTACGTGCGGGGGAGATTCTCGGGATCGCGGGGCTGGTTGGTTCCCGCAGAACCGAATTGCTGGAAACGGTTTTTGGCACGCGCCGCCACAGCGAAGGCACAATCAAGGTCCACGGAAGGGAAATCAGGAACAACACTTCACGGGATGCCTTGAAAAACGGTTTCGCGATGCTGACGGAGGAACGCCGCGCAAGCGGCATCTTCGGAGTGGATTCCGTGATGTTCAACTCCGTGATTGCCAACGTTCGGGCTTATCGGAAAGGCCTTTTTCTAAAGCAGCAGAAAATGAAAGAGGATACTGATTGGGTCATCAGTTCGATGAATATCAAAACTCCAAGTCAGAAAACTCATATCAAGTTTTTGTCGGGGGGCAATCAACAAAAGGTTATCATCGGGCGATGGCTACTCACAAAGCCGGAGATTCTGCTGATGGACGAGCCGACCCGGGGTATTGACGTAGGAGCTAAGTATGAAATCTACCAGTTGATCGGTGATGTAGCAAAACAGGGGAAGGCAGTTATTGTGGTGTCCTCGGAAATGTCGGAGCTCCTGGGTATTTCGGATCGGATCGCCGTGATGAGCAACGGCCATCTGGCAGGCATTCTTGATATGGAGAATGCCACGCAGGAAAGAATCATGGAACTTGCACTACACTTCATTTAAAAAGAGGTAGGGATATGGAAAAAATAAAAAAACTGGATATTGATAAACTGAAAAAAGGGCTCTTAAATAATGCGTTGCTGATTATCCTGGGCTTCATGTTAATTGTTGTGATCTGCATCAGGCCAAGCTTTATCTCCATCAACAATATCACCAATATTCTTCGTCAGGCCTCCACCCGCGGCATTCTTGCCCTGGGAATCGCCGCCGTCATCATCATTCAGGGGACCGACCTTTCGGCTGGCCGCATCCTTGGTTGCTGCGCCGCCATTTCGGCAAGTCTGCTGCAGGCGACGACTTATGCGTCCAGAATGTATCCTCAGATTACAAATGGCCTGCCGCTGTTCATTCCGCTGCTGATCAGTATTATCGTCGCGGTTCTGTTCTCCTTGCTGAACGGTTTCGGTGTGGCGTATCTGCACATGCATGCCTTCATTGTATCGCTCGGCACCCAGCTGATTGCATTCGGCAGCACCTGTATCTATATTGACAGTCAGAAGGGGGGTGCACAGCCTCTTTCCACGTTGGATCCCCGCTACTTGAATCTGGTGAAGGGTTCGTTCAATCTGGGCTTCATGCAGTTGCCTTATCTGGTGGTCTATCTGTTCATCTGCGCAGTCGTAGTTTACATTCTGTGGAATAAGACTGTATTCGGCAAAAATATGTATGCGTTCGGCGGCAATCCGGCGGCTGCCGCGGTATCTGGCATCAATACAAAGCTTACTGTGATGTTGGTGTTCCTTGTGGCAGGCGTCCTGTACGGCATATCCGCTTTTCTGGAAGCAGCGCGGATTGGCTCCGTGACCACCACGGTCGGCTTCAACTATGAATTTGATGCCATGTCGGGCTGCGTCATTGGCGGTGTTTCTTGGGCCGGTGGCGTTGGTACGATTCCGGGCGTCCTGCTGGGCGTCGTTCTGCTGCAGACCATCAACTACAGCCTCACCTACCTTAATGTCAACCCTTATTTGCAGTATATCATTAAGGGCATCATTATCATTCTTGCCGTTGCTATTGATGTGCGCAAATATCTGGAGAAGAAATGATGAAAAAAAGAGGGTACATGACCAGTGGAACGTCTGCACTGCGCGTCAAAAGCGAGAGGACCGACGGCGGCCGGACAGGACATCCGGCCGAAAGCGCACGCGACCACCTGTATTCTAAGATCGGCTTTACGGTCCGGCAGATGGATATCATCATTGCCAGCCTAATCGTTCTGCTGGCCGCGGCATTCATTGCTGGGCTATTTCTTTAATGAAGGGTTTCCCGAGCGGTGGCTGCGCATCCCTGTGGAAAGGAAGAAAAACAACATGAAGAATTATACGGATCAGATCGACGCATATTACGCCCGGCTGAAAACGACTGTCGACAAGATCGACAGAAACGAGGTCAACCGGGCGATGGAGGCTTTGAAAGAGGCGCGCGACGGCAGAAAATATGTCTTTATCATGGGAAACGGAGGCAGCGCCTCCACCGCTTCTCATTTTGCGGGGGATTTCAACAAGGGCCTGAGCCTGAACAAGGAGAAAAGGTTCCGGTTTGTATGCTTGAATGACAATGCTGCCACCGTTCTTAGCCTTGCCAACGACGTTGCCTACGATGCAGTTTTTGTAGAGCAACTGAAGGATTTCCTTTCTGAGGGCGACGTGGTGATGGCGATTTCCGGAAGCGGAGACTCGGCCAATGTAGTGCGTGCCGCGGAATATGCCAGGGAATGCGGGAATCAGGTGATTGGCCTTACGGGATACAGTGGTGGAAGGCTGATGGCTCTGTCGGATATCAGCCTGCATGTGCCAATCGACGATATGCAGGTCGTAGAGGATCTTCACTTGGTGTTCGACCATCTGATGATGTCCATTCTTTATAGGGAGGATTGAAGCCTTTCAAGAGCAATACTGGGCAGAGAAAATTATGAGGAAAAAAATATTATGTATTGACATTGGTGGCTCCAAGATCCTGACCGGCGTCATGGACGAAGAGGGCCGTGTGCTTGCGTCCCACAAAATGCTGTTTCACAATCCAACGAAAAAGCAGGTAGCTGAGGCCATCCTTGCAGAAAGCGCCGCCGTGCTGACATCCGCAGAGTGGAAAGGGGATGGAACTGAAGAAATCGATGCAATCGGTGTATCCATTCCTGGAATCGCGGATCCGGACAATGGCTTGTGGGTCTATGCTCCCTTTTCACAGATCCGGGCTTTCGACGTGCGCTCACTGCTTATGAAGCAGTACGGAAAACCGGTGTTTCTGGGGAATGATGGCAATCTGTGCACGCTGGGAGAAAAAAAGTTTGGATTGGCCAAGGATGTGTCGGATTTCATGTGGGTCACTGTCAGCAACGGCATCGGCTCTGGCGTCTTTCTCAACAATCGTATGTTCGAGGGCTTTTCCAAAGGCGCGGGGGAGCTGGGGCATGTAAAGGTCGTCGATTATGGAGCCAAATGTCCCTGTGGTTCGCGCGGTTGCTTGGAGACTTACGGAGCGGCACCCGGGATCGTGCGTCGCTATCTGGAGTTGACCGGCCGTGAGGAAAAAATGACCGCGCATGAGATCGGGGAGCTCGCGCGTGGTGGGAATAGAGAGGCGCTGAGGGTTTTCCAAGACGAAGGCTTTTACTTGGGAAAGGCGATCGCAGCCGCTGTCAATATTTTGAACGTACCGTTGGTCGTCATCGGCGGCGGTGTTGCCGGCTCCTTCGATTTGTTCGAGCCATCCCTGAAAGCTACGTTGGAGAATTTCCTATATTTGGGCGCAAATGCGGGTCTGCGGGTCGTGAAAACAGCCCTCGGCTACGAGGCGTCGTTGATCGGCGCCGGAACCTGTGCTTTGTCCGGGTTAGAGAAGGAGGGAAGTATATGAAATTTCTAAGCGTGGGGGAAATGGTTGTCGACTTTTTGCCGGGAGACGGAGAGGGCGTCTATATCAGAAGGGCGGGTGGCGCTCCGGCCAATGTGGCTATCGCCATAGCGCGCCATGGCTGCGAGGCCGGCTTTTGCGGCATGATGGGCGACGATGACTTCGGTCATTTTCTGCTGCGGACGTTAAAGGACAATCATGTTGAGCCGCTTGTCACACAGCTGACGGACATGGCTACGACAACGATGGCATTTGTCACATTGAATACCAATGGGGACCGCAGCTTTACTTTTGCCCGCAAACCCGGAGCAGACATGTTCCTGAGCAAGCAGAACATAGATCATCCTTGGTTCTGGGAGGCGGACATTGTCCATGCCGGCTCTTGCTCTCTGTCCAAGGGGGCAGCTAAGGAGACGACGATTTACGCACTGACGGAAAGTCGCCTGAGCGGAAAACTGGTCAGTTTTGACATGAACTACCGGGACCTGCTGTGGGATGGTGATGGGAAGGCCGCCGTCCGGGCTGTGATGGATATTCTTCCGTATGTGGACTTACTTAAGGTTTCCGAGGAGGAGGCAGCCATGCTGGGCGGCGAAGACGCCCTGCCGCACCTAGCGCATGAAAGCGGCATTTCAGTCATGGTGGAGACGCTGGGCGGCCGGGGTTGCCGATGTTTTTGGAATGGGAAGGTCTTGGAGCTGCCGGCGCTCCGGACCCGGTGCGTCGATGCGACCGGCGCCGGGGACGCGTTCTGGGGAGGGTTCCTCGCCACGCTGATGAAGGCGGGCGTTCACTCCCCCACGGACCTGACTGAGGGCCTGTTGTACAGCGCACTGTATTGCGGAAACATCGCCGGTTGGCTGTGCGTACAGAAAAAGGGCGCGATTGAGTCCCTGCCGACGGAGGCTGAGGTTCATCGGTACATGAAGGAGTATGATCAATGAATAAAACGATCTGGAACCAAAAATATATTCTTTCCCCATCGTTGATTTCCGTATGCAATCTATGCAGGCTGGAGGATTCGGTCTCGGAATTGGAGCGTGCGGGCGCCGAAATGCTGCATGTCGATCTCCTCGACGGGCATTTCAGCCCGAGCATGCCGCTGGGGCTCGATACGGTCCGGCAACTGCGCGCCAGGACGGAACTGCCGTTCGACGTGCATCTAATGGCGACTGAGCAGGATTTCTTTGTCAAAGAACTGCTTGACATCGGCGTGGAGCAGATCATTTTTCACGGAGAATGCGAGCCGCACATCGACTATCGGCTCGACCAGATCCGCAGTCGCGGGGTGCGGGCCGGCGTCGCGCTAAAGCCGGCCACGCCGCTTTCGACCCTGGATTATGTACTGGAGAAATGTGACACTGTGCTGTTGATGCTGATTAATCCCGGTTACGCAGGCAGCAGGGCAGAGAAGCAGGTTCCATACGCGAACCGCAAGGTTCAGGAACTGCATCGCCTTATCCAGGAGAGGGGCCTGCCTACGAAAGTGGAAATCGACGGCCGTGTCTCCCGCGAAAATATTGAGGATTTCGTCGGAAAAGGTGTGGATATCTTTGTGGTAGGCAGCACCTGCCTGAAAAAAGAAGATCTTTCTGCGTCGACGCAGGAACTGCTTGGGTTTTGCGGGTCCGTGTTGGGAGAAAGGGGAAAGCAATGAGTAACGAAGTCACGTTTAGCGGAGTGGGAGATCTGATCCTCGACGAATTGCGCGCTTCACTGGGCCATATCAATCCCGCTCAGGTGGAACGCCTGATCGAGGCAGTTCTGGATGCGGATCAGGTGTTCTTTGTGGGCGTTGGACGGGTTTTGCTGTCGTTGCAGGCCGTCGCTAAGCGCTGGGCTCACTTGGGAATCAAGACGCATTACGTGGGAGAGATTACCGAGCCCGCCATCACGCCGAAGGATCTGCTGATCGTCGGCAGTGGTAGCGGTACTACAATGTTTCCCTTAGGCATTGCACAAAAGGCGCATATGATTGGTGCAAAGGTAGTTCATATTGGGTCAAATCCGGACAGCGGGTTGAAAGACCTTGTGGAATTTATGGTAAGGATTCCCGTGCGCACGAAAGAATATCGGAATGACGAGATTGACTCGCAACAGCCCATGACATCACTTTTTGAGCAGTCGGTTCTCCTTTTGGGGGACATTGTGGCGAAAATGATTATCGAACGCAGGCACCTTGATATGAAGGAACTCTGGCGATACCATGCGAATCTGGAGTGAGGACAATGAAAAAAGAGGACATTTTGCGCCGGGTTGGCAACGTGCAGCAGATCGCGTATGCCCGGAGGGTGACTTACGACGAAGGGCGCAGTACGGGAATGCGGGCTGTGGAAGTGAAAAATGGTCCCCTCCGTTTTGTCACAATGTTGGATAAGGCGCTGGACATCTGTGAAATGGAGTATAAGGGACTGCAGATCAATTTTCTTTCGAAACCGGGGCTTATGGGGAGAAACCCATACGATACGCACGGGGCCGAGGCGCAGCGCAGTATTATGGGGGGCCTGTTTTTTACTTGCGGGTTTGAAAACATTTGCGCGCCATACACGGGTCCAGACGGCAGGGAGTACCCCATGCACGGCCGTATGCGCACGACGCCTGCGGAGCATGTGTGCGCGGATTCCGCATGGGATGGCGACGACTATGTCGTGACGGTGAGAGGAGAAATGCGGGAAGCTGAGCTGTTTGGGGAAAATCTTGTGTTGCGTCGCACGATCACCACAAGGCTGGGCGAAAGCTCGATCCGAGTTGCGGATGAAATCACGAACGAGGCGTTTCGTCCGGAACCCGTTATGCTGATGTATCATTGCAACATGGGATGGCCGTTTCTTTCAGAGAATAGCCGCCTTTTGCTGCCGACGAAAAAAGTCACGCCGCGAGACGGGGTTTCGGCCGCCTGTGCTGACACGTGGGACATAATGGGTCCTCCGAAGGACAATAAGCCAGAGAACGTGTTTCTGCACGAGCTGGCTTCTGCCGGGGATGGAGAAACTTTTGCGGCCGTTGTAAATGACGAACGGAAACTCGCGCTTGTGCTCGAGTTCAATACGGAGCAGTTTCCATTTTTCATGCAGTGGAAATCCGAGGGAAGTGGCGACTATGTTCTCGGCTTGGAGCCGTCGAATTCCTCTGTCTATGGCCGCTCGTACCATGAGAAAGCCGGTACGCTGCATTTTCTGGCTCCGCAGACTGTCGAAAAAAAGCAGCTTACGTTTCGAATTGCCGAGGGAAAGCAGGCCATCGAGGCGCTGGAAAATCGAAGGGGTTCGCTGCTTGGATTATGAGATTCCGACGTTTAGCCCGGATTCGTTCTGAGTATGGATTAATAATGAGAAAAGAGGAAAAACATGAAACGATCTGAAATTAACGCTGTAATCAGAAGGTTTGAGATGCTGCTCGATGAGCATCGTTTTGAACTGCCTCCGTTCCTGAAATTTACGCCGGCGGAGTGGGAAGATAAGGGGCATGAGTACGACGAGATCCGCGACAACATGCTTGGCTGGGACGTGACCGATTACGGGATGGGCGATTACGCGCATCTGGGGCTGGCTCTGATTACCCTGCGCAACGGAAACATTCACAATCCCAAATATACGAAAACCTATGCCGAAAAGATCATGATGTGCGACGAGGGGCAGGTGTCCCCGATGCACTTTCACTGGAACAAGATGGAGGACATCATCAACCGCGGCGGCAACAACATTGTGTTCACGCTGTACAACGCCACAAAGGACGAGCAGTTGGATACGACGGACGTGGAAATCTGTCAGGACGGCCGCCGCTACATGGTTCCGGCGGGGCAGCCGATCGTACTGCAACCCGGTGAAAGTCTTTCCCTGTATCCCTATTACTATCATGAGTTCACCATCCCGAAGGGAGGAAGCGTGCTGATCGGTGAGGTCTCCATGTGTAACGATGACAATACCGATAACCGTTTCTTAAACCCCCTCGGCCGCTTTCCCACCATCGAAGAGGATGAGCCGCCGTACCGCCTGCTCTGCAACGAATATCCGCCCGCAGCGGACTAAGCGGACTGCATTGGAAAGGGTGAAGATTCATGGAACTGAAGTCTGTTACAGATCCGGCGTTTCAAGCCTACGGGCGTGTGGTTGAAGAACTTGATTTCTCCGAGCTCATCAAAGCCCTTCAGACAACGCCTTGCCCTGCGGGCGACGTCGTTTACGTGCCGTCGGATCCCGGGCTTGAAGCACTTGACATTTACGGGAGCCTCCGAGATCAAGTCTTTGGGGAGATGCCGATCCAGCTTGGATATTGCAATGGGAACAACCATTTGCTCAATGCGCTGGAATACCACCGTTCCAGCGAGGTGAACGTCGCCGCGACGGACATGGTCCTGATTCTGGGCCGCCTTCAGGACGTCACGCCGCAGCTTACCTACGACACGGCAGAGCTTGAGCTGTTTCGCGTACCCAAAGGAAAGGCAGTGGAGCTTTACGGGACCACGCTGCACTATGCGCCGTGCAATGCCGATAGCGCGGTTTTCCGAGTGGCCGTCGTGCTGCCGCGCGGAACCAATACGGCTCTTGCAGCAAAACATACGGGCGGTGGTATGGATCGGCTGATCACTGCGAAAAACAAATGGCTCATTGCCCATCCCGACAGCGGCTTGCCGAAGGAAGTTTGGAAAGGACTTTTGGGCGAAAACATTTCCGTGAGAGCGGACAGGCTCTGGAGGAAGGCATGATGCCTCTTTTGACTGTCCAAAAAATTTTAAATTATATCTGGCTTTTCATGTATAAGGAATCAACCGAGAAGATTTGTTGTGTAAATTTAAAGTTCTCAAATATCCAAATGTCCATAGAAAGACAGTGACGCATGAATCCCTTGCAGTTTATTATAAAACTGCAAGGGATTCCGACTTTCGTAAAATGCTTACAATGCGTCTGAATTTTTTTCTTAGCTTGTCTTCAGACCTCCCAAAATTTCATAAGAACGGTCAATAACTTTAAGCCTCAATAAGTTGCGGCATATTTATGACAAGATGATGATCGGTCTTATATATATTTCACATATTTTTTAAAAATGTAGAAGGACTATTTACAATAGTGTTAATTTATTGTATTCAACTGCGGTTTCCATAAGCTTCAACATCTTATGGCTGCGCTCAATGCACTTGGCGTGATACTATGCAACCGGCCCTACATCGGAGCCCAATACCTGCTCATCGTTGTAGGTGGCATGCATCCACAGATCCAACAGAATGTCCATTTCAGAGCATTTTCCGATACTGATCAGCTCCGCTACCTTTGAAATCGGGGGGGGGAAAACCGACGTCTTTCTGGCAAGGGGCGTTATAATCCAAAATGGTGTTATGCTTTCGCCAGTCGGTAATCTTGATTTCTAATTGGTATGCTGGCATAGTAAGCCTCCCTTGTATTTAAGTGCCTTTTATGATATCATGATAAATAATTGAAATTGAACCTAAACTCATCCCCCTTTGATGTATTGTAAAACAGCTAATTTTATGCTAATAGCAATACGAAATACAATAAAATTTTTCGTGGAACACAAGATACCACGAAGAATTTAGACGTAAGAAAAAGCTGTTGATTGTTGGATTAAGAGAGCTGTCGGGGACCATGCTTTGTCTTTGAGGAAATGCCCTTCTTAATTCCTAAGCGAAAGGCCGCGCGTTCGAATCGCGCCGGGGACGCCAGCGTGCCGCTGGATCCAATTCGCGTTTGGGTCCGGCGCTTTTTCTTTACTTTGCCGCCCGGCGGCGTCTATATTCACCTAACCTGCCAAAAAAGGAGACGCTCTTTCCTGCTTGCGGGAGAGGGCCCTTTTTTATAAAAGGAGAGAGCAATGAACAATTCGCCTTACACCCAATACGGCCCTTATTATAACGTGCATCCCTATGTGGAAGCCCAGAACGGCAAGCGCGAGCTGAGGAAAACCTCCAACGCGGTCTGCTGGACCCTGCTCGCCGCCATGTTCCTGATGACCGGCTTCCTGTATGTCTGCGTGTTCTATCTTCGCACGGTGGGATATGCGCACGACTATACGAACAGCGATTTTCAGGGGTTTACGCCGGTGCTTTATTATCTTGCGACCGGGGCGGGCTATCTGGTCGGGCTGGCCGCTCCCGCGCTGGTTTTTTTCGCCGCGAGGCATATTTCCCTGAGCAGCGCGCTGCCCTTTGAGAAGGCCGGGTTTCTGAAAATTTGTGCGTGCGTTTTTTTCGGAACGGCCGTCTGTATGCTGGCGAACATTCCGGCCAACGCGGTGGTGGAAATCGAGAAATGGTTCGGCTTTTCCGGCGAGCTGCCGGAGATGCCCCTGACGGGCGATCCGCCGGTTTTATTCCTGTATTTCCTTACGATCGCGGTCATTCCGCCGCTGGTGGAGGAGCTGTTTTTCCGCGGCGTGGTGCTTCACAGCCTGAGAAAATACGGGGACGGGTTCGCGGTAGTGGGCTCCGCGATTCTTTTCGGGCTGTACCACGGCAATTTTGTGCAGATGGTGTTTGCCTTTATCGCCGGTCTGGCCATGGCTCTGGTGGTTGTCCGCACCAATTCCCTGTGGCCGTCCATCCTGATCCATTTCTTCAACAACGGGATTTCCTTCGCGGTGGAAATGTCGCAGCGCTTCGGCGGGGACCAGATGGCCGATTATGTAAACAACACGGTGGTCGGCGTTGTTTTGGCGCTGGGGGCGGCTTCCTTTGTTTATCTGCTGGTGAAGGATAAGAGGTTTTTCCACAGCGACGGGGTAAATCCGTATTTCCGGCTTTCCGCAAAGCTGAACGCGCTGTTTTTCAATCCGGGCGGTGTGGCGGTGCTGCTGTTAACGGTTCTGTCCTCGTTCCGGTATCTTTCGTAGGCTGATATGGACAGGGAGGAACGGTTTATGCGTCTGGCGCTGACTCTCGCGCGGGAAGCGGCGCAGGAGGGCGAGGTGCCGGTCGGCGCGGTGATCGTAAAAGACGGGGAAGTCATTGCCACGGGCCGCAACCGGCGCGAAAGCGGAAAAAACGCGCTCTGCCACGCGGAGCTGGAGGCTATTGACCGGGCGTGCCGCCTGCTGGGCGGGTGGCGGCTGTGGCAGTGCGAGCTGTTCGTCACGCTGGAGCCCTGCCCCATGTGCGCGGGGGCGGTCATCAACGCGCGGATTCCCAGGGTGGTTTACGGCGCGCGGGACCCGAAGGCCGGTTCCTGCGGCTCCGTCGTGAATCTGTTTGAATTGCCGTACAACCACAGTCCGGAGCTGGTGGGCGGCGTGCTTGCCGACGAATGCGCGCTGCTGCTTACGGATTTTTTTCAAAAGCTGAGGGATAAAAAATAAAGGGAGGAAGCGTTTCGCTTCCTCCTACTTTTTTCCCCGGCGATGAGGCTTCCGGGAATCCCGGAATTTTCCCGGAGCATCGTATCTCTTCTTGTTGATCTTGCCAAACGTATAGACAAGAACATAGCATCCCGCAATGATCAATAAAGGGGCAAAGCTTTCCATTTTGATTCCCGCTTTCCGCTTTGTAATCCTGCTCCTGCCCCGGCAAGCTGTTCCGGAGGCAGGAAAATTTTCCGCTCAGGTTTTCTTTTATTTTAGCATCATAGGCCTTGTTTGTAAAATCAAGAGTCTTGTCTTATTCGGTTAAAATTGCGTCTGACCGCGTCAAAAATGCTCGGCGTACGGATAGTGTTCCTGTGGAAACAAGCCCGATTCGGTGTACCGGGTTTGTCCCTGCCAGGAATCAGAATAGAACATTTGTTCTAAAATATCTTGAAAATTTGCTCCTGTTTGGATAGTATGGAATTATAGGACACGAATCCGGATGCTTGCGGTCCGCTTCGGGGAAGGAAAGGAGCAATATGGACTATAACGAATGGGGCGCGGAATATTTGAATGAGGCAGAGAGAATTAAGGAACGGCTGGCGCCGCTTCGCAGGCAGGCGCGGCAGGCGGGCAACGAGGAGGCCTCCGGGCTGTACCGCAGGATTGCCCTGCTGAACGACATGTATCTGGACTGCCTGCACACAGGCAGGTATCTGGTGAGAATCGGGGCGGAAAGATGAGAAGAAAAAGCAATTTGAGCTTGGACCTGTTCGGGGACCGGCTGAATGCCGGTCGGGAAGAGAACGACGACGGGGGAGAGCATCTGAGAATGCGCGGGGCGCTGCGGCGCGCGATGGAGGGAGAGCTGACCGAACGGCAGCGCGACTGTCTGCGGCTGCGGTATTTCGAGCAGAAAAGCGTACAGGAGGTCGCGGAAATCATTGGCGTTACGCCGCCGACCGTGTCAAAGCATCTGAAAAAAGCGCGGGAACGGCTGCGCCGGGTGGTGGGGTATTCCTTCTCGCGGTTAAATTGAGGGAAAAGTACTCCTTTCGGCACCCGGCTTCTCGAGGCCCCCTCGAGGAGGGGGCCAGATTCTGCTTTTCGTACCTCCGTCAATGAAAACCGCGAAGGCATCGTGCCACTTAAAGACACTTTGGGGATACCCGGGGGGTGCAGGGGGATTTTATGGAACCCTCCCGTCGGGAATTTAAAATCCCTCTGCACGTCCTTTGCCTACTTTCGGACAAGAACGAAAGTAGGGGCCAGCCCGGCCTGAGGGCAAAGCTGACGACTTAGAAAAAGGATGTGGGATGTAAGAAATTCCCGGGAAAACTCCCTCCGGCGCGCCGGGCGCGGACCATGCGGTCGGCAGTCGCCTACGGCGGCGCTCTCAGACAGTTGCATGTTGAATCGGTCTCGGAGCACTCCGAAACAACTCCCTCTGAGAGGGAGGCTGGGGGTCGATTTCTTAAGGCCTCCGGCTTCAAGGGCAAAGAGCGCGGCTGCACGTCTTTCGGCGGCCCGACTTGCCAAATCCGTTTGTATCGACAGGGTATCTGTGATATAATTACCAGTAAGAATTACAGGGTGGTGTAAGATGGCCAGATTTTTTAAAGGGGCGGGATTGGCGTTCCTGATTGCAGGCATTGGTCTTTTTCTTGCGGAGCTCGCGTCCTCCGACAAGGACTTCCGGGTTTTCCTCAGCGTTTTTACCGCGGAGCTTCTCGGCCTGCTGCTGATTGCCGTCGGCGACCTGATGAACAGGGTCGATGTGCTGGAGGATCAGCTGAAAATCAGCGAAGACCGCCGGGACAACGCGCCGGAAATCATGCAGATCACCTGCCCGGACTGCGGGAAGAAATGCGACATGGATTACCCGAAATGCCCGCACTGCGGGTACGGTTTCAAGCAGTGACCGGCTTTCGGGCAGAAAGGGAGGCGGTAAAATGAACAAAGACGGCAGCCGCGTCCGGTCGATTCAGATTGTTCTGTGGGGCGCTTTTGCGGCGGTGCTTTATTCTGCGGGATTCACGCGCGGAGAATGGCAGAACTGGGTATGTTCGGTCATTGTCTTTGCCTTGCTATGTTCCTACAGCTACGGAAATCGTCCGACGCACAAGCGCCTGAAAGGGATTTTTGTCGTCTTCGGGATCTTTTGTGTAGGACTCTTCCTTTTGTATCTTCTGGAAAATAAACGCTGAAAGGGCGGAGCCAAAAACGGCTCCGCCCTTACGATTATTCCGGCTGAATCGTGCCGCCGCCGACCACGAGGTCCCCATCGTAAAAGACGACGGCCTGTCCCGGAGTGACCGCGCGCTGCGCTTCTTCAAAATCCACGCGGACTCTTCCGTCCCCGAGCGGAACCAGCTTCGCCTTTGCGGGCTTCGCCTGATACCGCACCTTGGCGGTGATATCCGTTTCCTTTTCCAAGGTGTCGAACGGAATGAAATTGAGGTCCGCCGCGATCAGGGAGGACGCGTACTGGCTGCCCTCTTCCCCCAGTGTAATCCGGTTATGTACCGTGTCGATCCCGGTCACATACATGGGCTTGCCGAAGGTAACGCCCAGCCCCTTGCGCTGACCGACGGTGTAGCGGGTGATGCCGCGGTGGCGGCCGATCACGTTTCCGCTCTGGTCCACAAAATCGCCCTGCGGAGCGGTTTCCCCGGTGTAGCGCTCAATGAATCCGGCGTAATCGTTGTTTTCCACAAAGCAGATTTCCTGGCTGTCCGGCTTATGCGCGACGGGCAGCCCGGCTTCCTCCGCCATGGCGCGCGCCTCGGGCTTTGTGTATTTTCCCAGCGGCATCAGGGTGCGGCTGAGCTGTTCCTGCGTGAAGGAGTACAGCACATAACTCTGGTCCTTGCTGGCGGGCGCCTTTTTCAAAAGCCAGCGCCCCGCCGCGTCCTGTTCGATCACGGCGTAGTGGCCGGTGGCGATATAGTCAAAATCCAGCTCCTTCGCACGGCGGAGCATGGCGTCGAACTTGACGTGGCGGTTGCAGGCGATACATGGGTTGGGCGTCAGCCCCGCCGCGTACTGCGCCGCGAAATAGTCGATGACGTCCTTTTCGAAAACGTCCGTAAAATTGAGGACCAGATGGTCGATCCCGAGCTTGTAGGCAACCCTGCGTGCGTCGTCGATATCGTCCAGCGAGCAGCAGCCGCCCGCCGAGCTCTGGCACATGTATTCGTCCGGCCGCAGCCGCAGGGTGACGCCGGTAACGTCGTATCCGTCCCTGAGAAGCAGGAGCGCGGCAACGGAGCTGTCCACGCCGCCGCTCATGCCGAGCATTACTTTTTTCTTCATATTCCCGCTCAGTCCAGCGTGGGCTGGGCCTCGTCCTCGTCGTCCGCCGCTTCCTCGGCCGCCTCTTCGGACGTGTCATCCCTGTCGTTTGCCTTGTCAACAATGGGGAAATGGAGCGGAAAATCGGCGGGCGCGATCTCGTCCTCCGGTTCCGGCGCGGGGACGTCCGTGCTTTCCGCGCCGGGCTCGCCGGAACAGCCGCACGGGCAGTAATCGCAGTCGTCCGTACAGTCGGTACAGGCGTCGTCCTCGTATCCCTCGTCGGCGGTGAGCTCGTCGAGCTTGTCAAACGCCTTCTTTATGCGCTTGTCGGCGGCTTCCACCGCTTTGCACAGGGACTCGGTTTCCTCGTTCTGCGCGTCGCGCAGATTCTGAAAATAATATTTTCCCAATGCGACGTAGGCGCGCGCTTCGTTTTCCCTTTCGTTTTTAATCACGATCCTGATGCGATTTATCAGCGCGGCTTTGCGGTTTTTCTCAACAACATAGTCGACTGCTTTTGTTACCCTGCCGGTTACAGTTTCAAAAAAATTCATAGCGTACCTCCTGCCGCAATAGCGGTGTTCATGATGGGGCTTCCATGCTATTATTATAACTCAAAAGTTTGAAAAATAACAGGATTATTTAATTCTATTCCTTTTTTAAATTCGTTGTGATATAATGAACAAATACGCAAAGGCTAAGGAGGAAATAAAAATGCCATCGGTTGGAAACAGGGACGTAAGCTGCCCTCACTGCGGCGCCGTGGTAAAAACAGCGATGAGCCCCGAAATCAATGCCGGGGAAAACCCGGATCTGCGGCAGCGCATCCTGGATGAAACGCTGTTTGACTGGAAATGTCCGGAATGCGGCTATGAAGCGCAGCTTGTTTATCCTTGCCTTTATCACGACAAAGAAAATCAGTTTATGGTATATGTTGTGCCGAACAGCGGCTGCTGCCAGCTGGAACCGGTCAGTGTGGGCGAAGCTTTTCCGCAGTTTAACGGGATGGCCAAGCGGGCGGTGACCTCGCTGGCGGGACTGAAGGAAAAAGTGCTTATTTTTGAGGCCGGGCTGAACGATTTTGCGGTGGAGCTGGTCAAGCTGGCGCTCACCGACGTGGCTGGCAAAAAACACGACAGAAAGACTTCCGCCGGATACTTTTGCTACGCGGATGAAAAAGAGAACCGGGTTGTGTTTTCCTTTTTCCTGCAGGGGGAGGACGAGCCGGTTCAGCAGGGAACGCGTATGGACGTTTACCGCAAATCGCTGGAGATTGTGGAAAGCGTGGGCGCGGTTTCACGGGACGACGATTTTGTGGCGGTGGATTCCGCCGCCGCTGAAAATATTTTGCGGGTGTACCGCGGCGGGGAGGACTAAGACAGATGTGCGGATTGTGCGGATTTACCGGTGAAGTAATCGACCGCGACGCAGTGATTAAAAGCATGACGGATAAAATCACCCACAGGGGGCCGGACTCCAACGGGTTTTTTACCGATTCCGATATCTCCATGGGCTTCCGGCGCCTGAGCATCATCGACGTTGCTTCCTCGGGCGACCAGCCGATCTACAACGAGAACAAAACCTTGGTGCTTACGTTTAACGGGGAAATCTATAACTACCGGGAGCTCAGAAACATCCTCCTGGAAAAGGGGCACCGTTTTTATACCCAGACCGATTCCGAGGTGCTGATCCACGGCTTTGAGGAATGGCACGAAGACCTTCTGACCAAGCTGCGCGGGATGTTCGCGTTTGCCATCTATGACACCGTCGAAAAGAGCGTGTTTATTGCCCGCGACTATTTCGGGATCAAGCCGATGCATTACACGCAGGTCGGCGGCCATTTTGTTTACGGCTCCGAAATCAAGAGCATTCTGGAATTTCCCGGCTTTGAAAAGAAATTCAATAAAAACGCGCTGAACAATTATATCTCGTTTGAATACGCCGTTCCGCCGGAAACCTTCTTCGAGAATGTCTACTGCCTGATGCCGGCGCACTACCTCTGGTACAAGGACGGCAAGGTCGAAACCCACCGCTACTGGGAGCCGAAATTCAGCGAGGACCCCGGCATGACCCGGGAACAGGCCGTCGAGGAAATCGAAAAGGTTTTTGAGGACTCGGTCAGCGCGCACAAAATCAGCGACGTGGAAGTCGGGTGCTTCCTGTCCAGCGGCGTGGATTCCAGCTATGTTTCCACCTACTTCGCCGGGCAGAAGACCTTTACGGTCGGGTTCGACTACGGGGAAAAATACAACGAAATCGACTGGGCGAAGAACTTATCCGAAAAAATCGGCGTGGAACACCACTATAAGGTCATTTCCGCCGACGAATACTGGGGAAATATCCGCAAGGTGCAGTACCATATGGACCAGCCTCTGGCCGACGCGTCCTGCATCGCCCTCTATTTTGTCTCCAAAATGGCGAGCGAGTACGTGAAGGTGGTGCTTTCCGGCGAGGGCGCGGACGAGCTGTTCGGCGGATACAATATTTATCACGAGCCGGATGATTTTGCAGGCTACAAAAAACTGCCGCTCGGCCTGCGCAGGGCGCTGGCGGCGGTTGCGAAGGCGCTGCCGTTTTCCTTCCGGGGGAAAAGCTTCCTGATGCGCGGCGCGCTGCCGATCGAGGAAAACTTCATCGGCAACTGCAGCATGTTTACCATGGACGAAAAACGCCGTCTGCTGAAAAGCGATATTCCGGTCACCCGTCCGCAGGAGCTGACAAAGCCGTATTACGACCGCGTAAAGGACAAGGACGACGTGACCAAGATGCAGTATCTGGACATCAACGTCTGGCTGGTCGGCGACATCCTTCTGAAAGCGGACCGCATGAGCATGGCGAATTCGCTGGAGCTGCGCGTGCCGTTCCTCGACAAAGAGGTGTTCGGGGTCGCTTCCCGCATTCCGAGAAAGCTGCGGGTGAATAAGGAAAACACCAAGTACGCGATGCGCCTTGCCGCGATGAAGCATCTGCCGGACGCGACCGCGCAGAAGAAAAAGCTGGGGTTCCCGGTGCCGACGCGCGTATGGCTCAGGGATGAAAAATATTATAACCTTGTAAAGGATGCCTTTACGGGCAAAACCGCAAAGCAGTTCTTCAATACCGACGAGCTGATGAAATTCCTTGACGACCACTACAGCGGGAAGCGGGACAACAACCGCAAAATCTGGACGATTTTCGTCTTCCTCGTCTGGTACGATATTTATTTTAACGGCGGTTCCCACGAGCCGGGCGATATGCCCGCGGTCCGTTAGAACGCCGAAAAACACCGCCGGAGAGCTTCCGGCGGTGTTTTTTGCTGATTTAATTCTTTGGAATGTATATTGAAGCGATCATCCGGCGAAAATAAAACCGAGGTGAAAAACATGGATTATTTATGGGCTTTTTTGATCGGCGGAGCCATTTGCGCGATCGGCCAGGTGCTGATTGATTTTACGAAGCTGACGCCGGCCAGAATCCTTGTTTTGTTTGTCACACTGGGTGTGGCGCTGACGGGGCTGGGGCTGTACGGGCCGCTTGTGGACTTTGCGGGGGCCGGCGCTACGGTGCCGCTGACCGGTTTTGGGTATCTGATGGCGAAAGGGACGCTTGAAGCGGTCAGGGAACAGGGTTTGCTGGGCGCGTTTACCGGCGGCGTCGCGGCGAGTGCCGCGGGTATTGCGGCGGCCGTGTTCTTCGGATACGTTGCCGCCCTGTTTTCAAAGTCGGGAGATAAGAGCTAGCAAAACCTTTCTCGTTCTGAAAATCCTGTACAGGATTTTCAGGATTATCAACGGCCAGATCATCGGCATGCTTCTGTGGGAGATATGGAAGCTGTATTACCGTACGTATTTCAAAAAATATATGGTAAGGCTAAAAGCATGAAAAAAAACGGGCAGGTATCAAAACCTGCCCGTATCCTGTTACGGCACCGGAGGAAGTCCCTTACTGTATGGAACAATCCAAGTAGTGCTCAAGCTCCTCTTCATCCTTTTTCTTTTTCTCAAAGAAGAGGACGACGGCAACAACAGCCGCCGCGACGGCCGTCATAGCGGAAATAACTGTAATCAATATGGATAATGTATTACATTTTTTCAAAACGAGCACCTCCGTTTATCATGATTAGATCCTGTTTATATAATATATAATAACCAATTCTTTTTGAAAAGTCAATCAAAGCGGCAAGTTTATGGAAATTCGCCCCTGCGCTCCGGAGGATAATAAAAAAGCAGGGCGCAAGGCTCTGCTTTTGCTTTTAAACCGCGTATTCAGGGTTATGCATTTGCTGCGTTCAGCTTGCGTGCAAGAGCTGATTTCTTTCTTGCGGCTGTGTTCTTGTGCAGGATTCCCTTTGCCGCAGCCTGGTCAATCTTCTTAATCGCAACCTTAACGGCATCCGCTTTGTTGGCATCATTGGATTCTACGGCAAGGTTTGCTTTCTTTATATCAGTTTTCAGTCCGGAATGAAAGGACTTGTTGATGAGTGTTTTTGTAGCAATAACCTTTACGCGTTTTTTGGCTGATTTAATGTTAGGCATGATTCCACCTCCTTTGGTATTGTCACGTATCAATAATAATACCATCGATGGACAAAAAATGCAAGTGTTTTAAAAAAAATAGGAAAGGGCTGATTTTTATGGTATTCCGTACCGATCTTGCGCTGGAAAATACGGAACCCAGCAGGCACGTTACACGGAAAGAAAAGGACTGCACGGTCACACGGATAGACGAGGAGGGCAACACCTATGTTACGCTGGAGGTCCAGGCGATTTCCGACCATATCGACAGCGACAACAGCCTGCTGACCCTGACCGCGCAGGAGCTGTCCGCTCTGTTGCCGGAGAAGGGAAGCGTCCTGGTGGCGGGGCTTGGGAACCGCGCCATTACGCCGGACGCGCTGGGGCCGCTCGTCGCCGAAAAAATTCTGGCGACAAGGCATATCAAGGGCGAACTGGCAAAGGTGACGGGCCTGGACAGGCTGCGTCCCGTTTCCGTGGTGAGCCCCGGGGTGCTGGGCTGCACGGGGATTGAGGCCGTGGAGCTTCTGCAGGCGCTGGTCAAGGAGCTGAACCCGGACGCCGTGGTTGCGGTCGACGCGCTTGCGGCGCGCAGCCCCGCCCGGCTGGGCTGTACGGTGCAGCTTTGTTCCGCGGGGATTTCCCCCGGGGCCGGGGTGGGAAACGCAAGGCCGCGCATCGACGAAAGCACGCTCGGCGTTCCGGTGGTCAGCATGGGGATTCCGACCGTGGTGGACGCGGCCACTCTGGCGGCGGACCTGCTGGACGGCGAAACGGACGGTTCTGAGGAGAAAATCGCGCCGCGCGGCGCCCAGATGATGGTGACCCCGCGCGAAATCGACCTGATTATTTCCAGAGGCGCGAGACTGCTGAGCATGGGGATCAACGTGGCGCTGAACCCCTCTCTCAGTGTTGAGGATTTTGAAGAATTGACCTGAAGCATCATGAAATTTGTCCCGCCCGCATAAGAATGAATATCATTCAATGGGGGCAGGATATGAAAAACTGGATGCAAAAGGGAATGGGAATCTGCTCGGTTGCATTGGTGTTTGCGGCGGTCGCGTGCGTTCTGGGGCGTTTGCCCGTGCTGCAGGCAAAGGACGCGGCGTTCGCCGCGGCGGGCTTTATCATGCCCGCGGGTGCCGCCGAGGCAATGAAAGAGGATTATCTGGAAGAGGATGAAGAGGATAATGAGCACGGGAGCAGCGAGGCGCCGGTTTCTTCGGGCGTAAGCTCCGCCCCGGCTTCGTCACAAAGCAGCTCCGGTACGGGTGCAAGCTCACAGGCCGCTTCGGGCACCGCGTCAAGCGCGTCGTCGCCGCCCGTTACGCTGCCGAAGGGCGTGAAGGAAATGAGCATTTCCAATTCCGGTTCCCAATACAATAATATATGGGTAAAAAATACGAATAAAAACCATACGGTCGACATCGCTTCGGAGCTTCAGAAACAGCCGGCGGTAAAAATCGTCAAGAATTCGACGCCGCAGGTTCTGATCTACCACACCCACACGACGGAGGCTTTTCTGGGCGATACGCGCAGCCAGGACAAAGCGAAAAGCGTGGTCGCCGTGGGCGACCAGATCGCCGCGCAGCTGAAGGCCGCCGGAATCAACGTGGTGCACGACACCACCCTGCACGACTACCCGAGCTACAACGGCTCGTATGACCGCTCCAAGGTGACGATGCAGAACAACCTGAAGAAATATCCGGGCATCCAGGTCACGCTCGACATCCACCGCGACGCGATGGGCACCTCCGACGGAACAAGGATCAAGCCGACCGCGACGATCAACGGCAGGAAGGCCGCGCAGGTGATGATCATCTCCGGCTGCGACGACGACGGCACGCTCGGGTTCCCCAACTGGGAATACAATTTCAGGCTGGCCGTGCGGCTGCAGAAGTCGCTGGCGGATCTATACCCCGGTCTGGCGCGGCCCCTGAATTTCTGCGCGAGGAAGTACAATGAAAATCTGACGAAAGGCTCCCTGCTGATCGAGTTCGGCACCGAGGTCAACACCCTTGACGAGGCGGCGTACTCCGGGGAGCTGTTCGGGAAAGCGCTGGTCAACGTTCTGAACGGCCTGACATAAGCGGAAAGGAAAAGATGTTAAAAAAATGGAAAGAAAAAGGAAAAGGATTTTCTTTGCGTCGTTTTTCAGCACGCTTTGCGTCCTTGCACTGCTTTTCGGCATGGCGGAAGTCGACGCCAATTCCCGCAGAATCGGCTTTGGTGACGACAAAACCCTTCTTTACCAGATTACCGGCAAAACATGGCAGGAAACTTGCAATGTGGCGAAAGTATGGTATAATAATTTCGTATTATCATTGAGAGAGAATGCTGTGGAGGAAACGTATCATGAATCAACATAAGAAAATATGGTTTTCCGTATTCATATTGATCTTTATGTTTTCATTGTATTCCGTTACCGCCCTGGCAACTGAGATAACGCCGGAACAGGTGGAAGAAATTCTGAGCCGTCAGTCGTCCCAGGCTTCCTCACAGTCCGCCGCGGGCACCGTTTCAAGCAAGGCTGCCGTCAGCTCCAGAAGGCCGGTCACAAGCAAAAAGCCGGTATCTTCGGAAGTTTTCTCCGAAGCTTCCGGTGATGTCTCCGGCAACGTTTCCGGCGGGCTTTTCAGCAGCGGGGAGGAATCCAGCGAGATTGTTCTTCCCAGCGTGGACAGCATAGAGGAAAACAACCCGCTCAGCTCCGTGATCGTGGACACCGCGGCCAACAAGAAAATGAACTGGATCGGGATCCTTTCGTGGGTGTGTATCGCGCTGGGCATTGTCGTGGTGCTGATCGTCGTGTTCAGCAACCGCCGTCCGCCGAGAGGGGGAGGCCGTAAACGGTACCGCCGCCCGAACCGCTCGCACAAGAAACGCCTGCTGAACGACAAGTATTACCGAAATCTGAAATATTGATCATGGCGGCGCGCCGGCGAAGAAATTTCCCGGTACGCCGCTGTTTTTATGCGTGTCTTACAGCCCGGATTTCACCGGGCTTTGTTCCGCGCCTTTTATAAAAATTTCACCCTGCCGCACGGCATACTGTTCAGAATTCGTGATCTGTGTTATAATATATTATTCATTATCTTTCCGGCATTTTCAGTCTGACTGCCGGGTCGTTTTATGTTTTTTTCCGGAATTGGCCGGAAAACGGAAGCCATATTATCTTTGAGGATTAGGTGATAAATTTGTCGATACCACGCGAGAGAATACGGAATTTCAGCATTATCGCGCACATTGACCACGGGAAAAGCACGCTTGCCGACCGCATTTTGGAGCAGACGAAATCCGTCGCGCTGCGCGATATGGAAAATCAGCTGCTGGACAACATGGATCTGGAGCGCGAACGGGGCATCACCATCAAGGCGCACGCCGTTACGCTCGTTTACAGCGCGCAGGACGGGCAGGACTATGTTTTCAATCTGATCGATACCCCGGGCCATGTGGACTTTAACTACGAGGTTTCCCGTTCGCTCGCCGCCTGTGAAGGCGCGGTGCTGGTGGTGGACGCTTCCCAGGGGATCGAGGCGCAGACGCTGGCGAACACCTATCTGGCGGTGGACGCCGGGCTGGAAATCGTACCGGTCATCAATAAGATCGACCTGCCCAGCGCGCAGCCGGAAAAGGTGCGCGCGGAAATCGAGGACGTCATCGGGATTCCCGCGGACGAGGCGCCGTGCATTTCGGCAAAGCTGGGAACGAACATCGACCAGGTGATGGAGCAGATCGTCAAACACGTTCCGCCCCCGCAGGGCGACGAAAACGCGCCGCTCAAGGCGCTGATTTTTGATTCCTACTACGACGCGTACAAGGGCGTGATCATCCATGTGCGGCTGAAGGACGGGCAGGTGCGTCCGGGCGACACCATCCGGCTGATGGCGACGGGCGCGGAGTTTACCGTGGTGGAGTGCGGCTACGGCCGCGCGACCTGTCTGGAGCCGAGCGCGGGGCTCAGCGCCGGGGAAGTCGGCTATATCGCCGCTTCCATCAAGGCGGTGAAGGACGCCCGCGTGGGCGACACCGTTACGCTGGCGGGCAACCCCGCCAAAACGCCGCTGCCGGGCTACCGCTCGGTGCAGCCGATGGTTTTCTGCGGGATTTACCCCGCGGACGGCGCGCGCTATCCCGACCTGCGCGACGCGCTGGACAAGCTGCAGCTGAACGACGCGGCGCTGTCATTTGAGCCGGAGACGTCCGTTGCGCTCGGCTTCGGTTTCCGCTGCGGCTTTTTGGGCCTATTGCATATGGAGATCATTCAGGAACGGCTGGAACGCGAATACAACCTCGACATTATTACCACCGCCCCCAGCGTGGTTTACCGGATCACGAAAACCAACGGGGAAGTGATCCATATCGACAACCCGACCAATTACCCCGACCCGTCGCTGATTTCGCAGGCGGAGGAGCCGATCACCAACGCCCACATCTATACGCCGAGCGAATATGTCGGCAATATTATGGAGCTTTGCCAGGACAGGCGCGGCGTCTTCAAGGATATGAAATACATCGACACCGACCGTGTGGACATCCATTACGAGCTGCCGCTGAACGAGATCATCTACGACTTTTTCGACGCGCTGAAATCCCGTACCCGCGGCTACGCCTCGTTTGACTATGAGCTGAGCGGATACAAAAAGAGCAATCTTGTCAAGCTGGACATCATGCTCAACGGCGACGTGGTGGACGCGCTTTCCTTTATTATCCACGCCGACAAGGCGTATCCGCGCGCGCGCAAGATGGCGGAGAAGCTGTCGGAGAAAATCCCGCGCCAGCTTTTTGAGGTGCCGATCCAGGCCTGTGTGGGCGGCAGGATCATCGCGCGCGAAACGGTCAAGGCCATGCGCAAGGATGTTCTGGCCAAGTGCTACGGCGGCGACATCACGCGCAAAAAGAAGCTGCTGGAAAAACAGAAGGAAGGCAAGAAGCGCATGCGCCAGCTCGGCACGGTGGAGGTGCCGCAGGAGGCGTTTATGAGTGTGCTGAAGCTGGATGAATAACGAAAAGCCTTTCGGCCTTTATCTCCATGTGCCGTTCTGCGACGGCAAATGCCCGTACTGCGACTTTTATTCCCTGCCCGCCGGCGGGGAGAAAATGGACCGGTACACCCGGCGGGTGCTCTCGGCGCTCGGGGAGTGCGCGGGGCGGTACGGGCGGAGGGCCGACACGCTGTACTTCGGCGGCGGCACCCCGAACCTGCTCGGCGCAGAGCGGCTGTCCGCGATCCTTGCGCGCGCAAGGGAATGCTTCGGGCTGGACGGCGCGGAAATTACCGTGGAGGTCAATCCCGCGGAGGATTTGCGCGGCTTTTTGCGGGAAATCCGCGCGGCGGGGGTAAACCGCCTGTCGGTCGGCCTGCAGTCCGCAAACGGGGACGAGCTTTCGCTTCTGGGTCGGCGGCACACCGCCGCACAGGCGAAAAAAACGGTCGCTTACGCGCAGGACGCGGGTTTTGACAATCTCTCCCTCGACCTGATGCTTGCCATCCAGAAACAGACAAAGGAAAGCCTTCTGCGCTCGATTGATTTCTGCGCGGACGCGGGGATTCAACATCTTTCCGCCTATCTGTTGAAAATCGAGCCGGATACGGTTTACGGAAAAAAGAAGGAAACGCTGTGCGTTCCGGACGACGATGAGGCGGGCGACCTCTATCTGTTCGCCTGCGAAGAGCTGGAAAAGCGCGGGTTTCACCAGTACGAAATCTCCAATTTCGCGAAACCGGGCTTTGAGAGCCGCCACAACCTGAAATACTGGCGCTGTGAGGAATATCTGGGGATCGGACCGGCGGCGCATTCGTTCATGGAAGGGAAACGGTTCTATTATCCGAGAAGCCTTTCGGAGTTTCTGAACGGCGGAGAACCCGTTCCGGACGGGGAGGGCGGCGGGTTTGAGGAATACGCCATGCTCGCCCTGCGCCTGACGGAAGGGCTGACGGACGAAGGCTGCCGCGCGCGGTTCGGCACGGAGCTTCCCGCGCGGATGCTGAAAGCGGCGAAGCTTTATGAAAAGGGAGGGCTGACCGTCTGCGGGGACGGCGGGTTCCGCTTTACGCCGCGGGGATTTCTGGTTTCCAACCTGCTGACGGCGGAGATTTTGTACAGCGGGTGAATATTCGGTAAGAAAAAACACGGAGCAGCGGCGGGCGTTTCCGTGTTTTTCGTTATATTGGCGGCCGGCTCTGAACGGATTTACAAACAGCGCGCTACCATGCCGACGGGCGGCGCAGCCCGGCGGGAAGCCTGGTATTTCTGTTGCCCTTTGCGGAGTTTATCTGCATTTGTGTCAGAAAAACACTCCTGCTTAAATCGGTATTTTTCAGGTTTGCGTCGCGGAGGTCGGCCCCTAAAAAAACAGTTCTGTCTAAACTGCAGCCTTCCAGGTCGGCTGCTATCAGGAGCGACATGCTGAAGTCTTTTCGGTCAAGGTTCGTTTTTCTGAAGTTTTTTCCAAAAAAGTCGGCCTTTTGGCGTGATGCAGGGTCTTCAGCCGAAATGCTCCCGATGATTTTTTTCAATAGATTGTTCGCTTTTGATTTGTGTCCGGCAATGCCCGCTTTCAAAAGGCTGCCGTGGGGCAATTGGGTCATTTGCTGATTTTCCCTGATAAGAGCGTCAACGGCTGCCGCCGTCTTTTCATCCGAGGTCAGGGAAGCCGCTTCTATAAGGTACCACAAAATCTGGTGGAGCTGAAAAAGGACGGAAAAGGTCTGAAAGATCGTTTCCGCCCGACCGGGGTCTGTCTTCCAGTCTCCGCCGGAGGAATCAATTTGTGTCGTTTTCTGTCCCGCTCCCAGGCATTCGTAAGCAAGGCAGCCGCTCATTTTTCTGTCTTTCAAATCGGCGTGAATCCCGCAGCGGAAATCAGGCGATAAATATTGGCAGGGCGTTCCGGCGCCTTTATCGGCCGGAAAGCCGTCCGTTTTTGCGCAGTACAGCGCCACACAGCACAGGCCGCTGCATTTTTCACAGTCCGGCTCCAAATCTTTTATCAGGCAGGAGTACTTGCCGCCGAATGGATTCTGTTCCATCGTGTCTCCATTTCCAATCAAAATCAGGGTCGTTTGATATGAAATTATTCTATCATAACTTTTGAAAAATGGAAAGCAGCGTTCCTTCGCCTGCCGAAAGAACATAAATTTACGATTTCACAAAGAGTTTACAAATACTATATTGACAATGGGGTAAAGTAATGGTAAATTATTAATTAGATTTAGCACTCGAACTATTAGAGTGCTAAAATATAAAAAGGTGAGGTGAGAGGGTTGGAGTTAAGCGAACGGAAACAGAAAATTCTGGCGGCTGTCGTTGATTTATATGTTGCGACCGGCGAACCGGTGGGTTCCAAGGCGCTTTGCGACACCCTTGATTTCACCGTGTCCTCCGCGACGGTGCGCAATGAAATGAGCGACCTTGCGGAAATGGGGCTGCTGGAACAGCCGCACACCTCCGCGGGAAGAATCCCTTCCCACAAGGGCTACCGCGTCTATATCGACACGCTGATGAAAAAGCATCCGGTCTCCAGGGAAGAGCAGCGCTATATCGACAGCCTGCTGCTGCCGAGCGCGTACGACCCCGAAAAGCTGCTGGACGGCGTTGCGCGGGCGCTGGCGGGAATGACCCGGTTCGCGGCCGTTTCCACCACGCCGAGCGGAAGCTCGGCGGACATCCGCGCCATTCAGTTTGTGCAGACCAGCCGAAGGACCGCGATGGCCATTCTGATGACCTCCGCGGGCACCATGAAAAGCCGCGTTTTCCACTGCGATTTCGATATTACCCCCGAAATCCTGCGCGTGTTTTTCAGGGTGCTGAACGAAAAGCTGGTCGGGCTGCCGGTTTCCACCGTTACGCCGGCGTACATTCAGTCCCTTGCCGCGTCCCTGGGAAACATGACGATGCTGATGAGCGACGCGCTGATGGCGGTGCTGGACGTGGCGCAGGACACCATGCAGACGGAGGTCTGTCTGGACGGGGAAATGAACCTTTTGTTCTGCAGCGAGCTGGGGCAGGCGGGTATCCGCCGCATTATGGATTTCCTCTCCCGGCCGCAGGAGCTTTCCCGCCTTCTGATGCAGCAGACCAACAGCATGAAGGTGCTGATCGGTCAGGAAAGCAAGCGGCCCGAGCTGAGCGAGTCCAGCGTGGTGGTCTCCCGGTACTCGGTCGGCGGCAGGGACGCGGGCGCGATCGCCATTATCGGCCCTACGCGCATGAACTACGGGAAGATCATTTCCAATATTGAATATCTCTCCGGCTCCGTCGGAAGAATGCTGACAGAGTTATTGGATATGGAATAGAAAGGGGTCACTGTTTTGGAAAAAAACCAAAAAGAACAAGTGGATAAAAAGCAGACGAAAGCTTCCGGAACGCCTGAAAAAACCTCTGCGGGCAAGCCGGAGGAAACCTCTAAGGCAGAGAAAGCCCGCGCCGGGGAGACTGCGGCGGCGGAAAATCCGGCCGGACAGGAAAAACCGAAGGACGGCGCGCAGGCTCAGCTGGAGCAGGCGCAGGAGGAGCTGAAAAAGCAAAAAGAGCTTTTGCTCCGCACAGCCGCGGAATACGACAACTACCGCAAACGCACGGAACGCGAAAAAACGGCGGTATACGCCGACGCGACCGCCGCTGCGGTCACGGAGTTTTTACCCGTGGCGGATAACCTTGAACGGGCGCTGAAGCAGCGGGACTGCACTGTGGAGGACCTTCGCAAGGGGGTTGAAATGGTCGGCACGCAGCTGAAAGGGGCGCTCGCAAAGCTCGGCGTGACCGAGATGGGAGAAGCCGGGGAAGCCTTTGATCCGGATCTTCACAACGCGGTTTCCCACGTGGAGGACGAAAACGCCGGGGAAAACACCATTGTACAGGTGTTCCAGAAGGGCTACAAAATCGGGGATAAGATCGTGCGCCACGCGATGGTGCAGGTCGCGAACTGATTTGGTAATTTTCAAAATTTTTCATAGATTGATTTTTCAATTTCAAAACTTATTTTTTGGAGGTAAACAGTATGTCAAAGACAATAGGCATAGACTTAGGCACTACCAATTCCTGCGTTGCGGTGATCGAGGGCGGCGAGCCGGTCGTCATTGCGAACGCGGAAGGCGCCAGAACCACCCCTTCCGTTGTTGCTTTTTCCAAAACGGGCGAGCGTATGGTCGGTCAGGTTGCGAAACGTCAGGCGATTACCAATCCGGACCGCACCGTGTCTTCCATAAAAAGAGAAATGGGTTCCAACTATAAGGTCAATATCGACGGGAAAAGCTTTACTCCTCAGGAAATTTCCGCAATGATCCTTCAGAAGCTGAAGGGCGACGCGGAAGCCTATCTGGGAGAAAAGGTCACTTCCGCGGTGATCACCGTCCCGGCGTATTTCACCGACGCACAGCGCCAGGCGACAAAGGACGCCGGTAAGATCGCCGGACTGGATGTAAAGCGTATCATCAACGAACCGACGGCTGCCGCGCTTTCCTATGGCATCGACAAGGGCGAGGACCAGAAGATCATGGTTTACGACCTTGGCGGCGGTACATTCGATGTTTCCATTATTGAAATGGGCGACGGCGTGCAGGAGGTTCTGGCCACCGCGGGCAATAACCGCCTTGGCGGCGACGACTTCGACAAGCGCGTCATGGACTGGATGACTTCCTCCTTCAAGGCGGAAACCGGCATTGACCTTTCCGGCGACAAGATGGCGATGCAGAGGCTGAAGGAAGCCGCCGAAAAAGCGAAGATCGAGCTTTCCGGCATGACCTCCAGCTCGATCAACCTGCCGTTCATCACGGCGGACGCCTCCGGCCCGAAGCACCTTGACCTGACCCTGACCAGGGCGAAGTTCAACGAGCTGACCGCGGACCTTGTGGAAAAGACCATGGGCCCGGTCCGTCAGGCGCTTTCCGATTCCGGGCTGAAGATCGAGCAGATCAACAAGGTTCTGCTGGTCGGCGGTTCCTCCAGGATCCCCGCCGTGCAGGACGCTGTCAAGGGCTTTACGGGAAAAGACCCGTTCAAGGGCATCAATCCGGACGAGTGCGTCGCCATCGGCGCGGCGATTCAGGCCGGCGTGCTGGGCGGCGAGGTCGAAGGCCTGCTGCTTCTGGACGTTACCCCGCTGTCCCTCGGCGTGGAGACCATGGGCGGCGTCATGACCAAGGTCATCGAGCGCAACACCACCATCCCGACCAAGAAGAGCCAGATTTTCTCCACCGCGGCGGACGGCCAGACCCAGGTTGAGGTCAACGTCCTGCAGGGCGAGCGCGAATTCGCCCGCGACAACAAGCAGCTCGGCCTGTTCAAGCTGGACGGCATTGCCCCGGCACCGCGCGGAATCCCCCAGATCGAGGTTACCTTTGATATAGACGCCAACGGCATCGTCAACGTATCCGCCAAGGATATGGGCACCGGCAAGGAGCAGAAGATCACGATTTCCTCCAGCTCCAACATGAGCAAGGACGACATCAACAAGGCTGTTCAGGAAGCCGAGAAATTCGCGGCGGAGGATAAGAAACACCGTGAGGAAGTCGACCAGAAGAACGAAGCCGAGAATATGTGCTATGCGGTTGAAAAGCTGATCAAGGATAACGGCGACAAGATCGACGAGTCCGACAAGACCGACCTGAACGCAAAGGTCGCTTCCCTGAAAGAGGCCATCTCCGCAGGCAATGTCGACGATATGAAGGCAAAGTCGGAAGAATTGCAGAAGGCGATGTACGCGGTCAGCGAAAAGCTCTACAAGAATGCGGCGCCGCAGCAGCCGGCAGACGGCCAGCCCGTACCGCCGCAGGACGCGAACGGCGGCAACGTGTACGACGCGGAGTACAAGGATGTAAACGACGACAACAAAAAGTAATCTCCGGCTTGCTTTTTACAATGAATAACGATTCATGAAAGATGAATGACTGTGGTGGCCAGCTCTTCGTTTGGGGGAGCTGGCAATCATGGGTTGAGCGGCAATTTCAGCAATAACAGTAAAATGCATTTTGAAGGAACGCCAAGGGACTCTTCCTCCTTCATTTATTCATTTTTCATTATTTTAGGAGTGATTTGGTTTGGCTGATAAAAGGGATTATTATGAAGTAATGGGCGTGCCGAAAAATGCCACGGACGAAGAGATCAAAAAGGCTTACCGTAAGCTTGCGAAGCAGTATCACCCGGATTTAAACCCGGGGGACAAGACAGCCGAGGCAAAATTCAAAGAGGTAAACGAAGCATACGAGGTGCTTTCCGATAAGGATAAAAAAGCGCGCTACGACCAGTTCGGCCACGCGGGCGTCGATCCCAACTTCGGCGGCGGTACGGGCGGAGGGAGCCCCTTTACCGGCGACATTGATCTGGGCGACATATTCAACAGCTTTTTTGGCGGCGGTTTTGGCGGCGGCTTTGGAGGCCGTTCCGCCAGCCCGAACGCGCCGCGGCGCGGCAGCGACACCGAGGCGACGGTAAACATAAGCTTTGAGGAAGCGGCAAAGGGCTGCCGCAAAAATATATCCTACCAGAAGATAGATACCTGCAGCGACTGCGGCGGCACCGGCGCAAAGAAGGGGACCTCCGCCAAAACCTGCCCGAACTGCGGCGGAACGGGACAAGTGCGCATCAGCCAGCGCACGCCGTTCGGCGTGGTACAGACCAGCAGAAGCTGCGACCGCTGCGGCGGGACCGGAAAGGTGATCGACAATCCCTGCGGAACCTGCGGCGGGACCGGACGGATACGCCGGCAGAAAACGATTGAGGTCAACATCCCCGCCGGGATCGACAACGAGCAGATTCTCAGCGTAAGCGGACAGGGAAACGCCGGAACCAACGGCGGTCCGGGCGGCGATCTGCGCGTGTATGTCAATGTGCGGCCCCATCCCATTTTTGAGCGTCGCGGCAACGACATCTGGTGCGAGGTGCCGATTACCTATACCCAGGCGGCGCTCGGCGCGGAGGTCGTCGTGCCGACCATCGACGGCCGCGTCAGCTACCATGTGCGCGAGGGCACACAGCCCGGCGACGTATTTAAGCTGAAGGGCAAGGGCATCCCCCGGATCGGCGGGCACGGGCGCGGCGACCAGTTCGTGCGCATGACGATTGAGGTGCCGAAAAACCTGACCCAGCGGCAGAAGGAAATCCTGCAGGAGTTCGACAATGTCGCCGAGGAAAAGAACTATCAGAAGCGTAAGAATTTTATCGATAAGATCAAGGATATGTTCGGCGAATAAAATTATCAGGGGCCTGCCAGGCGGCGGGCCCTTTTTGTCGGCCTGCTTATTGCCTAACCCCCTGCCTCCCTCTTAGAGGGAGGCGGCGCGCCCGGCGCGACGGAGGGAGTTCCCCCAGGAATAACTGCCTGTGAACATCACCGTAGGCGCTTCCTGACCGGAAGGTCCGCTTCCCGACCGCATGGTCCCTCACCGGGAGTCAAAACTTTCGGACTCTGTATTGAACGGCGGATTTCCCGCATAGAATGGAAACAGGCAAAGGGAAACCGGGCTGCGGCGAAACACGCCGCGGCGGTCAGATGAGGAGGGCGGTCCTATGGAGTATTTCGGCTTGTTTTTTCTGGCGGTCATCGTGGAAGGGGTCATTACCTATATCAACCAGTTCTTTGTCAAAGGGGTCCTGAAATGGGAAATGGTCTTTTCCATCCTGCTGGGCGTATTCGTTACTGTCGCCTACGGGGTCGACATGCTGGCCATGGTGGGGATGAAAACCTCGGTTCCGCTTGTCGGCAGCATCCTGACGGGGATCCTCGTCAGCCGGGGCAGCAATTACGTGTTCGACCTGGTCAAAACCCTCACTTCCGGGCGCGGAGGCATGAAAACCTCCAAATAGAAAACAGCATGGAGTTCAGCCGGACTCCATGCTGTTTCTATTTTGGCGCAGGATTCGGATTGTTTGTCCGGCCCAAGAGATAGTCGGTGGAAGTATGGTAAAAATCGGCCAGAGTGAGAAGATGTTCCACAGGAATGGTCTGATATCCTCTTTCGTATCGGGAATAAACCGTCTGACTGATCTTTAGGAGCGCCGCGATATCCCTTTGCAGCAGATCCCTGTCGTTGCGCAAATCCTTCAGCCTTGGGAAATACAATGGCACCACACCTTCCCATAGTACTTTTCTATACTATTGACAATACCATAAGCAGGTGTTATTCTGCTTTATATAGTACTTATCAGTTCTATTTAGGGAATACGGAAAGGAAGAATGATGATGTCCGATTATCGAAAAATGTATGGCGTTTTATTCCGCGAAGTCAGCAGGGCAATTGAAATTTTACAGAGAGCGCAGTGCGAAACGGAAGAATTTTATCTGAAGGCTCCGGAGGATATCGTGGAAATCCGTGAAATCCAAAATGGAGAGACAAAAAAGCGGTAGGCCTTTATCAAGGTCCTACCGCTCGTTTCAAACAGGATTAATCATCCCTGCCGCAGCATTTTTTATATTTTTTGCCGCTGCCGCACGGGCACGGGTCGTTGCGGCCCGGCTTCTTGCCTTTGCGCACGGTGCGGTTCGTGTCGCTGCCGTCGCCGCCGCTGCTCATGGTCGGCGTGGCGACCTGCTCGCGCTTCGGTTCTTCCGCGGAACGGAGCTGGACGGTGAGCATCATGCGCGCGGTGTTTTCGCGGATGGTCGCGATCATCGCGTCGAACATGTCGAAGCCTTCCAGACGGTACTCGACCACCGGGTCGTGCTGGCCGTAGGCGCGCAGGCGGATGCCCTTCTGCAGCTCTTCCATGGCGTCGATATGGTCCATCCACTCGGAGTCGACGTTTTTCAGAAGGATGACGCGCTCGAGCTCGCGGGTGATTTCCTCTCCGAACTGCTGCTCGCGTTTTTCGTACAGCGCTTTCGCTTTTTCGATCAGCTCGTTCCTGACATAATCGGGCTCCAGCTTTTCGATCTCTTCCTTGGTGTAAACCAGATCCTCCGGGGTGAGCAGCCAGCCCATGTAGTGGTCGCGCAGGCCCTGGAAATTCCAGTCGTCGTGCAGCGCGGTTTCGGGCATGTACTGGTGTACCTGGGACTCGATGGCCTGCTCGATCATCTTGATGATCTGGTCCTTAATATTTTCTCCGTTCAGCACCTGGTCGCGCTGGCCGTAGATGATTTCACGCTGGCGGCTCATGACGTCGTCGAACTGGAGGACGTTTTTGCGGATGCCGAAGTTGCGGCCCTCGATCTTGCGCTGGGCGCCCTCAATGGTATTGCTGAGCATTTTGTTTTCGATCGGGGTGTTTTCATCCACATTCAGGCGTTCCATCAGGTTATTGATGCGCTCGCCGCCGAACAGACGCATGAGATCGTCTTCCAGCGAAATGTAGAAACGGCTCATGCCGGGGTCGCCCTGACGGCCGGAACGTCCGCGCAGCTGGTTGTCGATACGGCGGGATTCGTGGCGCTCCGTACCGATGATGTAAAGGCCGCCGGCGGCTTTGACCTCTTCCGCTTCCTGTTTGATCTGAGCCTTGTATTTTTTATCCAGCTCCGCAAAGGTCCTGCGGGCGTTTAAAATTTCTTCATCCGCTGTCTCGGAGTAGGCGGTGGACTCGCTGATGAGCTCTTCCGAGAACTGCAGGCGGCGCATTTCGGACTTCGCCATATATTCGCTGTTGCCGCCCAGCACAATGTCGGTGCCGCGTCCGGCCATGTTGGTGGCGATGGTGACGGCGCCCTTGTGGCCGGCCTGCGCGACGATTTCCGCTTCCTTGTCGTGGTATTTCGCGTTCAGCACTTCGTGCCTGACGCCGCGGCGGCGCAGCAGCGCGCTGAGCTCTTCCGACTTTTCAATGGAAATGGTGCCGACCAGAACCGGCTGCCCCTTTTCGTGATGCTCGATGATATCCTCGATGACCGCGTTGAATTTCGCTTTCTCCGTCTTATAGACAACATCCGGGAAGTCCTTGCGGACCATCGGCTTGTTGGTCGGGACCTCGACGACGTCCAGCTTGTAGATTTCACGGAATTCTTCCTCTTCCGTCATGGCGGTGCCGGTCATACCGGAAAGCTTGTCGTATAACCGGAAGAAATTCTGGAAGGTGATCGTGGCGAGCGTTTTGCTTTCATGCGCGACCTTTACGCCTTCCTTGGCCTCAATCGCCTGGTGCAGGCCCTCGTTGTAGCGGCGGCCGTACATCAGGCGGCCGGTGAACTCGTCGACGATGATGACCTCGCCGTCCTTGACGACGTAGTCGATATCCTTCTGCATGACGCCGCGCGCCTTGATCGCCTGGTTGATGTGGTGCTGGATCGTGATGTTGTCGGCGTCGGTCAGGTTGTCAAGCTTGAAATAGGCTTCGGCCTTCTTCACGCCGGACTGCGTCAGCGTGGCGGTCTTTGCCTTTTCGTCCACAATATAATCGGCGCCCTTGTACAGCTCGTCGTTGTCCTCTTTGTCGTTCAGCTCCGCGACCTTCACCATTTTCAGGGTCTGCGCTAAGTGGTCGGCCACATTGTAAAGCTCCGTGGACTTGTCGCCCTGGCCGGAAATGATCAGCGGGGTGCGGGCCTCGTCGATGAGGATGGAGTCCACTTCGTCGACGATGGCGAAGTTGTGGCCGCGCTGCACTTTGTTTTCCTTGTAAATGACCATGTTGTCGCGCAGGTAGTCGAAGCCGTACTCGTTGTTTGTGCCGTAGGTGATATCGGCGTTGTACGCCTTCTTGCGCTCGTCGTTTTCCAGATCGTGTACGATCAGGCCGACGCTCAGGCCCAGAAAGCGGTAGATTTTGCCCATCCATTCGGAGTCGCGGCGGGCAAGGTAGTCGTTGACGGTTACAACATGAACGCCTTTTCCGGACAGGGCGTTCAGGTAGGCCGGAAGGGTGGCGACCAGCGTTTTTCCTTCGCCGGTCTTCATTTCGCTGATGCGGCCCTGGTGAAGCACGATCCCGCCGATGATCTGCACCGGGAAGTGGCGCATCCCCAGAACGCGGTCCGAGGCCTCGCGGCAGACCGCGAAGGCGTCCGGCAGGATGCCGTCGAGCGTTTCCCCGTTCGACAGGCGCTCCTTCAGCGCGGGGGTCTGGGCGATCAGCTCTTCGTTGGACATCCCTTTATACTTGTCCTCCAGTGCCAGAACGGCATCACAGACTGGCTGAATGCGCTTCAGCTCGCGTTTGCTGTAATTGCCGAAAAAGGCGGTCAGAATATTACTCATAAAGTCACCTCTGAAATATCGTAGAAAATCAATTATAGATTTTGCATATAAAATCAGTATATCATACGGCTTGATAAAAATAAAGAAGAATTCATGAATATTGGCCCCGCCGGGTCAGAAGAAAAAAAGACGGCGGAACCCCGTCCGCCGTCTGCGCTGAACCGATCAGTAACTTGCCGCCCCGATGGAAGAAAGGAGCGAAACGAAAGCCGCTCCGAAAATGATGCTGAGAACAACGCCGATCAACATCACGATCAGAAAGGCGCGAGCGTAATTTTTGCGGTTGGTGTTGGCGCTGCCGCTGAACGCCCACACAAGCATCATGACGAGGCCCACCACGGGGATCGCCCCCACGAGCATCATGACCAGATAACTGCCGATGGAAAGAGGCGCGCTGTCTTCATAGACCGCAGGGTTTTGGTACGCAGAGTTCGGTTCTTGCATTTTTATCTCCCCAATATATTAGATTTGCCTTTATCGTAGCATTTTTCGACGGCTGATACAAGAATCCGACCTTTATTTTTTCATGGGAATTTATGGAAGAATTTCAGGGCGCGGGTTCCTCGGCTTCTATTTGTTAAATTATTAATTATTGGACATGTTTCTATTGATAAAAGGCAAAAAATAAACTATAATAAAACAGTATGTTTGGTTGTATGGAAATAAAACCAATACTGAAACCGAAAGGAGTACCGATATGAATTATTCCCCAGAAGTGGAAAAAATGTGTACTGTAACAAAGGGCCCAAAACACGGCCCCGCACCGATTCCTGAAGAAGGGAAATGGGTCAAGGCATATGAAATCAAGGATATTTCCGGTTTGAGCCACGGCGTGGGCTGGTGCGCGCCGCAGCAGGGCGCCTGCAAGCTGACTCTGAATGTGAAGGAAGGTATTGTACAGGAGGCTCTGGTGGAAACCATCGGCTGCTCCGGCATGACCCACTCCGCGGCGATGGCCGCCGAGATCCTGCCGGGCAAAACCCTGCTCGAGTGCCTGAACACGGACCTTGTCTGCGACGCGATCAACGTCGCCATGAGAGAAATCTTCAAGCAGCTCGCCTACGGCCGCAGCCAGACGGCGTTTTCCGAGGGCGGGCTTCCGATCGGCGCGGGTCTGGAAGACCTTGGCAAGGGGCTCCGTTCCCAGGTCGGCACCATGTACAGCACCGGCGCGAAGGGCGTCCGCTACATGGAAATGGCGGAAGGCTATGTTTTGAAAACCGCGCTGGATGAGAACAACGAGGTAATCGGTTATCAGTTTGTCAAGCTCGGCAAGATGATGGAGGATATCCGTCACGGCGTGAGCCCGGAAGAGGCTTATAAAAAGAACATCGGCCAGTACGGCCGCTTTGACAACGCGGCAAAGTATATTGACCCGCGTGAAGAATAATAAAGACCATAAAGGAGGACAAACTATATGGCTAACGATGTCATGTTTGAAGGAAAAGAAAGAAGAATGGCCAAAATAGAGAAGTGTCTTGCCGAGTATGGCCTTGCCAGCCTCGAAGACGCTCGCGACCTTTGCCTTTCCAAAGGGATCGATGTAGATAAAATTGTCAAGGGCGTACAGCCCATCGCGTTTGAGAACGCAAGCTGGGCCTATACCCTCGGCTGTGCAATCGGAGTCAAGACCGGCGTAAAGTCCGCCGCCGAGGCCGCCGAAAAGATCGGGGCCGGTCTGGAAGCGTTCTGCGTTCCCGGTTCCGTCGCCGAGCAGAGAAAAGTCGGCCTGGGCCACGGCAACCTGGGCGCCATGCTCCTGCGTGACGAGACGAAGTGCTTTGCTTTCCTGGCGGGCCACGAATCCTTTGCCGCCGCCGAAGGCGCCATCGGAATTGCCCGCACCGCGAACCGCGCCCGCAAGGAGCCGCTCCGGATTATCCTGAACGGCCTCGGCAAGGACGCCGCGTATATCATTTCAAGAGTCAACGGCTTTACCTATGTAAAGACCGATTTCGACTTCTTCAACGACGAGCTGAAGGTCGTTGAGACAAAGGCTTTCTCCGACGGTGAGCGCGCGGCGGTCAAGTGCTACGGCGCGAACGACGTCCGCGAGGGCGTTGCGATCATGCAGGCGGAGGGCGTCGACGTTTCCATCACCGGCAACTCCACCAACCCGACCCGCTTCCAGCATCTGGTCGCCGGCACCTACAAGAAGTGGGCGCAGGAAAACGGCAGGAAGTATTTCTCCGTCGCCAGCGGCGGCGGCACCGGCCGCACCCTGCATCCGGACAACATGGGCGCCGGCCCCGCTTCCTACGGACTGACGGATTCCATGGGACGCATGCACGGCGACGCTCAGTTTGCCGGCTCCTCTTCCGTCCCCGCGCACGTGGAAATGATGGGCCTGATCGGCATGGGCAACAACCCGATGGTCGGCGCTACGGTGGCCTGTGCGGTTGCGGTTTTCGAAGCGCAGAAATAATCTTTCAGAAGAAGCAACGGTTACAGGTCTGTGACCATCCAAAGCAAATGATAACAATGATTACAAGGGCATGACAGTTTTGTCATACCCTTGTTTTGTACTTCCCAAAAAACTGGTTTTGGGGTATAATAGAACCCGTTGGAACGTTCCAAGATAAGCACGACAGTGAGCGCAACAAATCAAGAGGGAGTATCGAATTACGGCTTTTCTGAATGGGGAATCAGAAAAACCGTTTGAAATATCGTCGCTTTATTTTGCAGATGGCTGTCAGTAAACGCGGGGTGCGGTTATATGCAGGTTACAAGGTACAAACAATACAAAAGAAGGCGTTTTTTTCGAAGAGTGGCCATTTGCATCTTTCTGGCGGGGGTCCTGTATCTGATCGGGCTGGGCGCCTTTGCCGCCTTCAGGGGAATCAGCCAGATGGTCCACGGCGCCGCGCGGACGCAGAGCTCCGTTCCGAAGACGGTGAGCAGCGCGCCGCCGGTCAGCAGCAGTCCGTCAAAGGCAGAGTCGGTGGCGGCCAGCCATCCGCCCGAGGTGATTTCGTCGCCCGCCGTACCGCTCAGCAGCACCCCGCAGGACGCCGTCGCTCCGGCGGGATATTTTGACGATGCGCTGTTGATCGGGGACAGCCGGACGGAAGCGCTGCGAAATTATGACGGGCTGGACAACGCGACCTACTACGCCGTAAAAGGGCTGATGGTCAGCACGATCTTCACGAAGCCGTCCATTGAAATCCACGGTAAAAAATTGCCGGTGATGCAGGCGCTTAAAGAAAAGAAATACGGGAAAATCTATATTATGCTGGGCGTAAACGAGCTTGGCTGGAGCAGCTTCAACACCTTTATTCAGGACTATCAGAAGGTCATTGACGGAATCAAAACCAGCCAGCCGGGCGCTGTGATTTACGTACAGTCCATCCTTCCGGTGACGGCGAAAAAATCCGGCACGGATAAGGTGTATAACAACCAGAAAATCGAAGCCTACAATCAAGCAATCAAAGAGATGGCCGCGAAAAGCAGGGTGCGCTATCTCGCGGTCAATACGGCGGTTTCCGATTCGGAGGGAAACCTGCCCGAAGACGCTTCGGCCGACGGAGTGCATTTGAACAGGGAATACTGCAAAAAATGGTGTGAGTACCTGCGGGCGCACACGAATGGGGAAAGGGATTAGGAAGAAAATGAAAAGAGCGGTCATGGTTATTCTGGCGGGCGCGCTGCTGTTTGCGGCGGGCTGTGCCGCGGGCGCCCCGAAGTCGGTGGACACCGGGGAGGTCGCGGAAAAACTGATATCCTCGATCCGGTTTGCGGATCAAATGTCGAAGCTCGACAGTAAAACGGCGCTCAAGCTGTACGGGCTTGACGAAAGCACCGTTTCCAAATCGGACGTTTATGAAAGCACCGGGGCCACGGCGGAGGAAGTGGCGGTTTTTGAGGCAAAGGACGAAGCTTCCGCCGGGAAGGTGGAAGAGGCCGCACAGAACAGAATAGAAGACCAGCGGGCCGGTTTTACGGATTATCAGCCGCAGGAAATGGCGAAGCTGAAATCGCCCGTTCTGGTGAAAAGCGGAAAATATGTCATCCTGTGCGTGTCGGACGACAACGCCGGAACACAGAAAATCATCGACGGCTTTCTGAAATAGCCGATTCACGAGAAGCGGACTTTGTAATAGCCTCTGTGGATGGAAGCAGAAAAAAGACCTGAGAAGACGAAAAACGTCTTTTCGGGTCTTTTTTATTTGCTTATCAGGGGGTTCCTTTCAAGGGGGAACCATTTCGGCATCCGGTCGCCGAAAAATTTAATCAGCGGCCCCATACAGAACGCGGTGATGACGGTGCCGATCCCCGCAACGCCGCCCAAAGAGGCGCCGAGGAGGACGGCCGTAACGTCGTAGCCGACGCGGCACCAGCGGTACTGCGCGTGAAGGAAGCGGGAGAGGATGAAGCCGATGCTGTCGTAGGGCGAAACGCCCAGATCGGGATACATGTAAAGCGCGGCGGTAAAAGCGAGGATGCCGATGCCCAGAAGCATGCAGGCGATCCTGAGAAAAAGCGGTGGCACGGGTGGCAGGAAAAAGGTGTAGAGCCAGCTGAAAAAATCCACCAGGAAGCCGATGGCGACCATGTTGACGATCGTGCCGAAGCCGATCTTATCGCGGGCGAAGAAGAAGGTGAAAATCAGCACAATGCTGTTCATGATCAGCTGCCATACGCCGAAGCTCATGCCGAGCAGGCGCGCCAGCCCGGTGTTCATACAGGTGCAGGGGTCCGTTCCCAGGCGGGCATATACGGAAAGGGACACGGCAAAGCCCATGATCAGGGTGCCGACGCACACCATCGCCATGCGCTTATAAAGGTCTTTCTTCATGTGTTTTTCTCACAATCCGTGTTGAAATCAGGGCTTGCGAAGCCTGGGCACAATCAGGATTGCCGCCGCCCAGAACAGCTCGTAAATCATCAGCGCGGTGACGGTCAGCTGGCCGAGCCCGGAGTAGCAGGTCAAAAACGCGACCAGCAGAAGGCCGAGAATCACCGCGACGTTCTGCAGGGCAAGCGCGATGGAGATGTTGCTGCGCTGGCGGACGCACGCCGTCAGCAGACGCATCATGGCGGTCGGACGGCCCTTTGTGGCCATAATCGCTCCGGAACGCTCCTGCGGGGAAGCGGTCATTTCGGTATAGATGCTCCCCAGCCGCTCGGGCAGCACGCGCACGGAGTGTTCGTCCAGCCCGAAGCATTCCGCGAGCAGAGCCGGGGTGATGTTCGGGTCGCAGGTGCGCACGATCAGGCTGATGCCGTTGTCCTCCATGCGCCTTAGCTCCATTGCGCGGCGGCGGTCGGAATTGTAGGAGACCACGAACATGGCGACCAGCTCTCCGCCGGAGGCCAGATAAACGATTCTCTTTCCGGTGCGGATGTATTTTTCTTCATAATCGCGCGAGGGCGGCTCAATGCTGTGGGCTTCCATCAGCTTGCGGCTGCCCACCAGAATCCTCCGTCCGGAAACCCACCCGGTAACGCCCTTGTCGTCCTCGTAGACGGTATTGTCGATTTTCGGCAGCATGTCGCGGCGGCTCTTGATGATCTGGTCGAACAGGTCGCTTAACGGCCCGCCCACCGCGCACATCAGGGCGGTGGCGTCCACAATGGCGTCGTCGATGCGCTGCCCGCCGAAGGTCTTGATCGCGTTCAGCACGACGGTGCCCTTGGGGAACAGCTCTTTCGCGTCCACCAGCACGGCGTTGACCCCGCTGAACCGGTCGATCGCCGGATAGCCGACGATCATCGCGCCGCAGCGGGCGGCGATACGGCTGACCCGGTTGACCGGAAGGTTGACGCTGAGCATATTGACAAAGGGGACGCAGACGCACGCGGCAGCCGCGAAGGCGGTCAGCGCGCTGAAAATATCCTTAAATAACAGGAGGGTAACAATGCACAGTATGAGAGAAGATACGAATCCGATGGGAGCCGCTACCTGTGAGGACTGCTCGCTTGGGTCCGGCTCATAGGAAAGGCTTAAAAACTGCTTTAAAAAATTCGTCTTTGTCTGATAGGCGACGACCGGCGCGTCCATCACGCAGCCGCTCGTCATCTGCAGCGCGATGTTATGGTCGTCAAAAAGCTGCACGGACTGTTTCTGGTCGGGCGCGGCGACAAAATGGAAATTGCGGTCGATCCGCCTGGCAAAGCTGAGCTTCCCCGCGGCGTTTAAAAACAGGGCCATGACCACAAGGATGGAGTACAGATGCAGATTCCCCGTCTGCAGGCTCTGCACGGAAAACAGCAGGGAAATATTCTGGATGAGCGCGGCGATATCCGCAACGGCAACGCCGCTGTCCGCGTTTGCCTGGAACGTGACCAGCCCCTTTAATCCGTTCAGGATGGGCGTGATGCTGAAAGCGGTGGCGGTCAGCAGGAATACAAGGTTCAGAATTATGTACGGCTGCGCTCCCGTCCAGTCCCGGACCATTTCCGGCAGCAGGGAGGAATCATCCCGCAGGATACCGGAAATCAGGAGAATCACAAAGCTGATGCCCGTAACGGCCAGCCGGAGATACAGCGTTCGGATATTGGCGCTGAGGTCGTGGAAGATGGAGGGAGCGTCCGACGGGCTTTGGTAGTCGTCCAGCTCCTCCGGTTCGCCGGGCAGGTTGTCGGTGGAGTCGTTGTCCTCCTCCTCGTTCCCGAACACGCTGAAGCTTTTCTTTTTCTCCGGTTTGGTTCCGTCCTCTTCCTCCGGCTGGAAAGAGCTTTCGAGCGCCTCTCCTTCTTCGGGGTCCATGGCCAGGGAGGGAACGGGCTCGGGGAAGGGGATGGGCTGCGGAGCTTCCTCGGAAAATTCTTCCGTCTGCTCCGCGCCTTCCTCCGGCACGCCCGCGCCGCCGGACGGTTCGACGGGAATCCGGATCGGCGGCGGAGGCTGCTTCGGCCTGGCGGGCGGATAGCCCGCCGCCGCTTCAGACAAAACTTCCTCATAATTATTCAGTTGGATAAAATGAACGGGCTTTCTGAAATTCGCCCGGTAGCCGCGGACGTTTTCCGCCGACTGCGGAACCGGCTTCCCCGGTTCCCTGACGGGGGGCGGAGGCGGGACCTCTTCCTTTACCGCCGGCGCCGCCACGGGCTCCTTGACCGGCTCTTCCGAAAGCCGGCAGCGGATGGAAGGAACGGCGTCGGGCTGGAACGGCGTCTGCGGGGTCATCGGCGGGGCCGACGGCTGGAACACCGGTTCCGGGTGAGGCTCGCGTATTTCCGGCTGCGGCGCGGGGCCGGGCGCTATCTCCGGTTTTGGCTGGGGAGCCGGGCCGGGGGCGGGCCGCGGAACGGGAGGAATCACGGTCGGAGCATACGGCTCCCCGGGTTCTTCCGGCTCCGGCGGCGGTTCTTTCGCCTTCGGGCCTTCGCCGGCCGGCTGGTCCTCGTACAGGGAAAAGATATCGCCCTCATCCAGACCGACTTGGCTCATGATTTTTTTCACACGCTTTTTGCGTTCGCTGTGAAGACGCTCGAACCGTTCGGCAACCTCGTCGTCCACCACGTCGTCGCCGGTTTCACTGAAAAGATAGGAAAAGACCGGGTCTCCCTCTTTCTTTTCCGGATGGGGCACGGGGGCCTCTATTTTCCCATATTCTTCGCGGTAGTCCTCCAGCGACCGCAGCTGGAGGCCGTAGTAAATGTCCCCGTCCTCCTCCGGCTCCGGAAAATCCCGCTTGCGGCGTTTGAAAAGTCCCCTGCCGCGGCCTTTTTTCTTTTCCGGTTCCGGCGCGGCGGGATGCTCCGGAAGAGAGGAGACTTTTGCGTCCAGAGCGATTTTTGCCTGCCGGGCAATTTCCTCCGGCGTGGCAACCGCTTTTTTTCGTCCCGGGTCAGCCTTTGCCTTTTGTTCGGTGGGCGCAGGCTCCTGTTTTCCTGTTTCCAAAGTGCGCGCTTCCGCTAAAATCTCGTCTAACGAAAATTTGTCGCGCGGAGCTTTTTGATTGTCGCCCATATTGATCGCTCCTGTATTATTTTGTCTTAATCCCACTGCGCTGGCGTACAATTTCATAACAAATGATGCCGCAGGCGACCGAAGCATTAAGCGAATTTATTTTACCCTTCATCGGCAAAGATATGACAAAATCACATTTTTCTTTTACCAGCCGCCCGACGCCCGCGCCCTCGGAGCCAATCACAACGGCGGCCGGGCCGGAATAATCCACGCCGCACCAGGGCTCTCCGTCCATATCGGCGGCGTAAATCCAGACGCCGCGCTTTTTCAGCTCGTCGATGGCGGCGGTGATGTTCGTCACCCTCGCCACCGGGACGTATTCCACCGCGCCCGCGCTGGCCTTTCCGACCGCGTAGGTCAGACCCGCCGCGCGCCGCTTGGGAATGATGACGCCGTGCGCGCCGGCGCATTCCGCCACCCGCAGAACCGCGCCCAGATTGTGCGGGTCCTCCAGCTCGTCCGCCACAATAATGAACGGGGGCTCGTTCCGCTCTTCGGCGAGCCGGAAAATATCGTCGACGGTCGCGTATTCCCTGACCGCCGCCACGGCGACCACGCCCTGATGATTGGCGTTGCCGCACAGGAAATCCAGCTTTTTGCCGTCCGCTTCCTTAATGGCGATCCCTTTCTCCTTTGCCTTGGCGATCAGCGCGCTCAGGCTGCCGGTGTGCGCCCCGCGGACAATATAAAGGCTGTCGATGCTGCGCCCGCTGCGCATGGCTTCGCTCACGGCGTTCCTTCCCGCAATAATGTCGTCGCCGCGCTGCTTTTTTTCTTCGTTCATCTATTTTTACTCCCTGTTTTTATAAAATATGGCACAATCTTCCAAAATTCGCCCGGAGTCCGGGAAAGGGCGGATTTTCTCCGCCTACTTTGAATTTCAAATTAACTATACATTTTCTATTTTAGCAGATATGGACATGCCCGTCAATGAGCGGAACTTCAAAACTTTTCCGGTGTGCTCATACTTTTCACCGTCTGTGCATAGGAAAGATTCAGGAGGTACGGCAATCATGATCGTCATAAGACATAGTATTCCGCGAATTTTCATAAAAAAACGGTTTTGGGCAGCCGCCGGCATCCTGCTGCTGGTGCTTCTTCTGATTGTTTCCGTTGTAAAAAGCTGCGCCGGGCGGAAGGAAAGCCTGAGGGAATACGCGCTGGAAACGGTGTCGGAGGATTTCAAGCCCCTGGTTTCACAGGTGCTTCTGCGTACCCCGCAGGGGGAACAGATCAACACGAGGCTGCTGTACGCCGTCTACATCACCCTGTTTGACAACAGCCGGTATCCGGACAAAAGCGATGTGAGGGAACGCCTTGTAAAATGCTTCTATAAAGAGGAAAAGGATACGCCCGTACCCCTTGAGGATACGGACGGGATTTTTGAGAGGATCGAGCTGGAATTCGGCCTTTCGGTCGACGGCGCGCAGAGAAAGTCCATTGCCGGCATGAGTACGGAGCTGACGCCCGGGTATGTCGATTCCGTGTCTTTGCTGCAAAAAAACCTGAAAAGCGGGGACGGACTGAAAAACAATATCGGCCTTGCCAATTTCGCCTGGAACGCGCTGGCCTGCAAAAGCGGCTACGTTTACGGGGCGGTCGGCCAGACGATCCGGATGCCCTTTCTGCAAAAACAGCAGCGGCGGTTCGACGGGGTGGACCGGGCGGACCTGACCGGGGAACAGATCAACGCCATCTACCTGAATTTTGGGGGAAGGCCGGGCTTCGACTGCAGCGGGCTGATCAAGGCGTACTGCTGGCTGGACGAGTCGACGGGGGAAATCTCCGCAAAGCGGCCGGACGCTTTGCCGGACTGTACGGCGGACGGCCTTTTCGAGTCGGCCGAAGTCAGGGGCGATATTTCCGCGATGCCGGATACCCCGGGGCTGGCGGTCCACAGGAGCGGCCACATCGGCGTTTATGTCGGCGGGGGCGAGGTGATCGAGGCCAGGGGGAACCGGTACGGCGTTGTAAAGACCGAGCTTGCGGGGCGCGGCTGGGAGCATTATCTGCAGGTGCCCACCCTTACCTATGTCAGGGACGGAACCTACAGGATACAGGACCGCAAGGTCGTTCTGTGCGGCGGCAAAATTGCGGATACGAAGGAATAGAGCAAGAGACCGGCTCCAATGCGGAAGCATTGGAGCCGGTCTCTCCAGATGGAAGGAATTGTGCGTGAGATGGAGATATCATCATGAAAACTTGTAATCTTATAAATTTGCCTTAAAAAAGGCCTGAATATCCCTGACTGTCTGCTCCTCGTCGGAGCCTTCCACCGTAACCGTAACCTCTTCGCCCTTTTTGGCCGCAAGGCTCATAACGGAAAACAGTTTTTTTGCATTTCCCTTTTTCCCGCTTTTGCCGATGGTGACTTCCGAGGCGTGCTTCTGTGCTTCCAGAACCAAAAGGCCGGCGGGTCTGGCATGGATCCCTTCCTTATCCTGAATGACATAGCGGAACTCTTTCATCTTTTTTCACCCCTTTATTGTTTTAAGCAGAGCGGAAACTTCTTTTCCGGTCGCAAGGTTTTCGGAAAATGCGCTGGCGCTTCCGGCGGCGATCCCGGTATGGAAGGCTTCGAGAAGGCTCCTGTTTGCCAGGTATCCCGCCAGGAAGCCGGCCACCATGGAATCCCCCGCGCCGACGGTGTTGACGACCCTGCCCTGCGGGGCCGCGCTCTGGTAAACGCCGCCTGTTTCGCTGACAAGGATTGCGCCGTCGCCGCCCAGCGACACAAGGATGTTGCACGCGCCCAGCGCCTGAAGGTCCCTGCAGGCCAGGATGATTTCTTTTTCGCCTTTCAGCGCCCGTCCGCTCAGCTCTTCGAGTTCCTCCCGGTTGGGCTTGATCAGAAACGGCCGGAATTTCAGGACATTCAGGAGAAGCTGTCCGGTGGCGTCCACCACAATGCGGATCTTTTTTTCCTGCAGCCGTTCCATGATGGTCTCATAGGTGCCGGCCGGCAGGGAGGAAGGAATGCTGCCCGCGAGAACGAGGATATCTCCGTCGGAAAGGGAGCCGAGCTGCAAAAACAGTTCGCCGACTTTTTCCGGGGGGATGGGCGGGCCGCCGCCGTTTACCGCCGTTTCGCGTCTGGAGCGGATTTTCAGGTTGATACGGGACAGTCCGCCGTCCAGCCGGATGAAATCGGTGCTGCAGCCGAAGGACCGTACGCCCCGCTCGATTTCATCCCCGGTAAATCCGGCGATGAAGCCGAGCGCCGTGCTGTCGATCCCAAGGTTTTTCAGCACAATGGAAACGTTGATTCCCTTTCCGCCGCTCAGGATTTTTTCACCGCTGCTCCGGTTGATTTCGCCCTCGCGGAAATCCGGGACATCCGTGATGTAATCGAGCGCGGGATTAAATGTTACGGTATAAATCAATGGTGTGTACCCCCGCAGTTCTGTTGATCAGTTTTCAGCCGTTCAGCCCGTAATGCGCAAACAGAATTTGTTCCGCTTCGCTGTTCCACAGGCCGCTGTGCTTTTCGCAGCTGTCCGCCAGCTTTTTGAACAGCTCATCCTTTTCGCCCAAGGCGCGGAAATCGTCGATGGCTGTCAGCGGCAGGTTGATATGGGTATAAATCAGCTTTTTGCCGCCGGGGATGGAGGGCAGGTTTTCGGTTGCGTCGGCGACGCAGTCCAGCCCGCCCACATGGGTGACCATCACCGACGGATTGATGGTTCCGGCGGCGGACAGGTCGAGCGCTTCCACAAGGTCGTCGGTGTTGCCGCCGGTGGAGCCCATGATGTGGGTGCTTATGTAATGCGTATTATACATATTGATATTGGCGGAAAACTTGTTGTCCGTCGGGCCGGCGAAGAAATTGAGGCAGCCGTCAAAGGCAAGCAGGCTGTCCGCCTGCTCTACCAGGGGACGGATGGGCGCCATGACGAGGATGTCGTCGTAGCCCTTGCCGCCGGTCAGCGCTTTCAGGCCTTCGTACTGGTCTTCAAGCTTGTTTGGATTGACGTATTTCAGCGTTACGCCCTGCGCGGCGGCCTTGGAAACCGGGACCACTTTTTCCGCGCGCGCGATGCGGTCCTCGCTGACGTCGGTCACAACGACCAGGCGGGGCTTTTTCTCAAGGCAGATGGCGTATTCCACCGCGCCGAGGCCCATGGGGCCCGCGCCGCCCATGATCAGAAGCGCGCCGTTTTCTTTGACGCCGGAGGCGTGGTCGTAATTGCGCTTATTGGTGTGGTAGTTGGAATGGAAGCCGCCGATGATACAGGACATCGGCTCGCCGAGCGAGGCCTCAAAGTAGCTGGGGCCGTGGTAGTGCAGCAGGCATCCCAGTTCCATCACCTCGTGCGGGATGATGCAGTAGGTGCAGTCCCCGCCGAAAAATTCATAGGAATAGCCGGGGGAATTGAGGCTCCCCTTGTAATTCAGGGCGGGCTGTTGGGCGAATTTTTCGCCCGGGGTGAATTCATGCTGCCACTTTGCCCCTACCTTTACAATGTCGCCGGCAAATTCATGCCCGACGATCACGGGATTCGTGTCAATATTCTGAGGGGCGCGCTTATGCTTTTTCCCCTGCTTTATTAGCTTATAGGTGGACATGCAGATACTGTCGCTGACAACCTTGACCAGTATTTCATCGTCCTTTATTTCCGGCAGCTCGAATTCCTCGAGCCGCAAATCGTCTGCTCCATACATTCTGACTGCTTTCGTCTTCATAGTGATTCCTTTCTCCGGCCCGTGCGGCCGGGAGCCAAAATTCAATCGCCGCTGAATAAACGGTAAATCTGATCGGCGTCCCCGCCTTTTACAAGGGCTTCCACCTTCTCCGGCGTATCCAGCTTCTCAACAATATTCCTTAAAATTTCCAGATGCTCGTCTCCGACCGCGGCGATGCCCACCACAAGGTAGACGGTTTCGCCGTCCCAGGGAATCCCGCCCGGATACACCAGGACCACCAGCCCGGAGGACGCGATTTCCTTTTTCACTTCGCTTTCTCCGTGGGGGATGGCAATGCTGTTGCCGATACAGGTGGAGAGCTTTTTCTCTCTCGCGAGCATGCCGTCGACGTAGGGCTTTGCGACATAGCCGCTTTCAACCAGCAGCTCTCCCGCGCGCCGGATGGCTTCCTCTTTGTTTTCGGCGCTGCAGTTCAGGATAATGTTCCGCTTCATCAGAAGCTCCGGCTTTTTTGTGCTTTTCTTAAAAAACATAATGTGTGTACCACCTTCTTTGAATGGACGGTTTCACAGGTAGAGCTCTTTGATTTTCTGTGCAAAGTAGCCCTCCAGGATCTCCTGTATTTTTGCGTAGGAAACGTCCCGGTCCCCGGATTTGAGCGCGTTCAGAAAATCTTCGTCTTCAATCAGCGCGCTGCTGAGCTTTCCCATCATCTGGCTGTTCTCCTTACCGCCGGAGCCCGTGGGGATGAGCATGACGACCGCCAGTACGGCGCTCTTTAGATATTCGCTGCAGAAGGGAGGATGGTTGGGCAGGATCACGGAAAACACCGGCTTGCTCACGCCGCCGGTCCTTGCGTGAAGCAGGGCGAACTGATAGCTGGCAACCACCTGGGAACTGATTTTCTCCCTGGCGAGGAGATCGTTGAAAATCAGTCTGCGGTTTGTGTCGCTGTCGCCGAAGCGCTGGCTTGCCTGACTGACAAGCTCCGCGAAACTGGTATTCTCATCCGTGTACGAAATCCCGAACCGGGAAAGCACGGACTGGATGTTTTCCGCCATATCCCACGTTTTGTGCAGGTGGCCGGAGGAGCTCCCGTTCTTCGTTTCAGGCGGGAGCTGACCCGTTTCCACATAGGCACAGCGGTTGATCTCTTCGCGGATCTTTTCCAGATCCTCATCCGTAGGCAGGGGGCTGACCAGCAGATACGGGTACGGAACATCCCTGAGGGGGAAGGAGGAGACAAGGATATCGATATCCGACGGGGTCCCTTCGGCCAGATCCTCCTGTGCGTATGTCTTTACCAGAACATCCGCCCTGAACGTGTTTTTGATGCGGGAGGACATCAGATAGGAAATTCCGATTCCGCTTGCGCAGACAACGCCGATGGCGACGACCTTGCGCCGGAGCTTTCTTTCTTTCAGGCGGATGACAGCCGCCCCGAAATGGGTGGCAAGGTAGCCTGTTTCCGCGTCGGGCACGGCAAAGCCGTAGCTTTCCCAGATGACCTGCGCGGCATTTTTGCTTTTCTCAAAGATATCCGGATACATGGCGCGGATCTGGTCCAGCATATTGTTCTGGATGGCCATGTTGTGCTTGAGCCGGATCAGGGTGGGGTCCAGGTGGACGATCAGCCCGCTCAGCAGGACCTCATCCGTTTTCAGCTCCTGAGCCATGTCCGGGTCGAACCGCTCGATCATCCGGTAAATCATGCGGATCAGGTCATAATGGTCGATAAAGAAATCGTCGTCCGGATTTTGGTCAATATATTTTTGTTTTGCGCTTTTGATATGAATACAGATATATGCCCTTTCCTCGTCGCAGATTTTGAACTGGAAAGAATCCTCCAGCATATCCGCGATGGTGTCGGCGAGCACATAGTCCTCAGTCGCTTTCAGTTTTTCGATGGTTTCCGGTTCCATGGAGATTGTTTTCTGCCTGATAATTCTTTCTGCCGCGATGGAAAGATAGATGACCAGCCTGAAGCGGGAGGATTCCGTGAACCGTTCCAGCTTCCTGCTTGGAATCGTTTTCAGCGCGGAGATTACCTGATTGAAAATTTTGGCATCCAACAGGGGATAAACGTCTATTTGCTCAGCCGGTTTTCCGGTTGTACCGGAAGATGCCTCCCAGTATTCCTCCCGGCCGATATTTTCATAAATAAATTGGGAAAGCGCCCGGCGGTAGGCTTCCTCGGTGCCTTCCAAAGCAACACCGTATCCCTGCCGCCGGGACAGATCCAAATCGTTTTCCCGGAACCAGCCAGCAATGACGTCCATGTCATTGCTGATGGTCCCTTCGCTGACCTTGAACAAATTTGAGTAATAGTAAAGCTTCTGTACGCTTTGATTTTTCAGGATCTCCAGAATCAGGCGTTTCCTTCTGGATTCCTTGTCCATGGGTTCCGGTTCCTCTTCACTGAGAAGCGCCTGGGCAAGTTTTTCCCTGTCCTGTTCGCTTCCTTCCAGCCGGATCCCCACCCCTGACTTTGCGTTGATTTTCAGGTGAAAGGCGCGAAGCTGGGAGTCCACGTTTTCCATATCGCGGAAAAGCGTCCGCTTGCTGGTGTTCAGCAGGGAAGCAAGCTCGCTTACAGAAACGGGCTCCGTATTTTTCAGTAAAATACGGAACAAATGATTTAAACGCGGTGTAAAAGTCATTTGTAACCCCTCCTGATACCCAATGGTACTATTTTTTGCGCGCTTCGTATACCGTGTTTATGTACGGATTGAACCCGGTTTTCTTTGCTATATTGCCGAAGCGAGGCCGTTCAGCTGATTGACCAGCTCGTCATACTCCGGTGCCGCCATAAAGTTGGTGATGGTTACGAGCTGCGCGTTCGGAACGGCTTTCTTCACTCTTTCCATCAGCTCGTGATGGGTGACGACGATCTGAACGTCGCGCGGAATGTCTTCGATCGAGGAATGGAGAACCTGAATGTCCAGACCGGCTTCCCTCAGCTTTTTACTGAGAACGGTTGCGCCCATTGCGCTGGAGCCCATGCCTGCGTCACACGCGAAGACGATTTTGCTTACGTTGACTTTACGCAGAGCGGGTGCGGCTTTTCCGGATTTTCCGGCCTTCATTGCCTTTACCTTGTCTTTGGCTTCGTCAAGGTTGTCTTCGTCCTTCGCCGTTGCCTTCAAAAGTACGAACGAAAGCGCGAAGCTGACTGCCGCGGCGCATGCCACGCCGAGAATGGTTCCAAAGAAGCCGCCCTTCGGGGTCATCAGCAGGAAAGCGATGATGCTTCCGGGGGAAGCGGCCGCGACCAGGCCCGCGCCGAGGATTCCCTCAACAAAGGAACCGGTGATGCCGCCGGCGATGACCGCAAGGATCAGGATCGGGTTCATCATGACATAGGGGAAGTAGATTTCGTGGATACCGCCGAGGAAATGGATGATCACGGCGCCGGGAGCGGAGCTCTTCGCCGTGCCCTTTCCGGCGATGCAGTACGCAAGCAGCAGCCCAAGGCCGGGGCCCGGGTTTGCTTCGAGCATAAAGAAGATGGATTTGCCGGCCTGGCCTGCCTGCTCAATCCCGAGCGGGGTCAGGATACCGTGGTTGATCGCGTTGTTGAGGAACAGGACCTTCGCGGGCTCGATGAAGATCTGCGCCAGCGGCAGCAGGCCCGCCTTTACAAAGAAATCAACGCCGGCGGCCATGCCGTTGGTCAGGGCCACGCACAGCGGGTTGATCAGCAGGAACGCGATGATCGCGAGGATGCCGCCGATGATGCCGGCCGAGAAGTTGTCGACGAGCATTTCAAAGCCCGCTTTGACCTTGCCCTGGATCGCTTTGTCAAACTGCTTGATGCAATAGCCGCCCAGAGGACCCATAATCATGACGCCGAGGAACATCGGGATGTCCGCGCCGATGATCACGCCGATCGAGGCGATGGCACCGACAACGGCACCTCTTTGTCCGCCGACCATACGGCCGCCCGTGTAGCCGATCAGGAGCGGGAGCAGATACTTCAGCATCGGGTCCACCATCGCCGCAAGCTTTTCATTCGGCGTCCAGCCGGTGGCGATAAACATTGCGGTGATAAGGCCCCAAGCAATGAAGGCCCCGATGTTCGGCATGACCATGCCGCTTAGGAATCTTCCGAAGCTTTGAACTTTTTCTTTCATTTTTACTCCGCCTTTCAACAAATAGTTCCGAAATATTTCTGCTATGATTATAAGCCGGAGCGCCATACTTTCTCAAGAGAAACAAAAACAGATTTGGCACACGGAAATGATGCCAAATTTTAATAACTTGAATTCTGTATTTTGTGCAATTTGCTGAATATAGTTTTTGCAGAGGCAAAAAATCCCTATGGAATCCCGTTTTGAAGCGCCAAAGAATTTAGGACAAGCCGCCGCCTTTTCGGCTTTTATCCAGAGAGTAACTAAAATATGCGCCGCTTTTTTCCAGGCGTGGAGCCATTTATACACACAGTATTTGCAAAAGTTTACATAACGTCGTGGAATACTCGCGATTCTCTGTTGAAAACTCGGTTGAAAATGTTAATAAGTGTGGAGACCACCCCGCTTTCCCGATTGTGAATAGGAAAATGTATACATAATTATGTCAACCCACTATTGAAAACTTTAAAAACAATCAGTATTCTAACCTTTACCTAACTGTGCTATAATCATTTTGCGACGCATGAAGACGATCAAGTGGATTTTCTTTTTCCGGAAAAGTCTTTCGACACTCCCGCGACGAAAGGCTTTTCCGCGTAACGCTTTGGAAGGGAGGACGGACCTACGGGGAAGAAAACAGACAGCCTCGACCTGGAGCAGACGCTGGACTGCGGGCAGTGCTTCCGCTGGGAAAAGCAGAAGGACGGCTCCTACACGGGCGTCGCCTCCGGCAGGATTTTAAATATTTCTGAAGAAAACCGGGAACAGGCGCTGCGGGACCCCTTCTGGCGGAATTATTTCGATCTGCCGCTCGACTACGGGAAAATCCGGGAAGACCTGGCGGCAGGCGACGCCGCGCTGGCCCGGGCGGCCAAATTCGCGCCCGGCATGCGGATCCTGAATCAGGAGCCGTGGGAGGCGCTGTGCTCCTTCATCTTTTCCCAGAACAACAATATCCCGAGAATCAAGGGAATCGTGGCACGGTTCTGCGCCGGCTTCGGCGAAAAGATCGGGGAGGGCTTTTTCGCCTTTCCGAAAGCCGAAAAAATCGCGTGCCTGCGGGAGGAAGAGCTTGCGGAAATCCGCTGCGGGTTCCGCGCGAAATACATTCTGAGCGCCGCGCGCAAGGTGGCGCAGGGAGAAGTCGACCTGGAAGCGCTCAAAACCGCGCCGCTCCCCGAAGCCCGCGAACGCCTGATGACGATTCACGGAGTGGGGCCGAAGGTGGCGGACTGCACCCTGCTGTACGGGCTGCACCGGCTGGAGGCGTTTCCGATGGATGTGTGGATGAAGCGCGCGATGCGGGTGCTGTTTCCCGGCAGGGAGCCGGAAAGCTTCGGCCGCTACGCCGGGATCGCCCAGCAGTACATCTTTCATTACAGCCGCAGCAATCCGGCGCTGTTTGAAAAGGACGCCTGACGCCGGAACGTCCGGTTCGAAGGGATTTTGCGGGTTGTTAAAATTTAATCTTTCCCTTTCCCTTTTTTTGGGATATAATAGTCTTATCATACATTGGGAGGTAATTACCATGCCATTAGTCAATACAGTAGAAATGTTCAAAAAAGCATACGCCGGGGGATACGCCGTCGGCGCGTTCAACGTCAACAACATGGAAATTGTTCAGGGTATTACCGAGGCCTGCCAGGAGCTGAAAGCACCGGTCATTCTTCAGGTTTCCGCGGGCGCGCGCAAATATGCGAACCACACCTATCTGACAAAGCTGGTCGAAGCGGCCGTGATCGAAAACCCCGATATCCCGATTGCCCTGCACCTTGACCACGGTTCTTCCTATGAGCTGTGCAAGGACTGCATTGACGGCGGATTTACCTCCGTGATGTACGACGGCTCCTCCAAGCCCTACGAGGAAAACGTGGAGGAAGCCCGCAAGGTAGCGGAATACGCGCACAAATACAACGTGACCGTCGAAGCCGAGCTGGGCAAGCTGGCCGGCGTGGAAGACGACGTAAAGGTGGAGGACGACAAGGCCCAGTTCACCGACCCGGACGAGGTGCAGGACTTTGTCAGGCGCACCGGAGTGGATTCCCTTGCGATCGCGATCGGGACAAGCCACGGCGCTTATAAGTTCAAGCCGGGCCAGAAGCCGAAGCTCCGCCTGGATATTCTGCAGGAGGTCGCCGACCGCCTGCCGGGCTTCCCGATCGTGCTGCACGGCGCTTCCTCCGTCATTCCCGAGTTCGTACAGCAGATCAACCGGTACGGCGGACAGATGCCGGACGCCATCGGCATTCCGGAGGAAATGCTCCGCGAGGCCGCGAAGATGGCGGTCTGCAAAATCAACGTGGACTCCGACCTGCGCCTTGCCATGACGGCGAGCATCCGCAAATATTTCGCGGAAAATCCGAGCCATTTTGACCCGAGACAGTACCTTGCTCCCGCACGCACGGCAATCAAGGACATGGTAGAGCATAAGATCACCACCGTTCTGGGCTGCGCGGGCAAAGCATAAAATAGTTCGTTTCCATGTAAAAAGGTCCGTCCGGTTTCCGGACGGGCTTTTTTACGTTTGCGGCCGAAAAACGCCCGTTTTGGCCGCAAACGGCGGCAAAGGCGCTTTCCGGGGCAGATTCTTGCGTGAAAATCTGAAATTTTAACAATTTGGGATTGTAATCATTGTAAAAACAAGCTATAATTATCGTAAATTTGGTTGCACAATTGTATGGTTGTAACAATCAATCCCTGAAAGGAGTATCTATATGAAACAGTATCATGCAAAGAATATTCTCAACATTGCAATTGCGGGACACAGCGGCGCCGGGAAAACCAGCATCGCGGAGGCTATGCTGTATCTGTCCGGCGCCACCGACCGTTTTGGCAAGGTCGGCGAAGGAAGCACCGTCTGCGACTTTGACCCCGAAGAGATCAAGAGAAAAATCACCGTGACGACTGCGGTGGCCCCTTTGGAATGGAAGAATCATAAAATCAATCTGATAGATGCTCCGGGCCTTTTCGATTTTGAGGGCGGCATGTGCGAGGCGGTCCGCGCGGCGGATTCCGTCCTGGTCGCCGTCTCCGGCAAAAGCGGCGTGTCCGTGGGCACGGAAAAGGCGGTGGAAGCGGCGAACAGGCGCGGCCTTGCGAAAATCTTCTTTGTCAACGGCCTGTGCGACGAAAGCGCGCGCTTCTACAAGGTGTTTGAGGATTTGAAGGCCGGCTTCGGCCCGTCCGTCTGCCCCGTTGTGGTTCCGTTTATTGAGGACGGCAAGGCGAACATATACATCAACATGCTGGAATACAAGGCCTATGATTACCAGAACGGCAAACCGGTGGAAGTGAAGATGCCGGACATGGGAACCAGGCTGGAAGGGCTGCGCACCGCGATTTACGAGGCGGTAGCGGAGACCAGCGACGAAATGTTTGAGAAATATTTTTCCGGCGAGCAGTTTACGCCGGAGGAAGTGATCGTAGGCGTCAGCAAGGGCGTGAAATCCGGCGCGATCAGCCCGGTGTTCTGCGGGGATGCGCTGCTGATGAGAGGGATGGAGCAGTTTTTGGACGGCCTGACCTGGCTGGCGCCTTCCGCGGAGGACAAAAGCGGGGAAATCGGCTCGGATGTGGACGGCAACCCGGTGGAGCTTTCGGTCAATGACGACGCCGCGGCCGCCGCGATTGTGTTCAAGACCATCGCCGACCCGTTTATCGGCAAGCTGTCCTACCTGAAGGTGGTCTCCGGGAAAGTGGCGACGGATTCCCAGCTGATCAATATGCGCACGGGAAACGTGGAGCGCATCGGCAAGACGGTCATGATGCGCGGCAAGAAGCAGGAGGACGCCCCCTGCATCGGCGCGGGCGATATCGGCGCGGTCCTGAAGCTGCAGGGCGTCAGCACGGGCGACACGCTCTGTTCTCCGGCAAGAAAGGTCACGCTGGAGGGGATCACTTACCCGAACGCCACGCTTTCCATGGCGGTGGTGCCGAAGAATAAGGGCGAAGAGGATAAGGTCGCACAGGGTATTTTCCGTCTGGTGGACGAAGATCCCACCATAAAATTCACAACCAACGCGGAAACGCATCAGATGGTGCTGTCCGGCATGGGCGAGCAGCATCTCGATATCATCATTTCCAAATTGAGGAATAAATTCGGCGTGGAGGTCACGCTGCAGAAGCCGCGCGTGCCTTACCGCGAAACCATCCGCAAGAAGGTGCAGGTGCAGGGCCGGTACAAGAAGCAGACCGGCGGACACGGGCAGTTCGGCGATATCTGGGTCGAATTTGAGCCCTGCGACAGCGAGGGCCTCGAGTTCGGCGAACGCGTCGTGGGCGGCGCGGTGCCGAAAAACTTTTTCCCCGCGGTGGAAAAGGGGCTGCGCGAGTCCATTGTGAAAGGGCCGCTCGCCGGATACCCGGTGGTCGGGTTAAAGGCGACGCTGTACGACGGCTCGTACCATCCGGTGGATTCCTCCGAAATGTCCTTCAAAATGGCGGCGAACCTCGCTTACAAAGCGGGTATGCCGATTGCGAACCCCGTGCTGCTGGAGCCGATCGGCACGCTGAAATGCACGGTGCCGGACGCCAACATGGGCGATGTGATGGGCGAGGTCAACAAGCGCCGCGGCCGCGTGCTGGGGATGAACCCGGCGGAGAACGGCAGGCAGGTCGTGGAAGCCGAGGTGCCCATGGCGGAGATGCACGATTTTACCACCTTCGTGCGCCAGTCCACCCAGGGCAGGGGGTCGTTCACCTTTGATTTCTGCCGTTATGAGGAGGCGCCGCCGCAGGTGGCCCAGAAGGTGATTGAGGAAGCGAAAGCCGCGGAAGCGCAAGAATAACAAATGCAGACAGCCGCCGGAAACGGAGGCTGTTTTTGCATTTTTTCCCGTCTCCCCGCATATTTATCTTTATACAAGGGGGCGGGAATATGTTTATTTTTTCAATTAAGGCCGGCAGAAAAAAGATACTGATCGGGCTGGCGGCAATTTTACTGGTGGTGACCGCGGCGATCGTCGTGACGAAGCTGTTTCATTCCGGACCGGTTGCTTCGGCCGGCGGGAAAAAGTATACCCTTACCGCAGGCTCGAACGACCAGCGCGTTTCCTTTTTGAAACAGTTTGGCTGGCAGGTAAACACCGAACCGATTGAAGTGAAGGACGTGGCGATTCCGGCGCAGTTCGACGACGTCTATCTCCAATATAACAATATCCAGAAAGAGCAGGGGCTTGACCTGACCCCCTACGCGGGGAAAACCTGCAAGCAGTGGATCTATGCGGTCACAAACTATCCGCAGGCGACCGATGTAAGGGCCACCCTTCTTGTTTACGACAACCGGGTGATCGGGGGCGACCTGAGCACCGTCCAGCTGGACGGCTTTATGACCGGTTTTTCCGGGGAGAAGAGCAGCAACGATTACGGGGAGCCGATCCAGGAGAATCCCAACGCGGCTTCCGGTGACCCGAACGCGGCCTCGGCGGACCCCAACACGGCTTCCGCCGCTTCTGAAATCCCGGCGAACGCCTGGCCCACGGACTGAACGGGCGGGGCCAGGTTCCTCATTGACCGGCGCGCCGCAATCGTTTAAACGAAAGGGACAGTGAAAACACGGAGGATGAGCAAATGAGCATGGAACGGCTCGACAAAATACTGGCTTCGCAGAACCTGGGCAGCCGCAGGGACGCCGGGGCGATGATTCGCCGCGGCGTTGTTGCGGTGAACGGCAGCGTGGTCAGAAAAGCCGACTATAAGGTGGACACGCAGTCCGACGAAGTGACGGTGAACGGGGAACCCCTGAATTTCCGGGAGTTCCTTTATCTGATGATGAACAAGCCCGCCGGCGTGCTCTCCGCGTCCCGGGATACGCGGGCGCGGACCGTGGTGGACCTGCTGCCGCCGGAGCAGAGGCGGCGCGGGCTTTTCCCCGCGGGTCGGCTGGACAGGGACACGGAAGGGCTGCTCATCATTACCGACGACGGAGCGTTCGCCCACCGGATGCTCGCGCCGAAAAGCCATGTGTACAAGCTCTATGAGGCGGTTCTTGCCCGCCCGGTCGTCCCGGAGGACGTCGCCGCGTTTGAAAACGGGGTGGAGCTGAAAGACAGGACGTGCCTGCCGGCGCGGCTGGAGGTTCTGGAGGACGGGGAACGCCCGCTTGTCCGCGTACAAATCCGCGAGGGGAAGTTCCACCAGGTGAAGCGGATGTTTCTGGCGCGCGGCAACGAGGTGCTGAAGCTGAAGCGGGTACAGATCGGCGGGCTGAAGCTGGATGAAAAGCTGGCTCCGGGAGCCGCGCGGGAGCTGGACAAGCGGGAGAGATCCGCCATTTTCAGCCAATCTTCGCTATCCAATATACACTAAATTCGGGACCTGTTTTTGTGTTTTATCAGATTTTCATAATTCCAAAACGCAAAGTTTGGATAAAAAACGGCTGTTAATCCCCGGTCGCATCTGTTATCATGAATTCACGAAATGAGAAACGGTTTGATTTACAGCGATCCATTATTTCCCCAAAGTGCCGATTGGTTTTTTCCCCAATGGAAATGGAAACGCTGTGGGAACCGTTGAGACGAACAGTATGAGATTCAGGAGGATTATGATGGCAAACGTTACATTAAAGCATATTTACAAGGTCTACGAAGGAGGCGTGACCGCGGTTACGGATTTCAATCTGGAAATCGCGGACAAGGAATTCATTATTCTGGTCGGTCCGTCCGGCTGCGGAAAATCCACTACCCTGCGGATGATCGCGGGACTGGAGGAAATCAGCAAGGGCGAGCTGTATATCGGGGAGACGCTTGCGAACGATATTGCGCCGAAGGACCGCGACATCGCAATGGTGTTCCAGAACTACGCGCTTTATCCCCATATGACGGTTTTTGACAATATGGCTTTCGGCCTGAAGATCCGCAAGGTGGCGAAGGAAGAAATCAAGCGCCGCGTGGAAGAGGCCGCCAAGATTCTGGACATCTCCCATCTGCTCGACAGAAAGCCGAAGGCCCTGTCCGGCGGCCAGCGCCAGCGCGTCGCCCTCGGGCGCGCCATTGTCCGCGACCCGAAGGTTTTCCTCCTGGACGAACCTCTTTCCAATCTGGACGCCAAGCTGCGCGCGCAGATGAGGACGGAAATTTCCAAGCTGCACAAAAGGCTGGGCACCACCTTCATTTATGTAACGCACGATCAGACCGAGGCCATGACCATGGGCGACCGCATCGTGGTGATGAAGGACGGCTTTATCCAGCAGGTCGACACGCCGCAGAACCTGTACGATTATCCGGTAAACGAGTTTGTGGCCGGCTTTATGGGTTCCCCGCAGATGAACTTTATCGACGCGGAGGTCGAAAACAGGGACGGCCGCTTCTTCCTGAAATTCGGCAGGTACAGCGTTGCCGTTCCCGAAGGGAAGGACAAGGACGGCGTGCTGAAGGATTACGCGGGCAAAACGGTTGTGTTCGGCATCCGCCCCGAAGACGTGCACGACGAGCCGGACTTCCTCGCAAAGGCGACGGATGGCATCGTAAAGGCCGGGGTGGAGGTAACCGAGCTGATGGGCGCGGAAACCTATCTGTACCTGAACTGCGAGAACAGCGACATTACGGCCAGGGTGGAGCCGACCTCCACCGCCAAGACGGGCGACATCATCGAGATCGCCTTTAACCTCCGGAAAATGCATCTGTTTGATAAAGATACGGAAAAGACGATTCTGAACTGACGGGTTTCCCTCACGGAAGGCGGTTTTCCCCTGACCGTCTTCCTGCAATTTTTCGCCGTCCGACAGTTTTCCGACATTCCCGGGGCCGTGTTCACACGGCCCTTTATTTTTATACAGAAAAATAAAAATATTTTTCCGCCGACAAAGAAATAAATTATGGTAAAAAAGGGGATTTTATCCCCAAATTTCTCCTGAAAATGATATTTTTTTATTTTATGTTCAATACATAGTTGAAAAATGCGTTGAATTTATGTAAAATGTATGTAGCATACTATAATATTTCAGCAGATTCCACAAGTTATATAAAGTGAGGGAGAGCTATGTCAAATAGATTATTTCAGGGAGTTATCCACCAAATGCGTGACGCAATCGACCGTACGATCGGTGTAATCGATGAGACCTCGGTTATCATAGCTTGCAGTGAGCTTGGCCGTATCGGCGAAGTGAACGACAGCATTACCGCCGAGGTTCTGGCGACGCCGGGAACTTTTGTGGTCAACGGCTATACTTTTAAGTCGTTCGGCAGCCGCCCAAGGCCGGAATACGCCGTTTTTGTTTCCGGCAGCGATCCGGAGGCCGGCCGCTACGCTTCCCTGCTGGCTGTTTCACTGAGCAGCATCAAGCAGTATTACGATGAAAAATACGACCGCAGCAACTTTATCAAGAATGTGATTCTGGATAATATCCTGCCCGGCGATATCTATTTGAAAGCCCGGGAGCTCCGCTTTAACGCTGATGTGAACCGCGTGTGTATGCTGATTAAAATTACGAACAAGTCCGATATTTCGGCTTACGATGTGGTACAGAATCTTTTCCCGGATAAAAACAAGGACTTTATCATTAATATTAACGAAAACGATATCGCGCTGGTCAAGGAAATCCGCGCCGGCATTGAGCCGAAGGATCTGGAAAAACTGGCAAGTTCCATTGTGGACACCCTTTCCAGCGAGTTCTACACCCACTGTGTGGTCGGGATCGGCACCACGGTGACCGGAATCAAGGATCTGGCCCGCTCCTTCAAGGAAGCCCAGGTCGCGCTGGAGGTCGGCAAGGTGTTCGACACGGAGAAGCCGATCGTCAGCTACGACAACCTCGGGATTGCCCGTCTGATTTACCAGCTGCCGACGACGCTGTGCGACATGTTCCTGAAAGAAGTCTTCAAGCGCGGCTCGATCGAATCGCTGGACCACGAGACCCTGTTCACCATTCAGCGCTTTTTTGAAAACAACCTGAACGTTTCCGAAACCTCCCGCAAGCTGTTTGTCCACCGGAATACGCTGGTTTACAGGCTGGAAAAGATCAAGAAGATCACCGGTCTGGATCTGCGCGAGTTTGAAGACGCCATTGTTTTCAAGGTCGCTCTGATGGTCAAGAAGTATCTTTCTTCCAACCCAGTTAAATTCTGACAGGGAAATGAAAAAAGAAATCAGAAATATTACAGATTTATTACAATTTAATTCTATTAGAGGATAATAAATCCGTCGCCCATTGGTATTATGTAAACATGCCAATGGGTTTTGGTTTTTTTGGCTTTTTATGGTGAATTTTGTGGGAAACGAATCCTTGTCCTGATCTTTCATTGACTCAATGAAAGATCAGTATGAATGAATTTGATGGAGCGATTACATTGATAGAATTTCAGAATGTAAGCAAAACATATTCCAATGGGACAAAAGCGCTCAAGGACGTGAACCTGAAAGTGGACAAGGGCGAGTTTGTCTTTATTGTCGGCTCTTCCGGTGCGGGGAAGAGCACCTTCCTCAAGCTGATTATGTGTGAGGAGAAAGCCAGCGAGGGCGAGATCACCGTCAACGGCAGAAGGCTTTCCACGCTGAGAAAGCGGGACGTGCCGTATATGCGCCGGACGATGGGGATCGTCTTTCAGGATTTCCGGCTGATCGACAATATGACGGTGTTCGACAATGTGGCGTTCGCCATGCACATCGTCGGCGCGACCAACAGGGAAATCCGCAAGCGGGTCCCGTATATCCTGAGCCTTGTCGATCTTCAGAACAAGGCGATGTGCCATCCGGCGGAGCTTTCCGGCGGGGAGCAGCAGAGGGTCGGGCTTGCGCGGGCGCTGATCAACAATCCCAAGCTGATTATCGCGGACGAGCCCACGGGCAACATTGACCCCGCCCTTTCCTTTGAAATTGTGGACCTGCTCAACGAAATCAACCGCCGCGGCACCACCATCCTGATGGTGACGCACGAGCATTCGCTGGTCAAGCACTTCCACCGCAGAGTGGTGGAAATCCACGGCGGAAGCATCGTGGCGGACACCGCTTCGCAGAAGGAGGCGCGCCATGAGGATTAACGGACTGGGGTACCTGATGAAAGAGGGTATCAAGAATATCTGGAACAACCGCACCATGAGCTTTGCTTCCGTCGGCGTGCTGATCTCGTGCCTGCTGCTGACGGGCGCGGCGGTGCTTTTTTCCTATAATATCGATTCCGCTATGAAAACGCTGGAGGGCAGCAATTCCGTCAGGGTCTATATGACGCAGGACCTGCCCACGCTTTCCGCCATCAAGGTCGGGGAGGAAATCAAAAAGCTCGATAATATTGAAACCTGTGAATTCGTGCCGAAGGACGACGCCATCCAGCAGTATATGGATATTTTGGGCGATAAGGACGGCACCATGCTGCAGGGCATGACCGGGAAGGAAAACCCGCTGCCGGACGCTTTCAAGGTTTCGTTCAAGGACCTTTCCAAGTATCAGGAAACCGCGGCGCAGATTCAGAAGATTTCCGGCGTCGCGAGCATCAACGATTATTCGGACGTGGCGCAGAAGCTGACGAATCTGGACCGGATGATCACCATGGTGGGCTTCTGGATCATCCTGCTGCTCAGCCTGGTTTCCCTGTTCATTATTTCCAATACCATCCGGGTCACCATGTTTTCGCGGCGGGTGGAGATCAGCATTATGAAGTCCGTCGGCGCGACGAACTGGTTTATACGCGTCCCGTTTATTGTGGAGGGCATGATCATCGGAGTCCTTTCGGGGCTGATTTCCAGCCTGATCCTGCTTTTGCTCTACAATAAAATGATTACCTCCATTACATCCATTATGATGTTTTCTCCCGTTGACATACAGCCCCTCGCGTGGAGCATTACCCTGGCGTTTATTCTGGCCGGAATGCTGTTCGGCGCGGTGGGCGGAGTGATTTCCATCAGCAAATATCTGAAGAAGGAAGGAGGGGAGATCGTTGGCTGGTAGAAAATGGGTCAAAGGAATGCTCGCCGTCGTTCTGGCGCTGGCGATGATTTTTGCTCCTCAGGCCGCCATGCCGGCGTCCGCCGCCAAAAGCCTGAGCCAGCTGCAGAAGGAGCAGGCCGATCTGAAGAAAAAACAGGCGGAGGTTGCCGCCAGGCTGAAGACGCTGAAAGCGGACAAGGCCCAGAAGCAGCAGTATAAAGCGGCGCTGGACACGCAGGCAAGCACCGTGCAGAGCCAGATCGACGTTTTGAATCAGCAGATCAATGCTCTGGACGCGGACATTTCCCAAAAGGAATCGCAGATCGCCGATAAACAGAAAAATATCGACGCGAACTACGAACAGCTCAAGCAAAGGCTGCGCGCGCTCTATTTGACGGGCGAGGCGTCCAACCTTGAAATTATCCTCAGCGCCAAAAACGTGGTGGACCTTGCGGATAAAACGGAGGCGATTCAGGCCATTACCACGCATGACACCAATTTGATCAATACGCTGAAGTCCGATATGGACAGCATTAAGGCGCAGAAATCGGAGATTGAGACCAACCGCAAAAGCGTTGCCGAAGCGAGGGTGGCGCTCGACACAAAGCAGGGCGAGCTCACTTCGCTGGTCAATGAAACAAAAGCGGTCATTGCGGAGATTTCCCAGAACGAATCGAGCGCCAATCAGGAAAACGCAAAGCTTGCCGAACAGCGCAAGAAGGCGGACGCCGCGATCGACCAGTGGTATAAGGATTATTACGCTTCCCAGAAGGGAACCGGCGGCAGCGGCGGGTACGTGAGCAAGGGCAACTTTGGCTGGCCTCTGCCGGGCGTTACCAATATTACCAGCGGCTACGGCTACCGGTGGGGCAGCCTGCACAAGGGAATTGACATTTCCTCCGCGGGCGTCTACGGCAAGCCGATTGTCGCGGCCGATTCGGGCAAGGTGATGATGGCGGGCTGGGGCAATTACGGCACCGGCTACGGCGGGTACGGCAACGTGGTGGCGATCGACCACGGCGGCGGGTACTCCACCCTGTACGGCCATTGCAGCAGCGTGGCGGTCAGCAAAGGGCAGACGGTGAAAAAAGGGCAGGTGATCGCCTATGTCGGCAACACCGGAGATTCGCAGGGAGCGCATCTTCATTTTGAAATCCGCGTGAACGGCGTGGCAAAGAATCCGCTGAACTGGTTCAGCAGATAGGCGGAAGGAAAATCCAGAATAAGGAATGATTGATTCGATATGAGCAGAAAGCTGACCTGGGGCGCGGCGGTTGCCCTTGTTGCCGTTACGGCCTCCATTACGGTTTCCCTCACCTACGTTTACGCGATGAAGAACTTCAACACCAAGGTCGCGGATGTCAACGCGCGCCAGGCGATGTATACCAAGCTGAGCGAGATCGACCAGAAGGCAAGGCAGGACTACATCGGAGCGGTGGACGAAACCGCTTTGAACGACGGCATCTGCGCCGGATACGTGGCCGGGTTGGGGGATTCCCAGGCAAAATATTTGTCGGCGGAGAAATATAAGGCGTATGTCAGCGGAAACAGCGGAAAGAATATCGGCGTGGGCATCAAGACCGCCCGCGACAACGACGGCAATATGGAAGTCATTGAGGTCATGCCGAATTCGCCCGCCGAAAAAAGCGGGATCAAAAAGGGCGACACCATTGTCAGCATGGATGATAAGGAGATCGTGCGCATCACCTACGGCGACGCGCTCAACAAGCTGGACGGTGTTTCCGGTTCCAAGGTGAAGTTCGGCATCCTGCGCAGGACGGAGGACGCCGGGGCTTCCGGCGGGACGGAGGCGAAAACCGAAAAGCTCAGCATTACCGTGACCCGCGCGGAGTATACCGAGCGGACGATCACTTCCTCCATGATCAACGGCAACGTGGCCTATCTGAAAATCAGCGAATTTACCGATAACAACGCGGAGCAGTTCAACACGCTGCTCGCCCAGCGCATCAAGGAAGGCGCGGCGGGCGTTGTCGTCGACCTCAGAAGCAATTCCGGCGGAAGCGTGGGCGGGATGGCAGCAATGCTGGACACCCTCCTGCCCGCGGGCAATACGGTCAGCTACAGGAACAAGGCAGGAAAGGTCACCGTGGAGCACACCTCCAACGCAAACGAGGTCAGCCTGCCCATTTCGGTGATTGTCGACCGGAACACCTTTGGCGCGGCGGAAATTTTCGCGTCCGATATCAAGGACTATAAAAAAGGACTGCTGGTCGGGGAAAAGACCGCGGGCTTCGGCACAAAGGATGAAGTGATGCCGCTTTCCGACGGGTCGGCGATTATCCTTTCCGTGGCAAATTATCTGACCCTGAACGGCAATGTCTTTAACGGCAAGGGCATTGACGCGGATGTCAGCAAAGAGCTCACCGACGCCCAGCGCGAGCTGCTGGCGAAAAATCAGCTGGCGGGCGAGCAGGACGCGCAGCTGCAGGCCGCGGTTTCCGCGCTGATCCGGCAGGGAGCGAATGTTTCCCAGGCCCCCGGCGCCGCTGCGGAGGTACCGGTGGAAAGCGGAGCCGCGACGGACTGAAGCGGTCTTGGGGATATGCGTTTGCATATCCCTGTTTTTCTGGAAAATCCGCCCGCCGGGGCGGATTTTATTGACAGAACGGTACGGTATCACTATAATGTATTTATTATAGAAAAAATCAGCAATCCTGTTTACAGTGACAGGTGAAAGTGTTCCTCCCCCGCCGAAAGCGGGGGAGGAACATGAAATTATTCTGCCATTGTGTGGGAAAACGCTGTGGAAAAACTGCAAGAAAATTGCATTGAAAAGGTGGTTTATATATGGTTAAACAGGTAATCCTGACAAAAGAAGGCCTTGAAAAGCTTGAAAACGAGCTGGAAGAGCTGAAAAGCGTCAAACGCAAGGAAGTGGCGGAGAAAATCAAGATCGCCCTTTCCTTCGGCGACTTGTCTGAAAACAGCGAATATGACGAGGCGAAAAACGATCAGGCGATCGTGGAGGCCCGCATTGCGGATATTGAGGTCATGCTGAAAAACGTCAAGGTGATCGACGAAGACGAGCTCAGCAATGAGAATATCCATATCGGCTCCAAGGTGGAGGTAAGGGTAACGAACCCCTCGACCGGAAACAGCGGCGTCGCCAACTATAAAATCGTCGGCTCGAACGAGGTCGACCCGGTGAACGGAAACATTTCCGACGAATCGCTGGTCGGGAAATCCCTTCTGGGACACGGCATCGGGGATAAAATTGAAATTGAGGTTCCCGCCGGAACGATGGAATACGAGGTTCTTACCATCTCCAAATAACGTTTTTCAGCGGGAGTGAATCTATGATTTAGGAGAGTTACAAATGAGCGAAACGATCAATGAGACGAAGGAAACCTGCCAGCCGGAGCAGGATATCAGCGAACTGCTGCAGATCCGCAGGGATAAGCTGACCGCGCTTCAGCAGGCCGGCAGGGACCCGTTTGCCATTACGGTCTGCCCGCGGGATACGACCGCGCAGGAAATCCGCCAGTCCTTTGAAAAGCTGGAAAACAGCGACGTATGCATCGCCGGCCGCATGATGAGCTGGCGCGACATGGGCAAGGCGAGTTTTCTGGATATCCACGACCGCACCGGCAGGATACAGGTTTATCTGAAAATCGACCAGGTGGGCGAGGAAAGCTATAGCGACCTGAAAAGCTACTGGGACCTGGGCGACATTGTCAGCGTAAAGGGATATGTTTTCAAAACCCGCAGGGGAGAAATTTCCGTTCACGCCAAAGAAATCAGGCTGCTCTCCAAATCGCTGCTGCCCATGCCGGAAAAATTCCACGGGCTGAAGGATACCGATCTGCGCTACCGCCAGCGCTACCTTGACCTGATCGTCAACCCCGAGGTAAAGGATACCTTTATCAAGCGCAGTGAAATCATGAGGACCATCCGCAGCTTTCTGGATGAAAAAGCCTATATCGAGGTGGAGACGCCCGTGCTCAGCAACATTGCGGGCGGCGCCGCCGCACGGCCGTTTATTACGCATCACAATACGCTGGACATCGATATGTACTTAAGGATCGCGACGGAGCTGCATCTGAAAAGGCTGATCGTCGGCGGGATGGAGCGCGTCTACGAAATCGGCCGCATTTTCCGCAACGAGGGAATGGATGTCAAACACAACCCGGAATTTACCACCATCGAGCTTTACGAAGCGTACACGGATTACCGCGGGATGATGGAAATTACCGAGAATATGATCCACGAGTGCGCCGTGAAGGCGTGCGGGTCCGATCAGATCACCTATCAGGGCGAGGACGTCAGTCTGGGCCTGCCGTTCAAGCGCCTCTCCATGAACGACGCGATCAAGGAATACGCGGGAATAGATTTTCTCTCCTTCAAGGGCGACACCGAAAAGGCGAAAGCGGTCGCGAAGGAGCTGGGGCTTGTAACCAAGGGCACCGACAAATGGGGCGATATCATGTCGCTGGCGTTTGAGGAAAAGGTAGAGGAGCATCTCTTGCAGCCGACCTTCATCTATGATTATCCGGTGGAGGTCTCTCCGCTGACCAAGCGTAAACAGGACTGCCCGGAGCTGGTGGAGCGGTTTGAGCTGTTTATTACCCGCCGTGAGCTGGCGAACGCCTACTCCGAGCTGAACGACCCGATCGACCAGCGCGGCCGTTTTATGCGCCAGATGGAGCTGCGCGCCGCGGGCGACGAAGAAGCCAATATGATCGACGAAGACTTCCTGACCGCTCTGGAGTACGGCATGCCGCCGACCGGCGGGATGGGTATGGGCATCGACCGCCTGGTCATGCTCCTGACCGACAGCGCGTCCATCCGCGACGTGCTTCTGTTCCCGACGATGAAGCCGAAGGAATAAAATTACCCCATAAGGTGCCGGTTTTTGGGCTGCTGACCGGAAATTGTGCAAATCTGTATATTAAGGATTATATCCAAAAGTAATCCTTGTGTACGACGCAATTTTGCATAAATTTATGATGCTTTTTTGTGAAAAAACAGTATTGAAAAAGGAAAAAGCCTTTGCTATACTAACAATAAGTTATTCAGTTGGACATGTCACTGGTAATGCAGGCAGGATCCGGCGGAACAAATGAGACTTTTATGCGATGGCCGCAGTAAAGGTTGAGTGTTGTTCTGTTGGGTCTTTTTCTTTTGATGTTTTGGGCCAAACAGAAAAGGAAGATGGATAAGTGTATGGAGGTTTTTAATGAAAAACTATAAGCAAACCGCAGCGGATGTTCTGCATCTGGTCGGCGGTAAAAAAAATGTGGTACAGTTGGAACACTGCTCTACCCGGCTGCGTTTTACTCTTGTGGACCCCGCAAAGGCAGATACCGCTGCGTTGAAAAAAACGCCCGGTGTTATGGGCGTGATTAGCAGTGGACCCCAGTGCCAGGTTGTCATTGGCAACGATGTGATTGAAGTATATAATGAGTTGATGAAGCTTGGTGACTTTGCTAATGGAAAAGTCGTTTCCGTTAGCAAAGGTGGAAAAAAGAACATCGGTGGTATCATTCTGGATTATATGGTCGGTATCTTCCAGCCGCTGGTTCCCGCAATTGCCGGTGCCGGCGTACTCAAGGCTATGTTGACCATCTTTACCACCTTTGGCTTGCTGACCACCGATATGGTGGCGTACAAGGTATTTGCCGGCGTGGCAGATGCCGCACTATACTATTTGCCTGTTCTGGTCGCCTTTACCACCGCAAACAAGTTCAACTGCAACAAGTTGGTGGCCGTTTCCTTGGCTGCCGCCATGATTCACCCTAACACTGCGGCGTTATTGGGCACGGAGGGCGGTGCTTATCTGTTCGGCTTCAAGCTACAAAGCATCGGCTATACCGGTCAAGTGTTCCCCTCCGTCCTGATCGTCATGTTTATGGCGTCTTTGGAGCACTGGTGCAATAAATGGTGCCCCAAGGTCATCCGCATCTTCTTTGTGCCCCTGTTGTGCCTTGCCGTCGGATTCCCGGTCGGCCTGCTGGTGCTCGGACCTTTGGGCTACAACATCGGCGCCTTGCTGACTGCCGCTATTCTGGCTTTGTATAACACTTTGGGCTGGTTGGCCGTTGCCATCGTAGCCGCAATTCTGCCCTTTATGGTCTCCTTGGGTATGCACAAGGCGCTGGTGCCCTACGCTGTCTCTTCCATCGCAAGCCCTGGCTTCGATATGCTGTACCTGCCTGCCTCTCTGGCACACAATATCGCTGAAGGCGGTGCCTGCCTGGCGGTTGCCCTGAAGACCAAGGATGAAAAACTGCGCTCCACCGCTATTTCCGCCGGTATCTCCGGTCTGTTTGGCATTACAGAGCCCGCTCTGTATGGTGTAACCTTGCAGCACAAAAAGGTGATGACTTCCGTGGTGGCCTCCAGCTTCGTCGGCGGCCTGTTCATCGGCCTGATGAAGGTCAAAGCTTTTGCTGCCGTGGGCCCCGGCATTGCCTCCATGGCAATGTACATCGATGCCGGTAACAGCATGAACTTTATCTGGGCAATTGTGGGCTTTGTTATTTCTGTTGTGGCCTCCTTCGTGCTCACCCTGATTCTGTATAGGGACGATGCAGGAGAGCCTTCTAAGGAAGCTGCACCCGGGGTTGTTACCGATTCTACCGTTTGTAGTCCTCTGCAGGGCAAGACGATTCCCCTGAGCGAAGTAAAGGACGAGGTGTTCTCCAAGGAAATTCTGGGTACCGGCATGGCGGTAGTGCCCGAAAGGGGTGAACTGTATGCCCCCGCTGATGGCACAGTTGAACAGGTGTTAGAGTCCAAGCACGCCATTTCCATGGTTACCTCCACTGGCGCCGAATTGCTGATTCATATTGGCGTAGATACTGTCAAGCTGGAAGGCAAGGGCTTTGCGCCTCAGGTAAAAAACGGTGATGCTGTGAAACAAGGCCAGCTTTTGATGAAATTTGATATTGATGCTATCAAGGCGGCGGGGTACGATGTAACTACACCCATTGTTGTGACAAACGGTGATTCCTTCATCATGACTCCGGCAGCCGAGGGTGTAGTGGCACCCGGTGTTGCCCTGATGAAACTGGAGGCTGTAAAATGAGTTTTCCCAAAGGCTTTTTCTGGGGTGGAGCCCTGGCTGCAAATCAGGTGGAAGGCGCCTGGAACGTAGACGGAAAAGGACCCAGCGTGGCGGATGTCGCCACCTATAAGCCCGGCACGGATGTGAAAGATTACAAGGCTCACGTAGCCATGAACGACGAGGTAATCGCAGTCGCTTTGGCGGACCCCAATGACACCTACTACCCCAAGCGCCGCGGTATCGATTTCTATCACCGCTATAAGGAAGACCTGACACTGTTCGCCGAGATGGGTTTTACCATGTTGCGTATTTCGATCGCATGGAGTCGCATCTTTCCAACGGGAGAAGAAACCAAGCCCAATGAAAAGGGCTTGCAGTTTTACAGCAGCCTGTTTGCGGAAATGCACCGCTTGCACATTGAACCTCTTGTGACTCTGAGCCATTACGAGATGCCCTTGGCCCTGGCCACCAAATACAACGGCTGGGCTGACCGCAGGGTGATCGAACGTTTTGTCCGCTTCTGCCACGTTTGTTTTGAGAGATACAAAAATGATGTGAAATATTGGTTGACCTTCAATGAGGTGGACAGCGTTATCCGTCATCCCTTCACGACGGCGGGCATTGTCCCCAGCCGCGTGCCTGAAGATAAGCTGCTGGAAACCTGCTATCAGGCGCTGCACCACCAGTTTGTGGCCAGCGCGCTGGTAGTCAGGGACTGCCATCAGATAATCCCCGGCAGCAAGGTAGGCTGTATGCTGACCAAGCTGACCACCTACGCCCGTACCTGCGCCCCGGAAGATGAGCTGGCGACTCAGGCGAAAAACCTGGAAAACCTGTTTTATGCCGATGTTCAAGTTTGGGGGGAATATCCGCGCCTGATCCTGAAAATGTTCGAGAGAAAGGGCATAAACCTGAAGACCGAACCGGGCGACGCCGAGATTCTAAAAACCGGCTGTGTGGATTTTGTCTCTTTCAGTTATTATATGTCGATGACGGAATCAGCAGATCCCAAAGCCGAGCGAACCCCGGGCAACACCGTGCTGGGCGTAAAGAATCCGTATCTGCCTACCAACGACTGGGGCTGGCAAGTGGATCCGAAGGGGCTGCGGTACAGCCTGATTGAGCTATATGACCGGTATCGCCTGCCGCTGATGGTCGTAGAAAACGGCATTGGCGCCAAGGATACAGTGGAAGAGGACGGCTCTATTCACGACTTTTACCGCATTGAATATTTTCGTCAGCATATCAGCGAAATGAGCAAAGCAATTGATGAAGGCGTGGAGATGCTGGGGTACACCAGTTGGGCACCCATCGACCTGATTTCTGCCTCTACCAATCAGATGAGTAAGCGGTATGGCTTCATTTATGTGGATCAGGACGATATGGGTCAGGGTTCCCTGACCCGCAGCCGCAAAGACAGCTTTGCATGGTACAAAAAGGTGATCGCAACCAACGGCGGAGATTTGACCTGACCTGTTCAGGATAAGAAAAGGAGGGGGAGACGAATGCAAATACGGAAGGTGCTGAACAGCAGCGTTGTGCTGGTGGCTGATAATGCCGGGGAAGAGTCTATTTTATTGGGCAAGGGTATTGGCTATGACCGTAAGGCCGGGGAGGAGATCGCCCGTCAGCCTTCCGACCGGGTATTTATCCCTTTGTCTAATCCGGATGCGCAGCCAATGCTAAAACTGTTTTCGACGATTCCTTCAGTGTATCTGGAACTGACGCAGGAAATTGTTGCCGATGCCGAGAAAACTTTGAACGAAAAGCTATCATCTCATATCTATCTGATGCTGACAGATCATATGCATTTTGCAGTAGAGCGGCAGCAAAAAGGATTGATTGTAACAAATCGTGTTTTTTGGGAGATTAAGCATTTCTACCGCAAGGAGTTTGATGTGGGGGTACGGGGACTCCAGCGGACGAAGGAACTTTTGAATGTTGAACTGCCGGAAGAGGAGGCGGGCAACATAGCGTTCCATATCGTGAATGCCCGCAAGGACATTGGCGCGGGTTTTGATGCCATGCAGGCTGCCAGGCTGATTAGAGATTTGGCCAACATCGTTACTTATAGCATACATTATCAGGGAGACACGGATAGTATCAATTATTCCCGCTTTATCAGCCACCTGCAATTTTTTGCGGAACGCTTTTTTTCGGCTAAGTTGATGGACAGCAAAGACGATTTCCTGTATCAACAGATGCAAAAGGCCTATCCTGAGGCTATGGCTTGTGCCGAAAAAACCAGGACCTATGTTTTGCGGAATTATAATGTGTTTCTGCCCAACGAAGAGGTTGCGTATTTGGCGCTGCATGTGGCCCGTTTGGTTGATACATCCGAAAAACACGAGCTGACAGAGCAGCCGGGCGAAGGATGAACCGATTTCCTTCGGTACGCAGTGGGACCGATGCGGCTTTATTCTTCGATAAAGCCTTTCAGCGCCGCTTCATCTAAAATTTCCACCTCCCGGTAGCGGGCGGCGGTCCAGCCCCTTTGGGCGAACCGGGTCAGGATGCGGCTGACGGTCACGCGCGACACGCCCGCGAGCCCGGCCAGATCGTCGTGGGTGGCGGACACGGTTCCGTTTTTTTCCAGGCTGAGCAGCAGCCGCGCAAGCCGCTGGTCGGCCTGCAGAAAGGTCATGGAATTGACCTGGGCGGAAAGCATGCGGATGGTCTGCGACAGATAGGTGAGCAGGTACATGGCGAGCTGCGGCTCCCGGCGGATACAGTCCATCAGGCTTTGCCGGGTGACCGTGATGATCTCGGATTTTACCAGCGTTTTGGCGCTGGAAACCCTTGGCATTCCGTCGAAAAAGGCCGCTTCGCCGAAGATGCTTCCCGGTTCCAGAACGGTGAGGGTTTTTTCCATGCCGCTTTCCGAGCTGAGGAAAATTTTTACCTTTCCGCGCTTTAAATAATAAAATTCACCGGCGGGGGCCTCCTGCCAGTAAATCATACGGTCTTTTCCGTAGCTGCGGGGCGTGTGGGATCTTTCCAACACGCCCCCTATGTTTTTCTGCGGGAAAAGCTCCATTTTCCATCCCTCCGGTTCGTTCTTTGTGCCTATCTGCGGCTGCAAAACCAAATCGGCGGTTCTCCCTGTTCCGAACGGGGGAGAACCGGTCATTTTGGGTTGATATCCAATCGATCGGCACGATAATATTTGTATAATTGTATCACATGTTACATTCTTTTTTCAAGTTTCCTGCCATAATACGATTAATGACACGGACGCAGTCCGCCGCCCGGTGCGGGAACGGTGAGAAGGCGGACGGATGATAGGAGGATATCACGATGGGAATGACGATGACGCAGAAGATTCTGGCTGCGCACGCCGGGCTGGAGCATGTGGAGGCCGGGCAGCTGATCGAGGCGAAGCTGGACCTGGTGCTCGGCAACGACATCACCTCGCCGGTGGCCATCAACGAGTTTGAAAAATGCGGGGCTTCGTCGGTTTTTGATCAGGATAAGATCGCTTTAGTGCTGGACCATTTTACGCCGAACAAGGACATCAAGGCGGCGGAGCAGTGCCGTCAGGTGCGCGGCTTCGCGGAGAAATACAGCATTACCAATTTCTTCGACGTGGGGCAGATGGGCATTGAGCACGCGCTGCTGCCGGAGCAGGGACTGGTCGGCCCGGGCGACTGCGTCATCGGCGCGGATTCCCACACCTGTACCTACGGCGCGCTCGGCGCGTTTTCCACAGGTGTCGGTTCCACCGACATGGCGGCGGGCATGATTTCCGGAAAGACATGGTTCAAGGTCCCTTCCGCCGTCCGGGTTGTGCTGAAAAACAAACCCGCCAAATGGGTCAGCGGCAAGGACGTGATCCTGCACCTGATCGGAACGATCGGGGTGGACGGCGCGCTGTACCGCTCGCTGGAATTCACCGGCGAAGGGGTGAAGGCGCTTTCGATGGACGACCGTCTCAGCATCGCCAACATGGCGATCGAGGCCGGGGCCAAGAACGGCATCTTCCCGGTGGACGAAGTGACGCTTGCCTACGAAAAGGACCGCTTCCAGCGGGAGCCGGTGGTCTACGCGGCGGACGAAGACGCCGTTTACGACGAGACCTATGAAATCGACCTGTCGCAGCTCAGGCCGACGGTTGCGTTCCCGCATCTGCCGGAGAACACCAGAGTCATCGACGACGTGGGGGAGATCAGGATCGACCAGAGCGTCATCGGCTCCTGCACCAACGGGCGGATCGAGGACCTGCGCATCGCGGCTTCCATCCTGAAGGGCAGGAAAGTGGCCAGGCACGTGCGGTGCATTGTCCTGCCGGGAACACAGGCCATTTACCTGCAGGCCCTGCGCGAAGGGCTGGCGGAAATTTTTGTGGAGGCCGGCGCCGTGTTCAGCACGCCGACCTGCGGCCCCTGCCTGGGCGGGCATATGGGGATATTGGGAAAAGGGGAACGCGCGGTTTCCACGACGAACCGCAATTTTGTGGGCCGCATGGGACATGTGGAATCGGAGGTATATCTTGCCAGCCCGGCCGTTGCCGCGGCGAGCGCCGTGGCGGGCTGTATTGCCGACCCGGATAAACTGGACTGAGGAGGGCTTGAAATGAACGCACACGGATTTGTACACAAATACGGGGACAATGTCGACACGGACGTGATTATTCCCGCGAGATACCTGAACACCGCCTCTCACGCGGAGCTGGCGTCGCACTGCATGGAGGATATCGACAGGGATTTTGTAAAGAATGTAAAAAAAGGCGACATCATTGTCGCGGCGAAAAATTTTGGCTGCGGCTCGTCGCGCGAACACGCGCCGATCGCGATTCAGGCCAGCGGGGTGTCCTGCGTGATCGCGTCCACCTTTGCCCGCATTTTTTACCGCAACGCCATCAACATCGGGCTGCCGATTCTGGAATGCGCACAGGCCGCCAAGGACATTCGGGCGGGCGACGAGGTGGAGGTCGATTTCGACACCGGCGTGATTAAAAACCTGTCCAGCGGGAAAAACTATAAGGCTCAGCCGTTTCCGCCTTTTATTCAGAATATCATCGCAAAGGGCGGATTGTTAAACAGCATCATGAAATAACGGGGCCGTAAGAATGAAATTTCGAGGGGGAGCGCTGCGGCGCTCCCTTTTTTCATGACGGAAAGCCGTGCGCCCCGAAACTGTGCGGCGGGCCCGCAATTCATATATTATTTAAAAACTTTTATAAAAAATTCATGACTTTTCGGGGGAATTCCCTTATAATCAAATATATACATTCAAATTGGAGGCAGTTCCGTTCGGAATGAAAAATCAGGCGTATTTCCTGATGCCGTCCAATTCAAAACGCTGCGGCTGCGGGGTATGAAGGAGGAAGTTAAAAATGCCGGCTGGAAAAATTTTAGTGGTTGATGACGACCAGAATATATGTGAGCTGCTGAGGCTTTATATCGAAAAGGAAGGCTTTGAGGTTGCGATCGCCAACGACGGACGCAAGGCGCTGGAGGCTTTTGACGAGGAAGCCCCCGACCTGGTTATGCTCGACATCATGCTGCCCGAACTGGACGGCTGGCAGGTCTGCCGGGAAATCCGCAAGAAATCGCAGTGCCCGATCATCATGCTTACCGCGAAGGGCGAGGTTTTTGACAAGGTGCTCGGACTGGAGCTGGGCGCGGACGACTACGTGGTGAAGCCGTTTGAGGCAAAGGAGGTCGTGGCCAGAATCAAAGCCGTGCTGCGCCGCCTGGGCAAAAACAGCGAGGAACTGGTGAAAGAGGTCAAATACGACAAGCTTTCCATCAACCTTACGAACTACGAGCTGCGGGTCAACGGCGTTCAGATCGACACGCCGCCGAAGGAAATGGAACTGATTTACCACCTTGCGAGCAACCCGAACCGCGTTTTTACGCGCGACCAGCTGCTCGACGAGGTGTGGGGCTTCGATTATTACGGCGACAGCCGGACCGTGGACGTGCACGTCAAGCGCCTGCGCGAGAAACTGGAAGGCGTCTCCGACAAGTGGGCGCTCAAAACGGTCTGGGGCGTCGGTTATAAATTTGAAGTTAAGGAATAAAAAATGCAGAAAACACTGTTTAAAAAGTATCTGCGGATTACCTCCTCGATTATTTTCATCAGCTTTCTGTTCCTGAGCTTCGTCATGCTGATTTTCTTTTCGAACTACTGGCAGACGGAAAAAAGGAACCTGCTGAGGAAGAACGCCGAGAGCGTAGCGGCAATCGCGGCGGACAGCGTTACTTCGGTGGAGGACAACGTCTATACGATCCACACCGACCGGATGAAGGCGTTTATCGCGGCCTTTTCCGACAACATCGACGCGGATATCTTTGTGACAAAGCTGAACGGCCAGATCGTGATCGCCTCCTACGACAGCACCAGCGGGATCAACGACGGCCGGAATGTCAGCGAGGAAATCATGAAAAAGGCGATCTCCGGCGGGTACAACAATCAGGGAACCATGGGCGGAATTTACAGCCAGCCTTATTACGTCGTCGGGGTGCCGATCAACGTGGTGAATATCGACGGCAGCAAGACCGCCATTGGCGCCGTGTTCACGGCTTACAATGTGCGGTCGTTCAATTCTTTCCGCGGGGAAATCCTGCGGATGTTCCTGCTGGCCGCCATCGCCGCGTTTATGGTATCCTTCTGCGCGGTGTGGCTGTTCTCCTATAAGCTGGTCCAGCCGCTGCGCAATATGGCCGCGGCGGCGCGCTCCTTCGGGGACGGAAACTTTTCCGTGCGCGTTCCGGTCACCAGCCAGGACGAAATCGGCCAGCTGGCGATCGCCTTCAACAACATGGCGAGTTCCCTCTCCACGGGCGAAAACGTAAGGCGCAATTTTATCGCAAACGTATCGCATGAGCTGAAAACGCCGATGACGACGATCGCGGGCTTTATCGACGGAATTCTGGACGGCACGATTCCGGCGGAGAAAGAGAGCCACTATTTGAATATCGTCTCGCAGGAGGTCAAAAGGCTGTCCCGGCTGGTGCGCACCATGCTGGACCTTTCCAGAATCGACAGCGGCGAGCTGAAGCTCCGCCCGGGAAGGTTTGACCTGACCAATACGATCCTGATCGCGCTTCTGTCCTTTGAAAAGGCGATTGAAGACAAGAAGCTGGAAATCCGCGGGCTGGAGGATGCGGAAAGCCTGTTTGTGGACGGCGATCCGGACATGATTCATCAGGTCGTGTATAATCTGATAGAAAACGCGGTCAAGTTTACCAATGTGGGCGGGTATATCGAGATCAGGATCCTTGACCAGCCCGACAGGACCAGCGTCGTGATCAAAAACAGCGGTCCGGGGATTGCTCCGGAGGAGCTTTCGCTGATTTTCGACCGTTTCTACAAGACCGACAAGTCCCGCAGCCAGGATAAAAACGGGATGGGCCTGGGATTGTATATCGTCCGTACGATTATTAAGCTGCACGGTGGGGAAATTAATGTCAGCAGCGTGCAGAATGAATATTGTCAGTTTGAATTCTGGCTGCCCAAAATCAGCGAGCCGCACCTGTTAAAGGACGGGTCATCCGAGCAGGTCAAAGAATAAATCATTTTCAGAAAGGGTATTTCTTATGAGTGACAGCGAGTTCGATCATAATCATAACGGGGAAAAAGACCCGTGGGATACCGGAGACATCAACCAGCCCGCGGACGAACAGCCCGCGGCGGCGGAACAGGGGAGCGACCCGGAGCGGGAGCAGCCGGAGGAACAACAGGGACAGGACGCGCCGTCTTCTGCTGGGCAGGAGGGAACGCCCGCCCCGCCAGACCCGGAGCCGGACAGCCGGAATACGGAACAGGCGCCTCCTCCTTACGGCCAGCCGCCGTATCAGGACTCGCAGAATCCGTATTCGCCCTACGGCCAGTACAACAACAACCCGTACGGCCAGTATCATCAGCCCTACGGGAACTATAACGGCCCCTACGGCGGCTATCGCCAGGATCAGTACGGTCAGCAGCCGTACTGGTCGTATCAGCCGTACGGCGGGCAGCAACCTGATCAGAACCCGCAGGAGCCGAAACCGCCCAAACGGAAAAACACCGGCCTGCGCGTGTTCCTCTGGATTCTGGGAGGGCTGACGGCGGCGTTCGTGCTGGGCTTCTGCATTTATGGCGTTCAGACGGCCGTCGGTCAGCAGAGCGGCTGGCCGCAGGGCGCAGCTTCGCAGCCGGAATATGACGACGGGGAAAAATCCGCCGATTCCGGGAGCACATCCAGCCAGGCGCAGATTCAGGGCGGAATCAAGGGCGACGGAACCAATCCGAACTCCTCCGGCATTACGATCGTGCCGGAGCCGGGTACCGGCCAGCTGAGCGCGAAGGACGTCTACAAGAAAGTGGCGGACAGCGTGGTCGGAGTGGAAACCACCGTGGCCGGCACAACGGGCAGCCAGGGCGGCGTGATCCAGGGCACCGGCATTGTGGCAAGCAAGGACGGATATATCCTGACGAACGCGCATGTGGTCAATTATTCCCGCGCGAACAAGGTAAAGGTCATCCTTCACGATAAAAAAGAATACGAGGCGACGGTCGTCGGCTACGACAAAACCTCCGACCTCGCCGTGCTGCGCATCAACGCGAGCAGCCTGAGCGCCGCGGTGTTCGGCAACGCGGACCAGCTCGAAATCGGGGACGAGGTGATCGCCATCGGCAATCCGGGCGGCATGGAGTATTCCAGCTCCCTGACGGGCGGCTACGTGTCCGCGCTGAACCGCACCATCGAAAGCCACAGCGACAACGGCATGACCTACATCCAGACCGACGCGGCCATCAATCCGGGCAACTCCGGCGGTCCGCTGGTCAATATGTACGGGCAGGTGGTCGGCATCAATTCCAATAAGATTGTCGCCACCGGCTACGAGGGAATGGGCTTTGCCATTCCCGTCAGCAAGGCGAAAACCGTCATCGACGACCTGGTCGCGCGCGGATATGTCAGCGGGCGCAGCCGTCTGGGAATTACGGCCACGACCATCACCGATATCCAGTCGCAGCTTTCCGGCTACCCGACCGGCGTGATGATCCGTGAGATCAGCTCGGAAAGCGACCTGACGAAATCCGGCGTCGCCGTGGGCGACGTGATTACCAAGGCGGACGGCCAGGCAATCGCCAGCCTGGACGATCTGTACGCGGTGCTGAACAAGCACAAGGCGGGCGACACCATCTCGCTGACTATTTTCAGAATAAGTACCGGACAGAGTGCCACTGGCAGCACCCGGACGGTGAAAACCAGGCTGCTGGAAGACAAGGGCGAAACACAGGCGAAATAATGCATAACAATGCGCCTCGACAGGGCTTTAAGAGCCGTGCCGGGGCGCTTGCTTTTTCCGGGACTAAGGCGGATTCCAATAGACCGAGGGAACGAACTCCTTTCGCCGCGACGGGCGCGGCACCTCCCTCACGGAGGGAGGCGGGGATGGGTCGTCCCGTCCATTCGTTCCGGCGGTTTAACGGTGTGTGCCGAGGAAAAACAGCGCGATGGTTCCCGGGCCGGAGTGCGCCCCGATCACCGGGCCGACGTAATTGGTCACGACGGTCTTGACGCCGAATCTGCTTTTCACCTGTTCCGCCACATAGTCGGCGTCCTCCTGGGAATCGCCGTGGCTGATGAACACGACCTGCGACGCGGGGTCGATTGCCGTTTCCTCCATATGGTCGATTAGCGCGGTGAGCGACGCGCGGCGGCCTCTGGCCTTTCCGACGTTGACCAGGTGGCCTTCGTCGTCCACATGCAGGACGGGCTTGATGTTCAGCATGGTGCCGATCAGGGCGGTCGTCGCGGAGATTCTGCCGCCGCGTTTCAGGTGGTTCAGGTCCTCCACGGTAAACCAGTGGCAGAGGTGCAGCTTGTTCTCTTCCAGCCAATCGCGCACCTCGTCGATATTTTTGCCGCCGCGCTTTTGCTGGACGGCATGGTAGATCAGCAGCCCCTGCCCCAGAGAGGCGCAGAGCGTGTCCACGGCGTATACCCGGCGCTCCGGATATTTTGCCGCCAGTTCCTTACAGGCCATCTGCGCGGCGTTGCAGGTGTTGCTCAGCCCGCTGGAAAACGCGATGCAGAGGACGTCTTTTCCGGACTGGAGAATCGGCTCCATCGCGCCGGAAAAGGCCTCCACATTCACCGCGGAGGTCGTACAGCTTTCTCCCGCGCGGATACACCGGTAAAATTCCTGAAAGGAGAGCTCGCGCCCGTCCAGATAATTGCGGTATTCCTTTTCCGCCAGATTAAAGGAGAGTGGGAGCACGGTAAGCTCTAAATCCCGGGCCATTTCCGCGGTCAGATCACAGGAGGAATCCGTTACTATGACAAAATCGTTCATACGCTTCTCCTTACCTTCTGTCATAAAATTTACTGATGAAAAATCACCAATTTCAAGAATATCCACAGCATTTCCAGTTGATTCTGAAACAAGGTTGTGTTCCTCCCCCACCGAAGGGGAGAGGAATGTGCTTTGTTTCTCAAACTGAAATATCATTGCTATAAAATTCTCTTATCATAAAATATATTCTATCATTTTCCAACTGAAATATAAGTCGAATCCGGAATTAATCCGGGAATATAATATAAAAAATAAGATTATGTAATATGGAATATTAGGTTCGGCTAACAAAAAAGGAACGGATTTCCGTTCCTTTTTTTAATGCTTTATTATGCCCTAATTTTCCTTGTTCTCCAGTATCTTGCAGGAAAGATAATAGGAAACCACGGAAAAGACCACCAGAAAAACGGGCGAAATTTTCAGCAGGAAGAGGATCTGTGCGTCGCTCGGCGCGGCAAATCGCGCCTGTTTCAAGAGGAAAGCGCCGAGTGTGGGAATCAGAACAATCACCAGCAGCGCAAGCCGCGCTTTCTGCGTTCCGAACCGGTAAAACAGCGGGATCAGAATTTCGCAGAGCAGCAGAGCCGCCCCGGAAGCGGCGTAGACAGCGGCGCCGGTTTCTTCCGACAGGCTGCCGGACAGCAGGTTCATCAAAAACGGAATCAAAGCCATTCCGCAGGTCAGCAGAAGAGTGAGAAGATATCTGGCAAAAACAAGTTTTCCCCTGGTAATCGGAAGAGTAAGCGCGTAGGTATTCCATTTTGACATTTCATCATAGGCAAAGGCGTTTGTGAGAACAATCATCGGCAGCATCGGTATCAAGGTGAGCAGCATAGAAGTGATCTGATCGGTTCCGCTCCCCGTTGCGGCAAAAAAGATGATATAGAAAGCCAGCAGGAACAGGAAAATCCGCCCCTGCCTTTTCAGGTACAAAAGATCTTTCAGCAATAATCCCGTCATGATCTGCCCCCCTTTACATAAATCAGCATGATATCGTCTATGGTGGCCGGGTCAATAACCAGGCCGGAATATTTCCGCCGGGCGGCGTCCCGGTCCGTTACCAGCGCTTCATAGCCGAAATCGGTTTTGCGCCAGCGGACAAGATCGTCCGGATCGATCCGCTGGAAATCCTTCGGGCCGCATTTCACGATCCCGTACTGATAAATCAGGTCGTCCTTGGAGCGGTCGAAAATGATCTTTCCCTCGTGGATGAAAACGACATAATCTGCTACCTTCTCAAGGTCGCCGGTAATGTGGGAGGAAAACAGGACGGCATGGGCTTCATCCTGAATGAAGTCGAGGAAAATGTCAAGGATTTCGCTGCGCACGACCGGGTCAAGACCGCTGGTCGCCTCGTCAAGGATTAAGAGGCGCGGGCGGTGCGCCAGCGCGCTGGCAATGCTCAGCTTCATCTTCATTCCCTTGGAATATTCTTTGATCATTTTGTTTTTCGGCAGCTTGAACTGGTTCAGATACCGGCTGAAGAGATCGTCGTCCCATGTCTGAAAGACCGACCGCAGGATGGAAGCGATGTCCCCGGCTTTAAATTCGCCGTGAAAGTAGCTTTCGTCGAACACCACGCCGATCTGTTCCTTGATTTTCTGTTCGTCCTTTCTGTTGTCCAATCCGAAAATCTGAACGGAGCCGCCGTCCCGCTTCATTTCATTTAAGATCAGCTTGATGGTGGTTGTTTTCCCCGCGCCGTTTTCGCCGACAAAACCGACGATGCTGCCGCTTGGGACCGTAAAGCTCACGTCCCGCAGATGAAACGACGGGTAATCCTTACAAAGATTGCTGACTTTGATGTTGTCCATAGTTACCTCCATGGCGCTGTGCCGGATTTTTTAATCGCCGTTGTACAGCAGGGTGAGTATTTCGCTGAGCTCCTCCAGCGTAATTCCGCCCGACCTTGCCACATCCACGGCGTTTTGCAGAAGATTTTCCGCTTTGCGCAGCTGCTCCTCGCGGATAAACTCCATGTTTTTCTGCGCGACAAAGCTCCCCTTGCCGGCAACCGTTTCAATAAACCCCTCCCGCTCCAGATCCTCGTAGGCGCGCTTGGTGGTAATGACGCTGATGTGCAGCTCCTTTGCCAGCAGCCGCATGGACGGCAGGGCCTCGCCCGCCTGCAGCGCGCCGGTAATGACGCTGTTTTTGATCTGTTCGGTAATCTGCTCGTAAATCGGTTTCCCGCTTGCGTTGCTGATGATGATGTCCAAATGATCACCTCGAAGCGAATCAGGCTGTCGATCAAGCCGCGCACACTTTTCCGACGCCCGACAGTTTTTCGATATGCTAATATTGTATATATCGTATATATACAATAACTCGTATATCTTCGTTTGTCAAGAAATAATTTTTGGTTTTCTTTCCTCTTTTTGGGAAATAAACGGGGGGATGTGCCGGAGGGTTGAAAGGAGGCTGAAGGTTTGGAAAGCAATTCGGAAACAGGGGAAAGAACCCGCAAACGGGTGCGCAGGGGATACGAAAGGCTGGCCTACGGCGGGATCGCGGACGCGGTGCGGCTGCTGTTTACGGAGGAGCCCGATCTGACGGCGCTGGACAAGATGGACCTGTACAACATTGCGGAAATCAAGCGGCCGAAGGGCGGCGGGATGGAGATCAAGTTTTTTGACCGGATCAAGGCCCTGCAGAGCCTGGAAGAGCTGAGCGGGACCGGCGGGGATTCCCTGCCGCTGTACCGTACCCTGCAGGAATGCGCAAGGTCCCTCGGCGGGGGCGAAGATGGAGTTTAAGACCTTTTCGAGAAAGCAGCTTCAGGCGCTTTCCTGGTGGTGCCCGGGCAGCCCGTATGAAAGCCGGGACGCGGTGATTTGCGACGGGGCGGTGCGCAGCGGAAAAACGCTCTGCCTCGGGATTTCGTTTGCCGCGTGGGCGCTCTGCCGTTTTCAGGACCGCTCGTTCGCCATCTGCGGCAAGACCATCCGCTCCCTGAAACGGAACCTGATTACCACGCTGCTGCCGGCCCTGCAGGAATCGGGCTTCCGGTGTGAGCTGAAGGCTGCGGAAAACCGGCTGGACATTTCCTGCGGAAAGCACTGTAACCGGTTCTATCTGTTCGGCGGGCGGGACGAAGGGTCCTCCGCGCTGATTCAGGGAATTACCCTTTCCGGCGTTCTGTTCGATGAGGTGGCGCTGATGCCCCGTTCGTTTGTGGAACAGGCGCTCGCGCGCTGTTCGGTGGAAGGCTCCAAATTCTGGTTCAACTGCAACCCGGAAAACCCGCAGCACTGGTTTTACCGCGAATGGATCCAAAAGGCGGAGCGGAAAAACGCGCTGTACCTGCATTTCACCATGGAGGACAACCCGTCGCTCAGCCCGCAGATCCGCGCTCGGTACCGCGGGCTTTACGCGGGGACGTTTTACGAGCGCTTCGTGCTTGGGAAATGGGTGGCGGCGCAGGGGCTTGTCTACCCGTTCATGACGGACGGGATGCTCTGCGCCGCGCCGAAGGACTGCGAAAGCTACGCCGTTTCCTGCGACTACGGCACCGTGAACCCGTCCTCGTTCGGGCTGTGGGGAAAAAAGGAAGGCGCCTGGTACCGGGTGGACGAATATTACTACGATTCGCGCGCGGCCGGCGCTTCCCGCACGGACGAGGAGCATTACGCCGGGCTGGCACAGCTCTGCGGGGAACGCGAAATTGAAAGCGTCGCCGTCGACCCTTCCGCCGCCAGCTTTATCGAGACGATCCGGCGGCACGGAAAATACCGCGTCCTGCCCGCGCAGAACGAGGTGCTCGACGGCATCCGGCAGGTCAGCGTCGCTTTGAAGCAGGGGGACGTGAAAATCTGCCGCAACTGCGCGGACGCGGTGCGGGAATTCGGCCTGTACCGCTGGAACGACGACAAAAGCCGGGACGCGCCGGTAAAAGAAAACGATCACGCGATGGACGATATCCGGTATTTTGTAACGACGCTTCTCCGCAGGGAGGACGCCTTCTTTGCAATTGCCGCGCCGCGCGGGAAAGGAGAGCAATGATAGGAAAAAGACAGAAACCGCAGCCGGTGGCCCGGGCGGTGCAGACTGCGGCGTCCGCTTCGCCCTTTCCCGCGCTGGACAGCTACGTGCCGCTGCAGACGGGTGAAAACAGGCTTTACGCCGCGCTACGCGAGGCGGTGCCGATCATCGACGCGGGCATCGATAAAATCGTCCGGCTGATCGGCGGCTTTACCGTTCGCTGCGGCGGCGGGAATACGGAGGCCCGCCTGAATTCCTTTTTACAGAACGTAAAAGTGAATTCCATGGAGGCGGGCGTGCAGAGCTTTTTAAACGACTATCTGTCGCAGCTTCTGACCTACGGCAACGCGGTGGGGGAAATGGTGGTAAGCGGCGGGGCCGTCGCCGCGCTGTACAACGCGGGGCTTGAGGACGTGGAGCTGAAAGCCGTCAGCCCGCTGCACACCGAGGTTTACCGCCGTGAGCCGGGCGGAAGCGTAAAGGTGAAATACCCGGAGCTGGTGTTCTGCTCCGCGCTGAATCCCCCGCCCGGCAGCGCGCGGGGGGTGTCCCTGCTGCACGGGCTGCCGTTCGTCAGCGGAATCCTGATCCGGATTTACAATACCGTCGGCGTGAACTGGGAACGGCTGGGAAACGTGCGCTTCGCCGTGACCTATAAACCCACAAACGACGCGGCGGACAGGGCTTACGCGAAGGAGCGCGCCCAGCAGATCGCCGGGGAGTGGAGCCGCGCGATGCGGAAGGACAGCGTGAGCGATTTTGTGGCCGTCGGGGATGTGAGCATCAAGGCGATCGGCGCGGACAACCAGATCCTGGACAGCGCTGTGCCCGTGCGCGAAATGCTGGAGCAGATCGTGGCGAAGCTGGGTCTGCCGCCGTTTCTGCTGGGACTTTCGTGGTCCTCCACCGAGAGGATGTCGAGCCAGCAGGCGGATATCCTGACCAGCGAGCTGGAAGCGTACCGCCGTATTTTGAATCCGGTCATTTCCCGTATCTGTTCCCTGTGGCTGCGGCTGAACGGACACGAACCGGATTTTACCGTCGAATGGGAGGACATCACGCTGCAGGACGAAATCGAGTCGGCGAACGCGCGGTACCTGAACGCAAAAGCGGAGCAGCTGGAAGCCGCCGCGAAAATGTGAGAAAGGAAGGATGACTTGAAAGAGGGATATGTGCTGAAAAGCAATCAAAAGCCGGACGGGGACGCGCTGGAAAAAATCAACCGCTATACCCGCAGGGAGTTTTCCGCCGAGGAGATTTACACCTTTTCGGTGGTGCTGTGCGACAACGAAATCGACCGCGACTGCGAACGATTTGCGGTGGAGGCGCTGGAAAAGCTGGCGGTGCTGTTCGTGGGGAAAACCGGGATTTTCAACCACAGCATGCAGACGCAGAACCAGACGGCGCGCATTTATGACTGCGCGGTGGAACGGGACGGCGAACGGACGACCGAAGCGGGCGAGCCGTACTGCCGCCTGGTGGCGCGGGCGTATCTGCCGAAAAGCGACAAAAACCGCGATCTGATTCTGGAGCTGGACAGCGGGATCAAAAAGGAAGTCAGCGTGGGCTGCGCGGTCAAAAAGGTCACTTGCAGCATCTGCGGCGCGGACCTGAAAAAGGGCGGCTGCGCCCATGGGAAAGGAAAAAGTTACGGCGGGAAAACCTGCTGCGCGGTTTTAAGCGAGCCGACGGACGCCTATGAATGGTCGTTTGTGGCGGTGCCCGCCCAGCGGGAGGCCGGAGTGATCAAGAACTTTTCCACCGAAAACGCGGAAGAGGTGGAAAAAACGCTCGCGCTCGCAAACGGGGAGATCACCCTGAGCGCGGAGCAGGCGCACCGGCTTTCCAAACGGCTGGAAGCGCTGAAAGAGCGGGCCGAGTGCGGGAAGCTGTACCGCGGCGAGCTGGAAAACAGCTTCGTCAAATACGCGGGCATCGCGCAGCCGGAAATCCCGGCGCGGACGGCGGCGCGCGTCGCCGCCGAAATGGAGCTCGGGGACCTGAAATGCTTTGAAAAGGCATACCGCAAAAAGGCGGAGGAGGTTCTGCCTTTGGCCCCGCAGCTTGCCGCGGCGCGCCGGGCTGGGGATCCCGGGTTCAACGCGGAATTTAGAATATAAAAAATACGGAGGAGAGAAAATGAAGATTTCTTTGAACGGTTACGGCGAACAAATGGCGACCTTTGAGGCGGAAACCGGCGTGGTTCCGGGAATTCCGGTAAAGATGACCGGGAACGGCCTTGTCGGCGCGGGTCAGGCGCAGGACGAATTCTGCGGGGTGGCGGTTTCCGTGCGCGGGGGCTTCGCGGCGGTACAGCTGCACGGCTATGTGACGGTGCCGTATTCCGGGGCCGCTCCGGCGGCCGGATACCGGTTCCTGAGCTGTGACGGGAACGGCGGGGTACAGGTACAGGCCGAAAGCACGGGCAGGAGCCTGCTTGTCACCGACGCGGATGTTACGGCGCAGACCTGCGGAATCATTCTTTAATAACGGGAGGAAAAAAGATGGCATTTTATGAATCGGTAAAACTCGAAAAAGGAATGTACGGCACACCGGGGAAAAGCTTTACGGAGGTTCTGGAAAGCCTGGACCCCACCGAAAATTACGCGGGCACCGGGCTGGAAGGGCTTGACGCTTACCAAAGACAGCTGAAACGCTTCGATATCCGCGTGAGCGGCGCGGATTCCGACCGGCTCGAAAAGTTTTTCCAGACGGCGGATTCCTCGGCGCTTTTCCCGGAGTACGTCAACCGCGCGGTGCGTCAGGGAATGGAGCTGGCGAACCTGCTGCCGAACCTCGTCGCGACGACGACCAACATCGGCTCCATGGATTACCGCACCATTACGTCCAATCCGGGCAGGGACGACAAGGCGCTCAAGCCCGTCGCGGAGGGTGCGCAGATTCCGCAGACCGTCGTCAGGACGCAGGACCATCTGGTCAGGCTGCAGAAACGCGGCAGGATGCTGGTCGCGAGCTACGAGGCGCTCCGCTTCCAGAAGCTGGACCTGTTCACCGTCACCCTGCGCCAGATCGGCGCTTACATTGCCCGCGCGCAGCTTGCGGACGCGGTGGAAGTGCTGCTGCACGGGGACGACGGCCAGTCGCCCGCCGGTACGGTGGAAACGGTCGGGGCCAAACCGGATTACGCCGATATGGTGAACCTGTGGGGCTCCCTTGCGCCGTATTCGCTCAATACCATGCTGGCTTCCACGGCGACCGTGAAGGATATCCTGTCCATCGGCGAGTTTAAGGACGCGAACGCGGGACTGAATTTTCAGGGTACCGGCAAGCTGGCCGCCCCGCTCGGCGCGAACCTTCTGCATGTGCCGGATCTGGAGGACAACCGGATCATCGGGCTCGACAAAACCTGCGCGCTGGAAATGGTGCAGGCCGGAGGGGTGCGGACCGATTACGACAAGCTGATCGACCGTCAGCTGGAGCGCGCCGCCATCACCGCGATCGCGGGGTTTGCCAAGATTTTCGACAGCGCCGTCAAGGTGCTGAGCTATCAGTCCTGAGGGCGACGATATGGTGATTGAGGATGTGGCCGAACGCTTTGCGCTGATGGCGGACTTAAACGCCGAGTCCGCCGCCCGGTTCCTGCCCCTGTGCGAGGACGCGATGACGGAAATCGGCCGCCGCGTCAAAGAGGACGTTCCCGAAGCGCAGGGGCTTCTGTGCGCGGCGGCGGCTTCGCTCGCGCTGTACCGCTGGGCGGTGACGACGGCGGGGGCCGGGGTGGAGAGCTTTTCGGCGGGGGATATCAGGGTGACGAAAAGCTGCGCCGGTGTGGAAATGGCCAGACAGGCGTGGCGGGAATCCGCCGCCGCCGCGGCCCCGTATTTAAAGGACGACGGTTTTTTATTTGAGAGGATCTGCCCATGAAGCGGAAGGAAGCGCTGGAAAGGCTCTTTCAGAAATACGGCGAAAAAGTGATCGTCCGTGACCGGGAAGTCAGCGCGATTTTACGGCCTTTGCAGTACAAAAGCGGCGCGTCCCTGAATCTGCCCACGGAATATTACGATAACCTGCATTACCTTTACACCGGCCCTGCAGGGGAACCGCTTTGTACCGGGGATGCGGTTTCCAGCGGTGCACGCAACTACGTTGTCAAGCGCGCCGACACGGCCCTGATGGCGGGGGAAGAGCTTTACGTCTGGGCGGTTCTGAAGGTGCTGGATGACGGCGCGGACCGGGAGGTGTTTCTGGAAGCGGACGGAAAACGGGCCGCGGTCGCGGACAGCTACACGGTAAAATGCGTGCAGCAGAGCCGGACGGTTTCGGCCTGGGGCGAACAGGACGCGGTTTCCACCGCGCCCGGGCGGATCAGCTATGAGCTGACCGTCCGGAACGTCCGGCCGGAAAACGGCGCGGATCTGTGCGCGCTTTCCGGCTTTTGCCTGATCGCCGCGGGAAACGGCGAAAGGACGGTCTATTCCGGGTGCAGGTGGAAAAACATCACGGCACAGGGCGGGGCGGGCAACACGCCCCGTCAAAGCATGGAGATGGTGGCCGCGGCGCGGACACAGGAAAAGGAGGGGGAAAGCGGTGGACAGTGAGCTGGACGAAATTTCGGAAGGACTGGAACGGGATTTCCGCAGGTACCCCCATCCGCTGGACACGGGGGAGGAAAACGCATGAAAATACAGCCCATGAGCTATAAAAATTATGTGTGGCCTTTTAACCCGAAGCAGGTGGAGGTCGCCTATTCCAGAAATATCCAGAACCTGAAGCTGCCCCTGTACGGGAGCGTTCTGCAGGATCTGGGCTTTGACAAGCGAGTCGTGACTGGGTCGGGGGAATTCATCGGCAGCGGATGCATGGAGGAATTCAGCCGTCTGGCGGCGGTGTTCGCCTCCGGGGAAAGCGGGCTGCTGCGCCTGCCGGGGGACACGCCGTTCCCGGCGGCGTTCGCGTCGCTGAAAATGATCGGCGAAGCCCAGCCGGACTGCGTTTCCTACAGCTTTGTCTTTGTGGAGGACGACGCCGGTCCGGAAGAGGCCTCTCTGTCCGAAACAAGCTATGTCTGCAAGGGCGGGGAAAGCCTTTGGGAAGTGGCGAACCTTTACGGGACGGACGTGGACACGCTGAAAGGCCTGAATCCGCTGATCCAGTGGCCGAACGCGCTAAAGGCCGGGCAAAAGGTGGTGCTTCCGTGACCTATGTGGGCGTAACGCCGCAGGGGGTGGGGCTTTTGCTCCCGCCCCCGGTTTCGGCAAGGCTGATTTGCGGGGAGGACGCGCCGGCGGACGGTTTCACCGGCGTGTTCCCGCTTGAAAAAAGCCTGGGGCGGCTGACAGGGCTGAAAATCTATGACCGGAACCGGAAGCTGTGCTTCGACGGAATCGTGGACGAGCAGAAGGAAAGCGTCGGCGGCGGATGGAAGCTGACGCTTTCCGCCCGCAGCCGCGCCGCGCTCCTGCTGGACAACGAGGCTGTTCCGCAGACCTACTGTATGCCGTCGCTGAAGACCGTTTTTGAAAGGCATGTGAAGCCCTACGGCTTTTCGGGCTTTATAGGCGACAGCCGGGCCTTTCACGGAACGTACACGGTGACAAAGGGAATGAGCGAGTGGCAGGCCGCCGCCGGATTCTGCACCCGGTTTTTGAAAGCGGCGCCGCGGATTGCGGGCGACACGCTCGACGCGTCCGGCGCGAAGCCGCAGGGGGAGCTGCTGTTTGACAATGCGGGCGGGATCGGGTATACCTCCGTTTCGGTGGAAAACCTGTACTGCAGCGCTCTTTCGGAGGTCCTGATAAAGTCCGGAAGCGCCGGGACTTACAGCCCGGCGGCACAGAGCGCGGAGGCGGTTTCCCTTGGAATCCGGCGCAGGAGATGCCTTGCGCAAGGCGACGCCGACGGGCTGATCCGCGCCGCGGAGAAAAAGGCGTACCGGGTGACCGCGGACTGTCCGGGGGAAATCGCGGCCGCTCTTTTTACAGCCGCAAGGATGCGGGACCCGGCGCTCGGCACGGTGGAAAAGCTGTATGTTTCACAGACGGAGTACCGCCTGAACGCAGACGGGGAAAGCACCCGGTTTACTTTGAGGAGGTGAGGAGCATGTGGCTTTCACAGCAGGTGATCGCCGCGCAGAACCGGAAAACCGCCGCACAGGTGGCGGAAGTGACCGGGGCGGCGGTGATGCAGGGGGAAAACGAATACCGGAGCATTCCGCTTTTGGGGCCGTGGGGCATCGCCTATCTGCCGCCGAACGCGGCGAAGACGGTTGTTGTCGGCACCGGTTCGGGGAACGCCTGTATCGGCGCGGTGACGGATGAAAAAGGAATCGCCCCGGGCGAGCTGCTGCTGTTTTCGTCCGGCGGAGCGAGCATTTACCTGAAAAACAGCGGAGAGGTCGTCATCAACGGACAGGTCTTTGCCGCTCGGAAGGAGGATTAGCATGGATACGGCGTTAATCGGAGGGGATTTTCTGCCCGGTTCCAACGGCCGCCCAAAGCAGATCGGCGGCGCGCGGGAGCTTTTGCAGCGCGCCGCGGTCCGTTTGACCGTACCGCTCGGCGGCTTCGTGTACGACCCTTCCCTCGGGAGCCGGCTGTATGAACTGAAGCCGGGCGGCAGCGGGCTGAACGAAAAGGCCCTTGCCATGGCGCAGGAAGCGCTCAGGGCCCTGCCGCAGGTCACGGTGGAGCGCGCCCAATGCTCGGGGGATCCGCCGGCCGCGGTGGTCACGCTGAGCTGCGGCGGGGAGAAAGCGGAAATAGAGGTGAAATTTTAGTGTACAGCTACAAGGAGATATTGACGCGGATGCAGGATGAGTTTACGTCCCTTGCCGGATACGCCCCGGACGACGCTTCGGACATCGGCATCCGTATGAAGGTGCTGGCAGGGGAGCTTTATTCGATCGGCAGCGCGGTGGACTGGCTGAAAATGCAGACGTTCGCGCAGAGCGCGCAGGGGGAGCAGCTTGAGCTGCGCGCGCAGGAGCGCGGGCTTCAGCGCAAGCAGCCGGTGGCGGCCCGGGGACGCATCGTCTTTCAGCGCGCCACAACGCTCTGGTACGACGTACCGATCCCCGCCGGAACGGTCTGCGCGGCCTTTGGCGACGAGCCGGTACGGTATGTCACGACCGAAAGCGCCCTGCTGAAAAACGGCGAGCTGAGCGTCGAGGTCCCGGCAAAAGCGGAACAGGGCGGGAAAAGCGGGAACACGCAGCCGGGCACCGTCACCGTCATGGTCACGCCGCCGCCCGCCATAGAAAGTGCGGCGAATCCGTCCGCCTTCACCGGGGGGGAGGACGGCGAAAGCGACAGCGAGCTGCGCGCCCGCCTGATGCAGAGCTACGCGAGCATTTCCAACGGCACCAACGCGGCCTTTTACCGCGAATGCGCTTTGAAGTACGACGGCGTTTACTCCGTGGGCGTGGTACCGCGCGAAAACGGAGCGGGAACGGTCGGACTCTACCTTGGCGGCAGGGGAGCCGCTCCCCTGCCGGAAATCGTCGGCCGGGTGCAGAATGATCTGAACCTGCTGCGTGAAGTGAACGTCGACGTGAAGGTTGCGGCGGCGCAGACCGTCCCGGTGGAGATCGACATTGCCGTTACCCCGGCGGACGCCGTTTCCGAACAGGATGCGAAGGCCGCCTGCGAACAGGCGGTCAGGGAATACTTTGACGAGCTGTCGGTCGGGGAGCCGGTGATTGTGACCGCGCTGGGCGTATGGGTTTTCGCGACGGGAAAGATCAAAAATTATCTCTTTAACACATCCGTGACCATGGACAGGAAGATCGGCGCGAATCAGCTTGCGGTCTGCGGCACGGTGCGGGTGGGGCATTACGCGGGGGTTGGGCAATGAAAGCTTTGGAATCGATGATCGCGAAAATGAAAGCGGCAAAGCTCTATTCGCTCAGCGGGAATACCACCGTGGACTGTGAGCTGCGGGCGTACGCGCAGGGGTTTGCCATGGTCTGCGGCGAGCTGGAAACGCTGCAGCGGGAAAGCTTTGTCGCCACCGCGTCGGATTACGGGCTGGAAAATGCGGAGAAGCTTTTGCGGATCGGCGCGCAGGGAAACGGGGAAGAACGGCGCAATGCCGTCATGAAGCGCTGCGCCGTTACGCCGAACGATTTTACCGTGAGCGATATGGAGCAGATTTTTGCGATGGAGGGCGTCGATGCCCGAATCTGCGAACGGTTCGCCGATCAATGCATTTATGTAAACTGCATGGACGCGTCGTTCACGGAAAAAAAGAAAGAAGCCGTTTTGCAGACTGCCAAAAACTACCTTCCCGCACATTTGAACGCGGAACTGGATTTTAGAAGCATTTCATGGAACAATATCGACGGTGCGGATGAAACGTTTGACACAAAAGACGCTTTTTCCTACACATGGGATGCGATCGACGGTTTCGGCGGCGGAATGGTAAAGATCTGAAGGAGGAAGCAATGCCTACAAACAATAAAACATCCCTGGGGCTGAACAGCTGGGTGGGAACCGACAAACCGATGCGCGGCGACTTTGTGGCGGACAACACGCTGCTGGATTCGCTGCTGGCTGCCCATTTCGGAAATACGCAGATGCATTTGTCGCCGGAGGACCGGACTTTGCTCACACAGGCGTTTACCGTCGGAAGCTACTATGGAAACGGAGAAGCCTCACAGGTGATCACGCTGCCGTTTGCGCCCCGATTCGTGCTGGTTTTTATGGAAGGAATGCCCGCAAACGACTATTTTCCGGGCGGCGGATATAACGAAAACAGCTTTGCGGCTGCTGCCCAGACGGGCGAAAGCAGGGGCGTTTCTCTTTCCGAAGGCAAGCTGACCGTGTACCAGACGCAAAATGCACAGGCCGGAGGAATCCTGAATAATTTAAATAGCGATACGATGAGTTATCTCTATGTCGCTTTTCGATAGAATTTGCATTATTTCGGGTTTTGAGATAAAATAATAGCGGAAAAACAGCGGATCATGCTGAAAGGGGATGGAAAAACTGGATCTGTACGAAAATGAGGAAAAACCGGAGCGCGCGCTGCTGGTGGAAGTCAATACGGGCGAATATGACGCAGAAACTTCGCTGGCGGAGCTGTACGAGCTTGTCAGCAGCGCGGGAGCGGAACCTTTCGGCGCAATCACGCAGAACCGGCCCACTTACGACAACGCTACCTGCGTCGGGTCGGGAATGATGGAGGAAATAGCGGATTTCTGTGAAAAGCAGGAAATCGACCTGCTTATTTTTGACTGTGAGCTTTCTCCTACTCAAATCCGGAATATTGAACAGATCAGCAAGGTGCGCGTCGTGGACCGCACGATGCTGATTCTGGATATTTTCGCGGCGCGCGCGAAAAGCAAGGAGGGCCGGCTCCAGGTGGAGCTGGCGCAGCTGAAGTACCTGCTGCCCCGGCTGTCCGGAAAGGGAACGTCGCTTTCCCGCCTCGGCGGCGGAATCGGCACGCGCGGCCCGGGCGAAAGCAAGCTGGAAACCGACCGGCGGCATATCCGCAGGAGGATCGACACGCTCAGGGAGCAGCTGGAAGCGGTGGAAAAGCACCGCAGCCAGATTACCCGCCGCCGTCAGAAGGACGGGGTCGTCACCGTTGCGCTGGTGGGCTACACCAACGCGGGGAAATCCACGCTAATGAATACCCTGACACAGGCCGGGGTGCTGGCGGAAGATAAGCTTTTCGCCACGCTGGACCCCACCGCCCGCTCGCTGAAGCTGCCGAACGGCGCTACGGTGATGCTGATCGACACCGTCGGGCTGGTGCGCCGCCTGCCGCATCATCTGGTACAGGCTTTCCATTCCACGCTGGAACAGGCCGCCACCGCCGACATTATCCTGAATATCTGCGACGCTTCCAGCCCGGAAGCACAGGAGCATTTGAAAATCACGAAGGACCTTTTGTCGGAGCTTGGCTGCGAGGGAAGGCCGGTGATCCCCGTGTTCAACAAATGCGACCTTCTTCCCGCGGCCAACATCATCCCGTTTATGGGCAATTCCGTACGGATCAGCGCGGCGACGGGCGCGGGGACCGATAAACTGCTCAGCGCGATCGAGGAGAATCTGCCGGTCAAAAGCAAACGGGTGAAGATGCTGCTTCCGTTTTCGCAAAGCGGCCTTGCGGCGCAGATCCGCCGCGAGGGGATGGTGGAAAACGAGGAGTACACCGACCTTGGGCTGGTGCTGACGGCACAGGTCCCGTCGACCCTGGACGGTTCCATCGGAAAATATATCATCGAATGAAAAGAGCCGGTTCCCGCAGCAGGGAACCGGCTCTTTTCCGCTTTTTGAGGGCTACGCTTTTTCCAGTACCTTTACGATTTCACCGACGAACATCTTGTGGTAGTCCTTCTGTGGATAGCACTTTCCGTCGATCGCGGGGTCGATAAAGCAGGCGGGGTCAATGGGCTGCCCGTGCAGCTTGCGGCAGATGAAAACGAGCTTTGCCTCTTCAAAATAAGGCGCGGCTTCGTCGTAAACGGACGTCAGGCCGGCGTCTTTGATCTTGTCGGTATCGCGGCCGGAGCGGCTGCCGCAGTAGTTCAGGGCCTTTCGCTGCGACTCGTCGAAGAAGCAGAGGGAATAAAAATCCTCTTTTTCGATGAATTCGAGAGTATAACGCTGCGGACGGATAAAAATAAAGGAAACGTATCGGTTCCAAAGCTCGCCCAGAGCGCCCCAGCTGGCCGTCATGGTGTTGCACTTTTCCCGGCTGCCCGCGGTAATCAGCATCCACTCCTTATCGATCTTGGTGAATGGATTAAAATTCATGGTGGTAATGTCGATTTGCTGAAACATCAAAAACACCTCCGTTAAATTGGTCCTTGTTTCTATTTTATTTTATCACGTTTGGATATATCCCACAATCAAAAATAATTTGATTTGGCTGTTTTTATCTATTAAAGATAAAATGAATATTTATGCACAAAATGCTTGAATTTCCGTATAAATAGTGTATAATAAAACACAACAAAACAAAACGGGAGGCCTATGCAATGGAAAACAAGATTAAAAAAGTAGTTCTCGCCTATTCCGGCGGATTGGATACTTCGATTATTATTCCCTGGCTGAAGGAAAATTATAACAACTGCGAGGTCGTCGCGGTCGCCGCGGACGTCGGGCAGGGCGCGGAGCTGAACGGCCTTGAGGAAAAGGCGAAAAAGACGGGCGCGTCAAAGCTCTATATCGCCGACCTGAAAAAGGCGTTCGCCGAAGATTATATCTGGCCGACGCTCAAGGCCGGGGCGGTGTACGAGAACAAATATCTGCTCGGGACCTCCTTTGCAAGGCCGCTGATCGCGAAAAGGCTGGTGGAAATCGCCCAGGCCGAGGGCGCGGACGCCATCTGCCACGGCTGCACCGGCAAGGGCAACGACCAGGTGCGGTTTGAGCTTGCCATCAAGGCGTTCGCGCCGAAGATGAAGATCATCGCCCCGTGGAGGGAGTGGTCCATCAAATCCCGCGACGAAGAGATCGACTACGCCGAGGCGCACAATATTCCGCTGAATATTACGAGGGAGACGAACTACTCCAAGGATAAAAACCTGTGGCATCTTTCCCACGAGGGACTCGATCTGGAGGACCCCGCGAACGAGCCGGCCTATCAGAAGCCGGGTTTCCTGGAGCTGGGCGTTTCACCGGAGCAGGCGCCCGACAAGCCGACCTACGTCACCCTTGCGTTTGAGAAGGGCATCCCGGTGTCCCTCAACGGCAGCAGGCTCTGCGCTGTCGACATGATCGCGCAGCTGAATCAGATCGGCGGGGAAAACGGCATCGGCATCGCGGATATCGTGGAAAACAGGCTGGTGGGCATGAAGTCCCGCGGCGTGTACGAGACCCCGGGCGGCACCATTCTGTACCATGCGCACAACAAGCTGGAAGAGCTCTGCCTTGACAGGGACACCTACCACTACAAGCAGGGTGTGGGCAATAAATTTGCGGAGCTGGTTTATTTCGGCCAGTGGTTCACCCCGCTGCGCGAGGCGCTTTCCGCCTTTGTGGAAAGCACCCAGCAGACCGTGACCGGCGAAGTGAAGCTGAAGCTGTACAAGGGCAATATTATTGACGCGGGGGTCACTTCCCCGTATTCTCTCTATGACGAGGATATTGCGACCTTCAGCGAGGATGAGGTCTACAATCAGGCGGACGCCAACGGGTTTATCAACCTGTTCGGGCTGCCGATTCAGGTACAGGCGCTGAAAAAGCAGAAAAAATAAGGGATCATCCATTTTGGGGCAGGCATACGGTCTGCCCCACATTTTCAATAAACGGAGTGTGTGTGACTTGAAGCTGTGGGCGGGAAGATTCCATAAGGAACTCGATCAGAAAACCAATGATTTTAATTCATCCATTTCCTTTGACAGCCGGATGGCAAGGGAAGATATAGAGGGCAGTATTGCCCACGCAACCATGCTCGGCGCCTGCGGAGTGATCGACGCGGCGGAGAGCGAAAAAATCTGTGCGGAGCTGAAAAAAATCCTCGCGGAGATCGAAAGCGGAACGCTTTCCATCGACGGGGAAGCCGAGGATATCCACACCTTTGTGGAGGGCGAGCTGACCGCGCGGCTGGGAGCCGCGGGCAAACGGCTGCACACCGCGCGCAGCCGGAACGACCAGGTTGCGGTGGACGTGAAGCTGTATCTGAAAAAACAGTGCGTCCTGCTGCACGGCCAGATCAAGGAGCTGATCGGCGTGCTGTGTAAAAAGGCGCTGGAAAACAGCGATGTGGTCATGCCGGGCTACACCCACATGCAGCGCGCGCAGCCCATCACCTTCGGGCATCACCTTCTGGCCTACGCGGAAATGTTCCAGCGCGACCTGTCCCGTCTGGAGGATACCGGAAAGCGCATGGACGAATGCCCGCTCGGCTCCGGCGCGCTGGCGGGGACCACTTATCCGCTGGACCGCGAAATGACCGCCTCCCTTTTGGGCTTTGCCGGGGCGACGAACAACAGCCTCGACGGCGTCTCCGACCGGGATTTCTGCATGGAGCTTGCCGCGGATATCGCCATCGCCATGGTGCACCTTTCCCGGTTTTCGGAGGAAATTATCCTCTGGTGCTCGTGGGAATTTAAATTTGTGGAGCTGGACGACGCGTTTTCCACCGGCTCCAGCATCATGCCGCAGAAAAAGAACCCCGATATCGCGGAGCTGGTCCGCGGCAAGAGCGGGCGCGCCATCGGCGACCTGACCACGCTGCTGACCATGATGAAGGGCCTTCCCCTTGCATACAACAAGGATATGCAGGAGGATAAGGAAGCGATTTTCGACGCGGCGGACACCCTGCATATGTGCCTGACCGCCTTTATCCCGATGGTGGACACCATGCGGGTGCTGCCTCAGAACATGCGGAAAGCGGCGGCGAAGGGCTTCATCAACGCGACCGACTGCGCCGATTATCTGGTTGGCAAGGGAATGCCCTTCCGCGACGCGTACAAAGTGACCGGCGAACTGGTGGCGTACTGCATTGAAAACGGGCTGACGCTCGAAACCGTGCCGCTTGAGAAGTACAAAGAATTCAGCGGGCTGTTCGACGGCGGGATCTTCGACGCGATTTCGCTGGAAAACTGCGTGAACGGCAGGAAGGTGCTGGGCGGCCCGGCTCCGGAAAATGTGCGCGCACAGGCGGAAAGAGTGCTGAAAAAGCTGGGGGTGCAGCCATGATCCGGGCGGGCGTGGTCGGCGCGACGGGCTACGCGGGCGCGGAGCTCTGCCGGCTGCTGAGCGGGCACCCGCAGGCACAGCTGGCGGCGGTCAGCTCGGTCAGCTTCGAAGGGCAGGCCCTTTCGGAGATTTACCCGGCGTACCGCGGCGTATGCGACATGGTCTGCGGCACCCAGAGCGAGGCCGTTGAAAAAAGCGACGCGGTCTTTGCCGCGCTGCCTCACGGCCTTTCACAGGAGCTTGCCGCAAAATGCTTCGCAAAAGGAAAGGTCTTTATCGACCTCGGCGCGGATTTCCGGCTGGAAAACGAGGAGGATTACCGCGAGTGGTACGGCGGGACGTTCCTGCATCCCGACCTTCATGCGCTCGCCGTTTACGCTCTGCCGGAGCTTTTCCGGGAACAGATCCGGGGCAAAAAAATCATTGCGAACCCCGGCTGCTACACCACCGCGGTACCGCTCGCACTTGCGCCGGCTTTGAAAAACGGCCTGATACAAAAGGACGGCATCATTGCCGACTGCAAAAGCGGCGTGACCGGCGCGGGCAGAAAACCGAGCCAGAACACCCATTACCCGGAACTGAACGAGGGCATGAGCGCCTATAAGGTCGCCTGCCACCGGCATACGCCGGAGATGGAGCAGAGCCTTTCCCATGTGGCGGGCGCGCCGGTAAAGCTGACCTTCGTGCCGCATCTGCTGCCGGTCAACCGGGGAATCCTCGCCACCTGCTACGCGAAGCTGGCCGCGGGAGCAACCATGGAACAGATACAAAAAGCCTATCATGACGCGTACGATTCGGAATATTTTATCCGGCTGCTGCCGCAGGGCATAGAGGCCGACATCAAAAATGTACGATATTCCAATTTCTGCGATATTTCACTCCACACCGATTCCCGTACCGGCACGCTGGTCGCCATCTCGGCAATCGACAACATGGTCAAGGGCGCGGCGGGGCAGGCGATCCAGAATATGAATCTTGCATTTGGAATAGAGGAAACAGCCGGGCTGAAAGCATTGCCCCCGGCATTTTAAGGGGATAGTGAAAATGGAATGGATCGAGGGCGGCGTTACCGCCGCACAGGGCTTTACCGCAGCGGGGATTTACAGCGGAATCCGCAAGAATAAATCAAAGCCGGATCTTGCGATGATTTATGCAAAGGTTCCGTGTTCCGCCGCGGCCGTCTATACGCAGAACTTAGTCAAGGGCGCGCCGGTTGTGGTGACGCGGAAAAATATCGCCGACGGCAAAGCGCAGGCGGTGATCTGCAATTCAGGCAACGCCAACACCTGCAACGCCGACGGCGAGGAAAAGGCGTGGAGGATGTGCGAAATCGCCGCGAAGGAGCTCGGCATTGCGCCGCAGGACGTGGTCGTCGCCTCCACCGGGGTCATCGGCCAGGTGCTGCCGATCGAACCGATCGAACAGGCGGCGCCTGAGCTGGCAAAGGCGCTTTCGCCCACCGGCTCGGGGGACGCCGCGAGGGCGATTATGACGACGGACACCGAAGTGAAAAATTTAGCGGTCAGGCTGACCATCGGCGGAAAATCCGTCCATATCGGCGGCATTGCGAAGGGCTCCGGCATGATTCATCCGAATATGGCGACCATGCTCTGCTTTCTGACCACGGACGCCGCGATTTCGGCCTGCGCGTTGAACGCCGCTTTGAAGGAAGCGGTGCACGTCAGCTTCAATATGGTCAGCGTCGACGGCGATACCTCCACCAACGACATGACCGCCGTCCTTGCCTCCGGTCTCGCCGGGAACGGGGAAATCACGGGGGATTCCGAAGATTACCGCCTTTTTGTGCAGGGCCTGACCGCCCTTTGCACCGCGCTCGCGAGAAAAGTCGCAAAGGACGGCGAGGGCGCGACCAAGCTGCTGGTCTGCCGGGTAACGGGCGCGAAAAGCGAAAAGGACGCGCGGCTGACCGCGAAAAGCGTGATCTGCTCCAGCCTGTTCAAGGCGGCGATGTTCGGAGCGGACGCGAACTGGGGGCGCGTTCTGTGCGCGATCGGCTACGCGGGCGCGGATGTGGACGTAAGCTTGGTGGACGTCACGTTTGAATCGAAGGCGGGCCGCATAGAGGTCTGTAAAAACGGCACGGGAATCGATTTTGACGAGGATGAGGCAAAGAAAATCCTGACGCAGGAGGAAATCAATGTGGATGTGGCGCTGAACGGCGGAGAGTTCCACGCCTGCGCGTTCGGCTGCGACCTCACCTACGACTATGTAAAAATCAACGGGGATTACCGGAGCTGAGGAACGCGGACGGAGGAAGGAACAGTATGGATATCAGCAATGCGGACCGGGCGCGGGTTCTGGTGCAGGCCCTGCCGTATATACAGGAATACGCGGGCAAGACGGTCGTTGTAAAATACGGCGGAAACGCCATGGTGAACGAGGACCTGAAGGACGCGGTCATGAGCGATATCGTTCTGATGCAGCTCGTCGGCATCAACGTGGTGCTGGTGCACGGCGGCGGGCCGGAAATCAGCGCGATGCTCAAAAAGATCGGCAAGGAAAGCCGTTTTGTCGGCGGGCTGCGCGTGACCGACGCGGAAACCGTGGACGTTGTGCAGATGGTGCTGGCGGGCAAGGTCAACAAGGATCTCGTCCAGCTTCTGGAACGGCACAACGGCCGGGCCATCGGCCTTTGCGGGCTGGACGGCGGCATGATGAAGGCAAAAAAGCTCGCGGCGGGGGAGGATCTCGGCTTCGTGGGCGAAATTACCGAAGTGAATACCGAAATCGTTTCCCAGACCACGGCAAACGGCTATGTGCCAATTGTGGCGACCGTAGCCGGCGGTGAAAACGGGGAAGTGTACAATATCAACGCGGACATCGCCGCGGCGCGCATCGCGGCGGAAATGGGCGCGATCAAGCTGATCCTGATGACGGACATCAAAGGGCTTCTCAGCGATAAGGAAGACGAAAGCACCCTGATTCCGGTCGTCAACGTCAGCGACGTGCCGAAGCTGCAGAATCAGGGCATCATCAGCGGGGGCATGATCCCGAAAATCGACTGCTGCGTCGAAGCCGTGCGGCGGGGCGTGAGCCGGGCGCACATCATCGACGGGCGTATCCCGCACTCCATTCTGATCGAGCTTTTTTCAGACGAGGGCATCGGCACGATGTTCTGCTGATTGATCGAACGACAAGGGAATGCCGTACGGGGAAAATGTAATCATAATAGGGGTGACAGAAATGACCTTGGAAGAAATTCAGGAACAGGACCACAGGTATCTTATGCAGACCTACAGGCGGTTTCCCGTGGCGCTTGTTTCCGGCCACGGCGCGACCGCGGTGGACTGCAACGGGAAAGAGTATATCGATTTTACAAGCGGAATCGGCGTCAATTCGCTGGGCTACTGCGACGAACGATGGACGCGGGCCGTCGCGAAACAGGCGGCGACTTTGCAGCATACCTCCAATTTATACTATCAGCCCATGCAGACAAAGCTGGCGGAAAAGCTTTGCGCCCTGACCGGGTTTTCAAAGGTCTTTTTCGGGAATTCCGGCGCGGAGGCAAACGAATGCGCGGTCAAGGTGGCGCGAAAGTACGCCGCCGACAAATACGGAAAAAACCGGTGCCGGATCGTCACCCTGCGGAATTCGTTCCACGGCCGCACCCTCACCACGCTGGCGGCAACCGGGCAGGACGCGTTCCACGAAAAATTTACCCCGCTGACACAGGGCTTTTCCTACGCGTTTCCCAACATGGACAGCGTAAAGGAAAATGTATCGGGGGACACCTGCGCGGTGATGATCGAGCTGGTGCAGGGCGAGGGCGGCGTTCTGCCGCTAAAAGACGGCTTTGTAAAGGAACTGGCCGCGTTCTGCGGGGAGCGGGATATTCTGCTCATCGTCGACGAGGTTCAGACGGGCGTCGGCCGTACGGGAAAACTGTACTGCTTCCAGAATTACGGGGTCATGCCGGATATCCTGACCAGCGCAAAGGGCCTTGGCGGAGGACTGCCGGTCGGCGCGTGCCTCTGTACCGGGCGTCTCGGCGGGGTGATGGACGCCGGTTCGCACGGCTCCACCTTCGGCGGCAACCCGGTCGTCTGCGCGGGAGCGCTCGCGGTGCTGGACGTGGTCGGGGACGGGGGCTTTTTACGGGAGGTGCGTGAAAAGGGCGCGTACCTTACGGAAAAGCTTTCCGCCATGGAGGAAATCGAGTTTGTCCGCGGGCTGGGCATGATGCTCGGCGCGAAGCTGAAAAAGGGGAGCGCCAAAGAGGCCGCGCAGAAATGCGCAGAAAGCGGCCTTCTGGTCCTGACGGCAAAAGAGCTGCTCCGCTTCCTGCCGCCGCTGACGATTGCCTATGAAGATATCGACAAGGGTCTCGCGGTCCTGCAAAAAGTGATCCGGACCCTGAAATAAAGGAAGATAGAAAAACGGTAAAATAACATTTGATTTTTAGGAGGGCAACTATGAAACATCTGCTGAAAATGCTTGACCTGACCAGCGAGGATATCACCTCCGTTCTGAACCTTGCCGACCAGCTCAAATACGAGCAGAAGCACGGCATCGAGCACCGGCATCTGGCGGGCAAAACGCTGGGAATGATCTTTGAGAAGGCTTCCACCCGGACCCGCGTTTCCTTTGAAGTCGGTATGTACCAGCTGGGCGGGCTGCCGATTTTCCTTTCCGCGAAGGATCTTCAGATCGGCCGCGGCGAGCCGGTGCAGGACACCGCCCGCGTGCTTTCCCGCTATCTGGACGGCATCATGATCCGTACCTTCAAGCAGTCGGAGGTCGAGGCGCTGGCACAAAACGGCACCATCCCGATCATCAACGGCCTGACCGACTTTTCCCACCCGTGCCAGGTGCTGGCCGACCTGATGACCATCCGCGAGTACAAGGGCAGCCTTGACGGGCTGAAGATGTGCTACATCGGCGACGGAAACAACATGATGAATTCGCTGATCGTGGGCGGCCTGAAAATGAAGATGGAGGTTGCCGTCGCCTGCCCGAAGGAATACCGGCCGGCCGCCGCGATCCTCGATTTTGCGGTCACGCATCCCGCGTTCAGCATGACCACCGACCCGAAGGAAGCCGCAAAGGGAGCCGACGTGGTGATTACCGACGTGTGGGCCTCCATGGGACAGGAGGAGGAAGCGCAAAAACGCCGCGATGCGTTCAAGGGCTTCCAGATCAATGAGGAAATCATGTCCGCCGCCAAGAGCGACGCCATTGTCCAGCATTGTCTGCCCGCGCACCGCGGCGAAGAAATCACTGCGGAAATGTTTGAAAAACATGCGAAGGAAATTTTTGACGAGGCTGAAAACCGTCTGCACGCGCAGAAAGCCGTGCTGGTCAGCCTGATGGGCGGAAAATAAGAGAGCTATTTGGTCAGCATCCCGTTGTCGGAGACCTGCAGGATCAGAATCTGTTCCTCCAGTCCGGTGGCTGCGTTGATATAGACCAGAACCTGCTCGTTATTCTGTCCGCTGCATACAAATTCATAGGTGAGCACTTCGCTCAGACCGGGGGTTGGAATCAAAGCCAGCCCTCTTTTTTTGACCGTCAGCTTTTTGCTGACGGAAGCCTGCGCCTGGTCGGCGGTGATTTTCGCGGCCAGCGTCCGGTCATGGTGGTTCATGATATAGCCCGTGGAGTTGAACAGTACGATTTCCCCGTCGTCCAGCGCAACGGAAATTTTGATCAGATCGGGGTAGTAGATAATATCGTCTTTATAATAGGCGTAGTTGATCGTGCAGATGCCGTCGTTGATGACGTAGTAGGTCTGCTTCATATCCGAAATGCCCCGGCCCTTCAAAAAGGCGGCGGCTTTTTTGGACGCGTCCTCGTAGCTGAGGTTTTCGGCGGTCACGTCGCGCGAATTCTCCATGCTGGAGACAAACCCGCCCGCCTTTGTCACACAGATGCGGATACCGCCGTTGTTTGCGGTGAAATTATAGGTGGGCAGGTTCCCCGCCGTATCCTGCGTATGCGCAAGCTTATCCTGCGTGACCCCCAGAAATTCCGCCGCGATATTCTGCGCGTTGCCCTGGGCGATCTGTTCGCGCCCCTCGGTCAGCATCGGCTTCATCTGGCTGATATGGTCGGAGAACGGGCCGTCGTAAATCAGCGAAGGGAAGTCGGTAAAGTCCTCCGAGGTTTTCTTGAACTCGCTGGAAAGCTGGTCGGACTGAATATCGGTCTTTACGTTCTGCAGGCCGGACTGCAGCGTTTTGGCGTACTTTTCCAGCTGGCTCATGGTCTTGTAGTCCTCTTCGCTAATCTTCTGTCCGGAAGAGATTTTGGTGGACAGCGTCATGGCGAAATCGCCGACCTGAGTAATGAATTTGGTCACGTTGTCCAGCGAATGGTCGGTGACCGGCAGCACCGCCAGCGCGGATTTCGCCATGCTGGATTCCCTCATCAGCTTGGCGGCCAGCCCGTTTTGCTGGGTTGACGTATTTGCGTAGGAGGCCTTGTTCAGCGCGGTCTCAATGTTGGACACGCAGCCGTTCAGGTCGCCTACGGCACGCTTGTAGTTGTATTCCAGATTCATTTTATATTTGTTTGCGGAAACATAACCCATCGCGGTCGTCGCTCCGAGCGTTACAATCAGCGCAACTACGGCGATCAGCGAAATAATTCTTTTTTTATTCATCATTTTTCACCCCATGACGGTATTTTTTACACGTGAGGCAAAAATATACAGATTTTTCGGTTTGAGGCGGAATCAACATGATATAATAATCGCAAGCGAATATGATATCCGCTTCGCCAATTTATAAAGATACCACAACGGCGCTTTGCGCCTGTGGTATCATAAAAAATCAAAGCGGGAGGGATTTTTATGGCAAAACCGGTCATCGGCTTAACGCCGCTTTACGATCCAGAGCAGGAGCGGTTCTGGATGCGCCCGAACTATCTGCGCGCCGTTGAGGAAGCGGGCGGCGTGCCGCTGGTCCTGCCGCTGACGGACGGGGAAGAGGACATTGCCGCGCTGACCGGACTGTGCGACGGATTTCTGTTTACCGGCGGGCCGGACGTACACCCCTCGCTGTTCAACGAAGAGACGCTGCGCTTCTGCGGGTCGATCGATCCGCGGCGCGACCGGTTTGAAATCCTTCTGCTGAACCGGGCAGTAAAGCTCGACAAGCCTGTGCTGGGCATCTGCAGGGGCATCCAGCTGATGAATGTGGCGCTCGGCGGCAGCCTGTATCAGGATATCCCGGCGCAGGTGCAGGGACTGCCGGTCGCCCATTACCAGAAGCCTCCCTACGATGTGGCGGTGCACGGCATTGACATCGAAAAGGAAAGCCCGCTCTGCGCCATCCTTCATAAAACGAAAATGACGGTCAACAGCATGCACCATCAGGCGGTAAAGGACCTTGCGCCGCCGCTCCGGTGCGCCGCCAGCTCGGCGGACGGATTGGCGGAGTGCGTCTGGATGCCGGAAAAGCGGTTTTTTCTGGGGGTGCAGTGGCATCCGGAGTATTTATTCGGTTCGGAGAGCGGGGACCTTTTCCGCGCTTTCCTCGGCGCCGCGAGGGAATAATGATCCTTTCCGTATGCGGCGGCGGGCCGTTTTTCTTTGCCATTACTTGCTATTTTTTGTGTGCGAAAGTATAATAGATAGTATTGCAGTACCGACATTACGGGAAAGAAACCGGAGCAGAAAATTGCTGTGACTGAAAAACAAGCCGGAGGCATTTATGGATATTCAAAAATTTTACAGTTCGATACGGGGAAAGAGAGTGGCCTTCTGCGGCATCGGCGGAAGCAACCTGCCGCTGATCAAAATCTTTGCGCGGCGCGGGGCGGCCGTAACGGCCCGCGACCGGCGGACGGAGGAAAAGCTGGGCGAAACAGCCGGCGAGCTGAAAGAGTTGGGCGTCACGCTGAAGCTGGGGGAGGGCTATCTGGAAAATCTTGACGAAGACATCATTTTCCGTACGCCCGGCATGAAATATTATCTGCCCGAGCTGAACGCGGCCCGCGAGCGCGGCGCGGCGGTCACCTCTGAAATGGAGGTTTTCTTCGACCTGTGCCCCTGTAAAATTTTCGCGGTGACCGGCAGCGACGGAAAAACCACCACCACCACCATCCTTTCGGAAATGCTCAAAGCGGCCGGAAAAACCGTCCATCTGGGCGGAAACATCGGCAATCCCCTTCTGCCTGAAATCGAAAGCATTCATCCCGACGACGTGGCGGTGGTGGAGCTTTCCAGCTTCCAGCTGATTTCCATGCGCCGCAGCCCGGACGTCGCCGTGGTGACCAACGTCACCCCGAACCATCTGGATATGCATAAGGACATGCAGGAGTATATCGACGCGAAAAAGAACATTCTTCTGCACCAGAACGCCTTCGGGCGCGCGGTGCTCAACGCCGACTATGAAATTACGGCCGGCTTCGCAAAGGACGTCCGCGGCGACAGGCTGATGTTCAGCCGGAAGGGCAGATGCGCGCGCGGCGCGTGGCTCAACGATCAAAACGAGATCATCCTGTCGCTGAACGGGAGGGACATTCCCGTGATGAGCGCCTCGGAGATCCGGATCCCCGGCGGCCACAATATTGAAAATTACCTTGCCGCCGTCTGCGCCCTGTGGGGGACCGTCGGCACGGATGTGATGGTTCAGACCGCCCGCGCCTTTTCCGGGGTGGAGCACCGCAACGAATTTGTGCGCGAGCTGGACGGCGTGAAATATTACAACGACTCCATCGGGACCACCCCGAGCCGCACGGCGAACGGAACCCTGAAGCTTTTCGACCGCAAGATCATTCTGATCGCGGGCGGCTACGACAAAAAAATCCCGTTCGACTCCTTCGGCCCCGCCGTGGCGGACAGCGTAAAGACGCTGGTGCTGATGGGCGCGACCGCGGACAAAATCGAGCGAAGCGTCAAGGCGGCGCCGAACTACCGGGAGGGCGGCCCGAAGATCGTCCGGGTGCGCTCGCTGGAAGAAGCGGTCCAGGCCTGCCGGGCCGAGGCGGTACCGGGCGACATCGTATCCCTTTCGCCGGCCTGCGCCAGCTTCGACATGTTCCCGAACTACGAAACGCGCGGAGAGGAATTCAAAAAACTGGTGGAACGGCTGTAATCCGGCTGTTTTCCCTTTACATAGATCAACACAGTAAAAAACTGACCAGTCAGGAATATAGCAGATAACGGAGTGAATACCATGGATGAACTGAAGAGGCTTGTTTTTCGCCTCTGCGCAGCTCCCGGCACGCCGGGGGACGAAAACGCCGCGGCAAAAACGGCGGTAAAAGAGCTTTCCCGATACGCACAGGCCCGCATTGACAAGATGGGCAACGTGATTGCGAAAATGGGGAAGCCCGGCGCGGAAAAGCATATTCTGCTTGACGCGCATATCGATCAGATCGGACTGATCGTGACCAATATTGATAAGCACGGATTTATCCGGGTTGGCCGCAGCGGCGGGGTGGACCGCCGCGTAATGCCGGGCAGCCCGGTCACCATTTACGGCAAGGAAGTGCTGACCGGCATCGTCTGCTGCACGCCGCCCCACCTTTCGGACGGCAGCGAGGACAGGGTGCTTCCGGTGGAAAAAATGGCGGTGGACGCGGGGCTTTCCCGGGAAGAAGCGGAAAAGCTGATCCGTCCGGGCGACCGGATTCTGTTCCGTGCCGCGCCGAAAAGCCTTCTGGGCACACGGGTAACCGCCCCCGGGCTGGACGACCGCGCGGGCGTCGCCGCGCTGGTCCGCTGCGCGCAGCTGCTTTCCGCCTGCGACCTCGGCTGTGAAGTCACCATTCTTTTCAGCAGCCGGGAGGAGGTCGGCGGTCAGGGCGCTTTGACGGGCGCCTATTCCGTCAACCCGACCCATGCGGTGATCGTGGACGTCAGCTTTGCCAAACAGCCGCATGTCCCGCCGGAAAAATGCGGGAAGCTGGGCGGCGGCCCGATGATCGGCATCGCGCCCCCGCTGGACCGTGAAATGGCCGACGGGATGATCGAAGCGGCGAAAAAGAACGGGATTCCCTATAAGCTCGACGTGATGGGCGGCTCAACGGGAACGAATTCCGACGAGATCGCGGCGACGCGCCGGGGCGTAAAGGCGGAACTGGTTTCCATCCCGCTCCGGTACATGCACACGCCGGTCGAGGTCGTCGACCTTACGGATCTGGAAGATACCGCCCGGCTGATCGCGGAATACATAAAGGGGGTGGAGTAATGGACTGGAAGCTTCTGGAGCGTCTGTGTACGGCGCGCGGCATTTCCGGACAGGAGGACGAAGTACGGAAGATCATTCTCGAGGAAATCAAGCCGTACGCCACGAGCATTGAAATTACTCCGCTCGGCAGTCTCATTGTCTTTAAAAAGGGCGCGAAACGCCCCAAAACCAAGCTGATGCTGAACGCCCATATGGACGAGGTCGGCATGATCGTCACCTATATTACGGACGACGGCCTTTTGAAGTTTGAGACCGTCGGCGGAATCGACCGCCGCGTCCTCTGCGGCAGGCCGGTCACGGTCGGCGCGGAGGTCGGCGGGGTGATCGGAGCAAAGCCGATTCATCTTTTAGAAGAGGAAGAAAAAGAAAAATCCGTACCGGTGAAGGAATTATATATCGATATCGGCGCAAAGGACCGGGAAGAAGCGGAGCGGTATGTCGCCCCCGGTGACCCGGTCACCTTCGACTCCGTTTTCGACACGTCCCACGGCATGATCAAGAGCCGCGCGCTCGACGACCGGGCCGGGTGCGCCATGATGATCCATATGATTCAGAGCGAGCTGAAATACGATCTGTATTTTGTGTTCGCCATACAGGAGGAAACCGGGCTGACGGGCTCCCGGACGGCGGCCTTTGCGGTGGAGCCGCAGGCGGCGATCGTTCTGGAAAGCACCACAGCGGCGGATGTGGCCGGGGTGGATAAAGAAAACCGGGTCTGCTGCGTTGGCGGCGGCGCGGTGATTTCCTTTATGGACAAGCGTACGATTTACGATAAGGAATACTATCAGCTGGCGTTTCAGGCGGCGAAAAAGGCCGGGGTAAGCTGCCAGCCGAAACGGGCTGTCGCGGGCGGAAACGACGCCGGCGCCATCCACGTTTCCCGCGGAGGGGTAAGAACCATTGCGGTTTCCCTCCCGTGCAGGTACCTGCACTCCGCGGTGAGCCTGATATCACAGGAGGACTTCATTTCCGCGCAGAAGCTTGTTTGTGAGCTTGCGGACAGGATTGCAGGCGAGGAACAGGATGATTAAAAAAGTAGAATATGAAGAGGCTCTTTCCCCGTTCGGCACGACGGCGTTCGGGTGTCAGATCCTTTCCACCGCACAGGCCTACGGCCTGAACGAGCCGTTTGCCCAGTTCTGGGTGCAGGAGGAAACCGGTACGCTGCTGTGCAAGCTGGACGATACGGTGATTCTGGACGCCGGGGAAGCGGATTTTGAGGAATTGGCCGATTTTATCCGCATGACGGGCGCGGACCGTTTGCTCTGCGGCTCCGGCGCGGCGCGGAAAATCGGGTTCCCGGTTACAAAGCGCGGGCAGATCATGCGGTATGACAATGCTTCGCCCGTGCAGCCGCGGTCCCTGTTTGAAGCGAACCCCAGTCTGCGCGACATTCACGCGCTTCTTTCAGCCTGTGCTTCGGAAAGCTTTACGCCGCCGGAGTTCGAGCCGTTTTATATGGATATGTCCCACCGCATCCGTCACGATACCGCCGTGACGGCGGGAATCCGTCAGGGGGACAGGCTGGTTTCCTGCGCGATCTGTTCCACCCGGACGGAACAGACGGCCGTGCTGTCGGCGGTCTGCGTAGACCCTGAACATCGAAGAAGGGGTTTGGGGCATGAAACGCTTTCCGCGGTGATTTCCCAGCTGCCGGGCAGAAGGATTTTTATTCTGCGCGCCCAGGATGAAAACGAGGATTTCTACCGCTCCTATGGCTTTTCCGGATGCGGGGAATTTTCAGAAATGAAGATTTAAGGAGGAAGTACCGATGAAAGAAAAGAGATTCAAGATCCTTTATTCGCAGGGGACGGTGGATGTGCAGAGGATTCTTGTGGACACGGAAACCGGCGTCCATTATCTGCAGACATCGTGGGGCTATGCGGGCGGGCTGACTCCGCTTTTAGACCGGGACGGCAAGCTCGTGGTCCGTTTTGCCAATGAAGAGGAATAGTTGAGGAACAAACATGCTTTACCCTTATTTCACAATCGATAAAAAGATAAAGGACGCCGCGGAAAAGGCGTCGAAAATGATTGCGCCGGTTCTGGAAAGAATCGACGGGACTACCGATTACAACCAGCAGAAGATGATGGCGGCGTTTAATCAGGCGGGGGTCAGCGAAAGCCATTTTGCGGCGTCAACCGGTTACGGCTACGGCGACCGCGGGCGTGACGCGCTGGACGCGGTTTATGCCGCGGCGCTCGGCGCTCAGGATGCGCTTGTACGCTATAATTTCGTCAGCGGCACGCACGCGCTGACGGTGGCGCTGTTCGGGGTGCTGCGCCCGGGCGACGTTATGCTCAGCGTAACGGGGATTCCCTACGACACCCTGCGCGGCGTCATCGGCCTTACCGGCGACGGCAACGGCTCTTTAAAGGAGTTTGGTATTCGGTACGAACAGCTGGAGCTGAAAGCGGACGGAACGCCTGATTATGAGGAAATCGGGCGGCGGGTCAATCCGGGAATCAGGATGGTCTATGTCCAGCGTTCGCGCGGATACAGCCTGAGGCCTTCCCTTTTTGTGGAGGATATTGAAAAAATAGCGAAGACTGTAAAAGCCAAGGCGCCGGACTGCATCGTGATGGTGGACAACTGCTACGGCGAATTTGTCCAGACGGCGGAACCGGTCGGCCGCGGGGCGGACCTGATGGCCGGTTCGCTGATAAAAAATCCGGGCGGCGGCGTCGCGCCTACCGGGGGGTATATCGCCGGACGCAGGGATCTGGTGGAAAGCTGTTCCTACCGTCTGACCACGCCGGGCACCGGCCGCGAAATCGGCGCGACCCTCGGCAACAACCGGGAGCTGTTCATGGGCGCTTTCCACGCGCCGCACGTCACCGGCGAAGCACTGAAAACCGCCTCGTTTACCGCGGCGCTGTTCAGCCTTTTCGGATACGACGTCACCCCGAAGTACGACGAACCGCGCGCCGATATCATCCAGGCCGTGCTGCTGCGAGGGGAAGAGGCGCTGATCGCTTTCTGCAAAGGGGTGCAGAAGGGCGCTCCCGTGGATTCCTTTGTGACCCCGGAGCCTTGGGATATGCCCGGCTACGACTGCAAGGTCATTATGGCCGCGGGCGCGTTCACGCTCGGCGCTTCCATTGAGCTTTCCGCGGACGCGCCCCTGCGCGAGCCTTACGCCGCGTGGATGCAGGGCGGGCTGAACTACCACAGCGGCCGTCTCGGTGCGATGCTGGCCGCCCAGTCCATGCTGGAGCAGGGGATTCTGGGCGGATAAAGGGCTTGCAAAAAAGCTGTTATTACGGTATAATAGCTTTCGCACGCGGATATGGTGGAATTGGCAGACACGCCAGATTTAGATTCTGGTGAGTAACCCTCGTGCAGGTTCAAGTCCTGTTATCCGCACCAAAACGGCGGTCCGGCCCGAAGGGCCGGACCGCCATTTTTGTACGATGACCGGTGAAAATCTGCCGGCGCAGGTCCGGAGAAATGGCTGGGGAATTTATTGCAGAAAGAAGAACTGAGGGACTCGCGGAACGCGGGCGGAATGTGCCAATACCTTCAAGTCCTGTTATCCGCACCATTGCGAATGACCCTCGAGTGGTCATAACGACAAAGGCAAGCTGATGATATGTCAGCCTGCCTTTGTTTTCTGCCATTATTAGGTTTAATTTATTAAAAAATATCTTGAAATTACCCTTATATCAAAAGTTTATGATAATATATCTTTATAAATCTAAATAATGTTGCCCTTTTCAATGCAATTCTTATCCTTTTTGGGGGTATATGTGGAGGCATATTTTTTGCCTACTAAACTTTCCAAAGGGTGAAAAGTGTGACTAGTGAAGAATTCAGAAGCAACCCGTTGTTTCTGAGAAATCAATTCAAGAGTGATGGGGTCTTTGAAATGCCAATTATTTGTCGGCAGAACATTGACCTCAAAGATGTTCAACTGATTGGTTATGACCAAATTAAACCCGGCGATAAAGCTAATGAGCAAAGTTTTGTCCACTTTTTTTTGGATGATTACAAATTTGAAGTCGTCTGGAATGATCCTGAGCCGCGTCTTGAAAAACTTAGTCAGTACAAAGGGGTATTGTCACCTCAATTTAGCGCCTATTATACCATGCCGGTATCGTTGCAAATTTACAACACATTCCGTTCGAGGTGGTGCGGTGCATACTTACAGTCTAAAGGATTTACGGTAATCCCTACCGTGTATTGGGGACAACCTCAAAGCTATTGGTATTGTTTTGATGGAATCGAAAAGAACTCCGTTGTTGCACTTTCTACATTGGGTGTAAAAAAAGAAAAGGATTTTTTTCTACAAGGCTACAACGAAATGCTCCGACGTATTGAGCCGAAAGCGGTTATTTGCTACTGTGATCCGTTTCCCGAAATGAAGGGCCATGTTATCAAGGTTGATTACTCCAAAACTAACAATCTGCCACATAAAAAGACTTTTTACGGGTTTGTGGATAATAGCTGTTACAAAGCAGGATCGACACAGTTGCTTGAGGAACCAAAAGAAGTCAACGGACATTATGTAATTAAAACAGGCGGATATGTTATCACATCCGGATTCGGCGGAGGAGGGGGAGGTAGTCGGACATGGGGCAATCGTGAAGCGCTCCCTGATCACTTTGACAGATATGGCAATGATTTTGGTGCTCCAAATGAAGAAAATTATGCACAACAGGCAAATAGGTTTTTTCAGGAGCGAGATCGCTATCAAGTGAAAACAGATATGGATGGTATTATCAGAGTTTATGATCCTGAAACAAATACTTTTGGATCATATAATTCTGATGGAACAACCAGAACTTTCTTTAAACCACGCGGCGGCCAAAAGTACTTTGATAACCAGCCTGGAGAATAAATTTAATTATTGGAGGTATAACTAATGAAGAATATCTGTCCTGTATGTAAATATGATGGACTGTTAAATCCCGCTTATGACAATCGTGGCGTAGGTTCTGATGAAGTTTGTCCCTGCTGCGGATTTCAATTTGGGTGCGACGACTTTCCAAATAAAGATGAATCTATTGCAAAATGGCGTAAACATTGGATTAGTTTAGGATGTAAATGGTTTTCAAGAAAAGCACTGCCGCCCATTGACTGGAATGCAGAAGAACAGATGAAAAGATAATTGCTTTCTATATTTATAGACCGCTTTACTTTTAATGTAATATTCGTTTGCCTGATGCCGAAAACCTTTATTTTATGCAGATTCCTGAGTTTGTCGTTATGAACACTCGTACCACTAGCAGAGCCGTCGAACTTGACGACTCTGCTTGCTCTTTCTCTTGATTTCTTCGATTTTCCCGCGTATGCTTGCTTTTTGAATAAGAAAATGCTGGAAGAGCTCGTATTGACAGTTGCTGTATTCCATGATATAATTTTTTTGAACTCAAGTCATAAGGTGATTTGAGCGTTTCATCGGAGGGCTTTATCTTAGAATTAGAGCCGGATAAGATGTCGGGAGATTCCCGGTATTTTATCCGGCTTTTTTGCTGGCCGGAAACGCGCTCGACGAGTATATTTTTTAGGAGGACCTTTGCATGCAGTCTCAACAAAACGATAAACAATTTGTTAAATATGTTATTCCAGCCGTTATCGGAATGGTGGTACAGGCTCTTTATGTTATTTTAGACGGTATTATTGTGGGACAGGGGATTGGTGAAATCGGGCTTGCCTCAGTTAATATCGCGTTTCCCTGCAGCATGGTGGTCATCGCGCTGGCTATGCTGATTGCGAGCGGCGGCGCAAATGTATATTCATTTTATAAAGGGCAGGGGGAAGCCGGCAAGGCCAACAATATCTTCAACCAATGCTTAACGCTGGCCGTTTCCATTGGGGCGGTAATAGCCTTATTAGGCTTCTTCTTCCGTCAGCCGCTGGCGGTGTTTTTTGGTGCAGACGAGATGCTGTTGCCTTCCACCGTAGCGTATTTGAAATGGATCGCGCCATTTTCACTGCTGCAAATGCTTGTTTGCCTTCTTGCGGTATTCGTCCGTAACGACGACGCCCCGCGGCTGGCCATGTTCGCGTCCGTTACCGGAGCGGTCATCAATGCCATCCTTGACGTCATTTTTATCCTTATTTTAGATTTTGGTATTGAAGCCGCAGCTATAACAAACGGGATTGGAATGCTGATAGAGCTTACATTTTATACTGCTCATTTTGCAAGAAAGCGAGGCGTTTTGCGGATTCGCGCGCCTCATTTTGATATCACCGATGTTAAACGCGTTCTCGGCAATGGGTTTGCCACTTTTCTTATGGAATTCAGCCTTCCTGCCGTCACGTTTTCCTTTAACCTGGCGATCATGCGTACGCAAGGAACGCTTGGGGTAACCGCCTACTCGATCGTCGGGTACGTTTGCTCTATAATCAACATGACGTTGATTGGTGTTACCCAGGGCGCTCAACCCCTCATGAGTTTTTACCACGGCAGCGGGGACACCATGGCTTTTGACCGGGTATACCGTCTTGGAGTCCGCACCAATCTCATTGTCCCGGCGGTATTGGTCAGCCTTTGTATTGCGTTCAGTGGCGGCATTGTAACCCTGTTTCGTGGAGGCAACCCGGAGCTGACAGCCTTGACGACTCGAATGCTCCGTCTTTACCCGATTGCGCACATCGCTATCGGTCCAACGCTCATGAATATCCTCTATTTTCAAACTACGGAGCGCAACGCATTTTCGACGTTGATCTCCTTCCTGCGTTGCATCGGCTTTGTTCAGATATTTCTGTTGCTCTCACTGTTCGTTTTCGGCGGAAAGGGGCTTTATCTCACCTTCCTTGCCGGTGAAGCGTGCCATATGTTCATTTCTCTGATTTTGGTAAGACGGGTAAAGCGAACCGAGAAAAAGGGACTTGATGAGGACACGGAACGCCGCATAACCGTCCACACTTGATCGAAGCTGCCCGCATGGAAGGACGATAGCGAAAAATGCCCGGAGACAATAAACACATGTGACTTTGCAAGGTTTATTGGTGTAAATACTGATTTGTGATTGCCCTCAAACCATTGATATTACTGGGTCCTTAAAAAATGCTGTAAGAACACTCGCACTACGAATTACCCCTCGAATGTTCATAAGGACAAAAACAGGTTGGCTTATTCCAACCTGTTTTTGTTTGTGGTACAATATGCACATACCATGAAAGGGATGGGTCAAATTAATGGAATCTACAACAGATAGATTTTGGAGCTCCTTCCAGAACAATTTTTCAAATTTAAGAATTGCAATAGAAGAGGCCTGTGAAGATTTGAATTCGCCCGGGAAAAAACAGAAAGTTTTTGATTCTTTGAATAATACAATCCATAGCTTATTGGATTATTGGGAGCGGGTAAAGAAAGACAGTAATATATCTGCTGAAACCAAAAAGAAAATGCGTGCCTTTGCTTACGCGAATAATAAACTGAAGCATGAATATGATTTGGTTTCTATTGAAGACAGAAAAGGTGGATTTTCATTTCCTATTACGTTTCCTTTAAAAATTGAAAAAGTTCGATATGAATGGTCTGATTTAGACTATATCCATAGAGAAAGTTCCAATCAGAAAAATGATTTTCAACAATATTGCCGCTTTTTAAAACAAAAGGAAATTATCAGCAGTTTAGAAGATATCTCATCGTTGATTGGACCTGATTCAAAGGATAAATAGCTGACAGATAAAAACATATACCATGTAATACCCGCTTACTCATGCCGAAAGGCCCTGTTGCGGGTTCTACAAGAACACTTAAAGGTCTCGCCGTTCTGACCACATCATCATTTGCATAACAGTAAATATGTAAGGATTACAAGCAACGTACTCAACAAGGTGCCAAGCAAATAATATTCGGCAAATGGCGGCTCTTTCGATATTTTATCATATCGGGCAACTGATTTTGCGGTTAATACCAATCCTATCGCGGCATATTGATTTACACTCAATAGCAGTACGATGATCATCCTTTCAAGTGTTCCAATAAACGCCCCGACATTTTTGATGGTTTTATCGCTGCTTCCATCTTTGCTGCCTGGCTTGTACTGGGACAATATTTTCTTAATCGTGATGTTAGCAGGCTTACAAACAATCAAAATAATACAGGACCATCTTAAAGCGGTCATACCGTTATCAGTAAATATGCTCAGAAAACTTTTCGCTTCAGGTAAAACCGCTATATTGTAATTGCAGTATTTGAAAATGATTACCGTAATTATCAGTGACAAAATGTGTATCCATTGATCCGTGCAATAAACAATTGATTCTGAGACGGAATTATCATATTTACTATAGAGATACTTAACCGAATCGATCAAAAAGTGTAAAACGGATAAGACGAAAACTGCGATAGCAATTTGCATAGACCATATTAAGATAGTGCCCACACAGAATACGGCAGCATAAAGGATACTATGAAGCACAACATACTTGTACTTGAAGATCTTCTTCTCGGAAATTGTATCGGTTTGGAGATAGAAATCTCCAAGTACATGAAGAAGTACAAAGAGGATCAATAAATTTTTATACACCGTTATCCTCCTTTATATCCGATAGAACTTTCGCAATGGTTTCTATCGCTTTTCGATAAGTGTAGTAATTTGCAGAGGATAATGCTTTTTGTACATTGGATTGATTGATGTTTAGGATTCTTGCTGTATCCTTTTGCGTACCGCCGGTTTTTAAATAGGAATTGATAATTTCGACTTGACGAGGTGTCCACGTTTCTTTTATTGTCGTTAATAATGAAAAAACGGTATTGATTAATTCGGACATATCAGGATTGCCCTGTACTTCAATTCTGACATTAACCTTTGACTCCATTTTCTTTTTTTCAGATGCCTTTAGTCCGTCGATCATTTTTCTTGCATTATAATAGGCCGGGCCATCGGCTCCCAACGGCATATTGGAATTGATATCCGTGGTTATTTCTCCAACGCCAATGCCAAACCGCAATTGAATTGGGTGCATTTCCCTTTCGATTTTGTCAATAATGAATATCGCGGAGGAACCTGCTTTTAAAAGCCCCTGAAACTCGTCACCAAGGGTTATCATGAATTTTGAAGCGATGTTGTCCCGGTACTCATGATTGATTGCATCCAATACTTCTTTGAGACGGATCTGCACAGCACGTCTGTTTTCTAACTGCTTTGAGTTTTTGATATCTCCGATTATGGCAACCAATGGATTGTAATCAAAGGAAAAGAACATTGAAAACACCTCTGTTGTTGATTATAACTTTCTTTTGGGAACACGTCAATAAAATATGCGCTTATCAGCATATATTTTATGATTATGTGCAGTTAGTAATGTTTTATTATATTATGCGCTAAAAGGGATGTTAATATACAATATGCGCTTAAATGCGCATATTGTATAGCCCTGCTGAATAATGGATGCGCCGACAATGGAATGCCCGTTGAAACGCCACTGATTCTTGGTGTAACACCGCTGATGAGGGAATAGAATACAGAACCGGCAAAGACTAACTTCGCGACGTGGTTACGCAGGTCACGGTAACTGACAGAACGATATAATAAGGATTTTCGGACGAGATCCTGCTTCTTAACTGCCTGTAAGACTTGGATATTACTGGCTTTTTCCATAAATGCTGTAAGGACACCCCACCATAATATTTTGTCTTGCAAACGCAGTCGACTTTTTTTCTTTCGTATGATAAAATATAATAAAAAATAATGTGCGATTTTCATTATTCAGAGGGGAGCATAGCATGATAAAAAATAAACGATCGAATCCATTGAGGTCCATCCTTGTTATCTATTTGGTATGCTTTGTGTTCAGGACCATTGAATATATGATTATTCGCACGGATCAAGGCATTTTCGGTGAGGCGTTTATACATAAACTGATGGGCATCATCGTGCTCATGCTGGCGCTGCGGTATTTTTCACTCAAATGGCCTGAAATAGGATTTACGGGTAAATCAGTAATAAGAAATGCGCTCTTTGGCTTGCTGCTGGGTGCGGCCGTGTTCATGGTTGCCTATGGAACCGAATTCTTCCTGCAACTGTCGGGAGGCAATAGCCCCTCGCTGCAAGCTTATGTGACCAGCTACGCGATCGACGGCAACCAGGGTAGGCAAACCGGTTTGTTGTTTTTTGCCTTTTGTATTATGGGCAACCTTATCAATGTGACTATGGAGGAAGGGATATTCCGCGGCCTGTTTGTTAAGCTGCTGGAAGTTAAATACTCTTCTCTGAAAGCGATCGTTCTTTCTTCCGTCCTCTTTGGCGTCTGGCATATCGCGGCGCCTGTGCGCAGTTTTCTGGATGGAGAAATAAGCTCAACCGGAGCGATCATGTCCGCCTTCCTGCTCATTTTGACAGCAGGAATCGCCGGAACGAAATTCTGCCTCCTGACCAAAATCACCGGATCGCTTTGGATGCCGATGGCTGACCACTTCTTCAACAATACGATTATCAATATTTTGCATGTTGTAACGATTTCCGGAGCAGATGAATTACAGGTCGTACGTATTTCGATTGCTCAGGCGGTGTCGTTCCTCATTGTTCTTTTCATCTATTGGAAAAGCGGAGCATCGCACAAACAGACGTTTCGTGCATAACCGCGTGACGGGTAACCGATTGAGGAGGCTAATATGCAAAGGAAAAAAATACTTCTGTGGGCAGTTGTTGTTTTACTGGTGATTGGGATTGTGTATGGCGGCAGATATTTTATGGAACTTAGAAATTATAGGCAGGGGATAGCAGATATCCATGTCCAAAATATAGATTTATCAGCAATCCCGGATGGGGAATATTTTGGCGACTGCGATGTCGACTTTATCCGTGTCAGAGTCCGTGTCCTGATGAAGGAGGGCAAAATGCAGGAGCTTGAATTGCTGGAACACTACAACGAGCGGGGAGAAGCGGCAAATGTATTGCCGTCCAGAATGCTGGAAGAGCAGCGCATAGATGTGGATACGATATCCGGGGCTACGTCTTCCAGCAAAGTTATCCAGCAGGCCGTGTACAATGCGTTGACGGGAAAACGTGCAGAGTAAGCGTATCTATCATTTTTACCCGGACCAGGAAAGAAATTAGGAAAGCCGCATGGATGCCGGCTCTCCTAATTTCTTTTGCGCTGAAGCTGCAACAGAAAGCCGCCCTTGTTTACGGGGCGGCAGAGAAACCAAAGGCATCAGGAAAGATTACTATTAATATGGGAATCATTGACAGCTTGTCAATATGGCTGTTAGGGATCCCGGACAGGCAGATACAAAAAGTGATCGGATTTTATAAAAGGACGGCTCCTGCCGGAAAGCAAAAGGGAACCATTTTGTACGGCCAAAAAAGATTTTGGACGAATATTATAAAATACAAGGAGTGATTTTATGGAAAAGTCAGATTTCATAACAGCACTAAAGAATATCAAATATAGAAAATCATTCGCTGACAGAAGGGGAAATATCAATGGCATCAGTATGAGGACAACTGATTTAGCCATTGAAGCCCTTGAAAAGCAGATACCGAAAAAGCCAATAGCAAATATATCCGATGTTCCTGTTCGGATCGATCATGTTATGTTCAGACCGGGGGTTGCATTTTATACTTGCTTAATCTGTGGAACGCCTACGGCACCCACACAGCAATATTGCGTTGAATGCGGCCAGCGCTTCGATTGGAGTAAAAGCGGCGGATGAGGCTTCGGAGTAATCCGAAGCCCTCATTTTTTATGATGGTGTTTGTTCTTTGCCGGTTTTAGAAAAACCACAATGCAGCCCAGTACCAGTCCGAGAAGCATTGACAGTATGAACTTCATAGATAGCACAACTCCTTTATAATTTATTGTACTCTTTTTCTTCAAAACCTTAGATACCTCCGATTGGCTTCCGGGAGTTTTTTGCTTGGATATACCGTATACCAACATGATCGATCGGCTTATTTTATCGGTGGTATTGTAAATTCCTTCGGTAAAAACGGCCCTCTCAGCTGCTTTTTGGCAGCCGGGAGGGCTTTCTGCTCTTTATTTGTTCTCCGTCAGGCTGGATACGGGTACATTGATCTTGGTAACCGGATCGTTAAGATAATGTATCACACAGCATTGATCGGGTTCATTCAGCCTTTCCATATAGACTTTATTCCCGTTATGAGTCACATTTGCCATAACAGGCGATGAGATAATTTCTCTTGCACGTTGATTATCCATAATAAACACCCCTATATTAGCATATCTTTTTTCTAATCATAAATTCACGGAAACGGCAAAGAAATTAAGCATCGTTTTATCTTATTCAAATATTATAAATCAATTGAACATAATGCCTTCACAATTACGTGATATATTTACAGTAATGATTTAGGAGGCATTTTATATGATGATAATGGCTGGTATAATTTTAGCCTTGTTGGCGATAACATATTTCAGTATAAAAAATCAGTATCGGAATTTGAATGCGGCATATGTGAAAATCCGTCCGGATGCAATGGAGCTTCTAAACGAGCGATTTGACAATGGCGAGATCAGTTATGAAGAATATCGAATATTAAGGAATCAACTGCTGAAATAGAGAGCAAATTCCTCGCCCGCTTACAGTGGCGGCGGGAGGAATTCGGGGACTGGCGCAACAGGTACGAGGCACCGCATAAAGGAAAGCCGCATCGGAAGGAAATCCGATGCGGCTCTTTTCTTGAAAGTCATTCATTTAAGGGAACCGTGTTCACTGCAGCCGCGGACATCCGCCGGCAGGCGCGCGAAATATTCAGGAGAAGTTGTTATTTCATGTTAAATGATTTATAATGAAGAAAACACTGTCCATCTGTGCACGGGGCTGCACAGCGGGTTCTCTGGAGGAAGCAATGCGGAACAAATACGATAAATATAATATTGGGAGAGAAGTCGGACGAGCCGTGCGGCGTGCCGTGCGCTCCGGCAATTTTGAAGAAATCGGCCGGGCGGTGGACAAAAGCGTCCGGAAGTTTACCGGCGAGGATGATGAAGACCTCCGCAGCGGGAACGATGCGGGTCAGCGCCCGGCTTATACCTACGGCCGGGCATCGCAGGATACGCGGGCTGCCTACCGGGAACCGTCCGTCCGTACCGCGTTCCGGAGCAGGATGCCGGGGGGAATTTCCGGCCTTGTTTATGCAATCGTCGGCGCCAGTGTGGGAATTCCGATGCTGATCGCGGACATTTCGGTCCTCATGGTAGGCGTTACCGGATATATGACTTTATCGGATTTTGCCGTGGCCTTTTCCGTTTTAATACCCATTACGCTGGCCGTTTTCGGCATGATGGGCTACGGAATCGCCCTGCGCCGCCGTGCGCGCCGCTTTGCGCGGTACCGCGAGGCGATGGGCAGCGCGGCTTTCTGCACGGTGGCCAAGCTGGCCGACACGGCCGGAGTGACGCAGGAACGCGCGAAAAAAGACCTTAAAAAGATGATCGTCAGCGGCGCATGCCCGCAGGGGCATCTGGACCGCGATGAAACCTGCTTTATGGTGGACGACAAGACGTACGGCGAGTATCTGGAAGCGGAGAGGGCCTATGCCGCCCGCACGGAAGCCGCACGGACACAAGAGGCGAAACAGGCGGACCCGAAGGAAGCGGAGCTCGCGGCCGTCAGGGAAGAGGGCAACGGGTATCTGCGGCAGATCCGCGCCGCAAACGACGCCCTGTCGGGCGAGGTGATCTCCGGAAAGCTGGACCGGCTTGAAAACGTGACGGCCCGCATTTTTGAGTGTGTGCGGAAGCATCCCGAAAAGCTGCCGGACATCCGCCGGTTTATTCGTTACTATATGCCCACGACCCTGAAGCTGGTGAAGTCTTACGAAGAGTTTGAAACACAGCCGGTACAGGGGGAAAATATTACCAGAGCCAAGGAGGAAATCGAGCGGGCGCTGGATACGGTCAACAAAGCCTTTGAAAACCTGTTGGATGCCCTGTTCGCCGACGACGCGCTTGACGTTTCCGCGGATATTTCCACGCTGGAAACCATGCTCAAACAGGAGGGCCTGACCGGCAGCGACTTTGCGAAAGAGCCGGACGAAAGCAAACTTTCTTAAAAGGAAACCGAATGATAAAGAATTATTAATTGGTATGGAGGATTTACCATGAATCAGAATGAGATCCCTGTTCCGGAGCTCACCCTTGACCCGGCTTCCGGGCAGCCCGTTTCCGCACAGACGATTCTTGAGCAGGCGGTCCCCGCGCAGGGCGCCGCGCCGGAACCGCAGCTTACTCCTGCCGAACAGAAGATGGTGGCGGATTTCGCCGCGAAGATCGACCTGACGAACAGCAACCAGATTCTCCAGTACGGCGTGGGGGCCCAGAAAAAAATGACCGACTTTTCCGAAAGCGCGCTGGAAAACGTGCGCACCAAGGATTTGGGCGAAGTCGGTAAGATGCTCTCCGGCGTAGTGGCCGAGCTGAAAAGCTTTGAGGTCGACGAGGACGATAAAGGCTTTTTCGCGCGTTTCAAGCGCGGCGGCAATAAAATCATCGCCCTGAAAGCCCGTTACGCCAAGGCGGAAACCAACGTCGACCAGATCTGCGACGTGCTGGAAGCGCATCAGGTACAGCTTTTAAAGGATATTTCCATTCTGGATAAAATGTATGAGGTCAATAAGACCTATTTCAAGGAGCTTTCCATGTATCTGCTCGCCGGAGATCAGAAGCTAAAGCAGGTGCGCTCAAACGACCTTCCCGCCCTGCAGCAGAAAGCGCAGGCATCCGGCCTGCCGGAGGACGCACAGGCGGCGAACGACCTGTCCAACATGTGCAACCGTTTTGAAAAAAAGCTGCACGATCTGGACCTGACCCGCATGGTATCCATTCAGATGGCGCCCCAGCTGCGCCTGATACAGAACAACGATCTGATTATGAGTGAAAAAATCCAGTCGACCATTGTCAACACCATTCCTCTGTGGAAAAGCCAGATGGTGCTGGCGCTGGGCGTGGAGCACTCCACACAGGCGGCCAAGGCCCAGCGCGAGGTCACGGATATGACGAACACCCTGCTGCGCAAGAATGCCGACGCGCTCAAAATGGCGACGATCGAAACGCAGAAGGAGTCCGAGCGCGGAATTGTGGACATCGAAACGCTGAAGCATACCAACGAGACGCTCATCTCCACGCTGGACGAGGTTATGCAGATCCAGAAGGACGGCCGCGAAAAACGCACGCAGGCGGAACAGGAGCTCAGAAAGCTGGAAACCGACCTGAAAAACAAGCTCCTGCAGCTGCGCTGAGCTTTTTTGAAGCCGATCAAGCCGTTCCTCCTTTTTAGCCCGCTCCGTGAGGGGCCTGGCGGGCGAAGCCTGACCGGAGAGTCTGTATGCCTGCTTCCGACATTCTCAAGGGAACCCGGTTCGCCGGGTTCCCTTTTTGCGTTCGCACAGGGGCCGGGCCGCCGTTTTTCGGTCACCGCGCCAATCGGGCCGGACGCCCCCTTTTACCCGGATTTTGTTACCTGTTGCGGGCACAAATGCGACCGGACGGCGTTTTCCCCTTTTCATCCTTCCGCAAACCCGCTATACTGTCTGCAGAGGGGGTGGTCAGGTGAAGATACGCATTGAGGTAGTCAACGATCTGGATGAGGATGAGGTGCTGATCCGCTGCGGCCGCGTGGACGACACCGTTCAGAAAATACACCGCTATGTTCTGGAACAGTCCTCCCAGAACACCAAGATCACCTTTTTTAAACAGAATCAGGAATTCTATTTTCCGCTGGACGAGGTCCTGTTCTTTGAAACGGAGGGGGAGCATATTTACGCCCACACCGCAAACGACGCTTACCGGATCAAATACCGTCTGTACGAGCTGGAGGAAATTCTTCCGAAAAACTTTGTGCGGGCGGCGAAATCCACCATCGTCAATATCCTGCAGGTGTACTCCATCACGCGGAACCTTACCGCTTCCAGTCTGGTTCAGTTTATCAACAGCCACAAACAGGTATACGTGTCGCGGTACTATTACAGCGAGCTGCGGCAGCGTTTAAACGAAAGGAGCACTTATGAAAAGTAGAAATTGGTTTTGGGGCATTTTCTTCCTGCTCTCGGCGGTATTTGTCATTGCCAGCCAGACAGGGTCTTTTGTACAGATCGGGTTTGCCAGCGTTCTGGCGACGGTTCTGCTCGCGGCGCTGCTGATCAGCAGCGCGGTTCACCGCAATTACTTCGGCATTTTCGTTCCTCTGGCATTTCTTTATGTGATCTACCAGCAGCCGCTTCACTTCGTCCGGATTTCCCTCTGGCTTTTGATTCTGGCCGCCATTTTTGCCAGCACGGGCTTCAGCTTTCTCTTTCACAGGCACCCGAACAGCCACATGTGCTGGCACCATGGAGAGTCCATTCAGCCGACGACGGAAAACATCGACGACAACAACCCCTACGCAAAAGTGAACTTCGGCGCATCCAGCAAGTATCTGCACGGCGACAGCCTGAAAAGCGGACAGTTCTACGTCTCGTTCGGCGCGCTGGAGCTGTTCTTCGATCAGGCTCAGCTCAGTCCGGACGGCGCGGAGATTTTCCTTGACTGCAGCTTCGGCGCCATTAAGCTCTATGTTCCCCGCTCCTGGCAGGTCATTGACCATGTAAGCACCAGCCTTGGCGGCGTGGACAACGACATCCGTCTGGCACAGCCCGCGGAAAACGCCCCGCAGCTTACCCTGACGGGCAACGTACAGCTCGGCGGCATAGAGATCCATTATATCTGAGCCGGCTTTGCACCCTCACGAAAGAAGATGTTGACTTGTATTTTTATGGCGATACGTATTTTCCCGGGCCGGTTCTGAAAAATGTTTTTCAGATTTTACTGATCGCGGTATTGCTGATGGAAACGGCGATCCTGCTGCTGACCGCCCGGAACAATCAAAAGGGTGAAAAAAGGAACGGTGAGGACAGAGGGTCCATGCTGCTGATTATCGTCGGATTCTGGCTGTCCGTTCTTCTGAACCCGCTCTATATCCGACTTTTTCCGGTCGTGCTGCCTGTGCCCGTTTTCTGGCTGGGATTCGCGGCTGCCGTTTCCGGCATGATTCTTCGGCTGTATTCCGTCTGGACACTGAGAAAATTTTTTTCCATGGTGGTGCGGGTCGGTTCGGAACAGAAAATCGTACAGAATGGACCGTACAGGCTCATCCGCCATCCGGCGTATACCGGAAGCATCCTGACGCTGTTGGGAATCTCGCTGGCCTTCCGGTCCGTCCTTGGGATCCCGGCCACCCTGCTGATTGCCGCCGCCGTGTACGGCTACCGTATCCGCACGGAGGAAAAAGCGCTGGAAAAAAGCTTCGGCGCGGTTTACAGGGACTATGAACAGCGTACCTGGAGACTGGTTCCCCACGTCTGGTGACATTGAAAAAAGAAAATTTTGCTGTGCTTTTTTTCGGCTGCCTGAGCGGCAAAGCATAGACGCCGTCTGGCTGTCAATAATAGACCGGAAGGTGATAAAATGTACCCGGAACGCGTCTATTATGAGCCGGACGCTCTTTCCTATGAATTGGGGGAGCAGCTGCGGCAGAAATTCAATGAAGTGCCGTGGATACCGATCCGCAGCCATAACAATATCGAGGAGCTTCGTGGCAATTCCAACCGGGAATTCGGCCATATGAAGCGATACCTGATCGTCGGCGTCCGCAAAACGCACAAATATGTGGAAAACCATAAGATTTCCGATTTTCTGGTGCCCTATACCTCCTCCGGCTGCAGCGCGGCGTGCCTTTACTGCTATCTGGTCTGCAACTACAACAAATGCTCGTATTTGAGGCTGTTCGTCAACCGGGAGCAGATGCTCGGCAAGCTGATGAAAACGGCCGCCGCCGCGGACCGCGATCTGACCTTTGAAATCGGCAGCAACAGCGACCTTGTACTGGAAAACACCATTACGGGAAACCTCGTCTGGACGATCGAGCGCTTTGCAAAGAGCGAAAAGGGCTTTCTGACGTTCCCGACCAAGTTCGACATGGTGGACCCCCTGCTGAATCTGGAACACCGGGGCAGGACCATTTTCCGTATGAGCGTCAATCCTCAGGAAATCATCAGCAGGGTGGAATTCGGGACCTCTCCGTTAAAAAACAGGATACGGGCTTTGAATAAGATGTGCGAAGCCGGGTACCGGGTGGGGCTTTTGATTGCCCCGGTGGTTCTTCTGGGCGACTGGCGGGGGCTCTACGCGCAGCTGATTCAGCAGCTTGCCGACGAACTGTCTCCGAGGGCAAAGAAAGAGCTGACCATTGAGATCATCTTTATGACCTACAGCTATGTTCACCGGGCGATCAACAACGAAGCGTTTCCCAACGCGGCGGAGCTTTACGACGCTTCCCTGATGACGGTGAGAGGGCGCGGAAAGTACTGCTACCGCAACGAGCTGCGCGCGCAGGGGGAAGAACTGCTCCGGCGGGAGATCTCGGAAAAGCTCGGCGGCTGTTCCATCCTTTATGTCGTGTGATAAAATCCTGAATCCTTACCGCTTTTTCCGGCATATGATGGGGCGGAGGGATGAAAATGTACGAACCGAATTTCAGCGCGGAACTGACCGCTCAGAAGGTCGGGCGGGAATTCCAGTATGAGAATACCGTGATGATCACCATGACCGCCGAATTCCCGGAGGTAAGGCTCGGGGGAAACCGGGCGGCCGAAAGCCGGATCAACGGCATGATCCGGATGCAGACGGAAAATTTCTACCGCTATGTTGCAGGAACCCTGTACCGGCAGGCCGTTCAGGAATACCGCGATTCCCAGACAAACGGATTCCCGTTCCGGCCGTATGACGCCGTTTTGAAATATGAAACGGCCTACAACGAAAACTGTTTTCTGAGCCTTTACCGCGACCAGTACGAATATACGGGCGGGGCGCACGGCAACACCGTCCGGCGTTCCGACACGTGGAGCCTGCAAAACGGCAGGCGTTATCCGCTCGCGCGGTTCTTCGGGCCGCACAGCAATTACCGGTACCGGCTTCTGCAGAATATTTTGAAGCAGGCCGACCGGAATATGGCGGAAAATCCGGGGATCTATTTTGATGATTACCGCAAGCTGATCGCCCAGTACTTCAATGAGGAGCAGTATTACCTGACCCCGAAGGGCGTCGCGATCTATTATCAGCAGTATGAAATCGCGCCGTATTCCACAGGGATCGTCGTTTTTACCGTTCCGTATGACGTTTTGGGCTGGAAGCCGTCCTGTATGCTCCGCTGAAAAAATTCAATAAAAACACACGAAAAAGCTGCAGTCCGCGGCTTTTTTCTTTTTTCAATATTTTCTCCCCACCCCCAACCCCTCCCATTCTTATACAAAGCCCTTCCGACTGTGGGGTGACTATTCGACAAAACGATACAAACAACCGCAAAATCGGACAGGCTGCGGCGTCCGGCGGAAAAATGCTTTCCGGAGGATGCTAAAAAATGATACAAACAGGTTTTGTTATTGTAAAGACTTAAAAGGGAGGATGCACTACAATGGAAACGAAATAAGGGGGGCGATCCCCCGGAAGCGGAGGAGAAAAATTTGAAAAGAATACTTGCTGCAATTTTAACCGTATGCATCGCGGGCCTTGCGTTGGGCGGATGCGCCGGCACGCCTGCGGCGAACACCGCGTCGGCGGGTACACAGTCCGGCGCCGAAGTCGTTTCCAAGGCGGAGGGCAACAAAAAGCTGACGGTCGGCTTCGCGCAGATCGGACAGGAATCCGGCTGGCGCGACGCGGAAACGGCGTCCATTCAGTTCTATGCCGGACAGCATGTGGACACCATCGATTTCAAGTTTGCGGACGCACAGCAGAAGCAGGAAAATCAGATTAAGGCGATAAAATCCTTTATTGAAATGGGCGTTGACGTCATCGGCCTTGCCCCGGTTGTGGAAACGGGCTGGGACGCCGTGTTTACAGAGGCGAAGGACGCCGGGATCCCAATCGTTCTGCTCGACCGCAGGGCGAAGGTTTCCGATGACCTGTACGCCACGTTTATCGGCTCCGACTTCATCACGGAAGGGCAGAACGCCGCCGACGAGCTGGCAAAGCTGCTGAACAACAAGGGAAACGTCGTTGAACTGGAAGGAACCGTGGGCGCTTCCGCGGCGAATGACAGAAAGAAGGGCTTTGACGATCAGCTGGCCGCGAAATATCCGGATATGAAGGTTCTCGCTTCCCAGACGGGCGATTTTACAAGGGCCAAGGGCAAGGAAGTCATGGAATCCTTCCTGAAAACCTACGGCAACCAGATCAACGCGGTTTACGCGCATAACGACGACATGATGCTCGGCGCGATCGAGGCTATGAAAGAAGCGGGAATGAAGCCCGGCAAGGACATCAAGACCGTTTCCTGCGACGGCGTCAAGGGTATTTTCCAGGCCATGGTCGACGGGGAAGCGAATGTCACCGTAGAGTGCAACCCGCTGCTCGGTCCCCAGTTCTTTGAGACCTGCCAGAAGCTGAAGAACGGCGAGACGGTTGAAAAGTGGATCAAATCCGATGAAAGCGTTTTCCGCGCCGATACCGCCGCCAAAGACCTTCCCACCCGCGTTTATTAACCTTTTTCATACAATTCTCCGACTCTCTTTAAAATCCGCTCCGTCTTTGTTCGGCGGAGCGGATTTTGCTTCACGGCACACGGGAAAACAATATCACAAAGGAGGAGTCCGCTCATGAGCAGCGAAAATATGCTGATTCGGATGGAACATATTTCCAAGAGCTTTCCGGGGGTGGCGGCGCTGGACGATGTTCCCCTCGAGCTGAAAAGCGGAGAAATCCATGCCCTTCTGGGAGAAAACGGCGCGGGGAAGTCGACTTTGATCAAGGTCCTGACGGGCGTGGAGGAACGGGACGGAGGGTCCGTCCTGCTGGAAGGCGTCCCCATTTTTCCCCAGAGCCCGCAGGATGCGCAGAAGCTGGGCATCAGCACGGTCTATCAGGAAGTCAACCTCTGCCCCAACCTCTCGGTGGCGGAAAATATATACATAGGAAGGGAACCGAAAAAAAGAGGAAGCATCGACTGGAAAAAAATCAATCAGGACTCGCGCGACTTGCTGAAACGGTTCAATCTTACGATCGACGTGACGAAAAATCTGGATTTTTATTCGGTCGCGGTGCAGCAGATGGTGGCCATTGCGCGCGCGGTCGACATCTCCGCGAAGGTGCTCATCCTCGACGAGCCGACTTCCAGCCTGAGCAGCGTGGAGGTGGAAAAGCTTTTTGAAGTGATGAACATGCTGAAGGCGCAGGGAATGGGAATCCTTTTCGTCACGCATTTTCTGGATCAGGTGTATGCGGTTGCGGACACCATCACCGTGCTGCGCAACGGGCGTTACGTCGGCACCTACGCGGCCGCCGAGCTGCCGAAAACGCAGCTTGTCGGCAAAATGCTGGGCAAGGAGTACGCCGAGCTGGACCTTTCCTCCGAAAAGGAGGAGCTGACCGGCGGGGAGCTCAGCCTGCTGGAGATGAAGCGGGCCTGCGGGCCGGGGACCGTCAGCGGCGTCGACCTGAAAATCTACAGGGGGGAAGTGCTCGGCATTTCCGGGCTGCTCGGTTCGGGACGCTCGGAGATCGTCCGCCTGATTTTTGGAATCGATCCTCTGGAGCAGGGGGAGATCAGCCTGAACGGCCGGAAGCTGGCGGGGAAAGGGCCCCTTCCGGCGATTCGCCGCGGCGTTGCGTTCTGCCCCGAAAACCGGAAAACAGAAGGAATTATCGGGGACCTGAGCATCCGGGAAAACATCATTCTCGCCCTGCAGGCGAAGAAGGGCATGTTCAAGGCGATTTCCCGCGCGCAGGCCGAGCGCGTTGCCGACAAATACATCAAACTGCTGGACATCAAGACCCCGTCCCAGGAGCAGCGGGCGAAAAACCTGAGCGGCGGAAACCAGCAGAAGGTCATTCTGGCAAGATGGCTTGCCACGGACCCCCAGCTTCTGATGCTGGACGAACCCACCCGGGGCATCGACGTGGGGACCAAGGCGGAAATTCAGAAAATGATCGTCGGGCTGGCCGAGCAGGGGATGACGGTGGTCTTTATTTCATCCGAAATCGACGAAATGCTCCGCTGCTGCAGCCGCATGATCGTCCTGCGCGACAAAAAGAAGGTCGGCGAGCTCAGCGGGAAGGACATTGCCGAAAGCGCGGTCATGAGCTTAATTGCGGGAGGGGTTAAAAATGGAGAAGATCAAGAAGCTGTCTAAATACCAGGGGTTCTGGCCGGTCGCCGTGCTGCTCGCCATTCTGCTGATCAACGGGATTCTTTCGGGCGGAGCCTTTTTCGAGATCAAAATCGTGGATGCGCACCTGTACGGAAGGCTGATCGATATCCTGCGCAACGGCAGCAAGCTGATGCTTCTGGCGACCGGAATGACGTTCGTCCTCGCGACGGGCGGGACGGATATTTCCGTCGGCTCCGTCATGGCGATCAGCGGCGCCGTCGCGTGCAGCATTGTGGACGGCAGGATCCTGCCGGGCGCGGGGCAGAGTGTCCAGACGGCTATTTTGCTGGCGCTTCTGGGCGGCATGCTCTGCGGCGCGTGGAACGGCTTTCTGGTGTCCAAAGTCAAAATCCAGCCCATCGTCGCGACAATGATCCTGATGGTGGCGGGCAGAGGCATTGCCCAGCTGATTACCGACGGGAAAATCGTCACCGTCAATTCGGACGCGTATTACTTCATCAACGGCGGCTATATTCTGGGCCTTCCGTTCCCGCTTTTCATCGTGCTTTTCGCGGTGGCGCTGGCGCTGCTTTTCACCAAAAGGACGGCGTTCGGGCTTTTCCTGGAATCCACGGGGTGCAACCCGGTCGCCGGCCACTTCGCGGGCATTAACGTCAACGGCGTGAAATGGATGGTCTACACCTTCTGCGGCATCACGGCGGCGGTCGCCGGGCTGATCGAGAGCGCGGGTATCAAGGGCGCCGACTGCAACAACGCCGGGCTCTTTATGGAGCTGGACGCCATCCTCGCGGTGGCGATCGGCGGGACCTCGCTCAGCGGCGGGCGGTTCTCCGTTCCGGCCAGCCTTGCCGGCGCGCTGATCATCCAGAGCATTACGACCTCCGTCTACGCCATGGGGGTAGCGCCGGAAATCACCGCCGTGGTGAAAGCAATCATCGTCATCTGCATCTGCCTCTTCCAGTCGGCGGAATTCAAGGAGAAAATGCGAAAAAGATTCTCCGGTCATAAACAGGAAAGGACGGTGAAACCGGCATGAGCGAATCGGGAAAAACAACAAAAAGGTTCCGGATACGGAATGTGTCGCTGCTGGTCACTGCCCTGCTGTTTATCGGCCTTTTCACGGCGGGCTCGGTCGCTTACGACAGATTCCTTTCGCTGTCCACGTTCTGCAATCTGCTGAACGACGGCTCCTATATGATGATCGCCTCCATCGGCATCACGTTTGTTCTGCTGACGGGCGGCATCGACATCTCCATCTCGTCCACCATTGCGTTTACCTGCGTGTTCTCGGCGTTCCTGCTCAGAAGCGGGGTGCCAGCGGGCGCGGTGATTCCGCTGGTGCTGCTGATCGGCCTTCTGTTCGGCGCGCTGATGGGCTTTATGATCCACTCCTATCGGCTCCAGCCGTTCATCGTCACGCTGGCGGGGCAGTTTTTCCTGCGCGGCCTGTGCGCCGTCATCAGCACGGAATCCATTCCGATTACGGATGATTTCTATAAAAAAATGGCGCTGAACAAAATTGCCTTTGCGGGCGCGAAAATCTATTATTACGTCTTTATCGCCGCCGCGGTCCTGATCGGAGCGATGTTCGTGCTGAAATTCACCCGGTTCGGCAGGACCGTTTACGCGGTTGGCGGCAACGAGCTGTCCGCTTCGCTGATGGGCCTGCCCGTGGGGAGAACCAAGGTGGCGGTTTACGCGATCAGCGGCTTCTGCGCGGCGCTGGCGGGCGTGGTGTTCAGCTTTTATACGCTGGCGGGCTATTCGCTGCAGAACGTGGGGCTTGAGATGGACGCGATTTCCTCCGCGGTCATCGGCGGCACGCTGCTGACCGGCGGCGTCGGCACCGTGATTGGCACCACCGTGGGCGTGATGATCCAGGGCGTTATCCAGACCATTGTGACGTACCAGAACCTGAACACTTGGTGGACGAAGGTGTTCAGCGCTGCTCTGCTCTGCCTGTTCATCGTCATTCAGCGTATTCTGGCGGGCAGGTCGGAAAAAATCAAGGATGGAAAACTGGAAAAAACCGCATGAATATGGCAAAATAATTTGATATTTTTTCTTAAATATTATATAATATACACAACTCTTGATTCAAAAATCAGCAGCCGATGAGGTGAGCGTCTTGCGAAAGATATTGGACAAATTTTTGAACATCCGGTTCCGGAACAAAATGGTACTGTCCTATCTTTTTATGGCGCTCATTCCGTTTGCTGTTTTTTCCATTGTCAGCGGACTTGTGTTTGTCAACCAGGCGCAGCAGACCGCAATGGACCACACCGCCCAGACGATCAATCAGGTGTGCGACTCCATCGACGTATACATCGGGACGATTGAAAAAACCGCGAATTATATTTCGGTTGAGCTGAAAAACAACGAGTTCTGGAACCTTCAGTCGGAGGAAGATCCGAAGTGGAAAACGCAGACCGGCCAGATCAGGGAGCTTCTGCAGAATATCGCTTCTTCCCACGACGAGATCGCCGGAATCCTGATCGCCACCAGAAACGACCTCTATGTCAGTACCGGCATGTCCCGGATTTCCCGCGATTCGTTCCGGAACGAGTCCTGGTACCGTCAGGCGGAGCAGTCCCCGGAGGAAATCCGCCTCATCAGCGACGCGACGGGCAGGAACATCGTCACCAATCAGGACTACAGCGTGGACGACGTTTTTTCGCTTACCAAGGCGGTCAGGGACCCCAAAACCGGGGAAGTGCTGGGCGTGATCCTGTTCGATATCCGTCACGACATCATCAAGAAGTCCATCAACAGCGTCACCATCGGCGAAAAGGGCTTTGTGTTTGTCACGGATGTGGACAACAGCATTGTCTATGCTCCGGTCAACGACGTGGTGTACCGCGTCAGCCCGCTCTGGCTCGGCGGCAGCGGAAACGCGTTTGTCACCGCGAATATCCGGGGCGGGAACTACCAGATTCATTCCGAGAAATCGGAATACACCGGCTGGCGCACGGTGGGGGTGTTTTCCAACGACGAGGTCATGGCGGGCGTCAACACCATCGTTTATATCCTGCTCGGATGCGTCCTGTTTACGGTGCTGTTCGTGCTGTTTTCTTCCTTTGAGCTCGCCAAAACCATTACAAAACCCATTTTCAAGCTGCAGACCCTGATGAAGCAGGCGGAGGGCGGCGACCTTTCGGTGCGCTTCAACAGCAAATACAACGATGAGATCGGCGAACTGGGCCTGAGCTTCAACCATATGATCGACCAGATCGGGAACCTGATCCGCATGGTGTACGTCGAGCAGCAGAACAAGCGGTTTGCCGAGCTGAAATCCCTGCAGGAGCAGATCAAGCCGCATTTTCTGTACAATACGCTGGACACCATCAGCTGGATGGCGAGGGACTACGGGGCAGGCGACATCGTCCGGCTGGTCGACGCGCTGACCAGCATGTTCCGCATCGGGCTGAGCCACGGCAAGGATATGATCACCATCCGGGAGGAAATCACCCACGTGTCCAACTATCTGTATATTCAGAAAATCCGCTATAAGGATAAGCTGAATTACCGGATCGAGGTGAATGAAAAGCTCGCCGGCTGCAAGGTCCCCAAGCTGATTCTGCAGCCTCTGGTCGAAAACGCCATCTATCACGGCGTCAAGGAAAAGCGCGGGGGCGGCACCATTGCGGTGACCGCGCACAGGAAGGGGAATCTGGTGGTTTTCAGGGTGCACGACGACGGCGCGGGGATTCCCGCCGACCGGCTGGAGCTGCTGAACCATCAGCTGAACAACCATACGGAGCTGGACCAGAAACAGAGCTTCGGCCTCTTTTACATTCAGGAAAGGATCCAGCTGTGCTACGGAAAGGAGTACGGAATCTCCATAGAGAGCCGGGAGGGCGAGGAGACCACGGTGACGGTGATCCTTCCGGCGGATGACGGCGGCTGAGCGAAAGGAGAGGAGATATGTATAAGGTGCTGATCGCGGACGATGAAGAGATCATCCGCAGAGGGATCGCCGGCCTTTTGAAGCAGGACCGGGAAATGCAGGTGGTGGCGCAGGCGGAGGACGGGGAAACCGCGCTGGAGCTTGCGGGAAAATTCGCGCCCGACCTGCTGTTCGTCGATATCAACATGCCGTTTCTGAACGGCATCCAGTTTATTGAAAAGCTGAAGGGCGTTTTAGAGGACGCGCTCGTCGTCGTCATCACCGGGTACGACGATTTTCAGTATGTCCAGAGTGCGCTGCGGCTGGGCGTTTACGATTATCTGCTGAAGCCGATCATGGAGGATGTGTTTTATCGGTCGCTGGACCGCGCCAAGGAAGAACTGAAAAGGAGCCGGGAGCAGACGAAGTACCTGGAATGGGCGAAAGTGCTCCTTGAAAAAAACAAGGCGAAGCTGACGGAGAATTTTTTAAATGACTGGCTCGGCGGCCATTTCTGTGAAGAGGAAATCGACGAGCGGATCAGCTTTCTGAAATTGAAGTTCCCGGAAGCGTTCGGCGTCGTCGTCGCCGGGCTGGACTATAAAAACAATATGGAAATCGGCGGGGACTGGAACGACGACCTGCTTTATTACGCGGCGGAAAATATTGCGCGGGAGCTTTTCCAGCCGTTTTGCCCGGCCGCCCTTTTCCGCAATCCGGCGGGGAACCTGGTGATGATTTCCTCCTGCCAGCCGCAGGACGCCTGGCAGGACACGGTGAAGCAGCTTCGCAGCCTGCTGGAGCAGCATCTGCCCGTGCGGGCGACGCTGGCGCAGGCGGAGGGAACCGGACGGCGGGAAATTCCCGCGGAATATGAACGTGCCCTCGGTCGCTTTTACGAACTGATGGAGGTCCCCCAGCTGATCAAGGACGTTCAGAATTACATTGACGAAAATTATAAGAACGAGGAATTTTCGCTTCAGGACGCGGCCTGCGCGTTCCATGTGTCCCCCCAGCATCTGAGCCGCGTTTTCCGCCATTCCATGGGGATCACCTTTGTGGATTACGTGACCCGTGCCCGTATCCGCAAGGCGATCGAGTTGCTTTCCAACGAGGAAATGAAGATTTATGAAATCGCCGAGCTGACGGGGTATTCCAGCCAGCACTATTTCAGCAGCGCCTTTAAAAAGGTGCTCGGTGTTTCCCCGGCGGAGTACCGGAAGAACGGGCAGAGTAAAATGTCTGTGGCAATGTGAGGGTAAGGGAAATGAGAAAACGGATGCGAGGCTTTCTTGCGGCGCTGCTCTGCGCCGCGGTTCTGCTTTCCCTGTTCCCCGGCTGCAGCAGGCGGGAGCCGGAGAAGGTGGAGTACCTGATCGGGGTTTCCCAGGCGAACATGAGGGAATCGTGGAGGCTGGCGCTCATCAGGGAGCTGAAGGAGGAAGCCGGGAAGCATCCCGGAGTCCGGCTGATTTTTACGGACGCCACGCAGAACAGCGACAAGCAGATCGCGGATATCCGGCGGCTGCTCGCGTGCGGGGTCGATCTGCTGATCGTATCGCCCTGCGACGTGAAAAAGATCACCCCTGTGGTCAGCGGCGTGTACAAATCGATCCCGGTCATCGTGATGGACCGTGTGGTGGAGGGCTACGATTATTCCCTGTTTATCGGGCCGGACAACCGCAGCATCGGCAAACAGGCGGGGGAGTCCGTGCTGCGTATGCTGGACGGGATTCCGGGCGGCGTGCTGGAAATCTGCGGAAGCACGGGCTCCCAAACGAGCGCGGAGCGCAGCGAGGGCTTCCAGAGCTTTCTGAAACCGTACCGCCAGCTCGGCATCCGCAAAATTTCCATTGAGAACGAATCGCGCGACAGCACGGAGGACTATCTGCTGGCAAACAGGGAGAAGCTGAACGGGGTGCGGGTCATTTTTGCGCACAACGATTACATGGCCTTAGGCGCCTGCCGCGCCATTGAAAAGCTGGGGCTGAAAAATATCCGGATTATCGGGGTGGACGGCTTCACCGGGGAAAACGACGGGATCGGGCTGGTCAAAAAGGGCATGATCGACGAGACCATCACCTGCCCGACCGGCGGGCGGGAGGCGATCCGGTTTTCCCTGGATATCCTTCAGAATGTGGCCGGCGTGCCGAAGCAGGAAATCCTGCACAGCCATAAAGTGACGAAAGAAAACGTGGACGCGTTTGAGGAAAACCTGAACAAGCCGCAGATTCCTCCTCCGCAGACCATCCGCGTGGGCTACGCGCAGGTGGGGACGGAAAGCGCGTGGCGCCTTGCCAATACGGAATCCATTCAGTCCGCGGCAAAGGAATTCGGAATCCAACTCTTTTATGAGAACGCCGACCAGTCGCAGCAGCGGCAGATAGAGGCGCTCCGGAAATTTATCGCCATGAAGGTGGACGTGATCGTCCTTTCCCCGGTGATCGACAGCGGCTGGGACGAGGTGCTGCGGGAAGCGAAGGAGGCCGGCATCCCGGTGATTTTGTCCGACCGCGAAATCACGGTGAAGGACGACGGCATGTTCCTGACCTTTATCGGGGCCGATTTCGTGGAGGAGGGCCGCCGCGCCATGCGCTGGATCGCGCAGAACGTTCCCTCCGGCGGGAAAAAGGGCGGAGTCCGCATTATGGAGCTTCAGGGGACGGTGGGCGCGTCGCCCGCCGTGGAGCGGACCGTCGGCTTTGAGGAGATTTTAAGGGAATATTCCGGATATCGGATCGTTTATTCGCGCAGCGGGGACTTTACCTACGACGGCGGAAAGCGGATTGTGGAGGAGTACCTGAAAAACCGTAAATGGGATATCGACGTGGTTTACGCCCACAATGACGATATGGCGCTCGGCGCGGCGGAGGCGCTGGAGAAAAACGGGATCGCTCCCGGAAAGGACGTAAAGATCATTTCCATCGACGGCACAAAGAACGCGCTGAACGCCATTCTGAAAGGGAAAATGAACTGCGTGGTGGAGTGCAACCCCCTGCTCGGCCCGCAGCTGATGAAAGCGATTACCGACCTGATGTCCGGCAAGGAGCTTCCCCTGCGGATCATTACCGACGAAAAGGTCTTTACCAAAGAAAATACGGAGGAAACCATTCAGAGCAGGAAGTACTGAAACCGGTCTTTACAGGAATATAATATAAGCAGCGGTTCCGTTGTCGGCGGGGCTGCTGTTTTTACCATTTAAAGGATGTTAGGGGGAAATACTTGACAAATATGCGGGGGGAGCATACAATCAATTGTATTAACTGATTAGTACAGTTTGGAGAATCATTGAAATCGAGGGCTCCGCAAAGCGGAGAAAAGGAGAAAGGGAAAATGAACAAAAAGCAGATCGCGGGATTGGTTGCGGCGGCATTGGTCTTCGTCTTCGTATGCGGCGCCAATTTGCTGGTCAAAAACGCCGCGGAGAGCCAGAACAAAAAGGCGCTTGCCGAAAGCCTGCTGGATTCCGTCGGCTCAAAGGTGACGCTTCCGTTCGAGCCGTTTGTCGGGGTGGTCAAGGTGGACGGCACGATCATGAAGTCGTCCTCTTCGTCGTCTCTGTTCCCGACGGAAGGGTACGACCATGAAAAGACGCTCAGCCTGATCGACCAGTACCAGCAGTCCGGAGAAAACAGGGGCATCCTGCTCTATGTCAACACGCCGGGCGGAAGCGTGTACGAAACGGATGAGCTGTACCAGCGGCTGCTAAAGTACAAAAAGGACACCGGCCGCCCGGTCTGGACCTATATGGCCAACGAAGCCTGCTCAGGCGGATACTATGTTTCCATGGCTTCGGATAAAATCTATGCGAACCGGAACACCTGGACGGGTTCCATCGGCGTGATTCTGTCGCTGTCCAACTACAAGGGGCTGATGGATAAGCTCGGCGTGGACACCATCCTGTTTACCAGCGGGCCGAACAAATCCATGGGTAATCCGGGCGTGGACGTGACACAGGAGCAGAAGAAGATTTTTCAGAGTCTGGTGGACGAATCCTACGAGCAGTTTGTGGGGATCGTCGCGCAGGGCCGGAACATGAGCGCGGAGACGGTCAAGCCGATCGCGGACGGGCGCATCTATACGGCGCAGCAGGCGCTTGACCTCAAGCTGATCGACGGCATACAGAACTATGAGGATACGCAGTCCCGGATGGAAGAAGAACTTGGGGAAGACGTGGCTTTCTTCACACCGAAAAACAGCGAGCTTGCTTTGAGCTCCCTGTTTTCCATGGCGAAAAGCTACACCAGCACCGATGTGGATAAGGTGAAGGAATTCCTACAATCACAGGAGAGCGGGGTGCCGATGTATTATGCAGTCACAGGAAAATAACAACCCGGCCTGCGGCGGATTTTTCGTCCGCCTGGCGGCGTACCTCATCGATCTGCTGCTTGTGGGAACGATGCTGCTGATCGTGAAGATTCCCATGTTTTTCGTGCGGCTCAGTCACCCGGACAATTTCCTGACCAGCCCCCTGCTGTTCCGGTTCAGCCTGCTGGACATTCTGCTGTATCTGGCCGCTTCCGCCTATTTTGTGATTTTGACCTATCAGACGGGCGCTACCGTGGGAAAACGGCTGATGAACCTTCGGGTCGTTTCGGTTGACGGCGGGCCGCTCACCCTGCTGAACGTCCTTTACAGGGAAACCGTCGGGCGGTATCTGTCGTCCCTGCTGTTTGTCGGCTATATCCTGGTGGGATTAAACAATGAAAAACGAGGCCTGCACGACATGATCTGCGACACCAAAGTGGTTTATGTCTGCAAATGCATGCAGCTGCCCCCCAGGCGGGCGTATCAGCCCATGCCCGCGTATATGCCGTATTACGGGCAGCCCGTGGCCCCGGTGCCGCCGCAGCAGGTGCCGGCCGCGCCGGAACGGAACCCCGCGGATGACGGGAGCGCGGACAGCGGGCAGGAGGGTGCCGACGGCCCAGCCGATGGCCCGCAGGAATGATGCGGTCCCTTTCTGTGATAAATTTTCAAAATGGAATGACATTCCGGGGATTTTGCCTTATAATAAAACCATACAGACATCGGTCTTTTTGAGTACAACGGCAATGCGGTCGCTACGGCGGCCGCATTTTGCTTTTCAGGAGGTAGTGAGATGAGTATCAGATGGGTTCCCAACCGGATTCCCAAAACGGACGACCGTTATCTGCGGGTCATGTCCCTGCAGAATGTGGAAAAGGCCGCCGCCTTCCACAGGAGCTTTCCGCAGTATGCCCCAACGCCGCTTTTGCCGCTTACCCATATGGCCCGGCTGCTTGGGCTGGGCGGAATTTATGTCAAGGATGAATCCCGCCGCTTCGGCTTAAACGCCTTTAAGGTGCTGGGCGGCTCCTACGCCATAGGGCGGTTTATCGCGCAGAGGCTGAAAAGGGATGTTTCGGAGCTGCCGTATGAGGTGCTGATTTCCCAAAAGCTGAAGGAGGAATTCGGAAGCTTTACCTTCTTTACCGCCACCGACGGGAATCACGGGCGCGGCGTGGCCTGGTCGGCCAATCGGCTCGGCCAAAAGGCGGTTGTGTTTATGCCGAAGGGGTCCTCTCCGGTCCGGCTGGAAAACATCCGCAAAGAGGGCGCCGCGGCGACGATAGAGGACGCGAACTACGACGAATGCGTCCGCATCGCGGCCGCGCAGAGCGCAAAGACGCCGAACAGCGTGGTAATTCAGGACACCGCGTGGGAAGGCTACGAGGAAATTCCGACTTGGATTATGCAGGGGTACGGCACCATGGCTTCGGAAGCGGACGCGCAGCTGAAAGGGTTCGGTGTGGAACACCCGACCCACATTTTCATTCAGGCCGGGGTAGGGTCCCTTGCCGCCGCCGTGCAGGGATATTTTGCAAACCTGTTTCCGGGGCATTGCCCGGTTACGGTGATTGTGGAACCGGACGCCGCCGACTGCATTTACCGCTCCGCCGCCGTGGGCGACGGACAGATCCGCGCTGTCCGGGGGGACATGAAGACCATCATGGCGGGGCTCGCCTGCGGCGAACCCAACACCATCGGCTGGGATATCCTGAAAAACCACAGTGCTTATTTCGTTTCCTGCTCCGATGAAATCACGGCGAAGGGGATGCGCACTCTGGGCGCGCCGCTCAGAGGGGACCCCCAGGTGATTTCGGGGGAATCCGGCGCGGTGACCATGGGCCTGCTTTGCGCGGCTATGGAGCGCGAGACGCTGAAGGATCTTCGGAGGGCCCTCGGGCTGGATGAAAATTCACGGGTGCTGCTGTTTTCCACCGAGGGGGACACGGACCCGGAAAAATACCGCAGGATTGTCCACGACGGGGAATACCCGTCGTTCCTGTGACGGCTGCGGGGAACGCATACCAAACGACCAATTCAACCACAGGAGGGAACGGATATGATACCGGACTATCGGGAGATTCGCCGCAGGGCACAGGGCTATGAGGCCGCGATGACCGCATTTCTGCGCGATCTGATCGCAATCCCGGGGGAAAGCGGAAAAGAAAAGCAGGTGATTGCGCGCATTGTCCGTGAGATGCGCGCGCTGGAATTTGACCGGGTCGACGTCGACCCGATGGGAAACGTTCTGGGCCGCATGGGCGCGGGGGAAAAGCTGATCGCCTATGACGCGCACATCGATACCGTGGGGACCGGCGACCGGAGCAACTGGAGCTTTGACCCGTATGAGGGCTATGAAACCGATACGGAGATAGGCGGGCTCGGCGCCTCCGACCAGCTGGGCGGGATGGTCAGCGCGGTCTACGGGGCGAAAATCATGAAGGACATGGGCCTTCTTTCCGAAAAATACACCGTGCTGGTGACCGGCACGGTGCAGGAGGAGGACTGCGACGGGCTCTGCTGGCAGTATCTCCATCAGGAGGACAAAATCACCCCGGAGTTTGTCGTCAGCACCGAGCCGACCGGCGGCATCCTCTGCCGCGGGCAGCGCGGGCGGATGGAAATCCGGGTGGAGGTAAAGGGCGTGTCCTGCCACGGCTCCGCCCCGGAGCGCGGGGACAACGCCATCTACAAGATGGCCGACATCCTTCAGGACATCCGCGGGCTGAATGAACGGCTTCCCGCCGACCCGTTCCTCGGGAAGGGGACCGTCACCGTTTCGGAAATTTTCTTTAACTCCCCGTCCCGCTGCGCGGTCGCGGATTTCTGCGCCGTTTCGCTCGACCGCCGCCTCACCGGCGGAGAAACGTATGAAACGGCGCTGGAGGAGGTGCGCGGCCTGGAGTCCTGCCAAAAGTACGGGGCGTCCGTCACGGTGTATACCTATGAGCGCCCCAGCTACACCGGCCTGACGTATCCCACCGACTGCTACTTTCCGGCCTGGGTGCTCCCGGAGGACGCGCCCGCCCTGCGGGCCGCGGTGGAAGCGCACAGGGGCCTTTACGGAGAGCCGGAGGTCGGAAAATGGACGTTTTCCACGAACGGCGTTTCCATCATGGGCCGCTATGGCATCCCCTGCGTCGGCTTCGGCCCCGGGAAAGAGAAAGAGGCCCATTCTCCCGACGAGAAGACCTGGAAGCAGGACCTTGTCCGGTGCGCCGCCGTCTACGCGGCGATCCCTTCCGTTTACTGCGGATAACCGCGCCCTGTTTGTACGATCAAAAGTCCTGTCCGGCTGAAATCGCCGCGTCAAAAACACCCGGAGTACATAGTACTCCGGGTGTTTTTTTTACCGGGGACAATGCTGTCCACGACAGTTTCTCCAAACAGGCCCGAAGACCTGTTGATTTTTGTCGAAGGTATGCTATGATAGAAATATCACGACGCAGGCGGGTCCCTCCGCCCTCCGCTGGAGACGGGGAGGGAGCTTGCCGCAGAAACGGAAGGACAGTATGATCGATATTCAGATAGGCTCCTTTAAGGAAGCACAGATATTATTTCTCTATGAGGACGCGGACCACACCTCGCTGCCGGTCCAAAAAATGTTCCGGGCGGAATTTCTCGAAAGCTTTCCGTTCTGTCAGGATTCCCGCCTGACCCTCTATATCGGGCTGGGGAAACGCGGGGAACTGAGCGCCCGCAGAATGACGGACGCCGTCGCCAAGGGTGCCCGGGAGCTCCGGAGGCTTCATCAGTACGAGGCGGAAATCAATCTGTCCGCAATGGTGCCCGTCTGCGGGCTGGATTGTATCCGCAGCGCGGTTTTGGGCGTCAAGCTGGGTCTGTATGATTACGCCCCGTACCGGGCGGACAGCCGGGAGGATTCCTTCCGCTTCTTTCTGCACGGGATTCCGCAGCGCCTGACGGAAACGGCGGAGGAATACCTGGAAAAGGCCGTCAATCTGGCGGACAGCGTGGTGCTGGCCCGCAACCTTGTCAACGCCCCCGCCAATCGGATGACCCCGTCCATCATGGCGGACACCCTGAGACGGGAAGCGGGAAAATGCGGGGTGCAGGCCGAGATCCTGGACGAAAAGGAGTCCGGGCGGCTGGGAATGTCCGCGTTTTTGACGGTCGGCAGCAGCAGCGCGAACCCGCCGCGCCTGATTGTTCTGCGCTATCTTGCGGATCCCCAGTCCCCGCTGAGGACCGCGCTGGTGGGAAAGGGAGTTACCTGCGACACGGGCGGATACTGCCTGAAAAGCAAGGACTCCATGCTGGGCATCAAGGGGGATATGGCCGGCGGCGCGGCGGTGGCGGGCGCGATTTTCGCCCTTGCGCGAAATCAGGTGAAAACGAACGCCGTGGCTGTGATCCCGGCCTGTGAAAACCGTATTTCCAGACAGAGCTTCCTTCCGGGGGACGTCGTTCGGTCCATGTCCGGCAAGACGATCGAAATCCGGAACACGGACGCGGAAGGCAGGCTGATTCTGGCGGACGCCGTTACATACGCCATCCGTGCGGAGGGTACGACCAGGGTGCTGGATATCGCTACGCTGACGGGCGCGGTTGTGGGCGCGCTCGGCTTTACCACGGCGGGCGTCCTGACGGACAGCGACCAGCTGTGGGACGACCTGTCCGCGGCGGCGCGCGTTTCCGGCGAACAGTACTGGCGGCTGCCTATTTTCCCGGAGTATGAGGAAATGGTGAAAAGCAGGATTGCCGACGTCAAAAATATGGGCGAGCATTATTGCGGGACGATTTCCGCCGGTTTATTTATCCGGGAGTTTACGGAGCATCTGCCGTGGATCCATCTGGACATTGCCGGAACGGCGTGGGTGGACAAGCCGGTTTTCGAGCATCAGTCGGCCGGCGCCACCGGCGCGGGAGTCACCACGCTTTACGACCTGCTCAATACGGAAGGACAGTGCAGCGGGCAGAAAATATAAAAAGAACAGGAGCCGCACCAGTTGGCGCGGTTCCTGTTTTCGGGGACTCTATCAAAATAAGGGAATATTCAAAACTTTGCGGCATTCAGCCGTTTGGAAAAATCTCGCGGATTTTCTGTTCGATCAGCTCCGCCATCTTCCGGTGGCCCGCCTGCGTGTAATGGATGCCGTCTTCCGGGCCGACTTCCACGCTTCGGCCCGGATTCAGAAAATGCACGCGGTTCCGTTTTGCGGTCTGCTCATACTCTTCCGCCAGCAGAAGGCTGTTTTTCATTCCTTCGCCGAACATCAGGCGCCAGGCGCGGATCCCCACGTCGGCGATGGGGACCGGCGCGACCAGAAGCACCTGCGGGGCGCCTCCTTCGCTGCCGGACTCCGATTTTAAAATCGTCCGGATCAGATTTTCCATACCCGACGCAATGTCGCACACGGGCAGGGAAAAACGCTTTTTCAGATCGTTTGTGCCCAGCATGATGACAACCAGGTCCAGCGGCTTGTGGCTTTCCAGACAGGGGAGAAGGTAAGTTTTGCCGTTTTTATATTCCTCAATCGGGTCGTCCCAGACGGTCGTTCTGCCGCCCAGCCCTTCTTCGATCACATCGTACCCGCCGCCAAGCAGCTTTTGCAGCAGGCCGGTCCAGCGGACGTCCCGCGCGTATCTGCCCGTCATGCCGGGTTTCATCCCGTAGGTATTGGAATCGCCGTAGCAAAGAATATTTCTCATTTCTTCAGCCCCTGTTTGCAGTATTGGCCGACGATTTTGGCCATAACGCCCCACTGCCGGTCCATTTCCTCCACCAGCCGGAACTGGGTCCGGGCGCGGTCAAGGTTGTGGCTCCCGCGGCTGATCTTGAAATAGGTGTCGCCGGCAAGATAATCCGCCAGAAAGCGGATACCGCATTCCAGCGTCATCATCTTCGCGCCGTCGGGCAGCCTTCTGATTTCCTCGTCGGTCAGCACCTTTCCCGCGACTTCCAGAAAGCCTTTGGTATACGCTTCAAACAGCCCGAGGTCAAAATGTACCTTGGACAGATCCCGTTCGTCCTCCGCCGCCGTGCTCGCCCCGAAGCGGATGGAGTCGCCGAAATCGTACAGGGAAAGGCCGGGCATCACTGTGTCCAGGTCAATGACGCATACGCCTTTTCCGGTTTCGCTGTCGACCAGCACGTTGTTCAGCTTGGTGTCGTTGTGGGTGACCCGCAGGGGAAGCTCCCCCCGCGCCTGCATATCCACCAGAAGACGGGTGTAGTCCTCCTGCCCGAGCACGAAAGCAATTTCCTCTTTCACACCGGCCGCTCTGCCTTTTACGTCCGCGGCGAGCGCCTCTTTAAACTGGAGGATGCGGTTCGGCGTGTCGTGGAACAGCGGGATGGTTTCGTGGAGCGTAGCCGCCGGATAGTCGGCTAAAAGCAGCTGGAACCGGCCGAAGGCCCGGGCGGTGTTGTAAAATTCCTCTTTGGTCCTTGTCTGCTGAAGGGTCACGGTGTTCTCGATAAAATAATAGGAGCGCCAGTAGCCGCCGTCCCCGTCGACATAATAGTACGCGCCGTCCCGTGTGGGAATCAGGTTCAGCGTTTCGCGGTAAGGGTCGCCGCCGGCAGCGGCGATGGCTTTGTGCAGGTAACGGGTAACGCCTATCACGTTTTCCATCAGCTCCGCCGGCTTGCGGAACACGTTGGTGTTGATCCGCTGAAGGATGTATCTGCGGGTTTGTTCCTCAAGCTGGAAAAAGACGGAAAAGGTGTCGTTGATATGTCCGCTTCCATAGGGCAGGATTCCCACATACTGGCCCTCGAACTGAAATTTCTCCGCGATCGCGGGAAGAAGCTCCTTTTTCACCGGTTTCATGTATTGCCCTCCCAAAGCTTATCAGGATAGATCCCCTGTTTTCTCATTTTACGGATTGCTTCCGCCACCACCGGTTTGTCCTCGCGGTAGGTGACCCCGTACCATTTGTCCGGGGACCGCAGCACTTTTACGCTGGCTTTTTTGCCCTTGAGCAGCTCATCCACCACGGTGGGCAGGAAGAACTCTGCTTTCAGCGGGTCCTTTTCTAAAGCGCTGTCCAGAAACGCGGGAAACCTTGCCGCGATTTCCCCAAGGATCGATTCGGAAAAGCCCCACAGATTCATGGAGACGACGCTTCCCCCGGGGATGGTTACCCACGTGTTTCCGCCGTCCTCGGTGTACTGGGCCGCGTTTCCCCGCTTTTCAATGTGGGTGCGTTCGTGGATATCCTCCAGAAATCCGTCCGGGGTGGCGACGCAGACGCCCCTTGCCACATGGCCGTGGTCCGTCAGCGTGTTTTTTAGCGTGTAGCCCACCATCGCGTAACGGTACAGCCCGTCGTCCCGGCTGTGGAGAAGAGTATCGTAAATCAGGCGGAACGCGTTTTTTCCGTAATAATCGTCGGCGTTGATCACCGCGAAGGGCCCGTCGATCGCGTCGCGGCAGCAGAGCACCGCGTGCGCGGTGCCCCAGGGCTTCCCGCGCCCGGGCGGCACCCGGTACCCCTCGGGCAGTACGCCGACCTCCTGATACGCGTATTTTACCTCTATGATTTTGGACATTCTGTCCCCGATAATTTCTTTAAAATCCGCCTCAATGGATTTCTTGATCAAAAAAACAACCTTTTTGAAGCCGGCCTTTACCGCGTCGTAAAGCGAAAAATCGATGATGATCTCCCCGTTGTCCCCCACGGGGTCAATCTGCTTCGGACCGCCGTATCTGCTGCCCATTCCCGCCGCCATGACAACGAGTACAGGTTCCTTCATGCTGCATTCTCCTTTGTACATTTGCTTTTTTACACTCTCTGCCCTTATTTTAGAGGATGATTGCTTTAAAATAAATATCTTATCCATCACAAAATTTGCACAAAAAATCATTTTTGCACAAAAAGAATCCGCCCGGGATTCCCGGACGGGCCGTATTTTCTGCTGTTCTGTTATGGATCGGCATCACTCAAAATGGGGCGGGCGGCCTTTTTGGCTGTCGGTCCGCAGCTTGACGGAGGAAGAGTACTCCGAGGGGGTCATCCCGGTCACCTTTTTGAAATGGCGGGAGAAGTAATGGATGGACGAGTACCCGAGGTCGTTCGCGATTTCGGTGAAATTCTTCGTCCCCTCGCGGATGGACTGCTTGGCGCTGTCCACCTTCATTTTCCCGAAGTATTCCATCACGCCGCCGCCGGTTTTTTCGCGGAACACCTTCTGGAGGAAGGAACAGCCGCACATGTTGTCCCGGCACACGTCGCTCAGGGTGACCTTGCTGTGTATGTTCTGGTTCAGGTACGCCACGATCCGGGAAAAGGTGTCCTGACCCGATTTTTCCTTAATGGAGGAGGAAACGCGTTCCTCGCCGACCCCGCCTTTCCGGATCAGGCTGATGAGCATCAGCTCCAGACAGAGCTTGATGACCTGTTCCGAAGCAAAAGCGCCTTTGCCGCTGCGCACCAGCTCCTTCATATCCACATCGTCCAGCGGGGAGGAAAAGGCGTCGAAGGATTCCTCGATCACGCGGCCGAGCAGGTCGCGTTCAAAATCGCCCACCTTCAGAATCTTGTTGTCGAAGAAATGCATGGCGGGGGAGTCGCATTTGAACGTGATGACCACAAGGTTCGGCGCGATCACGCCGTTGGCCCACAGGCTGTGAAATTCATAGGGCTTGTGGAAAATGATGTCGCCCTTTTTCAGCACATAGTTGGTGTTTCCGGCGGTCACGTCCACCTGCCCCTTGTCCACGTACAGGAATTCCCAGAAATTGTGGGTTTCGCCCGGAAAATAGAAATCGCTGTTGTACTCAAAATAATGGACGGTGATCAGTTCGTTGATTACGATTTCCTGATTCAAAAAGGTGCTTACAAATTGCGTCATCAGTCTCAGCTCCTTACCTGCGTCAAGCCTTTTATAATATTTAATCATAACATTCCTTTTCTCTGTAAATATTTCAATACGGAAATATCCGGGATGGGAACCACCGCCCGGGGAAGGTTTGTCATTCTGCGCATAAAATTTGTACAATGTCCGTTTTCCGGTGCTTTTAGCCGTTTTGCGAATTGACAAATGAAATGGCCGTGCTATAATACGAGCAACACAAGGCAAAGGCGCTGCGTTCGGCTGAACGGGGCGTTTTTTTTGTTTCCGGGGAGTAAGCTGATACGGAATTTGTCGCGGGCCGGGGTCCGCCCGCAAGACAGGAGAAAATCGCCGCCTGTGAAAGCAAAAGACCTTTTGTGCAACTTAAATGGATTGTGCAAATTTAATGCAAAAAATTCTAAATCAATATTGGTGAAAACACCGTAAAATAGGGATGTTGAACGGCGAATTGGATAAAAATGAAACATTGAAATCCGATTTATTGGTCAATATGCAATTAGTAGGTGTGCCTCAAATTCAAAACATAAAACTTAGGAGGTCTGAAAATGAAAAAGAAATTATGTTCTCTTATGGCCATCGTTTTAATCTGCGCCATGGCGCTCGGCGGCTGCGGCGGAGCTGCTCAGTCATCGGCCCCGGCTGCTTCCGGCGAAGCGCCGGCCGGAGACGCGAAGAGCGACGTAACCGTTACTTATTACTCCATGTGGAACGAAACCGAGCCGCAGGGACAGACCATTGCGGAAGCGGCGGAAGCCTTCAAGGAGAAGACGGGCATCACCGTCGACATCAACTGGCAGGGCCGCGATATCCGCAAGACCCTTCAGCCCGCGCTGGACGCCGGACAGGAAGTCGACCTTTTTGACGAGGACCTCGAGCGTGTAAACGGCACATGGGGCAAATATCTGCTCAATGTGGAGGATCTGGCCGCCAAGTCCTACGACACTACGGACGGCAAACCGCTGACCGACGTGATCAACAAGAAGCTGGTCGACCTTGCCCGGTCCCTCGGGCCGGACGGAAAGCTTTCCACCATCCCTTACCAGCCGTCCACCTTCCTTGTCATGTACAACAAGGACATCTTCAAGACAGCCGGAATTACGGCGGTTCCGAAGACCTGGGAAGAGTGGCTCGACGCCTGCGCCAAGATCAAGGCGGCCGGCAAAACCCCGATTACCGTGGACGACGCGTATATGGCTTCTTTGTTCGGCTACCATATGGCCCGCCTGATCGGCAAGGATAAGACGCTTGCCATGGTGGAAAACAAGAAGATCGACGATCCCGCCGTTCAGACCTTCGGCGAGCAGTGGAAGGAAATGTACGACAAGGGCTACATATCCAAGAACGCGGCCGGCAATATCTATCCCGCGGGCCAGCAGGAAGTCGCAAGCGGAGACGTGGCCATGTATCTGAACGGGACCTGGCTCCCGAATGAAATCAAAAATTCCGCTCCGGCGGACTTCAACTGGGGAACCTTCGCGTATCCGGCGGTCGGCAAGGACGGCGACGGCCCGGAGGCCAACCAGTACGGCGCGCAGTGCTTCGGCATCAATAAGGACAGCAAGCACGCGGAGGAGGCCTTCCAATTCATCGTCTTTATGACCACCGGCGAATGGGACAACAAGCTTGCGGCGGAGTCCATCGGCGTTCCGATGGCGAACGACGCAACGTGGCCGACGCAGCTTGCGGACGCCAAGGCGGTTCTGGACGCGACCACCACCCGGTATCCCTGGGCGGTCGGCATGGAAAACGACGCGGACATCAACGCGAAGATCAAGACCAATTTCGCCCTGCTTGTCAGCGGCAAGCTTGACGCGAAGGGCTTTGCGGACGCAATGAAGAAATAATTCAATCACACAACGGCGGGGAAAGGGCGGCATCGTGTTTACGCTGCCGCCCTTTTGTCCATGGAATTCTCGGGAGGTTCTTATGAAAACAAAAAATAAATCAATGATTGTTATTTTTCTGGCACCCGCGATTTTTCTGTACACCATGGTTTTCCTGTACCCTACCATAAGGACCGTCATTATGAGCTTCTTTAAAGTAGAGGGCGTTACGGACGCCGTCTCGGCATGGAAGTTTAACGGGCTGGGGAATTTCAGGACCCTTTTCCATACGCCCCTTTTTATGAGCGCGCTGCAGAATATCAGCCTGATCTGGCTTGTGGGCGGCGTCGGCGTCATGCTGGTCTCGCTGCTTTTCGGGGTGATCCTCACCAGCGGAGTCCACGGGAAAAGCTTTTTCCGCTCCGTGATCTACCTGCCGAACGTCATTTCGGCGGTCGCCATGGGGACCATGTGGATCAACTATGTTTACAATCCCAATTTCGGCCTTCTCAGCTCGATCCTGAAGACCCTCGGCTTTTCGGAAGCGGCCGCCACGCAGTGGACCGGCCCGGAAATGGTGTTCTGGAGCATGCTCGTCGCCTACTGCTTCGGCATGGTGGGGTACCATATGCTGATCTGGATGAGCGGGATCGAGCGGATCCCGGTGGATTTTTACGAGGCCGCCACCATCGAGGGGGCCAACGTGTTCCAGCGGTTTTCAAAAATTACGCTTCCCCTTCTGAAGGGGGTCTGCCGCACGAATATCGTGCTCTGGACCGTCAGCACCATGGCTTTCTTTGTATGGAGCCAGCTGTTTTCGCCCGTGAATCTGAGCGCGAGCACCGTCACGCCGATGTCCTATATGTATGAGCTGGTGTTCGGCGCAAGCAACTCGGCCATTACGGTGCGCGATTCCGGAGCGGGCGCGGCGATCGGCGTTATCCTGACCATTGTGGTCGTGATCGTCTTTCTGTTTACGCAGCTCATTGTCCGTCACGACGACGTTGAGCTTTAAGGGGGAATGAACAATGGCTAATAAAAAAATCAGGCAGAAAACAAATTGGAAAAAAGAACTGGCCCTTGCTCCGGGCTATCTGATCGTCGGAATCTGGGTCGTTTTTACCTTTGTGCTGATCGGCTGGATTATCCTGGCGTCATTCTCCACTACCAGAGAGATTTTTGACGGCAACCTGTTCAAATTCGCAACCGGGCTGCACCCGGAAAACTACGTGAAGGCGTGGAAAACGCATAAGGTATCCAGCTATTTTATGAATTCCCTTGTCTACACGCTGATTTCCTGCACGGTTGTCATTATCGTTGCCGCGCCGGCTGCCTATGTGCTCAGCCGCTTCAAGTTCCGCGGCAACGGGTTTCTCCAGAACTTATTCGCGACCGCGCTGGGGATTCCCGCGATCATGATTATCATGCCCCTGTTCGCGCTGTTCAGCCAGATGCATGTCAACCAGTCCAGGGGGCTGCTGATTTTCCTTTACATAGCGATCAACGTCCCGTTTACCGTCTTCTTCCTGAATACCTTTTTCCACAATCTTTCGGTTACGTTTGAGGAGGCCGCGGCCATCGACGGCTGTTCGCCCATGAAAACGTTCTGGATGATCATGCTGCCGCTGGCGCAGCCCGGTATCATCACGGTGACGATCTTCAACTTCATCACCATCTGGAACGAGTATTTTATTTCCCTGATTTTCGCCAATACGGCAAAGACCCGCCCGGTCGCCGTCGGCCTGTACTCCATGATCCAGTCCATGCGCTATACGGGGGACTGGGGCGGCATGTTCGCGGCGGTGGTCATTGTGTTCCTGCCGACGTTCATTCTGTATATCTTCCTTTCGGAAAAGATCATTGCCAGCGTGACCGGCGGAGCCATCAAAGGGTAAGTCCGGCATTGCGGTCAATAAAACAAGGGAGGACGTTTTGATTGAAAATTTATCCGTCGCTGCTGAAAATACCCGGCGCCGCGCTGAAAAACGGCAATCCTCTGCCGCGCTTTCGCGACCGCGCGCAGGAGAAGCCCCTGATCGACGCGGGCCTGCTGGAAAGCGAGAAAAAGGGCTTCGCCTACCAGACCGGTTTCCGCGAGCTGCCCTATACGGTTCAGGACAGCTTTCACCGAGACCTGAAGCCGCGGGAGCTGAAAACCGTCGTTATGGAGAACGATTTTCTGCGCGCTGTCTTCCTTGCCGATTTCGGCGGGCGGCTGTGGTCGCTTTTCGACAAAAAGGCGGGACACGAGCTCCTGTTTTCCAACCCGGTTTTCCGCCTTGCCAACCTTGCGATCCGCAACGCGTGGTTTTCCGGCGGCATCGAGTGGAATCTGGGGCAGTTCGGCCACACCTGCCTGACCTGCGAGCCGATGTTTTTCGCCCGATGCACGGGAAAGGACGGGGAGCCGTTTCTGCGCATGTACGAGTACGAGCGGCAGAAATGCTTCTTCCTGCAGATCGATTTCCACCTGCCGGAGGATTCCGACCGGCTGTTCGCCCATGTGAAAATCCTCAATACGCAGCCCCGTGCGGTGCCGCTTTACTGGTGGACCAATATCGCGGTGCGCGAGGAACGGAATGTCCGCGTCCTGTCGCAGAGCGACGGGGTCATCTGCATCCGGCCGGAAACCATGGGCTCGCAGAATTCCGCCCACGGCTTTGCCCACGACACCATGCCGTATCTGAAAAGCCTGAACGGGCTGGACGCGAGCTATCCGCAGAACCTCACGTATTCCAGCGAATATTTCTTCCAGAACCGGCACGCTCTGTCCGACGCGTGGGAGGCGGCGGTGTACGACGACGGCTCCGCGTTCTGGGAACGCTCCACCGCGGCGCTGTGCTACCGGAAAATGTTCTGCTGGGGCATGCAGCGCGGGGGCTGCCACTGGAAGGACTTCCTTTCGCGGGACGGGGAAGGGAACTACCTTGAGATTCAGGCGGGCTTATCCCCTTCGCAGGTGCACGGCGGGGACATCGGGCCGAACGGCTGTGTGCGGTTCACACAGGTTTTCGGCGGGATGGAGGCCGACACACAGAAAGCCTTTGGTGACTGGGAAGCCTCCAAGCAGTATATTCACGGCCTGATCGACAGCCGCCTGAGCGGGGAAGAGCTGCTGCGGACGGACAGCCTCTGCGAAGCGCTGGAGGATACCCCGCCGGACGAGGTGCTGCATTTCGGCAGCGGCTGGGGCGCGCTGGAAGCTGCCCGCGATCCGGAGATGATTCCGAAGGGCCTCGTTTTCCCAAAGGAGACGCTCGGCGAAAAGCAGGCGCCGTGGCTCGCCCTGCTGCAGACGGGCCGGATGCCCGAACAGGAAAAGGGACTGCCCGTCTCCTGGATGACGGATTCCCGCTGGACGGCGCTTCTGGCCGCTTCTCTAAAAAAAGAGGAAAACAGAAGCGCACAGGCGCTGCTTCACCTGGGGCTGATGCTTTACGAGAGCGGCAAATGGCGGGAGGGAATCGGCGCGATGGAGCAGTCCCTTGCCATTTGTCCCACCGCGATTTGCTGCCGGAATCTGGCGCAGGCCATGGTGCAGGACAACCGGCTGGAAGCGGCCTGCTCCTATATGGAACAGGCGCTGGCTCTGGGCGGCGCCGAACAGTCCGAGGTCATGGCGCAGGACGCGATCGACATCTTCACAAAGGCCGGACGCTGGCAGAAGGCGTGGGACTGCTACTGCGCGCTTCCGGATTCGCTGAAGGCCGGGGAGCGGGTGCGGCTGAACACCATGCGCGCCGCCTTTGAGCTGGAGAAGTGGGATTTTCTAAAGGAACAGTTTGCTTTTCCTTTCGCCGTGATGCGGGAGGGGGAGACCATGCTGCTCGACACCTGGTTCATGACGCAGGCCGTGCGGCTGGCGCGGCAGAGGGGGGAGTCGGACTGGAGAACGCTTCTGGACGAAGCGCGGGCCACGCTCGACCCGCCCTACAATCTGGATTTCCGTATGACGCTGCCTTCACGCTGAAAAAGCGCGTTCTTTACAGGGCGCCGCAGGGGTTTGCTGAATCCCCGCGGCGCCCTGATTTTTTTAATAAAAGTCCGGGCATAATTCTTATAAATTTTTTTACTATTGACTTAGAGCGTACTTGAAGGTTTAACATAAAATCAGTAAAAAATCATCAGAGAAGGAGAACGTTGTTATGGAAAGGTTTGACTATTATATTCCCACGCGCATTCTGTTCGGCAGAGGGCAGCTGAACCGTTTAAGCCGGCAGGTCCTGCCGGGGAAAAAAGCGCTGATCGTCACTTCCGGCGGGACTTCCGTCAAAAAGTTCGGCTATCTGCAGAGGCTGGAGGAACAGCTTGACAAGGCCAGTGTGGAGCACAGGCTGTTTGATAAGATCCTTCCCAACCCGATCAGGGAGCATGTGATGGAAGGCGCCCGCACGGCGCGGGAAAACGGCTGTGATTTTGTCATCGGTCTGGGAGGCGGAAGCAGCATAGACGCGGCCAAAGCCATCGCGGTCATGGCGGTCAACGAGGGCGATTATTGGGACTATGTGTCCGGCGGAAGCGGAAAGGGGCTGCCCGTCCCGAACGACCCGCTGCCCGTGGTGGCGATCACCACAACCGCGGGAACCGGTACGGAGGCGGACCCGTGGACGGTCACGACCAAGACGGACACCAATGAAAAGATCGGCTTCGGCTATGACAAGACTTTTCCCGTCCTGTCCATTGTCGATTCCGAACTGATGATGAGCGTTCCCGCGCACCTGACGGCCTATCAGGGATTCGACGCGCTGTTCCACAGCACGGAGGGATACCTGAACAAAACGGCGAACGCCATGAGCGACATTTACGCGCTGAAGGCGATTGAGCTGATCGGCAGAAGCCTTGCGGCGGCGGTCAGAAACGGGGACGATGCGGCGGCAAGGGACGACGTCGCGCTCGCGAACACGCTGTCCGGCATGGTGGAGTCGACCTCCGGCTGTACCTCCGAGCATTCGCTGGAGCACGCGCTAAGCGCGTTCCATCCGAACCTTCCGCACGGCGCGGGCCTGATTATGATCAGCCGGGAGTACTATACGCATTTTGCCGGATGCCCGGCCTGCGCGGAGCGCATGACCGCCATGGCCAGGGCGCTGGGGAAAACGGATGCTTCCAGGCCGACGGACTTTGTCGAAGCGCTGGCCGCGCTGCAGCAGGCCTGCGGCGTCGGCGGCCTGAAGATGAGCGATTACGGAATCAAGCCGGAGGATCTGGAAAAATACGAGGCGAACGCGAGAGAGACCATGGGCGGCCTTTTCGAGGTCGACCCGGTGCCGCTTTCCAGGGACGACAGCCTTGCGATACTGAAAAACTCCTACAGATAGCCGTCCCGGACCGGCGAAAAAACCGCGCGGGGCCGGAGCCTCCCTCCGTGAGGGAGGTGGCGTGTTTGGCGCGCCGGAGGGAGTGACGACTCTCTCAAAGAGGAAGCCAAAAAGCAAAAAGCGACTTTATCGACAAGCTGACGCGCCGAGCTTTGCCCGGCGCGCTTTTCGTAACATAATTGATACTGTTCATTTTTGGTATATAATGATATAATAAATAATCAATATAAAAAAGAAAGGCGTGGTGAAATGAAGCTGAGAGCCGTTGCGATGGCGCTTGTAATGGCGGTGACCCTGTCGGGCTGCTCCTTTATCGGCCTTGACGCCCAGACGCTGATGCACCCGCCGAAACCGACCGGGGAAAAAGCGGATATTCACGCGCTGCTGGAAAGCAAAACCGACGGGAAGATGACGCTGAAATATCCGAAAAGCGGGGACTACCGCTCCGCGATTATCACGCACGACCTGTGCGGCGATAAAAACGACGAGGCCATGGCGATTTACCAGAAGGAAGACGAGACCTCCGGAACCAACATCATGTTCATGAAAAAGGACGGAAAATGGGTGGATATGGGCTTCTTCAGCAATCCCGCCGCCCAGGTGGACAAAGTCTGCTTCGGCGACCTTGACGGCGATGGAAAGAGCGAGGCCGTCGTGGGCTGGGGCAGCAGCCTGAACAATACCAGCACCATCTGCGTCTATTATTATAAAAACGGGAAAATGAACGAGCTGAAGCTGGAACAGACCTATACCGAGCTTGCGGTAATGGATTTTGACGGCGACGGCAGGGACGAGATTTTCACCGCCAACACCAGCGTGGGCGACCAGCCCGCGCTTGCCCGGCTGTTCCGGGTCAAGGACGGCGCCGTGGAGGTAATGGGCTCCTGCCGTATGGACGGCGGCGTCACGAAATACGCCTCCGTGAAGGCCGGGCTGATCAACGAGCGTCAGAACGGCATTGTTCTGGACGGGATCAAAAACGAGGGCTCCCTCGTGACGGAGCTCCTATACTGGGACCAGAAGACAAAGCGCCTGAAATCCCCGTTTTACGACGTGAAAACGCAGACGGCCAATTATACGATGCGCAATACGTCCGTTGTTTCAAAGGATATCAACGGCGATAAAATCATAGAAGTTCCGATCGTCAGCCTGATGCCGGGCCACAACGGTGAGAAAACGGATGACGCGGACTATATTACCAACTGGCACCGTTACGACACCCAGACCAACACGTTTGTCCGGGTGATGAGCATGGTCCTGAATTATTCCGACGGCTACTGGTTTCTGGTACCGGACATGTGGCGCGGCAAAGTGACCACCAAAACGGATACCGTGACGCGTATGATTACGTTTTACCGGTGGAATGCGAAGGGGAAAAATTCGGGGACCCTCGGCCCGGCGCTTCTGAAAATTCAGGCGTTTTCTCAGAAGGAATGGGACAGCGGCACAGGAACGGCCGGCTTTTACAAGTTGCTTGACTCTGACAATCTGGTATTTGCAGCCAGCTCCCCGTCGCCGGACGACGCGCTTTCCCTCAGCATCGGCGACGTGAAAAACAGCTTTGAGCTGATCAGCCAGGATTAAATCAGGATAATGGAGGAACGGGTATGAAAAATATCCTTGTTGCCGAAGACGAACAGGCAATCCGGGAATTTGTAGTAATCAATCTGAAACGGGCCGGCTACAATGCTTTTGAAGCGGCCAGCGGGGACGAGGCGCTCGCGGTTTACGACCGGGAAGCGGGCAATATCGACGTGGCGGTGCTGGACATCATGATGCCCGGCAACAGGGACGGCCTTGCCGTCTGTAAGGAGCTGCGGCAGAAAAGCGGCTCCATCGGCATCATCCTTCTGACCGCGCGCACACAGGAAATGGATAAGGTCAGCGGCCTGATGATGGGCGCCGACGACTATGTGACAAAACCGTTCAGCCCCAGCGAGCTCGTCGCCAGGGTGGACGCGGTGTACCGCCGCGTCGCGCTGGAGCAGATGAGGAACGAAAACAACTTCAAGGAGGAAATCCGCTCCGGGGAATTCGCGCTCAACCTGCGCAACCGCACCCTGATGAAGAAGGGCGTGCCGATCGAGCTGACGCAGGTGGAGTTTCAGATCATGGAGTATTTCTTTTCCAATCCGGCCACCGCGCTCGACCGCTCCGATATTTTAAAGCATGTGTGGGGGGACGCGTATTTCGGCGAGGAGAAGATTGTGGACGTGAACATCCGCCGCCTGCGCATGAAGGTGGAGGACGAACCCTCCAACCCCAAGCACATCGTCACGGTCTGGGGGCTGGGGTACAAGTGGGAGGCATAGCCTTCCCGGGGCAGACTAACGATCGTTAAGGAAAGGGGAAATCGGCATGAGAACGAACGGCATTACCAGGCGCTGGCTCTTAAACAGTCTGGGTGTCATTCTGCTCATTCTGGTTACCTTGATTCTCGTCCTTTCCTATGTTGTGCGCGGCTATGTGTACAACGGAATCCAGACGGCGCTGAGCAGCCGCTCCGACGAGCTGACCAACGTGTTCGCGGACTACGGGAGGAAATCGCCGCAGGAATTCAGCACCGCCGCCCGCAATTATGTGGAAAACTTCCCCAATAAAGAGAGCATGGAGCTGATGGTGTTCAACTCCAACGGAAAGATCATCATTACCTCGGTGGGCTTTGCGCCGGACGAAAGCCAGCCCATGCCGGACTATAAGCTGGCGCTGGAAAGCACGGGAGGCTACGGCACCTGGACGGGCAGCCTGACCAGCGGGGAAAAGGTGATGGCCGTTACGCGCGTCATGCGCAACAACGAGGGCGGCTTTGTGGGCGCCATCCGCTATGTGGTTTCGCTGGAGGAAGCCGACAAGCAGGTCGCCATTATTCTGGGGTCCCTGATCCTCGCGGGGCTTCTGATCATTCTGTTCGTGATTGTTTCGAGTTATTATTTTATGAATTCGATTATTACGCCGATCAAGGAAATCGGCGCGACCGCCAAGCGGATCGCGCAGGGTGACTTTAAGGCCAGAATAGAAAAAAGCAACGACGACGAAATCGGTCAGCTCTGCGACACCATCAACGACATGGCCGATGAGCTGGGCGCCGCCGAAAAAATGAAAAACGACTTCATCTCCTCGGTATCCCACGAGCTGCGCACGCCGCTGACCGCCATCAAGGGCTGGGCGGAAACCATGCAGGGCGGCGGGAACGACAAGGAGACGCTGGACCGCGGCATGGGCATCATTATCCGCGAATCGGAGCGCCTGTCCGGGATCGTGGAGGAGCTTCTGGACTTCTCCCGGATGCAGAGCGGGCGCATGACGCTGACCATGGATAAGATCGACATTCTCGCCGAGCTGGGCGAAGCGGTCTATATGTTCAGCGAACGCGCCAATATGGAACATAAATTCCTGCTTTACGAGGAACCCGCCATGCTTTCGCCCGTTCTGGGCGACATCAACCGCCTGCGGCAGGTGTTTGTCAATATCATTGACAACGCCCTGAAATATACTGAAGAGGGCGGCACCATCAGCGTGACCACGACGGAGTCCGGCGGGTTTATCCGCGTCGTGATCAGCGACAACGGCTGCGGGATTCCGGCGGAGCATCTTCCAAAGGTGAAAAAGAAATTCTACAAGGCGAATCAGACCATACGCGGTTCCGGAATCGGCCTTGCGCTTGCCGACGAGATCATGAAGCTCCACTCCGGCAGCCTGGAGATCGAGAGCCATGAAAACGTGGGGACCGCCGTCACCATCTTTATACCGACCTTAAAACAGCTGGAAACCCAGCCGCAGACCGACGAGACAATGAACGAAGAAAGGAATTCCGAAAAGAATGGGTAGAGAAAAGACGAAATGCATCACGTCCATCGGAGGACAGGCGCTGGTGGAGGGAATCATGATGCGCGGTCCGAAAAAAACGGTGGCCTCCGTGCGCGTGAGCGACGGTTCCATCTCCACGCAGGAAATGAGCGCCAGCCTGATGCGGGATAAATATTCCATCCTGCGCCTGCCGCTGCTGCGCGGAATCGCGGGTTTTATCGATTCGCTTTCCGTGGGGTACAAGGCGCTTTCTTATTCCGTGGACAAGGCAGGTCTGGAAGAGGACGAGGAACCGTCCAAGTTTGACAAATGGGTCGAAAAGACCTTCGGCGATAAAATGATGAACGCGATTATGGTGGCGAGCACCGTGCTGGGCCTTCTGCTGGCGGTGGGGCTGTTCTTCTTTCTGCCGACGATCCTTTTCAATCTGGTCCGCGACTACGCGGCCGGCCCGTCCATAGCGCCGTGGCGCTCCCTTGCCGAGGGCGTCATGCGCATTGCGATTTTTATCGGATACGTTTATTTCTGCTCCCGCATGCCGGAAATCCACCGGCTTTTCCAGTATCACGGCGCGGAGCATAAAACCATCTTTTGCTATGAGAACGACGAGGAGCTCACCGTCGAAAACGTGCGTAAGCACAGCCGGTTCCACCCGCGCTGCGGGACAAGCTTTCTGGTCATTATGCTGCTCCTGAGCATTATCGTGGGATTCTTCATTCCGTTCGGCAACCCGTTTGTCAGGACGGTGGTCAAGCTTTTGTGCGTCCCGCTCATCGTCGGCGTCGGCTACGAATTTATCCGCCTGTGCGGCCGTCACGACAACGCCTTCACGCGCGTCATTGCCGCCCCGGGGCTGTGGGTACAGCGGATTACCACCAAGGAACCGGACGACAGCATGATCGAGGTGGCGATCGAAGCCATGAAACAGGTCATTCCGGAAAACGGCGAGGACAAAATCAAGATCGGCGAATAAAGGACAAAGCGGGTGCGGACAGCTTGACACTGGGCGAAACATACCGGATGGGAAAAAACATACTGGCCGGCGCGGGGATTGAAAGCCCCGCGTTCGACGCTTCCTGCCTGTTTGAGAAGGTGTTCGGCCTTGACCGCCAGAAGAGAATCGTCCATGCCGCCGAACCGGCCGAAGAACAGAAGGCGGAGGAATATCTCCGCCTTTCGCGCGAACGCGCGGGCGGCAGGCCGCTGCAGTATATTCTGGGCAGCTGGCCCTTTCTGGGGCTTACGCTTGCGGTCGGCGAAGGCGTGCTGATTCCTCGGGAGGAAACCGAGCTTCTGGTCCAGACGGCGGCGGAGCTGCTCCGCGGCGGGGAAAGCCCGGAAATTATCGACCTCTGCTCCGGAAGCGGCGCGGTGGCGCTGGGGCTTGCATCCCTCTTTCCGGGCGCGTCCGTACTCGCGGCGGAGCTTTACGGCGAGGCGCTTTCCTATCTTGATCTCAATATCAGAAATACGGGGTTCCGACAGGTGAAATCCGTACAAACGGATGTTTTAAATCCAGAAAGCGCGGCGCGGTTCGCTTCCTTTGACTGTATCGTATCCAATCCTCCCTACGTGGCTGCCGGCGAACTGCGGACGCTCCAGGCCGAGGTGCGGCGGGAACCGCGCACGGCGCTTTTGGGGGGAGAGGACGGCCTGCTGTTTTACCGCGCGATCGCCTCGCTCTGGCTGCCGAAGCTGAAGCCGGGCGGCGCGGCGGCGGTGGAGATCGGCGAGGGGCAGGCCGAACCGGTGGCCCGCCTTTTCCAAAACGCCGGCCTGTCTGAAATCCGGGTGGTCAAAGACTTTAACGGCTTTGACCGGGTCGTCGCGGGTATCCGGAAAAGCAATTAAACATTTGTTCGAATTTTTCTTTCCCTGTCTTGATTTTCGGCAGGAAATACGATATAATTTTCTTAGATGATAAAAAATTTGAGGCCGCACGGCGGGGAAATCCGCACAGCCGCGGCCTGTCATAAACCGGAGGGAAAAATGGCGACAACAGATAAAAACGCGGCGCTTGAAACGGCACTGGCACAGATTGAAAAGCAGTTCGGAAAGGGCGCGGTCATGCGTCTGGGCCAGAATGAGGCCATGCATGTGGAAGCCATCCCGACCGGCTCCCTGTCGCTGGACCTTGCGCTGGGGATCGGCGGCCTTCCGCGCGGCCGTATCGCCGAGATTTACGGACCGGAAAGCTCCGGTAAAACCACGCTTGCCCTCCACTGTATCGCACAGGGGCAGAAAAACGGCGGCAACGCGGCGTTTATCGATGTGGAACACGCGCTGGACCCCGTGTACGCCCGCGCTTTGGGTGTCGACGTGGATTCCCTGCTGGTTTCGCAGCCGGACACCGGCGAACAGGCGCTTGAAATTACGGAGGCGCTTGTGCGCTCCGGCGCGATCGATGTGATCGTCATCGACTCTGTTGCGGCTCTGGTGCCGCGCGCCGAAATCGAGGGCGAAATGGGCGACAGCCACGTCGGCCTGCAAGCCCGCCTGATGAGCCAGGCCCTGCGCAAGCTGGCGGGCGCGATTTCCAAATCGAGCTGCGTCGCCATTTTTATCAATCAGCTGCGTGAAAAGGTCGGCGTGATGTACGGCAGCCCGGAAGTGACCCCCGGCGGCCGTGCGCTGAAATTTTACGCTTCCGTAAGAATCGATATCCGCAAAATCGAAACGCTGAAAAACGGCACCGAGATGATCGGCTCGCGCACCCGCGCAAAGGTCGTAAAAAATAAGATCGCCCCGCCGTTCCGCGAGGCGGAGTTTGACGTGATGTACGGCAGGGGAATTTCCCGCGAAGGCGAGCTGCTGGACCTTGCGGTCAAGCTGGAGGTCATCCAGAAGAGCGGCGCGTGGTTCTCCTACAAGGAAACGCGGCTGGGACAGGGCCGCGACAACGCGAAAGCGTTTTTGGCGGAAAACGCCGATATTGCAAATGAAGTGGAAGCCCTTGTCAAGGAGAACGTGGGGAAGCTTTACACGAAGACCGCTCCGGCGGCCCCCGCCGTCAGGCCGGTGGAGGTCGCGCCCCCCGCGCCCGCGAAAACGAGCAGCCGGGGCCGTTCCGCGAACATTGACATCTCCGCGGACGACTGATGCTGATTACAGCGGTGGAACCGCGCAGGAAGGGGCTTTCCGCGCTGTTTCTGGACGGAGAATTCGCTGCGAATATCGACACGGAAACGCTTCTGAGGTCGGGGCTTCGGCCCGGCCGCGAAATCGACGACGATCAGCTGCACGGGCTGATTCTGGAGAGCGACAACCGGCGCGCCGGGGAAAAGGCGCTTTCTCTGCTGGAACACCGGAGCCATTCGCAGAAAGAGCTTGCCGATAAGATCAGCCGGATCACCACCCGGGAAGCCGCCGAGGCGGCGGCCCGGCATATGGCGGAACTGGGCCTTGTCAACGATGGGGAATACGCGCGGGACCTGGCGGCCGACCTCTTTCGCCGCAAAGGCTATTCCGCTTCGCGCGTGCGGCGGGAATTGCTGCAAAAAGGGATTGAAGAAGAGCTTGTACAGCAGATCTTGGAAGAAAAAGCCCCCGATCCCGTGGAGAAGATCCGGGAACTGCTCGATAAAAAGTACGGGCGGCTTCTGGGTGACGAAAAGGGGCGCCGCAGGAGCATTGCCGCGCTGCAAAGACTCGGCTACGGCTGGGACGATATCCGCGCCGCGATCAATCAATTTGAAAATGAGGACGAATAGATGGCATATAGTGTAGGACTGGTGAGCCTTGGCTGCGCCAAAAATCAGGTGGACGGCGAAATGATGATGGCCGCACTGCAGAAGGCGGGCTATGAAATCCGCGACGACGCCGCTCTTGCGGACGCCGCAATCGTAAACACCTGCGGGTTTATCGACGCGGCGAAAAAGGAATCCATCGAAGAGATTCTGGAGCTTGCCAGGCTGAAGGCGGAGGGAAAAATCAGGGCGATCGTCGTTACCGGCTGTATGGCCGAGCGCTACCGGGAGGAAATCCTGAAGGAGCTGCCGGAGGTGGACGCCGTCGCCGGCATCGGCGCGGACGGCGACATTGCCGCGGTGATTGAAAAAGCCCTCGGCGGCGTCAAGGTGGAAAGCTTTCCGGAAAAGACGCTTCTGCCGCTCAGCGGCGAACGCCGGCTGTCCACGCCGGGATATTTCGCTTACCTAAAAATCGCGGAAGGGTGCGACAACCGCTGCGCCTACTGCGCGATTCCGTTCATCCGCGGGCCCTACCGCTCCCGGACGGAGGAGGATCTTTTGAGCGAGGCGAGGGACCTTGTCCGCGGCGGCGCAAAGGAACTGATTCTGATCGCGCAGGACACCACCCGTTACGGCTGGGACCTTTACGGGGAGCTCCGGCTGCCGAAGCTGCTGCGGGAGCTGTGCAAGATCGGCGGCCTTTCCTGGATCCGCGTGCTGTACTGTTATCCCGACTATATCACCGACGAGCTTCTCACCACCATTGCGCAGGAAGAGAAAATCGTGAACTATATGGACCTGCCGCTCCAGCACTGCAGCGAAAGGCTTTTAAAGGCGATGCGCCGCACGGGAAGCCGCGCGGCGCTGACCGCCCTGATCCGCAGAATGCGGGAGAAAATTCCCGGCCTGGTGCTGCGCACCACGCTGATTACGGGTTTTCCCGGCGAGACCGAGGAGGACTTTACCGAGCTTGCGGAATTCGTCCGCGAAATCCGGTTTGAACGGCTGGGCTGTTTCACCTATTCGCAGGAGGAGGGCACCGCCGCGGCGGAAATGCCCGGCCAGATCGACGAGGACGTGAAAAGCCGCCGGATGGAACGGATTATGGAAGACCAGATGAACATCATGCAGGAGTGGGGCGAAAAGCAGGTCGGAAAGACTTACCGCGTGCTGGTGGAAGGGTTCGACCGCTGCGCCGGGTGCTGGTTCGGCCGCTCGTACGCCGATTCTCCCGACATAGACGGAAAAATATTCTTTACCGCAAAGGGTGCGAGGCCGAAAACCGGAAGCTTTGCGGATGTGAAAATAACCGAATGCGTCGACTGTGACCTGACCGGAGAAATCATACTTGAGGAGGAGAGAAAATGAACCTGCCGAATAAACTGACCGTTCTGCGCATTGTTCTGGTTCCTTTTTTTGTAGCGGTGCTTTTGATCCCCCGGATTCCGCACCATTATCTTTGGGCGGCGATTCTGTTTTCCGGCGCGGCGTTGACCGACCACTACGACGGAAAGCTGGCCCGCAAGAACAACCAGATTACGAATTTCGGGAAATTCCTCGACCCGCTCGCCGATAAGATCCTTGTGGTGTCTGCGCTCGTCTGTTTTGTCGACCTCAGGCTGGCCGCTTCCTGGTGCGTGATCCTGATTATCGCGAGGGAATTTATGGTGACCTCCATCCGGCTGGTCGCGGTGGACAGCGGTGTTGTGATCGCCGCCAATAACTGGGGCAAGACAAAGACGGTCAGCCAGATCATCGCGATCGTCGCCATTCTGGTTTTCCAGTACGCGGAGGAGCTGGTTTCCATGGGATGGATTCCCGCCTTTACCTTCGGCGGGGTGCCGGGCGCTGCGGTTTTTGACGGTGTGGGCTACGCCCTGATCCTGATCGCGACCTTCTTCGCGCTGCTTTCCGGCGTGATTTATATTGTGCAGAATATCGGGGTCATCAATACGACAAAATAAGCTCCCCGAAAAGGGATATGATAAAGCATGGCATTGACGGGGGTTTACTTCACTAATATTTTGGTATATACTATTGTCACATTCTTTGAAAATCGTGCTATATTATCAGTACGATTGAAATGCGTTGAGCGGAAGAAGTAACCGCAGTGCGGGCATCAGAGAGAAAGCGCCGGGGCTGGAAGCGCTTTTTGCAGGGCAGGCGGCGAAATGCATCCGTGAGCAGGCGGGGGGAAATCAGTATCTCCGCACGGCCGGCGCCGTTAACCGCTGATATAGTGATAAAACGGAGTGGAACCGCGGTACAATGACCGCCTCCGTCCCTTTTTGGGGACGTGGGCGGCTTTTTTATTGGAGGCAGGTATGTTTAACAATCTGAAAGAAGAACTTGATTCGGTGATGGACCGCGACCCGGCGGCAAGGTCGCGGCTGGAAGTGTATTTCCTTTATTCCGGCTTCAAGGCGGTCCGTGCCTACCGCAGGGCGCACTGGTTTTACCAGCGTAACATGAAATTCATCGCGCGGTATTTATCGCAGCGGGCGCGGCATAAAACCGGGATCGAGATCCACCCCGGCGCGCAGATCGGAAAAGGGCTGTTCATCGACCACGGCATGGGCGTGGTGATCGGCGAAACCACCGTCATCGGCGACAACTGCACACTGTACCAGGGCGTGACGCTCGGCGGCACCGGCAAGGACCACGGCAAGCGCCATCCCACCCTCGGCGACAACGTGATGGTCGGTTCGGGCGCGAAGGTGCTCGGCCCGTTCCGCGTAGGGAACAACGCCCGTGTGGCGGCGGGCGCGGTGGTGCTGGACGAGGTGCCGGACAACGCCACGGCGGTGGGCGTACCGGCGCGGATTGTACGCCTGAACGGCGTCAGGCCGTGCAATCTGGACCAGATCCATGTTGCGGACCCGGTTGCGCAGGAGCTTTGCCAGATGGAAGTAAGATTGAAGAACATACAAAATCTGCTTGAAGAAGCGCTCGGAAAAAGAGAGGAAAAAGAAGATGAAAATTTATAACACGCTGACGCGACAGAAAGAAGAGTTCGTTCCGCTTACTGTGGGGGAAGTCAAAATTTACGCGTGCGGCCCTACGGTGTACAATTACATCCATATCGGCAACGCGCGGCCGATTTGTGTGTTTGACGTGCTGCGCCGTTATTTTGAGTACCGCGGCATGAAGGTGATTTTCGTCCAGAACTTTACCGACATCGACGACAAGATCATCAACAAGGCAAAGGATGAGGGCACGGACTACCTGACGGTTTCCGAACGGTATATCGAGGAGTATAAGACCGACGCGAAGGGGCTGAACGTCCGCCCCGCGACCATCCATCCGCTCGCGACCCAGAATATCGACGAGATTATCAGCATTATTTCCGATCTGATCGAAAAGGGCTACGCTTATCCCGCTGAAAACGGCGACGTGTATTTCCGCACCAAAAAGGACGCGGGCTACGGCAAGCTTTCCCACCAGCCGCTGGAGGACCTGCAGGCCGGCGCGCGCATCGCCACCGGGGAAATCAAAGAGGACGCCATGGACTTTGCCCTCTGGAAGGGCTCCAAGCCGGGCGAACCCAGCTGGCTTTCTCCCTGGGGAAAGGGCAGGCCCGGCTGGCACATCGAGTGCTCCGCCATGGCGCGCCGCTATCTGGGCAAAACCATCGATATCCACTGCGGCGGTCAGGACCTGATCTTCCCTCACCACGAGAACGAGATTGCGCAGAGCGAATGTTGTAACAATGCGCCTTTCGCCAATTATTGGATGCACAACGGCTACATCAATGTGGACAACCGCAAGATGAGCAAGAGCCTCAACAATTTCTTTACGGTGCGCGACGTTGCCGAGCGGTACGGCTATGAGCCGATCCGCTACCTGATGGTCGCCTCGCATTACCGCACGCCCATCAACTACAGCACGGAGGTTATCGAACAGTGCCAGGCGGCGCTGGAACGGCTTTACAACTGCCGCGACAACCTGAAATTCCTGATGGAGCACGCGCCCTCCGGCGAAAAGCAGGGCGAGCACGACGTCCGCCGCAGGCTGAGCGAGTATGAGGACCACTTCATCGAAGCGATGGAGGACGACCTGAACACCGCCGACGCGCTTTCCGCTTTGTTCGATCTGGCGCGCGACATCAATTCCAGCCTGAACGTTTCCACCGCGCCGTCAAAGGAGCTGTGCCGTTTCGCGCTGAACCTGTTCCAGGAGCTTGCCGACGTGCTCGGCCTGCTCTATGTCAAAAACGAATCTGCGCTCGATGAGGAAATTGAAAAGCTGATTGCGGAACGCACAGAGGCCCGAAAGAACAAGGACTGGGCGACCGCGGACAAAATCCGCGACGAGCTGAAGGCCCGCCATGTGGTTCTGGAGGATACTCCGCAGGGAATCAAATGGAAAATAGAGCAGTAATTCCGTTACGGCGGCGAAAGGCAGATTGAGAATGGCAAAGGACAACAATAAAACGAATGTCATGCGGATTCTGGATCAGGCAAAAATTTCGTACAACCACTATTTTTACGACCATGAGGACGGAAAGATCGACGGCGTTTCCGTGGCGCACAAGCTGGGGCAAGACGTGGAACGGGTCTTTAAAACGCTGGTGACCCGCGGGGCCAGCCGGGAATATTTCGTGTTTGTCATCCCCGTCGCGCAGGAGCTGAATCTGAAAGCGGCCGCCAAAAGCGTGGACGAAAAATCGGTGGAAATGATCCATGTGGACGAAATCAACAAGGTGACCGGGTACATCCGCGGCGGCTGTTCGCCCGTCGGGATGAAAAAGCAGTTCCAAACGGTGATTGACAGCAGCTGCGAACAGCTGCCGGCCATCATCGTCAGCGCGGGAAAAATCGGCGCGCAGGTGGAAGTCGCGCCGCGGGAGCTGCTTCGGTTTATCGGCGGAAAGACGGCCGCGCTCACCTTGTAGGGATACCGCAGAAAAGGACATGCGCCTTTCGGGAAAAGCCGCGGATACCGCTTGTGTCCGCGGCTTTTTTGTATGAGAAATTCCCCCTGGCGTGGGTCCGGTGAAGCCTTACCGGAGCCCCTCCTTTCCTTAGACATATTCCCCTGTTTGTCGAAAAACAGGACAAAACCTGAAACTGTCTATTTTATTCCGCGGGGATCCATTCTATAGTGGTACTACCGGCACTTTCTTTCGGGAGCGAAACTTTTATCCGGAGCCGGCGGATGCCGTAAAAATATCGGTTTGCAAACGGAGCGTAAAAAATGGAATACAGACATAAGATGATGCGTACCGCCGTGGGCGCGGTCATAGAAAAAGCAATCCGGGATATCCGGTCCGACCCCCGGCGCAGTATCCGCAATCTGGCGGATATGGGCGACAATTTTTCAAAAACGGTGGCTCAAAAGCATTTTTTTGAAATTGCTCATGAGGTTTTAAAAAATCCCGATAATCCGTACTATGAGCTGATTTTGAATATGATCCGGAATGTTGACGCGGAGACGGTCAAAACCGTCAGCCTGAATTTCGGGTACAGCTGCCTGAATTACGGGGCGGAGATCCTTCGGACGAAGGAAGCCGCCGTAAAGCGAAAACTCCCGTGGCTGCTGCGGTTTGAATGCGGTCCGGACCATGCGGATTCGCTGGGGCTGCGCCGGGTGGACGAAATCGTTTCAGACGCCGTTTCCCTCGGCATCTATACCTATGTTTTTCAGATTGGGGATTCCACTGAACGGCTGGGGCAGATTCTGGAGCTTTGCCAAAATCATGAAGAATGCTGCTTTTTTGCGGCGGTGACGCCCAACTTTATCTTTGACCGGAATAAGGAACAGCTGATGAGAACGCCGAACCTGATTCTGTCCGTCGATATGTCTGCGGGCTGTGGGGAGGATGAAGCAAACTGTGCGCTGCGGCAGCTGCACGCGGGAAAATGCTTCTACGGTTTCCACGTCGGATATACCGGCGAGAATGCGCAGCGGCTGACCTCCGAGGAATTCCGGCAGCGGATGATTGACTGCGGCTGTATTTTCGGCTGCTATGTCAGCGCCGGGCGCGGCGACGGGGAACTGGAGGACAGGATTTACAAATACGTCTGTTCCAAACGCGGGAAGAAGGGCGGGCCGCTGTTCGTTTTTGATCTGGACCGGGATGAACGGTATATCGGAAACACCATCCTGTGCGGAACGGATCTGTTTGTCGGCGCGGACGGAAGGGCCCGGCTGGCCGACGGACGCCTGGCTGACCTGCACAGCACGACGGTTTCTGAGCTGGCCGCCATGCCGGAAGTACGCTTTGCTTAAAAAGTTTACGGTTTATTTAGATATTTTTCATCCTCATGAGCTATAATCATAGTATTGAGGTACGCTGGGAATCCTGCCGGACGTACCATGAAGGAAGAGGATTGCCCGATGGATTGGTTCAGAAGAATGATGATGGGAAGGTACGGCACCGACCAGTTTTCCGTTGCGCTGGCGGTGTTCTATGTGCTGCTGTCCCTGATCGCGCAGCTTTTCAGGCTGCCGGTTTTGCTGCTGTTGGCCTATGTTCCTCTTGTGTTTTGCTTTTACAGAATGTTTTCAAAAAATATCAGCAGTCGGTATCAGGAAAACACCCGTTTTCTGAAATGGTGGGGCCCCGTTCAGGAACGCTTTCGCCGCACGTTTTACCGGCTGCGGAACCGGATGCATAACACCGCGTACAGGATGAGGGACAGAAAGACCCACCGGTACTATAAATGTCCCCATTGCTCCAATATCCTGCGCGTTCCGAAAGGGAAGGGAAAAATCAGCATCACCTGTCCCGTGTGCCGGACGGAATTTGTTAAAAAAACCTGATCGGTGGCGGCCTTTCCTGTTCCGAAAGAAACCGCAGCCATTGCCGTACATCCCGCGGGCTTTACCGCGGGATATTTTTTTATAAATTTTAGTAAATCATTTTCAAAATATTTCCAAAAGGCATTGATAAACAGAATGCAATTTAATATAATTTGAATGAATATGTAGAAAACGCTTTCATTCAATCCCATGGCGCAGATGGTCAGATATTTCTGCACAGACAGTTTAAAAAACGGAGGGTTCTCAAATGGAGAACAGTCAAAGCACAGTCACAAAAGAATATTCCGATCTGATAGACAAGCTGCCGGGCGTAATCAAATCCAGTATTGTCCAGTCCGGTGACGCGATCACTGAAATTCATGTGCTTTCCGATATGAGCCGCTCGCCAAAACAGATCGCGCGTGACATACAGTCCGCCATCCTGGTACAGTTCAATACGACGATTGACCATAAGCTGATCAGTATCGCTCAGATTCCATCGGAAAACAGCCAGAAAATAAAGGACAGGCTCGTCTTCGAAGAGATCAGCATTGCAAAGAGCAAGAACCGTTCTACGGCTGCCGTTTCCCTTTGCGACGGAGAGTCCACCTTCAGCGGGGAAGCCTCCGCCTTAAATGACAGTGTGGACGTCAATAAAATGATCTGCCAGGCGACTTTGAATGCGGTTACTAACTTTATAGAGCCGGATATGTCGCTTTCCCCTATAGATGTAAAGCTGTTTGACCTTACCGAAGGGAAAGCGGTTGCCGTTTGTATTGCGGTCAAATTCAGAAACAGCGTAGAGCGCTATCTGGGCAGCTCCTTTGTCGGCGACGATGCCGGTTATGCGGTCGTAAAAGCCACTCTTGACGCGCTGAACCGCAGAATTTCCAGCATTTAGCGCATTTCATTTGGAAAAAATCAGGTTTGCAGCCAGATCCATTAGCGTAGCGGATATAGCCTGTTTATTCAGCGGAGAACAGAGATTGTTTTACGGAGGGCTATATTCAATGAAAAAAGTTCTGTTTGCATTACTGTCTGTATTGTCTGTAATCGCAACTGCTGGCGCAGGTTTTTCCTGGGCGTAATAGTTAATACATAACTTTGCAAACCTGATTTTTTTATAAAAAAGGAGGTACATATGAGCCGCTCTTCAAAAATATATGCTTACATAGTTTCAGCAATCGGTATTTCACTTGGCTCATACTGTGTTTATATTTATTTTTACAGCATTTTCAGCGGCGTTGATATTAAACAAAAATTAGCACAATTTTTTGTATTGTCTTTTTTGTATATTATCTGCCGCTGCCTTCCTATTTATATTCGCGATGATTATACCATTGATATGTCATTTGTCTGTAATCTGGCCTCGATTTTTTGCTTTGGCCCTATATTTTCTACCGCGATGGTTATGATCAGTATGCCTTTTATTGTTACGCCCAAAAACACTGGTGAGAAGGCTTACATTCATATTTTTAACCGCGCGCCGATTAAAACGGCGTTTAATGCCGGAAATTATGCAATTTCAGTTTTCACTGCGGGCGTTTTGTATCAAAAGGCAGGAGGTGTTGTCGGGGATTTTTCTCTGCCGCAAATTCTATTGCCTTCAGTGGCGGCAGCTTTTTCATTTATACTTTTAAATTGCGGCCTTTTATTGATGCTGTTTTCCCTAAACGGACAGGGGCCTTTTTTTCCCTCCCTTTTAAAAAATTTATGGGAATTTTTGCCTAACCTTGCAGCGTCTGAGCCCATCGCATACTTTATTGCAAGAATTCTCGGAATGGAGAACGGAGTATATCTGGTTCTTTTTATTATGCTGCCTCTGCTTCTTGCACGCTACAGCTTTGTCCTTTATCTTGACGCGAAGGCGAACTATTACAATATGGTCAAAACCCTGACGGCCGCGCTGGAGGCAAAGGACAAGTATACCGAAGGCCACGCGCACCGCGTGGAGGAATATGCGGAAATGATCGCCCGGAAAATGCACTATCATCCGGGCGATATCGACGACATTAAGGTGGCTGCCCTTCTGCATGACGTGGGCAAAATCGGTATCGACGAAAAAATACTGAATAAGCCCGGCCCGCTTACGCCGGAGGAACGCGCCGTTATTATGACGCATCCGCAGATCAGCGCGTCCATTCTGAAAAATGTAAAGCTGAACGACGCGATCCGCGAAGCGATTCTCCACCATCACGAGCGGTATGACGGCGGCGGCTACCCGGACCATACAAAAGGCGGGGAGATTTCCACCGCGGTCTATATTATCGGCGTGGCGGACGCTTACGACGCCATGACCAGCGACCGCCCCTACTGCGCCAGCATGCCGGTGGAGCGGGTGGTGGAAATTCTAAAAGAGGAAAGCGGAAAACAGTTCCACCCGAAGGTGGTTTGCGCTTTTCTGGAGGTCCTCCGCGAGCAGGGCGTCATTTCATAGAACCGGAGATTAAGAATGGTATTATTTGTTTTTGTGCTGGCGGGTTTTCTGATTGCGACTGCCGTCAACCATATAAGGGGCGTAAAAAATCAATACGGCAATCTTTCCTTCGTCCGCGGCCTGTGGCTTCCTGTGGCCGGCCTGCTGGCGGAACTTCCGTTTTCCCGGTTCCCCGACTTTGCCGCGAAGGTTCCGTGGCTTTTTACGGGGATCAGCTATCTGTGTATTATTGTCTTTCTGATTCTGAATCGGCGCCGGCTGACCGCGGTGATCCTTGCCGGAGCCGGCACGCTCTGCAACCTGCTTGTCATTGTGTGCAACAATTTCCGCATGCCGGTATCTCCTTCGGCGCTTGCGATGTTCCCCGGTATGACCCCGGAAGCCGTCTACGCGAAAAAAGCCAACTATTTTGTCGCCACCGGCGGAGCGAGGCTCTATTTTCTGGGCGACGTGATCCCCGTGCCGGTCCCCTGTATCGGCAGCTTTATCAGCGTGGGGGATATTCTGCTGGGATTGGGGATCGCCTGCCTGATTGTTTCCGTCCTGACAGAAAGCACAAGCCCGCGCCGCCTTGTGCGGAAATAAGCCTGCGGGCAGCCGGGCCCGGTTTCCTCCATGGCAAAATTACTCTTGAATCATAATCGTGTTATATAGTATAATATACATTATGGATGAGTGTTTGTTTTATCTATTTTGCTAAAATGGCTGAATGTTAAAATGGAGGAAAAAACATGGAATATGCATCGCAAACCAAACAGCAGCTTGCAAATTCTTTGAAGGACCTGATGAGCCGGACCCCATTCAACAAAATCACCGTCCAGAATGTAACCAGTAATTGCGGATTGAACCGTCAGACGTTTTATTACCATTTCAAAGATATGTACGAGCTGTTGAGCTGGATTTACCGGAACGATATCTTCGGCCAGATGGGGGAAGAACAGGACGTGCAGTGGGAGGAGGCGGTCGTGCAGGCTATGAGATACTGCAAAGCCAACCGCGCGTTCTGCAGAAATACCATCCGCTCCATCAAAAAAGAATATATGGAAGGTTTTTTACAGCCCGTTGTGCACTCCTGGGTGGAAAAGCTGGGAATTGATCTTGAAAACTGCAAATACATAAGCAAGGAAGATGCGGATTTTCTGGTCGATTTTTTTACCACCGCGTTTGTAAATTACGGCATCCAGTGGGTCAGCCGGGGAATGCAGGAGGACGAGGATTTTGTCATCAAAAAAATCAAAGCTCTGCTCCGGATGATTTACCACGGCACGGAAAAACAAAAAAAAATTGCGATATGATTTTGGTCCCCGTACATTCCGTACGGGGATTTTTTATTATACGGAAATATGGTGTATCCATTTTTGCTAAATAGCATGAATCTATTATAGAAAAATTAAATAATTCAAGTAGCACCATATACAAGAATAACCAAAAAAAATAATTGAATCATATGATATTTATCAAATCTAAACAAAAAACGTGAATTGTCTAAATACAAAATTCCTTTTCAGTGCTATGATATGAACATAGATGGTAATACGGCGCAAGCCGGAAAACCAAAGTTATGGGAAGGTGCCTTAGGGCAAACAAAGATACAATTTATTGTATCGGAAAAACATTTTAGGGGAGGTTTTTTTATGGCCAAGTATGTCATGGCGCTGGATGCCGGCACAACGAGTTCCCGCTGTATTCTTTTCAATGAGAAGGGTGAAATGTGCAGCGTGGCACAGAAAGAGTTCACACAGTATTTTCCGAAGCCGGGCTGGGTTGAGCATGATGCGATGGAAATTTGGTCCACCCAGATCGGTGTTGCTCAGGAAGCAATGCTGAAGATTGGCGCGGTTGCGGCGGATATAGCGGCAATCGGTATTACCAATCAGCGTGAAACAACCGTTGTGTGGGATAAAAAAACAGGCGAACCTGTTTACCACGCCATCGTTTGGCAGTGCAGACGTACATCACAGTACTGCGACACCTTAAAAGCGAAGGGTTTAACAGAAATCTACAGGAAAAAGACAGGTTTAATGATCGATGCTTACTTCTCGGGCACAAAAGTAAAATGGATCCTTGACAATGTTCCGGGCGTAAGGCAAAGAGCAGAAGCCGGCGATTTACTGTTCGGCACCATTGAAACATGGCTGATCTGGAACCTGACAAAGGGCAAGGTTCATGTAACCGATTATTCCAATGCTTCCAGAACCATGCTGTTCAACATTACGGAACTCAAATGGGACAAAGAGATCCTTGCAGAGCTCAATATCCCCGAGAGCATGCTCCCGACTGCGAAACCGTCCAGCTGTGTATACGGCGAATCCGATCCGTCCTTCTTCGGCGGGGCGATTCCGATTGCCGGCGCCGCGGGTGACCAGCAGGCAGCCTTGTTCGGCCAGACCTGCTACACTCCGGGTGAAGCGAAGAATACATACGGCACAGGCTGCTTCATGCTGATGAACACAGGCGAAAAACCGGTTTATTCAAAGAACGGCCTGGTCACCACCATTGCATGGGGCCTTGACGGAAAAGTCAATTATGCGCTCGAAGGTTCCATCTTCGTAGCCGGCGCCGCAATCCAGTGGCTGCGCGACGAGATGCGTCTGGTTGACACATCGCCCGATTCCGAGTATCTGGCGACAAAGGTCAGCGATACAAACGGCTGCTACGTTGTTCCCGCGTTTACGGGCCTTGGCGCTCCGCACTGGGATCAGTACGCGAGAGGCACCGTCGTCGGTATCACCAGAGGCGTCAACAAGTATCATTTTGTCAGAGCTACGCTCGAGTCCCTTGCCTATCAGACTTATGACGTGCTGAAAGCGATGCAGGAAGATTCCGGCATTACGCTGAACGCCCTGAAAGTCGACGGCGGCGCGTGCGCCAACAACTTCCTGATGCAGTTCCAGGCCGACGTGATCAACGCACCTGTACACAGACCGGTGTGCATTGAAACAACGGCAATGGGAGCCGCTTATCTGGCCGGCCTTGCGGTTGGCTACTGGGCAAGCAAGGAAGACGTTATTAAGAACTGGCAGATTTCCAAGATCTTTGAGCCTTCCATGGAGGCCGCTCATCGTGAAGAAATCATCAAAGGCTGGAGCAAGGCTGTTAAGTGCTCCTTCGGCTGGGCCAAGGAAGACTGATTCTTCTGTTTTGCATTACGGTTAGCGAGTAAACGATTAAAATTCAGGCCGGCCCCTCGGCAGGGGAAACCTCCTATCGAAAGGGGCCGGTATTTAAAAAAGATTGAGGTGTATTGTTAATGTTACCATATCTTGCGGAATTTTTGGGAACAATGATGCTGATCATGCTGGGCGACGGCGTTGTCGCCAACGTTACACTGAATAAATCCGGAATGAAGGGTGCGGGCTCGATTCAGATCACTTTGGCTTGGGGCCTTGCGGTTATGGTCCCTGCGTGCATTTTCGGCGCAGCTTCCGGCGCAAGCTTCAACCCTGCTTTGACCATAGCGCTTGCCGCGATCGGCAAATTCAGCTGGGCCATGGTCCCCGGTTATATCATTGCTCAGATAGCCGGCGGCTGTGTAGGCGGTATTATTGTCTATCTGATGTTTAAGGATCAGTTCGACGCGACGGAAGAAGCCGGACCGAAACTCGGCGTTTTCTCAACCGGTCCTTCTATCCGTAATATCCCCCGCAACCTTTTCTGCGAAGCGGTTGCAACCTTTGTGCTGGTATTTGCCCTGCTCGGCTTCGGAAATGTAGCCGGCGCCGGCACAGTGGGCGTTTCCAACCTGTTTGTATTCGGAATCATCGTCTCTATCGGCATGTCCTTCGGCGGGCTGACCGGTTACGCTTTGAACCCTGCCCGTGACCTCGGACCCCGTATCGCCCACGCCATCCTCCCCATTAAGGGCAAAGGCGATTCCAACTGGAGCTACGGTCTTGTCGTTCCGATTTTTGGGCCCATCATCGGCGGTTTGGCCGGCGCGCTTTTGTATGCCGCAATTCCGTGGTAATTCATGGTTGTATTTAGGTTATATTAAAGAGTTAATATGCCTTGTAAGTACATAGCGATGAATTGATAAAATATTTGCAGGGGCGAATAAAATTTGCCCCTGCATTATTTTAAAAAATTCCAAATAAATTAAAGAGTGGTGTTCACAAAATGGTAGATGTAATCATCATCGGCGGAGGTGTCGTGGGTTGCGCGGTGGCCAGAGAATTGTCAAGATACAGCCTGAACATTGCCTTGCTGGAAAAAACCGATGATATCAGCAACGGCCAAAGTAAGGCAAATACCGCGATTATTCACGGCGGCTATGATGCGCATCCCGGTACCCAAAAAGCAAAGTTCAACGTGCTCGGCAACAAAATGTATGATCAGATCTGCGAAGAGCTGGATGTTCCGCATAAATGGAATACCTCCCTGGTTGTTTCTTTCAGCCCGGAAGATCATGAAAGCTTGGAAGCTTTAAAAAGGCAGGGGATAGAAAACGGAGTCCCCGGACTCAGCATTATCGGACAAGATGAACTTAGAAAAAGAGAACCGAACATTGGCAGCACGGCGTACGAGGCGCTCCTGGTCACCAACGGCGGAATCGTCTGCCCCTATGAACTGACCGAAGCCTTTGCTGAAAACGCTGCGATGAACGGTGTTAATTTCTACCGTGAAGCAGAAGTTACTGCGATTGAAAAAGAAAAAGACGGATGGAAAGTTATAAGCAAGGCTGGTACCTTTACAGCAAAAGCGGTCGTGAACTGTGCCGGACTTTATTCCGACGTAATCAACAATATGGTTTCCGAGGATAAAATCACCATTGTTCCCCGCAGAGGCGAGTATTACATCGTCGACAAGAAATTCTGCGATGCCTTCCACGCGTCGATTTTCCAGCTGCCGACCAAAATGGGCAAGGGAATCCTGGTGACCCCCACCGTGGACGGAACCATCCTGATCGGGCCGACCGCAGAGGATATCGATGATAAGACGGACACCAGGACCACCCCCGAAGGACTTGCCAAGGTCCTGAAATTCGCTGCCCTTACCTGGGAGCACATTCCCGCCAGAAACTATATCACTACCTTCTCCGGGCTGCGCGCGCACTGCGACAGAAATGAATTTGTCCTCGGCGAAGCGCCGGACGCGCCGATGTTCTTCAACGCGGCGGGCGTGGAATCCCCGGGACTGACCTCGTCTCCGGCGATTGCCGTGTATCTGGCGGATATGATCACCGACAAGCTCGGCGCGAAGAAAAAGGATGATTTCAATCCGATCAGAAAAGGGATACCGAAGTTCAGGGAGATGACGGACGAAGAAAGGGCAATGGCAATTTCCATCAACCCGGATTACGCAAAGGTCGTCTGCAGATGTGAAACCGTGACGGAAGCTGAAATCAGGGAAGCAATCCGCAGGCCGGTCGGGGCGAGATCGGTCGACGGCATCAAGAGAAGGACAAGAGCCGGAATGGGCCGTTGCCAGGCGGGTTTCTGTACCCCAAGAACCCTGGAAATATTGTGTGAAGAGCTTCATATATCCCCGCTGGAAGTGACAAAGTTCGGAGGGAACTCCAAATATCTGGACAGTTACCTTTTTGAGAAAGGGGATCATGAAGATGCGTAATGTAGACATTTTGATCATCGGCGGTGGACCTGCCGGCCTGGCGGCTGCGGTTTCCGCCTATGAAGCGGGTGCGAGGAACATTCTGATTCTCGAAAGAGAAGAAAACCTCGGCGGTATTCTGAAGCAGTGTATCCACAACGGCTTCGGGCTCCACACCTTTAAGGAAGAGCTCACCGGCCCCGAATACGCGCAGAGATATATCGACAAGGTGCTGGAGTATGGCATCCCCTCCCAGTGCGACACCATGGTCATCAACATCACCCCGGACAAGGTGGTGACCGCGGTCAGCAGGGGCGCGGGCCTGGAGCATTTCAAAGCGAAATCCATCATCCTTGCCATGGGCTGCCGCGAGCGCCCCAGAGGATCCCTCGCCACACCGGGCTGGAGATGCTCCGGCATCTACACGGCGGGCACCGCACAGAAATTTACGAATCTGAAGGGCCTGATGCCCGGCAGGCGCGTCCTCATTCTCGGTTCCGGAGATATCGGGCTGATTATGGCGCGCAGAATGACTTTCCTGGGCGCAAAGGTTCTGGCGTGCGTGGAACTGATGCCTTTCTCCGCGGGACTGAAAAGAAATATCGTGCAGTGTCTTGACGATTACGATATTCCGCTTCTGCTCAGCCATACGGTGGTCGATATTGCCGGAAGGGAACGCTTAGAAGGCGTAACGGTTGCAAAGGTCGATCCCAAAACGCTTAAGCCCATTCCCGGGACGGAAGAGTATTACGAGTGCGATACCCTGCTGCTCTCCGTCGGCCTGATTCCTGAAAACGAGCTGTCCACCATGGCCGGCGTAAAGATTTCCCCGGCGACAAACGGCGCGGAGGTGAACGAAAATCTCCAGACCTCCGTGGATGGGATTTTCTCCTGCGGAAACGTGCTGCACGTGCATGATCTGGTCGACTTCGTATCCGAGGAATCCGCCAAAGCCGGCGTCAACGCCTACAAATATGTACAGGGCCAGCTGGCGAAGGACGAAGAGACGCTGGAAGTGGTCAACGGCTTCGGCGTATCCGGCGCGGTTCCCCAGCATATCTCAAAAAAGCTGGATGAGCCGATCACCATTATGTTCCGTCCGAGGGGCGTTTACAAGGATGCAAAGGTTTGTATCGATGTCGGAGACGTTCAGGCAGCCGAGAAAAAGAGCCGGATTTTGACCCCCGGCGAAATGGTGACGCTGAAATTCACTCCGGAATATCTGCGGAAAAATGCCAATGCTGACAAAATCACTGTAAGAGTGGAGGCGCAGCAGTCATGATAAAAGAAATTACCTGCATCGGCTGCCCGATGGGCTGCCGGATTACCGCGGAGGTGGACGGCGATCGGATTTTATCCATCGAGGGCTATACCTGCAATATCGGTAAAAAATATGCACAGGAGGAGCTGACGCTTCCGACCAGAATGGTGACCGCCCTGATGAAGGTGTACGGAACCACTCAGCCGCTTTCCGTCAAAACCTCCCGGCCGATCGAAAAGAGTAAAATTTTTGATTGCCTGAAAGAGATTTCCCACCACACGGTCATGCGTCCGATCCATATCGGGGAAGTCCTTATTAAAAATGTATGCGGTACGCCGGTCGATATTATAGCGACGAAAGAGCTGGAATAAGATCGGAGCGCTGCCGTAATGATCTATTAAAATAAATGACAGGAGGCGTTTTTTGTGAAGAAGTTAATTAACAGCGTGGACAATGTGGAACAGGAAATGATTGTCGGCATGGTAAAAGCGTATCCTAATCACGTCAGGAAACTGGACTGCGGCAACGTGGTCGTCAGGGCTCACAAAAAAGAAGGCAAGGTGGCGCTTATCAGCGGCGGCGGCAGCGGCCATGAGCCTGCGCACGGCGGTTATGTCGGCGAGGGAATGCTTGACTGCGCCGTAGCGGGGGCGGTGTTCACTTCTCCCACTCCTGATCAGATTTATGAGGGCATCAAAGCCATCGCTACGGATAAGGGCGTGCTGATGGTAGTGAAAAACTACACGGGCGACGTCATGAACTTCGAGATGGCGGCGGAAATGGCCGAAGCGGACGGGGTCAGCGTAAAATACGTGGTGACCAACGACGACGTGGCGGTCAAGGACAGCCTTTACACGACCGGGCGCCGCGGCGTTGCCGGAACCGTGTTTGTCCATAAGATTGCGGGCGCGAAGGCCGAAACCGGGGCGGACCTGGACGAGGTCCACCGCGTGGCGCAGAAGGTCGTGGACAATGTCAGGACAATGGGCATGGCCCTTACGCCCTGTACCGTTCCCGCGGCCGGCAAGCCCGGTTTCGAGCTCGGCGAGGACGAAATGGAAATCGGAATCGGCATCCACGGCGAGCCGGGCACCCACAGGGAGAAAATCAGGAGCGCGGATGAAATTGTCACCATGCTTCTGGATAAGATCGTAGCGGACATTGATTACAGCGGCAAAGAAGTTGCGGTTATGATCAACGGTTCCGGCGCGACGCCCCTGATGGAGCTCTTCATTGCCAACAATAAGGTCCATGATTACCTGACGGAAAAAGGAATCAAAATTTATAAGACGTTCGTCGGCAATTACATGACCTCCATTGAAATGGCGGGCTTCTCCATTTCCCTGCTCCGTCTTGACGAAGAGCTCAAGGAGCTTCTCGATGCAAAGGCCGATACCCCTGCGTTTAAACAATAAAGGTTTGCTGTGTGCGGCGGGGCGCACCGTTCCGCCGCATAATTTTCATCTGGTTGCATATCTATCATTTATTATTGAATGATATGGATATATCTTTTGAGAAAGGGAAATCATTATGACGGACAGCAGTAAAGTAATAGAAATACTGAAACAGATCGGCGAGCAAATTCAGATGGAAAAAGATTTTTTAACGGAACTGGACAATGTCATTGGTGACGGTGACCATGGAATCAATATGGCCAGAGGATTCAAAGAGGTAGAAAAGAAACTGGCCGATCTCTCCGGGAAGGATATCGGGTCTATTCTGAAAACGGTCGGCATGTCGCTGGTTTCCACCGTGGGGGGCGCTTCGGGCCCGCTTTACGGAACCGCGTTTATGAGGGCCGGCGTCGCGGTCGGCGCGAAAACCGAAATAGACGGCAGCGACTTTATTGCCGCGCTGGAAGCCGCCATCGGCGGAATCGAAATGAGGGGAAAGGCGCACGAAGGCGAAAAGACGATGCTGGACGCCCTGATTCCCGCGCTGAATGCCATTAAAAAAAGCTATGCGGAAAATAACGACTTTAAGGCTGCGCTCGCCCAGGGGGTGGAAGCCGCTGAAAAGGGCGTTGAATATACCAAAACCATTATTGCAACAAAGGGAAGGGCCAGCTACCTTGGGGAAAGAAGCCTTGGGCATCAGGACCCGGGAGCAACCTCCGCCTGCTTAATGCTGAAAGTAATCGACAGAATGTTATAAAGTTGTCAGGAAAGGTTCAATATGGTAGGAATTATTATTGTATCCCACAGTCAAAAGCTTGCCGAAGGCGTTGCCGAACTGGCAAAGATGATGGCGGCCGACGCGCCGGTTGTTCCGGCCGGGGGCCTTGACGACGGTACCTTTGGCACCAGCTTTGAAAAAATCAGTACAGCCATAGACTCCGTGTATACCGATGACGGCGTAGTGATCCTGATGGATATGGGCAGCGCGGTCATGACGGCGGAGATGGTGATTGAAAATATGCCCGAACGAAAAATACGGATGCTCGACTGCCCCCTGGTAGAGGGTGCGGTAGTAGCCGCGGTCGGCTCCAGCGCCAACCAGAGTCTGGAGGAGATCGCCGAGTCCGTACAGGATGCCGCTTCAGAGAAAAAGCTCTGAAATTAATTTTTGATTACTCCTTTACTTATTCCATGTTTCGACACACACCATAGCAGCAGGCACATCGTTTCGTATGACATGAAACGGTGTGCTTGTTGTTTTCCGGCACATTTTTTCGGCTCTGCGTGAACGGCTTTTCTGAAAGGGCGGTATAACGCCATCCGCTTTGGGAATAGTAAAAATGTCCCCAATGCTATGGAAAAGAGGAGAAACTCATGAGTAAGAAATACAGTATTACGAATATGAACGGCGATACCGAGAATGATGAGAAAAAATGTGGCCTCACCGATATGAACTGCCTCGGCCAGGATGTCAACAGCGCTTATCCCAAAAAGGACGATAAAACATCGTCTGACGAATGGAAAACCAGCGGATCATCGGCCGGAAAAGGAAAAGATTCTGTCGAAGCCACACCTGGCGACAATATTCCGGACAACAACAGATAGCAAAAAATAAGCCCTCCCATTTTTTCGGGAGGGCCTCCATTATGTGGTTTCGCGGACGGCCTCGTCGTCTCTGAACAGCAGTGAAATACACCAGATCGCGGCGATTGCAACCAGTACATAAATGATCCGGCTGAACATTCCGGACTGACCGCCGCCGATCCATGAAACAAAGTCAAACTGGAAAATACCGATGGACCCCCAGTTCAGACCGCCGATGATAACCAAGAGCAATGCGATTTTATCTAACATCTTTTTCACTCCTTCTTTTTTATTATAATCGTTTTTTCACCTGTTTATTCACTCCGGAGCCCGGCCAGGACAACGATGTATCTACAGCATTTCCGGAGTTGACTCTGCAACAAGGTTACGTTCCTCCCCCGCCGAAGGCGGGGGAGGAACGTGTTCTGTCTTGCAAACTGAAATGGAATTGCCATCATTCAGAAATCATATCTGCTTGACATTTTTAAAATGCAGGGTAAAATTGACAATAGGAAATATAACAGGAGGATCAATATGGAAACGATTGATGTCACGCCGGAAGAGGAAGAAAAAATATTAAATAATGTTTTCATTTCGTTAGAACCCTTAAAACTAAAGGTGATTTCTTCCAAAGCGAAGAAAAAAGCGGTTATTTTTAAAAAAATAGCGGGCCAGTTTGAAAAGGGAAAACACTATACGGAAATGGATGTCAACGGAATTCTAAAGGGGATTTATCCGGAAGACTATTCCACCCTGCGCCGCAGTCTGATTGATCTGGGATATATGGACAGAAAAAGCGACGGAAGCGAGTATTGGCTCAAATAAAAAACCTTTAAGGCCGGTTTTGCTGCAACTGGAAGGGCGGCACATACTTTTGGAAGGGATGAGCGTATGAGAAAGGCAGCGGGTGTTCTGATGCTGTGGGCGGTGGTGCTGACGATTTGCGGGCCGGCTTCTGCGGCCGCGGTGCCGGGCGTGACGAAAGGCGGCGCAGCTTCCGCGGAAAGCCTGGAACCGTCCGTTATGCCGTACTTTACCAATCAGCCCGTAAGTCCCGACATCATGCCTTATGATACCGATCAACAGGTCGATCCGGCTATTGTGCCGAGCCAGAGAGATTCCGCCGTGCGTTCGGCCGGTGCGGTCAAGTGATTTTGATAAAATACTTGACAAGCAGGGCGGAATATAATATGCTATAAACCAATAACACAAATGCGCAGATGGGGACAGAATGCATCCTTTCCGCTCACAGAGAGCCGTCGGCAGGTGAAAGACGGCGCGGTGAATGCAGGATATCACCCCGGAGCAGGCAGCTGAACAGTCGCTAAGTAAGTACGCCCGGTTTCCCACCGTTACAGGGGAGTGCATTGTTTGATGCATGCTGAGATGCCGGTTTTCCGGCGAATTTAGAGTGGTACCGCGAAGGTAAGTCTTCGCCTCTATGCAGGGGCGAAGGCTTTTTTATTTTATCTGAGGAAGATGTGTCTTTAAGGAGGAATACGAATGCAGTTAACAGGGGCGCAGATCATTATGGAATGTCTGCTGGAGCAGGGCGTGGATACGGTTTTCGGCTATCCGGGCGGGGCGGTGCTGAATATTTACGACGCGCTTTACGAGTACAGGAATAAGATCAACCATATCCGCACCGCCCACGAGCAGGGCGCGGCCCACGCGGCGGACGGTTACGCGCGGTCGACCGGAAAAACGGGGGTCTGTATCGCAACATCCGGCCCGGGCGCGACCAACCTTGTCACAGGAATCGCCACCGCCTATATGGATTCGGTCCCGATGGTCGCGATTACCGGCAACGTAAGCTGTGACCTTCTGGGGCTGGACAGCTTTCAGGAAGTGGATATCACCGGCATCACCATGCCGATCACCAAACATAATTATCTGGTGAAAAATATCGAGGACTTAGCCGATACGATCCGCAAGGCGTTTTTGATTGCCGGTACGGGCCGGAAAGGGCCGGTGCTTGTGGATATTCCAAAGGACGTAACGGCGCAGAAATACGAATATACGCCGCAGCCGCCGCTCCCGGCGCCGAGGGGAGACTTCCCCTGGGCGGAGCGCTTCGAGCAGGCTTTGGAGATGCTCCGGACGAGCGAAAGGCCGTTTCTCTATACGGGCGGCGGGGTCATTGCCGCGGAGGCCTACGGCGAGCTGAAAAAATTCGCGGAACTTCTCGACGCGCCCGTTTCCTCTTCGCTGATGTGTCAGGGCGGCTACGACCAGACCGACCCGCGCTATATCGGAATGCTGGGCATGCACGGAACGAACACGGCGGCCCTCGCCATTAAAAACTGCGACCTGCTGATTGCCGTGGGAACACGCTTTTCCGACCGCGTGCTGTGCAACGCGAACCTGTTTGCGCGGCACTGCCCGATTATCCAGATTGAGATCGATACGGCGGAATTCAATAAGAATATCGACGTGGACCTGAAGATGAAGGGCGACGCCAGAGAAATTCTGGCGCACCTCAACGGGATGCTTTCACAGCGTCAGCACAAGCTGTGGATGGAGGAGATCGCGGAGTGGAAAGCGCTGTATCCGCTGGTGCAGGAAAGCACGTCGGAGGAAGAGGTCCTGCCGCAGGAGGTTCTGGAAACCCTTGACCGCCTTACGGATTCCGAAGCGATCCTCGTTACCGAGGTCGGCCAGCACCAGATGTGGACGGCGCAGTTCTACCGGTTCCGCACCCCCCGGCACTTTGTCAGCTCCGGCGGGCTGGGGACCATGGGCTTCGGCCTCGGCGCGGCGATCGGCGCGCAGGTCGCAAACCCCGGCAAACGCGTCATCAACATCGCGGGCGACGGAAGCTTCCATATGAACTGCAACGAGCTTTCCACCGCGGCGCAGTACAATATCCCGGTGATCGAGCTGGTCTTCAACAATCAGGTGCTCGGTATGGTGCGTCAGTGGCAGAAGCTTTTCTACGGCGGCCGCTTTTCGCAGACGACGCTGGACAGGACCACCAATTATGAAATGCTGGCGCAGGCGTTCGGCGTGAAGGCGTTTACCATCAGCCGCAGAAGCGAAATCGAACCGGTGCTGAAGCATGCGCTTGCCCTGCGGGAACCGGTCCTGATCAACTGCCATATCAATCCGGACGTCAATGTGCTGCCCATGGTACCGGCGGGCGGCTCGGTGGAAAATCCGATTCTTGAAATGTGAGGAGCGACAGATTATAATGAATCATGATAACGATAAAGAATATGTATTGTCCGTACTCGCCAGAAATAATCCGGGCGTTCTTCTGCGGATCGCCGGGCTGTTCAGCCGCCGGTGCTACAACATTTTGAGCATTGTCGCGGCCCAGACGGAAAACACGGAATACTCCCGTATCCTGATCGTCGTTTCGGGCGACGACCGCATTGTCCGCCAGGTGGATAAACAGGTGAGCAAGCTGGTCGACATCAAGGAAGTGACCGTGCTCAACCGGGAAGAGGCCGTCGTGCGCGAGCATCTGCTTTTGAAGGTGGAGCGGAACCTGCAGAACAGCGAAAAGCTGGTGGAAATCGCGAATGTGTTCCACGCCGGTATTTTAAATGTACAGCCGGATTCCATGATTATGGAGCTGACCGGCGACGCGAATACCATCAACTCTTTTATTGAACTGTACAATCCGTACAATGTCCTGAAAATCCTGCGCACCGGCGCAATGGCCATGATGAAATAATAATCGTTGGGGGTATCAGCTTGTTGACGTTAGATCAGGTTTATCACGCCGCCTATGTTTTAAAGGGAGTGATCCGCGAGACGGCATTGATTCACGCACCGCTCATCAATCCGGAAAGCCAGATTTACCTGAAGACCGAAAATCTTCAGATCACCGGTTCGTTCAAGGTACGCGGCGCATACTACAAAATATCTCAGCTGACCGAGGAGGAAAAGGCAAGGGGCGTGATCGCCTGCTCCGCCGGTAACCACGCGCAGGGCGTGGCGCTTGCCGCCGCGAAAAACGGGATCCGGTCACTGATCTGCATCCCGGACAGCGCGCCGATTTCCAAGGTGGAGGCGACCAAAAGCTACGGGGCCGAGGTCTGTCTGGTCAAGGGAGTCTACGACGACGCGTATCAGAAGGCCTGTGAGCTGCGGGAGGAAAGCGGCGCGACCTTTATCCATCCGTTTGACGACGCGCAGGTGATCGCCGGCCAGGGGACCATCGGGCTGGAAATTCTAAGTCAGCTGCCGGATGTGGACGCGGTGATCGTCCCGGTCGGCGGAGGCGGGCTGATTTCCGGCGTTGCCTACGCCGTCAAGTCGCTGAACCCCAACTGCAAGGTGTACGGCGTACAGGCCGGCGGCGCGCCCAGCATGGTGCAGGCTCTCGCCGACAAGCAGGTGGAGGCCCTGAAATGCGTTTCTACCTTTGCGGACGGAATCGCGGTAAAATGCCCGGGGGACACGACCTTTGACATCTGCAGCAAATATGTCGACGGGGTGGTCACGGTTACGGACGACGAGATCGCCACGGCGATTCTCACGCTGATCGAGCAGCAGAAGCTGATTGCCGAGGGGGCGGGCGCGGTGGCCGTTGCGGCCGCCATGTTCAATAAGGTTGATGTGAAGGGGAAAAAAGTGGTATGCTTATTGTCGGGCGGCAATATCGACGTGACCATCCTGTCCCGCGTCATCAGCCGCGGCCTGCTGAAAGCCGGGCGATCGGGCGACCTCGTGATCGCCATGGTCGATAAGCCGGGCCAGCTGAAGGACGTTTCCGCGATCATTGCCGATCTGGGCGCCAATGTGGTCAGTGTCCATCATGACCGCGGCGGGGAGAATACCGGCATCAACGACTGCTACCTGCACATCCGCATGGAGACCAGAAACCATGAGCATCTGGAACAGATCCGCAGGGCGATCGTCGACGCGGGATACCATATCAGAAATATGTAATAAATTGGAGGATGACAACATGAGTCAGGTCATTTCAACAAAAGACGCGCCGGCCGCCATCGGCCCGTATTCCCAGGCGATCGGGGCGGGCAATACCGTATACCTCAGCGGGCAGATTCCGATCATTCCCGCGACCGGGGAGATCGCCGAGGGCGACATCACCGTGCAGTCCGAACAGGTCATGCATAATATCGCCGCGGTGTTAAAGGCGGCGGGCGCCGATTTTACAAACGCGGTAAAAACCACCTGCTTTTTGGCGGATATGGCCGATTTCTCCGCCTTCAACGCTGTCTATGGAAAATACTTTATAGGCAAACCCGCGCGTTCCTGCGTCGCCGTGAAGCAGCTTCCCAAGAATGTGCTGGTGGAAGTCGAAGTCGTCGCGGTGAAGTAAAAAATTGGTTGTGCCGGCCTCTCTCAAAGAGGGAGTCAAAAAGACGTCGCGTGACGAATCGATCACTTAGGGACCTGCTTTTCAGCAGGCCCTTTTTTCGTACAGCAAAACAGCCGGAGGGATCCAGTGAACTGAGAGCCTCTCTCATAAAGCAATTAATTTTGGATATTATGTAATATATATTTGACATTATGCATAATATATGATATACTGCGTGTATCGGAAGTGCAAAGGAGGAATTTCGGTTGGGCAAGAATCTTCGCCTGAAATCCGCAAGGGCCGCGCTGGATATGTCGCAGAAGGAAGTCGCGGAGGCGGTCGGGGTCACACGGCAGACCTTAAATGCTATCGAAAACGGCGATTATAATCCATCGGTAAACCTGTGCATTGCCATATGCAGGGTTTTGGGGAAAACATTGGATCAGCTATTTTGGGAGGATGACGATCATGAAAAAAATTGAATTTGACGAATTGCAGCAAAACAGACGCTACCGGTACGGTTATCAGTCTTTTGTTCTGTTATCGTTCCTAATCCTCATGGATACGTTTATCGGCGGACTGGGCTTTGTGTGGATGGAGCCCCCGATGAACACCTTTATTCTGTTGCTGGCCGGGTGCACGTATTTTATCTGCCGCTGCATCTGGGGCGACGCGCTGGTAGGCCCGAAGGAAACGCCCCGGCGGGTCACCGCCAAAACGGCCGCGGTGATCATTTTGGCTGCTGCCGTTGCGGTGATTGCCGCGGGATACGGGCTTGTAAGGTACTCCTATCAGTTTTCCGCCGGAGCGGGCGGAAGCGGGGGAACGCTTACTCTGGCCTGTACGGCGATGTGGTCGGTCATCGCGCTGGTCTTTGCAGTGAAACATTTTATAAAAAGAAACCCGGAGAGGTAAAAAAAGGGCCGCCGATTCATCGGCGGCCCTTTGATTTATCCGCGGCGGATATTCTTCGTCTTTTCCCGGATGATCTCTTTCATTCTCTGCAGGGATTCATTGGAACGCATGGATTTCATAGTTGGGAACGCGCTGATAATGCGGCATTGAAGGCACTTGACGTCCGCTTCAATTTTATCCTTCTTTTCGTAAAGCTCACTCAGGGCTTTCTGATAAGCCGCTCTCGTTTCCTCATCGATCAGGCACGCCAGCGCGGACTGCATGGTTTCAATTTTATCCGCTTTAAAGGCCGCGGCCCTTTCTCTGATTTCATCCAGCACCTGCTGCATTTCGTCCAGCTTTCCGTTCAGCTTGAAGGTGGTGTAGACGGACAAAGTGGTGTCACAGACAAAGTACAGCACAAAAATACCGGCTGCCCAAGGCAGAACCGTTTCAGGAACGGATTCCAGCAGGTCCAGGAGCGTCGGGTGGATCAAAAGGATGCCGACCACACACATCACGCCGAACAACAGCGAATTTTCAAGGCAGATCCTGCCCTGAAAATGATATCGATGGGTGGAATAGTCCCAGTATTTTGTATGGAATATTTTTTCAAGGGCGAATCCTGTCCCGTATTCCAGCAGGGTCGTGATGACGACCCCGGCCAGATAAAGAACGACAAGATTGTCCTTAAAGGGCGTCAGGGCGGACACGACGACCACGCCGCCTACGCCGTAAATCGGGCAGAACGGTCCGTTCAGGAATCCGCGGTTGACGAATTTTCCGACGGGGACGGAACAGAAAATACTCTCAGTCAGCCAGCCGAGGAAACTGTATACGGTAAAAACGAGAAATAAGATCCAGAAATTATCCATTTTTCTCCCTCATTTTGCAGGATAGGTATAAGTTTAACTGCTTACAGCCATTTTGTCAAACTGCAAAACAAGGCGCTTTCTGAAGCAAGAGAAGCAAATAATACAATAGGGCGGCCAGAACCGCCGGAGTGAGAATCCAGCTTACCACATCCACCTCTATGGCGGTCACCTTCAGCAGCCGGTTGATGCTCAGGGAAGCGTTGTAAATCTCGCTCATAAAAAGGATGGCGATATAGGCCCGGATGCCGAAAATCGGCACCAGCCCCGCGATCAGGAGGACGCGCATCACCGAGTCGCTGAAATTGTATTTGAGGGAATACAGCTGCTGGTCAAGGCCCTTGAGCATCCCGTCCACCACGCTGTCAAGGTACATCAGCGGAAGAATCGGCGCCATAATGCGCAGAATATTTCCCACCTGTGCGCTTTTATAAAACGCCATTCCGATACTGTCCGCAAATACGATGAGGACCGAGGTCATCAGAAACGAAAAGGTGAGTGTAAAGCGCATCGCCTTTTCAACCGACCTCTGAATCGTCACCCGTTTTCCGCCCGCGTTGGCCTCCGCCATTTCGGGAATCAGCAGCATGGACAGGGCGGCGAGAAAGGCGGAAGGGAAAAACAGAATCGGCATCACCATGCCCTGCATGGTCCCGTACTGCGCCAGCGCGCCGCTGTCCCCGGCGCCGTATTTTCTCAGCCCGCGGGGAATGAGAATGTTTTCGGTGCTGCTCAGCAGGCTGCGGAAAAAGGAGCCGAACAGGACCGGGGCCGCAATATGAAGGACGCTTTGGAAAACGCCGCTGCTTTTCGTTTTGGAAAGGCCGCGCCGGCCGGCGAAGACAAGGTACAGCACGACGATATACGCGCAGGAAAAGACCTCGCCTATGGTAGAGCCGAGCATCAGCGCCTCCAGCGGCGCGGCGAGCCTGGTGAACAGGAAAATAGAAGCGCCGATAGTGACAAACTGCTCCAGCCACTCGCCGCACGCGGGAACAATCGTGTTGCGGATGGCAAGGAAATAACCTTTCAGGCAGGAGCATATCGCGATAAAGGGAAGGCTTGGCGCCAGAATCCGCAGCGGCGCTGCGGCGACGGCGTCGCCGATAAAATGTATGGAAATAAAATCCGCACAGGTAAACAGCGCCCCCGCCGCCAGGAGGCTCAAAACAAGCGCGTAGCAGACACAGCGCCGGATGCTGTCCCTGGTGCCGCGCCCTTCCGCCACAAGGCGCGTGACGGCAAGGCCCACCCCCGAGGTGCTCAGGGTGATGCCCAGAACAAAGACCGACAGGATCAGCTGATACAGTCCCATGCCGGACGCGCCGATTTTTGAGCAGATGAACACCCGGAACCAGATGTTGCTCAGCCGCAGAAGGACGCTGCTGGCGGTCAGGATGACCGCATTCAGGTAAAAAACGCGCTTTTTCATTCGATTAACACCTTTAATAAACTTCATTAATCAAGTGTATTCGCGCGCCCTGCAAAATAAGTCTATAAATTTTCAGAATCCTGGGTTATAATGAAAAGGAAACAGCCGGGAAAGCTTTGCTTCCCCGGCTCAGACTGACGACAAAGTTGTGCAACCGCAAAATTGCTGTGCAATTCTGCTTTCTGCGTTGGCTTGCACAATTGTCGCAGTCTGACAGTATAAGACAGCAGGAGGAAACAATGGACTGGACGGAAGTAACGGCAGAAGTGGACGCAAAGGAGATTGACAGGGCCGGCGACATTGCCCAGATGGTGGTGCCGTACGGAATTTATATTGAGGATTATTCGCATCTGTGCGAAGAGGTGGAGGAAATCGCGCACATCGACCTGATCGACGAGGACCTGCTGAAAAAGGACCGCTCAAAGGCAAAGGTGCACGTCTATATCAGCCCGGAGGAAAACCCCGCGGAGGCCATCGCCTTTTTAAGCGAGCGCTACAACGCGGAGGGAATCCGGCATACGATCACCACGGCGAACTGTGTGGAGGAGGACTGGATCAACAACTGGAAAAAATATTTCAAGCCGATTCCGGTGGGCAAAAAGCTTTTGATCCGTCCCACCTGGGAAGAGGAATACGATGCCGGAGACCGCAAGGTGCTCCACCTGGAGCCGGGGCTGGCGTTCGGCACCGGCACCCACGAAACGACGCGCCTGTGCATGGAGCTGCTGGAGGAAACCGTTACGCCCGGCTGCGAGGTGCTGGACGTCGGCTGCGGAAGCGGCATCCTTTCCGTCGCTGCCCTGCTTCTGGGCGCACAAAAGGCCGTCGGTGTGGACATCGACGCGCTCGCGGTCAAGACCGCCGAACAGAACGCTGAAATCAATCGGGTGGCCGACCGCTTCACCGGTATCTGCGGGGACCTGACCGACAAGGTCAGCGGAAAATACAACATTGTCGTCGCGAACATCGTCGCGGATGTGATCATTCTGCTCACAAAGGACATCGAGCGGTTTCTGTATCCGGATACGGTTTATCTGATGAGCGGAATTATCGACACCCGTGAGCGGGACGTTCTGGACGAGGTGGAGAAAAAGTTTACAATCGTCAGCCGCAGGACTGAAAAAGGCTGGGTCGCCCTCGCGGCCAAAAGGAGATAAGCATGCTACTGGAAAACGGGACGGACACCTGCAGCTGTCCGAAGATCAACTGTGAGCGCCATGGGAAATGCGCCGAGTGCCTCGAGCATCATCAAAGCCATAAAAAACATCCGCCGTACTGCAAGCGCGCCGGACGTACAAAAAGCAAAAAAGAGAACCCGCCGGACTGAAAAGCCCGGCGGGTTCTTTCTATCGGCAAGGTTATTCGTTTTCCGTGTAGTTCCCCAAAAAGGAGAAACGGGGAAGCTCGTCGTGAAGCGAACAGATCAGATTCAGCGTCGCGTCCTCCCGCACATTGCCGGTAAAATCAAGATAAAAATCGTATTCAAAGTTTTTATCCTGAATCGGGCGGCTCTCTATTTTCGTCAGGTTCAGCCCGAGCGCCGCAAAGCGCGCGAGCACGCTGTAGAGCGTGCCGGTTTTGTGGAGAAGCGAAAAGCACAGGCTGATTTTCCGGGCGCGGTCCGGGATAAACAGGCTGCGGCTGATGACGATAAACCGCGTGCAGTTGTTGGAGCTGTTCTGAATATCCCGTTCCAGAATGTGCAGCCTGTATTCGTTCGCCGCGTGCTCGGAGCAGATGGCGGCGATCCCGGCCTCCTGCCGCTGCGCGACCATCTGCGCGGCCGTGGCCGTGTTGGAGCACGGCAGGGGCCGCAGATCGTTTCTGGTGATGTATTCCGAGCACTGGGACAGCGCCTGCGGGTGGGAGTACACCGTGCCGATGGTGCGGACGTCCACTTTTTTAGCCGCCGCCAGGCAGTGGTGAACGTGCAGAGTCGCCGCGTTGACAATATAGAACCGGTATTTCAGAATGAGGTCGTAAACCTCGCTGACCGAACCGGCGGAGGAGTTCTCTACCGGCAGGATTCCAAGGTCCGCGTCCCCGCTGGCAACGGCCGAAAAAATCCCACCGAAGCCCTGGTAAAACTGGGGGGCCGCTTTGGGGTACAGCAGGCTGAGCGCCTCGTGGGAAAAGGAACCGTTTTCCCCAAGGCAGGCGATTTTTTCCGCCTTTTCCGGCGCGGCGCCGGCTTTGCGGATGGTTTCCCGCAGCTCTCCGCCGCCGCCGAGCAGGTTGTACTGCACCGCCCGGCTCAGATCCATCATGCCGGAATAAAGGAGCCGCGCTTCGCCGCCGTATTCCCCGGCCTGACGAACGATCCGGTCCAGAATTTCCTGCTCGCGCCCGCCGTTGAACACCGGAAGCTTCTGCTCCTGCTTGACGGCGGCGACCTGCTTCGCGCAGTCCATGCGACGGACGAAAAGCGGAAGAAGTTCCCGGTCGATCCGGTCTATTTCCTGTCTGATTTCTTCAAGGGTCATGCTTTCATTCCTCCGGTATGCAGATTGATCAGGTTCATCAGCGCGACCGCCGCCGCGGCTTCCACCACGGGGACCGCGCGCGGGACGATGCAGGGGTCGTGCCGCCCGTGCACGCTGAGCTTTGTATTCCCCTTTGCGGTCAGGTCCACGCTGTCCTGTTCTATCGCGATCGACGGCGTCGGCTTGAAGGCCGCGCGGAAAAGGACCGGCATCCCGGTGGAAATCCCGCCCAGGATTCCGCCCGCGTTGTTGGTTCTCGTTTTAATTCTATCGCCGTCACAGTAGTAGGGGTCGTTGTTTTCGCTGCCGAAAAGCGCCGAAGCGCCGAAGCCCGCGCCGAACTCCACGCCCTTGACCGCCGGAATGCCGAACAGGATGGAGGAAAACACCGGTTCGATCCCCCCGAACAGGGGGCCGCCGACGCCCGCCGAAAGGCCGGTCACCGCGCACTCGACCACGCCGCCCACGCTGTTTTGCGCAAGCCGGGCGGCCTCGATGGTATCCCGCATCTTCTGTTTTGCATTTTCATTGATAACGGGAAAATATACCGAGGATAAGGAAGACAATAAGTCCTCCGGAATAGATACGGGGTCGAACGGGTCGTCCGTCACGTCCTTCACTGAGAAAACATGCGCGCCGATCACAATGCCGCGGCGCTGTAAAATCTGGCGGCACACCGCGCCCGCAAAGACGAGGGGGGCCGTCAGCCGGCCGGAAAAATGCCCGCCGCCGCGCACGTCGTTGTATCCGCCGTAACGCAGGTGTGCGGGAAAATCCGCGTGTCCCGGACGGGGAACAAGCTTCAGGTTGTCGTAGTCCCCGGACCGGGTGTTCGTATTTTCAATCAGCGCGCACAGCGGCGCGCCGGTCGTTGTGCCGTTGAGCATCCCGCTGACGATCTGCGGCAGGTCGCTTTCCTTTCGCGGCGTGCTTGTGGAATCCCTGCCCGGCGCGCGGCGGCTCATCTGCAGCGCTGCGGCGTCGAGGTCGATTTTTTCCCCGGCGGGCAGGCCGTCCAGCACCACCCCGATCGCTTTTCCGTGGCTTTCGCCGAAGATGGATATTTTTACCGTTTCACCCCATGTGGAAGACATTTGCTTTTCCTCCCAACCGATTGTAATCTTCAAAAAAGGCCGGATAACTCTTTTGAACGCTCTGCGCATCGGTGACCGTGACGCTGCCGCCGGCTTTCAGCGCGGCAATGGAAAGGGCCATCACAATGCGGTGGTCGTTAAAGCCCTCCGCTTTTCCGCCGTGCAGCGCCGGGACGCCGTCGATGAGGAGCCCGTCGTCCGTTTCCGTAACCCTTCCGCCCAGCTTGGTCAGCCCGTCGGCCATGGCGAAAAGGCGGTCGCTTTCCTTGATTCTCAGCCGCTGCGCGTTGTAAATCCGCGTGCGTCCGCGGCAGAACGCGGCGGTCGCCGCCAGAACCGGCACAAGGTCGGGAATCTGGGACGCGTCGATTTCCATGCCCTTCAGCTCGTTTGGCGAGATGGACAAAACGGAACCGTGCCACTCCGCCTTTGCGCCGAATTCCCGGAAAAGCCGCTCCGCCGCGTGGTCTCCCTGACAGGAATCCCGGTTCAGGCCCTCCAGACGGAGGGTGCCGCCCAAAGCGCCCGCGGCGAGAAAGAACGCCGCCTGCGACCAGTCCCGCTCCACCCGGTACGCGCACGGGCGGTATTTTTGGCGTCCCGCAATGTTCCAGCCGTTTTCGGCGGGCTCCGCCGTTACGCCGTATTCGCGCATGATTTCGACCGTCATATCCACGTATCCCGCGCTTTCCAGCGGAGAGGAGAGTATCAGCTCGCTGTCGCCGTCCAGAAGCGGAAGCGCGAGCAGAAGGCCCGTAATGAACTGGGAACTGACGTTCCCCGGCAGCACGAACCGGCCCGGGGTCATCCGCCCGCTGACGGAAAGCGGAAGCCCGCCCTGCGTCCTGCACGAAACGCCGTGCCGCGGCAGGCAGTCCAGATATACGCCGATGGGCCGCTCCGGCAGGCGTCCGCTGCCGGTAAATTCCGCGTTCAGCCCCAGCGCCGCCGCGACGGGAATCAGAAAGCGCAGGGTGGACCCGGATTCCCCGCAGTCGATCCGAACGGGGTCCCCGCCGCCGCAGATTGCCCGCATGGCGCGGCAGGTCGCCGTAATGTCGTTGCTGATCGCTTCCCCGTCAAAAAGAGGGGCTCCGCCCGCCAGCGCGGAGCAGATCGCCGCGCGGTGCGCCGCGCTTTTGGAGGGGGGCACGAGGATGCTTCCGCTCAGGACGGAGGGGGAGATCGTTACATTTGCCATCACAGCACCCCGGTCAGTTCGGCAAGACTGCCGCGGGAAACGCGGTCCACAAAGCTTTCGCCGATTTCCCTGAGCATGATCAGGCTGATCATGCTGCCGCTGCTCTTCTTGTCCAGCGCGGTAGCTTCCAAAATCCGGTTTACGGGCATTTCGTCCTTTACCGGCAGGTTGTATTTTTTCAGGGCGGCGATGATTTCATCGGTCGTCCCGGCCTTTGTAATCCCCGCGTTTTCGCCGCATTTCGCCATCATTACCATGCCGATTCCGACGGCTTCCCCATGGGAAAGCTTCTTGAAGCCGTACAGCTTTTCCAGTGCGTGGCCGAAGGTGTGGCCGAAGTTCAGGAGCATGCGCTCGCCGGTGTCGAATTCGTCCCGCTCGACCACCTCGCGCTTAATGTCCACACAGCGGAAAATCAGTTCCTCTATCTTCGGGGAAATCTCTTCCCGGACAATCATATCGAACAGGACCCGGCTTTTGATGCAGCCGTATTTGACCGCCTCCGCCATTCCGTCGGAAAAGTACCGCGGGGGAAGCGTGGAGAGCGTGTCCGGGTCAATCAGCACCAGCCCGGGCTGGTGGAACGCTCCGACCAGGTTTTTTCCCTGCGGCAGGTCCACGCCGGTTTTTCCGCCGACGGAGGAATCGATCTGCGCCAAAAGGGTGGTCGGTATCTGGATGAACGGGATTCCGCGCAGAAAGGTCGCCGCGGCGAACCCCGCCATATCGCCCGTTACCCCGCCGCCGAGGGCGACGATAAAGTCGCTGCGGGTAAGGCCGCGCGCCGCGCACTCGGCGTACATGGCTTCAATGGCGGAAAGGCGTTTGCTTTCCTCGCCCGCCGGAAAAGAGAACAGGGAAGCGGAAAAGCCCGCGGCTTTCAGAGAATCCAGCACGCGCTTTCCGTACAGCGGGAGCACGTTGCTGTCGCCGATGACGACCGCTTTGGCGCCGGGCTTGAAAAGCTCCCCGGCGCGCGCGCCGGCCGCGTCCATACAGCCGCGTTCAATGATGATCCGGTAGGCGCCGGATGTGTGAACCGTCAGTTCCATTATTCACCAAGCCTTTCCTTGATCAGTCTGCCCCTGCGCAGAAGCGCGCGCAGGGCCTCGGCGTCGCCCTTCGCGACCGCCTCTTTGATATCGGTGATATTCGTAATGAGCGTATCCAGTTCATCGGAAAGCGCCTTCCGGTTGTCGATGAAAAGCTCCGCCCAAAGCTGCTCGTTGATATTCGCGACACGGGAAACATCCCGGTAGCTGCCGGCGGAAAAGCCGTTGTGCTCCGGGCACCGCGGGCTCATGACATAGGCGCAGGCAAGCACGTGGGGAAGCTGGCTGGTAAACGCAATCATCTGGTCGTGGTGCTCCGGCGTGGTGACCACCGTGCCGCCGAAATGGAGCTCCACGGCGACTGCCTTGAGCGTGTCAACAGCGGACTGCGGCGCGCCGCACGGAACGATCAGATAGCTGGCGTCCAGAAAAAGGTCGGCGTCGCTTGCCGCAAAGCCGCTCTGCTCCTTGCCCGCCATGGGGTGCCCCCCCACGAAGGGGAAGCCGTGCTTCTCCGCCAGAAGCGGGAGGTGCCTGCAGATTTCCGACTTGATGCCGCAGGTGTCGGTGACGAGGCACGACGCCGGAATCAGATGGGCGTGCGAAGCGATAAAGTCGATATCGGCCTGCGGGTACAGGCAAAGGTAGAGCAGGTCGGCGTTTCGGATATCCCCGTCGTCCCCGATCCTGTCGATCGCGCCGCAGCTCAGCGCGGCTTTCAGGACCCCGGGGTCCCGGTCGATTCCGGCGACGGTGCATTCGCTGTATTTCTGAAAGGCTTTCGCGAGCGAACCGCCGATCAGGCCCAGGCCGACGATCACGATTTTCTTGTTCATACAGGCTTCCCTCCGTACGCAGTATTTTTAAACTTTATTATAGCAAAGATCGGCGGGGGAATCCACTTTTCTTCCAAAAGCTTTCGCGGCGGCCTTCACATGCGCCGCCACCTTGTCAAACTGGTCGGGCGTCAGGGACTGCGCGCCGTCGGACAGGGCCTTGGCGGGGTTGTTGTGAACCTCGATAATCAGTCCGTCCGCCCCGGCCGCGACCGCGGCGAGCGCCAGCGGCTCCACCAGCCAGGCAATGCCGGAGGCGTGGCTCGGGTCGACCACCACCGGCAGATGGGAAAGCTTTTTCAGAATCGGGATGGCGGAAATATCGAGGGTGTTGCGCGTATAAGTCTCGTAGGTCCGGATTCCGCGCTCGCACAGGATCACGTTGTCGTTGCCGCCGGCCATAATGTATTCGGCGCTCATCAGAAGCTCCTCGATCGTGCTGGAAAGCCCGCGCTTGAGCAGGATGGGCCTTCTGATTTTTCCGAGCTCCTTCAGCAGCTCGAAATTCTGCATGTTTCTCGCGCCGACCTGGATGATGTCCACATTCTCCTTCAGGAACAGGTCGATCTGGCCGATGCTCATGAGCTCCGTAACGATCGGCAGGCCGGTTTTCTTTTTCGCTTCCCTGAGAAGCTCCAGCCCCTCGGCCCGCAGCCCCTGGAAGGCGTAAGGGGAGGTCCTGGGCTTGAAGGCGCCGCCGCGCAAAAACTGCGCGCCCGCCTTTTTTACCCGTTCGGCCACGCCGCAGATCTGTTCCTCGCTCTCCACCGAGCACGGCCCGGCAATCAGCGCGAGCCCGCCGTCGCCGATGGTCTGGCCGGTCGGCAGGGTAATCACCGTGTTGTCCGGATGGAACTTGCGGTTCGCCTTTTTATACGGCTCCTGCACCCTTTTTACGCTTTCCACAAAATCCTGCGCGGCAATGAAGTCGATGTCGATGGCGGAAGTGTCGCCGATCAGCCCGAGCACGGTGCTCTGCGTTCCCACCCAGGTGTTGACCTTCACGCTGTATTCCTTGGTGAGCGAATCCGTGAATTCTGAAAGCTGCTGCGGGGTACATTCGGGTTTTAATACAATAATCATACTGTTCCTCCTTTGATGCGGGCCGGTAAAATGAGTAAAAAAATAACGGAGCTGCTGTCAGCTCCGTCAAAAATATCAGCCCGTTATCAGTCAATAAAATACGGCTATATCCTTTTACACAAAAGCTTACAGTTGACTTTGCTGCATGCACAAAAATCCCATGCCATAAAATAGCGGGGATAACCGAAACCAGTAAATCGTGTTGTGTATGCGGACAAATTCATCATGTAACTCCTTTGCGTTCACCTTATCCCGTATCATAATACAGAATGCCGCCGGTGTCAAGATGAAATTGCGTGGATTTGGGCGTAAAGAAGAAAGAACGTGAAAATCCATACGAAATTTCTTGATTGTTCTATACTGATTTGCTATAATCAGTAAGTATATCAACCTGAGAAGCAGCAAGTGTCTTTACAGAAAGAAGTGACGCCGATGCCCCAAACGGCAATGAGTACACTCGGTATAGAAAACATAGTCAATTACCTCGGCGGCGGTGTTTTCTGCTGTAAAAACGATGGTGTCCTGACGATTATCTATGCAAGCGCTTCCTTTTACAGGATGTTTGGGTACAGCGAAAGGGAAATCACCGCGCTGAACGGGCCGGCGCCGAACCGGCTGCTGAGCAGCGACCAGCGGATCAACTGGGGCAGACTTGCCGAAAGTTTGAAAAAACGCGGCCTTGCCGAGCTGGAACTGAAACTGGTTCGGAAAGACGGGGATTCTATCTGGACCATCTGCTGTCTGCGTCTTATGACGGCGGGGGATGGTTCCGAGTATTTTTGCGGCGTGTTGGAGGATATTACCAAGAGAAGGCATTCCATCAAGCGGGAAAGGGAACAGCTTGAAATCATAAAAAAAGCCAGACGGGAGCTTGCCGCCAGCGAGGAACGGTACCGCATCATCATGGAGCAGGCGGCCGACCCGATCTGCGACTATAATTTCAAGACGCAGGAGCTTTACTGCTCGCCCCCGTTCAAAGAAAAGTTCGGCATTGAAGTAAACGCGGACGGTCTTTTAGACCAGCTCTACCATTCGGATATTATTTTCGAAGACGACAAATCGCGCATCCTCAACGACATCTACGGCTTTTTAAACGGGGCGAATCCCAAAAGCCCCGAATACCGGTTCAAGGACGTCAACGGCGATTACCGGTGGTACCGGGTACGCAGCACGGTGATCCGGGACGAGCAGAAGGAACCGCTCCGGATGATCGCCTTTATTTCCGACATCGACAGGCAGAAACGGGAAACGATCAGCTTAAAGGAGAAGGCGGAGCACGACCAGCTGACCGGCCTTTACAACCGGATGACCACCAACGCGCTGATCGACAAGGCGATCGGCCAAAGCTCCCCGGGCAGCCGCCACGCCCTGTTTACCATCGATATCGATAATTTTAAGAATGTAAACGACAATCTGGGCCATCTGGTGGGGGACGAAGTGATTGTCGACATCGCTTCCAAAATCAAGAAAAAATTCCGCGAGGACGACATTATCGGCAGGATCGGCGGGGACGAGTTTGTTGTGTTCCTGACGGATATTTCCCGCAAGGACGTCAGGCGGAAAGCCGATGTGCTGCAGGCCATCTTCCGCAACGCCCATCCTCAGGACGACGCGGAGCTCAGGGTTTCCGGCAGCATAGGGGTCGCGTTTTACCCGGAGGACGGAAAAAACTACAACGAGCTGTTTGCGAAGGCCGACGCGGCCATGTACGCCGCGAAGAACAGCGGGAAGGACGCTTACCGCACCTACGCCGACATGACGCTTCAGAATCAATAACAGGGTCCCGCTTATTCGTTTGGAATGAGCGGGATTTTTACTGTCTCCCGGATTTTTTCCGCAACCGTTTCCACCCCGCCGTCCGTGTCCACCGCGAAATCCGCCGCCGCGCGGTACCTGTCCGTCCGCTCGCTGTAAAGGCGGCGCATGGTTTCCTCCCGGCCGGGCCCGCTGAGCAGCGGGCGGGTGGAGTCGCCGGAAAGTCGCTGCCGGATGGTTTCCAGCGAAGCGTTCAGCAGTACGATCACGCCGTTTCCTTTCAGGGCGGCCGTGTTTTCGGGGTCCATCAGCGCCCCGCCGCCCGTGGCGATGATCAGGCCGCTTTTCAGGGACAGTTCTTTTGCCGCCGCACGTTCCATCGCGCGGAAGGCGGCTTCTCCCCGCGAGGAGAAAATTTCCGCAACCGTCATGCCCTCCTTCCGTTCGATATAGCGGTCCATATCCACAAAGGTACGGCCCGTGATCCGGGCAAGGCGGTTCCCCACGCAGGTCTTTCCGCTGCCCATATAGCCGCATAAAACGATATTGCCGAATTTCTTTTTCATTTCCGCCACGGCGTCGCCGCAGAGCGCCTGAACGTCGCCGGCGGCAAATTCCGCCCCGTACCAGATTCCGTGCGCGGCCGCCGCCTGCCAGACCAGCATGCTCATCCCGCCGACGGCCCGCACGCCGTTTTTGCGCGCGGTCCGGATCAGGAGCGTTTCGTCCGGGTTGTATACCGCGTCGAAAACACAGCAGGCTTTCCGGACGGTTTCCTCCGGAACCGGGCATTCCCCGGTGCGGGGGAACATGCCGACCGGAGTGGCGTTGGCCAGTAAATCGATTTTTCCGCCGATGTTTTCCAGCAGGCAGAAATCCGCCCGGGCGCCCGCCGCTTTTGCGCGGATATCCGCGCAGAGCTTTTCCGCCGCCGCCAGCCCGTGCGGGCGCACGGCCACGGTCACGCTGCCGCCGGCAAGGGCCGCCTCAAACGCCAGCACCCTGCCCGCGCCGCCCGCGCCGAGCACGACCGTGCGTCCGCTCAGGCTTGCGCCGCCGGCCTCCAGCGCTTTGCAGAAGCCCGTGCCGTCCGTGGTGAACCCGGTCAGACGGCCGTCCGTATTTTTTACGGTGTTGACCGAATGAAAAAATTCCGATTTTTCGTTCAGCCCGTCCAACAGCGGAATAATCGACTGCTTATGGGGAATGGTGATGTTGAAGCCGCTCAGGGTACGGAGCAGCTCCATCCGGCCGGGCAGTTCCTCCGGCGCGATGTCCAGGACGCCGTAGCCGCCGGTTTTTCCGCTCAGGGCGAAAAGTCTTTCATGAATAAACGGGGACATGGTATGCGCAATTGGATGCCCAATCACGGCGAAATGATTCTCGGCCATTTTCTTTCCTCTTGCTTTCTGAAAAAAAGGTTAAAAAAATATTGACAAAGTCATGGTTTGCTAATAATATGTGGTTATACAATCAGTGTCCGGAGCGATTTATGTGGTTTTTTCTGTGGCAATTGTAACATACGAGAGATATTATTGTCCACAATAAACAATAACGTTTTCCGCGTGCCGATGTTTCAAAATTTGTAATTCAAGATTTTTAAGGAGGATACGACATGGTTTTTGAGAAGGTAAAGGCGATTCTCAGCGAACAGTTTGACGTTGAGGAGGACTCTATCACTCCCGAAACAAGCATTGCTGACGATCTGGGCGCCGATTCCTTGGATGTAGTCGACCTGTTGATGTCCATCGAGGACGAGTTTGAAATCGAAGTTCCCGATGAAGAGATTGACAACATCAAAACCGTTGGGGAACTGGTAAAGTACATTGAAGATAATGTCTGAGTGACACGTCTTCCTGAAACCGCTGTGCATTTTGCATGGCGGTTTTTTAATTTTCTTCTGTTTTTGTGTGATTTTATTGTGCTTTTACTTGAAATAGCACCGCGCATCAGATATAATATTTTTAAGTTTTGCATTTTTTTAACAGAAGGAGAGTTAAAGTCGTTGAGTGAATTCAGCTTTTTAACGAACGGCATTCAATTCATGGCCCAGAACCCCAAGATGCTGGTCATGTGGGCGATCGGCGCGCTGCTGATCTGGCTTGCCATTGAAAAGGATTTCGAACCGGCACTGCTCTTACCGATGGGATTCGGAGCAATTCTTGTCAACCTGCCGCTTCCCGGCGTAGTGGGGGAATCCGGCATTGTGAAGTGGCTGTTTGAAAAGGGAATCGTCGCTTCCGAAGCATTTCCTCTTTTATTGTTCGTGGGGATCGGCGCGATGATTGATTTCGGCCCGCTGCTTTCCAACCCGCGCATGCTGCTGTTCGGCGGCGCGGCCCAGTTCGGCATCTTCCTTACCGTCGTGCTGGCGGTTCTGCTCGGATTCCCGCTGAAGGACGCGATGGCCGCCGGAGTGATCGGCGCGGCGGACGGCCCAACCTCCATTCTGGTTTCACAGGTACTCCACAGCAATTACATCGGCGCGATTGCGGTGGCGGCTTACTCCTATATGGCGCTGGTGCCGATTATCCAGCCCGCGGCGATCCGCCTTGTGACAACGAAGCATGAGCGGATGATCCATATGCCCTATAATCCGAAGGCGGTTTCCAAAACCACGAAAATCCTGTTCCCGATCATCGTTACGCTGATTGCGGGACTGGTCGCGCCGGATTCCGTTGCGCTGGTCGGCTTTTTGATGTTCGGCAACCTGATCCGGGAATGCGGCAAGCTGGAAGCGCTTTCCCAGACCGCTCAGGGACCGCTTGCAAACCTGATTACCATCTTTTTGGGAATCACCATCGCCTATCAGATGCGGGCGGAGCAGTTCCTTACCCTCGGCACTCTGATCATTATGGCGCTGGGCCTTTTCGCCTTTGTGTTCGACACCATCGGCGGTGTGGTCTTTGCGAAAATCCTGAACCTGTTCCTGCCGAAGGATAAAAAGATCAACCCGATGGTCGGCGGCGCGGGAATTTCCGCGTTCCCGATGTCCGCGAGGGTCATCCAGAAAATGGCTCTGAAAGAGGACAACCAGAACCACATCCTGATGCACGCGGTCGGCGCGAATGTGGCCGGCCAGATCGGATCGGTTGTTGCGGGAGGCATTATCCTGAATCTTGCAAGAATTTGGGGGATGATATAACATGATGCAGTTAAACGCAATGGCGGTTTTATTTAAGAGTCTTATGGGCGACGTAAGCGGCGCCGACATCGGAAAATCGTTTGAACTGATGGGGAAGGGCATGCTCGGCATTTTCATCGTAATGATTTTGATTTATGCCGTGATTGTCATCCTCAGTAAAACCAGCGGTACGAATAAAGATTCAAAGTAAGACGATCGATGAACCCCTTGGCGTTGCAAAGAGCCGGGGGGTTTGCTTTATCCCGTATAATCTAAACAGAATTGAGGAGATTTCAATGGCGGAACAGAAGAAGATGGTAGACGCGATCACTCCCATGGAGGAGGATTTCGCCAGATGGTATACCGATATCGTCAAAAAAGCGGAGCTGATGGACTACACCAGCGTGCGCGGATGCATGGTCATTCAGCCGTACGGCTGGGCCATCTGGGAAAATATTCAGCATATTCTCGACACAAGGTTCAAGGAGCTCGGTCATGAGAATGTTTCCATGCCGATGTTTATTCCGGAAAGCCTGCTGAATAAGGAAAAGGAGCATGTGGAGGGCTTTGCCCCCGAGGTCGCCTGGGTCACGATGGGCGGCAGCGAAAAGCTGCAGGAGAGAATGTGCGTGCGCCCGACCTCCGAAACCCTGTTCTGCGACCATTACGCCAAGGTGATCCATTCCTGGCGCGACCTGCCGAAGCTCTACAACCAGTGGTGCTCCGTTGTGCGCTGGGAAAAAACCACGCGCCCGTTCCTGCGCTCCGTGGAATTCCACTGGCAGGAGGGCCACACCATGCACGAAACCGCACAGGAGGCCGAGGCGGAAACGGAGCGGATGCTCCGGGTTTACGCCGACTTCTGTGAAAACGATCTTGCCATTCCGGTGATCAAAGGCCGCAAGACCGACAAGGAGAAATTTGCAGGCGCCGTGGCCACCTATACCATAGAGGCGATGATGCACGACGGAAAGGCGCTTCAGTCCGGCACCAGCCACTATTTCGGGGACGGCTTTGCAAAAGCGTTCAACATTACCTTCCAGGGCAGGGACAATTCCATCTGCCATCCGTTCCAGACCTCCTGGGGGATGAGCACCCGCATCATCGGCGGCATCATCATGACGCACGGCGACAACAACGGCCTTGTGCTCCCGCCCGCCGTCGCTCCCATCCAGGTGATTATCCTGCCCGTCGCGCAGCATAAGCCCGGCGTGCTGGAAAAGGCACACGAGCTGCGTGAGCGGCTCAAGAAGAGCTTCCGCGTGCGCGTGGACGATTCGGACAATACCCCCGGCTGGAAGTTCGCGCAGTATGAAATGAAGGGCGTTCCGCTCCGTCTGGAGATCGGGCCCAAAGATATTGAAAAGAATCAGTGCGTGCTGGTCCGCCGCAGCGACCGCGAGAAGATTTTCGTGCCGCTGGACAATCTGGAGGCCGCGATTGCGGAACAGCTGGAGGAAGTGCGCAAAGGAATTTACGAAAACGCGCTTGCCCGCCGCGAGAGCATGACGTATACCGCCCGGAATCTAAAGGAGCTCAGAGACATTGCCGACAATCAGCCGGGCTTTATCAAAGCCATGTGGTGCGGCGACCCGGCCTGCGAGGAAAAGCTCAAGGAAGCCGCGGGCGTTTCCTCCCGCTGCATGCCGTTCGAGCAGGAGCATCTGTCCGACACCTGCGTCTGCTGCGGCAAGCCCGCGAAATCGATGGTCTACTGGGGCAAGGCATACTGATAACGGAATAACAGCCTGACAGGTTTTCGACACTCTCACAGCCGCGGAACGTTCCGCGGCTGTTTTTGATAGGCTCCGTGATGATGATTATTTTTTATGCTGTAACCTTTTGGACCCGATAAACGTGTTGTTCGTGAAAGGAGATGAATCCATGGGGAAACAGGCAACGCGCCCGGACGATCTGTCTGAGAAATATGATTTATACGGGAATATGCTGTTCAGGCTCTGCATGGTCATTCTCTGCAACCGGGAAGACGCGGAGGACGTCGTACAGGACACCTTTGCGAAGTACTTGCAGAAGCGCCCTGAATTTCACAGCGAGGAGCATGAGAAGGCGTGGCTGATCCGGGTGGCCACAAACGGCAGCCGGGACAAAAGAAGGCGCTTCTTTTTCAGGAAGACCGTATCGCTGGAGGAAATCGGCGAGTACGCCGAAACCACGGAACAGACCGAGGTGCTGGAACAGCTGATGGAGCTGCCGCCGAACTACAAAACGGTTTTGTATCTTCATTATATTGAGGGCTATAAGATCAGGGAAATGTCCGGCATTCTGGGGATGAAGGAAAATGCCGTCAAGGTGGCGCTTTACCGGGGCCGGGAGAAACTGAAGCTGCAGATGAGAGAGGAGCTGATATCATGAAAACAGAGGATTTTATCGATGCGGTCAACCGGATTCATGCAAGGGAAGAGTTAAAGAATAAAGTGATGGGCGGAAAGCCGTCGCAGAACAGACGCCGGTCAGGATTTCCGGCGCTTGCCGCCTGCGCAGCCTGTCTGGCCGTTTTGATACTGGGGATCACGTTTGTGCCGAAGCTGTTAAAACCCGTCGGCACCGTCCGGAACGGGGAGTCCGCGCCGAATGCATCCCTTTCCTCCTCCTACGCGCAGCCGGTTTTGGTGAACGGCCTTTATCATCAGGACGAGGTGCGCAACCTTTTGGTGCTGGGCGTGGATGACGCGGGCGGCACCGGCGCCGGGCGCAGCGACTGCATCATGCTTCTCTCCATCGACCGCCGGAAAGGCAGCGAGCGGTGGATTCTGACGCCTTTCCCGCGCGACCTGTACGTGGAGATCCCGGGGAACGGGAAAAATAAACTGAATGCCGCTTATCAGCTTGGCGGCGCCGAACTGAGCGTAAAGACGATCGAGCAGAATTTCAAGATCGATGTGGATGATTACGCGGTGATCGACTACAGCGGCTTTGTCAAGGCCGTCGATTCTCTGGGCGGGATTCCCGTGAACGTGACCGCACAGGAGGCCGACCTTGTCAACCGGTATTCCGGCGAGCCCGCCGCACGGGATATCAGCGCGGGGGACCGGACCCTTTCCGGCAAGCAGGCGCTGTACTATTCCCGTATCCGCCAGATCGGCGGAGAGGAGTCGAGGCTGCAGCGGATGCAGGCGGCGGCGGCGGGGATCATTGGCAGGCTGGAATCAGTGGATGCGCACTCTCTGGCCTCGCTTACGGAAAAACTGCTGCCCTTTGTCAAAACCAGCCTGAATACGGAAACCGCGCTGAAGCTGGGGACGGACGCTTACGCATGCCGGAGCTTTCCGGTCGGCTGTTTCCGGCCTTCGGAGGATCTGTATACAGCGCAGCAGGTTACCATACAGCAATCGAATACGGCGGTGCTGGTTCCGGATCTCGAAAAATATCAGAACAGCCTCATCCGGTATATTTACTGGAACGAGGTATCCTGAAACCCGCCGGATTCCTGTATATCCACTGCGAAGCGGAAGACATTTGCCTTCCGCTTCCTTATTTTCATATATTTATTTCATTTCACTGAATGAATTTGTTTCAAGTGGAAAATACTGTATAATATATTCTCCAAAAGGTAACAAACAAGCGGATTATTGTCATTTTCATAACGGGTTTGTCATTTGATTTTTTCGGCCGGATATGGTAGCATTAGGAAACGTTGGCAGATGTTTTAGAAAATTTCGTATGTATCCGGGCTTTGCCGGGTACGTTGCGGCATACGGAGACACGCATCGGTTTGCCGATATTAAGAAGAAACAGAAATACTTAAAAGGAGTGAATCATCCATGAAAAAATTATGGGCGCTGATCTGCGCACTTGCCATGGTACTTTCCATATCAGCCTGTAAAGGGCAGGCTGCTCCGACCCAGAACGATGTGTCCGGCGCTTCCGGTGCGGGACAAAGCGGCGCGACTTCCGCGGGTTCGGCCTCTTCGGCAGCTTCCAGCAAGCCGGCCGTGCCGAGCCAGGCTCCGAGGGTGGAGAATAACAAGGCGGTTTCCGGATTGAACAACGGTACCTATACGGTGAAGGATGAAAAATACAGCTACAAGAACGGCAACATGTCCTATTCCGCAACCTACCCGGTGCTTTCCGGAAAAATCAGCAACGCGGATAAGGTGAACACGGCAATCAAAGCCTCCGCGCTGAAGACGATCAATTCTTTGGGGACGGGCGCGAAAAAAGACAAGACCACGGTCAAGGTAAACAGCGACGTCACCTATGAAGGGACCGGCTTCCTCAGCCTCGGCTTCAACGAATATGTGAAGCTTTCCTCCAAGGGAGAGAATGTCCATACGCTCCGGGCCATGAACATCAACCTGAAAACCGGCGCCGCGCTGGAAATGAAAGACCTGATCACGAAAAACGACGCGCTTTACAAGCTGCTGGAAACCGCCGCGAAGCAGCAGCTGAGCTCCGATATCGCCCCGTCCGTGACGGCAAGCGTCATTAAGTCCGCCCTGGATTCCGGCGCGATTTATTTCACGAAATACGACGTCGGCTTTGCTTTCCAGATTACAAAACCGGAAAAGCGTCTGGTCAAGCTCAGCCTGACATACGCGCAGATTAAACCATATGCCACCAGCAATGAAATTTGGAAGAATTTCCTCTAAGAGTGACCGGCTTATCTGAAAATTGAATGACGGCCCCTCCGTTTGCTTTTTGCCTGAAATACCATTATAATGTTAGGTGTTCCTATAGCAATTCCATTTCAGTTTGCAAGACAAAACACGTTCCTCCCCCGCCGAAGGCGGGGGAGGAACGCAACCTTGTCGCAGAATTAACTGGAAATGCTGTAAGGTGAAAACTGAAACGGAGGGGCATTTTGATGAAAAAAATTCTGGCAGCGCTGGTTTGCGTCTATTTGGGTACCCTGCTCCTGGTTGGTATCAAACTGTTCTCAAATACAGGAATGTCGGTCGGGGTCATTGGCGGCGCGGACGGGCCGACTTCTATTCTGGTTTCCCGGTCGCCGTTTCAGTTGGGATTCTTTTTCGCACAGGTTGCGGTTGTACTGCTTGCGGCGATTGTTTATTATGTGACCCGAAGGCGCAGAAACAGCAAATAAAGAGCGGATTACGGCCTCTTTTGCGGACTGAAAATATTTTAGCAAAATAACCAAATATCGTGTATAAATTTCTTGCAATAAAGAGAGAATAAGTATTGCATAACAGGCTCTTTTATGGTATTATAATTAAGCACGACTGCGACAGATATGCGATGAAGCGGGAGGTTGCGGCTGAAACAGGCCGGTTTTTCCGTGGAGTATGTCCGATTTTAAACCGGGCGACAGATACTTTGAGCGTGCGATAAGAGGATCGGTATGCGGATTTCCGCGTCTATGCTCTTATTATGCTCAGACGTTTTTTATGCCTATACCCGGATTTAACTTGTAAAAGTGAATCCGGTTTTTCAATGTGTTAAGAGGGAACACCCGGCACAGTGTTAGGATTTAAAAAACGCCGCCCGCCAACTACAATAAGGAGGCGATTCACAGTGGCAGTCAAGGAGAAAATCAGGATAAGAATTAAGGGTTACGATCATCAGTTGGTTGATCAGTCGGCTGAAAAGATTGTACAGACAGCGAAGCGCACGGGCGCAAGGGTTTCCGGACCCGTCCCGCTCCCGACGGAAAAGCAGATCATCACGATCCTGCGCGCTGTTCACAAGTACAAGGACAGCCGCGAGCAATTCGAGATGAGAACGCACAAGAGACTTATCGACATTCTCAGACCATCCAACAAAACCGTAGAGGCTTTGATGGGTCTGGAGCTCCCCGCCGGTGTTGAAATAGAGATCAAACTCTGATTTTAACCGACCAGCGGCCGAGGTCAAGTTGGCAAACGCCAACCAATAACCTGCATAGGAGGTAAAATAATGCAAAAAGGTATCATCGGCAAGAAAATCGGCATGACGCAGATTTTCGACGAAAAGGGAAATGTCATCCCCGTAACGGTTGTTCAGGCCGGCCCCTGTGTGATCTCACAGAAAAAGACGGTTGAAAACGACGGCTACGCAGCAGTCCAGATGGGCTACGGCGATTTGAAGCCGAACAAGGTCACGAAGCCCCTGAAGGGCCACTTTGCAAAGGCGGACATCGCTCCCAAGAAAACCCTCAGGGAGTTCCGCGTGGAAAACACGGAAGCTTACAACGTGGGCGATCTTGTCAAGGCGGACACGTTCGCGGCGGGCGACAAGATAGACGTCACCGGCACGAGCAAAGGGAAGGGATACGCCGGCGTTATCAAGCGCTGGAATTTCCAGAGACTCAAGGAAACCCATGGTTCCGGCCCTGTTGCCCGCCATGGCGGTTCCAACGGTTCCTGCTCGGACCCGTCGAGGGTGTACCCCGGCCTTAAGATGGCCGGCCACCTGGGCGCCGAGAAAGTAACGGTTCAGAATCTGACCGTTGCCAAAGTGGATGCGGAAAACAATCTGATTGCTATCAAGGGCGCAGTTCCCGGACCGAACGGCGGAATCGTAGTAATCCATGACAGCGTTAAGGCGTAAGGGAAGGAGGAATTTGGAATGCCTACAGTAGCAGTACTTGATATGGCCGGCAAAGAGGTAGAGAAGATCGACCTTTCCGAAGCCATATTCGGAATTGAACCCAACGCGAAGGTTCTGCACGACATGGTGGTCAACCACCTTGCGAACCGGCGCCAGGGCACACAGTCGGCGCTGACCCGCGCCGAAGTTTCGGGCGGCGGCAGAAAGCCGTGGAGACAGAAGGGCACCGGTCACGCAAGACAGGGCTCCACACGTTCACCGCAGTGGACTCACGGCGGTATCGCGTTTGCTCCGAAGCCGCGCGACTACAGCTATTCCTTAAACAAAAAGGTAAGACGTCTTGCCATGAAGTCGGCTCTTTCAAGCAAGGTGATCGACAACGAGCTGGTCGTGCTTGACGGGATTTCACTTGACGAGTATAAGACCAAGACCATCGCGGCAATGCTCAAGGCGATCGGCTCCGGGAAAAAGGCGCTCATCGTTCTTCCGGACGTGAACGAAAAGGTGATCGCTTCGGCTAAGAATATCCCGGGCGTGAAAACGGCAATGGCCAACACCCTGAATGTCTATGATATCCTGAACGCCGACAAGTTTATCGTGCTGAAGGATGCCGTAGCCCAGATCGAGGAGGTGTACGCATAATGGCAGCACAGGACATTATTATCCGCCCCATTATCACCGAAAAAAGCATGGCCGGCATCGGCATGAAAAAATATGCCTTTGAAGTTGCCAAGGATGCCACAAAAATCGATATTGCAAGAGCGGTTGAGACCCTCTTCGGCGTAAAGGTCGGCAAGGTAAACACCCTGCACGTAAGGGGCCAGCTCCGCCGTCAGGGCAAAAACGAAGGCTATACTCCTTCCTGGAAGAAAGCCTACGTCACCCTTACCGCCGACAGCAAGACCATCGAGTTTTTTGAAGGCATGATGTAAACTCTGCCCGAAAAACGCAGAGGCAAGGATGGGGAAAGGGCATTCCCCGCAAAGCCATCATGAGGAGTGTGAAACCTAATGCCTATTATTAACTTTAAACCTACCACGGCTTCCAGACGCAATATGTCCGTTACGGACTATTCCGGTCTGAGCAAGGTTGCACCGGAAAAGAGCCTGCTGACTTCCATCAGCAACAAATCCGGCCGCAACAGCTACGGTAGAATTACAGTCCGTCACCGCGGTGGCGGAAACCGTAAAAAGTATCGTATCATCGACTTTAAGCGTCAGAAGTTCGACGCGCCGGGCAGCGTTCTCACAATTGAGTACGACCCGAACCGTTCCGCCTTTATTGCCCTCGTGCAGTATGAGGACGGCGAAAAAAGATACATCATCGCTCCGAACGGCTTAAAGGTCGGCGACGTTGTTGTATCCGGCGCCGCGGCGGATATCAAGCCCGGCAACGCGCTTCCGCTTGAAAATATCCCGGTCGGTACCTTTATCCACAACGTTGAGCTTTATCCGGGCAAGGGCGCCCAGCTGGCGCGCGCCGCCGGCAACATGGCTCAGCTGATGGCGAAGGAAAACGGAATGGCTCTTCTGAGGCTGCCCTCCGGCGAACTTCGCAACGTGCCGGTCACCTGCATGGCCACCATCGGCCAGGTCAGCAACATCGACCATGAGAACGTGAAGCTCGGCAAGGCCGGACGCAAACGCCACATGGGATGGAGACCGACGGTCCGCGGTTCCGTTATGAACCCGAACGACCACCCGCACGGCGGCGGCGAAGGCAAATCCCCCGTGGGCCGTCCGGGACCTGTTACCCCGTGGGGTAAACCGGCTCTCGGCTACAAGACCCGCGCTCACCACCACCGCTCCGATAAATTTATCGTCAAGCGCAGAAACGGCAAATAAGGCGTACAGAAAGGAGCTTATCATCTATGGGCAGAAGCATAAAAAAGGGTCCTTATGTTCAGCCTGTGCTGCTTAAAAGGATTCAAGAAATGAACGCGGCCGGCGAAAAGAAAATCATCAAAACATGGAGCAGGGCTTCCATCATTTTCCCTGATTTCGTTGGTCATACAATCGCGGTCCACGACGGCCGCAAGCATGTTCCGGTCTATGTAACGGAAGATATGGTCGGCCACAAGCTCGGCGAGTTTGCCCCAACCAGAACCTTCAAGGGACATTCCGGTTCCAAAACATCATCGCCGACAAAATAACGGCCGAAAGGAGTGTATAGCATGGAAGCAAGGGCTTATTTAAAGTACGCCCGTATTTCGCCCCGCAAGGTCCAGATCGTGCTTGATCTCATTCGCAACAAGCCGGCTGACGTTGCAATGGCTATCCTCAAGAATACACCAAAGGCCGCTACGGAATATCTTCAGAAATTATTGAAGTCGGCCATGGCTAACGCTGAGAATAACCACAATATGGATGTTTCCAGACTTTACGTTGCGGAATGCTTCGTATGTCCGGGCCCGATCCTCAAGCGCATTCGTCCCAGAGCGCAGGGTCGCGCGTTCAGAATTGAAAAAAGATCTTCGCACGTTACCCTCGTGCTCAAGGAAAAAGAATAAGGCGGAAGAGGAGGTAAACTATGGGCCAGAAAATCAATCCCCACGGGTTTCGCGTGGGCATCATTAAAGACTGGGATTCCCGCTGGTTCGCGAAGGACAGCGTTTTCGGCGATACCCTCGTTGAAGACCACAATCTGCGCAAGGTGCTGAAAAAGCAGCTTTATCCGGCCGGGATTCCGAAAATCGAAATTGAGCGTGACGCCTCCAAGGTTCGCGTTCACATTCACTGCGCCAAGCCGGGCATGGTAATCGGCAGGGGCGGCGCGGAAATTGAGAAGCTCCGTCTTCAGTGCGAGAGCATCCTCAAGAAACCTGTTACAATCAACATTGTAGAGGTAAAGTCCCCCGACCTGAACGCGCAGCTCGTCGCAGAGAACATTGCGCAGCAGCTCGAAAAAAGAATTTCTTTCCGCCGTGCGATGAAGCAGTGCATCGGCCGCGCCATGAAGCTCGGCGCCAAGGGTATCAAAACCCAGGTGTCCGGCCGTCTGGGCGGTGCTGAAATCGCAAGACGCGAACAGTATCACGACGGTACCATTCCCCTTCAGACCATCCGTGCCGACATCGACTACGGTTTTGCCGAAGCCGCCACAACCTACGGCCGCATTGGCGTAAAGGTCTGGATTTACAGAGGCGAAGTCCTTGTGGACAACCGCAAGCCTCGTAAGGAAGGAGGCAGTAAATAATGCTGTTGCCTAAGCGTGTAAAATACCGCAAAGTACATCGCGGCCGTATGACCGGAAAGTGCTACCGCGGAAATAAGGTAACTTACGGCGATTACGGCCTTCAGGCCTTAGAGCCGGCGTGGATCACCTCCAACCAGATCGAAGCGGCCCGTGTCGCCATGACGCGTTACTGCAAAAGATTTGGTCAGGTATGGATCAAGATTTTCCCAGACAAGCCGATCACTCAGAAGCCGGCTGAAACCCGAATGGGTTCCGGTAAAGGTTCCCCTGAGTACTGGGTCGCAGTTGTAAAACCGGGCAGAGTCATGTTTGAAATCGGCGGAGTTTCGGAAGAAACTGCAAAAGAAGCTTTGCGTCTGGCGTCCAACAAACTGCCGATTAAGTGCAAGTTTGTTAAGAAGGAAGAAACGGGTGGTGAGCAGTAATGAAGGCCTCAGAAGTCAGAGAATTAACGACAGCAGAACTGGAAAGTAAGCTTAAGGACCTCAAGGCCGAGCTTTTCAACCTGCGTTTCCAACTTGCCATTAATCAGCTCGATAACCCGATGCGTATCTCCGCTGTCAAAAAGGATATCGCCCGTGTCAAAACAATTTTGCGCGAGATCGAAATCAAGGACAGCGCCAATGCGTAACGGAAGGGAGGATTAATCTGTGAGCGATCGGAATATTAGAAAAGCAGAGATTGGCAAGGTCGTCAGCAACAAGATGGATAAGACCATCGTGGTTGCAATCGAAAACAGGGTAAAGCATCCGCTTTACAACAAAATTATCAAGCGTACCGTGAAGCTGAAAGCACATGATGAAAACAATGAATGCACAATCGGTGACCGCGTGCGTGTGATGGAGACCCGTCCCCTCAGCAAAGAGAAAAGATGGCGTCTCGTCGAGATTATAGAGAAAGCCAAGTAATTGGCTTTAAGCAAAGGAGGAACGCACTGTGATTCAACAGCAGACTTACCTCAACGTTGCCGACAACACCGGCGCGAAGCAGCTTATGTGCATCCGCGTTCTCGGCGGCACCGGCAGAAGGTATGCCAATATAGGTGACGTGGTGGTCGCTTCCGTTAAAAAAGCGGCTCCGGGCGGCACCGTTAAAAAAGGCGAAGTCGTTAAGGCAGTCATTGTTCGCACTGCTTTCGGCGTCCGCCGTGATGATGGAACATACATCCGCTTTGACGAAAATGCGGCTGTCCTCATCAAAGACGATAAAAATCCGAGGGGAACGCGTATTTTCGGGCCCGTAGCCAGAGAACTGCGCGACAAAGACTATCTGAAAATTTTAAGTCTTGCCCCTGAAGTGCTGTGATGGGAGGTGCTCACTGATGAATAATAAGGTTCATGTTAAAACGGGTGACACCGTCGTCATTTTAAATGGCAAAGAACGCGGCAAGAAGGGCAAAGTTCTGGCCGTAAGCCCCGAAGAGGGGAAGGTCATCGTTGAGGGCCGCAACATGGTTTCCAAGCATGTTAAAGCCCGCAAAATGGGTGAACAGAGCGGTATTGTGAAAGCCGAAGGCGCACTGTACGCCTGCAAGGTCCAGGTCGTTTGCCCCCGCTGCGGCAAACCCACACGTGTCTCGCATAAGCTTTATGAGGACGGCACTAAGGAACGCGTTTGCAAAAAATGCGGCGAAGCGCTGTAAGGGAGGATAAAACGACATGGCAAGACTGAAGGAATTTTACCAAAAAGATGTCGCACCCGCACTGATGAAAAAGTTTTCTTACAAGAGCGTCATGCAGATTCCGAAGCTTGAGAAGATCGTCATCAATGTAGGCGCCGGCGAAGCAAAGGAAAACGCAAAGGTAATCGACGCCATTACAGCCGATCTCGCAGCAATTACCGGCCAGAGGCCGGTGATCTGCAAAGCGAAAAAATCGGTTGCAAACTTCAAGCTCCGCGAGGGCATGAACATCGGCGTAAAGGTAACGCTCAGAGGCGACAGAATGTATGAGTTCTTAGACAGGCTCTTCAATGTTGCTCTCCCGCGCGTAAGAGACTTCAGAGGAATCAGCGCAAACTCGTTTGACGGCCGCGGCAACTACAATATGGGCGTCAAAGAGCAGCTGATCTTCCCTGAAATTGATTACGACAAAATCGATAAGGTCCGCGGAATGGATATTTGTTTCGTAACGACCGCAAACACCGACGAGGAATCCAGAGAGCTCTTAACACTCATGGGCGCCCCGTTTGCGAAATAAGGAGGGAATATTGTGGCCAAGACTTCTATGAAAATCAAGCAGCAGAGAGTTGCGAAATTCTCGTCTCGCGAATACAACAGATGCAAAATCTGTGGCAGGCCGCATGCCTACCTTCGCAAGTTCGGAATTTGCCGTATATGCTTTCGGGAACTTGCTCACAAGGGTGAGATCCCGGGCGTGAAAAAGGCCAGCTGGTAAAGCTTAGCAAAGGAGGTAACGGTATGCAAATTACAGATACAATTGCTGATTTGCTCACCCGTATTCGCAATGCAGTTTCTGCAAAGCACGATTCGGTTGACATTCCCGCTTCCAACATGAAAAAGGCCATTGTGCAAATTCTTGTTGACGAGGGCTATGTAAAGAATTATACGGTAACAGAGGACGGCAAACAGGGCATTATCAAGGTAAATCTCAAATACGGCGAGAACAAGGCTCCCGCCATCAACGGTCTGCGCAGAGTCAGTAAGCCAGGCCTTCGTATCTATTCCAACGCAGAGGATCTGCCGAAGGTCATGAAGGGCCTGGGCATCGCTGTCATTTCTACTTCGAAGGGCGTCATGACCGACCGTCAGGCCCGCAAAGAGAATGTAGGCGGAGAGGTTCTCGCATTTATCTGGTAACAAGGGGGTGCAGTAATGTCGCGAATTGGAAGAAAACCCATAAATATTCCCGCTGGCGTCACCGTAAAGGCTGACGGCAACGTTGTCACCGTCAAGGGACCGAAGGGTACGCTGACCCAGAAAATTCATCACAACATGAGCGTTTCTGTGGAGGGCAGCGAGGTGCTCGTCACCCGTCCCAACGACGAAAAAGAAAACAGGTCACTGCACGGTCTGACCCGCACGCTGATCCACAACATGGTCGTCGGCGTAACGGACGGATTCAAAAAGGAGCTTGACGTTTTGGGCGTCGGCTACCGTGTGCAGAAGCAGGGCAAGAACCTTGTGATGAATCTCGGTTATTCTCATCAGGTGATCGTCCCTGAGATCGATGGCATTTCCATCGAGTGCCCAGCCGCAAACAAAATCGTGATCTCGGGCCCGGATAAGCAGCAGGTTGGTCAGTTTGCCGCGGAAGTGCGCGAGAAACGTCCGCCTGAGCCGTACAAGGGCAAGGGTATCCGTTATACCGGTGAATTTGTCCGCCATAAGGAAGGCAAGGCCGGTAAGGGCGCTAAGAAGTAAGTAAGGAGTGAATAACAAATGGTGAATAAGACTGACACAAACAGAGCCAGGCTTAACCGTCACCGCAGGGTGCGCGGTAAAATTTCCGGCACAGCAGAGTGCCCACGCCTGAATGTATTTCGCTCTACCACCAATATCTACGCCCAGATTATCGACGATGTAGAGGGAGTTACTCTTGCAGCAGCTTCCACACTGGACAAGGATTTCAATGGTAATGGCGGAAACAAGGACGCCGCACGCAAAGTTGGCGAGCTTATTGCCAAACGTGCCGCCGAAAAAGGCATCACCGAGGTCGTATTTGACCGCGGCGGCTATATTTTCCACGGCCGCGTCAAAGAGCTGGCCGAAGGCGCCCGTGAGGGCGGCCTCAAGTTCTAAGAAGGAGGAATACTTTTGGCTAGAATTGACGCAACGTCTATGGAACTCAAAGAACATGTAGTTGCTATTAATCGTGTATCCAAGACCGTAAAAGGCGGCCGTATCTTCAAGTTCGCAGCTCTTGTGGTAGTTGGCGACGGAAACGGCACAGTCGGTTTCGGCATCGGAAAGTCGGGCGAAGTTCCCGACGCGATCCGCAAGGGGATTGAAGACGCGAAAAAGAACCTGATCAAGGTTGCCATGCGCGGCTCCACCATCCCGCACGAAATCATCGGCGCGTACGGCGCCGGCAGAGTCCTGATGAAGCCTGCCGCCCCCGGTACCGGTGTCATTGCCGGCGGCCCGGTCCGTGCGGTCGTAGAAGCGATCGGAATCAGGGACATCAGAACAAAGGCCCTGCGTTCCAACAATCCGTGTAATGTAGTCAGAGCAACCTTGGACGGCATGTCCAAGCTGCGTACTGCCGGTGAAGTCGCTGCAACACGCGGCAAGTCGGTAAAAGATATTCTTTAATAAGGGGGTAGCAAGATGGCACAGCTGAAAGTAAAGCTGATAAAAAGTCTTATCGGCAGCAAAAAGGACCAGATTGCAACCGCCCGGGCTCTTGGTCTCTTTAAGATCGGCGACACTTCCGTTCAGCCTGAAAATGAACAGACCAAAGGCAAGGTGGCCAAGATAATCCACCTCATCGAGGTAAGTAAAGCGTAAGCAAGGAGGTGCGAGTAAATGAAGTTGCATGAACTAACTGCTGTACCCGGTTCCACCAAAGAGCCGAAGCGTATCGGCAGAGGACACGGTTCAGGTCAGGGAAAAACTGCCGGCAAGGGCCACAAGGGTCAAAAGGCCAGAGCGGGCAGAGGCATGCGTCCCGGATTTGAAGGCGGTCAGATGCCTTTACAGAGACGTATTCCGAAAAGAGGTTTTAACAATGTTTTTGCTAAAACCATCGTTTCTGTCAACGTAGGCACACTCGACAAGTTCGAAGACGGCTCTGTGGTGGACACCCAGGCGCTGATCGACGCGGGCATTGTAAAGACCTGCTGTGACGGGGTGAAGATCCTTGCCAACGGCAATCTGACAAAAAAATTAACAGTAAAGGTTACTGCTTATTCCGAGGCTGCGAAGCAAAAGATAGAAACCGCGGGTGGGAAGGCAGAGGTGATCTAAGTTGTTTCAAACAATAAAGAATGCCTGGTCCATCCCGGATCTCCGCAAAAAGATCCTGTTTACACTGCTTATCATCATGGTTTTCCGCTTCGGTGCGGTCATTCCTGTCCCGTTCCTCAATGTCACCGCATTGAAGGGGCTGATGACCACGGTCGACAAGACCGGTTCGGCACTGAGCTACCTTGATATGCTCTCCGGCGGCGCTTTTGCAAACGGTACTCTGTTTGCAATGAGCGTTACGCCCTACATCAACAGCTCCATTATTATGCAGCTTCTGACAGTTGCTATTCCGGCGCTGGAAAGACTGGCAAAAGAAGGCGAAGAGGGCCGCAAGAAGATCGGCACCATGACCCGCTACGTCACCGTCGGCCTTGGCTTGATTCAGGGCACCGCTTATTTCTTCTATCTGCGCAACAGCTCCTATCAGGGTGTTCCGATCGCGAAATACACCAAGGGCTGGGAGCAGGTGTTCGCCGCTTTTGTCATCATCCTGGCGTTTACCGCAGGTACCGCGCTGATGATGTGGCTGGGCGAACAGATCAACCAGAAGGGCATTGGAAACGGTATTTCCATTTTGCTGTTTTCCGGTATTGTGGCGAGAATGCCGCACACGATCAGCTTGCTGGGACAGTATCTGCAGGCCGCCAATGAGGACGCGTCCACCTACGGCAAGTACTATTTCTTCGTTCCGCTGTTTGTGCTGATCTTCCTTGTGGTCATCTGGGTCATTGTGTTTATGAATGACTCGGAGCGCCGCATTCCCGTACAGTACGCCAAGCGTATGGTCGGAAGGAAGATGTACGGCGGCCAGAGCAGCCATATTCCGATTAAGGTTGCCATGTCCGGCGTTATGCCGATTATTTTCGCAAGTTCCATTCTCTCGATTCCAAGTACGATCCAGCTGTTCCTTGGCAACAAGGTGACAACCGGATTCTGGAAGGGCTTTTTCGAAGCTTTCTCCTCTACCGGATGGATCTATTCGCTGATGTATTTCCTGCTGATTATCATGTTTGCCTATTTCTACGTGACAATTCAGTATAATCCGATAGAGATGGCCAATAATCTTCGTCAGAACAATGGCACGATTCCCGGCATTCGTCCGGGCAAACCCACTTCTGACTTTATCGCGAAGATTCTTTCTAAGATCACTTTAATCGGGGCGCTGTTCCTTGCGGTTATCGCTCTGCTGCCCATCGGCTTCGGCGCCGCTACCGGCATGCACAACATGTCGATCGGCGGAACCTCCATCCTGATTTTGGTTGGTGTCGCGCTGGAAACCGTGAAGCAGATGGAGTCGCAGATGATGATGCGCCATTACAAAGGCTTCCTTGATTGATAAGGAGTGAGAGAATATGAATCTGATCCTTCTCGGCGCCCCCGGCGCCGGTAAAGGCACGCAGGCAGAAGTCATCTGCTCGCGTTATAACATTCCTGCAATATCCACGGGTAATATTATCCGTGAAGCGCTGAAGAGCGGCACTGAGATGGGAGTTCGCGCCAAGTCCTTTGTGGACGCGGGCAGGCTTGTTCCCGACGAGGTTGTCATCGGCATTATCAAAGAGCGTCTGGCCAATGACGACTGCAAAAACGGATTCGTTCTGGACGGGTTCCCGCGCACGATTCCCCAGGCCGAGGCTCTGGACAAAATGGGCGTTCGCATCGACAGGGCCCTCAACCTTGAGGTTTCCGACGAGACGATCGTGCAGCGTATGTCCGGACGCCGTGTCTGCGAAAACTGCGGGGCCAGCTACCACCTGCTTTACAAAAAGCCGGAGGTGGAGGGCGTCTGCAGCAAATGCGGCGGCACCCTAATTCAGCGCAAGGACGACCACCCGGATACGGTCAAAGAGCGCTTAAATGTATATCACGAGCAAACCGAGCCCCTTAAAGATTACTATCTGAAACAGGGCAAGCTTTGCACAGTAGAAGGGCAAGAGGATGTCGAGCACACCACAAAACTGATTCTTGCCGCATTAGAGGCGTAATCATGATAGTGCTTAAAACCAGCCGCGAACTCAGCTTTATGAGGAATGCAGGCAGGGTATCTTCAAGAGCATTAAAGCTGGCCGGCGAAATGGTCGAACCCGGTGTTTCCACCTGGGAAATCGACCGTGCCGTCCGCCGATACATTGAGGAACAGGGCGCAAAGCCCACGTTCCTCGGGTATGGCGGCTTCCCGGCAAGCGCATGTATTTCCGTAAATGACGTGGTTATCCATGGCATACCACATAAGGGCACGATTATCAGGCAGGGTGACATTGTCAGCATTGACATAGGCGCGACTTTCGAGGGCTTTGTCGGAGACAACGCGTGGACTTTCCCATGCGGCGACGTAAGCCATGAAGCGCAGGCCCTTATGGATGCAACACGCGAAAGCCTGTTTGAAGGCATTAAAGCCGCAACAGCCGGTCATCGGATCGGCGATGTCGGCAGCGCGGTCCAGCGGTATGCCGAAGCTCGCGGTTACTCGGTGGTACGGGATTTTGTCGGCCACGGAGTAGGTGCGAAGATGCACGAAGACCCCAGTGTTCCCAATTACGGCACACCCGGCAGGGGCGTGCGACTGTTGCCAGGCATGACCATTGCAATTGAACCGATGATTAACCAGGGTGTAAAGGAAGTCAAAACCCTTGCGGACGGTTGGACGACCGTAACCGCGGACGGCAAGCTTTCCGCGCATTTCGAACATTCCATTGCCATTACTCCGGACGGCCCGGTCATTTTAACACAGCCGGATTAAGGGGGTAACCAATGGACTTTGTCAGAGGACTGGTTGTCCGGTCGGCCGCGGGACACGACAAGGACGGCTTTTTCACGGTGCTTGAGGCAGACGCCGGGTTCGCACTGATCTGCGACGGAAGGCGCCGCAGCCTTGACCACCCGAAAAGGAAAAAGCTGAAACACCTTTGTCCGACCAGAACCGTATTGGCCGAAGGTTCAATGCAGACCAACCGTGAAATACGAGGTGCCCTCAGGGAGTTCAACGCCGGGGGCCGTTTTCCACAAGAGGAGGGTAAGTAATGTCGAAACAGGACGTAATTGAAACTGAAGGAATCGTTACCGAGGCGCTGCCTAACGCAATGTTTATGGTAGAGCTTCCAAACCACCATACAATACTCGCGCACATTTCCGGCAAGCTCAGGATGAATTTCATCCGCATCCTGCCGGGGGATAAGGTCACAATCGAACTGTCGCCTTACGATCTGACGCGCGGACGTATTACGTGGCGTTCAAAGTAAAACAAACACTCGCTAAGGGAGGGCGCACAAATGAAAGTAAGACCTTCTGTCAAGAAAATTTGTGAAAAATGCAAAATTATTAAACGCAAGGGTAAAGTCATGGTAATCTGTGAAAACCCGAAGCATAAGCAGCGCCAGGGCTAATTTGGCGCAAACCTATTAACAGTGGAGGTGCAACCAGTATGGCGCGTATAGCAGGTATTGATCTGCCCAGAGATAAGCGCATCGAAATTGCTCTTACCTATATTTTCGGTATCGGCCGCAAGACTGCAACGGATATTTGTGCAGAAACAGGCGTCGACCCGGACATCCGTGTAAGGGATTTAACAGAAGATGATGCGGCAAAGCTCAGAGAGTATATCGACCATCACTGCCGCGTTGAAGGCGATCTTCGCCGCGACGTAGCATTTGACATTAAGAGACTGATTGAAATCGGCTGCTACCGTGGTGTCCGTCACCGCAAGGGCCTGCCGGTAAGAGGCCAGCGTTCCAAAACCAATGCGCGTACACGCAAAGGTCCCAGAAAGACCATGGCCAACAAGAAGAAGTAATAGGGAGGGATTCAAAAGATGGCAGCACAGAAAGGCGCAGCTAAAAAAGGCACCGCAGTTCGCAGACGCCGTGAGCGTAAAAATATAGATCGCGGAGCCGCTCATATCCAGTCCACCTTCAACAACACGATCGTTACCATTACGGATACGCAGGGCAACGCGGTTTCGTGGGCAAGTTCGGGTGAATTAGGGTTCAGAGGTTCCAGAAAGTCCACTCCTTTCGCCGCTCAGACCGCCGCCGAAACCGCCGCGAAAGCAGCGATGGAGCACGGTATGAAAACGGTTGAGGTTTTTGTAAAGGGACCGGGCGCGGGCCGCGAGGCGGCTATCCGCGCACTTCAGGGCGCAGGCCTTGAAGTCAGCATGATCAAAGACGTTACTCCGATTCCGCACAACGGATGCCGTCCTCCGAAGAGAAGACGCGTATAGTAACAAAACCGATATAGGAGGTGCAACCATAATATGGCAAGATATACAGACGCTGTGTGCAAGCTTTGCCGCCGGGAAGGCCAGAAGCTTTTCCTGAAGGGCGCAAGATGCTACACGGATAAATGCGGGGTAACCCGCCGGGCATATGCTCCGGGCCAGCACGGTCAGGGCCGCAAAAAGACCTCTGAGTATGGCCTTCAGCTGCGCGCAAAACAGATGACAAAACGTTACTATGGTGTACTGGAGTCCCAGTTCAGGGGCTACTACGACCTTGCAACACGCAAAGAAGGAAAGACCGGCGACGAACTGCTCGCAATTTTGGAATCCCGTCTCGACAACGTGGTTTACCGTTTGGGCTGGGGCAACTCCAGAGCGGAAGCCCGCCAGCTGGTGGTCCACGGGCACTTTACTGTGGACGGCAAAAGAGTGGATATTCCTTCCTACCTGACAAAGCCGGGCGAAGTGATCTCCATTAAAGACAAGAGCCGTCAGAGCGAAAAAATCAAGGCTGTCATTGAAGCGAACTCGGCACGTCCGGTTTCGAAGTGGCTTGACATCAATCGTGATACTCTGGAAGGCAAGATCATTGCATTACCAACCCGTGAGGATATTGACCTTGCAGTCGATGAGACTCTCATCGTTGAGTTGTACTCCAAGTAATGCCGTTTTATGACAGCATAAAAAACATCATGGCTGATAAATTAATCCGCTATATGTCAAGGAGGGTCGCTAATGATCGAGATTGAGAAGCCAAAAATAGAGACAGAAGTTTTAAGTAATGACGGAACCTATGGCAAATTTGTTGTGGAACCGCTTGAGCGTGGCTTTGGCACAACCCTGGGTAACAGCCTGAGGCGTGTTCTTTTATCTTCGCTGCCGGGTGTTGCAGTCACGTCTATCAAAATAGACGGCGTTCTTCATGAGTTTTCAACCATACCCGGAGTGAAAGAGGACGTCACTGAGATCGTGCTTAACATCAAGGGATTGACCGCCAAGCTCCATTGCGATGGACCGAAGACAGTGGAAATCGCTGCGGAGGGTCCGTGCAATGTAACGGCCGACTCTATCAAGTGCGACAGCGAGGTTGAAATCCTGAACCCGGAGATGCACATCGCGACCTTGGGTGACGGAGCAAAACTGTATATGGAATTGACCCTGGATAAGGGGCGCGGATATGTATCTGCCGAGCGCAACAAGCAAAACATGAACGCCAATGTGATCGGGGAGCTTCCGGTTGATTCCATCTATACTCCTGTTTATAAGGTGAATTATAATGTGGAGCCAACCCGTGTGGGGCAGAGCATCGACTTTGACAAGCTCACACTCGAAGTTTGGACGAACGGAACCATCGGCGCGCAGGAAGCGGTTTCTTTGGCCGCGAAAGTCCTCACCGAGCATCTGAATCTGTTTGTTGACCTGTCCGACAAGGGCAGCAGCACGGAGATCATGGTCGAAAAGGACGACAAGGGCAAGGAAAAGGTGCTGGAAATGACAATTGAGGAGCTCGACCTTTCGGTCCGTTCCTTCAACTGCCTGAAGCGTGCCGGTATCAATACGGTTGAAGACCTCATCAATAAATCCGAGGAGGATATGATGAAGGTGCGCAACCTCGGACGCAAATCCCTTGAGGAGGTTGTCTGGAAGATGGCCTCTCTCGGTTTTAATCTGCGCAAGGATGACGAATAATTGCGCAAACAACCTAAGGTAAAGGAGTGATATTTCGATGCCCGGAACCAGAAAGCTCGGAAGAGACACTGACCACAGAACCGCCATGCTAAGGGCGATGGTTACCTTTCTTTTAGAGAATGGCAAAATCGAAACCACAGTGACTCGCGCCAAGGAGGTCCGCTCCATGACCGAGAAAATGATAACGATTGCGAAGGAAAACAATCTGCACAACAAACGTCTCGTTCTGGCCTTTGTTACAAAGGAAGACGTTGCGAATAAACTGTTCAATGAGATTGCTCCGAAGTATGCCGACCGCAACGGCGGTTATACGCGCATCAGCAAGCTTGGCCCCCGCCGCGGCGACGCCGCCGAGATGGGAATTATCGAGCTGATTTAACTTCGTTGTTTATGGATCAAGGCTGCCGCTTCTGCGGCGGCCTTTTTTGGTTCGGTCTATAACTCCTTTCAGTCAAGCCAAACCTCAGCCTCCCTCATAGAGGGAGGTGGCGCGCTCGGCGCGCCGGAAGGAGTTTCGGAGCATCAGGCTTCGATTTAACGTAAGCTGACTGGAAGTGCCGCCGTAGGCGCGTGCCGACCGCATGGTCCGCGTTCAGCGCGCCGGAAGGAGTTTCGGAGCATCAGGCTTCGATTTAACGTAAACTGACTGGAAGCGCCGCCGTAGGGGCGAGTGCCGACCGCATGGTCCGCGCTCGGCGCGTCGAAGGGAGTCCGCAAGCTGCAGGGGGACTCCCCCAGTCAGGCTATGCCCGCCAGCCCCCTCAAGGAGGGGGCCAAATCCTCACCCTCCCAAAAAAGGGAGCTAAAAAGAAGGGGAGACGACAGCCGCCGGCCCCCGCAGGGGGAGGGCAGACGGCGTCTTCTTAAATCTGGCAAAAAACTTAATAAATACTGGTGTTTTTTCAGGAAGCACATGGGGATTTTATCGGATAAAACCGGCATAAAAACTGGGAATAATTACAATATAGAATTATTCTTCTTTTCATTTTATTTTGTATCCGGACTCCTATACAATATGGAAGTCAGAAATACCAACATTGGGCAAAAAATTTACAGAATGAAAGGGAAAGAACCATGAAAAAAACCTTGCAGGTGTTCAGCATGATTCTGGCGCTTACGCTTGTGTTTTCGGTATTCGGAAATACGGCGGCTTTTGCGGCGGAAGAAGAGACACAAATTACCTTCTCAGACGATTTCAACGAATTGGAAACATTGGATCTCAATTCCATGTATTACGGGATGGAGGCGACCGTCAGCGATCCTGCGCTGACGCTTACCGGAGAATCCAGCGATCCGTCCGTAGTCGATGTCTTCCTGGAGGATGTGGAGAACGGAACCTATTATTTCGATGTCGGGGCCATGGGCAACGGCGAAGCGACGCTGACCTTTACGGCTTCCGACGGCACAACGGTCAGCAAAACGCTGAAGGTTGAAGGTACCGGAGAACTCCCTTACACGCTTACCACGGATGTGGAAGGGGATTATTCCCTTGCAAAGGGAAGCAGCAACATTATTAAGCTGCATTACGAGGACAACGATACCTTTTCCTTTCCCTATCTGGCAAGTGACAACGAGGATGTCCTGCATCCGGAGCTGATGGATTACGATGAGGAGAACGGCGATTATTATTACCGTGTGGACGCCGTGGGCGACGCCGGGACAACCGCGAATCTCTACACGGGCGCGGTCGGATTCGTTCCCCAGAAGCTCTGCGCAGTGAGCGTGATTGAGAACGAAATCCTGCATATTGATACTTCCGGCCAATACATCTGCAATGTGAACGACGAATACACCTTTGTGGTTACCTGCAATCTGCCCGATATTGAGCACAGCATCACGACCAGCAGAGAAGGTGCGGTTGAGATCACTCCTCTGGGAAAGACCGGCAGCCAGTACACCTACAAGGTAAAAGCGCTGGAGCCCGGGACCACCCTGATTACCGTCAGCTTCAGCGGAGAAACGGCGTCCTTCTACGTGACTGCCAATGAGGACGACGATTTCCCGGTTGTTTCCACGGAAGATGAAGAGAACGTCACGCTGGAGCAGGGACAGTCCCACACCTACGACCTTTCCGTCATGGGCGGCGGAGTACCGGTGGTCGCAGCGGATACGGACGGAATCGTTTCCGTACAGTTGGAGAAAAAGGACGGCATCCATTATTACTACAAGGTGACGGCCGTCAGCGCGACCGGCGGAGAGACCAAGCTGTCCGTTACATTCCCGGACAGCGAATACGCCAGCGACTATACATACCCGTTAGGCACCGTTACAGCCAAGCCGGGCGATAACGAGCCGAAATCGGATACCAATTCCGATTTTTCCGTGAAGGTTGGCCAGAGCTATACCTTCAGAATCAGCAACGCGGACAGCTTTTTCCCGGGCTCCAGCGGAGTCTTTAAGGTTGAAAAGGCAGGAAGCAAAGACAATTACACCGACTACAAAATCACCCCGATCGGCCAGCCGGGCCAGGCCGCCGGTTTCTATATGGCGGCAAAAGGCCAGTCGAAGAAGGTCTGCGTCGTCACCATCGCAGCGGCGGTGGATCCGACGTCGGACACCAACTACGACTTTACCGTGAAGCAGGGCGCAAGCTACACCTTCAAGATCAGCAACGCGGCCAGCTTCTACCCCGGCTCCGACAGCGTCTTCAAAACCGAGAAAGTGAAAACCGAAGGCAGCAGCGTATTCTATAAGATTACCCCGATTGGCAAGGCAGGCCAGTCCGCCGGCTTCTACATGGCGGGCGCGGGCCAGACGCCGAAAAAGGTTTGCGTTGTCACGGTCGGCGCGGCTCCTGAGCCGAAATCCGACACCAACAATGACTTCACCGTGAAGCAGGGTGCAAGCTATACCTTCAAAATCAGCGACGCGGTCAGCTTTAACCCGGGTTCCAACAACGTGTTCAAGACCGAGAAGGTGAAGACCGAAGGCAACAGCGTTTTCTATAAGATCACCGCGATCGGCCAGCCGGGCCAGTCCTCGGGCTTCTATATGACGGGAGCCGACGGGGCAGGGAGAAAAGTCTGTGTCGTTACGGTCGGCGCGTCGGCAACGGCTGCCCTGAAATCCGACACCAACTCCAATTTCAGCATTGCGAAGAACGCGTCCTATCAGTTCAGAATCACAGCCCCCGGCGCTTCTTCCATCAACTTCAACACGGGTACCAGCGGTGTGTTCCAGGTGACGCTTCTGCGCCACACGGGCGACGATTTCTTCTACAAGATTACCGCAATCGGCAAGTCCGGCCAGCAGTCGGGAATTTATGCTTCCCTTCTCGGCCAAACGGGCCAAAAGCTCTGTGTCGTCAGCATCTCGTAAAGCCCGCGCAGCTTCTTTTCGGCCCTCTCCCAGAGGGGGATGGCAGGCGCAGCCTGACTGAGGGAGTTGAACTCAAAACGGGCTATTGCAAAACGAATTTGCGATAGCAAATGGCACAGATCAATAGCCTGAAACGTAAGAAAATACGTCTTGAAGCGGCTTTAAAAGCTCAATCAAGACGTGTTTTTTGTGCACTGTTTTTCGCTGAGGCCGCTTTGCGGCGGCTCTTTTGTTCTTATAAAACACCTTGAATAAAATATTTTTTCGGTTTATAATACAGATAAAGGATAGAATATTTTTTTCGCCAACAGGCCGGAAAATAAATACAGCAGAGGTGTAATACGATGATTCTGAAAAATGCGAAAATTGTGGACGACAGTTTTCATTTGTGCAATGCCGATCTTGCGTTGGAGGGGGACAAAATTTCTTCCATCGGGCCGGGCCTTTCCGGAAAAGAGGAGTATGATTTTTCCGGATGCGTGATTGTGCCGGGCTTTGTGGATATCCATATCCACGGGTGCGTGGGCGCGGACACCTGTGACGCGGATCCTGCGGGCCTTGCGAAAATGTGTAAGAAGCTGGTGCGGGAGGGCGTCACTTCCTTCTGCCCGACTACGATGACCGTTTCCCACGAGGGGATTGCCCGCGCGCTAAAAAGCGTCCGGGAATGCATGGTTCATCCGCCCGAGGGCGCGGCAATTGCCGGCGTCAATATGGAAGGGCCCTATATTTCCATCCACCGCAAGGGCGCGCAGGCGGGCGAGCATGTAAAGAACCCTGACTTTACAGAGTTCAAAAACCTTTACGATACATACGGCGGGATCATCAAGTTGGTGGATATTGCCCCCGAGTGTCCCGGCGCGGAGGAATTCATCCGCGGGGCTTCCGGGCTCTGCACCGTGTCCATCGCCCATACGACCGCGGACTACGCGGCCGCGAGGCGCGCGTTTGAGCTGGGCGTTTCGCACGTTACCCACCTTTACAACGCCATGCCGGGTCTGACCCACCGGGAGCCGGGTGTGGTCGGCGCCGTGTTCGACGACGGCCGCGTCACCGCGGAGATCATCTGCGACGGTCTGCATATTGACCCTGCGGTGCTTCGCATCACGTTCGGAATCCTCGGGAAAGACCGCGTTGTCGTCATCAGCGATTCCATGCGCGCGGCGGGACAGCCGGACGGGGTGTCCGACCTCGGCGGGCAGACGGTTTATGTGAAAGACGGCGCGGCCAGGCTGGAAGACGGTACTCTGGCGGGCTCCACCACGAACCTTCATCAGGAGCTCAAAAATCTGGTCGGTTTCGGCATCCCCTTCCTGCAGGCCGTTCAGGCGGCTACCCTGAACCCCGCGCGGGAAATCCATGAAGAAGATAAGATCGGAAGCATCAAAGCGGGCAAGTACGCCGACCTGGTTGTGCTGGACTCGGAATTGAATATTAAAATGGTGGTCGCCCGCGGGAAAATCGCGGTGGATAACCGGTGAGAACAAAATAGACGAAGAAGGACCGCTGAGAAATCTCAGCGGTCCTTTCAGTCTGTTGATAAAGTCGCTTCTCCTTTTTTGGCTCCCTCTTCGAGGGAGCTGGCAGGCGCAGCCTGACTGAAGGAGTTTCATAAAAAATGCATCGGAGGGGGAGTGGAATATCATCAGCTTTCGCGAAGAATCCTTACCCGGATGATCTCGGGGAAATTCTCGATGTGTTCGGCGGTGGTCTCTTTTACGTCCCCGGTTACGTCGAGGATGGTATAAGCATAATCTTTTTTGGATTTGCTCTGCATGTTTTCAATGTTGATGCCGCTTTCCGCCAGCGCGCCGGAGAGGCGGCTGATGGTGTTCGGAATGTTGCGGTGCAGGATGCAGATGCGGATGGAGCAGGAGGAACAGTCGCGCGGCATGGAGACCGCGGGCATATTTACGGAGTTTTTGATATTGCCGTTCTGCAGATATTCCATCAGCTCTCCGGCGGCCATGCGCGCGCAGTTGTCCTCCGATTCCGGAGTGGAAGCGCCAAGATGGGGGATGGCGATCACGCCGTCTGCGCCGAGCATGTCGTCGCTCGGGAAGTCGGTCGCGTAAGCCGAGACTTTGCCGGATTCCAGGGCGGAAAGGATGTCCGGAGACACCACAAGGTCCCCGCGCGCAAAGTTCAGAAGCCGTACGCCGTCCTTCATCTTCGCAATGGATTCCGCGTTGATCATGCCTTTTGTGTCCGGCGTCAGCGGGACGTGCACCGTGATATAGTCACAGGAGGTGTAAATTTCGTCAAGGGTGCGGGCGTGCCGGATGGAGCGGGAAAGGCCCCAGGCCGCGTCCACGGAAAGGTAGGGGTCGTAGCCGTAAACCTCCATGCCGAGGCCTTTGGCCGCGTTGGCAACCAGAATGCCGATTGCCCCGAGGCCCACGACGCCGAGTGTTTTTCCGCCGATTTCAGGGCCGACAAACGCGCCCTTTCCTTTTTCGACCAGCTTTCCCACTTCGTCGCCCTTGCCCTTCAGCGTTTTGGCCCACTCGATGGCGGGGAAGATCCTGCGGGAGGAGAGAAGCAGTCCGGCCAGCACAAGCTCTTTGACCGCGTTTGCGTTTGCACCGGGCGTGTTGAACACAACAATGCCCCGCTCGCTGCACTTGTCCAGCGGGATATTGTTGACGCCCGCGCCCGCCCTCGCGATGGCGAGCAGGCTTTTCGGAAGCTCCATGTCGTGCATGGAAGCGGAGCGCACCAAAATGGCGTCCGGGTTTTCCACGGCTTCGCCGCAGCAGTAGTTTTCATCAAAGCGGCCGGTGCCGACCTCCGAAATCTTATTCAGGCATTTTATCTGATACATATCTGTTCACCTACATTTCGTATTTTGAAAGCTTGAAGCGCTTCACAGGTTGTTCTTTTCAAACTCGCCCATGAACCGGACCAGCTTTTCGACGCCCTCAACAGGCATTGCGTTGTAAATCGAGGCGCGCATTCCGCCGACGGAGCGGTGCCCCTTGATATTGACAAAGTCGTGTGCGGCGGCTTCCTTGACGAATTTTGCGTCCAGTTCGTCGCTGCCGGTGATAAACGGAATATTCATCAGGGAGCGGTCCTTCGCGGCGACGGTTCCCCGAAACAGCTTTGAGCTGTCCAGAAAATCGTAAAGCATTCCCGCTTTTTTCTCATTGATCTTCTTCATTTCGTCCAGCCCGCCGACGGTGTTTTTGATCCAGTCGAGCACCAGCATGCACAGATAGATGCAGTAGCACGGCGGCGTGTTGAACATGGAGCCGTTGTCCGCGTGGGTTTTGTAGTTGAACATGGTCGGGGTAATGTCCATGGCGCGGCCGATCAGGTCCTCGCGGATGATCACCACGGTCAGGCCCGCCGGGGCCATGTTTTTCTGCGCGCCGGCGTAAAGCAGCGCGAATTTGCTCACGTCGATCGGTTCGCTCAGGATGCAGGAGGAAATGTCCGCGACCAGGGGAACGTTTCCGGTTTCCGGCAGCTGATGAAATTTTGTTCCGTAAATCGTGTTGTTCAGGCAGATATGAAAATAATCGGCGTCCTTTGTAAAGGTGTCCGGATTCAGTTCGGGGATGTAGCTGAAGGTTTTATCCTTGGAAGAAGCGACCACGTTGGCCGCACCGTAGCGGGCCGCCTCCTGATACGCTTTTGTCGCCCACTGGCCGGTCAGGACAAAGTCGGCCTTGTTGCTTTTGGTCATCAGGTTCATCGGGACCATTGCGAATTGGGAGGAAGCACCGCCCTGTAAAAAGAGGACTTTGTAATTGCCGGGAATGTTCATTACTTCACGAAGCAAACTTTCCGCGGAACAGATGATTCCCTCGTAGATTTTAGATCGATGGGACATTTCCATCACGGATTGCCCACTGCCCTCATAATCCAGCATTTCTGCAGCCGCACGGCGCAGTACAGGTTCGGGCAGCATTGAGGGACCTGCGGAAAAGTTGTAGACACGTTTCATTTTAAGCGCAACCTCCATCTAAAAATTTATGGCGTTCTGCCATATGGTAGATATAATTAATAATTATATCGCTTTAGTTAGTTGAAGTCAATGATGTGTAGAAATTAAATAAACCCGCGCTGCGCCTGGGTTTGCGGGCAGCGGATTCTTTTGTTGCCAAATGGATGATTTATGCTATAATATATCTATAAATCAGATGGAGAGACAGAAATTATTGTACATAAAATCAATTTTCGGGAGTGATTCGAATGACGGTAAACGATATGGTTTCCATTCTGGACGCGGAAATCATTACGGCGGGAGATCTGAATGCGGAAGTGAAAACAGCCTGCGGAAGCGATATGATGAGCGATGTGCTGGCGTTCGTCAAGGACCAGTCGGTGCTTTTGACCGGGCTGAACAATCCCCAGGCCATCCGCACCGCCGAGATGATGGATATGCGCTGTGTCGTTTTTGTCCGCGGAAAACAGCCGGCGCCGGACGTCGTCGAGCTTGCCCGGCAAAAGGAGATCACCCTGCTCAAAACACAGCACAGAATGTTTACTGCCTGCGGCCTGCTGTATACAAATGGTTTAAGTGGGGGCTGTAAAAGTTGAACAACACCCTTTCTTTCGATTACATTGTGCCGGGGGATGATTTCACCCGCGCGGGCGAAGCGTCGAGCGACGTGAAACATAAGCTGAAACAGATCGGGTACGACCCGGACGCCATCCGCCGCGTCGCCATCGCCATGTATGAAGGGGAAATCAACATGGTGATCCACGCGGGGGGCGGGAAGGCGCATGTGGAGATCAGCCCGGAAAAAATAGAGATGATCCTTGCCGATCACGGCCCCGGCATCAGGGACGTTGGCCTTGCCATGCGCGAGGGCTACTCCACCGCGCCCGACAATGTGCGCGCGCTGGGCTTCGGCGCCGGAATGGGTATGAGCAACATGAAAAAATGCAGCGATACCATGGAAATTGACACAAAGGTGGGCAAGGGGACCACCCTGCACATGACGGTGCTTGCGAAGAAGAAACAGTGAGGTGGGAATCATGAACCAGTTTTTCCATTCGGTTACGCTGGACAAGGATAAATGCATGGGATGTACCAACTGCATCAAACGCTGCCCGACGGAGGCTATCCGCGTGCGCGGCGGCAAAGCCAGGATTATTTCGGAACGCTGCATCGACTGCGGCGAGTGCATCCGGGTCTGCCCGCACCACGCGAAAAAAGCAAAATCGGACAGCCTCGACATGATTCAGAATTTCAAATACAAAATTGCCCTGCCCGCGCCGACCCTTTACGGCCAGTTCAACAATCTGGACGACATCGACATCGTCCTGACCGGGTTAAAGGACATCGGGTTCGACGAGGTGTTTGAGGTTTCGCGCAGCGCCGAACTGGTTTCCGAGGTCACCAGAAAGCTGATGCAGGAGGGGAAGCTGGAAAAACCGGTGATCAGCTCCGCCTGCCCCGCCGTGGTCAGGCTCATCCGCGTGCGGTTTCCCGACCTCTGCTCCCACGTGCTCCAGCTCAACTCGCCCATGGAGACGGCCGCGCGCATCGCGAAACGCGAGGCGATGAAAAAGACCGGGCTGCCCCGCAGCCAGATCGGCGCTTTTTTCATCACGCCCTGTCCGGCCAAGGTCACGGCTATCCGGATGCCGATCAGCTGTAAAAAATCCGAAGTGGACGGCGCGATCGCCATCAGCGAAATTTTCGCGAAGCTTGCCGCCGCGATGGAAAACCTGAAAATTGTGGAACCCCTCGCCCGCTCGGGGATCATCGGCGTCGGCTGGGCTTCCAGCGGGGGAGAGTCCTCCGCGCTGCTCAACGACAAATATCTGGCCGCGGACGGAATCGAAAACGTCATCCGCGTGCTGGAGGAGCTGGAGGACGAAAAGATCCGCGAGCTGAACTTTATCGAGCTGAACGCCTGCTCGGGCGGCTGCGTCGGCGGCGTGCTGTGCGTGGAAAACGCCTATGTCGCGAAAGCGAGGCTCCAGCGCCTGCGCCGGTATCTGCCCGTTTCGCAGAACCATATCGACGGGCGGATCCCGGGCGGCATGAAGTGGCAGAAAAACCTGCTGTTCACCCCCGTGCTGAAGCTTTCCGACGATATGAACGAGGCGCTCAGGATGATGGCGGAAATCGATGAAATCTGTGAGGAGCTGCCGGGTCTGGACTGCGGCTCCTGCGGCGCGCCGACCTGCCGCGCGCTGGCGGAGGACATTGTCCGCGGATTTGCGAAGAAAAACCAGTGCATTTTCATCATGAGGAAGGAAATCAAAAACGTCGCCGACGCCCTGTCGTCCATGGGAACATTCCCGCTGCTGAGCGACGAGGAGGAGAAAAAATCATGACGGTAAAAGAGCTTGCGGAAAAGCTTTCACTGAAGATTTTATCGGGACGGGAAAGCCTTTCCCGGGAGGTAACGGGGGGGTATACCGGCGACCTGCTCAGCTGGGTCATGTCCCGGCTGCCCGAAAACGCCGCGTGGCTCACGGTCATGGGCAACATCAACGCGGTGGCGGTGGCCTCCCTGAAGGACGCCGCCTGCATCATCCTGACCGATTCCGCGCCGTTTGACGCGGAGGCGCTGGAAAAAGCGCGCCAGCTCGACCTCCCGGTGCTTTTGTCCGAACGGAACAGCTACGAGCTCGGCCTGAAAGTCGCAGAGCTTCTCAGATGATACGGGTATTTTATGATCTGCATCTCCATTCGTGCCTGTCTCCCTGCGGCAGCGAAGACATGACGCCGAACAACCTTGTCAACATGGCGCTGCTGCTCGGCTATGATATCATCGCGCTGACGGACCACAATTCCTGCCGGAACGTGCCCGCGGCGGTCAAAGCCGGAGCGGCGCGCGGGCTGCCCGTCGTACCGGGGATGGAGCTTTGCACACAGGAGGAGGCGCACGTGATCTGCCTGTTCCCGACGGTGGAAGCAGCGCTTGATTTTGACCGGTATGTAGCGCAGAAAATCCCTAAAATCCGGAACAGGCCGGAAATTTTCGGCCGCCAGACCGTGATGGACGAACAGGATACGGTCGTCGGGGAAGAAGAAACCCTTCTGCTCAACGCGGTTTCCGTCAGCGTGAACCATGTGTACAGGCTGGCGCGCGGCTTCGGGGGGACGGCCTTTCCCGCCCATGTTGACAAAAGCGCGTACAGTGTCCTTTCCAGCCTCGGCTCCCTTCCGCCGGAAGCGGATTTTACCGCCGCGGAAATCAGCGCCAAAGGCGACGTGCAGGTCCTTCTTCACAGGAACCCCGAGCTGAGAGATTTGATTCTTTTAAAAAATTCGGATGCCCATTATCTGGAAAATATGCCCGACCCGTCCGCGTCGGTGCTGCTCCCCGAAAAGTCGCCGGAATGTCTCATCGCGGCGCTGAACAAAGAAATACGAACGGAATGGAACAGAGGATAACAGCCGGAAGCACCGAAAAGTGCCCGGCTGTTTTTAACTTAATTTTACTTAAAATAATGCTGCATGTTCATAAATTTTTGTGACTTATTGAACAAAAATCATAGATTTTATCAGAGGTGTATGCTATACTAAAGAACAATGGATTGCAGGAAACTTTTGTTGCCGCCACGACATTTTTTCTGCATTGATAAACCGCAAGGAGGAACAAGAATGCAAAAACGTATCAGCAGCTTGCCTTTCCAGGGAACCGCCGGGCAGCGGGAAAAGCTCGACGGGATCATCGAAAGGCACAAACAGCAAAGAGGCGCCATACTGCCTGTTTTGCAGGAAGCACAGGAGGTTTATGGCTACCTTCCGGCAGAGGTGCAGAGCATCATTGCCGAGGGACTGGGCGTACCGCTGGAAGAAGTATATGGTGTTTCCACCTTTTATTCCCAGTTTTCGCTTACCCCTAAAGGAAAATACAACGTGTCAATCTGCCTGGGGACGGCCTGCTACGTCAAGGGGGCGGCGGCGGTGCTGGACAAATTGACTTCCGTTTTGGGTATCCAGCCGGAGGAGTGCACTCCGGACGGTAAATTTTCGCTGACTGCCTGCCGCTGCGTGGGTGCCTGCGGTCTGGCTCCGGTACTGACGGTGAACGGGGATGTTTACGGACGCATGACCCCGGAGGAAGTGGAACAGGTACTGGAAAAATACGAATAAAGATGCGCGAACTGTCTTTAAACGTGATGGATATTGCACAGAATTCAATTTCCGCAGGTGCGAAGCTGATTGAGATCGACGTGTGTGAAGAACCGAGGACCGACAGACTGACCATCCGGATTTCGGATGACGGTGCCGGTATGACCGCCGAACAGGCGGCTCGTGTGACGGACCCGTTTTTCACCACCCGCACTACCCGCAAAATCGGGATGGGAGTGCCGCTCTTTAAAATGGAAGCCGAAATGACGGGCGGAAGCCTCGGCGTCGCTTCCCAAAAGGGCGTGGGAACCACAATCACCGCAGTCTTTGTGCCGTCCCATGTGGATATGATTCCGCTCGGGGATATCAATTCCACGGTGCTGCTGCTGATCACCTGCAACGAAGACAGGAATTTTGTCTTTCATCACAAAATGGATTCCCGAGAATTTACCCTTGATACGCGCGAACTGCGCGCGGTGTTAGGAAATGAGGTCAGGCTGAATTCACCGGAAGTGATACAGTGGATCAAAAACTGCCTCAGTGAAGAAACCCAATTCATTAAGGAGGAATCAACAGATGAAGTCTTTAGCGGAACTTCAGGCGATCAGGGATAGAGCCCGCAGTCAGGTTATTCTCCGCGAAAACAACGACAACGCGATCCGCGTTCTGGTGGGAATGGCCACCTGCGGAATCGCCGCCGGGGCGCGCCCGGTTTTAAACGCTATGGTGGAAGAAGTCGCTAAGCGCGGTCTTGCCAACGTCACGGTCACCCAGACAGGCTGTATCGGAATCTGCCAGTTTGAGCCGGTCGTGGAAATTGTGACGCCCGGGCAGGAAAAAGTGACTTATGTAAAAATGACGCCTGAAAAGGCGGTACGCGTGGTGAACGACCACCTGGTAAACGGCAATGTGGTAACGGAGTATACCATAGGCGCCAATTCGTAAAAAGGAGGCAGCATTCATGTATCGTTCCAATGTACTGGTTTGCGGCGGTACCGGTTGTACCTCCTCAAACAGCGAGCTGATCATCTCAAAGCTCAAAGAAGAAATTGCGGTCCGGGGACTGGACAAAGAGGTCAATGTGATCCGCACCGGCTGTTTTGGCCTCTGCGCCCTCGGCCCGATTATGATTGTATATCCCGAAGGTTCTTTTTACAGCAGGGTGACTCCGGAGGATGTCCCCGAAATTGTGGAGGAACATCTTTTAAAGGGCAGAATTGTCAAACGTCTGCTTTATCAGGAGACCATCGTAGACGACAATACCATCAAGTCTCTGAACCATACGCCGTTCTATGAAAAACAGAACCGCGTCGCGCTCCGGAACTGCGGCGTCATCAATCCCGAGTGCATCGACGAGTACATAGCGGTGGACGGTTACACCGCACTGGGCAAGGTTCTTACGGAAATGACCCCGGAAGAGGTCGTCGACGTGGTGAAGGCTTCCGGCCTGCGCGGCCGCGGCGGCGCGGGTTTCCCGACCGGACTGAAATGGAGCTTTGCCGCGAAAAATCAGGCGGATCAGAAATATGTCTGCTGCAACGCCGACGAGGGCGACCCGGGCGCGTTTATGGACCGCTCCGTGCTGGAAGGCGACCCGCACACCGTATTGGAAGCCATGGCGATCGCCGGTTACGCAATCGGCTCGTCCCAGGGCTATATTTATGTCCGCGCCGAGTACCCCATCGCGGTCAAGCGCCTGCAGATCGCCATCGATCAGGCGAGGGAATACGGCCTTTTGGGCAAGAACATTTTCAATACGGGATTCGATTTCGACATCGGGCTCCGCCTCGGCGCCGGCGCGTTTGTGTGCGGCGAGGAAACCGCTCTGATGACCTCCATCGAGGGCAAGCGCGGCGAGCCGCGCCCGCGTCCTCCGTTCCCGGCGGTCAAGGGCCTGTTCCAGAAGCCGACCATTCTCAATAACGTGGAGACCTACGCCAACATCACCCAGATCATTCTGAAGGGTGCGGACTGGTTTGCCTCCATGGGCACCGAAAAATCAAAGGGCACCAAGGTGTTCGCTCTGGGCGGAAAAATCAAGCACACCGGCCTTGTGGAAGTGCCGATGGGCACCACCCTGCGCGAGATCGTAGAGGAGATCGGCGGCGGTGTTCCGGACGGACATACCTTTAAGGCCGCTCAGACCGGCGGCCCCTCCGGCGGCTGTATCCCGGCCTCTTATCTGGACATTCCGATCGATTACGACAACCTGCTGTCCATCGGCGCCATGATGGGTTCCGGCGGACTGATCGTGATGGACGACACGACCTGTATGGTCGATATCGCGAAATTCTTTCTGGAATTCACTGTGGACGAATCCTGCGGCAAGTGCACGCCGTGCCGGATCGGCACCAGGCGCCTGCTCGAGGTGCTGGAGAAGATCACCAGCGGCAACGGCGCCATGGAGGACCTTGACCGGCTGGAAGAGCTGTGCTACTACCTGAAGGAAAACTCCCTGTGCGCTTTGGGCCAGACCGCGCCGAACCCGGTGCTTTCCACCCTGCGCTACTTCCGCGACGAGTACGTCGCCCATGTAACCGAGCACCGCTGCCCGGCCGGCGTCTGCAAGGCGCTGACCAACTATTTCATCCTTGAGGACAAATGCCGCGGCTGCACGCTGTGCGCGCGCAACTGCCCCGTCGGCGCGATCACCGGCAGCGTAAAGGTTCCTCATGTCATCGATACCAAGAAATGCATCAAGTGCGGCGCCTGCATGGAAAAATGCAAGTTCAGCGCCATCATCAAGAAATAAAGGAGTGTGCCATAATGGAAAACATGGTCAATATAAAAATAAACGGCATGCCCCTCTCAGTGCCGGCTGATTCCACGGTTTTGGAGGCGGCAAGGCTCGCCGGGATTGATATTCCGACCTTATGCTACCTGAAAGGGATCAATGAGATCGGTGCCTGCCGTATGTGCGTGGTAGAGGTAAAGGGCGCGCGCTCTTTGGTTGCTTCCTGCGTTTATCCGGTGAATGAGGGGATGGAGGTTCAGACCAATACGGCCAAGGTCCAGCGGTCCAGAAAAATGACGCTGGAAATGCTGCTTTCGGTCCACAACAGGGACTGCCTCGCCTGCAGGCGCAGCGGCACCTGCGAATTCCAGACCCTGTGCAATGAGCTGGGCGTGGAACAGACCGACCGTTTCGACGGGGCCAGGCCCGACGCGACCAGGGACGAGTCGACCCTGCACCTGATCCGCGACAACTCGAAATGCATCCTCTGCCGCCGCTGCGTGGCGGCCTGCGCGGACCAGCACGTCGCCGTCATCGGCCCGAACTGCCGCGGCTTTGATACGCATATCGCCTGTTCCTTTGAAAAACCGCTCAACGACGTTCCCTGCGTTTCCTGCGGCCAGTGCATCGTGAGCTGCCCGACCGGCGCTTTGACCGAGCGCGACCAGTGCGACGAGGTAATGGCCGCGCTGAACGATCCGGAAAAGTATGTGGTCGTACAGACCGCGCCCGCCATCCGCGCGACGCTCGGCGAGTGCTTCGGCCTTCCGGTCGGAACCAACGTCAAGGGCAAAATGGTTGCCGCTCTGCGCCGCCTGGGCTTTGACAAAGTGTTTGACACGGATTTCGGCGCCGACCTCACCATCATGGAAGAGGCCAACGAGCTGCTTGAGCGTGTACAGAACGGCGGCCCGCTGCCGCTGATCACCTCCTGCTCGCCGGGCTGGATCAAATTCTGCGAATACTATTACCCGGAGCTGCTGCCCAACGTTTCCTCCTGCAAATCCCCGCAGCAGATGACCGGTGCGGTCATCAAGACGTATTACGCGCAGAAGAACAACATCGATCCGGAAAAGATCGTGGTTGTCAGCGTAATGCCCTGCGTCGCGAAGAAATTTGAAGTCCGGCGCGAGGATCAGAACGGAGCCGGCGAGGGCATCCCCGACACCGACATCGCGATTTCGACCCGCGAGCTTGCGCACCTGATCAATATGGCCCATATCAACTTCAACCGTCTGCCGGACGAGGATTTCGACCCCGCGCTGGGCGTTTCCACCGGCGCCGCGGCGATTTTCGGCGCGACCGGCGGCGTGATGGAAGCCGCCCTCAGAACGGCGGCCGACACGCTGGAGGGCAGAAGCCTGGATTCCGTGGACTATACCGAGGTGCGCGGAATGGATGGCATTAAAGAGGCTGTTTATCATGTCGGCGGCATGGACGTAAAGGTCGCCGCGGTCAGCGGACTGAACAATGCCAACAAAGTCCTTGAAAAGGTCAAAAACGGCGAAGGCGGCTATCACTTCATCGAGATCATGTGCTGCCCCGGCGGCTGCATCAACGGCGGCGGCCAGCCGATTCAGCCCGCGGCCGTCCGCAGCTTTACCGACCTGAAGGCGGAAAGGGCAAAGGCGCTTTACGAGGAAGACAGAAACCTGCCCCTGCGCAAAAGCCATGACAGCCCGCTCATCAAAATGGTCTATGAGGAATTCTTTGAGAAGCCGGGCAGCCATAAGGCCCATGAAATTCTGCACACAAGCTACGTGCCCCGTAAAAAGTACTAAATCACCAATGCCTCCGGACCAAAAGTTCGGAGGCATTTTTATGGGAATTATGATATAATAATCGCAAGCGAATAGGATATCCGCATCAGCCCCCTCGGGGAGGGGCCGAAAAGAAATCGCGGTGATAGCGGAGCACGGACGAAAGGGAGGCGGAAATGCTGAAAAAACGGATTGTAAAAATTTTAGCGATGGCGGTTTCCCTTGGAGGGCTTGTCTGGTTTCTGATTCCGATCCATTGGGGTGTGCTGAATATCGGCAATGCGTCTGGAATCGCCGTATGCGTCCTCCTCTTTCTGACCGCCGTGTTTTCCGGCGCGATCGGCCGGAAATGCAAAAGCTCCAAAGGGCTCCGCGTTTTTTGCCGTACCGTGCTGGCTTTGTTCTGTGCCGGGGTGCTGTGGGCCGCGGTGCTGACCGGGCTGATGATTTACGGCGCGGGAGCGGGACAGGCCTCCCCGCCGGCGGACGCGACGGTGGTCGTGCTTGGCAGCAAGGTAAGCGGCACCGCGCCAAGCGCGGATTTGCGGGTGAGGATCGAAACGGCGGCCGCGTATCTGAAAGACCACCCCAACGCGAAATGCATCGCCAGCGGCGGGCAGGGAAAAGGCGAACTGGTGACGGAAGCTTCCGTGATCCGGGAGCACCTTGTGAAAAACGGGATCGACGCCTCCCGGATTCTCGCGGAGGATACGTCGGTTTCCACACAGGAAAACCTGAGCAATTCGCAGGCGCTGATTGAGAAAAACGGGCTGAATCCCGTGATGGCGATCGTTACGGACGACTACCACCAGTACCGCGCCGGAAGAATCGCCGCCGGGCTGAAAATCACGTCCTACCCGGTCAGCGCGCCGACGCCGTGGTATATTTTTTCCTCCTGTTACGCGCGGGAACTGCTGGCGCTGACAAAGTTCTTTGTTTTCCCCTGATTCATGACTGAAATACAGAAAAAATCTTTACTATTTGTATAAAATATGACAAAATAATCAATAAGTAATGATCTATATCTATATTAATCGGTTTTTTCGCATCCTCCATCAATGAAGACCCCAATGGTATCGTGCCACAGAAAGACACTTTGGGGATACCCTGGGGGGTGCAGGAGGATTTTATGTCGGAGGGAGTACGGTTTACCGACGGGCTTAGATTCCCTTGGCCCAGAATAGATATTGAAAGAACGGAGGGAAGAAATGGACAGACTGCTCATTCGCGGCGCAAGGCTTCTTGACCCGAAAAGCGCGACGGACGAAACAGGGGATATCCTAATCACGGACGGCGTTTTTACCGCCGTCGGCGGGGAAATCCCCTGTACGGACGCCGAGGTGACAGACGCGCGGGGATTGGTCGCCGCGCCCGGTCTGGTGGACATGCACGTCCATCTGCGCGACCCGGGATTCATGGAAAAGGAAGATATTCTGACCGGCTGCCGTGCCGCCGCCGCGGGAGGCGTCACCAGCCTGTTGTGCATGCCCAACACCGAACCGGCGGTCGATACCCCCGAAACGGTGCGGTATATCCGGGATAAAGCACAGAGTGCAGACGCGAGGGTGTATGTCGCGGCGGCGATTACAAAGGGCCTGAAAAGCGAAGAGCTGAACGATCTGGCGGCGCTCAAAAACGCCGGGGCCGTCGCGCTGAGCGACGACGGACGGCCCGTTGTCAACACCCTGCTGATGGCGCGGGCTTTGCGCCTTGCCGCCGAACTGGATATGAGGGTGGTGTCCCACTGCGAGGATCTGTTCCTGTCGCAGGGAGGCAAGCTCAACGAAGGAGCCGTTTCCGAAAGGCTGGGGGTAAAAGGCGTTCCCGCCGCGGCGGAGGACTGCGGCACCGCGCGGGAAATCGCGCTTGCGGCGGCTTACGGTATTTCGGTGCATATCTGCCACGTCAGTACGAAAACCTCCGTCGCGCTCATCCGCGACGCGAAGCGGCGCGGCGTCAGGGTGACGGCGGAGACCGCGCCCCACTATTTCGCTCTGACGGAAAACGAACTGCTGAGCCGCGACGCGGATTACCGCATGAGCCCTCCGCTCCGTACGGAAGAGGACCGGCTGGCGGTGATCGAGGGGCTGCGCGACGGCACGATCGACGCGATCGCGACCGACCACGCGCCGCATACCCCCGAGGAGAAATCCGATTTTCTTTCCGCGCCGAACGGAAGCGTCGGGATGGAAACAAGCCTTGCCGCGGGAATCACTTATCTGGTAAACGGCGGGCTTCTCACGCTGACGGAGCTTCTCCGCCTGATGAGCGCCGCGCCCGCGGCCCTGCTGGGGATTCCGGCGGGCTCGCTTATGGCGGGAGCACCCGCGGACCTTGTGCTGTTCGACCCCGGCGAGCGCTGGACGGTCGATCCCGACCGGCTGCACGGCAAAAGCAGGAACGCCGTCTTTAAGGGCAGGGAGCTGACCGGAAAAGTGAAAAAAACGGTTTGCCGGGGAAAAATCGTCTTTGAAGATACAGGTTTGCGATAAGGGCTTTTATGGCAGCCTGCCCAACCGAGGGCAAACCGCCATTCAATAAAAAAATAAACGGAGGAACCGCCATGGCACTGGACAGATTGATAGAAGGTATCGTAAAGCTGCAAAACCCCACGGTCGCGGGATTGGACCCCCTGCTTGACTATGTTCCGAACTTTATAAAGGAGAAAGCCTTTACCCGGTACGGCGAAACGCTGGAAGGAGCGGCCAGCGCGATTCTGGAGTTCAACAAAGGGCTGATTGACGCTTTGCGCGGCATCGTGCCCGCCGTAAAGCCCCAATGCGCCTATTATGAAATGTACGGATGGCACGGTGTAAAGGCCCTGTACGATACAATCGCCTACGCGAAGGACAGGGGGCTGTTTGTCATTACCGACGGCAAGCGCAACGACATCGGTTCCACTATGCAGGCGTACGCTGCGGCGCACCTCGGCACGGTCGCGGTCGGGGAGCGGACCCACGTCCCGTTCGGCGGCGACGCGCTGACCGTCAACCCTTATCTCGGCTCCGACGGTGTTACCCCTCTGATCGATATTTGCGGGGCGCAGGACAAGGGGATTTTCGTGCTGGTAAAGACCTCCAATCCCTCCTCCGGCGAGCTGCAGAACCAAATTTTTGAAGGCGGGGAAACGCTTTACGGCACCGTCGGGCATCTTTGCGAGCAGTGGGGCGAAGGCCTGTCTGGCAAGTACGGATATTCCGGCGTCGGCGCGGTGGTGGGCGCGACCTATCCCGAACAGCTGGCGGAGCTGCGCCGCGATTTGACCCACACCTTTTTCCTGGTGCCGGGCTACGGCGCGCAGGGCGGCGGCGCAAAGGACGTTGCCCCGGCGTTTGACGAAAACGGCCTCGGCGCGGTGGTCAACGCTTCCCGCTCCATTATGACCGCATGGAAAAAGAGCGGCGCGCCGGAAACAGACTATGCCCGGGCGGCCGCGCAGGAAGCGAAGCGGATGCGCGACGAAATCGCAAAGGAAATCGGCGCGGTTTCCTTCCCGCAGAAGGGGAGCCATCAAGGATGAAATACGATGTAATGCTCTGCAAAATTACAGAAAAAAAGCAGCTGACCGCCGATGTTTTCGACCTGACCGTGGAGGCTGGCGAGCTGGCCAAAGCCGCGTCGGCAGGGCAGTTCGCCCATGTTTATGTGCCGGGGAAAACCCTGCGCCGTCCCATTTCCATCTGTGAAATCGACCGCGCGGCGGGAACCCTGCGCTTTGTTTTCCAGATTCGCGGGGAAGGCACCGCCTGGCTTGCGGACGCATGCCCCGGCGATACGCTGGACATCCTTGCGCCGCTGGGAAACGGATATTCCCTCGGAAATACCCGACAAAAGGCAGTATTTGTCGGAGGGGGCATCGGCGTGCCGCCGCTTCTGGAGGCGGCGAAGGCCTTCGGGAAAAATGCGGCGGTTCTCGCGGGCTTCCGCAATGAGGAAAGCATCATCCTGAAAGAGGATTTTGAGAAGAATGGAAACCGGGTGCTGATCGCGACCGACGACGGCTCCTTCGGCTGCCACGGGCTTGTGACCGACCTGCTTAAAGGATTGGATTTTACCGTTATTTTTGCCTGCGGCCCCGTTCCCATGCTGAAAGCGGTGTGCAGGACCGCCGCTGCGCGCGGGGTGCCCTGCCAGATTTCCCTGGAAGAGCGCATGGCCTGCGGAATCGGCGCGTGCCTTGGCTGCGCGTGCAGGCTGAAAAAAGACGGGACGGAATTTTACGGCCATGTCTGCAAGGACGGCCCGGTCTTTGATTCTGAAACAGTCGTGTGGGAGGGATGAGCATGGCGGATTTACGGGTAAGCATTGCGGGCGTTGCGTTTCAAAACCCGATTGTCGCGGCGTCCGGAACCTTCGGCTTCGGCCGTGAATACGGCGAGCTTTATCCCCTCAGCACCCTGGGCGGGATTTCCTGCAAGGGGATTACGCTTTCCCCGCGCCCCGGCAACCCGCCGCCGCGCATCGCGGAAACGCCGGGCGGAATGCTGAACGCCGTCGGGCTGCAGAATCCGGGGGTGGACCATTTTATCGAACACGACCTGCCGTGGCTGAAACAGCAGGGGACGGTGATCATCGCGAACATCGCGGGCAATACGCCGGAGGATTACTGCCGGATGGCGGAAAAGCTTTCCGGAACCGATGTGGATATGATCGAGTTGAATATTTCCTGCCCCAACGTCAAACAGGGCGGCGTACAGTTCGGCACCAGCTGCGCGGGGGCGGAGGGCGTCACGGCGGCGGTACGCAGGCACTGCAAAAAGCCGCTGATGGTCAAGCTGTCCCCGAATGTCAGCGATATCGGCGAAATTGCCGCGGCGGCCGAAAGCGCGGGCGCCGACGCGATTTCCATGATCAACACCCTGACCGGCATGCGCATCGACATCCATACCCGCAGGCCGGTGATCCGCAACAATACGGGCGGGCTTTCCGGCCCGGCGCTGCTCCCGGTGGCCGTCCGGATGGTCAGTCAGGTATATAAAAGGGTGAAAATCCCCATCATCGGAATGGGCGGTATTTCCAAATGGCAGGACGCTGTAGAGATGCTTCTGGCCGGCGCTTCCGCGCTGCAGATCGGGACCGTGCTTTTTACCGACCCGTACGCGCCGGTGAAAATACTGGACGGGCTCAGCGAATATCTGGACAGGAACCATATTGCCAAAGCAGCCGAACTGACGGGAAAGATGATCCCATGGGAATCATAAGAAACAGGAGAATGACACAATGACACGAATCATACTTGTGCGCCACTGCGAAGCGCTGGGAAACACGAGAGGCGTTTTTCAGGGGAGCACCGACTGCGATATTTCCGGAAACGCCGAAGCGCAGCTTGACCTTTTGAGCATCCGGTGCCGCAACATGCCGATCGGCGCGATTTATTCCAGCCCGTTGCAGCGGGCGTATAAAACGGCGCAGGCGATCAACCGCTTTCACGATTTGCCCATTCAGGTGGAACCGGGCCTGCGTGAAATCAACGGCGGGATTCTGGAAGGCCGGCTCTGGAAGGAGATGCCCGAACGCTTTCCGAACGAATGGGATACCTGGCTGAACCGCCCATGGGATTTTGCCCCGCCGGAGGGGGAACCCATGCGGCAGGTCTATCAAAGGGTATGGGAGGGTATTACCGGTATTGTCCGGAAAAACCGGGGGAAAACCGTCTGTGCCGTTTCGCACGGCTGCGCCATCCGCAATATCCTCTGCAGCGCGCTGCATAAGCCGCTTGAGCAGATCGATCAGGTGGCGGGTTCCGCCAATACCGCGATCAGTGTGATTGATTTCGATGATAATCTGTATAGCACGGTGGTCTCTATGAACGACGCTTCCCACCTGACGCCGGAGGTCTCCTCCACCGCGAAATTCGTGTGGTGGAAGCAGAACAACCGGGAAGCGTCCGGGAAAAGAGGATCGTTATGAAAATACTGGCTGTCGATTTGGGCAGGGCGCGCACAGGACTCGCTGTGTGCGATAAAAGCGAGCTTCTGGCCTCTCCCGCGGGCGTAATCAGCGAACATAATATGGAACGGCTTGCCAAAACAATCGCCGCACAGGCCGCAGAAAGGGCCGTGGGGACGATTGTGGTCGGACTGCCCCGCAACATGGACGGCAGCGAAGGGGAAAGCGCGCAAAACGCCCGCGCCTTTGCCGAAGCGCTGCGGGCGCTGGTAAACGTTCCGGTGGAAATGCGCGACGAACGGGGGACCACCATTACGGCCCACGGGTATCTGAACGATACCGACACGCGCGGAAAAAAGCGCAAGGCGGTGGTGGACGCGGTTGCCGCAACCATCATCCTGCAGGATTATCTGGACTACCGGAGAAATCAAAGGGGACAGAAAAAAGAGGGGAACGGCTGAATTGAATTGACCCCAAAAAGTTAGACAAATATTTTAATTAGGCAGCCGAGAGGGCTTGTTGTCTGTGAAGAGCAGGCGGCAGGCCCCTTAGCTTTGCCTTGGAGCGGCGGTAGTTATAATAGTCAATATAATCGACGAGTTCAGTTTTAAAATGCTCCATGGACTCAAAAGTCTGTAAATATAGCAGTTCGCTCTTGAGCAGACCGAAAAAGTTCTCAATCACGGCATTGTCCAGGCAGTTGCCTTTTCGGCTCATACTCTGCCGGACGCCTTTCTTTTTGAGCATACGTTGGTATTGCTTGTGCTGGTATTGCCAGCCCTGGTCGGAATGCAGGATCAGGTTTGTCCCGTCTGGAATTCTTGCAAAAGCCTTGTCCAGCATTTCTGTCACCATGGAGAGCGCTGGTTTGTCCGAGATTGAGTAACCTACAACATCACGGCTACACAGGTCAAGAATTGGTGACAAATAGAGCTTCTGCCCAAACAGACTAAATTCTGTGACATCGGTCACCCACTTCTGGTTTGGCTTTTCCGCCTCGAAGTTTCGTTCCAGCAGATTTGACGCAACCTTGCCAACCGCGCCCTTGTAAGAGTGGTACTTCTTCATCCGTACACGGCAGACAAGGCCAAGCTGCTTCATCAGCCGCTGCACCGTCTTGTGGTTTAGTGGGAAACCGCGGCGGCGCAGCTCTGCGGTAATACGCCGGTAGCCATAGCGCCCTTTGTTCTCGTGGTAAATTGCGGCAATGCCCTCTTTGGCGTTGCCGTATTTATCTGCCTTTGCCAGCCGTTTCTCATGGTAGTAGTAAGTCGAGCGCGCAAGCTGAGCCACTTCCAACAGAATTTCCAATGAATAACTTTGCCTCAGTCCTCGAATCACCAGCGTTTTTTGCGCGCTTTTCGCTCGTCTTCCAAAACCAAGGCTTGCAAGTTTTTTAGGTACGCCACCTCTGCACGCAGTCGCTGATTCTCTGCGATCAGATCTTCTTCCATCTGCTTGTCCAGTTTTGGTGGTCGGCCTTTCTGGGTTCCGCTGGCGGCACTGGCTCGGCCTCGACGCTCGACATACAACCCTGCCGGTCCCTCTTCAAGATAAATTCGTTCCCATTTCTTGATTCGTTCTGCTCCGCCAATTTCAAATATGCGCATTGCTTCACGATAGCTTAATCCGTCCTTTCGGACTGTTTCTACTACCAGCTGCTTAAATTTACCAGTATACTTCTTGAGTGGTATTCCTTTGGGCATAAAAACTGCACCCCTTCCGTTAGTTTCAGTATATCATACTGTCTAACTTTTGGGGTGCAGTTCAAATCCGTTTCCCTCTTTTTTAATGTTGATAAGCTGATTCAATTCCGGTCTTTGCCAAGGTAGAACAGGGCTACGGTTCCCGGCCCGGAGTGAGTCCCGATCACCGGGCCGATGGGGTTGATTTCCGTCGCTTTGACATGGAACTTTTTCCGTACCTGGTCCGCTATGTACTTGGCGTCCTCCGGGACGTCCCCGTGGCTGACGAAAATCATCTGCCCTTCCGGGTCCTCCACCGCGTTCTGCATATGATGAAGGAGAGCGTCCAGGGACTGGCGGCGCCCGCGTACCTTTTCGACCGGAATCAGGCGCCCTTCGCTGTCGACATGAAGGACGGGCTTGATCCCCAGCATCGTACCGACCAGCGCCGCCGCGCCGGATACGCGTCCCCCGCGCTTCAGGTGGTTCAGGTCGTCGACGGTGAACCAGTGCGCAAGACGCGCCCGGTTCGAAAGCAGCCATTTGTGCACCTCGTCAACGGAGCTGCCGTTCTGGCGCATCTGCGCCGCGTAGTAAACGAGAAGGCCCTCTCCCATGGAAGCGGCAAGCGAGTCCACAGCGTAAACTTTTCTCCGGGGATATTTCAGCGCAAGCTCCTCGGCAACCAGGCGCGCATTGTTGTAGGTACCGCTCAGGGCGGAGGAAAATCCGATATATATCACATCCTGCCCCGCCTTTAAAGCCGGTTCAAAAGCTTCCGCGAAGGTGACGGGGCCAATCTGGTTGGTGGTGGCCATTTCCCCGCCGCGAAGACGGTCGTAGAAATTGTGGGAGGAAATATCGCGCTCGTCCGGGTAATTGGTATAGGAATCTTCTCCGACCGTAAAAGTCATCGGAATCACTTCAATATCCATTGCTTTGATTAGCTTTACAGGAAGGTCAGAAGTGGAGTCCGTTATGATTTTGTAATCGTACATCTAACCCTTCACTCCTTTCATAACTGGGTCCGGCTGCTTCTGAAATGCATTATATAATATTACCCGGAAACTGTACACCGACAAAATGAGCAAACTGTCATATGACATCAAAAAGGGCTCCCGATCTTCATCAGGGGCCCTAAACTTATTTATTGATCCCGCCTGGCCGTAATGTGCTGAAATAACCTGCTACTAAAAAGCAGGTGGGTGCCAGCCCAATGGTTTCGTACTCCCTTCGTCCGGCAAAAGCCGGGAGGTCTGAGGTCCGCCACCGGAGCGTATGCTCCCGATTTAAATTTGTAGGGTTATTTTTGCAACGGTCCACGCACCAGGCAGGGTGCAAACGAAATGTTTATTCGTCGTTTTCCGTATCTTCCTCGGAATCGTACAGTTCTTCAAAACGGCTTTCAAAAAGCTCGGCAAGCTTGTCGAGCAGCTCTTCGTCCTCTACTTCGGCCAGCTGCTGTTCGCCGTTTTCTTCGATCGCTTCAAAGATATAATAAGTGCCCTCCGCGTCAACTTTATCCTGTGGATCCTCAAATGTCGGCAGCAGCGCGTAGAAGCAGCCGTCGTCGTTATCGATAACATCCAGAACCTCAAATTCGTGTTCTTCGCCGTCGTCGTCAATCAGGGTAATTAAATCCGCACCGTATTCGTCGTTCACAGGGGTCATCTCCTCACCGTTTATTTGTCTATGTATTATTCTACATTTCCTGTTTCATGAAGTCAACAGGAAAATAAAGTTACACAATAATATATGAAATTTTCATGTACAAGCCAAAAAATATATTGACCTTTTACAAGTTATCGCTTATAATATAGATGGAAACAGAGATAGGAATGATTTTTAAACGGTGATGGGCGGGTGCCGAAAAAACGGCGGCGCTGCAGAAACGGCGCCGGCAAAGGGTACCGCCGGAAGAAGCACCGGAAAAATCAATGATGCAGAAAGAGGTGAGTCCAATGGGCATTGAACCGTTTTGTAAAGCACACAGCTGCAAGTTCGTTGGGCGCAGCTGCCGAATCCCTTGTTCAGCGTGAAAATAAATGATCCGGAAAATCCTGATGATTCATGCAGCAAGATTGTAGGCGGAATATCGACCACGATGTCCGAACCAACGAAACGACGATTCTTTATACTTTGCAACCCGTTTTTGCTTTTCTGAAAAAGCAGTTCGATTGAACAGGGAAAAGGGGTGAGTCCAAAATATAGTTTGAAACGCGTTTTCTGGTTTTCGTTTTATTAAAAAGAAATTGGTGGTCCCAATGTACAATTGAGAAACAATTTAACCGAATAAATTTGAGGCTCCGGCAATGAACTTGCCGGAGCTTTGCTTTCTATCGTAAATCGGCATACAAGTATGAGGTGATTACATGATTCGGACATGATGACGGCTGCCGCGTGTCACAAAGAGTAACCGCCTTGTTTCAATATAAAATATGCCGTAAAGTTTTTTTTCGTGCATCCGTTAAACGCATTTTTAAGAAGCTTTTTTCTTTGGGCATGAATTCAGTCCCGGGACGCCGCACGGGACGAAAAACAGCGAAAGAAAATTTCCTTCCGCTGTTTTTCTTATTTCCATAGTGATCAGCAGGTCCCGGTGATTCCTTTGATGCAGCGGAGAAGATCTTCCAGTGTACAGATCTCTTCACCGCAGCCGGACACTGCATTCTGTACATTTGCAGGCAGTGATGAAAAATACTGATTTACTTCAGTATTGGATGCTAAAAGATCACTTAAATTGTTTGCCATTTCTGTCACCTCGCGAATAGTTTGCGAGGATAGCATGAAATTATGAAAGTAAATTGTTGTTAAAAATATTGCCTTGGCCGCCCGCTATTTTGCATAGCAGGCGGTTTTTAACGATTTTTTTGCAAAGAAAAACCGTTCGGGACGGTACGGAAAAGTGTAAAACTATGACCTCTTACGGCTGCAGACAAGCCGCTCAATGACATCATCCAGTATACGCAGATCACTATTATTTAAATCGTCCAGCAGGGAAAGAATCCGTTTCAATGCTCTTGCGCTTTCGCTGTCACAGCTGTGGCTGCAGTCATTGGAATCGAAATCATTCGCGTCTGATACGGACTCAACATTATTGGTATAGCGGTTTAAACTCATTGTTCTACTCCTTTCACTCGAGAATACTCCATAGTATGCATTGCCTGAACAGCCTGTCAATATGGGTACGGGGAATTCCACGGGCATATAAAAATCCGCCGGTCGGGAACCGGCGGATTGCGGAACGGTCTGCGCGGTTCCGTTTTTATTTTCCTAATATATTTACCCATGAAAGCACGTTTGACTGCGGCATCGTTTTGTTCTGTGTAGTCCCCTGTACCGCTGCGTTTCCGGCGGAATTCTGCATATTTGACTGCGGCATGGCGCTGTTCTGCTGCATGGAGGCGCCCTGTGTCGCCGTATTTCCGGCGGCATTCTGCGTATTGGTCTGCGGCATGGCGCTGTTCTGCTGCATGGAGGCGCCCTGTGTCGCCGTATTTCCGGCGGCATTCTGCGTATTCGTCTGCGGCATGGCGCTGTTCTGCTGCATGGAGGCACCCTGTGTCGCCGTGTTTCCGGAGGCGTGCGTGTTCGTCTGCGGCATGGCGCTGTTCTGCTGCATGGAGGCACCCTGTGTCGCCGTGTTTCCGGCGGCACTCTGCGTATTGGTCTGCGGCATGGCGCTGTTCTGCTGCATGGAGGCGCCCTGCGTCGCCGTATTTCCGGCGGCGTTCTGCATTGTTGGCATATTCATCCGAGGCATCGCACTGCCCTGCTGCATGGAGGAGCTTTGCACCGCCGGCATGTTCATCCATGGCATGGGGCTGTTTTGCTGCATGGTGGCGCCCTGTACCGCCGTATTTGCGGTTGGAGCGTTTTGCGTCATTGGCAGATTCATCCGCGGCATTGCGCTGTTCTGCTGCGTGGAGGTCCCCTGCACCGCCATGTTTCCGGCGGCATTCTGCATCATCGGTAGATTCATCTGGGGCATGGCGCTGTTCTGCTGTGTGGAGGTCCCCTGCACCGCCGTGTTTCCGGCAGCGTTCTGCATCATTGGCATATTCATCTGCGGCATGGCGCTGTTCTGCTGTGTGGAGGTCCCCTGTACCGCCGCGTTTCCGGCGGCATTCTGCATCATCGGTAGATTCATCTGGGGCATGGCGCTGTTCTGCTGTGTGGAGGTCCCCTGCACCGCCATGTTTCCGGCGGCATTCTGCATCATCGGTAGATTCATCTGGGGCATGGCGCTGTTCTGCTGCGTGGAGGTTCCCTGTACCGCCGCGTTTCCGGCGGAATTCATGCTTTGCCACGGCATTGCGTTATTCGCCCACGGCATCGTGTTTTCCTTCTGTTTTGACATTCCCTGTACATTCATGTTGTTTCCGGCTGCTGTACCGTCCCACGGCCAGGGATCGGCGATCCACGCCCAGCGGCTGGTGTTCTGGGCGTTCACATTGACCGGCCCGTAGGCCGCTTCATACTTCGCGGTCATTTCATTTGTTGCTTTTCTGTATTCTTCCAGCTTCTGCGCCGCTTTGCAGTCGCCGGGATGGGTATCTAAAAAAATATGAAGCTCCCACATTGCAAACTGGTAGGAGCGGATTCTCGTCATTAAAGCTTCCTGTTCGGTCATTTCATTACACCTCGTTTACCTAAAAAAGGTTTGTCAAGATCTGGGAATATGGTGCCGCTGCGCAGACCCATTTCCGGCTCGTATACCGCGCCGAACTGCTGGAAAGGAACGTATGCCATTGCCACGACGGTCGTTGCGGGCAACGGCGGGGGACTCAGCAGGCACGATTCCCCTTCCACGATTTTCATGTCGTTCATTGTATATCTCCTTTCTGATACGTCTCGACACATCGGGCTTATCCGATAATATAGTATGCAGAATTCCCCAAGCGCGTGCAATCCGGCAATCCGCTGAAAGCGCCTGTAAACGCCGGGCCCCGTGGAATTTCCTCTTAGGGAATCCCTTAGTTCGGGAAACGGTCTTGTATAATTTTGCTGTTTGAGATAAAATATAGAAATGTCCCAGGCGTAAGGCCAATTTATAACAATGGAGAAAAAAATGGCAGGTAGTCTAAAAAAGGGAATCCGCAAAAATCTTTTTGTCATTCTTACACTGCTTCTTTCCGCCGGAATTCTGCTTTACTTTCTGTTTACCACGGACGGGATTGTCGCACTGGGGGAAATTATCTTGAAGCTGAAGCCCGAGTGGCTGTTTTTATCCGTTGCGGGCGCGGTGCTCTGCTGGATTTCGGAGGGCTTCGTCCTGAACCTGCTCTGCGTCCATTTGTATCCCGAATGGAGCTTCGGGCGTTCTTTTTGCGTAGGCATGATCGGCTTTTTGTACAGCGCGGTTACGCCGTTTTCAACCGGCGGCCAGCCGATGCAGATTTACTCCATGAGAAAATTGGGTATGGACACGGGGAAGGCCGGCTCCATCATTGCAGTCAAGACCCTGACTTATCAGGTGGTCATGGTGCTGTATTCCCTCGTACTGGTTGCCATGAAGCTGCATTTTTTCCAGACGAGCGTCAGCAATTTTTCCTTTGTAACGATTATCGGGCTGATCAGCAACAGCACTTTTATCACCCTGGTCGCCCTGTTCATGATCAGCGAGACCGCCACGGATAAAATTGTGACGGGCGTGATCCGCTTTCTTCATAAAGTGAAGCTTTGCAGACATCCCCAAGAGCGTTATGAGAAAATCCACAGCCAGCTCGAAATTTTCCACGGCGCTTCCAAGCTGATGGGAAGATCGGTCAGGCTGTATGCCGTCGTGATGGCGTTCACCGTTGTTCAGATCACGCTGAACAGCCTGATTCCCTATTTCATTTACCGCAGCTTCAACATAGGCTCCGCGTCGGTCACAACCATGGTGGCGGCCCAGGTGTTCGTAGCCATGGTCAGCGTGTTTGTGCCGCTGCCGGGAGCCTCCGGCGGCGCGGAAGGCAGCTTCTACCTGTTTTTCGGCATGTTCTTTAAGACCGCGATCATCCCCGCGATCCTTCTGTGGAGAATCATTACCTATTATTTCAATATCCTGTTCGGCGGCGTTTTCGCCTATGTCGCGCAAAAACGCTACCATGTGCAGGCGCCGGACGAATCGGAAAAACAATGATCGTAATAAGATTTCTATAACAAAAAAGCCCAACGGTCCGTTGGGCTTTTACGGAGGAAGCAATGCTTCCTCCGTTATTTTATAATGGTGGATAACCTTTATATCCGACTGCATGACGAATCTTAACGGCTATTTTAAACGCTTGATCGCTTCCTTGGTCCTGACCAGATATTCCTTTATCATCCCTATGTCGTTTTTTGCAAGACCCAAATACAGCAGGTCCGTGACGATGAGAGAGGCGTTGCGCGAAGCAATTGCGCCCAGCCTCAACTCTCTCTCCGAGGAGGGAATATAGAGCAGGATGTCTGAAAGCTTTACCAAAGGACTTTTTTTGAACTGAGTAATGCTGATAACGGGCGTCCCCAGCTCTTTCGCAAGCTGTACGGCAGTGTTGACCTCGCGTGTTGTCCCGCTGTAGCTAACGGCGATCGCCGCATCCCGGTCCGTCATGTGAGCGGCGGCGGGCAGCTGATAATGAAAATCGCTTTGAAACACGACCCTGCGATTTATCCGCGTCAGCTTCTGCATAAAGTCCATACACACGATCCCCGATCCGCCGACCCCGAAAAGATAGACCGTGTCACAGTGAAGCAGCAGGTCGACCGCTTTTTCAAGGCTTGCGGTGTTGATAAGCCGGTATGCCTGATTCTGCAGCATGGTATTCAGGTTTTCCGCCTTTTTCAGGACGGTATCCATCGAATCCTGTTCCTGAATCATGTCGTCGTAATTTGTGATTTCAGCAGCTCTGTCCTTGGCCAGATCGACTTTCAAAGCGGTAAAGCCGTTGTAACCCAGTTTTTTAGAAAAGCGTATCACTGCGGCGGCAGAAACACCGACGCGTTCCCCTAAAGTCTGTGATGAGTTTAAGGGGACTTCGTCAATATGGTTCAGGATGTAATCCGCCAGCTTCTTTTCCGTATCCGTGTAGCTGGAGGCTCCTTCCCGTATTTTGTAAATGCAGCTCATGTGTAAACGCTTCCTTTTCTGAATTCAGTTTTTGGGGAGTACGGCGTCTCTGCTTTTAAGCGAGCGGATTGCCATCGATATATTGCCCAGGCTATCGTTCAGCATGGTTTCACAATTGCTTCTGGAAAGACCGGTCAGCGCCATGCAGATCGCCACCTTTACGTCGGAGCCGCTGGATTTCAGATATTTTTCGGCTTCTTCGTAGCTGCACCCGGTGCTTGACAGGATAATCCGTTTTGCCCTCTCGATCAGCTTTTCGTTTGTCGGCTGTACGTCTACCATCAGATTTTTGTACACTTTTCCATATTGTACCATAAGTGCGGTGGAAATCATATTCAAAATCATTTTTTGTGCGCTCCCGGATTTCATGCGTGTGGAGCCGGTAATGACTTCCGGCCCGACAAGCACTTCGATTTTGGTTTGAGCATGCATTGAGATTTCAGCGTTGCTCACGCAGCTGATCGCCCCGGTGTAAGCGCCGATCTCTTTTGCGTAATCCAGCCCGCCGATCACGTACGGCGTTCTCCCGCTTGCCGCCAGACCGATAACGGTATCGCTGCTGTTCAGAGAAATGCGCATTAAATCCTGCTTTGCGAGGGAGAAATCATCCTCTGCCCCTTCCTTCGCCCTGATCAGCGCCTCAAATCCGCCGGCGATGACGCCCTGGATCAGCGTGGGCTCCACACCGAAGGTCGGAGGACATTCGCTGGCGTCCAAGACACCCAGCCTGCCCGAAGTACCCGCGCCGATGTAGACGACTCTGCCGCCGCGCATCATGCGCTTGTGCGCTTCATCTATCAGCTCCTGAATAGCGGGCAGCACTTTTTCTACGGCAAAAGCAACCTTTTTATCCTCGGAATTGATTACTTCAAGCATTTCTATTGTGCTCATTACATCGATCTCACGGCTTTCTTCGTTCTTTTGCTCTGTTTCAAGTATATCAAGATTTGTGATCATTTTGCATATCTCCCTTAAAATGTTGTAGTGTGTGGGAAATTTGGTTTCTGTGCGTTGTTCAATGCTTTTTTCAATGAATAACCGGCAAGCGAAGGTTCGTTTGGGACTGTTGCTGCCTTCCAAGGTTATTCTTAGTAATTTAATTATAAACATTTAAAATAAAAATTCAATACATATTCTTAAATAATAAAATTAAATTTTATAAATTCTATTTAAAATACAGGAAAAATGCGGGATAATATTTTAAAACTGGTTTTTCAATATTCTTAATTTAAAAGCTGTTTTGTAAATGTTTTGAAATAAAATTTTAAAATTTCCACAATAATTCTTAAAATTTTATTGACTTTTTAATTGGAGTATTATATACTTTTGTCAATTCTAAGGGGGGGTTCTATGGGTGATAAGAAAAAGAAGCGAAGAATTTTAATTGTAAGCCATGGAAAAATCGCGGAGGCGATGGTACACGTTGCTACACTGATCATGGGTGAGATGGACGCAGTCGACTATCTGTGCCTGCAGGAAGATGAATCTTTGGAAAGCTTTACCGCAAGAATCGGGGAAAAGACAAAAGAGGAGTGCGAATATATCATTCTTGCCGACCTGATGAGCGGGACGCCCTTTAATGCCGCGTTTGCGGTAAAGCAGGGAAAGCCGCACCTTGAGATCATCGCGGGCTTCAATTTGCCGCTGCTGCTTTCATTGGTGAACGATCAGGATGCTCCTTTGGATCAGGCGATAAAAAACGCGGTGGAGACGGGAAAAACGACGCTTTTCCATTTAGCGCCCGAAAATCTGAGTCGCCGGGACTGAGCATACAGGAAAATACTTCCTGTATGGCGATTTAAAAGAAAAGAATCGAAGGGCTATGTGTACAAAGATGGAATGAGTAAAGAATGAGGAGGGAGAAAAATGGCAATTGCAGTGGCAAGAATAGACGAAAGGCTGGTTCACGGTCAAATAGCCTATAGCTGGAGCGTAGCATATCAGGTGGACACCATTATTGTTGTGGACGATATCTGCGCAAAGGACCAAATGCAGAAAATGCTGATCGGGATGGCGGTGCCGAAAGGAAAGACCGGTTATGTCTTTTCAGTGGACGAAACGATACAGTACTTTAAAAGTGAAAAGGATCTCCATCAAAAAATCTTTTTAGTGGCAAAAGGACCGGAGGCATATTTAAAGCTGGTAGAAGGAGGCGTGGCGGTAAAAAGCATAAATGTCGGCGGAATGTATTTTAAAGAGGGAAAGAAGCAGCTGTCCAAAACGGTTTACGTGGATGACGAAGACATCCGGACCTTCAGAAAGCTTCAGGAACAAGGAGTGGAGTGTGAAATCAGGACTGCTCCAAGTGATAAATCTCTTGATCTGTACCATTTATGCTGACAAAGAAATAAAAAATATAGAAAGGGATTGATACCATGTCTACTCTTAGCGCCTTGGGATTAAGCGCTTTTATCGCGCTGCTTATTTTGGAAAATTACGGATATGGTTATTGGATGATTAGCCGCCCGGTGGTAGGCGGGGCAATTTTGGGCCTTCTGATGGGGGACTTGAACACCGGCCTGCTTGTCGGCGGCAGTGTTGAATTGATGTTTATGGGTGTTCTGCCGATCGGAGGCTCCGTGCCGCCGAACGCACAGATCGCCGGTCTGATCGGCACGGCCTTTGCTATTTTATCGGGGGGAAAACCGGAAATCGGCATTGTTCTTGCGATGCCGGTAGGAATTCTGGCGCAATTCCTGATTATGCTCGCTTGGAATGTCAATATCTATCTTGTCCATCGGGCGGATAAATACATATCGGAAGGCAATACAAAAAAAGTGGAGAGAACCCATTTGACCGGGCTGATCGTGTTCTTCGTCATTTTCTTTATCGCTACATTTTTTGCATTGCGGTTCGGAAGCGAATGGGTATCAAACTTGGTCGCGTCTCTGCCGGCATGGCTGAATACGGGGCTGAAAGCGACTTCCACCATCCTTCCTGCGGTAGGTATGGCAATGCTGATCAAGATGATGGACGCAAAAAAATATTGGGCATTTCTGCTTTTGGGCTTCGTGTTAGCGGAGTATCTGAAGCTTGACGTACTTGCGATCTCGCTGATGGGTTTGGCGATTGCCGCCGGAGTCTTTTCTCTGAGCAAGCGGGAGGACGGAGAAAACATCTTTGCGGATAATGATAACGGTGAAAACCGGGAAACCCTGTTGGACAAGAAAGACCTGAAAAAAGTATTCTTCAGATCTTTCTTCTCCATGACATCGATCAATTATGAACGGTACTGCAACCTTGGTTTCTGCTATGCCATGATCCCGGCTTTGAAGAAGTTCTATAAAAACGAAGAGGAATATAAGGAAGCGCTTGCGAGAAACAACGAGTTTTTCAATTGCCATCCCTACACCGGAAATGCAGTCATTGGGGTGACCCTGGCACTGGAGGAAGAAAAATCGAGGAATCAGCAAATGGCTCCGGAAATCATCTCTTCCACAAAAGCCGCGTTGATGGGACCGCTGTCCGGAATTGGGGATTCTCTTTTCAAAGCGACCTTTATGACCATTTTTGCGGCGATCGGCGCCGGAATGAGTTTGAACGGGAATTTTCTGGGGCCCATTGTGTTCATCGTTCCGAATGTTTTGCTGAATGTTTTTTCGCGGTGGTACTTTATCAAGTACGGCTATCGGTTCGGAATCAAGCTTGTCAGTAAAATCAATGAATCAAATCTGATCGATAAGTTTGTTCAGGCGGCCACTATTGTGGGTTTGATGGTCACCGCCGCAATGGTTGTCAGCTTTGTCAAGCTGCCCATTGCCCTGCAGTTTATTTCCGCCGGCAAAAAAGTCGTGGTGCAAGAGCTTTTGGATCAGATTCTGCCCGGACTGCTTCCCGTTGCGGTCACTCTCATTTATTATAAAATCTTAAACAAATCACAAAAAGGCAATTATATTTGTATTGTTTTAAGTTTTGTGATCGGTATTTTCGGAAAACTGTTTGGGATACTTTAAAGTTCTCTGTTGAAAGGAATGGTTGGATGACGTCGAAACAGGAAACTGTTTTAAACCAGATCAAAAACGGTCTCATTGTCTCCTGTCAGGCCCGGGAAGGCTGGGCGATGCGGGGCAGCGATATTATGGCGGCTTTCGCAAAAGCCGCTGAAGAGGGAGGCGCAGTAGGAATCAGAGCAAACGGCGAAGAGGATATTCGCGCCATTTCCCGGAAAGTAAAGCTTCCGATTATCGGGATTCGTAAAATATGGGATCAGGATAAACGTGTTTTTATCACGCCGGATTTTGAAAGCGCCAAAAAAGTGATTGAGGCCGGTGCCTCCATTGTTGCACTGGACGGGACAAAAAGAGAAAGGCCGAACGGCGAAACGCTTACTTCCATGATTCAGGGTATCCATAAAAATTACCCGGATATATTGGTTATGGCGGATATTTCAACCTTTGAAGAGGGTGTTTACGCAAGTGACTGTGGCGCGGATATCGTGTCAACCACGCTTTGCGGATACACTCCCCAGACGAGTCATATAAACGGACTCAGCTATGAGCTGGTGGAACAGCTTGTCCGTCATCTCGCAAAACCGATCATCGCAGAAGGCAGGATCCACACCAAAGAAGAGGCGCTTAAAATTCTGGAGCTGGGCTGCCACAGCATTGTTGTGGGAACGGCGATCACCCGACCGGAGATCATTACCTCGTGGTATGTCGAAGAATTGAAAAAGCGGAAAGCTTCTCCCACGGCCTGACGGACAAGAGATTAAAAAAGGATGTACTATGATAAAATTTGATTACACGATTCAGGATAAACTTGGATTACATGCGAGACCGGCGGGGATGCTGGTGAAAATCGCGCAGGGCTCCGGCTGTAAAATCAGTGTGCTGGCCAATGGCACGACAGCCGATGCCAAACGCCTGTTTTCCATCATGAGCTTGTGCGCCAAAGAAAACGACAGACTTACCTTTACCGTTGAAGGGGAAGACGAACAGACGGAAACGGACCGTTTGAAAGCGTTTTGCAAACAAAATTTATAACAAATAGTCTATTTCAAATTAGCTGTCGGTAATGGAAGCGGACCCGGAACAGATTGTTCCGGGTCCGCTTCTCTGTTCTCCTCTTAACCCGGTATCCTCACCGGTTAAGAAATGCCTTTCCTTTTCCCTGAAACGATTTCTTTGGTACCCCGCCGGACTTTTTATGTCCGCTTTGTATGGGCTTGTGCCGGGATTTGTGTCCTGTGACCGCCTTTTCAAGCTCTACCACCGCAAGGGGAATCAGGGACAGCAGCGCTACGATCAGCCATTGGCGGCCGTTCAGCACCGCGGTCTTGAAAATTACGGCCAGCGGTTCAAAGACGATCACCATTGTCTGGAGCGCCGTGCAGATTATCCCCGCCAGCACAAGCTTGGGGTTGGCGAAAATGCCGGCTTTAAACACGGAGTGCGGAGACCGCATGTTAAAGGTATGTACGATCTGAGAGAGGCTGAGGACCGCGAACGCCATGGTGCGGCCGACATACGGGGACGACGGGTCGACGTCGAAATAAATGCGGCCGATGCTGTAGGCCAGAAGCGAAATAGCGCCGATCAGGCACCCTTCCACAATAATATTGTATCCCATGCCGCCGGAAAAAACGCTTTCGTTCGGTTTTACCGGCTTGCGGTCCATGATGTCCCTGTCTATCGGTTCAACGCCCAGCGCAAGCGCGGGAAGGGAATCCGTCACAAGGTTTACCCACAGCAGCTGGATGGCCAGCAGGGGGGTGGGCAGGCGCAGCAGAAAGCTGACAAACACGGTCAGAATTTCCCCGATGTTGCAGCTGAGCAGGAAATGTACGGTTTTTCGGATGTTCTCATAGATGCCCCTGCCTTCGCGTACAGCGGTCACAATCGTTGCGAAGTTATCATCCGTCAGAACCATATCCGACGCCGCCTTGGCCACGTCAGTGCCCGAAATGCCCATTGCGCAGCCGATGTCCGCGGCGCGCAGCGCGGGGGCGTCGTTTACGCCGTCCCCCGTCATGGCGACGACCTCGCCATGGGACTGGAACGCGCGTACGATGCGTACCTTGTGTTCCGGGGAAACGCGGGCAAACACGGCGTAGTCGTAGATGCTTCTTTCAAGCTCCTGCTGGCTGAGTCTGTCCAGCTCCGCGCCGGTGATGACGCGGCTTTTTCCGTCCATAATGCCGAGCTGCTTCGCAATCGCCGCCGCGGTGGCGGCGTGATCCCCTGTGATCATAACGGGCCGGATGCCGGCCTTGCGGCATAAATCCACAGCGGGTTTTACCTGCGGGCGGGGCGGGTCGATCATTCCGATCAGGCCGCAGAAGGTCAGGCCGTGTTCAATATCCTCGTCCGGGTCCGGCAGAAAGTCGATGTCCCGGTAGGCGACGCCGATCACGCGCAGCGCGCGCGAGGCCATCTCCTCGTTCTGCCGCGGCGCTCCGCCCGTACAGTGCGTGAACAGAATGTCGGGCGCGCCCTTGGTGATAATCCGGTAACGCCCGCCGCCCAGGCGGTGTACGGTCGTCATCATCTTGCGCTCGGAGCTGAACGGGATTTCCATTACGCGGGGATACTGTTCGTCGAGCCGTTTCTTTTCGGTGGGAGCGGCGGAGACGATCGCCGTTTCGGTCGGGTCGCCGTGGATCGTGCTCCCGCTGACCGTACAGTTGCAGCAGAGCGACGCAAGGCTCAGAAGGAAATCTCCCTGCGTCGAGTGGATCGGGACGGTCCCTCCGGAGCCTCTCAGCTCCACCACGGTCATCCGGTTCTGCGTCAGGGTGCCGGTTTTATCGGAGCAGATCACACTGGCGCTGCCAAGCGTTTCCACAGCGGGCATACGCCGTACAATGCTCCTTTTCGCCGCCATGCGGCGTACGCCGATCGCCAGCACAATGGTGACGACCGCGGGAAGGCCCTCAGGGATCGCCGCCACGGCCAGACTGATGGCAATTAAAAACATTTCCAGTGGTTGAACGTGCTGAAACAGGCCCATAATAAAAATGACAAAGCAAATGACCAGGGCGCCGATTCCAAGCCAGCGCCCCGTCTGTGCCAGCTTGCGCTGCAGCGGGGTCTGAGGAGCCGACTGGGTGCTGATCATATGCGCGATTTTCCCCACCTGTGTTTCCATCCCGGTCGCCGTAACGATGCCGGCGCCGTGCCCCGACGCAATGGAGCTTGAGGAAAACAGCAGATTGTGGCGGTCGCCGAGAGGGGTGTTGGCGGAGCAGGTCATGTCCGCGCGCTTTCTGCTCGGCAGGCTTTCCCCGGTCAGGGCGCTTTCCTCCGCCTTCAGGTTGACGGCTTCGGTCAGCCGCAAGTCGGCCGGAACAAGATCGCCCGCGTTCAGAAGGACAAGATCGCCGGGGACCAGGTCCTTTGCCTCAATCAGCGCTTCCGTGTCCGCGCGCACCACATGGGCGTGAGGACTGGACATCTTTTTGAGCGCTTCGATCGATTTTTCCGCCCTGCTTTCCTGTATCATGCCCATCATCGCGTTTACCGTGACGATTGCCAGAATGATGATGGAATCAATATAATCGTTGTCCTTCTGCAAAAAGGAAGTCACAAACGAAATTCCGGCCGCCACCAGCAGGATGATTACCATAAAGTCTGAAAACTGCGCGAAAAACCGCAGCAGAACGCTCTTCTTTTTCGGCTGCTCCAGTTCGTTCGGGCCGTACCTGTTCCGACGCTCTTCCGCCTGGGCCGGCGACAGGCCCGTCTTTATATTGGTACCGAGTTTTTTTGCACATTCTTCTTTTGTAAGACTCTGCCAATCCAATCGTATCAACCCCCTGTTATGGTTAAGTATATTCGCGGATTTCTCAAAATATGGTAGTATCGTCCAACGATAATACGTTCCCGTTTCCCACACGGGCAGGCGGAAAGGAGGAAAAGAGAGGATGAATCTGGATCTTCTGATCCTGAATTTTATACAGAGCCATTTTCACAACGGCTTTACGGATTTCTTTTTCCCCGCCGTCACCGTGCTGGGAAACGCGGGATTCATATGGGTTGTGGCCGGCATCTGCCTGATCTGCTCTAAAAAATACCGTCCGTACGGAGTGATGCTTCTGGCCGCTCTGATGCTGACGCATACGGTCGGGGAAGGAATCCTGAAGCCGCTTGCCGCCCGCCCGCGCCCGTTCAGCGTTATCCCCGGGTACAGGCTGCTGATTGCCGCGCCGCACGGGTATTCCTTCCCGTCTGGTCACGCCGGTTCTTCCTTTGCGGCGGCGTTCATCCTGCGCAGGGCAAACCGTAAATTTACGGCTCCTTCTTTTTCCCTTGCGCTGCTGATTGCCCTTTCACGCATTTTTTTATTTGTGCATTACCCGTCGGACGTTCTCGCGGGCGCAATACTGGGCGTATTATGTGCCGGTTTTATTTGCTTTCTGTATAAAAGGGTCTAAATAGTTCTTAAATCCAATATACAAGATATGCTTGAAAAGTCCAAAAGAGCCAAATATATTGCGTAAATATAATTTTCGTGAAGAAAGAGAACGTTTTCGTCTTGCATATCTGACAAAATTGAATTATCATTAAACTAGTTTGTGGTCATATTTCACACAAAAAGGAGGGGAAAAATGAGAAGATGCGTAGGGAATATTGAGCTGTGCGGCAACAGTCTGAAGTATTACGTTTATGGTAGCCGCAGCACGGGCTTCGGGGTGGAAATCACCGTGACCCGTGTAGAAAAAGCTGACCAGATAGTGTCACATGATTTGGGGACGGCAATGAGTGTGGCGCAACAGCTGCAGAGGGGTTCGGTTTTTCCGACCAATTTAAGCGAAATAATCGAAGACTTTCAATTTGAGGCCAATTCCGATTGACAAAAAAGCTGTGCTATTCTATACTAATGACAAATTCAACCAAAGGAGCGAAGTTTATGAAATATGTTTGCAATGCATGCGGCTATGTATACGACCCCGCGGTAGGCGATCCGGACAACGGCATCGCGCCCGGAACAAAATTCGAGGATCTGCCCGACGACTGGACCTGCCCTATGTGCGGGGTCGGCAAGGATATGTTTTCTCCGGAATAACTGAAAAGGAAGAATGTCATTAGAATGGGTGCAATCAAACTCAAAAACAATGTTTATTCAGTCGGTGTGCTGAATCCGTCACTCCGTGTTTTTGACATCATTATGGAGTCGCGTTATGGCACCAGCTATAACGCGTACCTCATTACGGGTGAAAAAAACGTTTTGATTGATACGGTTCACGCCCCGTTTTTCGACGAGTACCTGAATAACATTCAAAGTGTCATCGATATTTCAAAAATTGATTATCTGATTATGGACCACACGGAACCGGACCATTCCGGCAGCGTTGGAAAGCTGCTCGAAATGAATCCCAATATTACGGTTTACTGTACGACGGCGGCAAAGATGTATCTTTCTGCCATTACCAACCGGGACTTTCAATGCGTCACTGTAAAACAGGGAGACAAGCTTTCGATCGGAAGGGAAGAGCTTGAATTCATCGTAGCGCCTCTTCTTCACTGGCCGGATTCCATGTTTGTCTACATGGGTTCGGAAAAGACGCTGTTTACCTGCGACTTTCTGGGGACGCATTACTGCGAGCCCACTATGCTTGATACGACCGTCCATTATCCGGACAAGTACAGCGAGCAATTTAAACATTATTACAATTGTATTTTCGGGCCATTCAAGCCTTATGTTCTGGCCGGACTTGACAAGATAAAGGACCTTCCGGTTACCTTGGTCTGTCCCAGTCACGGCCCCTGTCTTACCGAAAGCATTCAGAAATGCGAGGACCTTTACCGGGAGTGGAGCACTCCTGTCCCGCATGAGAAAAAAACGGTCGGTATCCTTTACGCTTCCGCTTACGGATGTACTGGGAAGCTGGCCGAAGCGGCCTATGACGAACTGAAAAAAGACGAGAAGCTGGATGCGAAGCTGATCAACGTCGTCTTTACGCCGTTTGAAGAGGCAGCGAAGCTTGCGAATGAAGCGGACGCTCTGCTGATCGGTTCCTGCACCATTAACCGCGACGCGCCGAAAGTGATCTGGGATATCCTTGCCAGCGTGGACGCGATCAACACCAGACAAAAACCGGCCGGGGCGTTCGGCGCTTATGGCTGGAGCGGCGAAGCCGTTCCGATGATGAAATCCCGGATGGAACACCTGAAGTTCCGGTTTATCGGAGAAGGCTTCCGTGTTCTTTTCAATCCTACGGACGAAGACCTGACGGCCATCAGGGCGTACGCGAAAGAAATAGTATCTAACATGAAGTAAAAAAATAAATCCGGGAGCGCTGATTTGTGAACTGCACCCCAAAAGTTAGACAGTATGATATACTGAAACTAACGGAAGGGGTGCAGTTTTTATGCCCAAAGGAATACCACTCAAGAAGTATACTGGTAAATTTAAGCAGCTGGTAGTAGAAACAGTCCGAAAGGACGGATTAAGCTATCGTGAAGCAATGCGCATATTTGAAATTGGCGGAGCAGAACGAATCAAGAAATGGGAACGAATTTATCTTGAAGAGGGACCGGCAGGGTTGTATGTCGAGCGTCGAGGCCGAGCCAGTGCCGCCAGCGGAACCCAGAAAGGCCGACCACCAAAACTGGACAAGCAGATGGAAGAAGATCTGATCGCAGAGAATCAGCGACTGCGTGCAGAGGTGGCGTACCTAAAAAACTTGCAAGCCTTGGTTTTGGAAGACGAGCGAAAAGCGCGCAAAAAACGCTGGTGATTCGAGGACTGAGGCAAAGTTATTCATTGGAAATTCTGTTGGAAGTGGCTCAGCTTGCGCGCTCGACTTACTACTACCATGAGAAACGGCTGGCAAAGGCAGATAAATACGGCAACGCCAAAGAGGGCATTGCCGCAATTTACCACGAGAACAAAGGGCGCTATGGCTACCGGCGTATTACCGCAGAGCTGCGCCGCCGCGGTTTCCCACTAAACCACAAGACGGTGCAGCGGCTGATGAAGCAGCTTGGCCTTGTCTGCCGTGTACGGATGAAGAAGTACCACTCTTACAAGGGCGCGGTTGGCAAGGTTGCGTCAAATCTGCTGGAACGAAACTTCGAGGCGGAAAAGCCAAACCAGAAGTGGGTGACCGATGTCACAGAATTTAGTCTGTTTGGGCAGAAGCTCTATTTGTCACCAATTCTTGACCTGTGTAGCCGTGATGTTGTAGGTTACTCAATCTCGGACAAACCAGCGCTCTCCATGGTGACAGAAATGCTGGACAAGGCTTTTGCAAGAATTCCAGACGGGACAAACCTGATCCTGCATTCCGACCAGGGCTGGCAATACCAGCACAAGCAATACCAACGTATGCTCAAAAAGAAAGGCGTCCGGCAGAGTATGAGCCGAAAAGGCAACTGCCTGGACAATGCCGTGATTGAGAACTTTTTCGGTCTGCTCAAGAGCGAACTGCTATATTTACAGACTTTTGAGTCCATGGAGCATTTTAAAACTGAACTCGTCGATTATATTGACTATTATAACTACCGCCGCTCCAAGGCAAAGCTAAGGGGCCTGCCGCCTGCTCTTCACAGACAACAAGCCCTCTCGGCTGCCTAATTAAAATATTTGTCTAACTTTTTGGGGTCAATTCATTTGTCAGTCGCTCCCGGATTTTTCTTTTTTGTCCTGTCGGTACCGTCTGGAAATTTTGCGGTAAGCAATCGCGCCGATCAGGCTGGCGGCCGCCGTGATGGAATAAATGATGGCCGCGATCCTGTAATCCTGCATTCCCAGCGCGTTGCCTGTAATCGTAGAGGTGATCACGGAAGGAATTCGCGCAATGCTGGTCAGAATTAAAAAGGTTTTCAGCTTCATGGACGTAAGACCGATGAAATAGGTCATAAGGTCCTTCGGGGTTCCCGGAATCAGGAACGCGAAAAATACGATGAAGTTCAGATTCCTGCTGTATTTCATAAAGCGCAGGGAATGGATTTTTTCCCGGCTGATAAACGCTTCCACCAATCTGTTCCCCCAAAGCTTTGTAAACAGGAAAATAACGGACGAGCCGACCGCCGCTCCGGCCAGGCACAGCAGGGTGCCCTCCAGAGTGCCGAAGGCGTATCCCGCGCCAACCTCCATCGGTTCGCCGGGGATGACGGCAAAGATGATCTGCAGGACCATCATACCGACGAAGGCGAATCTTCCCGCCACGCCGTGCAGGTTGACCCACGCGCGGAACTGCTCCGGGTTGGAGATGGTGTCGATCAGCGGCCTCCAAAGCAGCGCGGTGGCTGCCGCAAACAAAAGGAGCAGCACGGAAACGGAAACAATGCCGGTGATTTTTCTTTTCTCTTCGTATTCCTTTTGATTTTCAGTGTTTATAATTTCAGGTTCCTCCCAAAACATATTTCAGGACCAATTTTTAACCGGCACAGTATGGACCGGAGGAGCGCATGACGGTATTTTCGGATAGAAAAGGCGGCCGGGTCCGAGAGCCGGCCGCCTTCCTGTATTGATATGCTGTATTTGCGTAATTATGCAGCTTGTTATTTGTTCCAGCCGAGTTTTTCCACCAATTCTCCGGTTTTGCTGGAGCTGTTCAGGAAATGGTAGCTGTTTACGTACAGGTAAATATCGCCTTCGTATCCGTTCAGCAGAGTCTTCAGCCTCCCGCCCTTCACCTGAAGGGGGGCCTTGTATTCGATCACCAGATAAGAGGCTTCTGCGTCAAGATCTTTTCCGTTGTTCAGCTTGCCTTCCAGGTAATCCTGCCTCATTGCGTCCAGCAGTTCCTTTTTGGTGTTCAGATCCGGCGCGAAGGTGGTGCTGTCTTCCCCGCCCCGTGTGTCCAGGTCGACGCTTTTAATGTATTCCGGCTCAACATAAAACAGGAGGTCCTGCGTTTCTTTGTATTCTCTGGTATCGGCGATTTCGCCCAGCGGAGAGATCGGGTTTCCCTGTCCGTCCTCCTTATATTCCAGATAATAGGTTCTGTTTACGGCGCCGCCGTTTTTCAGATGATAGGTCAGGGTGAAGGAAGTGCCGTTCCTGCTGTTCAGGGAATAAGGATAGGAATGTTCTCTTTTGTCCTGCGTGATTTTCTTATGGAAATCGGTTACCTTCTCGATATTGGCCTTTTCCATCAGAGTCGGCGTAACGGAGGCAAGCAAACGATGATTCCCGTCTACAATCTGCCCGCCGCCATCCGTATAGGGGTCCTGAATGGTGACGCTTGCCACGTCCTCCGCCAGAGGAACGCGGGTGTCGTAGCCCAAAGCGCCCGTGGCAAGAAAAGCATAAGCGGCCACAAACACGGCCATGAAAACGCCGTATCCGGCAAAGCTCTTTTTCAGCTGCTTAAACCCGCGGGAATAAATGGTTTCCGTCACAATATGCGCGGCGAGGGACCCGGCGATCAGGCCGATGAAAAAGTTCCCGGAGCTTTCCGTTCCGCTCTGGAGCAGCAGCCCCAGGCCGAGGCCCGTTACGGCGGTGATCATAAAGCGGATCACATTTTTGGGAAGGGAAAAGGCAAAGCTGCTTTCGGCGCATTCGCTGCGGCGTTTCCGGTAGAGAAGGACGGTGCCCGCCAGAAGCACAAGGGTAAACACGATCCACCAGATATAAAAGCCTGCATCGACAACTAAAGCCCCGCTGCGAGCCTGGCTTCCGCTCACAATATACGGCATGAAAGCGGCCATAAAAGGAGAAACCGCGGTCAGAATAATGGAGTTGGCGGTTAATCCGGTATTCAGGCCGGGCAAAAGCGAGGAGGCAAACCGGTCGCCCAGAAAAATCAGAAGAGGATATGCCGCGTTAATGCCCAGCAGGGACAGGATCATGTCGGTGGTCATTCCGGTACAGACCGCCATGAAAGAGGAAAGGCACAGAGCCGCCGCGCAGATCAGCATCAGCCACAGCAGATAGGAAAATACGGTGACCCAGCAGAGCTGAAGCTGTACGGGGTAGGCCGCGCCCACAACGAATATAAGGGCGAAATTCAGTAAAATAGGCGCGTAAAGCGCGGTCAGGCTGGAAAGCAGCCGTCCCAAAATCATGGGCGTCCTGCCGACCGGCAGCGCATGGAACAAATCCACGCTGCGCTTTTGATGCATATATCCGAACAGGGAGACGGAAATTACCAGAACGAAAATCAGGGATATCGGGGTAACAAGCAGAGCGGTCAGCCCTGTGACGCTGCTCAGATAGGTCTGCGTCCACATTTCAGGTGTGTAAATCTCGGTGGTAATCCGATTCTGCGTGTTGGACATCAGGATCATCAGGATCATGGGCAGCGCGATAAACATCAGAAGCGTAAGAAGCGCCATCATACCGCGGTTTTTCTTCAGCGACCACAGATAGGTTTCCCAAAACTCTTTCCTGCGTCTAATTGAGGATGTTTTCGAGGTCATAACCGGCCACCTCCATTTCACTGATAAATACTTCTTCCAGAGTGAGCGGAAGCACTTCCGCGAAAACAGGGTTCAACCCGTTTATCTTTTCCAGAATCTCGTCTTTTGAACCGCGGACCACCAGATTAATCAGAGAACCGTGCATTTCGGTCTTAATGATTTCCAGCGGTGCAAAGGCGCTGATTTCGGGCATGGGCTTGAACACCGCCTGCACCTTGTTGATGCCGAGCTTCAGCTCGTCAAGGTCGCGCTCGAACACGACGCCGCCCTTGTGGAACAGCCCCACATGGTCACAGAAATCCTCCAGCTCCCGCAGATTGTGCGAGGCGATGATCACCGTCATGCCGCGCTGGGCGACTTCCCCGGAAACAATGCGCTTTAAAAGCTGGCGCATTACCGGGTCAAGACCGTCGAACACCTCGTCCAGAAGAAGGCAGCTCGGCTGGGTTGCGATCGCGCAGATAATAGCCGCCTGCCGCTGCATCCCCTTCGACATATTTACGATTTTGCTCTTGCTGTCAATCGGGAACAGCCCGCACAGCTCTTCAAACCGCTTTTGGCTCCAGCCGGGGTAAATGCGTGACAAAAACCCCGCCATTTCCCTCAGCGTGGCCTGCGGCAGAAAATAGGGGAAATCCGATATAAAGGAAATCTGCGACTTGACCTCCGAGTTTTCAAACGGTGCCGCTCCGTCCAGAAGCACTTCGCCGCCGTCCGGCTTGTAGATTCCCGCGAGCGTGCGCAGAAATGTGGATTTTCCGGCGCCGTTGGAACCGACCAGCCCGAACACCGAGCCCGACCCGATGGAAAAAGATATCTCATCCAGCGCGGTGGCCGCGCCGAATTTCTTCGTTAGTTTTTTTGCTTCTATCATCGCTCACTCACCTCTCCCGCTTACAAGGCTTTCCACCCTTACAATGATTTGATTTTTTGTGATTCCAAGATCCGCGGCGGACCGGATTGCGTCGTCCAGCTTTTCCAGCGCGATTTCCCGCTGCTGGGAAATTGCGGAGAGGTCCTCGGAAAGAAAGGACCCTTTCCCCGGGACGGAACAGATAATGCCGTCGTGTTCAAGCATCCGGTAGGCCTTTTGCACCGTGTTCGGGTTGACCCCCAGCTCCTGCGCCAGCGCCCTTACGCTCGGAAGCGGCTCCCGCTGGTCCACAGCGCCCACGGCGGCCATGCGCCGTATGCTTTTGTACAGCTGCTCGTAAATCGGCAGCCGGCTCTTATAATCGAGTGTGAACACCATTCTCACCTCTTCTGTGTTTTCTGTATTATTAAGATTAGTACAGTTAGACTATAGCATGCAATCTTCCATAAGTCAATCATCATTACAAAACTGTCAACAATGGAAAAACAGCGGAGAAAAACGTTTATGGCCCGTTTTTTTCTTCTGTCAGACTTTTGGTGGCGGCGGATCGTTTTTCGGCGCGGATTTTGAGGCCTCGCCGCCGGCGGGCTTCGCTTCAAACAAGGTGGGGAGCACGCCGATCTGGGTCAGGATCTTGTAAAGGATCAAAAGCGCGGAACAGTAGATCAGAATCAGAAAATTCTGGGCCACCAGCGCGAAATAGATCGCCGCGAGCATGGTCAGCGGATGAATGTCGATCGAAGAGGAGATCAGTTTCGGCTCGATGATCTGGCGGATGGCGGTAATCAGCAGCCAGCAGACCAGAAGCGCGCCCGCTTTGAAAAAGCTGCCGCTTACAAGGTAAAGAAGCGTCAGGGGGATATAAATGGTTCCGGGGCCGAGCACGGGCAGAATATCGGCGATGCCGGTCACAATGCTCAGCACAAGCGGATACGGGACGCCCAGCGCGGAAAAGACGATCAGCGTTTCGACAAAGGTGATGAAATAAATCAGCAGATAGGAGCCGACGTATTTTCCGCTCATATTCATTCCGTGGCGCGACGCGGAGCGGATATTGAGCGCGGTGGTTTGGGAAAACAGCGACATGATGTGCGATTTGATCGAGGTCATGTCCTTTGAAAAGAAGTACGTGGAAAGGATCATGACGATAAACATGGTGAAAATGGCCGGCAGGGAGGTCAGGAAGGTGAGCACGCTCGCCAAAATCGTTTTTACGATTCCGGCGCCGGACTGGGCGATATTCAGAATCTGCTGCTGATTCTGTTCGATATATTTGGAGTTGATCCGATTCAAATACTCTCCCGCCATGCTGACCAGGCTGTTGACCGGCGCGGTCAAAGCGCCTACGTCCGTGGTCAGGTTGTTCAGCAGGTTGCTGATTTCATAAATCAGCCAGTAACCCAGCAGGAACAGAAGGCCGAAAACCACTACAAAAACCAGAACCGTGGAAAGCGCCGCGGCCGCCGAAGGGTTGAAATGCATCCGTTTTTTCAGCTGGCGGATGACGGGCTGTACGATCAGGGCCAGCAGAAATCCCGCCAGAAAAGGGAACGTGAATTTCAGCGTAAGCGCGAAAAAATAGAAAAGCAAAGTAAACCCTGCGAAAAAGACCAGCAGCGGCTTTAACCGGGTAAGCTGTCGCCTGTCAAACAAAATCATATCCTCCTTGCCTTTTTTTGTCCAAAATAGTAATATAATATCGTTATATTCCAGACTGACGACAAAGCCGCGCAACCGAAAAATTGCAAAGCAATTTTGCTTTCCGTGTTGCCTGCACTTGCACGATTTGCCGCAGTCTGACAGTTTGTCTACAACCCGTAATATAATATCATTATATTCGATCTTTTGCAAAAAAGAAAGCAGAAAAAGAGCGCCCCGCTCAACGCGAAGCGCCTCAACCTGCCCCGTTATTCAAATACGATTATTTTTCGCGGCCTAAAAGCCAGTCGACTGAAACATTTAAAATATTAGCTAAAGCAGAAAGTTCAAAATCCGTTACATAGCGAATTTGGCCTTCCAATTTAGACAAGCCGGAGGCGTTCATATCGACACCGTTAACCTGAAGCTGAGCCAGAAGCTCTTTCTGCTTCATCCCCTGGTTTTTGCGTGCCATCTCCACACGCGCACCGACTAAATTACGGGTTCCAAGTGCCTGTTTGCGTAATCTCACTGAATTCATCTCCCCACGAAATATTTTTTACGCACATACATATTCCATCTGCACAGCGCCTGTAACAAAATTTCCTGGAAATTTACAAATCATTGGAAATTTACCATCGTAAATTCTGTTAATGTCATATAGTATAATATTTTATTGTTTATAATGCAATAAAATATAAAAAAATTTCACATAATGAACCAATATTTTTCAAATTAGTAATTATTTCATCATATTTGCATTTCTTATTTGTTATTTTGCCTTAACCTTGTTATAATATTCTTCATACGGCTTATAATTTATGGTAATTTTCAGAAAGAGATTTTTCTATAAACCGGATGCCGTTACGGTATCCATGAGACACTTTACTGCTGTTCTATAATATGATAACCAGCACAGGTGGAGTTACAGCAAAATTTAATTTATTGGAGCTGAACAGGATGAATGAACAGAACGGATTCAAAACCAACCTGACCATGCTGACCGATTTTTATGAAATCACCATGGCCAACGGCTATTTTACAAACGGCTATCAGGACACGGTCGTCTATTTCGACATGTTTTTCCGGCGCGTGCCAAGCGACGGAGGCTATGCGATCATGGCCGGTGTCCAGCAGGCCGTGGAGTATCTGGAGAACCTGAAGTTTACCGAAGAGGACATTCAGTATCTGCGGGACTGCAAGATTTTCAACGAGGATTTTATCCGTTATCTGCAGAACTTCCGGTTCGCCTGCGACGTGTGGGCGGTCCCGGAAGGAACCCCCATCTTTCCGACCGAGCCCATTGTTACGGTGCGCGGTCCGGTGATCCAGGCGCAGTTCATTGAAACCATGATTCTGCTCTGTATTAACCACCAGAGCCTGATTGCCACCAAGGCCAACAGGATTGTCCGCGCGGCGCAGGGAAGAGCGGTCATGGAATTCGGCTCCCGCCGCGCGCAGGGACCGGACGGAGCCGTTCTCGGGGCCAGGGCGGCCTATATCGGCGGGTGCTGCGGAACCGCCTGCACCCTCTGCGACCGGGATTACGGCGTAAAGGCGCTGGGCACCATGGCGCACAGCTGGGTCCAGCTGTTTGACAGCGAGCTGGAAGCCTTCCGCGCGTATGCCCGGGAATATCCGAACCAGTGTACCCTGCTGGTCGATACCTACAATGTTCTGAAATCGGGCATTCCCAACGCGATCCGCGTGTTCAACGAGGAACTTCTCCCCCTCGGGTTCCGTCCCGCGGGAATCCGCATCGACAGCGGCGACATTACTTATCTTTCCCGGAAAGCGAGAAAAATGCTGGACGCCGCCGGATTTGAGGACTGCAAGATCTGCGCGTCGAATTCTCTCGATGAGTATATAATACGCGACATGCTGATGCAAGGTGCCTGTGTGGACAGCTTCGGCGTGGGCGAGCGCCTGATTACCGCGGCCAGCGAGCCCGTTTTCGGCGGCGTCTACAAGCTGAGCGGAGTCGAGGACGCGCAGGGGAATGTCACTCCGAAAATTAAAATCAGTGAGAACGTGGCGAAAATTACCACTCCCTGCTTTAAAAATCTCTGGAGACTGTTCGACCGGGAAAGCGGCAAGGCGATTGCCGACCTGATTACTCTGCACGGAGAAGTGATCGACGACACCAAGCCGTACGAGCTGTTTGACCCCGAGCATATCTGGAAGCGGAAAATTGTCAAAAATTTCCGCGCGGTGGAACTGCGTCAGAAGCTGTTTGAAAACGGAAAGAGCCTGACAAAGCCGCGCGACCTGGATGAAATCAAGGAATACTGCCTGCAGCAGGTGGACACGCTCTGGGACGAAGTGAAGCGTTTTGAAAATCCGCACCAGTATTATGTGGATTTATCGCAGAAACTTTGGGATGAGAAAAACCGCCTGATCTCCGAGCACAGCTTTTAACGGAGGCGGGTATCGCATCCGTGCGGTAGGCGGGGGAAGGCCGGATTCCATAATCTGCAGTTGACAGACGGCCTTTCATCGATTAAAATAGTTTAGCGAGCAGGCTGAACGGCTGCGGACACAGTCCGAAAGGACGTGCCCGAGGAAAGTCCGAGCTCCACAGGGCAAGAATAACGGCTAACGGCCGCCGGGGGCGACCCCAGGGAAAGTGCAACAGAGATATACCGCCGGTAACGGTAAGGGTGGAAAGGCGAGGTAAGAGCTCACCAGCGCGCGGGAGACCGCGCGGCTCTGCAAACCCTATTCGGAGCAACACCGCAGAGGGACTTATGCGCCGGCCCGGCGCGTCCCGAGAAGGTGGCACTGAGCCGCGATGGCAACATCCGGCCAAGATAGATGGCTGTTCACGACAGAACTCGGCTTACAGGCCTGGTCGCATCAAAAAGACGAAAACCCGCTGTTTCAGCAGGCTTTCGTCTTTTTATCTTTCATTGCGCATTTGAATAATACAAATTGTATAATTTAAAACAAAAAATACTGTTATTGCGGCGGAAATTCCGGGTTCGTGCCGGATCCAGGCTATAAAGCGGGCAGCCCTGCCACCCCGTTGACCGGCAGGGAGAACGCAATGGCCTTGGCATCCGTATGAAGGCCCTTTTCGCGCGTAATCGCCTGCATGATTTCTTCGCGGTGTTCGCTTTTTGTTAAAATCAGAATCAATTCCTTTTCCGGCTGAATCGTAATGCCGAAGAATTTTTCGGCATCCTTCACACTGGCGCCCCGCGCGTGGATCACGGTACCCCCGGTCGCTTTCGCGGCCTTTGCGGCATCCATCACTTCATCTGAAAAGCCCTGATTGGCGATCGCAACGATGAGTGCGTGTTCAAAGGATTGGTCCATAAAGCTCCCTCCTGTTTTCTGTAATACGGTATGGCAGAGAGTCTCTTCCCTGCATCCCGCGGCACCGCTGATCGGTATGGTCATGGCAATGCCGCTTCCGGGCCTGCCTATTTTTTCATTCAGTTCTTCCACAAAGCTCTCGGCTGTTTCCCCGGGCATCACACTGAACAGAACGTCTTTTTCCGTTTCGCCAAGGCCCCAGTAGGACAGGATTTTTGAATCCGCGGTTCCTTTTCCCAAAGCCAGGAAATTCAGGCGCACACCTCTGCCGGAAAACAGATCTGCAATTTTTTTGCCGTTTCCCCGGTTGAGAATCGTGATCATCAGTACGGTCGATTCCGATCCGGTATTTGTCTGCGTCATTTCATTCCTCCCTTTCCAACGAATTGTCGCCATCTGTTCTATTTTCGCTGGTTTCCTCGGAATTTGCAATAGGGTTTTCCACTTTTCCCTTATTTTCCTCCGATTCTTCCGGAAATTCCGGATTTTTCTCCGGGAATTCAGGCGATGGAACCCCTTCCTCCGGCAGTGCGTTGTCCGCTTCTTCCGCCTTTTCCGCGCGGTCCAGCTTGATCCGGTAAATAATACCGATTGCCTGTACGGTGATAATCGGCATCATGGCCACCATGGCGATAATGCCGAAGGCGTCCGTCATAATATTGCCGCCCATGGCTTCACACGCGCCGGAGGCAAACGGGAGCAGAAACGCCGCGGCCATGGTCCCGGCCGCGACGCCGCCGGAATCGAAAGCAATAGCGGTAAAAATTTTCGGGCTGAAAAAGGTCATTGCCAGCGCAACGGCATAGCCCGGAAGCAGGAAGAACCAGATGGGGATTTGCGCCATGATGCGGATCATGGCCATGGCAAGCGCAAGCCCAACGCCGATGGAAAGGCCGGCCATCATCATCCTTCCGGAGATCGCGCCGCTGGTGATATCCTCCACCTGATTGTTCAGAACATGAACCGCGGGCTCCGCAAAGACGACGCAGCACCCGATCGCCGCGCTCAGGGGAATGAGAATCCAGCGGTAGGGAAGGGACGCAATGGAGCGTCCCAAGTAGGTACCGGCGGGCATAAAGCCGATGTTGACGCCGGTCAGAAAGACCGAAAGCCCGACGAGCGTGTACACAATCCCGACCATAATGCGGATCAGCTTGGTTTTCGGGAGCTTGAGATGGATCAACTGGAGGAATACGAAAATCACGATAATGGGAAGCAGAACAATACAGACTTCCTTGAAAAACTGAAGAAAGCCGTTTGCAAACAGCGCGATCAGCTCGCCGACGCTGTCTACGGTGGCGGCGGACTCAAACGCGAACCCCGTTCCCGAGGGGTCGAAAAACATCCCCGTGATCAGCACCGCCAGAATAGGGCCGATGGAACACAGGGCGCACAGCCCGAAGCTGTCCTCCTCCGCGGTACTGCCGCCGCGCACCGCGGAAATGCCCAGGCCAAGCGCCAGAATAAAGGGTACGGTAATCGGCCCGGTGGTCACGCCGCCGGAATCGAAGCTGACAGCCAGATAGTCCGGGGCCGTCAGCGCGGCTATAATAAATACAAAAACATACGAGACGATCAAAACGTGGGAAAGATTCATCTGGAACAGGATGCGCAGAAGCGCAAGCACCAGGAAAATGCCCACCCCGCACGCGACAGACGCGATCAAAGCGGCGTCCGGCACGGCGGGCACCTGCTTGGTCAGCACCTGCAGGTCCGGCTCCGCCACCGTCACCACGACGCCCAGGATAAAGCTGCTTACCACCATCAGCCAGAGCTTCCGCGATTTGGTCAGCACCGAACCGATGGTTTCTCCCATGGGGATCATCGATATTTCCGCGCCCAGAGTGAAAATGCTCATCCCAACGATCAGCAGGACCATTCCGGTGAGGAACATCATCAGAGTGCCTGTGGGCATGGGCGCGATCGTAACGTTCAGCAGAAAAACGATGATGCCGACAGGCAGAACGGATTGCACGGATTCTTTCAGTTTTTCGGCCATTACTCCATTCATTCTCAACTTCCTTTCATTCATGTTATATTTTCAGCTTTCAAACCAGCTATTCAGCCATTCATGGTAACGACCGCATATTTTATTAAAATTATAACATATTTTGTATAAAATAGACCGGAAAATACAAAGAGTTCAAAAAATGTTCATAAAATCAAAGGAATATATAAAGCGGACGGCCTGCCGGAAACGACAGACCGCCCACTTTATATAGGAAGATATGTAAAGATCTTGTACTCTGAATGAATATACACCCGGCAGGCGCCGTATCTTTTACCGGTGGGTTGCGGGAATGCGGCAGGCCGCCGGGCGGTTGATAAAAAAGAAGCGTGTATTCTGCAAGCTATAACAGAATACACGCCCTTGTGCATTATATTACAAGATACCCTCTCAAGCCAATGCTGTTCCCACTTTTTACATCACGCTGAAAAGCAGGTCGCCGTAGGTCGGGTACGGCCAGTATTTCGCGCCGACCAGGCTTTCGATTTCATCCGCGATGACACGGGTTGCTTCCATCTCCGCGAAAACCGTATTGCGGTAGTATTTTGCCTGTTCCAGAACATCCTTGAATTCTTTTTCCGGTACGACGGTCTCTTCCAGAACAAGCATTTTTTTGTACAGGTCGGAACTGAGGCTGGAAAGCTTTTTCAGCAGGGTCTCTTCCAGTTCGCAGCAGATGTCCGCACAGAGCTGCTTCTTGTTGATGGCCTCCTTGCTGATGTCCTTCATATAGGAGCAGGCCGCCGGCAGAATGTCTTTTTTAATCATATCCACCATGGTCAGCGCTTCGATGTGGAGCTGTTTGCAGTAGTTTTCCAGCTGGATTTCATAGCGGGAGTGAACTTCCGTTTTCGTCAGCACATTGTATTTTTCAAATAAAGCGATATTGGCGTCGCTGATATAGTACGGCAGCGCGTCCGCGGTGGAACGAAGGTTCAGCAGGCCGCGTTTTTCCGCTTCCTCGACCCACTCTTCGGAATAGTTGTTGCCGTTGAAGATGATACGGCTGTGATCCTTGATCGTATCCTTGATAATCTCAGCCAGCTTGAAGTTGAAATCATCGGCCTTTTCCAGCTCATCCGCAAAGGTGCACAGGGCGTCGGCAATGATCGTGTTGAGCATGATGTTCGGGCACGCGATGGAAACGGTGGAGCCGAGCATACGGAACTCAAACTTGTTGCCGGTGAAAGCGAACGGGGAGGTGCGGTTGCGGTCCGTGGAATCCTTCGGGAAAGCGGGCAGAACGTCGACGCCGATTTTCATGGAAACTTTGTCCTGCTGATGATAGGAAGAACCGTCCTCAATGGACTTCAGCACGCTGGACAGCTCGTCGCCCACGAACATGGAGACGATCGCCGGGGGAGCTTCGTTCGCGCCCAGACGGTGGTCGTTCCCCGCGCTAGCGACGGAGATGCGGAGCAGGTCCTGATGCTCATCGACCGCTTGGATGATCGCAACGAGAAAAAGGAGGAACTGCGCGTTCTCGCGGGGAGAATCGCCCGGCTCAAGAAGGTTTACGCCGGTGTCGGTCGAAATGCTCCAGTTGTTGTGCTTGCCGCTTCCGTTGATGCCCGCAAACGGCTTCTCATGGAGCAGACAGGTCAGGCCGTGCTTTGTGGCGACCTTCTTCATGACCTCCATGGTGAGCTGGTTCTGGTCGGAGGCTACGTTGCTTGTGGTGAAAATGGGAGCGAGTTCATGCTGGGAAGGAGCGACTTCATTATGTTTTGTCTTGGCGAAAATACCAAGCTTCCAGAGTTCTTCGTCCAGTTCTTTCATGTACGCGGACACTCTCGGCTTGATTACGCCGAAATAGTGGTCCTCAAGCTCCTGTCCTTTCGGGGGCTTCGCGCCGAACAGCGTTCTGCCGGTGTAGATCAGGTCTTTTCTTTTTTCGTACATCGCCTTGTCAATGAGGAAATATTCCTGTTCCGGACCTACCGTGGTAATGACCCGGTGGGCTTCCGTGTTGCCGAACAGCTTTAAGATTCTCATTGCCTGCCTGTCGATCGCGTCCATGGAACGCAGCAGGGGAGTCTTTTTATCGAGCGCCTCGCCGCCGTAGGAGCAAAACGCCGTGGGAATACAGAGGGAGCCGTCTTTGATGAACGCATTGCTGGTAGGGTCCCAAGCCGTGTAGCCTCTTGCCTCAAAGGTCGCTCTCAGTCCGCCGGACGGAAAGCTGGAAGCATCGGGTTCGCCCTTGATCAGTTCCTTCCCTGAAAATTCCATAATGATCTTGCCGTTTTCCACCGGATAGATAAAGCTGTCGTGCTTTTCTGCGGTGATCCCGGTCATCGGCTGGAACCAGTGGGTGAAATGGGTCGCACCTTTTTCCACCGCCCAGTCCTTCATCGCGTTTGCAACGACGTTCGCGACCTGCAAATCCAGCGGCTTGCCCTGTTCCCTGGTCTTTCTCAGAGCCTTATAGGTGTCCTTTGGCAGTCTTTCCTTCATGACCGTATCGTTGAAGACCATGCTGCCGAACATTTCAGGAATATTGCTCATGAAAATCACTCCCTACATAAATTACAAAAAAGAATAAAAAAAGAAGACACTATAGGGCAAATCCCTACAGCGCCTTTGCTGCTATGCGCTTATTATATGACAGCCGGGACGGAATGTCAATAAAAAAATAAAAATTTGCAGGATTTGATAATATTACATGCATAATCGTCCTGTTATTAATAAAGTTTTATGGAAAATTGCACTAACCTGCAATTTTAATACCATAATTATGCAAAATCTATTGACATTAGAGCCTAAACATTATATTATAAAAAAACGCAAATCTTAGTAAACAGCCGAAAGCTGTGAATTTCGCAATTTTTGCTGACGGGGCATAAAATGCGTCGGAATACGAAATTGCAGGGAGGTCAGTTTTTTATGCAATTAGAGGGAGATGTAAGGATACCTTCGGGCTGCGCCATATCGGGAATTTTTTCGCGCAGCGGAAAGAAAATGAATGGCGAAGCCATCATTCGTTCCATTACCACCATGCACGACCGCAGCAATGGATTGGGCGGAGGATTTGCGGGCTACGGAATTTATCCGCATAACAGGGATCTGTACGCGTTCCATGTTTTCTACGGCAGCGCCCGCGCCAAAGAGGAATGCGAAAAAGAGATCATGGCGAACTTCGACGTGACGGTCGCGGAAAAGATTCCGACCCGAAAAATGCCGGAAATTACGGATGAACCTGCAATATGGCGCTATTTCGGCCTGCCGTTTGAAAAGCTGCTCAAGGATACGCAATTGGACGAAAGGGAATTTGTCGCGCGCTGCGTGGTAAAGATCAACACGCGGATCAAGGACGCCTATGTGTTTTCCAGCGGAAAGAACATGGGCGTGTTCAAGGCGGTCGGCTTCCCGGAGGATGTGGGGAGATACTACTGTCTGGAAAACTACGAGGGCTACTGCTGGACGGCGCACGGGCGTTACCCGACCAACACGCCGGGCTGGTGGGGCGGGGCGCACCCGTTCGCCATGCTGGACTATTCCATTGTACATAACGGTGAAATTTCCTCCTACGACGCGAACCGCCGTTTCATTGAGATGTTCGGTTACAAATGTACGCTTCTGACCGATACCGAAGTGATTACCTATATTATCGATTACCTGAACCGGAAACAGGGGCTCAGCCTGAAAGAGGCCGCGGACGTCATCGCCGCCCCGTTCTGGAGCGAGATCGACCGGATGCCGGAGGCGGAACGCAAAAAGTTCACCTATCTGAGAAACGTGTTTTCCAGCCTGCTGATTACCGGCCCGTTCTCCATCCTGCTGGGCTTCAGCGGCGGCATGATGGCGCTGAACGACCGTCTGAAGCTGCGCTCCATGGTCGTCGCCGAAAAGGGCGACATGGCCTATGTGGCGAGCGAGGAATGCGCGATCCGCGCGATTGAGCCGGACCCGGACAGAACCTTCGCCCCCAGAGGCGGAGAACCGGTCATCGTAACGTTAAATGAGGGGGTGGATGCATAATGCCTGTCGATTTCTTATATCCTGAATATGAAGTGATCCGCAATCCACAGCGCTGCATTGCCTGCCGCGTGTGCGAACGACAGTGCGCCAACGAGGTGCATTCCTACGATGCGGAACTGAATCTGATGAAGAGCGACGAGTCCAGGTGCGTCGACTGCCACCGCTGTGTGGCGCTTTGCCCGACAAGGGCCCTGAAAATCGTAAAGTCCGACCACACCTTCAAGACGAACGCCAACTGGACGAACGAGGTCATCGGCGAGGTATACCGTCAGGCCGGATCGGGCGGCATGCTGCTTTCCTCCATGGGCAACCCGAAGCCGTATCCGGTTTACTGGGATAAGATCCTGATCAACGCGTCGCAGGTGACGAACCCGTCCATCGACCCGCTGCGCGAGCCGATGGAAACCAGAACCTTTCTGGGCAAGCGGCCGGAAAAACTGGAGCGCAACGCGGACGGCAGCCTCAACACGGAGAACCTTCCCCCGAATCTGGAGCTTTCCGTGCCGGTGATGTTTTCCGCCATGAGCTACGGCTCCCTCAGCTACAACGCGCATGAAAGCCTTGCGAGGGCCGCCCAGGAGCTGGGCATTTACTACAACACCGGCGAGGGCGGGCTGCACGAGGACTTTTACCGGTACGGCGCGAACACCATCGTGCAGGTTGCGTCCGGACGTTTCGGGGTACATAAGGACTATCTGGAAGCCGGCGCGGCAATTGAAATCAAAATCGGTCAGGGCGCGAAGCCGGGAATCGGCGGGCATCTGCCCGGAGCGAAGATCGTCGGCGACGTTTCCCGCACCAGAATGATCCCGGAGGGCTCGGACGCGATTTCTCCTGCGCCCCATCACGACATCTATTCGATCGAGGACCTCCGCCAGCTGGTTTACTCCCTGAAAGAGGCCACCAACTATAAAAAGCCGGTCATTGTAAAAATCGCGGCGGTGCACAATGTCGCCGCCATCGCCAGCGGCATTGCCCGCAGCGGAGCGGACATCATCGCCATCGACGGCTACCGCGGCGGCACCGGCGCCGCCCCGACCAGAATCCGCGACAACGTCGGTATTCCGATCGAGCTTGCGCTCGCGGCTGTGGACGAACGGCTCCGTCAGGAGAAAATTCGCAACAACGTTTCCCTTGTCGTCGGCGGCAGCATCCGCAACTCCGCGGATATCGTCAAGGCCATCGCTTTAGGCGCGGACGCGGTGTACATCGCGACGGCGGCGCTTCTGGCGCTTGGCTGTCACCTTTGCCGCAGCTGCCAGACGGGCAAATGCAACTGGGGCATCGCGACCCAGCGGCCGGACCTTGTCAAACGCCTGAACCCCGATATCGGCTATAAGCGCCTCGTCAACCTTGTCTCCGCGTGGCAGCACGAAATCAAGGAAATGATGGGCGGCATGGGAATCAATTCGATTGAAGCGCTCAAGGGCAACCGCCTGATGCTTCGCGGGATCGGATTAAATGAGAAAGAGCTTGAGATTCTTGGTATCAAGCATGCGGGGGAATAAGCGATGAAAAGGATCTATGTAAATGAGAAATGGTGTCTCGGGTGCCATCTTTGCGAATACAACTGCGCTTTTGCCAATTCCGGCAGCGACGATATGGTCAAGGCGCTCAAGGATATTCATATCAACCCGAGGATACGGATCGAGGAAAACCAGGGGATCAGCTTTGCCGTTTCCTGCCGCCACTGTACGGAACCGCTCTGCGTGAAAGGCTGTATTACCGGCGCGCTCAGCGTGGATAACGGCGTCATCGAGGTCGACAAGGACAAATGCGTGGGCTGCTACACCTGCGTTATGATATGCCCCTACGGCGCGATCATGCCGGGGAACGACGGCAGCGTCATTCAGAAATGCGAGCTCTGCACGAACAACAGCTTCGGAGAGCCGGCGTGCGTGCGGGGCTGCCCGAACAAGGCGATCGTTTTTGAGGAGAGGTGAACAGAATGAATTATGTCATTATCGGAAACTCGACTGCGGCTGTCGGCTGCATCGAAGGCATCCGCTCCGTGGATCAAACCGGAAAAATCACGGTGATTTCCAAAGAACCGCATCATGTTTATTCGCGTCCGCTGATTTCCTATCTCCTTTACGGAAAAACCACCCGGCAGCGCATGAAGTACCGTCCGGACACCTTTTATGAAGACAACCGGGTGACCCCGCTTTTAGGGGTTACGGTTACCGGGGTGGATTACGAAAACAAAAAGGTCCTTTTGGACAGCGGGGACGGGGTCGCGTTTGACAAGCTGCTTTTCGCGACCGGTTCCTCCCCCTTTGTTCCGCCCATGGCGGGGCTGGGGGAAGTGGAGAATCAGTTCAGCTTTATGAAACTGGACGACGCGGCGGCCTTACAGAAGGTCATTGATCAGGAAAGCCGCGTGCTGATCGTCGGCGCGGGCCTGATCGGCCTGAAATGCGCGGAGGGAATCTGCAGCAGGGTAAAGCAGATTACCGTTGTGGACCTGGCGCCCCGCATCCTGCCGAGCATCCTCGACGAAGCGGGCTCTGAAATCGTGCAGAAGCATATTGAGGAGCAGGGGGTAACCTTTATCCTCAGCGACAGCGTCGCGCAGTTTACCAAAAATTCCGCTCTGCTGAAAAGCGGCGGAAAGCTGGAGTTCGACGTCCTGATTGTCGCGGTCGGCGTCCGCCCGGAAACGAAGCTTGCCGCGGACATCGGCTGCAAGGTCAATAAGGGAATCGTTTCCGACATCCACTGCGCCACGAATCTGGATGGTGTTTACGCGGCGGGCGACTGCAGTGAAAGCTACGACATCACCTCCGGTCAGTACCGCGTGCTTGCCCTTTTGCCGAACGCGTATATGCAGGGCGAGACCGCAGGCATCAATATGGCGGGCGGGGAAAAGGTCTACGACAAGGCCATCCCGATGAACGCGATCGGATTTTTCGGGCTGCATATCATCACCGCCGGAAGCTACGACGGAGAGACCTATGTGGTGCGGACCGAACAGACTTATAAAAAGCTGGTCTCGAAAGACAATCTGTTAAAGGGCTTCATCCTGATCGGCGACGTCGCCAGGGCGGGAATCTACACTTCGCTGATCCGCGAAAGGACCCCGCTCGACACCGTCGATTACGAACTGATTAAGGAAAAACCGCAGCTCATGGCGTTTACCGCGTCAGAAAGGGCCGTTAAGCTCGGAGGTGCCAAAGAATGAAAATCAATGCGGACAATCAACATTTCAAAGACCTGAACAACGAAATCCGTGTCTCCTCGGAAGCGGATATCACGGTGGACAACTGCCTTGGGCAGCGCTACATCGCCTCCGGCATGAGCGGGAAAAACATCACGATCAACGGAGTGCCGGGCAACGATCTGGGCTGCTATCTGAACGGCGCCACCATCCGGGTAAACGGCAACGCGCAGGACGCCACCGGCGACACCATGAACGAGGGGACCATCATCATCAACGGTTCCAGCGGAGACGCCACCGGCTACGCGATGCGCGGAGGAAAAATCCTCGTGCGGGGCAACGCGGGGTACCGCGCGGGCATCCATATGAAGGCGTATCAGACGCACCAGCCGCTGATCATGATCGGCGGCGAGACCGGCAGCTTTCTGGGCGAGTACCAGGCCGGCGGCACCATCGTCGTGCTGGGCCTGGGTTCCGAAAAAAAGGTGCCCGTGGGCAACCTTTGCGGAACGGGAATGCACGGCGGCAAAATTTACCTCCGCTGCGAGGCGCTTCCGGAGGATCTGCCGAAGCAGGTGCAGGCGGCCCCCGCCTCCCCGGAGGACATGGCGGCAATCGACGGCCATCTCGACGAATTCTGCGGTATTTTCCATATCGATAAGCGGGAAGTGCTTTCCAGAAACTTCTATGTCTTAACGCCCAATACGAAAAATCCGTATAAATCGCTCTATACATTTAACTGAAGCGCAGGCTGCCGGACCTACCGGTCGGGAAGCGCCTTCGGCCATACTCTCGAATAGTTGCATGTTGAATCGGTCTCGGAGCACTCCGAAACAAATCCCTCTTTGAGGGAGGCAGGGGTTTGGGACCGGAGAGGTCCTGACTGAGGGAGTTCCCGATTCAGCAAATTTGGTTAAATATAGAAAGGCGGAGCAGCTGCTCCGCCTTTTCGTATGTTATGATTTACAGTTTATTTAGCGACTGGTCGATATCCTCAAGGATATCCGCGATGTTTTCGATGCCGACCGACATCCGGATCATGTCGGGGCCGATGCCCGCCTCCCTGAGCTGATCGTCGTTCAGCTGGCGGTGGGTCGTGCTGGCCGGGTGAAGCACGCAGGTGCGCAGGTCCGCCACATGGATGACGATGGACGCGAGCTTTAAGCCCTCCATAAATCCGGCGGCGGCTTCGCGCCCGCCCTTTATCCCGAAGGAAATCACGCCGCAGGTGCCGTTTGGCATATACTTTTTCGCGAGTTCGTAATATTTGCTGCTTTTCAGGCCGGGATAGTTTACCCACGCGATTTTGTCATTCTGCTCCAGATGCGTCGCCACGGCGAGCGCGTTGGAACAGTGCCGTTCCATTCTGAGCGCGAGCGTTTCCAATCCCAGGTTGAGCAGGAACGCGTTGTTCGGGCTCGACTGCGCGCCAAGATCCCGCATCAGATGCGCGCGGGCTTTTACAATGTAGGCCGCTTTGCCGAACTGCTTTGTATAGACGATTCCGTGATAGGATTCGTCCGGTTCGGTCAGGCCGGGAAACTTTCCGTTTTCCCAGTTGAAATTCCCGCTGTCCACAATCGCTCCGCCGACCTGAACGGCGTGACCGTCCATGTACTTCGTGGTGGAGTGGGTGACGATGTCGGCGCCGAAAGCAAACGGGCGGCAGTTGATGGGAGTGGGGAAGGTGTTGTCTACAATGAGGGGGACACCGTGCGCGTGCGCCGTTTTCGCGAACAGCTCTAAATCGGTTACGACGAGCGAAGGATTGGTCAGCGTCTCCGCGAATACGCAGCGCGTGTTCGGCCAGAAAGCGGCGTTCAGCTCTTCCTTCGTGCAGCCGGGGGCAAGAAAGGTGAATTCCAGTCCCATTTCGCGCATGGTTTTGTAAAACAGGTTGAAGGTGCCGCCGTAAATTGCGCTGGAGCAGACCACATGGCCGCCCGCGGGGCAGATGTTGAGCACCGATATCAGGGAAGCCGCCTGACCGGAGGAGGTCAGCAGCGCGCCGACGCCGCCTTCCAGGGCGGCGATCTTTTTTTCCACCGCGTCAATGGTCGGGTTGCCCAGGCGGGTGTAGAAGAATCCGTCGGCCTTCAGGTCGAACAGCTCGCCGAGCGTTTCCGCGCTGTCGTATTTAAAGGTTGTGCTCTGCACAATGGGCAGTACGCGCGGTTCTCCGTTTCCCGGTTCGTAACCCGCGTGGATGCAGTCCGTATCAAGATGGTAATGGCTCAATGGAATTTTCCTTTCACTTTAAAATCCGCCTTTTGTGAAAAACGCTTTCAGCGCGTTGGCCAGAAAGTCGGCCGCCGCCACAACCCCCCACACAATCAGAATAAACATCATTGCCGAAACGATCCGCCAGAAAAAGCGCTTGCGGGAACTCATCGGTTCCGGCTCCTCTTTCGGTTCGGACGGTCCTTCGGGTCCGGGCCCTTCCTCCGGCGCAGGGGTGCTGCTTTCCAGCTTCGCGTCCCCCGCGTCCGCGATTCCGATCCCGTTCAGCAGCTCTTTGGCGGTATCCAGATCCCGGAAAGCCACAAAAATATTGCGGGACCCGTAAAAGGGCCTGCTGCCAAGCAATATGGAAGGCGGCGAGCCGAAGCCGCTGTCCTGTTCGACAAATACGATTCCGTTTTCCTGAAAGACGGACCGGATCATGATGATATTCGTTTCGTCCGTCGTCAGCAAAAGCACCGGGTCGTCCGGTCCGGGCTCCCGCAGCTTTTTGGAACCGCACGCGGCGCAGCGGTCGGCGTCGCTGTCGATGAGCAGTTGGCACTTAGGGCAGTACAGCATTCCTTTCACTTCCATTTCATTGCTTTATCATATCACATTTATTGACTAACTTACAAGAAATCCGCATAAATATTTATGAATATCCATCCTCACAGCAGGATGGGCTGAAGCTGCCTTCCCTCCAGCGCGGCAAGCGCCGCGGGCTGAATCAGGCTGAAGTCCGCGACCACGGAGGTCGGCTTTTTGCCAGGGTCATCCTGTTTCATAGGAACGAAATAGATATTTTTGGTATTCAGTAATTTTGCGATATTCTGCGCCGACGCGGCGAGCGCGTCGTTTGTGGCAGGGGCCAGAAGCACCGGCCTGCCGATGCGCAGGTTGGACTTCACCGCCATGGTCACGGTGGTGTCGGTGATTCCGTTCGCGATTTTGGCCAGCGTATTGCCGGTGCAGGGAGCGACGATCATCAGGTCGACCATCTTTTTCGGCCCGATGGGTTCCGCCTCCACCATGCTTTTGATGATTTTTTTACCGCAGAGGTCTTCGATTTCCCAGATAAAATCGTCCGCTTTTCCAAAGCGGGTGTCCGTCGTCGCGGCGTTCTGCGACATGATCGGCAGAATGTCGTACCCCGCTTCAACAAGGACGCGGATTTGCTCGATCGCCTTGTCGAAGGTGCAGAAGGAACCGCAGAGGGCGTAACCGAAAGTAAGGCTTTTCATCTTTCACTCCTCCATCATATTATAAATGGTATTTTTGATGATTTCACCGGCGGTTTTCGGAGCGACCTTTCCGGGCAGGGAAAGAGCGTGGATCGCCTTGATGCCGAATTTCTGCGCGGCTTCGTAATCCACGCCGCCGGGCGGGGACGAAAGGTCGATGATCAGCGGTTTGGAGCGCATCTTCGAAAGCATGCGCCGGTTGAATATCAAAGCGGGCGCCGTGTTGAAAATAACGTCGTACTGATCTTTGTCGCAGATTTTGTCCGTCAGGGCGGAGGAATACCCGAAGGATTCGATCCAGGCGATATCGGAATATCTGCGGGCGCTCACCGTCACCGAAGCTCCCAGCCCGCGCAGCATCATCGCCAAAATTTTTCCGATTCTTCCGTAGCCGACAACAAGGCATTTGCTCTGGCTGACGGTACCGGGGTATTCGCGCATCGCGATCTCGATCGCGCCTTCCGCGGCGGGAACGGAGTTGTGCACGGCGAATTCCTCGCGGGTATAATAATCATAGGCGTCGATGGAATCCCACACGTCGCTGGTCTGGTAAAGCTTTCCCATCATTCCTCCGTAAACCTGTTTATTTCTCATCAGTTCGGCAAAGCTGTCGTTCAGCTCGATGCTGTTTTCGCTGAAAACCATATTCAGATGACTGCCGTCCGCCGTAACCGGCAGCGGAAGGATCATATTTTCACACCGGATCATAATTTCTTCAAGATCCGCCTTTTTTACGTCCTTGGAAAATTCGATGTTGTCAAATCCATAGACATAGACGGTGTAGCCGTCCGACGCAATGGATTCGGCCAGCGCAATCTGGCGTTTGTCACCGCCCAGTACGCCGAAACTGTTTATATCGACCATTGTACAAACCTCCACAAACTTCTTTCTCCATATTATGGAGATGGAACGCTCGGTGTGATTGCGCGGTATTTTCGTTTTGATTTTATTTTTTATTGCAAATATCCGAAAAACTGTTTATTATAAACAGGTATGGCAATATAATAGAGAGGATCAATATTTTGCAGCGGTTTCCTTTGCGCCGGGTCACGGGACCGAACGGCTTTTTCCTCACGGAAGGTGAGGAGCGATTTAACCAAAAACGCTGCAGTTGAATTGAAAACGCTGTCACATTATCTCATTTAAGGAGCTCAACAAGCATGGATTATCAAGATACTTTATCCAAGGTTAAGAAAATACATTTTGTGGGAATCGGCGGTTCCGGCATGTGCCCGATCGCTGAAATCCTGTACCACCGCGGCTATGAACTGACCGGGTCGGACACCAACGAGTCCGATACGCTCGCCAGGATCCGTTCCTACGGAATTCCCGTCTCAATGGGTCACAGGCCGGAAAACATAGGCGACGCCGAAATGCTCGTGTACACGGCGGCCGTCAAGGCCGACAACCCGGAGCTTGTCGCCGCCCGCGAAAAGGGAATCCCGGTTGTGGAGCGCTCCGTCATGCTCGGCATGGTGACGCGCCGCTACCCGCACCCGGTGGCGGTTTCCGGTACGCACGGCAAGACGACCACGACCGCGATGATTACCCAGATTCTGCTTCACGCGGGAAAAGACCCCTCGGCTGTCATCGGCGGAAAGCTCCCGCTGATCGGCGGGAACGGGCGCGTGGGCAAATCCGGCACCATCGTCTGCGAGGCGTGCGAATATGTGGACACCTTTTTGCAGCTGAACCCCGAAACGTCGATCATCCTCAACATAGACGCCGACCATCTGGATTACTTCGGAACGGTGGAGAATATTATAAAATCCTTCCATCAGTTTGCGCTCCAGACGTCAAAGACGCTCATTGTCAACGGCGACGACGCCAATACCATGAAGGCGGTGGAGGGCATAAAAAATGCATCCGTCGTTACGTTCGGCCTGAACCCGTCCAATGAGTATTACGCCGATCATATCGCGGACACAAAAGGGGCGAGGGAATGCTTCTCGGTGATGAAAAACGGGGAAAAGCTCGCGGATGTAACGCTGAGTATCCCCGGAAAGCACAATATCTATAACGCGCTGGCTTCGTTTGCCGCGGCGGACAGCATGGGCGTGAAGGCAGGCACCATCGCGGAAAGCCTGCACCAGTTTACCGGCGTCCACAGGCGCTTTGAAATCCTCGGCACGTTCGGCGGGATTACGGTTGCCGACGACTTTGCGCACCACCCCACGGAGCTGACGGCGACCCTTTCCGCCGCCATGAAAATGAATTTCCGGCGCGTGTGGGCGGTTTTCCAGCCTCACACCTATTCCAGAACCTACCTGCTTCTGGACGAATTCGCAAAGGCGCTTTCCATCCCGGACAGGGTTGTCCTTTCCGAAATCCTCGCGGTGCGCGAGGAGAACACCTACCATATTTACGCAAAGGATCTGGCCGACAAAATCCCGGGCAGCATATGGTTTAAAACCTTTGAGGAAATCACGGAGTATGTGACCGCCAACGCGGAAGACGGCGATCTAATCCTTACCCTGGGCGGCGGCGACATTTACAAATGCGCGAACATGATTGTAAAAAAATACAGGGAACGCTGATCGGCTTTCATCTTGCACATGCCTGTAAATTGTATTATAATATGTGTACGTTAATATTATCACATGCATATTATGATTGGCCGGACTTTCATTTTTACAGGGAAGGGATTACAAATGCTGAAAAATCTATCATTTCTCAACATGTTTCTATGGAATCTTTTTATTATCGGCGTCTGGCATTTGACGGTCTTTCTGGCCGGTGTCAAGCTTCCCCATTCCATTTCCCAGAAGGAGCGTTACGCGCCGAAGGAATGGGAACACGGCGGGCGTTGGTACAGGGATAAATTGAAGATTCAGCTTTGGAAGGACAGAGTGCCGCAGCATATCGGCAAAGACGGCTTTTCCAAAGAGCATCTTACGGATATTTCCATTGATTATGTCGACGAGTTTATTTTTGAAACCTGCAGGGGCGAGTGGGTGCATCTGAAAAACTGTATCTGTATTGTCGTTACAATGCTGATTAACCCCTTTTTGGTGGGAATCGTGTTTTCTTTTTTGATTATGCTTGGAAACCTGCCCTTTGCCATCATCCAGCGGTATAACCGTTTCCGGCTGCAGGTCCTGCGTAAAAAACTCTTACGCGATCTGCGCGCGAACGGAATGGGGCAGACCGTTACCGCTTGACAAGCCAAATGTTTTTTAAAAATCAGCTTTGCCGGAAAACCGGCTCAGCTGGTTTTTATCTATCTGCCGTTGGGGGGAGCCGTCTGTGAAAAAACAGGATATTCGCGCCTTTTTGCTTTTGCTGCTGCTTCCGGTGATTTTACGGATTCCTGCGCACGCCGCTACCGTACCCTATTTTACATACAGCGTAGACAAGCCCTCCGCCGCGCGCGGGGAGCTGGTCAAGCTGCAGATCAACGCGGGACAGGTTCCCGACACCGCGGCCGGGTTCCGGATGCGGATTGGGTATCACGCCGAAGCGCTCAGCTTTGTCCGTACCGAGACGTCCTCGCAGATCAAAAGCGGGACGATGGTCACAAACAGCGTGTCGAACCCGATCTGCAGCGTTTACGTATGCAACGTGGATCAGGGCGCCGCGCCGCAGCTTTCCGGGAATATCATTTCCTTTGTGTTTCAGGTCAGGGACGGCGCTTCTTCGGGCGATACGGCGATCAACGCGCATATCGACGAAGTGTGCAACTATGCGGCGAAGCAGCTGGATGTGGATATTGAGGAGAATCTGACCGTTTCCATCGAGCCGCCGGAGGAAGAGCCTTCCGACGAGGCGGCGCTTTCCCGCTTGGACCCGTATAACGGCGAGCTGGTGCCGGAATTTTCCCCCGACATCTATCAATACCGGATGTCCGTCGGTTACACGGTGGAGTCGGTGGAATTTTACGCCCGCGCGGAAGAAGGCGGGACGGTCAAAATCAACCGGAAATCCCTTTTCAAGCCCGGTACGGATACGCCCATTGTCGCGACGGTCACTTCCGCCGATAAAACAAATCAGGTACAGTATGTCGTCCTTGTCAGCAGGGCTGAAAAACCCGCGGGGTCTGCCGGACTCAGCTCGGATCCGCCTCGTTCCGGTGAAGAGGCATCCGGGCCGGAGAAAACGGATGCCGGGAAGGCCCAACTGCCTGAAAAGGAAACAGAAGAAATGGCAGCGCAAGGGGAAGATGATTTTTCAGCGGCTGCGGAAGCGGAGAATCCGGCTCAGCCGCAGGCGGTACGGACGGCTGCCCAGCCATATGCAAATACCGGCTACGGCGGCAGGAATATTTATATTATCGGGAATCAGATGCCCGTCTATGTGAATGGAATGCTTACAGCCGCTTTGTGCATACTGCTTGGAATCGCGCTCAGCCTTTATCTGAAAATCAAGCCCAGGGAATAGCGCTCATAAAAAGAAAACGGCCGGACGGCCGTCGGTATACGATAATATTTTACCGTGAGAAAGGCCGTTTTAACGGCCTTTTTTCTATCTGCTTTAGCAGGTTTTCCAAACGTCTATCCGTTTGGAAAACGAAAATCCGCGCGCTATGCGCGTGAGATTAAAAGCTTAAGCAAAGAGCATCACCATTCTGATATAATGACGAGTGTTCAAGCCGTCAAAAAAGCAGAAGAAAGGTGATGCTCCATGGCAAACAGTTTAGCACACACGAAATGGGTGTGCAAGTATCATATTGTTTTTGCGCCGAAATACCGCAGAAAAATCATTTATAATCAACTCAGGGCAGATATCCAAAAAGATATCAGAGATTTGTGTAAATGGAAAGGTGTAGAAATCATAGAAGGTCATATGATGCCGGACCACGTTCATCTTCTCCTTTCCATCCCACCCAAATACAATATCTCAAGTTTCATGGGATATCTCAAAGGAAAGACGGCAACCATGATTTTCGAGAAACATGGAAATCTGAAATACAAGTTTGGCAATAAGCACTTTTGGTCAACAGGATATTATGTTAGTAACAAGCTGATTGAGGATTTCAATCCACGCTCCCGTGTGGGGAGCGACCGAAAAGCTCGAGCGGCTCAAGTCCGGAGAGGTTTATTTCAATCCACGCTCCCGTGTGGGGAGCGACGCGAGGATCACAAGACCGATAGGGGAGGTAAGGATTTCAATCCACGCTCCCGTGTGGGGAGCGACACTATTCTCTATTGTATGTGGTTATTCAATAGTATTTCAATCCACGCTCCCGTGTGGGGAGCGACATTTTTATATGTAAAGTTAACCTTACATTAGCCATTTCAATCCACGCTCCCGTGTGGGGAGCGACACCAAGCAAAATTGAATGAGCAAGCATACCAAAACGCCGCGTACTGCGAACATTTCAATCCACGCTCCCGTGTGGGGAGCGACCATCATCGCATCGACGGTATGGAGCAGGAAATCATTTCAATCCACGCTCCCGTGTGGGGAGCGACTTACAGTCACGTTCCGGGCGTCAGGCTCAGTAACATTTCAATCCACGCTCCCGTGTGGGGAGCGACAAATTCAATCGGTTCCTGCGCCTTAGCTATATCATTTCAATCCACGCTCCCGTGTGGGGAGCGACGGGATGGATTACATGCAAACCAGACTTTTTCGTCATTTCAATCCACGCTCCCGTGTGGGGAGCGACATCTCCTCATGGGTGCCATAGACTCCATCAAAGAATTTCAATCCACGCTCCCGTGTGGGGAGCGACCATAGACAAGCATGTTTGCGACGAACGCCTGCCATTTCAATCCACGCTCCCGTGTGGGGAGCGACCCTGTCAACACAGGCATACTGGGGGGCTTAGTATATTTCAATCCACGCTCCCGTGTGGGGAGCGACCCATAGACAAGCATGTTTGCGACGAACGCCTGCCATTTCAATCCACGCTCCCGTGTGGGGAGCGACGCCGGCGGATTCCGATCTGCTTCAGCGCAGGATAATTTCAATCCACGCTCCCGTGTGGGGAGCGACTTATGACAATCGCGGTCCAGCAAAGCCAGAACATATTTCAATCCACGCTCCCGTGTGGGGAGCGACTCTTTGACGCCACCGACCTTTTTCGGCAGCACTATTTCAATCCACGCTCCCGTGTGGGGAGCGACTAATGAGCGGGTTTAGTTGCATTGCGGATTTGCCATTTCAATCCACGCTCCCGTGTGGGGAGCGACGCTTGGTTTTCGCGTCCGATTGGATGTACCTAATATTTCAATCCACGCTCCCGTGTGGGGAGCGACCATTTGGCCTGTCATAAACGGGTTAGGTTCTTCCAATTTCAATCCACGCTCCCGTGTGGGGAGCGACCCGGGTGGATTGCCGGGCGGGACAAGCGCATAGCATTTCAATCCACGCTCCCGTGTGGGGAGCGACTTTCCTCCAAATAAACGTCAACCGGGACATGGTAATTTCAATCCACGCTCCCGTGTGGGGAGCGACTTCGGACTTGTCGCATCAATCCCAAACCAGTCATATTTCAATCCACGCTCCCGTGTGGGGAGCGACGTGCCCAGTATAGACAATCCATGCTCCGAGTACCATTTCAATCCACGCTCCCGTGTGGGGAGCGACTGGGATTTTATCCTCTTTGCTTCGCTGTTCTATCATTTCAATCCACGCTCCCGTGTGGGGAGCGACAATACGGGAGCTTTGAGGGCTTGGGCAACATCATATTTCAATCCACGCTCCCGTGTGGGGAGCGACAAACCAATTGAAATCACTTGACACCGATCTTATAATTTCAATCCACGCTCCCGTGTGGGGAGCGACGTTTGCCGTGGTCATGTCGGCATCGGAAAGAGAATTTCAATCCACGCTCCCGTGTGGGGAGCGACGTACACCATGCTGCATCATACCCCAGGTTGGACATTTCAATCCACGCTCCCGTGTGGGGAGCGACCTCATGCTGATAGCGCAGCGGAGTTTGAAATAGGTATTTCAATCCACGCTCCCGTGTGGGGAGCGACCTCATGCTGATAGCGCAGCGGAGTTTGAAATAGGTATTTCAATCCACGCTCCCGTGTGGGGAGCGACGCGGTACTCTGCTGTCTTTTAAAGCACTCATAATATTTCAATCCACGCTCCCGTGTGGGGAGCGACTCAACAAGCGAGGCAGACTTTACGGCATGGGTTCATTTCAATCCACGCTCCCGTGTGGGGAGCGACAGGATGCATGAAAGAGAGGTGCGGCGGATTTGCCATTTCAATCCACGCTCCCGTGTGGGGAGCGACTAATCATCCAGCACGATCCCAACAGCCGAAAGAATTTCAATCCACGCTCCCGTGTGGGGAGCGACGGCGAAAGAACGCAATGTAAGCCGTGGACTCGATATTTCAATCCACGCTCCCGTGTGGGGAGCGACTCCTCCGGCTCTGGAAGGGACGGACAACATTTCATTTCAATCCACGCTCCCGTGTGGGGAGCGACATTGGGTACGCAGACATAGCAGCAGGGGAAAACATTTCAATCCACGCTCCCGTGTGGGGAGCGACGGGAGGTTTCAATCTTTTGCTTTCCGGTCAATTTATTTCAATCCACGCTCCCGTGTGGGGAGCGACTTTAATTGATAGTTTGCGCACAAATCCCGAAATATTTCAATCCACGCTCCCGTGTGGGGAGCGACTAATCCTCTGGTCAAGGCGCATCCCCCATTTTTCATTTCAATCCACGCTCCCGTGTGGGGAGCGACTTATATTCGATATGTTAACTTGCCTTGTTCAATAATTTCAATCCACGCTCCCGTGTGGGGAGCGACCTCAGAAAAGCATGGAGATAGGCTTGTTTAGGGTATTTCAATCCACGCTCCCGTGTGGGGAGCGACTGAACCTAACGGAGTTCCTACTTTGGAAAAAGTATTTCAATCCACGCTCCCGTGTGGGGAGCGACAATACAAGTGCTGCGTTTGTGGCAAATCGATCAAATTTCAATCCACGCTCCCGTGTGGGGAGCGACTCATAGTGCTTTACGGCGCGATACATTGTTTTCATTTCAATCCACGCTCCCGTGTGGGGAGCGACGGTAAGACTGTTGGAGGTAGTGGAATGACAGACATTTCAATCCACGCTCCCGTGTGGGGAGCGACAAAGGGATTTACCGTTTTTCTTGCCGATGATTAATTTCAATCCACGCTCCCGTGTGGGGAGCGACTGCATCGTACCGCCCGGCCCGTTTTGGGAGAATGATTTCAATCCACGCTCCCGTGTGGGGAGCGACCTATCTGGCAAAGAAATTTCCAAAGGCTATACCAATTTCAATCCACGCTCCCGTGTGGGGAGCGACGTGTCAACACGAAGGTGTTTTCAGGTGCAATAGCATTTCAATCCACGCTCCCGTGTGGGGAGCGACTTGTACACCAATTGTGACTTTATCCGGTCAGGAATTTCAATCCACGCTCCCGTGTGGGGAGCGACGAGTACGACTCAATCAATTACGCGGTCAAGAATATTTCAATCCACGCTCCCGTGTGGGGAGCGACCGTTGTATTCTATTTGGTGTTAAGTCAATCGAATATTTCAATCCACGCTCCCGTGTGGGGAGCGACCCCATGCGAGCGCTGCCCGTGCATCCTGCGGCAAATTTCAATCCACGCTCCCGTGTGGGGAGCGACCAAGTGTCGTACAAGTGTCGTACGGCAGGAAATTATTTCAATCCACGCTCCCGTGTGGGGAGCGACTTATTGCCGTGAATCCTATGAATGGGATTATGAATTTCAATCCACGCTCCCGTGTGGGGAGCGACCAATACGACCGGCAGGAAGGACCAGACCCTTCTGAATTTCAATCCACGCTCCCGTGTGGGGAGCGACCTATCGACTTCATTCGCTATGTCCTGCGCGGAATATTTCAATCCACGCTCCCGTGTGGGGAGCGACCGTGGACGGAGGAATCTGCCTTGTGGTCATTAATTATTTCAATCCACGCTCCCGTGTGGGGAGCGACGGATGTTGTTGGCAAGATCAGACCACGCCTGTGCATTTCAATCCACGCTCCCGTGTGGGGAGCGACATATTGTCCCGATTGTGCTGAAAAGGCCGTCAAATTTCAATCCACGCTCCCGTGTGGGGAGCGACTCATCCAGTGCGGAAGATGTGTTTCCCATTGCATTTCAATCCACGCTCCCGTGTGGGGAGCGACGATGGGATTATAGCTACTATATATAATATATATAATTTCAATCCACGCTCCCGTGTGGGGAGCGACCTCCGCTGCGGGGGAGGTTCATCCTTTTGGTGTAATTTCAATCCACGCTCCCGTGTGGGGAGCGACCTCATGGGTCTGCGGTTTCGCCGTAACCTTTTGCATTTCAATCCACGCTCCCGTGTGGGGAGCGACGAAAAAGCGCCCTGGTCTGACCCTTGAATTAATATTTCAATCCACGCTCCCGTGTGGGGAGCGACTATTGATCGAGGTGGAGTGGCAATAGGCAAAGAATTTCAATCCACGCTCCCGTGTGGGGAGCGACAATAAAATCCCTGCATAACACCATGCCGCCTCCAATTTCAATCCACGCTCCCGTGTGGGGAGCGACCTCAATTTTCACTTTTGAGAGTGCCATGCAACACATTTCAATCCACGCTCCCGTGTGGGGAGCGACCTGCTTGCTGGTCTTCATCGACCATCGGTCATATATTTCAATCCACGCTCCCGTGTGGGGAGCGACTGAAATTCCTCTGCAATTTTGCTGCTTGCTTTAATTTCAATCCACGCTCCCGTGTGGGGAGCGACCTACGAGTAGAAGTGCTACGGGAACAGAAAAACATTTCAATCCACGCTCCCGTGTGGGGAGCGACGCGTATATTCACGCTCAAAATTGGCCGTCGAATTATTTCAATCCACGCTCCCGTGTGGGGAGCGACCTGTGGTTAAGCCGCAAGCCATAGAGCAATTCAATTTCAATCCACGCTCCCGTGTGGGGAGCGACGTATGTTACGCCCTGTACGCAGTCATCACTTTTCATTTCAATCCACGCTCCCGTGTGGGGAGCGACTTGTGTTGCATGGTTCTTTTGGAAGCAATTTTTCATTTCAATCCACGCTCCCGTGTGGGGAGCGACGCGGTGAATGATATTTTTCTCCGCCAGTAGTGACATTTCAATCCACGCTCCCGTGTGGGGAGCGACGGGAATTAGAGTTATTGACAAAGATGGAAATATTATTTCAATCCACGCTCCCGTGTGGGGAGCGACACAACAGCTATTCAAACTGACAGTAAACAGATTATTTCAATCCACGCTCCCGTGTGGGGAGCGACGGGGCAGGAGTCATGATGTTGTTGCTCATTTTCCATTTCAATCCACGCTCCCGTGTGGGGAGCGACTATCCATCAAGTCGAGAATTGCATTGGTATCATAATTTCAATCCACGCTCCCGTGTGGGGAGCGACGGGTAACGGCAGAGGTTCTTCCACAAATTCGTCATTTCAATCCACGCTCCCGTGTGGGGAGCGACAGCAAAAAGTAACAAATGAATCGCATATTATCAAGAAAGATAGCAGCGATTTTCCTATAAATTGGCTGGAGATCATATCAAAAAATCAGAATATAATTCCTAATAAAAATAATAATAAAACATTAGAAGGTGCGAACGGCAGAGTAAAAGCATGTGTGCTTACCGTTCGCACTTTATAAAATAAGCGGTTCCGTAACATCAAAAGAGGGTTTTGCTCCCATGTGTTCGATCTTTGTTTTGTAGTGATCGCCAAGGTAGTAAAAACGGAGGCTGTCTTTTTCCGGGTTGATTATTTTTTCGAGCTGATGCTTGACCGTGCAGCACAGGGCGGCGTCCATAATACATTCAAATACGGAATTTTGGACGCGCTGTCCGTAATTTACGCATACTTTTGCGACCTTGCGCAATCGTTTTTGCCCGGCTGGGGTTTCCGTATTTACATCATAAGTAATTAATACGAGCATATGACTTCTCCTATTTCCATAAAAACGGCGGATAAACATCCATGTCTCCGCGCAGGTACCGCGCAAGAAGCAAAGCCTGCGAATACGGGACAAGGCCCCACTCCATTTTTTCTCCAAGCATTGGGTGGGTGATCTGTTCCTGTTTTTTCTTTTGCCAGGCAGTCAGAATGGTTTTTCGCGTATCATCGTCCATCAGGACGGCGCCGTTTTCTTTCTGGATAAAACCTCCGCCGTTGACCTGCTTCGTATTGATCAGAGTCAGAACAAAGCGGTCTGCCAGAACCGAACGGAACTCCTCCATCAGATCCAGCGCGAGGGAAAGCCTTCCCGGCCGGTCGCGGTGCAGAAACCCGACATAAGGGTCCAGCCCCACGGTTTCCAAAGCGGAGGCCGTATCGTGGGCGAGAAGGGTGTAGACAAAGGATATCATCGCGTTGACGTTGTCCATGGGAGGGCGGCGGTTGCGGCTGCGGAAGAAGAAGTCGTCCTTCTGCTGCAGGATCATATCGTCCAGCACGGAAAAATACTGTGTCGCCGCTTTTCCCTCGATCCCCCGGATATCCTCAAGTGTTTCCACACGCGGAAGGCTTCGGATCGCGTCCGCCAGAGAAGCGGAAACGCCGCTCAGTTTTTCCTTGTCCAGTCTCAGGGGATAATCCCGGGCGGCCCTCTCGACAATCCAGCGGGAATTAAATAGTTTTCCGGTGATAAAACCTCGGGCGATCCCCGCGCTTTGCGCCTCGTCATCGGAAAAGCGGTACTGGGTTTTGCGCAGCAGCACGTTTCCCTGTTCCGTTCCCGATACGCGCGCCAGAAAACGCCCGTGCATGGTGAGAAAGGTCAGCGCGACGCCGCGTTCGGCGCAGGCCCCCATCAGGGCGGGGCTGGCGCCCGTATAGCCGAAGGTGACGATTCCGTCCAGATTATGCAGCGGAATCCTCCGGGTTTCGCTTTCTTCCCTTTGTATGACCACGTTTTCACCGTCCAGCGCCAGATAGGCGTCCTGTGAAGTAACATACAGCGTGTTTCCCAATATCTTCACGAAAATTCCTCCAGACGCTTTTTCAGATAATCCGCCGCAGAACCGCCGCGGCACAGCTTTGGCAAGCAAAGCCCCTTCAGTGAGCAGGCGTTGCAGCTTTTTGCCGGCTTTACGCGCGGTGTATAGTTCCGGCGGGAAAGCTCGTGCATTTCCGAAAGCATGGCGGAAACTTTCCCGCGCAGGACTTCGTCCAAAGGAACGGCTGTCCTGCGGGCGGTTTCTCCGTAATACAGATAGGCCTTTGGAATTTCTCCGCACAGGAGCATTTCTTCCAGGCACATGGCCTGACAGCACAGCTGCAGACGGTCGGCGTCGTTTTCTTTCGGCGCCCCGCGCTTATATTCCACCGGCACGGGAAGCCACTTCCCTTCGCGGCCAAAAATGGGCACGCCGTGGGGAGACGCGTGAAATTCCACGATGTCACAGACTCCGTTTACGCCGAGTCTGCGGGAAAACACAGCCATCCCGCGCGAAATAATCCGGTCCCCGCGCTTTTCAGCGGAGAAGGAGTCGTGCGCGTTCTCGTGCAGGATGTGGCCCTCGGCGGTGCGCAGGTTTTCGTTCCACTGCATCTCAAGATAGGCGAGCGCCCACTGGCGGCGGCAAAAAGCGAAATGCTGGAGGCCGGCGATGCTCAGAAATTCCTCCTCGCTATATTCCATCGTAAATTTCAGGGGTGAGTCCGTCCAGCGTATCGACCGTGACGGTATAGTAATCCTCCATACGGAAAGGCAGATTGCCGCCCGGGGCCTTTTTGCCTTCGATCTGGTCAATGTGTAGGGAACGGTGCACCTTGGCGGAAGAGTACTGTCCGGTTTTACAGTTGTGCTTCCACCAGAATACCTTGCAGATTTCCATGCTTCCGTCCGGCCGCGCCGAAGAGCTGTCGTTTTCAAACAGAGAAATCAGCGCTTTGCGGATGAGCTCCGCATCCTCTTCCGTAAATCCCGTCTTTTCCGCCAGCTGGCAGTTGATACTGCCGTAAAACACGTAGACGCCGAAAGGAACGCAGTGCTTCATCCCCATGGTGTCGGAGGATTTCTTATCTCCCGTCACGCTGTTGACGCTTTTGGTGATCTGGATGCTGGCGATGTCGATGGGGTCGACGCTGAAGGCCGGGTGGACGGAAACGGGACCGCGTACGCCGACGGAGACGTCGTTGCCTTTGAAAGCGAAGACCTGCCCGAAGGAACGCACATCCATCCATTTTTCACAGGCGATTTTCGCATAGAGCTCACTGTCTTTTGTCTTTTTCAGCTCGTCTACGGAATCCGCGCGTTCCTTCAGGCTTTTGAAGCCGTCCGCGCGTTTGTCGTCGGACTGGACGAAAACAGGCTGCCCCATGTCCATCAGGCGGTTGCGGATTTTCCGTTTGATGCATACGTCCGAAATTTCGCCGATGCCGTCATAGGTCTCGCGGGGACGGTTGCCGTTCAGCGGGTCGCCGTTCGGGTTTGCATTTTTTACGGACAAAATTACCGCGAAATCAATCTTGTTGGCCAGTGTGCTCATTTATTTTCCTCTCCTTTTGTACTGCTTTCAGCAGCTTCCATTTTTTTACGGATGTTTTCCTGCTTTTCCTCATGAAATTTCTGCATCTGGCACGCATAGCCCAGCAGATAAATTTCGGAGAGCGAAGCGTTTGAAAATTCATTGACGGGAATACGGGAAATCACTTCGTCCAGCTCCTCCCGGTACCGTTTCCCCCTGTCGCCGAGCTTCTGCAGATAGGGCAGAAGCTGATGGTATAACGTTTTCCATGTTTTCGCGGGGTGCTGGCTGAACGCCGCCTGCACCCGCTCCGCGTTGGTGCTGCGGGATGTTTCCGACAGCCCGAGCGAATAGCTTTCGATCTGTTGCGCGTAGGCGAGCGCCCTGCCGAACAGGTAGCTTCTGTCGTTTTCCTCCGGATTCAATGCCATGGTCCAAACCTCCCTGTATGTTTCATCCTTGATTTGTTTATGGTTGATGCGGTCGTTACGGTATTTGCGGATTAAGGCGCAGGCGACCCCGAGCGTCATTCGGTATTCCCCTTTGTCCATTGCCTCGGGGTTGGAGGCGCGCCGGGCCGCGCAGAGCATCAGGTCTCCGGGCAGGGACGCGCCGTCCACGATACACGGCAGCAGGCGCTGTACGGCGCTTTTCATAAGCTTGTCGTCGACACGGCTTCCGTAGGCCGCTTTCACGATGGATTTTGGGGAAGGCGCGCCCCGGAAAGGCATCGGCCTTGTTTTTTCGCCCGTCTTAAAAGCGGCCTCAGGAAAGCCGTACAGCTCCCAGGAACAGGTGTCATGCCAGCTTTTCACGCGCGTAAAAAGGTCCTTCGCCTGCATTTCACGGTAGTAAAAAACGGAAAGCCGGCCCGGTGTGGCGGAGTCCAGCCCGATGACGCACATGTCCTCCCAGCCTTTCAAGTTGCCGCCGTATCCTGCCATCGCTTTTGTAAAACGCGCCGCGAATTCCTCCCCGGTCGTGACCGGCGGCGGGTCGGGCTCAAGGTCGAACAGCAAATCCAGCGCTCCTTCGCACGGGTCGATCGCTTTGCTGCCGTCCGTCCTCCACGAAAGGATGACCTGGTCCCCGTTGACATAAGCCTGCCGGGGAATCAGCCATTTTAGGGCGTTGTGGGCTTTTTCCGTCGTTTCCCGCCCGACGCAGAACGCCTGGGAAGGCGTTTCAAATCTGCCGCGGTAGGTGAAACCGCCGTCGTCGTTGGCGGAAATCAGCTTTGCGCCGTCGCCCGGCCGCCGGATATATTTCGGGCTGAAGGAAGATACGGGCATCTCTTTTCCTAAAACATAGCAGTAGCCCCGGTCCGCCTGCAGGCTGTTCTGATAGTCGATAAAGCTTTTCCAAACGGTTTCATCCTCCCATGGCCGGCTCTGCAAATCCTCCGAGCCGTCCGCCGGAACCACCCAAAATCGGACAAAGGCATCGGCCTGGTCCTTGGAGCACACTTTGAAAATGGGAGGGGTATCTTCTTTTTTGCCGTCCCAGCTTTCCGGCAGCCGCCCGGATTCCTCCCGGTATAAAATATTGTCGCGAATCAAATCGGCCATCAGCGTTCCCTTTTTCAGATATTCCAGAATGGCGCGGACCTTCGGATGGACGTACGGCGAACCGCACCATGCGGAAAGCTGCTCAATATATTCGGCGTAGTGGCTGCTTTTCGGGTCACGGTAGTTTCCGTAGTCCCCCGCAATGTATTTCAGACCGTCAAACAGCGGGTGGGGTACGGGGCCGCTGGTTCTGACGGACGACTGTTCCGTACAGGGAATCAGCGTGGCCCGGTCCCTTTTGTCGGCCAGGACCTTCGCGCGGCCGGGCCGCCAGCAGCCGTTGGTGTCGATGACCGCTTCCACGTGCGCCTGCTGGATGGTGTGGTAAATGGGCATGAGGGGAGGGAGCTCGCCTTCCTTTACGCCCACAAGGCTCTGGCAGTTTTCATAGGTTTCATAGAGTTTCTGCATCCAGCCCATTCGGTGCCGCCTCCTTTTCCGGACCGTCGCAGCCGGACATGTTCTGCCCGATTACAAACGCCTTTGGCTTTTGCTTTTTAATGACCCTTACCACGGGGCAGTCCCCGGGGGTACAGAATTCGATGACGCCGTTTCTCATTTTCGGATACCAGAAGCGGCTTTCCAGCTGATTCCGCCCGGTTTCGTCGGGATAATTGAATCCGTGGAACATCAGGCCGAAGGAAAGCTCGGGCGTATCGCGGTAATATCCTTTCGCCGTATCGGAAAAACCGGCTTCGCAGGATTCGACATACGCCTGGCATTCCCTTGTGCCGAGGAATACGTCGCGCCGCCCGCCGCGTTCGATCATGCGCTTCGCGATCAGGTAATGCTTGTTTTCATTGCGGTCGCCCGAAAGGTCGGGCCTGTTTTCGTTCCACTCAAAATGGGCTTTTACCTCATAGGCGACGTCGGTCAGGTACGTGTAAATGGAAAGCGTGTTCCCGCCGGTATAACCGATGGGGCGGATCCCCTCCGACCGGCTGCAGATGGGGTTCATGACCCGCACCGCGTCCACATGCCAGATAAAGGTCGGTTTCCAGTACACGGATTCCAGAATACCCTTGAGCGCCTGATAGGTCGGTACCTGATAGCTGCACTTTTCCCCTCCGGCCCTTGTGACCGGGTCGCTGAAAAGCGCCATTTTGCCGGAAACCAGAAAACTTACGCTGTTTTCATATTCCAATGATGATTCTCCTTTCTGTAAACAGATTATTCGATCAGTGTGTCCATTTCCGCGCGGCGTGTCTGTACGCCGAGGTCGGGGTGGTAAAACCCTTCGCGCAGAATGGCCGCGCCGCTGTCGGGCAGGATACGGATCGCTCCCAGATTGCTGAGCTTTCGTCGCTCGCCGTCGAACAGGTGGACGGTAAAACGCTGCGCCCGCCGGATCAGCCCCGGCAGCTCGCGCAGATCGGGTTCCGCGCACAGCTCCGCGATCAGGTTTTTTCCTTCCCCATACGGAACGATCACGTCAAGGCCGCCCTTTTCAATGGCTTCAAAAAGCTTTCCCGCCGTTTCAAACGCCTGATGCATCGGGTGCGGCGGGCGGGGAACACGGTTTTCCGCACTGCTTTTTCGGGACAGGGAATTTTCGGATAAGAGATCGAACAAATCGGTCGGAGCGAAGAGCTTGGGATCGTCTTTTTCGCTGACGGGATAAGAAAGCTGCTGATCCTGTAGATGATAGTAGTCGTGGTAATATCGCCTGACCGCCCGGGGGGAAAGCGGATCGTCCCCGAATTGCCCGGAATTGATCCGAGAGGCGTCCAGCACTTCGGCGGCGGCCTCTTGTGCCTTTTGGATATCCGGAAGCGAGGAGAGATTTTCATCCGCGCATTTTACAATGAAAATATCGCGGCAGGCGCTTTCCCCGTGGCGGTTGCAGCGCCCGGCGGCCTGCGCAATGCTGTCCAGCCCGGCGAGAGAGCGGATTACGCACTGGAAAGACAGGTTGACCCCGGCCTCGATCAGCTGGGTGCTGACGCAGACCATCCGGCCGGCGCCCGGAGCCTTGAGCCTGTCGCGGATTTCCCGGATCCGGTCGATCCGGTGCTGCGGGCACAGGCTGGTGCTCAGAAAATAGACCGGCACACGCTCTTCCTGCGAACGTTCCTCCATGCGGGTCTGCAGAGCGCGGTACAGGGAAGCCGCGGCGGACTTTGTGTTCAGAATTGCCAGCAGGTTTTCGCAGCCGGTCAGCCTGTCAGCGCTGAATTCCGCCAGCTGATCCGCGGAAAAAGCGCCTTGGGCGGTTTTGTCCACGACCCGGGTGCGTCGGAAGGCCGCGAACGTCTCTTCCAGATTTTCGGTCATCTGCGCTGGCTCGCCCGGAATAACCGGAACTTTTAGCTCCTCCGAACTCGGCTGGGTCGCGGTGCAGAGAACGACCGCGCAGTTGCAGACGTACGCGAGAAAATCCAGCGCCGCGTTGAGCAGAAGCGTGCATTTCACAGGGATCGCCTGAACCTCGTCCAGAATAATCACGGAATTTGCCAGACTGTGCATGCGTCGTACGCATCCGGTCCTCCCGTCGAAAAGCGTGTTGAGAAACTGTACCGTGGTGGTGAGGATCACCGGCGGCGACCACCGCTGGGTCAGGAGCTCGCGGCGGCCGGCCTCCTCCTTTTCCTCGTCGTCAACAACCACGTCGCTGTGGTGTTCCAGCAGGATTCTGGCCGTCTGTGCATTCTCGTCATCCAGGCCGAGGGCGGCCCGGATATCCGAAGCGTTCTGCTCCAGAATGCTTTTATAGGGGGCTATGTAAAAGACGTGCTCCTTGCCGTTTTCCTTTGCGCAGTTCAGGGCGTAGCGCAGGGAGCTGAGCGTTTTTCCGGAGCCGGTCGGTACGGACAGCCGGTAGATTCCGCTGCCGTTTTTGCTGAACCGAAGGCATTGCCCGGAAATTGCCCGGCGCTTTTGGTCAATGGGAGCCCGTCCGGAGAAGCCTTTCAGATGATCCTCCAGTTTTTCGGCAAGCTCCCGCCATAAAGCGTGCAGATCCGGCGGCTGCGGTTCCTGCTCGTTCGCTTCAAATAAAAAGGTGTCATACCGGTCGGCGTCGATCAGGCAGCTCAGCAGATACCGCTGGACCATTCCCAAAAGAAAGCAGAACGCCTTCTTTCTGCCGCCGGCAGGAATTTTTTCACAGAGGCTTCGGATGGAATTTCCGAGCTTTCCAACCTCCTGCTGCGCTTTCAGAAACAGATCGTCCAGTTCCCGGGGAGAGGAACTTTCCTGAAAATAGTTTTGTAAAGCCTCTTCGTAGCTGATCTCCTTTTCGGGCCACGCGCGCCGCCGCAGGCAGTCGTCCCCGGTAACGCCCGTTACATCCGGCAGCCCGCCGTGGTGCCCGCAGACAGCGGCGGCAAGAAGTTCCGCCGTAAGGCCCTTGACGGAGCCGTCCAATCCCCAGTTTTCATAGCAGTACCGGGCTCCGCAGAAGGAGTGGGGGATTTTCCCCCGCTGCGACGCGTCTCCGCCGCGCAGATAGCGCTGGAATTGCATCGTTCCCTTGCCGCTGTCATGCAGGAGGCCGGCCAGCAGCCCAAGGGAAGAAAGCCCGATTTTTTCACAGGATTTCCCGCAGGATGCGGCCACGTTCCGGCTGTGCTCCGAAAGCGGCTGTTCGCGGCCGGTTTTTTGATCGATGTGTGCTAAAATGCGGTGATCTTCCATTTGCCCACCTCTGAATTTTCGTGTTTAAAAGGGATACTTTTTTCCAGTATACTTCCTGAATATAAATATATCAATAATAAGCCGACAAAATTTTGGTATTTTAACTATAATTTTACATATTGCAAGTTGATTTTTATCATAATATTAAAATCCATCATGGCGTCGTAATTTCAGGATGCCTTCCTTCTTTTTAAAGTGAATCATTTTTTAAGCCCCTGACCGTTTTGACGACGATAATAAAGAAAAATCATGCGGACAGCAATGGAAAACATTCGCTCGCAGTCTGGATCATAGGGTAAATCGAAAGCGCAGGAAGTTTTCTTCCTGCGCTTTCGATTTATCGGGGGCGGCCCCTTTGATATGACGGCTGTTCTCTCAAGAAAATTGCGTGAAACATGGGACTAAAAATCTCTGGCTTGCGGCAGAGGCTGGGAACCCGTTCTTAAAAATCTGTGAGTAGAATTATATTTTATTGGTGGTGAGAATCTCGTTGGATTTTTCCATCGCAACCGCAATGGCCATGTCCATTTTACGAGCCAGACTGATATAAAGACTTTCGATGATGCAAAGCGCGGGAATACGTTTTGTCATGATTTCTCCGATAACGTTTTTGACATAGGCTGCGGTGATCAGAGAAATGTTGGACAGCTTTGCCAGCGTCGACATCGGGAAATTAGTAATGCTGATGATGGTTGCGCCTTCGCCTTTCGCCGCGCGGACAACATCGATCACCGTTTTCGTCTGCCCGGAATGCGAGATTGCTATCACTACGTCCCCTTTATCGAGCTGGGAAGCGGAAATCAGCTGAATATCGTAGTCCTGTGAGAATATGGCGTTGATGCCCATCCTGCTGAATTTATAGTACCCCGTCATCGCGACCGTCGACGCGTCGCCCGCTCCGATGAAGAGGACCTTGCCGGCTTTTTGCAGGGCCCCGACGGCCTGTTCGTAGTGGGAAATGTCAATGATGTTCAATGTATCGGAAACAGCCTGAATTGAGGTCTGGAATACTTTGCGGACGACATCCATTTCATTGTCTTCCGAAGAAATCGCTTCATAGAGCACGTCGCTGTCATTTTTTGTGCGCAGCAGCGATCCCTTCAGCTCCACGTATCCGCTGAATCCGAGCTTGCGCGCCACCCGGACAATCGTAGCTTCGCTGCACCCCGCCTGCGCGGCCAGATCGACGATGGTGTTGTTGGCAAATTCCAGAGGATGGTTGAGCATGAAGTCAACAGCTTTCATTTCCGCCGATTTGAGGGATTTGTAAACCGCGTTGATTTTCACGAGGCATTTATGCGAGATGAGCGAATTCGGGTCATTAATGTAAGGCACGAGATCTAGCATTTTATCACCAGCATTCCTGTTTATGATTTAAATCTTTTAATAATTTGTAAAGTCCGGTATAAATTTGATACTTGTCATGATACCTTGCGTGGTTCTTTTTGTCGGGATCGTATGTTTTATCCGATTGGACACGGCTGACGGCGTCTGTAGGACCGTCGTACGCCCCAACCCCTATTCCCGCCAGGAAAGAGGCTCCCAGGCAGGCCGCTTCCCGGATTTTCAGGGTTGAAACCGGAATTCCCAGAATATCTGCTTTCAGCTGCAGATCAATCGCCGAGCGGGCTCCGCCGCCTACGCAAAGAAGGCTTTCGATCCCGACTCCGGTTTTTTCCATCCTCTCGAGGTTGCCCCTGAGCTCAAAAGCGGTGGCTTCCATCAGGCTCTTTGCGATGTCGAAGCGCGTGGATGCCATCGTCAGCCCCAGAATCGCGCCCTTTGACTGCGTGTCACAGGTCGGCGTTCCGCTGCCGTTAAAGTGGGGAAGCGCCAGCAGGGGGGACGGCCCGGGCGTGGCGGTTTTGGCTATCTGCTCAAACGGGCGCTCTCCCAGCCGTTCGGCCTGCGCTACTTCCGGAAGCCCCAGATTATCCCGATACCATTTCATCAAAATACCCGCCGTATGGTTGAGCCCAAAGGTGAAATACATTCCTTTTGCCGCGTATCGGTAACATGGGAAATAGCTTTCGTACATAATGTCGCTGAGCTGCTCTTTTCCAAAAGCGGTCGATACGACTTCCGCGGTGCCGTGGGAATCAAGCGCCATGTTTTCCCCGGCGATTCCGGCTCCCAGCGCCGCGCAGCATTGGTCGTGGCCTCCGGCCGTCAGCTTCGCCCCTTTTCGTATGCCGAGCTCGCTGCAAAGCGCGGGGGACAGCTCTCCGACCACGGTCCCCGATTCGACGGGACGGCTCAGCCATGAAATGTCGATTCCGGCTGCGTTCAGGATTTCCGGGCACCATTGTTCCGTTTTCAAATCCAACCCCATGCTGCGGGAGGCCATTGTAAGATCCATTACCGGTTCGTCGCTTCCCATTTTAGCAAGAAGAAAATCGGAATAGGTGACGAATTTCCAGACTTTTTCACACAGTTCCTTCTGATGGCGCACAATCCACATGATTTTTACCATGGAATTCATGGGATGCGGCCGCATGCCCGTGATATCGAAAATATGCCGGTCGCCCAGAAGAGCTGAAATGTCCGCCGCTTCACGGGTTCCGCGATAATCCATCCCCAGATGCGCATGTCCCAGTGCGTTTCGCTGCCGGTCCATCGGGATCACGGCGTCCCCCTGCGTTGAAATGCTGATGGCTGCAATATCATCTCCGGACTGCCTGGCCGCAGCCGCCATGACTTCTTTCGTATACTTCCAGACGAGCTCGGCATCCTGTTCCGCCAGGCCGTTCTTTTTGCAGATCACGTCGTATTCATGGAAACCATAGCCAAGCATATCGCCCTGCAGATCAAATACTGCGGCTTTCACACCGGTCGTGCCAACGTCAACACCCATTAGTTTCATTTTTTATCCTCCAGACGACGGCATATTTTAAAAGAGATATTCCCGAATGGTATTATTCAAAATAAAAGTTTCTTGTTTTGCGTTCCTGCTCCTCGTCGTAGAAATCGGGACGTACCCCCTTTATGTAGGTCAGCGCCTCGAGCATGACCGGCAGCAGATTGCCGTGAATGCCCACGGCATGATGAACATACGGGCCTTTGACGATCATGGATTCCACTTTCGGCCAGTTGGGAACTTCCACCCACAGGTAGGTTCCGTTCGTATACGGCCCCTCGATACCTTTGGCATTCCCCATGAGCATTCCGTACTCGCCGTTGTCGCCGTCGAAGCGGAAGAGGGAGATCGGCCCGCCTTTGATTTCTGCGGATACGGAGCCCGGGCAGTGCTCGGGGAAAGCAAAGGGCCTGCCGAGCACCGGTGTGGATTTTGCCAGCGAAAGCGGCCAGGGACCGCAGTGCTGCAGCAGTTCGCCGTTCGGGTTGCTGGGATGGCGGACGGACCAGTCGACGAAGAAGGACGGAGTTTTTCCCATGCCGGCGGCCATCGTCATGATGGAAGTCACGGCGCCGTGAATATCGGTTTCGCAGGCTACGGGAATCCCTTCTTCGGTAAGAAGGGCATTCGCGCAGCAGGGCATCATATGCAGGGCCTGCTGCAGGGCATCCCAGCACTGAATCGCAACCGCGTTGCAGCCGTTTTCAACTGCAAACAGCTTCATGGCCGTCTTGAGCGCGGCAACTTTGCGGACGTCTTCCTCGGGAATGCAGACCTTCATTTTTTCGTGAATCAGGGAAACCGTCTTGTCCACTTCTTCATTCTTCGACGCCGCGAGTTCCTTCACTCTTTCGGTGAATTCCACCATCGTGATCGGGAAAAGCTGAATCCCGAATTTTTCAAGAAGTTCGCCCTCGTTGCAAATCATCGTCCAGAAATCCGTCGGACGCGTTGCAATCTGGAGAATGCGCGCTCTGCGGAATTCCTTTACCACATTGGCGGCAGCGACAAAATTCCTGACGCCTTCCTCAAACTGAGGATCGCCGACGTTGCAGTTGGGAATATAGGTGAAAGGAACCTGCATCCGGCGCAGGACCTTTCCGGTTGCGAAAAGGCCGCACTGGGTGTCGCGAAGCCGGCTTCCGTCCTCCAGCGGCGCTTCGTCCCTCGGACCCCAGAGAAGGACGGGGACGTTCAGGGCGCGCGCCACTTTACCGCAGCTGTGCTCGGAACCGAAATTGCAGTGCGGGATGAACAGCGCGTCAACTTTAGCCGCCCTGAATTTTTCAATGACAGGCTCGACATCTTCGGCGCAGCGGAGCAATCCTTCTTCGTTGATGTCTTCAATGTCCACGAATTCGATCTCAAGCTCGCTGAGTTTGTCTCTGATAATCTTTTTGTACTTTAAGGCGTCCTCTACACTGAAAATTCTTCTGCGCGTGGGAGCATATCCGATGACAACTTTGTGATCCATGATACAAATCCTCCTGACGTATTATAAATTAAATTTTTATTTCCCCATTAACTGATCCTGCATGCGGCGGAGCTGCAGAAGCACGGAATTGTTGTTCAGCTCAACCATATCATAGGTAATGACTTCATCGCGCTTCAGGTCGCATTTCATCACCGCGCCTTTGGCCAGACCGACCGGGAGCATGTTGCTCTTGCGGGCGACGTCCGCAAGCTCGATGCTGCCGCGGTAGCAGTATTCGCCGATTGCGTCGAGCCTTTCGCCCTTTTTGAGATCCTTCTTCGCGATGGTGATGCATTCCGAAACCAGATGGTCCATCGGATGCGCGGTGGATTCTCCGTAAAGTACGGCCTGAGCCACGGTGATGGGCGTTTCAATGGAGCAGAGATGATAGGGACGGTAAAGCAGGTAGTTGGGGCCTTCGCCCATGTCGCGCTGTACAAGGCCGTCGACGATCCTCTTCTGGTCGGTGGTGACTACGACAAATACGCCCGGGTTGATGTTGCCGATACCGAAATCGACCACGCCCTCCCTGTCAAGGATGCCTCCCTGGGATTTCAGGCTGAACACGGTTTTGAGGTCTTCCACGTTGCAGTGCGGGCCGTGCATTCCGCGGCAGTCGGGGACAAGCCCGGTGGCGTTGGAAACGGCGGTCATCTCGATCATGGTTTTGGAACCGTCCACGAACTCAAGCAGCATACGCGCGTTCATGTTGCGCGCCGCGGCTTTGTCCTGCCACTCTTTCATGCCGGGGTTTGCGTAGATGTCGAGCGGATTGTTCTTTCCTTTTCCGGCCGCGACGACTTTAAAGCCGAGCGCCTTTGCGAAGCGGTAAACCTCTACGATGGAGCCGGGCTCGTCGCCGGCGGTAAGGGAATAAACAATGCCGGCCTGTTCGCAGAGCTTGCGGAGAATGGGACCGATGGTGATATCGCATTCCACATTCATCATGACAATGTGTTTTTTGAAGAAAATGCAGTCCATTGTAATGTGAGCGCCCATCTCCGGGGACCCGGTTGCGTCAATGACGCTCTGGATCTGGCTGGTTTCGACTGCGACCCTGTAGTTTGTAGAAACTACCTTCTTCCCATCGGCAATCGCCTTCTGAGCCTCCGCGGCCGTGGAAACCTCTACGATGTCGCCCTCGTATCCCGACTGAAGATAAGCGTCTTTGGCAATTTCGGGGGTAAGATCCACAACAACGTCGCATTCCATGCCCTTCATTTTTGCAATCTGGGCGACAATATCCTTGCCCATCTGCCCTGCACCGATCAGACCTACGTGGATCGGCCTGCCCTCTTCGTGGAGTTTTGCCAGTTTGGAATCAATTTCATACATAATTATATACCACCTTTATTGATAATCAAAATGTTATTTTAACCAAGGATCAATAATCACCTTCAGCGCCTTTCCCGAAGAAACAAGTTCCATGCCCCCGACAACCCCTTCAAGCGGCACATGCGCGCTGATGTACTTTTCCGCGTGTATTTTTCCGGAATGGATGGCGCTCAGCGCGTCGGCCAGCCCGGTAGCCGGATATGAGAAGGCACCCAGCACCATAATTTCGTTGTAGTGAATCAGATTGGAGTTCAGCTGCGCGGTCTGTTTTGTTTTGGCAACGCCGCCGTAGATGACAACCCGTCCGCGCTTTCGCACCATTTCGAGCGCCTGTTCCTGAACCGCCACCGAGGGCACGGCACAAATTACGATATCCGCGCCGATTCCGTCAGTAAGCTCCAGTACGGAAGCCTTCACTTTCTCCTGGTCGGTGTTCTTAAAAAGATAATCGGCTCCGAAGCTTTCGGCGAGTTCCAGCTTATCCATACCCACCATAATTACTTTTTTGGCACCCCTTGCCCGCGCGACCTCAATGTGAAGGCATCCCACAGGGCCGTCCCCGATGATGACTACCGTATCCCCCAGCGAAACATCGTTGTATTTCTGGCAGGCGATGACTGCGGAAGCCGTTTCGGCAAAAGCCGCGTGGTCAAAGCTCATCCCGTCCGGTATTTTTTCGATGAAACCGCGGTGCATTACATCAGAGGGCAATGCGATATACTGCGCGTAACCGCCGGGGAAATGCGTGCCGAGCATCCGGTGCGAAAGGCACAGGTTGACAAGCCCGCGTTTGCAGTACCAGCACTGGCCGCAGCTTACGTCGGGGGCAAGCGCCACCCGGTCGCCCGGTTTGAACCGTGTGACCGTGCTGTCCGTTTCCACGACGACGCCCGCGATTTCATGCCCCATAATCTGGTTTTTGATGCCGTCTTTGAGCCCGTTGTGGTAATTCCTGACGTCGCCTCCGCAAATTCCGCAGGCCACGACTTTGACAAGCATCCCATCCCGGGGACATTCGGGGATGTCGCGTTCTTCAACAACGATGTTTTCTATGTCCTTAAAAACTGCCGCCTTCATCTTTCCTTCCATAATACCGGTTCCTTTCTCTATGTCATTCTTGAATAGGGTCGTCCGTTTTGCCAAGCAGCCGGTCGCCCACGGCCCCTCCCGGATGGATGACTGCAAACTGTTCGCGCGTATATCCTTTGTACTGCATCAGCGCAATGCAGATTGAATCGAAAACGGCGATCACCGCAAGGGTGCTTGCTGTGGCAAGCATGTTGAAGCGGCACGGTTCCCGGTCAACCTTTACCATTAAGAGAAGATCGGCGGCCCGGCCGATTTTGGACTCCGGGTTTTCGGTTACGCCAATCAGCATTGCGCCTTTGGTGCGGCAGGCGCGAATCAGGCTGACGAGCTCGTCCGTGTTGCCGCCCTTGCTCACCAATATAAGGATATCTTCCTTCTGCAGCACTCCAAGCCCGCCGTGCACGGCGTCGGACGGGGTGAGAAACAGCGCCGGGCACTCAATACAGTTCAGTGAATGCACCGCCTTTTTTGCGGCCATAGCCGAGGTCCCGCAGCCGGAAATTACAATTTTCCCCTTGCATTCCGCGATCGCTTTGAGCGCCGCGAGCATTGCGCCGCAGTTAAGCGTTTCTTTCAGTTTCAGAACGGATGCCGCTTCCATCTCAAGGGTGCGGTTGATTTCGGAGATAATTTGCTTATCGTCCATTTTTTCACCTTCACTTTTCAATTTTCATTATTTAATTTGAAAAACAAAAACAGCTGCATATAATAGATCATTGAAATACAACCACTTTTTACTAAGATTATAGCATTTTATTTTAAAATTGCAACTACTCTTTACAGTTTAAAGATATTATTGTGAAAAATACATAAAATAATAATTTTCATTTTTTCATATTGATCAATTGAATTATGAAAATTTGTGATGTATAATACAGGTGTTATAGAAAAACGCACAAATTATCAATCGCAATTTCGAATAAAAATGTAGATTAATTATTTCATTTATGTCATTACAGGATCGATTTTTCATTATTTTTCAAAAAAGAAATAAATAAAACGAAATATAGGTGATATTATGAATCAACCGGATCGGGCTGAAATGGAGCTGAAACTATCCAGAGTCCGTACATATATGAAGCGTTCGGGACTCACGGGGGTGGTGCTTGCCCGCAAGGACAATTTCAGCTGGCTTTCATGCGGCGGAAACAACCGCGTTGTGGTACCTGTACAGGAGGGCGTAGGCGCTTTGGTGGTTACGATGGACCACCTTTATCTGGTCGCCCAGGTCATGGACGGCCAAAGGCTGCTGGACGAGGAGCTTGCCGGAATTGAGCTGGAATATGTACCGCTTCACTGGTATGAAGGTCCCATCATGCAAAAAGCGCTTGCGCTTGCGGGCAGTGCGCCGGCGGCGGATGTTCCGGCGGACGGAGCGAGGGAGGTCCTTTCCGATCTATATGCGCTGCATTATCCGCTCACGGAAAACGAAATCAGCAAGCTGCGGTGGCTGGGCAGAACGGTGGATGAAATTTTAACCCGTACCGCCTATAGGATTCAGCCGGGGATGGTCGACTACGAAGTCGAAGCGATTCTGCTGGGGCAGTTTGCTTCCCAAAATATCCAGTGTGACGTTCTGCTGGTCGGCACCGACGAGCGGATCGCGAAATACCGCCATCCCAGCCCGGCGGGCGCCAGGCTCGGAAAGTATGTGCTGCTGCATCCGGCGGCCCGGTTTGAAGGGCTTCATGCAAATGTGACGCGCAGCGTTTATTTTGGTGACACGCTTCCCGAAGAAATTGAAAGGCCCTACCGCGCGGTAATGGATATTGAAGCAGCCTGCATTGCTTCCTGTGTGGCCGGCAGACGCTGGAGCGATATTTTGGAAATGCAGAAATCCATGCTTGCCGAAAGGGGTTATGAAGAAGAATGGCGCGGACATTTTCCCGGCGGACGCACCGGATATCCGGTGTGCGAGGCGGATTTTTCGCTGGACCCGAAAAAATGCATTGCCGACAGAGAAGCATATGACTGGTTTATCACCGTCACCGGCGCAAAAGTGGAGGAACTGAGCCTTTATTCGGACGGCAGGCACGAAGTGCTTTCCGCCGCCGGAAACTGGCCCGTCAGAAAATATGAGATAAATGGAGAGGTGATTGAGTTGCCCGATATGCTTCTGCGTTAGCGGGGTACGGCGGCCCTTTTCTTCCTGATATTAATAAAAATGAAAGAGGTGAGCCCTGAATGGGTGTGGAGTACATACTTCAAACTTATGATATTTGCAAAGTATTTCCGGGAAATGTAGCACTCCAGGACATCAGTCTCGGCATTCAAAAAGCTTCCGTTCATGCGCTGATTGGTGAAAACGGAGCAGGCAAATCCACGCTGGTCAATATCATCAGCGGCGCATGTCCTGCGACTTCGGGATATTTTGAGTTTGAAGGCAAAAAGGTTACGCAGCTTACCCCTCATGAAGCACAGAAAATCGGAATCGGCGTCGTTCATCAGGAACTGAACCTGATTCCGGAGATGACGGTGGCCGAGAATATCTTCCTGGGCAGAGAGATAACCGGCAAGGCCGGAAAGATCGACTGGAACGAAACGAACAGAAAGGCGAAAGAGCTGCTGCGCTCGTTTGATATCTCTTTTGATGAAAAGGCAAGAATCAACACGCTCAGTGTTGCCGAGCAGCAGATGGTTGAAATTATAAAAGTCATTTCGATGGATTCCAAGCTGATTGTCATGGATGAGCCGACCGCGGTTCTGACGGGCAAAGAAACCGAGCAGCTTTTCAAACTGATTCACCGCCTTAAAGAGGAAGGAAAGACCATTATTTACATATCGCACAGGCTTGACGAGCTGAAATATATCTGCGACATGATTTCTATTTTCCGTGACGGGCAGCTGATCTATACCGGCGGCATTGGGGAGCGTTCCAAGGAAGAGATTGTGCAGATGATGGTGGCGCGCAAACTTACGGAACAGTATCCGTATGCGGAATCCGTCCACGGCGATGTTGCGCTGAAGGTTGAAAATGTCTGTCAGGGCAGTTTCTTAAAAAATATTTCCTTTGAGGCCCATAAAGGAGAAATATTAGGCCTGTACGGCCTTGTAGGGGCGGGAAGAACCGAGCTTGCACGCTGTGTGATGGGGGCCGACCACAAAAGCTCCGGCACAATTGAGGTTGACGGCGAGCGCGTCCAGATGAAAAACCCGACGGATGCCATCAGGCACGGCGTGGCTTACATTACGGAGAGCCGCAAGGAGTTCGGACTGATGCTCGACATGCACGTTGGATTTAATACCAGTATCTCCGTGTTGAAAAAATGCCTGAACAAATTCAGGGGAATTGACAGAAAGACCGAAAATAGCCGGATTGTCAATATCATACGCGAGCTCTCCATTAAGACGGAATCACCACGGAAAATTGTGCGGGAACTCAGCGGCGGAAATCAGCAGAAGGTCCTGCTGGCAAGATATATTCTCACGAAGCCGAAGGTGCTCATCATCGACGAGCCGACGCGCGGCGTCGATGTCGGCGCAAAGGTCAGTATCTACCAGATCCTGAACAAGCTGAAGGAAGAAGGGGTGTCCATTATTATGATCTCTTCCGATCTTCCCGAAGTGGTGGGAGTCAGCGACAGGGTGCTGGTAATGTACAATGGCGCCATCACGGGTCAGTTCAGCCATGAAGAGCTTAGTGAAGAAGCCGTCGGCTTGTGTGCATTCGGAAATGAGAAGGGATGAGTATAATGGAAAACACTTCAACTGTTGAAAAGCGCGAAAATGTATTCAAGAAATTTATGAACAACGATCTGTCAAGAACACTGATTATCTTCCTGCTGCTGTGTGTGGCGTTGGGAATCGCGCGCCCGGCAACTTTTCTGACGGTCAGCAATGTAATCAATGTCCTTTCGCAGATTTCCGTGAACGGAATCGTTGTGATTGGAATGACTTTTATTCTGCTTACGGGCGGAATCGATATTTCCGTAGGTTCGGTGGCGGCATTTACCTCGCTGATTACGGCGATGCTGCTCGTCAGCGGCAATCCGTTCGGCAGCAATATTGTGGTCGCGCTTGCCGCAGGCATCGGCATCGGCGTCCTGGTCGGGGCGGTTTCCGGCTTCTTTATCAGCAAAATTGAATTGCAGCCTTTCATTGTTACACTGGCTATGATGACTATTTTCCGAGGGATGACGATGGTGGTTTCGCAGGGCAACCCCGTTTCACAGTTGGGGGAAACCTTCAGCTTTATCGGCGTGAAATATCTTGGGCCGATCCCGATCAACGTCATCATTATGATTTCGTTTTACGCAATCGCCTATTATGTTCTGGAGCACACCTGCTTCGGCCGGTATGTCTATGCGGTCGGCGGCAACAAGGAGGCCGCCCGGCTGAGCGGTATCAACACCACTAAAATTATTATGGGAATCTATATGATCTGCGCGGCTACAGCCAGCATTGCCGGCATGATTCTTGCCTCCCGTGTCAATTCCGCAACGCCGACCGCCGGCAACGGGTCGGAAATGGACGCCATAGCGGCAGCGGTAATCGGCGGAGTCAGCCTTACCGGTGGAAAAGGAAAAATTATGGGTGCGCTCATCGGCGCGTTTATCATCGGCGTGCTCAACAACGGACTTGTGCTGCTCAATATAGATGTTTACTGGACACAGGTTGTAAAAGGCGTTATCATCCTTCTCGCAGTTGTAGCCGATGTGCTCAGCAAGCGCAAAACGGCAAAATAATCACTGATTCAGCGCATTATTCAAAATTAAAGATAAGAAGGAGTTAAATTGAAAATGATGAGAAGATCGACAATGAAGAAAAGATGGGCCGCCGTATTGTCCTGCGCAATGGCGTTCATGATGGTCGCGGCAGGATGCGGCACATCCCCCTCTGCAAGCACCCCGGCGGAAAATTCCGGCGCTGCGCCGGCAAGTACGGCTCCCGCGGCATCGGGATCCAAAGAAATCGGTATCGTGTTTACCGACCTGAACAATCCGGTTTTCGTCACGATGAAAGAGGCTATGGAAGCTAAAGCAAAAGAACTCGGCTACACCACCACTGTTCTTAACAGCCAGGACAACTCTGACACCGAACTCCAGAATGTGCAGAACTTAGTTTCCAAAAAGGTTGCGGCGATCTGCCTGCTGCCGAATGACGCCAATTCTGCCATAAACACCGTCAAAGTGGCGAACGACGCCAATATCCCGATCGTCGGCTTCAACCGTGTCATCGACACGAAGGATCAGTGCAAATTTGTGACCCAGGATGTTACCGACAATGTTACCGGCGCTGTTGACGCGGGTAAATATGCGGTGGAACTGCTCAAGGATGTCAAAGATCCTAAGATCGTTATCCTCAGGGGCACCTCGGGTGTTGATGCAGACAAGCAGAGGTATGAAGGCTTTATGCAGGGCATCAAGGGCAGCCCGCTTGAAAATGCAGTCGTTGCGCAGGTGAACGGTCAGTTTGACACCCAGACCGGGTTCTCCGTTATGCAGAACGTAATTCAGGCGCAGCCAAAAATCGATCTCGTCTACGCAGAAAACGATACGATGGCCCTGGGTGCTCTGCAGGCTCTGGAAGGCGCCAATAGAAAAGACGTTAAGATCATTGGATACGACGGCTCTACCGAATGCGTACAGAAAATAGTTGAGGGCAAAATTACCGCCACTGTCGCACAGAAGTTCAAGAGTCTGGGCACCACCGCTGTTGACTGGGCGGTAAAAGCCGCTGAGGGTAAGGCGAACGATGCTCCTCCGACCATTTCCATCGGCACCGAACTCGTTACGCCCGACAACGCGAAAGGCTATGTGTTCCAATAATTTCCTTGCACGGCATCCCAAGAATTCACCTGCAAAACTGGCACCGAAAAACGGTGCCAGTTTTCAATATTTTTTCTTTTTCAAGATATAAAGTTCAAATAATGGCGTTTAACGTTTGGAGATGCAGAGATCAATGTTAAAAAATATGAAAATAGGAAAGAGATTAATCCTGACCTTCACCGCAGCGGTACTGATCTCCGCGATATCCGGGATATCCGGTCTCATTGAAATGAACAGAATGGACAAAAGCTATGGAGAAGCGCTGACGATGTACGGCTTTTCCCAGGGTGATGTGGGGATTTTCAATACTGAGTTCAACAACAGTCAGACCGTTATCAGGGATGTCATCAACGCAGGCGATGAAAACAGGAGAAAGATGTCCCTGAATCAGATGGCAACGTCTATTGCCAAAACCAATATGTATTTTGCGGCCATAAAAGGCAGCATGGTCACCAGCGAAGAGCTTTATTATTATAATGATATCAAGGGAAATCTGGACAGTTTCAATCAGATTAAAGACCAGATTGTTTCCCTTGCCGATAAAAAGGATAAAACAGGCGCGGAGAAACTGCTTACGGATCAGTTGGGTCCCGTCGCGGAGAAGATCCAGGCGTCAACGGCCGCCCTTTTAACGGAAAAAAGCACGGCGGGAAAACAGATTTCGCAGGAGCTTGAGGAAGAAGGGTTCAGAACGAGTCTGCTGATGATCCTGATCATCCTGGGTTCTCTTGTCTTTTCCCTTCTGATCGCCCGCAGCACTTCCCGAAAGATCAGCAGACCGGTCAATGAAATGTCAGGTGCTTCTTTGAAGATGGCGAAGGGAAGCCTGGATGTCCGGGTAAACGGAAGCTCAATCAAGGAAATCAAACAGCTCGGCGATTCCATCAATCAGTCTGCGGAGTCGATTCGCGCATACATAGCGGATATAACCAACCTTCTTGATGAAGTGAAAGACGGGAATTTATGTGCGGATTCCAGTCTGGAATATATCGGAGATTACGCAGAACTGAAAAATGCCTATGAGGGCATCGTGTTTTCGCTGAACGACGCTCTGAGCCGGATCAACCGGGCTTCGGAGCAGGTTTCAACCGGAGCCGGCCGCGTCTCGCGCGGTTCGCAGATCCTTTCGCAGGGGGCCGCTCAGCAGGCGAGCTCCATTGAAGAACTTTCAGCCGCCGTTTCGGATATCTCGGAACACGCGGAAGATAATGCGTCCTATGCGGCGGAGGCCGGCAGTAAAGTCAGGAGCGTTCAGTCGGATTTGGAGCTGAGCGACAAAAGCATGGGTGAAATGGTCGCCGCGATGTCCCAGATCAACGGTTCCTCACTGGAGATTGGGAAGATCAATAAAACGATCGATGAGATTGCGTTTCAGACCAACATTTTGGCACTCAACGCAGCCGTCGAAGCGGCGCGGGCGGGATCGGCCGGAAAAGGCTTCGCCGTTGTGGCGGATGAAGTGAGAAATCTGGCCGGAAAGAGCGCCCAGGCGGCGAAAGATACAAGCAAGCTCATCGAGAATTCTCTGGAACAGGTGAGAAACGGTGCGAAAATCGCTGATGAAACTGCCGGTGCCCTTCGGAAGGTTGTCACCAGCACGCAGAGCGTTTTGGATGCGGTCGGTCGAATTTCCAAAGCGTCGGACCACCAGTCGGAGGCCATCAATCAGGTTCGGATGGGGTTGGATCAAATCACGGGTGTGGTTCAGACAAATTCTTCAACAGCTGCGGAGAGCGCCGCGGCCAGCCGGGAACTTTTTCTGCAGTCCCAAAATCTGAAAGAACTTGTTGACCGATTTAAGCTTAAACCATTAGATGAAGAATTAACAGCGGAAACGGAAGCCACATTATAGATACCGTTCCCGACAAAATGATCCCATTTGTGCAATTAGTCCCACAAGAGATTCGGGCGACTATCATCGCTAACTAAAAAAGCGCTGCGCAGCCCGAAAATACCAGTGGGGCACCGATTACAATCGGTCCACGCGGTCATGCCGGCCGCGTGGACCGACTGATAGAACCCATCACAGCCGAATCCTTTTTCCTGGGAATGTTTGTCATCGGCTCGGAGGGATCAGAAGAACTTTTCCTTTTATCCGTTCATATTTCAATGAAAATGACATATACTTGATAGGAATGTTTTGTTGGCCTATAAAAAGCTTAATGTAATTCAGGCACATGGGAGAAAACAAAGAATAGCTCCTTCTATGTGACCATGTGCCGATTGAGTTACACTTATCATATGAATAGCAACCTTTTATAAAAAGGTCTTGACATTCGCTATTTGGAATGGTATTATAGTTAAGCGCTCTAAACAAGGCATCACCGCTGAGTTTAGAGAAGATGCACAAATAGATATCGCGGAGTGGAGCAGTCCGGTAGCTCGTCGGGCTCATAACCCGAAGGTCGTAGGTTCAAATCCTGCCTCCGCAACCATATTGTGCAAGTAAAAAAGATAACTTGCCGGAAAGCCCAGAAACCGCAGCGGTTTCTGGGCTTTTTCGTGTCCGCTTTTTCAAGTGCAAAAAAAAGATAACTCTGGCTATTCTCCCCTGTTGGTAGGGACTTGAACTAAATTCTGTGCTCTTTTGCCCCTTCGCAGAGGCTGAAATCCGTAATGCAGCCCCATATTCGCAAAAATAATTTGTTAATTTTTTGTGTCTAAAAAGGTCTGTATCACAAAATGATACAGACCAAAACATAGTGACTATATTTTCATTGAGGCCGGTATTCAGAAATGGATACCGGCCTTTTTTACGTTCTGTGAGAAAACGACTGGAGGTACATTATGAAATCAACCGACAACACAATACAAGGCAAATACTTTCAGGAAGCGAGCATCCTTCTCGCACACGAGGGTTTCGATACGCACGCTGGTGATGGCGAGTTGCTCCCGGTTGCTTTTAAGGGCAGCCCACTCTGTCAGATTACCATGAACGGAGGCGTCCGGTATCGGTCTGAGGATGTTGACACGGAAGCCATGTCCGATGCTCTTGACAGGGTGACAAGTATTGCCGCTACTACTGCCGAATACATGAGGCTAATGGAAAACGCGCCTCCCCTGAATGCGTCAACCCTTGACGCGCCATATAAGCAGTTGCTGGATTTCAACGGATATGTCCTCGGCGGCATGGAGAGCAAGTATGGCGTCCAATTCACCACATGGCAATGGTCATATGACAGAGATGGCCTCGTTTACGGTCATTACTGCGACAGCAACTACGCTGCTGCAAAGAAGGACTTTGCCCTTCGCGCAGGACTTGTCCCAGAGGAAAAGCAATTCACGCCCGAGCAGCTCATCGAAATCTACCGATGCTGCGCTGATACGCTCAGCCAGGATTATGAGCTCACCTATGAACAGGAACAACGTATTGATGCAATCCAGACGAAGATCACGGAGATGGTGCCGGACTATGCCGAGCGGATGAAAACGGCTCTGGAGCAGGACGCTTCCCAGCAGCAGATGACGTGAAAGAACGAGGTGAATCATGACCAAACAAGAATTCGAGTATTGGCAGGCAATCACCGATGGCAGCGCCCACCGCTGGGTCGAGGACAGCATTACCCGACTCAATGGAAACGGTGCCTTGTACTACATAGGCGGCGAGGACGGTGTCTATATGAGACTGTCCCCGGTCGGCAAGTTGACAGTCGGCACATATGAGGGCGCATTTCCGCATATCGGCGAGGCAGTTTTCTCGTCCAAAATGGAGCGTCAATACGATGACATCAACGGTGCTTTTGAGGCGGCTTGTCAGATTGGCGGGAAGCAGTTCCTTGTGGATATGCTCTCACTGGATGCCGTACCGCAGATAGGGGTTCACGATGATGAACCCGGAATGACCTTTGAAAAGACGATGTAAGGAGGCACACATATGCAGTATCAAGCAGTTTTAAGCAATGCCCAGCACCCAGAATACGGCGTTCTTACCGTACCTTTCCCCATCCCGACGGAGCAGTACGATGAGATCATCGAAATGCTGGATGCGTTGGAGATTGGCGATCCATTAAAGCATGACTGTCGAGTTGATGAGATTTCCGACCACTGGCCGGTTCTCAAGAACACGGAAAGGACAGTAACCAATATTGATGAACTGGACTATCTCGCCAAACGGCTGGACAGCTTTGACAAGTATGAGAAAACGCAGTTTCAGGGCATGGCCTTCCGGCTGGATCTCCACGGTATCGACGAGTTCATCAATCTGAGCTTCTGCTGTCAGGAGGCCACGGTGGTCACGGATTTCAACGACCTGGAGACGCTGGGCCGCAGGCACTACCTGACCATGAACGGCGGCTGCGCTTCCACCGAGGAATTGAGCAAAGTGGACGGCGAGGCTGTTGTGGCACGGCAGCTCCTTGATCAGCAGGCCGGACGCGTCACGCCCTATGGCGTGGCTTATAATAACAATTTCGAGATGACGCAGCTCTATAACGGCCACAGTTTTCCGCAGTACCGCTATGAGGACTGCCTGATGGAGGTGGAGATGAGTTCACGCTATGCGCCTCCTGACAGCCCTGCTGCCTATCTCTACTTGCCTGTATCGCAGACGCAGATCGAGCGCACCATGCTCCGCGCCGGCATCAACAACTACGGGGATCTGTGCCTGCGCTTTCTGGAAAGCAGCCTGCCGGAGGAAATCGACGCGACGCTTAATTTTAAAAATGAAAACCTGTCCGCTCTTAACGAGATGTGCCGCGCTGCTGAGCAGCTAAGCCCTGCTGACCGCGAAAAGCTGGGCGCGGTTGTTTCATTTGCCAAACCGGAGCAGGCCGGTGAGATCGCAAATCTGGCGAAGAATCTGGAGCAGTTCGACTATGTCCCAAAGGTGCGCACGCCGGAGGAATACGGCAAGCACATGATCATGGAGTCTGGTCATTTTGAATACGACGAAAACCTTGTCGGGTATATCGACTTTGCCAGATACGGTGCCGAGCGGATGGAGCAGGAACAGGGGCAGTTCGTTGACCGAGGCTATGTGGCTTATCAGGGCACGCTCCGTTTGGACGAGCTGATGCAGGGCGACCCTGCCGAGAATATGGGGCCGCAGCTGAAGATGGAGTAATACGGGCAAAGAAACAGCCGAAGGATCAATCCTTCGGCTGTAAATGCATTTTTCGGGTTAAGCCATCGGCACTGGTGCGGTACTGCTCCGGCGAGATGGCTCCGTGTTCGAGAAAGCTCTTCAGCATGGCCATCTGACGGCGGTATAAGTCCACGTTGGTCAGCGGCGCTTGTTTTATGAATTTCAGATCATGATTCAAGGCGTATTTCCTTCCTTGGTAATCTGCTCGCAAAACGGAATTTGTAATGGGTAGATTACAGCCACACAGCCCAGTCATCATAATCAAAAGTGCCGCTCCCGTGATGCAATTTCCCTTCAGTGTCAAGCTGACGAAAGGCGTCACGCATACGAATGAGTATTTCAGGCTGTATATCCAGAGTATGATGTGCCGGAAAAATCCGTTTTGCCGACAGTGCGGCAATCTTTTCAAGGCTTTTCAGATAAGCTTTCGGGTCGGTTGACGGATAATACGCAAAAAGCGTGTCCTTGTAAACAAGATCTCCGGTAAAAAGATAACCGGTTTCAGCTTCCCAAAAGCACATATGACCGGGTGAATGCCCAGGCGTATGGAGTACCGTTACTGTTCTTCCACCAACATCTATCGTATCACCATCGTGAAGGAGGCGTGTTGGGTTTCCCTGAAAAAACTTATAGGTGCTGACATTGTATCCCTCCGGCAAATCACAGCGGTCAATGACCATTCCGCGAATCGTTTCCATATTTAACGGGAATTCGCCGTTCAGCCAATTCAGTTCTGCCTCATGTGCATAAAAATCAGGGAAGTATTTATGCCCACCGATATGATCCCAGTGAATGTGCGTCGCAACTGCCGTTACGGGCTTGTCTGTCAGCTTTTTGACCTCCGCTGAAATATCGCAGATGCCAAGCCCCGTGTCAATCAGTAATGCGCGGTCATCGCCTTCAAGGAGATAGCAATGCGTTTCTTCCCAATGGCGATATTCGCTTATAATATGTGTGCTGTCATCAATTTTTTCTATCGTAAACCATGGCTTCATTTCTAAGCACTCTTTTCTACTACCTTGGCAAATTCCGATTTATCTGTGACTTCAGTATAACATTTGTACCCGACCCGTGCAAGAATCAATAGCTATTGCCGCCACGCTGTGGTATGTTGTGTAGCTATAAAACACAAAGGAGATGAAACCCATGCGCGTAAACGCCTACGATGAAAGCTTCGAGTATATTGAGCTGTTCGGCAAGCCAGCGCTGCTCACCGAAAACCGCATTCAGACCGACACGATACCGAAAGGTTGGTACTGCTACGACCTCCGCGGCAGCGACACGAATCCCAGCGAGCCGGTGACGGTAGAAGTCAATGTCACCGTCAACCACGCCGGAACCATTTTGACCCACGAGCCGGTCACGATCCCAAAATCAGGCTACCGCTCCCTGAAAGGTCGATTGGACTTTCTCGGTGAGCGGTATTCCCTCAAAGAGTTCTGCGAGGTGCGCGGCATCAACTATCCCAATGATCCAAGAAAATATGCGCTTCGACCCGCTTCTGTATCAGAGGCGGGCCTTTTTTATGCCATGACGTCGGAGAAAGACGCGGAACTTGGCTGCATCGGCCATGTCCGCATGGACTTTGGCCATGGCGGCAAAGAATTTTGGCACACCTGGTGGCCCCGCGGCGACGAGACGTTAAACTCGCCGGAGTTTAAAGCAGAGCTGAATGGCGTGGTGGATGAATTTCGGAAAACCGTGTTGAAGGACCTGCCCTCCATGTCCAACTACTGCTACGACAACGGTTGGGAGTTAAGCAAGAATTCCGGTCAGTACGGCTATGTGGCGGAAACCGAGCATTACCGCTACTGCCTGCGCTGCAATCCCAAGCCCGGAGACTATCAGGCGTACCTGTTATGTGCTTAAGCACATAACAGGTAATATGTGACGGGTTTGTCCCGAGAGTGGAATGCGGCGGAAAGCCTTGAAAATAGGGATTTTGTCATAAGAACACCTCACATAATTTTTCGTTATTTCTTTTTCTTTTTAAGAAAATCCGGATATTCATTACCTTTAAGACTTTTCAGTTCTGCCTCGGTAAATTCCGGTATCTTCCTGTTGTGCAGGGTTTTGTTAAGTATGGCCTGGCTTACTGTGGCATAGATTTCTGTCGTCTGTATTGAGGCATGTCCCAAGAAGTCACGTATATAAACTAATTCAATGCCAGCCTCCAGCATATGAACAGCTTTGCTGTGCCTCATGCTATGAGGGGAATAAGCACTTTCGTGAAATAAATCCGGGCGCGCAGCTTTGCCCTTTGCAACGTATTTATGAATCACATTCCGGATACAGGCGGGCGTTATGGCTTCGCCTCTCTGGTTTTGAAATAATGGAGCCTCTTTATTTGCAGCGTCAGGCGCTTTCTCAGAAATATATTGCCGAAGCAGCTTTGCCGGCCTCTCCATCAACGGGACAATTCGATTTTTACCGCCTTTTCCATGTAAGAGGACATTGGTGGGTTTGGAAAAACGAATGTCTCCAAGTCGTATTCCGCATAATTCTTGAGCTCGAGCGCCACTGTCATAAAGCAGGCTTAGCAAGACCAAATCTCTGCGTTCCAATGGCTTCAACGGATTTGGCATTTGAAGCAGAAACGCCAATTCTTCCACTGAAAAATATGAGAACACGCTGTGCGGAGCCTTCTTTGGCGGGATGCTCGCAATCGCTGCACAAATCTTGAGCGCAGGGATGCTGCGCTGCGAAGCATATTTGAAAAAGGACGAAATAGCGGAAAGCCTTTGGTTGCAAGTAGCAGGACCGCAATGCCGTTCGGTTTCGAGCCATGCAAGATAAGCAAAGATCATTTTGTCCGAAAAATGCTTATAGTCCAATAAGTACGGCTTTATATGGCGTTGCTCAGCCATGAATTCAAGCAGTAGTCTGAATGCGTCCTGGTAGGATGCAATTGTATTGGAACTATAATTTCGCACTTTGGGTAGATATTCTTCAATGTAAGTACCGAGATGTTGAGAAAATGCAGTCGTTTTCATGGCAGCACCTCCGGAAACACACTTCCCGCATATGCTTCGGACTGCTTCAGCAGAGCCGCATGGTATTCCGGCGTGAGCCGCAGATATTGCTCGGTTCCATAAATATTTGTGTGTCCCATGTAGGTTGAAAGAATCGGTATTGAATAGAACCGATCTATATTTTTCTCGTTCTGCAGTTGAAGGGTATGAACAGCAAATGTGTGTCGAAGGCAATGGACACAGACTCCGCGAGTGATTGCAACTCCTTGGTTCCGGTCAATTCCAGCTTGTTCGAGAACATGCCGCATCCACATATACGGCCTGAGTGTTGGATACGGGTTTCCATTGCGGCTGTGAAAGAAATAATCGTCAGGTTTTGGATCAGTGTGTGCGACCGTATAATAATCTCGACAGACAGAGCCCAGGGACCGACTCATTGGAACAAGCCGGTCCTTATTCCCCTTTGCGGCTCTAATGAGAAGAACATTTTCTTCCCAGTCGATATCTCTATTTTGCAGTGAGACTGCCTCTCCAACGCGCAAGCCGCACCCATATAGCATGCGCACCATTACCGGAAACCACAGCGGTGCGTCAGTAAGCGGGCTACGGCTGACAATGTTGTCGCTGGCTTCAAAAATACGTCGCAGTTCATCCTGGGTGAATATATGGGGCACATACAGGCTTCTGCCCCTGTGAGAAGGAGGAACATATGCAGGGTAGCCAAATCCATGTAGATATTCAGCAAACATACGATAAATAGACACATAATTTTTCTTTGTTCTTTCTTGTCCTTTTATGGATGCAATCCAAGTGTCAACACTTTGTGCTTCAATAATTTTCTGATTCAACCCCATGCCGAGAAAAACATCGTCAAGCGTTTTGAGAACATACGGCTCTTGCACCCCCTTTCCGCCTCCGGCAATTCTGTATTTCAGGAAGCTATTAATTCCTGAAGCGAAGATGCTTTCGTATGTATAAACAGGAGGCTTTCTCAAGACCGCACCCCCTTGCCCAGAAGTGTTGCGAAGTTGCCGGATGGCCGTGGGACTTCAAGCGCACAATCCCTTAACTGAGTAAAATCTATTTTCGTATAGTACTTGGTTGCATTCGGACTACTGTGCCCCAACGCTTTTTGTATGACAGGGTAGCTGACACCTTCATTTAGAAGAGCACTGGCAAAACTGGATCGTAGAGAATGTGTGCCTCGTTTCTTGCCTTCCGTATTGATATTTGCATCTTTCAGCAGTGTCCGGAGTTCGTAGTCTAAAGTCGTGTTCCGCAGCGGCAAGTGCGGTGCCCTATGACGCAGAAAAATTTGAGGAAGGTCGCTCTCGGGACGCACTTCGATATACTCATTTAAAGCAGCCTGCACATCTGGTAAAAGCGGGAGTGTTAAAGGAATGCCTGTTTTGCTTTGAACAATTGAAATAACCTGCTTTGCGTGGTCAATATTTGAGAATTCCAATGAACACACATCCGAATTTCGTAACCCTAATCTGGCACAGAGCAATAATGCGGCATATCTTCGTCTTCCGCTCCTTGTTGTTCGGTCAACTACGGCCAAAAACTTCTCGATTTCAGGCTTGCTGTAAACAGTTGGAACCGTTTTGTGTCGGCGAACCTTTGGCACAAAGCTGCTTAAATCCACCGGAATCCATCTCATATCTGCTGCATATGTCAGGAATTCTCGCATTGTACTCCTGAAGTGGGGTTTATCCACAGAATTTGCAAAGGCAGATGCGATATGGTCTATATTGACTTCCGTTAAGGTAAATATATTTTGCGATTCCAAATATGCAAAGAACATGGAGAGATTTTGTACTCTTGTTTTGATATCCGCTGGGTTCTTGAGCCGCCTGCGGATTTTTTCTTCAAACAAGGGTAGCATCCAGTCGAATTGTGTTGCCTTTAGAGAAACCGTCAGCAAATGCCGTAATCGCATTTCCTGTCCGTAGGCCACATCCGACAGCTTATGGAATGCGATCTCGTACTGCTCCATGAAGCGAGGTCCTTTAGTGGACAAAATCTTCTCTTGCTCATGTAAAAATTCTTTAATTAGCGCATCTGAATAAACCGTTTGCCCTTTACTGTGAGCATACTGGATCAAGCGTGAGTATGCTCTTTCGTGTCGAATTACTGTGCTCTCTGAGTTGCCCCGTTCCCGGAGTACCGCTAATACATTTTCAACTAACAATTCAAGTTGGCTGGTCTGATCCATTTTCTATAACCTCTTTCATTAAAGATACTTTGCTATATTCAGCAAGGTATCTTTAATTATTTAAGGAAAGATGACTTTAGACAAGCCATTGAAAAATATTATGTGAGGTGTTCTTATGACAAAATCCCTATTTTCAAGGCTTTCGGCCGCGTTCCATTCTCAGGACAAACCCGTCACATATTACCTGACCTGCTTTGATAAGCGCCAGCAGGAGCTGGACATGGCGCAGCAGGAGCCGCCAGTCATTGGCAGGGTCAGCTTTGCCAGCGGTGAAACGCTGGCCTACACCGATCCGGCCACCTTTTTGCAGGTCATCCGCGACGAGCTGCCATACAAGCCCACTTCCGGCTTTCGGTACGAGGTGCTGACGGACGATCCCACCGTCCGAAAAGGCGCAGACGATATTCTCTACGATCTGTTCGGCGAGGAAAACCCGCGTCCGCTGGAGGATTACGGCCTGACGCAGCGTGGCCACGAGGCGCTTAAAAACGCGGAGAATCCGAATCTGCCCCACAGCTACCGCTGGTTCGTGGTGGAGAACTTCGCCTGCGAGGGTGAAACTCGGCATGACACCGATTCCCTCACCGGGGCAATCGACCGCTTCAACGGCCTTGCCTGCGACAGCAAGCGTCTGTGCGTCACTAAGGATGACATCGCCACCGTCTATCTGGCAATCGCCCAGGACGGGAAAACGCATCTGGACGAGGGTTGGCGGGACAATCCCCGATTCGCCGCAGACAGCACCGTACAGGAAGCGGACGCGCGATTGCAGCTCAGCATCGCGGGGCTGGAGCCGTCCGGCCTGACTATGACAATGGGAGGAATGTAAACATGAAACTTCAAAAGGAATGGATCAATTTTCTGCGGGAGCAGTACCCGCATGGCAGCCGCATCCGCCTTCGGGAAATGAAAGACCCATACCACCCCATGGAGCCGGGGACGATGGGGACGCTGGACTGCATTGATGACGTCGGCACATTCCATGTGAAGTGGGACAACGGCAGCGGCCTTGGACTGGTCATCGGCGAGGACAGCTTCACCGTCCTGCCGCCCGAAACGCATCTCCTCAAGCTGTATATGCCCATGACCGTGGATTGTTACGAGAAAAATGAATGGGGCGACACCGAGGACGAGCCCACGGAGTTGGACAACCACACGGCGGCAGGCTATGCGGACCACATTGTCGCCGCGCTGATGCGGGAGCGGCTGTCCACCGAAACGGAACGCGGCCTCATGCACTATTACGATAAAAACGACAGCGTGGAGCAGAAGGTCAAGTCCTGTGATTTCACCGCCGAGGTGCGGAACGGCAGGCTCTGGGGCGTGGCGGAATGTCAGGTGACGGGCGAGCTGACGCCGAAGGAGCTGTACACGCTGAAGGAGTACATCTCCGGGCAGGCCAGTGACGGCTTCGGCGAGGGCTTTGAGCAAAGAGAAATCAAGATCGGCGACTGTGAGCTTTACGCCCATCTCTGGAGCGATGAGAACAACTGGAGCATCCAAACTGAACAGGAATGTTTCGCCCCCAAGCTGGCGAAGGGACTGCCGGAGCTGTGCTTCTCCACGCTGCCCGGTACCGGCGATCTCATCTGCATCAAGCGGGGCGAGAGCGGCTACTACAAAAGCGATTGGAGCACTGACAGCAGAGAGGGAAATCAGGAACTGGCCGACTACAACAACGAACGCCTCGGCGTGACGGCGGCCCAGCGACAGGCTATGGAGTGCGGCAGCATGGCTGGCTGGTCAGTCCCCGGCGCGGACCCGAAAGTCTATGAACCGGAAGGACCGAAGATGGGAGGAATGACGCTTGCGTAAGATTCTTAATGTGTACCTTGCCAGAGCCAACACGCCGTATAGCGAGGCGTATGCGGATCTGGATCTGCCCGCTTCGCCCTATGAGCTGCTGGACGCGCTGGACAAGCTGCGGCTGGACGAGGGCGAAGCGCCCTATCTGCAGATCAATGAATACTATGATTTTGAGGAATTGGCACCGCTGCTCTCCGGTGACGCCGGTCTCTACGAGCTCAACGCCCTGGCGCAGAAGCTCTCAGAGCTGGACGAGCGGCAACAGGTTTCCTTTAAGGGTCTTGTGCAGATGGAGGTCAATAAAAAGCAGGGGCTCATTCCCATGCCGCGGCTCATTGACCTCGCCTACAATACGGACTGCTGCCATGTGACAGATGTGCCGAACGATTCCCAACTCGGCAGATTCTACGCCGAGAACGGCTTTGTGCCGGAGGTGGAGCAGCTCCCGGACAAGGTGTTCGAGCTGCTGGATTTTGAAAAGATTGGACGGGAGGCCCGAATCGGCGAATGCGGTGTGTTCACTAAACAGGGCTATGTGGTACAGCATACGGAACTGAATGAGGCATTTCAGACCCTGGACCTGACGCTGAAGCAGCCCGATTATCAAATCCTGATGGAGTTGACAGACGGCGGTTTTCTGGAATTGCCGCAGACCGCACTGCCCGATACCCCGCCGCGCCGCTGTCTCGACTGTCGGATACCGCTGCTTTCGGGGGCGATGGACAGCGTAAAAGACGTTAAAATACTTAACAGATTCGCGGAGAAATTGTCTACTATGACCGGAAAAGAAATGCTCCGGTATAAGGCCGTTCTTACCGCAACGGAATGTGGCGACCTTCAAAGCGCCGTATCTTTGCTGGACAATCTGGATCACTATATGCTGGATACAAAAATCTCCAGCCCGGAGAGCGCGGCATTGGCGGAGCTGAATTTCATGGTAGACGGCAAGGATGTGGAACGGCTGCAACGGTATGTGAATCTGCCTGCGTACGGCAGGGATCTGCTGGAACATGATAATGCCGTGATTACCCCCTATGGACGTATGGATCGCGATGATTTTCAGCCCATGGCGGCGACCTTTCAGAAGCCCGCGCAGGGCGGAATGGAGATGCTGTAAATGAATTGTATGGAACGGCTGAACACGCTCCCTGCCACAGCGCAGGAAAAAGCATGGCTGGAGGAACGGCTTGCGACGCTTTCGGGAAAAGAATCTCTGGTTCTCAACGCCGCCATACTCAGATCGCCACCCGAATCCGCCACCGAAGCCATCAACCACCTGCTCCGCCTTGAAGATTATGAGGTGTGCTGCCCGGCCGGGAGTTATGAGGAACTCGGCCGGTTTTATTTGCGCAGCGAAACAACGCTTCCGGAAAGCCTCTATCCATTCACCGATCTGAACCAGCTTGGACGCAATTATGAGAATGCGCACTCCGGCCTGTTTGTCGGCAACGCTTATGTGTGCTATCCGACAGAAGAACCAGACTTCCACTATAACGGCTCCAACCTCGAATCCTGTGTGGATAATGATTGGAGCGTCAAGCTGAAGCTGGCATCACAGCACACTCCCGATGGTGTGTGGCTGCGGCTGCCGGATTACGAGGAATTGAACGACGGTAAGCCCGACGAGATACGGATTGCGCTGGATGCGCTGGGCGTAGAACATATCGATGAATGCACACTGCTGGAGGCAAAGTGTATCCTGCCCGAGATCAGGAATTTGACACAGCAGTATGACCGCATTTCCGATCTGGTCTATGACGGGCAAAACCTTGGATTTGTACTGGATGAGCGCGGCCAAGGAGTGCGCAATTTTTTGGAGCTGTACGCCGCTGCGCTGGAATATGAGGACTGCAGCAGGCTTTCGGCGGCACTTGACATCGCCGAAAACCTGAACCGCTATGATCTGGTACCGATGTCCGGACTTCGGGAATATGCCGAGAAAGACCTGAAAAGTCAAGGTATCTCCATCCCCGAACTTGCCCAAAGTACCTTCGGCTTTGAGGAATACGCCGTTGAACTTCTGGAAGAACGCGGCTTTTCCCTATCCCGTAACGGAAGCGGCTATATTTGCAAAGAACAATCGCAGCGGCTTTCAGAAATGTCTATGGAATAAAAAAACGTCCGTCGAAACGGACATTCTTTTATCTGATCTCCAACAGCTTTTCGATTGGCACATTCAACGCTTCCGAAATATCATATAGAATTGCAATACTGGGCGCGGCTGCGGCGGTTTCGACGCGCTGTATCTGGTTTCGGCTGTACCCGGTCATCTCGGCCAACTGGAGCTGCGTAAGCCCCTGTTCTTTCCGATAATGCAGGATGTTCAGACCAATCTGAATGTATTTCTTATAATGCTTATCGTCCATGGCGCACCTCCTATTAATAGTTTATCCAGAATTCACATGAAAAGCGTCAACCCCAATCGCGCAAATACTCGAACTGTGTTGCATTATGCCCGGATCAATGGTAAAATACCATTTGAAACGAGCAATTACGCGAGAGGTGATGTATATGCAGACCAATGACTTTGAACAGGCGTTCAGCGATTTTCTGGATCGCCGTGAATACGATCAAGCGGAAAACGCGCTGTTCGCCATGGTGCGCATCGCCTTTCTTGCCGGGTGGAAAGCGGCAGGCGGCGATCCGCCGCAGCCGCAGAAGATATTTCAGATCGTACACAAGAAGGACATCAGCGAGAGTGCCATTGAAACAGATATAAACCTGAAGAAATAATGACTGCTGCCGTTTCTCTAAGCGGCATCAATCCGAAGGAAGAGTAATTGAACCATGAAAACGTTGAGTGAATATCTTAATGCCATCTCCAAGCGTGGGGACCGTTACGGCAGAAATGGGGGCATCCTTGACCTGCTTCTCTGGTGTGATAAGCAAAATACGCAGCAGGTCACCATTGAGGAGGCTCACCAATTCTATGAAGACCCAGATTCACCATATCAGAAAACGCAGAAGTAAATAGTGTAATTACATAGCAGGGGCCGTTTTTCCGAAAGGGACAACGGCCCTGCTCTTTTTATGCCCTTTTTCGGAAAAGCGCGCCGGAAAAGGAGAAAAAATGCTAAAAAGTGAGCTCGCAGGGTACATGGAAATTTTTCATTGCGGTGAGCAATACGCGGCCGTCAGCCGGGAGCTTGAAATGGCGTTTGGCATTAAAGGAGCAGAATTGCGCGCACTTATCAATGCCTTGCGCAGGGACGGTGTTCCGATCTGCAGCAATGAAAAGGGTTATTTTTACGCGGAAACGGATGCGGAGCTGCTCCAGACTATCAGACACATGTCCAGTCGCATAGCCGGCATCAGCGGCGCGATCCGCGGGCTGAAAAAAGCGCGTACACGGTTCGATCCCGGTCAGATCTCCCTGCCCATGGGCGGAGGTGATGACCTATGAACAGTTTCATGAGCTGGATCGGCGGGAAAAAGGCCCTGCGCGACACGATCCTTCCCTTGTTCCCGCTGTACTATGAACGTTACATTGAGGTGTTCGGCGGCGGGGGCTGGATACTCTTCGCAAAGCCGCCCGGCAACGATTTCGAGGTCTACAACGACTTCAACGGCCTGCTCGTCAACCTCTATCGCTGTGTGCGGGACAAGCCGCGGGAGCTGATGGAAAAGCTCCAATACGTCCTAAATTCCCGAGAAGATTTTGAACTGGTCAGGGATAGCCTCGCCCGAGATAGCCCCGCGTCCGATGTGCAGAAGGCGGCGTGGTTTTACCAGCTTATCCGCTTTAGCTACGCCTCCAGTCTCGACAGCTTCGGCAGTCAGCCCCATGATATGCGGGCAAACTTCCCACTCATCGAGCAGGCACATCGGCGGCTGGCAAAGGTCGTGGTGGAAAATAAGGATTTCGAGAAGCTCATCCGGCAGTACGACCGCCCGGTGAGCTTCTTCTATTGCGATCCGCCCTATCACGCCACCGAAAGCTATTACAAAAATGTCGGAAAAGAAGGATTTACAGAAGAAGACCATGTTCGGCTTCGGGACGCGCTTCTCGGCATACAGGGCAAGTTCCTGCTCTCCTATAACGACGACGAGTTCATCCGCGAGTTGTATGACGCGCCTGAAATTCAGATCCTCTCCACCACCCGCATCAACAATATCAAGCAGAGATATGACCCCAACAGCCAGTTCGCGGAGCTGCTCATCGGCAATTACGACCTCGGGGAACGGGCCCGCTGCGAACCGAGTCAGATGACCCTTTTCGATTATGGGCAGAAAACAGAAAATGATTATACGGAGGATGCACTATGAAAAACACTCAGAACACCACGAAAAGAACTGATCTCAGCATGACCATTCCTTCTCCGATTCTGGAGGGTTCTGGCATCGCGGAGGCAAAATGCGCGGAGCTGCACCAGCTCCGGCACTGCGTCGCCGTCCTGCAGGGAAAAATGACCACCTATGAACTGATCGAAGCCATCGAATCAATCTCAGGACTGGCGGAGTCCCTGACGACGCACCTTGCCGACGTCTGCGGCATCTGCGGTGGCTGCGACGCCTGCAATGAGACGCTGGAGGGCGAACAGGAGATCAAGATCCCGCCCGAGCTGCTGGACGAGTTGAATATTCCCCGCAGCGCCAAGCTGGAGGCTTACGCCGACCCGGACGAGGGTCTGATCCTCGTAGGTCGCGCCAATTATGAGCATGACATCTCCGACTTCCCCGACGACCTGCTCGAGATGCTGGTAACGGCGGGCGTCTGCGTCTGCGAACTGGAGGAACATCTGATGGAGGACGATGTCATCTATGGTGAATAACACCGGTCTCTACCCCTACTCTCTCGAGGAAGCGCGGCGGCAGAAGGAAATAAAGCTGTGGCGGGAGAGCAGAAAAGCCAACGCCGACTGCCGCGCGGTCATCGAAGAAACCATCAGCCGTGACTTAAATGGCAAGAATCTGAATCCGGGATGCGTGCAGAGCGTGCTTGCCGAGTTCGGATATAAGCGCGTCAACTGGGTGCTGGCCACAACCCTGCTGGTCAATGGCGCTGACGGCCGCTATTCTCCGGAAAACATGGCATGGGCGCGGCGGACTCCTGTTCGGGATCTCGGCTGGGAGAAAAAGCCGGAGATTATCTGCGTGGATGTCCGCCCTGAACTTCTGAAACAGTTCGTCAATCAATACCGTGAAGCGGTTCAGGCCCTGGGCCTGCTCGATAGTACAAGCTGCGAGTCGGACACCGGTAAGCTGGATTTTACCGGCAAGGTGCTGGTACTCTCGCCGGATATTCTGAAGGAGGAATGCTGGAGACCGGAGGATCAGCTCTGGTATGCCCACGACGGTTTCGGCTGCAGGCCAAACGCCATTGGCCGTTCCGTCCGCTGCACCTGCCTTGGGAACGGAGAGGAAACCCGTTGGAACCGTCATGACTTTATCGGCGCACTCCGGGATGAATGTCTGCCGGATTGGGCGCGGGAAAGGCTGGCGGAGCTGACCGGGCAGACAGCGCCTGAGATCGGAGGAATGACCATGAACTAAGGAGGTGGATGCCGTGTCAGGCATTGAACAGAGAAACGGCTGCGTCTGGTACTACGGCAATCCGGCTGGATATATTGACCGGGATACCGCCGTGGTGGACACCATGTTTCAAAACGATGAGCTGAATCGCTGGCTGTCAAAAAACAACCTGTCGCCTCGTTGGATGGACGGCGTATACGAGCGGCTCTCCAGCGGTCATTCACCATCTGTTGCGGAGGACGCCATTCCCGCCATCCTGAAAAGCTGCCGTATCTGGCAGCTCAAGCCCGGCGCGGCGGCATGGAAAGACATCGTCACCTTCGGAAGGCCCCTGCCGGAGCCGAAGATAGAGAATTACGCCGTTGTCTACGACGGGCAGCTCGACACCAACGATCTGGAGGCGATCTATGACAAGTTCACCGAGCGCAGGCCGCCCGGCTTTTCAGGCCGTCCGATGTCGGTCTGCGACCTCGTGGAACTCTACGATAGCGGCGGCAGCGATTTCTATTATCTCGACCGCACCTGCTTTCGGCCTGTTGAGTTTCCCGGTCTGGAGCAGGATTTCGGGATGAAGATGACCTTGTGACCCAGCACCCGGACGGGGCGCTTTTTTATTATCCAAAATTATAAAGGAGGGCATTTTCAATGGCAAAAACACAGACTCAAGCGACGGAGCAGGCCACCCCGGAGAAAACCGCAGGGCAGACCCCCGTCAACTATGACGTCCGGATCTTCAACGCAAAAAGCAGCGGCACCCAGAGAGCAACAGCCAGCGTCAACATCAACGGTGCCTTCGCTGTGCGCGGCGTGAAGGTGCTGGAGAGCAACAAGGGACTTTTCGTGGCGATGCCTCAGTACAAGGTCGGAAGCGAATACAAGGATATCTGTTTCCCCTGCACAAAGGAGTCCCGCGAACAGTTCAACGCTGCCGTCATGAAAGCCTATGAGCAGGCGCTTTCCCAGACACACACGCAGGCGGAAGCGCCCGCGCCCCAGCGGACCCAGGCCATGTCCGGCCAGTCCATGTAAGCCACACACCATCTAATTATAGGAGGAAAACGATTTATGAAAAAGACCATTAATGCCATCATGACCACCGTTGAGAACGCCGCTTTCACCGTCCGCGCAAAGGCGCAGAACATCCTGTCCCGCAGCCGCGCGTTTACCCATCGGGCCCTTTCCGGTAATTCCGGCGAGGGCTACATCGACACTGCTATCAAGATCCTGATCGCCGTCGTTCTGGGCGCTCTGCTGCTGTTCACCCTGTATAAACTGTTCGGCGACACCGTTCTCCCCAAGCTGGAACAGTCCATCAACGACATGTTCGGTTATGGCGGCGCGGTCGACCAGCTCGGCTGATTCATGCCGCAGCTGATCAGCATCTTGATGTTTGTCGGGCCGCTGGTTTTCGCCGGTGTATCCGACCTGCGCAGCAGGACGATTCCTTACAGCGCATGTATCCTTCTCGCTTTGGCGGGGCTGATCTCTTTCAGCCCCGCCAATCTTTTTGGACTGCTCCTTGCGGTCCCGTTTTTCTTTGCGGCGGGCCGAGGCAGGGGCGGCGCGGGAGACACCTTGCTCATCGCCGCCGCTTGTTTTGCGCTGGGGTTCTTGTCGGGGCTTGCAGGACTGATTCTCGCGCTTTTCCTCTTCCTGCTGTTCGCTCTCGGCGGTAGGCTTATCCGCCGAATCCGAAAACAAGGGGCCGCGCCGGGAAGCTACCCGCTGGCCCCGTTTCTCGCTGTCGGCTTTACCGCCGCATATTTCATGATTTGAGGAGGTTCTATTTTATGAGCATTTTCAAAAACCGGACGGTCGTCGGCGTCATCTGCATCCTTGCGGCGCTGGTAATCTGTTTCGGCATCACGCCGCTTTTTAACAGAAGCATCAGCCAGAAAGAAGAAATTGTCCGCGTGACCAAGACCATCGACGCCGGAGAGCAGGTTACGGCGGACATGGTGCAGACCGTGGAGGTCGGCGCGTACAACCTGCCGGACAACATCCTGCACGACACTGCGTCCGTCGTGGGCAAGTACGCCGCGGCAGACCTTGCCGCGGGCGATTATATCCTGCCGTCCAAGCTCTCCGACGCGCCTGCCGCCGAAAACTCCTACCTTTACAATCTGGACGGGACCAAGCAGGCCATGAGCGTCACCATCAAGTCTTTTGCGACAGGTTTGTCCGGCAAGCTCCAGAGCGGTGACATTGTCAGTGTGCTTGTCGCGGATTATCAGGAGAGCGGTAAAACCGTCGTGCCGCCCGAATTGCAGTATGTGGAGGTTATCAGCGTGACCGCTTCCACCGGTTATGACGCCAACACCGGCGAAGCGACGAACGAGGATGAAAAAGACCTTCCCGCGACCGTGACCTTCCTCGTCAGTCCCGAGCAGGCGAAGGTGCTGGCCGAGCTGGAACAGGATGCGAAGATTCACCTGGCGCTCGTCTATCGCGGCACGCAGGACGTCGCCAACGCGTTCATCAAGGCCCAGGACGAGCTGATCGGAAAGCTCTATCCCGCCCAAGAGGAAAAAGCAGATGAAAGCGAGGTTACTGATTCAGCCGCTGAGAACTCGCCGGAAAGCGAGGCGGCTTCAAACTGATGAACTTTAAGAAAAAAAGCATTTTTCACCGCGGCGCAAACGATGAACCGGAACAGGAGGTACAGGCCGAAAACGGCGGAATGCTCGCGGTCTGGGGCAGCCCCGGCAGCGGGAAAACCGTTGCGGCTGTAAAGCTGGCGAAGGCTCTCGCCGACAAAAAGAAAAATGTTGCGCTCCTCCTGTGCGACATGACCGCGCCCATGCTGCCCTGCATCTGTCCGCCTGTGGAGCTGGAATGCGAACGGTCCCTCGGCGGTATCCTCGCGGTGCCGCATATCAGCGACGCGCTCATCAAGAACAACTGCGTCACCCATAAGCGGATGCCCTATCTCACTATACTCGGAATGAAAAAGGGAGAAAACGAATACACCTATCCACCCTATACGGAGCAGCAGGCTACGGAACTGCTGGATGGGCTGCGGAAGCTTGCATCCTATGTCGTTGTGGACTGCGGCAGTTATATTGCCAACGACATCCTTTCTGCCGTGGCGCTGATGGAGGCGGACAGCGTCCTGAGACTCGCCAACTGCGACCTCAAATCCGTTGGATATTTCTCCAGCCAGCTCCCGCTCCTCAAGGATACCAAGTGGGACGCGGACAAGCAGTACAAGGTGGCGTCGAACGTGAAGCCCCAGCAGGCCGCCGAGCATATCGGAAAGGTGCTGGGCACGGTGGCCTTTAAGCTGCCTTATTCGCAGGAACTGGAGGAACAGTACCTTTCCGGGAATCTCCTCGCCGACCTCACCATGAAGGATAGCCGTCTGTTCCGAAAGGAACTGGATCGAATTCTGAAGGAGGTGTTCGGATGTTAGGAAAAAAACGAAGCGCCTCCGTATTCACACCGGCAGCGCCGGCGTCGCCTGTGCCAAATCTGGAGGAAAAGCACACGGAAAAAGCGGTGGAAGCCATTGCCGCACCCGCAGCCCTTACCGCAATCCCCAGCGAAGAAGCACCCCCTGCCGAGGGTAAGCCTGTGTTGACCGGACGGGCGCATTCTCTTTTCTTCACGCCGGAGGATGACTCCCGCGAGTTCCCCGACGTGTGCCATGAGGTACAGGGCTATATCGCGGCCAATTATTCCACCCTGATGACGGGAGGATCCGACAGCCGGGAGCAAATCAAGCGATACGCGGCAAAGTACGTTCAGGACAAGCGCATTGCCGTCAAAGGCATGACCATGGACGAGCTGATAGACGCCATCTACTCCGAAATGGCGGAATATGGCTTCCTCACGAAATATATCTTCGGTTCCGGCATCGAAGAAATCGATGTCAACTCCTGGCGGGACGTGGAGATCCAGTATTCCAACGGCCTGTCGGAAAAGCTCAAAGAACACTTCGACTCTCCGGATCATGCGATCAACGTCATCCGGCGCATGCTGCACACTTCCGGCGTCATACTGGACAACGCCAGCCCCGTAGTCACCGGCACGCTCAGCCAGAATATCCGCATCGCCGCCATGAAAACGCCGGTAGTGGACGCGGACGTGGGCGTGGCCGCCTCCATCCGTATCGTCAATCCGCAGAACATGACCAAGGCCGACTTTGTGGACGGCGGAACGGCCACGGATGAAATGCTGGATTTTCTTGCCGCCTGCCTGCGTTACGGTATCTCCATCTGTGTGGCGGGAGCCACCAGCTCCGGCAAAACCACCGTGGCAGGCTGGCTTCTGACCACCATACCGGATAACAAGCGTATTTTCACCATCGAAAACGGCTCCCGTGAGATAGAGCTGGTGCGGGAGAAGAATGGACAGGTAGTCAACTCCGTCGTTCACACGCTCACCCGCGACAGCGAAAATGAGCGCCAGCGCATCACGCAGATTGGTCTTCTGGACATTGCCCTCCGTTTTAATCCCGATCTCATCTTTGTGGGCGAGATGCGCGGCGAAGAGGCAAACGCGGCGCAGGAGGCGGCCCGAACCGGCGTGGGCGTACTCACCACCATCCACTCAAGCTCCTGCGAGGCCACCTATCGCCGCATGGTCTCCCTGTGCAAGCGCGCGGTGGATATGGCCGACTCGACCCTCATGGACAATGTGACCGAGGCATACCCGCTGGTGGTCTTTTGCAAGCAGCTCGAGAACAAACAGCGCCGTCTCATGGAGATCATGGAGTGTGAGATCCTGCCAGATGGGACACGGCGATACAATTCCATTTACCGATACCACATCACCAAGAATCACTACGAAAACGGAAATTACACCATTGAGGGGTACCATGAACGGGATATGGATATCTCGCAGAGCCTGCAAAGACGGCTGGTCGACAACGGCATGCCGGATACGCAGCTGCAATTATTTCTCAGAAAGGAGGTGGAGACCGCTTGACCACATTACTCTTAGTTGCCTGCGCCGGCATGATCGCCGGCGCTTTTCTTATCTTTCGTGTTTCTCCTATGGACTTTACCCAAGGTGTCTTCCAGCGGCTGACCTCCGCGCCAAAAAACATTCGCACAGAGATCAACGAGAGCACGCACCGCCGGAAAAAGTCCTTCCTGCGCCGGGAGATCGAGGATACGCAGGCCATTCTGAATGCAACCGGTAAAGAAGCCCGGTTCCCGGTAATTTGCGCTGCATCCCTGCTGCTGTTCACCATCGGCGCGACGGTCGCCATTATCATGGGCAACTTTTTCCTTGTGCCGGTGCTGGCGGTGGGCATGATGTTCGTCCCGTTCTGGTATATCAAGCTGACCGCAGGACATTTCAAGAAGGATGTCGCCGCCGAACTGGAAACGGCACTCTCCATCATCACCACGGCTTATCTCCGAAGCGAGGACTTCCTAACGGCTGTGGAGGAAAACATCAACTACCTCAACCAGCCGGTCTGCGGCGTGTTCCGGAATTTTCTGAACAGAGTCGAGCGCGTCGACCCGGATGTGGACGCCGCGCTCATGGAGCTTCGTGGCTCTATCGACAACGAGGTGTTCCGGGAATGGTGCGACGCGGTGATGGCCTGCCAGTACGACCGGGGGCTCAAGACCACGCTAACGCCTATTGTCGCAAAGCTCTCAGATATGCGGATCGTCAACGGCGAGCTGGAAAGCCTCGTATTCGGCCCACGGAAGGAATTTATCACTATGGCGGCGCTGGTGGTTCTGAACGTCCCGCTGCTCAAGTTCATCAATGCGGATTGGTACGCGGCGTTGATGCATACCGTCCCCGGCCAGATCGTCCTCGCCGTCTGCGCCGGCACAATCTTCGTTTCCTTTGCGTTTGTTGTAAAGCTGACGCAGCCCATCGAGTATAGGAGGTAACGGGCGTGACATTCTTATTGTTTTTATTCGGATGCGCCCTCGCTGCTGGTCTGTTCTTTATCGCAGCGGATATTTTGAAACTGCCCCGGCTCTCAACCGAGAAGGCCCTGCTGTCGGCTGGCAAGGCGGAGCATAAGCGGATGAAGTCGCTGGATGCACTGTTTCTTGGCTGGGCTATCAAGCTCTCGAAGTTCATTCACATGGACGAGTATAAACGGGCGCATATGGCGCGGGTACTGAACGCGGCGGGCATGGACATAACGCCGGAGGTCTACATGGCTTACACCATTGTCAAGCCATGCGCCATGCTCCTGCTGACGATCCCGTGCCTGCTCGTATTTCCTCTGCTGGCGCTGCTGGTCGTGGTGCTTGCCATCCTCACGTATTTTAAGGAATACTGCAAAGCGGACGAAAAGGTGGCAGAACGGAGGGACAAGATCGATTCGGAGCTGCCGCGCTTTGTGGCCACTATCGAGCAGGAGCTGACTTCCAGCCGCGATGTGTTGACCATTCTGGAGAATTACAAGAACCACGCTGGTCCGGAGTTCGCCGCGGAGCTCGATGTTCTCACGGCGGATATGCGCTCGTCCTCCTATGAGGCTGCGCTGGTGCGCTTCGAGGGCAGAATCGCTTCGCCCATGCTCTCGGATATCACGAGAGGGCTCATCGGCGTATTGCGCGGCGACGACGGACGTCTGTATTTCCAAATGCTCAGCCATGACCTCAAACAGCGGGAGCTCCAGCGACTCAAGGCAAAGGCGGCGAAGATTCCGTCCAAAATCCGCGTCTTCAGCTTTATCATGCTGGCCTGCTTCATGCTGACCTATATCGTTGTGCTTGCCATGGTGATCCTCAATTCCATGGCAATGCTGTTTTAAGGGGGATGACGATGCTGAAAAGGCTGAAAGCCGGGAAATCCGGCGAGAGCTATATCGATGTGGTCGTGCTGATTCTCTGCGCCATGCTGGTGATCGGCTTTGCCGTGAAAGTGCTGCCTGTTTTTATCGCCAAGCACAATCTGGATACTTACGCCACTGAGTTGGTGCGGGAAGCCGAGATCACAGGGCAGGTCGGCAACGCCACCAGTACCCGAGCCGAGATCCTGTCGGAGCGCCTGGGCATCTCGCCGAACGTGAGCTGGTCAAGAACCGGGCAAATCCAGCTCAATGAGGAAGTGGCGGTCACGGCAACACTGAAGATGGACATCGGCTTCGGGGGGCTTGGCTCCTTCCCGGTGGAGTTGACAGCGCAGGCGACAGGCAAATCGGAGGTGTACTGGAAATGAGCAGGATCACTCCCTACCCCCTCCGCATTGTCAAATGCGCCAAAGATGCGATCCACAAACCGGTAAAAAGGCAGGTAGTTCAGAACGGAAAACGGCATCCTCTGCTGAAGGGCAAGCGCGGCGACGGATTTCCGATGACCATCGCCGTGACGTTCTGCCTACTGCTCATTTTCTGCGGCATTTCGGAGTATTTCCGTGTGACCATCATCGTCCAGGGTGTCCGGGACGCTGTGCAACAGTCGGTCATCAGCACGATCAACGACAATTTCGACGACGTCTATCACGCCGTCCGCGAGGGCTATGCGGCGGGATACGCACCGACCGATGATGAATCCTGGGCGGAAAGCCTCGATACCGGCAATATATACGGTCAGTTGGCCGCTACCCTCGGTCTGACCTCCACCGGTACGGATTCCTATTCGAGCTATGCCGGGGATAAACTTGAGTACACGGTTTCAGGCCTTTCCGTGACCCTTTCCAACAACGGTCTGGCCAGCGGCGAGAGCGAGGGTTATCTGGCGGACGCGGCGCTGGTGCTGGAAGTGCCGACAAGCTTCGCAGGGTCCGTGCTGCCACCCCTGCGAATGCAGCTTCGGGTTCAGGCAAAATATATTCCAAAGTTTTGAAAACTTTGGAATATCAATAGACTTTCGCATTCTTCTATGGTAGGGTGCGAATTAGAGGGATAACCACAGAGAGCAGAAAAAGGAGGCAAAACTCTATGAAAGATAAGACAAAACGCACATGGTTGATTGTTCTGGGATCGCTGGCCTGCGTGGCCCTGGTTATAGTCATCGCAGGACAGTTCGGCAGCAAACGCGCCGCCGATCCCGTGCAGGAAAAGGCGGGATCATCCGAATCCACACCGCAGGTAAGCATTGAAACGACGACGCCCAGCGTCCAGATTGCGGAGGGCTCAGCAAGTGAGACATCCGATCCCGGTGCGGGCGCGGACAGCGACGGCACGGAGCAAACGATCCAGGCAGACCCCGTGAAGCCGGAAGCGCCGGAAAAACCCACAACCGTCGCGGATGACCACACCGGCGAGGATGTGCCGCAGGAGGAACGGAACGCGGAAACGCCGCCAACTTATACAAAGGAACAGACGACGGTGACAGGTCCGTCCGAGCCAGAGGCCGGGAGCACGAATTCGGGCGGGCAGGTTTATGTGCTGGGATTTGGATATGTGGATAATGACGGCGGCAATCAGGTGGTTGAGGACAACAGCATCTATGAAAACGGAAACAAAATCGGAAGCATGGGCTAAAAACCCCGCTTCTCAGGCGCAGCCGAAAGGCTGCGCTTTTTCTTTGAAAAAAGGAGGCGCCATGAAAAGAATCTTTACGATCTTTCTCTCCGTGTTGCTCCTGTTATCCGTTGCCGTACCCGCATTCGCAACAGGAGATCCGAACATCGACGGCGGAGGTGGCGGTATGGGCGAAGGCAGTTCCTCAAGCTATTGGAACCCAGGCATGGACGGCGTCCGCGTTTCCGTGGTAAACGCGGAAACACACGCTGTCGTCGGAAGCGTCATTGACCTGACTAACCAGAATCCCGGTACTTCCCTTGTCCATTTTGGAAAAGTATGCAAGCTCTCCTATAACGGGGGACGCGCTCTCTCGCCGAAAGTTGGCGGATACAGTTGCATCCGTCCGTCGCAATCGCTTCCGCGCATTATTTCATCCGGCTCTTTTCCCGCGAGCATCAGCGCCATCCGTAGTTATTTCACAGACGAGCAGACAATACGCGGGATCTCCGGATATGTTGGGATTGACTTTGAAAAACTTGTTGGCGGCAAGTATAAAATCGTCATTGAGCCGATCGCGTATTTCTTTTTCAACGGCTTGCAATACGCCATGACCGCCACGGAAGCCGCTCTCTACGATCAGCAGGTCAACGGCGGCCTGCGGGCCAAAATGCTCTCGCTGACGCACAAAAACCTTCCGCTGGCTATTTTCCTGGAAAAGGCCGACCTCGGATATCCGGCTTGGAGCGGTAGTACAACGCAGAAGGTCAGTAATTCCGATATCATTTCAGCCCTCGGCATCGGTGTTGTGCGCTTTAACGATATTACGGAATCTCCCGTGGTGAATTCCTTTGATTACGAGTATCGCGTAGACACCGACGTCATAACTTCTGTGGCGGTTAGCGGCGGTCAGTCCGATCCGGATAATCCCGTCAGTGTACAATTCAACATCCAGGGTACGACCTATACCGTGAGCAATGTCTACTATCCGGATGGCGACAGTCAACTGGTATGGGTGAGGTGGCACACGCCGACCGAACCCTGCGTCATCACAATCGATGTGTCCGTGGTGGGAGGCGGTTCGGCGAAGAGCACCGTTGTCTGCAACATCACCGATCTTGCCGGTAAAGATCCGCCCAATCCCATTGCCACGGACAGAAACGACGCCTACGCCGCCAGCCCCGTGCCGACCAACATGGAAGCAACCTCGGCAAGCTGGGGCATTTGGTCTCCGCGTTGGCACGAGAATTGGGAATGGGTGCCCAATTGGGAAAAATGCTGGCACACGGATCACTGGACCGACGCGGACGGAAAGAGTCATACTGATCATTGGTATCACTGGGTGGACCGCGGTTGGTGGGAAGATCACGGCTGGTGGGAGTTTGACTGGAACGGCTATACGGCAACGCTAAACGCGCAGATGGACGTCACACCGGACGATAAATCTCCCGCCGCGACCGGCAATACCACCAAGAGCGGCTACGGCGTTCAGGAAAACGTGACAGCCCATGTTTGTACCAACCAGTCTGCTGCAGTCACCGCCGCACAAAACGCCGTGACCTACTTCCCGGAGTTCGGCTATAAGACCTACTGGCGGCTGCTGGAGCCGACGATCATCGGAAAAGAATCATCGTTTGTATTCAGGCAGAACCGGTACTCCACCTATAACCGTCGCACCCATTTCACGCCGATCTGGTTCCCGGACGGCGCATACACGCCATACACCTGGCTTCTCGACTGCTGGACGCCCGCGGGGATGCTCAGCATGAATCTCACGGGCAGCGTCACGATCCGGGGCAACCTGTGGGAGGAATGGCATATCGCCCCGGCAAACCCGTAAGCAAACACAAGGCCGCTGAGAGTCCTCGGCGGCCATTTTATAACGAAAGGGTTGAAAGTTTATGAAAAAGAAAAGACTGATTACCATGCTCTGCCTCGTTCTCATCGTCTGCGTCCTCATGGCAACGCCCGCCTTCGCCGCCGGAGATGTGGCCGGGGCGATTGAAGGTACCTGGAACGACGCTTCCGGTCAGATCAAGCAGGTAGTCAACAAGGTTGTGTTCCCCGCGATCGATCTCATCCTGGCCGTGTTCTTCTTTGCGAAGCTGGGTATGGCGTATTTCGATTACCGAAAGCACGGCCAGTTCGAGTGGAGCGGCCCCGCGATCCTGTTTGCTTGCCTCGTTTTCACGCTGACCGCGCCGCTCTATGTTTGGAGCATCCTCGGGATGTAAGAAAGGACGCGTTTATGCTTAATCTGACATTGACCACCCAGAGCGGCAAAACGCAGGATCTAAACCTGCCCCTTCGTGTGGAGGACATCGTGCAGAGGCCCATGCCGTTTTATCTGGCATACGGAAAAGCAACCGCTACTTTTGAAACGCCGGACGCCGATCTGAATGAAAAGCTGGGCAGTCTCATGCCGAACGCCGTCGAGGGCGGCGTTCAGGAGTTGAACCTTCTGGCATATATCCTCGACCGAATGGACGAAAAGCGGCTCGCTCTGCTGCGGGGTAATCTGCCGGACGAACCCTGCGACATCACAGAGCTGACACGCCGGGCGAACTACTTCTGCGACCGCTATCTTGACAGGGACGGCAATCCAGATCCCTATGTCGTGCCCTTGGAGAGATACCGCGAAAGCTCCAGTTTGAGTGAAAAGCTCCAGCGGGAGTTCCGGATGAATCTCGAAAAGCAGCGAATGACCGGCGGGCAGCTCTTCGACAGGATCATCGAGCAGGCCAAGGAAAACGGCGATCTCGCCCGTTTTGATGCCATCGATGAATACATTCTCGACGATACGAGCTACAAGGGCAAGCTGTGCAGTTATGAATTCGACCTGCTCCCCGCCATGAACTTCGGCGGCTCCGAGGGGATCTACATCGACTGCTATCTCAAGGGGAAGTTCGATGAAAGCGGCAGGGATTCGCTCCATATCGGGACGATCAAGACGCTCGACACGAACCTCGACGCCTGCAAGGTCATGGGCGAGCTCTGCGGCGCGCTGATGTACCATGAAAACCGGTTTGTCAATGAAAATCTGTATCTGTTCGACTCCACTGAGTCCATTGAACGCATGATCACAAAAAGCATGGAAATTGAGCAGCAGATCACAGACCCAGAAATGCAGATGGGACAGCAAATGTAAGTGGCCGCGCCGCTGTGAAGGGAGGTGATTTTGCAATTGTTTATATGGGACTTTTTACTCGGCGACGTGATGGATCAGATCATCGACTGGGTATACGGCCAGGTGGTCGGATTTTTGGGCGACTTTTTCTCTCAAATGGGCAGCATGGGCGTGGAACTTTTCGATATGCCGTGGGTGCAGTCCATCGTCCTCTTTTTCAACTACCTTGGCTGGACGCTCTTCGCTGTCGGCCTCGTGGTATCCGCATTTGAAACCGGCATCGACTATCAGAACGGACGCGGCAGCGTGAAAGAGTCGCTGCTCAACGCGCTCAAAGGATTTCTTGCCGTCAGCCTGTTTACGACGGTGCCGGTGGAGTTGTTCAAACTCTCCGTCAGCCTGCAGGCCAGCCTGACCTCTGGGATCACCGGTTACGGCAGCGGTATCGACACGCTGGCGACACAGATCATTGACAAGCTCAACACGGCCGGGACGGCGTCGGAGGCGGCCAGCTCCGGCGCGTTCGGCGGGTTGGGCAGCATCACCAGCCCGATCATGGTGCTGTTCATCATCATTATGATGGGCTATGCCGTGATCAAAGTTTTCTTTTCCAACCTCAAGCGAGGCGGAATCCTGCTCATTCAAATCTCGGTTGGCTCCCTGTATATGTTCAGCGTCCCGCGGGGATATATGGACGGCTTTGTCCAGTGGTGCAAGCAGATCATCGGTCTGTGCCTGACCACCTTCCTGCAGGCGACCATCCTTGTGGCCGGGCTTATGGTCATTCCGGATCACTGCCTGCTGGGACTCGGCCTGATGCTGGCGGCCGGAGAAGTACCGCGCATCTGCGGCGCGTTCGGTCTGGACACCAGCACGCGCGCCAATATCATGAGCGCCGTCTATACGGCGCAGGCGGCAGTCAACACGACGCGGACCATTATTCAGGCCGCGCCGAAATAAATGGAGGAAACATGAAGCTCATTTATGTAGCGTCCCCCTATGCCGGGGACATTGAACGAAATACGGAATTTGCAAAGGATGCGTGCCGGTTCGTGATGAACGAAGGGCACGCTTTTTTTGCACCTCATTTGCTGTATCCGCAGGTGCTGAACGAACATGACTCCGACGACAGACGGCTCGGTCTCGATATGGGTAAAGAGGCGCTGGCTCACTGTGACGAGCTGTGGGTTTTCGGCGATACGGTATCCCGCGGTATGCAGAGTGAGATCGACGCCGCCCGGGAACTCGGCATACCCATAAAATATGTGGCGGCACAGGAAATGGCAGAAAGAGAAAGGCCGTTTGCGGAAAGGCATCCCTTCTGCTCAATGCGGCTGTAAGCCATGCTGACGATGGGAAGCCTTTTCGATGGGATCGGAGGCTTCCCTCTGGCGGCAGTCCGCAATGGCGTCGTGCCCGTCTGGGCCAGCGAGATCGAAGCCTTTCCCATCGAGGTAACGAAGCTGCGGTTCCCGGACATGGTTCACGTCGGGGATATTACGAAGCTGAGTGGTGCCGAGCTTCCGCCCGTGGATATCGTCTGCGGCGGCAGCCCATGTCAGGATTTGTCTGTGGCCGGAGCGAGAGCCGGGCTGGCCGGCGTCCGTTCCGGCCTTTTTATGGGACAAACCCGTGTCGTAAAGGAGATGAGAGATGCAGACAGATTGCGAGGCCGAACAGCTCACCTTGTTCGGCCCAGATTTATGGTGTGGGAAAACGTCCCCGGAGCCTTCTCCTCGGCAGACGGCGAGGACTTCCGGGCGGTCCTCGAAGAAACCATCCGAATTGCGGACGACAGACTTTCAATTCCTCGACCTGCGTCCGGGCGGTGGGAATCTGCTGGGGGCGTGCTGGGAAACCAATGCTCCCTTGCTTGGCGAGTACTGGACGCTCAATACTGGGGCGTCGCCCAAAGACGCCGTCGAATCTTCCTTGTCGCGGATTTTGCAGGAGACAGTGCCCCGACGATACTATTTGAGCAAAACTGCCTGTCTGGGAATCCTCCGCAGGGCTGAGGAACGCGGCAAGGATTTACCGCCGCAGCTTGAAGCGGCACTGGAACGGCAGGCTGGTATAGCAAAAAACGCCACATCCTCATTGCCAAGTCGAATTGACTCCCATAGTGTAGCCGGATTCTGCGCCGGGGCCGGGCCGTCTGCCGGGACCATCGGGTATCAGGAGGAACGCGCGCCCACGCTGAAAGCCTCAGCCAGCGGAAACATGATGCCGTCCATTCTGTGCCTGAACGACCAGGGTGGGCAGCGTATGGATCTGTCTCTCGACCGCACCGGCACACTTCGTGCCGATGAGAAAGGGCATCAGCCTCTGGTATACGAAAACCACGGAATCGACGCCAGATATACCGGCCCGCACAAGGTCGCGCCCACCATGTCGGCCCGGTACGGGACCGGGGGCAACAACATCCCGCTGGTTTCACGCGAACCGGATGCCATCTGCATCACTGGCAATGCCATTGACCGGCAGCCGCAAAACGGCGGCAACGGTCTCGGCTGGCAGGCGGATATTTCCTATACCCTGACAGCTACCGATCATCACGCAGTCTTCAATCGGCAGCGAGTGGATAAGTTCGTAGAGCAGGATGTTGCCAGCACGGAAAGCGCGCGCCAGCACAAGGACGCCACCGACCTTGTCTGTCAGCCGAATACCGAACAGCGGCAGCTCATACGGCGTCTGACGCCTCTGGAGTGTGAACGCCTCCAGGGCTTCCCGGACGGCTGGACAGATATCCCCGGCGCGTCGGACAGCGCCCGTTACAAGGCGCTGGGCAACAGCGTTGCGATCCCATGCGTGACCTTCGTCCTGCGCGGCATCGCCGCCGTATTGAGAGCGGCGGGCAGTGGGTAATATGCTTCACTTAGCCCATATTCTTCGTTGGCTCTGGTCATAGCTATTACGCCGCGCTCCCGCTATACTTGGCTTGCAAATCAGGAAAGGAGCTGTCACCGTGGAAACGACAAAAAACCTCTGCGCTCAAATCCCCGAGTCCCTGCACGCCAGAGTGCGGACAGAACAGGAGCAGTCGGGCCAGACGCTCAGCCAATACGTCACCGCGCTCATAACCGAATACTACAATCTGAAAGAAGGGCAAAAAATGGAAGGCACCAGAACCATGGCGTTTCAGATCCCGGAGGAACTGTTCCAGCGGATCAAGCGTTACCTCGACAGCGAGTCGGAGCGTACCGGCAAGAAGGTAAGCCAGCGGGAGTTCGTGCTGGGGCTGATCCAAAAAGCGCTGGACGACGCGAACATCGCATAATCAAAAATGACCGCGCGGGGTTGCCGGGAGGCGGCCCCAAAACTTTTGGAGGCGAAATACTTGTATCTATACCCTGACAACCTGAAGGCCAAGGCAACGCTGTTCCTGTGGGAACTGCGGGATGTGGGCATCATCGGCGTGGGACTTCTGCTTTCTGTCTTTGCGCTGGCCCAACTCCGCTTCTTCCTTCCCATTGTGGCAACGGCGGTATATGCTTTTCTCACCATCCGCTTTGACGGGACCAGCATCCGCGATTTTATCGTGAACGCCTTCGGTTTCTTTTTCGGGAAGCAGCAGATCTACTACTGGAGGATAAAAACATGAGCAGAAAAAAGAGGAACGCCGAGCGTGAGCGGCAGTCCACACGTCAGCTCATCGGCATCGACGGGATCTCCGAATACAGCCTTCTGACCAGCCATGGAGAGCTGGTCTTTTTTTCAATCAAACCGACCAACATCAGCGTTCTGTCCGACGCCAGTGTGGCGGCGCGGATCTACGCCCTGATGACCGTCCTCAAAGGCCAGACGGAGGTGGAGATGCTCTGCATCAACAGCCGGGAAAGCTTTGAGGAAAACAAGAGCTTCCTGAAAGCGCGGACGAATGCGGAGAACCTGCCCGCTGTGCGGAAGCTGCTGGAGCTGGACGCAGTCAGTCTCGACCGCCTGCAGGTGCAGATGGCAACCGCCCGTGAGTTTCTTATCATCGTGCGCCTGAAAAGAGAAAAGGAAACGGATGTGCGCTCTCACCTGATGACGATAGAAAAATCTCTCAAAGATCAGGGATTCACCGTGCGTCTGTGCGAGGGCGAGGGCATCAAACGGCTCCTCGGCGTTTACTACGAGCAGAATGTCACGACAGAAAAATACGAGGACAACGACGGAGATCGCTGGATCATCCTCGGCGAATAAGGATCAGGAGGTAACCCAATTGGGTAAACACAGTAAAAAAAGCGCGGCCCCGGCGCAGGAAGCGCAGATCAAGGAGTTCCTCGACATGATCTCGCCGGGGATCATCAAATTCAATGTGGATCACTTCCTATGCGGCAACACCTATCGGTGTGTATGGGCGCTGCGGGAATATCCCACCGCTACGGACGAGCAGGCGATCCTGCGGCATCTGGGCGAAAAGGACGGGGTGACGCTCCGCATCTACACCCGGCAGGTCACGCCGAGTGAGGAAAAGACGATCATCCACAACGCGGCCAACAAAAACCGCATGGCAGGCTCCAATACCAACGACCTTCAGCAGACGGTCACCGCGGAAAGCAATCTGCAGGACGTGACCGCACTGGTATCTGCCATGCACCGCAACCGCGAGCCGCTCCTCCACTGCGCGGTGTATATCGAACTCATTGCCCACGAATATGATGAACTGAAGCTGCTCCAGACCGACGTGCTGACGGAACTGGTACGGAGTAAGCTCAATGTGGACAGGCTCTTGCTCCGTCAGCAACAGGGCTTCCTCTGCGTCGGCCCCAGTGGATGGAACGTGTTCGGGGCTCAGTTCGAGCGCGTTCTGCCCGCCAGCTCGGTCGCCAACCTCTATCCCTTCAACTACTCCGGCAAGACCGACGCCCATGGCTTCTATATCGGGCGCGATAAGTTCGGCAGTAATATTCTCGTCGACCTTGACAAGCGGGACGATGACAAGACCAATCCCTGCTGCCTCATTCTCGGCAACAGCGGCCAGGGCAAGAGCTATCTCTTGAAGCTGCTCTTGTGCAACATTCTGGAAAGCGGCAAGAATGTCCTGTGCCTGGACCCGGAGCATGAATACGTCGACCTCGCGGAAAATCTTGGCGGGTGCTTTGTCGATCTCATGAGCGGCCAGTACATGATAAACCCTCTGGAACCCAAGGCATGGGACGACGGCAGCGGCGTGGACGATAAGGACGCGCCGCAGACCTTTCGGCAGACCACCAAGCTCTCACAGCACATCTCTTTCCTCAAGGATTTTTTCAGGTGTTACAAGGATTTCGATGATAAGCGTATTGATGTGATCGAACTGATGTTGGGAAAGCTGTATGAAAAATGGGGCATCAGCGATCGAACCGACTTCTCAAAGCTGACGACGAAGGACTATCCCATCCTCTCCGACCTGTATGAACTGATCGAGGCGGAATACAAAGCCTACGACGCGCAGAAGTTTCAGCTCTACACGGCAGAATTGCTTCAGGACATCCTGCTGGGGCTCCACTCCATGTGTCAGGGCGCGGAGAGCCAGTTTTTCAACGGTCATACCAATGTGACATCCAGCCGTTTCGTGGTGTTCGGCGTAAAGGGACTTCTGCAGGCCAGTAAAAATGTGAAGAACGCCCTGCTGTTCAACGTGTTGTCTTTCATGTCGGATAAGCTGCTGACCGAGGGCAACACCGCCGCCAGCATCGACGAGCTGTACCTGTTCCTGACGAACCTGACCGCAATCGAGTACATCCGTAATTTCATGAAGCGTGTTCGCAAAAAAGAATCCAGCGTCATCCTCGCCAGCCAGAACCTCGAGGACTTCGCCATCCCCGGCATAGCCGAGCTGACAAAGCCGCTGTTCAGCATCCCGACCCACGCCTTCCTGTTCAACGCCGGCAACATCGACAAGAAGTTTTATATGGATACGCTCCAGCTCGAAGAATCCGAGTACAATCTCATCCGCTTCCCCCAGCGGGGCGTCTGCCTCTACAAATGCGGCAACGAGCGGTACAACCTTGTGGTTCATGCCCCGGCGTATAAGGAAAAACTGTTCGGCAAGGCAGGTGGTCGCTGATGGCGCTCTCTCCGGCAGCGGCGGCGAAGATCGCCGCCAGCGTCCTCACCAGCGAAAAGCTCCGCAAAACCGTGGGCTGGATCATCGCCGCCATCCTCTCGCCGCTCATTCTCCTGCTGGTCGTTGTGTGCAGCTTTATGTCGGGCGGCGCGGATCACAACGCGGCGGCGCTCGACCTCTGCTACTACGGCGGCATGATCGCAGGCTCCGTTCCGGAAGCATACCGGCAGCACATCACGGATATGCAAAACAGCCTCGCCATCGTGGACAGCAATGTGGCATTTGTCAACGCCATGGCGGAAGGCGGAAGCGGCCTTGACTCCAATCGGGTCAAGGCCGTTTTCTATTCTCTGTATTTCGGCGAGGAAAACCCCGGCGCCGTTGGCATTGAGCAGTTCGTGGACTGCTTCGTGAGCTATGAGGAACGCACCCGCACCTGGACCGATGACGACGGCGCGGAACATTCGGAAACCTATACCGTCGCCGTGCCGGTCTCGCTGGAAACGGCATACGCCAACATCCATTCCAAGATGGGAGTAGAGATTACCGACGCGGTGCGGAAGAACGCGGATGAGGTATACTCCCGGACGCACAGCGGCGGAGATACATTCTCCGGTGGGTATGCCCGAGGCGACGGCGTAAGCATCGAGCTGGATATTTCTGCTTTCACCGATCCCGCCACTAAAAACAATCTCGACCTTGTCATCTATGCGGAAAACGCATGGAGAAATGGCTGGGGCTATGTGTGGGGCACCTATGGCTCCGTCCTTACGGATTCGATCTTCGCGTCAAAACTGGCACAGTATCCTGACGGAGTGGGTAACTATGAGGATTTCATCCGGCAGAACTGGCTGGGACGCAGAACAACCGACTGCGTGGGACTCATCAAGGGCTATGGATGGCTGGACACGTCCACCATGAGCATCGGCTATGGCATCAACGGCATGCCCGACGTGGGCGCGGACGGGATGTACAACAACGCCACAGTCAAGGGAAATATGTCCACCATGCCGGATATCCCTGGGCTTGCGGTCTGGCACGAAGGCCACATTGGTGTATACATCGGAAACGGAGAAGTCATTGAAGCAATGGGCACTAAATACGGCGTGGTCAAGACGCAGCTCTCTGAGAGGAGTTGGACGGCATGGCTGCAGATCCCATACATCAACTACATTTCAGAAACGGAGGCCACACCATGAGCGAAATCAAAACACTGTACGTTTTATGCGTGGAACCGGGCAAGGCCCCGGAGGAGAAAGCGATCGGCGCAGATCTGAAAAGCCTGCAGGCCGAGGTGGGCGGGCTGATCGAATGCGTGTATCTGAACGACGATCCCGGTACCATTCTCGTCTGCAACGAGGAAGGCAAGCTCAATGGCATGGAGATGAACAGACGGCTCGGAGATGACATCATCTGCGGGCCGTTCTTTCTTGTCCGGGATAACGGCGAGGGCGATTTCGCCTCTCTCACGGATCGGCAGGTCGCGGAGTACAAAGAACGCTTCGCCGAGGCGGAGCAGTTCTTGGACTACGAACCGGACGCACAGCCGCATATGCGGTTCATTACTTTTTAAGGAGGCGGCAGTATGAGCCAAGTCACGATCAACATTCCTTTCGACGAGGAAAGATTGAAGGCGCTGGATTTTTCTCTGAAGAAGGAAAACACCTCAGCGCAGAAGCGTATGGAGCAGGCTCTTGCGGAGCTGTATGAAAAAGCAGTGCCGGAGCCGTTGCGGGAATATGTGGACAGTAAGTCCGCGCCGGCAGCGAAACCCAGGCGTCCGGCAAAGAGTGAGCAACCGAAGTCTGTTCCTCCGGCAAAAACCGGAGCGCCGATTTCCATGCCGGTGAAGGAGGTTGAGAAAAATGGCTGATAATGTTTCCATTGAACTCTGGATGGACAGGCGGCAGCGCATCTCCGCCTTCCATGTGACTGAAAATGGAACGGATATGCATTTCAAAACCGACCGTGGGTATGAGTTTCTTGAGGCGACACACAAGTGTGCGATGCGCTGTCGATCATCCTGTGGGAGGGCGATGGCCAGACCCAGGAAATGAGTTATACGCTGAACGCAGCTGAGAAAGAGGTCCTGATCCGGGCCATGGATACATACTGCCAGAAACAGACCGGCGGTGTGGATCTCGCCGTATACAGCGCCCGGTGTATGGCGGAACAGCAGGCGCCGCCGACAGAACCGACCATGTAGCCCACCGCTGCGCTTGTGTTCGCCCTGTGTGGCGATTTGTTCCGCGGCTGCGGGAAAGGATGCCCCGGCAGAGCAAGACGCTTTGTCAGGGCTTTGTGCGGGAGATTTGGAGAACGGCATGGTGCTCACGATTTTAGTACAGGATAAAGCGGTGACATCGTCACCGCCTGTCACACCGTCCCGCAGAGCGGGCCGGGGCGCGGTTTTACAGGGCTTTGCGCGGTTTTTGAAAAGAGCGGCCTGACGCACCAGATTTGAGAGTTTGCACCGCATTTCGCACTATGCCGCCCCGTAAACCTGCGTTGCGTCAGGCTCTTCCAATGCACTAAAGCCATCACTACACCCGGTCTCAGGAGGAAAATATGTCAGAAGAAAAATACAGATATACCGTTCGGCTTGGGCCGGATACGGAGCGCATGGTCAGAGAGGCGATGCCGAAAGACAACTGCCAGTCGCTCAATGAATTTACTGAAAACGCCCTGCGGTTCTACGCCGGATATCTCAACACAAAGGATGCATCGGAATATCTTGCTCCGGTTTTGTCGCAGGTACTTCACGGCACACTGGACAGCTTCGGCGCGCATGTCAACCGCAATCTCTTTCGCCTCTCGGTGGAGGAAGCGAAAACCTGGAACGTCATCGCGGGTATGTTTAAGGTCAGCCAGGAGCAGTTGAAATATGTACATGGCAAAGCCGTTGGCGAAGTCAAGCAGCTTGGCGACAGGCTCACCTATGAAAAAGTCTACGCCGGCCCATACCCGCTGGAATACAGTCTCGATCTGCTCACCGGAGAGGATGAGTAAGAATGCCGCGCATTATTTTCATCTCGCCGTATTTCAAAAGCGGGCACAGCAGCGCGGCGCACCTCTCATATCTCATCCGCTACATCGCAACCCGAGAGGGCGTCGCGCCGGTTGCGGATACCGATAGGCTGAAACCGGCGACGGAAATGCAGGACCGGCTTATCCGCCGGCTGGTCAAAGATTTTCCTTCAGCGAAGAAGCGGTTCGAGTATGAGGATTACCTCGCCCGACCGACGCGGGAAAACGCTTCGGACTTTATCCAGACCGCGCTGGAACAGAATCTCGATCAGATCGGCAAACGGAAAAACTATGTGGACTACATCGGTATGCGCCCCGGCATTGCCAAGCTGGATGCCCACGGCCTCTTCGACGGTACGGGTAAAAAGCTGGTAATCTCCCAGGTGCAGAAGGAGATCGCGGAGCATCCCGGCGTTGTATGGACGCCGGTGATTTCGCTGCGGCGCGAGGACGCACACGCTATGGGCTTCGAGTCGCCGGAGAGCTGGCGCGCCATGCTCTGCTCCTGCACCGCCGAGCTTGCGAAGGGATACAAGATAAGGCCCGAGCATCTGCGCTGGTACGCGGCCTTCCACGACAAGAGCCACCATCCGCATATCCATATGATCATTTATTCCACCGATCCGACCGAAGGTTTCCTCACCGAGCATGGCATCACGCAGATCAAATCCTCGCTGGCACAGAATATCTTCCCGGAGCAGCTCCGGGAGCTGTATGCTGCCGACACCCAGCGCCGCGACGCGCTCAAGACGGACGCGCGAAAGCTGTATCAGGAGCTCATCGCGCAGATGGCGAGCGGCACGATCCGAAGCGAGCGCATCGAGAAGCTGACGGGGCAACTCGCCGCAAAGCTGTCCGCACACAAGGGTAAGATGCAGTATGGCTATCTGCAGGCACCGGTCAGGGCCATGGTGGATGAGATCGTGGACGAACTGGCGCGGGACGCGCGCGTAGCGGAAGCCTACCGGCTCTGGTATGACATCCGCACGGATATCGTCAGCACCTATCAGGACGAGATGCCGGAACTGCCGCCGCTTTCGCGGCAGAAGGAATTCAAGCCCATCCGCAATATGGTTGTCACGGAAGCAGCAAAGCTGCTCGGCCACGAGTCCACCTTCGAGGAAGCCCCATCGGACAAGCAAAAAGCCCCAGAGAATGTACGGAAGCTGGTCAAAATTATTCACGCGCGCGAGTCAACGCCGGATGCGGTTCGTGATGCGGCGGCGATGCTGCTTCGGCTCGCCAACAGTGGAAACCAAGATGCGGAATATGCCTTCGGCAAACTGTTCCTTCAAGGGGATATCGTGAGGAAAGACATCCCGGAGGCGGTTCGGTATTTCACCGACGCGGCAGAATCGGGAAATGCAAACGCCATGTATACGCTCGGCAAGCTGTATCTCGTCGGCGAAGATGTACCGCAGGACAAGAAAGCCGCTCTGAGGTGGTTTACCCAGTCAGCGGAACAGGGCAACACGTATGCGCAGTTCTACACAGAGCATTGGGCGGTGGCTGCACAGAACCCGTCTGTTTTTCTTTCCGCCACCAGACTGCTCCATCACATGAGCCGAGTCTTTCAGAATAGTACGCCGCCGCAGCGAGGAGGCGTTGGTTATGGCATCGACAAGAAGCTCCGCAGAAAGATGAAGGAGAAGAAGATTGCCCAGGGTCACAAGGAGGACGATCAGGAGCAGCGGCAGGACTACATCATTCCCTACTGAGATTGGAGGCGAGTATCATCGCACAGTATATTCATTTTACCGAGGAACAAAAGCGCCGGGCCAACTCCGTCGACCTGCCGGAGTTTCTCCGCAGGCGGGGTGAAAAGCTTCTTCCCTCCGGACGGGACAAGCGCCTCGCCTCGGATCACAGCGTCACCGTCCGGGGCAACCAGTGGTTCGATCACGCCACAGAGCAGGGCGGTCTTGCCATCGATTTTGTTCAGAAGTTCTATGGTCTGTCTTTCTCTGACGCAGTGACCGCACTTCTCGGCGGGGAGAGTGGGATCGGGTATCTCCCGGCGAGGAAAGAACCCGCAGAGCAGCGGAAACCTTTCGCACTCCCGCCCGCGCACACGGATATGCGGCGGGTCTACGCCTACCTCCTGCAGAGCCGCTGCATCAACCGGGATGTGCTGACAGAGTTCGCCCGCGCCGGACTCATCTTTGAGAGCGCGGAGCCATCCGCAGATAAAACGAAGATCTACCACAACGCCGTGTTCGTCGGAAATGATGAACACGGCGTTGCCCGTCACGGGCACAAGCGGAGCATCTATACCTCTGGCAAAAGCTATCGCGGTAACATTGAGAGCAGCGATCCGAGGTGCAGCTTTCACTGGGTTGGCGAATCCGATCAGCTCTATGTGTTTGAAGCGCCCATCGATCTTCTGTCGTACATCAGCCTTCATCAGGAGGACTGGCGGAAGCACAGCTATGTGTCCCTCTGCGGAACCTCCGAGCATGCCATGCTCTGGATGCTGGAGCAGTATACGCAGCTCGGAGAGATTGTCTTGTGTCTCGACAACGACGATGCCGGTGTCAAAGCGGCTGAACGGCTGACGGGAGTTCTCGCTGAACACGGATATGGAAACATCCGGATCGACCGCTCCGGAGAAAAGGACTGGAACGATGAGCTGGTGCGTGCCTGTGCGGCGGAAGAAAAAATGACTATGGAAATGGAGTGAGATCATGCAGGACAAAATCTATATCCTGATTGCCGCAGGCGCGATCATGTTCGCCGTCATTGGCGGACTGTCGCTGCTGGCGCATTATTATACTCTCAACGGCATCAAGAGCCGCACGGTTGGCGACGGTCAGCACGGCACCGCCCGCTTCGCCACGAAAAAAGAAATCGAACGCACTTACAAGAGTATCCCGTTTCGCCCAAAGACGTGGCGCAAGGGCACGAACCAGCCAAAGGTTCAGGGCATCATCCTCGGCAGCGTCGGCAAGAAGAATGAGGTCACGGCGCTGGTGGACACCGACGATGTCCACACATTAATGATCGGCGCATCCGGCGTCGGCAAGACGGCCTTCTTCCTCTATCCCAATCTGGAATACGCCTGCGCCACCGGCATGAGCTTTCTCTGCACCGACACCAAAGGTGATCTGTTCCGCAACTACGGAGCCGTGGCCCGCGACTATTATGGATATAATATCTCCGTCATCGACTTACGCAATCCCACCCGTTCGGACGGCAACAATCTTCTGCACCTCGTCAACAAGTACATGGATGAATACCGTGCCGACGAACACAACCTGGCCGCCAAAGCCAAGGCGGAAAAGTATGCAAAGATCATCAGCAAGACCATTATTAACTCCTCCGGCGACAGCGCCAACTACGGACAAAACGCCTTCTTCTATGACGCGGCGGAAGGTCTGCTGACCTCGGTGATTCTGCTGCTGGCGGAGTTCCTGCCGCCCGACGACGAGCACCCGGAGGAACGCCGTCACATCATTTCCGTGTTCAAAATGGTGCAGGAGCTTTTGGAGCCGTCGAATGTCAGAGGCAAAAGCCAGTTCCAGCTTCTGATGGCAAAGCTCCCGCCCGACCACAAGGCCAAATGGTTCGCCGGCGCGGCGCTCAATTCTTCCGACCAGGCCATGGCCTCCGTCATGTCCACCGTGTTGTCACGGCTCAACGCCTTCCTCGACAGCGAGATGGAGCAGATTCTCTGCTTCGATACCGCCATCGACGCGGAGAAGTTCTGCAATACCAAGAGCGCCATCTTCATCGTACTGCCGGAAGAAGACCTGACGAAATACTTCATGGTGTCCCTAATGATCCAGCAACTCTACAGGGAGATTCTTTCGGTAGCCGACGAGCATGGCGGGAAACTGCCGAACCGCGTGGTGTTCTACTGCGACGAGTTGGGCACCATCCCGCCTATCGAATCCCTGCAGCTTATCTTCTCCGCCTCCCGTTCCCGCCGCCTGCTCATGGTGCCGATCATACAGAGCTTCGGGCAGCTCCAGAAAAACTATGGCAAGGAGGGCTCGGAGATCATCGTCGACAACTGTCAATGCACGATCTTCGGCGGCTTCGCGCCCAACAGCCAGACCGCCGAGGTGCTCTCCAAAGCGCTGGGCAGCCGTACCGTCATGAGCGGCAGTATCTCACGAGGAAAGAACGACCCCAGCCAGTCCCTCCAGATGATGGAGCGTCCCCTGATGATGCCGGACGAGCTCAAGAGCCTGCCGAAGGGACAGTTCATCGTGATGAAGACCGGAACCCACCCCATGCAGACGCGCCTGCGGCTGTTTCTCGATTGGGGCATCACCTTTGATAATGTGTACGAGGTTCCGGAGAAGGCGGAGCGCAAGGTGGCCTACGCTGACAAGGACGAACTGGAGCGACGAATCGTGACGCGCTACCACTCTGACAAAGCCGTTGAGAATGTGCCTGTCTCCGACAAGCGCGCGCAGGCCAGCATGAGCCAGCAGCAGTCCAACTACAGCCTGCGGGATTCCAAAGCGCGTCAGAGGCAGAGATCACAGGCGCAGGAGGATAAGGTATGAGTTATTTCGGGACCATTTACGCTGAGGACATCCCGCACCGCGCGAAGGCGGTCTACATGTACCTGAAAGACCGAGCGAACCGGAGCGGCACCTGCTGGCCCGGTATCAACACCATCGCCAAAGACCTGCATCTCTCTCGCAGCACGGTTAAGCGGGCACTGGGCGATCTCACCATGCGCGGCTTCATCAAAAAGGAGCCATGCTACCGTGAGAACGGCAGCAACAGCTCCAATTTGTATCTGGTCGAAAATATAAGATAATACGCTTGACGTGAAAATATGATTTTCCGCCAAGGGGTCTTTGTCGCTTTTCACTGGACCGAGGAAGGGTTCATGATGAACCCCCTTGAAGGGCCAACCTGAAGGGAACGTTTATAGGCAGAGAAAGAACAAACCACCTAAACACAGGTATTGTATGCTAAGTTCGTTTAGCGCTTTCAACACTAAACCGAAGTATGGTTTCTATAGATTGTGAGACTCTTCGGCCCTAAAGCACAAAAAAGTCATCTTTTAAAAAATAAATATTTGTAAATAGAAAGATAAGTTGCTCGTCTACTCGTTTTTATGTGTTATAATATAAATATTTCTACCACTGCTTCTAAACCTGTGACATGGAGGGCATCGAGATGGACGTATGCTACAACAATCTATTCAAAATGTTAATCGATAAGGGACTTAAGAAAACTGAGTTTGCCAAGAAGGTTGGAATCAGTGCCAATACCCTTGCAAAACTGTCGCGCAATGAAATGGTTTCCATGGATGTGATTGTGCGGATTTGCAGAAAAATGAACTGCTCATTCGATGATATTGCAGAGATTCTTCCTGAGCCATCTCAAAAGGGTGAGGAGGTTCAGAAACAATGAAGTTGGATTCGCCGTATAACGGATCAGGCTCACTCACGCGAGAGCAATTCCTCTTTTATGAAATGAGAACTACTGCGAAGCTCATGTCTGAAGGCATGAGCGACGGAGAAACAATTCGAAAAATAGAGCGTGAAAATCTCTTCCAATATCCTACTGAGAAATCTGTTAAGGGTATGGCGAGGACTTGTATTGCCCGTATCCACGCAATGAAAAACAGTTCTTTAACGCAGGCGCTGGCAACACAACCTTCCGAAGTTGCAAAGCAAATCTGTCTGTATGCAATTATGAAACAACGCTGTCTTGTTTGGGACTTCATGGTCACGGTCATCGGTGAAAAGTACCGTTTAATGGACACATCCTTTGGTAAAATAGATTTGAATACATTTTTCATGCGGCTTCAGGAGCAGGATGATTCGGTGGCGGCATGGAGTGTTTCGACTGTAGCCAAGATCAAGCAGGTGCTTGTTAAAATCCTCGTTGAAAATGAGTATCTTGACAGCATAAAGGCGAACCACATCAATCCGGTATGGTTAAACCCGATGCTGGAAAACGAAATCCGAAGCAACGGCGATGAATTAGCGCTGCCTGCTTTTAATTGTTTTAACTAAGGGAGAGATGCAACCTTATGAGCAATATTAAAGAGCGATTAGACAAGCTGCGGAAACTCGTGCGGGATCAAGATTTTCTTGAAGGGAAAGGCTTGAGCAACGAGGTTAATATCCGCATTTTCTGCTATGAAGCAGCGGAAGAAATGATTGTAAGGCACTTTATTGAACAGATTACGACGGATCAGACGCTGGGCTGCCACCTGATCGAATGCAACCTTTATGAGACGTTCCTCGGCATCTGCTCTGATATGGACATTCTGGACACGATTCCTGAGATGGAAAATACCGACGGAAGCGCCTTTCTGCTTGACCAGCTTCATTCGGCGATCAGCGAATCGGAGTTTATAGAAAAGATTCAGGAAAAGGGCTCCTGTAAGAAGGGCGATGTTTTGCTTCTGACTGGAGTTGGAGATGTTTTTCCATTTATGAGAGTTCATAAAATGCTGGAAGCGTTGCAGCCGTATTATTCCGATATTCCAATTCTTGTTATGTATCCGGGAGCCTTTGACGGGAATTACCTGAAGCTGTTTGACCGGCTCACGCCGAACCCGTATTACCGGGCATTCAATGTCATATAAGGAGGACAAGCACTATGATGATCCGCGATATGTTTCAAGACAACATCAACCGTCCGATAAACGGCGTTATCAAGGTTGACCAGGATGCTGCTAACGTCGTCGAACAAGAGGTGCATGAGTATGTCATTACAAAAGAACTGAAAAAGCACTTCATTACCTTCTTCAATTATTACGATGACGCTTTTGATACACCGACCTCCGATATGGGCGTTTGGATTTCCGGCTTTTTTGGAAGTGGTAAATCTCACTTCCTGAAGATTATCTCGTATCTTCTTGAAAACCGGCCTGTGGGCGATACCACTACGGTCGAGCTGTTCCGTCAAAAGTTTTCCGATGACCCAGGAACCTTTATGCTGATCGATAAAGCTACGCACGATCCAACAGAAGCTATCCTTTTCAACATTGACATCGAGGGCTCCATCAACAAGGACAAAACTGCCGTTTTGCGGGTTTTTGCAAAGATGTTCTACAACCATCTCGGATTCTACGGTGAAAATCTGAAGGTGGCTATGCTGGAAAAATATATTGAGCACAGCGGTAAGACCGAGGAATTCCGCCGCGTCTTTGAACAGAAAAAGGGCAAATCATGGATCGACCAACGCAAGGCGTTTGCGTTCAACGGAAAATACATTATCCCCACGCTGATGGAAGTCATGGACATGAGCGAGGAAGATGCCCGGAACTGGTTTAATGACAAAACCTCTGTCGAGTTCAGCATTGCCAGATTGGTCGAGGACATCAAGGAATATACAGACAGCAAGCCCAAGGATTTCAGGCTGCTGTTTATGGTCGATGAAGTCGGCCAGTACGTCGGAACCGATACGGATATGTTGCTGAATCTGCAATCGCTCACGGAAAAGATCGGCAGCGAGTGCGGCGGAAAGGTGTGGGTCGTATGCACCGGTCAGGAAGCGATAGACGAGATCATCAAGGTTCGCTCGGATGAATTTTCCCGGATTCAGGCTCGTTTCAAAACTCGCCTCTCGCTGTCTTCTTCTTCGGTCGATGAAGTCATTCAGAAACGCATCCTGAAGAAAAAAGCCGAGGTCACTCCCCGGCTGGAGACACTTTATAACGAGAATGATTCTGTGCTGCGCAACCTGTTCAGCTTTTCCGATTCAAGACTGGATATTAAAGGGTTCAGCGGTGCAGCGGAATTTGCAACGGATTATCCGTTTGTGCCGTATCAATTTATCATTATCCAAAAGGTTTTTGCGGAGATCCGCAAGCACGGCAATTCCGGCAAGCATCTGTCAGGCGGCGAGCGTTCTATGCTCTCCGGTTTTCAGGAGTGCGCCCAGAAGGTGCAGGAATGTGACGAGTACACGCTTGTCCCGTTCTTCCGTTTCTACGACACTGTACATACCTTCCTTGACGGTTCGATCCGCCGGGTTATTGAGCGCTGCCAGAGAGCAGCCGATTCCGACGCGGGCATTGAGCAGTACGACGTGGACGTTCTTAAACTGCTGTATCTGATTCGCTATGTGGATGACATCCCCGCCAACCTGGATAATATCATCATTCTAATGGCCGACGACATCCGCACCGATAAGATTACGCTGCGGGCAGCCGTAAGTGCGTCTCTGGACAGGCTGCACAGCCAGAACTACATTGGCCGCACCGGTGACACATATAATTTCCTCACGGACGAGGAACAGGATATTCAGCGTGAGGTCAAGAACACGCCTGTCGATACCTCCTCCATTGTGGAGCGGATCGCTCAGATGATTTACGGTGATATTTACACAACAAAGAAATTCCGGTTTGGGAAATACGATTTTGACTTTGACAAGATGGTAGACGGCGTGATCGTCGGTGCGGCCACAGGCGGTATGCGCCTGCGGTTCCTGACGGTCGCAACGGATGCCGTTGATAAATCCGAGCTTCGGCTCATGAGCGAATCTTCCGGCCAGGCGATTATGGTACTCGGTGAGACCGATTACTACGAAGCGCTGGAAAGCGCCATGAAGATACGCAAATATGTGAAGCAGCGGAACGTCGCGCAGCTTCCGAAATCGGTGCAGGATATTATCCGCGACCAGCAGGACGAGGCGACTGCCTATGAGCAGGCTGCCATGGAGGAATTGCGTAAGGCGATTGATTCCGCCGAATCTTATGTGGACGGCGAGCGTCTGACCTTTAAGGGCGGAGATACCAAAGCCAAAATCGACAGCGCGCTCGAATACCTTGTCTCCCATGTTTACAGCGGTCTTGACCTGATTGAAGATAACGCAGAATCGGATGAGGACATTATCGCTATCCTCTCCGGCAGCATTCAGCAGACGATGGGAGTTCCCAAAAACAGCGGTGCCGCCGCGAAAATAGAAGAACATCTTGAAATGCAGTTCCGTAAGAATCTTCCCACTTCCATGGCCGATATTCAGAGCCGTTATCAGGCGATTCCATACGGCTGGAAAGAAATCGACATCGCCGCGGTCATGGCGCAGTTAATCTACGACCAGAAAGTAACAGTAAAATACGCGGGCACGACGATCCAGCCAAGCAACCCGAAACTGCCGGATATGCTTCGGAAAAAGAGCGAGATCGGCAAAACGATTGTCTCCACAAGGCAGATCGTCACAGTGGCAAAAATGAAGGCCGTCAAAGAGTTCCTCCGCAGCTATTTTGATGTGATGGACGTCCCTGCCGATGAGGACGGTCTGATCGCCTTTATTATCGACAGGTTCACAAAGCAGAAAGAGCATGATGCGGAACTGGAAAAGCGGTACGAAGGTCACAAATATCCCGACCATGCGCTGGTTCAAAACGCCATTACGCTGATCGACGATGTGCTCTCCCAGCAGAAGGATAATATTGCGCTCATTGATCGTGTTCTGAAAAAGGCGGATGACCTGCTCGACAACAAGGATGATATGGCGCAGGTCGAAGGTTTCTTCAAAAATCAGGTTACTGTATTTGATTCTGCGGTGAAGCTGGAACGGGATTTGGCAAACGAACTGGACTACCTTTCCAAAGAGCCAGAAGCCAATACCGCACTGAATCAGATTCGCCTGATTATCGTCGTGAACGTCGGCGATTCAAAATATGTTTACAAGCGCATTCCCGAACTGAACGACCTGATGCGTACCGTCCACGAGGGACATGACCGCCTGCTCGCCGCTAAGCGCGACGAGCTGATGGAGATTGTCCGTCAGTGTATGGAAGCGATCCACCGCGCGGCGGGAAGCAATCCCGATTGCAAAACTGTTATTACAACGGCAGACACTTTCTATGACCAGCGCAAGCAGAGGATCAAGGAGCTTCAGAGCCTCGCGCTGCTGGACGGCCTTGTTCCCTCCATGCTGGAGCAAAAGGATGAGGCTTGCAGTAAACTGGAGATTCTGAACAAACCGGCTCCGGCTCCAGTTGCGGCCCCGAAGCCAACTCCCGCAGGGAATCCAGCGCCAAAAAAAATCATCCGGGCTTATAACCGGCAGATCGTTTTCCCCGCCAAACAGCTTGAAAGTGAAGCGGACATTGACGACTATGTGGAGAAAATGCGCGCACAGCTCAAAGCGTTGATGAAAAACTGCGATGGAATTAAGCTCAACTAAGAGGGCTCGGTATGAGTGTTATTTTTGGCATTGAGGAATCTGATGTCATCATCTTATGAGGTGACAAGCGCAGTTCCACAAAAGAGGGAGCATTCATTGATGACAACATGCAAAAAGTGACAGTTATCAACGAGCATCTCGCATTCGCCGCTGCAGGTAATGCTGCCATTGAAAAAGCTGTTACTATTGACAGCGAAAAAATAGGGATGGGCGGATTGAATGCAGATTTCTTTCTCAAGGTTATTACTGATTTTTACGCAAGGATAGAAAGCCTACAGTTGGGTGTGATAGCGGCGATGCCATTTTGCGCTATTATCGCAGGAAAAAGTAGCGATGGTATGTCAAAGCTAATCAGCTTGAGTTATATGCATGGGAAACTCTCGTATAAAACGGTTCCGATGGCACTCTACCCACCTTTTGATGTGAGTATGGAAGATTGTGCGCAGATATTTGTCCGGAACTATAAGTTGAACAGGCCAAACTTCTGCGAAAGAACAACTGCTGAAATTTCTGCATTGAGTAAGGTTGTTAGTCCTACCGGGCATAAATGGGAATTCCACAAGAAAACCGGCAGGGGTATTCTAACCGAGTTTTAAACACATGGAGGCAAACCCATGGATAAGAACGCAATTAAAAAATACGCTGTCTGGGCGCGGCGGGAACTCATCTCCCGCGTCAGTCAGAAAGCGCAGCAGTTCGGAATAACCGAAAAAGAGATCGTTGACGCCAATGCCGACAGCGTAAACGGGCATCTGCTCTCTCCTAATGAAAAGAAACAGCGGCAGGCGCTGATCGCAAAGATCAAACGCGAGGACTGTGAGCAGGTCATGGAAGAAGTGGCCTACACATGGTTCAACCGCTTCTCCGCCCTGCGGTTCATGGAGGTTAACGGCTATCTGCCGTCCCACGTCCGCGTATTCACGGACGACGAAGGGAGCTTCAAACCGCAGATTCTGGCCGAGGCCATTCATCTTGACCTTGACGGGCTGAACATGGACAAGGTCTACGCGCTGAAAGAGAAGAACGACGACGAAGCCCTTTTCAAGTATCTGATTATTACCCAATGCAACGCGCTCTCCGACATTCTGCCCGGTATGTTCCAGCGTATCAGCGACTATACGGAGTTGCTTTTTCCGGACAACCTACTCCGCGAGGGCAGCGTCCTGGAACAGATGATTTCTCTTATTCCTGAAGAAGACTGGAAAGACCAAGTACAGATTATCGGCTGGCTGTATCAGTACTACAACACCGAGCCCAAGGACAAGGTGTTTGCCAATCTTAAAAAGAATATTAAGATCACTAAGGAGAATATCCCTGCCGCAACGCAGCTTTTTACTCCAGACTGGATCGTACGCTATATGGTGGAGAACAGCTTGGGCAGGCTGTGGCTGGAGCATTTGAAGGCAGAAAATAAACCTGGGGTCTCTTTTGGAAAAGTTGATTTCAGCAATTTTTCCTTTGATTCCAGTTCAGCTAAAAAGGCAGAGACCTTAAAAGGAAATTGGAAATATTACCTTGACGAAGTCGAGCAAGAGCCGGAGGTTCAGGCGGAGCTTGCGAAGATTCGGGAAAGTTATAAGAGCCTAAAGCCTGAAGACATCAAGTGCATCGACCCCTGTATGGGCAGCGGCCATATCCTTGCCTACATGTTCGACGTGCTCATGCAGATATACAGCGCCTATGGCTATAACAATCGGGACGCGGTGAAAAGTGTTATTGAGAACAACCTTTACGGTCTCGACATTGACGACCGCGCGGCGCAGCTTGCCTATTTTTCCGTCATGATGAAGGCGCGGCAGTACGACGCCCGCTTTTTCAGCCGGAAGCTCCAGCCCCATATCTATGCCATTTGTGAGAGCAACGGTCTCAGTGCGGACATGGTGGACTACTTTGTTGGCAGCAATGCGAAGCTGAAAAAGGATATGGATTCGCTCATCACCGAAATGCGTGACGCCAAAGAATACGGCTCGATTCTGAATATTACGCCCGTGGACTTTGATGCGCTTTATGCTCGTTTTGATATGCTTTCCGATGAGATCAGCATGTACGATCAGTCAATTTTCAACGACCTGCTGCCCTTCGTCTGTGTGGCGCAAACATTGGCGCAGAAGTATGATGTGGTGGTGACCAATCCGCCGTATATGTCAGTAAGCAATGCAGGAGCAAAGGTCAATGATTTTGTTAGGGCAAATTATCCTGATGCAAAGTCGGATATGTATGCGGTTTTTATTCAGAGAGTTGTAAAAATGATAAAGCCGAATGCTTTTCAAGCAATGATCACCCAACATGGCTGGATGTTCTTGGGCAGTTTTGAAAAGATGAGAGAGCCAATAGCCCACTTGACGGTGGTAAATATGGCTCATTTAGGCGCTCGTGCTTTTGAAGAAATTGCTGGTGAAGTTGTTCAAACCACAGCGTTTGTGGTAAGAAATCGAAAAGATTTTGGGTATCGAGGGCTATATTCAAGGTTGGTGGACTATCCATCACAAAACTCAAAGCAAGATGCCTTTTTGAAACATCAAAACGAACATAGCTGTTGCACAAGTCGATTTTACAATATACCGGGCTGTCCTTTTGCATACTGGATAAGTAATGTTTTTGCAAAGACATTCACAGGGAAACTCTTGGGTGATTATGCTCAGACAAAACAAGGATTCGCAACGGGGAACAATGATATTTTTTTAAGATTTTGGCAAGAAGTATCTACTGAAAATTCACAACTTAAAAGTGTATCGGTTGAGGATGCAAAGAAGTCTGATTGTAAATGGTTCCCATGCAATAAGGGTGGAAGTTACCGAAAGTGGTATGGAAACAATATTTACTTAGCTAATTGGAAAAATGATGGATTTGAGATGCGAAATTATTCTGGCTCTGTTATTCGTAACCCGCAATTTTACTTCAAACCGGGAATAACATGGTCATCACTGGCAAATCAGCTATCTTTGCGATATAGTCCAGAAGGTTTCGTTTTTGAATCTAAAGGGTCAATGTGTTATCCAAATAAACAGAGCAACATAGAGTATCTCTTGGGCTTATTGAACAGTAAGATAACAGCGGAAGCATTAGCGGTGTTATCTCCAACATTGGATTTCCATGAAGGTCCAATGTCAAAAGTTCCCGTAGTCAATACTGACATCAGAGCAAACATTGAAATATCCGTTAAAAACAATATTGCTATTTGTAAAGACGATTGGGATTCCTTTGAAACCTCATGGGACTTCAAACGGCATCCGTTATTAGCATATAGACTTATGACAGCATATTCAAATGAAGCGCCATGCGGCAGAATAAGCGATGCCTTTACGCAGTGGGAAAAAATTGCGGCGCACCGCTTTGACGAACTCAAAGCCAATGAGGAAGAACTCAACCGCATTTTTATCGACATCTACGGCTTGCAGGACGAGCTTACCCCAGAGGTCGAGGACAAGGATGTTACCGTCCGCAAGGCTGATCTGGGGCGCGACATTCGTTCTCTCATCTCCTTCGCCGTGGGCTGTATGTTCGGGCGGTATTCGCTGGATGTGGAGGGGCTTGCCTATGCCGGCGGCGAATGGGATGCTTCCAAGTACAAGACCTTCATCCCGGACAAAGACAACATCATTCCCATCTGCGACGACGAATACTTTGAGGACGACATCACTGGGCGGTTCGTGAAGTTTATCGAGACGGTCTACGGCAAAGACACGCTGGACGAAAACCTGCGCTTTATCGCCGACGCGCTGGGCGGAAGCGGTCAGCCGAAGGATGTGATCCGCATTTACTTCCTGAATGACTTCTACGCCGACCATTTGAAGATATATCAGAAACGGCCAATCTACTGGCTCTTTGATAGCGGTAAGAAAAACGGCTTCAAGGCGCTCATCTATATGCACCGCTACGCCCCAGACACTCTCGCCCGGATGCGCACCGACTATGTACATGAGCAGCAGGCGCGCTACCGCACCGCCATTGCCGATGTGGAGCACCGGATGGAAAACGCCTCCGCTTCCGAGCGGGTGAAGCTGAACAAACAACTTGCCAAGCTGCAGGATCAGGCGGAGGAAATCCGGCTCTACGAAGAAAAGATACACCACCTGGCCGACCAGATGATCCGTATCGACCTGGACGACGGCGTCAATCACAATTACGCCATCTTTGAAGACGTGCTGGCAAAAATTAAGTGAAGGAGAAGATAATATGGCTTCAAATGACAAATTGAAGATTATGCTTAGTTTTATGCGGGAAGTTAATGACGGGAATATGCCCCAAGCCGCTGATTACGAAATCACCAATGGAGAGCTCTGGGACATCATTGATGCCTGCCAAGACGAAGGCTACATTAAAGGAGCTCGTTTTGCGCATGGAGGTATGGGAAATCCGATTGTGATGTGTTTTACTGATGGTATAAAGCTGACTGTAAAAGGTTTGGAATATCTACATGAAAATTCAGCTTTGATGAAGACCTATAAAGGTCTGAAAGAAATCAGGGAATGGCTTCCGTGGTAAATACTACATATTGGCCTGGAGGAGATAACAAATGCCCAACATGGATTTAGATTCCATCATACAGGACTTGAACCGACGCTTTGCGGCTCCGCTGTCGGAGTTTTACCGCCGCCGCATCATTTTCTGGTACGACGAGGGCAAGGAGTTCGAGGACAAGATCGACGAGATCGAACTTTCCGACGCGAAGGTCGTGAAACTCACCGGCAGCAACACCTTTGAAGTGAAAAAGCTACTGTCCCATGACGACATGGTGGGCAACTATCTTGTCTACCGCCCCTTTGGCATTGAGAAAGAGGACGACGACTGGCTCATCAACATTGAGCTTTACAGCGAGGATTTCCGCGCCGATCTCGGCTCTATTTGGATGGATGAGATGGGGCTTTCCGCCTCTCCCATTCTGCACCGACAGGTGCGGCAATATAAGCGATTCTTTTCCGCGAAAGATCGCCGCGCAAAGGTGGCGGCATTTGCGAAGAATATCGCCACCGCTCCGCAGTTCCATCTGGCGGTCATGGCCGCTGTCTGCGGCTTAAAAGATATGCAGCCGAACAGCATCATCCGCGCTGTCCTGAAAGGCGGGCTGGACAAGGACGCAAACACGGTCTATCAGTCTCTGGTGAACTACAACGCGCAGAATCCGTTCTGGGTCATGGTCGCGCAGGCCACCGGCTACAAGGACGGCGACGACGTAAACCTCGGCAGACTGGCGATCCATATCCTGCTCACCGCCGCGACCCGCACCATGCGGCAGGAATACCTGATGGGGCTGGACAATTTCATTTCCATCCCGCATCAGGCGTATTGCTATGATTTCGTTTCCGAATGGCTGCACAGCGAAGACGCCGCGCGGCTTTATCCGGTTGCCCGCTTCGTGGAGAACGAAACCCGCCTGCCGCAGCGATTCGCAAAGCTCTCGGTCAGCGATCTCGCCGATACCGAGTGCTTCCCCTGCGTCAATGAGATCATTCTCACCAAGATCATGACGGAGATCGGCAATCAGATCATTCAGGTCGATGCCGTCACCGCCGTGATCGAAAAAAGGCGTACCATGGCATGCTACGATGAAGTTTCCTGCTATTATGACGGCATTATGCAGATGATGAAGATGCAGTCGTTCTTCCATGACCATTCCGCTGGCTTCCATACCGTGGAGCCGCAGAAGATATGGAGAGATTACACCGAAGATTATTACCGGATGGACACCTATTACCGCAAGTTTCATCTGTGCTATATCCGCTGCCTGAAAGCCTCCAATATTCAGCTTGACGACCTGTTCAAACAGGTGGTTGATCAGGTGGAAGGGCTCTATTCGGTTTGGTTCCTTGGCGGCCTCGCCGGAAACTGGACAAACGCCGCGGGCGACGAACTCGCCCTGAAAGGTCATATTGACAACGTGCCTTTGCAGGAGAGCTTTTATTCCTCAAAGGTAAAATCTGCCGACAGCAAGGTCTATGTGATCGTTTCCGACGCCCTACGCTATGAAGTCGCGGCGGAAATCGCGCAGCTTCTCCGGCAGGAGACGCAGAGCAAAGTCGAGCTTTCCAGCATGATGGGGATTTTCCCGACCATCACGCCGTTTGGCATGGCGGCTCTGCTGCCTCACAGAAAGCTGACGGTTCAGGAGCGTCCCAACGGAACCCTCGCGGTTCTGGCGGATGAAATGTCCACGGATATGCCGAACCGGGACAAGGTTTTGAAGGCTGCGAATCCCAACAGCGTGGCTTTGCAGTATAAGAACATCATCGGCTTAAAGCGTGCTGACCGACAGGCTCTTGTCAAGGGCATGGACGTCGTTTATATCTATCACGACAAGATCGACGAAGCGGCGCACACGTCGGATACTTCTGTCTTCCCGGCCTGTGAGGACGCGGCACAGGAGATCATGAATCTCGTCCGCATCATCGTCAATGAATTCGGCGGAACCAATATCCTGATCACCGCCGACCACGGATTCCTCTATACTTACAGCCCCCTCTCCGAAGACAGCAAAGTCGGCAAGGACAGTTGGAACGGCAGTGATGTGGAATACGGCAGGCGTTATGCGATCTTCCGCGAAGGAACGACACCAGGATACCTGATGCCGGTAAAATTCATCGGTCAGCCGGCAGGCTATGAAGCCTATGCGCCGAGCGAGAACATCCGCATTAAGATGAACGGCGGCGGCATGAACTTTGTGCATGGCGGTATCAGCCTGCAGGAGATGGTCGTGCCGGTCATTGATTATCACTTCCTGCGGAATGATTACAAGGGCTACCAGCGAGATAAGGCCAGCATCGACACGAAGCCGGTGACGGTCAGCCTTGTTTCCGCAAACCGGAAAATCAGCAACATGATCTTCTCACTGAATTTTTATCAGAAGGAAGCGGTGGGAACCAACAGGACGGCAGCTACTTATCTGCTGTATTTTACTGATGCGGGCGGAAAAACCGTCAGTGACACGGTGAAGATCATCGCCGACAAAACAAGCAGCAACGCCCAGGACAGGAGCTTCCGGTGTACGTTCAACCTGAAGCCTCTCAAGTATGACAATAAAGACAGTTACTATCTGATGATTACAGATGAAACTGGTTTGCAGATGCCGGCTCGCGAAGAATTTCAGATCGATATAGCGTTTGCAGTAGATGAATTCGACTTCTTCTAATGCAGGACAGGGAGGATTGCAATGGAACCGATGGATGATGACCGCAGTACGCGGGAAATAATCAGGGAAAAGCTGCGGCAGAACTTTGACGGCAAGATTGTCCGCAAGGATTTGACCAAGCACATCAAGGAGGGCGCGAATGTGCCCGTCTATGTGCTTGAATTCCTGCTCGGTCAGTATTGTAGTACGGATGATGAAGACACGATAGAAAAAGGCGTACAAAGCGTAAAGCGCATCCTTGCGGATAATTATGTGCGCCCGGACGAAGCAGAAAAGATCAAGGCAATCCTTCGCAAAAACGGAAACCATACCGTGATCGACATGCTCACGGTGAAGCTGGACATTGTCAAAAATGCTTTCTTTGCCGAATTCTCCAATCTGGGCCTGACAAAAATTCCGATTGAAGATGAATATCCGGAGAAGTACGACCGGCTTTTGTGTGGAGGGATCTGGTGTATCGTTCAGCTTGACTATGAGTACGTAGAAGAAGAAAAGAAGAACGGTATGCCGATTCGGATTCGTAAGCTGACGCCGATTCAGATGCCGCATGTGGATATTGATGAACTGAAGGCAGGGCGCAAGGCGTTCACAAAAGAGGAATGGATGGACGTGCTGCTGCGCTCCATCGGCATGGAACCGGATGAACTGAACGAACGCGAAAAATGGCTTCTGCTGACGCGCATGATTCCGCTTGTGGAGAACAACTTCAATCTCTGCGAATTGGGGCCGCGCAGCACCGGCAAATCGCATCTTTATAAGGAAATATCGCCAAACAGTATCCTTGTTTCAGGCGGTCAGACGACCGTGGCGAACCTGTTCTATAACATGGGACGCAAAACGGTAGGGCTTGTCGGTCTTTGGGATTGCGTTGCCTTTGATGAAGTCGCCGGAATCCATTTCAAGGACAATGACGGTGTTCAGATCATGAAGGACTATATGGCTTCCGGCTCCTTTGCCCGCGGCAAGGAAGAAAAGGCTGCGTCTGCGTCGATGGTATTCATCGGGAATATCAACCAGAGCGTGGACGTGCTGTTGAAAACGTCGAGCCTTTTTGACCCGTTCCCGCCTGAAATGGGCAAGGACACCGCTTTTCTCGACAGAATCCATTGCTATCTGCCCGGCTGGGAAATCCCCAAATTCCGTCCTGAGCATTTCACGGACGATTATGGCTTTATCACCGATTATCTTGCCGAGTTCATCCGGGAGCTTCGTAAAGAGCAATACGGGGATGCGCTGGACAAATATTATCACCTTGGCAAAAACCTGAACCAACGCGACACCATTGCCGTCCGCAAAATGGTCGGCGGCTTTATCAAGCTGCTTTATCCGGATGGCATTTACACGAAGGAACAGCTGGAAGAAATCCTGATAATTTCACTGGAGATGCGTCGCCGAGTCAAAGAACAGCTCAAAAAGCTGGGCGGGATGGAGTTTTACGATGTAAACTTCTCCTATATTGACAATGAAACTTTTGAAGAGCGCTATGTGCCTGTGCCGGAGCAAGGTGGAGGGAAACTGATTCCGGAAGGAATGTGCAATCCAGGACAGGTTTATACCGTTTCACAGGGCAAGTCCGGTATGATCGGCGTATTCCGTCTGGAATCTCAGATGCTGCCCGGAAACGGCAAATTTGAGCGGACTGGGCTTGGAAGTGACCGGGAGCCAAAAGAAGCATCGAACACAGCGTTCAATTTCTTGAAAGCCAACGGCAATCGGATCAGCGGTTCCATCAGCACGACCACGAAGGATTATATTATCAACTATCAGGACTTACAGGGCATTGGAATGACAAAAAACCTTGCATTGCCTACCTTGGTAGCTCTGTGCTCTATCGCTTTGGGGAAACCAGCGCTCAGCTCACTGGCGATTCTGGGCGAAATCAGCATCAGCGGAACCATGATAAAAGCAGATGAATTGGCAAACGCTTTGCAGGTGTGTCTGGACAGTGGAGCAAAGAAGGTTCTGCTGCCGATTACATCAGCCGGCGATTTGGGTACAGTCCCTGCAGAATTGGTCGGCTGCTTCAATCTGATTTTTTATCAGAGTGCGGAAGATGCTGTATTTAAGGCGCTTGGTGTTGAGTGATTTTGGCATAATGTATCGCTTCGATGGCCGGAGGTGAAACCGCATGGACAAGCCCCGCACCTACATCTGCATCGACATCAAGTCCTTTTACGCCTCCGTGGAGTGTCAGAAGTGGGGGGTGACCCGCTGACCACCAATCTGGTGGTGACCGACGTGAGCCGGACGGAGAAAACTATTTGCCTTGCGGTCTCGCCGTTTCTGAAAGCATATGGCATCCCCAGTAGGGCGCAGCTCTTTGAAGTCGCGCAGCAGGTCAAATCGGTGAACGCCCAGCGAAAATATAATAATGTGCACCGGGGTGAGAGTTTACCGGCGAATCAAGCAATGTAAAACGAGCTGAAAGCGTCTCTGGAGTTGGCGCTTTCCTACATCGCTACTCCGCCGCAAATGGCAAAAATACATGAAGTACAGCACCCGGATTTATGAGATATATCTCCGCTTTGTCGTGCCGGAGGACATCATGGTTTACTTCATCGACGAGGTGTTCATGGATGTTACGAGCTATCTGGGAACCTATTGCCTGATGATTGTGGACAATGAAGAATTGATAGGGTTCGTCAAATAGAAAAGTAATTAACCGCAGACAGGCAAAAACTCTCGTTTGTTGATAGGAGGTCACTAATCATGGCAACTGCAATCGAAAGTATTACTGGTATAAGTATTTCCTCAGACTATTTCTCCAACATGGCAACGTTGGAATTCTTTCCAACGCATCCAAAGCCACCTAAAGTAAATCGGGTCGCACTGTTATATGGAAAGAACGGAAGCGGTAAAAGCACGATAGCTCAAGGTTTTCGAGAATACAGAGATTCTGTAAATCCCCGAACTGTAACGCTGAATCCACTTAATGGCGCTACCAACATTAAGGTTTCACCGTCCGGAAAACCTGAAAAGTTCTATATATATGATGAGAATTACATTTCGTCACGAGTTAAAGTCAGTAATTCTGGATTGGATGCAATTGTATTGTTTGGAGAGCAGGTATCACTCGAAAGGCAAATAGCTGAAATTGAGAAAAAAATCGCAGACAAGAAAAAAGAAGTGTCCGACCAAAATGATGAATGCTTAAAATTCCAAGATAGTAAAGATGTCCTATCTCCTGATTACTGGCGCGCAACAATATGTGATACCTTACGAGAGAAGAACGGATGGGCCGACATTGGCTCAAAAATAAAGCGTCAGAAAGTGAAGCTGGCAGTTAATGATGCGGAGATATCTAAAATTGGTAAGCTTAGTCCGGCCAAGAAGATTGACCAATTAAGAAGTGATTTTGATTCACTTTACGCGCGTTTTTCGTCAATTGACGCAGACACCGCGCTTCTTCCCAATAATACTTTTCATTTGCCGGATGTCGTATCTCTTGAAAACCGCACAACATCTCTGCTATCCCAGGCAATTGATAAGCCTAAATTGACTCAACGCGAGCAAGAAATACTAAAGCTCTTTAATCTATCATGTATTACAGACTCAAAACGTTTTCTCTCAGATGAGCAGAACATTATTTGCGACAGGTGTCTTCAGCCTATCGATACCGACTATAGAACTGAAGCGCTTCAAAGAATTAAAAAAATATTAAATCGGGAAGTTGAAGAATTCAAAAGTGTATTGGTGAAACTTCAAATTCAAGAAGTCGATGAAAAAATATTTTTGCCCTTCAATGAACTTCCATCGTTCAAAGCTCTTTGCGCCAAGATAGGATTCTATAACAAAGCCGTTTGTGCTCATAATAATGCTATCCAAGCGAAGATTGATGAACCTTTTACGCCTCACAATTATGATGCATCCTTTCAATTGAAAGATGCTACAAGTTCTCTTTCAATTGTACTTACAGATCTTGACAACGAGATTGTGGAATTTAATCGGGTAGTGAAGGACATATCTGAGACGCAAAAAACACTATTGTGTCTCAATGACAACATTGCGCATTATACTATAGAAAAAAGTTTTGCTACTTTTTTAGCGCAACAGACTGAAAAAAATGTGGCAGACGCGAAAAGGCAGAAGCTGTTAGCGGAGCAGACTTTGCTTGAGCAAAAAAAGACCGAATTAGATTTGCAAAGAAAAAATTATCGTATTGCTGCGGATGAAATAAACGATTCTTTAAGGTACATCTTCTTCTCTGATAAGCGTCTTACCATAGAACTTGGGCAAGACCAATTATACCACTTAAAATCAAACGGAGTCGCCGTGTGGCCTGATAAAGTTTCGTGTGGTGAGCGAAATGCAATAGCACTAAGCTATTACTTTACCGAAATAGCTAAAGATATGGATGCTAACGCAAAATATTCTGATGAATTATTTTTGGTAATCGATGATCCCATTTCAAGCTTTGATATCGAAAATCGAATAGGAATATTATCTTTTTTAAGATGGAAATTGGATCAGGTTCTTGATGGTTCTCCAACTACGAAGGTCCTTTTAATGACTCACGATGTCAGCGTCGTGTTTGATTTAGAAAAAGCTTTACAGGAAATCTCTGAACATTGTGAAAAAAAATCGTGTTATGCTGAATTTAAAGTATTTCAGATTGAAAATAAGAGCTTACATGATTTTAGCAAAAAAAGTCGTAATGAATATACGCATTTGCTTCAAATGGTGTATCAGTTTGCTAAGGAAAATGATTCTAATGATGACTTGGATTTGGTTATTGGAAATGTAATGCGTAGAGTTCTGGAGACATTTACATCATTCTCGTTCAAAAAGGGAATTAACGATGTGAGGCTCGAGGATAAATATCTCGCCTTACTGCCAGATGACGCAACAAGAACATATTATCAAAATCTCATGTATCGCTTAGTACTAAATACAGAAAGCCACGCAGAAGAAGGCATAGAAGCTGCGCCGGAAACAAGTTTCTGGAGCCATTTATCTTCAGCTGAAAAGGAAAGAACTGCGAAGGATATTCTGTGTTTCATCTATTGTTTAAATGGCCCGCATCTACTATCTCATTTACCTGAAGCAGAAACAGACTTAAAAAAGTGGTCTTCAGCTATTAAAAGCTCGAATGGCAGTAATTCAAAAACATAGAAACCAGATAGATCACTGCTTATATTTTATGACTTGCAGTAGAGTGCTTCGATGAGGTGAAAAATGATAGTGTGGTGTAATAATAATCAAGCATTCATACCGTAAAACTTTCCATTATGTTTATTTGGTAGTAGATTAAAGCTTTCCCCACAATAGAGCTGTCAACGGGAAAAAGGAGGGTGCTGGATGAAACTGTTTCATCTGTCGGATCTGCATATAGGTCTGAAGCTCTTTAACCGCGACTTATATGAGGATCAATCTTACATTTTGGGACAAGTCATTGAGATCGCGACACGGGAACAGCCCGATGCGATCATGATTGCCGGAGACATCTATGACAAGGCAATCCCTTCTGCCGAGGCGGTAGAGATTTTTGATCTGTTCATCTCACGCCTGACGCAGGCCGTCCCGAATGCCGAGATCATGCTCATTAGCGGCAACCACGACAGTGCGCCGCGGGTCAATGTGTTCCGTAACATCCTTCAGCGTCAGAAGATACATATGATTGGGATGCCGCCCCAGCTGCCGGAAGAAAAGATCGAGAAAGTGGTACTGCAGGACGAATATGGTGATGTAAATTTCTACCTGCTTCCCTTTGTCAAGCCGTCCATGATCAAAGCCATCGTCGGCAGCGATGAAAACGGAAATAACCTGTCCTATAATGATGCGATCCAAAAGCTGATCCAGCGCGAACAGATTGACTCCAATGCTCGGAATGTTCTGGTGAGCCATCAGTTTTATCTTCCAGCCTCAACGGACCCCAACAGCGTGGAACGCATGGATTCTGAGGTTCGCACCGTGGGCAATATCGACGCGGTGAAGGCAGATATTCTGGAACGATTCGACTATGCGGCGCTGGGACATATCCACAAGCCCATGAAAGTCGGCAGCGAGTTTTATCGCTACTGTGGTACACCGCTTGCCTGTTCGGTCAGCGAGGCGGGACAGCAAAAAGGCATCATTATGGTGAACTTGGAGGAAAAGGGCGAGGTAAAGACAGACATCCTTCCACTCGTTCCTCTCCGGCAGGTGCGTGTCATCACCGGTACCCTGCAAGAGGTGCTGGTGCAGGGCTGCAGTGATTATGTGACCGTGATCCTCACCGACAAGGTGGACTTTGATATCTTTGATATGCAGGACAAGATCCGCTATGCGTTTCCAAATCTTCTGGAAATCCGGCGGGAAAGCCTTCGGAAAGCAGACTATACTGTGGTATATTCCGCAGACGAGGATTTGGATGCGTTTGCGCTGTGTAATTCCTTCTTAAAAGATTTGAACGCCAACGAGCAGGCGCTTCTCCGGGATGTGATCAACACCGTGCAGGAGGTGCAGGCATGAGACCAATCACATTGACGATGCAGGCCTTTGGCTCCTATGGCAAAAAGACGAGCATCGACTTTACAAAGCCCAATCAAAACCTGTTTTTGATCACCGGCGACACCGGCGCAGGCAAAACCACCATTTTTGACGCCATCGTATTTGCACTCTATGGAGAGGCCAGCTCCAACAGCAACAAAAAGGACGGGGCCGAGCTGCAAAGTCAATTCGTGGATTACGGCACGGAGCCTTTCGTGGAACTGACTTTTTCCGAGCTGACCGGCGGTACTGCGCTGCTCTATACAGTTCGCCGTGTGCCACGGCACATCCGCACACTGAAAAAAGGAGACGGCCTCAAGGATGAAAAAGAAACCGTGTCCCTGACCATGCCCGACGGCATGGAGTATTCCCAGAATCAAAAGGAGACAGACGGCAAGCTGGAGGAAATCATAGGCCTGTCCAAAGAGCAGTTTATGCAGATCGCTATGATTGCACAGGGTGAGTTCATGGAATTGCTCCGTGCGGATTCCAATAAGAAAAAGGAGATCTTTCGGAAGCTCTTCAACACGGGACTGTTTCAGAATGTTGTGGACGAGCTCGGAAGACGTCGCAAGGATAAGATGGCCGAGATCGCGCAGATCCGCACTGTCTGCCAGACGGAAGTGGCACACATTGTTGTCCCGGAGGATTTTGAACACGCGGAGCAGCTATCGGAATTAAAGCGGCAGATCTGCACGTCCGAGCACCTGAATGTGGCGGAAATGGAGAGCCTGTTGTGCGACTTGCAGAGCCTTTGCGCGTTGCTGGAAAAGGGCAAAGGCGCTGCAAAGACAACGTTTGATGAGGCCGGCAAGGTTCGGGATACAAAGCGGGACGCATATAACAATGCCAAGACGCTACTGGGTTCCTTCGCGCAGATGGAGAAGGCGCAAAAGGAACTGGCGGAATGTGCCGCGGCTGAAAAGGAAATGGACGAGGCAACCCGGTTAATCGCCGCCATCAACGCCAGCTACGAGATCAAAGCCGAGTACCAGAGATTTACAGATGCGGATCAGGCCACCGCCAAAACAGCAAGAGAACTGTCCGAGCAACGAGAAACGCTGCCCCGTTTGGTGGAAGCGTATGCAAAGGCGGAAGCGGACGAAAAAGCGGCGAAGCTGGCGCAGGTTCAGGAGGCCGAAACATTTACAAAGATTTCCCAGCAGGTAAAGAGGGCTCTGGAGGTCTTTGCGAAGCTCCACGCCGCAGAGACCGATCTAAAGTCTAAGCAGACTGCTCTTTCGAAGGCAGAGGAAACCGCAAAGTCGGCGCAGGACACTCTGACCGCCTTTGAAACACAGGAGCAGCAGTGGCGCAGGCAGACGGAAGAGCTTGCCAACGCCGGGGAGTTGCTGGCTCTTTGGAATGTCAAAAACAGCGAAGCAGACAATATTGACGCAGAGATTGCCTCCGCAAAGGAACTGCAATTTGCGGTCAAAGCACAGATCAAAAAGGCAGAGCAGACGAAGAAAAAATATGAGCAGGCCCGTCAGAGCTTTGCGGAGAAGAACGCGGAATACGTGGAAAAGCAGATGGCTTTTCTGGATGCGCAGGCCGGATTCCTTGCAAAGGAAAAGCTGAAACCAGGTGAACCTTGCCCTGTCTGCGGCTCAAAAGAGCATCCGCAGCCCTGCCGCTTGTCGGAGGAGCATCGGGATCTGACCCGTGAGATCATCGACGCGCTGGCAAAAGAGGTGGAGGAACTCCAGCAGGAGCAGACCGAAGCATCCAACGCTTCCGGCTCTGCGGCGGATCTGCTGGCTGAAAAGCAGGGCACGCTCTCTGACGCGCTGGCAAAGCTCCGTGCTCGTATGGTAAAAAGCATTTCGGACGTACCGGAAGAACTGACCCCAGAACAAGCGGCAGCACTGCTTTCTAAATGGAAATCGGAACTTGAGGCGGAGGGCGCTGCCCTTCAAAAAAATGCGGAGATGCTAAGTAGCGTTCAGGAATCCCTGAAGGGAGCCAACGAAAAAAAGCAGACGCTGAAAGCGGCGGCTGACACGGCAACGGAGCAGTTGTCCACCGCAAAGATGACGTTTGCTGCCGCGCAGGAGACGCTTAATGGGCTTCAGGCGCAAAAGGTGTACCCTGCCGAGAAAGATGCAAATCTCGCCCTTGCGCAAGCTACCACGACAAAAGAAGCGGCGGACACCGCCTATGACGTCGCTCATGCTTCCGCGCAATCCGCGAAAACGGCGAAGGAGACCGCTGAAACTCTGATCAAGCGCTATGATAAGGAGCTTCCAGCTCAGAAGGAAGAACGCACTAAGCGCATGGAAGCCTATCAAAAAATTCTTGCGGAAAAGGCTCTGTCAGAAGCGGACTGGAAGGCCGTCACGGAGCAGCACGAAAAATCGGAGGCAGCCGCCCTGCAGGAAACAATCACGGCGCACGGAACGAAGAAAGCAACTGCAGAGGGCGCTTTCGCTGCGGCCAAGGCTGCCATTGGGGATGCGGCGAAGCCGGTGCTGGAGGATTTGGAAGCTGCTCAAAAAGCAGCCGAAGACGCATTGGAAGTGACTCGGGCTGCGTTGGAGCAGCTGAAAGAATCCTATCGGGTCAATCACGGCGCTTATCTGGCGCTTGCTCCAAAGATGGAGGAGCGAGGCCAAATCACGCAGGAATACACCCAAATTGACAGCCTCTATAACCGTCTGGCCGGAAAAGTGACCGGTGCCAGAATGGACCTTGAGACCTTTGTGCAGCGTTATCATTTGCAGAGAATCCTCTATGCGGCCAACGAGCGCTTTCAGGATATGTCAGCCGGGCAGTATGAGCTGCGCATGATCGGAGATGATCAGGCCGGAGAAGGCAAAAACAGAGGCCTCGACCTGATGGTGTATTCCACGGTCACCGGCAAAGAGCGAGAAGTCCGGACGCTCTCCGGTGGAGAATCCTTCATGGCGGCCCTCTCCCTTGCCCTTGGAATGGCGGATCAAATCCAGGTGAGCTCTGCCTCCATCAACCTCGATATGATGTTCATTGACGAGGGCTTCGGCGCGCTGGACGATCACTCCAGAGATCAGGCGGTCAAGGTGCTGCAACGGATGGCAGCCGGCTCAAAGTTGATTGGCATCATCTCTCATGTTTCGGAGTTGAAGCAGGAGATCGAGGATCAGTTGATCGTCAGCAAGGATGAGGACGGCAGCCGTGTAAAATGGGTGATCAGCTGACAATTTGTCAGCGGTTATTTCAATTTGATTCTCCAGCGGTGCTGCTTTCGGCCAGCGTGCTTTCTCCGGTGGCATAGTCGATGTTAACGCCTGGCTGGACGTTGTAGCAGAAGATGCAAAAGCATATGCCCTCGCCCTTATCCTCGACCGACTTCGCTTCCATCAATACGCCGGAAGCCACAAGGTTATCACCGTCGAATATAGGCGTTACCCGATAAAGTACATGGTTATCCGTTTCCTTTATGTAGTCCGCCACCATGTTCTCAAAAGGCAGCATGCCATCAACATTCAGATAGCGGGTACCGGTGATCAGGTTCTTTTCATTTGCGTTTTCCGCAGTGAGCTGATAGCCGATTAAATGGCATCTGTTATAGAGATATTTGCCGTCTACGCAGTCATACTTGACCGTGTGCCAGCCCGTGGGCTTTATTTGCCCGATTGAACCGCGTTCCTCCGTGGGCATCGTGTCCGTGGAAACGCAGGCATAAGCCACGCCACAGCGGCCAAGGCTGTCAAGATCACTGTAGGATTCAAAGGATGTCGTCGACACGTCCGAATCGGAAAAATACGGCTGATTATTATGGACGGTGACATACGGACTACCGGAATAATCTGGAATTGAGTCTAAGGAGCAGGAGCTTTCTGCGGAGCAGGCGGACAGAAGCAGCCCGATCGCCAGAAACAGCGGGAGCAACGCGCAAATGGACTTTTTCATCGTGTATAGATTTCCTCTGTAATTTTATCGTGAGAAGATCCGGCAAAGTCCTCCGTATGGACGAGTTTCCACCCGCCTTCGGCCAAATCAACAGAGAAAGTTTGATCCGCCGGATACCGCCGGTTCCAGCGGTATAGGATAACTTTTTCGATCCACCGCAGGTAAGGGGTGACGTCGCAATCCTCAACAAAGCAATATTCGCCGTCGCCGGCCTCAGACATGAAATTATCATCCACATTGATCTGCGGTGCATTGTTCTCCGAGAACTGCTTCGCGGAATAATGGTTCATCCAAAGCTTACTGTCCTTCGTATCCTCCAGGATATGCTCTCTCAGAACCCGATCCTGGCTCTGCCTGCGACGATTGAACATCATCCCCATGTTGTCGTCTACACATACAATTATTATCATTGATTTCCCTCTAATTATGGTGGTAGATCCTACGATCCAACGCAAAGATTCTCCTGCTGAATTCCCCGGCAGGAACTTCCTCCAGCGTTTCGCGGTAGATCTCCATGCGGCTGTCAATCATATCAATATACGATAACAGCTCCCCCTCGGCGCACATCGGCTGAACGGCGGCACCGAACTCTGGCTCCCCGTGATGCGACAAAATGAGGTGCTGGAGCAGCACCGATTTTTCCTCCGGCACATGTAGCTCAGCAGCGACATTGGCTACTTCGTAAGCACCCATTACGAGATGCCCCAGCAGTTGCCCTTTCATGGAATAATCCGTGACAAGCCCAAGCTGCGACGTTGTGAACTCCTCGCATTTCGCGAAATCGTGGAGCAGAGTTCCGGCGAGCAGCAGACTGCGGTCGATTACCGATTCGTATAGTCCGGCCAGAAAATCGGCAGTTTGAAGCATATACGTCGTGTGCATCAAAAGCCCGTTTAGAAAACTGTGGTGAATGCTTTTGGCCGCGGGGATGCTTTTGACTCTCTCACCGTATTTGTCAAGCATCTCCTTACAGACTGATCTGTAATCCCGATCCTCAATTGTATCGACGGTTTCCAGCAACTTTCGCCAGGTTGCCTCGACGTCGATCGGCGCCGTGGGTACCAGGTCACCAACGCTGTATTGGTCGTTAGTGTCGGCCAAGCACAAACGATCCACCGTTATCTGCAATGTGCCCTTAAACTCGGATACAGTCCCGCGGATTTTCACCACTGCCCCTGTATCCTTCGGCGTCACTGGACCGGTATAATCCCAAATCTGCGCATCGATCGTGCCCGTACAGTCGGACAAGACCATGCTCAGGAACGGTTTCCCACTCATTGTTGTTTTTGCAAACGCATCCTGCAGCAAAAAAAATCCTTCGAACTGATCACCGATGCTCATATCTTTGATGTACATGACTTTACCTCTATTTGTTTTTAATACGCAGATAATCATACCACACATTGGGTACTTCAGACTATCTTAGAATCCGATTTTGGCTTTCAGCATACCGATATTCCGTGGCTCTGCCTGCATTGTGTTCGGGTCGATATCCGGTGCGTCCTTTTTCTCAACTTCCTCTTTCGGCACAACAATTGCAATCACGCTGGAATGCGTGATGAACATCACCTGCGCATATGCGTAGTCTTCAAGTTTGTCATAGAGCCTGCCGGCGCTGCAGGTACCGGCGAAAACGGTTCCCACGCTGTTGGCCACATAGCCGATCGTATCGATGAACGGAAGCTCGACACGAATCGCTTCCGGGTCGTGTGGATTGTCAGGCTCCTTGACCAATTTAACAAGGCGATTAATCTTATACGGGTTCATGCCGAGATAGTGGTTCATGCCGGTGATCGTGACAAAGTAGTTTTCCATGACGCGGACTCCTTTCATAGATGCTTTTTATTACACCTACATCATGCGGCAAATACTGTCCAATAATCAGGACTGTTTAGGGGAACGGGGAAAAAGACACAGATTTTTACAATTTTGGTTGTCATACAAATTCAATTATGATATCCTGATGTTGTCCTGAGTATTGGACACCACTTTCATTATGCTTACAACATAACAACAACATAACCGAAAGCATTATGAATGAAGGAAGGCAATCCACATGTCGGATGATTATGGATATTTTGGAAAAGGCATCGATGGATATGTGCAATACATGCAGACTTTTAACGAGGTCAAAAAAGGCGGGGGCGGCGGCCCAAAAAAGAACGGCTGCTACATTGCAACCGCCGTCTATGGGTCTTATGACTGCCCGGAAGTATGGACGCTGCGCCGGTTCCGCGACTACAGGCTGAAGCGGACAGCGCCCGGACGCGCTTTCGTCCACTGCTACTATGCAGTCAGCCCTACCTTGGTCAAATGGTTCGGTGGCCTCAATTGGCTGAAACGGCTTATTCGCCGCCACCTTGACCACTTTGTAACCAGCCTGAAAACCGCAGGCGTGGAGGACACGCCCTACAACGACCCTGAAAATTAGCATTTATGGGAGGCGTTCCATATGGCTCGATCAGAGCGTCAAAAGTTAAAGCTGCTCTATCTGCGTGATTACCTGCTGCGGAATACGGACGAGCAGCATCCCGTAACGATGAAGCAAATTATTGCCTACCTTGACCAGAACGACATCACGGCAGAACGCAAAAGCATCTATACCGATATTGAACTGCTTCGGACATATGGTATGGACATTATCCAGGAGTCGGGCAATTATTGCGTCGGAAGCCGATATTTTGAGCTGCCGGAGCTGAAGCTCCTTGTTGACAGCGTTCAGTCCTCAAAATTTATTACATACAAGAAAACCGGCTCTCTGATTAAAAAGATCGAAGAAATGGCCAGCATCTATGAAGCCCAACTGCTCAACCGTCAGGTCTATGTTACAAATCGAATCAAGAGCATGAACGAGTCCATCTATTATAACGTGGATGAAATCCATAACGGGATAGCTCATAACAGAAAAATCCGATTTCACTATTTCGAATACGACATTGCTAAAAAACGCATATTCCGAAAAAGCGGGGATTTTTATGAAGTAAGCCCCTATGCGCTCTCCTGGGACGACGAGAACTATTACATGGTCGCCTTTGATTCAGATGCTGAAATCATTAAGCACTACCGCGTGGACAAGATGGCAGATATCTCGATAACGGACCAGGAACGCGACGGAAAAGAACATTTTGAATCTCTGGATATGGGTACCTATGCCAAGAAAGTATTCGGCATGTTCTCCGGCGAGGAGCGTTCCGTCAGGTTGAAGGTCGCAAACCATCTGGTGGGGGCAATTTTGGACAGATTCGGGAAAGACGTTTCCATTGTACCCGATGGGGATGATCATTTCACCGTATCGGTTGATGTTATTGTCAGCCCGCAGTTTTTCGGGTGGATCAGTGGATTTGGGCCAGATATAGTTATCACGGCGCCGGATGCCGTAGTTGAACAGATGCGGAAGCACATCAGTGCGATCAATGAGCAATATTTGAATACCCTGTGTGGCAGATGCAGCCTTGATAGGAGAGGAACATGAAAACGTGTAAAAAGTGCGGCAAGCCGCTGCCGGATAGTTATAGAAGCAAATTGTGTGAAAGCTGTATTGGCAAAAGAGCTCAAGTCCTAAAGAACTCGGGGAAGGCTGTGCTTAGCGTTGCCGTAATGGTGGGCGGCACCGTGGTGGCCATAGCTACAAAAGGCAAAATCAATCCCACCAAAAAGTAAATCAGGCTTCATTTACATCGGGCGCAAAAAGTAATTGTCCGAAAAAGAGTGATTTTGCATTTCATTACGAACTCTATGGGGAATGTAGACTTGTAATGAAAGAAGGAGCATCCATGAAGGAGTTATACAGACGACTATACAATGATTTTTACACATTCCCGGAGTTTGACAGCTGCGCTCACTTTGTATCCATGTGCGGTGAATTATATGACAAAGGAACACGGCGCTTCATGCTGATTGGTCGCTCGACAAACGGTTGGGGTACACTGAATACGGCATCAGAAACCGCGTTTGGAGGAGCGGCTCAGGCTGAGTTTGACGACCATAAGCGCTGGAATTGGGTCGAGTCGATAGGCGGAACACTGTACAGCACCCACGATCAGGACAAATCAGACTTGACAAAACGATATTGCATCGACAAAAAGCCGTACTGGGACTATGCAAAAGCAATCTGGTTGCAGTTACCGGGGAACGTACAGAGTAATGATATTTGGATGGAAAGCATAGCATGGTCAAATCTTTACAAGGTATCCCCTAAAAATAGTGGGAATCCGAGTCCAAAGATTCAACAAATTCAGCTTGCCACCTGCAAAGAGATTTTGAAGCACGAGTTGGAAATATACAGGCCTTCACACATTCTCATGATTACCGGCTTCGACTGGTTTTTTCCATTTGCTGACCTGTTTGAGAATGTGAAGGACTCAGGCAATCGCAATGTTCTCCGTGGAGTAAACAAAAATGCGGTTTATGTAGAAGGAACTGCCACATATGGGGATGCAAAAGTAGTTATAAACTGCCGCCCCGAATGGAGGGACAAAGCGGCGTTTGTTTCGGCTGCGCTTTTGGCGTTTGAAGTGGTTGTATGAAGACAGAGTGGCAGGAGCGGTTTAGGACTATGAGGATGCGATGAGCGATTACATCGATGTCTGGTTCCCCTATGAGGAGCCAAAGGTATTCGCCCGTGAACTGACAATGCGCGACTGGGAGCCAGGCGGTGTCGTTTATGAGGGACTGCATGGATCAGGTGAGTGAGATCCATCAGAAGTTTACCCGGCCTTACCACAGCTTATTTTTGACATATGTAAATCACTTGTGACTGGAGACCAAAGACAATGACAATTGCGCTGATATCCTGCAGCAAGGAAAAGAAGCCGTACCCATGCGAGGCGCGTGAGCTTTACTCCGCAAGCGCGCTCTTTTCCCTATCGTATCAATATGCCAGGGAGAACGCTGATAAGGTTTTCGTTCTTTCCGCAAAATATGGCCTCGTGTCGGAGAACGAGGTGATTGCGCCATACGATCAAACGCTGAATGATATGCCCCGCAAACAGCAGCTCGAATGGGCGCACGCGGTTCTGACGACGCTTGCACATGAGTGTAGCATGGAATATGACGACTTTATCCTTCTCGCTGGCAGTCATTATTGCCGGGATATCCAGAACCATCTGCCGCATTGCAGTCTACCGTTGGCAGGAATGCGTATGGGTGAGCGGATGGCCTTTTTGAAATCGCAGCTACATACTAAGGAATCCGCCCGGCAACCGGATTCCCAATGGGCGCAGACGAATTGGGTCACCAGCAGCAGTGAGGTTTCTCTATGCGTGCGTCTCCATGCGCTGTTTCAAAAGTTGCCGCGATATACATGGGAACAAATCCAGTTGCTCCCGTTTGACAATGGTATCTATATTGTCTACGAAGCGGGCGAACTCTACCACGGCATGGACAGAATCGTTCGCGTCGGTACGCATACTTCCCCAAACAGGCTCATACGGCGGCTGACAGACCACTTTGTGCGGGAAAACCACAATGGCAGCATTTTTCGCAAAAACATTGGAAAGGCCGTGCTGAACGCGCATCACGATCCATATCTGCCCGTATGGACTTTGGACACTTCGAAACCGGAAAACTACAAATATATTGATCCCATAAAGAACGCCGACACGGAGCAGCGCGTCAGCGATTATATGCGCGGCCATCTGACCTTTACGGCGTTCCCCGTTCCGGATAAAGGTCAGCGTCTGCGGTTAGAAGAAGCGATCATTTCAACCCTGAACCATACGAGCGATTTCGGGCCCGGAGAAAAATGGCCGGGGAAATACAGCCCCGAAACAGAGATCTGCACCAGCGGCCTATGGCTGAAGCAGGGACTGGATGCGGAAGGCCTGACGGAATCGGAATTCGCATTGCTTCAAAGACTCTGCGGGCTAACCGTGACAGCAGAGCCCGAACGATCACACACTCCAGTTCAGAAAGCTCAATCGTCGCTCGGAAAATATGAACCTCTCTACCGCTACCTCTGCACACAATCAAGCGACACCGTCACGCTTTCATTCTCGGAGCTGGAGAAAGTCCTTGGGTTTGCGCTTCCCAAAAGCGCTGGAACCTATACTATGTGGTGGAACCCCGGCGGTTCACATACGCAGTGTCAATCCTGGGTGCAAGCGGGATATAAAGCAGTAAATGTCCAACAGGGAATCCTAAACAAGCAAATGACCTTCATGAAGATTTGAGGAGATGCAACATGATAGACTGGAACGGAAACGGAAAAATCGACCCAGTCGATATTGGTATTTCGATTGCTGCCACGCAGAGCGAAACTGATGATAACGAGTGCGGCAACGCAGATGCTGCGGCGCCCCCCATCCCAAAACGAACTCATTTTCACAATTTAAGACGCTATTGAAATCCTTATTATTTCGCAGTACTCAGAAACACGGTTAGGCATTTAATGCCTTTCTCCCCATGATAGCAGATGACAGATACTGCAACCTAATTCAAGCGGCCAACCGATACTGCATCGGCTGGCCGTTCGGTTATTCTGTATCTCCTTCAAGTTTGTGCTTCAAGTCAAGGATTTTTTGGAGCATATTCCTGTAGTCATGCCGCATCTCATACAAGACCGCAGACGCGACGCTCTCCTTGCTTTCACTTGTTGCTGCCGACCATGTTTCCACAAACCATGTCATCAGCTCAACCCGCTCGGAATCATTAAGATTATCGACTTCATCATTGCTCTCAAAAAGGGATGGGTTCTCTTCCCTGTACTGCTCCAAAAGAGCGGTAAGGTCTGGCCAGTTGCGCAGAATTGACTCAAAGATCTCGTTCTTGTCGGCAATCTCTTCAAAATAAAGGATGAAAATGTGTATCCGGAGTCTCCTATCATCGTTCGTCTGAAAAGTAATAGAATGGGACTTGTCGGCGAATTCTTTCAGAAGGTTCAGATCGTCACGATCACAAAACTCGGCAAACGGCAGAAGCAGATCTATTGTGGCCTCCCATTTCTCGTAGTTTACAACTCCGCGGACTTTGCCGCCCCAGCGTTGCGCAAGCTCGTCTGACCGTTGAAGCAAATATTCATAGTTTTCTTTATCAGCGGGAACAACCACCTTGGGAATGGCCTGCATTGCATCAGCGTATGCCGCGATGAACCCTCCATCAGTGGCAATCTCAAATATCGCGGATGCGGTGTCATTTCCATCTTGCTGACGATGTTCTTCCTCATAATCACGCTCAAATACGATGTTTTCCATTATTCCCTCCGAACATCACTTGATACGCTTACGCCAGGAACAGGCTGCGGTTCTGCTCCAAGGTCTGCGATACGGCGCTCCAAACTCGCACATTATACCCGTCATCAGTAAAGACTTTCCCGTGGCTCTTGCCCTTGTCAGTTTTCATGGATGCGAAATTGCCACGGAAGTCCCGTACATATACGTCCGGGTGTTTGCTTTGATCATGACAGCGGGCCTCCAGCTCCGGCCGGGTGACCAGCCCCCGTTCATTCAGTAGCTGATAATAGGCCCGAATGATTTTGTAATTGTTTTGCTCCGGGCTAAGCGCCCACTTGGGTATGCGTTCGATTGCCTTTCCCTCATCGGTATACGAACCTGTGCGCGGTTTCGATTGAGCGATGACAATCTGCTCTATTGAAGCCGTTGCCGGCGCGGGCGCTGCTTTCCCGGCGAACATCTGGTACATCTGAACGCTGCGCAAAAACAGCTCTGATGTGTCCGCGATGCTCGTACCCTTTTTCAGTACGGGCTGCATGATCCCAGTCAGAAAAGTATCATTACAATATAGAGTCGCAGTAAACTCCAATCCGAGCTGCGAGAACAGGTCGGTCAGCTCCACAAACATGGGAGAAAGTTCTTTTTCGATTGCCGGGTTTATTTTTGGTGAGGCAAAAATGATTTCACCAATTGCAATGCTGAAGAAGCCATATAAGCACAGCGCGGTTCGCACGCATTTCTGGATTATCTTCGTCAGCGTCTTGCTCTTGTCCCCGTAGTTTAGCCCCGCCTCGTGATAGGCAATATCAACGGCGTAAATGCTCTGCGCGGACTGGGAGAACGAGATGCCGATGGCATCGATCTCCGCCTGCTTGATGAGCTGCTCCATAGAACAGCCCTTAAAAATGTCGTACTGATACTTGTCCTGATAGTACTGAGCAAATTTCTCATAAAGCGATTGCAGCTCGCCCCGGCTGTCCAACACCCAATAGGGTGACGCTTTCCAGTTGGTCTGCGCCAACTGGCATTGCTTTTCATGGCGCAGCCACGAGTATATCAGGGATTCTCCCATTTCAATCTTCATGTCCAGCCTCTATTCTTGGTTCATATTCCGACGCTTTGCTTCAGAGAGCCAGTTCTGGAACTCCCACCGCAGCGGAGGCGCTGTCACCGCCGCCCGTATCCTCTTCTGATACCGAATGTACTGCTCATAGCTCGTGAGCTTACTCCACGCGCTGCAGGGCGGCTTTATCCCCAGATCATTCTCCACAGCGCCAAAAACATAGGAATCCAGCGGCACATGGAGATAGTCGAACACAGGTGTTACATCAAGCTGACCATAGATGTATATGTATTTCATGGTCATGTTGACCCATTTCTGAGCATGGCCGAGATTAAACTCGAAGCCCGTCGATGCGTAATACCCAATCAGCTCGTCGCAGAGTGAACGGTGCCATGTGTCATATCCCGCCTGAGTATCGGGAGGTTTTGAAAGCATGGCTGTGATTTCCACATCTAAAACCCTGCCCACATGGTCGCGGTACTTTGTGCCGCTCTCACCATGAAAGCGAAGCGTTCGGCACAGGTCACGATATGCGCGGTCGCTTACGGCCGGAAAGGGCTTGTCGCCGCCGAAAAAGGCATATTGCAAAAAATCAAATCTATCTTTATCTATCAGAATTTCCGCCATCGCCGTCACCTCATACTGTCTGTTTTTCTACGATTTCCCTGTCATGCCGCCCTGCGCTCCACAAACCAGCGACCCAGATTGTTCCCGGTCATCAAGGCGTTCCGTTCGAAGAACAGATAGCTCTGATGGCCGTTTATGATGACCGTGTATCGGTCGCCCTGCCCCCCAGCTTTCAGCGCTGGCACCTGACGAATGTCCAGAACACGATCAATTGCATATACCGTCCCGTCCTCCCATGTCAGCGATATAGGGATCAATGTCCCGTCCGCATCAAAGACAGCGGATACCAGCACATAAACCTTGACGGTCATGTCATCACCTTGCATATCAGAGTGCCGTCATTCGCTCAGTTTTTCAGGAATGTGCTGTTCAGGCCCTGCGGCAGATTATAGCGATAGCCGCGCTGGATCATGGAGAACAGCTTAAACGACATCAGATCGGGGCTCACATAGAGCTCCTTGCACATACGAAAATAATCCATGTCCTCCTGCTCCGTCAGTTCCTCAATAGCCTCATCAGAAATGAGGAAATCAGCAGTAAACAGGTTTGCCTGATACTCCGTTCTGGAGGTCATGTCGTATATTACATTATCCCTCATCGGAGCAACCTTGATTTGAGCCTGATGGAGTATCACATGCGCGGCCTCGTGCATGGCAACGATCCGTTGCTCAATCTCAGGCAGAAAGGCGTTGAGAACAACAAATATCGTCCGCTTGGAAAAATAGCAATACCCTTTCAGTCCATGCGGTCCATACGCACGGGACTCACGGACCTCCACGCCAAGCGCGTCAAGCAGTTCATAAGGGTCATTGGTCTTATATTTTGCCATGACCCTGTGAACCTCTCGATGTATAAAATCTCCAGTCATTTCCTCACCTCCAGTTGGGTACAGATAATATCACGCATACAGCATACATCGTAAGTAGTCCCATAATACGGACTGTAAACGATTTATCGCGCGTCGTCTTTTCTGTATTTCTTGGGGGTGAATTTTTTTGCCGCAATGTCCTTGGATTCCAGATAAAGCTGCTGGATCTCAGTCATGAACGCGAGGCGATCCTCATCGCTGAGCTCACCGCCGGCAAAAACAGCGGCAGCCTGAGTCAGAACCGCTTTGGCGTCCCGTTCACCTTTTACGCCATAACGCTCCGCTGCATCGGATATGAACTCTTCCTCCTCAGAGGCTAAGTAGCTGGTAGGAACCTCAAACACCTTCGCAAGCGCATCATACAAATCGCGCTTTTGCGGATAGCGCCCGTCATTCTCCCAACCGGCGACGGTGCGCTTGGTAACGCCGACCAGCTTGCCCAGCTCCGCCTGCGTGATATCCTTTTTCGTGCGCAGCTCACGCACCTTATCTCCAAATTTCATGTTGCGCCTCCATGTGATGAAATCCGATTGCACTTTTTTCTGAAATGGTATTGACAAGAGAAATCAGATTTCGTATAATCATGACGTAGATGAAATCCGATTACATCAAAATACTATATGAAGTTGCACCTTTTGTCAAGAGTCTTAAGAGAAAAAACATGGAGAGAGTAATACTTCACATCGATCTGAACTGCTTTTACGCTTCGGCCGAGATGATGCTCAATCCTGCGCTGCGGGGGAAGGCCGTCGTCGTGTGCGGCTCCACCCAATCAAGGCACGGCATCGTCCTCGCCAAATCAGGGCTCGCCAAGAAACGCGGGGTCAAAACGGGGATGGTCAATTGGGAGGCGAGCCAGTGTTGCCCGGATATTATCATGGTGCCGCCACAATATGACGATTATCTCAAGTATTCCAAACTGACTCGGACAATTTATGAAAGGCATACCGATCAGGTCGAAGGGTACGGCATGGATGAGGGCTGGTGCGATGTGAGCGGCAGATCGCCAGAAAAGCAATATAGCTCTTTGAGGCAAACTACCGCTGGACAAGCAAAGTCCATGCCGTGATAGTCAGGGCGATTAACCTCATTCCTGTCGATACGCCGTATCAGACAAACATCTTCGAGGATACCGCCAAGCGTGAACGGCGGGAGCGTTTGGATACGGCGGTCGAGGAAATCCGCGGCAGGTTCGGCAAAAGGGCCATATATTCGGTTTGCCTTACGGGAAACTTGAAAATGTCGTCCGATGGTCGAGAAAAAGTGGTCATGCCCGGTATGATGTATCAATAACAGAAAGGAAACTCAACATGGACACGATAACGCTCGGCAGCTTTATAAAGGAGCGGCGTGAGCAGCTTGGAAAGACGTTGCGCGGATTTGCCGCGGAGCTGGACATTGCTGCGCCATATCTTCACGACATCGAAAAGGACAACCGCACACCATCGGAGAAGCTCCTCCCGGCCTTCATCAAAGGGCTCCGTCTCTCCCGAGAGGACGAGACTACGCTGTATGATCTGGTCGGTCGCAGGCGGCAGGGCCTGTACCCCGATCTAAGCGCGTATATCCAGAACTCTGAGCTTGCGAGGGTTGCTCTCAGAAAGGCCCGCGACTGCAATATCCCTGATACCATGTGGATCAGAATTATTGACTCCATTGACAACGGAGGATAGAGCATCATGAAAATTCTGTTAAGCCAGAAAAGCAATGGCATGTACCTCTTCCACAGCGGTGATTTTGATAAGATCGCCGAACTCGTCCTGCGGGAGCAGGCTCCGTATATGCTTGAAAAAGCTCAACCCTTGGAGATTGAGGCGCTTGCCGATGAATCATACAGCCTGACAATTATTGACCGTTGCCTGTCGGCACACGGCAGCGTACTTGGCATGATCAACTTTGATGACATCAATGTTGAAGTCATGAGTCTGGAAAAGAAGCTGATTCAAGAGCGCCTTATGGCCGGCACAATTGTCGTTGACGCCAGCCTTATGCCGGAGGAAAACCACCATCGCCGGCGCTTTACCATCGCGCATGAAGTTTCGCATTGGATCATCCATCGGCAGATGTATTACGCGGACGGGAAGAAGTTCAATCTCCGTCAATCCCGTCCGTACATTGCATGCAGGAAAGCCAATACGAACAGAGATAATCGGCGGGAGTTCTGGTCGGAGAGCGATTGGCTGGAATGGCAGGCGGACAGATTTGCTTCGTCCATGCTGATGCCCGCCTGCGTGTTCTATCCTGTGGCGCTGGCGGTTATGCATCGCCACCATGCCGGTTCATATATCATCGAAGGCTGCGGGTCAAAGGAAACGGCCGGTGTGATTACGGAACTGACTGAAATCTTCGATGTTTCACGGACAGCGGTTCGCATTCGGCTGAAGCAGGCCGACATGCTGCGTTCACTCGACGTCATCGTCTGCGATTGAATATGCGGGCGGGGCTCAGGCCCCGCCGCTTTTACCCCGTCGTGTTAGCAGGTGCGCTAACGTAGCTAACAGATAGGATTTTGCCGGTTTATGGCTCAAGGGGGGTTTACGAATGGCAAAAGATACCGCAGCATTACGCAAGCACAAAGCGAAAATTGCTTCGCTTGGCATGGATGGCGACACGGTGTTCCACAAATCGAAACTGCTGCTGAAGATTTATCGGGACGTCACCTGGGCACTTGACGATCACCTCGAAGAAATGCACGACTATGCGTATGAGGCCGGGAACCAGAATGCCGAAGTCGGCTTCCGATATCTCGCGGATTTTGCGCCCACCGTGGAGATCGACAAGTTTGCCGAGCGAGTCTGCTGCGTTTGTGAAACGCGGATGTACGTTGAACTCATCAACAAAGCGCTTGCCCGCGTGAAGGTATACCCCGTTTATGGGGATATGTACTATCAGATTCTGGACAAGCAATACATCAGCCGGTTCCCTCTTACGGAGCCGGAGATTTCCGAAATGCTGAATATTGAGCGAAGCGTGTTCTATGACAGAAAAAAGGAGGCTCTTTATTTGTTCGGGATATGCCTGTTCGGATATACACTGCCGGAGGTGCGCCGACTGTTTACCGACTGAAAACCGACGAAATACCCACCCTTTTCCTACTCCCAAGCGACTTTTGATATGCTACACTGTCCATGCTGGGGAATAATACCAAGACGCCGCAAGACCTGATCGGTCTTGCGGCGTTCCTCGTCTCTCCAGCCAATACGGGGGCATAAAGGCCAGGCGCGATTCAATTCGCGCCCGGCCTTTTTTGCTGCCCATTTTTGGAGAGTAAGCATGAACAAGGCATACAGGCACATCTGCCCCGGCTGCCGTTCTCCCCCATCGGTTTCTGGTTTTTCCCACGCGCCACAAAACCAGAAATCGATAAGGAGAATGAAAAATGGGCTTTAATCATGCCGCAGAGAGGAAAAAGTACGAGCAAAAGTGGGCACTCCTCCGCAAGAAGTACCGCAAAGCTGGAATGTCCAAAGAAGAAATCCAAGAAATGTATGAATTCGACTGGAATGCTTTTCTCAGTGAACGCAGGTACAGAGAGCACACTCAGCCGCTTCCCTCGGAATCGTTTAGCGATGATGATGAAGACAGCATGTCCGGTCTCTTTAAGAAGTTCGACTCGCTAAAGGTTACCTTCAGTGAAGATGACTTCACTGGGCGGTATAGCTGGGTTGAAACGATTGAGGATGAAGAACTGTGTGCCAGCCTCAAAGCACTATCAGCCAATGATTTGGAACTTATTACGCTCATGGTCATAGATGACTACAGTCAGTCAGATATAGCAAAGAAGGATGGTTGTGCGAGGAACACCGTAAACAAAAAACTCGCCAGAATAAAAAAACTTTTGCGTGAAGGGTGACAAACGTGCCTTCTCGTCGGCTACACAGTGAGGGAACAAACAATCCCTCTCCTGCACTTTGACAAATACCGCAGTCATGCGGTCATATCCGACGACCTGAACACATCAGTTGGCAAGCCCGAAAGGGGCGAGCGACATCGGAGGATGCGCCAAGACCACCTACGGCGGGAGTAATCCTGCCGGAAAAGACGGCCAAGAGGTGCGAGCGGTACCCATCCAACCGAAAGACAGCCGTGGCAAGCTGTTTCGCAATGACCTTGTCAACCTACAATGGTACTCCTGTCCAGCCACAGAATCACGCAATGGGGGCAGCCCGGAGAGATCCTCGGGGAGGTTAGAATCCTGTGAAGCGGCGCCAGCCGCTGTCCTCGTCGTCGCCCAAGACTCGGGAAATTGTGTCGAATAGAGTCAGACTGACAATAGCAACACCATGGCTTAATGTCAGAAGCCACGGAGATCGCCATCCCTTATGGCTGGGGGTCTCCGTTTTTGTGCCACTAAGCGATGAAACAAAAGAGGAGGAACGAAAAATGAAGAATCACATCGAGGCGAGCTCTGCCGCCCAAAAGCGCGCATGGATATACATAAGGAAAACCCACACACCTGATCCCTACTACAATTCGCTGGAGGAAACGCTCCGCTCCTTTGCGGCCACCCAGAATCTCGCAGTCGCCGGTGTCTCTATCGACTTTAACCGCCGGCATGGTGGATATGGCGTTTCGCAGATGTTGCAGGCAGCGAATGAGGGCGCGTTCGACATTTTGGTGGTCAATAGCCTTGGCCAGCTCAGCGACAGCCTTCTCTCTGCCTTTGACCTCATGGCCTGCCTGGACAAGAAAGGCATCAGAACCTGCGCTCCCGGTCGTGGCGTTTTCAATTTTAAGAAGTTGAAAAGCGACTACGACATGGACAGGTTCATGGATGAACTGGAAGAACACAGAAATGCGCGGGAGCGTGCAGAATGCTATACGGGAGACTGTGAGCCGGAGGACTACGACAGCGACTACAAATCCGACTGTGATCCTAACGACCGAGGAAAAAAGAAGCGTTCCGGATTAGGATGTTGTGGGAGGTGGTGAGGCTGTGATATCGCATCTGAACACCAAAAACGCCAACTATCTCTTCATTGTAAGCGTTCTGAAAGAGATGCTCGGCCTTGGTTCCATCACCCAGAAGGAATACCTGCGAGCCAAAAACTACTATCTCAAACTGACCGGAGCGGACATCGTTTTAGCTGATTAAATCTTTTCCTCATATTTGTATAGCTATTCGGAAAAGGTGTCGGTATAATGTGTGTTGCCGGTCGACCGGAGGTCTGTATCACATTATGATACAGACCAAAACATATACAAAAGTGCGAAAATATAATCACTTTTGAGAAAGGGAGTTGCCGCTGATGCCCGAAGCAAGGCTGATATCGCCAATCACACGACAGGCTATGGCTAAGTCCAGAGTCGCTGCTTATTGTCGAGTATCGTCCAATTCGGCAGATCAGCAGAGCTCCTATGCGAACCAGATTCGAGTGTACACCAGCATGATCCAGAAACGCAGGGATTGGGAACTGGTGGAAATATTTGCAGATGAAGGACTCTCGGGGATGAAAGCCGAGAACCGCACAGAGTTCCAACGGATGATCCGTATGTGTGAGCTTCACCAGATCGACCTCATTATCACAAAGTCCGTGTCACGGTTCGCCAGAAACGCGAAAGAGTCCCTCGTGTATGTCCGAAAGCTGAAGCTACTCGGCATCGGCGTTCAGTTCGAAAAGGAAGGAATCTTCACGCTGGCGCTTGGCGATGAGATGCTCCTAAACACCTTCTCCGCTATCGCGCAGGAAGAATCCAAGGCGATCTCCCAGAACCAGCGTCTCTCCATCGTAAAACGCATGGAGGACGGCGAGTATGTGGACAGCAACGCCCCATACGGATTCCGCCTCATGAACAAGGAACTGACAGTGTACGAACCGGAAGCTGAAATCGTCCGCTCGATCTTCAGAATGTATCTGAACGGATGCTCCACAACCGAAATTGCTCGGGAGCTGAATAACCGACGTATCCAGACTAAGACAGGTAAAGGAACATGGCGCTCCGCAAAGGTCGCTTACATTCTAAGAAACGAAAGATACATTGGCGACTGCTGCTACCAGAAAACCTACCGAGATACGACAGTCCCGTTTAAGCAATACGCCAACAGGGGTCAGGAGGATCAGTTCTATGCGAAAGGTACACACGCTCCGCTGATCGACCAGGACACCTTTGGTAAAGTTCAGGCGCTTCTGCAAAAGAGGCAGGAGAACTTCTCTAAAGTGGCAACACAAAACATATATCCTCTTACGAGCCGCATTCAGTGTTCTGAGTGCGGCTCGTATTTTCGTAGACGGCTCGTTTCTGGAACCGTCAAATGGGCTTGCTGCCGACATATAAATGACCGAAACGCCTGTAAATCAAGCTACTACAGCGAAGAACGCATCTATGACGGGTTCACCGCTATGGTGAACAAGCTCCGCTTCGGAGAGGAGGACATACTCGGGCAGGTAATATCCCGGCTTGAGTCGGCCGTCCTGCTATATAAGAAAAACAACACCGCCGCACGAGAGATGAGCCAGAGCATAGCCGAGCTGAACGCAAAGCTTCTCATGCTCGAACAACTCCGCGCCAAAGGTTACCTCGCTCCCGAAGTGCATCAAACCCAGTCCCGAGATATCAACAACCAGCTTGTCAAGTTGAAAAAAGAGCGCCAGACGGAGCTGGACTCCCATATCATCCAAATGCTTGACGATGTGAAGCACCTGAAAACCATACTGGAAGAGCTGGAAGATCCGCTCGAACGCTTTGACGAAAAGCTGTTTACTGAGGTCGTAAAGGCGATCTCAATCGACCATAACGATGAAATGACGCTTACAGTGATCGGCGGCCTCAGATTCGCAGAGTTGATCTGAAACAGGAGAATCTCGACATGAAAAAAATACGCTACATCCCATATGGCTATACGATCCGAAACGGCAGAACGGTCATCGAACATGGTGAAGCCGATGTTATTCGGGAAATATTCGATGCCTACATCAGCGGCGCATCGCTGAAAGCCATTGCCGAGGAATTGACAGGTCGAAAGATACCCTATAGCGAGCGCACAGACACATGGGATAAAGCGCGTATCGCCAGAATCATCGACAATGCCAAATACACCGGCGATGATGAATATGACCCCATTATTGATGAAGCACTCTACGAAACGGCGATCAGCCTGAAAACCGCCAGACAGCGCAATACATTTGAGAAAGATACCGCAGCAATCAACCTCCTGCGGGATTATATTCGCTGCCAACAGTGCGGCGCACCCATGAAACGGCGCGTCAGCACAAAGCACCGCATCAGGGAAAGTTGGATGTGTACGAATGATGAGTGTGGAATCAAGGTTCGCATCGGAGATACACAGCTTCTCGAGAAGGTCAATGTGCTGATGAATCGAATCATCAACAACACAAGGCTCCTGATTCCGCGGCGCAAAAAGCGGCCTGAGATGTCTCCGGCTGTCTTGAAGCTGAATAACGAAATCAGCCTCGAGCTTGAGAGAGACAATCCAAATGAAGAACTCATAATTGCCAAAACTGCGGAAATGGCGAGTCAGCTCTACCGAGAAAGCGAAACCAGAATTAACATCGCTGCCTCTATCGCCAGAAAACGCGCTGAGATGATGACGCCGCAGGAGGAGTTCAGCGAAAGCTACTTCACCGATCTCGTCAGCTACATATCCCTTGACGACGGAGGCAGGATCACCCTTCATACCAAGACGGACACGGAAATCGGAGATGATGACAATGCAAGTAACCAAGATACCGAAAAAGACAATCACGGTCATTGAGCCGAAGCGTTCCCTGATCGTAGATAAGGAAAAGTACCGACAGCAGCGCGTGGCGGCTTATTGCCGAGTCTCCACGGACAGCGAGGAACAACTCACTTCCTACACCACGCAAAAGAAGGTCTATACGGAGATGATCGCCGCAAGGACAGACTGGGAATTTGCGGGGCTTTATGCCGATGAGGGCATTTCTGGAACTCGTGCCGATAAACGGCCTGAGTTCAAAAAGATGATTAACGACTGCCTCTCCGGAAAAATCGACTACATTATCACCAAGTCCGTCTCTCGCTTCGCCAGAAACACGGTGGACTGTCTGGATCATGTACGAATCCTGAAATCCAGAGGCATCGGGGTGTTTTTTGAGGAGCAGAACATTGACACGCTCAAGATTGACAGCGAACTCTACCTCGTCATATACGCCGGTTTCGCTCAGTCCGAATCCGAAAGCATGAGCAAAAACATCACATGGAGCTATCGCAAAAAATTTGAGGATGGCAATTCAATCTTTATGTACAAGAAGCTCCTCGGATATCGGAAAGGCGAGGATGGAATGCCGGAGGTAGTTCCGGACGAAGCTGCAATCGTTATGCGAATCTTCAATATGTACCTTGCCGGCGAAACGCCTCCCCGCATCTCGGCTGTCCTAAAAGCTGAACACACCGAAATCCCCGGTAAGAATTTATCCTTCAGCAGCTCCATGATAGCCAATGTCCTTGCAAACGAAAAATACTGCGGCGACTCAATTCTCCAGAAGACCGTGACCGTCGACTGCATATCTAAGACAAGGCGCAAGAACACGGGCGAGGCTCCTATGTACTATGTACAGAACAGCCATCCGGCAATTATCAGCCGCGATACCTTTCACAAGGTTCAGGAAGAACTTATCAGGAGAAAAACAGTAGCGCCGAAGTCCACAAAATCCTCGATCACTTCGACAGGAAAATACTCTCGATTTGCCCTGACGGATGTGCTAATCTGTGGGGAGTGCGGCAGCCGCTATAAGAGAGTCACATGGACTGCCTATAAGCAAAAAAGGGTCGTCTGGCGGTGCATAAACCGTCTCGACTACGGAAAGAAGTACTGTAAGGAATCCGCCACCATCGATGAGAAAGCACTCCAAAACGCCATCATGCGAGCGCTCAACAGATTTAACGAGGAGGACAGACCCACCTACATGGCGCTTATGAAAGCAACCATCGGCGAGGCAATCGGCTTGAACGGATGCTCCGACGAAGTCGACCTGCTCCAGCGCAAAGTCGATGCGCTGAACCGAAAAATGCTTGAATTGATCAATGAAAGCGTTCAGACCGGAAACGACATCGAAAGCCGCGAGGATGAGTTCAAACAAATCTCAGATACGATTGCGCTCCTCAAGAACAGAATCAACGCCATACAGGAGCTTGCCAGCTCGGACAATTCTCCCAATGACCGCCTCGACCAGATTCAGCGAGTCATCTCCGAACGGGAGCAAAGCGGATTTCAATATGACGACTCCATTGTCCGCCAAATGATTGAATGCATCAAGGTCTACCCAAGCGGAAAGCTGGATATCATATTCGGGGGCGGCTATATCGTAGAAGAAAACATCACTGCCGAGTAATATAACAGCCTATACACTTGACAATATCGCTATATTTGTATATTATATTAGACATTACAAGAACGGCGGTGATTGAATGAGCAAGAAATCGGCGGTTATCATGCCCGGAACCCGAGAGATACTCGAGCGGATGGGTGAGCAGATCAGGCTGGCGCGGCTCCGGAGAAAGCTGACCTCCGAGCTCGTTGCGGAACGGGCAGGAATCAGCAGGCAGACGCTAAACTCAATAGAAAAGGGCTCTTCAACCGTTGCAATAGGCTCCTATGCTGCTGTCCTTCACGCGCTGAACAATCTGGACGCAGACCTGCTCCTGATCGCCAAAGACGACGAGTTTGGACGGAAGCTGCAAGACCTTGAACTGCCAACGAGGAAACGGGCGCCAAAGAAAGGTGATTAGTATGGCTCAGGTCGAAAAAACGATATATGTATATGAGAACTGGCGCGCCGCAGCCCCGTCGCTGGTAGGGATCTTGCGCGCCTCGTTTGTAAGAGGGGTTGAGAGCTTCTCGTTTGAATACACCCCGGAATGGCTGAGTTCCTTCGAGAGCGCATACCCTCTTGACCCGGATCTCTCGCTCTACAAGGGGCGGCAGTATGCTCCGTTGGACAAGAAGCTGTTTGGACTGTTCGCGGACTCTTGTCCTGATCGCTGGGGTCGGCTCCTCATGACGCGAAAAGAGGCCATCGAAGCGCGAAAAGAGGATCGCAAACCCCGCAAGCTGACGGATAGCGATTTCCTGCTCGGCGTATATGATGAATCCCGTATGGGCGCTCTTCGATTCAGCTTGGAGGAGGGCGGAGAATTTGTTTCAAACGAGAAAGTCTACGCCACGCCTCCGTGGATCAACTTGCGGACGCTGGAGAACGCCTCCATCGCATTTGAGAATGACGACAGCGGACTCGACGAGCGCTGGCTGAAAGAGCTCCTGGCTCCCGGCTCTTCTCTGGGAGGAGCCAGACCGAAAGCGACCGTCCAGGCAACCGATGGCTCACTCTGGATAGCCAAGTTTCCATCCAAGCACGATGAGAGCAACACCGGCGCATGGGAAAAAGTCGTCCATGAGCTGGCACGGCGCTGCACATTGGATGCGCCGGAGTCAAAGCTCGAAACCTTTTCAAAAAATGGCAGCACCTTTCTGGTAAAGCGCTTTGACCGCGATGGTAAACGGCGCATTCATTTCGCCTCCGCCATGACGCTGCTGGGCAAAACTGACGGCGCTTCCGGCGTGGACGGAACGAGCTATCTTGATATAGCCGCCTTTATCCGCGCAAACGGTGCGGAACCAAAGCGTGATCTCAAGGAGCTTTGGAAGCGAATCGTATTCAATATGGCGGTGTCCAACACGGATGACCATCTTCGCAACCACGGTTTCCTCCTGACGCCGTCCGGCTGGAAACTCTCTCCGCTCTTTGATGTGAACCCGATCCCATCCGGCGACCGACTCTCGCTCAATGTGACCGAGCTGGACAACAGCATCGATCTGGATCTGGCGATGGAGGTTTCCGAATATTTCGGTCTGACAAAGGCAGAAGCGGAGAAAGCCGCATCAGACATCGTCACAACGGTGCAGGAGAGCTGGGAAAGGGTCGCAGATAGATTTGGACTGAGCCGAGGCGCTGTTGAATATATGCGACCGGCATTCTCGCTAAAGCTTTGAACAATAAAGACTGCAAACTGGGTTTCCCACGGAGTTTGAGGGGGAACCCAGTTTTTATTCTTCCACGGTTTCCGCTTCGTCCATTTCATCATCCGGTAGATCGACGTCGACATCCAGCGCGTCGCTCGTGCCGAGATTTTTCTCATAGAGTTTATTCCAAACCAGAGGATATTTACATTTCCTGTTATATGCAACAAGCATGGCCTCTGCAAATCCGAGGGAACCCGGACGCCGTTCTTTTGCGTTGCGGGTGAGCTGTTTGACCGAGGTAGCGCCGACTCGCTCCTTGAAAAGCTCGTCCTTCAGCTTGTCCCCATAGGTATTCACAAGCCTTGCGACACCGTTCAGGAAGTTGGCGCACAGCGAATTCATATCTCCCTCCCACGTCCCCGCGCACAGACGCAGGGTACGGTCTAATACATGGTAGCCAAACTTATCGTAGATCCCTTCCAGCGCGGATACGGCACAGATCACACCGTAGCCTTTTACCTGTCCGATGGATAGAGAATACGATTCTACCAAATCCCTGATGATGAGCTGCTTATCGCTCCCGGCCTCAATGTTGGCCATGAACACCTCGTAGGGTTTCAGCGGCTTTACGAACTTCATCTGATTGGCAAAGACAAACGCTTCGTTCTCATAATTCAAATCGTCGTATATCATGCACCAGACCGGCGTATCCCGTGACCCCGAAACGAGCGCCACGATCTCGATGGTATGCTGGCCGTTAAAGACATAATTTGAACCTTCCCGGCAGCTAACCTTGACCGGATTGATCTGGTACAAATCGAAGTGTTCTGCGGCGTTCTGCACATGACGCCATGACAGGTTCCTCTGGTACTCCTGATTAGAAACCAAGTTCTTTATTGGGATCAGTTCAAAATGAACATGGGGGACGAACATACTATAATCGGGCATCAGGAGTCCTCCTTTATCGCGCGGATCATCTCCTGCGCTTTGCTCTGCAGCGACAGCAAGGCATCTTCAAGCCGTCTCTTCGCTGACGGCGAAACGGTACGCAAGTCCGCAGCGGCTTTTGTTCGATCAATAGAGCTCGTCCACGAGGGGATCGTGAGCGTTAGCCCAGTGACCTCCGCATCAGGATCAAATGTGGGCATCGTCTTTATTACGGGTAATTCTGGAGGCTTCGGCCCCGGCTTTTGCGCCGGTTCATCGGTGAAATCCTTCCGCGACTCGCTGTATCGAATGAATGGCGCCGCCCCATGCCCGACTTTCTGACTCAGCTTCCGCACTTCCTCAGCCTCCATCATTGACAGCGCAACGACATTGTCGTGTGAAATCTTGTAATTGCCGGACAAGATCTGTGGAACCAGTTCCGGCGCTTTATCTGCAATCGTGTCCAGTGCGGCGCTGTATTTCCCGTATTTCTGTACAGCTCCCGAGGAAACGTGATATTTTGTGCCGAGCCGGTTTGCGGTGCGCCGGCCGCTTTCCCTGCGTTCCTTGCCGCTCATATCGCTGGGCTCGTCTATCTCGTCATAATCGTCTGCTCTCGTGTACTGGTTATGCCCATCCGTGTTTCTGCGAAAGCCGACGATCTTCTCTGCTTCATATTGCCGGCCAATCAGATACTTGCGGGTTTCCTCCGTAATGTTCCGGCGGCCGAGCTGATTATTGCATATCCAGACGATGGCGTCCTCTCGACTGTCGAACTCGATCTCCTGAACCGCATACGGGATATGAAGCCGATTGCAAATCTCGTAGCGGTTGTGCCCATCGACAAGGACATCATTCCATACTATGATCGGGTCACGGCATCCATCCAGAACGAGGTTCGCCTCAAGCTGGGCATACTCATCGCGGCGCAGCGGCCTTATCAATGTTTTGAATTCAGCGTCAATGCAAAGCTCTCTATACCCCTTGTCCATCATTGAGTTTCCTCCGCTCGATCCGCTTCAGTGTACGCAAAGAAAAATAAGCCACCCGATTCACCTGGTCAATCTCACCTGTAAGGCGGTAGTTATATTCACGGTCCAACACGCCGAAGATGCTATATATGCCGTCGAGCAGCGCGGCGCTGTAGAACTCGACAGACAGCTTGCCATCCAGACGCGAGTTCGGTATCTTGACCCTGTTTGCAGTTCCACCGGATAGCGGAATCTCAGAACCGAGGATCGCAATATAAAGTTCCTCCGGATTGATCAGAAACTGGATATACGCCGGATCTCCGAGCGCGCGTAGCGTCGCCCTATATATTCGAATCCGATTTCTTTTCATATCAAGGGTGAGGTTCGCAACCATTTCTGTCTTGCTGCTCATACATCAGAACCTCCCGGCGCATTGTTATTTGCCGCTTCAACCGGGTGTGCATCAGATGTCGCGCCCTCGGTTTCCACAGTTGTAGTCACGCTGTTTTCCTTAATGCCATAGACGGCGTACCCCTCAAAGATATTGACCTGCATTGAGTTGCGATGTTCCTTAAAAGGCAATCCGAACTGGTTCTGCCAGCCTTCCGGAAAGACGGGAGTGCGGGAGGTCTTGGGTTTCTCACCATCCTTGAACACGCGCTGGTATACCTCGGTAGCCGACAGGTCAAAGGCAATAAGGTATTCATCGTTTGCGTGGATAACCTTCCCAAGCAGCTTGTATCGGTAATCCGTGTTCCAGTCCATGAGGGAAAACACCTTCACAAAGAACAGACGGCAGGTGATCTGCCGTGGCTTTCTCCTGGTCGAGCCGGGGACGCACCACGAAAAGGCGTCACGTTCCTCCTCTCTGCACGGACGGATAGCAAGGATCTTGCTGTCACTGTTGACCAGCACCTGCACATAGTCCACAGATGGGAACCTGCTCAAGCACGCGGCATTGACATACACCTTGAAATTATTGAAGGTGATGGACGGCTCGTTGGTATGCGCGAAGAACTCGCGGCGAACCACCTGATAGCCCTCATAATCGAACTCGCCGCCCAGCTCAATCACATCACCGTCAACGGGAGTCGAGTTGGGGGACTGCTCGTCGACTTCTTCTCGCAGGGTGAAGGCCGTGTCGCTGTCGGGGGTTGCCTCCTGAAGATGCTGCAGCATATCCGAAAGAACCCCCTGCGTCTGTCCGTTGTTCAAATCATTCATTTGTTTTCTCCTCCAATTCACCTCTGCTCAGTTCCTGTGTGATGAAGCACTTGAGTTCGTCAAATCCCGTAACATGGATTTTTTCGCCTGTTTCGAATAACTGGCCCTCCAAGCGTATCTTCCAATCGTTTTCGCTCTGCGACTCGACGGGCGGAAAAATGTGCTGATGCAGGTAGTATTGGTTTCCAAAAGAACTCATCCATTCCCGCGGCACAGCCCGCACCCTTGTTCCGGATACCGAGAGAGGCTTGATTTCATCTTTTGGAGCATCGGACTCTGCTGCGCCTGCCATCAGGTAGGGCTTGATAAAGACTTCGGCATCGCTCATATTAAACAAATAGACGGCCTCATTTTCCTTTTGAAAGAGAGTCCCAGTAACACGATATTTAAAATCTGAGTTCCATCCAAATATCTGATACAGCGTGTCCATATATGCCGCACAGGAAATGGTCTTGGGATAGTAAATCCCATTTGACACCCGCGAGCAGGCCACAGCGTGGCGGCTGTCCTTGGCTGCAGTTCTGACGGCGAACTTCATCTCTGGCGGGTTCACAAGAAACTCTACCATATTGTTTTTACCAAGCTTCCTAACGCAATCAGTGCTGAACTTAATCTGCTTATCTTGGAAAACCGCATACGGGCGGCGGTGGGAATCAAAGAACTCGGAGCGGGTGATTTCAAACCCGCGCATATCAAAGTCGCCGGCCTCCACGGCAACATGGATTTCCGGCTCTTCCTCGATATAGCCCTCGGTATCTTCCGCGCCATCGGAAGGTTTCAGGCTGGCGGCAGCCTGAAAGTAATCCGGCGCCTTGAAGCCAGCCCAACGGGGATTGATCGTGACATAGCCTCGCAAAAGGCCGCTGTCAATTACCCGGAGTTCGGGGAGTATAGACTTACTTCCGTATTTCGCGTTATTCAGCAGGTGCTGGACAGCTATGTAATCATCCCTTGATACGATGGCTTCGTGATGGTTTCGATAGACACTCTGCGGCCTGTCGCCTTTGTTTTTCCTTGACTTGTGATTCAGGTAGTTCGGAGTGAAAGTCTTTCTTGTCAGAACCTCTCCGCAATGCCTTTCATTGCGAAGTACCTGAACAATCGAGTTGGAAGTCCAAGTAACATTTCCAAGATAGGTTTTTCGCCCCAGCTCAGTCAGAGCCTCCGCGATTTCCGTAGTTGAGTAACCATAGAGATACATGAAAAAGATGAGCTTTACCGTTGACTGCTCATCTGGGTTAATGACCAGTTTTCCGTCTGCATCATGGGAATACCCCAGAAGCTTCGGCGTCAATGGAAGTCCGCCGTCGAGCCGCATACGAAGCGAGGTCTCCATGCTGCGGCTTCGGATGTGCGACTCCTCCTGCGCCATGGTCGCCTGAAAGGACAGTGCCATCTGAGAGTCATCCTTCAGGGAGAAAATGCACTCGCTCTCAAAGAATACGCCGACCGGGTGTGTGAGCTCGGCCAGCGTTCGCACCATGCTGATACAGTCAACGACATTTCGGGCAAATCTGGAAACGCTCTTGGTTATGATCATGTCAATCTTCCCAGCGCGACAGTCGGAAATCATCCGGTTGAACTCGTCCCTGTGTGCCAGCGAAGTCCCGCTTATCCCTTCATCTGCGTAGATTTTCACCAGCGTCCAGTTTGGATGATGGACTACAAACTCTTCATAATACTTCTTTTGCAGTTCGTAGGACGAGGTCTGCTGGATGTTATCTGTCGAAACACGGGCATACACGGCGACACGCTGCGGAACATCATTGTCATAGTAATCGATCTGCTTCTTAGCCGGTATGAACTCGTAGTTGTTCGGATCAACCTCGGCATAAACCCTTCTGTGGACACGCGCCTTTTGCTCCGCTAATTTCTGTTTTTTGCTCTGATCAATCATGGAGTAAACCTCTCATATCGAGAGCATCGTCGGGCAGCAGTTGCCAATCAGGGACAGGGAGAAAAAACGGGTCTTTCAAATCCTCCTGATAGTATGAAGCCAGAGTGTAGATGTCCTCAGAAATAAAGTAGATGCCAACTGGTTTCTCGAGCGAGGCAAGTATCCTCGCGCAGAAGCTGAGTTCCGTTTGCTTCTTGGAAACATTGCTCGCCTTTTGGGTAATAATGAGGTCGAGCTTTCCCTCGTAACAGTCCTGAAGGAGCCTCGACCATTCCTCGGCTGTTTCCATGTTCGGCGCGGTTCCACCCTCATCCACATAGAAACCGACAAACTCCCAGTTAGGGCAGAGACCGATGGTATCCAGAAACTGCTGTTTGTGAAACGCGAGGTAGTCCTCGTGTTTTGTCTGGTTAAAATAGCGGATATAGACCGCAACCTTGAAGTGATGCTTCGGTAGGGGGCGTTCATGCTTAATGCTCTTAAGCCATGCACGATGCTCTGCGATTTGCGTCTGCTGCTCGGCCTCTTTTTCGAATACGAAGTCAAAAGACGGCATGACTTCGAGATCAGCGTCATCGGCTCGTTTTATCAGATCAGACATAGAATCCCTCCGGAACATAGTGTTTTCTTGAAAATTATATAAACTGGAGGCTAAGAAAGAAATAAACCAGAAGTCAAGATGTTGACCTCTGGTTTAGATTTGAAATAAAAAAACGGATTGGATCACTCCAACCCGCTTTGATAGATGTTATTCTTCTTCTTTTTTACACATGGTCTGCTTCAGTTCCCGAACGATTTTCAAGATGGAATCCATCTGCGATGGAGTACAGTCATTAAGGATCTCCGAAAACTCGCTCTCATAGAGGCTCGTTACGCCCGGCACATTCGGTCGGAGCAATGAATCGGCGGACACCTGCAAGGCTTCAGCAATCCGAATGAACGAGGTGAGCATCATATTGCTTTTCCCAAGCTCTATGTCGCTGATATGCGGCAAGGAAATGTTGGACTTCACCGCCAGCTCCGCTTGGCTCATACCGTTCTTAATCCGAGCCTCTCTGATCCGTGAGCCGATCACCTGACTCTCTGTTGTATCGCGCCCTGCCATCGCCTCACCCCTCTCGACTTAATCCACAGACTATTTTATAATCTGAATTATATCAACTGCGGGCTAAATTGATATAAAGAGAGGATTATCATATAGCCTTGACATTATAATGGAACCGACATTTTTTATTTTGGAGGTTCTTATTATGAGTCTAAACTATCGCGCCATCGGGCACAGGATCATGATTATCAGAAAGCGACACCACATATCCCAGCTGGACTTTTCGGAGCTGATAGACAAATCTCCCACTTATGTCAGCTACATAGAAAACGGGAAAAAGAGCATGAGCCTCGACACCTTCGTACAAATTGCAAACGCGCTGGACATCCCGGCGGACATTCTCCTTGCTGAGCAGCTCACCGGCTCCGTCATGGCTGCCAGTCAAGAGATCACGATGCTCCTGACAGATTGCAGCGATTATGAAAGGATGGTCATCACCGACACGGTAAAAGCAATGAAAACATCGCTGCGCGACCACAAATCCATCCTGACACGCACGGATCGATAAGAATTTTAGCGCACCTCGCGGAGAAAACAATCGACCGGGAGTCATGGTTTTGACTGCTGGTTTATTTTTGCGCAGTTTCATAGTGAATATGTTTTTGGAAAAGTGATTATGTTTTCTGTGTGTCCAAGATTTCGGGCAGATAGGCTGATATAATAGTCGCGGAAAGGTTGCGATCCAAATGGTTTACTTTACTGGGGACACTCACGGTTCGGCATTCGAGGTTGTGCGGTTCTGCAAGCGGTTCAATCTGACGGCTGCCGATACCGTCGTGATCCTCGGCGATGTAGGAGCGAACTTCTGCCTTGATGAGCGTGACATAGCGATGAAAACGGTGCTCCACCGCCTCAAGCCGACGATCCTCTGCATCCACGGAAATCATGAAATAAGACCGGCCAACATCCCGTCCTATATCACGAAGGACTGGAACGGCGGCACGGTCTGGTTTGAGGAGACATTTCCCAATATCCTGTTTGCACGGGACGGCGATATCTATACGCTGGAAGGGCTTGAATACCTCGTCATCGGCGGAGCATACAGCGTGGACAAGTTCTACCGGCTTTCACGCGGGTACGGTTGGTGGGAGGATGAACAGCCCTCCGACGAGATCAAAGCATATGTTGAGCAGCAAATTGCGGAGAAGCACTTTGATGTGATCCTCTCACATACCTGTCCTTTCAAGTATGAGCCGACAGAGGTATTCCTGCCCATGATCGACCAGAGCACCGTTGACGACAGTACCGAACACTGGCTTGACAATATTGAGGAAGCGGTCGAGTACAAGGCATGGTTCTGCGGACACTGGCACATTGATAAGCGCGTCGACAAAATGCACTTTCTGTATCACGGGTTTGAATCCGCTGAACAGTTCGATGCGGGAGGTGGATGCGGTTCATGAGGGACGGGTTCAAGAATCCTCTCTATACAGTAGAAATCCGAGTGTTCAAAGATCATCACCTCCGTTACATCGAAAGCAATGACGGGACTCTGTTCTCCGGACATCGCAGAACGAAAATACTGGCGCAGGATCTGCCTGAATGGTACATCTACGGACGGTACTACAAATGCTGGGGTTATATGTCCACCAAGGGCATTACCGATTTGCTGTATGTCCCGAATAAGTTCGTGAATCATTTTTTGAAGGACGACTGGCTGTACATCTCATATGGGGGCAAAATCACAGAAACTGTGCCGCCGGAAGACGGCTCCTACTACGACAGATACACAGGATACGACGAAACGGTATGGGGCCCGGAGATCATCGATATCTTGCAGGGGGCTCGGCTCTATTCGGACTACGACATATCAGGCATCATCCGGCAGATCAAGGAAAAGAAGGACTGGCTGATCCATGAATACCCGGATGAGTTTGGCCCGGAGCGATGGAGCTTCGATGTTGACAGGCGCTTTGCCGCGGCGTTAGAGAACGGCCACCTGCCAAAGTTCTACGCGCTGACGCTGAATGACTATTTCAGTCCGAGCTTCGTCTCCGGCACAAAGCGCTACTACGGCACGATGGATGAGATCAAAGCGTTTATCGATGCTCTGGACTATGAGAAGCACAAGTCCACCGTTGACACTTTCAGAGAGTTCACCGATGGCAACGCGATGGCAGTTCATAATGTGGCGTATATTGAACGCCCCCTGCTCGAGTCCGTGACAGTGATCACAAGCGCATTCCTGTATCTTATAGATGAGGAATGGGAGTTCAAAAACATATGGGGCTGCATATACAAGATGCGCGTAAAGAGCGCTTATAGTCCTATGCCCGATACGCTGGATCGAGTGTACCTACGATGACGATTTCGGCTGTATTATCAACAGCGCACTCCGCTACGCCATCGGGCGACACACCTATATGCCCTCTGTGGTCATGGATTTTGTCCGAAAGTACATCGGAGTGCTGGACACCAAGACCATCTCCGTCATGATCAAGGACATTGAGCGAGAAGCGGAATATGAAACTCTCGACAAGCGAATCGGTTGGCTTGCGCTGCGAGATGATCTGAAAGCTCACTATGAGACGATGCTCCGGAAAAGCATTGGCGGAAATGAGAACGAAAACGGATAAAGGAGGCATCTGTTCTGCAAAAAGTATTCTTTACAAGCGACCTGCACTTTGGGCATGAAAATGTGCTTCGCTTCGATAACCGACCATTTGCCTCCGTTGAGGAGATGGACGCAGAGCTTGTGCGCCGCTGGAATGCAAAGGTGGGCAAGGGCGATCTCGTATATGTCCTCGGAGACCTGATCTGGAAATCCAGAAACGGCGACGCACACAACCTGATAAAGAGCCTGAACGGTCAGATCATTCTCCTCAAAGGAAACCACGACCGCTTCCTTCATAACGCCCAGGCGAAAGCGGCTCTCGCGGGTATAAAGGACTATGACGATATCTGCGTGACCTTGGAGGACGGTTCCGCTCGCCGGTGCATTCTGAGTCACTACTTCATTCCATTGTACAACGGACACCGACATCAGGCGATCCACCTTCACGGCCACTCTCACTTCACCGATGAAGCAGATCTGGAGCGAAAGATGGCGAAGGAACTGAACGAGAGCGGCTTCAAGAATGAGATTTACAATGTCGGCTGTATGTACTGGAACTATGAGCCTGTGACGCTGGACGAGATCCTGCGCCAGAAAGCGCAAAGCGCGGAACCAGCGTATGAAACGGTTGAGTTCACGATTGACTCCGACTTGTACGAGCAAGCCGGGGAAATCCTCAAACGTTATGGTTTGACTCATGAGGAAGCGACCCTGCTCTTCTTCAAGGAAACCGTCCGGCTGGGCAGAATCCCCTTTGATTACACGCAGGAAGATCTGCTGGAGGCCAAGTGTCTCAGCGGTGAGGTGGATGATGGAGAATGAAGTGGCTTTATTGACCAAGAGAACCTTCTGTCAAGCGCTGCGGATGATCAGAGAACAGGACGCTATCAATGAAGAAGTCGCGGCAGCGCTGGACAAAGTCTCGGGCGGCGTTGACACATTCGGCTGTGATAATAAGTGGTTTGAAGCGCTGTTGATGGTTCTCAAAGAAGCGGTCAACGATCAATACGATTATATCGGTTGGTGGCTTTACGAGGCAACTGACGATTACAAGGTATGGGAAAACTATGATGACGGCAGAGAATGGTGCCTGAAAGAGCCGGAGGCACTCTATGACTACATCGTTACGGAGTGCCAAGACTGAACAATCGGCTCTGTACCGTACATTGTGGGTGGATAAAGAGTAAACTGGCGGTTCAATGACAACAGGCGCCCCCCGCGCTACAATACGATCAAAAAATATCAAACGATAGGAGTGAAAGATATGAACCTGAAAGAAGCGTTCCGATACCAGAACAAGCTGCAGGCTCTCATGGATGAGGCACAGAGTCTGCTCGGCAGGGACTCCAATGTGACCAAGGTGCAGAACACCTATCTTCGCAAGAAGGTCATGGCAGAGGCTGAGAATGAAACCACGATCGATGTTCCCCCCACTGAATACTGCGAGCAGATCACTGATGTGGTCGGATTTCTGCTGTATCTCCTTGATAAGCATGAGGCGCTTGCCAAGGGCATCCGCGCCGCCAAGAACGGTCTTCCCATCGATATGGACAGCGAGGTCAGCCTGAACAGCAGACGGCAGCACATCGCCGCCACTTTCCAGCATATGTCCGAGCTCAGAAGCTCCGAGGTGAACGTACCCAACGGCGGTGTGGGTTACCGCTTCAACACTGACGGCAATCAGGTCTCCTACAAATGCGATGTCAAGCGCGTGACCACGATCAACTTCGACCGGAATGTGATCCGGAAACATCTGGCGGAGATGAACCGTAAAGCCGACTCTGTCTCTGCGGAGCTGGATCGCTGCATGGTTAACGCTAAAGTGGACTTCGAGCCGCCTTTCGATGTCAACGACAGCTTCGCGGATGTGTTCGCCGCATACCTCGGGAAGCAGGAATAACCTGCTCCCGAGCGTCAGACCGACTGTTTTGGGTACGGCAGGATAAGGATGCGCCGAGATCGGTTCAGGTGCAGATGAACTATAACGCTGCATAATGCTTAAATCGCTCCATAACAGGAGCTTCAATAAAAGGATGAAAACTGATTCTTGTCAAATCAGATATACAATCAGGCATCCTACGTTTTGAGCTTCAACCGACGCTCCGTCACGCTTTCGCTTTCCGCGAATCCGTCTTCCCAACCTGCCAAACAAACATCTCCATAAATGGCATGAAAAGCCGATGAAATAACTTCTATTGCCTTCGGGCAACTCATTGTCGGGCAACTGCAGCCGCAGGTTGCGTCCTCGGACAACTCCTCAAGCCCAGGCGCTCGAATAAATGGTCGAAGCAATTTCGGACTTCTGCCGTATCCAAAACAGCCGGTCTACTATATAAATGGCTGAGCAGCAGGCATCAGCCTGCTGCTCAAGAACTATCATGTTCAGTTGTGGCCTTGCTGATACCAGGATCTCATCCATGGGCACATCCAGCAAAGCGCCAAGAGCGTACAGGTTATCAACGGACGGAAGGCTTTTGCCGCGCTGCCACTTGTAAATCGCTTGCGGCTCTTCAAAGCCAAAGAACGCTTGCAGATCCCGAACAGACAGACCGCGCTCCTGCCGGAGCCTGACGATGTTCTCGCCGGTCGCCACGGGATCAATGACGGGGTATTGATTCTGCTGCATAGCTTTCGCCTCCAAAATTGTAGTTTTCCGAAGGAAGTATTTCAGAATAGCGGAAACTCGTCGAAAAAGCAAGCCTTTTTTGGATTTGTAACATAATTGTTGAAGGAGCCGCCATGCAGGAAGAACTGAAAAACTATTTGAGCCTTGAACGCTTTTCTCTCAGGCATAAGTATTATGTATTTCTCGACGCTGGTGACTATCTTGCGGACGGCCTGTTCATCAAGCATCAGGTGACTGTTAAATTCATGCAGGAATATGGTCGGGATGACTCGCCGTACCGCACGATCTTCTGCCGCATCAATAAAAAGGACGAGAACGCATTCCATGAAGCCCTGAGAGAACTGCCGAACAAGATGCTCCTGTGCGGTTACCCCGACTACCCGGCACGGTGCCGAGACTTTATTGAGCAGGTCGTAAACCAGAAATCAAAGGAAAGGATGTGCTCACATGATTCGGATGACGCCTCTGCAAAAGCAGAGCAAGCGTGAGCAGAAGGAATACCATGCCAAGCAGCGCGGCAGTTGGAACGGTCTCTGCCCTGTGACGCGCACTGTTCCGAACGGAAAGGGATATGACAGAAACAGAGATAAACGATGCCTTATAGAGCGCGAGCTGATTGACAAGAAGCTTTATCAAAAAAAAGCTGGTAAAGCTTCGGAATGATTTAAAAGTGCATTATTCCGAAATGCTTTTGGAGAGGGCGATGCCTGACAGTGGGCACGACTCACAGGTTAAGTAAAGGAAAACCCAAATTCAAGTGGTCTTTTAAATAAACAATATGCATCGTGCACCATTTGGCTATCACGGAAACCAGTTATTTGCAGTTTTTTATTGAGAAACTTTACTCAATGATTTATAATCAAGTTGGGTTTTCGTATCCATTTTGAAAGTGTGGTGCAGATGTCTATGGATAGCATGGAACGTGCCTTTTATGATATGAAGTTTGACTTGTTGTTTCAATCTAAAACCGCAAATGAGTTCCAGTCATTCTTTAGTAAAATCATGAGTGCACGATATCCTGGGGATTTTGTTGCTACACGGCCCTGGGGTCAGTTGGGTGACCAAAAATGCGATGGCTATATTCTAAGTACAGGCACTTTCTATCAAGTTTATGCGCCAGAGGAATTGGATTATAAATCTACTACTGAGAAGATGAAAACGGACTTTGCTGGTGCACTTGATAAATGGGGTAAAAAAATTCAAACGTGGGTGTTCGTGCACAATGCCAAGGTTGGGGTGCCTCCGCATGTTTTGCAGCAGTTAACGACATTTCAAGCCGAGCACAAAGAAATTAAGTTTGCTCATTTAGGAAAAGACGAGTTGAAAGCGGCACTTTTTGAGACCGCCGAACAATATGTCCGTGATGTTCTTGGCGCTGTCCCTACATATTCAGATGTAAACAATCTGTCGATGGAATCAATAAAGAGAACACTTTTGGGCGTATCAATGACATCGGCGCCGTTGCCAGGTGAGGTTAAACCGGTTTCTCAAAAGAAGCTTGAAGCAAATGGACTTTCCAGCGCGACAAAACAGTTGTTTGAAGCGGGAATGATAAAGAGTAATCTGATTGAATTATTCTTTAAACAATGGCACGACCCAAGTCTCGAAGAAAAAACGGCATCTGAAATGAACAGAATTTATAAAGCTGCAGTTAACGATTGTGTCTCGCCTGATGATGTCTTTCAACGAATATTTACTACTATATGCGGCACAGATTATGGAAATCCAACAGCGATGATTTCTGCGCTTACCATTATGGCTTATTTTTTCCAGACATGTGATATCTTCGAGCAACCAAGAGAGGGGGACGCAATATGATATTGCCTACTAAGCATTTACGGAGCGAGTCCTCTCTTATTTATGTTGGAGGAATAATCCAAAATATACTTTCCTCAGGTTCCATGTCTGTAGATCAATTATGGCGTAGCACTAAAGCTTTATATGGTGAGTATACACAGGACTGCGATATTACATATGATTGGTTCGTATTAGCCCTGTCTATGCTGTATGAGATTGGAAACATCGCACTGGTTAATGACAGGATTGTTGGAGGTGCGTCATGATAAAGAGAGTCTTTTCGACGCATTCAAAATTTAAGGCACCTTCCTTTGACCCCGGAATGAATTTGCTGATAGTGGATAAAACTGAACAGTCTACTGTTAAACAGACACGAAATTCCGCTGGAAAATCCAGCTTAATTGAGATTATTAATTTTGTTTTTGGGGCTGACAATGATAAGGGGGCTTTCTATAATAAAGAGGCATTTGAAAGTGATTTGTTTAGTGTAGAGATGGAATATAGCGGGGTTACCTTCGTCGCATCAAGAGGTGCGGCAAAAAAGAATCGGATCTATTTTAACAAGAGAATCGATATCGACCTAAAGCTTGATATTGACTTAGAAGAAGACGCGGAAATAAAGCTCTTTTTCTCGAGCGTTAATGACTGGAAAAAGGTATTGGGCAGATATTTCTTTTCAATATCAACAGTGGACACAACTTCGAAGTACAACCCCTCATTTCGTTCTCTTTTTTCATATTTTGTCCGTAGAGAGCCGGCCGGGGGGATGTTGGAACCCAAGAAAAATGCTCGCCAGCAGCAGTCATATGATGAACAGATAAATTTATCTTTTCTGTTCGGGTTAGACTGGACACTATCCAGCGAGTTTCAAGTTATTAGGGATAAAGAAAAGGCATTAAAAGAACTGAAAAAATCGTTAAAACAAGGTTATTTAGATGCTGTTGTTGATGCGCCCGCAAATTTGAGATCGCAAATTGCTATCCTTGAAGGAAAGGTTTCTGAAATGCAGGCGAATCTTCGGACTTTCAACTTGCTGCCCGAGTATCGACAATATGAAAATGAACTTACAAAAATCGGAATAGAGCTCAGGACATGTATTGATAAAAACACAATTGAAAATGAGTTGTTAGATTCATTGGCGACTTCAATTGAAGAGGCATCCAGCCCAGACTACGATTCACTTCAACAACTATATCAAGAGTCCCTACAGGTTTTCCCTGATATAGTAAAAAAGCGGTTTGATGAAGTTCAGGCCTTTCATGATTCAGTTGTCAGAAACCGCAAGTTGTATCTGCAGTCTGAAATTGAGAGAGTAAAAGCAAATATATCTGCTCGCAATAGCAAAATAACTGATTTGACTCAACGCCAGACCTTTATAATGGACTTACTTCAAACACACGGAGCATTGGAACAATATAATAAACTTAACTCCGACTTGCTTAAAAAGCAGGCTGAGCTTGAAGATTTAAAAAAGCGGTTGAAAACTGCGACGGATATTGAAGATGCACAGCCGCGACTGGATATGGAGCGTGCAGCACTAACCTTAAAAATTGGGCAGAATATTCAAGAAAACTCTGTTTTTATAAATAAAGCAATACAGCGCTTCGAAAGTATATCTTCAACTTTATTTGAGCAGACAGGGCTGTTGACCGTAGAAAACACAGCTAATGGTATTGCAATTGACGTATCGAAACAAGGAGACAAAAGCAAGGGCATTAAGTCTATGCAAATCTATTGTTTCGATATGACACTGATCTCTTTACTCAGAGAACAAGGCTCAAATATTGATTTCCTTGTACACGATAGCCATTTGTTCGATCCAGTAGATTCAAGACAAGTCGCTCACGCACTGGTAACAGGTGCAGAATTTGCACGTAAATATAATTTCCAATATATTATTACAATGAACTCCGACCAGATACCATACGACTATTTGCCAAAGGATTTTGATATTGGTTCGATGATCGTTTCGCCACGTTTAACTGATAAAGACGACGGTGGCTTATTTGGGTTCCGCTTTTAACTTACAGCATTATATTTTTCTTATGGCCACGCGGTAAGAAAGATGGCCACTGTCTATTGGACCAACATTATGTAATTCTCCGCCAACGCCATTGTAAGTGAAGAGATTATCAAATCGATATCTTTTTCGCATGCACTAAAAATCAGCTATATTAAGAGAAGAGTTAAGGCCCGGACGGGATAAAGCAGCGAGTAGAAAATCCGCAAACCATTGAAAACAAAGATCTTTTGCCTATTATCTCAATTACCGCGACCCGCCATGATTACCTAAGACCGTTTTTAACGTACTTGTTACGCTGAAAACGGTCTTTTCTTTTATGTCTATGCGCTCAATCAGCAAGTGAACCGCTTTATCATCCGGGCTGGCTTTCAATGCGTTCAGCCATGCGGTGATCTGTTCCACAGTGAAGTCTTTCGGCGGCTCCGTGGTCTGCAGGGCGGCGATTTCCTCTTTCAGGCTCTGCATCTGTTTGCCAATATCTGCAATGATGTCAGCGGGCAGCGTGGCACCGGACAGGTTTTTCATGAGGGTATCATACTGCTTCTGCTTTTTCGCTATCCGTTTAGAAAGAACGGCCTTGAATTCGTCCATGCGGCCCTGTTCACCGTTCTGGTACTGACGCAGGGCGAGCATAATTTTTTGTTGATTCTCAGGGGAAAGCAGATCATGCAGATAGTCAGTAGCAGCCTTGTCCACTTCGTCCATGTGAATTACCGGCGCACCGCATTTCTTAGAGCAATAGAAATAGTGGTATTCGTGGCCTTTACGCCTTGACTTCATGCCGTGCATCTTTGCACCGCATTCGCAATATACAAGCCCGCTGCACAGGTACCCTGCTTTCGCGCCTGTCTGCTTCCGTTCTGACATAATCTTTTGCACCTCCATAAATTTCGCCTTGCTGATAATTATCGGCAAGGCGCTTTCTATTCTTATCGCGTTCGGTTTATCCCGCCGATCTGCGCGCCGTGCTTCCTCCTGCGGGCTATAAACATACACCCCGGTATATTTTTCATTCCGCAGCATTTCGTAAACCTGAGGGTATCTGATGGCCTTGCCGCGTTTCCCTTTAATACCCCGCGCTTCCATCTCCTGAAGAATTTCGGTGAATCCCTGGCGATTCATAGCGGCATCAAACAGCTTGCGTACATAGACCGCTTCCAACTCATTTATGACATATTGCTGATTTACCACGTCATAGCCAAACGGGGCCACACCGCCGTTGTGGAGCCCTTTTAGAGCCGTTTCCTTGTGGCCTTTCTTTACCTCTGAGGATAGATTATCCAGGTAGTATTCCGAAAGGCTCCACATGAGCGCGCGCATGATCTTCGCTTCGTTGCTGGTGCCAAAGTCTTGCGCTGCAGCGATCAACGAAACGCCTAAGCTGCTGAGCTTCTTTTCAAGGTTGACGTGTTCGCCAAGATTACGCGCTATGCGGTCGTATTTATGAATCAGAATGGTGTCAAAGGTTCCCTTCTCAGCGTCCCGGAGCATCTTCTGATACTGCTTCCGGCTGGCCGTTGCGGCGCCCTTACCGCTGATCGCTTCATCCGCATAGATATTCACGATCTGGAACCCCTTTGCGGCCGCGTAATCCCGACAGGCGCGCACCTGAGCCTCTATGCTATCTTCTGTTTGCTTGTCCGATGAGTATCGAGCATAAATTACCGCATTGCGCATAGGTCGCGCCTCCTTTCTGAGGGAACAGGTTCGATTTCAAATCGCACCTGTTAAACTTCTGGGCCGAAGTCTAATATTTTAGAAACCGACGGATTGGGGGAAAAATTCCCCTCAGTGAGGACGGGGAACTTTTGACCAGTCCAAAATTAGATTGGTTACAACGTGCTCAAATTTGAGCGGCTATTTCACTTTTTTGTGAAAAACCTTTATTTGCCCTCTGACGGCTTCTTTCCCTTCTGATAGTCTGGTATCTTAGCCAAGTCTTCTACTTGCTCCACAGCCTTCTTCTGACCTTTATCGTTGAGGCTGCTGAAATGTATTAAAAGGTCTTGTTGACGCTTGTCCTCATCAAGAGCGGAACTGCTGACGGGTCCTTTTAGATTCCACTGCGGCTTCCCATCCTTACCCAAGACCACATCGCCGCTTTTTATCAAGGCGGTTATTTCTGCCGGTTGCATTTCGCCAAGATGCCCTTTTTTACTTTCTAATATCATTTGCCTTGCGACTGCATTCTGAAGATCTTCTTGTGATTTAAAGCCCAGGAGTTCCAGTACAGAGACATTAAGTGCGGCAGATATTTTTTCTAAGATAGCCATTTTAGGCTCGCGCTGTCCTAATTCGTATCTACTTATAGCCGCCGCTGTTGTGTTCGTGGCTTTAGCAAGCTGGGCCATTGTAATTCCTTTATCGGTTCTAATCTTTCGTATCCGATCACCAAGATTCATCCGATCACACCTTCCTTTGTCAATATTATAAACACAAATTCACCGATTTGTCAAAATATTTTTAAAAATCTATTGACATTGTTCACCAATTCGGTTAATATGTGTATAGATTAACCGTAACGGTGAAAGGATGGTGAAAAACGTGCAGATCAACAATTCAAGGCTACAGCTTGCTATGGCAAAGCAAGGCTATAATGTTTCCACGCTTGCCGAGGCGTCAAAAATATCTCGGCAATCCCTTTCTTATATTTTGCATGGGAAGGATTGCCGGCCTGACACTGCGGCAAAAATCGCAGACGGGCTCAGAATCCCTATTGAAGACCTTATTGAAAGCAAGGTGTAAAGCATGGCAAATGACACACTACATATCCCCGTCAAGGCCGTAATGCTTCGGCACCCGGATGGAAGCTATAGCATAGACCCAATACATAGCGAATACCATCCTGATTGTCAATCGTGTAATGGAGGAACTGCTGGGGAAATCGGAATCGGAAATTGTCGGCAAGCAGTTGGACGATGAGCTTGCTGACATCGACATCAATGCCATAGAAAGCATATTGAAGGGAGAAAGGGATAATTATTCCACTTCGATTAGGATCCGAAGAAATCCTTTACTTCTTTGTGTTGCGCCGATCCGGTGCGACCAGGTAATTACCGGCGCGATCCTTTCCTGCAGCAAAATCAAAAATGTTTCGCAATTCATGGATAAAAATATACACAATATGTATCTGTCCGGACGGATCGCACAGCTTGATTTTGGCGCTTTAAGGACGCTGGAGCCCCAATTGAGGCAAAGCATTGAACTGGGAAAAAAATATGCGCTGTCAAAGAACCCTGTCCTCCTTCATGGGGAAGAAGGAACGGAAAAGGAGCTTTTTGCCCAGTGCATCCACAATCACAGCGCAAGAAGAATTTCCCGTTTTTGATGGTGAATTGCAGTTCCATGGGCAACAGAGAGCAATACGGTTATCTTTTTGGGAGTACTGCCAGTTCTGACGGCGGGGAGGGGGGCGCAAGCGGCATCCTTCAGAAATGCAATTTTGGCACGGTCTATATCGGCGAGATTGAACGGCTGGATTTTGCCAGTCAGTATGGGCTTTACAGGACAATATGTTATCAGGGACTCATGCCGGGCAATCTGAACGGTGAAAAGAGTTATGATGTCCGCATCATCGCGGGGACACATCGGGATCTTAGCCTGCTTGTAAAAAACGGGACGTTTAGAAAGGACCTGTATTACAGTCTCAATGCGCTTACGTTGAATATTCCACCGATCCGCGAAAGAAAAGAGGATATTGAAAAAATGGTAAAACAGTATCTGAAGCAATTCACGGAGAAATATCCCACACATCTCACACTGACGGACGAAGCGATGGCCGTCATTCTGGAATACGGATGGGAAGGAAACCTGATTCAGCTGGAAAATTTTTGTGAAAGACTTTTTATTACGACTTACAAAAAAATATCGATCAGGTTATGGTGACAGGTTTACTGGAGGAATTATATCCTGAAATAAAAGTTTCCAACGGAGAAAAGCACGTTATCGTGTACAAATATCCGGAAGTGTCCGACATTGTAGAGCTTTTGAAAAAATGCGGCGGAAACCACAAAGCGGTTGCCAGGGAGATGGGCATCAGTACCACAACACTGTGGAGAAAGATGAAAAAATACGGAATCGCCAACAATTACGAATACGAGCCACCAAATACGGAGGGAAGGCCTTAAGACCAATAATTTATAATTGCGCTTCATAGTAATCTATGGTAACTTGAACTTCGGATTGGCACTATATAAGCATAGGCATGCACCAGCAGCTGGTGATGTTTGTGCTTATTTTTTTATAATAAGAGGAATCATGGTCTGGTGTGCTTTTCATTGCATTTCGCATCCGTAACATAATCCACCGGTCACCCCCTTATTATGAGCATTCGGTTTAGCCGGTTGAAACCATACGGTTTAAAGGAAGTCTATCGTATGTCTTTTTCACCTCTCATTTTGTTCGTGTCCCTAAAGCGGCGGGATTTTACCGCGTTCAAATAATGATTGACAAATCAGGAAATAGATAGTGTAATATATAAAACACTTTTGCAAAAGATGGAGAGTAAATAGTATGAAAGATTTAAAAATGCCTGCTACCGAAAGACGCAGGCTGACGCGCAACAGTATTTACAATTTTATTTATGAATCCGAAACGCCGCCCTCCAAACAGGAAATCGCACAGCAGCTGAAGCTGAGCCTTCCGACCGTCCACCAGAATATCACAGAACTGCTGAACGCCGGATTAATTCGGGTGGGACAGATACAGAAATCCACGGGAGGCCGCCGCCCGGTTGGGTATTCCGTCGTCAGCAATCTCAAGTTTGCGGTGGGAATTTCAATCACTGCGGATAAACTGCGCTTTCTCGCGTCAGATTTAAAGCAGGAAGAACTGGCCTATCAGAAAATCGAGATGGGGTCGTTAAAAGGAGACGATATCGGCAGGCTGATCAGGGATGAACTGGAGATCTTTTTTGACAAGAATCGGCTGGACCGCAGCCAGCTGCTGGGTGTCGGAATCACGCTGCCGGCGGTTCTGGATGAAGAAAAGGACGAAGTGAAACTGTCGCCGACCCTGCGAATGCGTGATATCAGTCTTGGTACGATCCGGGAGCCGATCCCCTATCCGACCTACATTGAAAACGACGGGACCAGCGGCGGATTTGCCGAATGGTTTGAATCGCGAAATGCTGTGAGCAGCGATATTGCCTATCTTTATTTGGAAAACGGCGTCGGCGGGGCGGTTTTCATCAATGGGGCGCCGTATTTTGGGAAGAACAAAAGAAGCGGGGAGTTCGGCCATATGTGCGTGGAACCGGGCGGGCTTCCCTGCAACTGCGGAAAAAAAGGCTGTCTGGAGGCTTATTGTTCGGCGCTGCGGATTAGTGCGAAGCTTGGAATCACGGTTGAGGAATTTTTTGAAGATCTTGAAAAGGGAAATCCGGAATATCAGGCGCTTTGGCAGGACCTTCTGGAGCATCTGTCCGTCGGGATCAACAATATTCGCATGGCGCTGGACTGTGACGTGATTCTGGGGGGATTTCTTGCCCAATATCTGGAACCATATATGCCGGAACTAAGAAGAATGGTCTCGGAAAGAAATACGTTTGAGGACAATGCGGAATACGTCAGATTGTGCCGTTATCCGCGCAGAGCCGATATGATGGGCGTAGCCTGGCACTATATCAAAGAGTATATTGAGAACATCTGATTCGTGCTTAATGTATAAAAACAACAAAATAATATTGGACAGTATTTCTAAAAAGTAGAAAATAGACAAAATAGTATTGACTTCATTTGAAAAAAGCTTTATGATTTAAGCACTTAAGTAAATATCATTTATAAAAGATATTTACTTAACAAGTAATAGGTTATTTGTAAGGAGGAACGTATTATGAAAAAGTTTTTGGCAGCTGTATTGGCCTGTGCAATGGTTCTGACGATGGCGGCCTGCAGCAATGGTTCGGAAGGTGCAAGCACGCCTGCCGCGGCAAGCACCGAGGAAACTTCCGGCGGGGGAACAACGGGCGGCGGCAAGCTGATCGGCATTTCCATGCCCACGAAGTCTCTGGAGCGCTGGAACCGGGACGGTTCTTATCTGGAGCAGCAGTTTAAGGGTAAGGGCTGCGATGTAAAGCTTACTTATTCGGACAACAAAATTGACCAGCAGGTCAAGGATATTGAAAATCTGATTGCCGACAAAGTCAACCTTCTGGTTGTGGCGGCGATCGACGGCGAGTCACTTTCCAACGTTTTGAGCAGCGCAAAGAGCGCAAATATTCCTGTTATCTCCTATGACCGGCTGATTATGAACACAGACGCAATCGCCTACTACGTGTCGTTCGATAACTACAAGGTAGGCCAGCTGCAGGGCCAGTTCGTAATCGATCAGCTCGGTTTGAAGCAGGGCGACAAATCCAAGACCTATAACATCGAGTTCACCGCGGGTGATCCGGCCGACAACAACGCGACTTTCTTCTTTAACGGCGCGATGGACGCCTTGAAACCCTACATAGACGACGGCATTCTGAAGATCCCGTCCGGCCAGACGACGTTCCAGCAGGTTGCAACCGCGGCCTGGGATACCAAAAACGCGATGAACCGTATGCAGAACATTTTGGCTTCGTACTATTCGGACGGCAAAACGCAGCTGGATGTCGCCCTTTGCTCCAACGACTCCACGGCTCTCGGCGTTACCCAGGCGATCGAATCCGACTATAAGGGTAACAATACTCCGGTTATCACGGGGCAGGACGGCGATGAAGCAAACCTCGCGAACATTCTGGACGGCAAGCAGTCCATGACCGTTTATAAGGCGGTTGCAAACGAAGCGGTCGTTACGCTTGATCTCGGCATGGCAATCCTGAACGGGGATAAGCCGGACGGTCAGCTGATTCAGTCGGCGGGCTGGAAGTTCGACTGCTCTTACGACACGAAGTCTTATGATAATAAGAAGGGAATTGTTCCTTCCTTCCTGCTTGTGCCGACCGTCGTTACGAAAGACAATCTCCAGAAAGAACTGGTTGACACGGGATACTACACGATGGACGGTAAATATCCCAAAGCAAAGAAGTAATTGACGGCTGCTGCTTCGGACGGGGCCGATTTGGCCCCGTCCATCCTTTCATTGATCAAACATAAAAAATACTCGTTTCAGGGGGCATCAGCATGCCGGACAATATTCTATGGATGAAAAACATCACAAAACTGTATCCCGGTGTCAGAGCGCTTGACAATGTAAATCTGGAAGTACAGCGCGGGGAAATCCACGCGCTGGTCGGGGAAAACGGCGCCGGAAAATCAACCCTGATGAATGTTTTAAGCGGGACCATTCCCTACGGAGAGTATGAGGGTACGATTCTTTTCAATGAGGAAGAATGCCAGTTTAAACGCATTCACGACAGCGAAAAGCTGGGGATCGTCATTATTCATCAGGAGCTGGCTCTGATTCCGGAGCTTTCCATTGGCGAAAACATGTTTCTTGGAAATGAACGTAAGGGGAGTCTTGGCATCGATTGGCACGAAACCTATAACCAGGCGGAAAAACACTTAAAAGAAGTGGGGCTGCAGGAGAGGGCAACGACACTAATCAAGGACATTGGAACAGGGAAGCAGCAACTGGTCGAAATTGCAAAAGCGCTTTCGAAAAACGTAAAACTGTTGATTTTGGACGAACCGACCTCTTCTCTGAATGAAGAAGAATCGAAGATGCTTTTAGATATGCTGCTGCAATTTAAAAAGCAGGGTATGACTTCTATCCTTATTTCGCATAAATTGTCGGAGGTGGCCTACGTGGCCGACAGGATCACGGTTCTGCGGGACGGAGCGACGATCGAGACAATCGAAAATGAAAGTCATAACATTGACGAGAGCCGTATCATCAGGGGGATGGTTGGCCGCGAACTGACCAGCCGTTTTCCCTCCAGAGAACATAAGGTCAGTCCGGAAATCGGTATGGAAGTAAAAAACTGGAGCGTCTGCCACCCGGTTTACACAGAAAAATGCGTGGTAAACAATGTCAGTTTTCATGTACATAAGGGGGAAATTGTCGGCTTTTCCGGTCTGCAGGGCGCGGGGCGCACCGAACTGGCAAAGTCCCTGTTCGGGAAAAACTACGGCAGCAGTATTTCCGGACAGGAGTTTTTGAACGGGCAGGAGGTCCACCTGAAAACCGAAAAAGAAGCCATTGAGCACGGCCTCGCCTATGTGACCGAAGACCGTAAGACGAACGGACTGGTTCTGATCGACACGATCGCAAAGAACACTACGATGGCCCGGCTGCAGAAGATCTGTGACAACCGAGGGGTCATCGACGTCGGCATGGAAAACCATGTCGCTGAAAAATACAGAACAGCTCTGGACATCAAGACGCCGACCGTGCAGCAGCTTGTAGGGAATCTTTCGGGCGGCAATCAGCAGAAGGTCTTGCTTTCAAAGTGGATGTTTGCGGATCCGGATGTCCTGATTCTGGATGAGCCGACCCGTGGGATCGATGTGGGAGCGAAGTATGAAATTTATTGCATTATGAACGATATGGCCGTACAAGGGAAATCGGTCGTCATGATTTCATCCGAGCTGCCGGAACTTCTGGGAATGTGCGACAGAATCTACGTCATGAACGAAGGCTCCCTGGTAGCCGAGATGGAAAGCGCTGAAGCAACGCAGGAAAAGATCATGGCCGCGATTCTCCGCTCCGGCAAAAAAAGCGTCCCCGATGAACAAAAGGACGCATAGGAGGCAGAAGTATGAAAGCATCTACGAAAGCATCTACCCTGATTAAAAAATATACAATGGCCATCGCGTTGGTCGTAGTCTTTATTTTCTTCTCGGTCCTGACGAACGGCAGGCTGATGTATGCCCAAAATATCTCGAATCTGCTGCTGCAGAACGCCTATGTTCTGGTGATGGCATGCGGTATGCTGCTGTGTATCTTGACCGGCGGCAACGTTGACCTGTCGGTTGGCGCTACGCTCTGCCTGGTCGGCGCCGTTGCGGCGCAGCTGATGGGCCAGAATTCCATGGGTGCGCTGCCTACCATTCTTATTGCGCTGCTGATTGCCGCCGTGATCGGTATCTGGCAGGGATTCTGGATCGGCTATATTCACGTCCCGCCGTTTATCGCGACTCTGGCGGGCATGTTCCTGTTCCGGGGGCTTGGGCGCGTCGTCCTGGCATCCAAAACTGTCAATATTCAGAACACCGCGTTCCTCAACACGTTTATTTCTTATATTGACGTTCCTGGGCTGGACACCAAGTCCTTCCACCCGTCGGCGCTGATTACCGGGATAGCGGTTTCCGTTCTTCTGACCGTCCTGATGCTTGCCAACCGGGCCAAGAGGGCGAAAAAGAACTATGAAGTGGAGTCCACCGCGACGACTTTTATCAAGATCGGCGTGATAGACGCCCTGATTATTGCGTACTGCTGGAAGCTTGCAAACTATAAAGGCATCCCGGTTATGCTGCTCTGGATTCTGCTGGTGGTATTGATTTTCGCGTTTATTACGATCAAGACTGCCTTCGGCCGGTATTTTTACGCCGTGGGCGGGAATGAGAAAGCCGCGAAGCTGTCCGGCATTGATCCGAGGCGCGTATATTTCTGGGCGTACTTTCTCATGAGCGTGCTGGCCGGGTTCTCCGGACTGCTGGTAGCGGCCCGTATCGGCTCCGTAGACGGCAACATGGGGAATTCCTACGAAATGGACGCGATCGCTGCCTGTTTTATCGGCGGCGCGTCGGCCTACGGCGGCTCCGGCACCATTTCCGGCATTATGATCGGCGCCATTCTGCTCGGGGTTATGAATCAGGGCATGTCGATTTACGGACTGCCGGACGAGTGGCAGTATGTGGTCAAAGGAGCCGTGCTTCTGGCGGCCGTTATCTTTGACGTCGTTTCAAACCATAAGGTAGGAAAGCAGTAGACTGTACAGACCGATTGAATACATAAAAAAGAATGCGGGGCTGACCTATGCAGAATCAATCCGAAGAAATTCAGGGCAAGCGGAAGCATGCCAGAGTCAGGCTGACCCTGCGCGCGCTGGTTGTGCTTTATCTGCTGTATCTGACGAAAGGCATCGTCGAAGCGGCTGTCCAAAAAACAAGCACTCTCCCACTTTGGGTCACAGGACTTGTCAGCGCTGTTTTTCTTCTGGCTTCCGCGGCGTTCGGAGCCTACGCGTGGAGGGAATACAAACAATCGCTTGCCGATACGGCAAGCGATTGTAAAACAGAGTGTTCTGAAAAAGGGGGAACAGAAAATCCCGGCAATACGGACCGGAAATAAGCGGTTCAGTCGTTCAGAAACGAATCGATTTGCAGCAGTGCGGCGCCGATCGCGCTTGCCTTGTCGTTAAAGCGGCTGAAATGCAGATAATCCGGGGAAGTCCCGAAGGAATTAAGCGGAAGCAGCTTTTTAAACAGCAGGTCCGAGTGTTTTTCGAGGTACCGGTCAATTTCACCACCGATAATAATATCGGAGTCGAAGATCGTCCGGATATTATTGATTCCCGTAGCGAGGTAATCCAGATAGATTTCCCATTTCTGCCTGCAATATTGGTTGCCCATCTCAAGCGCCGCGAAGAAATCGTCGACATCTTCAAAATTCGGCTCCGTTAAAACCTTTGTGGAACAGTATGCTTCCAGACATCCCTTTTTTCCGCAGGAACAAACGAGGCCGTCCTGAACGATCGTCATGTGGCCGAATTCTCCGGAATGCCCGTTTACGCCGCCGTAAAGCTTGTTGTCAATGATAATTGCTCCGCCGACCCCTTTGTTGACGGAAAGAAAGACGGCGCTTTCCGTTCCATCCATTTTCCAGATTTCTGCAAGGCCGGCCAGACTTGCTTCATTGTTGACCATAACGGGGTATGGGATATACTTTTTCAGGCGGTCGATCGGAAGGTCTTTTACACGCAGCGTCGGGCTGTATTCCAAAATGTCGGATTTCGGGTTCATCAGTCCGGGGACCGCAATGCCGATTCCCAGAAGCTTGCCGCAGTCCACATGGTCTTCCTGCAGGAAAAGCTCTAAATTATCGGCCAGAGTTTTAAAATAAGCATCGTCGTTTTGAAACGTTTCGCGGATTTTTTTATAGAAAAGGACATTTTCCCCAAGATCGATCATTACAAAGCGGATATGGTTCTGGGTTACCTCTATTCCGCAGGAAAGTCTGGCGCCATACGCCAATGAGTTGACGAACGGCTTTCTTCCCCCGGAAGATTCCAGCGTTCCGGACTTCGTTACCAGACCGCGCCTTTCGAGGTCTTTTAAAATAAGGGAAACCGTGGGCATACTCAGCCCCAGAGTTTCCGCAATATTTTGTTTGGTTGCTCCGTTGTTGGAGTAAAGAAAGTTGATGATTCTGTTTTTATTTGCATCTCTTACCTGAAGATTATTCAATCCAATACACCCTTTAAGATTTCTATTTTTATGAAAATCATAACACGAATCAATTCCGGATTCCATATCCGGACCGATATTTTTACAAGTTTTCTTTAAGTTTTTAATTTTAGTTCTCATATGGGCGTTTCGGGCCGCTGTTCGGGCGTTAACCCGTGAAAGCCACCCGGCGGCAGCCTGCCGGTCAAAATCATGGCCGCGGTATCCGTTATTTTGCACATAGGAAAGCTGTTCTCAACATAAATTTACCTGCTCTTCATTTTTTATTTGCAAAAACATTCCGAGTATACCATGACTCTTTTTAAAAAGATATTTACGTAAGAAGCACCTTTAAAATTTTTCTAAGGATAGTGAAGACGATGAGTGAGACAATTGCGGTTCAATCGGTCCGGGAAAAAGCATTTCAGAAATACGGAAGAATTGTGACTGGATTCGATTGCGCCCAGCTTCTGAAAAAGTTGGCGGAAACGCCGAAACCGCCCGATTCCACGATTTACGCGGCTTCCGATCCGGAGCTTGAAAAGCTGGAAATATTCCGGGCGCTGCGGGACCGGGAATTCGGCGGTATGGAAATCGAGCTCGGCTATTGCAACGGCAGCAATGACCGGCTCAATGCCCTGGAATACCACCGCAGCTCCGAAATCAACATTGCGGGAACAGATCTGATTTTGCTGCTGGGTTTATTGCAGGATGTCGACGCCCTGACCTTTGAATACGATACCGCTCTTGTCGAAGCGTTTAAGGTTCCCGCCGGGACGGTGGTGGAGCTGTATGCCACTACCCTGCATTTCGCTCCCTGCAATGCGTCGGCGGAGGGGTTCCGCGACGCGATCGTCCTGCCGCGGGGGACCAATCTTCCGCTTCAGGCAAAACCGGAAACGGCGGGCGAAGATAGACTGCTGTTCGCGCGGAATAAGTGGCTGATCGCGCATCCGGAATCCGGTCTGCAGGCGGACGAAGCCTTCCCCGGTCTAAAGGGCCGGAATATTACGCTGTGACGGCGGAACGGAGGGAATCAGATGGATGGAAAATGTATGCTCGGGATAGACGTTGGGACTTCCGGGTGCAAAATTCTCGCGCTGGACGAATGCGGAACCATTCTGGGCTCCGTCGTGGAGGAATATCCCTGTTATGCACCGCAGGAAGGGTGGTCCGAACAGGACCCCGAGGACTGGTGGAAAGGCGTGGTGTCCGGACTCCGGAAAGCCGCGCCGCTTCTGAAAGGAAAAACAGTCGCTGCTGTGGGCCTGTCGGGTCAGATGCACGGGATGGTGGCGCTGGATCATAAAAACCGCGTAGTACGGCGGGCAATTCTCTGGAATGACCAGAGGACCGGCGCACAGTGCGAAGAAATCACCAAACTGGCCGGGGGGCCGGACGCGCTTCTGGCGGCGACCAATAACCAAATGCTGACGGGATACACGGGTGGAAAAATCCTCTGGATGAAGGAAAAGGAACCTGAAAATTACGGGAAGACCGTTCGCGCGATCAACCCGAAAGACTATATTCGCTTGAAGCTGACGGGGGAAATCAAGACGGACGTTTCCGACGCTTCCGGTACGGGCTTCTTCTGCGTACGCGAACGCGGATGGGCGGTCTCTTTGATCCGGAAAGTCGGCCTTGATCCCGATTTATTCCCGGAAGCGGTGGAATCCACCGCCGTTTCGGGATATGTGACAAAAGAAGCGGCGGAACTCACGGGGCTGCCGGAGGGGACCCCCATCGGGGGCGGCGGCGGAGACGCAGTCATTTCCACTACGGGTCTCGGGCTGGCGAAATCGGGCCGGATCGGCGTGACGGTCGGAACCTCCGGCGTTGTTGCCATGAGCCTTGGGTCCTTTCTGGAGAACCCGAGGGGGGTGCTTCAGGTGTTCTGCGGAAATGAACCGGGTTCGTTCAGCGCGATGGGCGTAACGCTCGCTGCGGCCGGTTCCTATCAGTGGTTCCGGAATGCGCTTGGGCAGTATGAAATGCAGAAAGCGGCGGCGGAAGGTAAAAGCGCGTTCGCGCTGCTTGACGCGGAAGCGGCTTGCGTTTCCCCGTGCTGTGAAGGAATGTTTTTCCTGCCGTATTTGTCCGGCGAGAGGGCGCCGCTGAATGACCCCGCCGCAAAAGGGGCGTTCCTCGGCGTGACTTCCCGCCACGGGAAAGGGCATTTTGCCAGAAGTGTTCTGGAAGGCGTTGCCTTTTCCCTGCGTCAGGTGTACGGGATGATCGGCGCTGAGGGTTCCAGTGAAATCGTCATTGCGGGCGGCGGAGCAGTCAGCCCGCTCTGGCGGCAGATTTTTGCGGACGTCTTTGGCCTTCCCGTGCGGACCGTATACGGCAGTGCGGAAGGCGGTTCGTTCGGGGCGGCTCTGGCGGCGGGCGTGACGGCAGGCGTCTGGGGCAGTCTGGAGGAAACCGTACCCTTGATCCGTCCGGAAAGCGTGACGATGCCGATTGCTGAAAATGTTCCTCTTTACGCGGAGCACTACGCAAAATATACAAAATTCTATGAAGCACTGAAATGGAGCTTCCATTAAATAGCAGAGAGGAGACATCAAAATGAATAATATTCCCGAGGTAAATCTGGGGATTATCGCCGTCAGCCGCGATTGCTTTATCATTTCTCTTTCCCAAAAGAGAAGAAAAGCGGTTGTCGACTCCTTCACGGAAAAATACGGCCCTGTTTACGAAGCGCAGACAACAGTGGAAAATGAACAGGATATGCTGAAAGCCGTCGCCGAAGTAAAAGCGGCCGGCTGCAACGCGCTGGTGGTGTTTTTGGGCAACTTCGGTCCGGAAACGCCCGAAACGCTGATTGCCAAATATTTTGACGGGCCGGTCATGTTTGTGGCGGCCGCGGAGGAGACGGGCAAAGATCTGATCAACGGCAGGGGCGACGCTTACTGCGGGATGCTCAACTGTTCTTACAACCTCGCGCTGCGCCATATTCCAGCCGTCATCCCCGAATATCCGGTCGGTACGGCGGAAGAGATAAGCGATATGATGGCCCGTTTTGTGCCGGTGGCCCGGGCGCTGATAGGAATCAATTCACTGAAGATCATCACTTTCGGCCCCCGTCCGCAGGACTTCTTCGCCTGCAACGCGCCGATTCAGCCTCTGTACGACCTCGGCGTCGAGGTTCAGGAAAATTCGGAACTGGACCTTCTGGTAGCCTATCGGGCACACAGGGAAGATCCCCGTATCCACGATGTTGCGGAAGATATGGCCAAAGAGCTGGGGGTCGATGGAAACCATTATCCTGATCTTCTGCCCCGCATGGCGCAGTTTGAGCTTACCCTGCTCGATTGGGCGAAAGACAACAGGGGGGCCAAAAAATATGTGGCCTTCGCAGACAAATGCTGGCCTGCCTTCCCGAAAGAATTCGGATTTGAGCCATGTTATGTCAACAGCCGCCTGACCTCCCGGGGAATCCCGGTGGCCTGTGAGGTGGATATTTACGGCGCTTTGAGCGAATACATCGGCGCTTGTGTGACAGGTGACGCCGTCACCTTGCTGGATATCAACAACAGCGTGCCGCGCGACCTTTACGAAGATGAGATCGCCGGAAAGTACCCCTATACGTTGAAAGATACCTTTATGGGCTTCCACTGCGGGAATACGCCGTTCTGCAAGCTGTCAAAGGGCGCGGCGGTGAAATACCAGCTGATCCAGAACCGTCTGCTGGAAAACGGCGGGAAGCCCGATTTTACCCGCGGAACACTGGAGGGCGACATCGCACCCGGAAAGATCACTTTCTTCCGGCTGCAGGGTTCTGCACAGGGAAACCTGTCCGCATATATCGCGCAGGGAGAGGTGCTTGAGGTCGCGACCCGTTCCTTTGGCGGGATAGGAATCATTGCAATTCCGGAAATGGGCCGTTTCTACCGTCACGTCCTGATTGAAAAGCATTATCCCCATCATGGCGCTGTGGCGTTTGCCCATGCGGGAAGCCGCCTGTTCACGATATTTCGTACGCTGGGCATCACGGATATTTCCTTTAATCAGCCTAAAGCCATGCTGTACGGGACGGAAAATCCGTTTGTGTAAAGTAAAAGAGCTTTTTTGTTAAATCTCCTCCCATATTCCATTTTTATCAGAAGCCCCCACGCACGGCGCGGGGGCTTCTGATTTGCGACAAGCAAAGAATCTCGTTGCGGATATTCAAAACGACATTAATATCTCAAAATGCTTGCGATATGTTTCAATTTCATTCTTGATTTTTAGATGATCATCCAAATTAGTGTATAAAGTCGCGCAACCGCAAGATTATGAAATAATTTTACTTACTGCGTGGCTGCGCTTGCAAATTTCAGTCACATACAGCAAACCTGTTCCCTCATTTGCGACTTGACGCCTCGTCTTGCACGATTTTTCGACGACTGACAGTTTTTGATATTCTTATGGCAGCTCCAAAATATGGAGTTGCCGTTTTTCTTAGTCTACCAGTTCTAACTTTGTTTCCAGAACCTGACACCCCTGGATTTCATACCAGGTTTGCGGCCTTAGCAATAATGTACCAAGGCATGGGAGCTAAACTTATTAACATTGACCAACAAATACCGAAGCAAGCTATAACGACAGAGAGACCAGAACACATAGGTCCTGGTCTCTCTGTCTTGTACCCGTCTATTATAGCTTAAAGATAGCGACTTTGTTAAAATCATTCATTCAAACGACCCCCAAAGCCAATAGCAGAGCCAGCAGCTGATGAATAAAAAAACCTTGCTGACTCACCTTGGGACTTATCAAAGATTTAGCGCAGTGTGTCCCGCGCTGCAGACGGGGAGTGCTGGGCGACGTTGTATGCGGCGGATTCGCAATGCCGATCCGCGAAGGGAAAGCACAGGAAATCTATATTGTGGCCAGCGGTGAGATGATGGCTTTGTACGCAACGAACAATATCTCAAAGGGCATCAAAAAATACGCCAGCACGGGCGGAGTCCGTCTGGGAGGTATCATCTGCAACAGCCGCAAGGTGGATGGAGAAGCCGATCTGGTGGAAGCCTTTGCCAAAGAACTCGGTTCCCAAATGATTTATTTTGTTCCCCGTGACAACATGGTACAGAGGGCCGAGATCCATAAAAAAACAGTTATTGAATTTGATCCCGCCTGCAATCAGGCGGACGAATACCGTAATCTCGCCAAAAAAATTGATGGGAACGATATGTTTGTTATTCCAAAACCGCTGTCTCAGGAAAGATTGGAAAGCATCCTGATGGATCACGGAATTATGGATCTGTAACAGATTACTTTATACATCAAGGGGGACTTGTACCATGTTGTTAGTAAGAGCGATTATCAGACCCGAAAAAACCGGGATTGTCTTATCCGAACTGCTGTCGGCCGGTTTCCCCGCAGTGACCAAAATGGACGTTTACGGGCGCGGCAAACAAAAGGGAATTACCGTCGGAGAAATTCATTATGATGAAATCCCCAAAGAAATGCATCGCCGGAGTGGAAGCACCCGACAGCGGCAGAATTGTTTTAGACGGCCGCGTGCTGTTCGATTCAAAAGAAAAAATCAACCTGTCGCCGCAAAAACGCGGGACAGGTTACCTGTTTCAGCACTATGCACTGTTTCCCAACATGACGATCGAAGAAAATATCGCCGCCGGAATCCAACTTCCGCACAGGGAAAAAGGCCGGATTGTAAAGGATAAAATAAAAGCGTTTTATTTGGAAGGGCTTGAAAAGCGGTATCCTTCACAAATCTCCGGCGGTCAGCAGCAGCGCGTCGCGCTTGCGCGAATTCTTGCTTCACAGCCGAACATTCTGATGCTTGACGAACCGCTTTCGGCTCTGGACAGCTATTTGCGCTGGCAGATGGAACAGAAAATCAGCAGCGTTTTGGAAAAGTTTGAAGGGACCACTCTGTTTGTTTCCCACAGCCGCGACGAAGTTTACCGGATATGCAACAAAATAGCAGTAATGTCCGACGGCCGTCTGGAAAAATGGGATCTTTTCAATCATTCCCGATCCCTCGCCGCAGCGCTTCTGACCGGATGCAAAAAATCAAGAAAGGAGATCGTATTATCAGCTGTATACAGGTGCGTTTGAGCTCGAATAAATAGCGGGGAATATGGGGACAGCAGAATCGGAAATTAACTGTGGGTTTGCCGGACACGCTCTTCGTTGATAGTAAGATGTCGGGTTCTCCTTTCATCCGCCCGTTCTTAGCTGTTGCTTCGCAAAATCGGCGAACTTTCGGGCGGCCGGCGGCAGTTCCGCGTAGGAACGCATGGCGATGCCGAGTTCACGGCAGAAAAAGGGTTTCAGCGGCAGCGCCGTGATCCGCTCCGTATAATCCGTCAGGATCAGTTCGGACAGGATGCTGATTCCGAGATGATGAATGACCATAGAGATGATCGCACGGTCGTCCATAGAGGAGTATTTCATGTCCGGATGTACCTTGCGGGTTTCCAGGGCACGGTGTATATCGTAGTCCGTCCCCACAGCCGAAATGATAAACGATTTTCCCTCAAATTCCTCCATGGGAAAGGCACCGCGCGATGCGAGAGGATAATCTTTTGGCAAAACCGCCATAAGCGGGTCGCTGGCGAGCGGGATCCAGTCCAGCCCACAGGGGCGCGGCAGGCTCAAAAACCCGAGATCGACAATATTTTCCTGGATCCACTGCAGAATGTCATCGGCTCCGCCCTCCTTTAATATGATATCAATATGCGGATACCGCTCTTTGAACTGATGCAGAAGGGGCGGAAGCCAGTGGACGGATATGCTGGCATACGTCGCGATGGTCAGCTCTCCCGCTTCCAGCCCCTGGATCGCATGGATGGTCTGCTCCAGCTTTTCGGTTTCGGAAAGAACATTGCGGATCAGCGGGAGCAAAAGCTCCGCGTTGGGCGTGGGGGTCACTCCCCGCTTGGAACGCACAAACAGGGGGAAACCGAGCTCCGCCTCCAGCCCTTTCAGGATATGGCTGACGCCGGACTGCGAATAGCCGAGACGCTCCGCGCTTTTCGTAAAACTCCTCGTCTCCGCCACATCCTCAAACAGCTTGTATTTACTGATAACCATCCCGCACGGCAATCTCATAAAAACAGAGATTCTGCCCCGGCGGTTCTCCGAAATGTCCGCGATGCCTTTGCCGGCGCAGGCCCATTCTTATGCCGGATTGCCAAATCCCCCCTTTTTTCCCCAGTATAGGGGGAAATGACGCCTGTGTCAATGCAATACATGAAAATAACTAATGGATGACATTCAAAATGTGAGCTTTACTAATCGATAAAGCACATGTATAATACAGACATAATCTGTTCAGGATTTTTTATCATACGTGTCAAGGGCGACAGAACGCGAAAGCGTCTGCCGCCCTTTTTGATTTTTTAACAGGGAATGAGTGCAGTGACTGCGGAATATCGTTTTTATCTGAAACAGAATATCGGCGCCCGGTCGGAGCCGGTCGTCCGGCAGGGCGGCCATGTGGAGCGCGGCGAACGGATCGCCGCAAAACCGGAGGGCCTCGGCGCTGCCCTTCACAGCAGCGTGACCGGGACCGTCGTGCTCGTGACGGAGGATGAGATCGTCATCCGGGATACGGGCACCGACTTTTCTTCCTACAGAAGGCTTACGGGAAAAAACCCGTGGGAAAGGGTGGAGGAAGCCGGGATCGTCGGGCTGGGCGGGGCCGGGTTCCCGACCGCCGAAAAGCTGCGGAGCCGGCTCGGCGTGAACGCGACGGTCATTATAAACGCGGCGGAATGTGAGCCGATCCTGTGCCACAATATCGCGCGGATCGAAGAAGAGGCGGGCAGCCTGCTGGACGCGCTGCAGATCGTCATGGACCTGGTGAAGGCTTCTGACGGGATCGTAGCGATCAAGCGCAGGCATACGAAGGCGGTCGCCGCGCTGCGCGCCGCGGACCGCGGCGGCAGATACCGTATCGCGCCGCTGGAGGATCTGTATCCGATGGGAGAAGAAAGAGCCGTGGTCCGCGAAACCATGGGAATCCTGCTCCCCCCCGACTCGCTTCCTTCTGAAGCGAACGCCGTGGTAATCAACGCGGAAACGGCGCTGCGTATCCGCGAGGCGGTCGTCCTGCAAAAGCCGATGATCGACAAGGACATGACCGTGGCCGGAAAACTCAGGGAAAACGCCGGAGTGAAGGTTTTGAGGGACGTTCCCGTCGGCAGGAGGATTTCCGGCGTGTTTGAGCTGGCAGGCGGCCTTGGGAACGAATACGGCGAGCTGATCATGGGCGGTCCGTTTACCGGAAGCCGCACGGCGCCGGCGGAGGCGGTCCGCAAGACGACCGGGGGCCTGATCGCGACGGAATGTTTTCCCAAAGGGCCGGAAAAAATCGGGCTTCTCGTGTGCGCCTGCGGCGCGGACGAGAGCAGGATGCGTGAAATTGCGCGCGGCCTGGAAAGCGGCGTCTGCGGCGTGGCCTACTGCAAACAGGCGGTCAAGGTCAAAAACGCGTATAAATGCGAGAATCCGGGACATTGCCCCGGTCAGATACAAAAGGTGATGGAGCTGAAAAAGAAGGGGGCACAGGCGCTGCTGATCGGCAACTGCACGGATTGTTCCAATACCGTGATGGCCTGCGCGCCGAAGCTGAACCTGAAAGTATACCATACCACCGATCAGGCGCTGCGTGCGGTCAATCATCCGCTGGTACGCAGAATGCATCCGGATGAAAAATGGAAAGAAGAGGAGCGAAGCCAATGTCTATGACGACTGAAACGCTGAAAGCCAATTTGAAGGAACCGGCCATTTTCTGCTGCAGACGCCGCAAGGGGACTGTAATCAGTGCTGCGGATCTGGAAGATCCCAGCCTGTTTGACGACATGGCCGAAGCGGGGCTGCTGACGCTGAGCGGCGATGCGCTGACCGTAGAGGAGGCCCTGGGTGCCACGCTGCTTGCGGACTGCGAAGCCCTGACCCCGATCCTGCCGTCCATGGTGGAGGGCGCGCGCAAAACCGAAAAGGAAAAAGCGGAGCGGCCCGCCCCTGAATTGACCCCAAAAAGTTAGACAAATATTTTAATTAGGCAGCCGAGAGGGCTTGTTGTCTGTGAAGAGCAGGCGGCAGGCCCCTTAGCTTTGCCTTGGAGCGGCGGTAGTTATAATAGTCAATATAATCGACGAGTTCAGTTTTAAAATGCTCCATGGACTCAAAAGTCTGTAAATATAGCAGTTCGCTCTTGAGCAGACCGAAAAAGTTCTCAATCACGGCATTGTCCAGGCAGTTGCCTTTTCGGCTCATACTCTGCCGGACGCCTTTCTTTTTGAGCATACGTTGGTATTGCTTGTGCTGGTATTGCCAGCCCTGGTCGGAATGCAGGATCAGGTTTGTCCCGTCTGGAATTCTTGCAAAAGCCTTGTCCAGCATTTCTGTCACCATGGAGAGCGCTGGTTTGTCCGAGATTGAGTAACCTACAACATCACGGCTACACAGGTCAAGAATTGGTGACAAATAGAGCTTCTGCCCAAACAGACTAAATTCTGTGACATCGGTCACCCACTTCTGGTTTGGCTTTTCCGCCTCGAAGTTTCGTTCCAGCAGATTTGACGCAACCTTGCCAACCGCGCCCTTGTAAGAGTGGTACTTCTTCATCCGTACACGGCAGACAAGGCCAAGCTGCTTCATCAGCCGCTGCACCGTCTTGTGGTTTAGTGGGAAACCGCGGCGGCGCAGCTCTGCGGTAATACGCCGGTAGCCATAGCGCCCTTTGTTCTCGTGGTAAATTGCGGCAATGCCCTCTTTGGCGTTGCCGTATTTATCTGCCTTTGCCAGCCGTTTCTCATGGTAGTAGTAAGTCGAGCGCGCAAGCTGAGCCACTTCCAACAGAATTTCCAATGAATAACTTTGCCTCAGTCCTCGAATCACCAGCGTTTTTTGCGCGCTTTTCGCTCGTCTTCCAAAACCAAGGCTTGCAAGTTTTTTAGGTACGCCACCTCTGCACGCAGTCGCTGATTCTCTGCGATCAGATCTTCTTCCATCTGCTTGTCCAGTTTTGGTGGTCGGCCTTTCTGGGTTCCGCTGGCGGCACTGGCTCGGCCTCGACGCTCGACATACAACCCTGCCGGTCCCTCTTCAAGATAAATTCGTTCCCATTTCTTGATTCGTTCTGCTCCGCCAATTTCAAATATGCGCATTGCTTCACGATAGCTTAATCCGTCCTTTCGGACTGTTTCTACTACCAGCTGCTTAAATTTACCAGTATACTTCTTGAGTGGTATTCCTTTGGGCATAAAAACTGCACCCCTTCCGTTAGTTTCAGTATATCATACTGTCTAACTTTTGGGGTGCAGTTCACCCCGCGGAAGCCGGAGAGCCGGGAGGAGCACCATCTGCGAAAGGAGCGTCGGGTATGATGCATATCGAAATCAAAAGTCTGGAAGGGTTGTCCCTTGACCTGCCGTGGCCCGGCCTTTTTCCGCCGGCTGCCGTGCCGGTCAATGCGCCCGCCGCGGTTCCGGCTGTTGCGCCGGCTGCCGTGCAGGGGGAAGACAAAACGCTGCGGACGCTGACAAAAAAATACTTTCAGGCGACCGACGTGGTCATCGGGGAAAAGACCTCGTTTGAAAACAGCGTCCTGACGCTGGACCGGGGACTGCTGGAAAAGGCGGTCCAAGCGGATCCTCTCGTAAAAGAGATCAAAATGGACGTGATCAAGCCCGCCGGCCGCCATATTTACACCGACACGATCATGGACGTATGCCCGATCGCCGCCAAGGTGAGCGGTACGCTCGGCGAAGGAGTCACCCATGTGATGGAGGGCGCCGTTTTCATGCTGACCGGCGTGGACGAGGACGGCACTCAGGTGCACGAATTCGGCTCTTCGGAAGGGTATCTGGATGAAAAGATGGCGTTCGGTAACCCCGGCTGCGCGGACGGGAACGATATCATCATCCGCGTGGAAACTATCATTCAGCGCCATACCGGGATGGAACGCCGCGGGCCGCTGGCGGCGCATAAATGTGAGGACGTTATTATTCAGGCGGCGCGCGACGTGTTAAAAACGGCAAATCAGGCCCCGCTGCGCGACGAAATCTGCCGCGACGTAAAAAAATACGGCAGACCGCGCGTGGTTCTGGTAAAGGAAATCATGGGCCAGGGCGCAATGCACGATAATATCCTCTGCCCGAACGAGCCGTGCGGCGTGACGGGCGGACAGAAAAACGTGGATCTCGGGAACGTCCCGGTCATGCTTTCTCCCAACGAGGTGCTGGACGGCGGCATTCACGCGCTGACTTGCATCGGCCCGTCCACCAAGGAAATGACGCGCCACTATTTCCGTGAGCCGCTGGTCAGTGCGCTGGCGGCGGATGAGGAACTGAATCTTCTCGGCGTCGTCTTTGTGGGAAGCCCTCAGGTGAATGACGAAAAAACCTTTGTGTCCGAACGGCTGGGCGCGTGGATGGAAGCGCTCGGAGCCGAAGGCGCCATCGTTACAACCGAAGGCTTCGGCAACAACCACATCGATTTTATTTCCCATATCGGGCAGATCGGCAAACGCGGCATCCCCGTCGTCGGCGTTTCCTTCTGTGCCTACCAGGGCCAGCTGGTGGTCGGCAACCAATACGCGGACGCGATGATCGAGCTCAACAAGGATCAAAAGGGATTTGAGAACGAGGTCGCCGGCTGTTCGGAAATCTGCCCGAAGGACGCGCTGCGCGCCGTCCAGATGCTGAAAAACAAGATGATGGGCGTCGAAATCAAGCCGGCTCCCAAAAAATGGTCACAGCAGGTCGTCGACGGCAACAATCTTCTTCTGGGCCTGTAAAACAGTCTGCGAAGAAATAGGAGGCCGCCGATGCAATACGAACTGAACCCGATCCTGATGGAGGGAAAAGTGGTGGAGGTCAACGATACGGCCGTCAAGGTCGATATTCAGGGAAGGCTGGGAGTCATCACGGTCTCGAAGCGCTGGGTCCTGACGGATTTTCCGCTGCGGCCCGGCCTGAAGGTGGAATTTTATTTCAGCTATCTGCAGGTGACCGAACCAAAGCAGGCGCCGAACGCGCCTGAAACGAAATTTTGAACGGAGGTAAGCCATGAAACTGACGGTAGTAGAAGGGATGCAGTCTGAAATCTTTGTGCCGGTCACGCCGAGTCCGGTCTGGTCGGAACTGAAGAAGCCGCTGAACGAATGCAGGGTGGCGTTTATCACGGCGGGCGGCATCCACCAGAAAACCCAGACGCCCTATGACACTTCCGGGGATTACACCTATCGCGTGATTCCGTCCGATATCCCCACTTCCGAGCTGATGGTCACCCACGGGGGATTCGACAACTCGGATATCAACAAGGACGTGAACGCCATGTTTCCGCTGGACCGCCTGCGGGAGCTGGTCGCGGAAGGCTTTATCGGAAGCCTTGCCGGTGAAATGTACGGCTTCATGGGCGGCGGCGGAAACGTCGATAAATTCCGCACGGAAACCGGCCCGGAAATCGCGGCCAAACTGAAAGCGCAGGGGGTCGATATCGTGCTTTGCACCGGCGGATGCGGCACGTGTCACCGTTCGGCGACGATCGTCACCAGATGCTGCGAGGCGGCGGGCATGTCCTGCTGCGTGATCGCGGCGCTGCCGCCCATTGCCAAGCAGCAGGGGGCTCCGCGGATCACCGCGCCGCACGTGCCGATCGGTTCCAACGCGGGCGAGCCGAACAATCCGGGAATGCAGACGGCGATCCTGAAGGACACGCTGAATTTTATCGCCCGCGAGGCGGACCACTACGGCATGTGCAAGGTGCTGCCGTACGAATACAGGCATAATGTCTGACGGCCCCGGGGACGGAGCATGAAAAAGCTGATTGTGGTTTTGGGTGTGGCCGGATCGTCCCTGTCCGCTGTTTTCGTCAGGGTCGCGAACGCTCCGCCGATGGTGCTGGTCCTGTACCGGGTCGGGTTTGCGGCGGCGTTTCTTCTGCCGGTTCTGGTCCTCCGCTGCAGGGCTGAAATCAGGGGCGTACCCCCGAAATATTTTATATGCGCCGCCATCAGCGGCATGTTTTTAAGCTTCCATTTCACCGCTTACTTCCAGTCGCTGAGCTATACGAGCATTGCCTCTTCGGTCGCGCTGGTCGACACGGAAGTGTTCTTTATCGCTCTGGCAACGTTTCTGCTGTTCCGGGAAAAGCTGGGGACCAAGCACTGGGCCGCGATTCTGGTCACCTTTTCAGGTACCGTCGTCATCGCCCTGGCGGACGCGGGCAGCGGAAACAACGTTTTGCTGGGGGATTTCCTCGCGCTGGCCGGCGCCTGCTTTCTGTCCGTGTATACGATGCTCGGCGTGTTCTGCAGAAAGAAAATGTCCACCACGGTCTACACCTTCACGGTATATTCCTCCGCGGCGCTGACTTTGCTCTTGATTTTATGCGTGCAGCATGTTAAAATAACTCAATATCATACAGTCAACGTCCTGTCCGGCATCGGCCTTGCGGTGTTCTGCACGCTTCTGGGGCACAGCCTGTTCAGCTGGGTCCTGAAGTATGAAAAGCCGGCGTATGTGTCGGCCTCAAAGATGCTGGAGCCGGTTTTCGCCACGGGACTGGGGATCGCTTTTTTCCGGGAATTCCCTTCCGTCTATGTGGCCGCGGGCGGCGCCCTCGTCGTTTTGGGCATCGTCTGCTATACCCTTCTCAACTCCGAGGCCCGGCCGGCGGATTTCCCGGACGGTTAACAGGTCAGTTTTTACATTTTCATATAGGATCAGAGCAAAATGAATGGACAATGGTGTTTATTTTATAACATCCTTGTCTTTTTTTTATTCATTTTTTCTGTTCATATAAATTCAAAGTATCATAAAGGAGGATTCAACATGAAGAAAAAACTTTTATCCTTGATTTCCGCAGCGCTGACGTTCGCAATGACGGCGGTTATGCTGACGGGCTGCACAGGCGGCACCGAATCTGCTTCCCAGCCGGAGAGCAGCACAGCCCCGGCAGCGTCCTCGCAGGCGGCCGGTGAAAGCACACCGTCCTTTCAGGGCGCGCTGAAAGGAGTCACGCTGGCTGTCGGCACCTCCGGCACCTACGCGCCGTTCTCCTATTTTAAAGAGGATGGAACGACCCTGCAGGGCTTCGATGTGGAATTCCTGAATGAACTGCAGAAGCTCCTCGGATTCTCCATTAAATCCGATAAACTGCAGGATATGGACTACGGTCCGCTGACCACCTCCGTGTCCCAGGGCCAGCTGGATGTTGTGGCGGCCGCCCTCTGCGCCACGGATGAGCGCAAAAAGACCATGAACTTCACCGATACCTATTATGACGCGGGCATCGTAGTCGTCGTGGGCGAGGACAACAACGAAATCAAAAGCGTGGATGATCTGAAGGACGGCAAATATACCGTGGCCGTACAGGCCGGCACCATCGCCTATGAATACGCCGCGGCCAACCTGCCGGAAAAATGCCTGAAAACCTTCGACTCCCAGTCTCTCGCCTATAAAGCCGTGGAGGGCGGGCAGGCGGACGCCACCATTTACGACGCGCCCGGCACGGCCTATTCCATCAAGACCGGCGAGATCAAGCTGAAAATCGTCGGGGATGAATTCTACAACGGGCAGGCGCCTTACGCCATCGCTCTTTCCTTCAACGTCTGCAAGGCGAATCCCGATATCGTCCAGAATTTTAACGAAGCCATCGCTTACCTCCAGTCGAACGGGACCATCGATCAGCTGAAGGAAAAGTGGTGTGAATAAGCAATGAACCGGCGCGGCCGGCCGCAGATCCGCTTTTTTAACGTCTTTTTCCGGCGGATTTCCTCCCGCTTCGCGTACAAACGGGCTTTTCGCCCCCTTGTACGCGGGCTGCGGCGGAGAGGCCCACATTGAAAGGAGGTGTTCCAATGGATTTGGAATCCGTCAAGAATATTGCTCCCATGCTGCTGCGCGGGCTGAGGCTGACAATGGAAATTTCCGTGGTCGGTATCCTGATAGGCTTTTTGATCGGATCGGTTTCCGGGTATGCCCTGCACGGACATTTCAGGGCGGGCAGACGCATCGCCGGCGTCTATATCTGGCTGATCCGCGGCACGCCGCTGGTGGTGCAGGCGCTGTATGTCTATTTTGTGGTCCCTCTGCTGATTTCCGCGGCCACGGGAACGAATTTTACGCTGGAAAGCACGGCGGCGGGCATCATCGTCATCTCCCTGAACTCCGGAGCGTTTATCTCCACCATCGTAAAGGGCGCCCTGGACGGCGTGGAGATCGGCCAGACCGAGGCGGGGAAATCCCTTGGGCTGACAAACAGGCAGGTCATGTGGCATCTGATCGTCCCACCGGCGTTTCAGTCCATGCTGCCCGCTTTGTTCAATCAGTTTATCATTTCCGTGAAGGATACGGCCCTGCTGTCCATCATATCGGTCAATGAAATGACCAGGCAGACGCAGAACTATATCGCGCGGACCTTCCAGACAGTTCCGGCCTACACGGTCTGCGCCCTGTTTTACTTAGTGCTGCTGTCCATACTCATGGTACTGCAAAAATTTATCGAAAAGAAATTCAGTTTGAAATAGGCGGGTGACGACAATGAGCAGCCCACTTTTGCAGATCAGCCATCTATCCAAAATTTTTGGCGATCTGGTGGTTCTGAAAGATATCAACATCGAAGTTTCCGAGGGAGAGGTGGTATGCATCATCGGCCCCTCCGGCTCGGGGAAAAGCACGCTGTTAAGATGCATCAATCAACTGGAGATTCCTACCTCCGGCGATGTTTTTTACAGAGACCAGAACATGTGCGATAAAAAGGCCGATATCCGGAAATTCCGGGAGGAGGTCGGCATGGTGTTCCAGCGCTTCAATCTGTTCCCGATGAAAACCGTTCTGGGAAACGTCATGCTGGCGCCGGTGCTGACAAAGCGCAGAAACAAGCAGGAGGCCCGCGGAAAAGCCGTGGAGCTGCTGGACCGGGTGGGCCTGGAAAGCAAAAAGGACGCGCTGCCGTCCACCCTCTCGGGCGGGCAGCAGCAGCGGGTAGCCATTGCGCGGGCACTGGCCATGGACCCCGTCGCGCTGCTTTTTGACAAACCGACGTCGGCGCTGGACCCGGAGCTTGTGGGCGAGGTCCTGAGCGTGATGCGTCAGCTTGCCGCGGACGGCATGACAATGGTCGTGGTCACTCACGAGATGGCGTTTGCGAAAGACGTCGCGGACCGCGTCATTTTTATGGATAACGGCTATGTTGTGGAGGAAGGGACTCCGCAGGAGGTACTGGAAAGCCCGCGGGAAGAACGGACGAAGGCTTTTCTGTCCAGATTCCTGGCGTCTTAGCGGCCCGCGGCAGCGGACCGCCCGCGGCAGCGGACCGCCCGCGGCAAAGAAAGACAGGGGTGAAAGGTTTGGAAAAATATGTGGTCACCATAACAAGGGACTTTGGAAGCCTTGGGCGTCCGATCGCCAGACGATTATCCGAACTGCTGAACATCGAATATTACGACCGTGACATTGTGGAAGCGACTGCGGAAAAAATGGGAATGCCGGTTTCGGTGATCAGCGACGAGGAGGAGAAGGGCTCCACCTTTTTCCGGATGCTGTTTCCGCTTGGAACGGAGTCGGTCGAGCGGCAGGCGCGGATCTTCCAGACGCAAAAGGATATCATCACCGGCCTGGCGGAGAAGGGCTCCTGCATTATCGTCGGCCGCTGCGCCGACTATATTCTCGCGGAGGAAAAAAACGCGATGCACGTTTATATCTATGCGCCGTATAAGATCCGGTACGATAACTGCCTGGACACGCTGGAAATGAAACCGTACGAGGCAAAACGGATGATCGAGGCGGTGGACAGAGCGCGCGGCAATTATCATAAGCAGTATGCCAAATATGCCTTGGGCGATCCGGCCCACAAGGACCTGATGGTAAACAGCGGGCTGCTGGGTGTTGAGGGAACCGCGAGGCTGCTGGCGGAGGCCGTCAGATTGAATTTCGGCGGATAGGGAACAGGGGAAATCCATATTTGCGGGAGGAACGGCATGGATATCAGGCCCAAAACAGGCAATTACGCGCGCTGCTTCAAAACCATCGATTCCCACACCGTGGGAGAAGCGACGCGGATCATTTACGAGGGGTTTCCGGAGCTGCCCGGAAGCACGATGATGGAAAAGAAAAAATATCTGGAGAAGAATTACGATCATTACCGCACGGCGCTGATGCTGGAGCCGAGAGGGCACCGTGATATGTTCGGGGCGCTGATTACCGAACCGGTGAACCCGGAAGCGGATCTGGGCGTGGTTTTCATGGACAGCGGAGGCTACCTGAATATGTGCGGCCACGGCAGCATCGGGACCGCCTCCATGGCGGTTGAAACCGGACTGGTGGCGGTGACCGAACCGTATACCGAGGTCGTGCTGGATACGCCTTCCGGCATTATCCGCGCGAAGGTGCGCGTGGAGGACGGCAGAGCGGTGGAGGTCAGTATCCTGAACGTACCCTCTTTCCTGTATCGGGAAAACCTGAAAACCGAGATTCCCGGGTACGGGATGATTCCCTACGATATCTCCTTTGGCGGATCCTTTTTTGCGCTGGTTGATGCCGAAGCCATCGGCTTGGAACTGAAGCCAAAATATATCGAGGAAATCACCGAGCTGGGAATGAAGCTCCGGAACCGAATTAATAAAGAAGTGAATATCCGGCATCCTTATCTGGATATCACCACCGTCGATCTGGTGGAATTCTATGCACGTGCCGATCATCCGCAGGCCGATCTGAAAAACTGCGTCATCTTCGGGCAGGCGCAGGCCGACCGTTCGCCGTGCGGAACCGGAACGAGCGCCAAAATAGCGGCCTTATACGCAAAGAGGAAACTAAAGCTGAACCAGGAATTTGTTTACGAGAGCATGATCGGTTCGATATTCAAAGGCGAGGCCGCTCAGGAGCTGGAAATCAGCGGCATGAAGGCGATTATTCCGCAGATCACCGGCAGCGCGTATATCACCGGCATGAACCAATGGATTCTGGACGCGGACGATCCGCTAAAAAACGGATTTTTGCTGGGCAGCGTGAAAAAGGCGGAGCCGGAAAGCATCCGGACCAGGATCGTCCGGGCGGCGTGGAAGCTGTTCCGGGAAAAGGGCTTCCCGGAGACCCGTACGGCCGATGTGATCGGGCTGGCCGGCGTATCCGCCGACGAATTCCACCGCGTTTTTGAAAAGAAGGAGGATCTGCTGGATACGCTTGGGGATTTTTTCGATCAGAAATACGCGGAGCTGATGCTGGAAATGAACCCCCGGCTAAACCATTACGAGCAGCTGCTTTATCTGAACAGGGAGCTGTTCCGGCTGATTGAAACACAGGTGCCCTTTAACCTGGTTGTGTTTCTTTACACGCAGGATGTTGAAAAAAAGAAAAAGAGCCTGTTTAATGAGGAACGGCTCTACTTTAAGCTGATTACGCGCATCCTTCGGGAAGGACGGAAGAGCGGGGAATTTAAAAATTCGGATTCCGTACAAAGCATGGCGGAAATATATGCCTCTCTGGAAAGAGGAATGATCTACAACTGGTGTGTGGCGGGCGGCGTTTACAGCCTGACAGACAACAGCCAGAGCCTTTTGCCCATCTATCTGAAGGAATTTTTAAGATAAAACTTTATAGGCATATCGCAGCTTTTTAAAAGAACCTCTGCATTACAGCGGAGACCATCGTACCGACAGCGAAAAGAGCATCCCTGCACAACGGGGATGCTCTTTTTTTTCAAAGCGCCGTCAGGGCCCCGCTTATGATTGGCGGATTTCGTATCCAAAATATGCAATGAATGGCTATTTTTTATGGAAAAACAGACAAACTATCCGTAAAGAGATCCTGTCCTATCCGAAGGGTCTCTTAAATAAGGAGGAGCTTCCATTGCAGATCGTATTGAAAAAAATTGACTTTTATATAGATTCCCCCTTTCTGCCGGTTGTTTTACCGATCCTGATTTCACTGGTCTGTTTGGTTCTGTTCCTGCTGTACCGCAGACTGAACCATTTTGGCAGGAAAGTGAATTTTTCGGTTTGTTCCCCGGGAGAAGGAGAGAAACCGGGTCCGGGCGAGTGGGAAAAGCAGATGCTTGATCTGGCGGAAAGCCACAGTCAGGTCAGACTGACCGGATATAGCTTTGTTCTGAATGATTATAATCAGGCCGCCTATAAGGAACTCAATAAAATCAGAGACAGCATCTCCGCCGTATCCGCCGATATGATTTCCCTGATTCCGGCGGCGCGCTGGCTCTTTGACAATTTCCAGATGCTGTACCGGGAAATCAAAAAAGTACGTACCTCGGGAACGGACTATGCCGTACTGCCGGTCCTGAAAGGGAAGGAATACCGTAACTTTCCCCGTGTTTATGTTGTGGCGAAAAAGATGGTGACTCTTTCCGGCGGACACCTGAGTGAAGAAAATATTTCCGTAATGCTGAAGGCATATCAGCGGAAAATATCGCTTACGGACAAGGAAATCTGGGTTTTACCGGAAGTGCTGGGCTTTTGCCTTCTGGAAGAGATCATCGCAGCCGCGGATGAAATTCTTCGGATGATTGACGTGAAGTCGAAGGCGGAAAAATTTCTGCGGGACAGGCTGGCGGATCGGCAGGGGCCGGCCGACCTGTCGGCACTGCTGTGCAAAATAGAAGAGGATTCCTTAAAGCGGAACTGCTCGTTCCATGCCCATGTCATCTATCTGCTGAAAAATATGTCCTTTGACGAGGCTTCCATCCAAAGCTATCTGGAGTATCATTTGTCTTCTCCGGGAAAACAGGTGAAGACCTCCGGCATCTTTCTGGAAGAAGGAAAGATCGAATCGTTTCTTGAGACCAATATCCGGACGCTGATTGTCAGCCTGAGGGATATCAATGAAGTGGACGAGGAGAAATTCTTTGAGGAATATTCCTGCCTGGATCGGATTTTATCACAGGACCCGGACGGCGTCTATCAAAGGATGGATTTGGAATCCAGGGGCATGTACCGTGGAGTCATTGTGAAATTATCGCTCCGCTATCGTCTGATGGAAGAAAAGATAGCCAGGGACTGCCTGGAACTGGCGGTTCAGGGGAGGGAGGACCTGCATTGCTCTCATCATGTGGGGGCCTATCTTTTGGGCAAAGGCTATCCGATTCTGAAAGCGAAGGTATTGGGAAAACCGATCCCCAAAAGAATCAGAAAAAGGATGAACGTAAAGGGCTTCCTTTATTTCCTTGCCCTGTCCCTGATCACTCTTGGGCTGAGCGCCTGCCTGTTCCGTGCTTTCGGGGCCCTTGGCGGGCTGCGGGGTACCGGCCGGTACCTGATCGCCCTTCTGGCGGCCTTTCCGTTGCTGGCGGGTATTTCCCTGGAGATTACCAATTTTATATTTACCAGAAGAATCATGGTCAAGAAGATTCCTTCTCTGAACTATCTGGAGGAAATACCGGAGGAAGCCAGGACCTTTGTGGTCATGCCGGTCATCGTTTCCTCGAAGGAACAGGGCCTGGAGTACATGGACCGTCTTCAAAAGCATTATCTGGCAAACCGGCAGCCGAACCTTTTCTTTGCGCTGCTGCTCGATTTTGAGGATTCTCAGGACCCGTTCCTGCCGAAGGACGAGGTGATTGAAAACGCTCTTGCCGCGCGCAGGAAGGAGCTGAACGAGCTCTATCCGTCGGAGTACCCGCGGTTTTCCCTGTTCTTCCGCTGCCGCAAATGGAATCAGGCGGAGAACTGTTATATGGGCTGGGAGCGTAAGCGGGGAAAGCTGGAAGAATTCAATAACCTTTTAAATGGAGTGGAAAAAGAAAACACCACCTTCTCCTCCGTTTACTGCGACCAGAAGCTGCTTACCACCTTCCGGTATGTGATTACACTGGATGCGGACACCAATCTGATCCGCGACAACGCCGCGAAACTGGTCGGACTGATCGATCATCCTTTAAATCAACCGATTCTGGATCTCGCCAATCAAAAGGTGGAGGAAGGCTATGTCATCATACAGCCCTCGGTAAGGAATCATATCGCGGACAAGAACGGCAGCAGGTTTACGAAAATCTTCGGGGGAGAATCGGGCCTCGCCCATTACGGAACCGTGATCTCGGATATCTACCAGGATATTTTCAACGAAGGAATCTATACCGGAAAGGGCATCTATGACATCAAAGCCTTCCACAAGGTGCTTCAAAATAAGGTGCCGGAAAACCGGATTCTGAGTCACGACCTTTTTGAGAGCTGCTACGCGCGGACAGCTTTTTCCAGCGCGGCCAAGATCATGGACAGCTTTCCAAACAGTGTTTTGTCCTTTACCAAAAGGGAACACCGGTGGCTGCGCGGAGACTGGCAGCTGCTGCCCTGGCTGTTTATGAAAAAGGCCGCGGACGGGGAAAGCTTATGCGCCCTGTCAAAATGGAAAATCTTTGACAACCTGAGAAGAAGTCTGGTTCCGCTGAGCAAGACTCTGCTTCTGCTCTTGAATCTGGCATGGATGCCGCAGGCATATTATCTTTGGCTGCCCCTGGTTTTCTTTAACGACCTGTTTTCCACGGTGATTCTGCTGCTTTCGGTGATCGCTCAGAAGCTGGTCCGGCCGAAGCTCGCCGTTATTTATAAAAGCTTTTTAAAGGAACTTGCCGTGATGCTGGAAAGGGCGTTGCTGGAATTCACGATCACGCCCTACCGGGCGTATATCGCATGCGACGCCATTGTCAGAACGCTGTATCGGCTCTTCATCAGCAAAAAGAATCTGCTTCGCTGGAATACGGCGGAAGCGGTGGACGCCTCCATTGTCAATACGAGAAAAGGGTATTTTCTTACCATGTGGAGTTCTTTTCTTCCGGCGTTTGCGCTTGCGCTTCTTTTATTTATGGGATCTTTGAGCCCCGCGGGAATGATCCTGACGGCGATCGTCATTGCCGACTGGAGCATTGCCTTTGAAATCGCGTACCGGATCAGTCAGCCGGAAAACAAGCTTCATCCGAGGGACAAGGCACGGGACAGAGGGCTGCTTCTGGATACCGCGCGCAGAACCTGGCTGTTTTTCAAGGAGTTTTCCACGAAGGAAAACAACTGGCTCTGTCCGGATAATTATCAGATTTCAACAGCCGAAAAAGTCAGCGATAAAACATCGCCGACCAATATCGGGCTTCAGTTTCTGGCGATCCTGTCGGCCAGGGACCTGGGATTTGAAACGCTGAGCTCCACGGTTGAGGCCGCGGAAAAGCTGATGGATACGGTTCAGAAAATGCCGAAATGGAAGGGGCATCTCTATAACTGGTATCATATCCGATCCCTCGAGGTGCTCAGCCCCGCCTATATTTCCACCGTAGACAGCGGCAATTTCCTGGGGCATCTGGTCGTGCTGAAAAACGGCCTTTTAGAGCAGATCGGCAAGCCGGTTTATCCGGACAACTTTCTGTCCGAGCTCAGGATCGCGGTCCGGAACAGCAATGAGGAAATTCTGCTGAGAACGGGCGACTCCGCCGGAAATAAGCTCAGGGCCGGGTACCAAAGCATAGGGGAACTGATCGAAGATATCGCGGATATCTGGGAGGACTTAAACGGGAGAGATCTCAGACCGGCCGCGGATTACCGCTGGACCAGACATCTGATGAACCTGATTGACAGTACCGTCAATGAAGCCGGGGCCTTAAAGCTGAAAAAAGAGAGCTTTTCTTCTTATCCCGCGCTTTGCCGTATCGCGGCGGAGGGGAATCCATTCGCGAATGGCGTGATCCGTCGGATCAAAGAACTCTGCAATCAGATAGACTGCATTTTGGCAAATGTTGATTTTCGCTTTTTATTTAACGAAAAGAGGATGCTGTTCCATATCGGGTATCATGTATCCTCGCACACGCTGGACGACGGCTGTTACGACCTGATGGCGTCGGAATCGGCGCTTACAAGTCTTCTTGCAATCTCCATGGGCCAGGTGCCGTTAAAGCATTGGTATAAACTGGGAAGGCCCCTGACCATGGTCGAGGGCATTCCGTGCTTCGTATCCTGGAGCGGCACGATGTTTGAATATCTGATGCCGAACCTGGTGTTCAGGGAATATGAGGGCTCGGTTTACGAACAGACTTCCAGGGCGGCGGTGCTTCAGCAGATCCAGTACGCGAGGGAGGCGGGGATACCCTGGGGAATATCGGAATCCCAGTATTACCGCTTTGACCTGAACTCAAATTACCAGTACAAAGCCTTCGGGGTCCCGAAGATCAGGCTCCAGCCGGTCCGCAGGAATTCCCTTGTGGTCGCTCCCTACGCAACGATGCTGGCGCTGGATATCGCGGAAGAGGAATGCGTGGAAAATTTGAAGCGGCTGAAGGAATTGGGCGCCTTCGGCGATTACGGCTTTTATGAGTCGGTTGATTTTAACCTGCCGAATTCTGTGGAGCTGACGCCTTACTGCATTGTAAAATCCTATATGGCGCATCATCAGGGGATGAATCTGGCCGCCATTAATAATTATCTGAATGAGGGCGTCCTCCGGGAGCGGTTCCATGCGGAGATGATGATCAAGGCCTCGGAAGTCCTTCTCGAGGAAAAACGCCAGTCCTATCTGATTTCGATTGCCCGGCAGGGATATACGGTCAGAATCGGGAAGTCCCTTTTCAAAGAAGACAGCTACAGCAACCGGTATGTCAACCGTACGGGCGTGAATTCGCCGGTCGTGGATTATCTGTCAAACGGCAAGTATTCCCTGATGATCACTTCGGACGGCGACGGCTTCAGCAAATATGAGGACCGGATGCTTTACCGCTGGCGATCGGATATTTACGGGAATACAGGCAATTATATCTATATTAAGGACATGGAACGGGGAAAGCTCTGGAGCGCCGCTTATCATCCCACCAGAACGGAGCCAGAGGATTACCAGGTGGTTTTCTGCCCGCACCAGGCGGAATTTAAACGCAGGGACGGGGATATCTCGTCGGACATGATCGTCAGCCTGGACGCGGACCATGACTTTGAGATACGCAAGGTTATCCTTACCAATCACGGAAACCGGGAAAAGCGGCTGGAAGTGACCAGTTATCTGGAGTTGGTGGACGACACCTATCCGGCGGAGCTGAGCCATCCCGCGTTCAATAAGCTCTTTCTGGAAAGCGAGTATCTGGAAGAGCAGGAAATCTTCCTTGCGAAAAGGCGGCGGAAGCAGGAGGAGGATCATCCTTATGTAATGCACATGCTGAGGACGGGAACGAAACTATGCAAGAAACTGGAATATGAAAACGACAGAAAACGCTTTATCGGAAGGAACAATACTCTGGAAAATCCGGATTCTGTGGTGAACAGCAGCGCTTTTTTCAATCATTCGGGCTTTTGCAATGATCCGATTATGAGCCTGAGGGCGCAATTCTGCATAGGAGCGGGGGAAACCGCCTGCGTTTCTTTCATTACCGGCGTGTGCGGCAGTAAGGAGGAAGCAATCAAAACAGCGGAGGAATTGAACGTCGGCTACCGGATCGACGATATCCTGGAAAAATTCAGGCTTCAAAAGAACCTGGAGCTAAAGTATCTGGAAATTACCAGAACCCAGCTGAACGCCTTTCAGGATCTGGTCAGCCCGGTCTACTATCCCGCGGATATTTACCGGGGGCCGCATGAAAATATAAGACGGAACTTTATGAACCAGAGCTTCTTGTGGAAATTCGGCGTATCCGGCGATCATCCCATCCTGCTTTTGACGGTTCGGTCCATCACGGAGGAAAGAACCGTGAAGGATGTGTTAAAGGCTTACGAATACCTGAAAATCAACCGTGTTGCGGTGGACCTGGTTATCCTGATCGATTCCAAGCACGGCTATCTTCAGGAGGTGGATGAATTAATCAACGATATGACAAGCTCTCTTCGGATTTATGATTCCGGGAACGAGAAGCCAAGCTTTTTTACCCTGCATACGTATGAGATGAAACCGGCGGAGATCGATCTGCTGTATACGGTGGCGCGGGTCGTATTTTCAGAGAAGGCGGGGATTTATTTTAACAATGTAAAAGAAAATCCGTATGAGTTACTTGAGAAATATTAGGCCTTCGAGGCCCTGCCCTTAAGGAGGAAGAGGCTTTGGACACAGCATATGCGCCAACAGCACAGGAGAAAGAAACAGAGAATTATGAATTTTTTAACGGCTTCGGGGCATTTGCCTGTGGGGGCAGAGAATATGAAATCCTGCTGGAGGGTGACAACAGGCCGCCGGCACCCTGGATCAATGTCATCTCAAACAAGAACTTCGGATTCCAGATATCGGAATCGGGCGCGGGCTTTACCTGGAGTATCAACAGCAGGGAAAATAAGCTTACGCCCTGGTCCAACGATCCCGTAAGCGACAGAGCCTCCGAGGCAATCTATATTTTGGATGAAATCACCGGCGAGGTCATGACTCCCATGTCCCTCGGAAGGTCCGATCGGGGCGTTTACCGGGTAAGGCATGGCTTCGGATACAGCAGGTTCCTGCATGAGGAAGCGCTCGTTGATCAGGAGCTGACCGTTTTTACCCCTTTGGAGGAGTCGCTGAAGCTGTGGAGCCTGAAGCTGACGAACCGCTCGGATAAAGTGAAGTATCTGAGCCTGACCTATTATGTGGAATGGGTCATGGGTACGGACAGGGAGCAGACCAATCCCTATCTTCTGACCTCTTATGACAACGAGCACGAATGTTTCTGCGCAAGGAACCTCTATACCATGAACTTTCCGAACCTCTATTCCTATCTGTTTTCCAGCGAGACGATCGTCGGCTATACCGGCGACAGACAGGAATTTCTGGGGCAGGGGGGCGGCATCCGGGAACCGCGGGGAGCACAGGTCAAGCTGTCCTGCCATACGGGCGTATGCTATGACCCCTGCGGAGCGATTCAGGTATCCGTCGCGATCCAGCCGCAGGAGAGCCGGACGGTGCTGTTCGGGCTCGGGCAGAGCGGCAGCCTGAACGGGATATACGAAATCAAAAACAAATACAGGGACACCGCCGCCGCCGAAAAAGAGCTTGACAGGGTGAAGGCCTATTGGGACGGATTGTTGGGGACCGTCCGGGTGAAGACGAAGGACAGGGCGGTCGATATCCTATTGAACGGCTGGCTGCTCTATCAGACGCTGTCCTGCCGCATTCACGCGAGAGCGGGTTTTTATCAGTGCGGGGGAGCCTATGGATTCCGGGACCAGCTGCAGGATTCCCTTTCGCTTCTCTTTGCCGATCCCGGTATCCTGCGCGGGCAGATCCTGATTTCCTGCAGCAGGCAGTTTGAAGAAGGGGACGTCCAGCACTGGTGGCATCCTCCGATGGGGATCGGGGTAAGAACGAGAATATCCGATGATCTGCTGTGGCTGCCTTACTGCACCGCCGCCTATGTCCGAAGTACCGGAGACGCCTCGATTTTAAAGGAGCAGGTACCTTACATCAGGGGTCCGGCGCTTCAGGAGGGCCAGCAGGACGCAATGTTTACTCCCGAAATATCCGGGCGTTCCGAAAGCGTTTATGAGCATTGCAAAAAAGCCATTGACCGGACCCGCTTCGGGGAACACGGGCTTCCCCTCATGGGGGGAGGCGACTGGAACGACGGCATGAATGAGGTGGGAGCGCAGGGGAAAGGGGAAAGCGTCTGGCTGGCGTGGTTTTTATATACCGTGCTGGGGGATTTCCTTCCTTTGTGCGGCCAGACAGGCGACGGAGCCTACGGCCGGGAATTGGAGCGGAAACGGGAAAGCCTGCTTCAGAGCATTGAAGAGCACGCCTGGGACGGGGAGTGGTATCTTCGGGCCTTTTACGACGACGGCTCGAAGCTCGGTTCCAAGGAAAACGACGAGTGCAGGATCGATTCCATCAGCCAGTCCTGGAGCGTGATATCCGGGGGAGCGGAAAAGGAACGCGCGAAAACGGCGATGCAGTCGGCATGGCGTTATCTGGTAAGGGAGGAGGAAGCTCTTTCCCTGCTTCTGGCGCCCCCCTTTCATAAGACGGTTAAAAACCCGGGTTATATCAAAAATTATATCCCCGGCATACGGGAAAACGGGGGCCAGTATACCCACGCGGCGGTTTGGCTGGCGATCGCCGCGTCGATGCTGCCCGACTGTAACATGGCGAAAACCCTGTTTACCATGCTCAACCCGATTTACGTTACGCAAAACAGAAAGGACGCGCTCAGGTACGAGAAGGAACCGTATGTCATGACGGCGGATATCTCCCTCAGCCCGCCCTATACCGGAAGAGGCGGGTGGAGCTGGTATACCGGTTCCGCAGGCTGGATGTATCAGGGGCTGTTAAACTGGTTCCTGGGCATCCGGAAAGAGGGGAACGAGCTGATCATTGATCCGGCGACACCCGCGGATTTCGGGGATTTTTCCGTTGAATACAAATATGGGAAATCTCTCTATGAAATCAGGGTGGAAAGCAGAAGCAGGGGAACGCTGAAAACGGAAGCAATCACCGTGGACGGCAGGTTGATCCGGGGGAACAGAGTCTTGCTGGAGGACGACGGAAAAAAGCATTGCATTGTCGTATAGCCGCCAGCCCGGCTGTTCCGGGGAAACAGAGTCCCGCGGCGGCAGGATCGGGAAAATAGAAACACCGCCTTTCCCCGTTGTGGTGGGATAAGGCGGTGCTTTTTATCGTTCCAATATCGGGAACAAAAAATTCAAGCTTTCCGGGGCAGCCCTTTCGCTTGGCATTCAGGGCAATAACCGTAGATATTCAGCTTGTGATCCGTAATGATAAAATGGGTCTGCTCCTGCAGCTTTTCCTCATAAGTCTTCAGGGGGCACATATCGAGAGAAATCATTTTTTTACAGCCCAGGCACACTAAATAATGCTTGTGTATCATCCTGTTATATTCATAAAGCGCCTTGTTGCTTTCATTTATCTTTATTTTGAGAGCTAAATTGTTGTTCACTAAACTGTCCAGTTCTCTGTAAACCGTCGACATGCTGGTCGAAAGGTCGTAACGGTTCAGTTCCATAAAGATTTGTTCCGCTGCCACAGGCTGGGTCTGTTTTTCCAATATTTCCAGGATAGCCATCCTGCGCTTCGTGTTTTTTAATCCTTTTTGCCTGAGATCCGCGCGGTGATCAGCTTTATTTTCCATAATATCACTCCTGATTCATGCGAATGATCATGATTCGCATAGGTTATATGACAGCAGATTGATCCGGCAAACACAAATGATCAACAATGCTAAGGAACCGCCGATGAGGGAGGAGAGGGTATGCCGACAACTTTATTATAGCACGATTTGTAAAGAAGAAAAGCGTTCGTTTTGCATGGAATAGACTTGCCCCCCGCCGCAGCTCAGTATCCTGCGGCAGGGGGCAAATTCAGCGTTACGCTTTTATTTCGTTTCCCTGTGCAGTGTATGCCTGCGCAGCCGGGGACAACCCTTCGTCAGGCTTTGCTTTCCAGACTCGCGTAGATTTTACTCAGATTGCTTTCGACCCGCTCCAGATACGTTTTGCTGTCTTCACCGCCCTCAATGGTATAAATGGTTTCGACATTCGCCCCGACTTCCTTGGCCAACGTTTTTGAAACGTCCGGGCTTGCCATTTCCTCGGCGAAAATGGTCGTTACCTTGTTATCTTTGCAGTATTTGACAAGCTCCGTCAGCTGCTGCGCGCTGGGTTCTCCCTCGGCGAAGACGTCTTCCACGCTGTTTTGCTCCAGCCCGAAATCGCGGCAGAGATAACCGAAAGCGGCATGTCCCGTAACAAAGCTCTTCTTTTCTGCGGATTGGAATTTTTTATTATATTCTGTATAAAGATTTTCCAATTTGGAAACAAAATCGTCACAATTTTTCTCATAATATTGTTGGTTGGCTCCGTCGGCTTTGACCAGCGCGTCTTTGATATTTTTCACTTCAATTTCAGCGCCCTTCAGGCTCAGCCAAATATGGGGATCGTACTGTCCGTGTTCCTCAATTTCTTCCGGATCCGTGTTTTTGATCGGATCCGCGCCCTTCGAGGCTTCCACGGTGATCAAATTCGGACTGTTCGCGGATTTGACCGCATCCTCCGCCCAGGCCTCCATGCCCAATCCGCTGTACACAAAAACCTGTGCCGTGCTGAGGGCGACAAGGTCCTGTGCTTTCGGTTCGAAATCGTGCGGCTCTGTTCCGTCCGGGATAATCGTGGCGACATCCACCTTGTCTTTGCCTACCGCTTCCGTAAACTCTTTCATAGCGTTAAAAGTTACCGAAACCTTTATCTTGCTGTCCGGGCCCTTGCTTTCTTCCGCTGCCGTACTGGAAGCCGGGGCCGCGCCGGACGCCTCCGCGCTCGCCGGATTGTTGCTTCCGCACGCCGAAAGGCCCACGCTCATAACGGCTGCTGCACTTAGCAGGAGCGCCGTATACCGTTTAAACATTTTTTTACCTCCAAAAAATAATTACTTGCAAATGCGACTCATTTGTATTTATAATATAATCCGGAAGGGAATCCTTGTCAAGCGATTCATTTAAAATATTTGATAGAAATTTCAGTTGATAAGCTGAATATGGAATAAGGGGATTTTTATGATCAAAGCAGAAAACTTATCTTTTTCGTATACGGGGACCGCGCCCTATGTCCTTAGGGGGATCGACCTGGATATACGGCGGGGGGAATATGTTTCCGTAGTAGGGGAAAACGGTTCCGGTAAAAGCACGCTGATGCGGCTGATTTTAAAATTCATAAAACCGACGGAAGGAACCATTGCCTCAGAAGCCAGGAGGATTGGATATGTGCCGCAGAAAAATGATTTTTCAAACTCCAATTTTCCTATTACCGTTTATGAGATGTTAAATTCCTATCGTAAGCTTTTGAAAATAAAAAATAAGGGCATCCTTGCGGAAAATCTTGAGAAAGTCGGGATGTCCGAGTTTTCCGGCGCTTTAATGGGGACGCTGTCCGGCGGACAAACCCAGAAAATCCTGATTGCCAGAGCTTTGACAGGCGATCCCGATTTACTGATTCTGGACGAGCCTTCCACCGGAGTCGACATTGGCAGCCAAAAAGAGATCTATGGCTTTCTGAGGAAGATGAACCGGGAAAATCAAATAACGATTGTTTCGGTAGAGCATAATCTGGACGCCGCGGTTTCCAATTCCACGCTGATTTACCATCTGGTCAACGGTCAGGGGCATCTTTGTTCCCCGAAACAGTATGCCGATGAATATTTAAAGAGAAATGATAAGGGTGATGCAGATGTTGAATTATAGTTTTATGCAAAACGCATTGTTTGTTTCGGTGTTTATTTCCGTTTTATGTCCCTGTATCGGAATTTTTCTGGTCCTTCGGCGATATTCCATGATCGGGGACACCTTGTCCCATGCTTCCCTGGCCGGGATTACGATCGGGCTGATGCTGAACCAGAATCCCGTTCTGGGAGCGTTTGTCTTTACTTCCATTTGCGGCGCCCTGATCGAATTTCTCAGAACCTATTTTAAAAAATACACGGATTTGATTCTGAGCATTGTGCTTGCGCTAAGCGTAGGTACCGCTATCACCATCATCAGTTCCGGAAAGCTCCATGCCAACGCGGATTCCTTCATGTTCGGCAGTATTCTTACCGTTACCCGGTTCGATATGATCATGGTGGTCGTGCTCAGCGTCATTTCTGTTCTGGCCCTTGTTTTTTTGTATCATCAGATGCTTTACATCGCATACGACGAGGAAGCCGCAAAAGTTGCGGGGGTAAGGGTGAAGCTGATCAACTATGTGTTTTCGATCCTTGTGGCCTCCGCAATCTCCGTTTCCATCCGGATTGTGGGCGTTTTAGTGCTCAGCTCCATGATCGCGCTTCCGGTCGCTACCGCTCTGCAGCTGGGAAAAGGGTTTAAAGCGACCCTGCTGTTTTCCATTCTTTTCAGTGTGATCGATATTATGCTGGGGCTGTTTGTCTCTTTTTACCTGAATGTGGCTCCGGGGGGCTTTACCGCGCTCGTTTCCGTTGCCGTCCTTGTTTTGGTTCTTCTGACAAAAAGGATACTGGCCGGCATCCGGGAGATTCGTTGACCATGCCCGACTTTTTTCTTTCCCTTATGATTGGGTTATGATAAAATATAGAAAAAGATACTTGAGAGATTGAAATGGATGGAGAGGGTATTGTGATGGAAAAAGGGGATAAAAAAATGTTTTCCGGATGCGCAAACTGTAAAAACGGTCTTTTGTGCACGATGGCGATTCCCTTGTTCAGTACGCTTCCGAAAGACCTGCAAAAAAACCTTACGGAACACTCCATACAGACGACCAAAGCAAAGGGCAGTTTTCTGTTCAGGGTAGGCGAGCAAGTGGACTCTGTCCTGATCATCCGGAAAGGAAGGATTAAGCTCTGTAAATATGACGCGGATGGAAACGAATACATCCTTGATATCATTCACGACGGAGACGCCGTATGGGAAAATCTTTTCCTCGAAAATGCCGTTTTTCCCTATTCGGCGGTGTGCCTGTCAAAGGTGGAGCTGTGCGAGATCAGAAAAAGTGAATTTATACAGCTTCTCGCCGATCGCCCGGGGATTGCGATGAACCTGATTTCCCTTCTCTCCCTCCGGTTAAAGGACGCCAATGAAAAGGCGCTGCTGCTTTCCATCCGTGACCCGAAAGTACGCCTGGCGGGATTTCTGCTGGACAGGGATATCCGGTGCGTCGGACCGGAGATCAAGCTGAAGCTGGAGGATATCGCCGCCAGCATTGGGCTGCGCCCGGAGACGGTCAGCAGGAACCTGAGCCGGTTTGAAAAGGATGGTTTCATTCAAAGGCTCGGCCAGGGGAAGATCCTGGTCACGGACCGCAGCGGACTGAAGAAAATTTATGAAGCCAGCCAGCCGGAGAAGTGACCCCCAAAAACTCAGGCGGATATTTTCATGAAGCGGCGGAGAGGGCTTGTTGCCTGTGAATTGCAGGCGGCAGGCCCTCCCTTTTTTGAGTATATCCTACTGCCTGATACGGATCTTCCGCAGAAAAACGCGGATATTTTTTGATACTCCCTCCCGCCTATGGCGGGAGGGAGTATCATGACGAAAGCCGGGTTCATAATTAAGAAATCCACTCGTTGAAAACTTGATTCTGATCAAAGAAAAAGAGCAGAAGCGGGAGTATACTGAAAGCACCAGAAAGGAAGAGGCATATGATCAGAGGAGCAATCCATTCCACAGAATCCTTCGGTTCCGTCGACGGTCCGGGAGTCCGCTTTCTTATCTTTTTAAAGGGATGCATGATGCGCTGCCGCTATTGCCACAACGTCGATACGTGGGACCCCCGTTCCAACGACCTGCGCACGGCGGACGAGCTGCTGGATCAGGCGGAGCGGTACCGCAGCTATTGGGGAAAGGAAGGCGGGATTACCGTCAGCGGGGGGGAACCCCTTTTGCAGATCGATTTTCTTCTCGAGCTGTTTCAGAAGGCCAAAGCGCGCGGAATCCATACCGCGATCGATACGGCGGGACAGCCTTTTACGAGGGAGGAACCGTTTTTTTCAAAATTCCGGGAGCTGATGCGTTACACGGATCTTCTTTTAATGGATATCAAGCATATCGACCCCATGGAGCATCGAAAGCTGACGGGACAGCCGAACGAAAATATTCTGGATATGTTCCGCTATCTGTCCGATATCGGCAAGCCTGTCTGGATCCGGTATGTGCTTGTTCCGGGGATTACGGACGACGACGGTTATCTGCACAGAACACGGGAGTTCATCGCCGCGCTTAAAAATGTGGAGAAGATCGAGGTGCTTCCTTACCATGCCATGGGTCAATACAAATGGAAAGAGCTTGGCATTCCATATTCTCTGGAAGGGGTAAAGTCGCCCGGCGCGGAGCGCGTGAAAAATGCCGAACGGATTCTTCGCGGGGAAAGCGGGCCGCGCAGGGAAACGCTGTGCTGCGAGCGGAGGAACCCGGCAACATGAAATGCTGTATTATTGATTACAATCAAGGAATCGGCAGAACAGATCAGCTAAACTATAGTCAGAACTGCAGAAGAAAGCTGCATGCTATCACAAGAAAGGAGTAGTGCTATGAAGCAGGAATGGAGAGGCTTCAAAGGTTCGCATTGGACGGACGACGTCAATGTGAGGGATTTCATTCAGGACAATTACACGCAATATGACGGGGACCAGAGTTTTCTGGCAGAACCGACGGATGCGACGAACAAGCTTTGGGGAAAGGTACAGGAGCTGCAGAAGCAGGAAAGAGCGAACAATGGGGTGCTGGATATGGAGACAAAGGTCGTCTCCGGCATCACCGCTTACGGGGCGGCCTACATCGACAGCGGGGATAAGAGCCTTGAGAGGGTCGTGGGACTGCAGACGGACAAACCCCTGAAAAGGGCGTTCATGCCCTACGGCGGCATCAAGATGGCGGAGGAAGCCTGCACCACCTACGGCTATACACCCGCTCCCGAGCTGCATAAGATTTTCACGGATTACCATAAGACGCACAATCAGGCGGTTTTCGACGCGTACACGCCTGAAATGAAAAAGGCCCGCCACAATAAAATCATCACAGGGCTTCCGGATACCTACGGACGCGGGCGCATCGTCGGCGACTACCGCCGCGTCGCCCTTTACGGCATCGATCACCTGATTGAAAAGAAGAAAGAGGATCTTTCTTACTGCGGGTCCGGTATCATGACGGACGACATCATCCGCCAGAGAGAGGAACTCTCCGACCAGATCAGGGCATTAAAGGACATGAAGGAAATGGCGGCGGCCTACGGCTTCGATATTTCAAAGCCGGCCGGTAACGCGAAAGAAGCCGTCCAGTGGCTGTACTTCGGGTATCTGGCGGCGATCAGGAGCCAGAACGGCGCGGCGATGAGCGTCGGCCGCGTGTCCACCTTCCTTGACATCTATATCCATCGCGATCTGGAGGAAGAAACGCTGACCGAGGCGGAGGCGCAGGAGCTGATCGACCATCTGGTGTTAAAGCTCAGAATGGTGAAGTTCGCCCGCATCCCCTCTTACAATCAGCTGTTCTCCGGGGACCCCGTCTGGGCTACGCTGGAAACGGCGGGGCTTGGAATGGACGGCCGCCACATGGTGACCAAAAACGATTACCGGTTCCTGCATACGCTGGAAAATATGGGGCCCGCGCCGGAACCGAACCTGACCGTTCTTTATTCCTCCAAGCTGCCGGAAAACTATAAGAAATACGCGGCTTACATTTCCGTAAAGACAAGCTCCATCCAATATGAAAACGACGATGTGATGCGCCCGATCTGGGGAGACGACTACAGCATCTGCTGCTGCGTATCCGCGACACAGACCGGTAAGGAAATGCAGTTCTTCGGCGCGCGCGCAAACCTTGCCAAGTGCCTGCTGTACGCCATTAACGGCGGCGTGGATGAAAAGAGCGGCATGCAGGTGGGACCCGCTTACAAGTCCGTCACCTCGGCGGTCCTCGATTATGAGGACGTGATGGCGAAGTACGACGTCATGATGGATTGGCTTGCGGGGCTTTATGTGAATGTCCTGAACCTGATTCAGTATATGCATGACAAGTATTACTACGAAGCGGCGGAGATGGCGCTGATCGATACCGACGTCAGAAGAACCTTCGCAACCGGCATTGCGGGTTTCTCCCATGTGGTCGATTCCCTGTCCGCCATCAAATACGCGAAGGTAACTCCCGTGCGCAACGAGAACAGCGTGGCTGTGGACTTTCAGATCGAAGGCGACTTCCCGCGTTACGGAAACGACGACGACCGCGCGGACGACATTGCCGTATGGCTTTTGAAGACCTTCATGAAGAAGCTGACCAAATACCACACCTATCGTGATTCGGAGCCTACGACATCGATTCTTACGATTACCTCCAATGTTGTGTACGGCAAGAACACCGGCACGCTTCCGGACGGAAGACAGGCGTGGACGCCGCTGGCGCCGGGCGCGAACCCGTCCTACGGCGCGGAAAAGAACGGGCTTCTCGCTTCCCTGAACTCCGTCGCAAAGCTGCCTTACGAGTATGCGCTCGACGGCATTTCCAATACGCAGACCATCAGCCCGGGCGCGCTTGGGCATACCGAGGGAGAACAGAGCGAAACCCTCGCGCATGTTCTTGACGGATATTTCGGCCGCGGCGCCCATCATTTGAACGTCAATGTCTTCGGCACCGAAAAGCTGAAAGACGCGATGGAGCATCCTGAGAAACCGGAGTACGCTAACTTTACGATCCGTGTATCGGGATATGCGGTAAAATTCATCGACCTGACGAGAGAGCAGCAGCTCGATGTCATTGCGAGAACCTGCCACGACAAAATGTAATTTTCACTCATCGTACAATTCAGCCGCCGCCACCTGTGTGCACAGATGGCGGCGGCTGTCGTTTCTGGGCTTTGCTTTCTGCAGGAGCAACGACAGCAATTCCATTTCAGCTTGCGAGACAAAACACGTTTCTCCCCCCGCCTTCGACGAGGGGAGAAACGTAACCTTGTTAAGCGGATCTTTCAATTCCGAGAATACGAAATAGATTTCTTCATCGTCCCAACCGTCGCCATAAGACTCTTTGCACAAAAGCAGGTCGTTTCTTGTGTAAAAGCAAACGTCCCCAATGAGAACGGAGCCCTGAGTATCCAGTAAATCGAGGAGTTCGGCAATGAAACTGACCTTGGCGTCATCCGTAAGGTGATGCGGGGCATATGTCCTTTCAATCGCATGTGACGGAATTGCTGAATTTATATTCCATTTCTTTCCTCTCTTCTGCCTGAGGTTCATATATCGTTGAAAAAATGTTAAATTAATACGGAGTTTTTCTTTGAAAGAAGGACTCTATGCGGAAAAGCATGCGGAGGAACGGTGGGACGGATTACTCTAAAGTTAGGAAAGGCAGTTGGAAAAAAGAAATAATGGAAAATAGAAAGCAATTGAAATGGGGCGGGTGGAGCGGAACGCTCGCCTTTGACCGGAGCCTGTCCGGTTTTGTTCGAGAACACATCTTCGGGATCGCATGGATCGCCCTGACGCTTTTATCCCTTGCCGTGCGCTGGCGGGGGTTCCCGACGGAAAGCAGCGACTATCAGCATTTTCTGCTCCCGTGGTTCCAGGAGCTGAAGAAGAGCGGAGGATTCGCGGCGCTGGGCAGGCCGGTCGGAAATTACAATTTTCCCTATCTGACGATTCTCGCCGCCTTAACGTACCTGCCGGTTCCGCCGCTGTTCTCTATCAAAGCGGTCTCTATTCTGTTCGATTACGTCGGCGCCGCTGCGGGGGCGCGGATCGTATACAGCCTTGCCTCAAATAAGAAAAAAGGGGAACTTCTGGCGGCCGCCGCATGGCTGTGCATCTTGTTCCACCCGGTCGTTTTCATTAATTCGGCCTTTTGGGGGCAGTGCGATTTCATTTATGTGTCCTTTTTATTGCTGTGCATAAAAGAACTGATCCGGGAATCCTATGTGCCGGCTTTCGTGTGGTTTTCTTTTGCCCTTGCGTTTAAGCTTCAGGCCGTATTTTTTTTGCCGGTGCTTTTGATTCTATATTTCACAAATCGGTCCCATTCTGTCGTGCACTATTTGATCATCCCGCTGGGGGTGTCCGTTTTGTCGATTCCGGCTCTGGTCGCAGGAAGACCTGTCACAGATATTTTTAAGATTTATTTGGAGCAGACCCAGTTCAAACAACTGGTGTCCCACTTTCCCGGACTGTATTATCTGTTGATGGGAACCTACTCCCAATACGCGGTCGTGGGAATTTGTCTTTGCGTTGCTTTCTTGGGGGCGGGCGCCGTCCTTTGGATTTCGTATCAAAAGCCCGTCCGGGAGGAAAATATTTTATTGCTGGGCATGTGGGCTTCTTCCGTCTGCACGTATTTTTTGCCTTCCATGCATGAACGGTATTCATTCCTGACGGTGGTCCTGAGCGTTCTCTATATGCTTTCCGTGCGGAAAGACAGGCTGCCCGCCGTTCTGATCGCCGCCGGCTGGTCGTTCACCACAATGCTGACCTGTGTCAACGCAGTCAATATGGCGAATAAAATTCCGGTGGATTACATCGCTTTGTCAGCGGTGGATCTGGTGCTTGTGGCGGCGGTCACCTGGCTGATGATCCGCAGGGCGACGGAAAATACGTCGTCGGACTGAAACGGATTTTTGTCACGGAGTTCCGGCCGGGACTTTCACCTCCGTCACGAGAATATGCGGCTGATGAAAAAATAAGGGCTTGCCGTCTGTGAACTGAAGACGGCAAGCCCTTTCGGCTGTTTTTTAAAGCAATCCACTTTTTTGGAGAAAAAACGGTCTTTCGCTCTGCGGACCCGTTTCAGCGCTGTTTTTTGGCTTGACCGATACGCTCTGCAGGTCGGGCGGAACGGCTGGATTTATTCGAGTTCAAACGCGCCGGTGTAGAGCTGATAATATTTCCCCTTTTCGCTGATCAGCTGTTCGTGGCTGCCGCGCTCGATGATGCGGCCGTGTTCCAGAACCATAATGACGTCGGAATTCTGCACGGTGGAAAGGCGGTGTGCGATGACAAATACCGTTCTGCCTTTCATCAGCGCATCCATACCCTTCTGAACAATGGCTTCGGTTCTGGTGTCGATGGAGGAGGTGGCCTCGTCAAGGATCATGACGGGCGGGTCGGCCACCGCCGCGCGGGCAATGGAAATCAGCTGCCGCTGCCCCTGCGAAAGGCCGCTGCCGTCGCCCTCCAGCACGGTATGATACCCCTGCGGAAGCATGCGGATAAATCCGTCGGCGTTCGAGAGCTTTGCGGCCGCAATGCATTCCTCGTCCGTCGCGTCCAGCTTGCCGTAGCGGATGTTGTCCATCACCGTTCCCGTAAAGAGGTTCACGTCCTGCAAAACGATGCCGAGCGACCGTCGGAGATCGGCTTTCCTTATTTTGTTGATATTGATTCCGTCATACCGGATCTTCCCGTCGGCAATGTCATAGAACCGGTTGATCAGGTTGGTGATCGTCGTTTTTCCGGCGCCGGTCGCTCCTACAAAGGCGACCTTTTGGCCCGGCTCTGCGTAAAGCGTGATGTTGTGCAGGACGACGTTGTTTTCTTCGTAGCCGAAGTCCACGTCGTAAAAGCGGATGTCTCCCTGCAGCGGCGTATAGGTCACCGCTCCGTCGCTGTGCGGATATTTCCACGCCCATGTGTCCGTCCGTTCCCTGCATTCTTTTATTTCGCCGTTTTCTATTTTTGCATTGACCAGGGTGACGTATCCATCGTCCTGCTCGCTTTCCTCATCCATCAGGTCAAAGATTCTTGACGCGCCGGCGAGCGCCATGATTACCATGTTGAACTGCATGGAAATCTGGCCGATCGGGTTGATGAAGCTGCGGGAAAGGGTAAGGAAGGATACGATCGTACCGATCGTCAGGGTCTGGACCCCGGCGAAGCTCAGGTTGGGAATTCCCGCGATGCCCGCCGCGCCGCCGATGATGGCAAGGAGCACATAGAGCATATAGCCCAGATTGCCGACCACCGGCATGGTGATATTTCCGTACTTGTTCGCCTCGGTCGCGCAGTAGCAGAGGTCTTCGTTCTTTTTATCGAAGCCCTCCTCGGTTTTTTCTTCGTGACAGAAAACCTTTACGACTTTCTGACCGTTGATCATTTCTTCAATATAGCCGTTGACGTCTCCCAAAGACTGCTGCTGCTTCATAAAGAAGGCTCCGCTTCTTCCCACCAGGGCTTTGATTACCTTCAGCAAAATCACGGCGAACACGGCGACGAAAGCGGTAAGGCCGACGCTGAGATAAAGCATGGAGAAAAACGCAGCCGCCACGGAAACAAGGGACGCAAACATCTGCGGCAAGCTCTGGGAGATCGCCTGACGCAGCGTGTCGGTATCGTTGGTATAGCGGCTCATGATATCGCCGTGCGTATGCGTGTCAAAATATCGGATCGGCAGGCTCTGCATATGCGTGAACATTTCATCGCGGATTCTTTTCAGCGTGCCCTGCTCAATGATGACCATCATCTGGTTGTAGAACAAGGTGGACAGCACGCCGATGATGTAGATCGACCCCATTAAGAGAATCGCTTTGAAAAGGCCCGTGAAGGAAGGGGAGGCCTGGCCCAGCAGAGGGATAATGTACTTGTCGATCAGCGTCTGAAGAAACAAAGAGGACGCCGCGCCCGCGGCCGCGCTGATCAGGATACAGATAAAAACGAGGATCAGCTGAATCCGGTAGCCGGCCATATAGGCAAGCAGCCTTTTGATCGTACCCGGCTTAAAACGCTGCATCGGGGGCCTGCCGCCCGCCGCCGTTTTGCCGTATGCCTGCGGATTGTCTTTCGGCATTTTACTCATGGAGAGCGCCTCCTCTGTTCTGAGACTCGTAGACTTCCCTGTAAATGGCACAGGTTCCGAGCAGTTCCTCGTGCGTCCCGACCGCGTTGATTTTGCCGTCGTCGAGCACAATGATTTTGTCGGCGTCCTGAACGGAGGAAACACGCTGCGCGATGATAATTTTCGTCGTGTTCGGGATGTCCTTCCGAAACGCCTGGCGGATCAATTCGTCGGTTTTGGTGTCGACCGCGCTGGTGGAATCGTCCAGAATCAGAATTTTGGGCTTTTTCAGCAATGCCCGCGCGATGCACAGCCGCTGTTTCTGTCCGCCGGACACATTGGTGCCGCCCTGCTCGATATAGGTATCGTACTGATCCGGGAATTCCCGGATGAAGCCGTCGGCCTGGGCGAGCCTGCAGGCATGGATCATTTCTTCCTCCGTGGCGTCCGCACTGCCCCAGCGGAGGTTCTCTTTGACCGTGCCGGAAAAAAGAACATTTTTCTGCAGCACCATCGCCACCTGATTGCGGAGCGATTCAAGATCGTAATCCTGCACGTCGACGCCGCCGACGGTTACCCTTCCTGCGGTGACATCATAAAGGCGCGGAATCAGCTGAACAAGGCTCGATTTCGAGGAGCCGGTTCCGCCGAGGATACCGACCGTCTCCCCTGACGCGATGGACAGGTTGATCCCGTCAAGGACCGGCTTGTCGGCCTTTCTGGAATAAGTAAAAGTGACGTTTTCAAAGGTGATGGAACCGTCTTCTACTGTGCAGACAGGGTTTTCCCCGTTTTTGAGATCACTTTCCTCATTCAGGATTTCCACAATACGCTCCGACGACGCGCGTGCGATAATGATCATGACAAACACCATGGAAAGCATCATCAGGCTCATGAGGATCTGCAGGGCGTAGGTGATCAGGCTGGCCAGTTCTCCTGTCGAAAGCCCGATTACGGGATTGTTGTTGCTGGCGATGATTTCTTTGGCGCCAAACCAGGAAAGCAAGAGCATGCTGGCATAGAGGCAAAGCTGCATCAGCGGCATATTGAACGCGATTCTTTTTTCCGCCTTTGTGAAATCCTGAAAAATCGACTGGGAAATACCCGCGAACTTTTCGTCCTCATGGTCTTCGCGGGTATAGGATTTGACGACCCGGATGCCGAGCAGATTTTCCTGAACAATGCGGTTCAGCTTGTCGTAGGTGTTGAACACCCGAACGAAAATCGGGTGAACGTGCGTTGTGATCATAAAAAGGCCGACGCCGAGCACGGGGATCGTCGCAAGAAAGATCAGGGAAAGATGAGCGTCGATCCGGAAGGAAAAAATCAATGCGAACACGATCATCACGGGCGCCCGCACCCCGAGGCGGACCAGCATCTGGTAAGCGTTCTGCACATTGGTGACGTCAGTGGTCAGCCGTGTGATGATACTGGCGGTTGAAAATTTATCAATATTGGAAAAAGAAAATTTCTGCACGTTATAGAACATATCGCGGCGTAAATTTTTTGCAAAGCCCGAAGAAGCGATCGCCGCGCTGCGGCCCGCAAGAACGCCGGTCAGCAGCGAGATCATCGCGCAGACAATCAGCGCAAGCCCGATCCACAGAACATTGGGCATGCTTTTCTGATTGATTCCGTAGTCGATCAGATACGCCATCAGCGTAGGAATGACGATTTCAAGGATCGACTCGAAGGTCACATATGCCGGGGCAAGCAGGGAATTCTTTTTATATTCTCTCACGCTGGAGAGAAGCTTTTTCATCATATAAAATCTCCTTAACGTTTTACTGAAATATCAGGAAAGAGCAGGATTCATATCGGATATATTTGTCCGCATCCTTTGCAGGTAAGAGTACAGCGTTTCCACTTCTTCCTCCGTAAATCCGCTTGTCAGGGTCCGTTCCATCCTCTCGGCGTCCTCCCGCATGAGCCCTTTGATTTTCCACGCTTTTTCTGTGAGGACAATCTTTTTCAGGCGCGCGTCCTGTGCAACCGCCTGTCTTTGAATCAGGCCCTTTTGTTCCATCAGGCTGAGTACTTTCGACGCTGTGGAGCGGGTGATGGTAAAGTGATCCTCCAGATCCTTCTGATAGATATTTTTGTCCGCATTATCGGCAAGGTAGCCGATAATCCACCCGTTGTTTCCGGTGATGGTTTCGATTTCATTTTTATGGGAAGAAAATTCGAAATAACGCCGGATCATGTTGTTCAGCGAGCGAAGCTCCAGCCCGATCTTCATCTTTTCCATACAGCACTTCCTTTTTATGCGCAATAGGATTTGCAATACTGTTTTATGTCATACAGTTCTATCTACAACATTATAGTAATAAGCATGGCACTCGTCAATTGTCAGCATACATAAATTTTCACCGAAAAATCGAAGCAGAAACTGGTAAAATCGTCTATCCCCGGAAAGAGCAAGCTGACCGCCGGGACTGCCGCCGCTTTTACGGCCCGGATTGACGGTTTTTTCCAATGGTGGTAAAATGATACTAATAAAACAAAACAGAACAGATTGCTCTGTTTGATAATGAATTATCCGGATGCCAAAACGGCTTTCAGGAAAAGGGAGGTTCGGGCAATGGAAATGAGTGCCGCGCGGCGCAGAATGGAAATCTATCAGCTTCTGCAAAAGGAGAGCTCCGTGGCGGTCAATGATCTGGCGGAGCGGTTCCATGTTTCCGCCATGACGATCCGCAGGGACCTTCTTTTCTTTGAAAAGCAGGGCTTTGTGATCACCAGCTACGGGGGAGCGTACTTAAATACCCGCACGGCGATCGAGCCGAGCTTTTCCGTGAAATCCGGCCAGCTGACCGACCGGAAGCGGGCCATCGGGTATGAAGCATCCCGGCTGATCGAGGACGGGGATACCATCATTATCGACTGCGGGACCACAACGCTGCAAATCGCCAGATGCATCCAGGAGAAAAAGCTGACCGTTATTACCAACTCGTGGCCGGTGATCCAATATTTGGGAAGCCGCCCGAAAATCCGGCTGATTCTTGCCCCCGGGGAATACAACGAGGTTTCCGCAGGAGCCGTCAGCGGAATGACCGCCGAGTTTTTTCAGAATTTCCGGGCGGACAAGGTGTTTGCCGGCACGCACGGGTGCAGTCTGGAGTACGGCGCAACGGTGCCGGGACCGGAGGATGCTTTGGTAAAGAAGGCATTGCTCCGCGCGGGCAACCGGAAATACCTTCTGGCGGACCATACCAAATTCGGACAGACGTATCTGACCCGATACGCCGATCTTTCCGAATTTGACTGCGTCATCACCGACGGCGGCATTCCGCAGACGTATTACTCCAAACTGGAGAAGGTGTGTAAAAAAATCGTCACCGCCGGGCCGGACGCGGAAAAACGGGAGCAAAAGGATTGAGAGCCGCGGCGGCGGGGGACAAAAAATCGGGGGTGGGCTGGATTATTTCGGTCCGATGTGGTAAAGTACAGGATAAGCGGAAACGGCAGCAGATTCTGCGGATTTTTTTCGCAGGAGGACGGCGAGTCGCCGCCCCCGAAAGGGCAAACGGACCGGCGCTGCGCGCGCAGAAAGCAATCCTCACCGTGTAACCATACACTTCGTGTATTTCAAAACACGGCTGCGGTTGCATTCCGAAGGAGAATTTTGTGCCTTTTCCGCTTATTAAAAAATCAGCCGGGTCTGCGGCAGGAGGCAGCGGCCATGCTTCATACGCTTGAAGATTTTTGCAGATATCTTTACCATAACCGGGACGGGCGGAAGTTTTACCGGTGCTATTACCAGCTTCTGCGCCTTTCCCGTGAAAAATACCGGTGCGGCTGCTACACCCTTCGCGAGCTGCCGAAGGGAGAAAGCGGCACGCGGCTGCTCTGTGTTCCGAACCGCGCGCTCAGAAGGGTGCAGAAAGGCATTTTAGGGCTGCTGCCCGCCGCCGGACCGCGCTGCGCGACCGCTTATTTGCCGGGAAAATCCGTACTGGACAACGCGCGGCCTCATCTGGGACAGCCTCTGGTGGTCAAGCTGGACATCCATGCTTTTTTTGACAGCATTTCTTTCGCGCAGGTATTCCGCGCCGTTGACCGGGCGCTGGAGGTTTCGCCCTGCGTTGGGTGCCATTATCTCAATGCGGATGACCGCTCTTTTTTGGAAAACCGGAATTACAACGGTGTTCTCAGCTTTTATTTTGCGCGTTTTTGTACCCTGGGCGGCTCGCTTCCCCAGGGCGCGCCGACCAGTCCTCTCCTTTCCAATCTGGTTTTCGGGCCGATCGACGGGCAGATCAGCGCGTATTGCGGCAGGCGCGGGATCGCCTATACCCGTTACAGCGACGATATGACTTTTTCCGGTTCCTTCAATCCGCTGGCGCTCATCGATTTTGTGCGGCGCGTTCTGGCGGAAAACGGGTTCACCCTAAACGACCGGAAGACGCGGATATTAAATCGCGGACAGCGGAGAAAGATCACCGGGGTAGTGGCAAACCAAAAGCTTCAGGCCCCCAGGGAATACCGCCGCGAAATCCGCCGGGAGCTGTACTATATCCGGAAATACGGATGGGAATCCCATCTTGCCCATGAAAACATAGCGCAGGGGCCGGAGGAGTACCGGCGCAGCCTGCTCGGGCGCGTCGGCTTTGTGCTGCAGCTTTGTCCGGCGGACGGCGAATTTCTGCGGTACAGGCAGTGGCTTTTGGAAAATTGAAAAACAATAAAACAGCACCCCAATCGTTAGACAGAGATACTGAATAACGATTGGGGTGCTGTTTGTTCCCGGCTTATAAATTGGCCTTGAAAAAAGCCTGCAGCGTTTCAAAAGCTTTTGCCTCGTCGCCGCCTTCCACAGTAACGGTTACCGTCTCACCCTTTTTGGCGGCCAGCCCCATGACCGCGAAAATCTTTTTGGCGTTTGCCGCATTTCCGTCCTTGATTACCTGAATGTCCGAAGCAAACGCCGCCGCTGTCTTTACAAGCAGCCCGGCCGGACGGGCGTGGATTCCTTCGGCATCCGTAATGGTATAAGTAAACTGCTTCATAGAAATACTCCCCTTGATGATTTACGCCGCGGCGTAGATTTTTTTACTGCTTACTATGATATCATACCCGCAATAAAATGCAACCTCCGCTGTTTTCGGCGAAGCCGCGTTCCGTGCGCGGACAACCTTGGATTATTATTTTATGGAATGATATCCTCCGTATTCCTGCCTGTACGGTTCCGCTTTTTTCGCACTTCTGCCGGATGGCACACAGGCGAAAAGCCTTGAAACCGCCGGAAATTCAAGAATCGGACACATAAATTATACAAGATAGACAGTAATTTGTTTCCAGTGGCACCATCCCATGTCAAAGATTATAAGGAAATTCCCGAATAAAAAGTTATAATAGAATTGACCGGTGAGATCAAAATAAAAGCGAGGTGATTGGATGCTGACGAAAATTCAAATCAAACTGATACAACATCTCAGCGAGACGCAGACTCCCCTGACGGCGGAGGACATTGCCAAGCTGATCGATATTTCCTCCCGTACCGCCAAACGGTATGTTGAAATCATCAATGATGAAATCAAGGAAGACGGGCTGGAAATCGTTTCAAAGCGCGGCGTGGGCTATGAGCTGAAAGGCGACCTCAGGGCGGTGAAAAAGCTGCTGAGCGGCGAGTCCTACGAAGACAGCGCCGAACGTGTCAGAAGCATTCTTCTGACGATCATCCAGTCACAGCCCGTCACAATAGAAACGCTTTCCGGCTGCGTGCATTTGAGCCCTTCCACCGTAAACAAGATGATGCCGTCCATCAAGGACTATCTCCACAAATACAGCCTGGAGCTGTCTTCAAAGCCCTATTACGGACTGTTGATAGACGGCGGGGAAATCAACATCCGCGCACTGCTGACGGACATCGGATTCAACAACGGGCAGAGCAGCTTTCAGGTCAATCTGCCGAATCTGAGCGAAGACGAGTATCAGCAGATCGACGGTACCGTGCTGGAGCACTTGAAGAAGATTCACGTCGTCGCCGCGGACAGGGATATTCAGAATCTGTCCATGCGCATCGCCGTTTCCTTTTCCCGCGCAAGGCAGGGCTGCCGTCTGACCGATCTTTCGCTGCCGAAAAACGTGCGCCGGTATCACCTGCAGGTGATCCATCAGATGATGGACCCGCTCGCAAAGTCCTTTGGCATTGCGCTGAACGACGAAGAGGTTCAATATATTGCCGCGCTTTCCGGCCCCGTGATCCAGAGCTTTGAAGCGGATAAGGTAAATGTGGAAGACCATATCCACAACTTTGTAAAGGACCGGATCAGGGAAATCTCCCTGATTTCCGGCTCCGACTATTCCGCCGACGAAAAAGTGACCGAATCCCTGTCCGTACACATCAAAATTCTTCTGGAGCGGATGGAGAGCCAGATCCCGGTGAAAAATCCCCTGCTCAGCCAGATCAAAAAGAAGTATCCGATCGAGATGAACTACGCGATCTTTCTGGCGCAGAAGATTGAAAAGGAGTACGGCGTAACCATAGGCGAAGACGAATTAGGATACCTTGCCATGCATTTCGGCGCGTTCCATGAAAGGATGAACAGCCGGAAAAAGGCAGTCGTTCTGTGCAGCTACGGAATCGGCACAAGCCAGCTGATTACCGAGCGGATCAGCAGGGAAATCCCGGAGCTTGAAATTGCCGGCGTGTACCCGATCCACTATCTGGAAAGCGCGCTCGCACACGATCCCGATATTGTTATTTCCACCGTCGATATCGACGGCTATCACAGTGATATCCCTCTGGTGGTCATCGAGGATTTTCTGGGCAGCGACTGTATTATCCGGATCAGGGACGCCCTTTATCACAGCGGGGAAGAAAAGCCCGGCCTCGCCGCCATGTTCCGTCCGGAAGCATTTTTCCGGCTTCAGGCGCAGACGCGGGAAGAGGCGATTGAAGAGATTGGAAAAAGAATGCTGGCGATGGGCCTCATTCAAAAAAGTACGCTGGATTCCGTTAAGATGAGGGAGAAGAAATCCTCCACGGACATCGGCAATCTGGTGGCCGTTCCGCACACCATCTTTCAGGGGGAGCTGCCTTCCGTGGTAGGGATCGGCATTTTACAGCAGCCGATTAAATGGGGGGAGGAGAACGTTCAGCTGCTGTTCTTTATCAGCTTCAACAGTGCCGACAGCGCCAACGCATCCATGTTCCGGCAGCTGTACGGATGCGTAAAGGATATCAGACGGGTAAACCAGCTGATTGCTTCCTCTTCTTACGATGAATTTATGAATCATTTTTCTTTTTGAAGGAGAACACATATGCAGGAAGATAGCGTTTTTAAGAGGGAGTACGTCCTGCTGGATGCGGACGTTTCCACGAAAGAGGAATGCCTGGCCTTCATCGCCGAAAAGGCGGTGGAGTTCGGTATCAGTTCCGGCGTACAGGCGACCGTCGACGGCTTTATGGAGCGTGAAAACGTGGACAGCACCGGCTTCAGCGACGGGTTTGCCATTCCGCACACGCGCTGCGACGCGGTCCTGAAACCCTCGGTGCTTGTGGTCAAGACAAAGCACGGCATCGACTGGCCGTCCATGGACGGCGAACCGACCGTGGCGGTTCTCGCTCTGCTGGTTCCAAAGGAAGTGGGGGGCACGGTGCACCTGAAGCTCCTTTCCGCGCTTTCGCGCAAGCTGGTCAACGCGGAGTTTCAGAAATCACTGCTCAATTCATGTGATCCCGATGAAATATTCGGTATTATCAATCAAGCGATTCAAAGTTAAGAAGGAGGAACAGAATATGGCAAAGAAACTGGTGGCTCTGTGCGCCTGCACAATGGGTCTGGCCCATACCTTCATGGCCGCGCAGTCCCTGGAGGAAGCGGCGAAGGAGCTGGGGTATGAGGTAAAGATCGAAACGCAGGGCGCGGACGGGATCCAGAACGCGCTTACCCCAAAGGATCTTGCAGAAGCCTACATGATTATTCAGGCCGTGGCGATCACGCCGGAAAACAACGACCGTTTCGACAACTACGACGTGTATGAAATCAGCCTGCAGGACGCCATCAAAAACGCCAAAGGCACCATTCGGGAAATCGAGGAAATGATTTCCGCAGAAGCACAATAATTACATAATTTATTTTGAGGAGGAGTTAAAATGGCAATTACCAAAAAGAGCGCAGTCAACGGCGGAGCCGGCCGTCCGAAATTGAACATCGGTTCCACTGCCCCCGCACCGGAAAAAAAGAGCGTCTGGGCAGAGCTTTCCAAACATGTTATGACCGGTATTTCCAACATGATTCCGTTCCTGATCATGGGCGGACTGATCCTGGCACTTTCCCAGCTGATTCCTTACGTCATCCTCGGTGTCGATCCCTCCATGGGCATTGTTGACGCGATGAACTCCGGAAAATACACGGGGTCGTCCATCGGCCTGCTGAAATTTGCCAACCTGACCGCGGAATTCGGCGGAACCCTGTTCGGCTTTGCCATTCCGATGTTCGCGGCCTTCATGGCGAACTCCATCGGCGGAAAGCTCGCTTTCCCGGCCGGTTTTATCGGCGGCCTGATGGCTACCAAGCCGACTTCCATCCTGAGCCTTGTGGACAGCAAGTGGGAAGCCAATTCCCCGGTTGCTTCCACCTTCCTGGGCGCGATCCTGATTGCGATCGCAGCCGGTTATTTTGTAAAATGGCTGAATAAGTCCATTAAAGTAAGCCACAACATGCTTGCTTTCAAGAGCACCTTCCTGATTCCGATTATCGCGGCCGCCGGCGTGATGCTCGGTATGCACTATGTCGTTACCCCGCTTGGCGGACTGATCAACTCCTGGATCAAAGCGGCTCTGGGCGCGGCAGGCGCAGCTGGCAGCTACGGATACGCCATCGCGCTTTCCGCGGCGACCGCCATTGACCTTGGCGGCCCGATCAACAAGGCCGCAGGATTTGTGGCGCTGAGCTTTACGACCGACAAGCTGCTGCCGATTACGGCCCGCTGCATCGCCATTGTCGTTCCGTCCATCGGCCTCGGCCTTGCGACGATCATCGACAAACTGGTTGTCGGCAGACATGTCTTTGACAAGCAGTTCTATCCCCAGGGCAAAACCGCCATGTTCCTTGCCTTCATGGGCATCAGCGAAGGCTCCATCCCGTTCGCCCTTGAGAAACCCTCCATCACGATTCCTGCCTATATGATCGGCGCGATCGTCGGCGGTACCTCCGCCGTCGCCATGGGCGCCGTCCAGTGGTTCCCGGAATCCGCTGTCTGGGCATGGCCGCTGATCTCCAATATCGCCGCTTATATTGCGGGCATCGTCATCGGAGCGGTCATCACCGCGCTGATCGTTATTTTCGCACGGAACAATCTGATTAAAAAAGGCAAGCTGGAAGTAGACTCCAACGACTGATTACATAGGAGCTGAGAGAAAGGGGTACGTTTCGTACTCCTTTCTTAAATCATATAGGAGAAAACATGAACAGACTTGAAAAATGCCGCGCGCTTCTGGCGGGCCGCAACGCTCAGGCAATGCTGTGCACCTCTTACCACAACAAATTTTATCTTTCCGGGCTGTACAGCTCCTCGGGCTATGTGCTGATTACGCAGAAGCAGAAATATGTGATTGTGGATTCGCGCTATTACGAGGAAGTACGGCAGAACAACCGGGACGCACAGGTCTTTCTGATGACCGGGGAAAAGACCTATGACCTGCTCATCAACAGAATTCTTGAAGAAGAAAATATCCGTACCGTCGGTTTTGAAGGCGACGATCTGTCCTACGACCGGTACCGGTCGCTGGAAAAGAAGCTCCGCGCTTCGCTGGTTCCCGTCAATATCAATCCGATCCGGGCGGTCAAAGACGCTCAGGAAATTGAGACGATACAGAAAGCCTGCGCCATTGCGGACCGCGCTTACACGCACATTCTCGGCTTTGTCAGGGCCGGTATGCGCGAGGACGAAATCGCGAACGAGCTGGTTTACTTTATGAAGCAAAACGGCGCGATGAAGGAATCCTTCGACACCATTGCCGCCAGCGGTGTAAGGGGTTCCATGCCGCACGCCAAGGCCGGCGCCAGGCGGATTGAAGCCGGCGACCTTGTCACCCTTGACTTTGGGGCAAAGGTCGGCCAGTACTGCTCCGATATCACCCGCACGTTCGCGGTCGGGAAAATGCCGGTACCCGAATTGCGGAAAATCTATGAAACCGTCCGGAAAGCCCAGCAGAAGGGGATAGAGGCCGTCAGCGCCGGAACCCGCTTCTGCGACGCGGACCGGGCGGCCAGGTCGGTGATTGAAAAAGCCGGGTACGGCGGGTATTTCGGCCACAACCTGGGCCATTCGCTGGGCATCAACGATCACGAGGATCCGCGCCTTTCCCCCACGGAGGAAGCGCGCATGGAGGCCGGGATGGTCGTGACCGTAGAGCCGGGCATCTATGTGCCGGGACTGGGCGGCGTGCGGATTGAAGACGACGTGCTGGTAACGGAAAACGGCTCCCGGGTGCTGACCCGCTCGCCCAAGCAGCTGATTGTTGCAGATAAGGAGTAACCAATGGATATTGAGCTGGTAAAAAAACTGAGCAACGCGGACGCGGTCGCTTCGCACGAGGACGAGGTCAGAAGCATCCTGCTGAAAGAGCTGGAGGGTGTTTCGGACGAAGTCGATTTCGACAGGCTGGGCTCCGCCATCTTCCATAAAAAGGGGGATACGCAGGGCCCGCGCGTCATGGTGTGCGCCCATATGGACGAAGTCGGCTTCCTCGTCAGAAGCGTCAGCAAAATCGGCATGCTCCATGTCATTCCGGTCGGGAGCGTCCGCACTTTCTCCAAGTTCATGCAGGGGGTCCGGGTCACAACGGAATCCGGGCGTAAAATCCCCGGCGTTTTGAATTCCGTGTACGCGGACGGCGACGTGAAGGATCTGGTCGTCGACATCGGCGCCGTTTCCGATGAAGAAGCCCTTTCTCTGGGAATCCGCGCGGGGGATATGGTGACCTTCAGCAGCGAATGTCAGGAATACGGAATCGACGGTACCTTTGCGGGTAAGGCCTTTGACGACCGGCTCGGCTGCTACGTGATGGCGGAAACGCTGAAGCGCCTGGCGGGCACCCCGCTTCCGAACCAGCTGTATCTGGCGGCTACGTCCAGCGAAGAGGTGGGGCTGAGGGGCGGAAAGACCTCCGCGTACAGGATTCGGCCCGATATCGTGATCGTGCTGGACATCGCCTGCTGGGGAAACGAGCTGGTCAGGGACCACACCAACAACCGGCAGATCGGGCACGGCCCCATGCTGCTGCACTACGATAAGACCATGGTGCCTTCCTCCCGCCTTTTGAACCATATTCAGAAGGTCGCGGACCAAAACGGCGTTGCGCTGCAGCAGGATATGTTCAGCAACGGCGGTACGGACGGCGGCCAGGCGCACCTGACCCGGGACGGCGCGGTGTGCGCCGTGCTCGGCATCCCGCTTCGCTACGGCCACAGCCCGTGGTCCATCGGCAGCCGTGCCGATGTGGACAACGCGGTGCTTCTGCTGACGGAGCTGATCAAAAGCCTGGACCGGATCGCTTACCTTTCTACCGTGGATTTTGCGCACAGGAGGCAGCCATGACGGATTTTGACCTTTTCCCCGACCGCTACGCGGAAAAATGCCGCAAATGGGACAGAGCGAAAATTGAAGAGCACTTCGGCCCGGTCGGCGATGATTATATTCCCATGTGGATTGCCGACATGGATTTCCGCGCGCCGGAGCCGCTGCTGAACAGGCTGCGTCAGGCCGTGGATATCGGCGTTTTCGGCTATACCTACGTTTATGAGGAATTCTACGACGCGGTGATCCGTTACTTTGAACGGCATCATCACGCTTCCCCGAAAAAGGAATGGCTGACCCTGTGCTACGGCACGGTTTCCACTCTGCATTATACGGTGCAGGCCTTCTGCCGGAAGGGTGATTCCGTCATGCTCAGCACGCCGGTCTACGACCCCTTTGCGCGGGCGGCGGCCGCGTTTGGTGCGCAGGTGATCGAAAATGAATTGATCGTGGAAAACAACCGTTACCGGATGGATTTTGAGAAAATGGAGGAGCAGCTCAAACAGTACCGCCCGAAGCTGTATCTGCTCTGCAATCCTCACAACCCCTCCGGCAGGATCTGGAGCCGGGAAGAGCTGGTCACGCTGATTTCCCTGTGCCGGAAATACGGGACCGTCGTCGTCGCCGACGAGGTACACAGCGGGCTGATTTTTGACGGGATTTATACCTCCACCGTTGAGACCGGGGAACTTTTTCAAAATGTTATCCTTTTATCTTCACCGAATAAGCAGTATAATTTAGGTGGCCTGAAAACCTCTTACGCCATCATTGAGAATGACGAGCTGCGCAAGATCTTCCGCGACCGCCTGACGAAAAATTCCATCACTTCGCCGACGGTGTTCGGCATCCTCGCGCTCGTTGCCTGTTACAACGAGGGCGAGGAATACACCCGCGCGCTGACGGGCTATCTTGGGGAAAATTATCGTTACGCCCGCGAGTCCATCGGGACCCGGATTCCCCGGCTGTCCTACATGGAGATGGAATCCTCCTATCTGCTGTGGGTGAATATTCGGAAAACGGGGATGGACAGCGACACCTTTACCCGCCGCCTTGCAAAGGAAACGGGCGTGCTGGTGGAAAGCGGGAACAATTTTGTCGGCAACGGCGAAGGGTATATCCGCATCAATCTGGGGACGCAGTTCCGAAACGTAAAGGAAGCGTTTGCGCGGATGGGAAAATTCGTCGGAAAGGTTTCTCTGTAATGCGTAAAAGGCCGGGACAACAACGGAAAGGGGTCATTGACTTGGGACCGCTGAAACTCATTGCTCCCTGCAAGGATTATCTTTGGGGAGGAACAAAGCTCAGGACGGAGTACCGCCAGCAAAGCGTCGCGCAGAAGCTGGCGGAAAGCTGGATGCTCTCCTGCCATCCGGACGGACTGTCCGTGATTTCCGGGGGAATCTTCGACGGAATGACGCTGAAGGACCTGATCGCGCAGGAGGGACGGGGGATTCTGGGGACAAACTGCGGCCGTTTTGAGCAGTTCCCGGTGCTGGTTAAGCTGATCGACGCGCAGGACCGTCTGTCCATACAGGTCCATCCCGACAACGAATACGCTCTGGAGCACGAGGGCGAATACGGCAAGACGGAAATGTGGTATATTCTGGAAAACGAGCCGGGCGCCTATCTTTACTACGGCTTCCGGAAGGAAATCAGCAAAGAGGAATTCGCCGGGCGAATTCATAATCAGACCTTGACGGAAGTGTTAAACAAAGTGGAGGTCCACCCGGGCGACGTGTTCTTTATCGACGCGGGAACGCTTCACGCGATCGGCGCGGGGATCGTCCTTGCCGAAATCCAGCAGAGTTCCAACACGACCTACCGCATTTACGATTATGGAAGAGTCGGCGCGGACGGAAAACCGCGCGCGCTGCACGTGGACAAAGCGCTGGATGTCACGCAGCTGAAACGGCCCGTCCGCTCGGCGAAGCCGCAGGGCGAACCGGTGAGGGACGGGGACTGTGTCAGAACGCTGCTCGCGTCCTGTCCGTATTTTACCGTATCCCGGATTGCGCTTTCCGGTGAAACGGCAATGACGGCCGACACCTTTAGCTTTCAGTCGCTGCTGTGTGTTTCCGGCGAAGGAACGCTTTGCCGCGAGGAAGAAACGCCGGTTCCGCTTCAAAAGGGAGACAGCCTCTTTATCCCCGCGGGGATGGGCGGTTATGCGCTGAAGGGCAGTCTGGAATTTCTGCTTACCACGCTCTGAACGATTCCTGAACCGTATAGAAAACCGCCGCCGGGATTTGCTCCCGACGGCGGTTTTCTGCATGTTCCGAAAATTTCTGTACGGCGGTCAACCGGGGTCGCTTTCTTTTTTCGGGGCTGTCTGCAAAACATTCTTGATTTGCGGAATACTGAGTCCATCCTCTTTTAATTTTTTAATCCATTGGATTCTTTTCACGGTCTCTTCTCTTCGATACCTTCTGGTCAGGTTTTGCTCAGCCTGTTCAAACGGCAGCATGTTTTCTTCCGTGTAAAACTTGAGCGTACTGTAGCGGCACCCGATAATACGCACCAGTTCGCCGATGGAGACATATTCGGAGGCCAGGATAGCATCCATAGTACGTTGTCTCGACATGATTTTTTACTCCTTCAAAAAGGGAGGCGGGGCATTAGGCGGACTCCGTGAATCGGAACCCTCCCGTAAATCGCCTGCGGAACTGCCTTATAAACCAGATTGTCTATTTTAATGATCGGAACCGCCCCGGTCTGTAGTACCGTGAATGTATGACCGTATAATTTTAGCCGGTTTTTAACGTCCTCCAGCCTTTTGTCCGAATTGGAAAACCAAGCCTCCGTATCAATAAAAACCGATTGAGAGCGCTCAAGAACAGGATAAACAAAATTGATACCCGCAGCGAAAGGTCTTTTAAAAACTCTTTTTTTCCAATGCAGGAACTGCTTGACCGCCAGCTCTGCGCCGCGGCGGATGCGGATAGGGTATAAGGCTTTCGCAAGAGGATTTTGGTGATAAAGCCCGTTCATTCTGACGGCGACCGTTTCCAGGTCATTGAGGGAAAAGAAGTCGCTGAAACAGCCGCTTTCACGCAAAAGCCAGAGCATACAGACGGTTTCATCCGTTACAGGGCCGTTTTCCAGAATTTCCGCCTTTACGTTTTCTGTAATTGCCGCGTATTCCGAAATGCTGCTGCGATATTCCATATACGGGACTCCGGAAGAATCGAAATACAGGTCGCAACCCAGCAGATTCGGAATCTCTTCGATCAGGTCCTGACTTCTCAGGGAATCGGCAACGTTCTTTTCCAGCTTTTTTAACCTCTTGCCGGACAGCGCGGAAGCCGCTTTCAGGCACTGTTTCAGGCTGAAAGCCCGTGAGGCATTGACCTTTTTATGCTGAATCGGTTCCAGGACAGCTTGACGGTATCCTTCCGAATCGGGGAAAGCGATATTCTGTAAATCCACCGTATTCCAGCCCTTGTCCGTGTGATTGTCCAGAAGCACTTCCAGAATTATGGAAGCGGCCATGCATCGGAGGGCCACCTTTTTTACAGTAGTCAGGTAAAGGCTGTTCTGTGCATTCAGCGCGATCATCGAAAAGCTCTGCGTTAACTTCAAATCCTTCACAAAAAGTCCCCCTATTTATGAAATAGCTGAATTTTACTTACTACTTACTACTTACTACTTACTACACTATCTTATTCCGGTTTTTCGTATTTGTCAATCTTATCTTTAAACATATTTTATTTGATCGGCAAACTTCTCGGCATGACCAGTAATTTTGCTTATGAAATTTAAAATGATAATCTATGAAGATGTTTCCGCAATAGTAAGAGTCTAAAAAAATTTTTTATATTAAATTTTTAATTTCCTATTGTTTTTTGTACAGGTTTGATATATGATAAAGAAAAGATCGAAATACGAAGGACGATGCACCGTGTCAATAAAAAAAAATCTGGACATGATTGTCTATGAGAAAATAAAAGACAGTCTGATCAGCGGGGAGTATCTGCAGGGGCAGAAAATTTTTGTCGACGAACTGACGGACAAATACGGCGTAAGCCGTACCCCCGTCATACAGGCGGTTAAATTGCTTGCGAACGAGCGGATTCTTGAAGTGAAAAGCAACGGGCGCATCATCGTTCCCCAGTACGACGATAAGGAGATCACCGATATCTGTAAGGCGAGAATCCTGATTGAACGATTTGCCGTCACGGAAATATGCGATAGAAAAGACGGTAACGCTGTGGAATCCCTGACTCAGCCCGCACTTCTGTGCGGCGAGTATGTTAAGCAGGGGGAATACGTGAAATCCTGTAAGGAAGACCTCAACTTTCACAAGAAAATGGTGGCTTTGGCGGGCAACGACTGCATTACGGACGTCTACGACTCCATTCAGGGCAGGTTCCTGGTCGCCAGCTACCTTACCATGAATTCCGCAAGCCGAATGCAGGGAGTTGCGTCCGCCGACCATATGGCCTTGCTCGCCCATCTGAAACAGTTTGATGAAGAAAAGGCTATTGCTTTGGTCGAAGAACATATTTTAAGTATTCGCGGCCAACTGCTGGAAATTCGTAAAAAGTCCGGCTTTCCAAGCGTCAATGAAATGTAAATAGAAAAATAAAACATCCCTCCCCAATCGGGAGGGGTTTAAAAAAATAAATAAAAAATTTTTTATTTAAAATTAAAAATAAAGTTATTGCTCGATCTGGCTGATTTTGGGCCGTTTTCTCTGCGGCGGCCCCGGAATTCAGCTTTTGAGATATTACATGGATTTACACTGATTGATCCAGAAACAGGAGGTCACAGAATGTTAGACGGTAACAACATTCAGGTGGGCGCTGGAAGATATACCCAATGCCACGGCGCGCTGAAGCAGATCGGGCAGGAAGTATCCTTCTGCGGTAAAACAGCCTACATAGTAACTGATTCAACGGTTTGGAGCAAAACCGGCCATATTGTAAAGGAAAGCATGGAAAAAAGCGGAATCCGCTTTACGGTCGACGAGTTCGACGGGCCTTCCACACAAAAATCCTTTGAGTGGATCGCGAAAAGGCTGCGGGACACCGGCTCGGAAGTGGTTATCGGTCTGGGCGGCGGCAAGGTGATTGATATCGCCAAGGGGGCGGGAAATCTTACGGACAGAAAAATCATCACGGCGCCCACTTCCGCCGCGACCTGTGCGGCCTACGCGGTCCTTTATGTAACCTACGGCGAGGACGGTTCCGTTGCATGCAGCCAGTTTTTAACACATGAAATCAGCGCGGTGCTGGTGGACCTGGATTTTGTCGCCGACGACTGTCCCACACGCTACCTTGCTTCCGGCATTGCGGACGCAATGGCCAAAAAACCGGAATTTTACTTTACCATGCTCAATCTTGGCGCGGAGGGAATGACGGCAACTTCGGAAGTCGCCACGGGGATCGCGGACTATACCTATAAGAACTATATCAAAAAAGCGCTGCAGGCGATTGAAGACGCGAAAAACAGAGTGGACAGCGCACTGCTCGACGATGTGATCTGTATGAATATCATGCTGACCGGCATGGTCTCCGATTTATCCACAGGAGGAAAGCAGCTGGCCATTGCCCACAACTTCTACGACGCCGTCTGCTGCCTGCACAGGGAAGCGAGAAAAAATTTCCTCCATGGAGAGATCGTCGGCCTGGCCATCCCCCTGCAAATGGCTGTCAACGGTTCGCCTCAGAAGGAGACCGACGAAGCGAAAACCCTGCTCGCCGCCATGGGGATTCCCACCCGGATTGAGCAGCTGGGGATCGACTGCACGCCGGAAACCGTGCGGGAGCTGATCGATTATACGCACCGGAAGACGATCCCGGAAGATAAGGCCCTCTATGAAAAAATCAAGGAATGTATGAAGGTCATTATGTAACCTGTTTTGTTATGAAGGTTGATTCATAACAAAATGCGGATAAATGAAAGGAGATTACCTATGAAAAAAACCAGATTAGTAGCATTTGTTCTGGCATTTTGTATGGCCCTGAGCCTTGCGGGCTGCAACGGTTCTTCTGCCCCCACGGATTCCTCCGGCGCGGCCAGCGCGCAGACCTCCGCCGGTTCAGGTTCCGCGTCCTCCGGCGACACGATCAAGATCGGCCTGATCGCCATGCTGACGGGCGCGAACCCCCTCAACGGACTCAGAATGCAGCAGGCGGTTCAGCTCGCGGTTGATGAGTACAACGAAAAGGGTGGCTTGCTCGGGAAAAAGGTGGAACTTCTGACGGAGGACGACCAGACTTTGCAGGACATGGCGGTCACCTGCGCCAATAAGCTGATCAGCGAAGGGGTCGTAGGGATCGTCGGCCCGCACAGAAGCACGAACGCCATGGCTGTGGAACAGGTTGTGGCTTCCGCTGGGGTGCCGACCTTAACCGGAGGGACAACGCCGAAAATTTCCCAGCTCAATAATAAGTTTTTGTTCCGCTGCCGTGCGTCCGACGCGGTTTTCGCGGAGGTAGCCGCCCAGTATGCGGTTGAAAAGCTTGGCTCGAAAAAAGTCGGCATGTTTTATAATAACGATGAGTTCGGCACCGGAGGCAACGAGGTGGCAAAGGCCTATTGCCAAAAAGCGGGCGTAGAGTATGTTGAGGAAGGTCATAACACCAATGATAAAGACTTTACCGGCCAGATCATGAAGATGAAAAACGCAAAGGTGGATACCGTTCTGATATGGACCCATGACCCTGAGCTTGCCATTCATGCCCGCCAGATCAAGGACCTGGGGCTCAATGTCAATGTTGTCTGCTCACCCGGAATCACCATGCCGCAGGTGATTGAAATGTGCAAGCCCGAGCAGATTGAGGGTTGGTACGGTGTGACGGATTTCGTTTCCACCAGCACGGTCGATGTGACCAAGACTTTTGTCAAGAATTTTGAAGCAAAGTACAATGTCCCCGCGGAGCTCTATTCCGCTTCTTATTACGGGGCGGCCGTTTCTCTGCTGGAAGCCATCAAGACCGCCGGCTCAACGGACAGAACCAAGGTCAGGGACGCGCTTGCCGCTACCAAGGACCTGCAGGTCCCGGTCGGCACTATGACAACGGATGCGACCAACGACATGGTCCATGAGGTCCACGTTGCGAAGATGGTCAACGCCGAGCCCGTCTATCAGGAAACGGTAAAACTGCAGTAACGTTACCCGGGAAGGAGTTTATATGCCTCCCTCACATCGTTTATGGCGGGGAGGCATATAACGATGATCCGCATGTAGAAAAGGAGTGCAAGCCATGTTGGCAATATTGATTCAACTTTTGGTCAGCGGGATCGCGCTGGGCTTTATCTATGCTTTGGTCGGCATAGAATATACACTCGTCTGGAACTCTACAGGCTTGCTTAATTTCAGCCATGATAAGCTGATTACCTTGGGCGCATATATTTTCGGAGGAACTCTGGTGTTGGGGCTGGGCCTTAATTCCTGGCTGTCGGTGATCATCGCGATGATCGTCTCCGGTATCGTCGGGGCGCTGGTCGCATCCACCATCTTCAACCCGCTGAGAAACATGCGTTCCACCATTTTCGCCGTCATGGGCACAATTATGCTTGGCAGAATTCTTTACGAAGCCACCCGTCTGATTTGGGGGCCGATTCCCTTTACCGTCCCTAACTGGCTGACGGGAAATGTGATTATCCATGACATCAGCATTACAAAGGCAAATCTTTACATCTGCATTGTCTCCATTATTGTCGTCGCCTGTCTGCAGACCTTTCTCACTTTTACCAAAACCGGCAAGGCCATGCGCTGCGTCGCACAGAACAAAAAAGCGGCGGCGCTGATGGGAATCAACGTGTCCCAGAACATCTGCATCACAACAGGAATCAGTTCCATTATCTGCTGCATCATTGGTATGCTGATTATCCCGCTGTTCAATATTGATGTGAATATGGCTTCCATGATCGGGCTGAAGGGCTTTTCAGCCGGCGTGATCGGCGGGTTCGGATATATGCCAGGCGCTATTCTGGGCGGCCTGATTATCGGAATTGTTGAAAATCTTTCCGTTGCGGTTTTGCCCGCGGTGTATAAGGATGTCGTATCCTTTGTTCTTCTCATTTTGTTCTTACTGATTCGTCCCGGCGGAATACTGGGCAAGAGAGCATGAAAGGGGTGGCGGTATGACAAAATCAAATATCGCAAAACTGGCCGGCATCGTTTTATTGGGCATCTTCACGCTGTTGGTGCCCGTATTTGTCAAAAACGATTATTATATGCTGGTGATCAACCGTCTGCTGATCAACATCGTCATTGTGCTGGGACTGAATTTTATCACCGGCCTGACCGGCCAGATGAATCTGGGGACAGCCGGCATCTTCGCTCTGGGGGCCTATACCTCCGCGCTGCTTTCCAAAAATCTGGGGATTTCCCCGTGGCTCGGGATGCTGGCCGCGGTTTGCATGGGCCTTCTGATCGGCGTTGGCCTCGGCTTTCCAAGCCTTCGTATCAAGGGCGTTTATCTGTCCCTCACCACCATCGGCTTTGCGGAAGTGGTCAGGCTGCTCTGCGCAAACCTGAACGATGTTACCGGCGGCACGCAGGGGCTGCGCCAGATTCCCCCCTTTTCCATTTTCGGGTTCAAATTCAACACACAGCAGAGCGTGTATTACCTTTTTCTGATGATTGCCCTGATCGCCTTTTTCATCGCGTGCCGGATTACATACTCCAAGTGGGGCAGGGTGTTTAAATCCCTGCGCGACAATGTGGAAGCGGTGGAAATGTGCGGGGTGAATATCGCGAGCGTAAAAATCAAGGCGTTTACCCTTGCCGCTGTGTTCGGTTCGATAGGCGGCAGCATGTACGCGCATTACATGGGTTATATGAATCCATCCACCTTCAATACGGACCTTTCCGCCAACTTCGTCATCATGCTGATGGTGGGCGGTATCGGCTCCGTGGTCGGCAACGTGGTGGGTGCGGTGATCGTGACCGCCCTGCCGGAGGTTTTAAGGTTTTTGGGGACTTACTATCAGCTGGTTTTCGCCACCATTATCGTCCTCGGCGCGATTTTTCTGCCGAACGGCTGGGGCGACGGGATCAGAAGGCTGTGCCGCTGGCTGAGAAAGAAATGTGCGGGACGAAAAACACAGCAAGGCGGTGCGGAAAATGAGTAGTTTATTGCAGGTCAGCAACATTACAAAACGTTTTCAGGGACTTGTGGCGGTAAACGATCTGTCGCTCACCATGGAACACCGTACGATCCACGCTCTGATCGGTCCGAACGGAGCCGGAAAAACCACCACTATCAACCTGATTACGGGCGTGACTCCACTCACCTCCGGCGAGGTACAGCTGGACGGAAAAACCATTTCCGGGCTTCCCACCTTTCAGGTGGCCCGTTCCGGCATCGGCAGAACGTTTCAGAACATCAAGGTGTTCCCCAGCATGACGCTGCTGGAAAATGTCATGGTCGGCGGGCACGAGATAGCACCCATGGGAATTTTGAAGGGTCTGTTCAACATGCGCGGTGCGCAGAAGGAAGAAAAGCTGCTGAAGGACAAAGCGGAGCAGATTCTTGACTATATCGGCATGTATAAATGGAAGGACGAGCTGATGGAAAACCTGCCCTACGGCAGACAGAAAATTTCAGAGCTGGCCCGCGCCCTGATGACCGGCCCGAAGCTGATCCTTCTGGACGAACCGGCGGCGGGGCTGAACCCTTCGGAGCGTTCGGAACTGGTCAAGGTTATTATGAAGGTATACGAGGACGGAACCGACTTTTTCCTGATCGAGCACAATATGGACGTTATCATGAAGATCAGCAGCAAAATTACGGTGCTGAATTTCGGCTCAAAAATCGCCGAGGGGACGCCGAAGGAAATCCAGAACAACGACGAGGTCATCAAGGCGTACCTGGGGCGCAAATATCAGGCACAGGGCCGGAACTAATACGGCGGGAGGTGTGAAGATTGCTTAAAATTAACGGAATAGACGCTTTTTACGGCAAGGTGCAGGCGTTACATAATATCTCCATGGAAATCGGTGACGGGGAAATCATTTCGATTATCGGTTCCAACGGCGCGGGAAAAACGACCCTGATGAACTGCATTATGGGAGTGGTAAAGGCCAGAAACGGCACTATCGAGTACCGTGGCGAAAATATCACGGATAAGAAGACCCACATGATTATGCGTAAGGGGATCGTATACATCCCGGAGGGACGCGAGGTGTTCCCGAACATGACCGTGCTGAACAATCTGGAAATGGGCGCGTATTCAAAAACGTTTTCCAAAAAGCAGCTGAACGAGCATCTTGATTCCATGTATGAGCTCTTTCCCAGGCTGAAGGAACGCGCCGGTCAGAAGGCCGGAAGTCTCAGCGGCGGCGAACAGCAGATGCTGGCGATCGCGCGCGGACTGATGAGCGACCCGCTGCTGCTGATGTGCGACGAGCCGTCTCTGGGACTGGCGCCGGTCATTGTGGACGATATGTTCAACGTATTGGTCAAGGTCAATAAAATGATGAATATCCCGATTATTATCGTGGAGCAGAACGCTTATATGGCTCTGAGCGTTTCCAACCGCTGTTATGTGCTGGAAAACGGTCTGGTCACCGCTTCCGGCGACAGCGACACGCTCCTGAACAGCGACGAAATCAAGAAGGCGTATCTGGGCGGCTGACACGCCGCCCGGGTCAAAGGAGAACCGACGATGTATATTGATTTTCCCGAAGTCCATCTGACGGTTCAGGGAATGGAGCATGTCGTCATCCCGAAAATGGTGACCATCCGGCAGAAATATGATGCCGGTAAGATTACGGATCTCGCACGGCACATCCGTTTCCAGATGGAGAACAATCTGGAAAACAGGGAGCGTTTCCGCGGCAGGCGGATCTGCCTGACCGTGGGCAGCCGGGGGATTCCCCATCTGGTGCTGATACTGAAAACCGTCTGCGGTATTCTGAAAGAATGGGGGGCGCAGCCGTTCCTTGTTCCCGCAATGGGGAGCCACGGCGGTGCGACCGCCGAAGGCCAGAGGGAATTGCTTGCGGGGTACCACGTCACGGAGGAATCCATAGGGGTACCCATCCTTTCTTCCATGGAGGTAGTCCGGTACGGCGAGCTGCCGGACGGAACCCCTCTTTACTGCGACAGAAACGCATGGGAGTCCGACGGGATCGTCGTGTTCAATAAAGTCAAGCCGCACACGAATTTCAGGGGAAAGCACGAAAGCGGGATGGCGAAGATGATTGCCATCGGGCTTGCAAAGCATAAAGGGGCGTCCATGTTCCATATGGAGGGGTTCGGACGCTTTGCGGAACTGATCCCCAAAATTGTGCAGATATTTCTGGAAAAGGCCCCCGTCGTTTTTGCGGTCGGAGTGGTGCAGAACGCATATGACGAAATCTGCAGTCTGGAAGTCTGCGAAAAGGAAGGGCTCCTTCAAAAGGACGCTGAACTGCTGGAGGTCGCCAAAAGGAGGATGCCCAAATTCAAATTTGAGGACTGCGACGTCCTCATCCTTGACGAAATCGGAAAAAATATCAGCGGAAACGGCTATGATCCCAATATTGTGGGGAGGAATACCTCCGAAGGGTTTCCCGGCGAATTCCACGCCAAAAAGCTGTTTATCCGCGGACTGACGCGGGAAACCCATCACAATGGCAGCGGGCTGGCAATGGCGGATATTTCTACCCGCCGCTGCCTGAACGAGGTCGACTGGGAGCCTACCTGGATAAACGCCGTCACCGCGACGGTGCTTAACGCCGGGCGTATCCCGATGTACGCCAACAACGACCGGGAAGCCTTGCTCCTCTGTATCCGGACCTGCAACGGGACCCGCTTCGACCGCGTCCGCATCGCGAGAGTCAAAAATACGCTTTCTCTGGACCGGATTCAGGTGTCGGAAGCGCTGTATGAAGAAATCCGGGACAGGGAAGACGTGGAACTGGCCGGCGGTCCGGAAGAAATGCAGTTTGACGAAAAGGGTTTTCTTCTTTGAGCGGGTTGGATGCTGGATAATACAAAATAAAAAATTTTTTATTTTAAATTTATTTATTGACATGGATATCTGAAAATGCTATGATAAATATATCCTAAGAAAGTTAATGAGTGAGTGTACATGTCAGTAAAAAAGAATCTGGATCTGATTGTAATCGACAAACTGAAGGACTGCATTATCAACGGGGAATGGGTCCCCGGCCAGCAGCTGTTTATCGACGAGATTGCCGAACAATACGAAATAAGCCGCACGCCGATCATTCAGGCGGTCAAGGCGATGAGCGTGGAAGGAATGCTGACGCTTACCAACAGCGGCAAGGTCGTCGTTCCGAAGTTCACCCGGGAACAGATTTATGATATCTGTTCGGTAAGGCTCCTTCTGGAAAAGTTTGCAATCAAACAGATCTGCTCCAATGAAAGCATTCGCATCACGGAGCTGACCCAGATTGCCGACCGATGCGCCTGTACGCTGATTGAAGGCAAAATCGCCGAGTCGCGCAAGCTGGATATGCTTTTTCACAAACAGCTTGTTAAATGCGGAGGAAACGAATGTCTGGACAGCGTATACGTAAAAGTGCAGGGCCAGTTCGAGGTGTCCAGTTACCTGATAGCGCCGCACGGAGAGGATCAGCAGTCCATCGCGGTCGACGAGCATTTTCAATTGCTCCGCACATTAAAAGTTTACGATTACAAGGCGGCGGAGGAAGTGATTGACTTCCATATCAACACGGCCGCCGAAAAAATCGTCAGCCGCCTGAGCGACAGGGAGTAACAGCGCCGCAAAGGCGCAAATCCGTGCGGGCGGTATATCAAAAATCCAAGTGGCGGAAGCCGCTTCATTTTTATAAAATTAAAAATTTTTTATTTTTAATTTTAAATATGTAATTAATCAGCAAGCAGAGAGGCTGATTAAAAATAAAAAAGGAGAGCAACACAATGAAAAAAATCAAAAAGGCTTATGGCTTAACTCCGGCATCCATGACAATCTGGAACGCAGATCAGACCTACAACAAAAAGGGCATGGAAAAATACCTGACCTGGCTTCTGGACAACGGCGCACAGTCCATTTCCGTGTGCGGCAGCACCGGTGAAAACATCGCGATGAATATGGAGGAGCAGAGGGAAATTATCGCTCACGTCGCAAGCTTTCTCGGCGGTCAGGTTCCGCTGGTCTGCGGCACCGGCAGATACGACACGCTGAACACCATCAAGATGAGTAAATTTGCTCAGGAGCAGGGCGCCGACTGCGTCATGGTGATTCTTCCGTTCTACCTCAATCCCCACAAGAAAGCCGTTTTACAGCACTTCCGCGATCTGAGAGCCGCCCTCGACATCGACATCATGATCTACAACAACCCCTGGTTCGCGGGCTACGAGCTCAACCATAACGAAGTACAGTCGCTGGTCGACGATGGCACCATCCAGTCCATTAAAGCCGCCCACGGCGACCCGAACAGAGTCCACGAGCTGAAGTACTACTGCGGCGACAGGCTCAGCGTGTTTTACGGCCACGACTACTGCGCAATGGAGGGCCTGCTCGCCGGCGCGGACGGCTGGCTGTCCGGTTTCCCGGCGGTTCTTCCCAAACAGTGCCGCGCGCTGCTTGACGCCTGCAAGGAAAAGAATGTTGACAAAGCGATCGCCGAGCAATATAATATGCAGGATTACATAGACTACTTCTTCAACGACAAGGTCAACGGCGTTCCGCACTGGCAGGAAATCTGCAAATATACGCTGACCGCACAGGGCTTGGACGTGGGCCTGCCCCGCAAGCCGCTGGGCGATCTGGATGCGGAAAACAAAAAGAAGATCGAAAAGCTTCTTGCAAACATGAAATAAGCTTTCCTTTGTCTTACAGACGGCCTCCCCTGAATACGGCCGGAAAAATTAAAATCTGACACGGCAATACCGGCACCGCTGAAAATCGCGCGTGCCGGTATTTGATTAAAGGAGATATTTTTATGAAGGTGCTGAATTTCGGATCTCTCAATTACGATAACGTGTATTCCGTCGATCATATCGTTCAGCAGGGGGAAACCATCTTTTCCACCAAACTGGAGCTGTTCTGCGGCGGAAAAGGGCTGAACCAGTCCGTGGCGCTGGCCAGAGCCGGGGCCGAGGTCTGCCACGCGGGGATGGTGGGGCCGGATGGGGAACGGTTGCGGGATGCCTGCCGAGAAAACGGCATTGACTGCCGGTACATCCGCACGGTGGATCGGAGAACCGGTCACGCGGTCATTCAGGTGAGCGGGGCGGGTCAGAACAGCATCGTCCTGTTCGGCGGCGCCAACCGGCGGAACACAAAAGAATTTGTAGACGAGGTCCTGGCGGACTTCGGAGAAGGAGACCTCGTGCTGCTGCAGAATGAAATCAATCTTGTCGACGATATCATTGACAAGGCCTATGAGAAAAAGATGCAGATTGCGCTGAACCCGTCTCCGTTCGACAGCTCCCTGTCCGAATGTGATTTCCGGAAGGTATCTGTTTTCCTCATTAATGAAATTGAGGGAGCGCAGATTACGGGAAAAAAGGAGCCGGAAGAAATGATGAAGGAGATGCTGCGCCGTTATCCCAACGCAAAGGTGGTCCTGACGCTCGGAAAAGCGGGCGTTATTTATGGAGATCAGGCGCACAGATACGCGCACGGGACCTATCGGGTGGAGGTGGTCGACACCACAGCCGCGGGAGACACCTTCACCGGTTATTTTTTGGCGTCCTATCTCAACGGAAACACCATTCCGGAAGCGCTGCGCGTCGCGTCCGTCGCGTCGTCCATGGCGGTGTCGAAAATGGGTGCGGCCGACTCCATTCCTTACCGCGAGGATGTGCTGAAATCGCGTTTGGAACCGGTGTGCGGATGAAAAAAACCATGGAAACGCGAGGGACTGTTGCGAAACAGTCCCTCGCGTTATTGGATATATGATTAATTACAAAGCGGGGCGTTCCTGTTTCGGAATGCTTCCGTTTTTTTCTGATACTTCGAGCTGCTTTTGAATCGTTCCGAACTCCCGCAGGAAAGCAAGCTCGTTTTCCGGCACTTCCGAGTATCTTCTGATCCACCTTCGGAAAGCGGAATCGGAAATATCGTATCCGCGCACGGGCCCTTCGGGGCGGGGGTCGATATACTGCAGGGAAATGGGAGCCCCTTCTATGGGGGCGTCCTGCGTTTTCAGAATGAGATAGCCCTTTTGAACCGCGTAATTGACGTCCGGCTGAATGACGCCGTTGACAAACAGATTCAGATAGGCGCTTTGCTTCGGGTCCGGAATGCCTTTGTCACCGTACATCAGCAGCTGATCCTGACCGGTATAGATCTTTTTCTCGCTGGAGCGGGCGTTGAACTGATAGGTTTCCGTCTTGAAAAGGTGGCCGTCCGGGTCCCTGATGACCAGCGCCTCCAGAATGACCAGCTGTCCTTTTTCGGGAACGTCCGTCGTGGTCAGCTCCAGAAGCCCTTTGCGGACGATATAGTTTCCGGTCGGCTGCAGCACACCGTTGACATAAAGATTGAAGTAAGAGACCTCTTTCGGGTCGGGGATGCCCCGGACGCCGTATTTTTTCAGTTCATCCCCATTTGTGAAGATCCTTTTCGTGCCGTCGGAAACGGCGTTGTATTGATCGTTGACGACCGTCATCTTCTGATTGGAGTCGTTTCGGAGGGTGACGAACAAAATCATCACCGCCTGCCCTGCGGCGGGCGCGTTTTTCGTTGTCAGCTGCAGAAGGCCTTTTGTGATCACGTAGTTTTTCTTTGGCTGCAGAACCCCGTTCACAAACACGTTGCAGTAGGAGACTTCCCGCGGGGACAGAATCCCCCTGTCACCGTATTGGGTGAGTTCGTCCTGATTGGTGTATGCTTTTTTGACTCCGTCCGATAAAGCGTTGTACTGGTAAATCTCCGCTTTTAAGGTCATGCTCTGATAATACAGGGAGGTTCCGCTTTTGAAAAGGACAGAATCGTAGATTCTGTCGGCATGGATGCAGACCGCGCTTTTTACCGTAAGGGAAGAATCCACCTCCGGAATCCGGAGGTTTACTTTTAATCTGGAATCGGCGGCGGTGTCGATATAGATAAAAATTTTGACCCGGTCGGTACCGGCGCCGCTTTTGGGACAAACCGGCACGGCACAGCAATGAAAGCTGCTTACCGCAAAATGGAGCAGAGTCCCTTGGGGCGCGTAAAGGGAAATACACCGGATGATGCTGAACGGAAGAGGGGCCGACATCGTGCTCCCGTCCAGAGACACAGTGACGAAGCCCTCCAGCAGAACGGTCACAATGCTTTGGACGGCTGTTTTCCCGTCCGGGAGCCTGATCTGCTCCTGAGGACGGTCATTTTGGGACGATAGCTCCGTATAGCGAACCGCGCCCGGTTCATATGGGTTTAAGGCGTTTCCGTTTTTATCCGTTAAACGGCAGGTAATCAGGGGGAATTTACTTTTTAACATAGGATTCACTCCATTTTGCAAACGCCGACATTCTCCAGGGGAATTACTTCTATTTTTTATGTGGCGGAATATATTATAGAATAGCGGTAACTTTGTCAGGAGGAATAAGATGAACTTCAATGGGAAAAGAATTCTGGTTACCGGCGCGGACGGTTTTATCGGTTCCCACCTGACGGAAGGTCTGGTCAGAAAAGGAACCTGTGTCCGCGCCTTTGTCTGTTACAATTCGTTTAACTCCTGGGGCTGGCTCGACCAGTCCCCGGCTGAGATTAAAAGCAGTCTGGAAGTGCTGGAAGGGGACATCAGGGATCCTTACCGGGTGAAACAGGCAATGGAAGGCTGCGACGTTGTTTTTCACCTGGCCGCTTTGGTAGCGATCCCTTATTCATATTATTCTCCCGGTGCATATATTGACACGAATATAAAGGGAACCTTTCACGTTTTGCAGGCGGCGCGGGAGCTCGGGACGGAAAAAATCATCCACACGTCGACCAGCGAGGTCTACGGGACGGCCCGGGCGGTTCCCATACCGGAAACCCATCCTTTGCACGCGCAGTCCCCCTACGCCGCGTCAAAGACCGGAGCCGACCAGCTGGCTCTTTCTTTTTATGATTCCTTTCACACGCCGGTCGCCGTCGTCCGCCCGTTCAACACCTACGGACCCAGACAGTCGGCCCGGGCGGTCATCCCGACCGTCATCACCCAGATCGCCGCGGGCAAACGGAAAATCCGCCTCGGTTCCCTGACCCCCACCAGGGATTTCAATTATGTCCGGGACACGGTGCGGGGATTGACAGAAGCCGCCGAGTGCGACGCGACGGTCGGCGAGGTCGTCAATATCGGCAGCAGCTACGAGGTTTCCATAGGGGAAACGGCGCGGCTCATCGCGGAGGTGATGGGGGCCGAAATCGAAATAGAAACCGACCCCGAGCGGGTGCGCCCACAAAAAAGCGAGGTGGAGCGCCTTTGCGCGGATACCGCCAAAGCAGCCGGGCTGTTCGGCTGGAAGCCGGAGTACGCGGGCAGGGAGGGGCTGAAACGGGGACTGAAAGAGACCGCGGAATGGTTCAGCGATCCCGAACATCTGAAGCTGTATAAGACCGACAGGTATAATCTATGAGTACGGCAAAAAACGAGGACCTTTCGGCGATCCTTTCTGCGCTGAAAGAAGTACTGGACGGGGCGGAGAAGCCCGTTCCGCTGCACGAGCCCTGCTTTCGCGGCAGGGAATGGGAGTATGTGCGGGACTGCCTCGACTCGGGCTTTGTGTCGTCCGCGGGAAGCTATGTGGACCGGTTTGAAGAGCGGCTCGCCCAGTTCACGGGAGTGAGGCGCGCCGTGGCGGTGGTCAACGGGACGGCCGCTCTGTATCTGTGCCTCAGGCTGGCAGAGATCGGGCGGGACGACGAGGTGCTTGTCCCCGCGCTGACCTTTGTCGCCACGGCGAACGCGGTGTGCTACTGCGGGGCCATCCCTCATTTTATAGACAGCGATCCGGATACGCTGGGGGCCGACCCCGCGAAGCTGGACGCCTATCTTGCGAAAACAGCCGGCCAGAAGGACGGCTGCTGCCGCAACCGGATCACCGGACGGCCGATCCGGGCCGTGATCGCCGTGCATACGTTCGGCCATCCCGCCGACCTTGACCCGCTTTCAGAGGTGTGTAAAAAATACCGGCTGGAGCTGATCGAAGACGCCGCGGAGTCCCTGGGCTCCTATTATCAGGGCGTCCACACCGGAAATTTCGGAAAGCTTTCCTCCCTCAGCTTCAACGGCAATAAAATCGTCACCACCGGCGGGGGCGGGGCCGTCCTGACGAACGACGAAGAACTCGCCAAGCTGGCCAAACATATCAGCACCACCGCAAAGCTGCCGCACCGGTGGGCTTTTCTCCATGACTGCGTCGGGTATAATTTCCGGATGCCGAACATCAACGCCGCGCTCGGATGCGCCCAGTTGGAGCAGCTGGACGGGTTTATCCGAAAGAAACGGGCTCTTGCCGAAAAATACCGGCAGGCTTTCTCGGATGTCCCCGGGATTGCCTTTTTCCGCGAACCGTCCTACGCGAAGAGCAATTACTGGCTGAACGCCCTGCTTCTTGACCGGGAGGATATGGCCCTTCGCGACCGTATCCTTTCCGAAACCAACCGGCAGGGAATCCTGACCCGCCCGGCCTGGACTTTAATGAGTGAATTACCGATGTTTCAGGACTGTCCCCATATGGATTTGTCCGCGGCGGAAAGCCTGGAACAGCGGATCATTAACGTTCCCAGCAGCGCCCGTCTGGGGGAAAGTCCATGAGCGCCGCCGTGCGCCGAATCTGCATTGTTACGGGGACGCGGGCGGAATACGGGTTGCTGAATCCCCTTTTAAAGGAACTGGAACAAGCGCCGGAATTTCAGGTCCAGCTAATCGCGACGGGAATGCACCTGTCGCCGGAATTCGGGCTGACATACCGGGAAATTGAGGAGGACGGCTTTTCCATCGATAAAAAGGTGGAGACGCTTCTGTCGAGCGATACCCCGGCGGGAATCGCCAAGTCCGTGGGGCTCGGCGTGATCGGCTTCGCGGACGCTTTCTCGGAGCTGAAGCCAGACCTGTTGGTGGCGACGGGCGACCGCTACGAAATGCTGGCGGCGGCCCAGGCCGCGCTCTTCGCGAAAATCCCTATCGCCCATATCGGCGGGGGGGATACGACGGAGGGCGCCTTTGACGAGGCCATCCGGCACAGTATTACAAAGATGTCCCAGCTTCATTTTGTGACCAACGAAGAAGCTGATCGGAGGGTCAGGCAGCTGGGCGAGGACCCGTCCCGTATTTACAATGTCGGCAGCCTTGGAATCGACCGGATTCTTTCCCTGCCTAAAATGAGCCGCACCGAGCTGGAAAAGTCGCTTCCCTTCCGGTTTCTAAAAAGGAATCTGCTGATTACGTTTCACCCCGTCACGCTGGACATCGAAAGCTCCGGGGAGCAGTTCCGGGAGCTGGCGGCGGCGCTGCACGGCCTCAGCCCCGACGTGGGGCTGATCTTCACAAAGCCGAACGCCGACCCGCAGGGGCGGGAAATCATCCGCCTGCTGGACAGTTTTGCGGCCTGCCATCCGAACGCCGCCGTGTTTCCGTCCCTGGGGCAGCCGCGCTATTTCAGCCTGATCGCCCAGGCGGACGCGGTGGTTGGGAACTCCTCCAGCGGGGTTTACGAGGTCCCTTCTTTTCATAAGCCGACGGTCGACATCGGCGACCGTCAAAAGGGCAGGCTTTTTGCTTCTTCCGTTATCCACTGCGCTGCGAAAAGGCAGGAAATAGAGAAAGCGGTTCGGGCGGCGTTTACAAAAGACTGCTCGGACGCAGTCAATCCGTACGGCATGGGCGGCAGCGCGCAAAAAATCGTCAGGGCGCTCCGGTCCGTTCCGGATTATCGCCGCCTGCTGAAAAAGCATTTCTATCAGGCGGGGTGTGCGGAAATCCGGCATGGGGAATCCGGGCTTTCCGGACTGGGAGGAAACAATGGGGACTCTTGAGATCATTCCTTTTGAAAAACGGGAAAACTGGGACGCAATCGTCCGTTCCTTTCCCCGATACGACGTGTACTATCTCAGCGGATATGTTTCCGCTTTCCGCTATACGGGGGACGGCGATCCGCTTCTGCTTTCTTATCGCGGGGAAAAGATGCGGCTTTGCTACGTTGTGCAGCAGAGGGATATCGCCGGATCTCCCCCTTACGGCCAAATTCTGGAGCAGGGGCGGTATTTTGACTGGTCGACGCCCTACGGCTACGGCGGGCCGCTGACAGACGGCTTTGACGGGCGGGAGATCGGGGATTTTTTCAGGCAGCTTACGGATTACTGCCGCTCGGCCCGGATCGTGTCGCAGTTCATCCGTTTCCACCCTCTCCTTCAGAATCACAGGGTTTTTGAGGAAAGCTGCGAGCTGTGGAAAAACAGGCAGACCGTTTTCATCGATACTTCCGATAAGGCCGTCATCGACGCCAATCTGGAATCGAGGTGCCGGGGCGCTGTTCGTAAAGCGCTGAAAAATCATATCCGGATTGAAAACGGCCAAAATGAGGAAGCGCGGCGGACCTTTGTCCGGCTGTATTACGATACCATGCACAGAAGGAATGCTGCCGGCTATTATTATTTCAGCGAGGAATTCTTCAACGATTTTTTTACCAATATGGCCGACTGCTGCCGCCTGTTTTACGCGGTACTGGACGGTGAAACCATCTGTTCCGCAATCATCCTGTGCTGCAACGGACGGATGCACTATCATCTTTCCGCGGCGCAGAGGGACTCCCTTTCTTTGTCGCCCAATAACCTGCTGCTTTACACGGCGGCGTGCTGGGGGGCTGAAAACGGATACCGGCAGTTTCACCTCGGCGGCGGTGTAGAGGCGCAGGACAGCCTGTTTCTATTCAAGAGATCCTTTCATAAAAAAGGCCTGGCGGATTTTTATATCGGGCGGAATATTTTTTGGGAAGAAGCCTATCGGGAGCTGCTGGATATCCGCGCGGCTTCGGACAAAGACTTCCGCCCGGACAACGGCCGACTGATCCAGTACCGGGCGTAACGGGGGCAGGGCAAATGAAAAAAACACTGATCGTGGCGGAAGCGGGCGTGAACCATAACGGCAGAATCGATCTGGCCTGCCGGCTGATTGACGCCGCCGCGGAGGCCGGGGCGGACTATGTAAAATTCCAGACCTGGAAAAGCGAAGCGATCATATCAAAATACGCAAAGAAGGCGGCGTATCAGAAAGAGACCACCGGCCCGGAAGAATCCATGCTGGACATGGTCAGAAAGCTGGAACTGCCCTTTGAGAATTTCCGGCGGCTCAAGGACCACTGCGACGCGGCGGGGATCGGGTTTTTGTCCACTCCGTTTGACACGGAAAGCGCCCGGTTTTTATCCTCCCTGGGCATAAAAATCCTCAAGATCCCTTCGGGCGAGATCACGAATCTGCCGCTGCTGGAAACCATCGCCGGGCTGCCCGGCTCTGTTTTTCTGTCGACCGGCATGAGCGAGCTCTGGGAAATCCGGGACGCCGTCTCCGTCCTGCAAAGGAACGCGAAAAAAGATATTACGGTGCTGCACTGCAACACGCAGTATCCGACGCCCATGAGGGACGTAAACCTGCGCGCCATGCAGACCCTGAAGGAACAGCTGGGGCTGCCGGTGGGGCTGTCGGACCATTCGCAGGGAATCGAGGTTCCCATTGCCGCCGCGGCGCTCGGGGCCCGGGTCATCGAAAAGCATTTCACGCTGAGCCGCGGGATGGAGGGCCCCGACCACCGGGCGAGCATAGAGCCGGATGAGCTTTGCAGGATGGTCAGGGACATCCGCAATATCGAGCAGGCGCTCGGCAGCGGGGAAAAGCATGTGACGGATTCCGAGAGGGAGAACCGCGGCATCGTCAGAAAGAGCATCGTCGCTTCCCGCAAGATTTTCAAGGGAGAGGTGTTTACCGGGGACAATATCACGGCGAAAAGGCCGGGGACGGGGATTTCGCCGATGCGCTGGTATGATGTTCTGGGAGCGAAGGCCGTCCGGAATTTTGAGGAAGACGAAGAGATTGAGTTTTAGGCGGGAGCGGATTTTACGGCCGTATTCGGAAAGGAAATTTGCGATGAAGCTTCTGGTGATTGGTCTGGGCTCCATGGGCAGAAGGAGGATTGGACTGCTCTTAAACCACTTTGACGGCATCACGGTATGCGGGGCCGACATCCGGGAAGAGAGAAGAGCCCAGGCCCAGGCGCTTTTCGGCATTCCCGTTTACGCGGACGCTTCCACGGCGGCCGAACGGGAAAAGCCGTACGCCGCTCTAATCTGCACTCCCCCGGCCGGCCACAGCGCCGTCATTCTGGACTGCGTGAAAAAGGGACTGCACATTTTCAGTGAAATCAATTTGCTTTCAGACCGGTATGAGGAGATTTTGCAGGCCGCAAAAGAGCACCGGGTCAAACTGTTTTTATCCTCCACCCTGCTTTACCGGGGGGAGATCGAAAAGATCAGGGACTGTGTTCTGGAGCAGCCGGAAAGGGTGAATTACCGGTACCATGTCGGCCAGTACCTGCCGGATTGGCATCCGTGGGAAAACTACCGCGATTTTTTCGTGAGCGACCCGCGAACCAGCGCCTGCCGGGAGATTTTTGCGATTGAACTGCCGTGGATTCTGCATACCTTTGGGAAGATAAGGCGGCTTACGGTTTTCAAAGATCATCTCTCCTCGCTGGAGCTCGGGTACCCCGATAATTATTTTGTTGTGCTGGAACATCGAAACGGGAACAAGGGAATCTGGATCGTGGATGTCGTCTCCAGAAAAGCGGAACGGAACCTTCTGGTCTATTCGGAAAAGCTGCACCTTACCTGGGACGGAACGCCGGATAGCCTGTACCGGTACAATATAGAGGAAAAAAGGACGGAGAAAATAGAGACCTGCTCCAGCGTGCTCAGGGATGAAAAGTATGCGGAGACGATCACGGAAAACGCTTATCTGAAGGAGCTCAGGGTATTTGTCGATAAAATAACCGACGGAAAAAACAGGGAACGGTATACCTTTGAGGAGGACCGGAAAACCCTGCGGCTGATCGACAGAATCGAGGGGACAGGGCCTTGAAGGTCTGCTTCTGCGGGCTGGGTTCCATAGGAAAACGGCACCTCCGGAATTTGACCGCCGTTGCCCGCGGGCGGAACCTCCCGCTGGAAATCTACGCGCTGAGAAAAACCGGCGCGGCGCTGGACCGGGAAACGGAAGCGCTTCTCGCCGGACAGCTTTTTGGGGAAGAGGAGCTCGACAGCGATTATGACATCGCCTTCATCACCAACCCCACCAGCCTGCATTATGCCGCAATCCGGGCAATGGCGGGCAGAGCAAAGCATCTGTTCATTGAGAAGCCGCTGTTTGACGGCGGGGATTACCGGCTGGAAGCCCTGCACCTGAACCCCCGGGGCGTGTATTATGTCGCGGGGCCGCTGCGGTTTTCGCCCGTGATTCAAAAGCTTGGGGAAATTTTACCCGGAGAACAGGTTTACAGCGTCCGGGTCATCTGTTCCAGCTATCTGCCGGACTGGCGGCCGGGCGCCGACTACCGGCTGGTGTACAGCGCCAGAAAGGAGCTGGGCGGCGGCGTCGCGCTGGACCTGATTCATGAGTGGGATTATCTGGTCGCCCTGTTTGGCTTTCCGCAAACGGTTTCCAGCGTTTTAGGGAAATATTCGCGCCTTGAAATCAATAGCGGGGACCTGGCGGTCTACCTTGCTCGGTACCCGGATAAAGCGGTCGAGGTGCATCTGGACTATTTCGGCAGGGTGCCGAGGCGCGAAATAGAGCTTTTTACCGAAGCCGGCACCATTACCGGCGATCTTTTGGCAAACACCGTCTCGTTTACGGACGGCAGGGAACGGCTTCGCTTTGAGGAAGAGGAAAATGAAAGCTATCTCAGGGAAATGCGCTTTTTTATCGATCATATTTGCGACAGAACTCCGTACAGCAATCTTCGCCGCTGTCAGGCAATTTTAAATATTGCTTTGGGAAAGGAGGTCCTATGAACATTCTGATTACGATCTGCGGCAGAGCCGGTTCAAAAGGAATTCCAAATAAAAACATGCGGCTCTTTTTCGGGAAACCGCTGATCGATTATTCCATAGCGGCGGCCTGTCTTTTTAAGAGAAAGCACCGTTTTGATACGGTGGACGTCTGTGTCAGCAGCGACAGCGACCAGCTTTTGAAAATGGCCGAACCTTACGGCCCAATCTGCATCAAAAGGCCGGAGGAGCTTGCCCTGGATGTGTCGCCCAAGCTTCCGGCCATCCGGTACTCGCTTCACGAGATGGAGCAGGAATCCGGAAGACAGTACGATTATGTCGTTGATCTGGATATCACGTCGCCCTTCCGCAAGACCGCGGACATCGAATCCGCGCTGGAGAAAGCCGTGAGAAATCCGGATACGGATGTTGTTTTCTCCGTGGTTCCCTCCAGAAGGAATCCCTATTTCAACATGGTGGAACAAAGGGACGGGGAAATGAGGAAGGTGCTGGACGGCGGCTTTACGGCGCGGCAGCAGGCGCCGAAGGTCTACGACATGAACGCGTCCATCTACTGCTACCGGCGAAACAGCCTGTACAGCAGGCTGAAGCTGTCCCCCCTTGACGGAAAATTCGATGTTTTCCTGATGCGGGACACCGCGGTGCTGGACCTTGACTGCGAGGACGACTTCAATCTTCTGGAAATACTGGCGTGCTATTTCTTTCAGGAGGAGTTCAAAGAGCTGTACGACTATGTCAGCAGGATGTAAGGCGGAGGAAGATCCGACGACATGCCCTGTCACCAAAAATGCCCCGAAAAATATAATGGGAACAGAGATTCCGGCATATAATGAACAACTGTTTATTAAAAATACTGCACGGACAGGGGCACGCCATGAACGACTGGGAAAAAATACGAATATCACCGGATACAAAAATTCAGAAGGCCATTGAAATCATCGATGCGAGCTCCCGGCAGATCGCCGTGGTAACGGACCGGGACGGAAAATTGCTGGGTACGGTTACGGACGGGGACATCCGCCGGGGCATCCTGAAGGGCATTCCGCTGAGCTGCCCGGTGGAAGACATTATGAACCCCCATCCGGTTACGATCCCCGAAATGAAGGATCAAACGAGCATCCTGAATATTCTGAAAGTCAATAAGCTCCGGCATCTTCCCGTGGTGGACGGCGCGGGCCGGGTAGTGGGGGTCGAGTGGATCGACGACCTGATCCAGTTGTCCAGAAACGAGAACTGGGTCGTGATCATGGCGGGGGGAGAGGGGAAACGGCTCGGCCCGCTGACGGACGGCTGCCCGAAACCGATGCTGAAAATCGGCGGCAAACCCGTGCTGGAAACCATTTTAAACCAGTTTATCAAGCAGGGATTTTATCAGTTCTGCCTTTCGGTCAACTACCTGTCGGAACAGATCCGGGATTATTTCGGCGACGGTTCCAAATGGGGCGCGGAGATCCGGTATATTATGGAAAAGGACGTGATGGGGACGGCGGGCTCTTTGAGCCTGTTTCCGGTAAAAACAGACCGGCCGGTGCTTGTCGTCAACGGGGATATCCTGACAAAGCTGAGCTTTGAGCAACTGCTCGATTTTCACCTGAGCCGTCGGGCGCGGGCGACCGTCGCCGTGGCGACCTACGATTTTCAGGTCCCGTACGGGGTGGTGAAAGTCAATAAAGACAGGCTGATCGGGTTTGACGAAAAACCCGTTTACGCCAGCTTTATCAACGCGGGGATTTATGTGCTGAACCCCGAGGTTTTGAGCGGCATTCCGAATGCCTATTTTGACATGAACCGTCTGCTGGAAAATATGCTGAAAAACAAGGAACCGGTCTGCATTTTCCCGATTCGGGAATATTGGATCGATATTGGAAAGCCGGAGGATTTTCATCAGGCAAATCTGGATTTTCCCGGGGTGTTCCGATGAAACGCGGCCGGGCCGCAAAGGGGAGCCCCCGGTTACGGAAACGACGGGAGGGAGCATATGAGAATCAGAGAAAATTTTCACGATGGCTGTGAGCTTTATACGGAGGAACTGCGCAAACGGACTGCGGACATATTTCGGCAAGCGTTTCAGATTACGGAAATGAAGCGGCTGCTGGCTGAAATACGGAAGCAGTCCGTTTTGCTGCGGGAGGTATTTCTGACGGAGGAGGAAATGGAGGAAGAACAGAAAACAGCGGATGATTTCGACGCCAAAATGCGGGGGACGGTCTCTTTTACCCTGAACAATCTGGAAACGTACCAGCAATCCGCCTGGAAAGAATTGATTTACAAAGGAGACGTCGGCCATGAATGAGTTCACTCCGCTCTGTGAGCGGAACGGCCGGTTCCGGGAATCCCTGCGTTCGTCCGTCGGTCATTTCAGAAGGGGAGAGGACCACTTGGGGCTTGACGAATTCCTGAACAGCCTGGATGATCTGGAAAGCATCCTCGATTATTTACAATACGTGGGAGAACCGGAAATAGAAATAGAGGAATTGCTGGAGGCCCTGAAAGAGCTGCCCGCGTATCTGCGCGCGCAGGATGTGACCGCCCTGACCGACGCGCTGGAATTCACGGTTTATCCGCTGACTGAGAAATGGATCGGGGGTGTGACGGAAAATGACGATAGCCCCAGAGGATAAAACAAGGGAGACGTATGAAAAAAATCTGCGGCTCCTGGCTCCGTGGATACAGGACTCCCTGACAAAAATAGAGGAAGAGGAGCTGTGGCGGAAAATAGAGGTTCGCTACAACGGGGAGGGACTCCCCGTCTGCCGGTATCATCAGGGGGAAAACAGCTTCCGGATCACGGGCGCGCGGCCCGCTGAGGAAGCACAGCAGTGGTACGCATCCCTCCGGGAGCGTGAAACGGGTTGCATCTTTCTGTACGGCAGCGGCTTCGGCTATCCGCTGTTTGAGGTGTTCGCGCAAAAAAGGCCCAACACGCTGGTGATCCTGTTCGAGGAAGACCTGTACCTTTTTAAAGCGATGCTGTATTATTTCGACCTGACGCCGATCATCGAGACGCGCAAAATCATGATTTTCATCGGTGACAGCGGCCATTTCGCCAGGGCCTTCGACCAGCTGTTTCTCAGCATTGTTTTTTACAGCTGCACTTATCCCACCCCTGCCTTTACCCTTGCCGCAAGGCGGAATTTCAGGGAGCAGTATCTGAAAATCCACAGGTATGTCTATGCGAGGCTGTCCCTGTTTACATTCTATACGGGAAACGACCATATGGACAATCTGATCGGGTTTTGCAATCTGCTGGGAAATGCCGGGGAAGTGCTGCGAAACCCGTATTTAAGCTGTCTGAAGGACCGGTACAAAAATGTTCCCGCGTTCATTGTCGCCAACGGTCCGTCGCTGGATAAAAATATGAAACAGCTGAAAAAAATCCGGGGAAAAGGGCTGGTGATCTCGGTGGAGTCCGCCATCGTTCCGCTGATGAAAAATCACATTGAACCGGATATCCTGACCATCATTGAGCGCACTCCGGAAACCTATACCTATCATTTTGAAAACAGGGATTACCCAAAGGACATGGCCTTAATCTGCCTCGCGCTGGTCGATCAAAGGGTTTTTCCCTCCTTCCCCGGCCCCCGGATTCCCGTGTTCCGGAAAGGGGAGGCTTTAAACGACTGGTTCAACCGGCACCTTGGGGACGAAAGCGCGCTGGAAGCGGGCGCCAATGTGTCCCACCTCGCTTTGGAACTCGCCGCGTATCTGGGCGCGAATCCCATCGTGTTTGTGGGGCAGGATTTTGCCTACGGCCCCAGGGGCGCCACCCACAGCAGGGGCGCGGCCTACAATGAGGAAAAAGGGAAAAAAGCGAAGGAAATCTTACAGGCGATGCCCGTCGTCTATGTGGAAGGAAACAACGGCAGGAAGCTTCCCTCCAACTGGCTGTGGTCGGATTTCAAATTAGGGCTGGAAATGAAGATCGCCGCCCATCCGGAAATCCGTTTTCTCAACGCCACGGAGGGCGGGGCCAAAATAGAGGGAACGGCCTGCGAAAAGCTGAGTCAGGTGATTCAGGAATACTGTACGCAGCCCATTCCCTGCCGTATGAATGAATTTATTTTGGAGAATAAGGAAAAGCTGTCTCTTCCCGAAAGGCGGGAACGTCTTGCGCAGTTTATCACGGCGGTGGAAACCTATGCGGGCCTGTACAGGAATCTGGTCGGGGAGGCGGTCGGCGCCCGGCTGGACTGCAAAAGGATGGTCCGGCTGAACGAAGGGGAAGACAGCGAAAAATACCGCGCGCTGCTTGACCGGACATACCGGAAAAATTGGGAGCGGTATCAGCTCTTTCTTTCGGACGCTATGTACCGCTGCTTCCTGCAGCAGGTTTTCTTTGTCTATTATTATCTGATGAACCGGCTGGGACCGCCGGATACGCCGGAGAAGATCACAGAGGTTTTCAAGCTGCAGTATAATTTTTTCAGCCATCTGCAGGTTGTCTGCCAGAGTGTCTCGGTCCATCTGGAAAACGCTGTGGAGGAACTGAACAGGGTGCTGGATGAACTGGAAAACGAAACGGAGGGGGCGGAAAATGAACAGCCTGAATGACCTGCAGCGGAAACTCGGACTTTTCCTGAAGGAGCCGGAAAATCCCCGGCTCCTCAACGGGATCGGGGTGCTGCTCTATCAGATGGAGGATTGGGAAAATGCCGGAAGGTATTTGAAAAAGGCATATGAGCTGGACCCGTCCGATCAGGATATCCTTTATAATTACGCAGCCCTGCTGGGCACCCGGTTCCGGTGGAAGGAAGCCGCCGCCGTCTATGGGGCGTATCTTGCGCTTTGCCCTCATGATGAAAAGGCGATCGAAAAGATGGGGGATTCCTTCTATCAGCTCGGCGAGTACGATTCGGCGGCCCGGACGTATAAACTGCTCCGGGAAACGCGGAAAGGAGCGTCCTGATCATGGAGGAAGGAAAACGGCTGAGCCTGTGCATGGTTACAAAAGACGATGAGGAATTCCTTTCCGCGTGCTTTGAAGAGCTTCAGGGTGTCGCCGACGAAACCATTGTCGTCGATATCGGTTCCCGCGACGGGACGGCCGCGCTTGCCCAAAGGCTCGGCGCGAAGGTTTATCAGATGAAATGGGGGGACAGCTGCGGCGAAGCGAAAAATTTCTGCCTTGATCACGCAAACGGAAGATGGGTCCTGTTCCTGCAGCCGGGCGAAAAGATCCGCGAAGAGCACGTGGAAAGAATCCTTCCGCTTCTGGACAATCCGAACGTGGAAGGGTATCTGTTTCATGTGAACAATCCCTCGGAGGAACATTCCGTTTCCTCCCCCGTACAGTCGCTCCGTTTGTTTCGGAACCGCGGGAAATACCGCTTCCGGTACCGGTCGTTCGAGCAAATTCCGGATGAGCTGCTCGGCGCGCTGGAACTGGCTCCCGTTACGGTTGTACACAGGGATGATTCCGTGCTTTCCAGGGAACTCGATATGCGGGTCCCTCTCCTTTCAAAGGATTTGGAAGAGCATCCGCAGGACGGTTATATACAGTATCTGGCCGGTATCGAGCTTCTGAACCGCCGGCAGTACGGGGAGAGCCTTCCGTATTTACAGGCGGCGTACGCCGGTGCGAGCTTCGGGGAGCTCTTCGCCCCCCATTTACTGAAATGCCTGGGCTGGGCTTATCTTTGCCTGCAGCGGTATGAGGAAGCGCTGAAAATCCTGAACGAGGGCGTTGAAAACTTCCCTTTTTACTCGGATTTTTTGATTCTGCGCGGGGAGCTGCACAAACAGCTGGAACGGTATGGGGAAGCGTTTCAGGACTTGAAAGCCTGTATGAAAATCAGGGAGCAGCCCGATACCTGCGTGCCGGGGCCGGAGATCGACAGCGCCGTTCTGTTTGAAACGCTGGGAGAGCTCCATGAGCGGCTGTGCAACGACCGTCAGGCGCTGCGCTGTTACTGCAGGGCCTGTGAGCGGGACGGTGCGGATGACAGCCTTCTGTATTCCGTCGGGCGGCTGGCCCAAAAGACCGGTTCGCCGGAAATCATGGAAAACCTGTGGGAACAGTCCGTCCGGCAAAAAAATCCGCGGCGGCTGATGATACTGACGGATATTCTTTTCCAGCAGCGGGAGTATCCGAAAATTCTAAAAAATCTGGAATGCCTGGAATCGTTGCTGGGAAAAGGGGAGCAGACGGAAAGCATCCGCCTTTCCTGCAGCCTGATGCTGGGGGACGCTGTGGAGGATTTTTCGGCCGTTGACGGGAACAGCTCTTTTTACAGCGAGCTTTTGCTGCGGCGGATAGAAAACTGCTGGTTTCGCGACGATTGGCCGCAGGCACAGCGGCTGCTTCTGGAAATGGACGGCGTGCAGGAGATCGACGCGCCGTTAAAGTCCCTGTTCCGGCTGATTCAGGACCTGTTTACCGGAAGGCAGACGGGGACCCGGGCGCTCGGGCGGCCGGAGGCTGAAACGGCGGTCCGGCTTCACAACCATCTTCTCTGGCTGGGCCGGCAGGAAAAAGCGTCGGTCCTACTGCCGGTTTTGCTTGCGTCGGCGGACGGGGAAGGCATGATGAGCCTTGCGCAGGAATGGGCGCGGCAGGACCGGTTTCCAATGCTCCGGACAATTTTCGGCCATGTTTCCGGTGAAGAACAGCAGATCGCGTTCAAGCGGCAGGTCATAGAGCAGCTGCTGTCCGACGGTCTTCTGGAAACGGCGAAAAAGGTGATGCAGCTGGGCAAACCGCAGTCCATAGGGGATTTGGAGTATGTGCTTTGGGCCAGATTCTTTATGGAGAAGCTGGGAAAATGGATACGGAGTTTGCGGGGAGGGACGCAGGAGAGCGAAGAAGGCGAAGCTTTCCCCGCGCCGGACCGGCCGGACGATGCGCTGTTACGGTTTTATCACAGCTTGGATCCGGCGGCGAAATCGGGCGAAGGCGCTTTCGGTGAGGACGATGCAAACCTTGCAAACGGGGAAATACACAATCGTATCGGAGATTTTTATGAAAGACAAAAGAAAGGGGAGATGGCCCTGTGCGCTTATCTGCGGGCGCTGCAACGGGATTTCCTGAACGAATACGCACAAAAAAAGGTGAAGGCGCTGTTTAAAGAAGCGCCGGACCGCTTCCGTGACTTTTTGGAACAGACGGAATGGGTGCCGGAAGGAGAATGGTTCTGCCACCGGGAGGAGTTTGTCTACTTTATTTACGGGTTGATCCATTTTCAGAGCTGCCTGTTTGAACAGTCCTATGCATTTTTTTCCCAGACGGCTGCGGGGGAAAAGAGTTACCCCGCCGCGCTCGCCTACCGGGTCGGGATTCTGTGGCTGGAAGGAAAGGAAACGGAAGCCGGAGCCCTGCTGGATCAGCAGGGGAGAACGGCGGAACTGATTCGGCTGCTCGACCGGATATGCAGAAGCTATGTTTTGTGCAGGCTGGAGGAAGGACGCCGGAAATACCCGTACAGCGAACGGATATCCAGAGAGAGGGAAGAGATACGCAATGGATAATGAAAAGGATGCGCGGTAAAACGCATCCTCTTCGTGCCTGCGAAAGCGGAACAAGGGGGGCGGCTGTTCGGTGGGAAACGGCCGTGTACTCCGTTTAGCCGGTGATGGAAGTGACCGGCGCGAAGTTGGTTACACCCAAAGTAATGGGGGAACTGGCCAGAATGGTGACCGGTGCGGTGAGCGCGGCGTTGCCGATGGTAATGCCGGCCGCGGAATCGACGGTGTACATACCGGACTGAGTCAGTGTGCCGTTGATGAATAACATATAGAAACCGTTGTTATCGGTTGCGGTCGTTATCTCGGCTACCGTGGCGCCGTCGTCATCCACCAGACTGCCGGGCGCTATGGTGTAGGAAACAGTGGAGGTGATGGTGATATCCGCAGAGGTTGTTCCAAAATACCTCGACTGTGTCGGCACTGTTTCGGTTGCACCGGCCATAACCAGTTTGAATAACTGTAATGCCATTGATATCCTTCTTTCTTTTTTCAGTGTCAATTTCCCGTTTGCGGGCGGTATCCCGTGTCAGCGGCTGCAGGACCGGGCGGGGGCTTGGGCTTTCCATGCGGTTGGGCAGAAAATATCCTTCTTAATCCCTGCCGCCCGTGTTTCAGGGTACATGACACTAAGCTATATATATAGTATGCGGCGGGCTTTTTGCAGGGAACCGCAAGATGATTTCGACGATAGGGGGAACGAAAATGGACAGCTTTGACCCGGCATGGGAAGAGATTTTTCAAAATCAGGAATGGGGCAGGTACCCCGGCGAAGAAGTCATCCGCTTTGTCGCGAGGAATTTTTACAAAGGCGACCGGACCCGGATAAAACTGCTGGACGCCGGCTGCGGAACGGGGGCCGTCACCTGGTACATGGCCAGAGAGGGCTTTGACGTTTACGCTTTCGACGGTTCGGAAACGGCCGTCCTTAAAGCCAGGGAAAGAATGCGGGAGGAGGGGCTGCGCGCCCGTATCTGTGTCAGCGATGCCGCCGGTATGCCCTATTCCGATTGCTTTTTCGACGGTTTGGTGGACTCGGCCATGATCAACGGCAATACGGTCCAAAACATAAAAATGATTTTACAGGAATGCTTCCGCGTGCTGAAGCCGGGCGGCAAATTCTTCTCCACCGGCCTGTTCAAGGCGGGAATGACCTACGGTACAGGGGAGAAGCTGGAAGAAAATACTTACCGGGAAATTACCGCGGGGAATCTGGCCCACAGGGGCACGGTCCATTTTTTCGGGGAGCAGGAGATTCAGGCTCTCTGGTCGGAAGCCGGATTCCGGAATATTGTCATTGACTCCATCGAAAGAACCGAGCAGGGCGGGCAAAACAGGATATCGTATTATCTGGCGGAGGCCGAAAAATAACCGCTCCGGCGGCAAAGAAACAACCCCCTCTGCGGACAGTGGCTGTCTGTCCGCTTTGGGGGTCGTTCCTTATTTGCCTGGAAGAGTTTATGACTTCAATTTATGTCATGAATGATTGGAGCTTTCAGATTTCGGGAATCCCCTCCAGCGGCTCCGCGGGGCTGAGGCGGGGAGCGTCCATTGCGGGACTGGCCACAATGATCGTAACCGGCGTGTCGTCCTGCGCCACGGCGACGAAATGGGCCTTGCCGGGATGGATGACGATTTGCGTGCCGGCGGGGACTCTGACGAGCTGGACGCTGTCCATATCGATCTTTCCGTCTTTTATGTCAGCAAACGGCATGATGGCGGTCCCCTGCACAAAATAGAACATTTCGCAGTCCTCATGGTACTCCAGCTCCGCAAAAACCGGCGTATGCTTCCAGATGTTCAGCACCCCGCCCGCCAGTGTGCTCTGTTTCATACCGGCGCGCAGGGTCGTCGCTCTCCACTCAAACCAGTTTTCCCGGTAAACCTGCGCGGCCCCGGGCATCTGGACGTCTACGCCCCTGACCAGGCCGGGGGCAATATCCTGTATTTCCTTTTTCATTGCAAAACTCTCCTTTTTATTTCATCCGGCCTTCTGCTGAAAGCCGGATGAGTTCAATCTGTATAAGGCTTTTCTGTCACAGCGTTTTTTTCATACTTTCGGGCTGCAGATTTTTCAGCATTTTCAGATAATTGATGCGTGAATTGGCAACGTGGACTCTCATCTCTTCTACAGCGTCTTCTACCTGATTGGTTACCATTGCGTTGTACATTTTGCGGTGCCCTTCCTGCGCGTTCAGGCCTTCCCTGTGGCTTTTGAAGGACTCGCAGCGCAGCTCCCGCTGCAGCCAGTTGATATTGTCCATGATGTTCAGGATAAACTGGTTCCGGCTTGTCTCTAAAATTGCCTTGTGAAATTCATAATCGGTTGTTTCCATGACGCTTGGGTCGCCCGATTCCACCGCCTGCTCGAACGCCAGCAGCTTCTCGTGTATCTTTTCCATGTCCGCGGGAGTCGCCCGTTCCATCGCCAGCTTGATCGCCAGCGGCTCCATTGCGCCTCTCACGTTGACAAAGTCGGTGATTCTCGTTTTATTCTGCTCATACCAATCCTCGGCGTTCTGCTTTTCATTGCCGACGGGATTGATGATGAACACGCCTTTGCCGCACAGCACCTCTACGATTCCTTCCGCCTCCAGCACGCGGATCGCTTCCCGGACCGCGGAGCGGCCGATGTTCAGGATTTGTCCGATTTCCGCCTGTGTCGGCAGCCGGTCGCCGATCTGATAGCCTTCGGTCTGTATCAGTTCTTTCAGTTTTTCTACTGTCTGGTCAGTTACAGACACCTTGTGAATGGGTTTCATATTCCTCACTCCCTTTGCTGCAAAGCTTCCTTTTATCGTATTTGGGCGGCTCTCACTGTGTTTGTCAGCCGTCCGATCTGTTCGATTTCCACATCCACCGCGTCGCCGGGACGAATGGGCCCTACGCCGGAAGGGGTTCCCGTCAGAACGACGTCCCCCGGTTCCAGAGTCATGATCCGCGAAAGGTAGCTGACAAGCTCATACGGCTGAAACAGCAGCTGGGACGTGTTGGAGTGCTGGACCAGGCGGCCGTTCAGATAGGTCCGTATTTCCAGATTTGCGGGGTCGGCCTGCGTCTGGATGCAGGGGCCCAGCGGCAGAAAGGTATCAAACCCCTTCGCGATGGTCCACTGCCCGTCCGTCGGCTGATAGTCGCGCGCGCTGACGTCGTTTGCGCAGGTGTATCCCAATATGTATTCCGCCGCGTTTGCCTTTTTAACCTGTTTTGCCTTTTTCCCGATCACGATCGCCAGCTCGCCCTCGTAATCCACGTGGGAGGAAATGGCGGGATACTCGATTTCCTGCTGCGGCGCGATTACCGCAGTGCTCGGTTTCAGGAACACGACCGGCGATTCCGGCGTTTTTGCCCCGGATTCCGCAATGTGGTCCTTGTAGTTCAGCCCGATGCAGACCGCCTTTCCCGGCATGACCGGGCTTAAAAGCCGGACCCGGCAAAGCGGAACCGTTTCCCCGGTTTCGGAAAAGCCGCTCCCGATATCGCCCTTCAGGCGGCGGACGGTCTGTTCTTCCAGGCTTCCGAATTCCGTTTTTTCTTCAAACTGGTAACGGATCAGTTTCATAATGCACCATCTTTCCTTTATCCGCCAAGATACGCTTTTTTGATCGTCGGGCTGTTCAGCAGTTCCTTGCTGTTTCCGCACTGCACCATGTGGCCCACTTCCATGACATAGGTCCTGTCGGAAATGGACATGGCCATAAATGCGTTCTGTTCTACGATGATGACGGGGATTTTGCGGACCTCGTGGATTTTTACGATCGCGTCAAACATTTCGCTGACGGTAACTGGGGCAAGGCCCAGAGAAGGCTCGTCGAACATAATGAGCTTCGGGTCGGACATCATTCCTCTGCAAATGGCAAGCATCTGCTGTTCGCCGCCGCTGAGGGTGCCCGCCAGCTGCTTGGAGCGTTCCTTCAGCCGGGGGAAAAGGGCGTAGGATTCCTCGATGTTTTTGTTCAGCTCCGCTTTGGAAAATTTTCTGTTAAATGCGCCCATTTCCAGATTTTCAAGCACGGACATTTCGGGAAAAACCTCGCGGCCTTCCGGAACATAGACGATTCCCCTGTGAACGATCTTGTGGGCGCGGACATTGCCGATCTCCTCGCCCATGAATTCGATGGAGCCGCTGCTGGCTTTGTTCAGCCCGGCGATCGCTTTCATCAGCGTGGACTTTCCCGCGCCGTTGGCGCCGATGATGGACACGATCTCTTTGTCGTTGATCTCCATGGAAACGTCGAAGAGGGCTTGCACTTTCCCGTAAAATACGTCAATCTTATTAATCTTTAGCACGGTTCAACCTCCTCCTTTAGGCTTTCTCGGACTGGTATCTGTTGCCCAGATATGCCTTGATGACTTCCTCGTTGTTCTTAATCTCATCCGGCGTACCCTCTGCGATTTTTGCACCGAAGTTCAGAACGGTGATCCGGCTGCAAATGTTCATGACGACGTCCATGTTGTGTTCAATCAGGAACAGGTCGATGCCAAGGTCGAAGGTTTTCAGCATGATATTGACGAACTCCACACGCTCGGAAGGATTCAGCCCGGCCGCGGGCTCGTCGAGGAAAAGCAGCTTGGGGTCCATCATCAGCGCGCGGCCCAGCTCGGTCATTTTCTGGCGTCCGTACGGCAGCGACGAGACTTTTTCGTCCTTCAGGTCGTACATGCCGATAAAATCCAGAACCTGTTTTGCCTTTTCCTCCACCTGTTTTTCTTCCTGCCTGCTTTTGGCGGGATCGACCAGAAAGCGGAGAATGCCGGCGGGCATCATCTGATGACCGCCCACCATCAGGTTTTCCATTACCGTCATGGAGGTGAACAGCTTCAGGTTCTGGAACGTCCTTCCGATTCCCAGCCGGGCGATCTGGTGGGTAGGCATTCCGCTGATTTCGGTGTCCCCGTAGAAAATCCGGCCGCTCGTTACCGGAAAAGCGCCGGTAATCATGTTGATGGTCGTGGTTTTTCCGGAACCGTTCGGCCCGATCAGCGCGTGGATGTTCCGCTCAGCCATTTCGAAGGTCAAATCGCGTACCGCGACCAGCCCGGAAAAGTTTTTTACAACATTTTCAGTTCTTAATATTGTCTTCATTTGGCGATCCTTCCTCCCCATATTTCCCGGGCTTTCTTAATGGAATGGAATATATCGAAATGCCTTTCCTGCCTTTCCGATTTTTTGAAAAGCGACACAATGCCGTACGGCAGGAACACTGCGAAAATCAGCGTGATAATACTGAAAATCAGCCAGTAATAATTCTGCATAAAGCGCAGGATTTCCGGCAAAAGGGTTACCATGACGGCGCCCAGTATGTTTCCCGCTACGGAGCCGATGCCGCCGATCATCATCATAACAAGGTAGTTTACCGACAGGTCCTGATTGAACGCCGTCGGATTGATGTAGCCCATCATGTGGGTATACAGGAAACCGCCGATACAGCCGTAGACGGCCGCCATTGTGAAAGCAAGGATTTTCAGGTTTGCGACGTCGATTCCGCACGCTTCCACCGCGTCGCTGTTGTCGCGGATGGCTTTGAAGACCCTGCCCCATTTGGAGGAAACGATTCTTGCCGCCGCGATGGCCATAATAATGGTAAGAGCAAAATAGAGGTAATAGATTTTAAACGGCGTGTTGAATTCAAACCCGAACAGATTCAGGAAAGGGATGTTCTGAACGCCCTGGGAGCCTCCCGTAAAATCGATGGCGTTGGTGAGAATCAGCCTGACGACCTCGCTGAAACCGATCGTGGTCAGCGACAGATAGACGCCCTTTACACGCAGGCTGGGGTAGCCGAGCCCTCTTCCGATCAGGAAGCCGATCACAATGGCAATCGGGAAGCCGAGCCAGACCGGGGTGCCCAGCTTGGTGCACGTCAGCGCGGAGCCGTAGGCGCCCAGCGCGAAAATGCCCGCCGTGCCCAGATTCATCTGGCCGGTCAGGCCGGTAATAAAGTTCAGGCCCATGACCACGATGATATTGACAAACACCTGATTCATCAGCTGCTGGTGATAAAGATTGCTGTCAAACAGAGGGAATGCAATGAGCAAAGCCATTACCAGGGCCATCAGCGCAATTTTAACTTTTTTCATATCCGGCATGCTCCTTTCTAACGCAGGTTTTTCCGGTGTCCCAAAATGCCGGACGGACGGACCAGCAGGAAGATGATCATCAGCACGAAGCCGACACAGTCCTTGTAAACGGCCGGAAGCACGATGGTGCTGAAATTTTCCAGGACGCCGAGGAAAACGCCGCCCGCGATGACGCCGGGCAGATAGCCGAAGCCGCCGATGACGCCGGAGGAAAAGCCCTTGAGCCCGATCATATTCGCCATGGCGGTATCCACCGTGAACAGCGGGATGACGAGCATGCCGATGACCGTACATACCAGGGAACTGAGCACGATGGTAAACACGATGTTCTTGCTGACGTCAATTCCCATCAGCGTGGCGGCTTTTTTGTTCTGCTGTACGCAGCGCATGGCCTTTCCCGTTTTGGTCGTCTTGAAGAAAATCTGCAGCGAGGCGACCAGCAGAGACGATATGACAATGATCCAGACATTGACGCGGCCGATAATAATGTTTCCGATCTGATAGGTTCCCGTCAGATAATTCGGAAGGGTGAAGGGAATGGGCCCCCAGATCAGACGCACCAATTCCGAGATGATCCGTCCAAGCACGACGGTGCCCATAACGGCAAAAATAGGAGAGGCCATGCTGCGCAGGGGATTGAAAATCCCGACCGCCACCAGCACGCCGAAAAGAAACATTACCAGCAAGGACGCGAGCACCCCCAGGGCCGGGGGAAGGCCCATCCGGATTACGAAGGTACCCGCAAAGATGTAGGCGCTCAGCATAATGAATTTGTCATGGCTGAAATTCAGAAGACCGGTTGAATTCCAGACCAGAGTGTATTCGATGCCGACCAGAGCATAAATAAAGCCCATGGCAACGCCGCTTACGATTAATTGCAAGACGCTTTCCAGCATTGTTTTTTTCATCTTCTTTCCGTATTGTCATAAAAAATCCGCCTGTTGCTGCGGCGCAAGATGCAACAACAGGCGGGAAGTGCACTTACTTTACGTCGACAGAAATCGTCTTGATAACCTGAGGAACCTTGCTCTTGATCTGAACCAGCTTGCACTCGTGGATCAACTCGTTGTTGCTGTCGGCATGATATGTACCGGATAATCCGGAAACATCCTTGGTGCTGGCCAAAGCCTCGCGGATTGCTTCCCTGTCGGCTTTGCCGGCGCGGGTGATCGCGTCCGCGATCAGGTAAGTGACGCTGTAGTTGTTGCCCGCGTACTGATCCGGGGCAATCCCGTATTTTTCTTTAAAACGTTTTGCAAAATCCTGCACTTCCTCGGACGGATCGGTAATTACGAAATCGCATACGCTGTAGAAGCCTTCGACGGCCTTTTCGTCGATCAGGTCGAGCACCTGCTGCGTGGAGGTGGCGGTGGAGGTGATGACAGGCTTGTTCAGGTTAAGCTCATAGAACTGACGTGCTGTCAGCGCGGATTCCGCGTCGTCCGTCCAGGAAATCACGACGTCGACATTTTCGTTTTTCAGCTTCATGATCTGACCGGTCAGGTCCTTGTCGCCGGAGTTGTGTCCTTCGGAAACGAAGGGGACGCCGACCTTGGTAAGATAGGCTTCGATCACGCCTTTGCCGCCTACGCCGAAATCGTTGTTGTTGTAGGAGATTCCGACTTTTTTGGCGCCCAGGTCCTCCACCGCGTATTTCGCGGCGACTTCCGCGGAAATCGCGTCGCAGGGCCTGATTTTAAACAGATATTCGTTGCCGATGGTTCTCAGCTTCGGGCTGGTTCCCTGTGACAGGAACGGAACCTTCGCCTTTTTCAGGGTATCGCTGGCCGCCATGACGCTGCCGCTCAGGTGGGGCCCGATAATGGCGACCACGTCGGGGTTGCTGGCCAGCTTGTTGACCGCGTTGATAACGACGCTCTGGTTCGATTGGTCGTCCGCGACCTCAATCACCAGCTCCTTGCCCAGCACGCCGCCCTTGGCGTTGATTTCCTCAACCGCCATTTTTACACCCTGCAGCGTTCTTTCGCCTGCCATCGGGATGCTTCCGGTGATACCTGCGGAAACGCCGATGGTGATTTTGCCGTCAAACTTCTGCTCTGCAGCGGAATTTGCCGTGCTCGGACTGCCGGAAGCGTCCGACGACTGTGAATTGCCCGCGCACCCATAGGAAAATGTCAAACATAATGCCATTACCAAAGCCGTGATCTTCCTGAACCAACTCTTGCCGATGGTGGTTGCCCCGTGTGCACTCATGGTTTCGACCTTTTTCATTGTTTTTTTCTCCTCCTAAAATAATACTGAATGGGATTCGCGAAGACCTTCACGCCGATTTGTAAGATCATAAAATCATATGATTGTCTGATAACATATGTAAATTATACGAGAGTAAATTCCATCTGTCAAGAGTGTTTTTAAGTTAATTATATATTTATTTTTAATCTTTTAATTTTTTTATGTGCAATATTTTAAAATCATCTGTAAGGAGATCTGACAAAAAATGCAAATTTGGCTTAAGATCATGAAGTTCTTAGTTGCTTTTTTCTTTCAAACATTTTATAATTATTTTTAGTAATACGTTTCCTGTATTATTGAGAGGAGTGTTCTGCTGTATGCAGCCAATCACAAAGGTTTCCATCACGGACAAAGTGGTCGAAGCTATTAAAGAATATATTATTACCGGGAACTATTCTTCCGGGGATAAGCTCCCTTCCGAAAACGGACTGAGCCAGCAGCTTCAGGTGGGCCGTTCCACCATTCGGGAAGCCCTTCGCATTCTGCAGGCGATGGGGTATGTGGATATTCAGCACGGGAGAGGCGCGTTTGTCGCCCAGCCGCGCGACATTACCGCCAGCATTGCAAAGAACTGGTTTTCTGTGAACAATTATAAAATTGCGGACATCATGGAAGTACGCCTTGCGGTGGAGCAGATGATGGCAAAGCTCTGCGCCACAAATATGACGGACAGCGAGCTGGCCAGCCTGATGGAAATCCACGAAAATTTTGTGCAGGCCATTCATACCGGACAGATCAACCAGATCATTATGTACGACGAATATTTTCACGCCGGCATCGCGAAAGGCTCGCACAATCCGCTGTTTATCACCATTAACGCGCAGATTTCCGATGCGCTCAGGTCCTACCGCGCCCACTCGTATTCCATTCCGGAAAACCGTACGCACGCGGTGAAGCCTCACCAGGATATCATTCAGGCACTGGTCAGGCACGACCCCGCCGAAGCCTCCAAAGCAATGGAAACGCACATCCTGATCGCGCTGGAAGATATGTCCATGCTGGTGCAGGGGCAGGACAGTTCGGAGACCGCGCACGAGGCTTTTAACAAATAAATCCGGATTTTATCAATCCTGTTTTTCATAAAAGGGTTGTAATTTCCCGATATTGATGGTATTATTTTTACAATCATAGATTGTCTGATATCAGTCAGTATGCTCAACGAACAATGTTACAATACAGAAGGAGTACGGATTTATGAATAATCGGGAAGCGATCCAACTTGGCGCGGGGCGGTACATACAGTATTACGGCGCTTTGGACGAAATCGGCGCCGAAGCTTCGTCCATCGGCCGGAAAGCCTATATTTTAGGCGATGAAACCACACTGGCCAAGGTAATGAAGAAAATGGGAATGAAGCTGCAGCAGGCCGGGGTGGACTATGCGGTAAAGGCATTTGACGGGCCGGCAGTGGATGCAAGCTTTGAACAGATCGCTCAGGAGGTCCGCGGGAGCGGCGCTGACGTTATCATCGGTGTGGGCGGCGGCAAAACCATAGACATCGCAAAAGCCGCCAGCGACCTGACGGACGTGAAGATCATTACGGTCCCCACTTCCTCCGCCACCTGCGCCTCCTACGCCGTCCTTTATGTCGCTTACAATGAAAACGGGTCGGTCAACGGAAGCCGGTTTATGCATCACGAGGTCAGTGCGGTCATTGTCGATCTGGAGATCGTCCAGGACGACTGCCCGCCGCGCTATTTCGCCTCCGGCATCGCGGACGCGATGGCGAAGAACCCGGAAATCATGTTTACCATGATCCGGCTGGGAACCGCCAACAACCGTGCCAATACCGACGCCGCGACGGTCGTTGCGAAATACACCTACGACAACTATCTGGAAAAGGCGCAGAAGGCCTATGAAGCCTTCGTAAACGGGGAACACTGCGATCTGGTGGAAGACATCGTTTGCTGCAACATCATGCTTACCGGGCTGGTTTCCAACCTTTCCACCGGCGGCAAGCAGCTGGCCCTTGCCCATAACTTTTACGACGCGGTCTGCTGCATGTACAAGGAGGTCCGCCGCCAGTATCTGCACGGAGAGCTGGTCGGCCTGGGAATCCCCCTTCAGTTGGGAGTCAACGGGGTTCCGCAGAAGGAGATCGAAGCAATCAAAAAATTCCTGGCAAGTATCCATGTCCCGGTCACTTTGGAAGAAATCGGAATTTCCACGGATGACGCGACTTTGGAAAAGCTGACGGATTATATCCTGAACGCTACCGACAAGGACGATCTGGAGCTCCGCAGGGCGATCCGCGCCAACCTGAAATACATGATGTAACCTGCCGGCCAAGCTTTTCTTCTTTTGTCTCCCTCGAACATCCCTTCCGGTAAACGGAAGGGATGTTTTACGCTCCGTCCGCGATGCGGGCAGGGCATGTGAAAAAGCTCACCTCGCATCGGATGACGGATGGCCGAAGCAGTCGTCACAGTATGCGGGAGGTGAGCTTTATGAATAAAATCAGGAACATATCGGTTCGGGGATAAAAATAGAAAGGGGAATTATGTAAGGATTGTGCCGAAGAAGAATTATTGGATAAAACCGGCCTCTCTGAGAGCGGTTTCAATTTTTTCCTGATCCTGCTCCGCAATATGGGTGATCGGGGAACGGGGATAACCGGGGTTCCTGCCCAGCAGACGGAGGGCGTGCTTAATCCGGATGGGGAACTGGTTTCCGGCGATGGCCTGCCAGGTGGCGTACATCCTGTTCTGCAGCTTTAGAGCATGGGCGTTGTTTTTATTCTGCACGTCGTTCCACATTTCCACACAGATCTCGGGGAATACGGTCAGAATAGCGGAAATAGCGCCGTCCGCGCCGAGCTCATAGGTGGAATACAGCATGTCGTCCGTCGCGCTGAATATTTTGCCGCGGCTGCCGTTTACCATCTTCATTTCGTAAAATGCCATAATGCCGCCGCAGCTCTGCTTAATGCCGATCACATTCTCAATGTTGAGCAGACGGCTGAACAGGCGGGCGGAAATGGTGTTCTGGGGGACGACGTTGTAAATGACGATCGGTAAATCCGCCGCCTTGGAAACAGCCTCGTAAAAGCTGTAGTTGCCTTCGTCGTCCGGGACAAGCACATTATAGGAAACCGGGGTAACCATCAGCGCGTCCGCGCCCGCAGCCTTTGCGGCCAGCGCGCCTTTGACGGCCGCCCTGGTGCTGTTGCGGATAATTCCGGCCACAATCGGGATGTCCCTGTCGATCGAGCGGATCAGTTCGATCATGCGGACCAGTTCCTCGTCGGTCACAGCGGCTCCTTCGCCGGTGCTGCCGCCGGGGCTGATTCCGTGAACGCCCGCTTTCAGTAAAAATTTGATTTCCTTTTCAACAAGTGCCTCATCCAGCTCGCCGTCTTTTGTAAAGGGAGTGATGAGCGGAGCGATAATGCCATAGAGCTTCTTCTCTGCCACTGGAACTTCCTCCTAATATCATAATCACATGACATCGGACGAATCTGGCCCGCTTTATGCCGAAAGCGGTAACCAACAAGCATAACAATATGATTGTAATATTGTCTGACAATTAATCTTGTGGTTATTATACTTTACTATGCAAAGTCTGTCAATAGAGAAAATCGCCCGCCGCTAAAATAATTTTCCGCGGGCCGTAGCCTATTCTGACATCATCGTTCCCAAAAGCGCGTGCATGTCGGACTCGATCGTCTGCAGATGCCTGATCAGAGTATTGACGCTTCCCTCGACATTCCTTTCCTTCATCTGTTTGAGAATTTCGGTGTGGTAGGGAAGGGCGTTGCTGTAGACTCCGCTGTCAGAGAAGGTGTAAGCGCGGAACTGGCGGAACAGGTTGACCAGGCTCTTGCTGATATTGATGAGCAGTTTATTGCCCGACAGCTTCATGATCTCTTCGTGAAAAGCCTCGTCCAGCAGCAATAGCTGAGCCGCGTCCTTTTTGTCGACGGCCCTGACGAACGCGGAATGAATCGCTTCCAGCTCCCGGTACTTCTCATCCGTCAGCTTTTCTACCGCAAGGCGCATGGCAATCGGCTCAATTCCCTGGCGGACCTGGATATACTCTTGAAAGGTGGCGCGGTTGGCGACAAACAGCGGCTTGCTGTTTTCGATCTTCTTTTTCCAGTCGGCGACAAAGGAACCCTTGCCGGATTTCAGCTCCACATAGCCCATGGCCTCCAGCACTTTGAACGCTTCGCGCAGGGTCGGACGGCTGACATCCAGCTCCTTGCACAGCGCTGCTTCGGGTGCAAATTTTTCTCCCGCTTTGAAAGTTCCCATGATAATCTGTTCTTTGATGGTGTCCACAACGGTGTCCGTTAATGAAATTCTTTTGATTTGTTCCATTTGCTGCATCTCCGTATCATTAGCTTCGGATATGCAACCAGTATACAAATTGCTCAAAAATCTGTCAAGCTAATTATTTTTTTGAAATAATGATTGACATTTTTGTTTTCTTGTATATACTGAAGTTATGACGTCAGACAATCTTACAAGTTGATGATTTATCGAAACGGTCTTCATGCCGGAAGGCTGTTCAATAAAACAAAGAAGGAGTTATTCAAAATGACAAGAAAAGAGTTTACAGCGAAATATGGCCAGATTCTTCTTCCCCTGGTAACCCCTTATGATGAGAACGAAGAAGTCAACTATGGCAGATATGCCGAGCTGATTGAATACCTCATCGCCAACGACCTCTGCGATTCCTTTATCGTAACCGGCACCACCGGAGAAGCTTCCCTTCTGACCTTTGACGAGCGCGTCAGGCTGATGGAGACGGCGGTGAAGACCGTCGCCGGCAGAAAGCCCGTCATCGCCGGTACCGGCTGCGCTTCCACCAAGGAAACGATTGCTCTGACAAAAAAAGCGGTTGAGTGCGGCATCGACCTGTGCATGGTAGTCGCTCCTTTCTACAACAAACCCACACAGGAAGGCATCTACAACCATTACAAAGCGGTGGCGGAAAGCACAACGGCCAATATCCTGCTCTACAATATCCCGATTTTCGTAGGGGTCAACATTGAAGCGGAAACCGTCGCAAGGCTGGCAAAATTCGATAACATCATCGGCATCAAGGACGAAGCCGGCATCAACCCCACCCAGATCACGGACTATTTTATCGCTACCGGGAAAGTCGATCCCAATTTCGTTATTTTCAACGGCGACGACATCATGCTGCTCCCCACCATCGTACAGGGCGCCATGGGCGTTGTCAGCGGCGGCGCGCATATTTTCGGCCACGAAATCAGAACCATTATCAAAGCGTTTGAAGCGGGCGATCATGAAAAGGCCAAGGATTTGTTCGTGCCCCTTTATAAATTCTGCAAATCCTGCGGCCAGAACGGAAGAATTCTTCCCAACTCCATTATGCGTCCCGCCATCGAGCTGGTTACCGGAATCAAGGTCGGCCCGGCCAGAAAACCCCTCGCTCCCATTACGGAGGAGGAGAAGAAGGTTCTCATCGACACCCTTACTTCCATCGGTGTAAAAGTGAAAGCATAGCCGGTTCCGCGATGACCGTTCAGCTGTAGGGAGGAGAAATATGAAAAAGAAACCCAAAATTTTGGTGGTTGGCAGTTTCGTCATGGACCTGATTGTCAGCACGAAAAAATTCCCGAATTCCGGGGAGACGGTTCTGGGAAAAAGCTTTCGCACCGCTCCCGGCGGAAAGGGCGCGAACCAGGCGGTGCAGGCGGCCCGGCTGGGCGCCGAGGTCACTATGGTGGGCAAGGTGGGGAACGACGATTTCGGAAAGCGGCTGATCGGCTCCTGCGAAGAGTCCGGCATCCATACCGGATTTGTGGCGACCGACCCGGAAGTATCCTCCGCGGTTGGAAACGTGCTGCTGGAAGTCGGTGACGGCCGGGCGGCAAAAAACAGGATTATTGTTGTTCCGGGCGCCAATATGACCATTGTCCCCGGGGAAGTCGGCTTCCTCAGGGAAGCCGTCAGCCAGTACGACATGGTCGTCCTGCAGCTGGAAATTCCGATGAGCATCAATGAGCTGGTGGCGAAATATGCCTTTGAAAAGGGCGTCCCGGTGATGCTGAATTCGGCTCCGTCCGCTCCGCTTTCTGAAAAACTGCTTTCCCGTCTGGCGTATATCTCCCCGAACGAGCACGAGGCGGCCGACCTTACGGGCATTCAGATCCGCAGGGAAGGCAGCCGGGTGAACCAGGACGACCTGAAAGCGGCGGTCGGTTCCCTGCTTTCCAGGGGCGTGAAAAATGTGGTGATCACGCTCGGCAGTGCGGGAGCCGTGATTGCCAATCAGAACGAATTTATCTATGAACCGTGTGCCGACGTGGTGGAAGTAAAGGATCCGACCGCCGCGGGGGACTCCTTTGTCAGTGCCTTTATCACCGGCGTCTGCGCGGGGTTGAAGCATTGGCAGGCGCTTCATTTCGCGAACTATACCGCGGCGCTGACCGTTTCCGGAATGGGTGCTCAGCCTTCCCTGCCGCACCTTTCGGAGGTTGTTGAACTGATGAAGCGGGAAGATCGGACGGATTTTGATTTTTCTCTGCTGGAAGTCCTTAAATAAACCCGAAGGGAGCGAGATACCTATGATTAAAAAAGAAAGCCGGGAGGCTTTGCAGGCTTTTGTCAGTGTGGCGAAAGAGGAATTTGACGGGTTTGCCGGGACGATTACAAGCGATGGATATGAAAAAGCGGTGGAATTGATTCTGAATGCGGAGAAGAACGGGAACCGCGTACATATCACGGGGATCGGCAAGCCGTCCCATGTCGCGGCGTATATGGCTTCCCTGCTGTCGTCCACCGGTACGCCGACCTATTTTCTGCACGGCACCGAAGCCGTGCACGGCTCCTGCGGCCAGCTGGTTGCCGGGGATGTGGTAATCTGCATTTCCAACAGCGGCGAAACCGGGGAACTGAAATCCACGGTCACAGCCATCAAAAATAACGGCTGCAAGGTGATTTCCGTAACGGGAAATCCGGAATCCTGGCTTGCTAAAAAGGGCGACGCCTGCCTGTTCGCCGGGGTCGGACAGGAGGGCGGCCCGCTGAACCGTGCGCCGCGCCTTTCCGTCCTTGCGGAAATGGTCGCCCTTCAGGGCCTGAGCGTAGTGCTTCAGGTCAACCGCGGAATCACGCCTAAGGATTATGTGAAGTGGCACCCGGGCGGAACCCTGGGCAGCCTGAGAGAAAACGAGAAATAAGGGGGAACAGCTATGTTAAAAACAGCCTGTATTCATCCGGAAATTATGCGCCTTCTTTCTCTGTGCGGCCACGGCGACAAGATCCTGATTGCCGACGGCAACTATCCGCTCGATTCAAAAAGCGGGAGTGCGGCCAAGGTTTATCTGGGCCTTACCAGCGGGATGCCGGAGGTAACTCAGGTGCTGAAGGTGCTGGGGGAAGTCGTCAATTTTGAAAAAGCGGAAGTCATGACCCCCGAGGGGGAACAGCCGCCGATTTTCAGGGAATTCAAAGAACTTCTCGGCGGAATGGAACTAAGCGGCCTGGAGCGGCACGCGTTTTATAACGCCTGCTGCCAGCCCGACGTCCGCCTTGCCATATTCACGGGGGAAAAACGAACGTTTGCCAATATTCTTCTTACGATTAATGTTGCTTGAATCTTAAAGAAAAAGGATGCCTGCCGCGGGAGCAACCCGCGGCAGGCATTTTGCTTTATATTCCTGAACTGCGTTGCAATCCAAAAGTTCATGCGGTAAAATATACAAATACCTTTTAATACGACAAAATTATCCATTTTAAATGATAAGAATGGAGGGGACATCCTTGCAGGAGATGAACAGAAAAGCTGTGCAGGCGGCCAATGATGAATGCCTAATGAACGATTTTGTCCGGCAGAACGAATCGTTTATCCTGAGATGTGCCTCCTTTACCGTTCACCGCTATGTTTCCAAAAGTGATGATGAATGGTCCGTCGCTCTTTTGGCTTTTTCTCAGGCGGTTCAGGATTATTCGCTGGATAAAGGCGGCTTTGTCGGGTTTGCCAGGATGGTGATCCGCCGAAGGCTGATCGACTACCTGCGCACGCAGTCCAGACACAGCGCCGAAACCGCAGTCAGCCTCTCTGTCCTTGATTCCGACCCGGATGATGAGAATGAGGAATCTGCGGTTGGAAAAGCTGTTTTTCAGCGGGCCGGACAGCTGCCGGACGATTCTCTGAAACTGGAAATTGAAGCCGCCAATCAGGTCTTTTCTTCCTACGGCTTTTCTTTTTATGATTTGATTTCTTGTTCTCCCAAGGCGGAGAAAACGAAAAAATCCTGCGCGAAAGCAATTGCGTATCTGATACGCAGCCCCCTGTTGACGAACGATCTGAGAAATTCAAAATACCTGCCTTTGAAATCAATTGAAAAGGACACAAAGGTGCCCCGAAAAATATTGGAACGCCACCGAAAGTATATAATAGCGGCGGTAGAGATCATGACCGGTGATTATCCCTTCCTCGCAGAGTATATGCGGTTCGTTCGAGAGGAGCTGGACAGATGAAAGCGGTTATTGTGGAAATCAGGGGGTCTTATGCCGCTGCTCTGACGGACGAAGGCTGTATCATCAAAGTGAAAAATCGTCATTACGCGGTTGGGCAAGAGATCGAGATGAAACGGGGATTGAGGAAACCGGGAAAAATCGCTGCGCTGGCATCGGCGGCAGCGGCTGTTGTCATTGTGTCCGGAGCGGGTGTGTGGGCCTATTGCACGCCGTATTCTTATGTCAGCCTTGATGTAAATCCGTCCATAGAATATTCTGTCAACAGATTTAAGAGGGTGCTGAGCGCAGAGGCGGTCAACGGCGACGGCGAGGAGATTATCCAGAAACTGGATTTAAAGAATAAGACCATTGACGAAGCAATTCGGGATACGGTCGGGGAAATTGGCAGGACCGGTTATTTCAGCGCCGAGGATCCAGATGAAATCCTGATTGCGGCCTCCTGCGAAAACGAACAGAATTCCCAAAAGCTGGCGGAGGGGCTGCAGAGTTCTGCTAAACAGGCAGTAGAAGATACAAACACACAGGTCGAGGTGGAGGCCGTCGGCGTTGGGTATGGGCAGGTGCAGGAGGCCCGGTCCCTGGGGACAACTCCCGGAAAATTGAATTTGGTACAGAAGCTGCAGACAAGCGTGAACAGCCCGGAAAGCGTGGATATACAGGAATGGCTGAAAAAACCGGTAAAGGATATCAGGAAGGCAATCGAAACGGCTGAACAGGAGTCCAAAACCGGGGACGGTCAGAATAAAGACCCGACGGGTACTGCTTCCCGCCGCGGTGCCGGTACCTCTTCCGCGTGGCCGAAGATCTCCGCGGAGGGAACTTCTTCCCGGGCGGACGGCAGGTTTAATATTCATCAGGGCCGGTCCGGGACAACAAAGGGCGCGGGGTTAACATCCAATGGAAAATCCTTCGCGGCAAAAAACGGAAATAGCCGGTCAGGGACAGAGACAGATGATAAAGTAAAAGCGGCGGGAGAACCGGCGGAAAATAAAAACAACAGGCCGAAGACGGGCCCGGGCGCCAGTTCCAAGGGCAATGAGCGGTACGATGAGGCGGGCAGGGGAAACAGTGAACAAAAGAAAACCGGAAAATCCGGCACAGCGTGGAACGGGAACGAAAGTTTCAGAAAATCCGGCAAAAGCAGGAGATAAAGCCAGCCACTTGAAAGGCAGTTTTTGGGTGTTCCCTGCAGACGACCCCAAAAAATTCTTGTTCCGGTCCGAATTACTATAATAGCGGAAAATTTATGGGGGAAATCTGATGAAATATCGTGTTTATTTATGTGTGAAAATGCAAAGCGATAAATGGGTCACCATAGGCGGAGATCATAGCATCTTATGGGATCTCCGCAGTCTGATTGAGGCTTCAAGCGGCTGGACGGTTCTGAATCAGGAAGACATAGGGCCTGCGGATTCCTTTATTCCGCGGCTGGAAAAGGGAATTCTGGAACTGACGCAGCACACGGAAGCCTATCGTAATTATGAAATTTCCTATGGAATTGGTACCATTGATGACGCATTGGATTTTTACACGGAACTGTTAAAGGACTGCAAAACGCATCCGTTTACGGAGCTTTACGGCTGCATCGTCGCTTAATCCGTATGGGCTTTGGTTTGTATCGTTCTGCCTGAGGCCCTGTTTGATAAAATAGCCCTCCCGGCATTCTGACTGCTGGGAGGGCTATTATCATACCTGAATTTATTTTCTTGTATCAAACGCCGGATTGAAAGCATAGAAATTCTTCGAATCAAGCTGATCGGTAATGATACGCAGGCCTTCGCCAAAACGTTGGTAATGAACCACTTCCCGCTGGCGCAGGAACTTAATCGGGTCACGGACGTCCGGGTCGTCGGTAAAGCGCAGGATATTGTCATAGGTGGTGCGCGCTTTCTGCTCTGCTGCAATCCTATAAAAACAACTTTGCGCTAAAAGTTCCAATGGATTTCAATAGGAACATCCCTTGTACCGGAAATTCGTTTGCCGATTGATATGTAATCGATCAATGTATCAACGATCTCCCTGCTGAGGCGTTCAACGCTGGTGTATCGCTCGATCAACTGCCGACGGTTATCACCCGTTTCCGTTTTTTGATCAATTTCGGACAGCCGCCTTTGACCGTCAGCCACAACATGCTCCAACCTCTCTTTTTCAGCGGTGAAACTCTTTGAATATTCCACGAAATCGCTTTCTGTGATAGTGCCCCTCACTCTGTCCATGTACAGATCGCGAATTCCTTTTGCATACTCTGCAATCCTTTTCCCATAGACTGCAATATCGGCAAGGATACGGGATTTTTGCTCCTGCAAATGATCGCAAAATTTGATTTGCTGCGATAATTCGTCTTTATCAAGATATTCTGCTGCCAAACGATTCAGCTCGGAAATGACAGTTTGCTCCAATTTATCAACGGGAATAAAAGAGCCGGCACAAGCATCTTTTGCTACATGGCGGTTTGAGCACTGCAGGTAGTGCTTCCCGCGGTTTTTAGCGGAACGCATGATATAACCACAGTTCGCGCAGCGGGCTTTTCGTGCAAACAGTCCGATTGTACCTACATCGAATGGTTTCGCTCTTTGTGCAATCAGGGCTTGCGCTTTATCCCAAAGTTCCCTTTCTATAATTGGCTCATGTGTTCCTTCAACCCTATACCAATCTCTCTTCGGCCGCGGCTTGTTCTGCTTAGTTTTGTAGGACACGCTGCCATATTTCCCCTGTACCATATTGCCGATATAGATTTCGTTTGTCAGCATATCTGAGACAGCAAAGTATTTCCAAAGAGTACTGTTTTTCATTTTTGGCTGCTGATAACGCAGCCCATGTAAACGCTTATATTCCGTTGGATTGGGTATGCCCCTGTCGTTGAGCATACGAGCGATGGCTGTTTTACCATACCCCTGTGAGAAAAGAACGAAAACTTCCCTGACCACGGCAGCGGCTTCCTCATCAATAATGAGATGCCCCTTCCGCTCCGGGTCTTTTTGATACCCATAAAGAGCAAAAGCGCCGATATGAAAACCATTTTTCCGTCTGTTAGTCAGAACACTGCGGATATTGTCAGACATATCCTCCAGATACCACTCATTTACAAGCCCGTTGATTTGCCGGGATTTCTTATTCCCTTTATTAGCGGTATCCGCATTATCGACTATGCTTACAAAACGGATACCCCAAACGGGGAATAAGCCGTGAATGTATTTTTCGACTAATTCCAATTCGCGGGTAAATCGTGATTGCGTTTTACAAAGGATAATATCAAATTTATGCTGTTGCGCGTCCTCCAATAGGTGATTAAACTCCGGACGTTTTCTATCCGCACCTGTGTAATCGTCATCGCTGTAAATATGATAGATTTCCCACCCCTTTTCCATAGCGTATTGAATCAGCATGGACTTCTGATTCTGGATGCTTTTGCTGTCGTCCGTTTCAGCATGCTTGTTTCTGTCTTCTTCCGATAAGCGGCAATAGATAGCTGTTTTCATATCTTCATATCTCCATAGAGACAGAACAAGCCATTTCTTATATTTTATTTACCAGTATAAGCAAATGGCCTGCATATTACCGTTTACCGATTGTAATCCTTTTGTTTTTTTCAATTTGATTGATAATCTCAATCCACTTTTGTGTGAATTCTTCTTTTAATGTCGTGTTCCCGCCGCTTTTGAAAACACTTTTGCAAATTACCTGCGTTTCCTTTTTTCCCATTTTATCACCATGCCTTTCGATACAGCTTATGTCCCTTTGCTTGTACGGTATGCTGCATTTAAAGGTCAGAGATCGTAGCAGTCCGAAATTTGTTTAGCTTCGGAAAAAACATTGTAAACAGACAAAAGCTAACTTTGTTTTATGCCTTGACAAGCTAACGCTTATTAGCTATACTTAAAGCTAGTATTTAATAGCTTTACTGCAAGGGGAAAAATATAATGAAGGCAGCTTTTCATCTTGAATCGTATTTGACCGACGGAGTTGAAAATATCGTATCGGGTATTCTGAAAGCAACTCTGTACAACCCAAAAGAGAGTTGTTTTATGGCGAAGTATGCCGCGCAGAGTAAGCGGTCCATCAAACTACGGCAGGCAGCGCAAAAAAATGGACAGCATATTCCGCCGTTTCTGATTGCAAGTATCACTACACAATGTAATTTGCATTGCAAGGGCTGCTACGCAAGAGCCAACCATAGCTGCTATGACCAAGATTCAAACGAAAATGCCCAACAGCTTCTGCGAGCGGAACAGTGGGGAAGCATTTTTCAGGAGGCAGCCGATTTAGGGATAGGGTTTATCCTTCTGGCCGGCGGTGAACCCTTTGTTCGACGCGATGTGCTGGAAACAGCCGGAGAGTATACAAGTATTTTGTTCCCGGTCTTTACAAACGGAACGATGTTTGATCGGGACTATCTGGAACTGCTGGATCGGAAACGGAATTTAATCCCGATTGTAAGCATTGAGGGAAATCGCGAGACGACGGATGCCCGACGTGGGGCCGGGATTTATCAACGATTGCGTACCGCGCTGCAGGAACTACATAACAGGCAGCTGTTATTCGGAGCTTCCGTCACGGTGACAAAACAGAACCTGATGGAGGTTTTATCGGATTCTTTTATCGACGAATTGGGCGCCAACGGCTGTAAAGCAATTATTTATGTGGAATATGTTCCTGTAGATCCTCGGACCGCTGATTTGGCGCTGGATGACGAAGCCAGAAAACGGCTGGCCCAGAGGCTTGATGCTGTCAGGGCCAGCCGTTCGGATATGTTAATGATTGCTTTTCCGGGAGATGAAAAAAGTTCAGGAGGCTGCCTGGCAGCAGGGCGGGGATTTTTTCATATCAATGCATTTGGAGGGGCGGAGCCCTGTCCGTTTTCTCCGTACTCGGATGTCAATGTTTCTGATACCTCTTTGCAGGAATCCTTGCAATCTCCCTTTTTTCAAAAGCTGCGGCAGGGCTACCTGATGCGGGAGCATACCGGCGGATGTGCCCTCTTTGAACAAGAGACACGGGTCAAGATGCTACTGAAGGAGTCAACATGACAACAAAAGAAAAAATTATCGAAGAGGCCCTGACGCTCTTTTCCACAAAAGGCTACAAAGGAACCAGCGTAAAGAATGTTGCGGATGCGGTAGGAATCAAGGGCAGTTCACTGTATAAGCATTTCAAAAGCAAAAAAGAGATTTTTGACACGATAGTGAAAGAAATGCAAAACCGTATGTCCGGACTCTCTCCTGTGGCCGGGCCGGCCTCAGGGGACTGCAAGGCAGAAGCAAATGCATATGGAAAATTGAACATTGACGGCCTCCGGACTCTTAGCAGACAAATTTTTTTGTTTTATCTGAAAGATGATTTCGTTTCGCGCTTTTGGAGAATGGCAATGATGGAGCAGTACCACTCTCCAGAGATCTACAAAATTTATCACAGAATATTTATGGAAGAAAGCATTACTTATCAGGCAAACCTATTTCGTGAAATGACACGACAGGGGTATTTTATTTCGATTGATCCTGAAATAATGGCAGTAAGCTTTTATTCTCCCATTTTCTTTTTGCTTACTAAATATATGGGAGAGCCGGAGAAAGAAGAAACTGCACTGATATTGCTTGATAAGCAGGTCGAAGAATTTTGCAGAATATATTGGAATCCAAATAGGTAACATAGCTTTGCATTCTATGAAACTGCAAGCAATACGATAGATACGGACTGGCAGATGCTGATCCGTTTTTCTTATTAAATAGTTACCCCCGGCTGTGCCGGGGGTAACTATTTGCAAAATTTAATTTCAATTTCATATTGACATTTTTCGATTTGATGCATATAATAGTCATATCGAAGTTTATAGATTTGAGGTGCTGGTATGGAAAACTATTCGGAATATACAAAAGTATTTAAGGCGCTGGGGGATCCCAAAAGAGCCATGATTGTAGATATGCTTTCCTGCGGGGAGCTCTGCGCCTGCATGATTTTAGAAAAATTTGAGATGTCCCAATCCACTCTGTCCCATCATATGAAGCTCCTGTGCGAGTGCGGGCTTGTCAAGGGCAGAGAAGAAGGCAAATGGACGTACTACTCGTTGGACTCCGATACCATCAGCAAAACAAAACAATTTTTCTGCGCCATTACCTCCGATAAGGAAAACTGTATCTGCAAGGGAGTTACAGGCTGCTGTAAAGGATGCGATAACCATTGAGCGAAAGAAAACGTTGGGACCGGTCTGTTTGAAAAATTCCTGACCCTTGGGTGACGATTGGCTCATGATCTGCCCCGTGATGCCGGCTGCGACGGTTGAAATGCAGGCTGCGATTCCCCTTATGCTCTTGTTGGTGCGGTTTATTATCAAGGCCCGCCGCCGATTCCCAGAATTAAAATCCCAATAAATCTTAGAATGGAGTTGTTTGTTATGAAAAAAATGGAAATATTTGAACCGGCCATGTGCTGCTCCACCGGCCTTTGCGGAGTAGGCGTCGATCCCGAACTGCTCCGTATTTCCGCTGTGCTGAATACGTTGAAAAATCATGGGATTCCCGTCGGACGCTACAATCTGAACAATGCGCCGATGGAGTTTGTCAACAACAGAGCAATCAATACGTATATCAATGCCCATGGCCCAAAGGGTCTCCCGGTTATCATGTTGGACGATAAAATTGTCATGGAAGGCAGATACCCAACCAACGAAGAATTTACAAAGCTGCTCGATCTTCCTGAAGAGCTGCTGGCAAAACAGAGCAAGCCTGTAAAGGTGAAAATCACCCGGAAAAAATCAGGAGACTGTGGCTGCAAGGGGGACTGCTGCTGATGGAGCTTTTTCATCCCTTGACGATTCCCCTGACGAAATACCTGTTTTTCACCGGGAAGGGCGGCGTCGGTAAAACCAGCATCGCCTGTGCCGCCGCAGTATCGCTGGCAGACAACGGAAAGCGGGTGCTGCTGATTAGTACCGACCCGGCCTCAAACCTGCAGGATGTATTTTCAATGGAACTGACAAACAAAGGAACGCCCATCCCCGGCGTACCGAACCTGATTGTGGCAAACCTTGACCCCATACAGGCGGCCGCCGAGTATCGGGAAAGCGTGATCGCGCCTTATCGCGGCAAGCTGCCCGCGCCGGTGATCTCCAATATGGAAGAACAGCTTTCCGGCTCCTGTACTGTGGAAATTGCGGCGTTCAATGAGTTTTCCGGCTTCATTACAGACAGTAAGGCGCAGCAGGAATACGACCATATTATTTTCGATACGGCCCCCACGGGCCACACCCTGCGGATGCTCCAGCTTCCGTCCGCATGGAGCAATTTTATCAATGAAAGCACGCACGGCGCGTCCTGCCTGGGACAGCTTTCCGGGTTGGAAAGCAAGAAAGCGGTTTACAAACAGGCTATGGAAACGCTGGCAGACGAAAACTTCACTACGCTGATTCTCGTCACCCGTCCCGAAACTGCGCCGTTCAAGGAGGCGGAACGGGCCTCCGGCGAGCTTTCCGCATTAGGAGTATATCATCAAGTTCTGATTGTCAACGGCATGCTGACGGAATACAGCGACGCTTTGTCTTTCAGCCTGTATGAAAAACAACGGGCAGCTCTTGCCAAGATGCCGGAAGGCTTACAGGTGCTCCCAATCTATATGGTGCCCCTGCGGGCCTATAATGTCACGGGACTCGCCAATGTGCGTGCCTTGCTGAATACCGACCATGTGGCCACATACAAGGAAACGCTGAACGCCGCCCATGTCCCCGCGCTGAACGTCATCATAGACGAACTGGCGGCAGGCGGCAAGCGTGTCATTTTCACAATGGGAAAAGGGGGCGTGGGCAAAACCACCGTCGCCGCCGCGGTCGCGCTGGGACTTGCGAAGCGCGGAAAGAAAGTCCACCTGACCACCACCGACCCCGCCGCGCATCTTAAATTTGTGCTGGACGAAACCAGCGGTGTTTCCATGAGTCATATTGACGAGGCCGAAGAATTGACGAAGTATCAATCCGAGGTGCTTGCCAAAGCCCGCGCGTCGGGGATGAGCGACGAAGATATTGCCTATGTGGAGGAAGATTTACGTTCCCCCTGCACCCAGGAAATCGCCGTATTCCGCGCCTTTGCGGAGGTAGTGGAAAAGGCCGACGATCAGGTGGTGGTAATAGACACTGCTCCTACGGGTCACACTCTGCTTCTGCTGGAATCCACACAGAGCTATAACCATGAAATCGAACGAACCAAGGGTGAAATCCCCGAATCGGTAAAGCGGCTGCTGCCCCGGCTGAAATCCGACGAAACCGAGGTCGTCATTGTTACCCTGCCCGAAGCGACCCCCTTTTACGAGGCGCTGCGTCTGGAAGAGGATCTGAAGCGGGCGGGAATTGCCGCAAAATGGTGGATAGTCAATCAATCTCTTTATGGTACGGACACCACCGACCCCATGCTGGCGGCAAAAGCGGCGAGCGAGGTGGAATGGATCAACCGTATTGACGAACATGCGGACGGTAAATTTGCGCTGATTGCGTGGAGGGCCGAAGAAGTCAAAGGCGACCGCCTGTTAACGCTGTGAGGAGGAAAAGATGGTAAAAGTTGCATTTATCTGTGTCCACAATTCCTGCCGCAGCCAGATCGCCGAGGCGCTGGGCCGGCGCCTTGCCGGAGATGTTTTTGAAAGCTATTCGGCGGGGACGGAAACAAAGCCGCGGATCAATCCGGATGCCGTTCGCCTGATGAAGCGGCTTTATGGGATCGACATGGAAAAAACACAGCGTTCAAAGCTGCTTTCCGAAATTCCTCCGGTCGATATTGTCGTTACGATGGGATGTAATGTCGCCTGCCCATACCTTCCCTGTCAGCACAGGGAGAACTGGGGGCTGAACGATCCGACGGGAAAAAGCGATGAAGAGTTTGTTAAGGTTATCAGGCAGATTGAAAGCAATATCCTGTCTCTTAAAGAACGGCTGAATGCTTTGTAAGACACAGCATGAAAACAAAATGGAATCAAAGAACCACTGTTTTCGCACCTTGAAAACGGTGGTTCTTTGACAAGAAGGATGGCCCCCGGTAAACCGGGGGCCATCCTTTATGCGGAGAATGCCCGGAGATTCCGGATCTGGGGCTTTAATGTCCCGTAGCTCCATGCCTGCTCGCTGCGGCTTTTGCTGTTCGGGCCGTTCACCAGAAAATTTTCGTTCTTTTAGTCCGATTGGAATGATGTTTTATCTTTTTCCCAATTACTATAATTGACTTAGTTGATAAAATACGATAAAATAATAATAACAGATTAAAAATAATAATAAATTAAAAGAGGGAGCGTATGTTTGTACAAGAGCGACAAGATGCAATTTTATCAATAGTCAATGAAAATGGAAAAGTTCTGGTCAAGGATTTAAGCCAGCAATTTGATGTTACAGAAGATTGCATCCGTAAAGATTTAGCTGTTTTAGAGAAAAAGAGTTTACTCAAACGAGCTTATGGCGGAGCTGTTTCTATAAGAATTAACTCACATCAAGGCGATGTGGCTCAGCGAAGAAATGAATATATTCAGGAAAAGCGTGTGCTGGCACATAAGGCTTTAACACTCATTAAAGAAAGGGATACCATATTTTTAGATATTTCTACTGCTAACGTTGAATTGGCTAAGCTTTTAATAGAACAAAATATGAATGTTACGGTCGTTACTAATATGGTTGATGTGATCATTGCACTCTCTGCCCCATGTAACGTTAGCTTGTTTTTTATTGGAGGATCTTTCAATCGTGGAAGAGATGGTTTTATCGGCAGCTCATCTATTGGGCAGATTTCTCAATTACGCTGTGATTTGGCTTTCATGGGAACTGTAGGGGTTGATTCCTTCAACGATTCTGTTTACACATATGTTCCCGATGATGGTCTCACCAAAAAAGCAATTCTTCGTGCTAGCCGTCAAGCTTACTTATTGGTTGAAAAGCGCAAATTCAATATGGAGGGAAATTTTAAATACGCCGAATTGGAGGACTTCCAAGGTTTGATAATAGACGACATTCCAGATGCTGCCATTCTTGAAAAACTGAAGCATTATGAAATTGAAGTTTTATGAATCAGAGCAACTATTTAAGCATTTGATAAGATGGGGAAAGGGCTTATAGGCCCCCGCACGGGAGTTTATAAGCCCTTTCCATGTCCTGTTCTTATTTGGAAGTGTATCTTCTACTGAAACTTAAATTTGAATCATTTTTATTCTAACTTGCTAAGCGGGATATCCCCCTGCGTGTTTTTCCAGTCCGTATGGAAATCATCGACAGCTTTTTTAATGGCGGCCATTCCAAATGCCTCATGTAACAGGGCAGGTTGTACGGTGACCGTATGGGCGCCGGCCTGCAGAGCACTTGTAACTTGTGCTGTGTTTTTAAAGCTGGCGGCCAGAATTTTAGTAGAAGCCTTATTTTCATCAATCATTTGGCGAAACGCTGAGATTGTTGCACAGGAATCAATATCCATGTTTTCCATTCGGTTATAATAGGGAGCTATGAAATCCACTCCGGCGGCGATTGCCATAAAGCCTTGTAATTTACTATAGATGGCAGTAGCGGTCACCCCCACGCCTTCCGTTTTTAGTATGCGCATTGCCTTAAGACCTTCTTCCGTAGTCGGCACCTTAATGTATACCTTTTGGTCGACATGTTGGAGAATCGCATGCGCATCCGCAAGGATTTCATCGCAGGTCTCTGCAATCACCTGCATATGCAAGGTCTTGGCTTCACCGATTATCTGACGGATTTTACGCATATGCGGGAACACGTCAATTTTCCCTTCTGCTTTCAGGATGCTCGGATTACTGGTTATCCCCGAAATCGGAAAAATGGCGCTGTATTTTTTTATAGCGTCTAAATTTGCACTGTCGAATAGAAATTCCATCTTGATTCCTCCATGAAATTGATTTTCATTAAATTACTATTGCTTATTATTTATTTTTATAGTATTGAATAGAACTTCTCAATATAAAATATTCAGTTTCAAACCTGATTTTTCCTTTTCAGGCGATTTCAAAGGGTAATTTCAGGGGTACGACCGTTTAATCTGCCTTAAGCCCCACGGGATAACGGAATGCCTCATAATCGATGAACACTGATTTGTATGCTTTTTACAACGCAAGAATATCTTTCTCAAAAAATTGGATCAAGGAATCCATCAGATCGGCTTCATCTTCCCCTTCAACCCGGATGGTGATTTTTGAGTTGTAGCTGACCTGCATGGACAAAATGCCCAATATGCTGTGGGCGTCCGCTTTCACATCACCCTTTATAAGGGTTACGGCAGAATGGTATTTCTTTATCACCTTAAGTAAGGCCGATGCTGGACGGGCATGTAACCCTTCTGCGGCGAGAACAGTAAATTCTTTAGTTAGCATTGATATTTTCCTCCAGATACTTTTTGATTTCAATTGAGCTTGAAAGCGTCATTACATGCTCATACAATTCTTTCGCCCTGGAAAACGCTGTTTTTCTGATGACATCTTTTACATAGGGCACATTGGAGGCGCTCACAGAAAATTCATCAAGGCCCATGCCCAGCAAAAGTACCGCCGCCATTGGGTCGGATGCCATCTCGCCACACATGCCGACGGGGATGCCTGCCCTATGTCCCTCCGTAACGATATTACGCAACAGACGCAGTACCCCCGGGTTAAAGGGCGTATAGAGATTGGCAATCTTCTGATTCATTCGGTCGACCGCCAGCGTGTACTGGCAAAGGTCATTGGTACCTATGGAGAAAAAGTCTGCCTCTCCTGCAAAAACGTCAGCGGCGGCAGCAGCGGATGGAATTTCCACCATCATGCCTGTTTTGATATGATTGTTGTAATCCTGGCCTTCTGTTGTAAGTTCTGTTTTGCATTCTTGGAGTAACTGTTTCGCTCGGCGTAGTTCACTCATCGCGCAAATCATCGGGAACATAATCCGCAGATCACCATAGGCGGATGCCCGAAGAATGGCACGAAGCTGCGTTTTAAAAATTTCGGGATTATCAAGACAGAAACGGATGGCCCGGTATCCCAAAAATGGATTTTCTTCCTTGGGCATAGCGAGATAGGAGAGTCTTTTGTCACCGCCTATATCCAGTGTTCGAATGATAACCGGTTTTCCATTTGCTCGCATGGCGGCCTCGCGGTAAGCCTCAAATTGAGACTCCTCGTCGGGTGCGCTCGTGGAATTCATGTATAGGAACTCCGTGCGAAACAGGCCGACACCCTGCGCGCCGGCAGGTTCAATTTTATTGGCTTCCAGCGGCTGCGCAATATTAATTACGATTTCCACTTTGCGGCCATCCGGCGTCACTGCGGGCAAATTCCGCAGCTTTTTCAGGCGGGCAAGGTTTTCCCGGAATGCAAGTCGTTTTCGGGTATATTTCTGAATCAGCTCTTCATCCGGATTGACAAAATATTCTCCGGAACTTCCGTCGATAATAACAAAATCGCCATCGGAAACACTTCCGCACACTGCACCGACGATAGCTGGAATCTCCATGCTTTTGGCTAAAATGGCAGTATGTGAGGTAGGGGAGCCAATCCGGGTTAAGAAACCCAAAACATGTTTTCTGTCCATGGCAATGGTTTCGCTGGGGGTCAGGTCATTTGCGAAGATGATAACGTCACCCGGAAGGCTGGAAAGATTCACCCTCCGGACACCAAGCAGGATACCCGCAATCCTGTTACCGATATCTCGAATATCGGCTGAACGGGCGGCGTAATATTTATCCTCCAACGCCTCAAATGAAGCGGCCATTTCACCGGAGGCGCGCAGAACGGCGTCAGGGGCGCTGTTTAACGAAAATTCGATATAATGATAGATCTTTTCCAAAAATAAGGGATCTCGGCTGAGCTCAATATGGATTTCAAGCAAATCCGCAGAAGTTGGATTGACCGCTCTGTCGATTTTGTCAAGCATCTGCTCCAATTCCGCCACGGCCGCCGTAATTGCTTCGTCAACCCTCTTTTTTTCTTTTTTCACGTCATTGGTGGTAATGATTCTTTCTTCGGGTTTAATGGGCTTTGTCTGATAGACCAGCGCCCGGCCAAGTTCGATTCCTTTTGAAACACCGATTCCTTTTTCCATAAAAGCTATATTCTCCCTATTCAACGGGCAGCGCACGCTGTACGAATCATTCAACTGCTCCCCGAACTAGTCATTTTGGACTGCCGGAACACAAAACCCCGCAGTTCAAAGCATGGTTACGATTGTTTTCTGTCTTTTAAAAATGCTTCAACTTTATCCAATATTGTATTTGAATGCTTAATCAGGTCGTCAACCCTGACCTTAACGACAGGCAGACCGGCAAATCGATCGGTATCCTTTATCCCCATATCTTTCGTAAGAATCACAACATCCGCTTTTTTCACATCGTCCATCGTAATTTTATTTTCTGTTCCAATGGAACCTTGTGTTTCAATCTTAATTTCTATGCCCCTGGCCTTTGCTTCTTTTTCCAGTGCTTCCGCAGACATATAAGTATGCGCTACTCCCGACGGGCAGGATGTTACCGCCAAAATTTTCATAATTTACGTTTCCTCCTTTAATAATCGAAACAGCAGTTGATAAATTAGGGATAGATATACGCATTTATCTGTATGTATTTACAACAAATGCGTATATCCATCATTGATAAAGCTCCCATTAAACAAAGATATTAGCTTACAAAATGCTTTTTATGAAATGTCCAGTTCGATTTCGTTATCCTGTTTCCCATCGGCTCCTTGCAATTTTGTTTTCTCCGTAACCTCTTTCTTTAGAAGATTGACCATGAAAGCCGTAATTGCGACGCCTACAAGGGTACCAATTATATAGCCCAACCTTCCCGATGCAACCGGCAAGACAATCCAGCCTCCCCATGGTGCCGGATTTTGCGCTCCAAGCAGCATTGCCACAACGGACCCCGCACATGAGCCAACCATAATAGACGGAATAACTCTTAGGGGATCAGCCGCTGCAAAGGGGATGGCGCCCTCCGTAATTCCGATGAGTCCCATCAGGATTCCGGCTTTTCCGGCTTCCCGCTCTTCGCTGGTGTACTTCTTAGGCCTTAAAATGGAAGCTACGCCCATACCGATCGGCGGAACACAGATAGCAACACCGATACACGCCATGATCTTGAGTGCGATAGGGGTTGCCATATTGGTTGTCGGATCTATCGTCCCAACCATTGCGACGCCAAAACTGTACGCGACCTTATTTACCGGTCCACCCATATCAAATGCGATCATCAGGCCAAGAATTACAGCCAGCAATAAAGCATTTCCTGTGCCCATGCTATCCAGCCCGGATTTCATGGCAACCATCAGCGCGGCAATAGGTTTCCCAATGACCCATTCCATCAATCCTCCGATGACAAACGTGCCAACCAATGGAATAACAAAAATCGGCATCACGGAACGCATCACGGGAGGTACTTTAATCTTCTTTAAATAGAAAACAAGAATACCCGTAAGTAGGCCGGAGACAATGCCCCCGAGAAAACCCGCGCCAATCTGCGATGCCAGATAGCCGCCGATTATACCTGGAGCAAGGCCGGGTCTGTCCGCCATTGAATACGCGATAAAGCCGGAAAGGATCGGAACCATCAGCCCCAATCCGGCAGAGCCAATTTGGAATATGTCGTATAATATAGTGCCCTCTGTTGGGACGGCTGCAGATCCAAACAGTAAAACTGAAAGGGCCAGAAGGACGCCGCCGGCAACAACAAATGGGATCATGTAAGAAACACCGCTCATCAAATGCTGTTTGGTGTTTTTCATCAGTTCCTTCAGATCATTCATAAAAACTCACTCCTCAAAATGGTTAAAATTTGATTAAATGGCTATGTGCTGTAAACTCTTCCTGCAAATAATTTATGTAGACAAGTCCGCCAAGTGTCTGCAGTACAACTGGCACTAAAACTGTCTAACCCCTCATTTCTCCCTTCCTCTAAACTTCTCCGATTAATTTTAGAATTTCCTTTGGGGTCTTTGCTTTTGCTATTAATTCACGGAATTCCTCGTGCACAAGTTTCCGTGAGATTGAAGCCAAAATCTGAAGATGTCTGTCTCCTCTGTCTTTGTCAGGAATGGCAAGAAGAAAAATCAGTGAAGCCTTTTCTTCCTCGTCCCATTGGATTTCGTTTTTCAAATGGGCGAACGCAACCGCAGCGGTTTTCACGTTATCGGTCTTTGCATGCGGTGTTGCAACGGAAAAACCCACGCCAGTCGAGAATTCCTTTTCCCTTTCCAGTACCGCAGACACATATGCCTCTTCATTTTTGATACGGCCCGCTGCGTACATCTTTGAAGCAAGAAACTCGATTGCCTCCACCTTGTTTTTTACATCAACGTCAAAATAAATAAGATTTTCTTGGATTAACGCTTCCATAGCATATTCCCCTTTTTATTCAAAGCAGTGTTCCTCAATGATTTTTTTGATCTCGTTTTTAGTTCTTGCCCGCCTTAACAGATCCATGGTGTGTCCATCACTGGTGAGCTGGTAAAAAGCTTTAAAAAATGCTTTCGTGTTTTGTATGTCACCAAAATTCAGTGCCAAAAGAAATATGATGTCCACCGCTTCTCCGCCCCAGTCGATACTTTGATTGAGGAGCGCAAGGGCAATGGCCGGCCGTTTTACAAAGCTCGACAGTCCGTGAGGGATTGCAATTCCCTGGCCAAGGGCCGTGGAACCCATTTGCTCACGCCTAAGGACATCCCCGTGAAATCCATCAATAACGCAACCGCTCTTTTCCATCCTTTCGGTCATCGACCTCAGAATTTTTTCCTTTGCCTTTCCATCGACATCCAAAAAGATCAGATCATCCTTCAGAATGTCCAGTATGGTAATTTTCTGTCCCTCTGCGCCCTCCTCAGCCTGCAGTTCAAGACAGGCCTTTTTCAGCCTATGGATATCATCCTCGTTCAGCACCGGAGAAATCTCCACGGTGGGTCTGTCGCATTTTAAGGATGAAATAGTAGTGACGACCAGCATGGGATTCAGAAGGTCCAGTTTGTGCAGTTCAGAAAAGCTCAGTGTGGACAGAACGTCAATATTGTGAAGGTGATCCCCGATTTTTCTGGCGAGAATCTGCGAAGTTCCAAAGCCGGAAGAGCAGACAATTACCGCTGTCACCTTTTTTTCGGACCGCACAACCGCCCCTCCCACAAGAAGGGCAAGAGATGCCAACTCGTTTTCAGTTGGGAACTTACCGACTTCCTTTTCGTAAAGTCCACCCGCCGCAAAGCAGGCGGAAAAAATAGCGGGGTAGGTTTTTTTGATATTCTCACGGAAAGGGTTCTGCAGGTCTATGCCATATCGGACACGCACCAGCGACGAACGCTCGAACATGTACAGCGATTTCAGCAGCAGCTCGTCTTTTTCAAAATCCAGCCCTACGATGTTGGAGAGATAAGCGATAAGCCGTTTCGTAAAGGCCAGAATTCCCGGATTGGCCTGAGAGAACAACTCGTCTCTTCGTACGGTGGAATTCTGATACTCAAGACAACATGTCACCATCTGCAAAAATTTCTGTTCTCCTTTCGGAAGCTTTAGCGCTTTGACGTACACCGAAAGATAATTGAGAATATTTGGCCGGTCAGCAGGTACATCTTCGATTTCATCCTCCGCTACGAGAAAGCCCAATGATATGCGCTTTTCCATTACAATCAAATATTCCAGCAGCGTTTCAAATCCACTGTCCGTAAGATCGCGCAAAGTGTTTTGATCAGCTTCCTGGATCAGTGCGATATAATAATCCACATCGCAGTTCCTGTAACATCCATACAGTCTCTGATAGGTCTTCAAGCTGAGACGGTAGTCCAGCGTCTTTCGGGGAAGTTTTACCGACTTCTTAAAGAACTGCCGGTTGATTTCAACGATGGCACGGCGGATATCCAATTCCGCCCCAGTTAAGAAAATACCGGCACCTGCTTTTTTCTGCACCGAAATGCTGAACCTCGACAGCCATTGCTGCACTTGCTTCAAATCGTTCTCTACTGTATTCTTCGATACGCCAAGATCATCCGCAAACAGGGAAAGCGTGTATGTCGTCCAGTTGTTTAACAACAGTTCAATAATGTAGCCGGTGCGGTACTGTGCGCCATAATGCGGTTTTTCTATCCGGGCCAGCATTTGCATCAACTCATCCCTGCGGTTTCCGGCATTGACGCTGATGCCGACTCCTGGCTTATTGATCACCTCGATTTCGTTTTCCGCACAGAATTGATACACTTCTTTTAGGTAAGTGCCGACTGTACGTTCGGAAAGTTCTAAAATTCCGGTGATCTTCTTCACCGTGAGCGGCATTTTGTCGTTATTGAGTAAAAGACTGAAAATTTTTGCCGCGTTGTCGGTCATTACCTTATGCACTCCTCTCCCATATTGTTATTCTATTGTTATTTTGTACAGTTTTCAACCAGACGCTATCCCCATTTTTGCAGTATCCACTGCAAAACATTTCGGACACTATCTTTATTTCGGCTAAAATGCCGATCTTATAATCATTTCTTTGTTTTTAAACTAAAGCGGGCGGCTGGCCAGCCGCCCGCTGATTGTATACCAAAACCACGCGTTAGACGTGTGGTTCGGTAAAAATTATATTAAAGAATATCTGACAGAGGTAAGGTCGCGTTCCGCAATTGATGAGATGCGTTATTCCAATAAGGGATGTATCCAAATCGCTGTCAACAGCGGGTTCTCAGATCAAAAGGGGTTCGATATCGCATTAAAGAAGAAATTCGGAATAAGCCCAAACCAATACCGGAAAGAACTGGTAAGCAAGGCAGGCCGATAATAACGGACTATCCGGTATTATCGGCCTGCCTTTATAAGGTTTTCAGATTTCTGGAAATTCCACGATCCAAAAAGGTGAAGAGACAATCCTAACATTTGAAAGTTATTGACTCCCTGTTTCTAAAGAATGTCTTAGAAATAACAATCGAATCCATTGTCCAGAAAAACCTGTTGAAATTCCTGAAGGTCCGATTCATGTAAAGCAGGTACTTTATGGAGGAAATAGGGCATACACAGAAATTCGTATTTTTTCTCCCCAAACTGATGAAATGGTAGCAGGTTTACCCGTTTTGCTCCCGCGTTTTTTAGTACCCGGCAAAAGCCGGATGCATCATTGAGAGAATTGTTGAAGTTCGGGATAACCGGAATGCGAACAATGACTTGTTTTCCCGCCTCAATGGCTGTGCGCATATTAACGAGAATCTGCTCGTTTGGCACGCCAATAACCTCCGCGTGCCTTTTGCTGTCATAATGCTTGCAGTCAAACAGGTACAGGTCAAGGAGCGGCATGAGTTGAGCAAAAGTTTGCGCACCGGAAAATCCGGTTGTTTCAATAGCGGTATGGATATTTTCCGCTTTTAAAGCACGCAGCAGCTTCTCAGCGAAACCTGCATGCATCAGTGGCTCACCACCTGACAATGTCACGCCGCCACCCGATTCTTCATAAAAGGCTTTGTCCTGCAGACAGATCTGAACGACTTCTTCAACCGTATATAACTTACCTGACAGTGTTAACGCCTGTTGCGGACATTCGGCTACGCAGGTTCCACATCCAGTGCAGTTATTATTGGATACAATAGTCCCTTCCTGTTCGGAGAGTGCGCCATATGGGCAAACCTGTACGCAATGCAGGCAGTGAATGCACTTCGTGCGATCCCACATGATCTGTGGTACAGCGCTTTGCGATTCCGGGTTTGAGCACCAGGGGCAATGCAATGGGCATCCTTTAAAAAAAATATTTGTGCGGATACCGGGGCCATCGTTGGTGCTGAATTTCTGAATATTAAAGAGAAGACCTGTGTTTTGCATATCATTCATCCTCTTATGTTAAAGCTGACCTGTACCGCGCGTGTGGCGGTTTCCAATGCGGCAATCACCTGATCACACCAGGTATCGAATTCAGCATCCTCCGTTTGACATTCGGGATGCGTCCGCATGTAATGTACGGCTTCGGTTAGACCATCCCTCATCCCGACTGTAGCGTGAAAATCCGGAACGAGGCGTTTAATTTTTGTGTTGTCGAAAATAAGGGTATTTGCTTTATCACCCAGTAAGGTCCCTCGTAAATCGTAAGTGGAACAAGCTGATAAGAAATCACTGGAAACATGGATTGCCTCTAATGGGACATCGAGAGCGTCGGCAAGAATACCATAAATTTGATTCCAAGTCATGCTTTCGTCACTTGTGATCTGTACCGCCTCGCCAATGGAATGGGGGTTGCCCATTAAACCTACAAATCCTTTTGCAAAGTCTGAACTGTGTGTCATCGTCCAAAAGGATGTGCCGTCACCGTGAATGAGAACAGGTTTATGATCCAACATCCGTTTTAAGGTCTGCCAGCTTCCTTTTTTCCCATGTATTGCTACAGGAACTTTCCGTTCGCAATAGGTATGAGAAGGTCTCACAATCGTAACTGGAAAACTTTCTTTCAGATATCGCTCCATCAGATATTCCTCGCCTGCTATTTTATCTCGTGAATATTGCCAGAAGGGGTTGCCGAGAGGCGTTTCTTCATTCACCAGATAATGAGACGACGGCTTTTGATAGGCGGATGCCGTGCTGATATAGATAAATTGCTTCGTACAGTCTCTGAAAAGCCGCCAGTCACGTTCGAGATCAGGGACGCCGAATGCTATAAAATCCGCCACCACATCGAAATGTGTATTCCGGAGGAGCGCTGCGGTTGCAGCCTCATCACGAATGTCACCTTTTAAAAAGTGCGCAGCTTCAGGGGCAAATTCGGATTTTCCGCTGCGAGTAAGCAAGGTCAAATTCCATCCTCGATTAACCGCCAACTGACTGACAGAGGCACTGATGATTCCGGTGCCTCCTATAAAAAGAGCACGCATAAAGAAACACTCCTTCCAATTAACTGTTCGACTATTATTCTAAGTCAAGATGTTTTATTTGTAAATAAAAATCATTCAAATAAAATAAAATTTATTACCAACATAAAATATATTATTGACATTGTACAAAAATATCTATAATATAAGATTGAGATTTATATATGAAATAAAGTTAATTACATTTGAAATTTACCGGCTGATTGGGGGTGCGAATTAGCCATAGACATTACTGGTAAAATAGCAACTTGTGATGTTTTACCGTTCCAATGTGGCATCATTGGTGTGATGCATAGACTGAAAGGGAGGTTGTTACAAAATGGAAGAATATTCTATTGGTATTGATGTAGGCGGGACGAAAATAGCCTATGGATTATTTGACGGCAGCAGAAATTTAGTCAAGAAATATCGCACTCAATCGGACGCTTCGCTGAGTTCCGAAGCATTTTTTGACAATATAGCACAAATGATCCAAAAGATGATGGAGGACAATGCGCTGACGAAGGATGCGCTGCGTGGTATTGGAATTGGCATGCCTTCCTATATTCTTTACGAGGAAGGGAGAATCATCAAAACTACAAATCTCCCCAAGATCCATGACTTTCCAGCAAAAGAATATCTTTTTACAAAATTGGGTGGAGATGTGCGTATTCTGTTTGACAATGATTCACACACCGGCGCGCTGGCAGAACATCGTTATGGAGCGGGGCGTGGATTTAAGCACATGCTGTATTGCCCTGTCAGTACAGGAATCTCGTCCGGTATCATTATTAACAATGAACTCTTCCGTGGACGCTATGGATGGGCCGGTGAGAGCGGACATATGATTGTCACACCTGGAGAAGGGATAGAATGTGGGTGTGGTAACAAGGGATGCCTGATGTCTTACTGCTCAGGTTCCATGATTGTGAAACACATACAGCAGAGAATCAAAGCAGGGGTCAAAACAATAATGGTAGAGCTCGCGGGCAGCGCTGATAAGATCACGCCGTATACCATACAGATTGCTTTCGATCAGGGAGACGATTTGGCCAAATGGGCATTGGAACAAATGGCGCAGTATATGGCTGTGTGGACTTACAACTTATATGTAACTTTGAACATCAATTGTTTTGTGTTTGGTGGAGGATTGCTAAAATTTGGCGACCGCCTGTTCCCGAGAATTCGCAAACTATTCGATGAATATAACAAAAATAAGATGACGGTTTATTTTAAGAAGGCGGAGCTGGGTGACGACTTCGGTATCATTGGCGCAGCAGAATTGTTGTTTCAGTAATTGCTGATAGCCGTAAGATCCGCAATACATAACAAAAAATTCATTTTCGGAGCACAGGATTTTCGTTGAATGATTATGGGGTATAAGAATAATATGCATTCCGGCTACACTGGAAAACACTTTGGCATACCTCACCGCTGATTTTATATGCAAATATAAATTAGTGCAAATAAATAAAATATTTTTACATATAAAATATAATATGCTGACAAACGCAATTTTGAATTTATAATGAAACTATCAAAAGAGATAAAAACTGCGCGGTTGTGGTGGGTGGTACCTCTATGGCCGGCGGAATCGGAGGAATTTGGCAGTCTGCTATCGGCGTGCTGTTCTTTTCCGTAATTGAGTTCTCACTTAACAACATGGTCCCCAACGCTTATGTGATTATGTTGATCGAAGGCCTTGTAATTGTCGCGATTCTATTTGTTGACAGCTATGACAACAAGCGCAAAAGAGAGCGGGTGTAAGCAGATACCTTAGGAACGTACCCAAAATACTTTCCCCGGAAGAGGCAAATGATTTTTGTTGTTGTAAAGTTCGATATATCGGGATATATTCTTTCAAGCTTGCTCAGGGCTGCCATAATGGGCATCCTGAACAAGCTCTCTTGCTTTGTAATTCCGTCACTTCATAAACATATAAAAAGTGCGTTCCCATGGCATGGAAACGCACTTTCGCCAACTGGTCATATTCGTTTATTCAGCGGTGCACGGTAGCATCACTGATGTCAAGCTTATATCATTTCCAATCGAAAAATGTTAGTTGTTATGCGGCACCGTGAGTACGGTCACTCCTTGTTTCTCCAAATTCCGCTGTATCTCATTGGGTATATTCGTGTCGGTAATAACTGTTTTGATCCGATCTGTCAGTTGCAGCGGAACCACGCCATGCCGAATGAATTTCCCGCTTTCGGTTAGTACAATCACTTGCTCCGCCTGAGGCGCCATATCACGGACCGCCTGTGCACGCAGATGGTCGCTGTTGGTAAACCCAATTTGTGCCGTGTAGCCATCCGTGCCAATGAACAGTTTGTCCACGCAAAAGTTTCCGGCGCATTGCTTTACCATCGGCCCCACCATTACCTGAGATTCGTTTTGGTAAATGCCGCCAAGCAGAATGACCTTGGCTTCAGCTCTGAAACGCACATAGCCCGCAATAAAAGCACTGTTTGTAATAATCGTCACATCGCGCTTACTGCCTACCAGTTCTTCTGACAGCAGCGCACAGCAGCTGCCGCTTTCAATCATTATCGTCTCACCGTCATGTATCAGTTCATTAGCTTTAGCGGCAATCAAGCGCTTGGTCTCATAATGATAGGCGATGCGCCCGTTGATATCATCGGAGCTGCGCAGCACGGCATAGCCATGTTCACGCCGGATAATGCCTTTGCTCTCTAATGCGTCAAGGTCCTTGCGCACCGTCACTTGCGACACGCCAAGCTTCTCTGCCAGTACAGTAACTTCGACTCGCTTTTGTTCCGTTAGCAATTCAAGAATTTCGTTTTCGCGGCCCTTCATTATATTTCACCTCTCTATTATGTTACTATACTTTCTTTTTGAAAGCAACCTTTATTATTTCACTTGAAATAATAAAGGGCTACATCGTAATCATTGAAATAGAGAAAGTAATTTCCTATCGTGTTAGAGTTCGCTAAATTTATCATACCTTCTCCAAGTTACCTCGCCTTATCAGAATTCCTCCATACATAAGCTGGACACTGTTTTTAGGTAAATATTTATTGCTGGTTTTATTTGAGCTGATCCAAGAACCAATCTTATGAATAAAATATTATTACGAATGAAACTATAATTAATTACTATCATAGAATTTCGCTTGACAAAGCAGCTTTAATGTGATATAAATATTTCATAGAAAAGATTTTATATTTCAAATGAAATAATGCATAAGACGAGCAATTTTTGTTCTATGGCATCGATGTGGGCGTGCAAAAGCTACTTTGCCCTTTAATGAAAACCCGCGGGCATCGGTGCAAATAAACTTTTGCTTTGGCGATGATTTGCATCTACTGAAAGGAGCCTATTTATGAGCTATTTTGGAGAACTGACACCCCGCATGGATGATTTCCGCGAGGGACTACTCAACGCAAAACCCCGGATCTGCGTGGAACGCGCGCTGATCACCACGAAAACGTACAAAGAGAATCAGGATCAGCCGCTGGCCATCAAACGTGCCTTGATGTTGAAAAATGTACTCGCTGGCATGAGTATTTTTATCGAGCCGCAAACGCTGATCGCCGGTAACCAGGCTTCCTCTAATCGCAGCGCCCCCATTTTTCCCGAATATGCAATGAAGTGGGTCATTGACGAGCTGGACCAGTTTGAGCATCGGGATGGCGACGTTTTCTATATCACGGAGGAAAACAAACAGAAGCTGCGCGATATTGCTCCGTTCTGGGAGCATAACACCCTGCTGGACAGGGGCCTCGCCGCATTTCCGCCTCACAGCAAGCTCTACTATGATCTTGGCATTATTAAATCGGAGGGCAATATTACTTCCGGCGATGCTCACTGCGCGGTCAATTACGGTCAGATGATGAAGGTCGGGTTAAAGGACTGTGCGCGCCGGACAAAGGAAAAGCTGGACGCGCTGGATCTGACTGACTACCGGAATATCCATAAAAGCTATTTCTACCGTGCTATTCTGATCGTCGTAGATGCAGTTCGCGATTTTGCCAAACGCTATGCTGACCTTTCCGAAACTTTGGCAAATAAGGAGCCGGACACCGCGCGTAAGGCGGAACTGTTGGAAATGAGCCGGATCCTGAATAAAGTGCCATATGAACCTGCTGAAAGCTTCCGCGAGGCGGTACAAAGCCTATGGCTGGTGCATCTCATTCTGCAGATCGAATCTAACGGCCACAGCCTTTCCTACGGCCGAATGGACCAGTATCTGAACCCCTATTATGAGGCTGACCTCAAAGCTGGCAAAATCACCGAGGCGGCCGCCGATGAGCTGATGTGTAATCTGTGGCTTAAAACCTACACCATCAACAAGATCCGCTCTTGGAGCCATACGCAGTTCAGCGCAGGCTCTCCGCTCTATCAGAACGTCACAGTCGCTGGTCAGACGCCGGATGGGAAAGACGCCACTAATCCCATGTCCTGGCTAATTCTGAAAAGTGTAGCGCAATGTCATCTGACTCAGCCGAACCTGACGGTGCGTTACCATCATGGATTATCGGATAAATTTATGCATGAGTGCGTGGAAGTTGTTCGCTGCGGTTTTGGCATGCCGGCCTTCAACGACGATGAAGTGATTATCCCCAGTTTTATTGCCAACGGGGTAAAGCCGGAGGATGCCTATAATTACAGCGCTATTGGCTGCGTGGAAACAGCGGTGCCTGGGAAATGGGGTTATCGCTGCACAGGGATGAGTTTTCTTAACTTTCCCAAGGCCCTGCTCATTGCTATGAACGACGGCGTGGACCCGGCTTCCGCTACAAAGCTATGTGAAGGTATCGGCCATTTCCGTGACATGAAATCGTTTGACGAAGTGCTGGCTTGTTGGGACAAAGTCATTCGCGAGATGTGCCGTCAGTGCACCATCATTGATGCGACCTGTGATATGGTGCTCGAACAGGATACGGCGGACATCCTGTGCAGCGCCTTGACTGACGATTGTATCGAGCGCGGCCTGAACATGAAAGAAGGCGGTGCAGTATACGACTTTATCAGCGACTTGCAGGTGGGTATCGCAAACCTGGCAGACAGCTTGGCGGCCATCAAGAAAGTCGTGTTTGAAGATAGGTCTGTCACTCCCGCTCAACTGTGGAGCGGATTGCAGGCGAATTTCGTGGGACTTGAAAACGAACGCATCCGGGCGCTTTTACAGGATGCACCCAAGTACGGCAATGACAACGATTATGTGGATCAGCTTGTGGTGGATGCCTACAACATCTACATCGACGAGATGAAGAAGTACCATAACACTCGCTATGGACGCGGCCCAATCGGAGGGATCTATTACGCTGGCACCAGTTCCATCTCTGCCAATGTTCCACAAGGCGCAGGAACGCTGGCAACACCCGATGGCCGTAAAGCGGGTGAGCCGCTGGCAGAAGGCTGCAGCCCCAGCCATGCCATGGATAAGAATGGCCCGACGGCAGTATTTAAGAGCGTGGCGAAGCTTCCCACCGAGGAAATCACCGGAGGTGTGCTGCTGAACCAAAAGGTCACGCCACAGATGCTGGAGAAAGAGGAAAACAGGGATAAACTGGTATCTTTGCTCCGTACCTTCTTCAATCGCCTGCACGGCTATCATGTCCAGTTAAATGTGGTAAGCCGGGAGACGCTGCTGGATGCGCAGGCTCATCCCGAAAAGCATCGCGATCTTATTGTGCGCGTGGCTGGCTACAGCGCCTTCTTTAACGTGCTTTCTCGTCAGACGCAGGACGATATCATTGAGCGCACGGAACAAACCTTATAACGACGATGAATGAATCTCCGTTTTGGAGATAAGGAGGAATCAATTATGTATGAATTATTACTGGACACTGCAAACCTCACCGACCTCACCGAATACCTTATCAAGTGGCCCGTGGCAGGGGTAACCTCGAATCCCAGCATTCTGAAAAAAGAGGGCAATATTGATGTTTATTCACAGCTTGCCAAAATCAAGAAATTGTGTGGTGCTGACCGAAGCCTGCACGTACAGGTTGTGTCAAATACTACAGAGGCGATTGTGGAAGAAGCACACCGTATTCTTGACAGACTGGGGCGTGATGTATATATCAAAATTCCAGTCAGCGCCGCAGGCTTGCCCGCTATTAAGCAGCTGGCAGACCAAAATATCAATATTACCGCCACAGCCATTTATTCGACATTACAGGGGATTATGGCTGCACTGTCCGGTGCGAAATACATCGCCGTCTATTACAATCGCATGGAAAACAACTGCACAGACCCCAATGCCGTCATTCGGGAAATCCGTAGCTTCATTGACGGCAGTGGCAGCGAAGCCAAGATTTTAGCGGCCAGTTTTAAGAATGTCGGCCAAGTTACCGCCGCTTATGCCAGCGGTGCTCAAAGTGTCACGGTAGGTGTTGATATCATCAAAAGCGGACTTGGCATGGCAAGCATCGACAGCGCAGTAGAGGAATTCGCGAAAGATTTTGAAGCTATCCATGGGTCGGGACAAACCATGGAAACTATCAGTGAATAAGAATTAAGGCGTTTTCGACTTTTTGGTTCCCCTGATAGTAAAAATGTGATGGACGATGGAGTTGATCCGCCGGCCATCACATTTTTATTTTTGGGGAGTTGATTTTTCTCCCTCCCGGCCACTACAGACCATGCTTGTGCAGATTTTCTTCTAAGGGAGGGGATGCCTTTAAAAGCATCAGAATGGATGTTGGGCCTTCACGGAATCAACTACGAGGTTCTTCACGCCTCCTCTGCGGGCAGCTTCATAAAAACGTTCCATTTGCGCTTTTGTGTAAGGCCTGGGATTCTCTGCAAAGCAGAATTTCTGTTCTACCAGATCGTACTTTCCTCTGGCGAGTGGATTGTAATTGAGCAATTCGTAGCGTACCTCCGGGTCGATACCGCTGATAAAACGGGCAATATCCTCTATGTTTTGTTCCGTCGCGGTGAATGCTGGAATCAGCGGGGTGCGGATGATCCTCTCCGGTCCGGCCTGTGTCAACAGGGTTCTTATGTTTTCAAGGATTCCATTATTGTCTACGCCGGTTGCTTTCCTATGCGCTTCTCTATTCAGGACCTTCACATCGGCAAACACCATGTCCAGGTATGGCAGCACCGCCTGTAATCGGGAAGGCGCTGTGAACAGAGAGGTCTCAATAGTCGTATGGATTTCTTCTTTTTTCAGTGCCTGCAACAGCGCCTGTAAGAATTGAAATTGGGAAAAAGGCTCTCCGCCGGAAATAGTCACTCCACCGCCATAGCGAAAAAACGGGAGATCCGCTTTTACGCGTTCCACAACCTCCCGAACCGTAACCAGCTCACTGTCTGGCGCAAGAGCTCGGGCAGGGCACACATCCGTGCAACGCATACAGAGGGTACAACGAGTTCGGTCGATCTTGATTCCTCCTTCATCAACCGGGGAAATAGCATGCTCCGGACAAGCTGATACACAGGTGAGGCATCCGATGCATTTGTTTTTGAAATAAAAAAGATGTGCATCGGGACTGATACCCTCGGGGTTCTGGCACCATCGGCAACGTAATGGGCACCCTTTGAAAAACACCGTTGTTCGGATGCCGTCGCCGTCATGCACCGAAAATCTACGAATGTCAAAAATACGGCCTTTCTGTTCCACCAAATTTATTCTTCTCCTTTAAATATCACCATAAGAAGTTCTGGCGATGATTTCATTCTGCAATTTATCCGCCAGCTCGGTAAAATAAGCGGTGTAACCCGCCACGCGCACCGTCAGGCCGCGATATTTTTCGGGCTCTTTCTGGGCGTTAAGCAGATCCTCCCGGCGCAGTACATTGAACTGGACGTGAGGAATCTTCAAATCCACAAAAGTGCGTAACATCTGTGCGAATTTTTTACGGCCGGGTTCGGTTTCGAAGAATTCCGGAAGAAATTTCATGTTGAGTAGTCCTCCGTTGCTGGCGAACTCACTGGGTAAGCGAGAAACGGATTTCAGTACCGCCGTCGGGCCGTTCACATCTCTGCCATACACCGGTGACATGCCGCCGTCCGCCAAAGGTTCCCGCGCTCTGCGGCCATCCGGAGTTGCTCCCACATTTTCCCCCATGGGAACATGTGCGGAAACGGTGTACATGCCCGTATGGTAGCGGCCACCGCGGTAATTGGTGTACTGTTCCAGATTTCTTCGGAAAAATCCGGCCCATTTGGCGCCGATTTCATCCACCCAAGGCACGTCATTGCCATACTTCGGCGCCCGATTGAGCATAAAAACGCGGAGTGGCTCCTCTCCCTCGTAATTGTTTCGCAGGGCCGCAAGCAGCCTCTTCGTATCGACGCGCTTTTCATCATATACGAACTCTTTCAAAGCGGCCAGAGAATCCGCTACATTAGCCAATTGGATCATCTGAATACCTGATAAATTGTAAACCGCACCACCGGCAGTCACATCCATTCCACGTTCCATGCAGTCGTCAATAACGGACGAGAGGAAAGGTGACGGAAGAAGGTCTATATGCGCCTGCTCCACGACTTCGCAGGCCTTTACCATACGGTCAAGGAAATACAAAATGGTCTTTTTGAACGCTTCTTCCAGTTCCTCATAGCTTTGGAAAGTATCCAGACCGCCAAAATCCGGACCGAGCCGCTTGCCCGTCAGCAGGCAGAGGCCGTGATTCATCGTAAGTTCCAGCGCCTTATTCAGGTTAAACATGGCGGCGTCGCTCCAGCCGAGGTTGTTTCCCTGCGTTGTCAGCTCCACGCAGCCGACAACGGCATAATTTAGCGCATCCTCTTTCGAAATGCCCAATCGGGTAAGAGCAGGAATAACCGCGTTATCGTTGAAAAACTGAGGCATGCCGCTGCCGCGTGAGACGACATCCACCGCCGCCAACAGTAAATCTTCGGGTGTACCTTCATGAAGGCGTACTGAAAGATTAGGCTGGGGCAGACCAAGCCTGCGCTGCGCGGCGAGAAAGAGCCAGGAAAGCTCATTAGTGCTGTCGCTGCCGTCCTGGTTCTGGCCTCCGATGACAATATTGAAGCCGATAGGAAAACCGGCAAAATATTTGGCGCTGCCGGAGTTCCTCAGATATACGATCTCATTGAATTTGAGAAACAGGCAATTCAGGATCTCCTGTGCCTTGCTTTCCGTCAGAATGCCATGTTCCAGGTCCCTTTTATAATAAGGATAGAAAAGCTGATCCATTCTTCCGGGAGAAAAGGAAGAAGCGTTGCTCTCCATATGCAGGAGAACAAACAGGAACCATTCGGACTGCACTGCTTCATGAAACGTTGAGGGTGGACGTTTGGCGATGTTTTCGCAATTCCGCGCCACCAGAAGCATATCAGCCCTAATATCTGCGCAGGTCTCCGTTTTTACCTTTTCCCGCATCAGCTCGGCATAACGTCTGATAAAACGGACCGCACCCGACATTACAATGGAAACAGCTCTGTAAAAAGCCTTTTTTGTGCCCTCCGCCGTCTTCTCTCTCTGGAGAGCTTCTTTCCGGAGCTCCGCGGGACCCATAGTAAGCCATTTTCTGCTGTCTGGACAGATATGCCCTTGCGCATGATCCGTCTGATTGATTTTGACAACCTTCGAAATTGCAGATATCTCGTCGCCATAACGCGCATGGACGACGTCTTCCAGGGACCTGCCCTTCCAGTAGGGGGCGATCTCGTTTTCGTATACTGCGATATCCGCTTCATTCACGTCAAACTTATCCTGCGGGCGGGACGGAAGAGTCCGGAACTCTTTAGAAATCCAAGAACTTCCGCCCTCCGGGGATACGACGCCATAGCGTACACCGCGCGTACGGTTGCCCACAATAAGCTCCTCGTTTTCTACGCCGATTTCGAGTCTTTCCATCGCAGCTTTTAAGGCTAACGCCCGTTTCACAATAACGGGTTCGTTTTCGTATTTCCGATATATTTCGGTAGTGATTTCCGCCTGTTCTATCGAAACATATCTTTTTTGCGAAAGCATTTTTTTCTTGAGCAAATCCACTCTGTCCATCATGATTCCTCCTTAGAAGAAAAATAGTACATTTCTTAATTTCAATATACATTAATATAGAACGATTGTCAACAATAAAGAACAATAAACTTATCCCTATGTCTATCCAATCAAATAGGCATGCTTGTACTTGAATAAAAAGGCTGACGAAATTTCCAGACACCTTTCCAGATGGATTTTAATCAGCATAAAAGACCGGCAAAAGAACGGCAAAAGAACGGCAAAAGAACGGTATGTCCTTAGATGATCGGATACCAATAAAGGATGGCCCCCGGTTTACCGGGGGCCATCCTTTATGCGGAGAATGCCCAGAGATTCCGGATCTGGGGCTTTAATGTCCCGTAGCTCCACGCCTGCTCGCTGCGGTTTTTGCTGTTCGGGTCGTTCACCAGAAAATTCCCGTTTTCATATCCGTATAAAACAATAAAGTGTCCCACCGTTGTGAAGTCGCCCGGGCGCAGGCTGCAGATGATCGGGTGCCCCTGCGCAAGCTCTTGGGCCATGAGGCTTTCATTCAGAGGGATTTCCCGGGAGGAAAGGCCCAAATCCTTCGCTCCCTTGGACATCAGCGTCCAAAGCGTGCTGCCGGTTGCATCCAGATATCCGTTGTTCTCGCTGAATTCGGCGACCGCTTTGGGGTTTAAGGCGGAATTTCCCGTCAGTCCGACGGCAACCATGGAAAGGCAGGTGGGTCCGCACCCGTCCAGCGCAATGATTCCGTCCCCGTAGGGAGCGTACCCCCAATCTTCGTCCCACTGCATCAGAAGCGGAATCCGGCCCCGCCGGTCCTTTTTGGAAAGGTCGATGTTCTTGGCCGAAGTGCCTTTTTTCTCCGGATAATCCAATGTGAAATCGAGAAGCTCCGGGTTTCGGGCCAGCGATTCAAGAAGCCTTTCGGGGTAATGCCCCGGATTTTGCAGGATTGGTCCGGCCTTTGGGTTCTGTGCCGCCATGGCCTGCAGCGTCTCCGCCGTCTCTTCAGAAATGGTTCCTGCTTCCAGCCCGGCGCAAGGGGAGTACTGTGATGCGGACTTGTCTGAAAAAGCATCCCGCTCCAGCGGGATCACCCTGAAATGTACCAGCAGGGCCGCCGCTGCCAGAAGAATCAGCAGCAGGAAAGGATACTTCCTTCGCGGCCTCTTATATTGATATTCTTTTCTGTTCCGGTTGTCCAAATTGCAACTTCCCTTCTTAAGCATATTTCCGTAAAGACATAATCAATTGCATTCCCGGGGATGCTTCCGCAGGACTTGAGCGGGGATAGGTTCCTAGCCAATTGATTTATTATATCAGATGAAACTGTTTTTTGTTTTAAGAAATTTTGACAAATTTCTTACGAAAATCTTATATTTTTATCGGAAGAACAGCGATGGATTCCGTGCAGACGATAGAAAGGCCTCCGTCTGGTCAGCAAACGGAAGCCTTTCCCTTCGGTTATATTACAAAATGTATTTGCGTTATTTTACGGGAATCTCCACATCACCCACAGCGATTTTTTCGACCTTGTCAAAATCCAGCGGCGTACTGAATTGATAAGTTATAGTAGACTTTTCTTTTTTCCGGTTCCGGGGCCTGGGAGAATGTTCTTTTGCGTACCGTCCTTGAACAGGATCATCAAATTGGGGGTCTCGGGAATCGGACCGGTATTATGGTTTTAGATTGCTATAAACGATATTTACAGAAAGAGACGAAATTTCAACCGTCTGTATGGTGCAATAATTATCTTTGAAATGTGTTACTTTATCCATCTCGACTTTTTTCGTAAACGTATTATAATTCAGCTTTAAATGAAACTTCCATTCCAACTCTGCAAACGGGCGGAGGGTTAACTTTCCGGTTGGCATGAACAGACTTTTCAATGTAAGATCGATTTCTCTGCTTCAATAACCCTATCAATATGGCCGATTATGATGGCAGAGAGCCTATAACCCTGACATGTATTGGCGTTTATTTCTTGGTCACGGCGGTCATAACATTATGGACTGCTGCAGTAGTTTCTACTCCTCAATTCCAAAACTCATGGAACCAGATGTGTACAGCGATTTCTGGGGGAATAAGCAGAGGTTTGGGTGCTATGGGTGAGTCGATGAGCGGGACAATTAGTTGGGCTTCATCGCAGGCAAATTCCATAGCAAAAAGTATAAGCGATAGTTTTGCGCGGACAAAAATAAGACCTAAATACAGGAACAATTATGAAGTGCATCATCTAGTTGCGAAGGCTGCACCAAATGCTGCCTATGCTGCCAGAATACTGCGAGAAGTTTTACCCAGAGGGGTAGAAGATTCGGCCAACAAACTGCTTATAAAAACTGGACTTCATCGCAGAATTCATACAAATACTTATTATGGATGGGCTAATAGCGTAGTGATTAGTGCTTATAATGCGGCAAATGGTAACATTGCTCGACAAAGAACCAATGTATATGGAGCGTTAACAACTATTAGATCGTGCTATCTTTAGATGCTGTATCTCCATATTAAGGGAGGAAGACATTGACTAATAAATTTGATTTTGTAAGCGATATGAATAGTCTTGGGAAGTATCTGAAGTCATCAGAAAACATTAAAATTTGCGAGCCATTCCAAAGGGAATGTCAACGCTTTACTAAAATTGCAGAAGAATATAAAAATAAGGCATCTTGTTTATGCAATCTAGCTGAAGAAAAGGTTGTTAGAGAAGAATATGGTGTTAAGGGAGAAGTGCTCCATAGAGGATATTATTCTCCCAGCCCTATTATTGACATCGTTATAGGAAATTGTAATAGAGGAAAATTGCTGAAGCGGTTAACCACAAGGAGTAAGGTTGTTTTTAGTTATGGATTTGATAGATTAGACAGGCTGATTCTTGTTAAAAATAAGACCGACGATTCCATATCAACAACCGAAGTTATAGAATATTATCAGAATATCGCTTTGGGAATTACTTTTTCTCCTGATTTTTTAATAACACAAATATGTGAAGAAATATATGAAGGCAATAAGATAATGTTTCTTTCACAGGCCTCTTTTGCTGCTGGAAGCAGAATATTTAATTTGCATCATGAAGCCTTTACTTATGGCAGCTTAGGGATTAGAAGCAGTGATTTCTATATATATAACCCCGATATGCCACTGCTTCAACATCAACAATACCATTTCCAACATGATGATGAAGGATATTTGTCTAAGTATACTGTTACTGAATTTCAGGGTGAATCTGTTTGGGAAGATCATGTGTTTGATGTCAGAATCAAACGAAAAATATAGTATTTGTTTTCTCCCACAGTCGTCCCAAAAGGCAGGCTATGGGATTACCCTTTTAACCTAAGCATGAGAAAGGTCAAACACGTAAAAATCGAGATAAGGGAGGAGAAAAAGGCGATGCAAGAAGAAAACCAAATCCAAACAAAAGAAATCCAAGATGATAATTTATTGACATGTTTAGCAGTTTTGAATAGAGATAAAGAGATTGTGCTTATCTATACGAATGCAGAACAGACACAAAATTTTTCGGCAGGGGTAATATCTGAAATATTTGATAATGAAGTTATAATAAGCCACTATCTTCCAAATGGTAAATATGATGGGTATGTTGTGAAACAAATCTCAAATATTTATAAAATTGAAACAGATTCAAAATACGTTAAAAAAATAAAAATATTAGGAAAAATTAACAAAACAAAACATGATCAGTTATGCCGAGTTCAGGGAAGTGGGTTTTTAACTTTATTAACGTATGCTCATGAAACAAAAAAAGTTGTTACAGTTGAACTAATTAATAGTGGCAACAATGATGCAACTGGATTTGTTCAACAGATTAACGATAAATACTGTATCATATTGATGCTTGATGAGTACGGGGAAAATGATGGCGTATCTATGTTTAATATTGAAGATATTTCACACTTATCTTGTGATGGGGATGATGAAATTGTACTCAAGCAATTACATGATGCATTATACGACAATCAAACTCAATAATATGAATTTACGATTCTGATGGTAAAATAAACACAATGTCAGCCTCAATGCGCCGCAGGATCGCTCCGTCACGAATGCCCAGAAGGACATTTGAGTCCTTATAGCAGTAGGCGGAACCCGCCACCGCGTGTACGTCGTATTTCCTAAAGCCGTCAGGCATTGGGACGCCTTCCGATGCCATAGCTGCGTTTGATCTGCTCCACGACGCTGTCCCCGGAAATGCGGCCATCGGCAATCTTCTCGCAGAGGCGGACAGCCTTGCGGCTCGGCGTCATCTTTTCCGCCGCATGGGTTGCGAGAGAGTATTTTACGCTTTTTTTTGCTTTTGATTTCATAATATCCGCCTCCAATCTATTTTAGTATTGTATCGCATTTCCGGTTCCATAATCAAGATATCCCGGCAATTCATAATACGATGTGCACATTCCCGACGTACTTGAAGTAGATCGTGCTTTTATCTCATTTCTGGGCGTTTCGCGACTCTGTTTTTATCGTAGCAATCCATTGACATGAAAAAATAGATGTAGTATCATATATTTATTTGATACTACATCTATTTTTGGGCGGGAAGTGTGAAGAATGGACAGTACAAGGCGGCAGATTACAAAAATTGCGCGCGAAGTAAGCAAATTTACCGTGCGGATGCTGAAAACAGATGGCGTCGGTACGGCGGAGTATGATTTTATCCACGCGGTGCGGAAGAACCCCGGCATCACGCAGGCGGCGCTGCGGGAGCTTTTCACACTGGACAAGGGCGCGGCCGCGCGCCGCGCGGCAAGTCTGGAAGCCAAGGGCTATCTCATCCGCAAACCCAACCCGGAGGATGGGCGCAGCCAGCTTCTATACGCGACGGAAAAGGCGGACAGCCTGAAAAACTCCAAAGCCTCCGTGGAGGCGCTGTATTACGAATGGCTGGAAGAAGCGCTCACCCCGGAGGACAATGCGGAATTCTGCCGTATTTTGAATACGCTCTACGACCGCTCCAGGGCCGAGAGCCGGGCGGGCTTTCCCCACCTGACCCAGCGCTTTTTTGAGGGGGCGGGCAAAAATGAGCCGTCGGCGGATTGAAAAGGTCCCGCATCCGGACCGCATCTGGTCCTACTTCCGGCTGGAGGCAAGGCCGCTTGCGCTCGTCACGGTCTCCGGCATCCTCTACAACGTGGGAATGGTGGCCGGGCCTTATTTCGAGGGGCAGCTTGCGCAGTGCCTGTTTGACATTATGAAGGGCTACAAGACTGTGTCCGCCATGGTATCGCTGGCGGCGGTGTATCTCTCCGTGATCCTGTTCGTGCAGGCCATGCGGGCGGTCAAACGCTTCGGCGTGCGCCGCTTCGCCAACGACACGAGCCGAAATATGCGCCACATGCTTTACAACAGTCTTGTCCACATGAGCCGGGAAGAACTGGAAAAAGAGAACCTCGGCTCCGTCATGACAAAAGCTGTGGCTGACGTGGACGCGTGCGTGGAGGGCATGCGGAAATCCACCACCGAGGTTTTTGACACCGGCGTGGTGCTGGCGGCGTATACCGTCATGCTGTTCTCTTACGATTGGCGTCTGGCGCTGCTCTCCTGCGCGTTTACGCCCTTCGCCTACCTCATCGCCGGACACCTGAAGGGACGGGTCGCCCAAAGCAACGCCGCCTATAAAAAAAGCGCCGGACGCTTAAACGGGGCCACAATGGATCGTGTCTCCAACGCCGTGACCTATCGGGTCTACGGCTGCGAGCAAAACCGGGACGCCGCTTACGAGGTGCGGTTGGGCGACTATGAAAAAAGCGCTGTTGCGGCGAATCTCTGGGAAAACACCATGCAGCCGCTCTACAACATCATCTCCATGTGCGGCGCGGTGCTGATTTTGTATCTGGGTGCGCGGAACGTGCTGGGCACGGGGTGGAAAAGCTGGGACATCGCCGCCTTCACCACCTTCCTCTCATGCTTCACAAAAATGGCTCTCAAATCCTCTCATGCGGCCAAGCTCTTCAACGCCGTCCAGAAGGCCCAGGTGTCCTGGACGCGCATCAAGCCGCTGATGAAGGAATACATAGGGCTGGACGCCGTATCCCCGCCAGATGCCGCAAGATCAGCCGAGTTGACGCTTTCCGGCGTGTCTGTGGGCTGGCCGGATGGAGAAACCGTACTGCGGGATGTTTTCTTCTCTGCCCGCCCGGGGCAGATCATTGGGGTAACGGGGCCTGTGGCCTGCGGAAAATCCACGCTGGGAAAGGCATTCATCGGCGAAGTCCCTTACTGCGGCAGCATCCGTGTGGCCGGGCGGGAGCTCAGAAATCTGAGCCACCGCAAACGCAGTCAACTGATTTCCTACATGGGGCACGAGCCGGAACTGATCAGCGATACGCTGGCGGAGAATATCCGGTTGGGAGAGCCGGGAGAAATTGAGCCGCTTTTACGGACGGTGTGTCTGGACGAAGAGGTGCGACAGATGCCGCAGGGTGCCGATACGCCGGTGGGCAGCGGCGGCGTGCGTCTGTCCGGAGGGCAGCAGGCCCGTGTGGCGTTGGCCAGAACGTTATATAATTCCCGCAGCGTTCTTGTGCTGGACGATCCGTTTTCCGCTGTGGATCAAGGTACGGAGCAAACCATACTGAAAAACCTGCGGACACTGGCGGAGAATAAAATCGTGATTCTGTTCTCCCACCGGCTGTATCAGTTCCCCACATTTGACCGGGTGCTGTTTTTATGCGGCGGCAGGGGCGTCTTTTCTACCCATGAGGAACTCATGCAGGAGAATCCTGATTATGCGGAGCTTTATTTGGAACAGGTGAATGGGGGCGACGAGCATGAAACATGAAAAGAGCCTCGGCGCGGTGCTGCGCCGAGTCGTTGCCGCATCCACGGCGACAAGTGTTTTGACCGTACTTGTCATCGTGCTGGCCGTAGTAACGGCACTGTTTCCGCCGCTTGTTCTTGAGCGGGTGGTCAATGACCTTACGGCTGGTCGGGTAATTGCTCTGAGTCTGGCGCTTTCCTATCTGGGGTTTATCGCCCTGTCCGGCTTGCTGGAATCCGGGCAAAACGTGATGATAACCGTATTTGGTCAGAAAGTCACCCACGGCTTGCGCAGTGCGCTCTGCGCCAAACTCCACCGTTTGCCTGCGGCCTATTTCACCTCCCACGAAGCCGGTAAAATTGCCTCCCGCTTCGTGAACGATGTGGATACGGTGGACTCTCTTTTTACGGACGGAATTGTCAGTATGTTTGCCGACGGTTGTAAGGTGGTCAGCATTCTGATCGTGATTTTTTACAAGAGCACGGGGCTTGGCTTTCTGATGCTGCTGGTTACGCCGCTGCTCTTTGCCATGACGCGCCTGTTCCAGAAGCGGATGCTGAAGGCGCAGCTTGAAAACCGTGTGGCTGTAAGCAAGGTGAACAATCATATACCCGAGACAATCCGCAACATCCGTATGATCCATGTGCTGCTCCGGGAAAAGTACATGGAACAGCGCTACGACGATTACATCGGCGAGAGCTACCGCGCAACCGACAAGTCCAACCTCTATGATTCCATCTATTCGCCGATCGTTATTTTTGTCAGCTCCTGCGTCATCGCCGTGATGATGGTCTGCGCCGCCATGGGAGGGGGTATCCGCACGTTCTTCGGCATCAGCGTGGGCACTGCGGTGGCTGTGATCGCCTATGTAGGCCAGGTGTTTGCGCCGCTGGAGAGCCTCGGCATGGAAATTCAGAACATCCAGTCCGCCGTGGCCGGAGTGAAACGGATCAACGAGCTTCTGGCCGAGGCGGAACGGGAGGTGCCGGACGATTCCAACACAGGAAAAAGTTCAGAAGCGGCTCCCATTGTCTGCTTCGACCATGTACGTTTTGGATATGGTGATGACAGCGACGTGCTGCAAGATCTGAGCTTCACAGTGAGCAAAGGAGAAGCGGTTACGTTTGTCGGCCGAACAGGCGCGGGCAAGAGCACCGTCTTCCGCCTGCTGTTGGGGCTGTACCGACCGCTTGAGGGGCGGGTGCTTATTAAAGGATCGGGGGCTTCCGCCATTCCGGACGAAAAAAAGCGCCGTCTGTTCGGCTATGTGGAGCAGTCCTTCCGTCTGGTAGAAGGCACGGTTGCAGAGCAAATTTCACTGTTTGATCTGGCCGTCGGCCGGGAGCAGGTCGAAAATGCGGCCAGACTGGTGGGACTGCACGAGAGCATCTTGGCCCTGCCGGACGGATACGATACGCCCGCTTCTGAAGCCGCCTTTTCGCAGGGTCAGTTCCAGCTTCTCTCTATTGCGCGGGCCGTTGCGGCCTCGCCGGAGATTCTGCTGCTGGATGAGATCACCGCGAATCTCGACAGCAACACGGAACAGCGCGTACTTGACGCGCTGGAGCGCGCCGCCAAGGGCCGGACAGTGCTCTCCATTTCTCACCGTCTGCAGGAGCGTGTCAACGGTCAGCGGATAATCCGGGTCGGCGGTCAGTCGTAACCGTTTAAGAAATCAGGCCTTATTTGCCGCTTAAGTCCTATTGTGATAGGGTAACTGCTCGTTTCTCTTATATAGTCGCTCCCATAAGGCAGAGGAAAAAAGCTGGGCGGATCGTCAGGCATACGAGCAGGTCAAATCAGATTATTTGTCCTGGTTGGACAGACAGCTCAGCTACGCCAAGCGGATTCATATTGATAACGACAGCTTTCTGGAAGAACCCTAAAGCGCAAGAGAGGGAGCGGTAATGACCACTCCCTTAACGCTGCGGCTAACGCTATCCTCAGATTATTTTCTTGCGTCTTACCATCTCGGAAATATATAAAATCAGTTCTTCAGGCGTAGGGATATCTTTTTCGCATGGGACTGCGTCCCAAAACACCTTGACCTTCGGATCGGTGCTGCACAGGCCGTTCAGCATGGCAATCTGAATCTGCTTTCTTACGTATTCCATTGAAACGCCGTCACGCTCGGCGATTTTCCTAATGGAGAAGGGCCTCCGTCTGGTCAGCAAACGGAAGCCTTTCCCTTCGGTTATATTACAAAATGTATTTGCGTTATTTTACGGGAATCTCCACATCACCCACCGCGATTTTTTCGACCTTGTCAAAATCCAGCGGCGTACTGAATTGATAAGTCATAGTAATGCCTACAAAAGAATTGCTACGAGTAAACTAACTGATTTGGTTAGAAAGAGTTATTATTAATTTTTAGAGCGCAGATGAGAAATCATTTGCGCTCTCTTTTATGGAGGGATTATTTTGCCCGGAGCAAGAACCGTCTTAAACTCCCGCTACTTTCACATTGCCCGAGCCGGCGAGAAAGCGGACGAAAAACATGTCATGACAAAGGATGTCGTTATGGGCCTTGTAAATTACGTTGGAATGCGGGAAAGTGTGGAGCTGACCGCTGGGCAATAAAAAAACACCTTCGTCAAAAGGTGCCTTCATTCCCGTATTCGGTTTTGGATAAATCCTTGAGCATGTTCAGTATAGCAGGTGGGGATTTACATGTAAATCGCAAAACTTCTCACTTTCATTTCTTTTCACGCCATTTTGCTGCCATCAGGGGAATCGGAAAAAATTTCTCCAAAACCTCCATACAGACTTTCTAAAAAGTGGAGACATAAGTACCGGGCTCGTCAACACCGATTCAAACTTTTGGGGTGCAGCTCACTACAGGGGTAACTATTATAATATTTTTTGTTAATTTACCTTTAAATACGGGTATTCCGCATTGATATACTGTTCGTTTTCGTTTATTATAAATCTTAATGAAATCTTTATATGTTTTTTCTTTTTTTTGTAAACTGAAAATATCAGGTAATGAAGACGCTGAATTTGGGGGTGATATATTGGCTAATCAGGCGATAGAAACCATTCGTCAGGCCGAGCGTAAGTCTCAGGAGCTTGAGCAGCAGACCGCTCTTCGGGCAGAGGAAGTCATCCGCTCTGCGAAAGAACGGGCTTCGGCTTTGACCGAAAAAGCTGTGTCCCGGGCACGGGAACAGGCGAAAGAGGAATTGGAGAATGCCCATCGGCAGGAAACGGACGTGTTCCGGCAGGCTCTTGAACAGGCCGAACAGGAGATCGCCGCTCTGCGCGAAACGGTCAGGGAGAGGGAGGCACAGACGGTACAGACTGTTTTGTCGGAGCTGATCTGATTTTATTTTGATAAAAGGAGGGATTGCATTATGGCTGTGGTGCCCATGCAGCGAATAGAATTGTGCGCTCTGAAAAAAGACCGTAAAAAAATACTGGAAATGCTGCAGCGGCGTGGAATCGTTGAAGTCAGCAACGGGCCGGACGAAGACGATGTCTTCCGGAAAATGGATACCGCTCCGGCCCGGGCGACACTGGAAAAGGGAATTTCGGCTTCTCGGGAAGCGTTAAGCATTCTGAACCGTTATTCGCCGGAGTCAAAATCTCTGCTCTCTGCTCTGGAAGGCAGGCGGGTAACGACGGTTGAACATTATGACTCTTTTGCAAAGCAGCGCGAATCCATGCTTCAGCTCGCGTACCGGCTGAATACCCTTTCGGAGGAAATCGAAGAAAATCAGGCGGAAATTCCGAAGCTGAAAATTCAGATGGAGGCCCTTGCTCCCTGGGAAAGCTTCGATCTGCCGCTGAATTTTTTCGGGACGGGCAAAACAACCGCTTTTGTTGGGGGTTTGCCGCCCGGGCTGGAGCAGGAGGCTTTGGAGGAACAGCTCAGTGGTTCGGGGGCGGATGTCGTTTCCGTGGAAATCGTAAGCAGTTCTCCGGAGCAGACGTGCGTGATGGTCCTCTGTCTGCGTGCCGGCGCGCGTTCGGTAGAAGACCGGCTGCGGGAGCTGGGGTTTGCGAAGCCCGCCGTCGTCCCGGCCGTACCGCCCGCAGAACAGATCAAAAAGCTCCGGGGCAATATTGAAGAGCTGACGCAAAAAGTCAAGAAAGCGCAGGATGAAATCAGGAGCCATGGCGGCGCGCGGGAAGATCTGAAATTCATGCTGGATTACTATACCATGCGGCTTGAAAAATATGAAGTTATCAGCCGGCTGAATCAATCGCGGCGTACTTTCTGCCTGAAGGGCTATGTGCCGAAGCGGGAAACCGGCGCTCTGGAAGAGAAACTGGCCGCGAATTTTCCTGTTACAGTCGCTTTTACAGACCCCTCCGAAGAGGAGGACGTGCCGGTTCTGCTGAGCAACAACGGTTTTGCCGCGCCGGTCGAGTCGGTGGTGGAAAGCTACAGCCTGCCCGGCGCCGGTGAGGCCGACCCTACGGCGGTCATGTCCATCTTTTACTATGTGCTTTTCGGCATGATGCTTTCCGACGCCGCCTACGGAGCTCTTCTGACCGTTATCTGCGGAATTTGTCTTTCGCACTTCAAAAATATGGAGAAAAGCATGCGGAATACGCTGAAAATGTTCTTCTTCTGCGGGATCTCCACCGTCTTCTGGGGTGTAATGTTCGGCAGCTATTTCGGCGATGTGGTGGATGTGGTCTCCAAAACGTTTTTCGGAACCCGCCTGACGATTCCGCCGCTGTGGTTCGCGCCATTGAACCAGCCGATGCGGATGCTGATGTTCTGCTTTGTCGTTGGTCTGGTTCATTTGTTTACGGGTCTCGCTATGAATTTTTATCAGCTGGCGCGCGCCGGAAAATACAAAGATGCTCTTTATGACGTCGTATTTTGGTACTTACTTCTGATCAGTCTAATGATTCTTCTCCTTGGTCAGAAGATGTTTGCAGATATCGCGGGTGTTTCTGTCGCGATCCCGTCGCCGCTGAGCAGCGCGGTCTCTTATACCGCAGTCGCGGCTGCGGTCGGTATTATCCTGACCGGCGGAAGGGAGTCCCGGAACTGGTTTAAGCGTATTCTCAAAGGTCTGTACAGCCTTTATAATATTACGGGTTATCTGAGCGACGTACTGTCCTATTCCCGGTTGCTTGCGCTCGGCCTTGCCACCGGAGTCATCGCCACCGTCATCAATCAGATGGGAAGCATGGTCGGAGGAAACGCGGTCGGTGCGGTGGTATTTGCAATCATCTTCCTTTTGGGTCACACAATGAATATCGGGATCAATCTGCTTGGTGCCTACGTCCATACCAACCGTCTGCAGTTTGTGGAGTTTTTTGGGAAATTTTATTCCGGCGGAGGCCGGAAGTTTCATCCGTTCGCTGTAAATACTCAATATTTCAAATTCAGGGAGGATCATAAAAATGGATAAAATGGGGATTGCTTTTGCTCTGCTTGGTGCAGTTTTGGGTGCTTTGATGGCTGGTGTCGGTTCCGCGCGCGGTGTCGGTCTGGCAGGGGAAGCCGCCGCCGGTGTTGTCACGGAGGACCCCGGTAAATTCGGTAAAGTCCTTGTCCTGCAGCTTCTTCCGGGTACACAGGGCATTTACGGCCTTCTGGTAGCGTTTATTACTCTTTCCCAAATCGGCGTTCTGGGCGGCAACGCGGACATATCGCTTACAAAGGGGCTTCTTTATTTTCTTGCCTGCATGCCTATCGCCGTTGTGGGTTACTGGTCCGCGCTGCGGCAGGCCCGCGCCGCGGTCGCCAGCATTGGTCTGGTTGCCAAACGCCCGGACCAGTTCGGTAAAGCCATGATTTTTCCGGCGATGGTAGAGACATATGCCATTCTTGCGCTGCTGGTCTCCATTCTTGCGGTTTTCGGGATCGGCGGAATCAATGTTTGATAGGAGAACTTGTCAATGACAGGATTAGAGAAAATCGTCCAGGAGATTCTGAACGAAGCGGAATCCGCCGCCGGGCAGGCCATCTCCGCGGCGGAGCGGGAAGCGGCCGGCATTGAGGAAGAAGCCGGGAAATCGTCCGGCCGGCAGGCCGAAGAGATCGTCCGGGGCTCCAAAGAGGCTGCCGCGGAAATTCTGAAACGGGCGCAGTCTTCGGCGGAACTGAAAAAACGGCAGAAGGTGCTGCAGGCCAAGCAGGAAATGATCCGTGACGTTATCGGAAAGGCCCGTCGGGCCCTGTCCGAGCTGCCGGATGACTCCTATTTCGATGTGATTCTGAAGGTAGCCGCCAAAGCCGTCCTGCCGCAGGAGGGAGAAATGATTCTCTCTCCGGAGGATCGCAGCAGGGTACCGGAGGGCTTTGCCCAACGGCTGGAAGAAACGGCAAGGGATAGGGGTGGTTCCTTGAAAATTTCTGAAGAAACCCGCAATTTAAGCGGGGGATTTGTATTGGTTTACGGCGGTGTTGAGGAGAACTGTTCCTTCGACGCCTTATTTGCAGCGGAGCACGAGCGGCTGACCGACCGGGTCAATGAGCTGCTGTTTCGCTGAAAGCAAAGGAGGGTGATCTGATGTCCGACACGCAGTACGCTTATGCGGTGGCGCGTATTCGTTCAAAGGAACTTTCTTTGCTGAACGCACAGGCACTGGAACAGCTTCTTTCCGCCAAAGACGAGGAAGAGTGCCTTTCACTGCTCCACAGCAGGGGCTGGGGAGACTCGGAAAGCTACGACAGCCCGGAAAAGATGCTAAAGGCGGAGAGGGAAAAGACGTGGGCTCTATTAAAGGAGTTGCTGGATGACCTGTCCGATTTTTCGGTGTTTTTCTGTGCGAACGATTACCATAACCTGAAAGCCGCCATCAAGGCTGTCTATTCAGGCACGGATCCGCAGGGGATTTTTCAAAGCGGCGGAACGTTGGAAACGCAAACGGTCCTGCAGGCTGTCAGGGAGCGCGACTATTCGCTTTTGCCGGAACCGATGCGCGCCCCGGCACAGGAGGCTTTTGATGCGCTCCTTCACACCGGCGACGGCCAGCTGTGCGATTTTATTCTGGATAGGGCGGCTCTTCTGGCTGTGAAAAGCGCGGGAGAAGGTTCCAAAAACGAGCTTATGCGCGAATACGCGGAGATGACGGTCGCCGCCGCGGATATTAAAGTCGCCGCGCGCGCCTGCGCTACCGGAAAACCGTATTCGGTGATCCTTCGCGCCCTGGCGCCGTGTGATTCTGTGAATATCGAGGAGCTTGCACAGGCCGCCGCGCAGGGAGGAGAGAAGCTTTATCAATACCTGCGCTCCACCCCCTATGCACAGGCGGAAGACGCGCTTCGGGAATCGGTATCCACGTTTGAGCGCTGGTGCGACGACCGGATCATGCGGGCGATCCGTCCGCAGAAATACAATCCGCTCACCATAGGGCCGCTCGCGGCTTATTTCCTCGCACGGGAAAACGAAATCCGTGCGGTGCGCATTATTTTGTCCGGCAAGCGGAATCGGCTGCCGGAGCAATCCGTGCGGGAAAGGTTAAGGGAAATGTATGTATAAGATTGCAGTGATGGGCGACCGCGACAGCGTTTATGGTTTTGCGGCCCTTGGACTTGACGTTTACCCGGAGGCGGAATCCATACAGGCTGCGAAAACCCTGCGCAGGCTGGCGGAAAGCGGATACGCGGTCATTTATATAACAGAAGCGCTGGCCGCCGCGCTGGAACCGGAAGTCGACCGGTACCGCGCGCAGCGTGTCCCCGCGATTATTCTGATTCCCGGCGTTTCGGGAAATACGGGAGCCGGAATGGCGCATGTCCGCAAATCGGTGGAACAGGCTGTTGGTTCCGATATTATCTTTAACGACGAAAACGAAAAGAGCAGGTGACAATATGAGTAAAGGGACAATCCGGAAAGTCGCCGGGCCGCTGGTCATTGCGGAGGGAATGCGCGACGCCAACATGTTCGACGTTGTGCGTGTCAGCGATCAGCGGCTGATCGGCGAGATTATAGAAATCCATGGGGACCGCGCCTCCGTACAGGTTTACGAGGAGACCTCCGGTCTGGGTCCGGGAGAACCGGTTGAATCCACCGGGGCCCCGCTGAGTGTGGAGCTTGGGCCTGGACTGATCGGCAGTATTTTCGATGGGATTCAGCGCCCGCTGGACGATATTATGAAAGCTTCCGGCAACAACCTGCACCGTGGTGTGGAAATTCCCGCGCTCAAGCGCGAAGTAGCGTGGCATTTTGTTCCCTGCGTTTCCGCGGGGGACGAAGTAGCAGCCGGAGACATTCTGGGCACCGTGCAGGAAACGGAAATCGTGGTACACAGGATTATGGTTCCCAACGGTGTGAGCGGAACTGTCTCCGGTATTTCGGAAGGCGATTTTACCGTAACGGATTCTATTGCGACTATACGCTCTGCCGACGGAGAAGAACATGCGGTGCCGCTTATGCAGAAATGGCCGGTCCGTGTGGGCAGGCCGTATCTGGAAAAGCTGTCGCCCGAAATGCCGCTCGTCACCGGACAGCGCGTGATCGACACGCTGTTTCCCATTGCGAAGGGCGGTGTGGCGGCGGTCCCCGGCCCGTTCGGCAGCGGAAAAACCGTTGTACAGCATCAGCTGGCCAAGTGGGCGGAGGCGGATATCGTTGTCTACATCGGCTGCGGGGAGCGCGGCAACGAAATGACGGACGTTTTAAATGAGTTTCCCGAACTGAAGGACCCGAAAACGGGTTATTCGCTGATGAAGCGCACCGTCCTGATCGCAAATACCTCCGATATGCCGGTTGCCGCCCGTGAAGCTTCTATTTATACGGGCATTACGATCGCGGAGTATTTCCGTGACATGGGATATTCCGTGGCGCTGATGGCGGACTCCACCTCACGCTGGGCGGAAGCGCTCCGTGAAATGTCCGGCCGTCTGGAAGAGATGCCCGGCGAAGAAGGCTACCCCGCTTATCTGGGCAGCCGTCTGGCGCAGTTCTACGAACGGGCGGGCCGGGTACGCTCGCTTGGCCACGCCCCGAGAGAGGGCGCGCTTTCGGTCATCGGAGCCGTTTCGCCTCCCGGAGGCGATATCTCAGAACCGGTTTCCCAGGCAACGCTCCGTATCGTCAAGGTGTTCTGGAGCCTTGACTCCGCGCTGGCGTACCGCAGGCATTTTCCGGCGGTCAACTGGCTGACCAGCTATTCCCTTTATGTGGACGCAATGGAAAAGTGGTTTAACTCCCATGTGCATCCCGACTGGATGGAGCAGCGAAGCCGGATCATGCGTCTGCTTCAGGAAGAGGCCGAGCTGCAGGAAATTGTGAAGCTGGTCGGTATGGACGCCCTTTCCGCGCCGGACCGCTTAAAGCTGGAGGCCGCCCGTTCCATCCGTGAGGACTTTCTGCATCAGGACGCTTTCCATGAGGTGGACACCTACACGCCGCTGGAGAAGCAGTACACCATGATGAAGCTGGTGCTCGAATATTATCAGGAAGCCGTGGAGGCGCTGGCGCGGGGTGTTTCCGCCGACAAACTGGTCTCTATGGCGGTGCGCGAGCGGATCGGCCGCTTTAAATATATTCCTGCCGACCGCATGGAGCAGGAATACAAGGATATTCTGCAGGTTATGCACAAAGAAATCCAGAGCCTTGAGCAGAAGGAGGAGTACTGATGCCGAAGGAATACAGAACTATCCAGGAAGTGGCCGGCCCTCTGATGCTGGTACAGGGCGTGGAAAATGTAAACTATAACGAATTGGGCGAAATCGAGCTTGCCAACGGGGAAAAGCGCCGCTGCAAGGTGCTGGAAATAGACGGCGGAAACGCGCTGGTACAGCTGTTTGAAAGCTCGACCGGCATCAACCTGAGCAACAGCCGCGTGCGCTTTCTGGGCCGCAGCATGGAACTGGGCGTGTCGCGGGATATGCTCAGCCGCGTATTCGACGGCCTTGGCCGTCCTATCGACGGGGGGCCGGAAATACTGCCGGACCGCCGCATGGATATTAACGGGCTTCCCATGAATCCAGCCGCGCGCAATTACCCGCAGGAATTTATCCAGACTGGGGTTTCCGCCATCGACGGGCTGAATACGCTCGTACGCGGGCAAAAGCTGCCGATCTTTTCGGCCAGCGGTTTGCCTCACGCAAATCTGGCCGCCCAGATCGCCCGTCAGGCAAAGGTGCGCGGTACTTCGGAACCGTTTGCCGTTGTGTTTGCGGCCATGGGTATCACCTTTGAGGAATCCAACTTCTTTATTGAGAGCTTCCGGGAAACGGGCGCGATCGACCGTGCGGTACTGTTTGTAAACCTCGCGAACGACCCCGCCGTCGAACGCATCGCGACCCCCAGAATGGCCCTTACAGCAGCGGAATACCTTGCTTTCGAAAAAGATATGCACGTTCTGGTCATTCTGACCGATATTACCAACTATGCGGACGCCCTGCGCGAGGTCTCCGCCGCGCGGAAGGAAGTCCCCGGCAGACGCGGGTATCCCGGATATATGTACACCGATCTTGCCTCGCTTTATGAGCGCGCTGGCAGACAGAAAGGAAAACCCGGCAGTATTACGCTGATTCCGATTCTGACCATGCCGGAAGATGATAAGACGCACCCCATCCCGGACCTTACCGGGTACATTACGGAAGGACAGATCATCCTCAGCCGCGAACTGTACCGCAAGGGCGTTACGCCGCCGATCGACGTTCTGCCGTCGCTTTCCCGGCTGAAGGACAAAGGAATTGGCGAAGGAAAGACACGCGCCGACCACGCGAACACCATGAATCAGCTGTTCGCCGCCTATGCGCGCGGAAAAGAAGCGAAGGAGCTCATGGTCATTCTGGGCGAAGCCGCTCTGACTGACATTGACCGGCTTTACGCGAAGTTCTCCGACGAATTTGAGAAGGAATATGTGTCCCAGGGATATCAGGCCAACCGTGATATTGAGGAAACGCTTGCCATCGGCTGGAGGCTGCTCTCCATCCTTCCCCGCAGCGAGTTGAAGAGAATTAAAGATGAATTTCTGGATCAATACTACGGAAAGTAGCCGTCCGGAAAACACTTGCAAAGGAGGGCTCACTTTTGGCAACTGTTCATGTAAATCCAACGCGAATGGAACTGACCCGTTTGAAGAAGAAGCTAATCACGGCGCTGCGCGGGCATAAGCTTTTGAAAGACAAACGCGATGAACTGATGCGCCGCTTTCTTGATCTTGTTCGGGAAAACAAAACGCTTCGGGAAAAAGTGGAGCAGGGGATTGCGGCGGCCAACCGGAATTTTGTGCTGGCGCGGTCCGTCATGTCGGATGAAATTCTGAATGTGGCGCTGATGACCCCCAAACAGGAGGTCACCCTGGAACTGGAGACCCAAAATGTGATGAGTGTGGAAATTCCAAAATATCACTACAAAACAAGGACATCCGACGCCAATGATATTTATTCCTACGGGTATGCCTTTACTTCCGGCGATCTTGACTCGGCGGTAAAGTCCCTGTCCGACCTGCTGCCGGATATGCTCCGGCTGGCGGAATGTGAGAAAGCCTGCCAGCTGCTCGCGGCGGAAATCGAAAAGACCCGGCGCCGGGTCAACGCCCTTGAGCATGTGATGATTCCGGAAATGCAGGACAGCATCCGCTACATTACGATGAAGCTGGACGAAAACGAGCGCAGTACCCAAATACGCCTGATGAAGGTCAAGGACATGATGCTGGAACAGGCACATCATTACAAAGAAAAGCTTGGATAAGAAGCATATTAAGGCTTTTACAAACAAAGTGATAAAATTGATAAGATTAATGCGCATTCAGAGAAAGTCTGAATGCGCATTAATACTTCGAAATTTAGCGTAGCAGGGGGTATGCTCATACCCTGTACATGAATAACAAGACACATGCACATGCATTTTATCAATAACTTCAATAAGGTACATGTGGTCTAAACACCTGTTCTGTTTATGACAAAGGTGTATCAGTTTTCATTCCCAGACGGCAAAGTTTGCATGAGGGCAAAGAAATGTTCAGGCTCACCGGTACTGAAATATTCATACCAAGCTTCCAGTGTGTTTGATTGAAAAACGCCTAAATGTTCAATTATTTGTTTCGCCCACAACAAGGCTCCGGTGCAACTTGCAGTAATCAGGTTGTTATCCTCCACAGACGGCTTGTCTATATAAAAGCTTTGCCCTTTATAACAGGGAGAAACCATTTCAAGAAATCCCGCTCCATTACTGGTATGCGGACGCTTATCCAGTATTCCAAAGTTCGCAAGCGCAGCGGTAGCCCCGCATATTGCACACACCGTAGCGTCTGCAGAGAGAAGCTCGCTTGCTTTTTCGATGATCGCGCCATGCTTTGGGTCGTTCCACGTATCTGCGCCCGGTAATAGCAACATGCTTGTTTCACTCACAACAATATCATCCATTAAGCAATCGGGCACGATTGTCAGCCCGCCCATTGTATGGATCGGCTCTTTGGAATAACTGACCGTTTTGAGCGATACACGCTGCGCGCCCTTTTTAAAAAATCGACCAGAATTCAGCTCCGAAGTTACGTACCCCAGTTCCCAGTCGGCTAAAGTATCAAGAACGTAAACATAGATCGTAAACATATAGTTCCTCCGTTTTCATTGTTATATTGATTTGTCTGCGTCCTTATTGTACTATGTAATTGTTGACAGCGTTGTGGAAACAATGGGAATGATGAAAAGATTATTTGAAAGGCGGCTGTCAGATGAAAGTAGACAGGCTTGTCAGCGTTATTATGATACTCCTTGATAAAGAGCGGATAGGCGCACAGGAGTTAGCAGATATGTTTGAAGTTTCGCCCCGCACAATCTACCGTGACATAGACACGATCAACATGGCGGGCATTCCTATCCGCTCAACCCCGGGAGTTGGCGGCGGCTTTGAAATTATGCAGAAATACAAAATTGATAAAAAAGTTTTTTCGACTTCCGACCTTTCCGCTATCTTGATGGGACTTTCCGGCCTTTCAAACGTGATACGAGGTGATGAACTGGTAAACGCCCTTGCGAAAGTCAAGAGCTTTATCCCCGCCGACAGAGCAAAAGACATTGAATTAAAAGCAAATCAAATCTATATAGATTTAAGTCCGTGGATGGGTAACAGAAACATACAACCATATTTAGAAATTATCAAAACAACACTGCAGGAAAGCAAGCTGCTTTCGTTTGAATATGCAGACCGCTATGGGAATAGAACCTCACGAACAGCCGAGCCATATCAGCTTGTATTGAAAAGCAATCATTGGTATTTGCAAGGGTATTGCCATAAAAGAAATGATTACCGCTTATTCAAGCTATCCTGCATGTCAAGCCTGCAAATGCAAGAGGAAACTTTTACACCGCGAGATTATCAAAAACCGACTTTAGACTTCGCTGATATTTTGGAATCGATGCAAACAGAAATTAAAATCCGTATTCATAGATCTGTGATGGATCGGGTACTTGATTTTTGCTCTTATGAACACTTTTGGCCAGACGGCGATGAGCATTACATTGTTCGTTTCCCGTTCATAGAGAACGATTATTACTACAATATTCTTTTGGGTTTTGGGGATAAATGCGAATGTTTAGAGCCGCTACATATCCGCACAGAAATGAAGCGCAGGATACACGATATAGCTGCCTTATACGAAAACTAAAACACGGAGTTTATTCTCATATTCAAAAGATACCGCCTATACCGATGTTCCAAATCCCGGTTTGTCGAGCTTCCGCGATTGCAAATCCTACGTTTTGGAAGATCGTCTCGGCGATATCATGATCGAACTGTACGAAGCGGCTGAAGAAATAAAGAAGGCTCGTGAGGCCCGCGAAGAAGCGGAACGCAAGCGACAGGAGGAAGAACTTCGTAAAGAAGAGAGCCGAAAGCGCTACAATGTTGAGGTCGACCGAACCCTCGCACTGACGAACGCTGAGAAAAAGAATTAGAGTACAAAGGCTATTGGTGGTGACCATATTGTTCTGCTCGAGGTGAGACAATGCGTTTATGGACAGTACAGCCCAAAGAATTGTACGAAAAACTGAAAACTGAAAAAGTGCTACACTGTGAAACCGCCTTTTTTTTACGGTTCGCAGTTACCGTTTTCAACGTGTCTTACTTATGTCTCCTGCGTTTTGAAGTCATCCTCCGTACATTTCCGAAGAATGCTTTTCACTTTATCCAGCGAAAGCGGAACCTTATCTTCCGAAAAATACTCAATATTCACGATTTCCACAACAGCGGAATGGTCGTCTTTTCCCACGGGAACAACTACCAGATCGCCGACGGAAAGCGTATCGTCGTCAGTGAGGTAGTAATAGCTTTTGCCGCTTTCTTCAAATTCCACGCTGCAAAAAATATAGTCGCCGGTTTTGCGCCTTGCTTTCCCGTACACGGAGGGGTTAAGGCTTTCACCGAGGCCGTAGAAACGAATGAAGTCGGAAATACGCTCCGCCAGCTCCGGCCAGTCTTCCGGCAGGCCGTTTTTATCGTATGTGCCGCGGATGACAAGTTGCGGCCGCTTATAAAAGTCTGCGGTAATTTCATAATCTTTCGTTTCGTTGGGGTCTGTCACGACATCCGGGCCGTTGCCAATAATATGCTCAAACAAGCTGTCGGCATCCAATTCATCCAGCAGGTCGGAAACGCCGCCCGGAACAGAATACTTGTGCGAGATGACGCAGCCGGAACCGACCCGCTGGGTTTGCTCGATGGTTTCCGTCTCCCTGTCGATGATCAGCTGCTCGGAATAATCCCAGAGGCAATATTCTGCTGTGTCGCTGATGGGCACCTTGGGCCTGATTTTTGTCACCCGATGGTAGTTCAAGGCGATTCTGTCCACTCTGTCCGGCTTGCAGTTCCCGTCAAACAAAAATAGATCCGGCATATCCAGCGTGCCGCGGATGAGATCGGACAGATCGACGCCGTCAACGTCAAAATCACAGCAAAGAGAGCCTTCGAACCGATACGGCTTTCCGTCCGTATTGGTGATAATCATCTCCCAAGTCCCGATATCAGTTGCAAATTCGGTCTGATACTCATTGCTGAAATATGCGCCGACCGCATTCAGAATACGTGCGGCGGCGTCCCGCCCGATACTGAAACCCTTTGTGCGCCCGCGTTCATACCTCCCGCCGCCCTGACCGTAATTGTAACCGGAGAACCACACCCGGCCGTCGGCGGCGATGGTGAGATGCTGCTCCACTTCCTTGTACGGCGCCGGGAAGAGGCCAAAGCCGATGTTATTTGACTCGATCCGTATCTTTTGGACTTGTCCCCGAAATACAAACGGACTTGCTCCGTCCTCTGAGGTCAGAACGATCAAACGGGAGAAAGCAAGAATGAACCACGGACGGTTTTTATCGGAAAGCAGAGATTCTCCGTAAGACCAATGGGTAATATACCTCCACTGTGAAAAAATCGCCGAACCCAAAAGGTCAATGTCGTCTACTTGCCCGATCATTCTATCCAATGACTCATAATCTTGAAACGCATTCTTGAAAGAGTGGCCGCAGTCCATTTCAAAACCGAGAGAAAAGCACTCTTCGGCAAAGCCTTCCGCGACTTCATGCTCGGTCGTTCTCTCACCGCGATACTTTTCAAACCACTTGATCGCAAATTCGTAAGTTTCTCGTTTTGTTGCCACCGGAGCGCCTCCTCTATGAAAGCCATTTTCTCTGCTTGAACCATCGCTCAGCCCGGAAAGGCATATTTGTTTCTTTATGCTTCCATTATACCAGATTTTTTATTTGGTAGTACCCTGTTCTTTGCGCGGTATTTAATGGAAGCTTTATTTTTAGAAGTGCAATAGCAAAAAGGACGAGGGTATTTGGACCCTCGTCCTTTTTGCTATGACTGCTGATCTGTTGCTGTAAGAATCAGTCATTCAGTTTTCTTCGCTGATTTTCCCAATCCGAAATAACTGTCAGAGCATTGGAAAGCGCGCCTGCACCAATCGCCAGATCCCAAGAAATGTGTCTGAGGGAACTTCCATACGACAGATGCGCAAATATTTCACGTATCATTACGCCGCCTTTCAGTTTACTCAGACTCGGAGGTACAAGTTGAATTGGCTGCTCCGCGAGAAATGTTTCTGCCGGTAACCGAAGACAGAGCTTGCTTTCTGCGCCAGTACTTTCCTCACCCCGGACAATGATAATGAATTCTATTGGGAAATTAGCAGCGGTGATAAAATCATACATGATTCTATACCAATCAAATCCAGCCGAAAAGATACGGAAAAACATTTCTTTAGTTGACGCATCCGTATGATACATACCACCATAGCGAGCCCGCAGAAACTCTTGGTTTAGTTCAGCGGCAACCTCGCCGCACAAGGCGGCTAAATCCAGTTTTTCTGTGGGAATTGCCTTGATTTCTTCTGCGTGTGCTTTGACAAATTCCTGCGACAGGGGGCAATCGGGCTTTTGAAAAAGGGAGTCAGGCGCATTAGAGATAACATCGCCGTCAACAGAAACAGAAGTTATCCATGCTGCGATCGTTTCCAGCGCAAGCTGCTGGGATTCCTCATGCCGTGTATTGGCATACAGCCATTCCGCCGCAAGTAAAGTCTCGCCCATATTTTCGGGGTTCGCGCAAATATACTGTGGGCAAGGAAAGGCCTTGCCGTCATTGCGAATCATCCATGCGGTATTCATTCGTTTACCTCTTCTTTCTATCAGAAGTTGTGATTTATTACAAAATTAGCCGGCAGTGATCTTTTCGGGTAAATCATCAACCGCATCAAGGCCGTTTTCATAAACGATTAAATCATCGCCAAGCTTTGTATGTATTGCCTCAAGTGATTTACGGCTATTGGTAGAATTGCACTTCCCATAAACCAGCAGTTTGGTACGTTTATATAGTGAAAGCTTTCCCGAATAAATCTCACAACCGAAAATCTCTCGCATAATATCAAAATAGTCTTGATAGGCAGTAAGAATTTGATCCTCTCTTGCCGCCAGATTTGCATCATACTTTTCAAGCTGCTTTGCAATTTTCAAGCTGTTATACAATTCGGGTTCAGATTGTCCCGTAAATCTCCGTTTGATTTCCGGATTTCCGGCATCCTTTGCTTCGATAAAGTAGAGCATACCGGTGTCCTTGTCAAGAAAAAGCAAATCGACCTGTGTATTGTTATAAATTTTTTTATTTTCTATGTAAAGACAGGGGAACCCAACCTCAACATCCAATAAAACCATACTGGGAGCCGGTTGGACATAGGGCGTAAACTTTCTGTAAAGCGTGGAGAGTTCTGCGCGTTCCCTGGAGTCACCGCTCGTCTTTTTCGCCCATGAGTCGCTCTCTTCTTTTCTCTTTCTATAAGCATTCTGATCCATACTATCCAAAAGCAGCTCACCACTGGTGTTTCCTTGAAAGGCATAAATTCGCGAACCCTGGTAATAAAAGTGAATTTCTCCACCATATCGGAGAGCCGGGAACACCTCTCCCCGTTCGACATCTTCTTTCAGCAGTCTAAACCAAGGCATTTTCTGTAATTGCTCAATTCCTTTACGCCGATCACATGCCGTTTGATAAAAAGAACGCTCAAACTTTTTCATATTAACAACCCCAGTATGTAAGATATTATGACAAAAGTTTATCATATTCTGCAAAAAAAGCAATCTGTATCGCGCCATTACGTGTGTCTGAAGATAGGAAACAGCCTGTGGTATACTCCCTTCAAAAGCTAATGATTTTTGCTATTGGAGGATATCAAATGATGGACAATCCCTTTGCGGCGTACAGCACAAAAATATTCACCGTATTTCTTTGGGCATACAACGATTGTATGTGCGAGCGGTGTGATCCTTCATCTTTTTTCTGCGAAGTATATGATCGGATGGAGCTTGCCGTTCAGGCGGGAAAGGAGGAGCTTACCCGTCAAATCGAACGGCTGAAAGAAGAATTCACCGCAGATCAAAACAAATCATTCGACGTTTTTGTCAAGGACAAGGTTAATTATTTGTTTATGGTCAAAGAGCAATATCCCAAACGCGTGTTGTTTTCAGATCCCAGTAATGACATAGAAACCCAAGAGTGGATCAAGGAATGCCAAAATTGGAGCAGGCAGTTCATCTGTTCCAGCACCCCTTTTCCAATCACACCGGAAACGGATCTGTATCAGCTTTGCAGCCAGCAGAGCGAATACATAGAGTACCGGTTCGATTATACCGGCGCTTTAATCAGCCGTTTAGAATCGAGAGGCGGGGGCGGATATTATCGCATGCCCTCGGATTACGAGGAAGACGCCGGAGTGAAATTCGCGGTCGGACAGGTCGTTCGCCTGAAAAGCGAGCCGAAAAAACTTTATTTGGTGGCCGCGAACGCAGGACGCCTTTGCGATGCTAAAAATGTGTTTACATGGGAAAATGAATATCTTTTATATCCCTTCGAACAAATCGAATGCGATTGTATACCAGACTATGATCATATTCATGAGAGTGAGCTTGAAGCGCATGATGGTCAGGAATACAGCGATTTACAGAAAATGCAGCTTCAGTTTCTTCAGCAATATTTGTAGGGGTTGTGCAATGAAGGATAAATTTTGCGACAATACGTATGTCTTTTATTAACAAATGTGGTATGATAAACTCATAACAGCAAGGAGGAAAACCTCATGGAATTGACCAAGACCTCCCGCATTCTTTCCGTCTTTCATTTATTCCGGTATTGCAGCGAGGTTTGTTTCCAAGAAATCACCGATTTACTGCCGGTCAGCGAAAAGACCGTTTCACGGGATATTCTGCTGCTTAAGCAGGCGGGGGTCTTGCACATCCGCTACTCCAATAAGAGAAAGGCGTTTGTTTTAACCGATACGCAGTTTCATGCGCCGCAGTTTCCTGAAAACAAAACGCGCAAATTGTACCTTGAAAAAATCATACGGTTATGCACATTAATGGTAGAGATGGACGGAGCAAATCCCGTGGTTTGGTACCGGGAGCATTACCCGGCTTTATCAGACCGCACACGGCAGCGGGACTTTGCCGAGCTTTTCAAAATCGGATACCATATCCGCTACATGCCGGCGGACCCTTGGGGCGAACCCGGTCATTATGATTATGAGATTCCAGACACCTATGGCTTGGAAACCTTTAGGAGGAGATAGTATGGATCATAGAAAAGAGTGCCGTATTTACACAATGACCGGAGAAGCTGTCGGCGGGTTCCTTTCCGGCAGCCACGTTTACCCGGATTCAGAAGTTGATCTATATCATGAATTTTTAAGTCTCTATTTGCTGCAGATAGAATCCGGCGGAAAATGGGGCTTGATGAACGTTGAGACCAATGAACTTGCGATTTCCCTGCAATTTGACTATATCCACCCGATGTTCAGTGCTAAGAACCCTCCAAAAACCAACCATGCAAAAACGAGCCACGCTGTAAAAAATGCTTTGCACGGATATATCAATGTACTGGGAGAGACGGTAATTCCGTTTGTGTATGAAGATGCCTGTCACTATGCTTCTTCAAATGGATATTTTGCGGTCAAACGTGGAAAATGGGGGGTGGTGAATAGGGAAAATGAGCCGATACTCCCCTTTGTTTTCGATAGAATTGACCTAGATAGCTGTTTTGACCGCTATGCAGGGGGGCTTCAGCCTTATGCAGGAATCAGCGCCATTCGAGATGGATACATGGTTCTGTTCGATATGGATGGTGAGATATTGGAGGATCATCTGACCGCCCAGCCATGCGGATATAGTACGCACGGGTTTGGAGATTATATGCTGCTACAGCGCAAGCGAAAATTCGGCGTGGCCTGCCGGGATGGACGGCTCATTACCAACGTTACGATGCTCAAACGGGAAGCCATGCATTTGATTCGGAAATTGGAGGGAGCTTGCTGATGAAAGACTTATCCTACTTTTCCGCAAGGCTGCCGTGCAGTCATGAAGAAAAAGCTGAATGTCTGCAAACCATAAGAAAGCTCAGCCATTTTCTTATGGTGGCGCGGGCAGACGGTTTTTTAGCTCTGGAGCCTTTTCTGGAGCAGGAAACAGACCCGCTGATGAAGGCTTGCTTGCTGGACATTCTGGACGGACTGGATGGCGCGGAACTGGAACAACGCTTTGAAGGTTATCTGGCAGCAGGCGATTACCGCGGCAAGGCTTGTTTGCAGGCAATGATCGTGTTAAAGGGATTTTTGCTTCTGCAAGCCTGCCAGACACCGGAGGTTTTGTGGACGGAAATGCAGGGCTACTTTGGCGCGGATTTCGCAGAGGAGTACCGAAAGGCCTCCCTGTGGGAGCAGAAAATGAGAAAGCAGTATGAAGCGAATCAGACGTAAAATTGAGGGAGAAAGGCAATGCTGACAAAAAGGAGAGTAGTGAATGTACATAAAAATTCATCGTGGAACAGCACAAATCGGCGGAAACCTGATTGAAATCGGAACCGATCAGACCAGAATTTTGTTTGACGTGGGAGCCAACCTGCCGCCTCTTGACGGAAAAGGAGCAGAAGATTCTATCGAAATAGAAGGACTTACTTGCGGCAAATCTGCGTTTGACTGGGTGTTTCTCAGTCATCATCACAACGACCACTGCGGGCTGGCGGATCGGATTTTGCCCGGCATTCCGATTCTTTCGGGAGAAGAGACCCACCGTATTTTGGATGTGATCTCCGACTTTACCGGTTCGCCCCGCCCGGAAATCCATCTTCATTTCAAAAGCGGTCAGCCGATTCAACTGGATGATATACGGGTAACACCGATTGGGGTAGAGCATTCTGCAGCAGATGCCTATATGTTTTTGGTTCAGGCGGATGGGAAGAGCGTGCTTTATACCGGGGATTACCGGGCAGCGGACTCTATTCCCACACAAATCCGGCAGTTGCTTGGGGGACAAAAGCTGGATCTCCTGATCAGCGAGGGAACCAATGTCCGTATAGAAAAACAGGGCAGAAACGCCCCGCAGAACGAAAACCAGGTGGAGCAGCGTGCCTGCGAGTTGATGAAGCAATATGAGGGCACAGTGTTTGTCCTGTGTTCCTCTACGAATGAAGAACGAATCCGCGCGATACACCGGGCGGCAAAGAGCGCCGGACGAGCTGTATGCGAGGATTTGTTTTTAACGGCGGTTCGCACGCAAAGGGAGGAAAATACCCTGCGCTTTGTAGCACATTATACCAGCGAGGAAAAAACGCCGCGTACATACGCCTATTTTCAGCGTTATTTTGAACGGCGTAAACTCTTGGGCGCAGAGAGCCTTGCAAAGATTTCGGGGGAAAAGGTGATTTTTGTGCGAACCTCTATGCTTCCCTTTTTAAAGAGCTATTTGGATTACCGCCCTGATGAAAAAAATTTGCTCATCTATTCCATATGGCAGGGATACCGGGAAACTCGCCCTGTCAAAGACCTGCTGGCCTTTTGCGGCACTCATGGAATCGAGGTAGCAGACCTGCATTGCAGCGGACACGCTTACCGAAACGCCATACAAGAGTTGATTGGGGTACTCAATCCTCAAGCGCTGATTCCCATTCATTGTGAAGCACAAGACCGGGAGCAATTCAAGGCACTTCATCCGAACTGCCTGATGGTACGCGATGGCGAGAGATGGGAGGTATCAAAATGCTGGAAGGCTGGCTTGCAATTTTATCAGTGATTGGTGTCGTATCGTTCGGTGTGTATTATAATTCATGGTTACAGCGTACCCGCGGGTGCTCCGCGCTCACTTTTTGGCGGGTGATCGGCGGCATTGCGGACTTGGTTTTGTGGCTGGCTGTGCTTGATGCCGACAGCACCATGCATGGGATTATTCTGTTCCTGATTGCGGCGGGCATTTTTCTTCTGCTGTTTTTAGTGAACTACCAGGACTCCAAAAGCGTACTGCACGCTTTTCTCATGACACTGTGGCTGATTTTAATTGGCGGAGCTATCACATGGCTTTTGAGCGCATTGAGCAATCGGAGCAAAAAACACTGAGCAGCGACAGGAAAGCCCACCCCTCGGAAAGAAAGATCAGAGAAGACGAAGCGGGAAAGCTGGCGGATTATTTGCGCCGGAACGCGGTAAAATCTGTAGCGGTTTGCGTCCATTGCTGTGAAAACGAAACACTGGACGAAGTGGCCATGATGCTTTCCCCTTTTTCCGCTTTGCCGGGCTTTTCATGGGAGGCGGTTCGGCGTGATTTCGTGTCTGGAACGAACAGCTACATGGTAGTTCGCTATGTTTTATGACATGAGAATACGAATATGAGCCCTGACATTTATTCCGGTTGTCCAAATTGCAACTTCCCTTCTTGAGTATATTTCTGTAGCGATATAATCCATTGCATTCCCGGGGATGCTTCCGCGGGACTTGAGCGGGGATAGGTTCCTAACCAATTGATTTATTATATCAGATGAAATTGTTTTTTATTTTAAGAAATTTTGACAAATTTCTTACGAAAATCTTATATTTTTATCGGAAACGTGAATTGTTGACTCCATTAATTTACGGATTCGGATTGTGGTGGAAACGGCTTGTCCTATCATAAATTTTTTTGTAAGTCGTTCTTTCGCAATCGCAGCATCTGCGGCAAGGTCCTCGTGAATATCGGTGATCGGATCGCCCTTTACCTGTAAAGCGGCCGCGGTAAACGGGCTTCCGTTTGCGTCGGACGGATATACTCCGTTGGTATGGTTGACAAAGTAAGCGGCAAATCCGCCTTCTCTGATCTGCTCTTCCGTCAGATTTCTGGTAAGCTGGTGGACAATCGTTCCAACCATCTCCAGATGAGCGAGCTCTTCAGTCCCGATATCTGTCAAAATTGCTTTTAATTCCGGATACGGCATACTGTAACGCTGGCTTAAATAGCGCAGGGAAGCTCCCAATTCGCCATCCGGTCCACCGTACTGGGCAATGATAATCTGCGCCAGCTTCGGATTGGTATTTTTGATATTGATCGGATACTGCAGGTTCTTCTGGTAATTCCACATTATTTGTTTCCCCCCTTGTTAACATCCCACGGCCATGGGTTGCAGCTCCATGCCCAGCGGCTGGTGTGAACTGTTCTGATTCATCGGCCCGTAGGCCGCTTCGTACTGTGCGGTTAATTCCTCTGCCATCCTGCGGTATTCCTCTTGCTGCTTTGCTGCCTTACAGTCGCCGGGATGGGTGTCCAAAAAAATATGAAGCTCCCAGGTCGCAAAACGGTAGGCGTTAATCCTGCGCATCAGCGTTTCCTGTTCGCTCATTTCCTCCTGCCTCCCAAAAACGGTTTGTCAAGCTCAGGGAAGATGGTTCCCATCTCCAGCCCTTTTTCAGGAGTGTAAGTGGAATTGAATTGTTGGAAGGGAACATAGGCCATTGCTACGACCGGCATCGCCGGAAGGGGAGTCGGACTCATTTCACAGCCCTGTCCGTCCATATCCATCATATTATCTGTCATTGTTTTTCTCCTCTCGTGAGCATTGGTATTATCTCACAATATATTATGTATTAGGATTTCAAATGGTGTAATTGCTTATTTCGTAACTTGACATTTCCAGAATGCGGGATTAATATTAGTTTACTAACAGTTAGCTTCCTAATTGACAGGAGGGAATTTTTATGCCGGTTACGCTGCATATGGCGATCAATCGGGTATTTCACGCGCAAAAAAATGTGACGAGGCCCGGAATGGCGAAAATCGGCCTTTCACCCGGACAGCCGAAAATTCTGAACCACCTTTCACGGCAGAACCATTGCATGCAGAAGGACATTGCTTCGGCGCTGGACATTGAACCGGCCACCGTGTCGCAGATTCTGAACAATATGGTGCAGGCCGGGCTGATCCGGCGGTCCAACCCCGCGGAAAGAAGAAGGGCGGAATCGGTGTCCATAACGGAAAAGGGCTGTGAATATCTGGAAAAATGGCAGCAGCTCTGTAAGGAAATCGAGGATGTGTCCCTGCAGGGGTTCACGCAGGGGGAGCAGGAGCAGTTCCTGGATTACCTCTATCGCATGTACTGGAATTTGACTGGGAAAGAGATTGAATAAAGCCTGTTCGGCACTTGGAGGGGAATGAGTGTTAAACCGTTTTTTTATCTATTCCGACAAGTATCGCAGGCATCTGGCCGGCGGGGTCGTCTGCGTCGCTCTCGAAGCAATGTTCGAGCTTGTCATTCCACTGATTATGGCCGATATCATCGACGTGGGCGTCGCCAACCGCGATACGAACTATATCCTGCGGAAAAGCCTCGCCATGGTTGCCTGTGCGCTGATTTCTCTGCTTCTGGGCGCGATTTACGCGCGTCTGGCGGCCAGAGCGGGTCAGGGCTTCGGCGCGGAGCTGAGAAAAGCGGAATACCGCAAAATACAGGGCTTTTCCTTTTCCAATATGGATCATTTCAGCACCCCGTCGCTGATTACCCGCCTCACCAGCGATATCACCATTTTGCAGAACGCAATCTGCAACGGAATCCGGCCAATGATCCGCGGTCCGGTCATGATGGTGATGGCGCTGGCGATGTCGATCAAAATGAGCGCAAAGCTGGCGGTGGTTTTCCTGACAGCGATTCCCGTGCTGGCCGTCTGCCTGGTCCTGATTCTCCGCAGGCTCCGCCCGATGTACGGAAAGATGCAGAAGGCGCTGGACCGGGTGAACTCTATTGTGCAGGAGAATCTGACGGCGATCCGTACGGTAAAATCCTATGTGAAGGGCGACAGCGAATGCCTGAAATTCAGCGCCGTCAACGAAACGTTCCGGGCTTCCTCGGAAACGGCTTTCCGCTACGCGGCGCTGAATATGCCCTGCTTTCAGTTTGTCATGTATTCCACCATTCTGTGCATCCTCTGGTTCGGGGGGAACTTTATCCACACGGGTACCATGCGGGTGGGACAGCTGACCGGATTTTTAAGCTATGTTCTTCAGATCCTGAACTCGCTGATGATGATTTCCAACGTGTTCCTGATGCTCAGCCGCTCGATGACCTCCGCTTACCGCATTGCGGAGGTGCTGGACGAACCGGTGGGAATCACCGACGGCACGGGCAGCGGGACGGTGGAACATGGAAGCATCGATTTTGAGCATGTGTACTTCAAATATCAAAAGACGGCCAGGGAATATGTGCTGTCCGACATCAGCCTGCATATCGGCACCGGTCAGACGGTGGGCATCATCGGCGGAACGGGCTCCGCGAAATCCTCGCTGGTACAGCTGGTTCCCCGGCTTTACGACGTTACCTCCGGCAGCCTGAAAATAGACGGCCGCGACGTAAAGGAGTATCCGCTTGCGCATCTGCGCGACGCCGTGGGCATGGTGCTGCAGAAAAACACCCTTTTCAGCGGAACCATCCGCGAAAATCTGAAGTGGGGAAACGAAAACGCCACCGACGAGGAGCTGGACTGGGCGTGCCGGATCGCCTGCGCGGATGAATTCCTGTCCCGGATGCCGGAGGGCTACGACACCGACCTCGGGCAGGGCGGTGTGAATGTTTCCGGCGGGCAGAAGCAGCGGCTCTGCATTGCCCGCGCGCTGCTGAAACGTCCTAAGGTGCTGATCTTTGACGATTCCACCAGCGCGGTGGATACCGCCACCGAGGCGAAAATCCGCAGAAGACTGGCGGAGGACTTAAAGGATACGACAAAGATCATGATTACCCAGCGCATCAGCTCGATTGAAAACGCGGACCTGATCGTGGTGCTGGAGGACGGAAAAATCAATGAGGCGGGCACGCATGAAAGCCTGCTGGAACACAATCCGATTTACCGCGATATTTATGAATTTCAGCAGAAGGGGGCCACGGCGTAATGGCGAGAACAACGCTGCATGAAAAGCCCAAGGATATCCGGAAAACGCTGAAATTCCTCTGGCGCTATCTGAAAAAGCACGGAACCGCTCTGCTGCTGATTACCGTCATGGTGGCCGTCAGCGCCGGGGCGAACGTCTTCGGCACCTATCTGCTGAAACCGGCCGTCAACGACTACATTATCCCCGGGGACATCCGGGGGCTTATGAAAATCCTGATCTTTATGGCCGCCGTCTATTTTGCCGGCGTAGCCGCGTCCTACGGATATTCCCAGCTGATGGTGAGAATTGCGCAGAAGATCGTGCAGGAAATCCGCGACGACCTTTTCCATAAGGTGCAGACGCTGCCCCTGCGCTTTTTCGATGCAAAAACGCACGGCGAACTGATGAGCCGGTTTACAAACGATATCGACACCATCGCCGAGGCCCTGAACAACAGCTTTACCGTGCTGATCCAAAGCTTCATTATCATCGTCGGCACATTTACGGTGCTGATTATCCTGAATGCCGAACTGTCGGCGATCGTGCTTTTGTCCTTCCTCGGCATGTTCCTGTTTCTGAGGTACAGCGGAAAGAAAAGCCATGCGTATTTTTCCTACCAGCAGAAGTTTATGGGCAGTCTGAACGGTTTTATGGAGGAGATGGTGGAGGGGCAGAAGGTCGTCAAGGTTTTCAATCACGAGGACAGGGACTTTGAAGAATTCTCCGACCGCAACAACAAACTGCTGGATGCCGCCACGGGCGCGCTGACTTATTCAGGCATTCTGATTCCGGTGGTGGTCAGCCTTTCCTATTTTAACTATGCGGTCTCTGCCTGTTTCGGCGCGTTCTTTGCCATTGCGGGCAGAATCGATCTGGGAAGCCTTGCCTCCTACCTTGTTTATGTCCGCCAGACGGCGATGCCCGTCAACCAGTTTTCCCAGCAGCTGAATCTTATTCTGGCCGCCCTGTCCGGTGCGGAGCGGATTTTTGAAATCATGCAGGTAACGCCGGAAACGGACGACGGCAACGTGACCCTTGTGCATGCCGCGCAGGGGGAAAACGGCGAGCTGAGGGAATGCGGGGAACGCACGGGCCGGTGGGCCTGGCGCGTGCCGGATGCGGACGGGACCGACCGGCTGGTGCCCCTTTTGGGCGACGTCCGTTTTCACGACGTGGTGTTCGGCTACGTTCCCGGCCGTCCCGTTTTGAAGGGAATCAACCTTTACGCGAAGCCGGGCCAGAAAATTGCCTTCGTGGGCTCGACCGGCGCGGGCAAGACGACCATTGCCAACATGATCAACCGTTTTTACGACGTCACCTCCGGAAGCATTACCTACGACGGGATCGACGTCCGGAATATCAAAAAGGACGACCTGCGTCATTCGCTCGCCGTCGTTTTGCAGGATACCCATCTGTTTACGGGCACGATCGCCGACAATATCCGTTACGGAAATCCGGACGCGGACAGGGAGCAGGTGATTAAGGCCGCCAAGCTGGCGAACGCGGATTCCTTTATCCAGAGGCTTCCGGACGGCTACGACACCATGCTTTTCGGCGACGGTGGAAACCTGAGCCAGGGCCAGCGCCAGCTGCTTGCCATCGCGCGCGCCGCGGTCTCCGACCCGCCGGTGCTGATTCTGGATGAGGCGACCAGCTCCGTGGACGCCCATACGGAAAAGCTGATTGAAACCGGCATGGATCACCTGATGGAAAACCGGACGGTCTTTGTCATTGCCCACCGGCTTTCCACCGTGCGCAACGCCAAGGCCATCATCGTGCTGGAAAACGGCGAAATTCTGGAGCGCGGCAGCCATGAGGAGCTGATTGCCCAGAAAGGGCGGTATTATCAATTGTACACCGGTCAGTTTGAATTGTCCTGAGAGGCCCGACCCCAGGTTTCGGCTGATTTCATAGACCGGCATATCCTCCAAATCGATGCGTAAATGCGAAAGGGCCCTGCTTGCGTGAGTGTACGAAAGCAGGGCTCTTTCGGGCATTTTCCGGCTCTTGAAAAATTCTTGCGGAAAGAATAGAATTTAAGAAAAGAAACGGCTGAGGCCGCGGAAAGGAGACGTCATGAAATTTTTGATTGTTCAGGGAGATATTACAAAGCAAACGGCAGATGCTATTGTAAACGCGGCAAACACTTCCCTGCTGGGCGGCGGGGGAGTGGACGGGGCCATCCACCGCGCGGCGGGGCCGGAGCTTCTCAGGGAATGCCGGACCCTGCGCGGCTGTGAGACCGGAAAGGCGAAAATCACAAAGGGGTACCGCCTTCCCGCAAAGTACGTCATCCATACGCCCGGCCCGGTGTGGCGGGATGGAAAAAGCGGCGAACCGGAGCTGCTGGAAAGCTGTTACCGTTCCTGCCTTGCGCTGGCGGAGGAATACCGGTGCCGCACGGTTGCGTTTCCTTCCATCAGCACGGGCGTTTATCGTTTTCCGCCGGAACTTGCGGCCCAAATCGCCGTAAGGACGATTCTGGAATTTCTGAGCCGGAGCGACGCTGTGGAAACGGTCACCATGGTCTGCTTTGACCCGGAGACAAAGGCGGCGTACGACCGCGCGCTGGCGGCCGCCTTACAGTAGCGTTGTGAATTTGGAAAGGGGGATGTTTTATGTCGATTGCAGGTGCGTTTATTATGCCGCACCCTCCCATTATCCTGCCGGAGGTGGGGAAAGGGGAGGAACGGAAAATTCAGAGGACCGCCGACGCGTGCCGGGAGGTTGCGGGCAGGATCGCGGCGCTGAAACCGGACACGTTGGTAGTGACTTCGCCGCATTCCGTCCTGTACGCGGATTATTTCCATATTTCTCCCGGTGAGCGCGCCCACGGGGATTTTGCGCGTTTCGGCGCGCCGCAGGCCGCCGTCGACGCCCGGTACGACAGCGAATTTGTACGGGCGCTGACCGACGCGGCCGGAAAAGCGGGATTGCCCGCCGGGACCTTTGGCGAGCGGGAAAAATCCCTTGACCACGGCACCATGATCCCGCTCCGCTTTTTAAACGAACGCTGCGCCGACTATCGGCTGGTGCGCATCGGGCTTTCCGGGCTGCCTGGGCCGGACCATTACCGGCTGGGAAAATGCATCGCCCAAACGGCGGAGGCTCTGGGCCGGAAGGTCGTTTTTATCGCGAGCGGGGACCTCTCCCACCGGCTCAGAGAGGACGGGCCCTACGGCTTTGCGAAGGAAGGCCCCGAATTTGACAGCCGGGTGACCGACGCGATGGCAAAGGGGGATTTCCTGCGCTTCCTGACTTTTGACCCCGATTTCTGCGACGCGGCGGCGGAGTGCGGGCTGCGCTCGTTTATCATCATGGCGGGCGGGCTGGACGGAAAGGCCGTCCAGCCCGAATTGCTTTCATATGAAGGGCCGTTCGGGGTCGGGTACGGCGTTTGTGCTTTCCGGATCACCGGAGACGACGAAAGCCGCCGGTTTGATTCGGCCTTTGAAGCTGAAGAGAAAAAAAGACTGGAGCTGATCCAGTCGCAGGAGGATGAATATGTCAGGCTGGCCCGGCTGTCGCTGGAAACCCATGTCCGGACAGGGAAAAGGGCGGAGCTTCCCGCCGGGCTGCCGGAAGAAATGCTGCGTCACCGGGCGGGGACTTTCGTGTCGCTGAAAAAGGACGGGGAGCTTCGGGGGTGCATCGGCACCATCGGGCCGGTGACGTCCTGCGTAGCGGAGGAAATCGTAAGGAACGCGGTCAGCGCCGGTACGGAGGATCCTCGCTTTGCGCCCGTGACGGAGCAGGAGCTGCCGAGCCTTGTCTACAGTGTGGACGTGCTGGCTCGCCCGGAACCGATCGACACAATGGAGGAACTGGATGCCGGGCGCTACGGCGTCATTGTCACCAGCGGGTACAAACGCGGACTGCTGCTGCCGAATCTGGAAGGGGTCGATACCCCGGAGCGGCAGGTGTCCATCGCCATGCAAAAAGCAGGGATCCGCAAAGGGGAGCCCTGCTCTCTGGAACGGTTCGAGGTGGTGCGCCACAAATGAAAACCATCTGTGCAATCTGTCCCCATCACTGCGCGCTGGAGGAGGGGCAGACCGGCCTTTGCCGCGCGCGCAGAAACAGCGGCGGCAAAGTGATTTGTGACAACTACGGAAAAGTGACCGGCCTTGCGCTTGACCCCATCGAAAAGAAGCCGCTGCGCCGCTTCTGCCCCGGCGGGAAAATCCTGTCCGTCGGCAGCTACGGCTGCAACCTGCGCTGTCCGTTCTGCCAGAACAGCTCCATTTCCATGGCGGACGGGGAACACGCGGAAACCGCTGCGGTTTCGCCCGCGGCTCTGGCCGAAAAGGCGGAGGAGCTCGTGCCGAGCGGGAATATCGGCGTCGCATATACCTACAACGAGCCGCTTGTCGGCTATGAGTTTGTCCGGGACTGCGCCGCCCTCGTCCGGGCGCGCGGACTGAAAAATGTCGCCGTGACCAACGGCTGCATCTGTGAAGAACCGCTGAAAGACCTGCTCCCGCTGATCGACGCGGTGAACATCGACCTGAAGGGCTTTACCGAACGTTTTTACCGGATGGTCGGCGGCAACCTGAAAACGGTGATGCACGCGATTGAGCTGTCGGCACAAAGCTGCCACACGGAAGTGACTACGCTTGTGATTCCCGGGGAAAATGACAGCGACGGGGAAATGGACGCGCTCTCCGGATGGCTTGCTTCGGTGGACGCGGAAATCCCGCTGCACGTCACCCGGTTCTTCCCGTGCTTTCAGATGACCGACCGCGGCCCGACTCCGGTAGAAACCGTTTACCGGCTGGCGGAAATCGCCCGCGGGCATCTGCGGTACGTCTATGTGGGAAACTGCTGACCGGCGGTGCCGTTAAGGAGTCCGCCCCTTCCACGCGGGCAGCTTCGCCAGCGTTCTGACCGCCAGCTCGCGGGCGGCTTTTTCGTCGATCCCCTGTGTGCGGATCAGGAACCGGACGGTACCCTCCAGCTTTTCCGGGTAGGACTGCATGGAACCGTCCGGTCTGGCACAGTAAATGCAGTAATCCCTGCTTTCGTCCTTCAGGGGATAATCGGACGGCTTTGTCATGGGCATTCCGCAGGCAATGCATGTTTTCATATTTTTCACACCTTTCGATCGCTTTCATAGGCTTCCAGCGCGGGGATCAGGCAATGGGTGATTCCCTGTACGCCGGATACGGTCATTGTCATCAGAATCGTATCCCTGATTTCGTCCCGCGATGCGCCGGCCATTCTGGCCATGGGGACATGAGCGGCAACAGCTTTGGCGTCTCCCTGGGACGCCTTGATTCCGATATAAATCAACTGCCGGGTTTTGGCGTCGAGCGCACCGGAAGAGACCGCTCTAATGAGTCCGTCAAACGCTTCGGAGACCTGGGGCGCCTCCTCTTTCAGTACTGCAAACGGGTTTTGATTGATCATGCCGGTTACCTCCTTTTATAAATATCGACATTCAGCCTGCGGAGCTCCCGTTTTCCGAGCTCCGTCAGGGAAAAGACGGTCGCTTTGCCGGCGTCGCGTTCAAACCATCCCAGTTCCAGCAGCCGCGAAAAAAGCCGGTTGCCCAGCGTGCCGCCAAGGTGCCCGTAACAGGATTTTGCTTTCAGCATTTCCGGGGAATGTTCGTTCATTGTCTTCAGCTCCTTTTTGTTTGTGCCATTTTCAGATAGCTGTCGATCAGCGTTTCGCCGTACCTGTCGATGACCTTCCCGCCGGGGGCGAACAGGTCCGCGTTGGCAAGATAGTGGTGGATCAGCCCCAGCCATAGATTGAAAAGCAGGGAAACAGGCATCCGGAGGATTTTTCCGGCTTCCATTTCCCGCTCCGCTGCACGGCTGAAATGCAGGGAGATCACGGACTGCAAAGAAATCCAGGCGTCCCGGGCCTGTGTGGGAAGCTGACGGTTTTCCGTGACAAGCGCGGTGTAAAACGGCTCGTATTCCCGAATGCCGTCCAGGTGGGCGCGGAGCACTTCCCGCAGGGTTTGGCCGGAATCCGCAAGCTCATGTGTACGCTGTGCTGTTTTCCCGACATACACTTCGATCACTTCCGCCATGAGGGCGTCCAGCGACGGGAAATGAACGAATACCGTGCCGTGGGAAACTCCCGCCGCCCTGTGTATCACATAAGTGAAAAAAATTCACATTATAAAATTTCATGAAATCCAACCGCACCCGGAACGGCCTGAAAACCCGTCCGGGTGCGGTTTTTATTCGATGTTTTCCCTCTGAAAATTACGGCATGCCATTCTTTGTAAGCGATAAAAAACATTTCAAAAATTAGCCTGAACAGTGCCATTTTATCCTGAATATTACTGTGATATAGAGTGATTTGAATGGAGGGCAGCCATGAGGGGTATCGATGTCAGCAAGCATAACGGTGTCATTGACTGGGGCAGGGTGGCGGCTTCCGGAGTCGAATTTGTAATGGTCCGCGCCGGATACGGAAACCGGATCAGCCAGAAGGACCCAAAATTTGAAGAGAATGTCCGGGGTGCGCTTTCCCACAGTCTGCATGCCGGCGCATACTGGTTCAGTTACGCGGTGTCCGCGGCGGACGCTCAGACCGAGGCGGAGGTCTGTAAGAAGGTCCTTGCGTCCTATAAAGGGAAGCTGGACTTTCCGATCGCGTTTGATTACGAGTACGATTCGATCCGCTACGCAAACGAACAGGGCGTCAATCCGGACAATGCTCAGATCGACGGCATGGGCCGCGCGTTTCTGGAGCGGATGAAGGCGGACGGATGGTATGCCGCGCTTTATACGAACAATGATTTCATCCGGTCCGGCAGATTCAGCGCGGCTACTTTAAAGGCCTACGACGTGTGGCTCGCCGATTACAGCGGGGAGCCGGATTACCCCTGCGCCATCCGGCAGACCGGCTCGACGGGGACGGTTCCGGGCATCGGCGGAAAAGTGGACACGGATGAGTCCTTTCAGAATTATCCGGCCATCATCCCCGCCGGGGGCTATAACGGTTATCCGGTGCAGGTCAGTACCATTGTGGAGATCGATACCACGATGGATATTTCCTACGCACACGGGACGTACTATGTTGTAAAAACCACATCCCCCCAGCCGGTGACTCTTACCGCCGGGACGGGCGGGGTCGCGGCCATCGTGCCGTTCCCCCGTACCGGGAACATTCAGCTGTTTGCGGTGGTGGCCGTGGGACAGTCCGGACAGGAGACGGGGATCTACACCTCCGTATCCGGCGAAAAGTCCCTGCGGCGCTTCAAGTTCAAAATTCAGTAGAGAGGGGATAAGAAATGGAAAAATGGAAAGCGGCCGTGATCGCGATATTCGCCGCGCTGTCCGCGTGGCTGGGCGTGCTGGCCGTTCCGGTGCTGCTGCTCGCGGCGGTAAACGTCATTGACTATGCTACCGGCCTGGCCGCGGCGAAATTCCGCGACCAGAAGATCAGCAGCTACAAAAGCTTTCGCGGGATTGCGAAAAAGATAAGCATGTGGCTTCTGGTGGCGGTGGGCGCAATTCTGGACTGCCTGCTTGCGTATGCGGCGCAGCGGGCCGGAACGGAGCTGCATTTCGGCTTTGCTGTCGCGTCGCTTGCCGCGGTGTGGCTGATCTGCAACGAGGTCATCAGCATTCTGGAAAACATATCCGATATCGGCGTGGCGCTGCCGCCGTTTTTGATGAAAATAGCGAGCGCCTTAAAATCACAGGTGGAAAGCAAAATCGATTAGAACCGTTTATAACAGATCAGGCGCAGGCCCCGGAGTCCGAAAGGACCGCCCGAAGCCCGCGTCTGTTTTTGTTTCAGCCCTCGCCGTCGTAATCGTCCAGAAAGCTGTGCTGCTCGCCGCCCCTGCGGTAGCCAATGACCGTTTCCAGATTGACGTTGTGAATGCTGTGGAAGATATTTTTGTCGATGTTCGGGCTGGTCCTCCGGAATTTTTTGATCAGCTCTTTCATCTCCTGCCGCTTGGAAGCGCCGCCGTTGTCGCCCAGCACGCAGTTTTCCGTAAACCGGCAGGCGCACTGGATGAACTGAAGGTCGTTGTAGCGCCGCCAGGCAAGGATGTCGGCCTCCTTGACCCTGTACAGCGGGCGGATCAGCTCCATCCCGGCGAAATTGGTGCTGTGCAGCTTGGGCATCATGGTTTTGATTTCCGCGCCGTACAGCATGCTCATCAGAATCGTTTCGATGACGTCGTCAAAATGGTGCCCCAGCGCGATTTTGTTGCAGCCCAGCTCCTGCGCCTGCTGATACAGGTGCCCTCTGCGCATTTTGGCGCACAGGTAGCAGGGAGACTGCTCCGTTTTTGCCACGATATCGAAGATTTTTGTCTCAAAAATTTGAATCGGAATCCGGAGCGCTTCGGCGTTGTCGACGATCCGCTGCCGGTTTCCCTGATTGTAGCCCGGGTCCATCACCAGATATTCCGCCTCGAACGGGAAATCGCTGTACTTCTGTAAATGCTGGACGCATTTCGCCATCAGCATGGAGTCTTTTCCTCCGGATATGCACACCGCGATCCGGTCGCCCGGCTGAATCAGACGGTAGTCCTTAATGGCCGCGATGAACGGAATCCAGATTGCCCTGCGGTATTTTTTGATGATACTGGTTTCCACCTGTTGATATTTTTCCATATTGTCCCTCTATTTTACAAATTGCCGGTAACATTCGTCAAAGGCCCTCAAAAAAGCCCCGATTTCCTCCTGCGTGGTCAGGTGGCTCAGGCTGATGCGCAGGGTCGAGAGCGCCGCGCGCCGGTCCTTTGTCAGCGCGTAGACCGGGCGGGAAGGGGTGTTTGCCGCGCAGCAGGCCGATTTGGTGGAAAGGCAGATGCCCCGCCCGGCCAGCGCCGACTGAAACTGCTCCGCCTTCGCTCCCGCAATACTGATATTCAGGATGAACGGGACGGATTCCTTTGTGCTGTTGACGCGGACCCTGGGGTATTTTTTGAAAGCGTCCCGCAGCTGCCGGTTCATGCCCGACACCGTTTCGTAGCGTTCCTCCCTGTTTTCCACCGCCGTTTTGAGCGCCTGCGCCGTGGAGGCGATCAGGCCCAGCGCGGGAGTGCCGCTGCGGAACGGGGTGGTGCTTGTCCCGCCGTGAATCTGCGGCTCCAGCAGCACGTTTCCCTTTTTCACCAGTACGCCGCAGCCGTTCAGCCCGTAAAATTTGTGGGGCGCAAAGGTCATTAGGTCCACGTTTTCTATTTCCAGGGGAATTTTTCCCGCCGCCTGCGTGGCGTCCACATGGAACAGGCAGCGGGGATAGCCGGACAGGACTTCGGCGATTTGGCCGATCTGCTGGCGGATTCCGATTTCACTGTCCACATAGCAGACGGAGACCAGAATGGTGTCGTCCCGCAGAAGCTCTTTCAAATGCTCCAGGTCCACAAGGCCGTTTTCATCGATGTCCACATATTCGATCTCAAAGCCGCGGTTCTGCAGGGCCGCCATCGCCCCGTTTACCGAAGAGTGTTCCAGCCATGTGGTAATAATGTGTTTGCCGTATGCCTGATACTGTCCGGCGGCGCCTTTCACGGCAAGGTTGTTGGACTCGCTTGCGCCGGAGGTATAGATGATTTCCTCCGCTTTTACGTGCAGGATGCCGGCGATCTCCTCCGTCGCCCTGTCCAGCCGTTCCTTTGCCGCCAGCCCGAGCGGGTGGGGCGAGTTCGGGTTCGCAATATACTCCCGCGTCACGTCGCAGAACGTCCGCAGGGCTTCTTCGCAGGCCGGTGTGTTGGCCGCGTAGTCAAGATAAATCATAAAAGTCCTCTCTTCCGATCTTGCCGGACGGGAGTCCGGCAAAAGGTACGTTATTATAGTAACACGGATTTCATTTTTTTCAACCGGATATTTCCCCCGCTCCTTCGGCAGAAAGCGCTTTCTTTCGACGTCGTTTTTTCCGGGAGCATAAAAAACGGAAGAGAAATTCTTCGTTTTATGAGGACGCGCGGGCAGATGTATTTTCACAAATCTCTCTATTTTACATATTTTATACCAAAGGCGAACTATTTTTACTGCGCACATGTCCCTTGAAAAAATGAACGCAAAGATGAGGTGATACCGTTGGACGTACTCCGGGTTCAGAATATAGAAGCGACTTATCAGGCGGAAAACGGAGAAATAACCGCTCTGGACAATATCAGCTTTGTTGTGGAAAAAGGAGAATTTGTCAGCATTGTCGGGCCAAGCGGCTGCGGAAAGTCCACCTTGCTTTCAATTATCGCCGGCCTGTTGAAACCGACTGCCGGCGAAGTGTTTGTAAACGGAGAAAAAATCGTGGGGACTTCTCCCCACATCGGGTATATGCTTCAGCGCGACAATCTGCTGGACTGGCGGACCATTTACAGAAATGTACTGTTCGGCCTGGAGGTAAGGAAGATGCTCTCCCCCGAAAACAGGGAAAGGGCGGTCCAGCTTTTAAAAACCTACGGGCTCTATGAGTTCCGGGATAAATATCCGGCGCAGCTGTCGGGAGGAATGCGGCAAAGAGTGGCGCTGATCCGCACTTTGGCGATCAATCCCGATATTTTATTGCTGGATGAGGCTTTTTCCGCGCTGGATTACCAGACGCGGCTGACTGTAACCGACGACGTCTACCGGATTTTAAAAAAGGAAAAGGTTACGACCGTCATGGTGACGCACGACATTCCCGAAAGCATCAGCATGGGCGATAAGATCATGGTTCTGAGCGCCCGGCCCGCCCGGGTAAAGGAAATCCTTGAAGTCGATTTTGAGGACGAAAACAGAACGCCTCTGAGCTGCAGAAACAACCCAAAATTCAGAGTGTATTTCGATCATATATGGAAAGAGCTGTCAGCCGATGAATAAACCTGTCCTTTCTCAAGAGCGTACAAAATACCTGAAGAAAAAAAAACGCAGGAAGCAGATGATCCGCTTCTGTCAGATCGCCGTTCTGGTCATTTTTATTGCCCAATGGGAAATCACCGCAAGGCTGGGCTGGATCGACAGCTTTATTCTGAGCCAGCCGTCCCGCATCTGGCAGACCTTTCTGAACATGGCGCAGAACGACCTGTTCCTGCACATGGGCGTAACGGTTTATGAAACACTGATCGGTTTTCTGCTGGGGGTCGTTTTCGGCACCCTTTTGGCGATTGCCCTGTGGTGGAGCAGCTTTGCGTCCAAGGTGAGCGAACCGTATCTGGTGGTTTTGAACAGCCTGCCGAAAATCGCGCTCGGCCCGGTGATCATTGTGATCGTCGGCGCGGGGACGAGAGCCATTGTTTTTATGGCGCTGGCCATTTCGCTGATTGTCACCGTGCTGGAAATGCTCAACGGATTCCGCCATACCGATAACGAATATATCCGGATGGCCGCGACCTTCGGCGCCAACAAAGGGCAGATTTTTACGAAAGTGGTCTTTCCCTACAATATTTCCACTTTATTCAATTCTTTGAAAATCAATATCGGACTTTCCCTGGTGGGCGTTATTGCCGGCGAATTCCTTGTGTCAAAGGCCGGGCTGGGCTATCTGATCGTCTACGGCGGCCAGGTTTTCAAGCTGGATCTTGTGATGGCCAGCGTGATTATTCTCTCCGTTGTTGCGGCCGTGATGTATGAGGCGGTGGCGCTTCTGGAAAAGCTGGTCCTGAACTGGTACGGCCATTAAAAGAATACCGTAATCTGGTACAAAGCAGATTATTCGATAGGAAAGGGGAGTTTCCCCGAATACAGTTTACGAAAGGGGTCAAGAGTATGAAGAAGGTGTTGAAATGGTCCGCCGCAGCACTCTGCCTTGCAGTCATGCTGGCAGCGGTCGCGGGATGCGGGAAGGCCGCGACGGAAAATAAGGAGAAGGTAAAAGTAAGGGTATGCGAAGTGACTCACTCCGTTTTCTACGCGCCGCAGTACGCGGCAATCAACCTCGGCTTTTTCGCCGAGGAAGGAATTGACCTTGAACTGGCCACTGCGGAGGGAACCGATAAGGTAATGTCGACGGTCCTGTCCAACAACGCCGACATCGGCCTGGCCGGGCCGGAGGCCGCCATCTATGTTTACAACGAAGGAAAGGCGGACAGCGCGGAGATTTTTGCGCTGGTAACGCAGCGCGACGGTTCTTTCCTGCTCGGACGCGAGCCGGACCCGAATTTTACCTGGGATAAGATCCGGGGCAAGGTAGTGCTTCCCGGCAGAAAGGGCGGCGTGCCGTACATGACCCTGCAGTATGTTATCCGCAAAAACGGGCTGGACCCGCAGAAGGACACCAAGCTGGACGACAGCATCCAGTATGCGCTGATGGGGCCGGCGTTCACCAACGGCACAGGGGACTATGTGACGATGTTTGAACCGGCGGCTTCCCAGATCGTAGCGCAGGGAAAAGGATACATCGTCGCTTCCATCGGCAAGGAAAGCGGGGAGATTCCCTACACGGGCTACTGTGCCAAAAAGAGCTATATCGAAAAGAATTCGGACCTGATCGCCCGCTTTACGAGAGCGGTCTACAGGGGACAGAAATGGGTCTACTCGCACACCCCGGAGGAAATCGCGAAGGCAATCGCGCCCTCCTTCCCGGATTCGGACGTCAAGCTGCTGACCACGGTCGCGAAGAACTATAAGGATATCGAGGCGTGGAGCCCCAATCCGATTTTAAAGCAGGAAGAATTCTCCCTTCTGCAGGAGGTTATGACCCAGGCCGGCGAGCTGAAACAAACGGTACCGTACGACAAGCTGATCAATACCTCTTTTGCCGAGCAGGCGATCAAAGACGTAAAATAAACGGAAGCTTCCGCGGGGCCGTTTCGGCGTGATGCTGAAACGGCCCCGCTTTTCTGCCGCGCAAGACCTTTTGCCTCTTTCCGGCCGCGCTGATTTGCTGTTCTTGTAAAACGGCGGGGGAGCCTTTGCAAAACCCGGCACCTTTTAAATTTACTGGGAATTGGTTTGTTTTGTGTTATGGATACATTTTGCTCCATGATAGTATATATTAATAGGATTTCCATTTTCGTTTGAAAAGAAGGATTTTTGTGAAACTGGTTGATTTGGAGCAATCCAACGGCAAGCTGATGCGGATCGTACAGGAGATTGTACCGGGCAAGCAGATTACCATGGCGCATGTGATCGCGAGCCCCAATACGGTGATCTATCAAAAACTGGGACTGGACCCCAGAATCGACTATGCCAAGGCGGCGATCGGCATTCTGACCATGTCCCCCAGCGAAACCTCCATTATCGCCGCGGACATCGCCCTGAAAAAATCCGGCATCGATATCGGCTTTATAGACCGGTTCAGCGGCACGCTGATTATTACCGGGAAAATATCGGACGTGACCACCGCGCTGGAGGCCGTCCTGGATTACGCGGAAAACGTCATGGGCTTTACCGTGTGCAATCTGACGAAAGCGTAGGCGCGGGATGAAAAAAATCATGCTGGTGGGCAGGACCGGCTGCGGAAAGACAACCCTGACGCAGGCGCTCAGGGGAGAAAAAATACGGTACCATAAAACGCAGTATGTCAACCGTTACGACGTCATCATCGACACGCCCGGCGAGTACGCGGAGAACAGGGAGCTGGCGCGGGCGCTGATTATTTATTCCTATGAGGCGGACGTGGTGGGCATGCTGCTGAACGCCAGGGAGAATTACTCGCTGTACAGCCCCAACATCGTGGCGGGGGCGACCAGAGAGGTGATCGGGATCGTCACGCAGATCGACACCGAGGGCGCGAGGCCCGATCTGGCGGAAAGCTGGCTGAGGCTTGCGGGTTGCAAAACGGTCTTTCACGTCAGCTCCGTAACGGGGGAAGGCATCCCGGACATTTTAAACCATCTGAGGGAACCCGGCGACGTTCTGCCGTGGGAAGAAGGTCTTAATTTTGCAGGAAATCAGTCTTGATTTTACCTGTGGGTCAGGAGGAGAAAAATATGGACAAAATGCAGAAAAAAATACTGATTCTGGCGGGGGACTTTACAGAGGACTACGAGGTGATGGTTCCTTTTCAGGCCTTGGGCATATTCGGGCTTCACGCCGAGGTGGCGTGCCCGGGCAAAAAGGCCGGGGAATCCATCAAAACGGCCATCCATGACTTTGAGGGCGACCAGACCTACACGGAAAAGCCGGGGCACCGGTTTGTGCTCAACGCCACCTTCGCCGGCCTGCAGATCGAGGAATACGCGGGGCTCTATCTGACGGGAGGGCGGTCCCCGGAGTATCTGCGGCTGAACGACGAGGTGCTGGACATTGTACGGTATTTTATGAAGCTGAGCAGGCCGGTGGCAGCCATCTGCCACGGGGTCCAGCTTCTGACCGCGGCGGACGTGGTGCGGGGCAGAAGGCTGACGGCGTACCCGGCGGTCCGGCCGGAAGTGGAAATGGCGGGGGGGATTTATATCGAAAAGCAGGCGGACGAATCGGTTGCGGACGCCAATCTGGTGACCTCGCCCGCGTGGCCTGGAAATACGGCTATCCTGAGGGATTTTGTCGGTTTGCTTGGAATTTCGTTTTCCTCTTAAATGTCGGATTTTTAGGAAGAAAAGATTTTTCTGTAAAATAAGAAAGGCCTTGCGGACGATAAAATACCGAAAATTTTATGTATATTTCATAAAATGTATTTTGAAAAGCGTTTTGGTTTCAATTTTACATTTTTTGAGTCTGGATAGTATTGTGCGGTCAAGCAGACGCGGGTATATAATCAAACAAGAAATCGGATTTCGGTGTTCAAAAAATTCGTCGATCAAATTTTTTTAAGGAGGTATTTAAAGTGATAGAAAAAGGATTTTCCAAACCAACGGCAAGGGTTGAAAAGCTAAAGAGAATGATTTTGGACGCAACCCCTTATGTTGAGTCGGAGAGAGCGGTTCTGGTTACGGAGTCTTATAAGGAAACGGAAGGACTTCCCCCGATTATGAGACGCGCCAAGGCGGACGAGAAGATCTTCGGCAATCTTCCCATTACCATCCGTGACGACGAGCTGATCGTCGGCGCCATCACCAAGCATCCCCGCTCAACGGAAATCTGCCCCGAATTTTCCTTTGACTGGGTCGAGAAGGAATTCGACACCATGGCCACAAGAGTGGCGGACCCGTTCGTGATTCCGAAGGAGACCGCCCAGGAGCTGCACGAGGCCTTCAAGTACTGGCCGGGGAAGACGACGAGCGAGCTCGCTTCTTCCTACATGTCCCAGGAAACAAGGGACTGCCAGGCGGCGGGCGTATTCACGGTAGGAAATTACTTCTACGGCGGCGTAGGCCATGTCTGCGTGGATTATGGCAAGATTCTGGAAAAAGGCTTCCGCGGGATCATTGCGGAAGTGGTCGACGCCATGATGAAAATGGATCTGTCGGACCCCAGCTACATAAAGAAGCAGCAGTTCTACAACGCTTTGATCATTACCTATAACGCGGCCATCAATTTCGCCCACAGATATGCCGATGAGGCCAGAAGGCTGGCCGCTTCGGAAACAAACGCCACAAGAAAGGCCGAGCTTCTGCAGATCGCCGCCAACTGCGACAGAGTGCCGGAAAACGGCGCCCGCAATTTCTACGAGGCCTGCCAGTCCTTCTGGTTTATCCAGAGCATGATGCAGATCGAGTCCAGCGGACACTCCATTTCCCCCGGCCGCTTCGACCAGTATATGTATCCGTATCTTGCCGCGGACAAGAACATCTCGAAGGAGTTCGCGCAGGAACTGATCGACTGCATCTGGATCAAGCTCAACGACGTCAACAAGACCCGCGACGAGGTTTCCGCCCAGGCGTTCGCAGGCTACGCGGTGTTCCAGAACATCGGCGCCGGCGGCCAGACGGAGGACGGGCTGGATGCCACCAATGACGTTTCCTACATGATGATGGAAGCGTGCGCGCACACAAAGCTGCCGGCGCCTTCCTTCTCCATCCGCGTGTGGCAGGGAACCCCGGACGAATTCCTCTACAGGGCGTGCGAGGTTGCCCGCCTCGGATTGGGCTTCCCCGCAATGTACAATGACGAAGTCATTATTCCGGCGCTCGAAAACAGGGGCGTATCCCTGGAAGACGCCCGCAACTACTGCATCATCGGCTGTGTGGAGCCGCAGTGCCCGCACAAGACCGAGGGCTGGCACGACGCCGCGTTCTTCAATGTCGCCAAGGTTCTGGATATCACCATCCACGGCGGCAAGGCCGGCGACAAACAGCTCGGCCCGGTCGTCCCGGATATGAGCCAATGGAAATCCATCGACGAGTTCTACGACGCCTTCCAGAAGGAAATGACTTATTTCGTACGGCATCTGGCGGAAGCCGACAACTGCGTCGACCTGGCCCATGCGGAAAGATGCCCGCTCCCGTTCCAGTCGGCTATGGTTGACGACTGCATCAAGCGCGGCAAGTCCGTACAGGAAGGCGGAGCCATTTACAACTTCACCGGCCCGCAGGCGTTTGGTATCGCCGATTCCGGCGACTCCGTCTATGCGATGGATAAGCACGTGTTCCGCGACAGGGACATCACCGCTGCCCAGCTGAAAGAAGCTGTGGACGCGAACTTCGGCCGCCCGGTCGGCGCCAAAGCCGGCGGAGCGGATCCCTGCAGCAGCACGGCGGATGCCCTTACGGAGCAGAAGATCTATGAGGCCGTCAGAAAGGTCCTCGGCAATTCCAGCAATATCGATATGGCCGACCTGCAGAAGATGTGCGGCGTAAAGGATACCTGCGCAGCCTCCTCCTGCAGCGGCGACTATGAGAATATTTTCCGGCTGATGGACAACACGGAATGCTTCGGAAACGATATTGACGAAGTCGATATGGTTTCCCGCAAGATCGCCAGAATCTACTGCGAGGAAGTTCAGAAGTACACCAATCCGCGCGGCGGCCAGTTCCAGGCGGGCGTATACCCGGTATCGGCCAACGTGCTGTTCGGGAAAGACGTCGGCGCGCTGCCGGACGGCAGACTTGCAAAGCAGCCTTTGGCGGACGGCGTGTCGCCCAGACAGGGCAAGGACGTGAAGGGACCCACCGCGGCGCTGAATTCCGTCGCCAAGCTGGACCACTTTATCGCGTCGAACGGAACACTGCTGAACCAGAAATTCCTGCCCTCCGCGCTCGCAGGGGACACGGGGCTGCAAAACTTCGCCTCCGTTGTCAGAAGCTACTTCGACCACAAGGGCATGCATGTGCAGTTCAACGTTGTTGACAGGGATACCCTGCTGGCCGCCCAGAAAAACCCCGACCAGTATAAGGACCTGGTAGTACGCGTTGCCGGATACAGCGCACAGTTTGTCGTGCTGGCAAAAGAAGTGCAGGACGATATCATCAGCCGTACGGAGCAGACCTTCTGATTGCGGTGATATTGCTCCCTGCGCTGATGAAATGTAACTAAGGGAGTTGTAGGCGGTGGATTCTATCAATTATAGCGCATCGGGACTTGTCTTCGACATACAGAGGTTTTCCGTACATGATGGTCCTGGTATCCGCACGATCGTATTTTTAAAAGGATGTCCTTTGTCATGCCAATGGTGCTGTAATCCTGAATCCCAAAAGCTGAAACCGGTGATTACTTATCAGAAAATGCGTTGTATTCATTGTGGAAGATGTATCAAAGCCTGCAGGCAGGGAGCGATCGATCCAAACAACAAGGGCCTGATCAACCGGGAGCTCTGTATTGGATGCGGAGAATGCGCCAATGTCTGCCCCACGGGCGCGCTGGTGCTGAAAGGCGCCGCAATGACCGTGCAGCAGGTGGTGCTGGAGCTGAGAAAGGACGCGACGACCTACCGGCGCTCCGGCGGCGGAATCACCGTTTCAGGAGGGGAGCCCCTGGTGCAGTCCGATTTTACAATGGAACTGCTCAGGGCCTCCAAAGAACAGGGATGGCATACGGCAATCGAAACGACTGCGTATGCGGCCGGCGAAGCGATCGAGAAGGTGCTTCCCTATGTGGATTTGGCCCTGATGGATATCAAATCAATGAATCCTGAGGTGCATAAAAAATACACGGGGGTAAGCAACGAGCTCATTCTGCGAAACGCCGTCAGGGTATCCGAAATCACCCAGACAGTGATCCGGGTCCCCACCATCCCCGGGGTAAACGCCACGGAAGAGGACATTCTCGCAATCAGCAGGTTCGCGAAAACATTACACAATATCAAGACAATCCATTTGCTGCCGTATCACACCTACGGGGAAAACAAATACGAGCTTTTGGGCAGGGACTATCTGATGAAGGACGTGAAGACACTGACTCCTGATAAGATACAGGCACTAAAAACCGTGGTTGAAGAGCAGGGCTTCGAATGTATTATTGGTGGTTAAAAAATTTAATGAAACGGAGGATAGGCAATGGACCAGCAATTAATCAATAAGGTAGTGCAGCAGGTTGCCGATGAACTGAAAATAAAACCTGAGGAAAAAGCAGCGGAAACCGGTACACCTTGCAGTTCACTGGGAGTGACAGAATTTGTGGGTACCTCTGTAGGCGATACGATCGGATTGGTCATCGCCAGCGTGGACCCGATGCTTGTCGACGTGATGAAGCTCGGTAAATACCGTTCAATCGGGATTATCGGCGGCAGAACGGGGGCAGGCCCGCAGATTATGGCGGTGGATGACGCCGTCAAAGCAACCAATACGGAAGTGATCACGATCGAGCTGCCCCGGGATACGAAGGGCGGGGCCGGTCACGGCGATTTGATCTATATCGGAGCGGAGGATGTTTCGGACGCGAGAAGAGCGGTGGAAATCGCCCTGGCCAGCCTTCCGAAATACTTCGGCGATGTTTACGGGAACGATGCCGGACATCTGGAATTCCAGTATTCGGCAAGAGCCAGCCAGTGCCTTGAAAAGGCGTTCGGATCCCCTCTGGGGAAAGCGTTCGGCATGACCTGCGCGGGTCCTGCCGCGATCGGCACGGTTCTGGCGGATGTGGCCGTCAAGGCGGCGAGTGTGGACGTGGTCTGCTACAGCTCTCCGGGCAACGGCGGAACCAGCTACTCGAACGAAGTGATCCTGATCTTTACGGGAGATTCCGGCGCCGTACGGCAGGCGGTCAGGGCGGCCAGAGATGTCGGTCTGAAGCTGCTTGGCGCGTTGGGCTCCGAGCCAAAATCAACCACTCATCCATATATTTAACACTAACGCTACAATGAAGGAGGTTTACACATGAACTCTGATGCACTGGGTATGATCGAAACACATGGACTCGTACCGGCAATTGAAGCAGCCGATGCCATGGTCAAGGCGGCGAACGTCACCCTGGTCGGCTACGAAAAGATCGGTTCCGGATTGGTAACGGTTATGGTACGCGGAGACGTCGGGGCCGTCAAGGCCGCGACGGACGCCGGAGCGGCTTCCGCCAAAATGGTCGGCGAAGTGGTCTCCATCCACGTCATTCCCCGTCCTCATTCGGACACTGAGAAGATTATCCCTCATATGGATTAATTCATCACCACTCAATTCTTCTTCCACACGTGACGGTGTAGGGCGTTAATGGTACGGAAGGGTCGGGGAAAGCTCTTCCCTGATTCCTTCCTATCATGACCGCCTTTTCATTAGTCCGGATCAAAAGCTTTGGAAAGCAAAGGAGGGGTACCGTGGAAATCAATGAAAACAATCTGTATCAGATTATCTTAAAAGTGATACAGAAAATGCAGGCTGAAAATTTGCTGCCCAATTCCTCCGTACCCGGACAGAAACTGTATGTCATCCTTACCGAAGGATGGAGAGAGGAATACCGTTCCTTTTTTGAAAAGCTGAAGGACCGGCGCGAATACCGGGTCGTTACGGTGGTTCCCCCTTCCATGACAAACGACTATCACATGAAAAAGCTCAGGGAATGCCAAGGCTGCGGCACTGTCCTCAGGCAGGAGGAAGCCGATCTGGCAAAGCTGCCGGACGGCACGACCGTTTTCCCGGCCGCTCCGAGAGAGCTTGTAGTCAAAACCGCGCTGTGCATCGGCGATACCTTCGAGACAAAATGGGTACAGAGCTGCATGGCGAACGGCCAGAAAATCGTGCTGCTGAAATCGGGTCTGGAACCGCTTACGGGGAAGGAACCCGCGGCGTATGCCGCCAGAATACGGGAATATTACAAAATCATCGCTCAGTACGGCATTGAAATCAAAGAGGAACTTTTTGACGGAGAACCGGTTCCAAGAAATCCCGGGATCACACGGGTCCAGCCCACGCCGCGCGCGGGAAGCGGGCACAAAGTGATTACGGAAGGCGATATCGACAGGTTTACGCAGGAAGGACGGATCGTGCTGCGCCCGGGTGATCTTCTGACCGCTCTGGCGAAGGAGAAAGCGTCCCGGCTGGGCATTGAAATCGTCAGACAGTAAATTTGAAAAGTGGAAAATCAGGTAACGAAATTTGATTTTGTTTACATTTTATATATTTTCAGAAGAAAAAAAGAAGTAAGGTGACAAAATGAAAAACGCATTGGGGTTAATAGAAATACGGGGACTGGCAACGGCCGTTTTAGTAGCGGACACCATGGTGAAAACAGCGAATGTGACGATTATCCAGATCGAAAAAGCAAGAGGGCACGGCTGGATTACCGTGAAGATCACGGGCGATGTGGCAGCCGTAAACGCCGCCGTCAGCGCGGGCAAGCAAGTCGGCGAGACCTTCCAGCACTATATTTCTTCCAAAGTGATTCCCAGACCTGCGGACAGCGTTGAAAGAGTATTTTGTCAGACTGAGAAAAAAGAGGATGAAAAAACGCCGCCGGATCAGCCGGAACCTCCCGCGCCGAAGCCGCCGGAGCCCGAACCGGAGCCAGAGCCGGAAGTTCCTGCAGCGCCGGAAATCCCGGAAGAGAAGCCGGAAGAACCTGTTCAGGAGCCCCCCACGGCACCGCAAACGGAAGAAACTGTTCCGCCGGAGCCCGCACAGGAAGCCGTCCTGACGGAGCCGGAAACGGTTTTGCCCGTGGAATCAGCCCCTCTGCCCGGACCGGAAGCGGTTGTCCCGGCAAAGGAAATCCCCGCGCCGGTGCCGGAGACGATTCAGACGGAAGCAAAAACGGAGAGGAAAGCCCCCGCCAAATTCCCGGCGGAGGAAGAAAAACCGCAGGACCTGCCTGCTGTTTCCCCAGGGAAGGAACCGGCTGTTTCCCAGCCGGAAGTCAAAGCCAAACCGTCCGGCAGAACGGGAACGAGAAAATCCACGGCAGCGGGAAGCACCGGCCCCAGGAACACGGTAGTGAAAGAAAAGGGGACATCCAAACAGCCGCCCAGAAAGCCAAGGGCCAAAAAAGAGAAATAATCCTTAGGAACTAAGGTCAGGAAAGGATTGTGATTACCATTTATATGGCAAAAGTGGTGGGCAATGTTGTTGCGACGCGGAAGGAAGAGTCCCTGGTCGGCTTTAAGCTGATGATTATTCAGAAAATCGATTCCCAGAAGCGCAACATCGGCTCCGAAGAGGTTGCCGCCGATTATGTGGGGGCGGGCATCGGGGAGTATGTCCTGGTCTGCTCCGGGTCGGCCGTGCGTGTTCAAAAGCATAATGTCTCCGTTGACATGGCCATTGTAGGCATTATCGATACGATGGATATTTAGGCTTTGCTTGTAAAATCAAGAGTCTTGTCTTATTCGGCTAAAATTGCGTCTGACCGCGTCAAAAATGCTCGGCATACGGGCAGGCTGAGCCTGCATGCACGTTTCGCATAAGGTTCCTTTGAAGCGTATTCAAAACGAGGTGTACAGAAACCTGTATGGAATAAGCTGCGGTCGTGGGCGCCGTAGGCGGGTAAGACACTTTGTGTTCGAAAATCCGTCGATTTTTGATTTACAAACAAGGCCAAGAAACAGGCAGTGTCATATCCTGAATTTATTAACTGAAAGCCTGCGGAATCGGGCGAAAGAGAGGTTAAGATGAATACTGCACAAATTGGAGAATTGGTTAAGAAATACCTGACCTGCAGCGATACGGTGAGAAGCGGGGTCTTCCGTTCGGTGAATGATGCTGTTGCGGTAGCCCAGGGGGCCTACGCCCAGTATTCCAGGTTTACGCTGAATGAACGTCAGGAAGTCATCGACGCGATCAAAGAAGAGCTTTTGCCGCTGGTGAATATGATCGCTGAAATGGCGGCGGAAGAAACCGGAATGGGCAATGTCGAGGATAAGGTCAAAAAGCTCCTTCTGGCCATCCGGAAAACGCCCGGCGTGGAGGATTTGATCACCGAGGTGAAAACGGGAGACAGCGGGATGACCCTGTATGAACTGTCCTCCTACGGCGTCGTCTGCGCCGTGCATCCCTGCACCAATCCGTGCGCCACACTCATTAACAATACCATCGGCCTGCTGGCCGCGGGCAATGCCGTCGTGCATGTCCCGCACCCCAGAGCCATCAAGGTTTCCCAGTTCGTAACGGAAATGATCAACGTCGCCATCCGTGACACCTGCGGCATCGACAATCTGGTCGTCACGCTGGGGGATACCTCCATGGCGGTGACCCGCGAGCTGATGACGCACCCCGATATCTCCATGGTGGTGACTACGGGCGGCAGCGGCGTTCTGAGAGAGGCGCTTGCCAGCGGCAAAAAAGTGATCGGCGCGGGGCCGGGGAATCCGACCGCCATCGTCGACGAAACGGCCGATCTGAAGCAGGCGGCAAGGGATATCGTCGAGGGCGCTTCCTTTGACAACAACGTCATGTGCATCTCGGAAAAGAGCATCGTCGTCGTCGCGGCCGCCGCGGATGAATTTGTGGAAGAGCTTAAGAAAAACAACGTTTACTATATCCATAACGAGGAAGAAATGCTGAAGCTGACCTCCGTGACCGTCACACAGGACATGGGTATCAACAAAGCGTTTGAGGGCAAAAGCGCCAATGAAATTTTAAAGGCGGCCAAAATTCCCTGCAGTGAAACCGTCCGGCTGATCGTGGTCGACACCATTCAGCATCATCCGTTTGTCACGCTGGAAATGCTGATGCCGGTCGTCCCCCTTGTCAGGGTGGCCGACTTCGACGAAGCGCTGGAAACCGCCTTTGAAATCGAACAGGGGTTCCGCCACACCGCGACCATCCACTCCCAATCCATTGAGCGGCTGAACCGGGCGGCAAAGAAAATGCAGACCTCCGTCTTCGTGAAAAACGGCTCTTCCCTGGCCGGGATCGGCTACAAAGGGGAGGGTGACACCAGCTTTACCATTGCGACAATCACCGGGGAAGGAACCACGACCGCAAGACATTTCGCAAGAAGGAGAAGATGCACGCTGATGGACGCCTTTACCATTCGTTAGAAAGCGGGGATGAAATTGGAACGTATCTATCTGAGAACCAAAATTTATTACGGGGAAAACTCGCTGGAACATCTCGCGGCCATCACGGGAAAAAGAATCTGGATTATCTGCGACCGGTTCCTGATTGAAAACGGGAGCATCCGGAAAGTGCTGGAAGTCATCGATAACAGCAACGAGGTAAAGCTGTTTAACGGGGTTCTGCCCGATACGCCCCTGACCGTTATCGGGAAAGGGGTCGCGATTTTCAAGCAGTTCCGGCCCGAGGTCATGATCGCGTTCGGGGGAGGCTCCGCCATCGACACCGCGAAGGGAATCCTCTATTTTGCGCGGGAGATGAAGATAGCCGCCGGCGTGCCGCTGATCGCGATTCCGACCACAAGCGGAACGGGCTCGGAGGTAACGGCCGCAACGGTCGTGGTGGACCACGAAACCAAGAAAAAACATATCTTTTTCGACGACAGCATCTATCCCGACGAAGCGATTCTCGACGCAAAGCTGACGCTGTCGCTTCCGCCGGAAATTACGGCGAATACCGGCATGGACGTCATGACCCACGCGATGGAGGCCTATGTGGCGAAGGGCGCCAGCGTTTATACGGACGCAATGGCCGAAAAAGCCGTGGAGCTGATTATGAGATCGCTCCTGCAGTGCTACCGCCACGGCGGCGACGAGCAGGCAAGGGTGGAAATGCTTTTGGCTTCCAGCCTCGCGGGCATCGCGTTCAGCATCGCGGGACTTGGCATGAGCCACAGCATCGCGCATCAGGTGGGGGGAACCTTTCATATCGCGCACGGGCTTGCAAACGCCCTTCTGCTCAATGAAGTGATTCTGTTTAACAGCCTGGACGACCGGGTCGCGGCCAAATATGCGCAGATGGCCTACCGGACGGGGATGGTGGAAAGAAGCGCCGACCCCAAGCTTGCCGTAGCGGTCCTTCTCGCGTGCATCACCTCCCTGAAGAAGCTGATGAATATGCCGCTTACCCTCAGCGAGTGCGGCGTGTCGCAGGAGAATTTCGACCAATATGTCCATTATGTGGCCCAAAATGCGGTGCAGGACGGATGTACTCCGATGAACCCAAGGGGAATAACAGAGCAGGATGTCGAAACATTATTGAAAAAAATACACTAAAAATCCCCAAAGTCAAAGAATATATTATATAATATGGGCAGTGTGGTATATTAGAGTAGTATATTCTTGATTTAGGAGGTTGCTTTCATGGATGAGTTCTTAAATACCAAAATTAAAGATTTGGTGCAGGATGAAGACAGTGTGTTCAATAATTTCGATATCAACCATCTTTTTGGGAAAGAGAAGTTAGAAGATATCCAGGAAAAGATTTCCAAAGCGACGGGTCTGGCGTTTGTCACGGTGGATTTTAAGGGCGAACCGGTCACGGAAATGACCTCTTTCACCGAATTCTGTCAAGAAATCAGGAGGAATGAAGGAGAAAAACGCCTTTGCTGGTCCTCTGATGCGTTCGGCGCGATCCAGGCCGCGGTGACACAGAAAACCTCGGTGTATTTCTGTCCCTGCGGGCTGATGGAGGTCGCCATTCCGATTATCGTCCGGGGGCACTACCTCGGAGGCTTTATCGGGGGGCAAATCCGGTGCAACGACGCCCCTACGAATGTATGCAGGCTGGAAACCGTGATGCACCACGCGGAGGATTATAAAGTCAGCAAGAGCAACCTGTTCAATAAAATACAGGAAATGTCCTACGAACAGTTTGTCAATATAGCGGACATGATTTCTCTGATTGTCAACCAGCTTGGCGAAAAGGAACTGTCCAGGCTGATGCTCAAGGAAACTTTAAACAAGGAAATGGAAAACCTGAGTGAGAAGCGAAAAAGAATGGAACTGGAGTACAGCCTTAAGAACGCCGAGCTGACCGCGCTGCAGTCGCAGATGAACCCCTCCTTTTTATTCCGGTGTCTGAACTCCATTTCCAATCTGGCGGTCATTGAAAAGGCCCCGAAGACCAATGAAATGGTGACGCTGTTCGCGGAGTTCTTACGGTATAATCTTATCAATACCCAAAATTCCATCTCCGTAGCGGATGAAATGGAAAATATTGAACGGTATCTGAAAATACAGAAGGTCCGGCTGGGAGAGCGACTGAACTATTCCATTGGCATTGCGGAAAATATACATATGCAGCGGATTCCGAAATTTATCGTTCTTCCCTTTGTGGAAAAGGCGGTTTTTTACGGGATTGACCAAAAGCGGGAAGGCGGCACCGTACGGATTTCGGTTTCTTATAGGGACAGCGACGTGGCTATTTCCATAGAGGACAGCGGTCTGGGACTGAACGAGGAAAAAATTTCGCAGAGGTTCAAATCGTATAAAGAAGGCGGTTACGAAGGAGATACCATAGAAACGGGGATCTCCAGTATCAGACAGAGGCTGGTCAGTTCCTTTGGCCCGCAGTACGACGTTGTTATGCAATACAGCGAGAAAAGCGGAACAAAGTGTCTGATTAAATATCCAAAAAACTTTGATGAAAAGGTACTGTAAATGTATCGGGTAATGATTGCTGATGATGAAGAACTGATGAGAGAAGCCATGCGGATCATGGTGTCCGACGTGAGTGGCTTTACTGTCGTGCGCACTGTTGCCAATGGAGAGGACGCCGTAGAGGTTTGCAAAACGGAAAAAATCGATATTGTATTTATGGATATTATGATGCCGGGGATCTCCGGGATCGAAGCGAGCAAACAGATTTATACGAGCAACCACAACATTACGATCTATATTGTTTCCGCCTATAACAATTTCGAGTTTGCACGCGAGGCTTTGAAAGCGGAGGTCCGGGAATATATTTCAAAGCCGGTTACCGGGGCCCTTATTAAGAGCCTGCTCGACGGCTATTCGGAATCTCATAAAAAATACGGAAAGCAGACGGACTCCCTTTTCTCCATCCTTAAAGAAAAAGATTTCAAAAAAATGTACTACCGGATTCCGCAGATTGTGAATGAAATTTACTCCGATACGGGCAGTGACCCCGAACAGCTGAAAGCCACGTTTATGAAGCTGGGACAGAGCCTGATGAGCATGCTGGACTGGCTGAATGAGGAGCAGATAAAATGCGAAGAGCTGTTCCCGATGACGGAGGTTCTGCTCTCCGAAAAAAAGAGCCTGGAATTCTGGCTGTTCAATGTCATGAATTACATTTTCCAGCAGGTCAGCATTAAAAAGTACAAGGTGCTGGAATCCGTGTTCCGCTACATCGATGAAAACATCAAAAAGGATATCGGCCTGAACCAGATTGTGGACCACTGCAATATCAGTCAGGGGTACCTGAGCCGCATCTTTATGCAGCAGATGGGAGTAAGCGTCATTGAATATCTGCATATGCGGAAGCTGACCATCGCAAAAGGGTATTTTTCCTTTACCGACCTGAACATTATCGACGTCGCGTTCCGCCTTGGCTATAACGAGAGCAGCTATTTCAGCAAGGTCTTTAAAAAATATGAGCATGTGACCGTGTTCCAGTATAAAAAATCGCTGGCTCTGGAACAGGACAACGCTTTGAAATCAAGGTAGGGAAGAGAGAATGGATGAGTATTTGGTAACATCGGAATCTGTCACGGAAGGGCATCCGGACAAAATATGCGATCAGATTTCAGATGGGATATTGGATGCGTATCTGGCGGAGGACCCGGAGTCCCGGGTAGCCGTGGAGACCATGATTTCACCCGGCACGATTATGATTGCGGGCGAGGTAACGTCCGAAGCAAAGGTGGACGTTCCCGGCGTCGCAAGGGAAATTGTGAAAAAGATCGGCTACACGCGTGCCTGTACCGGCTTTGACTGCCAAAACGCCGTCATTCTGACCAACATTACTTCCCAGTCGCCGGATATCGCCCGGGGAGTGGATTCTTCACGGACTGCAGACTCCTGCGGAAAAAAAGTTTTCGGCGCGGGGGATCAGGGGATGATGTACGGCTACGCGTGCGACGAAACGGAGCACTACATGCCGGTAACCATCGATCTGGCGCACCGGCTGGTCATGAAGCTTGCGCAGGTCCGAAAGGACGGAACCGTTCCTTGGCTGTACCCGGACGGGAAAAGCCAGGTGACCATGAAATACAGTGCAAAGGGGGAGCCCCTCTGCCTTACCGGGATTGTCGTGTCCGCGCAGCATGAGGCGGACGTCGGCCATGAAACCGTCTACAACACCATTTTACATAAAGTCATCCAAAGCGAGGTAGACCCCAAATGGATGAACAGCGAGACCAAAATCTACATTAATCAGACCGGCCGCTTCGTCATCGGCGGCCCGGCGGCGGACGTAGGGCTGACCGGCCGCAAGATCATGGTCGACACCTACGGTGGGGTCGGCAAGCACGGCGGCGGCGCCTTTTCCGGGAAGGACCCGACAAAGGTGGACCGTTCGGCGGCCTATATGGCCCGCTACGCGGCGAAAAACATCGTCGCGGCAAAGCTGGCCAGAAGATGCGAAGTGGCGCTGGCCTACGCGATCGGCATGGCCGATCCCGTTGCCGTCACCATCAACACGTTCGGTACGGAGCGGATCAAGAAGAAATATATTGATTCCGCAGTCGAGGAGACTTTCTCCTTTTCCGTAGCCGATATTTTGGAGCAGCTGAAGCTCCGGAAACCGCAGTTTTTAAAGACCGCGGCGTACGGGCATTTTGGCCGGGAGGACCAGGATTTCCAGTGGGAAAAGCTTGACAAAGTGCAGCAGCTGCAGGAAAAAGCAATTCAATCGGCCGCAAGGCTGATTTGTAATTGACCGAAGAGTCGATTTCTATTTTTGTAAACAATCTTTCCAAAGGAGGCTTCCCCTATGAGGAAATACGTTCCGCCCAACCAAATCAATCGAAGTCCGGCAGACCGGGATTGAACAGGAACCGGCAGATCAAGCAGAAGGTGGCTGATACAGAGATGCAAACGGATGTCCTTGAAACAATTGCAAAACTGGTCGTTGAAAAGATTCAGAATCTGGAAAACTGTAAAATTCCGGTCGGCGTGTCAAACCGCCATGTGCATCTGAACCAAAGCGATCTGGAAAAATTATTCGGTCCGGGTTACCAGCTGACGCATATGAAAACGCTGAAACAGCCCGGTCAGTTTGCGGCAAAGGAAACGGTCAATATCCGCGGACCGAAAGGTGAATTTCAGAATGTGCGTATTTTAGGGCCCCTGAGAAAAGAGAGCCAGGTAGAAATTTCCCTGGCCGACGGGTTCCGTCTGGGGGTCAGGGCCCCGATCCGGGAATCGGGCAGGCTGGACCATACGCCGGGACTGGAGCTGATTGGGCCGAAAGGGAGCATTACGCTGCCCTGCGGCACCATTGTGGCGCTCAGGCACGTTCATATGACCCCCGAGCAGGCGGCGAAAATGGGCGTAAAGGATAAGGAGATCGTGGAAGTGGAGACCTGCGGGGAGCGCAGATGCGTTCTTGGAAATGTCCTTGTGCGGGTTTCCGAGAAATCCTCGCTGGAAATGCATGTGGATTTGGATGAGGCAAACGCGTGCGCGTTAAAGAATGACGACTTCGTCATTCTGCGGAAGATCAAAGCGCCGGACCCTCGCGCATAAGCGGATGGAGCAGGGCAGATGTCCTATATTGTGCTATTGATGAATAAGGGGTGGAAAATCGATGGATATAGATGCGAATTTAATTGAAAAAATGGTCAAACAGGTACTGAACGAAATGAACGCGGGCAAAACGGAAACAACCGCCGCTCCCGAAATAAAAAAGGAAGAAAAAGGCGGTTCCTACGGGATTTTCAATACCATGGAAGAGGCGATCGACGCCTGTGACGCCGCCCAGAAGCAGTACTTGTTCTGTTCCATGGCCGAAAGGCAGAAATATGTCCAGACTCTGCGGGACGTGGTTCTGAAACAGGAGAATCTGGAGCTGATCTCCCGGCTGGCCGTGGAAGAAACCGGAATGGGAAATTACCCCCACAAATTGATCAAAAACAGGCTGGCCGCGGAAAAATCACCCGGCATTGAGGATTTGGAAACAACGGCCCTGTCCGGAGACGACGGCCTTACCCTCGTGGAATATTGCCCGTTCGGGGTCATCGGCGCAATTACGCCCGCGACCAACCCGACGGAAACCATTATCTGCAATTCCATAGGGATGCTTGCGGCGGGAAATTCGATTGTGTTCAGCCCGCACCCGAGGGCAAAGGATGTTACCATCAGGCTGGTCACCATGATCAACAGGGCGCTGGAAGAAGCCGGCGCGCCGAAGAACCTGATCGTTACCGTCATGGAGCCATCCATTGAAAATACCAACGTCATGATGAAGCATCCGAAAATCAGGATGCTGGTCGCGACGGGCGGCCCGGGAATCGTCAAGCTCGTCATGTCCACCGGGAAAAAGGCCATCGGCGCCGGCGCGGGAAATCCGCCCGTCGTGGTCGACGAAACCGCGGACATCAAAAAGGCGGCAATCGATATCGTCAACGGCTGCAGCTTTGACAACAACCTCCCCTGCATCGCGGAGAAAGAGGTCATTGCGGTCGATCAGATCACCGACGAGCTGATCCGCAACATGAGAGAAAACGGCGCCTATCAGCTTACCGATCCCGCCGTGATCCAAAAACTTGCCGATCTGGTCAGAAAGGAGGGCGGCGGGCCCAAAACATCCTTTGTCGGCAAGAGCGCCGCTTATATCCTGGATAAAATCGGGATTCAGGCCGGGCCGGAGGTCAAGGTCATCATCATGGAAACACCGAAGGACCATCCGTTCGTGATGGAGGAGCTGATGATGCCGATTCTGCCGGTCGTCCGGACGAGAAACGTAGACGAAGCGATCGACCTTGCCCTCATCGCGGAAAGAGGCAACCGCCACACCGCCATGATGCACTCCAAAAATGTCGATAAGCTGACCAAGATGGCAAAGCTTTTGCAGACCACCATCTTTGTCAAGAACGCCCCGTCCTACGCGGGCATCGGAGTGGGCGGCGAGGGCCACACCACCTTTACCATCGCGGGGCCGACCGGCGAGGGCCTGACCAGCGCGAAATCCTTCTGCAGAAAACGCAGATGTGTTTTGTCGGACGCGTTCCACATCAGGGATTTTTCCAAAGGATTATAAATGACAACCCAACACGGAATTTAAAATATGCTGAAGCGGGATTAGTCTCACCGGCAAACAAATCACAGATAGAATCCGTTGGGGGCCGCGGCGTTCGGTTAGGCTGCGGCCCCCAACCGCAAAGGAAACCTGTTCCGCTGCGTGATGTTGATTGTTTCAGGAGTCTGACCGGCAAGAGCGTTTTAAATGAGAAGCATGAAAAAGCGGAAAGGCGGCCTGTATATGATGGATTTAGACAGAGTGGACAGCTATATGGCGCGGGTGGAGGAGTCCGAGACCAAAACCTTTCAGCCTATCGGCAATAAACTGAAGGTCGGCGTCGACCTCGGTACCGCGTACATCGTCCTCGTCGTTCTGGACGAAGAAAACAATCCTGTCGCGTGTGAAAAAAAGGCGGCGCGCGTCCTGAGGGACGGCGTTGTCGTGGATTATCTCGGAGCGCAGCGCATCGTCAAGGAGCTGAAAGCGAAGCTCGAGGAACGTCTGGGCAGGGAGCTTGCCCACTGCGCGATCGCCATGCCCGCGGGGACCCAGTCCAGCACCAAAACCCACATTTATGTGGCGGAGGGCGCGGGGCTGGAAGTGGTCAATGTACTGGATGAGCCGACGGCGGCAAATTCCGTTTTTCAGATCAGCGACGGCGTTGTCGTGGATATCGGCGGCGGGACGACCGGGCTTGCCATCTTCAAGGACGGCAAGGTGGCCGACATCGAGGACGAACCGACGGGGGGAACCCATCTGACGCTGGTTCTGGCGGGGAATATGCACATTCCCTTTGAAGAAGCCGAGCAGATCAAGCTGGATTACGCCCGCCACCGTGAAATTTTTCCGGTGATCAAGGCCGTTCTTGAAAAAATGGCGGCGATTGTCAACAAGTACATTAAAAAAGACGATACACAGGCAATCTACCTCTGCGGAGGGACCTGCTGCATGACGGATATTGAAAAGGTGTTTGAGAAGGAAACGGGAATTCAGACGATCAAACCCCATTATCCGTTCCTGATTACTCCGGCGGGCATCGCGATGAATTGCGAAAGCAGGTAGAAGATAGGAGGAGCTATGGACATTCAGGGGGGAAACCATACAAAGCCCGGCCTTCTGGTATTGACGCAGAAGCATGACCAAAGCACCGGATGCCACCGGATGCTGGAGAGCGGCCGGCTGACGGCCCGCTACCGGACGGAGTGCGCCCTGAAGGGCGAATACGGCTGTACTGTGGACGAATTTTCGGCGGTCGTTCTTTTCAACCTGACGAACGATATGCTGGTCCGGGTCGCCGGCGGAACGGAGGACACCCCGTACTCGAAAGCGGCGGTTCAGGCCATTTTGAAGGGGAAAACCGTCTTCGCGGTTGAGGAAGAAGTCGAGCTGTTCGATTATAAGAGAACGGCCCCGGCGGTTTACTACAACATGATGCTGGAGAAGGTCAATTTCCTGAAAGAATCCGGCGTGATCTTCTGCCCGCTGAGTCAGCTGGAAGACAGCGTGCTGGGCGAAACGACGGACGCGGTGCCCGTCGTCGAGGCGCCTGCCGTGCCGCCGGGTCCGCGGCGGAAACGGCCGGGCGGAACAGGACGGGAAATTGTGACGGCAAGGGATTTGGCCCTGCTGAACAACGACAATATCCTTGTCATGCGGGTGGCGGCCGACAGCATCATTTCTTCCGAGGCCTGGGACTATGCCCGGGTCAACGGGATGCAGATTATTCGGGAATAACGAAAGCGTCAGGCTGTCAATAAATCGCGCAACCGCAAAATTGCAAACAATTTTGCTTATGCCTGACAAGTTTTTCGATACCCTTAACAAGCCTGGAATGTTTTATTTAGGACGGTGATACCATGAATCTGACAGAAGCGATTAAGGACGCCGGCGTCGTCGGAGCGGGCGGAGCGGGCTTTCCCACCCATGTGAAGCTTTCGGCAAAAGCGGACTGTTTTATCATCAACGCCGCCGAGTGCGAGCCGCTGATCGAGACGGACAAATATATCTCCCGTACTTATCCCGACAGGATTGTCGAGGCCGCGCAGGCCGTTTCCGCCCATCTGGGCGCAAAGCGTACGGTGATTGCCCTGAAAAGAAAATATACGGCGGAGATCACCGCGCTCAGGGGCGCGATTGAAAAAGCGGGAGCGCCGGTCGAGCTGTTTGAAATGCCCGCTTTTTATCCTGCCGGAGACGAGCAGGTGATGGTGCAGCTAATCTGCGGAAAATCCGTCCCGGAACGGGGGATTCCCCTCGATGTGGGAGCGGTCGTGGACAATGTGGGCACGATGCTCAATATTTACGACGCATTGCAGGGCAGGCCGGTAACGGACAAATATCTGTCCGTTGTGGGGGAGGTCAGGGAACCGATCCTTCTCCATGTGCCGGTGGGGACTCCTGTAACCGAATGCATTGACAAAGCAAAGCCGACCGTTTCCGATTACGACATCATTCTGGGCGGGCCCATGATGGGGAAGGTGTTTACGGACCCCGTCCGGATAAAAGAGCTGAGCGTTACCAAGACGACGGGAAATATCATCGTCCTGCCGAAGGATCATTATCTGATCCGCCGGGCGACCATGCCGCTCCACCGCATCCGGCTGCAGGCAAAAAGCGCGTGCGTCCAGTGCAGGATGTGCACGAGCCTTTGCCCCCGGAATCTGATCGGCCACAACATGAAGCCGCATCTTGTCATGCGCAGTCTGTTCCGGGAGCCTTTTATCACCGATAACGAGGAATATAAGAAAGCCTTCGGAACGGCGATGAACTGCTCGGAATGCGGCATCTGCGAGATGTTTTCCTGCCCCATGGGGCTGTCTCCCCGGAAGGTGAATATTTATCTGAAGGGCCAGCTCAGGGAACGCGGCATCAAGGTGGAACAGAACAGGAATCCCGTTCCCAGCGAGGCCGCCCGGTACGGTCAGGTGCCTACCGGCAGGCTGGCGGCCCGGCTGAATATTATGGACTATTACCGGCTTCATGCAAAGGAGTGCCGTGAGCTTGCTCCGGAAAGGGTGTTCATTCCTTTCCAGCAGCATATCGGCAAACCGGCTGCTCCGGTCAAACAGGTCAATGACCGCGTCACAAAGGGCGAACTGCTGGCTGCGGCGGCGCAGGGCGGATTGTCCGCGAACATCCACGCGAGCATTGACGGTGTGATAGAAAAAATCGACGGGACCGGCGCGGTCATCCGTCGGAGCAGGGAGGAGTGAGCAGCATGAGCAAGGCAATCGGTATGATTGAATTTTCCAGTATTGCCAGAGGAATTGAAACAAGCGATTATATGATCAAGGCCGCGAACGTGGACCTGCTGAAAGCGTCCACCGTGTGCCCCGGCAAGTATATTGTGCTGATCGGCGGGACGACCGGGGATGTCAAGGTTTCCATGTCCGTGGGGGAGAAGTATGCCGGAGAGTATCTGGTGGATACCCTGCTGATTCCGAACATCCACTCTCAGCTGATTCCCGCGATCTGCCTGACGAACCAGGTGGAAAATCCGGGGGCGGTCGGCGTGCTGGAATTCTATTCCATCGCTTCGGCGGTAACGGCCGGGGATGTGGCGGCAAAAGCGGCGAACGTTACGCTGGTCGAAATCAAGATCGGCTATTCCATCGGCGGAAAAGGCGTGGTCGTCCTGACCGGAGACGTGGGGGCCGTGCGCACCGCCGTGGAGGCGGCAAAAAAGCAGTGTGAGCTTCTGGTGCAGACAACGGTGATTCCGAAACCGTCTCCCAAGCTTTACGAAACGCTGCTCTGATTTCCAATCGTTCCGTTTCCTTTCCATTCGCAGTATCAACAGATACATCCTTTTTTTAATCTTTCAGGCTTGAATCCATATTTGTGCCCGAGGACACAGAAAGAAGTCCGTACTGGAAAGATTGGCCACGCCAGAAGGCTTGGCTGATCTGCAGTACGGGCTTCTTTTTTTGTGAAAATTGTAAAAATTTCACATTAATATTCTTGCAATTTAACAACGGCGAAAGCGCTTTATGCTATCATATAGAAAATAATGGCAATTTGTTTGTTCAAAAGGTGGATTTATTCGATCAGTTTAAGCAACTCAAAAATAATGCAGGCAATACGTCCTGACGGCAATGGAAAGGTGTCTGGGAAGTGCTTTTTAATTGCTGTAGATCCACGAAATGACTGAAAAGGGGATTTCAAAATGACAAAAAAGCGTTCGCTGCACCTGAAAGGAAAATTGGTTCTGTTTATTGGAGGGCTGCTGCTTAGTTTGGTCGTTGTGCTGTCCGGCATTTCCTATCTCTGCATGGACCGGGCGTTCGATCTTTCCATCGCCGCCACCAAGCAGGCGTATGACAAGGAAATCAAGGTCGCGGTTGAAAACATCATCAGCGCTCTGGACGCGAATTATAAAAGCTATCAGGACGGGAAAATCACGGAGCAGCAGGCGCTTGACAACGCAAGGGGAATTGTCCGGGATACCCGCTATAACAACGGGGAAGGGTATTTCTGGGCGGACGAGGCCAACGGACTGTGCGCGGTGCATATGAACAAGGAATATGAAGGCACCATGCGCTATGACGCCAAGGACTTGGCGGGTAATTATTACATACGGAACGTGATTGCCGCGGGCGATAAGGATGGCGGCGGATATACCGAGTTTTATTTTACCAAGCCCGGGGAGAAGGGCACTTTTCAGAAGCGTGCCTTTACCCAAAAATTTGAACCCTACGGCTGGTATATCAGCACGGGAAATTATTATGATGATATCAACAAGGCGGTGGCCAGCCAAAACCAGCAGAAAATGTGGTCCCTTTTCATTCTGCTTCTGGTCAGCGCGGCCCTTGCCGTTTTCGGTATGCTGCTGATGTACCGGTGGGCGGAGAGAATCACGAAACCGATTCAGAATGTTACCAATCGGCTGCACGGTCTTTCTTTAGGCGACGTTCAGTCTCCGCCTTCGCCGGTCGTCATGACGCAGGACGAAACAGGCGTGCTGACCCAGGCGACGGAACAGCTGATCGTCATGATGCGCAGTATTGTTCAGGACATTACCGACCATTTGCTCAGAATCGCCCAGGGGGACGTCACCTCTGCCGTCGAGCAGGAATATATCGGGGATTTCATACCGATCAAAGAGTCCCTGCAGACCATCTATACCTCTTTGAACCGGACGCTGTCAACGATGAACGAATCCTCTCAGCAGGTGAAATCCGGGGCGGATCAGGTATCCTACGCTTCCCAGGCGCTGGCTTCGGGCGCGTCGGAACAGGCCGCCACCATTGAGGAGCTGTCCCAGTCCATCGCCAATGTGTCCGAACAGGTGAATCACAACGCAGCCAGCGTCGGCCAGGCGACGGATTACGTCGTTCAGACGGTTTCCAGTATTGAGGAAAGCAACCATCACATGGGACAGATGCTCTCTGCTATGAACGAGATGAAGGTGTCCTCGGACCAGATCGGCCAGATCATCAAGGCTATTGAGGATATTTCTTCCCAGACGAACATTCTGGCGCTCAACGCGGCAATTGAGGCGGCGCGCGCGGGGGAAGCCGGGAAAGGGTTTGCCGTTGTCGCCGATGAGGTCCGCGTTCTGGCCGCAAAATCCGCCGAGGCGGCAAAGCAGACATCCTTGCTGATCAACGCTTCAATCCAGGCGGTGGCGGACGCCTCCCAGACCGCCGAAAATACCGCGGCGGAGCTGAGCCGGGTGACCGAAACCTCCGAACAGGTCAAAATTTCCATTGAAGAGATCGACAAAGCTTCTCAGGAACAGGCGGCGGCAATCGCTCAGATCACCCAGGGCATCGAACAGATTTCCGCGGTGGTACAGACAAACGCCGCGACCGCGCAGGAAAGCTCCGCTTCCAGTGAGGAGCTTTCCGCTCAGGCGGCGATCCTTCACGATGAGGTCGGCCGGTTTCAGCTGGCGGATGAGACGTCCGATTTATAAAGGACAGTAAAAGCAGTCTGGCAGTTTGTCTACAACCTGAGGGGCCGGTTCCCATGAAACCGGCCCCTTTTCATGCGTATTTGGCATTCCGTTTACTTTCCGGGATAAGGCGGGTATAATAAAAAGAAAAGCATGCGCCGCTCTACAGCGGCACACGTACGGCAGAATGGCTTTTCAGTTTCAGTTTGATCAAGAGGAGGACGGCAGATGCTGATAGGGACGGCACAGATTACGCTTTACGCGCCGTGGGTGCATTCGCTGAAAGAAAAGCGCATGGTGGTAAACAGCCTTCTGGCAAAAGTGCGGAATCAGTTCCATGCGTCCGCCGCCGAAATCGACTGTCAGGACGTCCACCAGACGATCGTCATCGGCATCGCCTGTGTGGCGGGGACCGCCGCGCTGGCGGACAGCGTGATCGACCATGCGGTGAATTTCATTGAAAGCAGCACCGAGGCGGAAATCACCGATGTGCTCAAAGAAATCAGGTGAACAAAATGCGTCTTTTTATAGCGGTTAATTTTCAGAACGAAGTGAAGGACAGCCTGTGCGGCTGTATCGAAAGGCTGAAAGAAAACTCGGTACGGGGAAATTTCACCCGGCGTGAAAACCTGCACCTGACTCTAACTTTCCTTGGCGAGACCCCGCGGGCCGATTCGGCAAAGCAGGCGATGGACGCGGCTGCCGGGGTGCCTTTTGAGCTGAGGATCGGGGGCTTTGGGCACTTTCGCGGCGGCGGGGACATTTATTGGGTCGGCGTTGAGCACAGCGCCGCGCTCACGGCCCTTCAGGCAAGCCTGTGTACGGAGCTGCGCAGGAAAGGATTTTCCCTTGAAACGCGCGAATTCAAACCGCATCTGACCCTTGGCCGTGAGGTTTCGCTTGTTCCGGGCTTTGACCGGGAAGCGTTTGCGCGGGCAATTCCTCCCATGCATATGCGGGTGGAAAAGATCAGCCTGATGAAGTCGGAACGGCTGAACGGGCGGCTCACCTATACGGAGATTTACGTAAAGCAGTTGGAAAATAGGTGAAGTCCCGCAGGCTTTACAGGAGCGTGTCTATCAGCAGATAGATATTCAGGCCGGTTACCGCGATTCCGACCGCCCAGAGCATCGCGTTGTGGAGCGGCGTGTTTTTGTATTCGCCCATCACCTTCCGGGAGGAAGTCAGGTACAGCTGCAGGAAAATGGTGATGGGAAGCTGAATGCTCAGCAGCATCTGGGAAATGAGAAGGCCGTTGAACGGGTCGCTGATGAACAGAATGGCCGCCATGGCGGCAATCAGGGTCCCCAGTACGCCGATGCGGGTGTGCCTGTCGCTGATGCTGTAGGGCTCGCCAAACATGCCCGCCAGAATGCTGCCGCCGGTCATTCCGGCGGTAATCGACGAGGAGAATCCGGCGAAAAGCAGGGCTACGGCGAAGATGACGGCGGAAGCGTTTCCGATCAGCGGCGTCAGCAGCGTGTGCGCCTGGGAAAGCTCGTCCACCGGGATGTGCTGCTGAAAAAAGGTGGCGGCCGCAAGCAGGATCATCGCGCTGTTGATGGCCCAGCCCACGATCATGGAGAAAAGGGTATCCGTAAATTCGTATTTCAACTGTTTTTCCAAAACAGCTTTGTCTTCCAGATTAAATTGCCTGCTCTGAATGACTTCCGAGTGCAGAAACAGGTTGTGCGGCATTACCACCGCGCCCAGCACGCTCATAATGATAAACGCGGAGTTTTCCGGGAAAACAGGCGTCACCCATCCCGCGGCCGCCGCGCCCCAGTCGATTTTCACCATGGTCAGCTCGTACAGAAAGGACAGCCCGATCACGGAAACAAATCCGATGATGATCTTTTCAATCTTCTTATAGGAGTTGCTGAAAAGCATTGCCGTGACCGCCGCGAAAACAATCAGGGAACCGGCCTTCACCGGGATATGGAACAGCATATTCAGCGCGATGGCCCCGCCGAGCAGCTCCGCAAGGGCGGTGGAGGCGCAGGCCAGAAGCGCGGTAATCAGCACGGGAACGCTGATTTTTTTATGCAGGTGCCGGGTGGCCGCCTCCGCAAGACAGTCGCCGGTTACAATTCCCAGATGGGCGACATTGTGCTGAAGAAGAATCAGCATAATTGTGGAAAGCGTGATTACCCAGAGCAGGCCGTAGCCGAAATCCGACCCGGCAGCGATATTGGTCGCCCAGTTGCCCGGATCGATAAAGCCCACCGTCACCAGAAGCCCGGGCCCTATGTATTTAAACAGGCTGAGTGAAATGTCCGGCCGTTTATGGTCCTTTGCAAAGAGCTGACTGATTTTTTGTTTGACTGCATTCATGAAAAGCGCACCCCAGATTCTGTCATTTTTACAATACAAATAACAGTATATCTGAAAATGGCGTTTTTATCAATCCCCGGAAAATGGGCTGGACTTTTTTTTGACTGCAGCGGTCAGCGTGACGCCGGATATTTTATCAATACTTTCTTCCGAGAGATCGCACAGGGAGAATATCGCGTCCCGGCGTGCGTTTTCCGGGGAAACCTGAAGAGTTTCGGAAAAAAAGGCGTACAGCAGCAGATAACGGGTATACAGCTCGTTCGCGATTCGGACTCCGCGCGCGGTGAAACGCACGGTCCCGTAATATTCTTTATCAATCAGCCCTTCCAAAGCAATGGCTTTCAGCATTTTGGAGGCGCTGGGACATTTAATTCCGAGGGAGCGCGCAATGTCTTTGCAGTGGACCTCGCGGCCGTCGAATCCCAGCTCGTAGATTGCAAACAGATATCGTTTTTTGCAGGAAGAAAACATTTTTACTCTCCTTATTCTACCTATTTACTTTCATGGATCAACTCTGTTCAATAAATTTATAAAAAAAGCGCAGGTTTCAAACCTGCGCTTTTCCTATCAGGCCCTGTGACTTTCGTCCGTCCCGGCGCAGTGGTCGCAGTGACCGCCGCACCCGGAACATCCGACACATTTTCCGGCCTTGTGCGCTTTGTAAGTGTACCGCGCGGACGCGGCGAGAGCCGCGAAAAGAATAACCGAAATAATGAATGTTGCCATAAAAACGCCTCCTTTAGGCTGCGCGCGCTCCTTTCAGGGAATGAGCGCTTGTTGGTTTATAGCTGCGGAACAGAAGATAGAGAAGACCGATAGAGAGGAGAGTGGCAACGGCTGTTCCGACACCGAAGCCGCCGCCCATAAACAGGGTGCCAAACTGGTAAACAATCAGGGACAGGATATAGGCAAACACACACTGATACCCAACGGAGAACAGCGTCCATTTTGCGGAGCCCAGCTCGGTCTTGGCCGCGCCGATCGCCGCAAAGCACGGAGCGCAGAGAAGGTTGAACATCAGGAAGGTATAAGCGGAAAGCTGGGTAAAGGAGCTCTGCAGGTTGGTCCAAACCTCCGCGCCGTCTTCCGCCACTTCTGCGAAGCCGTACAGAATACCAAAGGTACCCACAACGTTTTCTTTCGCGATCAGGCCGGTAACGGTAGCAACGGCGGGTTTCCACTGCCCCCAGCCGAGAGGTGCAAAGATCGGAGCGATCACACGTCCGAGGGAAGCCAGAATGGATTCTTCGATATCGACCATCTGAAGGTTCCACCCAAAGGTGCTGAGGAACCAGACGCCAAACGTAGCGAGCAGAATGACGGTCCCCGCTTTTTTGACGAACGCCTTGCCGCGGTCAAGCATATGAATCAGAACCGTCTTGGCACCCGGAATGTGGTATGCGGGCAGTTCCATGACAAAGGGCGCCGGATCACCGGCAAACAGCTTGGTCTTTTTCAGGATGATTCCCGAAATGATAATCGCCGCAATACCAAGGAAATAAGCGGAGGGACCGACCCAGGGCGACTCAGGGAACAACGCGCCGGCAATCAGCGCAATCACGGGCAGCTTGGCGCTGCACGGAATAAAGGTGGTTGTAATAATGGTCATCCGACGGTCTTTTTCACTTTCAATGGTACGGGTCGCCATAATGCCGGGCACGCCGCATCCGGTGCCGATCAGGATGGGGATAAAGGACTTGCCGGACAGGCCGAAGCGCCGGAAGATCCGGTCCATAATAAAGGCGATACGAGCCATATAGCCGCAGTCCTCTACGATTGCGAGGCAGAGGAAAAGCACCAGCATCTGTGGTAAGAATCCCAACACAGCGCCGACACCGGCTACAATGCCGTCCAGAATCAGCGAACTGAGCCATTCAGCGGCGCCGACGGAAGTTAAAAAGCCACCGACTGCATTCGGTACGATATCACCGAACAGAACGTCGTTGACCCAATCCGAACCCATGGTTCCGACAGTTGAAATGGAGATGTAGTAGACCAGGAACATTACCACGGCAAAGATGGGAAGTGCCAGCCACCGGTTCGTAACGATCCGGTCGATTCTGTCCGATGTCGTCATTCCGGCATGTTTCTTGTGCAGACATTTGGCAACTAATTTGCCGATGTAATTATAGCGCTCATTGGTAATGATGCTTTCAGAGTCGTCATCCGCCTCTTTTTCACTGGCGGCAATAACTTCTTCGATCTTATCCTGTACCTCTTTTGTAAAATGGAGCTGCTCCAGAACCTTGGAATCTCTTTCAAAAAGTTTTACCGCGTACCAGCGGGAAAAGTCGGCGGGAATAAAGCTTTTGCTCAGCTCTCCGACTTCTGAGATTGCCTTTTCGACCGATTCGCCGAAAGAGTGCTGGGGAACGGTCCGGGCCTTCGCTTTTGCCATTTCATAAGCTCTTTCCGCGACCTCTTTGGAACCGGTTCCCTTTACCGCAGAGGTTTCCACCACTTCGCAGCCGAGCGCTTCGCTCAGCTTTTTGGTGTCGATCTTATCGCCGTTTTTCTTTACCACGTCGATCATGTTCAGCGCGATGATCACGGGGATGCCAATTTCCACAAGCTGTGTGGTCAGGTACAGGTTGCGCTCTATATTGGAACCGTCAACCAGATTGATAATCACATCCGGATGCTCGTTGATCAGAAAATTTCTGGTAACAACCTCTTCCAGCGTATACGGGGAAAGAGAGTAAATACCGGGAAGGTCAACAATGGTAACATCCTTGTGCCCCTTCAGTTTTCCTTCTTTCTTTTCCACGGTTACGCCTGGCCAGTTGCCAACGTACTGCGAACTGCCTGTCAGGTCATTGAACATTGTCGTCTTGCCGCAGTTGGGGTTGCCGGCAAGCGCTATTTTAATAGACATTGTGCGTACCTCCTTCATAATAGTTAGCCACAGCTAACTTATCGCCATAAAAATTTGGCCTCGCCGTACGGCTACGCCACTTCGATGTTCTGCGCATCTGCTTTCCGAATGGACAATTCGTAATTTCTGACGGTAATTTCCACCGGATCGCCTAAAGGAGCTACTTTCCGCACATAAATCTGTACGCCCTTCGTGATTCCCATATCCATAATCCTGCGCTTGATTGCTCCGCCGCCGCTTAAGGCGGTAACCGTTACGGTAGTACCGCATTTCGCATCTTTCAGTGTCATTCTGTTTCCCTCCTGTCAATTTTGCATATGAAATGAAGACCATCGGGCCTTCTATGCCACCATAATCCTGTTTGCCATGCTCTTGCTGATTGCAATGCGGGTATCCTTTACATTTACGATCATGTTGCCGCCGATTTCCGATACAACGGTAACATTGCCTCCGACAACAAAACCCAGACTTTCCAGAAAACGCCTGGTTTCGTCTTTGCCGTGAATTTCATGGATAATACTTTGTACACCGGACTGTGCCATTGTGAGCGGCATAATGAATCCTCCTTTTTATCAAAACAACAAGGGAATAATTTTTGGTAGTTAGCATACACTAACTATTTATAATTTACTCCGCAATCGGGGATTTGTCAATACTTAGAGCCAAGAAAGAGAATAAAAGCCTCAATTTTATGAAATTTGTTTAACAATACAAAAAATCAGGGTGTGGAACTGTGCAAGATGGAAAAATGCAGAATGGATTGCTCCGATAGCTCCGTTCCGCATATAATCAGAAAGCGGTATCAGCTTTCGATTGCCAATGGCTTGAATGCTGAAAATTTTAGCCAAAGATAACATGAAGAAAAACAGTTGACAAAGCGAAAAACGCATGTTATGATGTTTTCAGTTAGCGGACGCTAACCAAAACAAAAAACGAGGTTCCATCATGACAAACCGCCAACTGGATTCTATGCTTGCGTTTCACTGTTCGCCAACGCTGGCCGGAATAAAATCAGCAAGTCTGTTTACCGTAAAGAGAAAAGACAGTGATGGGCTGCTAAATTTGCTTTCGGAATACAATCGGTGTCTGGAACGGGCTGACGTCAGGCTGGAAGTGCTGTGCGAATGTGAAACGCACTTTTTGGTGCTGGTTTACCGCAGCAGTCTCCTTTGGCCGGAACTGCAGAACCCACGGGTCCGCCGCTTTTTGGAAGCGTACGGATACACGGATTGGACGGAGCTGGCCGCGGTTCTGAGCCGACTGAAATCCCGTTGCCGGGAATGTTGTTTTCCCCATGAAATCGGCCTGTTTCTGAGTTACCCTCTGGACGATGTGATCGGTTTCATTGAGCACGGAGGAAAGAACTGCAAAATGTGCGGATACTGGAAGGTTTATTCGGACGAAGAGGCCGCGAGCGAGCGTTTCAGAAGGTATACGCTGTGCAGAGACGATTTTTACCGGCGTGTGCAGAGCGGAGTATCCCTTTTGGCCTTGTTTCATGCCGCATAATTCTTCAGAAGCGGAGAGGATTCCCACGCGAACCTGCCGCTTGTCCCTGATTTTGCCGCGCGGAGAAAGATCGGTTGACTTATGAGTAATGTTTACATTGTTTATTGGAGCGGTACCGGAAATACGGAGACCATGGCGAATCTGATCGCCGAGGGCGTACAGCAGGCGGGCGGCCAGGCAGAAGTCACTGCGGTTTCGGACGCTGACCGTGCAAAAATCGAATCCAGCTCCGTGATCGCCTTCGGATGCCCCGCGATGGGGGACGAGGTTCTGGAAGAATCCGAATTCGAACCCTTTTTCACGGAAATTGAGAGCGGGCTCAAGGACAAAAACGTTGCCCTGTTCGGCTCCTACGGCTGGGGCGACGGCGCGTGGATGCGCGAATGGCAGGACCGCGTACAGGCGGCGGGGGCCAGACTGGCAGACGACGGCCTGATCGTACAGTCCACGCCGGACGCGGACGGGGAGACACAGTGCAGAGAGCTTGGGAAAAGCCTCGCATCCCTTTAATTTACTCATTCCTTCATTTGAATCCATATAGAACATACAGCAAAACGGCGTACCTGCTTTTCGGCGGTGCGCTGTTTTGTTGTTTATCGCACGGCGGGACTTGTGCCGGGGCTTATCAAAGGGTATACTAAGAACTATGAAAAACGGATATCCGCGGCAGCGGGCATTCTGAAAAGCGGGTGAAGACATGGACGGAAAAATCAGGGCCAATATCAAGATCGGCGCGCTGGTGGACATTGTGCTGAAAAAGGACCAGCCCACGGGGAAGCTGACCCGCGGTCACGTCAAGCGGATTCTGACCAACAGCCCCACGCACCCCCACGGCATCAAGGTGATGCTGGAGGAGGACGATCTGGTGGGACGGGTACAGAAAATCATAGAAGAACAGGAGTGAAAGCCATGCGTTTATTTGTATGCTATCCCAAATGCACGACCTGCCAGAAGGCGAAAAGATGGCTGCAGGAAAACGGCATTGCGTATGAGGAACGGAATATCAGGGAGCAGAACCCTACCGCGGAGGAATTAAAGGAATGGCGCCGGAAGAGCGGGCTGGAGCTGAAAAAGTTCTTTAACACCAGCGGCCTGCTCTATAAGTCCTTGGGCCTTTCCAAAAAGCTGCCCTCCATGAGCGAGGAGGAGCAGTTCGCCCTGCTGGCCACGGACGGAATGCTGGTGAAGCGGCCGATTCTGGTGGATGGCGATACCGTGCTGGTGGGTTTCAGGGAAACGCAGTGGGAGATTTTAAAATAAAACAAAAGGTTCAAAAGGAAGATCGTAACAGCACAGAATACCGTGCGCTCCAAGAGGAAAGGAATGTCAGTCCGGCCCTCTCAGGGGGCAGAAAAGCGAAACCGCCCGGAAATTTCCGGGCGGTTTCGCCTGCCGCGGGTCAATCTGTTAAAAGAAAGTCCCGGGCGGGGATCTGTTAAGTTGAAAGTAGGGCGTTGATTGCGCCGGTGTAGCATTCCACCGCTTTTTGCAATTGATCGATTTCAATAGATTCGTTGATGGTATGGGCCAGCGATTCCAGCGAGGGTCCCAGACCGATGGTTTTGATTCCGGCTTCCCCGGCGTAGTGGCTGCCGTTGGTGCAGAACTGATACTGCGTGATTTCCGGCTGAAAGCCCATGCGCCGAAGCTCCCTGACAACGTTCTGAACAAAGGGCTCCTCCCGTGCGAACAGCCAGCCGGGGAAAAAGCGCTCGCCGCTGATTGCCGCGCCGGTATAGCATTCTTCCTTCCCTTGAGCGTAGGAGACCCGCGCCCTCAGGGCAGGATCCCTGCCCATTTCCTCTTCCAGCAAGGTTTGCAGGGGAGCCAGTACGCTTTCCTGGGTTTCCCCCACCAGAAGCCTTCTGTCGTAAGTCGCGCAACAGTATTCCGGCACCACCGAGGCGCCGGGGTAGGGGGTGGACTTGATATCCGTCAGCTCTAGAATTCCTTTCCCCAGGACCTCCTGCTCGGGCGGGGGAAGACGGCGGATCCGGTCGATCAGGCCGCAGATCCGGTAAACCGCGTTTACACCCTTTTCCGGGTTCGCGGAGTGGGCGGGGACGCCGAAGGTTTCCAGTCTGATTTCCGCTCGGCCCCGCTGGCCGATTTTTACGTTCAGGTTGGAAGCTTCCCCGATGACCACATAGTCCGGTTCGACCAGGGAACTGACGGAACGCGCCGCCACCCCCTCGAAGCACTCCTCGTGCACGACCCCGGCAACGTACAGCTCACCCGCGAAATCTCTGCCGCTGCTCCGGGCGAAATTGCTCGCCGCGCACGCCATGGCGGCGACCGCGCCCTTCATATCCGACGCGCCGCGTCCGTAGATTTTGCCGCCGCGGATTTCCGCGCCGAACGGGTCGCTGTCCCACGCGGAAGGGTCGGTGACCGCAACGGTGTCGATATGTCCGTCGAACAGAATTCTGTTGCCGGGCCTGTTTCCTTTGATGCAGCCGATGACATTGCCGTAGGAATCCGTCTGGACGCTGTCAAAGCCCTTCGCTTTCAAAAAAATTTTCAGCACCTGCGCGGCGGAAGATTCTTCGCCGGAGTAGCTTTTTTCGCGGATCAGGCTTTGGCACAATGCGATGACTTCCTGCTTCTGCTCCTGTGTCAGCATCGGTTTTCCTATCCTTTCCTTATATCATTTTTTCCTGATGAAGGATCGGAAGCTACGCGCTGAGCACCTTGGCGAGGAAGTCCCTGCACCGGTCGTTCTTGGGCGCCGTAAAGATTTCCTTTGCGGAGCCCTGTTCCACAATGTAGCCGCCGTCCATAAAAATCACGCGGTCGGCCACGTCGCGGGCAAAGTTCATTTCATGGGTTACGATCACCATGGTCATGCCCTCCTGCGCGAGGTTCTTCATGACCTTGAGCACTTCATCGACCATTTCCGGGTCAAGCGCGGAGGTCGGCTCGTCAAACAGCATGATTTTCGGGTTCATCTGCAGCGCGCGGGCAATCGCCGCTCTCTGCTTCTGCCCGCCGGAAAGCATCTGGGGATAGACGTCCTTTTTATCCTCCAGCCCGACCTTCTTCAGAAGGGCCAGGGCTTTCTCCTCGGCTTCCTTCCGGTTCATTTTTTTCAGCTCCAGCGGGGCAAGCAGCATGTTTCCCAGCACGGTGTAATTGGGGAAAAGGTTGAACGACTGGAAAACCATGCCGATGTTCTCTCTCAGCCTGTTGATGTTTTTGGTGTGGGTAACGTCCTCGCCCAGCACGGCCACGCTTCCGGCCTGAATATCCTCCAACCGGTTCAGGCAGCGGAGCAGCGTGCTTTTTCCGGAACCGGACGGGCCGATGATGCAGAGCACCTCGCCTTCGTCCACAGTCAGGGAAATGTCGCGTAAAACCTGCAGCTTTCCAAAGCTTTTCCTGATTTTATTCGCCTCGATTATCATAACTCAGCTTCCTTTCCATCTTTTTTGAAATCATGGTCAGAATCGTAATAAAGATAAAATACATGATGGCTACGATCGCGTATACCTCGAACGGGCGGTAATTGTTCGCAATGATGATCTGTCCGCTCAGGGTGAGCTCCCTCACACTGACGACGGAAAGAATAGAGGTGTCCTTTATGGTGGTAATGAACTGATTCATGATGGACGGAATCATGATCTTTACCGCCTGCGGCAGGATTACCCGCTTCATCGCCTTGAAATAGTTCAAACCAAGGCTCCGGGCCGCTTCCATCTGGCCGAAATCGATCGCCTGGATACCCGCGCGGAAAATCTCCGCCATATACGCGCCCGCGTTGATGGTCAGCGCAATAACGGCGGCAACCATGGGGTCAAAGCGGATCTGCAGCGCGGCGCCGACGCCGAAATACAGAAACAGGCCGAGAATCATCAGCGGAATCCCGCGAATGACGTAAATATAGGTAGTGGAAATGGCCTTCAGCAAGCGGAATCTGCTGATGCTGAAAATGCACATAATCAGTCCGACAATTGACGCGAAAAACAGGGACAAAATTGCCATGATAATGGTGATCCGCAGCCCGCTCAAAAGGCTGGGCAGCGATTCCTGCAATATCTTCAAAAACAAATCCAAACTCCATACCTCCTATAATCTGCCCCATGGAAAACGCAGCGGCCCGCGCTTGCGCGGGCTGCCGCTTTATTTTGCTCTTTTTATAAGTACTGGTTGACGATTTTGTCGTATGTTCCGTTTTCCTTTACCTTTTTCAGGCCTTCGTTAAACATTTTCAGCAGGTCCTGATTCTTGCCTTTATCTACGGCAAAGGCGTCGTACGGGGCTTCGCCAATGGACTCGACCGCTACCTTCAGCTTGGAACCGGCGTTGATCTTGATGGAATAGGAAATAACCGGGAAGTCTTCCACCAGAAAGTCCGCGTTTTTGTTTTCCACGGCCTGGAACATGGAGGGGGAGTCGTCGTAAACGTTGACCTTCAGGCCGTATTTGTCCTTGTTTTCTTCGGCAAACGAAGCGCCCGTGGTGCCCTTCTTAACGGCGGCGGTTTTGCCCTTCAGATCGTCCAGGGACTTGATGCTGTCGTCGTCCTTGTTCACAACGATGGAGGAACCCGCCTGAATATATCCGTCGGAGAAGTCGACGGATTCTTTTCTTTTTTCGGTGATGTTCATTCCGGCGATCGAACCGTCGATCTGACCGGCCTTGATCGCGGGGATGATGCCGCTGAAATCCATCGGCTTCAGTTCATACTGGAAACCCTCCGCTTTCGCAATGGCGTCCAGCAGTTCCACGTCGATTCCCTTGTATTTGCCGTCTTCTTCAAAGGAAAAGGGAGCGTATTTTGCGTCGCACGCAATCAGATATACTTTTGAACTGGCGGCCGACGCAGCGGATGAGCCCGCATCCGTTGATGCGGCGGGAGCGGCGGAACTGGCTGCGGTGCCGGAGCTGCAGCCCGCAAACACAGTGGCCGCCATCAGCACCCCCGTCAGCATCCCCGCGATGATTTTCTTCTTCATAGCCTTCAATCCTCTCAATCAAATACTTTTTAATCCGGTGTGGGTAAAACAAAAAAAGAGGCCCGCTGCCGAAGCAGTGAACCTCTTTGTTCGTATGCCCACCATTATACCCGACGAAACGGCCCGCGTCAATATGCAAGCTCACCTAAGTTTCAAAAATCAATTCGCTTTTTCTTGTCGTTTGCTATAATCTTTTTGGATTATAATTGGAGGATTGAAAATAGAAACTTGCAAAAACGTTCCAACTATAAATAAATTGTCCCGAAAAACGGGTTGACAATGCAGGAATCAGGATTTATAATTCATAATAATAGCAAGGGCGCTGTGGATTTTATCATCCGCGGCGTCCTTTTTTTACCAGGTTTGAGGGTGTGCAATATGTATCCGAAAGTGTCCGTAGACACAAAAAAACTGCTGAAAAATGTCAGAACCGTCCGTGCGCTGTGTGACCGGCACCATATCCGGGTCACAGCGGTTACCAAAATGTTCGGTGGAGATCCGCGCCTGGCACAGGTCTTTCTGGACGGGGGAATCCGCATGCTGGGGGATGCCCGTATCCAGAACCTGGAGCGGATGGAACAGCTGAAAGCGGAAAAATGGCTGATCCGCATCCCCATGCTGAGCGAAGCGGCCGACGTGGTGCGCTGCGCCGATGTGTCGCTGAATTCGGAGCTTCTAACCGTGCGGGCCCTGCAGAAAGAAGCCAAAAAGCAGAACAGGGTCCATAAAATCATATTGATGGCGGATCTGGGAGATATCCGCGAAGGGTATGTGGAGGATGACCAGCTGATGCGCACGGCGGACGAGATCCTGAAAATGGATTCCCTGCTGCTTTATGGAGTGGGAACCAACCTGACCTGTTTTTCCTTTGTACAGCCGGATACCGAAAAGCTGGAGCATCTGGAGCTTTTAAGCAGGGCGATGGTGGCTGCCGGGGGAAGCGGCATTGTCAGCGGCGGAAATTCCGCGACAATCGACCTGATGCTGCACGACGGCATTCCGCGGGGGGTCAACAACCTGCGTCTGGGCGAGGCGCTGCTTTTCGGCAGGGAGCGGGCGCATTACCAATATCTGGATCATACCTGTTCGGACGTGTTCATCCTGCAGGCGGAAATTGTGGAAATCAAGGACAAGCCGTCCCAGCCCTGGGGAGAAATCGGCGTGAATTCCTATGGGAAGAGGCCCGCTTTCGTCGATCGGGGTGTGCGCACCAGGGCCATCTGTGCGATAGGACGTCAGGATGTGGATACCGGCACCATGGAACCGCTGGACCCCGGGGTGATCCTGCTCGGCGCCAGTTCGGACCATTTGATCCTGGATGTGAGCGACAGCCGCCGCGCCTATCGTGTCGGCGGTATCGTCGAGTTTAAGCTGGGATATTTCGCGGCTATGCGCGCTTTTAATTCCCGGTATGTACAGAAGGAGTATCATTAGACTCCAGCCGCATTCCTTTCCTCCTTTTCTGCTAAATACAGCGTTTCCAGTTGATTCTGAAACAAGGCTGCGTTCCTCCCCCGCCTTCGGCGGGGGAGGAACGCGTTTTATCCCGCAAACTGAAAGGAAATTGTTATAGTAGTTTTCTGAAAGATGAATTTTATTCTTATACAGAAAATATATAAAAGCAATATTATGTAAAATAAGGATAAATTCAGGAACGGCAGTCATAATAGGAAGGATGAGCGCGGTGAAAAATTTATTTTTTTATGACACGGATATCGGGCGGATCGCGATCGCCGAAGACGGTACGGGGATTACCGACCTTTGTTTTGAGGGAGCCGCCGTCCCCCGCGGCGCTGCCGTGAGGGAAACGGAGCTGCTGAAGCAGGCGGCAAAAGAGGTGCGGGAATATCTGGCAGGGAGCAGAACGGAATTTACCGTCGCGCTGTCTCCGTCGGGAACGGAGTTCCAGCGGAAGGTGTGGCACTGCCTGTGCGGTATCCCTTACGGAGAAACCCGCAGCTATAAGGAAATTGCCGAAAGCGCCGGCAGCCCGAAGGGATTCCGCGCGGTGGGAATGGCGAACAACAGAAATCCGATTCCGATCCTCATTCCCTGCCACCGTGTCATCGGCGCGGACGGGTCGCTTGTTGGGTACGGCGGGGGCGTGGACATCAAGGTACGGCTTCTGGCTCTGGAAAAACAGGCGCGCTGAAGAAAACTTCGTGACCGTAGCCTGCGTGTACGGCAGGCTGCAAACGGATGACACAAAACGCCGGAAAAGTCGGGGAAGAAAATGAGTATCAAACAGAATTTATTTGAATCGATGGAACAGCATCTGCTTGCGGATGAAAAGCCTTCGCTGTATTTTGAGGAGCTGGACAAAACCGCCGCTCTGCGGGAGGCCCCTTTTGCCATGCTGCACGACCTGAAAAACGCCGAGCAGTCGCCGCAGCATCATCCGGAGGGGAACGTCTGGAATCACACCATGCTGGTGGTGGACGAGGCCGCGAAGATGAAGGGGAAAAGCAGCGACGCGAGGGCCTTTATGTGGGCGGCGCTGCTGCATGACGTCGGCAAACCGGGCACGACCAGAATCCGCAGGGGAAAGATCACTTCCTACGACCATGACAAGCTGGGCGCAAGAATGACTGCTGAGTTTCTAAAGCAGTTCAGCGGGGACGAAGCATTCATTGAGAAAGTGACCGCCCTTGTGCGCTGGCACATGCAGCTTTTGTTTGTGGTAAACGGCCTTCCTTTCGCGGATGCGGAGCAAATGAAAAGGCAGACCTCCGTCCGGGATGTGGCGCTGCTGGGCCTTTGCGACCGGCTGGGGAGGCTGAACGCGGACAGGGAAAAGGAAGAGGAAAACGTCCGTATTTTTCTTGAGAAAACCAGATAAAAAAGTGCTGCAAAACATTTTTGAAAAAGCGGGACAGTCATGCCGAACGGTGTGACCGTCCCGCTTTTTCACTTGTCTTACAGACTGCGGTATTTTCAGATACGGAAACATATTTACAGGATATTGTTACTGTGCTATGCTGGTATCAGTAATCAGAACCTGATACTTTTAAGGAGGAGTTTCATGGAAGATATCAAAGCGCAATATCCCGTCAGAAACAAAGTGGTAAACATCGTGGCGTATGTTTTTGCGTTTTTTGCGGCGATATCGGTTGGGTATTCTATTTACGTCCTGATAAACAAGCAATCTTTTGAAATGTATTTCATCATTGAGCCTGTATTTGTTTCTTTTTACATATTGAAACCATTCAATTTTTTAAGTATTTCCTATCTTGTCATGTGGATGTTATGGAAACGCTTGCCGGATATCAATCAATTGCACATTACTAAAAAAGCAATAAGAATTTTGCTTCTGCTTTTCAGCCTCTTTGTGATTGCCTTCTATTTTTTTAGCATTTTGGCGTTAAGTTTTGGTTTTATAACAATTCCGGTTTTGCTCCATAATCTAACAATTGCTCTTTCGAGGGCCAGTTATATTTTTGCTCCCGTTGGCGTCCTTCTGTTCTTTGGGCTCAAATCATAAATGAAAATTCTGATGATCTTATTTCTCAAAACAAAAAAGGAAGTCCGCAGAATGCTTTTTCTGCGGACTTTTTTTTATGGAGATCAATTCTGCGGTTTCAGAACCGCAAGCACATTTTCCTGAAAGAATTTTTTGGCGGTGGTGCCGGTAACGCTTTGCACTTCTCCGGAGTCGATTTTTACGCAGACTCCCTGATGAGTGCAGTGCCCCATGCAAAAGGCCGCTTTGATTTTCACGCTGTCGTGCAGACTGTACTTTTCGATCATCTGCTGAAACGCGGCGATCACGTTATAGCTGCCCTCCAGGTGGCATGCTGTTCCAATACAGACACTGATAACCATTCCAATCACCGATTCCTCTCATTATATTCGACGTGGAGAAGCTCGTGTACCCTTCCCTTGAGTAAATCGGAATAAAGCGACATCACGACCGGATTTTCTTCCGAGCGCTTGATGCTGCACATTTTATCGGCCGCGTAAAGGCCGCTGCCGCGCTTCGTTTTGCCCTGCGCGTCGGTAATCGGCTGTCCGGCTCCGCAGACGCAGCCGCCCGGGCATGCCATGACCTCTACAAAATCATAGCTTGCCTCCCCGCTCTGCATGCGGCGGATCAGGTTCTCCGCGTTTTTCAGCCCGCTGACGATGGCGATTTTCAGTTCGCGGTCGCCGTAGGGGACAACGGTTTCCTTGGTGCCTTCCATCCCTCTTACGCCGTTGAACGCGATTGCGCGCAGCTCGGTGGTGGATTTATTTTCGGCAAGACGGCGGATAACCGCCTCGGTCACGCCGCCGGTCACACCGAAGATGACGCCGGCGCCGCTCCGGTTGCTGAACGGCATGTCGATGGCTTCCGACTCCAGTTCGGAAAAATAGATGCCGGATTCCTTAATCATCTGAATCAGTTCCTGCGTGGTGATGACGTAGTCCACATAGGGAACGCCGTCTTTTTTGAATTCCTCTCTTGCCGCCTCAAATTTTTTGGCCGTGCAGGGCATGACGGCCACGCTGACGACACGGCGGCTGGAATGGCTGTATTCTTCCTTTAAAACGGAAGCGAACATTTCCATGGGGGAACGGCAGGTGGAAATATTGGGCAGAAGCTCCGGGTGCTTTTTCTCGGCGTACTGTATCCACGCCGGGCAGCAGGAGGTAAACAGCGGAAGCTTTCCGCCGTTTTCCAGCCGCTCCAGCAGTTCGTTCGCCTCTTCCATCACGGTCAGGTCGGCGCCCGTCGCGGTGTCGAACACCTCGTCCGCGCCCATGCGTTTGAGGGCCGCGACGATTTTGCCCATCAGGTCCTCGCCGGCCTTCTGGCCCATTTTTCCGCCGATGCCGACGCGCACGGCGGGAGCGATCTGTACGACCACTTTGGTGTCCGGGTCGCTCAGGGCGTCCCAAACGCTGTCGGTATCCTTTTTCACCACAATGGCCCCGGTGGGGCAGACGGCGGCGCACTGGCCGCAGCCGACGCAGTTGGAGTCCGCGATCGGCACATGGAACGCGGTGCTGACCGTCATTTTCGCCCCTCTGGACATGAAGTCGATCGCGCCCACGTTCTGGACCTCGTTGCACATTCTCACGCAGTCGCCGCAGAGAATGCATTTATTGGTATCGCGGATGATGCACAGGGAAGAGGTGTCCAGCTTCGGCTCCTCCGCGGTGTTCTTGAAACGGATCTGCCGGATTCCGAAGCGTTCCGCCAGCTCCTGCAGCCTGCATTCCCCGTTTTTCTCACAGGTGGTGCAGTCGCGGCAGTGGTCGGCCAGCAGCAGCTCCAGAATCATTTTACGGTATCTTCTCAGCTTCGGCGTATTGGTGTAGATCTCCATCCCCGCGCGGGGCGGGGTGGAACAGGCGGCTTCCATACCGCCGCGCTTGTTTTCCACCATGCACATGCGGCAGGCTCCGTAGACGGAAAGCTCGGAATGGTAGCAAAAGGTCGGCAGCTCGATTCCCGCCTTGCGGATGAGGCTGAGCAGGTTCTTTTCACCCTCTATTTCCACCGGGATGTTGTCAATCAGCATAAATTCTCCGGTCATTAACTTAGTCCTCCTTTACCGCGTGGAAGGCGCAGGCTTCCACACACGCGCCGCATTTGATGCACTTCGCGCCGTCGATCACAAACGGCGATTTGATCTGGCCGGTAATCGCGCCCACGGGACAGTTCCGCGCGCACTTGGAACAGCCCCTGCACAAAGATGCGTCTATGTAAATCTTTTTCAGTTTCTGGCAGTTCCTGGTGGGGCAGCGCTTTTCAATAATATGGTTTTCGTATTCCTCACGGAAATATTTGATCGTGCTCAGCACCGGGGACGCGGCAGTCTTGCCCAGCCCGCAGAGCGCGGTTGCGGAAATGGTTTCCGCCAGCTCTTCCAAAAGATCGATGTCGCCCGGCTCTCCGTTTCCGGCCACGATGCGTTCCAGAATTTCCAGCATCCGCTTGGTGCCTTCGCGGCAGGGAACGCATTTTCCGCAGGATTCGTTCTGCGTAAAGCTCATGAAGAAACGCGCCACCTCGACCATGCAGGTGTGGTCGTCCATCACGACCAGTCCGCCGGAGCCGATCATCGCGCCGACTTTTTTCAGGTTGTCAAAATCCAGCGGCAGGTCGAGATGCTCTTTTGTCAGGCATCCGCCGGACGGGCCGCCGATCTGTACGGCCTTGAACTCCGCGCCGTCGCGCATTCCGCCGCCGATATCGTAAATGACCTCGCGCAGGGTGGTGCCCATGGCGACTTCGATCAGTCCGGTATTCATGATGTTGCCGGTCAGCGCGAATGCCTTGGTTCCCGGGCTGTTTTCCGGGCCGATGCCGCGGAACCATTGACCGCCGTTTGTGATAATCGCCGGTACGTTCGCAAAGGTTTCCACGTTGTTCAGTACGGTCGGGCTGTCAAACAGTCCGTGCTCCACCGTTCTGGGCGGCTTTACGCGCGGCATACCGCGCTTACCCTCAATGGAAGCGGTCAGCGCGCTGCCCTCGCCGCAGACGAAAGCGCCCGCGCCGCGGCTGATTTTGATATCGAAGCACAGGTCGGTGCCGAGAATATGGTCACCCAGAAGCCCGAGCTTCCTCGCCTGATCGATGGCAATGCCGAGACGGGTAACGGCGAGCGGGTACTCCGCGCGGACATAAATGTAGCCGTTCTGCGCGCCGCAGGTATACGCCGCAAGGATCATGCCCTCCAGCATTTTATGCGGGTCGCTTTCCATCACGCTTCTGTCCATAAACGCGCCGGGGTCGCCCTCGTCGCCGTTGCAGACGATATATTTGTTTTCGGCCTTCCGGCGTTTTACCTGGGACCATTTTCTCGCGGTGGGGAATCCGCCGCCGCCGCGTCCGCGCAGGTTGGAAATTTCCACTTCCTGCAGCACTTCTTCCGGGGTCATTTCGAACAGGGCCTTTTCCAGCGCCGAGTACCCGCCGTTCGCTATGTATTCGCCGATGGAGGTGGCGTCGATATGTCCGCAGTGCTCCAGCACGACGCGCTTCTGCCGTTTGTAAAACGGAATGGATTCCTGATGCCTGTGGAACTCGCCCCCCTTATGATAGGTGAGCCGTTCCACACAGGTGTCGCTGACCACGCTGGCTTCCAGAATTTCCTCACAGTCTTCGGGTTTTACTTTTACATATAAATAGCCCTTTGGTTCGATACGCACCAGCGGGCCCATTTCACAAAATCCGTGACAGCCGCTTTTCTTTACGCCCAGCGGTTCCCCCTCCGGCTCATGCTCTAAATCAACCGCACAGTTGATTCCTTTTTCCTCGATGAGCTTCATAAATGTATCGTATAATACGAGGGACCCGTTCGCAACACACGCGGTGCCGGCACAGATCAGAATTTTCACTTTCTGTTTTTCAAGGCGGGCCTGATACAGGCTGCGGATATTCTGCAAATCTTCTCTACATTTCAGCATCTGTTTTGCCCTCCCTGAGTGTTACAAGTAAATCGGTTACCTTCTGCGGGGTCATCATTCCCATGACCCGGTCGTTCACCGTCAGCGTGGGAGCAAGTCCGCAGGCGCCGAGGCAGGATACCGTTTCAACGGTAAAAAGCAGGTCTTCCGTTGTTTTCTTCGCGGAAGAGAGGCCCAGTTCCTTGCGCAGCTGATCCAGAATGGCGGCCGATTTTCTCACATGGCAGGCCGTGCCGTCACACACCTTGATGACATATTTTCCTTTGGGCTCCAAAGAGAAATTCTCGTAAAAGGTGGCAATGCTGAAAATTTGCGCCTGGCTGATCCCAAGCCGGTCTGAATAATAGGGGAAAATATCCTTTGGAAGATAGCGGTACACCTCCTGTGTATCCTGAAGGATCGCAATGATGTTGCCGGGGTTGTACTGGTGTTTTTCCAGTATTTCATCCAAAATCTTGTGGTCGCACTGAGTATCCATTGATTTTTCTCCTCGCAATTCGTTTCGGTTTACCTGTTAAAAAATCTCTAAGGTTACAAAAAAGATAACATATCGTTATTTTATTGTCAATGATTTTTGGGAATATCGATGAAAAAAATAAGCTTTAGCTATCTTTTTGTAAATTTATCCCATTGACTCTCTTTATTAAATGAAAAGGAGACTAAGGTTTTATGAAACATTTCCGCCTTGACAATTTACGGGCTGAAAGATATGATTGGTACCGATCAAGAAATCAAATTCAGACTGAAAGGACGGAAGAGGATGATGAAAACCACAGCCGTGATCTATCGATCGAACTCCGGATTCACCGAAAAATACGCGCGCTGGATAGCAGAGGAGGCGGATGCCGACCTGCTGGAAGCGGACGGGGCAAAGCTGGAAAATTTGCTGCGGTACGGTACCATCGTCTACGGCGGCGGGCTGTACGTCGGCGGAATCAACGGCGTAAAGCTCATTACCGCCATAGGAAGGAACTGGCGGATAAAAAGCTGATCGTGTTCGGCATGGGTGCGTCGCCCTGCCGTCCGAATACGGTTGAAGAGGTTCGCAGGACCAATTTCTCCAAAGAAGCGATGGAAAAGATTCATTTTTTCCTTCTTCGCGGCGGATTTGACCTGAATAAATGTAACCTGAAGGATAAAATGCTGATGAATCTGCTCAAAGTCAAACTGGAAAAAGCCCCCGAAACGGATGAAGACGCAAAAGGAATGCTCGCCTGTTACGACCATCCGGCGGATTTTACCAGCCGGGACGCAATAAGGCCGATTCTGGACTGCATAAAAAAATACGCAATCATAAAAAAACGATGATATTCATCCCCGCTTTGTCAATACTATGGGCGAGGTGATGATCGATGGCAAAAGCCAGCGCTTATTTTGATATAGAAAATATGACCGATCGAAGAGACGTTCAGACCATTCAGAAGGAGCTTGACACTCTGCACGGAGTCATCTCCGTCAGCACCAATACGCACACGGGAAGAGTTGCCGTGGACTACGACACCACAGGGGTGGAGCAGAGCCGGATTGAGGATACGCTCCGGCGGCTCGGCTATCAGATCCGGGCGGAAAAAAACGAAGACCATGTGATGTAGGAGGAAGAAAAATGGACGAGAAGAAAGTTCCGGAGAAAAACGGCCTGAACGGGGAAACCCGGGCGGAAGCCGTAAACCAAGCGGGCCGGTCCAAAAAGCCGGAGAACCAGAACCAGTCGCACAATACAAAAAAGGCATCGCTTGGGCCGAATACCAAACGATCATAAAATTTATGAGGCGGGGCGCCTTTTCCCTTATTTACTTTTTGGCGCTGTTTGTGTATAATGGGATGAACGAAAAATATCGAAGCAACGATCCGGTAAAAAATGTTGCATGCGGATAAAATTCCGCGATCAGGCGACAATACAAAGGAATATCGTAATATCCCTCCAATAGAAAATGACGAAAATATTTTGGTCATGTTTGACCGGAAAGAAGGATGTTATTATGAAAGCGACTCTTGACAGAAGCGGATGCATTTCCTGCGGACTCTGCCCCGAAACCTGTCCCGAGGTTTTCAGAATGGGGGACGACGGTGTGGCCGAGGTTTACAGGGAGGATGTGCCGCCCGAGGTTGAGGACAAGGCGATCCAGGCGCAGGAAGGCTGTCCGGTTTCGGTCATTACGGTGGAATAAGCAGAACAGACAAAAAGAGAAGGCCCGCTGAAATGGGCCTTCTCTTTTTGTGATAGGATGCGGCGGTCAGTTCAGGTCGATTTTGTCGAGGATTCCGGACAGATACGCGATCACCACGCCGTAGTTGGACATGGGAACGCCCTGCGCTCGGGCGCGTTCCACGCGGGACAGCACGTATTTCCGGTTGAACATGCAGGCGCCGCACTGAATCACCAGATCATACGGGGAAAGGTCCTCCGGAAAATCGGAACCGCTCACCACGTCGACCGTCAGGGCTTCCCCGGCCTTTTTGCGGAGCATGCGCGGGAGCTTTTCCCGCCCGATGTCCTCTGCCAGCGGCGCGTGCGTGCAGGCTTCCGCAACCAGCACCCGGGACCGCTCCGTCAGGCGGTCGATCGCACCCGCGCTTTCCACATAATACGGAAGGTCGCCCTTGTAATTGGCGAACAGGACCGAAAAAGAGGTCAGCCTGCTTTCCTTCGGCTTTTTCTCATAGACCGTCTTAAATACCTGCGAATCGGTGATAATCAGCTTGGGCGGTTCTTTCAAGCAGGCCAGCGCTTCGTCCAGCTTGTCGGTGGTCGCGCTGAGGACGACGCACTTTTTGTCGAGCAGCTCTCGCAGCGTCTGTACCTGCGGCAGAATCAGGCGGCCCTTCGGCGCCTGAATATCCTGCGGCATGACCAGTAAAATCAGGTCCCCGTTGTCCGCCAGCCCGCCGGTGATGCTTTTTGCCTCGTAATCCTCGGGCAGCCGGCGGATGAGCTCCTCGCGGATTTTTTCAATCCCCGTTTTTGCCTTTGCGCTGACCACAATGGGGCTTAGCTTGCCGGTTTTCCGGACCTTCGCTGCAATTTCAGCCGCGTCGGCAAGAATATCGGCCTTGTTGACGACGGCGATGACCGGGATTTTATGCTCGCGCAGGGTGTCTGTCCAGCGGATTTCCTCCGTAATGTCTTCGCCGCTGAAAACGACCAGGGCAATGTCGGTTTTATCAATGACTTTTTTCGTTTTCTCCACCCGCATTTGGCCCAGCTCGCCCACGTCGTCGAACCCGGCGGTGTCGATGAACACACAGGGGCCGATGCCGTAAATCTCCATGGACTTATACACGGGGTCCGCCGTTGTTCCGGCAACGTCCGAAACCAGCGCGGTCTCCTGCCGGGTGAGCGCGTTGATCAGGGAGGACTTTCCGCTGTTGCGCTTCCCGAAAATGCCGATGTGAAGCCGGTTGGCTCTTGGGGTATCCGTCAGACTCATTTTTCGCACCCTTTCTTATGGATTCCTCTTTAAAACCGGAAGTCCCGTTTGCCCGCTTTCATCTCCTGCAGATGCTCCATGGCAATCGAGCGGACTTTTTCATTCGGAATATTGAAAACTTCTCTGGCAATCAGCGCTTCGCCTTTTTGTCTGGTATCCTTGGAAGCGTAATCCTCCAGATATTCCTTGAGCGTCATCAGGGCGTTCGGATGACAGCAGTTCGCGATCTGCCCGGCCTTTACCAGGGTCATGAAGCGGTCGCCGGTCCGTCCCGCGCGGTAGCAGGCGGTGCAGAAGCTGGGGATAAAGCCGAGGTCCAGCAGCCAGCCGACGATTTCGTCCAGCGTACGCTTGTCGTTCACCTCGAACTGCGCAGAGTTGTCCTCCTCCTCTTCCGGCTCGACGTACCCGCCGACGCTGGTGGAGGAAGCGCCGCTGATCTGGGAAACGCCCAGCTCCAGCACGCGTTCCCTCGTTTTCTGGGATTCCCTGGTGGAGATGATCATGCCGGTATAGGGGACCGCAATGCGCAGCACGGCGACGATTTTGGCAAAAATATCGTCCGAGATGGCGTTTGTGAAGTTTTTGGGGTCAATGTCGTCGGCGGGGCGGATGCGCGGCACGCTGATGGTGTGCGGGCCGACGCCCATGGCGGCTTCCAGATGCTCCGCGTGCATGAGCAGCCCGACAAAATCGTAGCGGTACATATTTAATCCGAACAGCACGCCGATCCCCACGTCGTCAATACCGCCTTCCATCGCGCGGTCCATGGCCTCGGTGTGGTAGGCGTAGTCGTGCTTCGGGCCTGTGGGATGCAGTTCCTCATAGCTCTTTTTATTGTAGGTCTCCTGAAAAAGAATGTAGGTACCGATCCCGGCTTCCTTCAGCTTCCGGTAGTTTTCCACGGCCGTCGCCGCGATGTTGACGTTGACGCGGCGGATAGCCCCGTTTTTATGTTTGATTCCGTAGATGGTCTGAATGCTTTCCAGCACGTACTCGATCGGGTTGTTCACCGGGTCCTCGCCGGTTTCCAGCGCCAGACGCTTATGGCCCATGTCCTGCAGGGCGACGACCTCGCGGGCGATCTCTTCCTGCGTCAGCTTTTTCCGGCAGATTTTTTTATTCTTAAAATGATAGGGGCAGTATACGCAGCCGTTAATGCAGTAGTTGGAAAGGTAGAGCGGGGCAAACATCACGATCCGGTTGCCGTAGAATGCCTGCTTGATTTTTTTGGCCAGCCTGAACATTTTTTCATTTTCGTCCGGCAGGTCGCATTCCAGAAGGGCGGCCGCTTCCCGGTGGGTCAGGCCCTTACAGTCCTTCGCCCGCTCGAGCAGCCCGTCGATGAGCGCGCGGTTCTGTTTGTTTTTCCGGGCGTAGTCCAGAGTATCCAGAATTTCCTCGTCGTCGATAAATTCGGTCGCTGTTTTCGATTTGCAGTTATACATGATAAAAACTCCTTAATCGTTCAGATTGGCGGGGCGGAAATCTCCCCGGTCGACCACAATCCGGTATCCGATGCTCTCCATCCGGTTCTGCAGGCAGAACCGGCATTCGGCCGCTTCCTCGCCCGTACAGATTTTGTTGTCGTACAGCTCGTATTTTTTCCGCACTCTTACGGGGGAAAGATTGGGCATGACGACATTCGCCCCGGCTAAAATCCCTTTTTCCCGCCCGCTCGGATGAATGGTGCCCAGCGCGGTCGTCGCGGGAATCAGCGCGTTCGGCAGCATCAGCCGGAGGATGCCGATCAGGAACAGCGTCAGTTCCAGGCTTCCCGCGGGCTGATCGGCAAACGGTGTGCCGTGGTGGGGGATATATGGCCCGATTCCCACCATCTCCGGCTCGAGCTGCCGGATAAAAAGCAGATCCTCCGCAAGGTTTTCCACCGTCTGGTAGGGCGAGCCGACCATAAAGCCGGTGCCTACCTGATAGCCGGTTTTCTTCAGCGCCCGCAGGCATTCCATGCGGGTCTGCAGCGTCTGGCTTTCCGGGTGGAGCCTGCCGTAGTGGTGCGCGTTGGCGGTTTCGTGCCGCAGCAGATAGCGGTCCGCCCCCGCCTGAAAGTATTTCCGATAGGCTTCCTCGCTTTTTTCGCCGATGGAAAGAGTGACGGCGCAGTCGGGGTAGCTTTTTTTGATGGAGCTTACCAGACCAATGATGTCCCCGTCCGTATAAAACGGATCTTCTCCCCCCTGTAAAACGAAGGTACGGAAGCCGAGCCCATAGCCACTTTCACAGCAGGACAGAATTTCTTGTTCCGTCAGACGGTAGCGCTCCGCCCTGTGGTTGCCGCACCGGATCCCGCAGTAGTAGCAGTCGTTGCGGCAGTAGTTGGTAAACTCGATCAGCCCGCGGACGTAAATCCGGTTCCCGAAATATTTTTTGGACACGCTCCGGGCCCGCTGAAAAAGGTATTCGCTGTTTTCCGGTGTGCAGTGGCTTAAAAGGAGGCAGAAATCTTCTTTGCTGAGCGTTCTTTCCATGTAAAGCCTGTCGATCAGTGCCCTCATTCGTAATCTCCGTTCTTATTACTCTTCCGTTGGGGGAACTTTTGAGTAGACTGTCTTGATGTTGACGTGGGGGATCATTCCCAGTTTCCCGGAAAGGGCGCTGATGACGTCCCCCGGCGCGTCCATCACGATGCTGATGACCGAAATGTGCCGTTTATGGTAAGGAATGCCCATCCTTCCCACAATGTACTCCCCGTATTCATGGAGGATGGCGTTGATTTTTTCCACCGAGTCGGTGTTTTCCACGATAATTCCGACCAAGGCGATTCTGGATTCCACTGGATAGCCTCCTTTCCGTGCAAAAAAAATCCCTGCGCCGAAAAGGCACAGGGATAGCATATCAAAACAAAGGCACACAGACGTGCCTTTTGAATTTCCACTATTCTCTCGCCTTCTCATTCGGGACGAACCCTCCTGCATTCAGTACGATCACTTTTTGAAAAGTTTCCCCATGGTTTGCCGCAAGATGAAAAGCTCCGTCTCAGCCGGCGCACCGAAAACTTATTTGTTAATATTATATCATGGTTCTGAAAAAAAGCAAGAAGGATTTCACAAAGGAAACTGTCATATTTACTATAAACAGAAGAATTGTATTTCATTTCCTGTCTGTTTTATCAAACGAAAATGTATCCCGCTCTTTCACGGCGCCGGCCGGCAGGCGGCGGTTGGGTTCGTGACGTTTTTATGCAAACGGCGGACGAAAAGAGAGAATACCAAAAAGTTTATATTACAGAACGATTTTCATTTTTTCCGTTCCGTGTTATACTGTTTTAAGCCTAATGTTTACTCTAAGTCGAGCAAAACAAAGATTTACAATTTGTATAATTGATGGAGGAATTTCCAATGGGTTATACTATTAAACAGGCGGCGGAAAAAATGAATCTGACGGCGCACACGCTTCGTTATTATGAAAAAGAGGGCCTTCTGCCGTTTGTTGAACGGACGGAGAACGGAATCAGAGTCTTTACGGATTCCGATTTGGAACGGCTGTCCGTGATCTGCTGCCTGAAAGGTACGGGAATGCCGATCAAGAAAATCAAGGAATATATTGATCTTTCGCTCGAAGGGGACGCGACGCTGGAGGAAAGACGGCAGATTTTCATCCGGCAGCGGGAAAGCGTGCTGGAGCAGATTCAGGAGCTGCAAAGGCATCTGGCCAAAGTAAATTATAAGATTCAGTTTTACGATCAGGCTTGTTCTGTCCGTCTGTCGGGGTCAGATTGCATGAACAAACCGCTCAAGCAGTCCGTCTGACGATGATCCCAGGAGGAAACATGCTTATCGGAGGAACATTTTGTGAGTGCTTCATAAGATGAATCGTATTCCTACAGCATTTCCAGTTGATTCTGCAACAAGATTGCGTTTCTCCCCCGCCTCTGGCGGGGGAGAAACGTGTTTTATCTCGCAAACTGAAATGGAATTGCTGTAGTTTTGATGTATTGAGTAAATTCATGAAATTATTGATACATAAAGTATAATGTGATTATTTTAATTAATTAGTCTTGGAAATTGCTCCAATGATTGTAATAAATACATGACAATATACTATTGGTATTAATGTGGAAAAGCGCACGGCTGTTAATTCAGCCGTGCGCTTTTCGATTTGTCAGTCCAAAGGCCCTTGGAGCGAGGCGGAATTTTATTTTGGTGTATCTTCGGTTCCGCTTCTTCTTCCAAAATCAGCTCCACGCCGGTTACAGTAATAAACAATAGCACCGTCCAGCCCAACTGCGGTCAGACCGGCAAGGGAGTAAAAAGCGTTGCGCAATCCAAATGTGCTGGTCAAAGCGCCGGTTACAACCGGGAGCGCGGTCATACCGGCCGCATAGACCGACTGATAAAATCCCATCGCGGTCGATTTCGTTTTTGAGGGGATGTTTTTCATCGCCTCCGAGGTACAGAAGGAAAACAGTATCCCGGTGGAAAGTCCCGATAAAATCTGTGTGGGGTAAAACCACTCTATGTTCGGAAGATTTGGAATCAACAGGCAGTAAATCGTCAGACAGGCCAGAATCACAGGAATCCAGAAGGAAGGGCCGAGCTTCTGAGACGCTTTTGAAGCGGCAAAATAAGAACTGAGCACCGCAGCGACAATGTAAATGACGGAGCATAAGCCGATCTGTGTGCTGTCCGCACCGCGCGCCTGCGCCGCCTGTGCTGTAAAAGACATGGAGGTGGAAATCTGTACCCCCTGCTGAATCAGCGCAAGCAGGGAAAAAAGAATGAGCCGCCTGTCCGTGCATATCTTCAGCAAATCCCTTACGGGCGGCGCCTGTCTTTCATGAGATGGTTCGGTGACGAACAGCGACAGAAAAAGCGCCGGAAGCGCGGCGGCGGCGCTCAGCACGCACAGCAGATGCATTCCAAAATGCCGGTAAAGCAGGGTGCCCATGGAAAACCCGAGAAAAATCCCCATATTATTCGCGCCGACAATCAAGCCGGAAGCTTTTTGTAAACTACTTTCCTGAAAGTGGCTGAAAAACAGGATCATAAAAGAAATCCAGGTGGCCGAAGCGAAGCCGGAAAACAGGTTGCCGAGGAAAAAACCGTATTCGTTCGGCAGAAAGATCCGAAACAGGGAAGCGGTTCCCGCACTGAAAATTCCAAGCATGATAAAGAGCCTGTGCCTGCCGCGGCGGTCGGCCGCTACGCCCAGCGGCAGGCGCAGGATCAGCTGCGTGAATCCGTAAGCGCCTGTTACAACGCCGATCAGAGTGGGTGCCGAGCCGATTCCCGACAGGTAGACCGTTTGATAGGGAATATAAACATACTGGCAAAACCAAAAAAGAGACACGATCACGGACAAGAGAAGAATCTGCGGCGTGTCCTTCGTTTTCTTTTCTGCTGCGGTTATCATAATGGGAAATCCCCTTTGATCTGATGATTTGGCGGTTAGATTGACAGAAAGACGGAATGCTTTATTCAGTCTCGCCGTTTGACGGCATTTTGGGTGCAGGTCCCGGGCGGCCCGGGACAGATTCCGCCGATATTAAATGGAGAAGCAAAAGGCTTTACATAAATGGTAAGCCTTTTGCTTCTGTGGAGGGAGGAATTGTCGCCGGGAGGAACGGGGCAGCGTCCTTCCGGCTTCTGTGCCGGTTTTGCTGCCGGCTATGTACAAACGGTTTCGGCTCAGATGGTGCCGTCCCAGGTGCTTACAGTCGTGGATTTGGATTCTTCCTCATCGAACCAGCGGGTGGTTACGACCTTGCTGTCCGTATAGAACCGGTAGCCGTCTTTTCCAAGGCAGTGCAGGTCGCCGAAGAAGGACTTTTTATGCCCGGAGAAGGTGAAATATCCCACGGGTACCGGGATGCCGACATTCACGCCGACCATGCCGCCGTCGGTATGGCGGACAAATTCCCTGGCGTAATGCCCGTTCTGGGTAAAGATGACGGAGCCGTTCGCAAACGGATTCTCGTTCATAACGGCAAGGCCCTCTTCAAAGGTTTTTACTCTCTTAATGCAGAGCACAGGCCCGAAGATTTCTCTTTCACCGACCGTCATGCCGGGCTTTACGTGGTCAAAGATGGTTGGCCCAAGGTAAAATCCCTTTTTAAAGCCTTCTACTTTGACATTCCTGCCGTCAAGCACAAGCGTGGCCCCCTCGTCGATCCCCTTCTGAATCCAGCTTGCTACAGACCGGCGGTGCGCCTCGTTGATCACTGGGCCTAACTTCGTGGTCTTGTCATAGGCAGGCCCTATTTTCATCTTACTGGCCTGTTTTACAATCTCAGCGACCAGCCGGTCGGCAATCCCTTCCTGGATGACGATGACGGGAAGCGCCATGCAGCGCTCGCCAGCGCAGCCGAAAGAGGAGTTAATGATACCGGCCGCGGTTCTTTCAACCGGTGAGTCGTTTAAAACCAAAGCGTGGTTTTTTGCTTCGCAAAGCGCCTGTACGCGTTTGCCGCTCGCCGCCGCAGTGGAATAAATATGTTGGCCGACATCGGTGGAGCCTACAAAAGTAATGGCTTTTACATCGGGGTGCGTCAGAAGGATTTCGGCTTCGTGCCGGGAACAGGTGACAATGTTGATGACGCCGTCCGGAAGGCCGGCCTCTTTGTACAGCTCCGCAAACCGGAGGGCGGACTGCGGGGTAAACGTCGCCGCTTTTAAAACGATGGTGTTGCCGCACGCGACGCAGATCGGCGTCATCCAGCCCATTGGGATCATGGATGGGAAGTTGAAGGGGATAATTCCCGCACACACGCCCAGAGGGACGCGGTACAGAACGGTATCGTAGCCCCTGCTGGCATCCATCAGGCTTTCGCCCATCATCAGCGAAGGCGCCGAGATTGCCTGTTCGGTACCTTCTTTCGCCTTCAGCACGTCGCCCTGCGCCTCCGACCAGTTCTTGCCGTTTTCCTGCGCGACCAGATAAGTCAGTTCGTCGAGGTGCTCCTCGATCAGCTGCCGCATCTTATAAAGAATCTGCACGCGCTTTACGACCGGTGTGGACGACCAGCCCGGGTAAGCTGCCTTGGCGCTTGCGACCGCTTGCTCCACCTCATCCGGTGTGCAGCAGGGCACCTTGGCGATCACTTCGCCGGTACTCGGATCATAGGCGTCACTGTATTTTTCCGTCTTTGACTCGATGAATTCTCCGTTGATATAAGGTCTCAGTTTCTTGACTTCACTCATTCTTTTTCCTCCTTAAAATGATAAACTTATGAGTAAGTTATGAATCTTTTAACCATTATATCTTTGAATAATAAAAAAATCAAGTTAATTATCAAATAAATATCGAAAATTGTTATTTATATATGCAAAATGATTTCATTGATCTGCAGAAAGAAAATAGATTATGAATCAATTTTATCAATTTATTGAATGCCGCGTTATTTGGTAAGAAGAATTCTGCCGCCGGAGCCCGTTATAAAGCTGCGGATCTCTTTGGGCGGTTCGGCTTCGGTAATCAGGACGTTTACTTGGCTCAGATCACAGTAAGTAATCAGGGAAACCGCACCGAATTTACTGCTGTCCGCTAAAAGATAAACCTGCTGGCTGCGCTTTACGGCCATGCGTTTGATATCGGACTCCGAAGGAGAGGAATTGGTCACGCCGTTGGCGATGGAAAACCCGGTCGTGGCCATAAACGCCTTGCTGATATTGTAATTCTGCAGCACCTGCGCGGAGCTGGTGCCGGTAAAGGACAGGGTTTTGCGGTTGAGCGTGCCGGAAAGGGAAATGATGTTGATGTTGTCATACGGGATTGCGCGCAAAATGATTTCCACGTTGTTGGTAAGGATGGTGATTTTCTTTTTATCCCGTATATAGTCGACGATGTGCAGCGTTGTCGTCCCCGAATCAATAAAGGCGATATCGCCGTCCTCCACCAGCTCGGCCGCGGCTGCGGCGATTTGTTCCTTTGCCGCCGAATTCGAGATATTCCGCTCCTCAAAGGAAGTCAGTTCCCTTTTGGGAATCGCCGTCACACCGCCGTAAATTTTTTTAATGTCGCTTTCCATCAAAATCTCGTCCAGGTCCCTGCGGAGCGTGCTCTTTGAGACCTTGAACCTTTCACAGATCTGGTCGAGCGTCACCGTTTTGTTGTCATAAATGTAGGCTTTGATTTCTTCAATTCTTTTAGACCGCATCATTTTAACTCCTAATCATATGTTATTCGCGGGAAATCATAGAGCAATATATAGAAAATGGTTACATTGTTCCTTTATTATATAGAACTTAGTCAAAATTTGCAATTCATAAATTTGTCGAATTCAGAAATCTTTTAGCTGATTTTTTATTAAAATAGTATTTGATTAATATAGAAATATAATCACAAAACTCAATGCAAATTTATTCTTTCTGGGACTAATCAGTTGTGAATTATTGATAAAGGAATTATTTAAATATTGTAAGTTATTATAAATAAATAAAAATTGCCTAAGTTTTCGCAAAAATCTATTGAATAATTTGCAGAATAGTGATAACATATCGTCATAACATATCCAAAACATTACAGAGAGAAGGATGAAACATGTCTATCCGTCCTATGAAGGAACTCATTATGGACGCTTCCAAAGAGGATAGGGCAGTCGGAGCCTTCAACGTAGGAAATATGGAAATGCTGATTGGCGCGGTCAAGGCGGCGGAAGAACTGAACACCCCTATTATCCTGCAGATTGCGCAAATCCGGCTGAAACATTCCCCGTTGGATTTAATGGGGCCCATGATGGTTCATGCGGCCAGGAATGCGAAAGTGGATGTCGCGGTCCATCTGGACCACGGTCTGACAGTGGATACCGTACAGCAGGCGCTCGATCTGGGATTTACGTCCGTCATGTTTGACGGCTCCAAATACGAGCTGCCTGAGAATATAAAGGTTACCGGACAGGTGATACGGATGGCCGAAAAGTGCGGAGCGTCCACGGAGGCCGAGCTTGGGGTCGTAGGCGGGAGCGAGGACAACAGCGTCAACCATAAAATGGTCTGCACCGATCCGGACGTCGCCCGCGATTTTGTAAAGGAAACAGGGGTGGACGCCCTGGCCGTTGCGATCGGGAACGCACACGGTCACTATACCACAGAGCCGAAAATCCGTTTTGATATTCTGGAAGAAATCCATCAGAAGGTCGCGGTTCCTCTGGTGCTTCACGGCGGTACGGGAATCAGCCCTCAGGATTTCAGGACCTGTATTCAGCACGGTATCCGCAAAATCAACATTGCCACGGCCAATTTCGACGCTCTGACACGGGGAGCGGAAAAGTATTTCCAGACGGAGGCTCCCTACAATTACTTTGCGCTCAATGAAGCGATGGTGCGGGAAGTATACGGGAACGTAAAAAAACATATCGAAATTTTCAACAACAGAATACCTCTGGAGCAAATTTCATAAAACGCGCACAGGGAAAGGGACGGCATGATGAAATACATAGAGTTTGACGCAAACAGAAAATTCGACCTTACGCCTTTGGGCAGAATTACGATTGACCTGAATCCGGTTGACTATTATAAAACGCTGGCGGAGAGCACGACCTATAAGAAATATCTGGGCGGTTCTCCCGCAAACATTGCGGTGGGCCTTTCGCGGCTGGGGAAAAAATGCGGTTTTTTCGCGCGGGTATCCGATGACCGGTTCGGTGATTACGTGACGGATTATTTCAGGAGAGAGGGAATCGACACTTCCCGGATCCGCCGCTGCGAAAATGGGGAAAAGCTGGGGCTTACCTTTACGGAAATTCTAAGTGAAAAAGAAAGCAGCATTTTAATGTACCGCAACAAAATTGCGGATTTACAGTTAAATGTGAACGATATTGACGAGGAATACATGAAGCAGAGCAAGGCGCTTCTAATCTCCGGAACGGCGCTGGCCGAAAGCCCGTCCCGGGAAGCGGCCTTCAAGGCGCTGTTCCTTGCAAAAAAAACCGATACGCCGGTTATTTTTGACATCGATTACCGCGCGTATAACTGGCAGTCAGAGGATGAGCTCGGCGTTTACTACGGGATTGCCGCCGGCCAGGCAGATGTGATTTTGGGTTCCAGAGAGGAATACGACCTGACCCAGAGTCTGATCCGGCCCGGCCTTTCGGACAGGGAAACCGCGGCACTCTGGCACAGCCGCTGCGCCAAAATCGTTGTCATCAAGCACGGGAAGGAAGGCTCCACCGCTTACACCTGCGACGGCCAGAGCTATACCGTGAAGCCGTTTCCGATTAAAAAGCTGAAGGGCTTCGGCGGCGGCGACGGCTACGCTTCCGCGTTCCTGTACGGGCTGCTGGAAGGCTGGGAAATCATCGACTGCCTGGAATTCGGCAGCGCGTCTGCTTCCCTGCTCGTCGCCAGCCATTCCTGTGCGGACAGCATGCCGGACGTGAAGACCGTTCGGGATTACATTGCCGACTGCAAACAAAAATACGGCGAAATGATCGCCAGAGCATAGAGTTTACGAAAGGAGTTCGGCTATGGGTACGACCAGAATGACAATGGCACAGGCGCTTGTGCGTTTTTTGGATCAGCAGTACGTCAGCGTGGACGGGGCGGAAAATAAATTCGTGGAAGGGGTCATCACGATTTTCGGGCACGGGAACGTGTGCGGGATCGGGCAGGCGCTGGATGAAAACCGGGGAGAATTAAAATATTTTCAGGGTAAAAACGAGCAGGGCATGGCCCACCTGGCCACCGCCTTTGCAAGGCAGAACAACCGCAAAAGGATGATCGCCTGCTCTTCCTCCATCGGCCCGGGCGCGGCAAATATGGTCACCGCCGCGGCCTGCGCTTCCGTCAACAATATTCCGCTGCTGCTTTTGCCCGGCGACACCTTCGCCAGCAGGCAGCCTGATCCGGTCCTGCAGCAGGTGGAACAGTCAGGCAGCCTGCAGACCACCACGAACGACGCGTTTAAAGCGGTCTGCAAATACTGGGACCGGGTGGAGCGCCCGGAGCAGCTGATGACTGCCATGATCAACGCCATGCGGGTCCTGACCGACCCGGCGGAGGCCGGCGCGGTGTGTGTCGCGATTCCGCAGGACGTGCAGGGCGAAAGCTACGATTATCCGGACTATTTCTTTCAGAAGCGCGTACATAAAATCACGAGGTGCCTTCCTGCGAACGAAGAGCTCGAAGATGTCCTGAACGCGGTGACGGCCAGCAAAAAACCGCTGGTGATCTGCGGCGGCGGCGTGAAGTATTCCGGAGCCGGAGACGTTCTTCAGAGTTTTTGCGAACAGTTCCATATTCCTTTCGGCGAAACGCAGGCCGGAAAAAGCGCCTGCTCCTCCAGCTCTCCCTATAATCTGGGCGGAATCGGCGTGACCGGGAATCTGGCCGCGAATACCATCGCGCGGGAAGCCGATCTGATTCTTGCAGTCGGTTCCAGACTGTCCGATTTTACCACTTCCTCCAAATGGCTGTTCCGGAATCCGGGTGTAAAAATGGTTTCCATCAATGTGTCCCGGTTCCACGCCTATAAAATGGACAGCATCAAAGCGGTCGGCGACGCAAAGGCGGCTCTGGAGGTGCTCACCGTCCTGCTGAAAAACAGAGGCTACCGCAGTGCGTACACCCATGAAATCTCAGACGCCAAAACAGCCTGGAACGAAGAAATGAAACGGCTGGCGGCCTATTCCTACGGAGAAGGCTTTGAACCGATGATCGCGGACCGCGCCCCGGACAGCATTGAAAAATTTGTCGGGATGACGGGCAGCCGCCTGACCCAGACGGCTGCGATCTGCGCCATTCGCGACGGTATTGCTGACGATGCGATCATCATCGGCGCCGCGGGCAGCCTTCCGGGCGATCTGCAGCGCATGTGGACGACCGAGGCGCGCGACTCCTATCACATGGAGTACGGATTTTCCTGCATGGGCTATGAGATCGCCGGCGCGCTCGGCGTCAAGCTTGCAGAGCCAAAGCGGGAGGTTTATGCCATGGTTGGTGACGGCAGCTTCCTGATGCTGCATTCCGAGATCGTCACCGCGGTTCAGGAGCATCGGAAAATCAATATTCTGCTGTTCGACAATGCCTCGAACGGCTGCATCAATAATCTGGAAATGTCCAACGGCATCGGAAATCTGGGGACGGAATTCCGTTTCCGCGATCCCGAAACGGGAAATCAGACCGGAGATTTTGTTCCGGTCAGCTACGCTGCGGTCGCCGCCGGTTACGGGGCGAAAACCTATACCGCGCGCACCATGGAAGAGCTGAAGGCTGCTCTTGCCGACAGCAAAAAACAGACGGTTCCCACTTTGATCGATATCAAAGTTCTGCCCAAAACCATGACGCGCGATTATGACTCCTGGTGGCACGTGGGCGTTGCAAGCACGGCAAAGAAAAAATCCGGGCAGGAAGCCTTTGAACGGAAAGAACGGTACAGAAGGGCCTCCAGAGAATATTAAAAATGGGAGGAATTACTATGTTCGATAAAGAAAAGGTTTTTGTGGGGATCGCCCCCATTGCATGGACCAATGACGATATGCCCGACCTCGGCAAGGAAAACACCTTTGAGCAGTGCATCAGTGAAATGGCTCTGGCCGGCTACAAGGGATGCGAAATCGGCAATAAATATCCAACACATAAAGAAGTCCTGAAAAAAGCTCTGGATTTGAGAGGTCTGCCATTTGTAACCAGTGGTTTTCCGCTTTCCTGATTTCGAAGCCCTTCGAGGAAACAGCAAAGTTGTTCGATGAAAAATTGGATTTTCTGAAATATCTGGGTGCAAAAGTCATCGGCGTTTCCGAACAGAGCTACAGCATTCAGGGGAAAAAGCAGCCCATTTTTGAAGGGAAACATGTGATGGATGACCGGGAATGGAACCTGCTGTGCGACGGCTTGAACCGTTTGGGGAAGATAGCGAAAGATAAGCAGATGAAGCTGACTTTCCATCATCATATGGGAACCGTTGTTCAGGACGAAAATGAAATCGACCGCTTGATGGCGCATACGGATTCGGAGCTTGTCTACCTTCTTTTTGATTCCGGCCACCTGAGCTTTGACGACATCGATCCCGTAAAGATCTTAAAGAAATACGCTAACCGCATCGGTCATGTGCATTTGAAAGATTTGAGAAACGATGTGGTGGCAGAGTCTAAGGCGAAACATCTGAGTTTCCTGGATGGCATACGCAACGGTACGTTTACGGTTCCGGGCGACGGGGATATGGACTTTAAGCCGATTGTCGGCATCCTGGACGAGAACCATTATAAAGGCTGGATCGTGGTGGAAGCCGAGCAGGATCCGGAAAAAGCGAATCCGTTTGAATATGCTAAAAAAGCCCGCGATTATATTTTCAGGATAACCGGAATTTAAACACGGCAGTCATCCTCCAAGATGTAAATCGGATTTTCCGTTTACATAAATTCGCCTAAATAAGAAAGGGGATTATTAAATTGAAAAGGTTTTTAGCAGCGATTCTATGTGTACTGCTCGTCATGGGGACGGCGGCCTGCGGCCAGACAGAAAATGCACAGGCGCAGAATTCAGGAACCCAAAGTACGGCGGAGGCTCCCAAAGAGACTGGAAACAAAAAAATGAAAATAGGATTCTCCATAGCTTTGCGTGATCAGTGGCTGACAACACTGGAAACAGCCGCTAAGAAAAAGGCGGAGGAAAACGGTATCGATTTTACGGTTTATGATGCGGACAGTGACGTTCAGAAGCAGCTCTCTCATATTACAACAATGGCCACGCAAAAATTTGATGTCATGATCGTTAACCTCGTCAATTCGGATAACGCTCCTGAAATAATCAGTACCGCAGGAGATATTCCAATTGTATTCGTAAACAGGCTTCCGAACCAGGAAAATCTAGTCGAAAATAAAATTGTATACGTAGGTTCCGACGAAAATACGAGCGGAAAATTGCAGGGCGAGTATTTAGCGAAATATTTTAAGGAAAAAGGAAAAACAGAAATCAATTATGTATTGCTGATGGGGACTCTGGGACTACAGCACACGACCGCGCGCACGGCCTCGGCCAAAAAGGCGCTGGAAGACGGCGGAATCAAAGGCAATGAGGTGTTTGAGGATACAGCCAATTACGAGCGTGCGACAGCGCAGCAAAAAATGCAGCAGTTCATCGGCACCGGGAAAAGCTTTGACGCCGTTATCTGCAACAACGACGAAATGGCACTCGGTGTAATAGAAGCTTTGAAGGCGGCCAATATCGAGGCCCCGGTTACCGGAATCGACGCTACGGAGAACGCTCTGGAAGCGGTAAAGAGCGGCGAAATGGCCTGCTCCGTATTCCAGAACGCGGTAGGTCAGGGAGAAGGAATGATCGATGCCGCTGTCAAACTGGCCAAGGGCGAATCCTGCGAAAAATTGAACTGGGTTCCGTTCGAGCTTGTCACAAAGGATAATGTGGAAGAATATTTCCAGAAGGTAAAGGGAAACTGATCGGCGCAAAGAAACATTTCCCTGCTTTTATGCGGGCAAACGCCCGCATAAAAGCAATTATGATCAACCGGAGATGAAATGGATGAATGAATATATTCTGGAGATGCTGGATATCTATAAAGAATTTCCCGGCGTACACGCTTTAGCGGGAGTTAATTTACGGATCCGTCCCGGTACGGTACATGCGCTCGTAGGGGAGAATGGCGCGGGAAAATCCACCCTGATGAAATGTCTGATGGCTATATACGAGCTGACTTCCGGTAAAATTATCTATCAGGGAAAAGAGACCGTTTTTCGTAACATCAGCGACGCATTAAGATGTGGACTGTCCATGATTCACCAGGAACTGAATCCGGTTCTGGAAAGGACCGTCTGTGAAAATATCTGGCTTGGACGCGAGCCCCGAAAAGGAATTATTATCGATCACAAAAAAATGAAGAAAGATACTGTTGAGCTTCTTAAAGAACTTGGGATTAACCATATAGACCCGTGTGCTTTGATAAAAAATTTATCGGTTGCCCAGATGCAACTCGTGGAGATTGCAAAAGCCGTTTCCTACGACGCGAAAATTGTAATTATGGATGAACCGACATCGTCGCTGACAACGTCGGAAGTGGAACAGCTGTTCCGCATTATCCGGCAGCTCAAAGAAAAGGGAACAGCGGTCATTTATATTAGTCATAAAATGGATGAAATTTCCCAGATCTGCGACGAAGTAACCGTTTTGCGCGACGGTCAGTTTATTGCAACCGATAAAATTGAAAATATGGATATCAATCAGATTATCAATCTGATGGTGGGACGCAAAATAGATGAGATGTTCCCCAAAGTCGACTGCCCGATCGGCGACACCATTCTGAAAGTGGAAAACCTGTCTTCCGGCAAGGCGGTCAAAAATGTTTCCTTTGAGCTGCACAGGGGGGAAATCCTTGGCTTTGCAGGACTTGTCGGAGCCGGCAGAACGGAAGTAATGGAAACCATTTTCGGGATCCGTGCTATGACGGGTGGAAAAATTTTTAAGAATGGGACGGAAATCCATATCAAAAATCCCGCCGACGCAATCAAAAACAATATTGTATTCCTTACGGAAGACCGGCGCCTTTCAGGGATCATCGGGATTAGAAGTGTTATGGAAAACATTATTTTATCCAGTTTGAAGCACTATGTCAGGCGTTCCTCAATGTTGGATTACAGGAAAATTGAAAAGGAGTGCAAAGAATATATTGAGAAGCTGAATATTAAAACACCGGAGCTTGATACCCAGATACAATATCTTTCCGGAGGGAATCAGCAAAAGGTTTTGGTAGCGAGATGCCTTCTGACGGACCCCGATATTCTGATCATCGATGAGCCGACGCGCGGTATCGATGTAGGTGCAAAAGCGGAGATACAGTCTCTTATTTCCTTCCTTGCGGGTCAGGGAAAGGCAATCATTATGGTGTCTTCTGAACTGCCGGAGGTCATTGGGATGAGCGACAGGGTTGTGGTTATGCACGAAGGAGTCATGACCGGCACCATAGACCGCAAGGACCTGAGTCAGGAAACAATCATGAAATATGCCATTGGCGCCCTTACGGCATAGGAGGAGAAAAGAATTGAGACATAATTTAAAACAATTGGCGGGTAAAAATTCAATGTGGCTGCTCCTGCTCGCCATGATCATCGTCATGAGCTTTGCGTCCCCCTCCTTTTTTACAGGAACCAACGCAATCAATTTGCTGATGACGGAGTCTATAAAAGGGATTATGACTATAGGCGTGATGTTTACCATATTGTCGGCCGGAATTGATTTATCCCCCGGTGCAGTCGTAGGATTGTCGGCAGTCATTTCGGCGAGTCTTGCTCAGGAGCTGACCTATTCCGCGAGGCTTTATCCGGGTCTTGGCGAAATCCCAGTCCCGGTTGCGATGCTGGCGGGAGTGGCGGTTGGGACGCTCATCGGCGTTGTCAACGGATTATTGATTGCGTACACAAATATCCATCCGTTCATAGCGACTTTGGGTACCCAGCTGATTGCACGTGCGATGGCCTACCTTTATACCAATGCATATCCCGTGCCAATGCTTAACAAGGGCTTTAAGAATGTAGGACAGGGTAAACTTTTCGGAATTCCGCATATCGTTCTTATTTTTATACTGGTCTGTGTGATTGCCTGGTTTATCCTTTCCCAGACACGCTTCGGGAAAAGCGTTTATGCAGTTGGGGGAAACAGAATTGCCGCCGAAGTGGCGGGAATTAAAGTCAAAACAATCTATGTCAGGGTTTATACCTGGAGCTCCTTCTGCGCAGCGCTTGGCGGCGTTTTGCTGGCGTCCTACTCAGGTTCCGGCAATGTGGCTTTGGGAGTGAATTACGAATTGGATGCTATCGCGGCTGCAACCGTCGGCGGCGTCAGCCAAAGAGGCGGAATCGGGCGCGTGAGCGGAGCGATCTGTGGAATCCTGATTCTCGGCGTTGTAAACAATGGTTTGCTTCTTCTCGGTATTTCACCTTACATACAGCAGATGGTAAAAGGCATGATTATCATCGGCGCCGTTGTATTCGATATGAGAAAAAATGCGAAAAAGGCTTGATTACATACTGAGCACAAAGATTGCAAAGCCTATTGACATGGCAAATAAGCTTTTTGAAGCAGTAACCCAATATGGTCTTATAAAATATACATTTTAGGAGGAATTTAAATGGAAGAATTAAGAATCGGCGTAATCGGCGCAGGCGCAATTGGCTGCGAGCATATCAAACGGATTACCAATAAACTTTCAGGAGGAAAAATTGTTGCGGTCACCGATATTAGCGGGGAATATGCGCAGAAAGCGGCTGCAATTTCCGGGGCGCGCGTAGAAAAAAGCGGAGAAGCTTTGATTAAGGCCAGTGATGTGGACGCCGTTATTGTCACAAGCTGGGGGCCGGCCCATGCCGAATCCGTGCTTCAGGCGATTGCGGCTGGGAAACCCGTATTTTGTGAAAAGCCTCTGGCTACGACCGCGCAGGACTGCAGAAAGATTGTAGATGCTGAAATGGCGCTCGGAAAGCATCTGGTACAGGTCGGTTTTATGCGCCGCTACGATAAAGGCTACAATCAGGTCAAAGAGATTCTGGAAAGCGGCGAGGCCGGCGCTCCTCTTATGGTGCATTGCGCGCACAGAAACGCCCAGGTAGATGACGGCTACAGCACCAGCATGGCTGTGACGGATACTGTCATCCATGAAATCGACTGCCTGCACTGGCTTGTCGGCGATCAGTATGTTTCCGCACAGGTGCTTTTCCCGAAGAACAGCAAATATGCGCATAAAGAGCTTCAGGATCCGCAGATCATGCTGCTTACTACGGAAAGCGGCATCCGGATCGATGTGGAGGCGTTTGTAAATTGCCAGTTTGGTTATGACATTGAGTGTGAGGTTTGCTGTGAGGGCGCAATTGTCAGGATGCCGGAACCTTCTTTCCCGTTGATTCGCAAGGATGCAAAACGTTCTGTAGCGATCGAAACCGACTGGAAACGCCGTTTTGCGGACGCCTACGATACAGAGATTCAGGATTGGATCAATTCCACAAAAAAAGGGCAGGTAAACGGCCCGTCCGCATGGGACGGTTATCTTGCGGCTGTTACCGCCGACGCACTGGTCAAGTCCCAGACCACTGGTGCCGTGGAGCCGATTGAAACAGGCTCCTGCCCAAATTTCTATCAAAAGTAATCCGATATCTAAATATTAAGGAGGAATTTTCATGAAAATGGGGTTCAATGAGGGGACATCCCTCGGCTGTAAAGGCCATACCCTGCTGGCAGACCTCGAAGCCTGCGAAAAGTATGGTTTTGACTACATAGACATTCGTTTCGATTGCCTGGAGGATTATTTGCAGGAACATACGCTGGAGGAGCTGGCCGGCTGGTTTAAAAGCCATCATTTGAAGCCGCTTTCCTACAATGCCCTGTGTTTCTTTAACTGGAAAAAGGACGCCGCCGCACAAAAAGCCGTATTTGACGAATTGGATCATATTATTAAAATCTGTAATGCCATCGATATGAAGCTGCTGGTTGCCGTTCCAACCTTTGACATCAAAGAGCATGCTTCCGTTGATGAAATTAAGGCCGATGCGGTGGATATGCTTCGTAAAATGGCTGATCAGTGCGCACTGAGCGGCATCGGAATCTCTCTGGAGTTCTGCGGTGCCCCCGGATGCACGATCAACCGCTTCGATACCGCCTATGATATCGTCACAGCCGTGGATCGGGACAATGTCGGGCTCACCCTCGATCAGTACCATTTTTATGCGATGGCATCTTCCTGGGAAGCGTTGGAGAAATCGGACGGCAAAAAAATATTTGTTTACCATTTGAACGACACAGAGAATCTTCCGCTTGGAGCTGCCTACAACACGGATGAAAAACGCCTCTGGCCAGAAAACGGCTGCCTTGATCACGCCCGATATACTTCCACGCTTAAAAAGATTGGTTTTGACGCGGATGTATGCACCATGGAAGTTTTTCGTCCCGAGTATTATCAGCTTTCCGTTGATGAGAATGTCAGGATGGCGGCACAAAGGACCAAAGCTTTTATTGCCAAATATTTTGGTTCCTGAGCACTGAAAGACGCATGCTGCTGCTGTTCAGCAGCATGCGGTAAGATATTACAATTGCATGGTAAGGAGGAATCCCTTTGAAAATTGCATTTGATGTCGATGTATTGGCAAAACAGATGAGCATCAGCGACATGGTCCATCAGGTTGCGGACTGGGGTTATAAATACATAGAACAGTCTCCGCATCCTCGTATTAATCCCTTCTATAAGCATCCATTGTTCTCCAGGGAATGTGAGGCGGAGTACCGCAAGGCGCTGAGGGAAACCGGGGTGGAAATTTCTTCGTTTATTTGCGTTTACCGCTGGTCCGGTCCAACTGAAGAGCATCGCAGGATGGCGGTGGACAACTGGAAAAAAATTGTGGAAATCGCCGTCAACATGGGCGTACAGGTTATTAACACGGAATTGTCCGGGGATCCGAATCAGCCGGAGCTTTGCAACGGAATGTGGTTCCGTTCCATGGATGAATTGCTTCCGCTGTTTGAAAAGGAAAATATCCGCGTGGAGATTCAGTCTCATCCGTATGATTTCTGCGAGTTAAACGACGAAACCTGCGACATGGTAAAATCCTATCACAGCGACAACCTGAAATATGTGTATTCTTCGCCGCACGGTTTCTTTTATGACAAGGGAAAGGGGGACGTCCGCCACATGCTTGAATATGCGGGAGACGATCTTTCCCATGTCCTGTTCGCGGATACCATGAACCAGACCATAGACTGCCGTTATATATTGAATCCTCCGGGAGTAAACGCCACCATCCATCAGCACATTGGTTTAGGCGAGGGGGAAGTGGATTTCGCCGGCATCTTTGAGACGCTGCGCAAAATGGATTTTGCCCATAAAACGTTCCGTGTCGGCGGGGAATCCATTGCCTGCGTATCCCTTTTCGGATACCCGGAAAAGATGGCGAAGCAGGCCCCAGAAACGCGGGAACGGATCGAGAAAGAACTTCTGGGCAGATAAAAGAGGGAATCCCTGCCCGGAATGCTTAATATTTTGTTTTTACAGGAGGGCTTCATGGAAACATCTTCTAATATCTTCGGTTATCCGGTGTTTGACCGGACCGGTAAAAAAATTTTGACGCAGACACAGGGGCCCTATGCGGACAGTCTGATGAACATTACGGTTTATCGCGTGGAGCAGGGGGAATCGCTTACCTTTTTCTCTGAAGACGAGGAAAGGGCGATATTGCTGGTCGAGGGAAGCGTATCCTATCTCTGGCCGAACGGCAGTGTCGCGGCATCCCGGGACAGCTTTCTGCGGGACGGACCGTATTGTCTGCATGTTGCCAAAGGCGTGAAAGTAAGAATCACCGCGCTCCGCCAGAGCGAAGTCCTTGTACAAAGCACTGGGAACGAAAGGGACTTTGAAAGCAAGCTTTATACACCGCAGAACTGTACCGAGGAAACCTTTGGACAGGACCAGTTTGAGGGAAAAGCACAGCGGACGGTCCGCACTTTTTTCGATTATCATACGGCGCCCTATTCCAATATGGTCATGGGCGAAATCCTTGTGCCGCAGGGAGGCTGGTCCAGTTATCCCCCGCACCACCATCCCCAGCCGGAGGTGTACTACTACCGCTTTGAAAAGCCGCAGGGCTTCGGTGCCTGCTTTATCGGCGACGAGGTTTGCAAAATCAAGGACGGCAGCTTCTGCCTCGTTCCCGGAGGGCTGACCCATCCTCAAGTGAATGCGCCCGGCTATCCCATGTATTATGTATGGATGATCCGCCATTTTGACGGTGACCCATGGACGGACCGCATCTTTGATCCGGCGCACACATGGCTGTTGGAAGAACCGTAACGGTCAGGATGAAAACGGCGGAAAATTATTTTTCTGCCTGAATCTCAGTTTTTTTCATTGAAAATGCCTTTTTCTTTTTCATACATATCTCCTACCCATTTTCTGCGGTCATTGCGGGTATTCTACAACTGTCTTGCGGTTCATCAGGAATAACAAGACCGTCGTTGGAGAATCCCGCGGTGACCTTTTCTGTTTTGACCGGAGCATAAACGGATGGAATCGCTTTTGTTGGGATATGTTCCGTCATCCGCTGATTATGCCAGACATCCGGCCCATTATTTCCCAGTATCAAAATTTTCTGAAAAGAGATGAAATCATGTTAAAAAACATGAAAATAGGCAAACAACTGATTCTGACCTTTGTTTTGGTAACGGTGATTTCCAGCACCGCGGGTGTGACGGGCCTTATTCAAATGGCGGATATGAACGCCAAATACAATGACGCTTTGGTCAACTATGGATTTGCACAGGGGGATATCGGCCTTTTTAATTCGACTTTTTTTGAAAACAGGGCAATCATCGGTTCGATCGTATCTTTGTCCGATGTAGAATCCCTAAATCATTTTTCAGATCAGCTTTCCGATTCCAATAGAAAAATGGACAGCTATTTTGTGAGTATGGAAAAGAGAATGTCAAATAAAAAAGAGAAAGGCTATTATAATGACATAAAGAAAAGCTTGACCGAATATAAAGCGGTGAGCGAACAGGTCGTGACCCTTGCTCAGCAAAATAAAACGGCGGAAGCCCAGGCACTTTTGCAATCCCAGGGAGAACCGCTTTTCCAAAATATTAAGACTGCGACCAATGCGCTGACCAGTGAAAAAACGGTGTTAGGGCATCAACTTGCCTTGGACCTCTCCTCCATGGGAACAGAGGCAACCTTGCGCATTTTTGTCATAGTTCTTGTGACTCTGGCTGTTTCCGTAACCATTGCGCTGCGTATCTCACGCAGTATCGGCAGACCGGTAAAAAAGATGGCCGAAGCCGCGCAGAGATTGGCGCAGGGGGATCTGAGCGTGCAGGTCAGCGTGGATTCCGGAAATGAAATAGGACAGCTTGCTGCTTCCTTTTCCGAAACGATCGAATCCATTCGAATGTATATTACGGACATATCGGCCAACCTTGCCAAAATGGCGGAAGGGGATCTGAACATCTTCTGCTCTGTAGAATATAAAGGGGATTTTATCGCGCTTCAGGAGTCAATTTTTCACATCGACCAGTCTTTTCATCACACGCTGTCCGAAATCAATCAGGCTTCGGAGCAGGTGTTGAGCGGTTCCAACCAGGTTTCCGACGGCGCGCAATCCATGGCGCAGGGAGCCGCCGAACAGGCGGAAGAGGTGGAAAGGCTGGCATCGTCCGTCGCGGCAATCTCCGAACAGGTGAAAAGCAATGCCGAACACACCGCCAATGCCGGTCAGAACGTTTCCCAAGTCCGTTGCGAAATTGATTCCAGCAGCCGCCATATGAGCGAAATGATGGAAGCAATCTCGCAGATCAGCGATTCGTCGAGTCAAATCGGAAAAATTATCCGGGTCATTGACGATATTGCTTTCCAAACCAATATTCTTGCATTGAACGCCGCTGTTGAGGCCGCAAGGGCAGGCGCCGCGGGAAAGGGCTTTGCCGTAGTTGCCGACGAGGTGAGAAATCTGGCGGGCAAGAGCGCGCAGGCGGCAAAAAATATTACTTCCCTGATAGAAAAGTCGGTTCAGCAGATTGAAAACGGAACCGTGATTGCGAATCAGACGGCGGAATCGCTGTTTCAGGTGGTCAACGCAACAAATGTTGTTTTTGACGCGGTTGAGAAAATATCGCAGGCATCCGGTTACCAGTCGGATGCGGTCGGTCAGATCAAAAGGGGAATCGACAACATTTCCAGCGTCGTGCAGACGAATTCCGCGACAGCGGAAGAAAGCGCGGCGGCCAGTGAAGAGCTTTCCGGACAGGCAAGGGAGCTTAAAAAGCTTGTGGACCGTTTCCGTTTGATTGAAGACGAACCTGTTTCCGCGGATTGTTTAAAAGAGAATGAAGATGAATTTCAGTGCAATCAAAAAAATATCATTGCCTGAAATGAGCAAAAAAAAGTATTGCCGCTCCCTGTATTAAACAGCGAACGGCAATTTTTATAATATCTTCATTATATGGGACAAGCAGTGCAGGCCTTTACTGAGGCCTTGATTTTTGCGGGGTGGCGCTCAGCACACAGCAGTTCGTGCAGAGAATAAAAAGGAACAAGAATTACGAACGGTCGATCGATGCGTCTACGACTTCAAAGTGGTCCTGAATCGCGCGGACCGCGTCATCCTCGTCGTTGCGGCTCAGGGCGTCCACCAGCTTTTCGTGCGACAAATAGAGCTGCTCCGCCTGTTCGTCGTCCTGCACGATGCGCCCGTACATGATGCTGATAAAATCATTGATGGTCGAAAGCATAGCCATGAAAATCGCGTAGATCAGCTTATTGCCGGCGGCTTCACAGAGAAGCGTATGAAATTTCTGGTCGAGCAGGGAACCCTTTTCGGCGTCCGGCTCCTCGCGCATCCGGCGTACCAGATCCGCCAGCTTGGCCGTCTGCCGTGGCAGGATGCGGCTGGCCGCCAGGCGCGCCGTCTCGGATTCCAGCCCCCTGCGCAGCTGGCTCACCTGCCGAAAGTTGGTTTCTCCCATCATCATCATGATCCGGAGCGTCTCGCTCAGATTCTGCTCCAGGTCGCACGATATGAAATTCCCTCCGCCGTGTACGCTGGAGATGAAACCCATCATGCTCAGTGTGCGCATCGCCTCTCTTACGGAGTTGCGGCTTACCCCGAGCAGCTCCGCCAAATCCCGCTCTGAAGGCAGCCGTTCTCCCCGCTTGAGGTTCCCGCGCCAGATCTCGTCCTTTACGTAGTCGATCACCCGTTCATAGGCTTTTTCGCTTTTTTCCGCTTTTGCGTCCATAGAAACATCTCCCTGCAGCCAAGCTGCCTTTCCGTGGTTTTCCGCCAAAAATCCCTTTGATAATTTATGCAGAAAAGCGCAGAATTTATTTATTTTTAAATTTGATTTTTAGTTCCATATAACTATGTATTATAGCATTTTTGTGTGTCTTAAACAAGGGTCAACTGCAAGCCGCAGAGACAGCAAGGCCGCCGGCTGGTTTCAGCCGACGGCCTGCTGTTAGTATGGATAAACGAGTATGGATAAAAAGGAGTAAGTGAATTTATTTGACGCCCATCCAGCCCGAGATGACCATGCGCTGTACTTCGCTGGTTCCTTCGTAAATCTCGGTGATTTTTGCGTCGCGCATCATGCGCTCAAACGGATATTCACGGGTGAAGCCGTAGCCTCCGACCAGCTGCACACAGCGGCGGGTCACGTCGCTGGCGGTGTCGGCGGCAAAGAGCTTCGCCATCGCGGCAAGGTGGCTGTATGGGTCGCCGTCCTGCTTGGCCTGCGCCGCGCGGTACGTCAGCAGGCGGGCCGCGTCGACATGCGTCTGCATGTTGGCCATTTCAAACTGCGTGTTCTGGAACTGGCTGATGCGTTTGCCAAACTGGATGCGCTGGGTAATATAGGGAATGGTCTGATCGATACAGCCCTGAGCGATGCCGACAGCCTGTGCGGCAATGCCGATCCGGCCGCCGTCCAGCGTCATCATGGCAACCTTGAAGCCCTTGCCGATTTCGCCCAGAAGATTGCCCTTGGGAATGCTGCAGTCTTCAAAGACCAGCTCGCAGGTGGAGGAACCGCGGATTCCCATTTTCTTTTCATGGGAACCGATGCGGAAGCCGGGAGTGTCCTTCTCGACAATAAAGGCGGAGATGCCCTTGGTTCCCAGGCTCTTATCCGTCATTGCGAAAACAACAAAGACGGACGCAAAACCGGCGTTGGTGATGAAAATTTTCGAGCCGTTAAGAAGCCAGGAGTCGCCCTTGTCCTCGGCGACCGTGCGCTGCATGGCGGCGTCGGTTCCGGCGCCGGGCTCAGTCAGGGCAAAGGCGCCCAGTTTTTCGCCGGAGCACAGGTCCGGCAGGTACTTTTGTTTCTGCTCCTCCGTGCCGAAAGCGAAAATCGGCCAGGCGCACAGGGAGGAGTGCGCGGAAAACATGGTGCTGGTGGCCGCGCAGTGCTTTGAGATTTCCTCAACCGCGGCAATATAGGAAAGGTAGCTCAGGCCGGCTCCGCCCGCTTCTTCCGGGTAGGCCATGCCCATCATGCCCATTTCGGCCAGCTGATGCCAGGTTTGCTCGGGAAATTTCTCCTGCTCGTCAATCTCCGCAGCAATCGGAGCGACCGACTTTACGCAGAAATCATGCAGCATATCTAAGATATCCTGTTCTTCACCGGTAAATTTAAAATCCATATTGAAAGACCCCTTTTCTTGTTAATCGATCTCAGGCTTTTGCTTTTTTGATCTCGGCAGTCAACGCGGGGACGATCTCAAAAAGATTGCCCACAAAGCCGTAGTCCGCGACACCGAAAATCGGGGCGTCAAAGTCCTTGTTGATCGCCACGATGACGTCGGAGGAGCTCATGCCGGCCAGATGCTGGATAGCGCCGGAAATGCCGCAGGCAATGTACAGCTTCGGACCGACGGTTTTGCCGGTCTGGCCGACCTGATGGGAATGGGTGATCCAGCCCTCGTCCACCGCCGCGCGGGACGCGCCGACGGTAGCGCCCAGCGCGTCCGCCAGCTCGCGGAGGATAGTAAAGCCTTCCGGTCCGCCGACACCGCGGCCGCCCGAGACGATGATGTCCGCGCCTTCAAGGTCTACGATCTCGCCCGCTGCTTCGCGGATGGTTTCCAGCAGTCTGGTGCGGATCTGGTCCGCGGATACATGAAAGTCCTCGCGGAGAATCTCCGCCTTGTCCTCGCAGACGTCGGGCTTCTTAAAGACTCCCGGCCGCACCGTACCGAGCTGCGGGCGATGGTCCGGGCAAAGGATTACCGCCATCAGGTTCCCGCCGAATGCCGGTCGGGTCCAGGCGATATTGCCGCTGGCTTCGTCGATGTCCAGCGCGGTGCAGTCGGCGGTCAGGCCGGTGCCGAGGCGGCAGGACAGGCGCGGCCCGAGGTCGCGGCCGTTCGGGGTCGCGCCGATCAGCATGCTCGTAGGCGCATATTTTTCAAGCAAATGCGCCAGCGCGGCGGTGTAGGCGTCCGTGGTGTAGCGCTGAAATTCCTCGCTGTCCACCACGATCACCCGGTCCGCTCCGTGCGTGCCCGCTTCTTTTACGGCTGCATCCGTGTGGCAGCCGATGACAACGGACACCAGCTTTCCGCCCTGCTTGTCGGCCAGGCGGCGTCCGGGGTTCAGTAATTCTATTCCGACATTCTTGGCAGTGCCGTCTTCATTGGTTTCCAAAAATACCCAAAGGTCTTTGGTTTTGGCTTCCATTTCCCAATCCCTCTCTTTCAAATCACGTGCGCTTTGCTCAGCAGCTCATACAGCTTGTGAGCGGACGCTTCGGTGGTTTCTTCCTTGACCACAACGCCGGCTTCTTTGCGCGGCGGCACATAGGTGCGCTTCACTTTTGTGGGCGAACCTTTCAGGCCGGCGTGCTCCGGGTCGATGTTCGTCAGTTCAGCCGCGGTGAGCTGAGCGATCTGCGCTTTGCGTGCCGCCATCTTGCGTTTGATGGTGGGGAAACGGGGATCGAAAGAGGGTTTGGTAAAGGTGATCAGGCAGGGCGTCTGTACACCGATGACTTCCTTGCCGTCTTCCGCCTCGCGGTAGACATGAAGGCCGTCTTCCGCCGATTTTACTTCCAGCGCGTAGGTTACCTGCGGGTAGCCCAGGTGTTCCGCGATTTCCGGGCCAACCTGTGCGGTATCGCCGTCGATCGCCTGCTTGCCGCAGAAGATCGCGTCAAATTTCGCGCCTTCCAGCTCTTCGACCTTTGCGATTGCCCTGCTCAGGATATAGCTGGTGGCCAGCGTATCGGATCCGCCGAAGATGCGGTCCGTCACCAGGTAAGCGTTGTCGGCAGCAATGGCCAGACACTCCCGCAGCGCGTTCTCCGCCTGCTTCGGGCCCATGGAAAGCACCGTGATTCTGGTGTCCGGCGCGTCGTCCCTCAGGCGTGCCGCCGCTTCCAGCGCGTAGCCGTCGAATGGGTTGACGATACTTGGCACACCGTCGCGCACCAGGGTGTTGGTGACCGGATCGATCTTGATTTCATTGGTATCCGGTACCTGTTTGACACATACAAGAATGTTCATATCGTTACTCCTTTTAAATGATTCTCCTGAAACTATTCTCCCTTTCTCGTCAGGTCCATACAAACCTTGCCGGGGTTCAAAATCAGCTTCGGATCAAATACCTTTTTAATACCGCGCATCAGCTCCATGTTCACCGGGCCCATTGCGCTTTCCAGGAAATGCACCTTTCCGTAGCCGATGCCGTGCTCGCCGGAAATCTGGCCGCCGAGCTCCACCGTCTTCCGGTAGAGAGCGCTCAGGAACTGATCGACCTGCTTCTTGAATGTTTCCTCTTCCATTTCCGTGGAGCAGGTGTAGATATGCAGGTTGCCGTCGCCGGCGTGACCGAAATATTTTACCTCAAAATCATAGTTTTGCTTGATCTCATTGACATATGCGACATAGGATGCAATTTTATTCACCGGAACGACCACGTCGCACTCATCCAGCAGCTTGGTCTGCTCCTCGATACCCTCCAGGAAAGAGGAACGGGTCGCCCAGATGTCTTTCAGTTTCGGCGCCGTATCCGCCACAAGGACGTCCAGCGCGCCTTCTTCCACCAGCATTTCGGAAGCGCTCTCGACGATCGGGTCCAGCTCATCCATGGAATCGCCGTCAAAAGTAACCAGCAGATAAGCGCCGACCTCCGTGCCGTCGATCTTGCGCGGGAAGACCTGCTTGCCCAGATACTCTTCGGAGGAAATCAGGATTTCTTTCTCAAAGAACTCCAGTGCCTGCGGACGGAAATGCTTCATAAAGAATTTCGGTACGGCAGAGATGCAGACCTCCAGGTCCTCGAACGGGGCCATCAGGCTTACGGTGGCCTGCGGGGCGGGGATGAGCTTCAGGGTCAGTTCGGTGATGATGCCCAGCGTGCCTTCCGAGCCGATCATCAGGTTCGTAAGACTGTAGCCGGAACTCGTCTTGGAAACCGTGCCGCCGAACCGGGTGATTTCACTGTTCGGGAGGACCACGGTCATGGCGCGGACATAGTCGCGGGTAGCTCCGTATTTTACGGCGCGCATGCCGCCCGCGTTTGTGGCCACGTTGCCGCCCAGAGTCGCCATCTTCTCACCCGGGTCCGGGGGATACATGCAGCCGTGCTTCAGCGCGTCGTCGGCCAGCTGCTGCAGCAGGACGCCGGGCTGCACCGTGACCGCGAAGTTTTCAAGGTCGTAGGACAGAATCTTGTTCATGCGCATGGTGCAGAGCACGACTCCGCCGCAGACCGGGGTGCAGCCGCCCACCAGACCGGTGCCGGCGCCGCGGGTCGTGACCGGAATGTTGTGCTCATAGCAGATTTTCATGATGGCGGAGACTTCTTCCGTGCTCTGCACGTCGATGGTGACGTCCGGCATGCGGGTACCGTAAATGGGCATTTCGTCGCGGGAGTAGTCCGGGTTGACATCTGCGCCGGTGACCACGTGACCGGGCGCCGCTTTTTCCAGTTCGGCAAGAATTTCCTGTGTGACCGGATTATAATTTGCCATGATAAATCCTCCTGATAAAATATTTTTATAGCTGTTAAGCCGATTCTCTCACCATAACGGAGATGCCGTTGGGGATCACGACCAGATGGGCGTCCGCGCCTTTGATGTCCCTTGCTTCCTTCAAAGCGGTATCCACATCCGGGGCCCACGCGATCTTCATGTCTTCAATGGTCTTCCGCTGTTCGGGTTCCGTGACATAGATGACATGGTGCTTGCACAGCACGCGGCAAAGGATCTGGAATTCCCACTGGTCGGGCCGGGTCCGGTCCTGCGGGGTGGCGAGAATCTGTTCCGCCAGCTTCTCCGGGGAAACGCAGTCGCGCAGCGCACGGTAAAAGCTTTCTCCGCCGTGTCCGTCGCTGCAGGAGCTGACCATGATCAGCACGGCGTCCGCCGCCGCCGCGGCTTCCGCCGCGGTAAGGCCTTTTACGCTTTGGTAAATATTCTGGTCCAGCGGGTAGCCTCCGTTGCTGGAAATCACGATATCGCCGCGTTTTTCCGGCTGTACCTGACAGTATTTCAGCAGCAGGTCGCAGCCCCGGCGGTGAGCGGTGACGGCGTCCCCGGCAAAGGCGGCAACCACATGCTTATCTTCGTCAATAATGACGTTTACTATGTATGCAAGATGCGCCATTTTTGCCGCGGCGAGCATATCCTTGTGCAGCGGGTTGCCGTCCAGGACGCCGGTGCGCGCATAAGGCGAAGCGATAAATTCGGAGCAATGGTTGCCAAGCACCGTCACCTGATCGCAGACACCCGGCAGCACGCTCTTGCGCCCACCGGAAAAGCCGGCGAAGAAATGCGGTTCGATAAAGCCCTCGGCGACGAGCAAATCCGTTTGTGCCGCTATTTTGTCGATCACGCAAGCCGCTCCGGAAGGAAGCACGCCAATCTGCACATTGCCCGACGCGTCCCGGCTGTCATGGATTACGATCTTTTCCCGCTCCACGATATCCCGGCCGAGCTTCGCCACCAGCTCTTCCTTGCCGGTCGGACGGTGAAAGCCGGTAGCCACCAGCAGCGTCACATCGATGTCCGGGCTGCCTTCGCGCAGTTCGGCCAGCATGGCGGGAAGAATGTGTTTGCTCGGGACCGGACGCGTGTGGTCGCTGATAATGATCGTGCAGGTCTTTTTGCCGGCAGCCAGCTCCCGCAGGCGGGGGGAATCGATCGGATTGGCCATGGCGGCCAGTACCAAACCGTCCTCCGTGTCGGCGGCTTTGAGTTCTTCCACATGGGATTCCAGAATTTCCGCATCGCTGAGATCCGCGTGCAGCGGCATCCCGGATTTGCCAAAGGGAATCATGATGGACATGAAAACGCCTCCATTCTGATTTTACACCAACCGTTTACAGATGCAAGCGGCAAAAAACCACCCTAAAATTGGTAGCTCCACTTATTTATGCTATCATCTTACCACATTTTATTTTTAATACAATGCCAAATCGAGTGATTCTATTTTTCTGACAAAATTGAAGTTTGATATTCGTCAAATATACCAAAATGTAATTTTGGATATAACTTCATATGGACTTTATGCTGATTTGAGGATATAATGTGTCCAGTATAGAAATATTCATTTCCGAGAGGATTCTTTTTTGCTGCCGTTCGTTTTCATATATCGCCGGAATGTTTGTCGAAACTGGTAGAACCAAAAGCAGGTAAACTGTGACTATTGCAGCCACTGAAATAAATAGGGGAGGTCTCTTATTATGCTTCAGTCCTATCTTGCTCTGGTACCGATCGTCTGGCTGATTATCGCGCTTACTTATCTGAAGATGCCCGGCCACAAGGCGTGCCTCAGTGCGCTGGCCGTTGCCGCGGTCCTGGCGCTGACGCTTTGGCGCATGCCGGCGGTGGATTGCGCCACCTCCGCCCTGGAAGGTTTCGCCACCGCGCTGTGGCCGATCATTCTGGTCATCATCGCAGCTATTTTTACTTATAATCTTTCTTTAAAAACCGGCGCGATGGACATCATTAAGCGGATGCTCACAGGCGTTTCCGCCGATAAGCGCCTTCTGATCCTGTTGGTGGGGTGGTGCTTCGGCGGATTTCTGGAGGGCATGGCCGGCTTTGGCACGGCAATCGCCATCCCGGCCAGCATGCTGGCCGGGATGGGCATGAATCCGATTGAGGCATGTGTGGTCTGCATGATCGCCAACGCCTTTCCCACAGCGTTCGGTTCCGTCGGCATCCCTACCGTTACCCTGCAGGCAGTGACCGGGCTGGATGCGCTGCCGCTGGCTTTTACGACGGTGTTTCAGATGGTGCCGTTTATGATTCTGGTTCCGTTCCTGATGGTCATCGCGGGCGGGGGCGGCGTCAAAGCGCTGAAGGGCGTTGTGGGCATCACGCTGGTGTCCGGCCTGTCCTTCGTCCTGCCGGAGCTGGTTGTTTCCAGGTTCCTCGGGCCGGAACTGACCGTCATCGTCGGCTGTGTCGTCTCGCTGGCCTGTACCTTCCTGATGGTCAGGGCACGGAAAAATAAGCCGGTTCCCAAGGAGTACGATATGAGTGCGGGGATTGCCGGAACGGCGCAAAAGCAGGACGAACCGGCAATGCCGCTCGCGGTGGCCGGCCTGCCGTTTATTCTTATTTTCGTGCTTCTTCTTCTGACCTCCAAGCTGGTTCCGTCGGTCAACGGTTTCCTTTCTATTTTCAAGTCCACCGTAAAGATCAGCACGGCCTCCAGCGCCGGTCCTGTTTCTTTCAGCTGGATCAATACGCCCGGCATCATCATTTTCGTTGCCACGGTGATCGGCAGCCTCGTGCAAAAGGCCAGCGGCAGGATGATGTGGCAGGCGCTGACCGGCACGGTGAAGCAGATGTCCAAAACGATCATTACCATCATGTCCGTGCTTGCCGTTGCCAAGATTATGACATATTCCGGGATGATCGCCGATATGGCGCACCTCTTTGTCGTTCTTACCGGCCGCTACTATCCGTTTGTGGCGCCGATCATTGCCGCGATCGGTGCGTTTGTCACCGGCAGCGGCACCAACACCGAGGTGCTGCTGGGTACCTTGCAGACGGCTGCCGCACAGCAGATCGGTGTTTCCAAGTACTGGCTCGCCGCGGCGAATTCTCTGGGCGCCGGCGTTGGCAAAATCATGTCTCCCCAGTGCGTTGCCACTGCGGTCGCGGCTGTCGGCCTCGTCGGTCAGGACAGCAAAGCGCTGCGTGCGGTCCTCAAGTGGGCGCTCATTATGCTTGCGATTACCTGTGTGGTAGTCGGCTTCGGCGTTCCTCTTTCTCCTGCCTGAGCACTGCTGACGGATTCCGGGTGTTTTTGGATACAGTCCGGACATAATTTCAGCACATCAGAATTCCTAATTACAAACAAGGCTTGGCATGCGTTGTCATATATCTCCTTCCAGCGAACAAAGGAGCCCTTCTTCCGCCGATGTTTCAGCGGAAGAAGGGCTTCCCGCTGTTCTACGGGACACACGAAACGATGATATTGCCTTTTCAGTTGTGGCTATAGAATAGTTTGTTGTTTCTATTCGGTATTTGCAGTATAATAAACCGGATGATGTCAGATAGAACCTTTACGGTATGGCGGTAATCATTTTCTTTGCTAATAAGCATAGCGGGACGTCTCATCTTTCTTTTAAACTGCACATTATGTTTATTTTTATAATTAGGAGAAAAAATCTAAAATGGATACAGAATTAAATTTCCGTTTTGCAGACGAAGGGGATATATCAAAGATTTTATACTTCATAAAGGAACTTGCAGCATATGAGAAGATGGCAGATGAAGTAGTTGCCACGGAAGAATTGATAAAGGAGTGGTTGTTCGAGAAGAAAAAGGCAGAAGTGATTTTTGCTGTTCAAAACGGAGTAGAAGTAGGATTTGCATTGTTTTTTCACAACTTTTCCACCTTCCTTGGCCGTGCCGGAATCTATCTCGAAGATTTATATGTTCTTCCAGAGTGCAGAGATAAGGGCTATGGGAAGGCATTATTAAAGCAACTCGCGAAGATAGCGGTTGAGCGCGGATGTGGGCGGCTGGAATGGTGGTGCCTTGATTGGAATAAGCCAAGCATAGATTTCTATCTTTCTCTTGGTGCTGAACCCATGAGTGATTGGACAGTTTATCGAATTGCAGGAATGACCCTTAAAGAACTGGCTGAATAATTTTGGCGTGGTACTGAGGTACTATTCTGCGGGAATTATCAACTTCGCGTGATGTTTATTAAGTGCACTTAGAGCATTCTTCCGGCTCATATAAGACTGCTTATAATAGAGGAATATATTAGACAAATGCCGAATTCAGGAGAAATACAATGATCTATAAAGTTGAAAAAGTCCCTGTGGAGGAAAAGGAAAATGCGCTTGAAATTTATGAATCTCTAAAAGGCAGTTATGGTTGTACATGGGACGTTCATTATCCGGTTATGGAAGATGTTTCCAGGGATATTCAGAGCGGTTCCCTGTATGGTGTTTTTAAAGATCGGGAATTGATTGCCGTAGCCGCCGCGGGGAAAGATGATGAATTAGCGCATTTATCCTGTTGGGATCGCTCTCTGCAAAACGCGTGCGATCTGGCACGTGTTGCGGTAAGGGCGGATTATCAAAATCAGGGAATTGCGAAAATGTTGATTACAGGTATCGAAAAAAACGGAATGGAAAGAGAATTCGACGGCATTCATTTAATAGTCGGTAAAACGAACCCTTATGCGATAAGGCTCTATGATTCGTTAGGTTACCTATGCTGTGGGGAAACTTCCATGTACGGCAATGAATGGCTCTGCTACCAAAAGAAATTATGACGGAGCCGGGCGGGATGGAATAAACTCCAATCCTCCGCCGGAGCACCGGACCGAAACAGCTCCATGGCCGAAAGGCCATGGAGCTGTTTTTATGCCGGACGTCCATGCTTCCCTGAATTTTACACATCAGCAGGACGGGCGGGCGCTTTTGCGGTACTCATTCGGGGAGATGAAAAGATGCTGCTTAAAGACAGCACAATAGTAGCTTTGATTGCAGAAATGATAAAAGCTCGCGATATCTGCGATTTCATAGTCTGTGTAAGCGATGAAATAGGTTGATTCCTCAATCCTCCGCCGTGCGATAAAATCGGTAAGCGAGCATCCGACCTCTTTTTTGAAGATACTGCTCAGATAATTCGGATGCACATACGCGTGTTTCGCAATATCGGCCAAACTCAGTTTTTGAGTCAGATTGTTGTTAATATACTGCAGCGCGGAAAAGATGGGGCGCGAATATTTTGCCGAGGTTTTATCCTTTGCCAGCTTGATAAACTCTTTCAACATTTCCTGCTCAAAGTTGCGCACTTCGGAAATGCCGGTCATCTTTTCGATCTGTTGAATAAAAGTGTCGCTGTAGGTAAAAGCGATATCCGGGAACACCCCTGCTTCGATCACCGCGCGCGTGAAAAAGGAGCAGGAACAGATGATCGAGTTCTTGAGGGAGCGCAGCGGATCCTTTGCCAAAACCGCGCGGCTGAGCAGGTTGATTTCCATCAGTGTGTTCAGCGCGCCGTCCGTATCGTAAATCTTGATTTGGTTGACGATCTTTTTTTCTAAAAAAAACGGTGGATGCGAAAACATCTTTTCCTGATTTTTATGGGTATTCTGAAAGTATTCCTGAATAAATCCGACTTCCTTGCCGATCGGGCGGGAATCCGGCGTCCTGTTCATGTTTCTGGCGTTGAAAAGCGATGCGATCAGTTTTCCGCAATAATAATATGTCTGGGGAGTAATTTCGTTTATGCCGTGATAATAGGACTCCAGCTTCTGCTTCCATTTAATCGGGATTTTTTCATTTTGGATCATGTTTACGATCATACCGTCCCGTACCGGCTCTGTCAGAAAAGGCCCGGCCGCTACGACATAAGTATCGTCGAATACATATACAATGAAAAGCTCGCCAAACTCACTGGAAAGATATTGCACGGTATTGTATTCATGGGGACTGTATTGGGTATGTAAGCCTGATTCCCCTGTAATGATTTGCCCGGCTGTCACCAGAATTTCGGGAAAGGATTGCTCGATTCGATCATTTTTTAATATACTGACAGGAAGCTGTGTTGCATAATAAAAAACCTTCACTTGCTCAGATAAATCAAATTCGAGCATAATTTACACCTGTTTAAATTTATTTTAGATATATTTTTATATCTTATTAAGATTATAACACTAATCTTAATATTTTGAAATACTGATTTCCTTTTTTACGTTATGATAAGATCATTCTTAATGGGCGTACAAAACCAAATTTAGGAGGATTGCAATGATGAAAAAGATAATAGCGGCATTTTTGGCAATTGCCATGGCAGCCGGCATGACCGCCTGCGGGAGCCAGCCGGCAAGCTCCTCAAAACCGGCCGATACAGAGAGCCGGGCCGCCGAATCCCAAACAGAGGCGGCAAATGGACGCGTCACCTTGAAGTTCGGCGCGCAGGCGGATTCCACCCCCGCCACACAGGCTGTTGTAGATGCATTTAACTCGTCGCAGACAAAGTATCAAGTGGAGTGGGAACAGTTCACAAACGATTCCGCGCAAATGCACGACCAGCTTTTAACTTCCCTTTCCTCCGGTTCCTCCGATTACGACGTCATTTCACTGGATGTCGTGTGGGCCGGCGAATTTGCCGCGGCAGGGTACCTTTCGCCGCTGGATGTCAAGATGAGCGAGGCGGGCTACAAAAAGACGGATTTTAACAAAGGCTCCATGGATTCCGGCAATTACCAGGGCAAGCAGTACACTCTGCCGTTTTTCCCCGATGTTGCCATGCTGTATTACCGTTCCGACATCGTCTCGAAAGAAGACGGTGAGAAACTCGTCGGCGGCAGCTATACATATGACGATCTTTATCAAATGGCGGCAAAATACAAGGGCCAGAAGGGCGCTGTCGACGGTTACGCGTTTCAGGCGAAGCAGTACGAGGGCCTGACCTGCAACGCGAATGAATTTACCGCGAACTTCAAAGATATTAAGGGCGGGCTCCAGATGATGAATAAATTCATTGCTTCCAAGGTTGCGCCCAGCGACGTTCTGAACTACAACGAAGGCTCGACCGACGCCAGCTTTAAAGACGGCAAGAGCGTATTTTCCCGCAACTGGCCGTATCAGTACGGTTTGATCAAAGCCGGGGACGTGGCTGTCAAAACGGAACAGGTCGGGATTGCGCCGCTGCCGGAGGGCGGCTGCGTAGGCGGCTGGCTGCTCGGTATGAACGCGAAATCCAAGAATGCGGACGGCGCATGGGAATTCATCAAGTACCTCGCGGGGCCCGACGGGCAGAAAATCATGTCGACAAAGGGTTCTTATCTTCCGGGCTACAACGCGGTGCTCAAGGATGAGGAAGTCATCAAGGCAAATCCGCTGCTTACCATGGAAGGTTTTCAGAAGGCGCTGAACACGACTATCGCAAGACCGGTTTCCGCCCAGTACTCCAAGACAAGCGACACAATTCAGATTCAGATTCATAAGTATCTTTCCGGAAGTCAGGATGTCGACACCACCGAAAAGGCTGTGCAGGACGCATTGAAATAAATTTGGTAGGCGTGCACCAAAACTGATGCACGCCTTTTTTGTATTACCGGCACAGTCGGGCATGATTCCGAATTTCTGAGATTGTGAGGCTTATCTATGAAAAAGAAGATGACATTCAAGGAATTCTTATTTATCGTACCGCTGTTGGTTATCATTGCCGTATTTTCAATCTGGCCGATTTTAACCTCCTTTTCGTACACTTTTTTTGATTATCGGCTCAATAACGCGCAAAAGTCGAAGCTTAGCTTCAGCGGCAGCTTTTCAGCCGATAATTTTAAGGAGAACAGCGAGTATATCAAGATTTTTTTGAATGATGACGCAGCCGTGGCGGCAAAGGACGAGGCGGCCGCAAAAGATTTTGCAGCGGCGCTTTCCGACACGGAGGCTTATACAAAACAATTTTCCCCCCTGCAAAGCGGAAAAATCTCCGCCCGGCAAAGCAATGATTTTACCGCTGCAACCGCCGGGCTGCAGGCAGAGGTAGAGGCGCTGTATCAAAACCACCCCAATGCAGAGTACGCCAACACGGAATCCCTTCCGAAAATTTTTGAAGAAATAAACAAGGCGATCGCCCCCTCGAATTTCATCGGACTGCAGGGATATCAGAAAATTTTCAGCGACGGCAGGCTGTTTGCCGCGCTTGGACATACGGTGTATTTTACGCTGATCTCCGTTTCCATTGAATTTATTCTCGGGCTGGGACTTGCGCTCGTTATGAACCGGGCGATCCGGGGAATCGGGATCATCCGGGCAAACGCGCTGATCCCATGGGCAATTCCGACTGCGGTTTCCGCGCTGATCTGGAGCTATTTGTACGATGGGTCCAACGGCATTATTTCTCATATTTTTGCCGAAACAGGGCTCCTGTCCGAACCGGGAGCGATGCTGCTGACAGGCCCCGGGGCCATGTCGGCCGCCATTCTTACGGATGTCTGGAAAACGACGCCCTATATGGCGCTGCTGCTGCTGGCAGGCCTGCAGGTGATCGATAAAGGACTGTATGAAAGCAGCGCCATCGACGGCGCCAACCGGGTACAGACTTTCTTCAAAATTACGCTTCCGCTGCTAAAGCCTTCCATTCTCGTAGCGGTTTTGTTCCGCATGCTGGATGCTTTCCGCGTGTATGACCTGATCGCCGTTTTGACCGGCGGCGGCCCCGGCGGTTCCACGGAAACGCTTTCCGTTTACGCTTACAAGACGATGTTCTCCCAGACGAATTTCGGATACGGCGCCGTAGTCGTGATGTTTATGTTCGTCTGTGTGCTGATGATCGCGGCTTTGTTCGTTAAGGTGCTGGGCGCCAATATCTTGTCTTCGGATTAGGAGGGACGCATGATGAAAAAAGCAGAAAATAGTATCTTCTATTTGGTGACGGCCGTTTTCCTGGCGATTATCCTGTTTCCGTTTTTCTGGATCCTGATCACCTCTTTCAAACCCTCCAATGAAATTTTCGGCGCCGGAGCGTTCCGCGTGCTGAGCGATCATTCCACCCTGCGCAATTACGGCGCGGTGCTGACGGGAAAGAACATCCTGAGCTCCGTAAAAAACAGCCTGGTCGTTTCAGCCACCACCACGCTCTATGTGATTGTTGTGTCAACCATGGCCGCCTATGCGATTTCCCGCTTCCATTTCCGTTTTAAAAATATCCTGCTGGGTCTGATCCTCGTGATCTCGATGTTTCCGCAGATGATCGTTGTCGGCCCGGTTTTTAACCTGTTTACCTCTTTGCACTGGACAAATTCCTATTTTATCGTCCTTCCCTACTCGACCATTACCATTCCGATGGCGGTCTGGATCATGGTCGCCCATTTTGGGAAAATCCCGCTGTCCATCGAGGAATCGGCGAGAATCGACGGCGCGTCCGCATTCCGCACGCTGTGGAGCGTGGTGTTCCCGCTGGCGGCCCCAGGCGTGTTTACAACTGCCATTATTACCTTTATCGCCGCGTGGAACGAATATTTGCTGACGGCGACTTTGAATACGGAAATCTCCATGCAGACGGTGCCTGTCGCCATTTCTTTTTTGCGGACACAGTTCCAGATCCTCTGGGGCGAGGTTGCGGCGGCGACGGTGATTGTGACGATCCCCACAATGATGATTGTACTGATTTTTCAAAAGAGAATTGTTTCCGGTCTCGTTTCCGGGGCAGTGAAGGAGTAACTATGGATGAAAGTAACTATGTCTATGAAGTCAGTGATTTTAGTCTTAAAAATGATGAGCTGATGCTGTACGAAACGCTTTTTCATAATGCAAACGGTTACCTTGGCGTCCGTTCCAATTTTGAAGAAGGGTATCCCATCGACTTCCAGTCGATCCGGGGCGAGTACATCAACGGCTTTTATGATTTTGTTGAAATGAAGCAGGCGGAAAGTCTTTGCGGCCTTACCGAAGAAAAGCAGACCATGCTGAATGTAGCCGATACGCAGGGGATCAAACTGTATCTGGGGGACGAGGAATTCAGCATGTTTACGGGCAAGGTCCTGAAAAGTTCCCGGGTGCTGGATATGGAAAAGGGCGTGACCCGGCGCAGTGTGGTATGGCGTTCCCCCGGCGGGAAGGAGGCCGAAATCACGATCGTGAGAATGGCTTCCTTCGTGATGCTTCCGCTTTTCACGATAGAATACCGTGTAAAGGCACTGAATTTCAGCGGGACACTGCGCTTTCAATCCACCCATATCGGCAGCGTTCTGAACTATTGCGATCCCAGTGATCCCCGTGTGGCAAACGAGACCTTCCAGCATCTTCTTTCCGCGAAAGCGGAGTTTGTGGACAATGACTCCGTGATTTCCTCCCGCACCTCAAAATCCTCGCTGGAGGCAGCCAGTGCGGTGAAAAATCTGCTGTCGAAGCCGGCCAAAGAAGAACGTTTGAAAAGAGACAGCACCGCTGCACAAAAGTTTACGGCGGAGGCGGAAGCCGGCGAAACCGTCACGCTGACCAAATATACGGTTTTGTGCGACTCCATCCGGTACCCGGATTGCCGCGCGGCCGCGCTGGAACATCTGGAACGGGCCTGCTCGGTCCCGCTTGCGCACTGGTACCGGATGCAGGAACAATATCTGAAGAAGTATTGGGAAAGCTGCGCCGTCCATGTAAAAGGCAATGACGAGCTGAGCAACGCGATCACCTATAACCTGTATCAGCTCATTCAGTCCGTCGGCAAAGACCCCCACAGCAATATCGCCGCGAAGGGGCTTTCCGGCGAGGGCTACGAGGGACATTATTTCTGGGATACCGAAATGTACATTCAGCCTTATTTTCTGCTTACCCAGCCACAGATTGCGAAAAATCTGATCGAATACCGTTACACCACCTTGGACGCAGCAAGGGAAAACGCGCGTATTCTGGGGCATAAAAACGGCGCTCTGTTTCCGTGGCGCACCATTATGGGCAAAGAATGTTCCGGATATTTTCCCTCCGGCAGCGCCCAGTATCATATCAACGGCGATATCGCCTATTCCGTCATCAACTATTATCTTTTGACAAAGGATATTGAGTTTATCGCCCGATGCGGGGCGGAGATTGTTTTTGAGACCGCGCGGCTCTGGCTGGACGTGGGGAACGACTGCGGCGGAAAATTCCTCATCAACAGCGTGACCGGACCGGACGAATATACCTGCCTTGTCAACAACAACTATTACACCAATGTTTTGGCACAGCACAATTTAAACTGGGCGGTCAAATTTTATGAATTGCTGAAGACGAAAGAACTTCTGACGCCCGTCAGGGAGAAGATCGGCCTGAAGGAAGCGGAAATTTCCGGTTTTAAACATGCGGCGGAGAGCATGTATCTGCCCTATGATAAAAGAATGGATATCAATCCGCAGGATGACTCGTTTCTTTCAAAAGCGGTATGGGATTTAAAAAAGACGCCGCGGCAGGATTTTCCGCTGCTGCTTCATTATCATCCGCTCTACCTTTACCGCCATCAGGTATGCAAGCAGGCGGATACGGTGCTGGCGCATTTCGTTCTGGAGGACGCACAGACGCTGGCCACGATGAGGCATTCCTTCAATTACTACGAGCGGGTTACGACGCATGATTCCTCGCTTTCCACCTGTATTTTCAGCATCATGGCATCCCGGTTGGGAATGCCGGAAAAAGCATACGATTATTTCGGAAAATCCTCTGAGCTCGATTTGTTCAATACCCATAAAAATACAAAAGACGGAATCCATACCGCAAATATGGGAGGCACCTACATGGCGATCGTATATGGATTCGGCGGACTGCGCATTAAGGAGGACGGACTGCACCTTGCTCCGGCTCTGCCCAAGCAATGGGAGGAATACGATTTTAAGATACACGACGAAGACAGCCTGATTCAGGTTTTGGTAAATCGGCGGGGATGTGAAATTTCGCTGCTGAGCGGTACGGAAAAAATGATTTTTATCTATGGCAGAAATTATCTGCTGCGGGACAGGCTGCAGCTTTCGCTGAAAGAATGGGGGAAGGTGTAAGTGAGCTTTCGCTGCGCGATTTTCGACCTCGACGGCGTATTGGTCGACACTGCGAAATATCACTATCTCGCGTGGAAAGAACTGGCCGATCAGCTCGGATTTGAATTTTCACCGGAACAGAACGAACAGCTGAAAGGCGTGTCGCGCATGACGTCGTGTAATCTTCTGTTGAAAACCGGCGGGATGCAGGACCGCTTTTCCGACGGGGAGAAAGAGCGGATGGCGGCAGGGAAAAACGCCAGATACGTGGAATATATTTCCGGCATGGATCAGTCCGAGCTTTTGGACGGCGCGCCGGAGCTTTTACAAGAACTGAGAAGGAGAGGCGTGAAAATCGCGCTTGGGTCCGCCAGCAGGAACGCTCCTCTCATTCTGAAGAATGTCGGGATCGCTTCCCTGTTTGATGCGGTCGTCGACGGCAATCGCATTTCCGCCGCGAAACCGAATCCGGAGGTGTTTACACTGGGTGCGGACTGCCTTCATATTCCCTACCCGGCTTGCCTGGTATTCGAGGACTCCGAAGCCGGCCTTCAAGCGGCAAAACGTGCCGGTATGTATGCGGTCGGCATCGGGGACAGGAAACACCTTCCGTCTGCGGATGTCATATACCCCGGTATAAAAGAATTTGAAATAGACAAATACTTTTAAATATCGGATCAGGGCTGCGTATCGTCCGGCGGCCATGGGAACAAATCCGGGCAATAAAGCAGTCAGTGAAGCCGTAAATCCAATGAATGAAGGATTTGCGGCTCTTATTCTGCCTGAATTCACTTTGTATGTTATCCTGTGCGTGTAGTGTTTACAGCATTCCAGTTGATCTGCAACAGGGCTGCGTTCCTCACCCGCCGAAGGCGGAACGTGTTTGTCTCGCAAACTGAAATGAAAGTGCTGTAGGCTGTAGAATGAATTTCAAGTAAAAAGAATAAATATGGCATTCTTTTTCCTTTTGGGATACACTAAACGAAACAGAAAAAAGAAGGTGATTAAATGCCTGATACTGAAAACAGGGTGCCCAATCGGCTGATCCATGAAAAATCTCCTTATCTTCTTCAGCACGCCTATAATCCGGTCAACTGGTACCCGTGGGGAAAAGATGCCTTTGAAAAGGCGAAAACGGAGGACAAGCCGGTCTTTCTCTCTATCGGCTATTCGACCTGCCACTGGTGCCACGTGATGGAGCGCGAAAGCTTCGAGGACGACGAGGTCGCACAGGAGCTGAACCGGAATTTTATCGCGATCAAAGTGGATAAGGAGGAGCGGCCGGACGTGGACGCGGTTTACATGACGGTCTGTCAGGCGCTCACCGGCAGCGGCGGGTGGCCCCTGACCGTTCTGATGACCCCGGACCAGCGCCCGTTTTACGCGGGAACGTATTTCCCGAAGCATTCCCGGTATTCCATGCCCGGACTGATGGACCTGCTTGCTTCCGCCGCGCAGCAGTGGCGGGAAAACCGGAAAGAGCTTCTCGGCTCCGGCGAGCGCATTGCCATGGCGCTGAGGGGACAGACGGTGAAAAAAGCGGGAAGGCCCACAAAGGACCTTCTGGTTTCCGCCCGGTCATGGTTCCGGCAGACCTTTGACGGTCAGTACGGCGGGTTCGGAGCCAGCCCGAAATTCCCGTCTCCGCACAACTTGCTGTTTCTGCTACAGTATGCTATGCTGGAAAAAGACGGGGACGCTCTTCAAATGGCGGAAAAAACCCTGCGGCAGATGTACCGCGGCGGGATTTTCGACCATGTGGGCTTCGGATTTTCCCGTTATTCCACAGATGACAGATGGCTGGTCCCCCATTTTGAAAAAATGCTCTACGACAACGCCCTGCTGACCATCGCGTATCTGGAAGCGTTCCGGATCACTCAAAACGATTTCTATAGAGCGGTCGCCGTAAAGACATTGGAGTATATTCTGCGGGAAATGACGGACGAAAACGGCGGCTTTTACTGTGCGCAGGATGCCGACAGCGACGGCCAGGAGGGGAAATACTACGTTTTTACCCCGGATGAGATCGTTTCCCTTTTGGGGGAAAGCGACGGCCGGACTTTTATCGAATATTTCGGAATGACGCCCGGGGGCAATTTTGAGGGAAAAAATATTCTGAACCTGATCGGAAACCCCGATGCCGAGCGTCCGAATGAGGCAATCGAGCGGCTGCTTCCGAAGGTGTATGAATACCGCCTGACGCGTACGAAGCTGCATAAGGACGATAAAATCCTGACCTCCTGGAACGCGCTGATGATCACGGCGTTTGCCGATGCCTATCGGATTCTGGGGAATAACCGTTATCTGGCCGCGGCGGAAAAGGCGATGCGCTTTCTCCAAAGCAGCCTGACGGACGAACAGGGCGGCCTGCGGGTACGTTACCGTGACGGAGAAGCCGCGGGTACGGGCGGGCTGGACGACTACGCGTTTACCGTGTGGGCTTTGCTGAGCCTTTACGACGCAACCTACGATGCGGATTATCTTCAGCGGGCGGCGGAACGGAACCGGACCATGCTGGACCGGTTTTACGACGGGGAAAACGGCGGCTTTTACCTTTCCGCAAGCGACGCGGAACCGCTTATTTACCGCCCGAAGGAAACCTATGACGGCGCGATTCCGTCCGGCAACTCCGCGGCGTCCCTCTGTCTAATAAAGCTGGCGGCGCTTACCGGGAATCTGGCTTTGCAGGAGGCCGCGGATCAGCAGCTCCGCTTCATGGCGGGCGCCGCGCAGGAATTTCCGGCGGGACACAGCTTTGCGCTGACGGCCATGACGGCCGCGCTGTACCCCTCCAGGGAAATCGTGTGCGTGGTAAAGGACGGCGCCGATTTTGAACAGGTCAGATCCCTGCTGCATCAAAAAAGAATGCCCAACACCACCGTGCTTGTAAAGAACGCGGAAAACGCGGAGCAGCTGGCAAAGCTTGCGGAATTTACGGAGGAATATCCGCTCGGGGAAGGCCGGAGCGCTTATTATATCTGTCAAAACAACGCCTGCTCGCCCCCGGTTTACGATCTGAAAGAGCTGGAACAAAAACTGTCGCAATAAAAGACTCCGTGCGAAACCTGCTGGTTCCGCACGGAGCGATTTTTGAAAAGAGGAAAAGAACTTATGGTAAAAGTAGGATTTCATGATTTGGACTATGTGAAGAACGACAGCCTCAAATATGCCATCATTGCGGCGCGCATGGGAGAGAAATGGATTCTCTGCCGCCATAGGGAACGGACAACCTGGGAAATTCCGGGCGGCCACCGTGAGAACGGAGAAGATATCCACGACACCGCGAAACGGGAGCTGTATGAGGAGACGGGCGCGGTGGAATTTCAGATCAAGCCCGTCTGCATTTATTCGGTGGAAGGGGAGGACGACCTGATACATAATGCGAAACCCACTTACGGCATGCTGTTTTACGCGCAGGTGGAATCCCTTTCTGATTTGCCCGCCGATATGGAAATGGCCGAAATCCAATTTTGCGCGGCGCTGCCGCAAAACCTTACCTATCCACAGATTCAGCCCGTGCTGTGGCGTTGGATCGTCAAAAACGAAAAGCTTTAAACGGTTTGCACCGCGTCCTCGCAGGAACGCATGGCCAGAATGGTCTGCTCAATCAGGTAATCCAGCTCCCAGCCGAGCATCTCCGCGCCGCGCCCGATCACTTCCCGGGAGCAGCCCGCCGCAAAATTCAGGGTTTTGTACTTCTTTTTGACCGATTTCAGTTCCAGGTCCTGTACGCTCTTCGAGGGGCGCATCAGCGCAACGGCGCCGATCAGCCCGGTGAGCTCGTCGACGGCGTAAAGCACCTTTTCCATCGTGTGCTCCGGCTTGATATTCACGGTCAGCTGGTACCCATGGCTTGCGGTCGCGTGGATGATATCCTCGCTGACTCCCCTTTCGCGCAGGATGGCCTGTCCGCGAATGCAGTGCTCGTCCGGGAAAAGCTCAAAGTCCAGGTCGTGCAGGAGCCCGACGATGCCCCAGAAGTCCTGTTCCTCCTCAAAGCCGAGCAGTTTGGCAAAATATCTCATGGTCCCCTCCACAGTGAGGGCGTGTTTCAGATGAAACGGGTCCTTGTTGTACTCCGTAAGGAGGGCCCAGGCCTGCTCCCGCGTAATGTTCAAATCCATTTTCCGCATCCTTTCCGCAATCAGCCCGCTTGCTTCCGGCGGCTCTTCTGCCGGACGGGGTTTTGCTGACATTTTATTATTTTGTCTTTTATCATACTGTCGCCCGGATAAAATGTCAATCTATTACCGCTTTGATAGGAAAAGACTTTTTATTTCAATAACCGATTGATAAAGGCCGGCTGTTACGGTATAATTTGTTCCGTGAGATCTATAGCAATTCCATTTCAGTTTGCGGGATAATACACGTTCCTCCCCCGCCTTCGGCGGGGGAGGAACGCAACTTTGCTGCGGAATCAATTGGAAATGCTGTAATGATAAAATTAATGATGACTGAATATACAGGTGGGAAAGAAATGTTAAATGAATTTTCGAGGACGGAGCTTTTGCTGGGGGCTCCCGCAATGAAAAAGCTGCAGGAAGCGGCGGTGGCGGTGTTCGGAATCGGCGGGGTCGGTTCCTACACGGCGGAAGCGCTCGCAAGAAGCGGGATCGGCGGCATCGCGCTGTTTGACGACGACAAGGTCTGCCTGACCAATATCAACCGTCAGCTGATCGCCACGCGCAAAACGGTCGGCAGGGCAAAGGTAGAGGTAATGCGCGACCGGATACTGGAAATCAATCCTTCCGCAAAGGTGGAGATTTTCCCTATGTTTTATACGGCTGAGAACGCCGATACCGTCGACCTGTCCCGATATTCCTATGTGGTGGACGCGATCGACACCATCTCCGCCAAGCTGATCCTGATTGAAAGGGCGAAGGCTGCCGGTGTTCCCGTCATCAGCTGTATGGGGGCGGGGAATAAGCTTGACCCCACAAAATTCGAGGTCGCCGATATCTATCAGACTTCCGTCTGTCCCCTTGCGAGGGTGATGCGCAATGAACTGCGTAAACGGAACATCCCTTCCCTGAAGGTGGTGTATTCCAAGGAGCCGCCGATGACGCCGATCGACGACGACGCCACCAGCTGTAAATATCACTGTATCTGCCCGCCGGGCACAAAGCGCAAATGCTCCATCCGCCGTCAGGTGCCGGGCAGCGTTTCTTTTGTTCCTTCCGTCGCGGGACTGATTCTGGCGGGGGAAGTCATCAAGGATATCGTCCGGGAATAAAACAGAAAACAGCAGGAGCGGGATCGAAATGAACTGCACCCCAAAAGTTAGACAGTATGATATACTGAAACTAACGGAAGGGGTGCAGTTTTTATGCCCAAAGGAATACCACTCAAGAAGTATACTGGTAAATTTAAGCAGCTGGTAGTAGAAACAGTCCGAAAGGACGGATTAAGCTATCGTGAAGCAATGCGCATATTTGAAATTGGCGGAGCAGAACGAATCAAGAAATGGGAACGAATTTATCTTGAAGAGGGACCGGCAGGGTTGTATGTCGAGCGTCGAGGCCGAGCCAGTGCCGCCAGCGGAACCCAGAAAGGCCGACCACCAAAACTGGACAAGCAGATGGAAGAAGATCTGATCGCAGAGAATCAGCGACTGCGTGCAGAGGTGGCGTACCTAAAAAACTTGCAAGCCTTGGTTTTGGAAGACGAGCGAAAAGCGCGCAAAAAACGCTGGTGATTCGAGGACTGAGGCAAAGTTATTCATTGGAAATTCTGTTGGAAGTGGCTCAGCTTGCGCGCTCGACTTACTACTACCATGAGAAACGGCTGGCAAAGGCAGATAAATACGGCAACGCCAAAGAGGGCATTGCCGCAATTTACCACGAGAACAAAGGGCGCTATGGCTACCGGCGTATTACCGCAGAGCTGCGCCGCCGCGGTTTCCCACTAAACCACAAGACGGTGCAGCGGCTGATGAAGCAGCTTGGCCTTGTCTGCCGTGTACGGATGAAGAAGTACCACTCTTACAAGGGCGCGGTTGGCAAGGTTGCGTCAAATCTGCTGGAACGAAACTTCGAGGCGGAAAAGCCAAACCAGAAGTGGGTGACCGATGTCACAGAATTTAGTCTGTTTGGGCAGAAGCTCTATTTGTCACCAATTCTTGACCTGTGTAGCCGTGATGTTGTAGGTTACTCAATCTCGGACAAACCAGCGCTCTCCATGGTGACAGAAATGCTGGACAAGGCTTTTGCAAGAATTCCAGACGGGACAAACCTGATCCTGCATTCCGACCAGGGCTGGCAATACCAGCACAAGCAATACCAACGTATGCTCAAAAAGAAAGGCGTCCGGCAGAGTATGAGCCGAAAAGGCAACTGCCTGGACAATGCCGTGATTGAGAACTTTTTCGGTCTGCTCAAGAGCGAACTGCTATATTTACAGACTTTTGAGTCCATGGAGCATTTTAAAACTGAACTCGTCGATTATATTGACTATTATAACTACCGCCGCTCCAAGGCAAAGCTAAGGGGCCTGCCGCCTGCTCTTCACAGACAACAAGCCCTCTCGGCTGCCTAATTAAAATATTTGTCTAACTTTTTGGGGTCAATTCAAAATCCCGCTCCTTTATTTTTCGCCGGTCATCAGCTGATAGCCGACGTTTTTGATGCAGTGAATCCGGATGCCGGAATGAATCCGTTTCAGCTTGTGGCGCAGATAGGTGATGTGTACCTCAAGGCTGTTTTCCGCCGTGGAATTTTCAAAGCCCCAGAATTTCGTCAGTAAATTTTCCTTGCTGCTGACATTGTGTCCCTGCAAAAGAAAGAATTTCATCAACTCGAATTCCTTGTTGGAAAGGGGGACGCTTTCCCCGGTGTCGGACAGCTCATAGGTGCTCAGGTTCAGCCTCAATTCACCGAAGGACAGGGTGTCCGCAATCAGCTCCCCCTTCCTGCGGGAAACCGCGCAGAGCCTTGCGAGCAGCTCGGCTTCCGCAAACGGCCTTTCCATAAAGTCGTCGGCGCCGCCGTTCAAGCCGCGGACCTTGTCGCTGACGCCGCATTTCGGCGACAGCATCAGGATGGGGACACAGTGGCCGGCTTTCCGTATCTGCTTAAGCACCTCCAGCCCGCTGCAGTCCGGCAGCGAAACGTCCAGAATCACCGCGTCGTAGATGCCGCTCATCGCTTCATCGGCTCCGTTTTCCCCGCTGGAAACGGAGAAATATTCAAAACGGTTCCGGTTCAGCAGCCTGCCGATTTTTTCCGCGATTTTTTTATAATTCTCTATGAGCAATATTTTCATCCGAATCCCTCCATCCGCCTTTCCTATATTATAGCAGCAGCGCATTTTTCGCATGTGATGGTCTTGTGAAGATGCGCTTAAATTTATGTGAAGCGCCGAAAATTTAGGTTTCGATTAAGGTTAAATTCCTATAATTGGATGTAGAAAGCGGAAATTGGAGGTCAGTTATGAAAGATAAAGCACTCAAAATAAAGAATAAGGTATTCAGTTTGGTTCAGAATCACAAAAAATTGTGTATCATCATCGCCTCGGGCACCGTCCTGGGCGTTGCTGTTCTGACGACGGTTCTGCTGTATCTCCACCAGATCAAGGCTTCGCAGAATACGGTCAATTACCGCGAGTATACCGTTGAAAAGGGCGCCGTAACCGTGGGCACCAGCGAAAGCGGCACGGTTGCGCTGGATGAGCAAACTGTTTCGTTCCCAGTGGATGTCACCATCGACAGCGTGCTTGTGAAGGTGGGCTATTCGGTCAAGGACGGGGAGTCGCTGGTAAAGCTGGACCAGAACAGCGTGACCGACGGGACGCTGGATTCCCGCACGAAGCTGGCGGAGGCTAAGCTTTCCCTTGAGCAGGCTCTTGCCGATCAGGACAGCAAGCTCAAGACCGCGAAGCTCACTTATGAGAAAAGCAGGTCGAACGCCGCCAACGCGTATACACAGGAATATCTGGACAAGGCGCAGATTCAGAACGACGTCGCTTCCGCCAAGGAGGATCTCAAGGAAAAGCAGGACGACCTTACGAAATACCTCGCCTTACAGAAAAGCTACCCCACGGATTACGCCAAGCTGAAGCAGCTGAAAAAGTGGAGGGACGACACGGAAACGACAAAGAGCAGCTACGAGGATCAGCTGGAGCAGTATGAAAAGGACCACAAAGCGGCGCTGGACGGACTCAGCTCTCTGGAGTCGGCGAAGAATTCCGCGTATTCCGCGTGGGTCCTGGCCAAAGCGCAGGACGACGGGGAAGACGAGGCGGAAACGGAATACGACGCGGCAAAGGACGCCTACAACGATTATGCCGACTACATAGCCTCTACGGTTTCCGCAAAAGAGGCGCTGGAAACGAAGGTGTCCCTTTACACGGCGGAATATGAAAACTATTCCTCGGCTTATGACGATTACAATGAAACCTTCCGGAGCAAGTACGGTTCCAGCTCCAGCAGCAGCGACGACAGCGATACGGCGGCTTCATCGGATGAAATCGACTCTAAGGTGACCTCGCTCCAGAATGAAGTAAAAACGGCTCAGTTTGCGCTGGAAAAAGCGCAGAAATCCGCGGCCGGGAGTGTCGACGAAGCGGAGCAGACGCTGCAAAGCAGCCTGATCGACGGCTCCGGCGCCGAAGCAGCCTATGAGCTGACGGCCAACCAGCTCGCGCAGGCGGTTTCCACCCAGCAGGAGACGTACGACAGCCTGCAAAGGGAACTGGACGACGTCAACAGCGCGATTAACGGAGACGGTGTGCTTACCTCTCCCTGCGACGGAATCGTCGTTGCGGTCGGCTACACCGACGGAAGCGACGTGAAGGCGGGGGAAGCCATTATCACGATTGCCAAAACCTCCTCCGTCAGTATGTCCGTTTCCCTGTCGGAAGAGGATGTCACCGACCTGTCCATCGGTCAGGACGCGGAAATCACGCTGACCTCGTACGACGGCCAGACCTTCCCCGCAACGGTGGAAAGCATCGCCGCTTCTCCCTCGCGCAGCGGGTCCGCTTCCGTTACCTATGCGGTCACGGCAAAGATGACCGACCCCAATACGAAGAAAGTGTTTGTGGGCATGAGCGGGGAAGTCGAGTTTATCAAGAAGCAGAAAAAGGATGTGCTGTATGTTTCCGATCAGGCCGTTACCTTTGAGGACGGCGTTTCCAGCGTGCTGGTGAAAAGCGCGGACGGTACGACCAAAAAGACGACGGTGACAACCGGGTTTTCCAACGGGCAGTACGTTGAAATTGTAAGCGGCCTGCAGGAAGGGGAAACCGTTCTGGTCGAAAGCGCGGTGACAAAGTCATGAGATTCAGTGAAATCCTTCATCTGGTATGGATCAATATTCTGGAAAGCAAAACCAAGGTCATGCTGACCTCCCTCGGGATTATCGTCGGCGCCGCGACCATCGTGCTGGTTATTGCCATCGGGCACGGCGGAGAGGTGGACGTTCAGGAGCAGTTTAAAACCCTGAACGTCGGCGCCATCAACGTGACCGTCAGCACGCAGGCCGATATGGCCGACGCGATGGCCGGGATGATGCCACCGGGGGATATGGGCGGCGGAGGCGGTTTCAGTGGCGGCTTCAGCGGCGGAACCCAGAGAAGCTTCAGCGGCGGAAGCCGTACCGGCGGGAGCGGAGGCGGCGGAATGCCGGGCGGCGGCCAGATGGGCGGGGGAGGCACCGCTCAGAAGGGCGTGACCCTGACCACGACGGATGTGGAGGATATCCTCTCTTATGTGCCCGATCTTTCATCCGCGTCGATCGTCCTCAGCGGAACGGGCGCGGTGCTGACGGATAATCTGGACGAGGAGACGGATGAGACGATCGTCGGCTGCCTGCCGGAATACCAGAATATCAGCAATCTGGAGCTGCTGCAGGGCGATTTTATTACGCAGGACGATGAGGACAGCAAAAATAAGGTCGCGGTGATCGGCAACAGCCTGGCGAAAACACTGTTCGGCAGCGCGTACGCCGCTTACGGCGACGTGCTGACCATCGAGGGGAAAACCTATACGGTGGTCGGCGTGCTTTCGGAAATCGGAACAGTTTCGTCCGGCGTCAGCCCCGACGATTCCATTTATCTGCCCTATTCCACGGCGCAGAAATTCGTACTTGGCAGCACGGCCACCCCGTCCATTATGGCGATCGCTTCGGATGTGAAAGAGGTATCCAATGCCATGGCGAATATTACGGCGGTGCTGACGGAAAATTATCCGAACGGAAGATTTACCCTGACGGACGCGGGCAGTGAAATGGAAGCGGCGACCACTTCGGCGAACACGCTTTCCATGCTGCTGATCGCCGTCGCGATCATCGTATTTATTGTGGGCGGTATCGGCATTATGAATGTGCTGTTTGTGTCGGTCAGAGAGCGCACGCAGGAGATCGGCATTTTAAAGGCCCTGGGGTGCAGCAAGCGGGAAATCCTGCTGGAATTTCTGGTGGAGGCAAACTTCATGAGCACCTTCGGCGGGGTGCTCGGCGTCATTGTCGGGTTTGCCCTTGTACCGGCGGTGCGCATGGCCGGAATGACGGTGGAGCCGCTCGCCGTGAGCGGCGTTCTGGCGCTTGCGTTCGCGGTGGTGACCGGCACGGCGTTCGGCTTTTATCCCGCCTATAAGGCGGCTCAGCTCACGCCGATCGAAGCTTTGCAGCAGGAATAAAAGGAGGAGTAAACATGATAAAAAGAAGAACAGTATGCGTCCTCATGGTTCTGCTGGTTGCGGCCGCCGCTCTCACCGGCTGCTCGTCGGGGAAGACCTCCCAGAACGCCGGAGAGAAGACGGAGTCCGGACTGAACCGTGAAAACCTTCAGGAAGGGACGCGTACGGGCACAAAAGACAGCGGCGCAAAAGGGGATTCCTCTTCGCAGTCGCAGAATCAGATCATCGGGAAGGTGACTTCCATTGTCGGGAATGAAGTGGAGCTGGAGCTCGGAACGATGTCCGGGGAAAGCGGTTCGGGGGAATTCGTATCCTCCGGAGAAACGAAGACGCTGCTGATTCCCGTGGGGCTTTCCCTGTCGGGCTCCGGTACGGGGGGTACGGCGCAGGCCGGGGGAACGGCCGGAGTAGGTGAGGCGGGCGCTCAGCAGGGAGGCGCGCCGGGCGGAACCGCCGCCGGGCAGACCGGGACAGGGACGTCTGCCAACCGGTCGGGTTCGGCCAAATCCGGCTCCGCCACCAAGACAACGGCCGGTACCGCAGCGGCGGGAACGGCCACGAAACGCACGAGCGGATTTTCCAGTATTACCGCGGGAATGGTCCTGCGGATCTCGCAGAAGGAAGTCAACGGAACGCTGACGGTCGTCAAAGTGGCCGTTGTATCGAAATAAACAAAGGGGCGCCGGAAATGGAAAATATCATTACCATGAATAAAATCCACAAATGCTATCAGGTAGGCGGCGACACCCTGGATGTGCTCAAGCATATTTCACTCGATGTGGAGTCGGGCGAATACCTTGCGGTTTTAGGGCCCTCCGGCTCCGGAAAAAGCACGCTGATGAATATCATAGGCTGTATGGACAGCTTTCAGGACGGAGAATATTTTTTGACGGGACAGCCGGTCCATCAGATGAACGACGCGCAGCTGACGCATCTCAGAAATCAGCAGATCGGGTTTATCTTTCAGAAATATCACCTGATCCAGAAGTACGACGTGCTGCAGAACACCATGCTTCCCCTGCTGATCCGCGGGGAAACCCGCAAAAAGGCGGAGGCTCTTTCCAGGGAAAGACTGGAGATGCTGGAAATGGATCAAAGAATCCACCATAAGCCGAACGAGCTTTCCGGCGGCCAGCAGCAGCGGGTCGCCATCGCCCGCGCGCTGGTCGGCAGGCCGAAGCTCCTTTTGGCGGATGAACCGACGGGCGCGCTTGACTCCGCAACCGGCAAGGAGGTTCTGAAGCTGTTCGGCCAGCTCAATGAAATGGGAAACACCATTGTGATGATTACTCATGACCTGCATGTGGCGTCTCATGCGAAACGGGTCATCAATATTATCGACGGCGAGCTTTTTGAAAATGAGACGGCTACGGCCTGATGAGAAAGGGAGGAACTGCCATGATAAAGAAGATGAGGACCGCGGTACTGGTTCCGGTCATCGCGCTGCTGCTCGCAAGCTTTTCCGCCGCCGCTTTTGCGGATTCGGCGCTGAACGACGAAGACTGCGCCGCGTCGGTCACACTGAATGAGATTTCGCTGGTGCAGAACACCAGCTATGTCAGCGAAGCGTATTTCGGGGTCATTTATCTGCGGGTCGACGACGACAGTATCGTCAAGGCTTCGGCGGACTCACAGGGGCATGTGGTGATGACCGCCGTCGCCGCCGGTACAACCAAGGTACGGTACTATTACAGGACCCTTGCGGAGAGCGACTGGACAAGCGCGGCGGTGCCCGTCACCGTAACGGGTTCCTCCGCGGCTCCTGCCGTTTCGTCCTCGGGACTTGTGTTTTCCCAGAGCAGTGTGAAAATCGCGAAATTCGGCGACTATACGCCGGACAATATTACGCTGAACGGAAATAAGGTGGAGGCTTCCTCGCTTTTGTGGGTGTCCTCTTCCACCGGCGTGGCTGCCGTAGACGCGTCCACCGGCAAAATCACGGCAGTGGGCGGGGGCACCGCGGTCGTTTATGCCATAGACCCCACGACAAAAGCCGCGGCGGATATCAGCATTTCCGTCTATTAATCCCGGTCATAAAGACGTAAAACGCCGGGGATTTTGGGAAGATATGCCGCTTGTACCGATCGTGAAAAAACCATCGAAACAGGTCTGACAGGAATATTCTTTGCTGCTTTGTGCAAATGTTCCATAGGAACCTGTAATTCCCATAAACTATTGGCATTATTCTGCAACTTTACTCTTGCAAACTTGCAAATAAAATGATAGAATAGGCTTGTTTAAAGCAAAGGCGCTTGACTGATGGTGTTAGGCGCCTGTCTTTTTATCCCATTGCTTTCCCCATTTACAGTGTTTTGGCTTAAAAGCATGACTGTGAAACTCTGTAAAAGCGCAACCCTGTTAAAGCAAAAAATCGGATAAAAGAATGATGAAGAGAGGTTTTAACGATGAAAAAGAGCAAAAGACTGCTGGCTGCCGTTCTTGCGGCAGTGATTGCCTGCGCGGGCCTGACGGCTTGTGCGGGCGGCAGTAAAAGCAGTACCGCGGCGGAGAGTGGCGTGGCATCTGCGGCAGATACCAGCAAAAGCAGAGCACAGGACACCCTGATCTACGCGCAGGGCGCCGACCCCAGAGGTCTGGACCCGGCGCTCGTGGATGACGGTGAATCCGCGAAGATCATGGTAAACATTTACGAGGGCCTTTTGAAGTACGACAAAGATTCCACAAAGGTTCTTCCTTCCCTTGCGGAAAGCTGGGATGTCAGCGACGATGGTCTTACATACACCTTCCATCTGAAAAAGGGCGTCAAATTCCAGGACGGCACCGATTTTAACGCGGAAGCCGTTAAATTCAACATCGACCGTCAGCTTGCCCCGAACGTAACGGAAGATATGGGCTACGCCGGATTCGTATTCGGCTCCGTCAAGGATGTTGAAGCCGTGGATGAAAACACGGTTAAAATCAACATGAAAGCCGCCTGCACACCGTTCCTCAACAACCTCGCCATGTGCCTGGGCGCGCCGATGGTCAGCCCCAAAGCGCTGAAGGACAACAACAATAACGTCAATGAGCATCCTGTCGGCACCGGCCCGTACAAATTCGTAAGCTGGACCAAGGGCCAGAACGTTGTTCTGACACGCAACGATGAGTACTGGGGAGACAAGGCTCTGACAAAGAACGTTATCTTCAAGTTCATCAAAGACAACTCCGCAAGAGTGGTTGCCCTGAGCAACGGCGAAGCCGATATGATCGACGGAATCGACGCGACGGTTGTCAGCCAGATCGAAAGCGCGGGCAACAAGATTTACGAAGCTCCGGGCATGAACATCAATTATCTGGCTTACAATACTACCAAAGCTCCTTTCACCGACGCGAAGGTCCGCGCGGCAGTTTCCCAAGCCATTAATGTTCCCGAACTGGTCAAGAGCCTTTATCAGGGTTATGCGGACCCCGCCACTTCCGTCCTGCCTACCTTTATGGAGGGCTACGACGAAAGCATCAAGCAGGTTGCGTTTGACCAAGCGGCTGCGAAATCCGCCCTCGCCGCAGCAGGCGTAAAGACGATTCACATGATTACCTATACCAACCCGAGACCGTATAACACCGCAAACGGCCAGGCGCTGGCAGAAGCGATCCAAGGCTACCTGCGCAACGCGGGCGTGGAAGCCACCATCGACGCTTATGACTGGACCACCTACAAAGAGAAGGTCAAGGCAGGCGATTACGATGTCTGCTTCTACGGCTGGACGGGCGACAACGGCGACCCGGATAACTTCATGAACCTGATGGCCGACAAAGACCCGACCATGAACGTTGCCCGCTATGACAATGCCGACTTCAAAGCGATGATTGCGAAAGGACTTGCCACGAAGGCCGGCGACGAGCGCAACAAGATTTATACGGATCTTGAAAAGAAAGCTGCCGAAGAAGCCGTGTGGCTCCCGATTTCCCATGGCAAGACTCTTTGCGGCTACAGAAGCAACGTAAAGGATTTCTACTACCACATGACCGGTGTTGTATTCCTTTCCGGTGTTTCCAAGAGCTAAACTGGTGTTTGTAAACAAAACGCAGATCTCTGTTTGAAAGGATTCTATGGATTGCCGGAGGTTGTTCAATACGACTTCCGGCATCTTGTTTGTTATGATACAACGAAAGGTTGTTGTAAATGTTCAAGTATATCGTCAAGCGCATATTGATGCTGATTCCCGTGCTGCTGGGAGTTTCGGTCATTGTGTTCTTAATCATGCGGGTTTTTTCACCGGACCCGGCCCCGATCGTTCTGGGGCAGCACGCTACGGTGGAAGCCGCCAACGCGTGGCGCGCGGCAAACGGTCTGGACGCCCCGCTCTATATCCAGTTCTTTAACTTCATCAAAGGCGCCGTCACCGGCGACCTTGGGACCTCGTACTACACAAAAACGCCTGTTACACAGGAAATTTTCTCGCGCTTCCCGGCCACAATCGAGCTTGCGCTTGCCGCTATTATTTTCGCGTCCCTTTTCGGCATCATCATCGGCGTTGTTTCCGCGGTGAAAAAGAATTCCTTTTTTGACCACGCGGGAATGGTGCTTGCCCTGATCGGTGTTTCCATGCCGATCTTCTGGCTGGGTATTCTGCTGATCATCCTGTTTGCGGGCGTATGGCATATCCTGCCCTCCGGCGGCCGGATCGACCCGCTTCTGCAGCCCATGGCGGCTTCGGGCTTCTACCTGATCGACACGCTTGCCATCGGGGATACGGAGGCTTTTGTCGACGTGCTCCGGCATTTGATCCTTCCGGCGCTGGCGCTCGGCATGTACTCCATGGCGATTATTACCAGGATGACCCGTTCCAGCATGCTGGAAACGCTCAATCAGGATTACATCCGTACGGCGCGGGCAAAGGGCGTGTCCGAAGGCAAGGTGATTTCCCACCATGCGCTGCGCAACGCGATGATCCCCGTCACAACGGTCATCGGTCTTCAGCTCGGCTCCCTTTTGGGCGGCGCGGTTTTGACGGAAACCGTCTTTTCCTGGCCGGGTATCGGCAATTATACCGTGGAATGCATTCTGAAATCCGACTTCCCCGTCGTACAGGGAGTCGTGCTTCTGATCGCGTGCATCTTCGTGCTCATCAATCTTGTCGTAGACGTTGTTTACGCGTTTATTGATCCCCGCATCAAATTTTCCAAGAAAGAAGGTTAGCTTGTTATGACACAGAAAAAAGCAGAGCAGCCGCAAACAGAATCCTCATCACAGGCAGCCGTCGTTCTCGAAAAACCGGAATCCCAGTTAAAAGAGATGTGGGAATCGCTTTGTGAGGACAAAGCGGCGATTACGGGCCTCATTGTCATTGGGTTCCTCGCGCTGCTGGCAATCTTCGGGCCGCTGATTATGCCGTACGATCCGAATTTATCGGATATGACCAAGAGCTTTATTCAGCCGAACGCCGAGCACTGGTTCGGAACCGACCAGCTTGGCCGCGATATTTTCAGCAGGATCATTGCCGGTACGCGCATTTCCCTTACCGTCGGCCTGAGTGCGGTCGCCATTTCCCTGACGGTCGGCGTCGTGCTGGGCTCCATTGCCGGGTACAAAGGAGGAAAGACGGATACCGTCATCATGCGCTTTATGGACATGATGCTCGCCATCCCCTCCATCCTGCTGGCTATCGCCTTTATGGCGGCACTGGGCAAGGGCATCGATAAGGCGGTTATCGCCATCGGTCTGGTTTCTATCCCCGAATACGCGCGCATTGTGCGCGGCTGTATCCTGTCCGTCAAAGAAAACGACTATGTGCAGGCGGCCAGGGTCATCGGAAACAAAAACAGCCGCATTATTTTCAAGCATATTCTTCCGAATGTGCTTTCCTCCATTGTGGTCAGGGCGACGCTGGGAATTTCCACCGCGGTTCTTGACACCGCCGCTCTGGGCTTTCTGGGCCTCGGCGTGCAGCCGCCGGCGGCTGAGTGGGGCGATATGTTAGGCAGAGCGAGGGGCTTTATCTTCACCGCGCCCTACACGCTCATTTTCCCGGGCATTGCCATTACCCTGACGGTTCTGGCGTTCAATCTGCTGGGCGACGGTCTGCGCGACGCGCTCGACCCGAAATATAGAAAGAATTAGAGGCGGTGAAGTTTTATGTTGCTTGAAGTAAACCATTTAAAAACGGAATTTCAGCTGAAACATGGCACCGTCAACGCCGTGGACGATATCAGCTTCTCATTAAATAAAGGTGAAATCCTGGCGATCGTGGGAGAGTCCGGCTCCGGAAAGAGCGTAACGTCGCTTTCCGTCATGGGCCTTGTTCAGGAGCCGGGCAGGGTGACGGGGGGAGAAATCCTGTTCAAGGGCGAGGACCTCCTGAAAAAGAGCAAGTCGGAAATGCAGGCGATCCGCGGAGACCAGATCTCCATGATCTTTCAGGAGCCGATGACTTCGCTCAACCCCGTATACCGCATTAAGGACCAGATCATGGAGAGCATCATGACGCATATGAAGCTATCCAAAAAAGAGGCGTGGGAACGCGCCGTCCATATGCTCGACATCGTGGGCATTCCTTCCCCGGCGGAGCGCGCCAGGGATTACCCGCACCAGATGAGCGGCGGGATGCGCCAGAGGGTCATGACCGCCATGGCGCTCTCGTGCCGCCCGGAGCTGCTGATCGCCGACGAACCGACCACCGCGCTGGACGTGACGATTCAGGCGCAGATTCTCGACCTGCTTTATCACATGCGCGAAAAATTCAACATGGCCGTCCTGCTGATCACCCATGACCTTGGCGTGGTGTCGGAGGCCGCTGACCGCGTCATCGTGATGTACTGCGGGAAAATCGTTGAGGAAGCGGATGTGAAAACACTGTTTGAAGAGACGATGCATCCCTATACGCTCGGCCTGCTCCGTTCCATCCCCAGGCTGGAGGATGAGAGCAGCGAACCGCTCTATATGATTAAGGGCATGGTGCCGAATCCGCTGAAAATGCCGTCCGGCTGCGCTTTCTCCGACCGCTGTGACCGGTGCATGGACTGCTGCCGCGAAAAGATGCCGGCACTGGTTGAAAGGGACGGCCATAAGGTGCGCTGCTTCCTTTACGGAACGGAAACAGAGGAGGCGGAAAAGCATGAGTGAAGTATTGGTAGAAGTGAAAAATCTGGCCAAGTATTTTAATCTGGAAAACGACTTTTTCGGCCGCCCGACCAGCGTCCTGAAAGCGGTGGACGACGTGTCGTTCGCCATTCATAAGGGCGAGGCCTTCGGACTTGTCGGCGAATCCGGCTGCGGGAAAACCACGATCGGCAAAATGCTGGTCAATCTTTATACCCCTACGCGCGGACAGATTATTTTTGAGGGCACCGACCTGACCAAGCTGTCCGAAGAAAAGCGCCGCGGATTCTGCAAGGATATCCAGCTGATTTTCCAGGACCCCTATGCTTCGTTAAACCCGAGAATGACGATCGGCGATATCATTGCGGAGCCGATCAAAATCAACAAGCTGCTCCCCGGCAATGAGATTGAAAAAAGGGTCACTTATCTTCTGAACTGTGTCGGACTGGCCAACCATCAGAGGAACCGCTACCCGCATGAGTTTTCCGGCGGACAGCGTCAGCGTGTCGGCATTGCGCGCGCTCTCGCCGTACAGCCGAAGCTGATCGTGTGCGACGAGCCGGTTTCCGCGCTGGACGTTTCGATTCAGGCACAGGTTCTGAACCTTCTGGATGAACTGAAGGCAGAATTCGGCCTGACCTATCTGTTTATTGCACACGGCCTGAACGTCGTGAAGCATATCAGTGACCGTGTGGGCGTGATGTATCTGGGAAAGCTAATGGAAGTCGCGCCGAAGAAGGAACTGTATTCCAACCCGCTCCATCCTTATACGCAGGCTCTGCTTTCCGCGATTCCGTTTATTGGCCCGACAAAATCCAAGCAGCGCATTATCCTGACCGGCGACGTGCCGAGCCCGATCAATCCCCCCGAGGGGTGCCGCTTCTGCTCGCGCTGCTTCAAAAAAACGGACGAGTGCGACGGATATACGCCGCAGCTCCGCGAAGTGTCCCCGGGACATTTCGTTTCCTGCCGCCTTTACGACGAGTCAGTGTCCTCCTGATTGATGAACCGGCAACCGGACTGTTTTTCAGCAGTCCGGTTTTTTATGTAAAATAATTCGATTATGTTATTAAGTTTGACAATTATATTCATAAGTTTTATTATGAGAATAAAGAACAGTCAATGATAAGGAAGCACTATCCTTAATGACTGTTTCATTTTGGACGAGCGGAAAAAGTCGGCTCGGATTTTTGGAAAAGGAGTTGTTATCCTATGCAGATAAATTCAGTGACAGCTTCCCCGGTCTGGAAGTATTCTTCAAACGAAAAGGGCAAGACTTCACAGACGGCTCAGAATCAAAAGTACCTGATCTTTGATTCTACGCCGGAAGAAGTGGTTTCCAAATATAATATCAATCAAATCAGCGAAGAGGAATACAGCCAAATGACAAGGGAACTCTGGCTGAATAAAAATGAAGAGTCAAAACAATTGGGAAGAGCTTTGATAGGGAATCAGCTGATGGATGATCCAACAACCAATTTCTCTGCTACCGATGGACAAAATATGCTTTGTTTTGCCAAGGACGGAAGCGGTGCAAATGTGCTGGATGCGGTTTTGGAAAAGTATAAACAGCAGCTTTCCTTAAACAGCGACAGCGCATCGACCTATTTGAAATTATATCAAACTTTATGGGATCTAAGTGAAAAGTAGTCGGGATTATCTGCTTATTTCTCAGGGACTCCCTGTCAGGAGTATTTTCCGCGAGGATAATTACAGCATTTCCAGCTGATTCTGCAACAAGGTTGCGTTCCTCCCCCGCCTTCGGCGGGGGAGGAACGTGTTTTTTTCGCAAACTGAAATGGAGTTACCGGAAAGCTGTTTTGCGAACAAGAGGGCGGAAAACGGCTTTTTTATCTGGAGTTACATAAAAATCCAACAGGGAAATCATACTAAGATAAAATGAATAAAACACCTTGAAAATTGTGGAGTGAAGTGGTATGATAATAATCAAACAAAGATTGTTATACTTTTAACAATTATGAATAAAAAATGAATTTAGGAGGAACATTTATGGCACGATTCACCTTACCAAGAGACATCTACTTCGGACCGAACGCAATCAGCGAGCTGAAAAATCTGAAGGGCTATCAGAAAGCTTTTATTGTGACCGGCGGCCATTCCATGAGAAAAACCGGGTTTCTGCAGAAGCTGGACGATGTTTTGAAGGACGCCGGCCTGCAGACCTTTATCTATGACGGTGTCGAGCCGGACCCGTCTATCGAAAGAGTATACGACGGCGCCAAGGCCATGCGCGAGTTTGAGCCGGACGTGATCGTTGCCATCGGCGGCGGTTCCCCCATGGACGCTGCAAAGGCGATGTGGGTGTTCTACGAATATCCGGAGAAAACCTTTGACGATATCAAGAATCCTTTCACCATGCCGAAGCTCAGAAAGAAAGCAATTTTCGTCGGCATCCCCTCCACAAGCGGGACAGCTTCGGAAGTGACGGCTTTCTCCGTGATCACGGATTATTCCACCGATATCAAATATCCTCTTGCCGACTTTGAAATTACGCCGGATATTGCGGTCCTGGATTCCGATATCCCGATGACCATGCCGAAAACCCTGACCGCGCATACCGGTATGGACGCCCTGACCCATGCGATCGAAGCCTATGTTGCCTCCGCCCGTTCGGACTTTTCCGACGCGCTGGCGCTCAAGGCGATTTCCAGCATCTTTGACAGTATCCTTGATTCCTACCACGGCGACGCCGAGGCGCGCGGCAAAATGCACATCGCCCAGTGTCTTGCCGGCATGGCGTTTTCCAACGCCCTTCTGGGAATCTCGCACAGCCTTGCCCATAAGACCGGTGCGGTGTTCCATATTCCGCACGGCTGCTGCAACGCCATCCTGCTGCCGAACGTCATCCAGTACAACTCCAGAGTCTGCATGGAAAGATACGCGCAGATTGCCAGGGAAGTCGGCCTGCCGGGCGCTACGGACAAACAGCTGACCAATTCCCTTGTGGAAGCCGTCCGCGAGCTGAACAAAAAGCTCCAGATCGCCCAGACCTATCAGGCAAACGGCGTCAGTGAGGAAGACTTCAAGGCGCACTGCAAGGAAATTGCGGTCAACGCCGTCGGCGACCCCTGCACGGGCTCCAACCCAAGGGAGACCGACGCGGACAATATGCTGAAAGTCCTTACCTGCGCCTATTACGGCGAGGACGTCACCTTCTGATTTTGGACAGTTTATAAAACGGCATCATCCCTTAAAGCGTCCGGCTTCGGCCGGGCGCTTTTTCCTGTCCGATTTTTTATAAAAATTTAATTTTGTAGCCATGGATACCGAAATAACGGAAGCTGAATGATATACTGAGGCCAACAAAACAAATGGAGGAACAATGTATGAAAAGACATATCGTTCAGATTGATTCTGAGAAATGCAATGGCTGCGGCCTGTGCGTCAGCGCCTGCCGGGAAGGCGCTTTGCAGTTGATAGACGGAAAAGCAACCCTGATCAGCGACAGCTACTGCGACGGGCTCGGAAACTGTCTTCCCGAATGCCCGACCGGCGCGATCCGGATCATTGAGCGCGAAGCCGGGGAGTACGATCAGGAAATGGTAGACGCCAAAATGAAACAGAAGGCAGCCCGGCCTCCCTTCGGGGGATGTCCGTCCGTGCGCATGAAGACGTTTGACCGCTCGCCCGCCCCGGCCCAACCGGAGACTCCGGTCCGGTCCGCGGCTCCGGCGGCCGCCCGTTCGGAGCTGCGCCAGTGGCCGTGCCAGCTGAAGCTGGTCGCGCCGAACGCCCCGTATTTTGAAAACGCGCACATCGTCGTCTGCGCGGACTGCACGGCTTATGCCTGCGCGAATATTCATCAGTTTATGAAAAATAAAATTACGTTAATCGGCTGCCCGAAATTGGACAACATAGATTACAGTGAAAAGCTGACGGACATTCTGAACCTGAACGACATTCAAAGCATCACCGTGGTGCGTATGGAAGTGCCCTGCTGCGGCGGAATGGTCAACGATGTGAAAACCGCTCTGCAGAATTCCGGGAAAATGATCCCGTGGCGTGTCGTTACCGTCGCTACCGACGGTGAAATATTAGAAAACTAATTGAAGGAGGAAAAGGAAGATGTTTTGTTTTCAGTGTGAACAAACCGCCGGAGGAACCGGATGCACCAAAATGGGGGTCTGCGGCAAAAGCAGCGTGACCGCCGATTTTCAGGATGAGCTGACCGGCGCGCTGGTCGGCCTGGCCAAAGCGGCGGGGAATTCGGGCAGGACCAAAAAATCGGATGAACTGATTCTGCGCGGCCTGTTTATGTGCATTACCAACGTGAATTTCGACAATGAGGCAATCGAGGCTCTTACCGCAGAGATCAGGAAGGAAAAGAATTCGCTGACGCCCGGCTGCGCTGCCTGCGGCTCAAAATGCGGCGGCACCGACGACCTTGATCTAAAACAGCTTTGGAACAGCGGCGAGGATGTCCGTTCGCTGAAATCCCTGCTTCTGCTCGGTATGAGAGGAATGGCGGCGTACGCGTATCACGCCTATGTGCTGGGTTATACCGACGACGAGGTGACCGGCTGGTTCTACAAGGGGCTGACGGCGATCGACTATGAGCAGGACCTGCCCCGGCTTCTGGAGCTTGTGATGGAGTTCGGCCGGGTGAACCTGAAATGCATGGCTCTGCTGGATCGGGCCAATACGGAGTCGTTCGGCAATCCCGTGCCGACCGAAGTGAGCAATACGATTGAGAAAGGCCCGTTCATTGTTGTTTCCGGCCACGACCTTTCCGATCTGAAACAGCTTCTGGAGCAGACAAAGGACAAAGGGATCAACATTTATACACACGGCGAAATGCTGCCCGCGCACGGTTATCCCGAACTGAAAAAGTATCCGCACCTGAAAGGCAATTTCGGTACCGCGTGGCAGAATCAGCAGAAGGAATTTCTCAATGTCCCGGCGCCGTTCCTGTTTACGACAAACTGCCTGATGCGCCCCATGCCGGCCTATGCCGACAGGGTTTACACGACCGCGGTGGTCGGCTATCCCGAAATGCCCCACATCGGCGAAGGGGACGGTAAAAAGGATTTCGGCATCGTGATCGAAAAAGCGCTGGAGCTCGGCGGATACGAGCAGGACGTGCATATGCCCGGCATCAACGGCGGAGAAAAGCTGATGACCGGCTTCGGCCACAACACCGTGCTGTCGGTTGCCGACCAGGTGATCGGGGCGGTGAAATCCGGCGCCCTGCGCCACATTTTCCTCATCGGCGGATGCGACGGCGCAAAGCCCGGCAGAAACTATTACACCAAGCTGGTGGAGCTTACCCCGCCGGATTCTGTCGTTCTGACCTGCGCGTGCGGAAAGTACCGCTTCAACGACCTCGACATGGGAACGCTCGGCGGACTGCCGCACATCATGGATATGGGCCAGTGCAACGACGCCTACTCCGCGATCAAGGTTGCGGTCGCCCTTTCGGAGGCTTTCGGCTGCGGCGTCAACGACCTGCCGCTGTCCATCGTGCTTTCCTGGTATGAGCAGAAAGCGGTCTGCATCCTGCTGACCCTGCTGTCGCTCGGCATTGCCAATATCCGCCTGGGCCCGACGCTTCCCGCGTTTGTATCCCCGAATGTGTTTAAAATACTGGTAGAGAAATTCAACATCATGCCGATCACCACACCCGAACAGGATCTGGCCGCCATGCTGAAATAGGAGGTACCGTATGCAAAAAAATTATATTAAAAATATCGATTTTGCAACCGCGCTCACTCTGGCGGAGCTGGTAACCTATCAGCCGGGCCAGGTCGTCAGCAAGACGCTGGCGCAGAACCCGGCGGTCAGCCTGACGCTGTTCGCTTTTGACCAGGGGGAGGAGATCAGCTCCCACGAGTCGAACGGCGACGCGATGGTCATTGCGCTGGACGGAGAGGGCGAAATTACCATCGGTTCCGAGAAGCATCTTCTCAAAGCCGGACAGACCATCGTCATGCCCGCGAAAACGCCCCACGCGGTCTATGCTTCCCAGCCGTTCAAAATGTTTCTGGCAGTCGTGTTCCCCGATTGATCCTTCCTCCGTCAGGACCGGCCTTTCGGTGATTTCGTGTCGCCCGAGGGCCGGTCTTTCTTTTTCCTAAAACAGGATTTTTCCCGTTCCAATCGGATATTTTGATTAATTTTAGCACTCTAACAACAAGAGTGCTAAAATTAATAATTTGGTCATATTTTATATGATTATTTTTCACAATCATTGGATATAGTAAGAATTGTTAAAGGAAGTAAGGCTTCCGGAGAACAAAATCAATATATGGAGGTTTTGATGATGTTTGATTTAATGCCGTTTGGACGCAGGGAAAACAACTTGTTCAGCTATTTCGACAATCTGGAGAAAAACTTCTTCGGCGATCTGTCGCAGAGCTTTTCCGCTTTCCGTACGGATGTGATCGATAATGGCGACAAGTATTTGCTGAAGGCGGAGCTGCCGGGCTTCAAGAAGGAAGATATCAAGATTGATATCGAGGGCGACAGGCTGACCGTCAGCGCGGAGCACAAGGATGAGACCGAGGAGAAAAAGGAAAATTACATTCGCAAGGAGCGCAGGTACGGCGCGTTTTCCCGCAGCTTTGATATTTCCGATGTCAAAGCCAATGAAATTTCCGCGGAGTACAAGGACGGAATTCTGGAGCTGAGCATGCCGAAGGTGGAAACCGTGGTGCCCGAAAGCCACAGAATAGAAATCCGCTAAAAGCGAAGACCAAAAGGGCCGGCCGGGGAAGATCCCGGGCGGCCCTTTTCGTCTGTTTTACGGGCCTTTTGCTCTGTCTGTGGAGCCGTACGGCAATTGCTTTCCCCTGCTGATTTTGATATAATGGAAACAATGAAAAGAAGATTGTCCGGGGGCGTAAAGGAATGAATCAAATTAAAATACTGCACTGTGCCGACCTGCATCTCGGCGCGGAGCTTACCTCGCTGGGGAGCAAAGCGGGCCAGCGCAGGGAAGAAATGCTGATGACGTTTGACAGGATCGTCTCCCTCTGTAAAGAGGAAGGCGTGGAGCTGCTTCTGATCGCCGGGGATTTTTTTGAAAGCTCCGGTACGGACGCCGCGACGGTCCGTTCCGTAAAAAAAACACTGTCCGAAATTCCGGAAACGGCGGTTGCCGTTGCGCCGGGGAACCACGACTATCTTTCTCTGGATTCCCCGTACGCCGACCCGGACTGGCCGGCAAACGTACATATTTTTCAGTCCGGCTTCGACTGCTTTGAGCTGCCCGGCAAGGGCGTGCGCGTGTGGGGGGCGGGGTTTGCGGGAACCTATGTCACGGAACCCCTGCTGGGGGAAATCGGCGCGCCGCAGGACGGCCTGCTGAATATCTGCGTCCTGCACGGAGACCTGGTCGCCGAGAACCAGTCGAGCAATTACAACCCGATCACCCCTTCCCGGATCCGTTTCAGCGGCATGGATTACCTTGCGCTCGGCCATATTCATATGCGCACCGAAATCCTGCGCAGCGGAAGGACCGCTTACGCCTACTGCGGCTGCCCGGAGGGCAGGGGGTTCGACGAGCTGGGGGAAAAGGGCGTCTATATCGGCACCGTGAGCAGGGACAGGCTTGACCTCGCTTTCCGCCCTGTGTGCCGAAGGAAAAATTCAGAGGTCCGCGTCGATATCGGCGGGGTTTCGGCCAACAGCGAGGCGGCGGCCGTCGTCCTTCATACGCTGCAGCGGCAGTTTGGGGATACGTATGCGGACAATCTTTATAAAATCATTCTGGAGGGCGCGCTGGACGCTTCCTTTTCGCCGGACTGCGCCGCGATTGCGGCAAGGCTGGAAAGCGAGCTGTACTTTGTGAAGCTCCGGGATGAAACGCGTCTGCGGGCCGATCTGACCGCACTGTCCAAGGAAACCTCCTTAAAGGGGATTTTTGTCCGGCGCATGCTGGAAAAAATCGGCGCCGCGGCGGGCGAGGCGCAGAAGCAACAACTCCGGCGCGCGCTCGATATCGGTTTAAAAGCGTTTGACAGCGAGGTAAAGCTGAATGAAAATTAACAAAATTTACATTGGACACTTCGGCAAGCTGAGAGAGTATACACTCGATCTGACGGACGGCTTCCAAATCCTCTACGGAAATAACGAGGACGGCAAAAGCACCGTCATGGCGTTTATCAGAATGATGTTTTACGGTTCCGAGGGCAGGAGCGGCGACCTTTCCAAAAATATGCGGAAAAAATATCAGCCGTGGGACGGGGCCAAAATGTCGGGATTTCTCGAATTTGAGGACAACGGGACCGTCTATCGGCTGGAAAGGCTGTTCGGCGCGTCCAACGCGACGGATAAAATCAGCCTGTGGAATACGGCGACCGGGGAAAAAGAGAAGATCGCCAGCGGTACCGACCTGGGTCAGCGTTTTTTTGGAATCGGGGCCGCGGCGTTTGAGAAAAGCGTCTTTATCGGGCAGGCCGGGAGCATGGCCGGTGCGGACAGGGACGATGAAATCACCCAGAGGCTTTTAAACCTGGTCTCCACCGGGGATGAAAGCGTGTCGCAGAAACGGGTGGAAACCCGTCTGCAGGCCGCCATGAACGAGCTGAAATCCAAAAGCGGCAGAATCGGCGTGCTGGATAAAGGCTATCAGCAGCAGGAACGGCTTGCTCAGGAGCGGGCGGCGGCTCTGGCGGACGAGGAAGAAAAAAAGCGGATGGAGCGCCGGTACGCCGAGCTGAACAAGAAGAAAGAAGCTTTGGAAAAGGAATATCGGCATTCCGTAGCCCGGTCCGCTTTGCAGGAAAAGCTCGTCCGGCTTCAGAATCTGGACAAAATCGTCCAGAAGCAAAAGGAGCTCGACGCGCAGATCAAAGAATACGGGGAGAAATCCGGGCTCCTTACTTCGGGCGGCACTGCCTTTGACGAGGAATTCGTTCATAACGCAGAAGAAAAAATCACTCAGGTCCAGTCTCTTCAGCAGCTTCTGGAGGAGAGAAGCAGAAATGTCCGCGCCCTGGAACGGGAGGACCCGTCCCCCGGCGGGCCGGTTGAGGAAATTTCACCGGCGGTGCCGGAGGAAGTCAAAAAACGGGAGCAGGAGCGTGCGCAGCTGCAGCAGGACATTCTTGTCCTTCGGGAAGCCGTCCGCGCCGCCGCCGAAACGGAGAAAAAACGGTCGGCTCTGGCGGAAGCGGAAAAAGCGCTGCAGGAGCAGCTGCAGCAGAAGCAGGAGCGGGAAGACGCCTGCAAAGAGGCTGCTCTGGAGCTGGAGGAAGCGCGGCGGTCCTGCCAAACCTGCCGGGAGGATCTTGACCGGAAAAAGAAAGAGCTTGCGCTCGCCGGACAGCGCAGGGAAAGCGCAAATACCGCGTATCAGGCCGCCGGGCAGCATTTGAAATCCGTACAGTCCCTTTCCGCGCAAAAGATGGAAACGGCGCAGGAGCGGCTGAAACAGGCCGGTACTCCCCGGCAGGTAATGGTCAACGAAAATGCCGGTCGTGAAATCAGGAAAGGGCTGCTGATCGGGGCGATTCTGATCGCCGCCGCATCGGTTGCACTGGGTGCCGCTCTGTCGCCCGTCTGCTTTGCCGGTCTGGCCCTCGCCGGAGTAACGGCGGTTTTCTCCTTTGGAAAGACTAAAATCAGGACCGTGGCCACGACGGTCGTGGACGAAGCCGAAGCCGCGGCGGCAAAAGCAAATCTGGAAAGCGTGCGTCTTGCCGCGAAACGTGAAACGGAAGCAGCAAAGCGGGCGGAAGAGGAAGCCGCGGGCGAATGGCAGGCGGCCTCGGCCGGAGAACAGCAGGTGCGGAAATCGGCCGCACAGGCGGAAGAGCTCTGCCGTATGGCGGGGGAGCAGATGTCCGCAGCGGAACGCAGGAACCGTGAGCTGGAGCTGAAACTCGGGTTTCTCGATGAAAAGCTCGCCGACCTTTCAAAGGATGTGCGGGAAAAACGCGCGGAGCTCCCGGCGGACGGCCCGGAACAGCGGACCGGTCTTCCCGCTCTGCGGGAGGAGCTGAACGCGAAAACGGCCCGGGAAGCGGCGCTTGCGGACGGGATACGGTCTCAGCTTCAATCGCTGGGGTGCCGGACGATGGAGGAGCTTCAGGACAAGCTGATGCGGTTCCGGAGCTTTCAGGCGCGGGCGGCCATGAGACGGGAAAATCTGGACAGGGCGAAAGAAGCCCTGACTCAGGCGCGGGAAAACCTTCGGGCGCAAACCGCCGCCCTCCTTTCCTTTATCAGCGCATACCGGCGGGTCTCCTCTTTTGAGGAAGCGGCGGGCGCCGTGCGGGAGCTGAAAAATCGGATGGAGGAGCTCCGTTCCATGCGGCAGAAAATCGAAAGCCAGTCGGAATCCCTAAAGGAGCAGGGACAGGGGAAGCCCGCCGAACAGCTTGAGCGGGAAGCCGGGGAAGCGCGGGAAGAGATTCTCAGCGCCTGCGCGGGGCGGATGCCGGAGCCTCTGGACGGTCCGGATGCGGAGAATCTTAAGCGCCTCAGCGCCGAATGCCTTGAGCGGCTTCAGCAAACAAGGGAAGAACTGATTCAGACGGGTTCCGAAATCAAAAACCGGTTCGCGGGGAAAAAGAATGTCAGCGAGCTGGAAGAAGAGGCGGAGGAACTGCAAAAAGAAATTGCGGAAAGGGAATCGGAGTATCAGTGCCTCAGCCTTGCAAAAGAAACGCTCACGGAGGCTTTCAATGAAATCCGCCGGAGCTTCGGCCCCCTTCTGAACGAAAAAACCGCCCGGATCTTCAGCAGCGTCACGGGCGGAAAATATCAGAATGTGATCGTTTCAAAGAATTTCGATATCAGCGTGCAGGACGCGGAAAACGCGGTTTCGCACGAATGGCAGTACCTGAGCAGCGGCACGATCGATCAGGCGTATTTCGCGCTCAGGCTGGCGGTCGCGGAGCTGCTTTCGGAAGAGGGCCCGAAGCTCCCGCTGCTGCTGGACGACGTTTTTCTGCAGTACGACGACGAACGGACGGGACAGGGCCTGAAATTCCTCGCCGATTATGCCGGAAACGGCGGCGGCGCCCAGATCATCCTCTTCACCTGCCATCAAAATATTGCGGAACTGGCCCGCCGGGAAGGCCTTTTCGCCGTGACGAAAAAGATCGGCCAAACCGTATCCGCGTGATATTTTTAAAAAAACCGGTATGCCGTTTTTTAATGAGAATTGGAAATAAATGGTTTCTTTTATATCCGTTTTATGATATTATAAATATAAGTATGGAATTATCTTTAGTAATCCTGCCGGGCACTGGTGGAAATTTCGTCGTCTTGGAGGAGTATTTCAGTGAAAAGAAGAATCAATACGCCCATAACAGCAATTTTAATAATCGCTATTTTTGTTGGGTTTATGATTCTGTCTTTCAGCAGATATTCTTTTTTGCTAAACAGAACTTTTGAAGAAGAAGTGCAGGAAAATCTGCTGTCCGATACCCAACAGAATGCCAAAATGGTCAATATGGAACTGAATAACGCGATTTCCTCCATGGAACTGGCCGCTCAGGCAATCGGCGCGGAAAATGCCGCGCTGGACAAGACCTCTGTGAAGGATCTGCTGGTTGATCTGAAGAAAGCGGACCAGTCGGCTGCGGTCGGGGTGGGGCTGCCTGACGGAACCTGCTGCCTTGCCGGGGGACAGACCATCCAAATCGGCGACCGCCCTTATTTTCAGCAGGCACTGAACGGCAAAACGACCGTTTCGACGGTATCCCGGTCAAGGACGGACGGCGCCCGCGGCATCGTCGTGACCGTGCCCGTCCGGCACGGGGAAAAAATTACCGGTACCGTCAGCTCCGTTATCCCCGAAAAATCGTTCAGCCGCCTGCTGAACGCGGAGAGCTCCGGGGAAAAGGGAGAATGCTGGCTTGCCCGGGGGGACGGAACGGTGATCGTCTCGCCGGATTCGCGGCAGACGGAGGAGAATATTTTTACGGATACGCTTCTGGCGCTGGAGGATCCGTCCTCTCTCAGCCAGATCAAGTCGGCCATGAAAAACGGGCGGCAGGGGAGTTCCCACTATTACTCCAATATGGGGGAGTATTATGTTTCCTATACGCCGGTCGGCTTGGAGGATTGGTATGTGATCGGCACGGTTTCCATCAACGCCGTTACGTCGAAATCCAACAAAATTCTGACCTATACCGTCTCGTTGGTGGTCAAGCTTACCATTGGGCTGATCCTGTTTGCGGCTTATGTCATTCTGTCGGAAAGAAAGAACAGGGAGCGGCTCCGCAGGAAGAACGACGAGCTGAAAAGCACCAAGGTGGAGCTGGAAACCTTCATTGCCAACCTGCCGGGCGGCGCGTTCCGCTTCAGCGCCGACGAAAAGGCGGAGTTCCAGTTTGTGAGCAACGGGCTTCTGAAAATGCTGGGATATACCCTGGACCAGTTCCTCAGCGCCTATGACCGTTCCTTCTACAACATGATTTATGAAGAAGACCGTATGCAGACCATCAGCAGCATTCACCATCAGATTTCCAGAGAGAATTTCGCGGAGGTAAAATACCGGATCGTCACGGCGGACGGAAATATCCGCTGGCTGCTCAACCGGGCCAAAATTGTGACGCATGAGAACGGATACCGGGAATTTTACGCCGTCGTTGTGGATATTACCGAGTCAAAGCAGGCGCATAAAAAAGCGAATGAGATCATGACGCAGCTGCAGACGCTGGCAAACAGCATCCCCGGCGGCGTGGCGCAGTACCTGTACGACGGGGGGCTGAAGCTGGTCTACGCGAGCGACGGGTTCTATAAGCTGTGTGGCTATACCAAGGAGGAATACGTGCAGCTTCCGGGCGAAGAAGGAATCCGCAATGTGCACGCCGAAGACGCCCAGCTTGTGTCGATTCTGCTGAAAAGGCAGATTGAGGAAAACAGGCCCGTTACCGCGGAATTCCGCATGGTGAGGAAAGACGGCGGCGTCATCTGGGTCTCTCTAAGCGGAACGCACACCGTCAACCAGAACAATCAGGTGATTTACCAGTGTGTTTACACGGATATCACCTCGCTGAAGCAGACGCAGGAAGAGCTGGAAGTGGAAAGGGAGCGTTACCAGATCGCGGAGAACCTTTCCGACGACATCATGTTCGAATACGATATCATAACCGACCGGATGGATTTTTCGCCGCTTTTCACCGCTCTGACCGGGCAGTATCCGCACATCCAGAATTTCATGAAGGATATTCTGGATAACCAGAGTATTTGCAAGGAAGACCTGCCGCAGTTCCGGACGCTGCTGAAGGAGTTCCGGCTGGGCAATACGGAGTATGAAATCGAGTTCCGTTTCATTACCAAAACAGGCCAGCCTGTCTGGCACCGCGTGAAAGCGAAAATCATGTACGACTCCTACGGCAAGCCGAGCAAAGCGGTTGGCAAGGCGTATAATATCGACAGCCAGAAAAAGGAAATGCAAAGGCTGATGGACAAGTCGCAGCGTGACGCGCTGACAAATCTTTACAATAAGACCGCCACGCAGTCCCAGATCGAGGATCATCTGTCGAATGCGGATACACCGGGAATCCACGCGCTGATGATGATCGATATCGACAATTTTAAATCCATCAACGACCAGTTCGGCCACATGGCCGGGGACAAGGTGATCTGCGACATTTCCGCGAAGCTCCAGAAGCTGTTCCGTACTTCCGATGTGGTCGGGCGTATCGGCGGGGACGAATTTCTCGTGTTTCTGCGCGATATCTCCACCGACGACCTGATTGCGGAAAAGGCGGAGGCGATGTGCGACATCTTCCGCAATACCCATGCGGACGGCCATATGGAATACAGCATCTCCGGCAGCATCGGCATCGCCATGTATCCTGCTGACGGAACAACGTATCAGGAGCTTTATCCCAAAGCGGACAGCGCGCTTTACAAGGCGAAAAAGCAGGGCAAGGACTGTTTTGCTTTTTATTCCGATCCATCGGACTGTGGAAAATAAAGAATGACGGCCGCGCGGCATGGAATACGAAAATTCCATGCCGCTTTTTTGTTTCCGGATGTCAATAAAATGCAGCCGGGCTGTCAATACTATAGCGATCGCATTTCAGTTTGCAAGACAAAACGCGTTCCTCCCCCGCCGAAGGCGGGGGAGGAACACAACCTTGTTGCAGGAGCAACTGGAAATGCTGTCAATACGATTGCGGCGGAAAATTACGAATGATCGGAAGGCGAAGGACAATGGCGGTAAAAAGGCTGATGCGCGTTGCATTAAGAGCGCTTTCCTATACGGATATCGGAGAAAAGGAAAGCGACCGGCTTCACCGAGCGGTCATTCGTATCAGAGGATTTCATCTTGGAAAGCTGCCTTATCAGACGTGGGATCATGTCGTGTCCTATGAAAACCATGATATCCCCGTACGGATATTTGCTCCCGGCGAAAACCGGCTTGATTCCCTGCTGATTTTCTTCCACGGGAGCGGCTGGGTCACCGGAACCATTGACGGCTACAACCGGATCTGCGCGAATATGGCCAATATGACCGGCAGCACCGTGGTGTCGGTCGATTACCGGCTTGCGCCGGAATACCGTTTCCCGGCCGCACCGGAGGACTGCTACCGTGTGGTGCGGGAGATTTTTCTGCACACGGAGCTGTTAAAGATCCCCGCCGAAAAAATCACGGTGGCCGGGGACAGCGCCGGGGGAAACCTTGCGGCGGCCGTATCCCTGATGGCGCGCGACAGGGGCGAGTTCCTGCCCGAGCGCCAGATCCTGATCTACCCCTCCACTTACTTTGACCATACGACAAAGTCGCCCTACGCTTCCGTGCGCGACAACGGGAGCAAATATCTGCTGACCTCAAAAAGTATTTGCGATTATATGAAGCTGTATCAGGCCAGCGACGAGGATCTGCAAAACCCCTATTTCGCGCCGCTGGCCTCCAAGGATTTCAGCCGCCAGCCGAAAACGCTGATTATTACGGCGGAATACGACCCGCTTCGGGACGAGGCGGAGGATTACGGGCAGCGCCTGAAGGAAGCGGGCAATGAAGTGGAGGTCCGCCGCATCCCCGGTGCGCTGCACGGTTTTTTTTCGCTTCCGCCGGTTTTTCGCCAGGTCCGCGAGTGCTATCGCCTGATCAACGATTTTTTGAACCGGGAAGGGTGAAGGAAAAGCCCTATAGGATTGAAAATATTGTAAAATTATACTATGATGGTAGAGATAATTGTTTCGTTGCAGACTTTCATACAAAGGGGACATGAAAATGAGCAGGATTATTTCCATTTCCAATCAGAAGGGCGGGGTAGGCAAAACGACTACCGTCTGCAGTCTGGCGGCGGGATTAAAGAGAAAGGGTTTTCGTGTTCTGATGATCGATCTTGACCCGCAGGGAAACCTTGGCTTCAGCGTAGGCGCTGAAACCGAAACCTGCGCCACTATTTATGAGGTGCTGAAGGGCGACGTGAAAACGCAGTATGCCATTCAGAAATCGGACACGGCCGACATCATTATATCCAGTATTTTGCTCAGCGGGATCGAGCTTGAATTTACCAATACCGGACGCGAGTTTCTGCTGAAAGAGGCGCTGAAACCGATCCTCGGCCTCTACGACTATATCCTTCTGGACACGCCGCCCGCGCTCGGCATCCTGACCATCAACGCGTTTACCGCATCGGATACGATTGTGGTTCCGATGCTTTCGGATATTTTCAGCCTGCAGGGGATTGCAAAGCTGTATGAAGCCGTTGAGCGGGTCAAAAAATACTGCAATCCCTCTCTGACCATCTCGGGCATCCTTCTGACAAAATTCAATCCCCGTACCCTCCTGAGCAGGGAAATCCGGGGTACGGCGGAATTGATCGCACAGGATTTGAACATTCCGCTGTTCGATTCCTACATACGCAGCAGTGTCGTCATCAGCGAGGCACAGTCCATCCAGCAGAACATTCTGGATTACTCGCCGAAAAACAATATTGCGAAAGATTACCTCAAATTTACGGATGAGCTGCTGGAGAAGGAGGAATAATGACTGATGGTAAGGACGAAGAAAGATATCGATAAAGATTTGATGTATAAAATGCTGATGCCCTCCGGTTCCAGAACGGCGAAGGCTTCGCAGGATGCGGAAAGCCCGGGCGGCCTCAGCGATGAGCAGAATACGCGCGCCGCGCTGGAAGAACCGCTGAACCAGCACAAAACCATTATGCGCCGCGAAGTGGGCGTCGCGTTTATGGATACCCAGCCGACCATCCTTGTCAATACAATGGAAAGCGTCGTGCTGGAAAAGCTGGAATCGGCGCTTGCGCGTTTCCAGTGCTGCAAATGCGACCGGTGCAAAAAGGACATTGTCGCGATGGCGCTGAACAAGCTTCCCCCGAAATATATGGTTTTGCAGGAGGGCCAGCCCACGCCGGACATCGATCCCCAGACCAACGCACAGGTGGTCACGGCGGTCATCCAGGCGATTCTGGCGGTCCGCGCGCATCCCAGGCATTAAGGAAAGAAAGGGCTTTGCGGGATCAAGATGGAAAAAGAAACGTATTTTACGGATAAACGGCGCAGGCGCGTCAAGCTTATTTTCAACCCGGCCTCCGGTTCTTCAAACGCTTCCCCGGTTCAGCTGATGGATATCATCAGCATGCTGCAGCAGTGGAAGTATGTGCCGGAGGTGTATTTGACGGAACCGGACAGCGATTTTGCGCAGATGGTCAAAGACACGATGGCGCAGGGCGTCAACATGTTTGTCGTCTGCGGCGGCGACGGCACCGTTTCCGCCGTTGCCAGAGAAATGAAGGGGCTGCCCGCGACGCTGGGCATTATCCCCACGGGCACCCAGAATAATGTGGCGCTCAGCCTGAACATCCCGCGGGATATTCTGTCCGCCATCGCCGTTTTGCGCACAGGGGAACGCACCAAGATCGATATGGGGCTCCTCGACTGCGCAGCAGGACGCACCTTTTTTCTGGAAATCTGTTCGGCGGGCCTGCTGTCTTCGATTTTTTCGGCGGGAGACGATATCCAGCACGGACATCTGGAACGGGTAGGCGATTTCCTCTCCACCCTCGTGTCGCTGACGCCCTCCAAAATCAAAATTCTGCTGGACGGAAAGCGGGAGATCGTCAGGATGGGTCATCTGGTCCTCGTCGCCAATATGCCGTATGTAGGACGGCATTACCAGGTGGGAGAAACGGCAGCTTTCCGGGACGGACTGCTGGACATCCTGATTTTTTCCAATTTATCCAAGCTGAAGCTGCTGGGCCGCGCGTTCAAGGGGGCAAAACTCGGTAAGCCGGAGGATTCCGGTATTGAGCATTTCCATGCCCGTACGGTGGACATGGAAGCCACCCCTTCCATGCAGCTGATGGCGGACGGCATTACGCTGGGGGAAGGGCCGGTTCATATTGAGCTGCAGCGCCGGACACTGGCGGTGATGACGAAAGCGCCGGAGCCGAAAAAAACAAAAAGATCAATTGGGGACGGGAAATGAAACTGATCGATCATTTGAGAAAGAACAAATGGGTGCAGCAGTGTGAACGGCTGATCGGCAGGATTCGTCATCTCCGGCCGGTCTTTTGGGTACCCGTTCTTGTTGTCGCGCTGTCCTTCTATGTCATTTTTGTCCCCCATACCTTCTGGAAAAATGTGTGGATTACCATCAGGGGGAACACGCCGCTGATCTGCATGCTCTTTGTGTTCTGTCTGCTGCTGCTTTCTCTGGTGTGGTCAACGGGGCAGAGCATAGACGCCTATGTGTTCGCCCTTTTCAACCGGCACGGCGCCCGCCCGCGCTGGCTGGACCGGACAATGCTCCTTCTTACCGAGCTGGGGAACGGAATTGTCACGCTGATCATCGCGCTTGTCCTCTATTTTGCCGTCAATGCCCACCTTGCGTATGAATTCGTTCTGGGTACGCTGACCCTGTGGCTGGTTGTGGAACTGATGAAAGCCGTCATCCGGCGGCCCAGGCCGTTTATCTATCTTGAGGATGTCCGCGTGGTGGGCATCCGGGCGCGGGGGAAGTCCTTTCCCAGCGGGCATACCAGTCAGGCGTTTTACATGGCGACGATGCTTCTGCAGTATTTTCAGGGTAACTTTGCGGCGGCGCTTGTGCTTTACGTGCTTGCCTCGCTGGTCGGCGCTACGCGCATGTATATGGGGATGCATTACCCGCGCGACGTGCTGGCGGGCGCCATCCTGGGCACCTTCTGGGGATTCATCGGCGTGCTCGTCAACGCGGTGATCTTCCGGCTCGTCAGCTGAATTCCCGTCGGGAAAAAGATAAAATCCTTGCCAAATCGGTTGATACTATCTATAATAGAAGAAATTTAATCCTAACAGCGAAAGGAAGGTTCCTATGCAGAAATATGGCGTACAGTCCGGCCTGCCGGCCAACCCGAATGCCGGAACGGATTACAGCAACAGAAAATTTAAGGAAATCTGGCTTGCGGGCGGATGTTTCTGGGGGGTACAGGCCTATTTTGCCCGCATCTACGGCGTGGCGAAAACGGATGTCGGCTACGCGAACGGCAGGACGGCGAATCCTTCCTACCATGACCTGAAGGTCACCGGGCACGCGGAAACGGTCCATATTCTCTATGATCCGGAGAAGACCGGCCTGCCGACGCTGCTGAATTTCTATTTTAAAATCATCGACCCTGTCAGCGTCAACCGTCAGGGAAACGATATCGGCACCCAGTACCGCACGGGAATCTATTATCGGGATGAGGCGGATCTTCCGGTGATCCGGGACTCTGTCGCGAAGGAACAGAAAAAATACAACGCGCCGATCGCGGTTGAAGTCGGCCGGTTGGAAAATTACTATCCGGCGGAGGAGTACCATCAGGATTATCTGGAAAAGAATCCCGGTGGCTACTGCCATGTGGACTTTTCCTCCCTGCGGGAGCAGACCCCGCCCGCCGGGAAGGCTGCTTACCCAAAGCCGTCGCCGGAGAAGCTGAAGGCTTCCCTTACGGAAATGCAGTATCGCGTCACGCAGCAGAACGCCACCGAACCGCCGTTCGACAACGAATACTGGGACAACCGCAGAAAGGGCATTTATGTGGATGTCGTGACCGGAGAGCCCCTTTTCGTTTCCAGCGACCAGTTTGAATCGGGCTGCGGCTGGCCCAGCTTTACGAAACCCATCCGCGCCGGCGCCCTGACGGAGCACCGGGATACCGGCCATTCCATGGTGCGTACCGAGGTGCGCAGCCGTCACGGGGATTCCCACCTTGGCCATGTCTTTCCCGACGGCCCGAAGGAGCAGGGCGGCCTGCGTTACTGTATCAACAGCGCGTCCCTCTGCTTTATTCCGCTTCAGGAAATGGAAGAACAGGGATATGGGCAGTTTATAAAGCTGATAGAAGAATAACGCGTTTTCAGCCGCACAGAAAGCTGAAAATATAAAAGAGGAGGGATCGGTATGGAATTTGCCATTCGCCCGATTTGTTTGAAGGACGCGCCGGATATCAATGAAATCCGGCGCATGAGCGGAGTAATGGAAAACATTCTCGGCATTCCGTCCGAAACCGTATCGAACAATGAACGATTCATTTCCAATATGGACGGCAATGCCCATGAATTTGTCGCGGTCATAGCGGATGAAAGCGGAAAGGAAAAAGTCATCGGCTGCGCGGGCCTGAACGTTTACGCAAGCCCGCGCATGCGCCACTCGGCGGGAATCGGCATCATGGTGCACAAAGCGTATCAGGGAATGGGTGTGGGCCAAAAGCTGATGGAAGGCGTGCTCGACCTGGCGGACAACTGGCTGATGCTGGTCCGGGTGGAGCTTACGGTCTACACGGACAACGAGAAAGCCATCCGGCTTTATGAGAAGATGGGCTTTGTACGGGAGGGCGTCAAACGGAAGGCGGCGATCCGCCGGGGGCAGTACGCCGACGAGTACATAATGGCAAGGATCAGGAACGACTGAGTTGTGGTATTCTGATACGGACTCGGAAAGGAGGATTCATCATGAAAAGAATCGCAGCTTTTTTTGATATTGACGGGACCATCTCCCGGGAAGGTCTCATCAGCGAAATGTTCAAGAAAATGATTAAATACGAGCTGATCGACAACAGCAAATGGGACAACGAGGTCGAGCCCGCTTTTACCAGATGGGACAAACGCGTGGGCGATTACGATATTTACCTGCAAAAAATGGTGGATATCTACACGGAGACCGTCAAAAACACCAGCGCTTTTCACATTGCCTATATCGCGAAAAAGGTGATCGAGCAAAAGGGAGAGCGCGTATATACTTATTCGCGGGAACGGATCCGGTGGCATAAGAAGCAGGGCCATGTCGTCATCGCCATTTCCGGCTCGCCGATTGAGCTGGTCAGCGAGGTTTCCCGGATGTACGGCATGGACGATTACCGGGGAACCATTTATCAGGTCGGAAAGAACGGCACCTACAACGGGGAAATCATCCCGATGTGGGATTCCCAGAGCAAGCGCAAGGCGGTTCTGGAAATGGCGGAAAAGCACAATATCGATCTGTCCCTGAGCTATGCCTACGGCGACACCAACGGCGATTATTCCATGCTGCAGCTCGTCGGGAGCCCGGTTGCGGTCAATCCCACGCGCGAACTGCTTTCCCACATTGAGAACGACGATCAGCTGAAAGAAAAATTTACGGTGATTGTGGAGCGCAAGGACGTGACCTATCGCCTGAATATCAATACGCTGGACCTTGTTTAAAAAAGTCTGAAAATACAGGAACGGACGCACCCTTTCCCGCATATTCTGATAGCGGGGGGATTCCGGCCTGAAACAAAAAGCGGCCGTCAACGGATCAAATCCGTTGACGGCCGTAATCTTTTGGCCCCTTCCCGAGGGTCGAATTCTTGCCTCTTTCCTTATTTCAGTTCCAGAACGGCGCCCCTGTTTGCAGAGGTGACCAAAGCGGCGTATCTGGAAAGGCAGCCCTCCGTAATGCGGGGAGCTCTCGGCTTCCAGTTTTCCCTGCGCTTTTTCAGTTCTTCGTCGCTGACAACAAAATCGATGGTGTTCGCCATAATGTCGATTCTGATGATGTCGCCTTCCTCAACCAGCGCGATATTTCCGCCCACAGCGGCTTCCGGCGAAACGTGCCCGATCGCCGCGCCTCTGGTCGCGCCGCTGAAACGGCCGTCCGTAATCAGGGCGACGCTTCCGCCCAGACCGCTTCCCATAATGGCGGAGGTCGGATTCAGCATTTCCCTCATGCCCGGGCCGCCCTTGGGGCCTTCGTACCGGATGACGACGACGTCGCCCGCCACGATTTTCCCGGAGGTAATTGCCTCGATCGCATCCTCTTCACAGTCAAACACCCTGGCGGGGCCTTCGTGCTTCAGCATTTCGGGAGCGACCGCGGAGCGCTTGACCACGCAGGCGTCAGGGGCCAGATTGCCTTTCAGCACGGCGATTCCGCCGGTTTTGCTGTACGGATTTTCCACGGAGCGAATCACGCCGTAGTCCAGAACGGGGCAGTCCGCAATGTTTTCCCCGACTGTTTTGCCCGTGCAGGTCATCAGGTCGGTTTTGAGCAGACCGAGCTTGCTGATCTCATTCATCACGGCGTACACGCCGCCCGCAACGTTCAGATCCTCCATGTAGGTATGTCCCGCCGGGGCAAGATGGCAGAGGTTCGGCGTTTTGTCGCTGATCTCGTTCGCGATGTTCAGATCGATGGAGATGCCGCATTCGTGCGCGATGGCCGGCAGGTGCAGCATGCTGTTGGTGCTGCAGCCCAGCGCCATATCGATGGTGAGAGCGTTTTTGAACGCGTCCTCCGTCATGATGTCCCTGGGGCGGATGTTCTTTTTCAGCAGCTCCATAATCTGCATGCCCGCGTGCTTGGCAAGCTGAAGGCGCTGCGAGTAAACGGCGGGAACGGTCCCGTTTCCCCTTAACCCCATTCCGAGTGCCTCCGTCAGGCAGTTCATGCTGTTTGCCGTGTACATGCCGGAGCAGGAGCCGCAGGTGGGGCAGACCTTGTTTTCAAATTCCAGCAGCTTCTCTTTTGTGATTTTCCCGGCGCGGTACGCTCCGGAAGCTTCCGAAACGCTGGAAAAGCTGGTTTTCTGCCCGTCCACCAGTCCGGCGAGCATCGGCCCGCCGCTGACAAAGATCGTGGGTATGTTGAGACGCGCCGCCGCCATCAGCAGGCCGGGCACGTTCTTGTCGCAGTTCGGCACCATTACCAGCGCGTCAAAGGCGTGTGCAAGAGCCATCGCCTCGGTCGAGTCGGCGATCAGCTCCCTTGTAATCAGTGAATACTTCATTCCGCGGTGCCCCATGGCGAGGCCGTCGCAGACCGCAATGGCCGGGAACACGATCGGGGTTCCCCCCGCTATGGAAACGCCCGTTTTGACGGCTTCCACGATTTTGTCCAGATTCATATGCCCCGGAACGATCTCATTCTGCGAGCTGACGATTCCGATGATCGGACGCTCCAATTCTTCATTGGTGAAACCCAGCGCGTGAAACAGCGCGCGCTGCGGTACGCTTTTGGTTACCGCATCACTGTTCATTTTACAAGCACCTCACTCTTTGATTGACAGCAGCGGGCTGAAGCAGGGTGGTTCCGGCCGCCGCAGTTGTATAATTTATTATATATTGTATGATGTCTTATGTCAATTGATAAAAAATACTATTTATCCCGCTTTTTATTCTTCCGTGATGCCGAACCCGCGCATCGCGTGGATAATGTGCAGTTCCATGGCGGTCTTTGCGCCCAATGCGTCCCGCTTCGACAGAAATTCCATAATCATGCGGTGATCGTTCAGCGTGTTCCGCACGATCTCTTCTCTGGCGTTGGACAAAATCACGCCCTTGCCGATGGCCTGATACAGGATGGGCATCAGGCGGTTCATAAATTCGTTGTGGGTCGCCTTTGCGATGGACTTGTGAAAGGCCTGTTCTATCTCCGTCCGGTCCTGCTTCTTTAAAATCAGGTCCTCCTCCAGCCTGCCGTAGTGCAGAATGCGCTCCAACTCCTTGTCAGAAGCCCTCCTGGCGGCAAGGTAGGCGGACTGGGGCTCGAAAATCAGGCGCATTTCATACAGGTCCTTTACATCCATCGGGAAAGCGGAAAGCGTGTTCAGGCCGATTTCCCGGTCCATGGCCTGATTGTCTTTGACATAGGTGCCCTTTCCGCGGCGGATTTCCAGTAGGTTGTGCGCCACCAAAATACGAATCGCTTCCCGCAGGGTGGTCCGGCTGACCTTTAAGTCGGCGGACAGCTCGTTTTCATTGGGCAGCTTGTCTCCGGCCGAATATTTTTTATCAATGGTGATCCTTGCGACAATATCGTCCGCGATATTTTCCGCAAGGCTTTTTTCTTTTGTCTTCATTGCCGATTCCTCCGCGTTCCTGATGTTCTCAGCATGATTATACTCCAAAAGACATCCTATTTCAATAAGGATGTCTGATGTCTGTAAGAACGGCAATAAAATACCGCACCGGCTGCGGGCCAATGCGGCGTTACTATATGATTTTTCCGCATTCCCTAACACTTTCCTCTTAATTGTACCGCCTTGCCAAGAATGACGACCGGCAGCCTGGTTAGATCTTCCGTTGAAAAGGAGACCAGTTCATATTTGGGGTTATAGGGAATCAGGGTGATCCCGCTTTCATATTTCGCTATTTTTTTAATGGTCGCTTCGTCCCCTCTGATGGAAACAACCGCAATGTCCCCGGTTTCCACCGCGGAGCGAATCTGTACAATCACGGTGTCGCCGTCCTGAATGCGCGGCTCCATACTGTCCCCATGCATCTTGATTGCGAAAAAATCCCCCTGTCTTGCCATTTCTTCGCTGATTTCCTCATATCCTACCACATCTTTCGCGGATTCGGCCGACCTCTCCGCGCGGAGGCCCCGGAGCACGGGTATTTTTTTGGAGGTGCCGGGCGGGTCGGGAACAGAGTCCTTTCCCAGCAGATAATCCGTGGTTACGCCGAAAAAAGCCGCCAGGTTCAGCAGGGTTTTGTTGTCGGGTTCGTACTTTCCGCTTTCGTATCCGGAGAGGGACGCCTGGCTGACATTGATGATTTTGGATAGCTCTTGCTGCTTCAATTTATTTTTCATTCTTAGTATTTTGATTCGATTCAATGAAGTCAACTCCTTTCATTATGAATTTTAATTGTGCCGTAAAAAAAGGTAAACTGTATATAAGTAAAACAAATATATTATGATCAATTAAAAAAATAATAAACAAAAATATAAATATAATTGATATTCAGGACGATAATTTAAAAAGAAGAAGTGGAATGGATCGAATCGAAAAAACAGACAAAAATGTGACCGGCGCCATAGATGGAGGAATGGCAGCCGGCTGCGTTTTGGAAAGGGGGAGAAACGAAAAACAGGTGGGGAGAACATTGCTGTGGAGGGAAAGCGTCCGGGAAGGAGAACCGGGCGGCAGCAGGAGTACGGGTACAGGACCCGGACAAAGCGGAATAGTAAAAAGAATCCAGCATGGAGAATGAGAAATGGAGAAAAATTATGAAAAATCTTAAAATCGCAAATAAGCTGATCCTGTCGTTTCTGGCGATATCCTTGATTACGGTCATTGTCGGCGCCGCCGGCATTTACAGTATGCGGCAAATGGAAGCTTCCAGTACAAAGCTCTATGAGCAGCAGACCGCGCCGCTGCCGGTTATGTCGGATATCCTTTTGAATCTCGACCGTTTAAGAGGACTGTCCAGAGATTATATATTGTACTATGACGATCAGGAAGAGCTAAAAACCATTGTCACAAATACCGAAAAATATAAAAAGCAATATGACGATGCGGTTGAACAGTATGAACCGACTATTTCGACGGCGGCTACGAAAGAGCTGTTTGCCCAGACGAAAACCATGTTTGACGAGGAATTCTGGCCGACCTTTGAAGCCATCGTTCAGGAAACCGAGCGGAAGAATATCGGCGAAGCCATGACCAACCTGAAAAAGCTGATGGAAATCAACATCAAGGTGACCGACAATTATACCCAGTGCATGCAGAATCGGGTCAGTAACGCAAAGGCGAACCACGATGCCAATCAGCAGCTCGGGGATACGATGATGCTCATGATGATTGTAATTATTCTTTTCGGAGTCTTCGTTTCCGGCGGCTGGGGCTTCTGGCTGGCCCGGAAGTTGAGCAGGCCGGTCAATGAAATGGCCGTCGCCGCCGAGAGCATCGCGCAGGGAAAGCTTGACGTGGATGTTACCTATTCCTCCAGAGATGAAATCGGTTCTCTTGCCCGGTCGCTGCAGTCGGCCGCCGGGACCCTTAAGCTGTATGTCGCGGATATTTCTGACAAGCTGGGACGTATGGCAAAGGGGGATATGACCGCGGATATTACACAGGAATATGCGGGGGATTTTGCTCCGATCAAACAGGCGCTGATGCAGATTTCTGACGAGCTGAACAATACTCTCGCAGCCATCGATACCTCCGCGGAACAGGTCAACAGCGGAGCGGCCCAGGTTTCCGACGGTTCTCAGGAGCTTGCGCAGGGCGCGACAGAGCAGGCAAGCTCCGTGGAAGAGCTGGCGGCCTCCGTTACCGAGGTTTCCGGAAAAGTCAGCGAGACGGCGGATAATGTCAGGGTAATGGCGGGTTACGTAAAAGATACCGTCGCGCAGGTAGAACAGGGCAACGAACAGATGCGGCAGATGCTCTCTTCCATGGAAGAAATCAGCAATACTTCCAGTGAGATCGGAAAAATTATCAAGGTGATCGACGACATTGCGTTCCAGACCAATATCCTTGCCCTGAACGCCGCCGTGGAAGCGGCAAGGGCCGGCAGCGCCGGAAAAGGGTTTGCCGTGGTGGCCGACGAGGTGCGGAATCTGGCAAGCAAGTCCGCCAACGCGGCCAAGCAGACCACCAGCCTGATCGAGGGTTCCATCCAGAGCGTGAAAAACGGAACCGCTATCGCCGGGCGTACGGCGAAAGAACTGAATGAGATCGCGGCCAAGGTGGGGCTTGTGGGAGAAACGATCGTCAAAATCGATATGGCCTCTTCCGATCAGGCCGCCGCGATCGAACAGATTACAACCGGCGTGGATCAGGTTTCCGCGGTCGTCCAGACGAATTCCGCCACGGCGGAGGAAAGCGCGGCGGCGAGCGAAGAACTGTCCGCACAGGCGGATATGCTCAGGAAGCTGGTCGGCGCTTTTCAGCTGAAAAAGAGAAAGTTCACGGTGATCGAAGGAGGCCCGGAAACCGGCGCGAAAGCTGAAAAAAATCTTTCAGACCTGACGGCGGAGGCGGCGGGCCAGAAATATTAATTGACAAATGATGATAAATATCGTATAGTGTTCCTATAGAGAAACACTATACAGGGGGCGGCACGATGGATCTGGTGGAACTGCTGGGATATTACAATCTTACACGGCAGGAATCGGCCCTGTATCTTCTGCTCTGCTCCGAAGGAAAACTGACGGGATATGAGGCCGCGAAAGCGTCCGGCATATCCCGTTCCAATACCTATACGGCGCTGGCCGGTCTGGTTGAAAAAGGCGCGGCCCTTGTGGAGGAAGACACGGCCACCCATTATCTTCCCGTTCCGGTCGAGGAATTCTGCAGCAACCGTATCCGGCGCATGCAGGAATACCGGGAGCTGCTGGTGGGGGCGGCGCCCAGGCGCAGGGAAGCCGGGGAGGGGTACATCACCGTCAAGGGCGAGACCAACATCATGGATAAAATGAAAAACATGATCGACGCGGCGAAAGAGCGTATTTACCTTGCCGTGTCCGAACAGACGCTTTCTTTGCTTCTGCCGCAGCTCTGTTCGGCTTTGCGCCGGGGGCTGAAGGTCGTCATCATCACCGACCCTCCGTTTGATCTGGAGGGCACGCTGGTGTACCACACGAAAACCGAGCGGCATCAGATTCGCCTGATTGCCGATTCCAAAAGCGTTTTGACCGGCGATATCGCCGCGGGTTCCGAGTCCACCTGCCTGTATTCTCAAAAGCGCAATCTGGTTGAGCTTTTCAAAGAGGCGCTGAAAAATGAAATCACATTGATTACCGTAACGAAAGGGAGCTGAAACTGTTTTGAAAAACACCTTCGTAAATAAGGAAGAACTTGAAAAGATCGCGGCCCGATTTCCGACTCCGTTTTATCTTTATGATGAAAAGGGGATCCGGGAAAACGTGCGCAGACTGCAGAAGGCTTTTGCGTGGAACAGCGGCTTCCGTGAGTATTTTGCGGTGAAGGCAACGCCCAACCCGGTCATTTTGAAAATCATGAAGGAAGAGGGCTGCGGGGTCGACTGTTCCTCGCTGACAGAACTGATGCTTTCCGACGCGGTGGGTTTTCACGGACAGAACATCATGTTTTCGTCCAACGAAACGCCGCCCGAGGAATTTGTACTGGCAAAAAAGCTTGGCGCTTTGATCAATCTTGACGATTTTACGCATATCGATTTTCTGAAATCCACGGCGGGCATTCCGGAAACCATCTGCTGCCGCTTCAATCCAGGCGGGACCTTTCAGATCAGCAACGCCATTATGGACACGCCGGGGGAAGCCAAATACGGCTTTACCCGCGAACAGCTGGAGCAGGGGTTTGTAAAGCTGAAGGAACTGGGGGCCAGGCGCTTCGGCATCCACGCTTTCCTCGCCAGCAATACGACGGACGACGGGTATTACCCGACGCTGGCCGGTATCCTGTTCCGTACGGCTGTCGACATCTACCGTAAAACGGGCGTTGCTGTTTCCTTTATCAATCTGTCCGGCGGCGTAGGAATTCCCTACCGTCCGGAACAAAAACCGGCCAATATCGCAAAGATCGGGGAAGGCGTCCGCAAAGCCTTTGAGGAGATCCTTGTTCCGGCGGGCCTGAAGGACGTGGCGATCTACACCGAGCTGGGACGCTTCATGCTTGGGCCGTACGGCTGTCTGGTGACGAAAGCGATCCACGAAAAACATATCTATAAGGAATATATCGGGGTGGACGCCTGCGCGGCCAACCTTCTGCGCCCCGCCATGTACGGCGCATACCACCATATTACGGTGATGGGGAAGGAAAACGCCCCCTGCGACCACAAATACGACATTGTCGGAAGCCTGTGTGAGAATAACGACAAATTTGCCATTGACCGTATGTTTCCGAAAATAGATATGGGGGACCTTCTAATGATCCATGACGCCGGCGCGCACGGCCATGCCATGGGCTACAACTACAACGGCAGGCTGCGTTCCGCGGAAGTGCTGCTGAAAGAGGACGGGTCGGCGCAGCTCATCCGCCGCGCGGAAACCCCGGCCGATTATTTCGCGACCCTTGATTTCTTGGGGCTGTTTCCGGAAAACGGCGGCCACGGGAAAGAAGATTGATAATACCCTGCCAAAATGGGATGATATAACAAAAATGGCTTTGCGGAAAACCCGCAAAGCCATTTTTCATCTGATCAATTAGAATTCAGCTTTCCAAAGGCCGTGAAGATTGCAGTACTCGTAAACCGTGCCGGATTCGGCGTCGTTGAACTCCGCCTTCGGGTCCATGCCGGGCTTCAGGTAGGCGATTTCCAGCCTGTCGCCGGACTCCAGCGCAATCCATTCAATATGATGCTCCGGGAGCATGGGGTGAATGGTGGAACCGATCTGAACTTTGATTTTTCCGTCTTCCCTTGTAATAAACGGAACGTGCTTTTCGGTCGCGGCGTCGGTGGTGTTTGCTTCCAGCTTCGTCATGTTCTGGCCGCAGCAGGTGAGTGTGCCGCCGCCGCTCCTGATCAGCGCTACCATATTGCCGCAAATCTCACAGCGGTAAAAAACAACTTTTGACATTTTTACAACCTCATTTCCATCATTTGATTATTATAAATAAAACAGCAAATAAAAGAGATACCGTGCGGTGGCAAAGCTTCGGGTCATTCAAAAACGACGATAGCCTGCCTGCGCTTGATGCGGAGCAGAACGGTCTCCAGAATACGGAAGCAGTGATTGAGGTCCCTTTGCTCCAGATAAGCGGCTGCAAGGTCCTGTCCGATCACCAGATCGATATTTCTCGGATCGGTGCAGACGAGCACCGCTTTGTCATTTCCCAATACAGGGCTGCTGACAACATTGCCGTTCAGCAGCTTTTTCACACGCTCAATTTCCAATAAACCCGTTCCGGGCTGAATCCGCTGCATCTGCAGATACAGGTCGGGACTGACCGCAAGCGCATAAGCGCCGTAAACGTTTTTAGAAGTCAGCAGCTGGATTGCCGCGGCGATATCGGTAAACGCGTTTTCTCCCTCGGACCAGTCTTTCTTTTCAATCCGGTTTGTTCCCGCTGCGGTAAGAAGCCCTTCATAGCCCAGTCCTTCGGCCCCGAAGAAAATCAGCCGGTCCTCTTTCAGGGCGCAGGCCTCGGCGGAAGCCATAACGGCGGATAAATCCACCGGATAACCGGATTTGCGGCTGCTTTCCAGATCTTTTGCCAAAAGGGTGGCGTCGTCGTAAACGGTGGGGATTTCCACATGCTTTCTGCCGGCGGTGACCGTCAGTCCGTCTTTGGTGATTTCCCCGATTTTGTCCGCGTCGTCAATCGCGATGCTGTCCGCTCCGATGCCGAGAGGCCCGAAAATATGTAAGAATCTTCTGCCCGCCAGAATACGGCGCGCCGATTCCACTACGGCAGCGTCAATTTGTTTCCAAAGCTCCTGCGGTACCGGGGAACCTTCTCTTGAAAGATAATCCATATGATCAGCTCCTTTACAGATTTATTTATTCGTTCAGCAGGCTGCCGACCGTCTGTCCGGGGGCGTCGGCAGCGGGCTCTGCGGACGGTTCGGAAATTCCCAGCCCCTCCAGCATCTCTCTTACTTCCGCTTCACCGGAGGCGAACAGCTCCGCTTCTTTCGGGTCCAGCTGCCGAAGCAGCGTCATCAATTCACCGATATGGGCCTTTTCTTCATCGCGGATATCGCTGATGACCGTTTTGGCCAGTTCATTGTCCGTGGCCTGAACATGGGCGTCATAAAGATAGATGGCTTCCAGTTCCCCCGCAATGTCCAGACGGATGGCCTGAACAAGTTCCTCATGTGTTAATTTCCTTTCAACGTTTGCCTGAAAAGGATTTGCAAAAGCCGGCATTTTTCTCAACCTCCTGTTATGATTGTTTTTTTGACAGATTCGACGGAATCAAATTTGTTTTCTGTAAATATCTGTCAAAATGCCTTTCTTATATTATAGCAATATTTTTACAAACAGCAAAGAGATTTTCAAAATATTTTATATTCTCTTTACAGTTCTGCAATGGTTGTATAGCGTTTTTCCGACCGCTTAAAAACGCATTTGCGGCTGCTGCAAATAATACATCTCCGCGCAAAACCATACGCCTGATTTTCAGTCGAGTGACAGTTGGCTTGGAAACAGCAGGCACAGAAACTGAAATTCGGGACAATTTTAATAAATTCCAAACAAAATTTTATATCATTCCTCTTTTAATTATGCTATTATCTAAAGATAATCTTACCGGATGTCCCATCACTCAATGAAAATTCCCGATTAAAAAACATCAGGCCGGAACAAAATGAGAAAGATACGAAAGGATGCTCAAAGATGAAAAATCTGATTGTCTATTATTCCTGGAAGGGGAACACGGAGGTCGCGGCGAAAGAGCTGTCCGAATTAATTGGCGGGGACCTAAAACGGATCGAAGAGACAAAACCGCGGAAATCCTTCGGTATGGCGGCATGCTCGGCGGTCTTTGGCCTGAAGAGCAAAATCGGGCCGATGGATTTTTCCCTGAACGGCTATGATTCCGTTTTTCTCGGCGGCCCGGTCTGGGCGGGCCGGAGTACGCCCGCCGTCAATGCCTTTCTGGAACGGGCGGATTTTTCCGAGAAAAAGGTCTATTTATTTGTCACACAGGCAGACGAGCATGAGCCGCAGTCCGTTTTTCAGTCTCTGACGCAGAGAGTGAAGCTGCGTGGCGGGGAAGTGTCCGGCTGCTTCTTTCTTCAGACCGTCATGAAAAGCCCCCTTTCCCCGGATAAGGCCCGGAAGTCCCTCGCGGACTGGGTGAAAAATTTAACTCTTGATAAAGTAAATTAAATTGTATAAAATAAAATTGTAAAAAATACAATTTGAAAGGTGATCCTTTATGACGATTTATGATTATTCCATTCAGACGATGGAGGGAAAGACCGTTCCGCTTTCAGAATTAAAAGGCAAGGTGCTGGTCCTCGTCAATACGGCAAGCAAATGCGGCTTTACGCCGCAGTACGAAGGTCTGGAAAAGCTTTATCAGACCTATCGCGAACAGGGTCTCACGGTGATCGGTTTCCCCTGCAATCAGTTTGCGGAGCAGGAGCCCGGAACGAACAGCGAGGTACAGGAGTTCTGTAAGCTGCGGTATGGGGTTACTTTTCCGCTTTCGGTGAAAATTGACGTTCGCGGGGAAAACGCAGACCCGATCTTCCGCTATCTGACCGGCCACACAGCCTTTGAAGGCTTTGGAAAGGGCGTAAAAAACAGGACGCTGGAACTGATGCTGAAAACGAAATACGGAAAAGAGTTCAGCGACAGCTCCATCAAATGGAATTTTACGAAATTCCTGATTGACAGGGAAGGAAATATTGCCGGACGTTTTGAACCGACAACGACGCCCGAGGAAATGGAATCCGCAATTAAGGAGTGTTTGTAATTTGGATGTGCGGCCCGACGACCTGTTAAAGCTTGACAGCCAGCTTTGTTTTGCGCTTTATGCGTGCTCAAAGGAAGTGATCCGCCTTTACAAGCCGTACCTCGAACCGTATGGCCTTACGTATACGCAGTATATCACTTTGCTGGTGCTGTGGGAAAAGGACAATCTCAGCGTATCGGAGTTGGGAAGCCGGCTGCTTCTGGATTCAGGAACCCTGACCCCGCTTCTGAAAAAGCTGGAAAAGCTGGAGCTTGTCGAACGCGTGCGCAGTGTCCGTGACGAGCGCAGTGTACAGGTTTGTCTGACGGAAAAGGGCAGAAGCCTGAAAAAACATTTTCTGGACCTTCCTCAGAAAATGTTCTGCTGTACGGGCCTTGCTCCGGAAGAGGCCCTTCGCCTCAGGGAAATGCTTTCCCAGCTTCTCGGGAACATACGGGCCGTACAGAAGGATACCGTCTGAAAGCATGATAAAAACGGCGTTGATTCCAAAGGGAATCAGCGCCGTTTTGCGGGAAGAGCTTCTCCGGCCGACCGATACCGATCAAAAGGTCAGAGAATACTCCATATTATTTTTTGCCTCCTGAAAACCGTATTTTTCATACAGCGGCTTTCCCATTTCGGAAGCGTTCAGCGTAATTTTCATGCAGTTTCTGGCACGTGTTTCCTCCAGCAGACGGCTTAAAAGAGCGGAAGCGATCCCTTTGTTCCGGTGTGCCGGTTTCGTATACATGTTCATGATGTACGCCACCGATCCCGTGATGTTGGAATAGACCGGGGGAATCGAATAGAACACGATCCCGCTGGTCGCTATGATCTCTTCGTCCTGAACCGCAACCCATGCGACAAAGCTGTCGTTTGCAAGATGCTGTTCAAAATACCGGTAGGTGTTCGCGTAAAATTCGGCGGTGCCGGAATTTTGAGGATTTTCCCTTTCGTTTCGCATCTCCACTCTGATTTCTGCCAGCTGGTCAACATCATGGATCGTCGCCCTTCGATACTCCATAGCTTCACTCACTTTCTGATATCCTGAATTTTTATCAATGTTTTTTAACGGCTGCTGTGCCATGCGTAAAATACTCAGTAAAGCTGTTCCATGGATTTGATAATGCAGTATAAAACGTGATTCACGGGAGTGGAAACCTGATATTTCCGGCCCAACTCCACGACGGTACCGGCAAAATAATCTACCTCGGTGCGCCGCTTTGCCTCTATATCCTGCAGCATGGAGGTTTTCCCCAGCGGTGAAAACGTGGACATCAGATTTTCGTATTCCAGGGCGTCCTGTTCGGTTAAATCGATATGGCGGGCCTTTGCCAGAGCGACGACCTCCATCATGGCTTCATGAAAAAGGATTCCGTTGGTTTCTATGCCGGTCATTTTTCCGTAGGGCGCGCCGGTGATGGCGGAAACCTGGTTGCAGCCCACATTGAGCATCCATTTTTTCCATACGGTGCGGATCATGTCCGAAGGGGCTTCGCATTCAATCCCGGCCGCGGCCAGAAAAGCTTTGACTGCGGTCACTTCCGGCGAAGGGACCGTGTTGTCCGCGTCCCCGAAATCAATCACACCGTCCACCGTGTTTTGTACACCGTCGGCGGTTCGCACCGCGTCTATGTAAATGGAAAGCCCGTAAAAGACGCGGTTGTCCGGAAAGACCGACAGGATTCTGTCCCTGACGGTGACTCCGTTCAAAAGGGGAAGGATTACGGTGCTTTTACCGACAAAGCTGCGCATATCCTCCAGCGCTTTGCTCAGCTGGTCGTTTTTTACGCTGACAATGATTAGGTCGGCTGGAAAATTCTGTTCCCCCGGCGAAAGCACCCGCGGGTAAAACACACTGCCGTTAAGCCGGATTCCGTTTCCCTTCAGCTTTTCTTTCCGCGCCCCGCCGGCGATCACGGCAAAATCGGCGCCGTAGCGGTCGTGCAGCAATTTCCCATAAACGGTGCCAATCGCACCCATTCCGATGAGGGCAGCCTTTTTGATCTGCATCTTCCATTCCCCATTCCTGTGTTTCGTTTCTGTTTCCCTGTTTGTTACTGTGCTGTTTCTTCTCCGCTAAAATATCGGTATTCAAATTATACTATTTCCTTAGCCGCTGTCAATTCCTTTTTTTCTGCGACCGAATGTTGTAAAATTCAGCTTAAAAGCATGTAAATTACCGGGTTCGCTGATGAAATCCTGTTGACAGAGCGCCTGATAGATGATATGATAAAAAAACAAAAAAACAATATCTCTTGGGGGAGTAGTTTGCATGCGGTCCGCCGCATGTGTCAAGTCAACAGCATGGCCGTTCCGGTCTGGCTTGCCTTAATGAACAAGACTCATGTATAGCTTTGTATGGGCTGTACATGAGTTTTTTTTATGATAATACATATCATAATCATCAGTTGAATGAATGAGAGGAAGAAACTACGCATGAAGTACTATTTAGCAGATTTGGATCAGGTCCTTGAGCAGGTCCAAAGCAGCCCGCAGGGCCTGTCACAGGCCGACGCAGATTCCCGTTTGCAGCGCGACGGAAAGAACAAGCTGGCCGAAGGCAAAAAGGTTTCCGTATTCAGGCGGTTTGTTCAGCAGCTTGGCGACCCGATGACCATCATCCTGATTGTCGCCGCGGTCATTTCGGGTATTACCGCGTCTTACGCGCACGAATCCTTTGCGGATGTCTTCATCATTATGATCGTTGTCCTGATTAACGCGGTGCTTGGCGTCTATCAGGAAAGCAAGGCGGAAAAAGCGATTGAAGCGCTGCAGGAAATGTCCGCCGCGACCTCTAAGGTTCTGCGCGGCGGCAGCGTCGTGACGATGAAAAGCGAAGATCTGGTCACCGGCGACGTGGTTCTGCTGGAAGCGGGAGACGCCGTCCCGGCCGACTGCCGCATGATTGAAAGCGCAAGCGTAAAAATCGAGGAGGCCGCCCTGACGGGCGAGTCGGTGCCGGTCAACAAGATCATTCAGGCGCTGACGCTGAAGAAAGAGAAGGAAGTGCCGCTCGGCGACCGTAAAAATATGGCGTATATGGGCAGCACCGTCGTTTACGGCCGCGGAAAAGCGGTGGTCGTTGCGACCGGCATGGATACCGAAATGGGAAAAATCGCCGACGCGCTCGCAAACGCGAAGGACAACGTTACCCCGCTCCAGATCAAATTGAATCAGCTCAGCAAAATCCTGAGCCGTCTGGTCATCGGCATCTGTATTTTCATCTTTGCGTTCAGTCTGATTAAATCGGGAGATTTCAGCGGTCAGGTCGTGCTGAACACCTTCATGGTCGCGGTCAGCCTTGCCGTCGCGGCGATTCCCGAGGGACTCGCCACCGTCGTGACGATTGTGCTCTCCATCGGCGTTACCAACATGTCCAAACGAAACGCCGTCATCCGGAAACTGACGGCGGTGGAAACGCTCGGCTGTGCGCAGGTGATCTGTTCCGACAAAACCGGCACGCTGACACAGAACAAAATGACCGTTGTGGAGCATTACTCGGAAGACGAGCCGCTGCTTGCCACCGCAATGGCCCTGTGCAGCGACGCCGAGCTGGGCAAAGACGGCGAAGTCACCGGGGAACCGACGGAAGCGGCGCTTGTCAGCTATGCCGCCAGCCTGAAGCTCGATAAAAACGAGCTGAAAAAGACGAATCCGCGCGTCGGCGAAGCGCCGTTCGATTCCATGCGCAAAATGATGTCCACCGTCCATTCTCTCGCGGACGGAAGCTGCATCCAGTACACGAAGGGCGCCCCGGACGAGGTCATCAAGAAATGCACCCATGTCCTGAAAAACGGACAGGTCGTGCCGATGACGGAGGCCCTGCACGGGGAAATCCACTCGCAGAACAAGGCGATGGCGGGCAAGGCCTTGCGCGTGCTCTGCGCGGCATTTAAGAAATATGACGGCATGCCCGCTTCCTTTGAGCCGTCCGATCTGGAAAACGGCCTGACCCTGATCGGTCTGACCGGAATGATCGACCCCATCCGTCCCGAGGTTGTGGACGCGATTCAGGAGTGCAGGGAGGCCGGAATCCGCCCGGTCATGATCACGGGCGATCACCGCGATACGGCGGTGGCCATTGCGACCCAGCTCGGAATCATCACGGACGAGTCGCAGGCGATTACCGGCGCCCGGCTGGACGAAATCAGCGACGACGAGCTGAAGGATACCATCGGGAATTATTCCGTTTACGCCAGAGTCCAGCCGGAGCATAAGGTCCGTATTGTCAACGCGTGGAAAACCAACGGGATGATTACCGCCATGACCGGTGACGGCGTCAACGACGCCCCGTCGATCAAAAGCGCCGATATCGGCGTGGGCATGGGAATTACGGGTACGGACGTCACCAAAAACGTGGCGGACATGGTGCTTGCGGACGACAACTTCGCCACCATCGTTTCCGCGGTGGAAGAGGGCAGAAGAATCTACGACAATATCCGGAAGGCCATTCAGTTTCTGCTGGCTTCCAACCTGAGCGAAGTGCTTTCCATTTTTGTCGCTACCCTTCTGGGCTTTGTCATTCTGAAGCCGGTGCACCTGCTCTGGATCAATCTGATTACCGACTGCTTCCCGGCCCTGGCGCTCGGAATGGAGGAGGGCGAAAAAGACCTCATGCGGCGCAGTCCCCGCAATCCCCGCGACGGCATTTTTGCCGGAGGACTCGGCACGGACGTCGCCTATCAGGGGGTCCTGGTCACGGTTGTCACCCTGTCCGCGTATTTCATCGGCCATTTTCTCGAGTCCGGGGCTTGGGAAATCACCAACAGCGCCGACGGCATGACCATGGCTTTTCTGACCATGTCGATGGCGGAGATTTTCCACTCCTTCAACATGCGTTCCCAGCGCCATTCGATTTTCAGCATGAGGAAACAGAACGGATACCTGATCGGCGCCATGCTCGTGTCGCTGCTGCTGACCACGGCCGTGATCTATATCCCCGCTCTGGCGTTTGCCTTCCAGTTTGAAGAGATTTCACTGCTGGAGTACTCGGTCGCTCTGCTGCTTGCTTTCTCGGTTATTCCGATTGTGGAAATCGTGAAGGCGTTTCAAAGAAAATTTGCAAAAGCTTCCACTTATGGGAATTAATTCTTTTCGGTACGGCGGAATAAAAACGAGTCGGGCGCACATAATAAGTCCTGGGTACATTGAATGATTCCTGGTGAATCAGTACCCTTAAAAAACAGATTGGCAAGCAAAGATTTAATCAAGAATACTGGGAGATGGTTAAGTTGAACAGATCAGTCTGGGAACCTATCATGATCCGTGCAGTAATGCCTTTATGAAGACCCAAAGATAAGTTTGGCTGAACTCATTGATTCTCAAGTTTTGATAATTAAATACGAGCTTGGAGGGGCGGGAATTCCGAATAGAATTTCCGTCTCTTTTCTTTTTCAGCATTCTTATCCACGCTTTCTCACCGGAGAATGATAGGATTAAGAAATGAAAAATTTTAACAGGAAATTTAAGACTTGATATAGTTATCGAAAGAAATCTGTGCTAAAATGTAGATGTTTTTAAAGTACATAACAAACCGGATACTGTGACGCCGAAAACCATGCGGATCGATTTTCGGCCGGGTGTCGGCCTGCGGTTTTCTGTGTTTTGGGGGTATCCATGAAAAGGTTTATCAAATTCGCCGACGGGCTGCTGATTGTATCCTTCTGCCTGATTCTGCTTTCGGTTTTTTCGGGAACCGGCCGGCATGAGAATGCTGTTTCGAACGGCGTTTTGGATATCGGCAGCGCCGGCCTTTCCTCACCTGTTCCGATGACCGGGGCATGGGAGTTTTATTGGGGCCGGCAGGTGAGCCCCCAGGGGAAGATAACGGATGCGGACAATAAACAGCTGGTTCAGGTTCCCGCAAACTGGACGGCGTACCGTGATGCGGACAATAAAGCCTGTTCACAGGAGGGATACACCGTCTACCGGGTGGTGCTGAAAGCACAGAAAGGCCTTTGTCTTGGGTTGAAAATTCCCCAGATCGGTTCTTCCTACCGGCTGTGGATCGATGGAAACATACGCTTCGAAAGCGGCCGGGTCGGGAAAAACGCGTCGGAATCCAGACCGGAGTGGACGACGCAGTCGGTTTTCTTTCAGACACAGCGGGAAGACACGGAAATTCTGATAGAGGTTTCCAACTTCGATTATTTCCGTTCGGGCCTGACGATTCCCGTTGTGGTGGGAACCCAGCAGCAGATCCAGCGGCTGGGCGATCAGGGCTTGTTTATGGACACCTTTCTCTTTTCATCCCTGTTTGTAATGGCGGTATTTTTCTTTCTGCTGTATTTTGTGCGTTCTCACGACAAGGCCCATATCTGTCTGGCGCTTTTTGCAGCGGCCATCTCCCTGCGTCCGCTGCTTTACGGCGAGTGCTATTTCAATAAGATTTTCCCCGGCATCAATTTTGAATTCAACACCAAACTGTACCTGGTCAATTTCGTGGTGATCCAGCTGCTGTGCCTGTTCTTTTACTATCAGTATAAAGAACTGTCGAGCAGAAGGTTTATGCGTGTCAGCGGAGCAGCGGTGTCCGCCATTGTTTTTGTGGGCGTTTTTCTTCCGGCCCGGTATATGCTGTATCCCGTTGTTCTGCTGGAAGCGATGATTCCCGTCACCGTTGCCAACTGCCTTGTGACGCTGATGCGCGCAATGAGAAAAAAATACGAAAACGCCGGAATCAACCTTTTAAGCGTCCTGCTCCTGTTTTTCCTGTCCATTGTGGATATCCTGAAAAATAACGGGCTGATCGAAATGAACCTTTACTATACTCCGATCGCAATGCTCGTCGTCACGTTCATCCAGATCTTCCTGCAGGTAGGAAGATTCAGGGAAAGCGATCTGCTGAACGAAAAGCTGGCCAATGAGGTCGGAATCAAAAATCTGAAGCTGGAATACGAAATGAAGCAAAGGAGTATTACGGAAAAACTGAACAACGGTCTGAGAGCGATGGTTTCCGCTTTGGAAATCGAGGGCCTTCTGGTCAGCATTCTGGAAAATCTGTATCAGATTATCGAATTTGAAAGCGCCGTCATGGTTTTGCGGGTGAATGAGAGCCTGGGTTACATTGTGACCAAACTGAATCACGAAAAAGTGGTCTGCCGCAGGTATTCCGGGAGAATCGTCCTCAGGGATCAAAATCAGTCCGAGAACCGAAACGGCGGCGAAAAGGTTCGCGTGCACGATCTTTACACCCGGGGCAAAGACGGAAAAAGCCTGATCGTGAAGTCTCTTTACTATAATCACAAGCTGTTCTGCGTCATAAAAATGATTGTCAGCAAAAGCAGGGAGATTTCTGCCGGAGACCTGGAACTGGTGGATATCTATACGGAGCAGTCGATTTTAGCGTTTCAGAACGCAAAATCCTATGAAAAAATCAAAGAACTTGCCCTGTATGACGAGCTGAGCGGTATTTACAACCGCAGGCAGCTGATGAAGCTCGGCATTATGGAATATATTTCGGCCAGGGAAGCCGGCTGCGATTTTTACGCAATGATGCTTGACATCGATTTTTTCAAGGCCGTCAACGATACATACGGCCATCTGTTCGGGGATAAAATCATTAAAAACGTTGCGAATATCTGCAAACGGTGTATCCCGGTCAGCGCGGTGGTCGGGCGGTACGGCGGCGAGGAATTCCTCATTTTCCTCAAGGACATGGAAAAGGAGGACGTCGGCCTGCTGGCGGAAAAGCTGAACAGGGAAGTAAGAAGCTGCAGCTATTCCTGTGAGGGTAACGACCATATTCATGTGACCGTCAGTATCGGCGTCGCAAGGGGAAAAAGGGAGCAGGTGAACCTGTACGACCTGATCAATCACGCGGACAAGGCGATGTATCTGGCCAAAAAAGAGGGGCGCGACTGTGTCCGGTGGTTTGAGCAGGAATGAGAATCCGTCTGCGGGGCTTCTGCCGGTTCTCTTATTTTCCTGTTTATTGACAGAATGTTTTCTATTGTGCTATAATAAAAACTGGGAATGAAGTTCTCCCGTAGCGAACGCTAAAATTGCTTTTATGCTGATGACTTCTGTGATATACACAGCGGGTTGTCGGCTTTTTTATTTGCAAATCAGAAAATTTAAGATGCAGGAGGGACTTTTTTGAATATTTGGCACGAGATTTCTCAGGACAGAATTCATGCGGACAGCTTTTTCGCGGTGATTGAAATTCCCAAGGGCTGCAAGACAAAATATGAGCTGGATAAGGAATCCGGCTTTCTTTCCATGGACCGTATCCTGTACACTTCCGCGCATTATCCGGCGAATTACGGCTTTATTCCGCGTACCTATGCGGCGGATCACGATCCGCTGGACGTGCTGGTGCTCTGTTCCGAGGACATTCAGCCGCTCTCTCTGGTGCGCTGTTACCCCATCGGGGTGATCTCCATGGAGGACGGGGGTTTTGTGGACGACAAGATCATCGCGATTCCGTTCGGCGACCCGACCTTCAACGAATACCGGAACATCGACGAGCTGCCCTCGCATATTTTTGACGAAATGATTCACTTTTTTGCGGTGTATAAGGAACTGGAGGGCAAAGCCACCGCGGTGGATTACATCCGCAGCGTGCAGGACGCAAAACGGATTATACAGGAAAGCATCGACGCTTACACTGAAAAATTCGGCGGGACCAACGCCTGATTTCCCCCTGTAAAGAACGGACGCTCCGGCGGTTTTTGACCGCTGCGGGGCGTCTTTTTTATTTTACGGCAGTAAAAGATGCTTGACAGGCATTTTGATGACGTTTAATATAGAATGAAAAACATGTAAAGGGGTGCTGTGATGATTAACAAGTTTTGTACTTCTCCGCTGTGGGAATCCGGCAGGACGCTTGCCGCGGTCGCGCAGGGCGCCGTTCCGGCGGAAACCGTGATTATCAACGCCAGGCTGGTGAATGTCTGTACCGGGGAGATCCTGCCGGATACCGATGTGGCCATTTCCTGCGGCAGGATTGCCCTTGTCGGAGACGCGAAGCACTGTATCGGAGAAGGCACAACCGTCCTGGACGCAGCCGGTCAGTATATCGCCCCCGGATTTTTAGACGGGCATATGCATGTGGAATCCTCCATGATGAGCGTGGGGGAATACGCGCGGGCGGTCATTCTTCACGGCACGGTGGGAATCTATATGGACCCGCATGAAATCTGCAATGTCCTCGGGCTGGACGGGGTTTCCTGCATGATCGAGGACTCCAAAAGGACTCCGCTGAAAACGATGGTCACCACACCGGCCTGTGTTCCCGCCGTTCCCGGCTTTGAAGATACCGGCTCCTCCATCGGTCCGGCGGAGATCGCCGAGACCATGCGGTGGGACAGCGTGGTGGGCCTTGGGGAACTGATGAATTTTCCGGGCGTGCTAAACTCGGACCCGCAGATGCACGGCGAGGTCGCCGAGACGCTCAGGGTGGGCAAGATCGTGACCGGTCATTACTCCATGCCGGAGACGGGGCGTGGGCTGAACGCCTACATTGCCTCCGGCGTGCGCTGCTGCCACGAGTCCACCCGTGCGCAGGACGCCCTTGCAAAGATGCGGTTCGGCATGTACGCCATGCTGCGGGAAGGTTCGGCGTGGCGCGACCTTCATGAGGTGGCGAAAAGCATTACGGAAAATAAAATCGACACCCGGTTCGGAGTGCTGATTTCCGATGATACGCACCCGTACACCCTGCTGAATCAGGGGCATCTGGACCACATCGTCCGCCGCGCGGTGGAAGAGGGAATCGACGTCATGACTGCCATTCAGATGGTCACCATCAACTGCGCCCAGTGCTTTCAGATGGACCATGAGCTGGGGTCCATTACGCCGGGGAAATGCGCGGATATCGTTTTTATCGGCAGTCTGGACAGGCTGGACGTTACGCGGGTGCTGATCAACGGCGCCGTTGCGGCGGAAAACGGAAAGCTTACCGAAAAGCTCCCGCCCTATCATTACCCGAAGTGGGCGACGGAATCCATGCATATCAAAAATCCCATTACACCGGAGTCCTTTGCCATTCCCGCGAAGGGCGACCGTGTGACCGCCCGCGTCATTGAAGTGATCCCCGCCAGGGTCGGCTCCTACGAACGGCATGTTTCGCTCAGGGTGGAAAACGGGCGGGTCGGTTCCGACGTCGAACAGGATGTCCTGAAAACGGCGGTCTTTGAGCGGCACCATGAAACGGGAAAGGCCGGCTTCGGCTTTGTCAAAGGGTTTGGTATCCGGTGCGGGGCCATGGCTTCCACCGTGGCGCATGACGCGCACAACCTGCTGGTGATCGGCACCAACGACGAGGACATGGCGCTGGCCGCCAATACGCTGATCGCGTGCGGCGGGGGAATGACCGCCGTACAGAACGGCAGGGTTCTGGGGACGGTTCCGCTCCCGATCGCCGGCCTGATGAACGACAAGCCGGTGGAGGAAATGGCTGAAATCGTCGGAAAGCTGAGCGAGGCGTGGGAAAAGATCGGGTGCAGCATGGTTTCTCCCTTTATGACCATGGCGCTGATTCCGCTTGCCTGCCTGCCCGAACTGCGCCTGACCGACAGGGGGCTGGTGGACTGTACGGAATTCCGGTTTACTCCGCTCTTTGTGGAAGAATAGAGTTTTATAAAAATAGAGCAGGTAAATAGAATATCGGGAGAGTGAATCAATATGAAAACAATCGGCCTGATCGGAGGAATGAGCTGGGAAAGCACCGTCGGTTACTATCAGATCATCAACCGCACGGTTCAGCAGAAGCTGGGAGGGTTCCACTCCGCGCAATGCCTGCTTTACAGTGTGGACTTCCATGAAATAGAAAAGTGCCAGGAGGAGGGCGACTGGGAAAAATGCGCGGGAATCCTGTCTTCCGCCGCGCGGAGCCTGGAAAAAGGGGGCGCCGATTTCCTTGTGATTTGTACCAATACCATGCATAAGGTCGCCGGACAGATTCAAAGCGCCGTCTCCATCCCGGTGCTTCACATTGCCGAGGTGACCGCGGCGGAGCTCTTGCAGAATCAAATTAAAAGAGTCGCTCTGCTCGGGACGGTTTACACCATGGAGCAGGATTTTTACAAGGAAAAGCTGGCGGAAAAGAATCTGGAAGTCCTTGTACCGGATGAAGAAGACAGGAAACTCATTAATCATATTATTTTTCACGAGCTCTGCCTCGGCATCGTTTCCAATGAATCGAAAGCGGCGTTCCTGAAAATCATCGGGAAAATGGCGGAACGGGGTGCGCAGGGCGTGATTCTCGGCTGTACGGAAATCGGGATGCTGGTTCAGCAGAAGGACACGTCCGTGCCGCTGTTCGATACGACCGAAATCCACGCGAAACGCGCGGCCCTGTACGCGCTGTCCTGAATGAGAAAAGATCAGTAAAAGAAGAAGCCGGAAAAGCGTTAAAACGCTTTTCCGGCTTCTTCCTGTTGTTTTATTTAACGTACAGCGTAACCATGGATTTTTCCGGAGAGGCTCTTTTCACGGAATTGTGCGCTCGAAAATCAGATTTTCTGAACTCCCAGCTCGACGGTTTCGCCGTTCAGGTCCCATTCCTTGGCGAAGCCCGCCATTTCGTTCAGCCTGACTTCTTCGGCCAGCACGTCGTTCTGAATGGAGGCGAGATTGTCGGAGATGATTTTCGCGATCCGGTCGTTTCCCTTTTCATAGACGACGATATGGTCGGTCACGTCAAAGCCCGCGTCCTTGCGCATGGTCTGGATCTTGCTGATGATTTCGCGGACGAATCCCTCTTCGATCAGGTTTTCCGTCAAATGGGTGTCAATGACCACCGTGATCCCGTTGTCCGCCATGGAAACGTAATTTTCCGCCTGAGCGGTTTCAATCAGCAGTTCCTCAGGGGTCAGGGAGATCTCCCCGTCCGAAAGGGCGAGGGTCAGGGCGCCGTTGGCGTCGAGCTCCTTCTTCGCCGCGCTTCCGTTGAGTCCGGCGAGCGCGGTGCGGATTTCGCCGATCTTCCTGCCGTATTTCTGCCCCAGAATTCTAAGCTGCGGCTTGAAATGGTAGGAGGTGAAGTCCGAGACATCCTCGGTAAACAGGATTTCCTTGCTGTTCAGCTCGTCGCGGATGATGGTCCGGTAGAACTCGCTCAGCGGCTTTTCCGAACGGACATACATTTTCGCGATCGGCTGGCGGTTCTTGATGTTGGCAGTATTTCTCGCCGCTCGGCCCAGCACGACGATGTCGAGCACCAGCTCCATGTTTTCTTCCAGCTCTTTGTCAGTCAGGGATTCGTCGACGCTCGGAAAATCGCAGAGATGGACGCTTTCCGGCGCGGAGGGGTCGATCTTGCAGACCAGATTGCGGTAAATATCCTCCGCCATAAACGGAATCATGGGAGACGCCGTTTTCGCTATGGTGACGAGCGCGGTGTACAGCGTCATGTAGGCGTTGATCTTGTCCTGCGGCATCCCTTTGACCCAGAAGCGCTCTCGGCTTCTTCTGACGTACCAGTTGCTCATTTCATCGACAAAATCCTGAAGCGCACGCGCCGCCTCCGGAATCCGGTAGTTCTCCAGATGGCCGTCGATGGCTTTTACAGAGGTGTTCAGGCGGGACAGCAGCCATTTGTCCATGACGGTCAGGCTGCCGCGGTCCAGCGTGTATTTGGTGGCGTCGAACTCGTCGATGTTCGCGTACAGTACGAAGAAAGCATAGGTGTTCCACAGCGTGCCCATGAATTTGCGCTGGCCTTCCGTCACGGCCTTGCCATGGAAACGGTTCGGGAGCCAGGGGGCGGAGTTGCTGTAGAAGTACCAGCGGATCGCGTCCGCGCCGTAGGTCTCCAGCGCCTCGAACGGGTCGACCGCGTTGCCCTTGGATTTGGACATCTTCTGCCCGTTCTCGTCCTGTACATGGCCGAGGACGATGACGTTTTTATACGGGGCCTTGTTGAAAATCAGGGTGGAAATCGCAAGAAGGGAATAGAACCATCCTCTTGTCTGATCCACCGCCTCGGAAATGAAGTCGGCGGGGAACTGCTGATGGAAAAGCTCCTGATTTTCAAACGGATAGTGATGCTGAGCGAACGGCATGGAACCGGAGTCGAACCAGCAGTCGATCACTTCCGGCACGCGTTTCATCTGTTTGCCGCATTTCGGGCAGGTAATGGTCACCGCGTCGATGTACGGCCGGTGCAGCTCAATATCCTCCGGGCAGTTGGGGGACATGGCTTTCAGCTCCTCAATGCTGCCGACGGAGTGCTTGTGCCCGCACTCGCATTCCCAGATATTCAGCGGGGTGCCCCAGTAGCGGTTGCGGCTGATGCTCCAGTCCTGCACGTTTTCCAGCCAGTCGCCGAAGCGGCCCTTGCCGATGCTTTCCGGAATCCAGTGGATGGTATTGTTGTTGCGGATCAGATCGTCCTTGACCGCAGTCATTTTAATGAACCAGGAATCCTTGGCGTAATAGATCAGCGGGGTGTCGCAGCGCCAGCAGAACGGATAGCTGTGCTCAAAGGCGGGCGCGGAGAACAGAAGCCCGCGCTGGTTCAGGTTTTTCAGGATTTCCTTGTCGGCGTCCTTGCAGAACATGCCCGGCCAGAGGGTCTCTTTGGTCATCTCGCCTTTCCCGTCTACCAGCTGCACGAAGGGCAGGCCGTATTTGCGGCCGACATTCGCGTCATCCTCGCCGAAGGCGGGCGCGATATGAACCACACCGGTGCCGTCCGTCAGCGTAACGTAGCGGTCGCAGGTGACGTACCAGCACTTTTTGTCCGGTTTTACAAAGTCAAAGAGCGGCTCGTATTCCTTATATTCCAGGTCTTTTCCGACATACTTTTCCAGTACGGTGTATTCTTCCCCCAGCACCTTGGGGGCAAGGGCCTCCGCCAGGTAATAGACGGCGTCCGCCGTTTTCACCTTCACATAGCTTTCGTCGGGATTCACGCACAAAGCCACGTTGGACGGCAGCGTCCAGGGGGTGGTTGTCCACGCCAGAATAAAGGCGTCCTCGCCCTTTACCCGGAATTTCGCGATCGCGGATTTTTCCTTGACGTCCTTGTACCCCTGGGCCACCTCGTGGCTGGAAAGGGGGGTCCCGCACCGCGGGCAGTAGGGGACGATCTTAAAGCCCTTGTACAGAAGGCCCTTTTCCCAGATCTGCTTTAACGCCCACCATTCGGACTCAATATAATCGTTTTCATAGGTCACGTAAGGGTGCTCCATGTCCGCCCAGAAGCCGACGGTCCGGGAGAAGTCCTCCCACATCCCCTTGTATTTCCACACGCTTTCGCGGCATTGCTTGATGAAGGGTTCCAGCCCGTACTGCTCGATCTGCTCCTTGCCGTCCAGATGAAGGAGTTTTTCCACCTCCAGCTCCACGGGAAGCCCGTGCGTGTCCCAGCCGGCCTTCCGGGGGACCTGATAGCCCTTCATCGTCCGGTAGCGGGGAATCATATCCTTGATGACCCTTGTCAGGACATGACCGATGTGGGGCTTGCCGTTCGCGGTCGGCGGGCCGTCGTAAAACATATAGGTTTTTCCGTTTTTGCGGCTGTCGATGCTCTTTTCGAAGATTTTGTTTTCTTCCCAGAACTTTTCGATCTTCTTTTCGCGTTCTACAAAGTTTAAATTTGCAGGAACCTTGTCGTACATTGCTGAAACCTCCCAAAATAAAAAACCTCCGCCCTGAGAACAGGACGAAGGCTTCGCTTCGTTATACCACCTATTGCAGCATACTGTCATATGTGCTCCCGGTAACGGGGGAAAACCGCCAAAGCTTAGTCGAAGAACTCTTTCAGCCCGGAACTCGAGAGTGATGTTCGGAAGTAAACGACTCAGGCCGGACTCTCACTGTCACCGGCTCGCTTTGCTTTTTGTCTGAATCCTACTGTCTCTTTCAACGTTTTTGTCATATTTTCAGGAATTAATCATAGCACAGGAATCAAAAAAAGTCAAACATCCCCTTTTATGGAATCCGCCGCGCGGAATCCACCGGGGAATTGTTAAATGTTGGTTATATTTTGCTCCCAATGTTTGATTTTATGCCCGTTTCCTGTTAGAATTGGGACTGATGAAATTTTTGAAAAATTTAACAGTTTTTAATCGAATCCTAATGAAACAGCGCGGGTTCAGGCGATATTGTATAGATGGCAGGCATGATGTTCCAAAGAAACAGGCCGCCGTTTTTTTTCGGCGGCAGACGGTACCATCATGGATCAACAATCTGTTTTGGAGGTAGCCAGAAAAGAGTATGGATGAGAAAATGAAATCGGAACTGGATAAAATTATCGACGGGAAATATATAAAGACTGTTTTTCAGCCCATCGTATCCCTGCGCGACGGTTCCGTTATCGGATATGAGGCGTTGAGCAGAGTTACCTGTGAGAGCGCCATCGCAAATCCCGAGGAACTGTTTCGGATCGCCGGGGAAAGCAGCCGCCTCTGGGACCTGGAGCTTCTCTGCCGGTCCACGGCGCTCCAGACAGCCTATCTGAAGACGGGGATCACGCTGAAAAAGAAGCTTTTTCTCAATGTAAATCCCGATGTGATGCACGACGCGAAATTCAGGCAGGGCTTTACCAAGGAATATCTGAAAAATTACGGCGCGGTGCCGGAGGATATCATTTTTGAAATCACGGAGCGGAACGCGGCCTCCGATATGGATGCCTTTCACGGGGCCGTTTCCCATTATAAGGACCAGAACTACAAAATCGCCATCGATGACGCGGGCGCCGGGTATTCCGGGCTGAACCTGATCAGCGACATCAACCCGCACTACATCAAGCTGGATATGAACCTCATCCGCAATATCGACAAGGACAGCATTAAGTTTGCCCTTGTAAAAAGCATGACGGAGCTTTCTCACGTGGCCAATATCAGCCTCGTCGCGGAGGGGGTGGAAACCCAGGAGGAACTCGCCACCCTGATCGATCTGGGCGTGCAGTACGCACAGGGATACTATCTGCAGCGGCCGGACGAGCAGATGAAGGAGCCCGCGCCCGACGTCCTTGGCTTCATCATCGAGGCCAACCGACGGAAAAACCATGTTCTGGGCAGTCAGGCCAGCAATATCTATATCCAGAATATCTGCACACAGACCAAAACGATTTCCCCGGAAGCAAAGGTGGAGGATGTTTTCGAGGAGCTCAAAAAGGACCCGTCGTCCTTCGGAATGTGCGTGGTGGAAGACGGCACGGTGCTGGGCGTGGTGACAAAGGCCAATCTGGTGCTCAAGCTCAGCGGGCGGTACGGGTTCAGCCTGAACCAGAAAAGGCCGGTTTCCTGCCTGATGGACCGGCAGTTTTTAGCGGTGGCCCACGACACCCCGATCAGCGACGTTTCGCACATCGCCATGTCCCGCCCTCCGGAAAAGCTGTATGACTTTATCGTCGTGACCATGGATGAAAAATATCTGGGGACCGTCACCATCAAGGACCTTCTGGAAAAAACCACGGAAATCGAAGTGGCGAACGCGAAATATCAGAATCCCCTGACCGGCCTGCCCGGGAATCTGGTGATCGAGCAGAAAATCCGGGCCTGTGTCGAAAGAGATACGCCCTACAGCGTCATCTATTTCGATATCGATAATTTCAAGGCCTATAACGACGTTTACGGCTTTGAAAACGGGGACAGGATCATCAAGCTGCTTGCGAAAACGATCGTATCCCATGTGCCGGAAAAGCAGTTTGCCGGCCATGTGGGCGGAGACGATTTCGTGGCGGTGCTGAGCGGTTTCAGCTGCGGCGGCCTGTGTGCCAAAATCATCAAAGATTTTGATAAAAACGTGCTGCAGTACTATAATCCGAGGGATATCTAAAACGGATATATCCTCGCGGAAAACAGGCGGGGGGAGCCGGAAAAATTTCCGCTGATTTCCCTGTCCGTCGCGGGGGTAAGCAACCGCACCCGCCGCTTCGGCACGATGCAGGAGCTGACGGAGGAACTGGCGAAAATAAAAAAGAAAAGCAAGCAGCAGAACGGAAGCTCCTGCTGCCTGGAGTAAAGCGGAGAAAACGGAAAGTCAGGAATGCTTATAATAGAAAATGGCAAGCTGCGTTCTGTCGCGGAGCCCAAGTTTTTCGAGGATGACGCTGATGTAATTGCGCACGGTTCCCTCGCTCAAAAACAGGGTTTCCGCGATTTCTTTATTGGACAGGCCGTTTGCGACCTGTGTGATGATTTCCGTTTCTTTTTCACTCAGGCCGAGTTCTTTGAAATCGTCCTTCGGGCCGCCGCTGAGCATGGCGGGGATTCTGGTGATGATTTCATCCCCGAACACCCGCTGCCCGATCGCGACCGTCTTGATGGAAGGCACGATGCTTTCAAAATTCTGTTTTAAAAGATAGCCCTTCGCGCCGATCCGCAGCGCCTTGATGATGTAATCATCGTCGGAGAAGGTGGTCAAAAACAGGATTTTCGCGCCGGGGTCCCGTTTCAGCAGAATTTCGGCTACCTCAATGCCGGTCATGCCGTCCATGCGGATATCCATCAGCAGGATGTCCGGCCTGCACTCGCCGAACAGCGCGATCGCCTGACTGCCGCTGGCGCCCGTTCCCACCACCTCGATATCGCCGTCCGCTTCGAGAATGGTTTTGAGCGAACTTGAAACGAGCCTGTCGTCGTCCACAATCAGTACTCTTATCAATTTGCCGCCTCCTTCGGGATAGTGATAAAAATTTTAAAGCCGTGATCGGTCATAATATTGATGTTTCCGTGAAAAGCGTCCACCCGGTCGGTGATGTTTTTCAGGCCGATCCCGCTTCCCGCGTCGTAATTTTTCACGGTCCCGTTGTCTTCTATAATCAGCTGATAAAGCGCGGGATGTTCCCGGCAGGTGATGCTCGCCCGGCTTGCGTCGGAGTGCCGGATGATGTTTGCCAGCGCCTCCTTTACAATGGAAAGGAACGCGTATTTCAGCCGGATGTCCGGGTTGCTGTGAATGTCGTAGTCCAGGCTCAGCTCGCAGAAAGTGAAGTTACGCGCCAGTTCTTCCATCTGTCCGTACAGGTCGATGGATTCGTCGTACAGGTTGTGTACGCTGGAGCGGATGCTTTCCATGGCCCGCGTCAGGGTGTCTTTTACCGCCAGCAGGTTTTCCTTCGCCTTTTCATCCTTGTTGACGGCGAGCAGCGCGCCGATCTGCAGCAGCGAGCTGGACAGCAGATGCCCCACATTATCGTGAATTTCCCGCGCGATGCGGTTGCGCTCGTTCAGGGTGGCGATGCTGACTTCATAATCCTGCTTTTCCAGCAGGTCGCTGTTCTGCTGGTTCAGCAGGAGCGTCATTTCCTTTGTGGTGTCGCGCAGATCGTTGTAATCCGATCTCAGCTTTTCCAGCCGGGCGGTACGGTATTTCAGCAATACACAGAGCAGAAAGAGAATGGCCGTTGCCGCACTGACGGCAGTGCCCGCGCCCTGCCAGAGAAAAACGAGCGGGATCAGCGCGGCCAGACAGAGAAACTGGAATCTTTCGAACAGCAGGTCGTAGCAGATCAGCGGAAGAAATACGGTCAGTCCGGGAAGAAATACGCTTGCCGCAATGAATCCGCCGGTCAGCACGGCCCGAAGAACCGGTTTTTCAAAATAGCTCAGGAAGCACGTGAAAACAACGGCGGTCAGCACCGGCACCACGCTTGCGCCGAAACCGGGCTCGCACAGGTAAAGGACAAAGCAGCAGATCAGAAGGATGATTTTATCGATGAGAATCATTACGGCCAACTCCTCCTATCTTCCATTCGGACGGCCCGTCGTTTCTTTTATAGTAACATCTTTCTTTCCGGTTCACAATCGCAATTTACGGGGATCACGGAAGAACATGACATCTGTCACGGCAAACACTGACAGGCGGCACTGATCATCCCCGTTATTATGCGCTAAAATAGGAGCATGAAAACAAGGAGGTTCCGCTTATGATTATCAGGGTGAACAATCTGGTGAAGAGATACGGCGATCTGGTCGCGCTGGATCATCTTTCGCTAAAAGTAAAGGAAGGGGAAATATTCGGGCTGCTCGGGCCGAACGGCTCCGGAAAGACGACGGCCATCAACTGTATTTTATCCCTTTTAAAATACGACAAGGGCGAAATTGAAATTTTTGACCGGCCCATGGCTCCGGACGCTTACGACATCAAACGGGACATCGGAATCATCATGCAGAATGTCGCCGTGTTCGAGGAACTGACGGTGTACGAAAACATCGATTATTTCTGCGGGCTGTATGTCCCGGACAAAGCAAAAAGAAAAAAGCTGGTGGAAGACGCCATCGATTTTGTAGGGCTGAACGATTTTCGGAAGTTTTATCCCAAAAAGCTGAGCGGCGGCCTGCTTCGCCGGCTGAACATCGCCTGCGGAATCGCGCACCGGCCGAAGCTGATCATTCTGGACGAACCGACGGTGGCGGTCGATCCCCAGAGCCGGAACAATATTCTGGAGGGCATTGTGCGGCTGAACCGGGAAGGCGCCACCATTGTCTATACTTCCCATTATATGGAGGAAGTGGAACAGATCTGTACCAGGATCATGATTTTAGATAAGGGCAGGATGATCGCCGACGGCACCAAGGAAGAACTGAAGGCCATGATCACGCTCGGGGAGAAAATCACGGTCGAGACCTTCTCTCTCCGCGAGGAACATCTGGCGGCCCTGAAAAAACTCCCGAATATCGTTTCCGCCGAGTACCGCGACCATCTGCTGGTCGTAAAGTCCGGGAAAGGGCAGAACAACCTGGAAGCCGTACTGGATTTTCTGAAAAAGAATGAGATCACCTTCGGAAAGATTTATTCCGAGCTGCCCACCCTCAACGACGTGTTTCTGGAAATCACCGGAAAACAGCTCAGGGATTAGGGGAGGGAGAAAAATGTTTCAGCATCTTTTCACGGCAAGGCTGAAATGCCTGATCCGCGACAGGCAGATGATGTTCTGGACCCTGCTTTTCCCGCTGCTGCTTGCCACCTTCTTCAATATGGCTTTGTCCAATCTGAACAATACGGAAGCCTTTCATCCCATCGATATCGCCGTGGTGGACAACGACCGGTACCGGCAGAGCAAGGATTTTCAGTCGGTGCTGGAGGAAGTCTCCCAAGGGGAAGACCGGATTTTCAACCTGACAAAAACCGACGGGGAAAAGGCGGAAAGGCTGCTTGACGACGGGAAAATCAAGGCGTACGTTACGGTGGGTACGGAGATCGGGATGACGGTCCGGGAATCGGGCCTCAGCCAGAACATTGTCCGGGCTTTCCTGAACAGCTACAGCCAGACGTCCTCCGCGGTGGCCTCGATTGTCAGGGAGAACCCCGCTTCCATTAAAGACGGGTTGATCGACGCCGTTTCCGCCCGCGGAGAATACACCCGGGAGGTTTCCGGCAGCAGCGCGGAGCCGAACAATGTGCTCAATTATTTTTACTCCCTGATCGCCATGAGCTGCCTGTACGGCGGCTTCCTGGGGCTGAAGGAAGTAGCGGACGTTCAGGCCGATCTTTCGCAGCGGGCGGCACGCGTCAACGTGGCCCCGGTCCATAAGCTGAAAATCTTTCTTTACAATGTGTGCGCGGCAATCCTGCTCCATTTCTCGGAGATGCTGGTGCTTCTCGCCTATCTGTATTTCGGGCTGAAAATCGACTTTGGGCCTAAAAGCCTTTTTGTCCTTCTGACGACCTTCGCCGGCAGTGTGCTGGGCGTTTCCTTCGGCGCCTTTGTCAGTGCGCTGGTAAAAAAGGGGGAGGGAATCAAGGTAGCGGTTCTGCTGGCGGTCAGCATGGCCGGTTCGTTTCTGGCGGGAATGATGTTCGAGGATATGAAGTATATCGTCGCGCAGAACGCGCCGGTTCTCTCTTACCTGAATCCGGTGAACCTGCTTACAGACGCCTTTTACTCCCTGTACTATTACGACGTCATGACCCGGTACGGGTGGAATATGGCGGCGGTCTGCGCTTATGCGCTGCTGTTCTGCCTGGGGTCGTATTTCATGATAAGGAGGCAGAAATATGCCAGTCTTTAAGCTCTGTATGAAAATCATCCAAAAAAATCTGTCCTCCATGATGATCTATGTAGCCGTTTTTCTTGCCGTCTCCACGCTTCTCTCGCTGAACAGCTCAAAAGTGCAGGAAGCCGGTTTTTCTCAGGAAAAAACCAATATCGCCTTTATCAGCGAAGAAGACAGCCCCCTGATCGACGGCTTTCAGGCGGAGCTGGCCAAAACAGCCAGCTTCGTAGAGGTTCCGGATGAAACGGAAAAGCTTCAGGACGCGCTTTTCTTCCGCTCCGTCAGTTATATTCTCCGTATCCCCAAAGGCTTTACCCAGAGCTTCATGCGGGGGGAGGACGTGCGGATCGAGAAGACCACCGTGCCGAATTCCGTCAGCAACGCCTATATCGATTTAAATATCAACCAGTATTTCAACACGGCGGCACTCTATGTAAAAACGGTGCCCGGCATTACGCAGGAGGACCTGGTCCGGCATTTGAAAGCGGATATGGAAATCAATACCCCTGTCGCAATGAAAGCAGATGCACAGCCGGATACCGACAACGGCTTTTCCGAGAATTACTTCAATTACCTTGCCTATGCGCTTTCTTCCGTGCTCGTTCTGGGCATCTCCGCCATCATGCTGGTGTTTAATGACCGGGATCTGAGCCGCAGGAATTTCTGCTCCCCCCTGAGCGCGGGAAAGATCAATTTCCAGTTTATTCTTGCGAACCTGATTTTTACCGTTGCCTGCTGGGCGGTCATGGTCGGCTTCTGTTTCCTGCTGGATTACCGGAACATTATGACCCGGAACACGGCTTATCTGGTCCTGAACTCTTTTGTGTTTACGCTCAGCATGTCCGGCATCAGCTTCCTCATCGGAAATCTTCTGAAGGAACGTGGAGCGATTTCGGCGGTCTGCAACGTCGTCTCCCTGGGTCCCTGCTTTATCAGCGGAGTATTTGTACCGCAGGAGCTCCTGAATTCCACCGTTTTGAAAATCGCCAGCTTTACCCCGACCTACTGGTATGTCAAAGCGAATAATCAGATTTCTTCACTGTCCAGTTTCAGCTTCTCCAGCCTTTCCGAAGTCTATGTCGCCATGCTGATTGAGGCAGGCTTCGCGGTCGCGTTTTTCGCGGTCTCCATGGTCGTGGGGAAGAAAAAAAGAATGAGTTCTTAAAACGGGGCTGTTGAATGAATTTGCGATGGCAAATTACAAAAAGCAGCAGGCTCAAAAAAGCGCGCCTTGAAACGGCTGTCAGCCAATCAAGGCGCGCTTCTCGTGTACCAGGCAGTCGATAAAGCCACGCAGACGCAAATCACTTTGCCATATTTGAAAATTAATAATGGACGCAGGCACCGAACGGCATCAGCGCCAGCTTTGCGATCTTGAAGCACTGCAGCCCGAAAGAAATTCCGACGATTGTCAGGCAGAACAGCCCGCCGATCGCGGCGGCTTCCACCGCCAGCGCGAAACCGCCGAAGACGAGCCACAGGATATTCAGCAAAAACGAGCCGACCCCGCCGCCGAAGGAAACATTTTTCCCGAACGGGAAGAACGCCAGCTCCGCGAATTTAAAGCACTGGATTCCGACGGGAATTCCCACAATGGTAATACACCACAGAATGCCGACCAGAAGCCAGCTCAAACCCATAATCAGGCCGCCGAAGACGAACCAGATCAAATTTCCCAGACATCCCATAACATAACGCTCCGATTTGACCGGCGGTCGGGCGGTTTATTTTTTATTTATATGATACCATAAATATGCGGCGGAATAAAATCCCGTTCCGCACAAAATCCCTGTTTCCTTATTGCTAAATCCGGACCGCAATACTATAATCAACATAAACAGCAGAAAAAAAGGAGGGAATTTCCATGAAAAAGGACTTGAAAGCCGTTTGCCTGATTTCGGACGATTTTGAGGATCTGGAGCTGTGGTATCCGGTGCTGAGGCTCCGGGAGGAGGGCGTCACCGTCCATCTTGTCGGCGAAAGGGCAAACCAAAAGTATGTCGGCAAGTACGGCGTTCCGGCGGTTTCCGATTATGCGTTCGGGGATATCCGTATTGAGGATTACGACGCGCTTCTGGTACCCGGCGGCTGGGCACCGGACAAATTAAGGCGTTTTCCGGAGGTTCTGGAAATGGTCCGCTCTATGGACCGGCAGCAAAAGCCCATCGGGCATATCTGCCACGCGGGCTGGGTTCTGGCTTCCGCGGATATCCTGCGGGGCAAAAAGGTCACGAGTACCCCGGGTATCAAGGATGACCTGATTCATGCCGGGGCCGCATGGTACGACCTTCCGGTGGTTGTGGACGGCAATATCGTTTCCAGCCGCCGCCCGCCGGATTTGCCGGAATATATGAAGGCGTTCATTGAACTGCTCGAAAAACAGTGAGGGGCGCTTTCCGCGCCCCTGAATTTCCGGAGGGATTCATTTGAAGACAAGAGTAAACGTGAAAAACGGCGATGCACTCTCCATTCTGGGGTTCGGGTGTATGCGGCTGCCCACAAAGAACGGTTCGATCGATGAAACGAGATCCATTCAGATGATTCACGACGCCATCGAAAGGGGCGTGAACTATTTTGATACGGCCTATATCTATCAGAACGGGAAAAGCGAACTGCTGCTGGGCCGGGCTTTGGCCGGGGGCTACCGCGACCGGGTAAAAATCGCCACAAAGCTGCCGCCTTTTCTGGTCGGGAAGCTGGAAAATGCAAAGAAAATCTTTGCAACGGAGCTTCAGCGGCTGCAAACGGACCATATCGATTATTATCTGCTGCACATGCTGACCGACAAGCCGGGGTATGACCGCCTTGTTTCGCTCGGCGTCGTGGAATGGCTGGAAGAGCTGAAGGCACAGGGCAAAATCAGAAACATCGGTTTTTCTTTTCACGGAAGCAGGACGGACTTTGAGCTGATTTTAAAAGCGTATCCGTGGGATTTCTGCCAGATCCAGTACAACTATATGGATGAAAACAACCAGGCGACCAAAGCCGGGCTGCAGACCGCGGCGGCGATGGGAATCCCCGTGATCGTCATGGAGCCTCTGCGCGGCGGAAAGCTGGTCACGCACCTGCCCGAACTGGTGATGAAGGCCTTCCAGAGCTACGACAAAAACCGTTCCCCGGCGGAGTGGGCTTTGCGCTGGGTATGGAACCATCCCGAAGTGAACGTAGTGCTTTCCGGTATGAGCGACGAAACGCAGATGGAGGAAAATATCCGCATCGCGGGGGAGGCGGAGCCCGATTCCCTCTGTGTGGAGGAACTGGATGTGTTCCGGACGGTCAGAAAGGAAATCAGTGAAAAGACGAAAATTCCCTGTACGGGCTGCGGGTACTGTATGCCCTGCCCTGCGGGGGTGAACATTCCCGGATGCTTTTCCTGTTACAACGACAAGTACCTGATGCAGGATAAATCGGCGCGGCGCCGGTATTTTCAGTCACTGGGCGCCCTGTCGGCCAAACCGGCCGTCGCGTCCCGGTGCAGGCAGTGCGGAAAATGCGAAAGCCACTGTCCTCAGAAAATAGCCATCCGGAAGGAACTGAAAACAGTCAGCCGTGAGATGGAAGGCGTTCTCTATAAACCGCTTGTTGCCATTGTCAGGAAAATGATGAGGATAAAATCAAATTAGAACCCGGCCGCGCCTCGGTATGAATTCCTTTTTGGAAGAAATACCCGGCGCGTTTTCTTCTTTTGCACGGCGGTCCGGAATTTCCGGAAGAAACGCAAAAAGAAGGGATTTCTGTCTTGAAAACCTGATTTTATCATGATACAATAAAAACTCACAGACAGAAAGCGGGTTTAGATTGAAATTTGAATTTTTACATCAGAGTACCGAGCAGAGGCGGGACTTGATTCTGCACGGAAATATATTGAAGACCCTGATGATGCTGTCGCTGCCAACGCTGATGATGAGTGTCATACAGTCCCTGATGCCGTTGACGGACGGACTTTTTATCAATAACGCGGCGGGAACGCTGGTCGCGAGCGCGGTCACCTACAGTGAACCCGTCATCAACATGATGACGGCGCTGGCCCAGGGGCTGAGCGTAGCGGCGATGGCCATTATCGGCCAGGCGAACGGCCACGGCGATTTTGACCGGGTGCGGAGCATTTCCGCGCAGATCGTCGTGTTTGCCTTTACCATGGGCTTTTGTATCGCGCCCCTGTCCGCGCTGGTGGCGTTTCCGATTTCGGCCAATGTGGATCCCGAAATATCGCACAATGTCATGCTGTATATCAGCCTTTATGCGTTTGTTCTTCCCTTTTCCTTTTTGGAGAGCATCTACAACGCGATCAAGAACGCTACCGGAAAACCGGAGGCTACCTTTATCCGCATGCTGCTCATGCTCGTCCTGAAAATTATTTTTAATATCATATTCGTCGTCTGGCTGCGGCTGGAGGTAGTCGGCTGCGTGCTGTCCTCGTTCTGCGCCAACTTCCTGATCTGCGGCTGGATGTTCTATGAGCTGTTTGTCAGGAAGGGGGAGGACAAGCTCAGCCTGAAGGGATTCCGGTTTGACAAACGGCTGCTTTCCCAGCTTTTCAAGGTGGGGGTCCCCGCCATGCTGACCAGCCTGATGCTGAATCTGGGATTTTTCCTTATCAATAACGAAACCCAGAAATACGGCGCGGTGGTCCTAAACGGGCAGGGCATCGCCAACAATATTACCGCCGTCTGTTTCAACCTGCCGGCGGCTTTCGGCTCGGCCATAACGACCATGGTCAGCCTGAATATCGGGGCGGAGCAGCCGGACAAAGCGAAGCGCTCCTGCCTGATCGGGTGCGTGGCCAGCGCGGTAACGGCTGTCGCCGTCATCGGCCTGATCGTACCGCTGTCCCCCTTTCTCACGGTTTTGTTCACGCAGAGGGCGGACGTGCTGGAGGTAGCCAACAGGGCGCTGCATATCTACACCTATTCCGTGGTGGGTTTCGGTGTCTGCATGGCGGTGCAGGGCGCGTTTATCGGCCTTGGCCGTACCGGCGTGCCGCTGGTGCTGGGGGTTTTGCGCATCTGGCTTTTGCGGTATCTTTTTATTCTGGCCACGGAACAGGCACTGCAGTTTTATTCCGTTTTCTGGGGCAACCTGTTTTCCAATTATGCCGCCGCGGTCATCTCCATTATCCTGATCCTGCGGGTAAAATGGTCCTCCGTACTGCGTTAGCCCTCGATATCGTTTCCATCATTCGGGTTGTAATAAGCGCCGCATTGGCTGTTCCAATGCGGCGCTTTGTCCGTCGTAAGGCGGTTTTTCCGGCTTATGTATGTTGTTTGCCGGATAGAGCAATAATAAAATAATCATTGCGGATGATTTGGCCGAAAACCGGTTCAATGGCTTCCTGCAGCCGATTTCCGGTGAGAATGAAAGCCTGTACATAAAGTCTTCATGTATTGTTTATAAATGGACGCTGTTTTTTTAAGACTTTCTGTTGTATAATATAAACTCGTGCTATGATAATGAATGGAAACAGTATCTGAAGGGGATGCCATGCAGAATCAAAAAAAACCGGCGACTGCCAAAAATATTTTTTCGGCGGCAACCATCTTAATTTCAATAGGAATTCTGGCTTTCTTTCTGTTTACCGAAGACGGTATGGAGAGTTTGGGACATGTTCTTTCAGAGCTTCAGCCGGTCTGGCTTCTCTGGATTCTGGCGGGGGTGCTTGCCGGATGGTTTCTGGAAGGATATGTGCTTCACCTGCTCTGCAATCATCTTGACAAAGCATGGACCCTGGGAGAATCGCTTTATATCGGTATGGTGGAAATTTTTTACAGCGCCCTTGCCCCTTTTGGGACGGGGGAGCCCATGGAAGTCTACTGTATGACAAAGATGGGAATGGAAACAGGCGCCGCTACTTCCATCGTGGCCGTAAAGTCCCTGATCCACCATGGGGTTACGTTTGTGTACTCCTTCATTCTGGTTGCGTTTGAGCTGAATTATTTTCAGACCAAAGTAAGTAATTTTGCCGTGATCGCCGTTTTCGGACTGGTTACAAACAGCCTTTTTATTTTGCTTGCTCTGATTTTTATGATGAATGAAAGGCTTACCGATTTGATCCTGCGGGCGGTTGTCCGCTTTATGGATAAAATACACCTTCATAAGCTTTCTCAGAAATTTTATGATCAGGTGCACGGCCAGCTTGTCGTTTTCCACGACAGCTCCAAACTTTTCGGAAAAAATTACGCCCTGTATGCGATCGCGGTTTTCTTCACGCTGATTCAGATTACGATTGCCAGCCTGTTATCCTTCTTTGTTTACCGCAGCTTCAACCTGAAGGGGGAGCCGGTGTTTACTATGGTCGCGGCGGACACTTTTGTCATGATGGCCGCGTCGTTCATTCCGCTGCCGGGTTCTTCCGGCGGTGCGGAGGGGGGATTCTATCTCTTCTTCCGGGAATTCTTCGGCCCGTATATCATTCCGGGAATTACCCTTTGGAGATTTTCAAGCTATTATCTTAATATTCTTCTGGGAAGCGTGCTCGTTTATTTCGGAGGGAAGAAATATCTTCCCGATTGACGGCGGCGGATACCATGTCCGGAAAATGCTAAGGATTCAGGTGAGGCAAGGAGTTTGATGAAATGCAGGATTGGATCATAGGGATTATCAACCAATACGGCTATTTTGGAATCGCACTGCTGATTGCGGTTGAAAATATATTCCCCCCTATTCCGTCGGAGGTGATTTTAACCTTCAGCGGATTCATGACCACGGTAACGGACCTGAAAATATGGGGCGTGGTGCTTTCGGCAACGATTGGCTCCGTTCTGGGCGCCGTGGTTTTGTACAGCGTGGGCAGGCTGATGAGCCCGCAGCGGCTGGAGCGTCTGCTGGGCGGAAAGCTGGGGAGAGTCCTTCATTTAAAAAGGGAGGACGTCCGCCACGCGGGAGCGTGGTTTGCCCGGCGGGGAAAGTTTACGGTGCTTTTCTGCCGGTTTATTCCCGTCGTGCGCAGCCTCATTTCCATCCCCGCCGGAATGGCAAAAATGAGGATGGGAATGTTTTTGCTGCTGACCGCGCTGGGAACGCTTCTGTGGAACGTCGTTCTGGTTTATCTGGGGGCTTTTTTCGGCTCTTCCTGGGAAACGGTGGTACGGTATGTGGATACTTACTCGATGGCTGCGATCGCGGTCGTCGCCGCATCTCTGGTTGGTTTCTGTGCGTGGTACTTTCTCAGAAGGTCAAAGCGCCGGTAACACCGGCCTTCCTTATTAAGAGACAAGCTGGGCCAGATCAAAAATACCGTCTTCCATCAGGATCTTTTTGCAGTCCAGAACCATTGCCGGGCTGCCGCTGACTTTTATGATGCCTTTAAAATACGGATTTGATTTTGGAAGAGGTTCCTCATCTCCGTCGGGACATCCGGGGTATACGGTCAGAACGTCCGCCAGCGTGTCTACGATCAGCCCGCTCTGTGCTCCTTCCAGGTTGACCATGATGATCGGTGTCTCATCATTGTAGGGGATGGAATTTTTGCGCAGTTTTAAGCGCATGTCGATGACCGGGAGAATCCTTCCCTCTACTTTGACAATTCCCTTGCAGTATTCCGGGGTGCCGGGCAGGGGAGAAATCATCAGCATTTTGGAGATAGCCGTTACATACATGCTTTCAATTGCAAAAAATTCATTGTCCAGCCTGAATGGCAAAAACTGTCCGCTCATTGAATTTTCAGATAATTGATACGGTGTTAACATAAAACATCTCCTTTTTTCAATTTAATTCTATGTTCTGTATCGGATTTTCCGGAAAAATAATAATAGAATTTTGTTGAATTGTGTAAAATTTTTAACTTCTTAATGAAATCTTTATATATTATGAATCGTCGGTTGTTTTTTGTGCCGCGGCGGGAGATATATGCGGGACCTTTTTCCGCCTTCCGCGGAGAGAATGTTTCCCTTCCGAAAAACTTATGCTATAATGAATGAAAATCGATCCTGCTTTGTCTGCCTCCAGGCAGAGAAATCGGGACGCGTTAAGCTGAAAAGGAGAACAGAATATGGGAGCTTCAAAAGTATATTTCACGGATTTCAGTGCGACACCAAGCTGTAACTTGCTGCAGAAGCTGGAAAAGCTGGTCAGGAAAGCGGGAATGGAATCCATTGATTTTAAAGACAAATATACGGCCATCAAAATTCATTTTGGGGAGCCGGGCAATATTTCCTACCTGCGCCCCAACTACGCGAAGGTCATTGTGGACCTCATTAAAAAACAGGGAGGAAAGGCGTTTCTTACCGATTGCAATACCCTGTATGTGGGCAGAAGGAAGAATGCGCTCGATCACCTTGACGCGGCGTATGAAAACGGCTTCAACCCCTTTGCGACCGGCTGTCATGCGATCATTGCGGACGGCCTGAAGGGAACCGACGAGGCCTTGGTCCCGATCGACGGCGAATATGTCAAGGAAGCCAAAATCGGCCGTGCGATGATGGACGCCGATATTTTCCTCACCCTGACCCATTTTAAGGGCCATGAGTCCACCGGCTTCGGTGGCACGCTGAAGAATGTGGGAATGGGCTGCGGCTCCCGCGCGGGGAAAATGGAAATGCACAGCGCCGGCAAGCCGGTTGTGGATAAAGAGCTTTGCAGAGGCTGTGGGATGTGCCGCAAAAACTGCGCACATGACGCGATTTCCTTTGATGAACATAAAAAGGCGCAGATCGACCACGATAAGTGTGTCGGCTGCGGCCGCTGCATCGGCGCCTGCAATTTCGACGCGGTAAACCCCATGGGCGATGAAACGAATGATATTCTGAACTGCAAAATCGCGGAATATGCGTACGCCGTTTTAAAGGACCGTCCGCAGTTCCATATCAGCCTTGTGGTGGATGTTTCTCCGTACTGCGACTGCCACGCCGAAAACGATATCCCGATCGTTCCGGATGTCGGGATGTTTGCTTCCTTTGACCCGGTGGCGCTGGATGTCGCCTGTGCCGACGCGGTCAACCGCCAGCCCGTCCTCAGTGGCAGCATCCTGTCGAAAAAGCCGCACGACCATCATGACCATTTTACCGACACGCACCCGGAGACCAACTGGAAAAGCTGTATCGACCACGCTGTAAAGATCGGTCTGGGCAACCGGGAATATGAATTGATCACAGTAAAGTAAACCGGTTTTCAGGCTGCCGATAAAATCGCGCAGCCGCAAAATTGTTGATTTTGTTTCCTTTTATTTAAGCCGCATTGGTTCGTGCCGACGCGGCTTTTCTGCGTTTTGGGGCGCCCGTATAAATTTTTTCATTCCATCAATACTAAGGAGATAGGCGGCACAATACCATGACGGGAAGGAAAAAAAAGATGGACAATAACAAAAACAGAAGGAAGGACCGGGAAAAGAGCAACCCGGAGCTGAGAAAGATGAAGCCCGGGGAAAATGCGGACGCCGGAATGATCGACGGCCGCAAACTGGGCATGCATGACGGCAGGCATGAAAAAAACAACAACGAGGGGGAGAGAAAATGAATACGATGCTTTGCAGCGTATCGGGAATTCAGAATAAAGAGTGCAAAACCCAAATCAAAAACGCGCTGGACAAAATCAAGGGAGTCCAGGAAGTCGGCGTGAACCTGACGACCGGTTCGGTCAAGGTGGAGTACAATGAGCCCGCCACGGAAGAGGAGATCAAGGACTGCATTGAACACACCGGCTTTAAAATCGAATACGAATAAGGCGGAAAGGGGATTTCAATGAGCCATACACAGAAGGACAAGAAGGGCGGCAGCGACAAAAAACAGGCGAAAACGGATAAGAAACACATCAGGCACGACCCTCAGGCCGAGAGCGCCAGAGCGAAATTCGGCAAAGAAGGGCAGAGCGGATACGGGAACTGATGTTTTCCCGATAAAAAATGCTGTCCCGGCTTTTAACCGGGACAGCATTTTTGTGTCTGAAATTACCAGTCCGATTTGTTCATAGTCAGGATGACCTCGCGTCCCTGATAGGTGGCCGTCAGTCCGGCGTCTTTCCCGGCGTTCGGCGAGACGGTGCCGACAGAGACATAATTGTCCGGTGTGGCGATTTCAACGTAGGTGGAACCGACGATCCCGCCGTTGTACCAAAGCTGTACCTGTACCTGCCCCTCTTTGCCGTTGGAGGAGAAAACACCGTCCTGGCCGATGCTGCCAAAGCTGAAATCGGACAGCGCCCAGCTTAACCCGCTTTTGGGAAGGGCGGTCGGAGCGCCCGAGAAATCCAGCCCCTTCGCGGTGATCGGAACGATGGATTTCGGGGAATAGGTTTTGTCATAGGGCGTCAGCGCGGCGGAGACAAAGACGCCGTCCGGCTTCGGGTTGGCGATAAAGAGCCACGAATTGGCTACGGCGCGCTCCCAGCCGTCGGAAGGATGGTTTTTTACGGTCAGCGCGGTTTCTCCGGGGGTCCTGGTCATCAGGGTGGACGAGCCGCCGCCGTCCAGGTTTCCGGCCCACACCGCTCCCAGGTCCTTCATCAGCTGCGCGGTCTGCTGCAGCGTCAGCCCGTGGGAATACGGGTCCTTTCTGCCGTCCGCCAGCAGGAAGAAAACGGAGTTGTCACTGCGCACGCCCACGGCGTTGCGGGGGGCAAGCGTGGACGTCAGGTCCGTGTTGACGACGATGCCGCCGTCGACCAGAATACTGTGAATACCCAGCGCCTGCTGGATGTTTCCCTTGTTGGCTTCGTAAGTCCGGCGGTCTCCGTAAATCGGGAAACCGTCTTTTTTAACGCCGAAAAACTTCCACCAGGTTCGCACCGGCGCATAGGAGTGGATTTCGGCTCCGTCCTTGACCACTACGCCCCACGGGTCGCCCGTGCTCATATTGTACATATCCGCGTTGATGGCGGCAACCACCTGTTTTCCGTTTCGGACCGCGGCGCCCGCCTGGTCCCGTACGGTGGCGAGGCCGATTTTCGTTCCGTCGTGCGGAGTGCCCGCCGCAAGGGTCACGCCGGCCTGCTGCGGATTGTACTCCATGATAAAGCAGGTCAGCCTTTTGCCGGATTGATCGGTGTATATAAATTCCTTCTGGGTGAGTCCAAACGCGACGGTGGTTTTGATCTCATCCACCAGAGAGGACGCCGTGCTGATGGAAATATCCGGAGCGCCGAGGGCCTGCACCGGGCTTGCCGATGTGACCTGCAGGGCCGCCAGACAAAGGACCGCCGCGCAAACGATTCCTTTTTTCGTTTTCGATTTTGTTTTGATATTCATGAATTGATATCTCCCTTCCGTGCGATCATGAACCTTCTCTGTTTTCAAACTTTTCCGTTTGCTGGAAAATACGATTACAGCGATTCCATTTCAGTTTGAAAGACAGAACATGTTTCTCCCCCGCCGAAGGCGGGGGAGAAACGCAAACTTGTTGCAGAATCGACTGTAGATGCTGTAAATAATATTATATCCCATTTTAAATGGGATTCTGTTAAAAATTCATTAATAGTTTATGTCGGTCGGGAAATAAGCCGGTTTTCCCGATTTTTCCGCACATCGTCATTTTCAGGGAATCTTGATTTTCCTGTTGACAAAAGAGAGGATAGCGCATATAATAACTACTAAAAATATATGTTTAATATAAGCACGAGGCGGTGGCAAGATGCGGTCCCAGTTCATAAACACCCTGTTCAGACGAATTGATCAAACCGGAGCGAGGGAGAGACCCCGGAAGAGGGCTTTGGCGATCCATGACCTGCCCTGCTTCGGGAAAGGCCTGCTGACGGCTGCGCTGCCCATCCTTTCGGCGGCGGGAATCGAAACGGCCGTGCTTCCCACCGCGGTGCTGTCCGCCCGCAGGGACGGATTCCCGGACTGTACATATCGCGGTCTTGCGGGGGATATCCCCAAAATTCAGGAGCACTGGAAAAGCCTTGGGCTGAAGTTTGACGGGATCTGTACCGGTGATCTGAACTCCCCGGAACAGGTAAAAGCCGTATTCGCCCTGATCGACGGATTTCAGAAGGAGGATGCGCTCGTTCTTGTGAACCCGGACATGGCGGACGGCGGAAAGCTGTATCCGCACCTGGGCGGCACGTTCCCGGCGGAGATGAGAAACCTCTGCGGCAAAGCGAATGTCCTTGTGCTGAATCTGACGGAAGCCTCTCTTCTGCTGAACGAACCGTATCTGAAAGGGCCGTACAAAAGAGTTTATATTGACAGTATTTTAAAGAAGCTGGGCGGGCTTGGCCCGGAAAAAATTGCTCTGACCGGCGTCCGCTTCGACGCGGCCCATCCGGGCGCCGCGGTCTACGACACGAAAAACGGAGAAATCGATTATGTCTTTTCCGATTGTACGGAAGGAGACTGCCGCGGAGCGGAGGGCGTTTTCGCAAGCGCATTGTTCGCCGCGCTTCTGAACGATTTTCCGCTTGTAAAGGCGGCCCGGATCGCTGCCGATTTTACGGTGGAAGGAATCCGCCGGACCCGGGCGGCGGGTTCGGATTTCCGCTTCGGGATCAGCTTTGAAGCCGGTATCCCGGATTTTCTCAAAGCATTGAAGCTTTTCGGCTAAATCACAAAAGGAAGGCGGATTTTATTGAACTTCGGCTTTATTGTACAGAGCCTGCCTCTCTATTGGAAAGCGGCGCAGCTGACGCTGACCATTTCCGTGTGGGCAATTGCGCTGTCGCTTCTGGTGGGTTTCCTCTGCAGCCTGGCGATTTATTACCGGGTCCGCATGCTGAAATCCATTGTGAAGGTTTATATTGAGTTTTCCAGGAATACCCCGTCGCTGATACAGCTGTTCTTCCTGTATTACGGACTGACGCAGATCGGGCTGAAGCTGGAAGCGGAGCTTTGCGCGGTTGCGGGGCTGACTTTTCTGGGCGGAAGCTATATGGCGGAAGCGTTCCGCAGCGGACTGGAGGCGGTGGGGAAAACCCAGATCGAATCGGGACTCAGTATCGGCCTTTCCCGCGCGCAGCTGGTGCGCTATGTCATTTTCCCGCAGGCGTTTTCCGTTTCCATGCCCGCTCTGGAAGCCAACGCGATTTTCCTGATGAAAGAGACGTCGATTGTCAGCGCGGTGGCGCTGCCGGATTTGATGTTTGTCGCCAAGGACCTGATCGGCATGTATTATTCGACTACGGAGGCGCTCACCCTGCTCGTGCTGTTCTATCTGCTGCTTCTGCTGCCGGTATCCCTGCTTCTGTCCGCTCTGGAAAGGAAGGTGCGCTATGGCCAGTTCGGGAATTAACGTTATTTTTGAGGGCTCGAACCTTCTCCGCCTGCTGAACGGGCTGCTGGTAACGGCGCGGATCGCGCTGGTTTCCGTTCTGATTTCCGGCGTTCTCGGGATTGTGCTGGGCATTGTGATGACGTCGAAATGGAAGGCCGTTCGTTCCGTCTGCCGGATTTATCTGGAAGCGGTGCGCATCATCCCGATTCTCGTGTGGCTGTTTATCTTCTATTTTACCCTGAATCTGGAGCTGGGCGGGGAGGTCGTCTCCATCATGGTCTTTTCCCTCTGGGGCACGGCGGAAATGGGGGACATTGTCCGCGGCGCGGTGGAATCCCTGCCGAAACATCAAAGAGAATCCGGCGCCGCCCTTGGACTGACCAACGTGCAGATTTACCGCTATGTCATTATTCCGCAGACCGTGCGGCGTCTGCTGCCCGCCGCGATCAACCTTGCGACGCGCATGATCAAGACCACCTCGCTGGTGGTGCTGATCGGGGTGGTGGAGGTCCTGAAGGTGGGCCAGCAGATTATCGAGCGGTCCATTTTAGAGGTGCCCACGGCATCCTTCTGGATATACGGCTTTATATTCCTGCTGTATTTTGCAGTCTGTTATCCTGTTTCGCTCCTGTCCAAACGGCTGGAACGGAAATGGCAGTCCTGAGGAGGTAAAAAATGGAGAAAGATATTCTTCTTGAAATCAAACAGCTTCATAAAAGCTACGACGACAGGACCGTGCTGGACGGGATCGACCTGCAGGTCCACAAGGGCGAGGTCGTCGTCATTCTCGGGCCTTCCGGCTGCGGGAAAAGCACCCTGCTGCGATGTATCAACGGCCTTGAGCCGATACAGTCGGGGGAGATCAGCCTTGACGGTCAGCCTATTTCCTCCGCCGGAACACAGTGGCATCTGGTCCGGCAGAAAATCGGGATGGTTTTTCAGAGCTATGATCTTTTCCCGCATATGACGATCCTGGAAAACATTCTGCTCGGTCCCCTGAAGGTGCAGAAGCGGAGCCGGGAAGAAGCCCGGCGGCAGGCGGAAGCGCTGTTGGAGCGCATCGGACTTCTGGACAGAAAAAACGCGTATCCCCGCCAGCTTTCCGGCGGGCAGAAGCAGCGTGTGGCCATCGTGCGCGCTTTGTGTATGAATCCGGAGGTAATGCTGTTCGATGAGGTCACGGCGGCGCTCGACCCCGAAATGGTGCGCGAGGTGCTCGACGTAATGCTCGGCCTTGCGAAGCAGGGCATGACGATGGTGATTGTTACCCATGAAATGGGTTTTGCCAGAGCGGTCGCGGATAAGGTCGTATTTATTGACGAAGGGAAGATTGTAGAGGAATCCGGCGCGGAGCTCTTTTTTACCGCTCCGAAAACCGACAGGGCAAAACAGTTTCTGAATATTTTTAATTTTGATGAAGAGAAGGGTTAATTATGAAAAAAACAGGCAGAATTCTCGCCGCCGTGCTGGCGGCCGTACTGACATTGGGAACATTTGCGGGCTGCTCCCAGCAGGGGACCCAGAAGTCCTCGCTGGAAACCATCAAGCAGAACGGAAAAATCAAGGTCGGAGTGTTCAGCGACAAACCTCCTTTCGGGTATGTTGACGCTCAGGGAAAAAATCAGGGCTTTGACGTCTACATCGCGAAGCGCTTTGCAAAAGACCTTCTGGGTGACGAAAACAAGGCCGAATTTGTCCTTGTGGAAGCCGCGAGCCGCGTAGAGTACCTGCAGTCCGGCAAGGTGGACCTGATTATGGCCAACTTTACCGTAACGGACGAGAGAAAAGAGAAGGTCGATTTTGCAAATCCGTACATGAAGGTAGCGCTCGGAGTGGTTTCTCCGGACGGCAGCCAGATTACCGATGTCTCCCAGCTCAAGGGCAAAAAGCTGATCGTCAACAAGGGTACGACGGCGGAAACGTACTTCACGAAAAACGATCCGGATATTGAGCTGCTGAAATACGACCAGAATACCGAGGCGTTTCAGGCACTGAAGGACGGCCGCGGCGCCGCTCTTGCGCACGACAACACCCTGCTGTTTGCCTGGGCGAGAGAAAACAGCGGCTATACGGTCGGGGTTTCGTCGCTGGGCGAACAGGACACGATTGCGCCCGCGGTGAAAAAGGGCGACAAGGAGCTTCTTGACTGGGTCAATAATGAGCTGACCGCACTGGGCAAGGAAAACTTCATTCACGAGGCCTATGATGCCAGACTGAAACCGGCCTACGGTGACTCCGTCTCCGCGGATGACGTGGTGATTGAGGGCGGAAAACTCCAGTAACGGAACGCAAAAAAAACAACGCCGGAAAAACCGGCGTTGTTTTTTTGTGTGTTATCTGTATATTTTGACTCTGTCTTCAAGGGGAAGGAAGGTCTTTTCATCGGGGGAAGCGGTGGGTTTGCCGAACGGCATTTGTGCGAGAAGCTTCCAGCTTTTCGGAATGTTCCAGCTTGCGGCGACTTTTTCGTCGATCAGCGGGTTGTAGTGCTGAAGGCTTGCGCCATAGCCGTTGGACTCGAGCGCCGTCCAGATGACGAACTGCAGCATGCCAGAGGATTCCAGCGACCAGACCGGGAAATTATCCTTATAAAGAGGGAACTGCTCCTGCAGCCCGGTAACAATGCTCTGGTCCTCGAAGTAAAGAACGGTGCCGTACCCGCCGCGGAAGGAGTTGATTTTCTCTTCCGTAGATGCGAAATTCTTCGCTGGGACAATGCCTCTTAATATTTCCATTGTGATATCCCAAAGCTTGTCGTGTTCTTTGCCGAAAAGAACGACCGTGCGCGCGCTTTGTGAATTGAAGGCGCTGGGGGTGTATTTCACGGCATCCTCAACCAGGCTGACGACTTCTTCGTCGGAGAGAATTTTTTCTTTGCTGATTGCGTAATAAGACCTGCGCTTTTTCAGGGCTTCCAGAAAATCCTTTTCCATACAATCTCTGCCTTTCTCATATACTGTCAATTTTGTAATAGCGGGGAGGGAATCCGCTCCGCTTATTCGCCGATGCACCCGTTGGAAAATTCCATGGAGCAGCTGACTTCATCCGGAATTTCGTATTCGTCCTGACGGTAAACCGACTTTCCGTAGTTGTTTTCCTGCGCCGGGCTCAATTTTCTATTTACATTTTTTTCATTCATAATCAAAACCTCCTGTTGACTTATTTCTTTTCTGTGACTTATAGTATAGCCTGTTTTTGATATTTAATCTATCCCTAAAAGGTAGATTTTAGAAGCAAAAAAGCATCTTCTTTTGTATAAAATAATAATAATTATTAATATTAAATTTTTCTCTTGAAATTTCGTTCCCACCATTATATAATAAAAATACCGATGAAATTTAACCGTCGTGCGTCCGATCCATATAAAAAAACAGGCCTGAACCCTCCATTGGGGTTCAGGCCTTATCTTTGCCTATTTTTCCGCGGCGGCGTGAAGGATCATGGAAATGCGGGTGCCGATGTCCTCCCGGCTCAGAACCTCCAGATGCCCTCCGTGGCGCTCCGCGATCCATTTCGCAATAGACAGCCCCAGCCCCGTTCCGCCCGTAGCCCTTGCGCGGGATTCGTCGGCGCGGTAGAAGCGGTCGAAAATGCGGGGGACCGCCTCGGACGGAATTCCGATGCCTTCATCCTGTACCGTCAGTCTGGCGCGGCCTTCTTCACCGGAAACGGAGATCGTAATCTTTTTCCCGGCGGGAGAGTATTTGATGGCGTTGTCCGTCAGAATCCGCAGCGCCTGTTTGATCAGCCCCTCGTCCGCGTTGACGAAAACGGGGGAGAGATAGGATTCGTACTCGTGCCCCGAGTCGATCATCTGTGTTTCCCGCAGCACCTCCGCGGCAAGGGCGGACAGGTCAAACCGCTCGATCTGAAGAGCCATGGTGTTGTTGTCGCCCCGGGCCAGAAACAGAAGCTGTTCCACCAGCGCCTTCATGTTTGCGGTTTCGTCCTTAATGGCGTCGATGGATTCCTGCAAGGTTTTCGCATCATTTTTCCCCCAGCGGTCCAGCAGGTTTGCGTAGCCCTGAATCACGGAAATCGGCGTTCTTAACTCGTGGGACGCGTCCGAAACAAAGCGCACCTGGGACCGGTAGGACTCGTTGATCCGGTCCAGCATCCCGTTGATGGCGGATGCAAGCGTTTTCAGCTCGTTCTGCGTTTCACCCACCGCAATCCGTGTATCCAGCCGGGCGGCGTTGATTCCATCCAGCTTGCCCGCCAGCGCTTCCAGCTGTTCGGGCGTCAGCGCGCCGCCGGTGTTGAGGTTCCTCGCGGTTTCAGCCAGTTCTTCAATCGGCCGCAGCGTTCTCCGGATCACTCTGGCTCCGCGGGAAATCCCCCCCAGAAGCAGGAGCAGCTCCAGCACGAGAAGAATGAGGAAGGCGGATTCCATCATCCGGATGGCGGCGGCGTTTGTGACGGAAATCAGGTAGGGCTGCCCGTTGATTTCGGCCGAAACCCTGTAAACGGCGCCTTCCAGGTATTTCCCGAAAGAAAGCCCGGGCGCAGCCGGAAACACAATGCTGCGCACGCCCTTTGCCGTCAGCTTTGAAAAGCGGCTCTGCAGAAAGCCGGGGATCGCGAACCGAATCCCCTCCGGATTTCCCTGATTTTCCGATACATTGATTCCCGCCTCGGCAAGCCATGCCTGATCCGACTGCGGGGGCAGCCCGCTTTTGCTCAGAATTTCGGCGGCATTTCCAGCCGACTGCTCGCTGAGCATGGCAAGTCCCGTCGCGCAGAGAATGCACAGGATGATGTCGAGGGTGAGAAACAGGCTGAGGACGCGCAGGAAAAGCCGCGCGTTGAGCTTCAGGACAATGGAAAATTTAAACTTGTCGCCCAGCCGGCTGGCGGGGCTGCTGGCCGGCTCACTGTTCATCTTTGATCACATACCCCACTCCTCTGACGGTCTGAATCAGTTTCAGCCCGAAGACATCGTCGATTTTTCCGCGCAGGTACCGCACATAGACGTCGACGGCGTTGGTCTCGCCCGTGAAATCAAAGCCCCAGACGTTTTCGAGCAGTGTTTCGCGGGAAATCACCAGCCCCTTGTTCTTCATCAGGTAATGAAGAAGGTCAAACTCCCTTTTGGTCAGCTCCACGGGCGCGCCGTTCACCGTAACGGTGCGCCGCGCGGTATCCAGCGTGACGCCGCAGCAGGAAAGCACCGTGTTTTCCTGCTGCGGCATTGTTTTTCTCAGCGCGGTGCGAATTCTTGCGAGAAGCTCTTCAATGGCAAAGGGCTTGGTAATATAATCGCTCGCCCCGCTGTCCAGTCCGGAGACCTTATCCATTACGCTGTCGCGCGCCGTCAGCATGATCACCGGCACGGAGGAGGTCCGGCGCAGCCTGCGCAGCACCTCCATTCCGCTCAGCTTTGGCAGCATGATATCCAGCAGAATGAGGTCGAACCTGCCGGATTCGGCAAGCTCGAGCCCCGTTCTTCCATCAAATGCTTTCGTTGTGGCATAGCCCTCGTAGCCGAGCTCCAGCTCGACAAAGCGGGCGATTTTTTCTTCGTCCTCAACAATCAGTATGTTCGCACCCATTGTCAGTCCTGCCGTTTCCCGTTATTTTTGGTTGATGGAATTCTTGATACTTTCCGCGGCGTCCGCGGCGCTGTCCATGGCATGATTTACCGTGTCACCGCTGAAATTGGGGCCGCTGAAGCGGTAGCGCAGACCGAAGAACAGCCCCACGATCATCAGCGGGATGGTCACCCAGAACGCGAAGATGAGAAGAAGCGCGAGAACGGAAACCGGGATGCACGCTTTGCTTTCCGGCCCTTTCAGAACTTCAAAATAGTTGGTGTTGCCTATGCGGATAATCTTCATCAGAAATCTCCCGAACCTTCTCATCAGGGAAGAAAAGGATTCTCCGCCATGATATTTCGGGTCCGTATACGCCCGGCCCGGTTCCGCGCCCGCCGTAGGATTCTGGTCCTCGGTTTTCGCGCTGCTGTAGTAGCCGCCGCCGGACGGGGCCGTCACTTTTCCCTGTTTCTCCAGATAGATCAGCGCTTCCAGCAGGTCGCCGTTTGTCGCGTCCAGTGCCGCTTTTGCCTCGTCATAGCTTACATTTGCCTTTTCGCGCAGTTTTTCTACTTGCTCCAGTGTAGTCATAAAAATTTCTCCTTCGTTATTTGTTGGAATCCCTCATGCAAATCATAGTCTCGCGATCGGTTTCCTCTCAGCTGAGTATGCTTGAATTCTAACAAATAAAACTTTAAAGGGAATTTGTCAAAAATTAAAATCACATTAAAAACATTCTATCCTATCTTAAGGTACATTTCAATACGCCGCGGCGGGAATGTTCCGCCGCTTCCGGTGGGATTTCCGCCCTGTAAAATAGCCTCTCCCTATTTATTTCAATAATTCACCGTTTCTCTATTGACAACACAATATAATGTTGATATTATATTGTCATAAACCAACATAATTTTGATAATAAACTCTCTAAAACCACATTATTTGCACATGATTGATTAATCCTGTTTCCATTGTCGCTATTTTGCGGATCATATAAAGAGAGGAAGTTGTTTGTGTTGAAAAGTCATGTAATGGTCATCGATGAAGGCACTATCGGAACCCGCGCACTGATATTCGACCAAGGGCTGAATATTGTGGCGCAAAGCTACGAAGAGTTTACCCAGTACACCCCCAGCGAGGAAAGAGTGGAGCACGACGCGGAAGAGATCTACGAAAAGAGCATGAAGCACTGTAAACTGGCCATGGAGCAGGCGAGGCTGACAGCGGCGGATATCGCCGCCATCGGTATCACCAACCAGAGGGCCACGAGCGTGGTCTGGGACAAGGCGACGGGGAAGCCGCTGTACAAGGCGATTGTATGGCAGGACAGCCGCACCGGCCCGCGGTGCGCCGAGCTGAACGCGAGCGAATGGGGAGAAAAAGCCAAAAAAGCGACCGGCTGGACAATCGCGCCCGTTTATTCTTCCCTTTCACTGGAATGGCTCCTGAAAAACGTACCGGAAGTAAAGGAGAAGGTTGACCGCGGCGAAGCACTGTTCGGTACGATCGACACTTGGCTGGTCTGGAAAATGACCGGAGGCAGAACGCACGCCATCAGTTATTCCAACGCTTCCGTGACCGGCAGCCTCAATCTGGAAACCGGCGAGTGGTACAAGGAATTCCTGGATTACCTTGGCGTTCCCGTTTCCATCTATCCCAACGTGACGGACGACTCCGGGGATTACGGCATGACGGAGCCCGGGCTGTTCGGAGGGCCCATTCAGATCGGCGGCTGCATTGCCGACCAGCACGCCGCGCTTTACGCGCAGGGCTGCCGTACCGCGGGAACCGCAAAGCTGACAAACGGCACCGGCTCTTTCCTGGATGTGAACATCGGGGAAAAATGCGTTGTGCTTGACGGCGGCATCAACACCGTGATCGCGTGGAGAATCAAAGGCAGAACGCAGTATGCGATGGAGGGCTATGCGGCCGTGACAGGCTCCGCCATCCAGTGGCTGCGCGACGGGCTGAACATTATCCAAAAATCCGGGGAATCGGAAACCCTTGCGCGCAGCGTTGAAAATTCCAACGGAATCTATTTCGTACCGGCTTTAACGGGACTGGGTGCGCCGTATTGGGACCCGTTCGCCCGCGGTATGATTATCGGCATCAGCCGCGGCACGACCAAAGCGCACATCTGCCGCGCCACGCTGGAAGCGATCGCGTTCAGTATCAAGGATATCACGGACTCTATCGGCGCGTACACGAAAACCGCGATGACGAACGTCAAAATCGACGGCGGCGCTTCCCGCAACAATCTGCTCGCGCAATTCTTTGCGGATATCCTCGACTGCAGGGTGGACCGCCCGGCGTCTGTGGAGGCAACCAGCCTGGGTGCCGCGGAAATGGCCGGACTGTTTGCGGGCCTGTGGCAGGAATCCGATTTTGATAAGGCCGTCGAATACGACGCGACGTTCACCTGTCAGATTACGGACGAAAACCGCAGTCAGCGTTATTCCGACTGGCAGGAGGCAGTAAAACGCTCCTCGAACTGGATTCGGCATTAAAACGAAGAAAACGGCAAAGGGAAGAACACGAGATAACAATAGGAGATGAGAGATTTGACTGCAAATAAGCAGGAGATATTGGCCGCTTTTTCAGAGGGGCTGAAAAAATTTGATCTGGATTCCAGCGCAGTCTCCGCCCGTATTGAAGATGACGGAATCCTCACGCTTGAAGGCAGTACAAAAACATGGCAGACGGCTGTTGATATCGGCCATATGGCGGCAAAGCTTCCCGGTGTACATAATGTGGTCAGCGATCTGACCGCCCCCGGCGCTGTCCCCCTGAAAAGGAAGGACAGCGCCCCGTACCGGGCGATGGGGGTCGTGGACAAAGCGGACGTAGTGATTATCGGCGGCGGGGTGACGGGATGCGCCATCGCAAGGCAGCTGACGCAGTACCGGGTGAACATCCTCCTGCTCGAAAAGGAAGAGGACCTCTGTGAGGGAAGCTCCAAAGCGAATAACGGAATGGTGCATTCCGGTTATGATTCCAAGCCCGCCAGCCTGAAAGCCCGACTCAACGTCAGGGGAAACGCCCAGTATACCAAGTGGTCCCAGCAGCTGGGTTTCAAGTTCAACCGTACCGGTTCCTTTGTCTGCGGCTTCGGGGAAGAGGACCGGGCAGCCATCGAAGGGCTGTATGAAAACGGCGTGACCAACGGCGTGCCGGGAATCGAAATCATCAGCGGGAACCGCGCGCGGGAGATGGAACCCGGGCTTTCCGACAGCGTTCAGTTTGCCCTCTGGACTCCTTCCGCCGGCTATGCGGAGCCTTACGAGGTCACCCTTGCGCTGGCGGAAAACGCGGTGGACAACGGGGCACGGTTCCGCCTCGGCTGCGAGGTGGTGGATATCCTGACAAAGGACGGGCGCGTGCAGGGCGTGGTTACCACACAGGGCGTTATTCCGTGTGACTGTGTCATCAACGCCGCCGGGCTTTACGCGGACGAAATCGCGGAAATGGCGGGGGACCGTTTTTATTCCATTCATCCGCGGCGCGGCGCGCTGGTGATCTTCGATAAGGAAAACAAGGGGAAAATCCGTACTTTTTCGGGTGTTGCCCCAAACAATTATACAAAGGGCGGCGGGCCGGAAGAAACGCCGGAAGGAACGCTGCTCTGGGGTCCCTCCGCGCTTGAGGTGCCGGATAAGGAAGACAGGGACGTTGACAGGGAAGACATGGAATTCATACTGGAAAAGGGAATGCGCCTGACGAAGGGCATTGACCCCAGGTCCGTCATTACCTATTTCAGCGGAAACCGCGCGGCAACCTACAGCGAGGATTTTGTGATTCAGAATTCCCGTAAAATCAAGGGCTTTATTCATGTGGCGGGCATTCAGTCCCCCGGCTTTGCCTCTGCTCCGGCAATCGCGGAGCTGGTGGAAAGCCTGTACCTCGGACAGAATCCGGATACCCCGATCAACACGGCGTTCAATCCCATCCGGAAGCCGGAACCCGCTTTCCGCGACTGCACGCAGGAGGAACGCGACCGGCTTATTGCCGAAAACCCCGCTTACGGCCGCGTGGTCTGCCGCTGTGAAACCGTCACGGAGGCGGAGATTCTCCGCGCCGTTCACGGTAAAATTCCCGCGCGGACGATGGACGCCGTAAAGCGCCGCACACGCGCCGGCATGGGCCGCTGCCAAAGCGGTTTCTGCGGTTCCCGCGTGCTGGAACTGCTGGCCCGCGAGTGGAAGATCGACCCTTCGGAGGTAACCCTGAAAGGGAAGGGCTCTGAAATACTGGTCCGGCCTTCACGCAATACAGGGAGGAATGCAGAATGAACACACTTTCGTATGACATCGCCGTGATCGGCGGCGGACCGGCCGGCCTCGCGGCTGCGGTAAAGGCGAGAGAGCTCGGTATGGACCGGATTCTGCTGGTCGAGCGGGACTACGAGCTTGGAGGAATCCTTCAGCAGTGCATCCATGACGGATTCGGCCTGCTCCGTTTCAAAAAGCAGCTTTCCGGATGCCAATACGCACAGAAATTCATCGATCTGGTTGCCGAGGGCGGCATCGACGTCCTTTGCGACACCATGGTCCTGGAGCTGACGGACGACCGCAGGATCTACGCGGTCAGCGCGCAGGAAGGGCTGCTGGAGATCCGGGCGCAGGCGGTCATTCTCGCCATGGGATGCCGGGAGCGCACCCGCCCCCAGGTCAGTATCATGGGTTCCCGCCCGGCGGGAGTCCTGACAGCCGGTTCCGTGCAGCGGTACATCAACATGGAAGGCTACCTTCCCGGAAAAAAGGCGGTGATCCTCGGCTCCGGCGATATCGGCCTCATCATGGCGCGCCGCATGACCCTGGAGGGTATTGAGGTGGAAGGCGTCTACGAAGTCATGTCTTCCCTCGGGGGACTGCGCCGCAACAAGGTGCAGTGCCTGGACGACTACGGGATTCCGCTCCACCTGTCCACCACGGTAACGAAAATACACGGAAACAAGCGGGTGGAAGCGGTGACGGTCGCGCTGGTCGGGTCGGACGGAAAACCCGTCCGGGAGACGGAGCGCGTGATCCCGTGCGACCTTCTGGTGCTGTCCGTGGGCCTGATCCCGGAAAACGAGCTGAGCCGGAAAGCGGGGGTGCAGCTGCACCCCGTGACGCGCGGCCCCGTTGTGGACGATACGATGATGACCTCGATTCCGGGTGTTTTTGCCGCGGGGAACGTGGTGGCCGTGTTTGACCTGGTGGATTATGTTTCGCGGTCCGGCGAAATTGCCGCGCAGGGAGCGGTGGATTTTATCCGCCGTCAGAGCGCACGGGGAAATATGGTCGATACGGTTGCGGGCAGCAATGTGGGCTTTGTCCTTCCCCAGCGCGTGAACGCGGACTGCGGGGGAAAAGAAATCAATCTTTACCTGCGCGTCCGCAAGCCGATGAAGGACGTCAGGGCGGAGATTGTGTGCAACGGGAAGATTTTAAAATCCACGCGTTACGGGGTGGCAAACCCGCCCGAAATGATTGCGCTCAGGTTTGTTCCGGACGGTCCGCTGGACGGTCCGCTGACGGTCGACGTGCGGTAAGGAGGATGGAAAATGACCACAAAACAATATGTGTGTATTGTCTGCCCGATGAGCTGCTCCATTGAGCTGACCGACGACAGCGGCGTGCTGACAGTGAAGGGGAATACCTGCAAACGCGGGGAGGAATACGCGAAAAACGAGTATACGGACCCCAAGAGGATGATTACGACCACCGTGGGGCTGCGGGGCTCGCGGCTGCGCTGCCTGCCGGTGATCAGCAGGAAGGCCGTGCCGAAAAAGCTGCTGCGGGACTGCATGAAGCAGCTGTACGCAACAGTGGTGGACGCGCCCGTCCGGCAGGGGGACGTCATTGTCGCCAATATCCTGGGAACAGGTGTGGATATCATAGCTGCGCGCAGCATTACCCTTTGAGCAGCGATTTACCAGTGAACTACCAACAGCAGGAAAGGAAGAATTTGAATGCAGAAAAACACAATCCCTTTTTTTGAGAAAGTAAACGAGCAATGTCCTCAAACGGAAATATTGACACAGCCTGAGGAAAGACTGATTTATTCCCACGGATGTTATCCCCGCGAATATAAATGGATGCTTCAGGGAACGTATCCGTATCTGACCGACGGCGTTCTTCGTCCTGCGGATACCGAAGAAATCAGCAGAATCCTGAAGCTTGCCGTACGGTACCATATCGGCGTCACCCCCTACGGCGGCGGCAGCGGCATCGTGGGCGGAACAATCCCCTACGACGGGCAGATCATGATAGACACCAAACGCATCCGCCATTTTTCCATCAATCCGGTCAACGGGACCGCCGTGGGCGGCTGCGGCCTTTCGGGCGCCGAGTTTGAAAACATGCTCAATGAGCGCGGCTATACCTGCGGCCAATATCCGCAGTCCTTTCAGAGCGCCTGTCTGGGCGGTATGGCCGCGACCCGCGCGGTGGGTACGTTCTCCACAAAATACGGCAAAATGGACGACATGGTCACCTCTTTGGAGGTAGTCCTTCCGGACGGGGATATCCTTTCCACCCACAAAGCGCCGAAGCGTTCCACCGGGCCGGAGCTGAACCAGCTCTTCCTCGGCAGCGAGGGCGTTTACGGCATCGTCACTTCCGTTGAAATGCGTATTTTTCCGGTGGCGGAAAAGCGGATTTTCAAAGCCTATACCTTTGCCGCTACGGAAGAAGGGCTCGACTCCATCCGCCGGTTTATCCAGAAGGGCCTGCACCCCGCGGTTGTCCGTCTGTACGACGAGGTGGAGGCACGGGGGAAAATCAGCCAGTACGGCCTTGAGAAGGGTTTTGCCCTCCTGATCCTGGTATTTGAGGGAATCGATGAAATGACGGAGCTGGAGGAACGGCTGACGGACGAAATCTGCCGTGCGGGCGGCGGGCGGCCAAAGACTTCCCAAATCGCGGAGGACTGGTTCGCCACACGCTTCTCAACGAAAAAAATGCTTGATTATGACGCGGTAAAGGGCGGAACGGCGGATGCCATCGAAGTGGCCGCCCCGTGGGATTCCATCGCGGCCGTGTGGAAGGAAATGCGCAGCGCGCTGGCTCCCTACTGCGAAGTGATAGATTGTCATTTTTCCCATGTCTACCATACCGGCGCGAGCGTATATGTCATTTTCCACGCAAAGACAAACGGCGACGACAAGGCGGGCGAGCAGAGGTATCTTGACTGCCTGCGCATCGCTGTGGAAACAAGCTTGAAGTACGGCGGAAACGTTTCCCATCACCATGGCGTGGGAACGGCGAAAGCGGAATTCCTTCCCCTGGAGCACGGTGCAGCCGGCGTAAAGGTGATGAAGGCGATCAAAGACGCGCTGGACCCGGACGGCATTTTGAATAAAGGAGTACTTGGATTATGAGAGAGTTTTCGTTGGATGCATACCGCTTTCAGGTAGACAGACAGTCGGTCCATATGGATCAGGGCGCCTGCTACTGCCCCGAATACCTCGCCACGAGGGCCATGTGCCATTACCCTTCCCGTGTGGCCCAGATTGCGCGCGCCGTCTGGCTCGGGCAGCTTCCGCCTTCGGAATACGGCGCGGACATTGTTTTTTCTTCCATCCTTTCCGGACAGGGAGAGCGCTGGCAGAATTTCGGGGAAGATCAGAACGATTACCTTCTGTGCATGATGCTGTTCAGGGAATTGTTTGTCAATCAGAGCTTCAAGCCCGACGCGGTGGCTTCCCTTCACGATACCGTGAAAAAGAATGACGGGCATATCATAAAGGCCGGAGAAAACGCGTACGGACTCTGGAAGGAAGCCGTCCCCGTTGCGGACGACAGCACGACATGCCTGTTCGTGGATGACGCCACCTTTGCGTTTACTTCCCGCTGCGCGTATGATCTTGGCGTTTTCCTGAAATCGCGCGGAATTGCGGTACAGCCCCGGTTCGGCCCGTTCTTCGGCGGTTTTGAGTATTTCGCCGCGGGGCTGATCGACGAAGGGTATCGGCACCTTTCCAATCTGGTGCAGGCTCTGCAGGAAAAAGGCGTGCGCAGGGTCATCACGCTGAGCGGCCAGAGCCAGTACCTGCTGACGACGCTGTGCGATAAGCTCGGAATCCGCCATGATCTCCGTGTGGAAAGTATCCTTTCCCTTTGCGGCAGCCTTGCCGTCGACAAAGGATACCTTTACGGCGGAAGCTTTTTCACGCGCTACCTGCGCATGGACGGACTCCTTAACCGCCTGTCCGGCGTTCCCGGCGAGCGCGCCGTCCCGAACAGCTGGGAATTCGTTCCCCTGGTGCAGGGCGGCAAACGTACCAACAGGGTCACTATCTGGCAGGCTCCGGTTTCTGCCGAATATGTTCCCTTTGGAGCGCGGCAGGAAATTCTTGAAAAAATCTATGAAGCCGGCGTGGAGGAAATCCACAGGGCGGGCCACCGGCAGTTGGTCGTCTGCGACCCGTATGCCTATGATGCGCTAATGAAACACGGCTGTACGGATCACCTTGTTTATTTCACCTCAATATTGCAATAAATGACCCCCTGAAAGTTCCGATCATGGAAAAAGCCTCCGGCCGCACGGTTAGCACCTGCGGCCGGAGGCTTTTTTGAAAAGGAATCCGGCTATATGACTTCAATTCCGTTTAACGCCATATATTTGCGGTAATTCTGGGGGAATACGTCATCCACAATAAACGCGTCCATTTCCTCCAGTTTTGCCATTCGGACAAGGGACTGTTTGTCGAGCTTGGAGGAATCGGCAACGACGTAATTTTTGGAGGAGACGGCGAGCAGCGCGCGGTTGCTTTCCACTTCTTCCATGACCGGGTGCGTAATCCCGTGGGAAAGGTTGATTGCCGATACGCCGAAGAAACATTTGTCGATCGTAAACGTGCCGATGAAATCCGTGGAGGACGGCCCGACGGTCATCCCAGAGCTGCTGCGTACCCTTCCGCCGGGAAGATAGATGTTGATGCCGGGAATGGCCAGCGCTTTGGACGCGACATTGACGTTCAGCGTGATGATGTTCAGCGGCGTTTTTCCCGCCAGATAATCGAGGATATACTCCACCGTGCTTCCCGAATTCAGCGCGATGGTATCGCCCGGGGAAACAAGGGCCGCGGCCTTTCGTGCGATGATCTGTTTTGCTTCATAGTTTTCACTGCGCTTCATCGCCATCGTCTGCTCGTGAACGCTGATGCTGTTTGTGGCGTTTTTCATGTATGCCCCGCCGTAGATCAGCTCGATATCCCATTCCGCGGCCAGCGCCTTCAGATCTCTGCGTATCGTTTCGGCTCCCACTCCGAACTGGTCCGCGAGCTCGGAAACCTTAACGGACCCCGTCCGGTAAAGCATGTCCAAAATATTTTTCTGACGGTCTACGTTCAACACAAGAATAACCTCCTGGAATTGTAATGCAATAATTTTAAGATTATATGAATATGCTGTTTTTGTTTTTTGTCATTATAGCAGATTATAGCCTGAAATACAACAAGATTTGCTGATGAATCAGGGAATTGATTCCAATTTCTATTGCAATTCGATATATTCAGGCATAGAATCTGAAAATTAACCATAAAAATAATATAAAATTATTATAAAACCTATTAATACTCTAAAATTATCGGCATAAAATTTATACAATACTCAATAAATTAAATAAATTATCACATATTTTTATGAAATCTTATTGACAACGACCTAATTTTAATATAAAATCAAATCATCACAGAATTTATATGCAATATTTATAGAATTATAAAAGTATAATAAGAGATTATATTGATATTATAGACGTTTCAGACCCTTTCCAATTGATCTGTCTCACTGTTAATCAATCATAAAGGAGGTTAAGGAGAGAAGTTTGACATTGGGCAGATGATCAATAAATTTTCCGTTACGCTGTTTGACGGCAGAAACGGAAACAGGATCAATGATATTGATACCAGTTGAGAATGAAAATTTTGGGAGGATTGAAAATGACATTGATTATGGTCGTGCTGGCTTTCTGCGGCGGCGTATTCGGCGCTATCCTCGGTGCGCTGGAAGCGTTTATTTTTACCGGTATTACCGGCCTGATCGGGATTGCCTTAGCGTGCGCCGGGGTGCCGTTTGATTTTTTGGGAGTCATTGCTTTCGGGCCGTTTTTTGCCCCGAACATCGCTTTTGCCGGGGGAGTGGGCGCCGCGGCGTTTGCAAAAAAGATCAAGGTGCTGGATTCGGGCAAAAATATTTCCCTGCCGCTGCTGAGCCTTAAAAAAATCAGTGTGCTGCTGGTCGGCGGCGTGTTCGGTACATTTGGTTACATTGTTGCCTATGGCGTGGGACAGGCCCTGCCCGGCCAGATTGATGCAGGCGGCTTTACCGTGGTCGTTTCGGCGATCATTGCCAAAATCGTGTTTTCAGGGGAACTGTTCGGCAAGGTCAGCGAAGAGGACAAAAAGCTGGGCGGCAGATACAGCCCCCTTGCGAAAACGGCGTGGGTCCCCTACATGACGGCCGCCGCGGAAAAAACGGTTTTGTCCGTAGCGGTGGGCGGCCTTTCCGCCTATGTTACCTATCAGATGCTCCAGAATCAGCAGACGGCGGGGGCCGCGCCCTTTGTGGGCTTCTGCATCTCGGCTGTTTCCCTGATTTTCTCACAGTTTGGGGCACCCGTTCCGGTAACGCACCACATCACCCTTTGCGCGTCTTATGCCGTTCTTGCCAGTGGGAATCTGTACTGGGGAATCGTAGCGGCAATTTTTGCGGCATTTGCGGGCGACTTTTTGGCAAGAAGCCTTTACAATTACGGCGATGTACATATCGATCCCCCGGCAATGACCATTGCGTTAACGTCGTTTTTGTTTTTGGGGCTGTTCAAAACGGGGGGACTGTATCAGATTCCGGGCGAAGCCGCTGCCGCCGTTATTCTGATCGTCGCGATAATTTACAGCTTTCTGGAGTACAATTGGATACAGAAGAAAACCGCAGGCCATCAGGGAACAAAATCTGCAGCTTGATATTTATATAAAATAAAAAAAGAGGCCTTTTCGCAGCTGCGAAAGGGCCTCTTATGCGTCGGCGAATACGGTACAAAATGGCGATTTGATCCATCAGCCGATATTCCCGGAATTTATGGAAAAACTGATAGGTGTCATCCATAAATGAAAAGGGGGGACAGCAGTTGTATATTTACCAAAAATCCGAACCGGGAATCTGGACGGTGGGATATTATACGGATTCCGGAACCTGGCGGCAGGAAAGCAAATGGAACAGCGCGGCGGAGGCCATGGAACACGCCCACAGCCTCAATGAAGGCGAAAATTCCTACGATACGGAAAACGCGAGGATGAAAGGAAGGATATAGCCTTTCAATGGCAGGTTTTCGGAAGAATTATTTTTTGCTGCGTTTCCAGATAAGGTATTCGCGCAATACTGCCTCTTCGTTAATATCCTTTTTTACGGCCATTTCCCAAAGCATTCTTTGAAAAGAAGGGAATCCTTTTCCGAAAGGATCTGAAATTGCACGGATTTTTTTGTCAAGCTTTTTAATTTCTTCTTGTGTCATTGCCGATTCCTCCCATTATATATTCGGCGGAAGCTCTGTATTTTTAGGGTATGTAACAAATGTGACAAATTTATTTTGGGCCGTACGACGGAAAGGAAATCGTGTGGGACTGCATTTTGTGTTAAAAATGGAGAAGATATAAACAGAAAGGAGGGACAATATGAAAAAACAAATGGTTTTCCTGTTGATCGTCACAGTTCTTATGATTTCCGTATTTTCCGGATGCCGGTATTTGCCGGGCGCATCCAGCGGAGCAAATCTGAACAGCACAGTGTCCGGCGTTGTGTCGAAAGTGGAATCCGACACAAAAGATTTGGGCAGTCAGGTTTCCGGAGTGGTTTCCGACATGCAGTCCGGAGGACAGGAGCTTGCCAGCCAGGCCTCCGGAACGATTTCAGCGATAACATCCAGCAAGTAAATAAAATGATTGAAAATGCTGTTTACAGCTTAAGAACGCCCTCTCAGGAAAATGAGAGGGCGTTCTGCAAACACGGCTCGGTTTCTGTTTTATCGGGATCGTTTGAAAAATCTGCATTGGGGATATTCAGTCGGTCGGGGAGTAAAAGAAGGTGCTGCCATCCACAATTTTACACCAGCTCTGATGCTCCAGCACATGGATGATGTCGCTGCGTTTTACACCCTTTCCAAGGTCCTTGGTAATTTCGGAAATATGGATGAGCTTATTGGCATTCTGCTGAAAAACGACCAGCAGACGGTCCGGCAGGTCGTCCATTTTCGAAGAAGCCCTTGCTTTTGACGGTTTTGAGACGGCGCGGCATTCCGGATACTTTTTAAAATAAAGGACGCATATTGCCCTGATGCGGCTGAGCAGGATAGAGGAAATGCCGAGCAGCTCCGGCAGTTCCTCAAACCGGCAGCTCATCAGGTCGGACATGCGCTTGTAATTGTGAAGCTCACAGTAATCCAGAAACGGGGTATAGCTGTCACCACAAAATATTTCGTTAATTTCGTCCATCGAATCAATCCTTTCCACTATGTGACACGAAAAACAATTATACCCGAAATATTTTCCCGATACAAGGCTTGACTTTTGGCTCAAAGGCGCTTTGCGGGTTGGCCGGAGCCCCGGATCAATCCCGGCGGCCGCAGGAAGAAATCCCCCGCGGTTCTGCACGCTGTGACTTTGTTTCTTGAAAATGATATTCTATTAGAATATACTAAGGATGCAGAATGGAAAGGGTCTGTCATTGAAAGAGTAATTTTGCAATTGCAGGGAACGTCTTCATTCGGCGAAGATGAGCCGGATGAGGAGCGTTCATCTAACGGGAGGGAAAAATATGTTGGTAATAGGCATCGATATCGGGGGAACGAAATGCGCCGTCAATCTGGGAGAACTCTCAAAAAGCGGCGCCGCCGCCGTACATAAGTGCGAAGTCAGGAAAACAGCGGCGTATTCCCCGGCGGAAATGCTGGAAGCTTTGGCGCGGGACGTTCGTTCCTGTGTGGAAAAGGGAAACGGGCAAAAAATCGAAGGGATCGGGATCAGCTGCGGGGGTCCGCTGGACAGCCGGACGGGGACCATCCTTTCCCCGCCGAATCTGCCGGGCTGGGACAGGATTCACGTTACGGAGTATTTTCAGCGGGAAACCGGGATCCCCGTCTGGCTCTGCAATGATGCCAACGCCTGCGCCCTTGCGGAATGGAAGCTGGGCGCGGGAAAAGGGACGTCCAGCATGATCTTCATCACCTTCGGCACGGGGCTGGGGGCCGGCCTGATTCTGGACAACCGCCTGTATGCCGGCGCCTGTGACATGGCGGGGGAAATCGGCCATATCCGCCTTTCGGACTACGGCCCGGCGGGATACGGAAAGATGGGGTCGTTCGAAGGCTTTTGCAGCGGCGGAGGCATCGCCCAGCTGGCCCGGTCCATGATCCGCGAAGAGTATCAAACGGGCCGGAAACCGGAGCTTTGCGGGAACCCGGAGGACCTTGAGCGGATTACGGCGGCACAGGTCGGAGCGGCGGCAAAAAGCGGCGATCCGCTGGCAAGGGAAATTTTAAAAAGGGTTGGATTACAGCTGGGGAAGGGCCTGTCCGTCATAATGGACATTCTCAATCCGGAGTGTATTGTGATCGGAAGCATCTTTGTGCGGAGCTACGACGAAATCTGGCCCTACGCACAGGAGGTCATCGAGAGGGAAACGCTCCCCGCGGTCCGCGGGGCGTGCAGAATCCTGCCGAGCCGGCTTTCAGAATCGGTCGGGGATATCGCCGGCTTAGTCGTCGCCGGCTATCATTTGGGATGGGAGGAATGGACATGAAAGAACGCACACTGGAATTTTGCCGGCAGTTTTTTGACCGGCATCGGGATTTGCTGCCTTTGCGGGAAGATATCCGCCGTGCCTGCGAGATCCTCGTGGGGGTGTATCGTGGCGGAGGGAAGCTTCTAATCTGCGGCAACGGGGGAAGCTGCGCGGACGGCGACCATATCGTCGGCGAGCTGATGAAGGGCTTTTTGCTGAAAAGGCCGCTGGACCCGGACACACAGAGGCTGCTGAAGGAAGATTTCGGGAACGAGGGGGCCCTGCTGGCGGAAAAGCTGCAGGGCGGGCTTCCGGCCATTTCGCTGAACGCCCATTCCGCTCTGCTGTCGGCTTTCGGCAACGACGCGGACCCGGAGCTGGTTTACGCGCAGCAGGTGATGGGCTACGCGAAGAAAGGGGACGCGGTCATCGGAATCAGCACTTCGGGCAACGCGGCCAATGTGGCCTATGCGCTGATGGCGGCGAAAGCAGCGGGCGCGGTAGCGGTCGCCCTGACCGGGCGCGACGGCGGGAAGATCGCCCGGCTTGCCGACTGCAGCCTGATTGTCCCCGCGCAGGAAACCTACCGCATTCAGGAATATCATCTGGCCGTTTACCATTTGATCTGCGCAGTCGTTGAGTCGGAGATGTTTTCTTGCTGACGGTCATTTTTCAGGCAGACAGAAGGAGGAAGGTATGATAAAGGTCATTATAGCGGACGATGAGGAAAACGTATGCCAGCTGATCCGCGGTCTGATCGACTGGGCTTCGCTGGATATGGAAATCGTGGGAATTGCGCATAACGGCGTGGAAGCGCTGGACATGGTGGAAAAGCTTCTGCCCGATCTGATGATTACGGATATCCGCATGCCGGGCTACGACGGGCTGGAAATGATCCGGCGCGCCACAAACGTCAGGCAGGATCTGGACTTCATTATTATCAGCGGATACCATCATTTTGAATATGCGCAGAACGCAATCAAGTACGGGGTGAGCGACTACCTTTTAAAGCCGATCAGAAAGGAGGATTTTCTGGCCTCCCTCAACAAGATGCGCGACCGGTACCTGAAGCGTACGGAGCGGCTGAACAATGAGGAACAGCTGAAAAAACGCCTGAAAAACGACGTGAACAAGCTGCGTACAGGCCTGTTTGCAGAACGGCTGCTGAGAAAGGGGATGACCACGCAGGACCTGACAATAGAAGAGGTCAACGAAAGCTATCATTACGCTTTTCAGCCGGGACTGTTTCAGGTCTGCGCGGTAAAAATAGACTGCGGATTTGAAGACGAGTACAACAACACCATTCAGATTCTGGAAGAAACGGTCATGAGGCTTTTGAACACGCAGCTGAAAGAGCTGTGTTTCGATATGGAAATGGATTTGGACGACAGCATCACCTACTGCGTTTTGAATTATGGCCCGGAAAACAGAAAGGCCGTGCGCAAGCAGATCAAAGCGGTTTTTGACGAGCTGATGGTGCAGAAAGCCTCGTTTGAACAGCACGACTTTACAATCGGCGCGGGCAGCGTGGTGGAAGACGTCGGCGAACTGAAAGAAAGCTTCCGGGCGGCCCGGTACGCCGTGGGGCAAAGGCTGATCGAGGGCACGGGCAGGCTGATTGAGGACGTAACCGTACATAAGGACCCCCAGCGGGTGGGCGTTCTGCTGGCGGAGCTGAATAAAACGATGGGCGCGGCGGTGGAAGTGCTGAAAAAAGACGCCGTGCTGAACTGCATTACCGGGTTAAAAAAGCAGCTCGGGACGGAAAACCTGAGCGGGGCGGAAATTTTCTCTCTGGTAAAGCACGTCTGTGAAATGTACCTGCTCCACCTTCGCAACAACCAGATCCAGATTCAGTACGGGCAGGAATTTTATGAGAAATTCTGCATTCACGCGGACCGCTGCAGCTCCATTGACCGGCTGTTTGAGTACCTGTCCGTCATGGTGGGCGAATCCATGGAAGTGATTATTGAGGAGAAAAAGCAGGCGGACACCAGACCGATCCGGGTGGCAAAGGAATATATCCAGGAAAATTTCAGCAAGCCGATCACGCTGGAGGAAGTCAGCGGGATCGTGGGGTTCAATCCTACTTATTTCAGCACGCTGTTTAAGAAGGAGACCGGAAACAATTTTGTGAATTACCTTTCCGAAATCCGTATGAACCGGGCAAAGGACCTCCTGCGGGAATCCAATCTGACGGTTGCCGCCGTCTGTGAGCAGGTGGGCTACAGCGACCTTAAAAATTTTACCAAAGGCTTTACGAAAAGTGTTGGGCTAAAGCCGAACGAGTACCGAAAACTCTACTCTTGATCCGGGGCTGATGAAATGAAAATACAAAAAATAAGGTATCTTTCCAGCCGTGCCGCGTGGATGTTCCTGCTCCTGTTTGCGCTTCTGCTGATCTTCCTGACCGTCTTTACGGCAACTGCCGTCCGGGAGGGGCGTCCTCTCTTTTTTGCTGTCGCCGGGTATGCCGTGCTGGGCGCGGCGGCGTATGTTTTTTACCGGTGGATTTACCGGCCTTATCTGGAAAGCGCAAAGGTCCTGCGCCTGTTTTTAACGGGCTATACCATCGACGCCCTTTTTGACCAGAAGGTGCTGCTGAGCCCGGAAATCGAAGAGATGACCCAAAAAGTGGAGCAGATCATGAATACGGACGAGCTGGTCAACGCGACCAAAAAGCAGGCGCAGTACCTCGCCCTGCAGAACCAGATCAACCCCCACTTCCTTTACAATACGCTTGAGGGAATCCGCGGGGAAACACTGAACGCCGGCCTTGAAAACGTGTCCAAGATGACGGAGGCGCTGGCTACCTTCTTCCGCTACACCATTTCCAATGTGGAAAATCTGGTGACGCTGGAGGAGGAGCTCACCAACGTCAACAATTACTATATCATCCAGCGCTACCGTTTCGGGGAAAGGCTGAACCTCAGCGTGGAATACGACCCGGAAAGCGAAAGGGAAATCATGTCCTGCAAGCTGCCGAAGCTGACCCTTCAGCCGATTGTGGAAAACGCGATTTACCACGGGATCGAGCGGAAAATCGGGGACGGCAATGTGAGCATCAAAATAGAAACGACCGCGACCCGGCTGATTATCACGATCTCCGACAACGGAATCGGCATGACGGAGGAACGGCTCCGGGAAATCGACGACAAGCTGAGCCGCACGATCCTGGATTACATCAAGCCGGACAGCGAGGCCCACGGAGGCATCGCCGTTGTCAATGTCAACAACAGAATCAAGCTCCTGTTCGGCGAGGAATACGGAATCTGCATGTACAGCACGCAGAACGTGGGGACGGATGTGGAGATCACCCTGCCGCTGGTGAAAAAGGATACGGGAAAATAAGATGAAGAATGAAATTTTAAGGCTGGAAAAGGTCACCGTCATCCGGGACGAGGTGACCCTGCTGGATAATTTTAACCTGCATATTTTTCAGGGCGAAATCATGGGGCTGGTGTGCATCAACGCGAACGGCAAGGAACCCCTCATTCAGCTCATCAGCCAGAATCTGCCCATTCATTACGGCCGCGTCTATTTTAACGAGGTGCTTGTGAACAATTACCGGCACAGCCCGATGACGATGAACAAGGTGGCCGTCATCGAGCAGAAAAGCAGGCTGATCGAAGATCTGAGCGTTGCCGACAACGTTTTCGTTCTGCGCAGGGGATTTCGGAAATACGTCATCAGTCCCCGCGTGCTGAACGAACAGTTCCGTCAGTTTGCACAGGAAATCGACGCCGATATCGACGGCCGGGACCTGGTGGCGCATTTAAGCCCTTACCAAAAATGTGTCGTGGAGCTTCTTCGCGCCGTCATCATGGGCGCGAAGCTCGTTGTCATCCGGGATGTCAGCAACTGTATCGGCGCGGCGGACCTGATCCGGTTTCACGAGCTGCTCCGGTATTACTGCGGGAAGGGCTTTTCCTTCCTGTATATCTGCAACCATCACGAGGAAGCGTTTAAAATCTGCACCCGGATGTCGCTGATGAAGGACGGAAAAATTCTGCGGGTGTTTGACCGCAATCAGTTTCAGAACGACAATATTGTTCCGTATTATGTCGGGGAATTTGCCGACCTTGCCGCACCGGAAACGGACGTCGGGAGAAAAGACAGTATCCTCGCTTTTCAGAATGTCTGTACGGAAAAGCTGAGAGATATGACGTTTACGGTGGCCAGGGGAGAGTGTACGGTGCTGTTCGATATGGACAACACCGTACTGCCGGATATTATGCGGATTATGAACGGCAGGCTGTATCCGGACAGCGGGACCGTTTTTCTGGAAGGCGCCGTTTTTACGCAGGAAGCGGCGCAGCATGCGCTGGAGGGCACGATCGCCTTTATCGGAGAGGACCCCATCCGCACCATGCTTTTCAAAGAAATGAGCTATCTGGACAATCTGTGCTTTCTGCTTGACCAGAAGAACAACGGGGTGCGGCTGAACAGAAGAATTGTCCGGAGCATCGCCCGCGAGTACGAACCCGTGATCGGCCCGGAAATCTACGAGACCAATATCATGAATCTGAAAATACAGTCGCTTTACGACCTGATCTATTACCGGATCCAGTTGTTCCATCCTAAAATCGTGTTCTGCGTCCAGCCTTTTGCGGGCGCGGACATGTACCTGCGCCGGCACCTGATCGGGCTCATCAACCGGCTGAAGCAAAAGGGCATCACGGTGATTTTCCTTTCGGTCAATATCGCCGACTCCCTGATGGTGGCGGACAAGCTGATCCGGCTGGAAAAAGGGCGGTTCAACAGCGAATACCTGCGCTCGGAGTTTAACCTTTTCCGATCGGAAGGAACCACTCTGGAGGAATTGTTTCAATGATGCATAAAATATAGATCGATTTTTGATGGTTTATGGTGATTTACCATAAACCATCAAAAGAAATACCCCCTTATTCGAAATGTAACCCCCTTATGAAAAACAAAAGCCAATGCTATACTGGTCACATGGAAACGAGTTCCACAGATAAGGACGGGTGAGTTTAAATGGGGGAATACATAGCTGAACTGAATCATATCCACAAAAGTTTCCCCGGAGTCAAGGCATTGGACGATGTGTCGTTTAATCTGAAATCCGGAGAGGTTCTTGCATTGCTGGGGGAAAACGGCGCCGGAAAGTCAACACTGGTAAAGGTGCTGAGCGGCGTTTACACAAAGGATGAAGGCGAAATCAAAATCTTCGGTCAGACAGTCGAGGATTTAACGCCGAAAAAGGCGCAGGAGCTGGGGATAGCGATTATCCATCAGGAACTGAACATGTGCGCGCACCTTTCGGTGGCGGAAAATATTTTTCTGGCGCGGGAGAAAACACATTCCGGCATCCTTTCCAACCGGGAAATGAACAAGGACGCGGCGGCGCTTCTGGCCCGCCTGAACATTGACCTGGACCCCGCCACGATTGTCGGGGATCTGGCCGTGTCCAAGCAGCAGATGGTGGAAATCGCCAAAGCGCTGTCCACCAACGCAAAAATACTGATTATGGACGAACCGACCTCGGCGCTGACTTCCAACGAGATTGACGATTTGTTCAAAATCATCCGCAAGCTGAAATCGGAGGGCTGCGGAATCGTATACATATCGCACCGGCTGGAGGAGCTGCAGAACATTGTCGACCGAGTCATCATTATGCGCGACGGCAGATACATTACCTCCATGGATTTCAAAGATACGACGATGTCTGAAATCATTTCCTGCATGGTCGGACGTGAAATCAAGGAAAAATTCCCGCGCGTTATCTGTGAGCGGGGGAAAAAGATTTTTGAAGTAAAAAATCTGAACGCGGGCAAAATGGTCCGGAACATCAATCTCGAACTGTACGAAGGGGAGATCGTCGGGATCGCGGGGCTGATGGGGGCCGGACGGACGGAAACCACACGCGCGATTTTCGGCGCGGACCCCAAAGAATCCGGCCGGATTTTTGTGGACGGCGGGGAAGTTGTGATCCGCCGGCCGATTGACGCGATCCGGGCGGGAATCGTCCTTGCGCCGGAAGACCGGAAAAAAGACGGCCTGTGCGTCAAACTCAGCGTCGAAGATAATATCGCTTTGCCCAACCTGGACCTGCTCTGCAGCAAATTCGGCGTGGTGGACAGGAAAAAGGAAAAAACGATGACCGACGAAGCGGTCAGAAGCCTGAGCATTAAGCTTGTCAACGCGGACATGGACGCCGCGACCCTCTCCGGCGGCAATCAGCAGAAGCTGGTGGTTGCCAAGTGGCTGGCGCGCAATTCCCGCGTAGTGATGTTCGACGAGCCGACACGGGGAATTGACGTAGCCGCGAAGGTCGAAATCTACAACCTGATGAACGAACTGAAAAAGCAGGGGATCGGCGTGCTTTTCGTTTCCTCCGAAATGCCGGAGATCATGGGGATCAGCGACAGGATTCTGGTCATGTGCGACGGGAAAATCACCGGCGAATTCGCGGCGGGAGAAGCGACTCAGGACCTTATTCTGCAGTACGCGACAAAATTTGAATCCAAATATGAGCAAAAAGAAGCTATTTAGCAATAAAGAAAGTCGGGAGCGTTTGAAATGGAAAATCGAGAGAAACAGAACGCGTGGAAAAAATTAATGGCTGTCCGGGGCATGGGGCAGGTGGTCACCGTTACGGCCGGCCTGATCGTCCTGTGCATTGTCTTTGCGGTTTTGAATCCGTCCTTCTATTCGGGGAGGAACGTCGGGAATCTTCTGCGGCAGGTCGCGCCGATCCTGATCATCGGCATCGGCCAGTCCTATGTTCTGATTACGGGGAACATCGATCTGTCGATCGGCTCCGTCGTCGGCATGAGCTGCATGATTTCCGCGACCCTGATGACCAAGGGGATGAATCCGTGGGCCGCCATGCTGCTGACCCTGGTCCTTTGTGTCGGCGTGGGCGTCTTAAACGGCTTACTGGTGGCGCAGTGCAAGCTGCCGCCTTTCATCGCCACGCTGGGCACCATGACGGTCGCCAGGGGCGTCGCCCAGATTGTCAACAACAACTACAACACGGACGCCATCGGGGAAGCGGCGCAGGGCTACCGAAATCTGTTCTACTACGGCAGCACGTTCGGCCTTTACAACACCATCTGGATTGCGCTTGTTCTCTTCCTGGGCTTCAATTTCCTGCTCAGCAAGACGCGCACAGGGCGCCATATCTACGCGGTGGGCAGCAATATTGAGGCATCCAAGCTGTCGGGCATCAACACGGACAGCACGACCATCAAGGTGTATATTGTGAGCGCGTTCTGTGCCGGTGTGGTCGGCCTGATCACAAGCGCGACGGCCGGTATGGGAACCATGGACGCCGGCAACATGTATGAAATGTACGCGGTCGCAGCTTCGGTCATCGGCGGCGTTTCCACTCTGGGCGGCCAGGGCCTTCTGGCCGGTACGGTGGTCGGCGCGGCGATTTGGGGAGTGCTGCAGAACGGTCTTCAGTTCGCGGGCGCGCCGGTCGCCATGAGAAATATCGTGATCGGCACCATCGTGGTCATCTCCGTTTTGCTCGATGTTGTCATCCGTACCGGAAAACCGAAGAAGGCAAAGAACAATACCAAACTGGTAACGGCACAAAAAGAAAGTTAAAGCAGACGCTTTAATGGATAAAAATTAGGGAGGCTTAATGTAATGAAAAAGAAGATCTTGGCTATTCTACTTTGCGCGGCAATGGCAGTGACTGCCTTCGCCGGCTGTGGTCAGGCGGCCAACCCGGCATCCGCGGAGAACAACGCTTCTGCGGGGGATGCGGGCTCTGCGGCGGCTCCGGCTTCCGACAAAAAGATCAAAGTCATTTTGATTACCATGGACAGTCTGGATCAGCACTGGGTTTCTGTCGACAAGGGCGCACAGAAGGCGGTTGCCGAGCTTGGCAACGTCGAGTACAAATGGATGGCTCCGGACAAGAAGGATGACGCGCAGCAGATCGAGCGTGTCAACAATGCAATCGCCGACGGCGCGGACGCGATCATGATCGCCGCCAACGGCCCGGACGCTATCTCCGCTTCTCTGGAAGACGCAAAGGCAAAGGGAATTAAAATCATCTATGTGGACTCCCCGGCAAAGACCGAAGGCATCGCCACCTTCGCAACGGACAACGAAGCAGCCGGTAAGACGGCGGGCGAGGAAATGCTTAAAGCGCTGGAAGCGGCCGGAAAGAAAGACGGAAAAATCGGTATCGTCAATGTCAACTCCGCCACAGCTTCCACTGTAGCGCGCGAAAAGGGCTTCCGCGCAGCGTTCGAGGGCAAGGGCTACACCCTGCTCCAGACCCAGTACAGCGAAGGCGACGCAACAAAATCACAGGATATCGCAGATAACTACATAACAGAGGGTGCTGTCGGTATCTTCGGCTGTAACGAAGGCAGTACCGTCGGCGCCGGCAATGCCATCAAAGGCTCCGGCAAGAAAGATATCGTCGGCGTTGGCTTTGATAAGTCCGACTCCATTTTCTCTCTGATTAAAGACGGTTCCCTGCTCTGCGCAATGGCTCAGAACCCGGACGTCATGGGCTATGAAGGCATGAAGGCCGCCGTGAAAGCGGTCAAGGGCGAAACCATTGAAAAGACCTCCGTTGACACCGGTGTTTCCGTACTGAACAAAGATACGATCAAATAAGAGTTAAAAAAATGCATAACAGGGTCGCTGTTTGCCAGTGGCCCTGTTTCTGTATTGACCGCCCGTATTGGTGCTGCTGAAAACAGGCCGGGCTGTTTCTGAAAAGGAGGGTTACTATATGGAAGGAACGGAATCATTACCGGCCGTTTACCGGGTCGGAATCGACCTTGGCGGGACCAATATCGCGGTGGGGGTGGTGGATGAGGAATTTCACATCGTCGCCAAATACTCCATCCCGACGGGGGCGGACCGTCCCTATGAGCAAATTGTCGAGGATATGGCGAAAGGCGTAAGAAAGGCCCTGCGCAATGCCGGGATTCCCGTGGAACAGTGCTGTTCCGTTGGGATCGGCAGCCCGGGAATCTGCGATTCCGAAACGGGTACGGTGCTGTACTCGAACAATCTTGGCTGGAAGGGCGTCCCTTTGACCTCCGCCCTGCAAAAATGGATCGACCTGCCCTGCCGTCTCAGTAATGATGCGAACTGTGCGGCGCTGGGAGAGGTTGCGGCGGGCGCGGCAAAGGGCTGTAAAAATGCCGTTCTGATCACGCTGGGGACCGGCGTCGGCGGCGGCGTAGTGCTGGACGGCAAAATATTTTCCGGCTGCCATTCCGCAGGCGCGGAGCTGGGGCATACGGTTCTTGTCAGGGACGGGGAGCTCTGTACCTGCGGGCGGCGCGGATGTCTGGAAGCGTATGCGTCGGCCACCGCGCTGATCCGGCAGACGAAGCGCGCCGCGCAGGAACACCCGGAATCGCTGATCTGGAAGCTGTGCAAAGGGAATCCGGAGCGTATCAGCGGCCGGACTTCCTTTGAAGCGGAAAGGCAGGGCGACGAAACGGGACGGCAGGTGGTGGACAGCTATCTGTCCTATCTCAGTGAGGGAGTCGTCGATTTTGTCAATATTTTTCGCCCGGAGTGTGTCATCCTCGGCGGCGGAATCTGCAACGAAGGGGCGCGTCTGCTCGACCCCATCAACGCGTTTGTCCGTCATTTCTGCTTTGGCGGAGAGCTGGTGGAAGCGCCCGCGGTGATGAAAGCCGCTCTCGGGAACGACGCTGGCATTATCGGTGCCGCGCTTCTGTAAAAAATGGATTGATAAAAACGCATAGAAATTTTCAACGATTGATTTTGAATTTTACCGCTTGACAGATGCTCCAAAATAGATTAATATATTTTGGTAATAAAGGCGGCCGTGAGCAGAAGGCTGCCTGCCGACGCGTCTTATTGGCAATGAGGTCAATAAAGCTTTACTTTCATGTATTGCTTTATTGACCTTTTTATTTTTTCTGCAAAAAACAAAAGAATAGGGGTTTGAACATGGATCATGGAGATGTGGCGTGGATGCTGACCTCCTCAGCTCTGGTACTTCTTATGACACCGGGCCTGGCATTTTTTTACGGCGGTTTTGTTAAGCGGAAAAATATTATCAATACGTTGATGTCTTCGGTTGTTCTGATGGGGGTGGCTTCCGTTTTGTGGGTGCTGGTCGGCTTTTCCCTTTCCTTCAGCGGGGATATCGCCGGTATCATCGGAAATCTGAAATGGGTGGGAATGAATTTTAATGGCTTTACGGATACAACGCTTCCTTACCCCAACACGCTGACTTTTGCCGTTTTCCAGATGATGTTTGCCATCATCACGCCCGCGCTGATGACCGGCGCGGTTGCCGAGAGAATGAAGTTTTCCTCTCTCGTTGTTTTTACGGCCATCTGGTCCCTGATCGTCTACTATCCCCTTGCGCACATGGTCTGGGGCGGAGGGTTCCTGTTCGACATCGGTTCCGTGGATTTTGCGGGGGGCAACGTGGTACATATCAGCTCCGGCGTCAGCGCCCTTGTCCTTGCCATCTTTCTCGGCAAGAGGAAAAATTACGGCAAGGCGACTTACCGCCCGCACAACGCGCCGATGATTTTTATGGGCGCCGCGCTTCTGTGGTTCGGCTGGTTCGGCTTTAACGCGGGCAGCGCATTAGCAGCGAACGAGCTTGCCGTTCACGCTTTTCTGACAACGAATACCTCGGCTGCCGCGGCGATGCTTTCCTGGCTGATGATCGAAGTGGTCACGAGCGGAAAACCGACGATTGTGGGCGCTTCCACCGGACTGGTGATCGGCCTTGTGGCGATCACCCCCGGAGCGGGCTTCGTTCCCGTCTGGGCGGCTTTGGCCATCGGGGCCATGGTCAGTCCCATCTGCTATTTCTTCATTACCGTTGTGAAGCCGAAATTTGGCTATGACGACGCGCTGGATGTGTTTGGGTGCCATGGCGTCGGGGGAATATGGGGTGGCATCGCGACGGGTATTTTTACGCAGAAATCCATCAATTCCGCGGCGGCGTGGAACGGGCTGATCTTCGGCGATGCAAACCTGTTCCTGCGCCAGCTTGCGGCAATCGCCATCACCGTTGTCATCGCGGTTGTCGGTACCCTGATCGCCGGGAGCATCACTTCGGCTGTTACGGGCGGCATCAAGGTTTCCCAAAAAGACGAGAATGTGGGGCTCGACGCTTCCCAGCACGGGGAATCCGCTTACCCGGCGTTTAACGGGATGGATTAAGAAATGAGAATGGTGAAGATATGAAAAAAATTGAAGCGTTTATACGTCCGGATCAGCTGGAAGATATCAAAGAAATCCTCGATTCTCTCCAGCTCAACGGCCTGAGCATTATGCAGGTCATGGGCTGCGGCAGTCAAAAGGGCTGGAAGGAATTTGTAAGGGGTACGGAGGTCGACTGCCAGTTCCTGCCGAAAATCAAAATTGAAATGATCGTTCTGGACGAACAGGCCGATACGGTTGTGGACAGCATCGTCGAAAAGGCGTACACCGGGGAATACGGCGACGGAAAAATCTTTATTTCCGACATCAGCGACGCCGTACGTATCCGTACGGGGGAACGCGGCAGGGAGGCTATCCAATAGCGTTCATAATGGGTTCCATGGGATAAAAAATTCGCCGGACTGCCGGTTTCCTTCCGTTTACGGTGTTCCCTGTACCAAAGCGGCGTGGAAAAATACGGACGGAAGACGGATTGACAGGCATTCCAATACAGTATATAATAAAATACAACGGGGGGAACTCATGGAGTTGAGAAGGTAAAACCTGACCCTTTGAACCTGTCGGCTAATACCGAGGTAGGGAACGTTGACTGATTCGCGTTCACCTGTTTGGGTGGACGCTTTTTTAATTGAATAGACGCGGGGGGACTCATCCGAGTTGAGAAGGTAAAACCTGACCCTTTGAACCTGTCAGTTAACGCTGTCGTAGGGAGCACAATCCGGTTCTTTTATGCTCGCCTTGACGGTGGGCATTTTTTTATTTCAGAAGGAGGAGTTAGCTATCAAAAATTTACTGACCATTGCGGGTTCCGACTGCAGCGGCGGAGCCGGAATCCAGGCCGACCTGAAAACCTTTGCCGCGCACGGGGCCTTTGGCATGAGCGTCATTGTTTCGGTGGTGGCGGAAAACACCAGCCGCGTGATTTCCATTCAGGATATCCCGCCTCAGATTGTCGCCGACCAGATCGACGCCGTGTTTGAAGATATCGCGGTGGACGGGGTAAAAATCGGCATGCTTTCCGGCGCGGAGCAGATGAAGACGGTCGCGGAAAGGCTGCGTTTTTACCGGCCCGGCGGCGTGGTGCTGGACCCGGTGATGGTCGCGAAGGGCGGCCGCGCCCTGATGCACCCGGACGCGCTGGAAACGCTGAAAGCAGAAATGCTGCCGCAGGCTTTTCTGCTCACGCCCAATATCCCGGAAGCGGAAGCCATCACCGGCATGGAAATCCGCACCGTCGGGGATATGGAAAAAGCCGCGGCTGTCCTGAGGAGCATGGGCCCCCGGCATGTGCTGGTCAAAGGCGGGCATCTGGAGGGCGACGCGGTGGACATTTTGTTTGATGGGGAAGAAATCCATCCGTTTCGGACGGAGCGGATTCCCACAAAAAATACCCACGGTACGGGCTGTACCCTTTCCTCCGCCATCGCGGCGAACCTTGCGAACGGAATGGACGTTCCCGAGGCCGTCGGCGCCGCGAAAGAATACGTTACCACAGCCATCCGGCACGCGCTGCCGGTCGGCAAAGGTCACGGCCCGACCAATCATTTTTACAATTTGTATAAAAACGGAGGATTATTACAATGAGAACATATCACACGCAGATGGAAGCGGCCAAAAAGGGCATTGTCACCAAAGAGATGGCCGTGGTGGCGGAAAAAGAATCCATGGAGCCCGAAAAGCTGCGGGAGCTGGTGGCATCCGGGCAGGTCGCCATTCCGGCCAATATTCACCATACGGCCCTGTCCCCGGAAGGAATCGGCGCGGGACTGAAAACAAAAATCAACGTCAATCTGGGAATTTCGGGCGACTGCAAAAATTACGATGTGGAAATGCAGAAGGTGGACATGGCGCTCCGCTTCGGCGCGGAAGCAATCATGGACCTGAGCAATTACGGCAAAACCAATACCTTCCGGCGGGAGCTGATTGCGAAATCCCCCGCGATGATCGGCACGGTGCCCATGTACGATGCGATCGGGTATCTGGAAAAGGATTTGCTGGAAATCTCCGCGAAGGATTTTCTGAAGGTGGTGGAGGCGCACGCAAGGGAAGGCGTGGACTTCATGACGATTCACGCGGGCATCAACCGCCGCGCGGTGGAGGGCTTCCGCAGGGAGGGCCGTATCATGAACATTGTTTCCCGGGGAGGCTCTTTGCTTTTCGCGTGGATGGAGATGACGGGCAATGAGAACCCGTTTTACGAGTACTATGACGAAGTGCTGGAAATCCTGCGCGAATACGACGTGACCATCAGCCTGGGCGACGCGCTTCGTCCCGGCTGTCTGGACGACAGCACCGACGCGGGGCAGATCGGGGAGCTGGTCGAGCTGGGAAACCTGACCAGACGCGCGTGGGAAAAGGACGTGCAGGTCATGGTGGAAGGCCCGGGCCACATGGCCATGAATGAGATCGCGGCCAATATGACGCTGCAGAAGCGGCTTTGTCACAACGCGCCATTCTATGTGCTGGGACCTCTGGTCACCGACATCGCTCCCGGCTACGACCACATCACTTCCGCCATCGGCGGAGCGATTGCGGCGGCCAGCGGCGCGGATTTCCTGTGCTACGTCACCCCGGCGGAGCACCTTCGTCTGCCGGATCTGAACGATGTCAAGGAGGGAATCATTACCAGCAAAATTGCCGCGCACGCGGCGGATATCGCGAAAGGCGTTCCCCATGCGCGCGATCTCGACAATCAGATGGCACACGCGCGCCACAGGATGGACTGGGACGAAATGTTCCGGGTCGCCATAGACGGGGAGAAGGCAAGGGACTACTTTGAAAGCACCCCTCCCGCCGACCGCCACACCTGTTCCATGTGCGGAAAAATGTGCGCCGTCCGCACGACCAACCTGATTCTGGAAGGCAAAAAGGTAGAGTTCTGCTCTGAAAAATAAAAGAGAAATAAATATCCGGAGGATGAAACAATGAATCAGATCACCAAAGAAGTATCAAACGCAATCCGTGTCCTGAGGGAAAAGGTTCCGTTGGTACACAATATCACCAATTATGTGACGGTCAACGACTGTGCAAACGCGCTGCTTGCCATCGGCGCTTCGCCCATTATGGCGGACGACATTGCGGAAGCGGCCGATATTTCCGCTATTTCTTCCGCGCTGGTGCTGAATATCGGCACACTGAACCAGCGCACCATCGCCTCCATGCTTGCGGCGGGGAAAAGAGCGAACGAACTCGGGATCCCCGTCGTGTTTGACCCGGTCGGCGCGGGCGCGTCCAAACTGCGCAACGACGCGACCAGAGAAATCCTGGAGCAGGTCAGGCTTACGGTCCTGCGCGGGAATATTTCCGAAGTCTCCTTTGTCGCGGGGCTGGGCGCTTCGACGAAGGGAGTGGATGCCTCCGAGGCCGACGGCGGCAACGACGCGGTTGCCGTCGCAAAAGCCGTTGCGGAAAAGCTGGGCTGCACGGCTGCTGTTACCGGTGCGGTAGACGTGATTGCCGACGGGAAGCGCGTCGTCAAAATACGCAACGGACATCCCATGCTCAGCAGGGTGACCGGTACCGGCTGCATGACCTCCGCGCTGGTCGGCGCCTACGCGGGCGCGCTGCGGGACGGATTTACGGCGGCGGTCTCCGGAATCGCTTCCATGGGAATCGCGGGCGAGCTTGCGTACGAAGCGGCGGGCCAGACCGGCACCGGCAGCTTTCATATCGCCGTGATCGACGCGCTGAGCCGCCTGAATCCAGTTTTATTGGAAGAGAAGGCGAAGCTAAATGAAATCTGAAATCGATTATTCCCTGTACCTCTGTACGGACAGGGAACTGATGAGCACTCCTACGGTGGAGGAATCGGTGGAGCAGGCGATACAGGGGGGCTGTACGGTCATCCAGCTGCGGGAAAAGAATATTCCCTCCCGCCTGTTTTACGACACGGCCCTCGCGGTGAAAAAGGTGACGGAACATTACGGCGTCCCTCTGATCATCAACGACCGGCTGGACATTGCGCTTGCGGTCGACGCGGATGGCGTGCACGTGGGGCAGAGCGATTTGCCCTGCGGCGTGCTGCGCCGTATTTTGGGGGAAGAAAAAATCATCGGGGTGTCCGCGTCCACTCTGGAAGAAGCCGTTCGGGCCGAAAAGGACGGCGCGGATTATCTCGGCGTGGGCGCCATGTACGCGACCGGGACGAAAACGGATGCCGCAATCGTCTCTATGGAAGAACTGCACGCCATCCGCAGGGCGGTTCAGATCCCGATTGTCGTCATCGGGGGGATCAACCGGAAAACCGCCCCCGCGTTCTGCAAGATCGGGATCGACGGCTTAGCGGTGGTTTCCGCGGTGATCGCACAGCCCGATATCCGCGAAGCCGCCCGCGGGCTTTTACAGATTTTTCAGGGAGGGAATCCATGAAGGAATTGAAAGGCGCGATTTTTGACCTTGACGGCACCTTGCTGGAATCCATGGGAATCTGGGCGCAGATCGATCAGCGGTTCCTTGCGAAACGGGGAATCCCCCTGCCGGACGACTATGTCGAAAAGGTTACGCCCATGAACTACCGGGATGCGGCGGCGTACACCATCGCGCGGTTTTCCCTGCCGGAAACGGCGGAGGAGGTCATCCGCGACTGGAAGGAAATGTCCGAACAGGCATACCGTTTTGAAATCGCGCTGAAGCCCCGGGCCGGGGAATTCCTCCGGAAATTGAAAAGCCGGGGGGTCAGGCTGGCGGTCGCGACCGCGCAGGCCCCCGAACTGTACGAGCCGGCGCTGAAAAACAACGGCGTTTTTGACCTGTTCGACGCTTTTGCCCATCTGGGCGAGGTGGAGAGGGGGAAGGGTTTCCCCGATATCTATCTTCTGGCGGCGCAGCGGCTCGGCCTTTCCGCGCGGGACTGCGTGGTGTTCGAGGACATTTCGGCGGGAATCCGGGGAGCGAAGGCGGGCGGCTTCCGGACCTGCGGGGTTTACGACCCGTACTCGGACTATGAAAAAGAGACCATCCTCCGGGAAGCGGATCGGTATATTGATTCGTTTGCACAACTGCTGGAACCGGACTGAATGGATACGAACAAAACGGAGAGAGGCTTTTCAGAGCCTCTCTCCGTTTTGTTCCATCGTTTTTTGGTACCAGTAAGCGCTGTCCTTCGGGATTCGCTGCTGTGTTTCGTAATCGACATAGATGATACCGAAGCGTTCGTGATAACCGGAATCCCATTCAAAATTATCCATCAGGGACCAGACAAAGTAACCTGCGACATCAATACCCTCATTTACCGCCATCCTTAAATAACGGAGATAGCGGCGCAGATAATCGATCCGGTTCGGGTCGTGTACCCGCCCGTCCAGTGAGATAGCGTCATGGGCGGACATCCCGTTTTCACTGATGATGATTTTTTTGCCGTATTTTTCATACAGGAATTTACTGCACCAGTACATGCATTCCGGGGTTACGGGCCAGTTCATGGCCGTTTTCGTCATCCCCACGGGGAACGGCACCGGCTCCCAGCCGTCCTTCGCCGCCCGGACGCGGGCGGCGTGGTAAATATTCTGCCCGTAAAAATCGACTGGCTGACGGATGAGTTCCATGTCCTCTGCGCTGATTTCGGGCAGTACATCGGGAAATTTTTGCAGGAAGTCCTTGGGGTACTCCCCCTTCAGGATCGGGTCGCTCCAGAGGGAGACGCTGAAAAGCGCGTCAAGATAGTCGCCGGGGACCTCGAAGGTAGCGCGCCGCGCGGCTTCGGCATCCTCGGTCCGGTCGGTCTGCGGAACGAAAATCCGCCCGCACTGCGCCAGTCCCACACTGACAGGACCGCCGTATTCCCTCAGCGCGCGGACAGCTCTTCCGTGCGCCAGCAGGACGTGGTGGACCGCCAGAAAATTATCCGCGGCGGAAAGCTTCAGGCCGGGCGCATGCGTGCCGCGGCCGTAGCCCAGTACGATAAAGCACTGCGGCTCATTGATGGTAAAATAGTGATGAATTTTGCCTTTAAAACGTCTCGCAATGGTTTCGGCATACTGTTCGAACCACAGCGGGCTCTGCGGGTTCAGCCAGCCGCCCTGCTTCTGCAGGACGGCCGGATAATCCCAATGAAAAAGAGTGGCATAGGGTGTAATCTGATTTTGCAGGAGTTCCTCTACAAGGTCTTCATAGAAACGCATGCCCGCTTCGTTTACTTCCCCTGTTCCGTCCGGCAGAACGCGGGGCCAGGAGAAGGAGAAACGGTAAGCACGGATGCCCAGCTGCTTCATCATGGCGATATCTCCGCGGAAGCGGTGGTAATGGTCGCAGGCGTCGTCGCCTGTCTGACCTTCAAAAACGGCGCCCGGAATACGGCAGAACTCATCCCAGACAGAGTCGCTTTTGCCCCCTTCGCGCGGGGCCCCTTCGATCTGGTAGGAAGCGGTTGCGGTGCCCCAGATGAAATTTTCAGGAAATCCCATTTGCTTCATCCCCAGCTCAGTTTATTTTGCGGCGGACCGGTTATCCCTTTACGCCGCCCAGCGCAACGCCGCGCACAATGTATTTGGAGAGAATCAGGTAAATCATGATGACCGGAATGATCGCGATGGTGACCATCATGTAGACCTGCCCCATGTCGAATTTGAGGAAATCCGCGCTGCGAAGCTGCGAAATCAGGATGGGCAGAGTCTTTTTGTCGGCTTTGTCAATCAGCAGGGCGGGAATAAAGAAGTTATTCCACGCGGTCACAAAGGTGAAAATTGCCTGTACGGCCACCGCCGGCTTCATGACCGGAAGCACGATGGTGTTAAAGGTGTGGAACTCGCCGCTGCCGTCAATGCGCGCGGCCTCCACGATTTCCATCGGCATATTGCTGTCAAGGTACTGTTTCATAAAGAAAAATACAGTGGGAGAAGCAATGGAGGGCAGAAACAGCGGAATCAGGGAATTGCGCAGCCCCATCGCCTGCATCTGATTGACGAAGCCCACCGCCGAAATCTGCGTCGGCATCATCATAATCAGCAAAATAACCGTAAAAGCGGTCTTCTTAAATCTGAAATCGTAAGCGTAAATCCCATAGGCGGTCAGCGCCGAGAAATAGGACGCCAGAAGCGCCGTCAGCGCGGAGACGACAAGGCTGTTATAAATACCGCTCAGCACGGGGATGTTCGCGTTTTTCAGAAGATTTTTCAGGTTTACGACAAAGGATTTTCCCGGAAGAAACGAGAACCCCTGCTGAATCTGATAGGTGTTCCGGGAAGCGTTGATCAGCAGCATGTAAAAGAAAAACAGGCACAAAAAGCAAAGAGCGGCCAAAACAAGATAACAGGCGGCCCGTGCGGCGGAAAGTCCGGATTGACCGGATTTAGAACGCTTATTCATCCATGGACACCCCTTTTTCTTTTGTTTCCGGCAAAGCCGTCGTTGTTTGTCGTGATAAAATAGATCAGGAAGCAGAGCGCCGCGCAGATCAGGAAAAGCACGGTGGAGACCGCTCCGGCCATCCCGTAATTTTTGCTGTACATATGATTGTTCAGGTACATGATCATCGTGGTCGCGCTGCGGTCCGGATTGCCGGAGCCGTTGGTCAGAATCTGGGGCACGTCAAACATCTGCAGGCCGCCGATGAGCGAAGTGACCAGGACATACGCCATAATGGGACGGATCAGCGGAATGGTGATCCGCCAGAACATCTGGCTGGAGGAGGCGCCGTCGATTTCGGCCGCCTCGTAAAGTCCGGGGTCGACGCCCATGATCGCCGCCATCAGCAAAATCGTGGTATTTCCGAACCACATCAGGAAATTCATAAAGCTGATCAGCCCGCGTGTGCCGGCTATGCTGGCCAGAAAACGGAAGGGCTGGCTGAAAATACCGAGGGACACCAGGCTTCCGTTGACGGGGCCGTTGTCGGAGAACAGCGCGAAAAACAGCATGGCAAAAGCGGACGCCATAATCAGATTCGGCATATAGATCACGGTTTTAAAGAACCCCTGCCCGCGCAGGTTCAGGCGCTGGTTGGTAAACCATGCCGCCAGCAGCAGCGAGATGATGATCTGGGGGACAAAGCCGATCAACCAGATCAGAAGGGTGTTTCCCAGGTAATTCGGCAGGTCCGTCTGAAATAATTTGACATAATTCGCCATGCCCGTAAAGGTAGGCCCAATAATTTTCAGCCCCTGGCGGTAATATTGAAAGAAGCTGTAATAAATGGTGGAGCACAGAGGGATCAGTGAAAAGACAATAAATACGATAAAAAACGGAGAGATAAAAAGATACCCCCATTTTGCGTAGCGGCTGCGCTTCCTTTTTTTCGGCGTACTCTCAGCGTTCATGAAGTCGAAGCCCCCTTTCCCTAATAAAGCCGCACGACCGCGGTCCGGGGGAAGCCCCCCTTTTGGCAGCCGTGCGGTCAGCTTAAAAAACGAGTGTTATGACGGCCATTTTATCTCTGTGATCTCAGGATATTTTTCCTTGACTGTTTTTTCAAAGTTTGCCTTTGCTTTTTCAAGGTCGATCGTGCCGTTGAAATAGTCCTTGAAGCATTTCTGCATGCTTTCGTTCATTCCCTGATCGTAGGGACCGGCGTTGCTCATGTCGATCTTCGGCGCCACTTCGGCAAAAAGCTTAATGTGGTTCTGGCCGCCGAGGAACGCGGATTTGAAGTCGCTGTTCGCGATTTCTTCCATGGCCGCTTTGTTATTGGTATAATCCTGTGTGTCGGTTGTGATCTTCTTCATGATCGTTCCGTCGCAGGTGAGGGACTTCATGACATTTTTGATCGTGCCAAGGTTGTCGCTTCCCTTGGCGCCGCAGATCCATGTGCCGCCCCAGTAGTAGCTTTGCGGACCCTGACAGACGGCATAGTCGCCGTAAACGCCGTTGCCTGCTTCTTCCTTGCCGCCTTCCGCGACCGGTGTTTTCAGGGAGTTGCCCAGCAGGGTAAAGTTAATGCCCCAGGTGGAGTAGAAGAATCCGAGTACTTTTCCGCTCGGACCCTGGTCGGCCTGCCATTTGTCGTCCCAGAGGGAGGTCTTGTTGTTGTAGCCCTTTTCCGCGTATTCCTTCGTCTGCTTGACCCAGTTCATCAGGTTGGGGTCAACCGTGGCCGTCGTATCCGTTACCCACGGAGCGGATACGTTGTTGGAGAAGGTGCGGTAGCTGTCGTCGTAGCCGGAAAGCATCTTGTAGCCCTTTGCGCTGGCCTGCGCCGCGACACTGTTGAACTTATCCCAGTCGGAGAGGGCTTCCTGTACCTTTGCGGGATCGTCCGTGCCCAGCACCGCTTTGGCGATGGAACGGCGGTAAGCAAAAAGGCCCGGGGTCGCCTGCCAGGTGGTGCCTTTCAGGGCGCCGCTTTTGTCGGTGACGATATCCTGTGTGTACTGGTATTGGTTGGACAGGTCGCTGTCCGTCAGCCCTATGTCTTTCTTTACATCCAATGTGTATTCACTGTCGACATATTTTAATGCGTAATCGGCTTCCACCAGGAAAATATCGATTTTGTCGTCGGCAGCGGCGCTTTCCTGAGAAAGCAGCGCCTGATCCAGTTTGTTCTGATAGTTGTTGTTGTCGTTTGGGTTGATGGTCCATTTGACGACGGTGCCGTCGTTTAAGGTAGTGGTGGATTTGTCCTTGGCCACTTCCTTCACTTCCGGATAGTAATCGTTGAACCTGCTTTGGAACTCATCGTTCCAGCACCAAATGTTGAGCGTTTTCCCTTCCGCTGCCGGAGCTTCGCTGTTTGCGGCTTCCTGGCTTTCAGCGGGAGCTGCCGTCGATGCGGCCGGTCCGCTCTGACAGCCGGAAACGGTTGCCGTGACGCCTGTCATCATCGCGAGAGCCAGAAGTGTTGCGGTGATTTTTCTTGCCTTTTTCATGTTTACGAAATCCTCCTTTAATCTGGCGGACAATCCGCTAAAATGTATCAGCATGGCAGTCGCTCTGCCAAAACTTACTCAATGGAGGGATCCACCCTTCCTACGGACTGGCCTTCTATCAGCTGGCCCATCACCGTAACGTTCTCCGTTATGGTGGTAAGGGGGTTTTCTATTTGGCCGATCAGCCTGCGCGCGGCTTCGCGGCCGAGCATTTTCGTGTCCTGCTTCAGCGTGGTGAGCCGCGGCTTGATCACCTGGGAAAGGGCGATTCCATCGTATCCCGCAATGGAAATATCCTCCGGAATCCTCAGCCCCGCGGCCTCGATCGCTTCAATGCCCCCAAGCGCCGCGTAATCGTCGGGCATGACGATGCAGGTCGGGCGGTTCGGCAGGCTCAAAAGCTGTTTGACGCTGTGCCGGGTAGCGGTGGGGTCGCGGTAGGCCGCGCGTACAAGATACTCCTGGGGCGTCTCGATCCCCAAATCCATCAGCGACTTGCAGAAGCTGGTCAGACGCTGTTCGGTGACCGCCGTCCTTTCACCGTGGACATAGGCGATTCTCCGGTGGCCCATGTCATATATGTACTGTACAAGCTCGTGCATCCCCCGAACATTCGCCGAGTTGATGCTTGTATGGTTGTTGAACACATGGTCGATGGTCACGACAGGGGTGCTGCTGCTGATCAGCTCGACGACCTCCGGTTTCTGAAAATCGATACAGGCGATACACACGCCGTCAAAATTACGGTATCTGCAGTGCTCCAGAAAAGTCATCGGCCGGTTTCCGATATTGATATTGTGATTGATAAAGGTGATGTCGTAGCTGTGCTTTTCCGCTTCCACCTTAAAGCTGTCCAAAACGGCGGCAAAATAATCGTGCGTCAGTCCGCTCTGGGCTTCGTCCACAAACAGTACTCCTAAATTATGGGTACGGTTTGTTTTCAGGGCCCTTGCGTTGGAGTTCGGGAAGTAGCCGAACTGCTCCGCCGTTTCCAGAACGCGCTGGCGGGTTTCCTTGCTGATGTCGCTGTAGCTGTTCAGAGCCTTGCTTACCGTTGAAACGGACAATCCGCATTTTAACGCAATCTCTTTTATGTTTGCCATATGACTTTCCCCTGTCTTAAAAATTTTCTAAATCGTTTTCGTAAGTTATTATAATCCAAATTTCATAATTTTTCAATAGTAATTTAAATATTAATATTAAATTTTTTAATATTTTTCATTTACAGATAAATTTTATGGACAAAGCTGGTCTTTAATTTTCTATTTTAATATAATATACGAAACTGTTTTCGTAAATTTCGCAAACCAAGAGATTTTTTAAAAGATCAATAGAATAATGAGAAATTCTGGGCTTTGGAGTCCTATCCCTTTGCTTTGGTTTAAAACAGCAGAATATAACGGTTGATATTCGTGTAATATGCTGAATATTAAAAAACACTTGATTTTATCCGTCATACCCATTACTATAAAGAAAATGGGTTTCGTGTTTTGTGAAATTACTAAATCGTTTTCGGAATTTGTAGTCAAACAAAGCATTGGGAGGAACTTGCCTATGAAATTCGGATATTTTGATGACGTCCGCAGGGAGTATGTGATTACCCGGCCGGACACCCCCTACCCCTGGATCAACTATCTTGGAAGCGAAGACTTTTTTTCACTGATCTCAAACACATCGGGGGGGTATTGTTTTTATAAAGACGCACGCATGCTTCGCCTCACGCGGTACCGGTACAATAATGTTCCCACGGATGCGGGAGGGCGTTACTTTTATATAAATGACCAAGGCACCGTCTGGAATCCGGGCTGGGCGCCGACGAAAACGCCGCTGGACTCTTACGGGTGCCGCCACGGGCTGGGATACAGCATTTTCGGTTCCAGCAAAAACGGCCTGCGGGCGACGCAGACCGTTTTTGTCCCGATCGGCGCGGACTGTGAAGTAACCCGCCTGACGATGAAGAACACCTCCGCAGAGCCAAAGAGCTTTCAGGTGTTCTCTTTTGTTGAATTCTGCCTTTGGAACGCGTACGACGACATGACGAACTTCCAGCGCAATTTCAATATCGGGGAAGTGGAAGTGGACGGCAGGGCGATTTACCACAAATCGGAATACCGCGAGCGGCGCAATCATTACGCGGTGTTCGGCGTGAACACCGCGATCGACGGTTTCGACACGGACCGGGAATCCTTTTTAGGAGCCTACAACGGCTTTGACAGGCCGGACGCGGTGCTTGAGGGGAAGCCCCGCAACTCCGTCGCAAGCGGCTGGGCGCCCGTCGGCTCCCACTGCGTCCGTATGACCCTTGCCCCCGGGGAGGAAAAAAGCCTGATTTACGTTCTGGGTTACTGTGAAAACCCGGAAGATCAGAAATGGGAATCGCCGAATGTTGTCAATAAAGCGCCGGCAAAAAAGCTGCTGAGCGCCTTTTCCACAGACGCGCAGGTGGATTCCGCGCTGTCCCGTATCAAAGAGTACTGGGATGGCCTGCTTTCCAATTTCCGCCTTGACAGCCGGGATGAAAAGCTGAACCGCATGGTGAATATCTGGAACCAGTACCAGTGCATGGTGACGTTCAACATGTCGCGCTCCGCCTCCTATTTTGAGTCCGGGATCGGCAGGGGGATGGGCTTCCGGGATTCCGCGCAGGACCTTCTCGGCTTTGTGCATTTGATTCCCTCCCGGGCAAGGACCCGTATTCTGGATATCGCCGCTACACAGATGGAGGACGGAAGCGCCTACCATCAGTACCAGCCGCTGACCAAACGGGGCAACCATGAAGTCGGCAGCGGGTTTAACGACGATTCCCTGTGGCTGATTTTCGGGGTGATCGCGTATCTGAAGGAAACGGGGGACTGGCCGGTTCTGCAGGAGCAGGTTCCCTTCAATAACGCGGAGGGCACGGAGGTCCCCCTGCTGGAGCATTTGAAACGTTCGTTTGACCATGTGCTGAACAACCTTGGACCGCACGGGCTTCCGCTGATCGGCCGCGCCGACTGGAACGACTGCCTGAACCTGAACTGTTTTTCCAAAACGCCCGGGGAATCCTTCCAGACCTGCGCGAACTTTGAAAGCGGAATTGCGGAATCGGTGTTTATCGCGGGGCTGTTTGTTTCGGTCGGCCCGGCGTACGCCGAAATCCTGCGCCGGTCGGGCTGCGCGGGGGAAGCGGAACGTGCGCTTCGCGAAGTGCGCAATATGACCGACGCCATCCTCAGGGACGGTTGGGACGGCGAATGGTTCCTGCGCGCCTACGACGCCTTCGGGGACAAGGTCGGCAGCCGGGAATGCGACGAAGGCAAGCTGTTTATCGAACCGCAGGGCTTCTGCGTCATGGCCGGAGTCGGCGTAAAGGAAGGCCTGGCGCAGCGCGCGCTGGATTCCGTGCACCGGCATCTTGATACGGAATTCGGTTTGGTTCTGAATTGGCCGTCCTATACGTCTTACCGGCTGAATCTGGGCGAAATATCTTCCTATCCTCCGGGATATAAGGAAAACGGCGGCATTTTCTGTCACAACAATCCCTGGGTTTCCATTGCGGAAACCGTTCTCGGCCGCGGCGATCTGGCGTTTTCCGTTTACAAAAAAACCTGCCCCGCCTATACGGAACAGATCAGTGAAGTACACCGCACCGAGCCCTATGTTTACGCGCAGATGATCGCGGGGCGCGATGCGCCGCGGCACGGCGAGGCGAAAAATTCCTGGCTGACCGGTACGGCGGCCTGGAGCTTTTACAACGTCTCTCAGTTTATTCTCGGTATCCGGCCCCAGTTCGACGGACTGGAAATCGATCCGTGTATTCCCGAGGATTTCGGCAGTTTTACGGTGGAACGCAAGTTCCGCGGCTCCACGTACCGGATCGAGATCGACAATACGGCGGGGAAGAGCAAAGGCGTAAAAAGCATGACGCTTGACGGCGAACCGGTACGGGGCAACGTCCTTTCGGTGTGCGGCGACGGGCAAAAGCATGTCGTCCGTGTGTGCATGGGCTGACATTCTCTTCTTAGGCAATACAGCCGTTTCTCATTTTGCGGCATAGAAACATAAAAACAGGCGGATCGCCCGGAAAACGGGTCGATCCGCCTGTGTCTGTTTTTTTATTTCATGCCAGAGATTGCAACGCCCTTGATGAACTGCTTCTGGAAGCAGAGAAGAAGAATGGTCACCGGGAGCATAATCAGCGCGGAGGCCGCCATGACGGCGCTGATATCGGTGGAATGCGCGTCGGAGAAATAGGTCAGCGCCAGAGGAAGCGTCATGCTCTTCAGCGTGGAGAGCATGATCAGAGGATTCAGGTAGTCGTTCCAGATATCCAGGAAGGTGAAAATTGCTAAAGCCGCAATGCAGGGCCGCAGCTGCGGCAGGATGATGCTGGCGTAGATGCGGAAATCCCCCGCGCCGTCCAGCTTCGCGGCTTCGCAAAGACTGTCCGGGATTTCGTCGCAGAACTGCCGGCAAAGGTAAATGCCGAACCCGGATACGATCGCCGGAATGATCAGCGCCTGCAGGCTGTTGTACAGGCCGACCTGATTGATAATCAGGAAGCGGGGGATCATGGTGATCTGGCTGGGAACCATCATGGTGCTCAGCACCAGCCAGAAAAGAAAGTTTTTCCCCTTGAAGCGGTATTTGGAAAACACATAGCCGGTGATCGTGCTTGTAAAGATGACCGCCGCCGTCACGGTGACAGACACGATCACGCTGTTTTTGAACCAGCTGAAGAACGGCGATTTTGTCAAAACGGTGAGGTAGCCGGAAAGCGTCCATTTGATCGGCATGACTTTTCCGGGGTTGTATAAAACCTCGCGGGTGCTCTTGAAGGAAGTGAGCATCATCCAGATGTAGGGCGCAATAATGAGCAGGGCGAAAACCATCAGGATGACGGCGATCACAACATACAGCTTGTAGTATTTTCTGGAATTGCTTGCCATCTTAATACCCCCATTCCACGCGGTTGAGCCGCTGCTGAATGATCGTGACGATCATGATGAGAACGAAGAGAACGACCGCGATTGCGGACGCGTAACCCATATCCTTGGTCTGGAAAGCGGTTTTATAGATGTAATAGGTAAGAACGTTTCCCGAGTTTTCCGGGCCGCCCAGCTTTGCAAGAACCTGGAACTGCGCGAACATCTGGAAATGGGAGATAATCGTCATGGCCACGACGAAGCTGACGGTTCTTCCCAGAAGCGGCAGGGTGATATAGAAGAATTTTTTCACCATGCCCGCGCCGTCGATTTCGGCCGCCTCGTAGAAATCCGTCGGGATTCCGTCCATGCCGGCGGAAAACAGGATGATGTTGTAGCCGATATCGGCCCAAAGCGTGAAAATAATGATGGCGGGCATCACGTAGCTTGCGGTTCCCAGCCAGTTAACCGGGGAGATCCCGAAGAAGGTTTTGAGCATATTGTTGATCAGGCCGTACTTGGTGGCATAGAGCCCGCCCCATACCACGCTGGAGGCGATCAGCGGCGCCACGCAGGGCATGAAGAAGATCACCCGGAAAAAGCTCCGGAATTTCGGCCACGGCAGCATGCTGATCAGCTGCGCGAGCACGAGGGTGATGAATATATTCAGAGTAACGGTAGTGCCGACAAATACGAGCGTGTTTGTGGTGGATTTCAGGAAGATTTTATCCGACATCAGCTTACCGAAGTTTTCAAATCCGATAAAATGGTTGATGGCTCTGAGCGGGTTGTAATCGAAAAAGGAAATCGCAAGGCCGCCTGCAATGGGCAGTACGAAGAAGACTGCCAATAGAAGAAAAATCGGGAGCAGCACAAAATAGACAAAACGATTGTTTTTCACGGGTCGATCCTCCTTAGAGAGACGGCGGGCTCTCTCCTTTGTCAAAAGTCCGCCGTATTTTCATGTGCAATGATTATTCCGCGTTCATTGTGCTGTCAAGTTTTTCAAGCGCTTCAGCCACAGGGGTCTTGTTGTTCACGATATCAATAAAGGTGTTTTTTACATTTTCCTTCAGTTTATCCGTGTTGAAATAACCGATGAACTTACCGCCGTCCAGAATGTTTACCAGCGGCTCAAGATAAGGCATCGCCTTCAGCAGCTCCGGATTGTGGGCCGCGGTTTTGGATGCGGGCACCATGCCGCAGGCAATGTTGTAATCCAGCACTCTGTCGGGATCGGTCCAGAATTCAACGAACTTCCATGCCGCTTCCTGATTTTTCGAGGAAGCGTTGACCGCCAGCCCCCAGCCGGTTTCCGCCGCGAACAGCTTCTGCGGGCCGTAGAACGGCATTGCAACGTATTCAAAATCCTTTCCGTACTCCAGACCGTCAACATGGATGCCTTCCGAGACCGTCCACGGTCCGCGGGGAACCATCAGTTCCTCGTCGCTGGTGAAAAGTTTCTGATAGGGCTCCGTGTCGCTGGCGTTGGTCAGGCCGTCGAGGTTTGTGATCTTGTCAACGGCAACATAGTCCACCAGCTTCTGCATGGTTTCGACGCCGACAGGATTGTTGAAGTTGAACTTGTCGCCTTCCATGTATTTGCCGCCGGAGGAAAGAATCATGGACAGCCAGGTGTAGGGAAGCGTATCCCATCCAACGAAATCCAGTCCGCGAAGGTGATACACCGCGCCGTCGGAGGAGGAATTCTTCTTGGCGATGTTGATCATGTCGTCCCATGTGGCGGGGTACTGAATGCCCAGCTCCTTGAATTTCGGGGTATTGACCAGCAGCCCGCCGTATTCGATGTTGAACTCCAGCGGGACGCCGTAGTACTTTCCTTTGTAGCCGAAGGAACCGATGACAGGCTCGTAGCTGTCCGCCTTGACCTTCTCCATGTATGTATCCGGTACGGGAGAGAAGGCCCCGGTCTTGGCGTAATCGATCGCCCAGCCGCCCCACAGCTGATAAACATCCGCTCCGCCTTCCTTGCTTAAAAGGGAGGTCTGCGTCTTGGATTCAAACTCGTCATAGGGAAAAGATTCGCGTACCACTTTAATGTCGGGATTCGCCGCTTCAAAATCCGCGATCATTTTGTCCTGAGCGGGGTTCCAGTTTTCGTCGATATGGGACCACAGGGTAATCGTGGTGGCGGCGCCCGACTTTCCTGCGGCCGAGGAATCGGAGTTTGCAGCGGGTGCGCCGCACCCGGTCAGCAGGGAAGCTGCCAGAGCGACGGCAAGTACACAAGATGTAAACTTTTTCATTTCAATCCTCCATTGTTTGAATTTGATTGTATCTTACTTGCTGCGGGAGCAGGGTGAGCCAAAATAAATCGATTTAAATGGCGAGCGATTTGAAATAGGTCAGGTATTCCTTGTTTTTATCCAGCATTTCCTGTACCATCTGCTTGGTTTCCGCCATGGAGAGCACGGCGGAGGTAAGGGGATCGAACAGAACCGCCTGGAAAATTTTCCACGGGTCCCCTTCGATCGCGCCGTCGATCGCCAGTTCCTCGCAGCGGGAAGAGGTGTTGACCAGAATCGCGAGGTTGTCGGGCAGTTTGCCGACGTGGAACGGGCGGATTCCCGCGCGGGAGGACAGGACGGGTACTTCTACACAGGCCCCGTCGGGCAGATTGTCGATCAGGCCGAAGTTCCTGAGGTTGCCGTTAAACTCAAACGGAGTGTGGTCGCCGAAGACGGCGTTGAAAATATTGGAAGCGTATTCGTCGCCCCTTCTGAGATCGAACTCCTCTTCTTCCAGCATCTTCCGGAATTCGCTTTCCCAGGAGCATTCTCTTTTCAAATACTCATCCAATATGTAGGCGTGGGCGCCCGGGTTCCAGCCCGTGCCGTGCGTGCAGTATTTTTCGATTAAATCCGGACGTTTGCGGAACCAGGCGTTGTACTCGGAATTGTGCCCGGACGACTCCGTCGGATAATAGCCCAGATTGAGGAACATTTCGGACCGGACCGGTTCTTCCGCCGCGACCTCCGGCTTTTCCAGCACCGCTTTTTTCAGCAGCGGCAGCGCGTCCTGTCCCTTCCAGTCCATTTTCAGGTAAAACGCCTGATGGTTGATCCCGGCGCAGGTGTAGGTCAGCTCCTCCGGTTTCGCGCCGATAAAGCCGGCGAGCATTTCCGCGGTACCCTGTACGCTGTGGCACAGGCCGGTCACGTTTACTTTGGTCTGGCGCTGCAGATATCCGCACAGAAGCGCCATGGGGTTTGTATAGTTCAGGACGATTGCGTCCGGGCACAGAGCTTCCACATCGCGGATGATCTCCAGCATAACGGGCGCGGTCCTTAAAAACCGGAAAATACCGGACGGTCCTCTCGTATCGCCGACACAGATATCGACCCCGTATTTTGCGGGAATTTCAATATCGTGGCGCCATACGTCGACGCCGCCCTGCAGAATGGTAATCAGGACGCCGTCCGCGCCTTTCAGGGCCTCGCGGCGGTCCAAAGTCGCCGATACCTTTGCGGGGTAGCTGCCCTTTTCAATTATTTTTTCCACTGCCTTCCTGGAATAGGAAAGCCTTTTGGAATCGATATCCATCAACGCGATTTCACAGTCCCGAAAAGCGTCAAAGGTAAGGATATCACGAACCAGATCTCTTGTAAATTCCAGGGATCCCGAACCGATGAAAGCAAATTTTTTTGACATGTTGCATACTCCTATCCGCGGTTGCAAATGAATCGATTAGTGAAACAATAATTTGTTTTCTTAACAACCTGAAAGTATTGTAGCATTGAAAAATCAATTTGTAAATCATATTTGTCAAAAATATCTTTTTATAATGTATTTTTGTGATTAATTTTAATAAATATATCTTAGCTCTGTGAAATATCACAAGAGCTTTTCTGAAAAACCGCAGTAATATTTTAGGAAAAGAAATTATTAGTTTAGTAAACAATGACTGGCAACTATGATTTTCAGATTCTCCTGCCTGGAATTTGTCCTCGTTTAACCGTTAGTATCCCCAGATAATCTTTCCTTTGGGAAATTTGCGGAAGGATAACTTTCCTTTTTCGGCTTTTTTACTTTGGATTGACATTTTATTGGCGAATGTTTATAATTTGTTTGGCAAACAACTGCGCATTGATAGGAGGAACATGATGTCGACAATCAGGGATGTGGCAAAATATGCGGATGTGTCCATCGCAACGGTATCGCGAATTTTGTCCGGGGACGCGAATTATAAGGCGACCGAAAAGACGCGCAAAAGAGTGAAGGACGCCGCCGCCGCCCTCAATTATTCTTATAAACGGCGGCTGCCGAAGGTGCAGGCCAAAAATATCTGTTGTATTTTGTCCATGACCGCGGAAAAATACGCAGACCCGTATTTTTCCTCCATTTTATCGGCGCTGGAAAGCAGGCTGCTGGAGCATAACTGCATCATCACGACGGTACGCAACTACAGCGAGCTGAGCAATCCCCAGAAGCTCGATCTCACCTTCGGGCGGGACCTGGACGGGCTGGTCATCATGGATGATCTTCCCGAGGACGCGTTCCGCTACGTCTGCAGCCGTGTCAGGTATGTAGTGGGCTGCGACACGGCGTACGGCAATCTGGATAATATCGGCTTCGATCTGTTCAATGCGTCCGTTCAGGCTGTCCGCCATCTGATCGACCGGGGGTACCGGAAAATAGCCTATGTCGGCGGCGCCAACCTGAAGGATTTCCGCAGCGATAAGCGGCAGATCGCCATCCGTTCCACGTTGGAGCTTGCCGGGCTGGAATACCGTCCGGAGTGGATGCTCGACTGTAAATGGGACATCGGCGTTTGCCTGAACGATGTCCGCGGGCTTTTATCCATGCCCGCGGAAGACCGCCCCGACGCGATTTTTGTCGGAAACGATACGCTGGCGTCCGCCGTGCTTCCCCTGATTAAGGAAATGGGGCTTACCGTTCCGCAGGACGTCGCGGTGATCGGTTTCAACAACGACTCCATCTCCTCCTATACTTTCCCCGGCCTTACGACGATTTCCGTACCCGTTCAGGAGATGGGGAAAACGACGGCGGACGTTTTGTACAGCCGCATCTGCGGAGATACCGGCATGGTCCGGAACATTGTGTTTCCGACGGAGCTGGTGATCCGGTCCTCCACCTGAATTCAATCATAACATAATAAAAAACGGTGCCGCGGAAATGTGGCATCGTTTGTGTTATAATAAGAAAAAATTGTTTTCGGAATCAGCAAAACGGAGGTGCGGCATGAACATACACGAACGGGTAAGCACCGGGCTGGGCGGCTTTGACCGGGTGATCGACAGCCTCAGGCTGGGGGACAACGTGGTCTGGCAGGTGGATACCGCGGCCGATTATCGGAAAATGGCGGAACCGTTTGCCGCACAGGCGAAGCGGGATCACAGAAAACTGATCTACGTTCGTTTTGCCGGACACGAACCGATTCTGCAGGACAGCCCGGATATCAGGCTCTATCGGATCGAGGCGAAGAAAGGCTTTGAAAGCTTTGTCGCGGAAGTATACAGTCTGGTGAAGCGGGAGGGCAGAAAAGCTTTCTATGTCTTTGACTGTCTGACCGATTTGCTGGAATACTGGCATTCCGACCTGATGATCGAAAACTTCTTTAAAGTGACCTGCCCGTTCCTGTACGAACTGGACACGGTCGCCTATTTCGCGATCATGCGCAATATCCACACCTACGGCACCATTGCCGGAATCCGTGAGACGACGCAGCTTCTGCTCGACCTGTATCAGGTCGGGGGCAAATTCTATATCCATCCGCTCAAGGTGCTCAGGCGCTATTCCCCCACCATGTTTTTTCCCCATCTGATCCAGGAGGGGGAGGCGGTCTCCATCACCTCCAGCGCGGACGCCGCCGAGCTTTTTTCCGGAATCAGCCGCGGGGAAGAACGGCTTGACTACTGGGACGTGATCTTCAGCCGGGCGAAAGAGGCCGTCCACCTTGCTCCGGAGCGGCGGGAAGCGGTCAAAAGGGACCTGATGTCCATGCTGATCGGGGAAAAATCCAGAATGTTTGAGCTGTGCGACCGCTATTTTACTCTGAACGATATCCTGATGATCTATGCCCGGGAGGTCGGGACAGGGTTTATCGGCGGTAAAAGCGTCGGCATGCTGCTTGCCCGGAAAATACTGGAGAAGGACGGCGGAAACCGGTTCACTCCCTTTCTGGAACCCCACGACTCCTATTACCTCGGTTCCGATCTTTTTTATACTTATCTTGTTCAAAACGGCCTGTGGAAGCTGCGGATGAAGCAGAAAACGGAAGGCGGCTATTTCAAATACGCCCCGGAATTGAAGGAAAGGCTTCTGCACGGCAGGTTTTCGGAGACGATTCAGGAGCAATTCCTCCAGATGCTGGAGCATTTCGGCCAGTCTCCTATTATCGTGCGTTCCAGCTCCCTGCTGGAGGACAACTTCGGCAATGCGTTCGCCGGAAAGTACGACAGCATCTTCTGCGTGAATCAGGGCACCCCCGAAGAACGCTACGAAGCCTTTGAACGGGCGATCCGTACGGTTTACGCCAGCACGATGAACGAAGACGCGCTTTCCTACCGGATCAGCAGGGGGCTCTCCGAAAAGGATGAGCAGATGGCCATTCTGGTCCAGCGCGTTTCCGGGGATTACCACGGGGAAAACTTTTTCCCGCATCTTGCCGGCGTAGGGAACTCCTCCAACCTTTATGTCTGGGATAAAAGCGTCGACATGGAGGCCGGCATGCTCCGGCTGGTGTTCGGACTCGGTACCCGGGCGGTGGACAGAACGGTCGGCGACTATGTCAGGATCGTCTGTCTGGACGACCCCCTGCGCACCCCGCCGACGGATTACGATGATCAGCAGAAGTTTTCCCAGCACTTTGTCGACGTCCTTTCTCTTCCGGAAAACGCTTTGACCGGCAAGGGGCTGGAAGAAATTTTGTCGTATGATATCCATACGGACAGGGAGCTGTTTGCCGGACAGGACTTCCGGGCGGCCGCGCGGCTGCGCGAGCTGGGCTACAGCGACAAAAAAATACCGCATATCCTCCACTTTGAAAAGCTGCTGAAAACGACGGAGTTTCCCCGCTTTATGAAAGACCTGCTGGCGCTTCTGTCGAACGTATATAACTATCCTGTGGATATTGAATTTACGGCAAATTTCAGAACGGACCGGTCCTTTAAAGTAAACCTTCTGCAGTGCCGGCCGCTGCAGACGCGGGGGCTGGGAAAATCCGTGGAAATTCCTGCGCTCACGGATGAACGGGACTGCTTTTTCGCTTCCGAGGGAAATTTCATGGGCGGAAACGTGCATTTGCCCATCGATTATGTCGTTTATGTACACGCGCCTGCGTATCTGAATCTGAGTGAGCAGAATAAATATATGGTCGCGCGGCAGATCGGCATGATCAATACCGCGCTGAAGGGGAAGAATGTCCTGTTGATGGGCCCCGGGCGCTGGGGGACGACGACGCCTTCTTTGGGCGTCCCCGTGCATTTTTCCGAGCTCTGCAACATGGCGGTGATCTGTGAGGTAGCGTCGCCCGCGGAGGGACTGATGCCGGAGCTGTCCTATGGCAGCCATTTCTTTCAGGACCTTGTCGAAACGGGGATTTTTTATGTGGCGATTTTTAACGGCCAAAAAAATGTGGTTTTTCACCCGGAACGGATTTTGGAACAGGAAAATATCCTTTCGTCCATTCTGCCCCAGAGCGGACAGTTTGGCGATGCGATCCGGATTGTGCGAACGGACGGGATGGAAATCTTTTCCGATATCCTCACACAGCGCCTTTTGTGCAGATGATTCCGGAAGGTTTGCAGCTTTCCACGCTGCTCCGGAGCACTCGGATTCCCTTGAACTCCCTGTGGCCATCTGCTATAATATGGTAAATCGCCGAATGGCGATCGGGACTTGATCCGGAGACTTTAGGAACAATAGAAAAATCATTTCAGGATACGCGAAGAGCCGATGGAAACAATAAGACAGGAGAATGATTTATGGATAATGAGTTTATTACCTTTACAATCGGAAAACAGAAAAAAATCGCGCTGATTGCCCATGACGGAAAAAAACAGGAACTGATTGAGTGGTGCGCGAAAAATCAGGATGTTCTGAAAAACCATTTTTTGTGCGGCACCGGAACGACGGCAAGGATGGTGACCGACCGGACAGGCCTTCCCGTAAAGGGCTATAACAGCGGACCGCTTGGCGGCGACCAGCAGATCGGCGCTAAAATCGTGGAGGGAAATATCGATTTTGTGATCTTCTTTTCCGATCCGCTGGAAGCACAGCCACATGATCCCGACGTAAAGGCGCTGCTGAGAATCGCCCAGGTGTACGATATTCCGATAGCGAATAATAAGGCGACCGCCGATTTCCTGATTAATTCCAGTCTGATGAATCAGGAATATGAGCATCAGGTCATCAATTTCCGGCAGAAGGTGATCGACAGGGCCAATAACCAAAGAAAATCCATTCAGTAAGGAGATAGGAAATCAGATTATGATGACTGTGAAAATACTTTTGGACAGCGTTGAGAAGGTAAAAAAATTCACTGCCAGCATCAGCAATGAGGAAGTGGATTTTGAAATTATTGAGGGAATGCATATTGTGGACGCCAAATCGATTATGGGGATTTTCAGCATCGATTTGACCAAGCCCCTTCGGTTGAATATTCATTCCGACGACCGGAAGATTCTGGATAAAATTAAGGATTTCCTCGTTGAGGAATAAAAAGGCCGAACGAACATAACGAATATAAAATACTGAAAATATTTTGGGCCGTTTCCAACAGAGATCATCCGGAAAAAAGCGGTACCCGAAAAGGCCGATTCAGCCTTTTCGGGTACCGCTTTTTATGTTGGCCGTCAGACGCCGAACAGCTCCGCCAGCGCCGGGCGGTTGAGGCCTACCCCGATCACGCACAGGCGGCCCGTATAGTCGGGGGCGATCGGACGAAGCCCGAACTCCTCCGGGACGAAATCGAACTGTGTCCAGTCCTTTTCATCCACGGGCACAATCCCCTTTGCGCGCAGAACCGTGCCGTATTTTTCGGAATCGGAGAGCATTTTCAGCATATCTCTGATTTCTTTTTCGGAGAAGGTGCGCGGCGTTTCCACACCCCAGTTCTCAAACACATCGTCGGCGTGGTGATGTCCTTCACAATGGTGGTCGTGCTCGTGCTCATGGCCTTCACAGTGGTCCCCGTGCTCATGGCCTTCACAGTGGTCCCCGTGCTCGTGCCCTTCGCAGTGGTGGTCGTGCACATGCTCATGGTCCCCGCAGTGACCGCCGTGCTTGTGCGGGGCTTCCTGTTCAATCAGCGGAACGGCGCCCTCCTGCTCCGCCGCGGCGAGGATAGTCTCCGCAGAAAGCTCCTCCCACGGGGTCGTCATGATTTTGGCGGAAGGATTGCGGGCTTTGATATCCTTCACCACCTCCGACAGCTTTTCAGCTTCGACCTTCTGGGTCCGGCTCAGAATGACTGTTTTCGCGCATTCGATCTGATTGCTGAAAAACTCCGAAAAGTTTCTAATATACATTTTGTATTTTATTGGATCAACAATTACTGCCTGTATATTGATTTCGCTGTCCGACTGAGTGATGGCCTTTCTGCAGGCCTCTGTAATGTCGGAAAGCTTGCCGACGCCGGAAGGCTCAATGATGACCCTGTCCGGGTGGTATTTTTTCAATACATCCTTTAAAGCGGCGTCGAAGTTCCCCAAAAGGGTGCAGCAAATACAGCCGGCGTTGATCTCTCTGATCTGGATTCCCGTGTTTTTCAGGATTCCCCCGTCGATCCCGATCTCTCCGAATTCATTTTCGATAATGACCACTTTTTCCGAGGACAGCTTTTCGTTCAGCAGTTTTTTAATCAGGGTTGTCTTTCCGGAACCCAGAAAGCCCGAAATAATATCGATTTTTGTACTCATTGAGTTTCCTCACTTTCCTGTCATGGAATTCTTGCCGGCGTCCCGAAGCCGTTGCGGCCGTTCGCCGGGAATTTCCATGGTCGTTGCGTCAATAGGTGAAATAAATATAGTCCTGCTTTGCCTTTTCCGCTTTTTCAATTTTGGTCACGTAACAGACGGGCATCGTCTGCCCCTGGTAATTTTCAATCTTGATTTCCCCGGTCACCCAGAGCCATTCGCCGTCCTGATACTGGGAAGCCGCGCTGCTGCGGCACAGAACCCCGCAGGGCTGCAAATCAGCGGCACAGCAGACCATGGCGTAGCGCGCAGGGACAAATTCGCTGGCTCCGAACGTGTTCATGCGGAAAACCTGCCCTTTCATCTTCAGGGTTTTTCCCTCGTACTTTTTCATATTTTCATTGATGTCCTGATACCAGCTTGCGAACTGTTCGTCGGTGACGGTGACGACTCCGTTTTTGTCCTCTCCAGGCACGCCGGAGGAGGGGGAGGAAGCCTCAATTCCAATATCGTCCCTGCTGGTTGCGGTGTCCGGTATCACGGTCCCTTTGTCCGGTGCGGAGGAGGCGGGGCTTTGCGCGGCAGCGCTGCTGCTCCGCGTACTTCCGGCGGAAATTCCGAAGGAAATCGCCTGGCTCTGCACCGCTCCCACCGGGATCAGGACCGCGGTAAGGATGGGGATCACCAGAATCATATTTTTGAGCGGCCTGGCATTGTGTTTCGGCGTTTTTGAGTAACGCAGCATAACGGCGCCGATCAAAAACAGAAAGGCGGCGGCGAACCACAGAAACCCGAACAGCCGGGGATGAATATAGTTGGAAGCCTTGCCCGAAATCAGCGCAAAGACAAACAGGACGGAGAGCGCCATACAGATCAGCGCCTGAAAGATCAGTTCGGAATTCGCTTTTCGTTTCATTACTTACCTCCTATCAGGAAAACGGAAAACAGTAAAAAGACGGGATATGCGACCGTCAGCAGAGTACAGGCCAATCTTATGATAAAGCTCTTTTTGAAGTTGCTGCCCAGCATCAATAAATTGGAAAGGTCAAGCATGGGACCCATTACAATAAAGCCCATGACCGCCGCCATAGGAAAAATATTCAGAAAGCTTCTGCCGATAAACGCGTTGGACGTGGAGCAGACCGACATAAAAAAGGCGGCCAGCAGCATCAGCAGCAGCGGAAGAATGATCCGGGACCCCGTATTGCTGAAGTAGGAAACGGGGACCACCTGCTGCAGTACGGCGCATACGAAAGCGCCGGCTACGATATATTTTCCCATCGTGAAAAATTCCTGGCCGGAAATCAGAAGTACCGACTCGGCTTTTGCCGCCGCGCCGCTTCCCCGTACATTGACCGTCGCCACGGAGCAGGAGCAGGCCGCGGAGGAAGAGAGAAAGACGTCTTCGGTCCGGACATGCGTCAGATTCAGGACCAGGCCCGTGAGCAGCGCCACCACCGTCCCCAGCAGGACACGGTACAGCGCGTATTGCGGCTGTCCCGGGAACGCGTAGATCGTAGACAGGATCGTAATGGGGTTCATGGCGGGGGCCGCCAGCATAAAGACCATGGCCTTTGATAAAGGGACGCCCTTCTGGGTCAGCCGCGAGGCGATCGGGACGATTCCGCAGTCGCAGATGGGGAAGAAAAAGCCGGATACCACGGCCAGCGGGTACCCCAGCCACTTATGGCCGGTAAACATCCGCACAAGGGTATCGTCCGAAACAAAAACCTGTAAAAGTCCGGAAACAAAAGAGCCGACCAGCAAAAACGGTACGGCCTGCATCAGAATGCCGATAAAGATCATGTTGATGCTTTTGATATAGGGAGGCGCGTTCAGAAAGAAATGGATGGCAAGGAAATACAGGGCGACCAGCGCGGCTGCCGTACCGATTTGCTTTTTTTTGCGCAGGCTGTTTTCTTTCCGCACTTCCTCGGGCTTGAGGACCCGTACGGCGTACTGTTCCGCCGCTTCCTCCGTAAAGCAAAGCTCCGCCGTGCGGTTGCAGCTTTTTACCGTCGCTTTCAGCGCGTCGGTATTCCCGCCGCAGCGGTTAAAAAAGACCGCGTCCGCGTTGCTCAGCTGGTTCAGCATCATGCTTCCCGTGTATTTCATATAGAGGGGAAAGGTGGAAGCTTCGGCGCAGAACAGGACCCGGTCGATCCGATAATCCGCCGGCAGCCGCACGCGCAGCAGCTGCTCGATCGGCCATGTCCCGTTGTATTCGATCAAAATGAGGTCGGGGTCAAGCTCTTCCTTCATTTTGCTGAACAGCCTTTTCCGGATTTTTTCCGGCTGTTCGATCTGTGCCAGAACAACGTCCTTGTTTGCCATTGCGGAAGCGCGGAATTCCGTCAGCCCTTCTTCGCACTGGAGGATCACGATCCGGCGGTACTCCTTGCAGTATTCCTGTTCCAGTATCTTCTGGATCAGCGTAGTTTTGCCGCTTTCTAAAAAACCGCAGATGATTTCAATTTTCGTCATCTTCAGAGCCCTCCGCGGAAATTCTGTTTGCGGAGCTGCCCGCGTGCTGTTTTTATCATGATACCTTCCTCCGCACAGAATGATATGGTCACGAAATATCGGGAAATAAAAAGTCCACATGCAAATGATTTTCATTTACACATGGACTTATTGTAATAGCGGTTTTCTGTTTTGTCAAGCCGCCCGGTCGGATGCGGATGGACGAAGTGCGGAGACGGTTTTATACCTGAAGAATAAAATGCTGTACCGCCAGGGATGTGACCGAAAGGACCGCCCAGCAGAGAAAACCGAGCAGAATCGGCCTGCCGCCGCTTTTTACCAGCTTCACCAGATTGGTGTTCAGTCCGATTGCCGCCATGGCCATCACAATGACGAATTTGCCCGCCTGTGATAAAAAGCTTCCCATCCCGGCGGGCAGGGGCAGGAAGGTGTTGGCGACCGAAGCGAGAACAAACCCCAGCACGAACCACGGAAAAATTTTTGTGATGCTGTAGCCTCCCTTGTTGCTTCTCTTTCTGCCGGTATAGACCGCCAGCACAAGCGTAACGGGAACGATCATCAGCGTTCTGGTCAGCTTGACAATGACCGCCAGATTGCCAGCCGCGTTGCTGAACGTGTACCCGGCGGCGACAACGGAGGAGGTGTCGTTGACCGCGGTACCCGCCCAAAGACCGAAGCTCTGGTCGCTCATGCCGAGAGCATGTCCCAGAAAGGGAAACAGGAAGGCGGCGATGACGTTGAACAGAAAGATCGTCGAAATGGAATGCGCGACTTCGTCGTCGTCCGCGTGAATGACGGGCGCGGTCGCCGCAATCGCCGACCCGCCGCAGATGGCGGAGCCGACCCCGATCAGCGTTTTGGTGTTGCCGTCCAGCTTTAAAAGCTTACCGGCAAAATAGGCGGTCAGAAAGGCCGCCGTAAGGGTAAAGGCCATTAACACGAGTGTTTGCTTTCCGACCTTAAAGACGTTGAACAGGTTCATTTCAAAGCCCAGCAGGATGATGGAGTACTGCAGCAGCTTTTTGGAAGTGTAACCGATGCCGTCATTGAACTGCTGCGGCCTTTTCCAGAAAGCCAGCAGCATGCCGAACAGGATACCCAGAACGGGGCTGCCCACAACGGGGATGATTTTTCCGATCAGCCACGCGGGGATGGCGATCACCGCCGTCAGGGCAATGCCCGGCAGCTTTTTGAGCAATGTTTTCATTTCATTCTCTCCTTCGCCGTTTATCATACGCCTTGACTGACGATTAGTAAAATATTATTATCTTATTGATACTATTAGAAAATGATTATGATTACAGCGATTCCATTTCAGTTCGCGAGACAAAACATGTTTCTCCCCCGCCCTTGACAGGGGAGGAACACAACCCTTGTTTCAGAATCAACTGAAAATGCTGTAGAGGAGAAAATATGACGTTAAGGCATTTTAAAATCTTTGTCGCGGTCTGCGACACCATGAATATGACAACGGCGGCGGAAACGCTTTTTATCTCTCAGCCCGCGGTGAGCCAGGCGATTGCGGAGCTGGAAAACCACTACGGGGTCCGGCTTTTTGAACGGCTGTCGCGAAAGCTTTATCTTACGCAGGCCGGGCGGAAGCTTTTGGGCTATGCGCGCCATATGATACGCATGAACGCCGAAGCGGAAAACGATATGAGGGCTCTTTGTCACAACGAAACCGTCCGCCTCGGCGCAAGCGTCACCGTCGGCGCCCATGTCCTGCCGGAAGCCGTTTCAAGGTTCCGGAAAATCAATCCGGCGGTAAAGATGGAAGTGGTCGAGGACAATACGGCGAAAATAGAGGACTGATTCTGAAGGACGCCGTTGACCTTGGACTGGTGGAGGGCGAAACCGTTTCTCCGGACATTGTCAGCCGCGCCTTTATGGACGACGAGCTGGTTCTGATCTGCTCTCCCCGTCACCGTTTTGCCGCCTGCGGGGAGATCGATCCGCGGGAACTGGGGACGGAAAATTTTATCATCAGGGAAAAAGGAAGCGGAACCCGGAAAACCTTTGAGGATAAAATGGCCGAAAACGGATTTCCCTGGGAAGCCGCCTGGACTTGCAACAACTCGGATACCATTAAAAACGCCGTGGCGGCGGGACTGGGCGTTTCCGTCATCTCCGCGCGGGCAGTCCGGAATGAAGTGAAATCCGGATTGCTGTGCCGCAGGGATGTGAAAGGCATCCGCTTCCGGAGGCGGTTTAAACTGATTTATCATAAAAACAAGTATCTGACACAGGCCATGAGGGACTTTATGTCGATGCTGGAGCGGGGGCCGGAATCATAGACCTTTCAGAAAGTTCTTGTATTTGAGGTTAGCATATGCTAACATAAAACTACATCAATTCCATTTCAGTTTGCAAGACAAAATACGTTCCTCCCCCGCCGAAGGCGGGGGAGGAACGTGACCTTGCTGCAGAATCAACTGGAAATGCTGTAAATTATTAAGATTGTTCCTGAAAGCGGGGGAATGCGATGGTATCGAGAACAAAACAGGCGTTTGGTCCGGAGGTAAGCATGGAGTCACAGAGCGGAATCCGGACGGTTTACCATGTCGGGTATGAGGACGGGGAGGGGACTATGACGGTCCTGAGCCTGTTTCCGGGGGTGGACCTGATTTTGAATGATTTTTCCACGTTTCATTGCTTTCAGTCCGCGTCGCCCCAGCCCGGCATGATGGAGATCAATCACTGCCGGAGGGGCCGCTTTGAGTGTGAATTCAGGCGCGGCGCCTATGCCTATATGGGAGAAGGGGACCTCGCGGTCAATATGCTGGAAAACGCCGCCAGCGGCAACTGTTTTCCCCTTAAAATGTATCAGGGCGTCTCCGTCTTTATGGACCTTTGGGCCGCCGGGAAATATTTTGAAGCACAGCTCTCCGGCTTCCAGATTCCTCTGGGCGGACTGCGCGAAAAGCTCTGTCCAGAAAACCGGTGCTTTGTTCTGAAATCCCCGGAACGGATACAGCGGATTTTTGACGAAATCTATCGGGCGGACTGGGAAACACAGGCGGGATATCTGCGGCTGAAAACGCTGGAACTGCTTCTCCTGCTGGAAGATTTGCCATCCTCTCCTTATGAGACAGTCCCTTATTATGACGCGAATCAGGTGCGGAAGGTAAAGCATATCCGGGACCACCTGACGCGCTCCCTCGAAAAGAATATCACGCTGGCACAGCTGGCACGGGAGCACGGAATCAGCCTGACGGGCTTAAAGAACTGTTTCAAATCCATTTACGGAAAGGGCGCTTCGGCTTACCGGCGGGAATACCGCATTCAGACCGCTGCAGAGCTGCTGCGCGACAGGGCGCTTACCGTAGCGGAAATCGCGGGCCGGGTGGGGTACGAGAACCCCAGCAAGTTTTCATCCGCCTTTAAGGAAATCATGGGGATGAGCCCCTCGGAATACCGCAATAAATAGCTGGCCTTTCGGAGCAGCCGGGGCTTTTTGGAGTGGAAATCCCTTTTGGCATCTTTTACAATAGCTTGTAGTTAGCGTACGCTAACTGAACACTTTGTATATTGAAGGAGGAAATTTATGCATAAGCAAAAAACGGGGATTCCACGGCTGCTTGAGTTTGCGGGAAAGTACAAAGCTCTTGTTGTGACGGCCTGTGTCCTGTCGGGAATCAGTTCGGTATTTATGCTGCTGCCGTTCGTCTGCATTTGGTTATGTGTCCGGGAGGTCCTGCGTGCGGCTCCGGACATGTCCGCGCTCAACGGCGGCAGACTTGCCCTGTACGGCTGGTGGGCGGTGGCCGCTTTCGCGGTGGGCTTCGTTCTCTATTTTGCGGCGCTGATGTGCTCCCATCTTGCGGCGTTCCATACGGCCAGAAATATGAAATCACAGGCCCTGCGGCATCTGGTCACGCTTCCGCTGGGCTTTTTTTCGCTGAACAGCAGCGGAAAGCTGAGGAAAATCATCGATGAAAACTCCGGTCAGACCGAAACGTTTCTGGCGCATCAGATTCCCGACCTGAGCGGGACTGTTGTAACGGCGGTGACCATGCTGGTCCTGCTGTTCGTGTTTGACTGGCGGCTCGGCCTTATCTGCCTGATTCCTATGGCCGCCGGATTTGTGATCCAGATGAAAATGATGACCGGGGAATCCATGGATTTTATGAAAGTGTATCAGGATTCTCTGGAGGAGATGAACAATGAGGCGGTGGAATACGTCCGCGGGGTGCCCGTTGTAAAGGTGTTCCAGCAGACCGTCTATTCCTTCAAGAGCTTCTACAGCTCTATCATGAAGTATAAAAAATACGTCTCCGCTTACGCTCTCTCCTTTAAGAAATCGATGACCGCTTTTACCACCATCCTGAACGGAACCTTTTTCCTTCTGATTCCGACGGGATTCCTTTTCGCCGTGTATGCGCCGGACATCCGCCTGTTTCTGCAGAACTATATTTTCTATCTCCTGTTTACTCCGGCCTGTTCCGCCATGATCAATAAGATCATGTATATGGCCAGTTATAAAATGATTGCGGAGGAATCGGTGCACCGCATTGATTCCCTGCTGCAGGAAAAGCCGCTCCCGAAGCCGGACATGCCGAAAATGCCCTCCGGGTCGCAGATCGAATTTTCCCATGTTTCCTTCACCTATTCCGGTTCGGAAATCCCGGCTCTGAACGACGTCAGCTTTACCGTCCCGGCGGGCTCCACGGTTGCGCTGGTGGGCCCTTCCGGCGGCGGGAAAACCACGGCTGCCAGCCTGCTGCCCCGTTTTTGGGATGTGAACGCCGGAAGCATCAAAATCGGCGGAGCAGACGTGCGGGATATCGAGCCGGATGTGCTGATGAGGCAGATCGCGTTTGTCTTTCAGGATTCCCGTCTGTTTAAGGATACTGTTTTCAACAATATCCGCGCGGCGAAGCCGGACGCCTCCGCGGCGGAGGTGGAAAGGGCCGCCCGGGCGGCCCAGTGCGGCGATATTCTCGAAAAACTTCCGCAGGGCCTGCAGACAGTGATCGGGACCAGGGGCATTTACCTGTCCGGCGGCGAACAGCAGCGGATCGCTCTGGCGCGTGCGATTCTGAAGGACGCGCCGATTATCGTTCTGGACGAAGCCACCGCTTTTGCCGACCCGGAAAACGAGCATAAGATTCAGGTGGCCTTTGAAAAGCTGACGAAGGGAAAAACGGTGCTGATGATCGCGCACCGGCTTTCCACGGTGAAAAATGCGGACGAAATTCTGGTGCTGTCCAACGGCACAATCGAAGAAAAGGGCCGGCACGAAGAGTTCCTCAAAAACGACGGAATTTACGCTTCGCTGTGGCGCGACTATCAGAGCTCCGTTTCTTGGAGCGTCGGCAAGGAGGTTTCCTATGTTTCGTAAGATATTTGCCCTGAGCGAGCAGGGCGCCAAAGACCTGAAAAAGGGGATCGCCGCCAGCGCCGCGGCCGATATCAGCCTGATGCTGCCGGTCGGCCTGCTGATCCTGACCCTGCAGGAGCTCCTGAAACCGCTCTTCGGCGGCTCTTCCGATACCGGGAAGGTCTGGAAATACACGGCGATTGCCGTGGGGCTTCTGGTTGTTATTTTTATTCTGCATTACATTCAGTACTGCAACACCTATGTTTCCGCATACGAGGAAAGCGCGAACCGCCGGGTGACGCTTGCGGAAAAGCTGCGGATGCTGCCGCTCTCCTTTTTCGGACAGCGCGACCTGAGCGCGCTTACCATCACGCTGATGGGCGACTGTACGGAGCTGGAGCACACCTTTTCCCACGCGGTTCCCCAGCTGTTCGGGTCCGTTATTTCCATTGCGCTGGTGGGAATCGGGCTGTTCGTCATGGACTGGCGGATGGCGCTGGCTACTCTGATCGTCCTTCCCGCGGCGCTGATTGTGACCGTCGGGAGCAAAAGGATTCAGAATAAATGGGGGACCAGGAAAGTCGACATCAAGCTGGCCGCCGCCGACGGCGTGCAGGAATGTCTGGAGACTGTCCGCGATATCCGTGCGTGCGGGCGGGAAGAGGAATACCTTTCGGCGCTTGACCGGAAGCTGGACAGGGTCATTTCGGCGTCCATCCGTTCGGAGCTGATAACGGGTGTTTTTGTTTCTTCCTCCCAGCTGATTCTGCGGCTTGGATTCGCCATCACTATTTTAGTGGGGGCCAACCTGCTTTCGCAGGGGCGGACCGATTTTCTGACTTACCTGATCTTTTTAATGACGGTTTCCCGTCTGTATGATCCCCTGTCCGTCTGCCTGATGCATCTGGCTGAAATATTCAATGCGCAGATCCAGATACGGCGCATGAAGGAGCTGGAAAATCATCCGGTTCAGGCCGGAAGCAGCCGGTACGACCCCGATGGGTACGATATCGTGTTCGACCATGTCGGATTTTCCTACAACGACGGGGAAACGGTTCTTGACGACGTATCGTTTACGGCGAAGCAGGGGGAGGTTACGGCCCTGATCGGCCCCTCGGGCGGCGGAAAGAGCACGGCTGCCAAGCTGGCGGCCCGGTTCTGGGACGCGGACCACGGGAAAATAACGGTCGGCGGCGTCGATGTGACCGCGGTGGAGCCGGAAACGCTTCTGAAAAGCTTTGCCATCGTCTTTCAGGATGTGGTGCTGTTCAACGATACGATCCTCAACAATATCCGTCTGGGGCGGAAGGGCGCGACGGATCAGGAGGTGTACGCCGCGGCCAGAGCCGCCAACTGCGACGAGTTTATCCGCCGCTTCCCCGACGGGTACCATACCGTGATCGGGGAAAACGGCTCCACCCTTTCCGGCGGGGAACGCCAGCGCACCTCCATCGCGCGCGCGCTGTTGAAGGACGCGCCGGTCATCCTGCTGGACGAGGCGACCGCCTCCCTTGACGTGGAAAACGAAACCCAGATTCAGACCGCGATTTCACGTCTGGTCAAGGACAAAACCGTGCTGATTATCGCACACAGGATGCGGACCGTCGCGGGCGCGGACCATCTGGTCGCGCTGGACAACGGCGTCGTGGCCGAACAGGGAAAGCCGGAGGAGCTGATGAAGCGCGGAAAGCTTTATCCCCGGATGGTTCAGCTGCAGCGGCAAAGCGCGGAGTGGACTCTAAAATAGCAAAAAATTTTTTCATCCATGAAGGGGCCGTTGCAAAACGGCCCCTTCATGGATGAAAGTGTGCTATAATAAGCACAAAAAGCTGTCAGGAGGAAAATGAGATTGGAAAATGAAGTTTTAAAACAGCTGCGGGAAAGAAAATCTGTGCGGGTTTTTGAGAACCGTGAAGTTTCTCAGGATGTGAAAAACGAAATCATCGCCTCGGCGTTTGAGGCGCCTACAGCCGGAAACATGATGCTGTACACGATCATCGATGTGACGGACAGCAGGAGTAAGGAGCAGTTATCCGTCCTTTGCGACCATCAGCCGTTTATTGCCAAAGCCCCGGTCGTTCTAATCTTCGTGGCAGATTATGACAGGTGGTATAAAATGTTCAGCGCCGCGGGCCTGTTCCCACGCAAGCCCGGACCCGGCGACCTGCTGCTCGCCTGCTCCGACGCCCTGATCGCCGCGCAGAATTCCGTAACGGCGGCTCATTCGCTGGGGCTTGGCTCCTGCTATATCGGGGATATTCTGGAAAACTGTGAAAAGGTCCGGGAGCTTCTCTCTTTGCCCGAATATACCCTCCCGGCTGTCATGGTGGTCTACGGATATCCCACTCAGCAGCAAAAGGAAAGGGGAAAACCCGGGCGCTTTGAAAAGGAGCATATTGTCCACACGGATTCGTACAGGGAAATGCAGCCGGAAGAACTGCTCCGTATGTACGGTGAGAATGGCTCGCGGGAGAGTATAGAGGCCTTCTGCAAAAGAAAATATATGTCCGATTTTTCACTGGAGATGAACCGGTCCGTTTCGGAGTATCTGAAAAATTTCATGGACCGCTGAAAAATTTTATTGTATTGATAAAAAAGCGTCTGACGAATGCCGTGTAAAATCAGTTACATAATCGTTGCCTCGTGGTCATACAAATTGATAACGAAGGTGATGAAGATGTACAGGCAGAACAGGACCGCTTATCTTTTTGTTTTGATTTTATCCATTTTGTTTCTTTACGGAGGCAACCGCATCGCGGAGCAGCATAAACTCAGCATTATCGTTCAGAGCAGGGATTCGGAATTGGACGATCAGGTCTTTGCTCAGGTCACAGCCGTAAACAGCACCCAGCCGGATCAAAGCGATTCCACAAGAAAAATCGTGACGTTTACTGCAAAAATCACAAGCGGACAAAACAAGGGTCAAATGGTACAGGCTACCCAATATTCCTATATCGATAATCCGACAATGCCCCCCGCGGTCAGTCAAAACGACAAAGTGGTCCTGGGAAAATTGACGCAGGACCAGAGTACGGAATGGGTGTTCGAAAACTATGAGAGAATAGACCAGATCATCCTTTTGTCCGTTATTCTGGCGGCGCTGATCCTGATTTTCGGCGGAAAAAAGGGAGTGCATACCGTCATTGCTTTGATTTTGACCTGCCTGTCCGTCTTTTATGTTTTTCTTCCGATGATTCTTGCGGGGTTCAATATCTACCTCTGTACGGTGCTGGTCAGCGTGTATGTCATTTGTGTGACGTTCCTGCTGACGGGCGGAATGAACCGGAAAAGCCTGGCCGCAGCGCTGGGCTGCATCGGAGGAGTCGTTTTCTCCGGAAGCATTTATTTGGTGTTCAACCATACCATGAAGCTGACTGGCTTTTACAACGATCAGTCTTCCCGGCTGATGGAGCTGTTTGCGAACCAGCCGCTCAATCTTCAGGCGGTCGTTTTCGCCATGGTCACCATCGGGGCGCTTGGCGCCACCATGGATGTGGCGATGTCCATTGCCTCTTCGCTGGTGGAAATAAAATCAAACAGAGGCAGCCGCATTTCGCGGTATATCCTGATAAAATCGGGCCTGACCATCGGGCGGGACATCATGGGGACCATGATGAATACGCTGATCCTGGCTTACGTCGGAAGCAGCCTGGTCACTCTCGTCATTTATGCCGCTTCCGATTATCCGATTATGCAGCTTGTGAATCAGGAGGAAATCATTGTTGAGTTCCTGCAGTCCTTAGTCGGCAGCCTCGGCATGCTTCTGACCATTCCGTGCACCACCTTTATCTCGGCAATGGTTTGGTCGGAACCGGGAGCGCCGGAGCCTGCGGCCCAAAATCAACGCCACAGTATCAGTCCCCCCGTGCATAAAAGGATATCTTGAATTTCCGGCTGCTTGTATTTGTAAGCGGTGAATCCGATGCGTTTTTGAGACTCAGGACAGGAAAAATTCGCATGTAAGAAAGCCCTCTCAGCCTTTGTCGGCTGAGAGGGCTTGAAGTTCTGAAAATATATTTAGCATTGTACCCGAAGTGCTCAAAACGGAGGTTGGCTCTTTATTCCGCTTTTCTCCATTTTAAAAGCAGGGAAGAATTGATAATAACGGCGACTGACCCGACATTGTGAACCAGGGCGCCGACCACCGGATTCAGAATGCCGGTGATGGCAAGGGCAATCGCAATGAAATTCAGCATCATGGAGGCAGTGAGATTTACTTTGATCGTCTGCATTGTCTTTTTCGCAAGCTGTAAAAGGTGAGGAATTTCCTTGATATCGTCGCCGACCAGCACGATATCCGCCGCGTCAATGGCAATGTCGCTGCCGATGCCGCCCATGGCGATCCCCACATGGGCGGTTTTCAGCGCCGGGGCGTCGTTGATGCCGTCTCCCACCATGCAGACCAGTTCGCCCTTTTCCTGATACGCATGGATCTCCTGCAGCTTCTTCTCCGGCAGGCAATCCGCCCGCACATCCTGAATGTCCGCGGCCTGGGCGATATGAAATGCAGCCGGCTTTGCGTCTCCGGTCAGCAGAACGGTTTGGACCCCGGTCCGGTGAATGGCCTCTACCGTCCGGGCGGCGTCAGGACGAAGGGTATCGGAGAGGGCGATCATACCAACGGCGTTTCCGTTTCGCGCAAGGGAAATTACGGTACAGCCGTCCGACTTTGCCTTTTCCTCCGCCCGCAGAAGCTCATCTGGAAGAATGATCCGGTATTCCGCCATCAGTGCTTCGTTTCCCGCAAGAATGTCCTGCCCGGCGTAACGGATGACTACGCCGCGCCCGGCCAGCATTTTGAATTCCTCCGGCTGCTCCGGCGGGGTTCCGTGCTTCTGCAGGTAGTCCGCGACGATTGCCCGGCCGAGCGGGTGCTCCGAGCGCAGCTCCGCGGCGGCCGCCAGTTCCAGAAGCGCCGTATCATTCAGCGCGGGGTCGATGCTATGTATCTGTGTAACCGCCGGCTTGCCGTAGGTCAGGGTTCCGGTTTTATCGAAGGCGATCCGCTGTACCTGCGACAGCCGTTCCAGGGCATCCCCCTCCCGGACAAGGATGCCGAACTTCGTCACATTTCCGATTCCGGCCATGATCGCGGTAGGGGTGGCGAGTACCAGCGCACAGGGGCAGAACACTACCAGAATGGTGACGGAACGGATGATCTCTCCGGTGGCAAACCAGGTGATGACAGCCGCCAGCAGTGCGGTCACGACGATCCAGGTGGCCCAGCGGTCGGCGATTCCGACAATTTTTGTTTTTCCGGCGTCGGCGGATTCTACCAGGCGGATCATGCGCTGCAGGGAGCTGTCCTCTCCGACCTTCTGCGCCGTCATGTCAAAGGTGCCGAACTGATTGACCGTCCCGCTGAACACCTCGTCACCCTCGCCCTTGTCTACCGGCAGGGATTCGCCCGTCATGACGGACTGATCGATGGAGGTCTGTCCTTTCAGAATCGTACCGTCCACGGCAATGGTTTCTCCGGCCAGGACGCGCAGGATATCTCCGATTTTCACCTGCTCCGCAGGGATATTCTCTTCCTTTCCGTCCCGAACGACTCGGGCGGAGGCGGGGGTCAGATGAACCAGATTCTCGATTCCCGCGCGGGCTTTGGCTACGGTCCGTTCTTCCAAATAGCCGCCGATCGCCATGATGAAAGCCACCTCGCCGGCCGCGAAGGTTTCCCCAATAAAAATGGATGCGATCAGGGCGATGGACACTAAAACATCCGCTTTAATATCAAACTTTGTAATCAGCCCGACAAGGGCTCCTTTCAGAATCGGGACGCCGCATAACAGGATTGCCACCCATGCCGCGTCGACCGGAAGATTGCCGATGTGAAAAAAACTGATGATCAGCGCGGGGGCGGAAAGGCAGAGAAAAAGTACGTCCCGTCTTTCCTTATCTTTTAACAGAGCCAAGCGAACACTCCTTTCTATACCTAAGGGGGTATAGGTTTATTATACCCGTAGGGGTATCGCCTGTCAATAAAAAAACAGCCGTTTTGTACAAACGGCTGTTTTTTTATTGTTTTTTCATGGCTTCTATGACATCCTTGAAAAATGCTCCACGGCCTTGGCGAAATCCGCGATGGTCTTTTCCGCGTCACCGTGCTCAATGCCCTCCCGTACGCAATGGTTCAGATGACCCTCCAGAACGACCTGCCCCACCTTATGCAGGGCGCTTTTTGCGGCGTTGATCTGGATCAGAACCTCTTCACAGGGGACGTCCTCATCCACCATTTTGTCGATGGCCCTGATTTGCCCCAAGATCTTGTTCAGCCGCCTGTGCAGATTATCGCAATCCATACATTTGCGCATAATCCCACCTCCTTTATACCCATAGGGGTATAGAAACACTATAGCATTTTTATCGCTTATCGTCAACCTGAAATGAAATTTGCGGGTCCGCCGATTCTGCCGGAGAAAAAACGGTCAGAATTAAAAAAGCCGCCCCATTTGGAGCGGTTCAGAAGAGAGGAGGGTAATGAAAAAGAATTTATGTCAAGCCCCGCAAGGGGCGATTGCTGTTTGTCTGCCACCTTTTTATGGTTCGGTATTCCGTCCATACCCATCAGTGTGACAGTTTTTATCTGATGTGTTTATTGTACCCGTTCTCTGTTAAGATAAAATGAACGTCCTGTCAAAGTTATGTTAATTTGGATACGTGAAGCTCCGGAGCTTCCAGCCATTGGCAGGGCTATCTTGATTTTTTAATGGGTTTATAACGCAATCTGAACATGTTTTGCCTATGATAGGAAATGAGGTGATAGCAATGACAGAGCGTTTGGATGTAATATGGAATGAAAAAAAACAGCGGGTCGACGAACCTGCGCTTGTCAGGAAAAACATACAGAGAATCCTGAACGAGTGGAAGACCTTAAAGAGGGTTCAGCTGCAGTCCGGCAAAACGGAGGATTATCCCGAAATTGCTTTCCTGAATAAAAAGATTCAGGAATTTGAAAAAGATTTACGGACTCTGCAGACAAATCCATGACGGCGCCCGTTCGCTTTTGCCCGAAAATATCTCTGACGGCAGGGCAAAAGCAAAGCACCACGGCATCACATAGAGATGTGTGGTGTTTTTTTATTAGTGAAACGTTTTCAGGTCTCAGGCTGCGCTCCCTATCAATTTTTATTTTGGAGGCATTCTAATGCAACAAAAAAACGGTAACAGAAAAAATTATGTGCTGGATACGAACGTTTTGCTGCACGATCCCGCGTGCATCCATAACTTTAAAGGGAATAACGTCATCCTTCCCATGGTTGTGCTGGAGGAAATCGACTCTCTGAAATCGAGAGACGGGCTGTGCGGCTGTCAGGCAAGGCAGGCCGTGCGGGAGCTTTCCCAAATGGTGGAGGGAAAGGCGCAGCAAAGCATCCAGGACGGAATCGAGCTTGAGAAAAATATCATCCTCAAAATTGAAATGAACGGCTATCATAATGTGACGGAAATAACCGATGAGCTGGATTTGAAAAAAAATGACAACAGAATTCTGCTTACCACGCTGAGCATCAAAAAAAGGGATTTGGAAATCCCCACCATCCTTGTGTCCAAGGACATCTGCATGAGGCTCAAGGCGCAGGCCTTCGGCATTGAGACCGAGGATTACGAAACCGACCGGATCGCGCTTGACGACCTGTATCGGGGTTATGCAACGGCAACGCTTTCCTCGGAAAATATTGACAAAATCTACGATTCCGGGCTGGCCTGCCCGAAAAAGCTCAAGCTTTTCCCGAACCAGTTTCTTTTGATTCATGCGAAGGATTCCCCGGCGCGTTCGGTTGTCGCCCGGTTTGACGGCGAAAAGCTGGTCCCGCTTCAGTTCGAAAACAGGACCGCGTGGGGACTTACGCCGCTGAACCTGGAACAGAAAATGGCCTTTGAGCTGATGATGGACGACAGCGTTAAATTTGTCTCCCTGACGGGCGGCGCGGGTTCGGGAAAAACGATTCTCGCCACCGCTGTGGCGCTGGAAAAAGTCATTGAGCAGCATGCGTACCGCAAAATCGTGTTTGTCCGCCCGGTGGTGCCGGCGGGGGACGACATCGGATTTTTGCCGGGAAATGAGGAGGAAAAGCTCCGGCCCTGGATGGGCAGCTTCTATGACGCCTTTGAAAACCTGATGTACTGCGGCCGCAACCGCAAGCCCAGAAAAAACTGTATGGAGGACAACACCTCTGTCGACGCGATTATCGAAAACCTCAAGTGTGCGGGTACGATCGATATGAAGACCTTTACCTATATGAGGGGAAGGACGCTGACAGACGCGTTTGTCATTGTGGATGAGGCGCAGGAAACGACGCCCCATATCGCCAAGCTGATGATGACACGGGCCGGGCAGAATTCCAAGTTCGTCTTTATCGGTGACCCGACGGATAATCAGATCGACAACGCGCTGGTCGACTCGCGGTCCAACGGACTGGTTTATCTGGTTGAAAGATTAAAAGGATCCGCGCTGACAGGCCATGTGACGCTGAGCCAGGTGGAACGCAGCCCGCTCGCGCACCTTGCTGAAAACGCGCTCTGATTTCAGGCGGCAAAGGTCCGGTCGCGGCTTTTCGACAGGATATTCTAAAGCAGAACTCCTTTGTAAATTCGGATTTAAACTTTATTTAAGCTTCTGTGAATTCATTGAAATCGCCTGATTGAGTTCGTATACTGAAACCAATGACGATGTCAAATTTAACCAACGAATTTAAGGAGGGCAACATGAGACAAACTTCCAGAATGATTTTATGCGGTGTTTTGGCGGCCGGGTTGGTGATTTCTTCCTCTGCAGGCGCTTTTGCCGCAACGGAACACTTCTCCGACGCAACCACCGACCAGTCGTGGTCCGGCTGGACACAGCAGTGGGAAACGTCTGTCAGCACCAATTACGAGCAGGTTTCCCTGACCCCCGGAAGAAACCAGAGCGAGCTGAATTTCGGCTGGTACTCCAAGGCGAGCGCCACGGCGACTCCGGCTGTCAAGCTTGCCACAAAGGAAGATATGAGCGACGCCAAAAGCTTTCAGGGCACGGCGGGCTCCGCGATTGACGGCTACCGCAGCAACAAGGTGACCGTCACCGGCCTGAAGGAAAACACCGCGTATTATTATACCTATCTGACGAACGGGGTGGAGAGCAAACCGGCGAAGTATGCCACAAAAAGCTTTTCCAGCTTTAAAATGCTGTTCTTCGGCGATCCCCAGATCGGCGCTTCAAAAGGGCAGACGGTTTCTACCGGCGACAAGCTCGAAAACACCTCCAGCCTGAACACTGCCGCCAGAAACGACGCCTTTAACTGGAACACCACGCTGAATGTCGCGTTAAAAGCCAATCCGGACACCAGCTTTGCCCTCTCCGCGGGTGATCAGATCAACAAAAACGTGAACGGAATCGACCCCGGCAACGAGATCGAATACGCCGGCTATCTGTCTCCGGCCGCGCTGAAGTCGCTGCCTGTCTCCACAACGATCGGCAACCACGACGCCACCAACAAGAGCTATGCCTTCCATTTCAACAACCCGAACGCCTTCACCGCGGAAACAAGCCCCTCCGCAGCCGGCAACGGTTACTACTACACCTATGGGAATGCGCTGTTTGTCGTGCTGAACACCAACAACTACAACTGTGCGGACCATGAAGCGCTGCTGAAAAAAGCGACGCAGGAAAACCCCAACACCCGCTGGAGAATCGTCATGTTCCATCAGGACATCTACGGCAGCGGCGCCGACCACTCCGAGTCGGACGGAATGGTCCTCAGGACCCAGCTCACTCCCATTCTGGACAAATATGACGTGGATGTGGTTCTTCAGGGCCATGACCACAGCTATTCCAGAAGCTACCTGCTCCAGGGCGACGGCAAGGTTCACGCTGCCTATGACGCCAATAAAACGAGCACCGGAGAATTTGACTGGGACAACGTGATCGACAAGGCCACCGGAAAGGTGTATCCGTACTATCCGAAAGCGGACGATGCCGCCGGTAAAGCCGCCAACGCCGCTTTCATTCAGGGAAATAACTGCTATACGATCAACAATAACAAATCCGCCAAGGTGGTGAACCCCCAGGGCACCCTGTATATGACCGCCAATTCCGCCACGGGCAGTAAATTTTATGAGCTGATTTCCCAGCAGCAGAACTTCGTCGCTTACAGAAACCAGAACTGGAAGCCGAGCTATTCCGTCATTTCCATCAGCGACAAGGATTTCAGCATTTCCACTTACAGCATTGTGGACGGAAATACAAGCCAGATCGATTCCACCTTTACAATCGAGAAAACCGTCAACAGAACGCCGGTCGCACTTAGCGCTCCAAACACAAAAGGTCAGACACCGGTAACCGGCGACACAAACGATCTGACCGGAATGATCGTGCTTGCGGCTCTTGCCCTTCTCGGCCTCGTAACGGCAGTCGTCGCCGCCGCAAAAGACAAACGGGTCAAGGCTGTCAAATAATCGAAATAACGATGAACTGAACTGTTTCACGGGAGGCGTAAGCGCAGGCTTTCGCCTCCCTGCCTGTCGGTGCCGAAATGCCGCCGGTAAAAAAACCGGCCCGAGGCACGGCTGAAAACTATAAAATCAGGGGATTGAAGGATATGCTGAAAAAACTGTTTGCAGATAAGAAGGCGAACGTACGCAGGGCGGTGATTGCCGTACTGGCGGTAGGATTCCTCATTTTCGTCTACTTTATCAATCAGGTGCAGAAGCCGGAGCTTGTCACTACGGTGGGCCGCACCTTTGAGCGGGCCAAAGTGGTCGAGGTGGTGAAAGACAATCTGCAGGAGGACGGCCGGCGCTACGGCGAGCAGACCGTGCGGCTTCTGATGCTCAGCGGCCGGCAGAAGGGTCAGACCGTGGAGGCCACCAGCTCGGCGGGATATCTGTTCGGCGCCGGCTGCACCCCCGGCATGGAGGTCATCACAATCCAGAGCGTTTCCGGCGATATTTCCGTTACCTCCGTCTACAGCGCCAATCGCGAGCCGGTTGTTTATGCCTTCGTGCTGCTGTTCTTCCTGATTCTCTGCGTCATCGGCGGAAAGCAGGGGATCAAAGCGTCCATCGGGCTTATCTTTACTTTGGCCTGCATCATTCTGCTCTATATTCCTCTGATTTTCCGCGGATTTTCCCCCTTCTGGGCGGCCGTGCTGGTGGCAATTGTCACGACGCTCGTCACCATGTACCTGATCGGCGGGCCTTCGAAAAAAACGGCCTGCGCCATTATCGGTTCCGTTTCCGGTGTTATCATCGCGGGCGTGGCTGCCACCGGATTCGGCTTTTTTGCGGGAATATCCGGCAACAATGTATCGGATATTGAAAATTTACTGTTCCTGGGGGAAAATACAAAAATTCAGGTCAGCGGCCTGCTGTTTTCCGGCCTGCTAATCGCCTCCCTCGGCGCCGTGATGGATGTGGCGATTTCCGTCGCCTCCACCATCAATGAAATCCAGGAAAAGAACCCCAGCCTCAGCCGGATGGAGCTTTTCCGTTCCGGTATCAGCGTTGGGCGCGACATGATGGGCACCATGTCCAATACGCTGATTCTTGCCTTCGCGGGCGGTTCCGTCAGCGTGCTGGTGACAAACTACGTTTATAATCTTCCTTATGTGCAGATCATCAATTCTTACGGAATCGGCATTGAAATCATGCAGGCGTTTTCCGGCAGCATGGGCGTCGTTCTGACAGTCCCCATCGTGGCCGCGGTTTCCGCTTTCTCCATGGGCGCCGCCCATACCGGTGCCATCCCGGCGGTGGAAGAGGGCTCCGACGGCCCTTTGACGGAGGCGGAACCTCTCGCCGCGCCGACGGGGGAAGAAGCTTTGCAGGTGACGGAAACCCCTGCGCTTTCTGAAAATCTGGCAGCTTTTCGGGAGCTCTTTCTTCTTGTAAAACAGAAAACGGCCCCCGTTATCCGCGGTTACTGGAAACCGGCGGTTGCCGTGATCTGTCTGCTGATTCTGGTGTTTTGCGGGTCGCGGTTTTACGCCGTTTACAGCGAGTATGAAAACGGCAGAAAAGAATATGAAAAGGCGGCTCAGACCATGTCCGAACCGTCCCCGCCGTCCTCTTCCGCCGCCGCACGGCAGAGTGGGGCGCCGGTGACTCTCGCGGCGGGCGGTTTTGCCTTTGATTACCAAAAGCTGACCGCGCAGAACAGCGACGCCGTCGGCTGGCTGCGTTTGCCGGAGACAAATCTAAGCTACCCCGTTGTGCAGGGGAAAGACAATACTTATTATTTAAACCATACCTTTTATAAAAACAGCAGCAGCATAGGGGCGATTTTTCTGGATTCCCGGATTGAAAACGGCCCCGGCGTAAAAAATTCGATTGTGTACGGGCACAATATGCGCAGCGGCGCCATGTTTGCCGCGCTTTGCAGCTTTCGCGACAAGAGCTATTATCAGCGGCATCCGGACATTGAATTCTACAGTAAAGCAGGAAAGGCCGACTGTAAAATCTTTTCTGTTCATGAAGCGAAGCCGGACAGCGAGACCTACACGTATTCCTTTGCCGACCAAAGCTCCTACGGCAGCTACCTGAAAAAAATGAAGAAGCTTTCTCTGTATGATACCGGCGTGGAAACGGACGCTGAAAGCCGCATCCTGACACTTTCCACCTGTGTGAACGATGCGCGCGACATGCGCTTTGTGGTGCACGCCGTCATCCTTTAAAAGATACGGACTGTGTATCATTTTCTGTTCCCGTTATTCCGTTTGGGGCGGCCATTCGATTACATTCTGCTTCAGCCAATCCGGAACATCATAGCTTTCTACATGCTTGAATTCTTTTGTAGCAATGCTATTAGTCGTTACATTCATGGTAACAATGTCTTTTCCAATAGAATTATGAGCGCCCAAATAGGGGAATATCTGTAATGTAACATCGTATCCGGAAGGAACCCGGTTAATATCCAGAATATCCATAGATACAGGGTCAATATTGGGAGGAAAGTTAAAATAGGGTTTATAGAAACGCTCAACGTCTTTTCCTATTTCGGGAAATAAGAGAAATTCAATAACGGCATCCTGATCATCAGTGCCGCTATTCGCCTGAATGGACGTATTTTTTGAATTTACTTTTAATAGGAAAATAAAAAAACTGCCAAGCAGGAGGATCACGGCCAATAACAAAACAATCGATTTCTTTTTCATGCTATCACCCCTGACAGAGTATATGCTTTCACTGTCAAGTCTAAGTCATTCCTTGGATGATCGGCATAATACCCGGTTCAGGAAGAGTTTTATAGAGGCTGATAACCATTTAAGGCACCCTTTTCCAGGGTGCCTTTTTATCTGTTTTGCCCATTGAGAGCATCTGAGAATGATTGTTTGAGAAGAACGCCGTTATACTGGAAGAAACCGGTTGAATAAGATGAAAAATAAAAGTATAATAAAGAAGAAATATGCGGCCAATTCAAAATGCGTTGAAGCGTCTTGCAGGCGGAATTTATCAGTAATCATAAAACCAGTATCGCACATCCGGAGGGGAGATAAAGAACATCGACATCAATCTGAAATATACCATGAAGTATTCGGCCGCTCACAGCTTTTATTGGTCGATTGTTTGCAGCAGTCTCGGCTTTGCATCCATATTTTTATTATCCAAGCATTTCAGCAACAGCCAGATCGGCCTGGTGCTTGCGCTGGCTAATATTTTTGCGGTACTGCTGCAGCCCGCGGTGGCGGCGTTTGCCGACAGGACCAGAAAAATATCGATGAAAAATTTAATTGTCGTCCTGACAGGAGCGGCGGGAGCGCTTGCGGCAGCCCGGTCCTTTCCGTCGGAGAGCTTTTTTATACTTGCGGTTCTGCTCACGCTTGAATCCGCCATTTTGTATACGCTGCAGCCGCTGGTCAATTCCCTTGGGATGCAGTTCATTAATAAAGGGGTCGGAATCAATTTCGGCCTTGCCAGAGGAATGGGTTCTATTTCCTACGCGGTATTATCCGTTTTGCTGGGAATCCTTGTGGACGGCTTCGGTACCGGCCTTCTGCCGGTTATTTCCACGGGCCTTTATATCGCGCTGGGAATCGTAGTTTATACATTTACGAAGCGGCAGTCCACTGATGCCGAAAGCGATACGGATTATCCGGAAAACATGGAAATGACAAGAGAACCGAAAAACACCGATACGAATCATCTGCTTTCCTTTTTTATACATAATAAAAAATTTGCCGCGCTGATGATCGCCGTATCCCTTACGTTTTGTTCGCATACCATGATCAATAATTACCTGATACAAATTACCGAAAATGTGGGCGGCACTGCAAAGAATATGGGAATCGCCACCGGAATCGCGGCGGCGATAGAATTGCCCGCCATGATTTTATTCGGCTTTTTGGTAAAAAAGATTCGATGCAGTTCCATTCTGAAATTTTCCCTCGTTTTCTTTACCGTGAAAGCGGCGCTCACGATGTTGGCAACCAATGTATGGATGCTGTATGTGGCACAGATCTTTCAGTTCAGTTCCTATGCGCTGTTTATTCCTGCTTCCGTCTATTATGTAAATGAAATCATCTGTAAAGAGGACCTGGCAAAAGGGCAGGCTTTTATGACAAGCGCGATCACGCTTGGCGGCGTAGCCGCAAGTCTTCTCGGCGGATTGCTGCTGGATCTTTCCGGCGTGCGGGGAATGATTTTTGTGGGATTGATTGCTACGGCGCTGGGCCTGATCATAGGACTTTATGGTATTGAAAAAGTAGAAGTGAAAGGATGCAAATCAGAAGAAGCATCTTCATCCTCTGTATCATAATATTTCAATTCAGGCGGCTCTTCCAACTTTACAAAAGCCCATAACCTTTTCTGGGCATAAAAAAGCGGAAATGGCTTTCTGACCATTACCGTTTGTCTTGTGTTTTACCCGGCCCTTTTTATCATTTCTAAAATTTCTTCAGGGCTTTTGCCCGATTTAGAAATGAATTTTTGCAGTTCCTCCAGCTTTTTTTGTTTCTGCTGATTTAAAATAGTTTCTTTTCGTTTATTGAATCCTTCGATTTTTTTATCGATTTTTATTTTTCTGGATTCCAGTTTCGCGATTTCTTCATCCAGAATTTGAAGTCTTTCTTCCTCTGTTTTCTGTGTTCCGCGGGACATAACGATCAGCTCCTTGATTTTAATTATTTCCTTGAATTAACTATATTCAATGATAAGCAGGTTTATACATTTCAGAAAGTCCGTTCATTGAAAGAAAATCGCTGAAACAACTATTTTCGAAAAAACGGTGATCAGCTGAAAAGAGGGAACTTCCATTTATGAAAATTTTAGTTTATGGCGCCGGGGTCATCGGCAGTTATTTAGCCCATGTGCTCTGCACGGCGGGACATGACGTTTCCCTGCTGGCCAGGAGGAAACGCAAAGAGGAACTGCAGCAAAAAGGACTGGAAATTCACCATTACCTTCAGCATAAAATTACAGTCGATCATCCTCAAATCGTAGGGCGGCTGAAACCGGAAGAACATTATAACGCCGTCTTCGCCGTAATGCAGTACCAGCAAATGTGGACAATATTGAACGATCTGGCCGCCTGCGACAGTCCTCTGGTGATGCTGGTGGGCAACAATCCTTCTGCGGCTCAGATGGAACGGTACATACAGCAGCATAGTCCCGCACCAAAGACCGTCCTTTTCGGATTCCAGGCGACCGGGGGCCGGCGGGAAAACGGCGCAGTCATCTGCGTCCGTCCGGGTGTCGGGGGATTGGAATGCGGCGCCCTGCACAGCGAGCCGGATGAAACGGATAAAGCCAGACTGGCTAAAATCTTTGCCGGAACAAAATATCAGCCGTCGTATTCCTCCGATATGGACGCCTGGTATCAGTGCCATCTGGCCATGATTCTGCCCGTCGGGTATGTGTGCTATGCCAATGGATGCAACCTGAAAAAGGCTTCCGCAGCTCAGCGGCGGCAGATGGTGACGGCTGTCCGGGAGGGCTACGGTCTGCTTCAGGCTCTGGGGTATCCCGTTCTGCCGGAGGGCTGTGAGAAGTATCTCGGGAAAGGTCTCCGGCGATGCTTTTTGTCTGTCTTGCTCTGGATAATGGCCAAAACCGGCATCGGCCGTCTGGCCGCCAGCGATCACTGCCGTTGTGCCTTAACGGAAATGCAGGCGCTCGACAAGGCATTTCGTGCCATGCGGACCCGAAAGCCGGATTTTCCCATGCCGGTGTGGAGCGAACTGGAGCGGCATATGCCTTCAAAAAATCAATAATACTTCAAATAGATAAAGAACCTCCTTTTACCTTCATGCGGTTGAAAAAACCGCACTGATTTCGGCAAAGGGAGGTTCTTTTTTGAACAGATACATGTTCTGACACGATTTAGGAAAGCTGATGGTACAGCCTTCGGATATCTCAAATTCATCTTTTCGCAATCTTTATATGATTGGTCAAATCCTAACGGCACCCTTACCATCCCAATGCTATACTGTCAAAAGAAACGGAGGGATATCATTTTGCAGGTTATTGTTGGAATAACGGGATTCATTTGTGCGGCACTATTGATTTATCTGGTTACTATTCTGTTTAGGAGCGATAAAGTATGAATGGAGAAATACTGCAGGCGGTGCTTTGCCTTGTCCTTCTGGTTGTTCTGGCCATCCCGCTTGGCGGCTATATTGGAAAGGTAATGAACGGCGAAAAAGTCTTTTTGTCCCGGATGATGCAACCGGTGGAGGGCTTTTTCTACAAAACGCTGAATATCGACTGGGACGAGCAGATGGGGTGGAAAAAATACGCCGGAGCAGCCCTCATTTTCAATCTGTTCGGGTTTCTGGCGGTATTCTTACTGAATCTTTTACAGGGCCTTTTCCCGCTGAACCCGCAGCATTTTGGAGCGGTCCCATGGGATTTGGCATTTAACAATGCCGTCAGCTTTGTTACCAACACAAACTGGCAGGCTTATTCCGGGGAAAGCTCCATGAGCTATTTCACGCAGATGCTCGGTTACACGGTGCAGAACTTTTTATCCGCCGCGACGGGAATCGCCGTTCTGTTCGCCTTGATCCGCGGCTTTGTGAAGGTGCAGGAAACCGGGCTCGGAAGCTTCTGGACGGATCTTACGAGAAGCGTTCTGTATATTTTGCTTCCGCTTTCTCTGGTCGTATCCGTTGCGCTGGTGTCACAGGGCGTCGTTCAGAATTTCAACAGCTATGACCAAGTCGACCTTGTGCAGCCGATTACCCTTGCGGACGGTACCGTCATTACCAGTGAGGTGGTGCCGCAGGGTCCAGCGGCAAGCCAGATCGCCATTAAGCAGCTGGGGACAAACGGCGGCGGCTTTTTTGGTGTGAATTCAGCGCATCCGCTTGAAAACCCGACGGCGGCATCGAATCTGATTGAATTGATTTCCATCCTGCTGATTCCCGCGGCGCTGTGCTTTACATTCGGACGAAATGTGCAGGATAAGCGGCAGGGGACGGCTCTGTTTCTGGCAATGTTTCTTGTCCTGTCCGTCTGCCTGGGCGTCGTTCTTTTCAATGAAATGCAGGCGACGCCTCAGCTTGCCCAAAACGGAGCGGTGAACACCTCCTTTGCCGGTCAGTCGGGCGGCAATATGGAAGGGAAAGAAACGCGTCTCGGCATTGCCGCTTCCGGCACATGGTCGGTCTTTACCACGGCTGCCTCAAACGGCTCCGTCAACGCCATGCACGACAGCTTTACGCCGATCGGCGGGCTGGTTCCCATGCTGCTGATTCAGCTTGGAGAAGTGATTTTCGGCGGCGTCGGCTCCGGCCTGTACGGGATGCTCGGATTTGCGATCTTCACCGTATTCATCGCCGGTCTGATGGTCGGCAGAACGCCGGAGTATCTGGGGAAAAAAGTGGAACCGTATGAAATGAAAATGGCGGTTCTGCTCTGCCTTGCGACGCCGGTGGCCATTCTGGTCGGCAGCGGGGTGGCCTGTATGGTCCCCGGTATTTCATCTACGCTGACCAACACGGGGGCGCACGGATTCTCGGAGATTCTGTATAATTTTACGTCGGCGGGCGGAAACAACGGCTCCGCTTTCGCGGGAATGGCTTCGAATACGCTGTTTATGAATCTTTCCACCGGAATCGTCATGCTTTTTGCCCGGTATGTCCCGTTGGTGGCCGCGCTCGCCATGGCCGGCTCTCTGGCGCAGAAAAAGAAAGTCGCGGTTGGCGCGGGCACTCTGCCCACCCATGACGCCATGTTTGTGGGACTGCTGATTTTTGTCATTCTTCTGATTGGCGCACTCAGCTTTTTCCCGGCTCTGGCGCTTGGGCCGGTGGCCGATTTTTATCAGATGGTTGGCTAAGGAGGTGCCGTATGAATACAAAACAAAAAAATGCTTTTGCTGATAAGAAAATGGTCGGCCGGGCCATTCAGGATTCCTTTGCAAAATGCAATCCCAAAATACAGGTGCAGAACCCGGTTATGTTTATTGTCTATGTCGCGGCGGTCCTGACAACGGCTCTTTACTTTGCCTCGCTGTTTGGGTTGAAGGACGCGCGGCCGGGCTTTATTCTGGCGATTGCAATCATCCTTTGGTTTACCGTGCTGTTCGCAAATTTTGCGGAAGCCGTTGCGGAAAGCCGCGGAAAGGCGCAGGCGGATTCGCTGCGCGCCGCGAAAAAGGACGTTCCGGCCAGTAAGATTCCGTCGCCGGAGCAAAGGGACCAAATTGAAAAAGTTTCTTCGTCTGAGCTGGTCAAGGACGATATCGTGATTGTGAAGGCCGGGGAGCAGATTCCCGCGGACGGCGAGGTCATCGACGGCGCGGCCTCGGTGGATGAAAGCGCGATCACCGGCGAATCCGCCCCGGTCATCCGGGAAAGCGGCGGCGACCGCAGCGCGGTGACGGGGGGAACCACCGTTATTTCCGACTGGCTGGTCGTCCGCGTTACCAGCGAGGCGGGGGAAAGCTTTCTGGACAAGATGATTGCCATGGTGGAAGGCGCTTCCCGCAAAAAAACGCCGAATGAGATCGCGCTTCAGATTCTGCTGGTCGCTTTAACGATTATTTTCCTGTTGGTCACGGCGGCGCTGTACCCCTATTCGGCGTTTGCCGCCGGGCAGGCGGGAATCCGGAACCCAAGCTCCATCACCGCGCTGATTGCGCTTCTGGTATGCCTTGCCCCGACCACGATCGGCGCGCTGCTTTCCTCCATCGGCATTGCGGGCATGAGCCGCCTGAATCAGGCCAATGTGCTTGCCATGAGCGGCAGGGCGATTGAAGCCGCTGGAGACGTGGATATCCTGATGCTGGATAAAACCGGCACCATCACGCTGGGAAACCGCCAGGCCGCGGAATTTATCCCCGTAGACGGGGTGGAGATCAGGGAACTGGCCGATGCCGCGCAGCTGTCCTCTCTGGCCGATGAAACGCCGGAGGGCAGAAGCGTTGTCGTTCTCGCGAAAAAGGAATTCGGCATCCGCGGGCATGAATTCGGCGGCCAGTCCCCCAAGTTTGTCCCGTTCACCGCGAAAACAAGGATGAGCGGCGTGAATCTTCCGGGCATGGAAATCCGCAAAGGCGCGGCGGACGCGGTAAAGGAGTATGTGCAGGCCCAGAACGGCATCTACTCCAAAGAATGTGAGGAAGCGGTTAAAAAGATTGCCAACAGCGGGGGAACGCCGCTGGTTGTTGCCAAAAACGGCAAAATCATGGGGGTCATCCATCTGAAGGATATCATCAAAAGCGGTGTAAAGGAAAAATTTGCCGACCTGAGAAAGATGGGAATCAAAACGATCATGATTACCGGCGACAATCCCATGACCGCGGCGGCTATTGCCGCGGAGGCAGGGGTGGACGACTTCCTGGCGGAGGCGACGCCGGAAGGCAAGCTGCAGATGATCCGGGATTTTCAGAAGCAGGGGCATCTGGTCGCCATGACGGGCGACGGTACGAACGACGCCCCCGCGCTCGCTCAGGCGGACGTGGCGGTGGCCATGAACACCGGGACACAGGCGGCGAAGGAAGCGGGCAATATGGTTGACCTGGATTCCTCGCCGACGAAGCTGATCGACATTGTCCGCATCGGAAAACAGCTCTTAATGACCAGAGGCTCGCTGACGACCTTCAGCATCGCAAATGACGTGGCGAAGTACTTCGCCATTATTCCCGCCATGTTCATGACCCTGTACCCCAGTCTTGCGGCGCTGAATATCATGGGGCTTCACAGCGCCGACACAGCGATTCTGTCCGCGATTATTTACAACGCGCTGATTATTGTGGCTCTGATCCCGCTTGCGCTGAAGGGCGTGAAATACCGCGAGGTCCCCGCCAAAAAGCTGCTTTCCCGGAACCTTTTCCTCTATGGGCTGGGCGGTCTTGCGGCGCCGTTTGTTTTTGTCAAGCTCATTGATGTTTTACTGGCCCTGTTCGGCGTTTCTTAAGGAGGAATCTTTTCATGAAACTGATAAAATCCGTTTGGTCAAAGGCACTTGTCGCGTTGTTGCTTTTTACCCTGCTGTGCGGGCTGCTTTATCCGCTGGCCGTTACAGGAATTTCGCAACTCCTGTTCCATAATCAGGCAAATGGCAGTATAATTGAAATTGACGGAAAGAAATATGGCAGCGCGCTTCTGGCGCAGCAGTTTACGGGCGACGGTTATCTTTGGGGACGGATCATGAATCTGGACACAAAGACGTACACCGATTCCAATGGAAAAACAATGCTGTACGCTTCGCCGTCAAATCTGAGCCCGGCCAGCGACCGGTATAAAGAGTTGGTAAAAGAACGGGTGGAGAAAATCCGGGCCGCGCATCCGGAAAAAAGGGACACCCTTATTCCGGAGGACGTTGTCACCTGCTCCGGCAGCGGGCTCGACCCCGATATTTCCCCCGCGGCGGCGGAGTATCAGGTGGAGCGGATCGCCAAAGCGAGAAATATGCCGGTGCAGCAGGTCCGCGACATTGTCGCCAAATATACGAACGGAAAATTTCTGAAAGTGTTTGGGGAAGATACGGTCAATGTCCTGAAGGTCAACCTGGCGCTTGACGGTATTTTAAAATAAAACGAGGTGGATGGAATGAGCGGCGAGCGTCCGACTCCCGAGACTTTGCTGAAAAAGATCAACGATCATGAGGGGAAAGCCAAACGGGGAACACTCAAAATCTTTTTCGGTTACGCGGCCGGCGTGGGAAAAACCTACGCCATGCTGGACGCCGCCCGTTCCGAGCAAAAGGCCGGGGTGGACGTGGTTCTGGGGTATATCGAACCGCATTCCCGCCCCGATACCATGTCTCTGGCGCAGGGGTTTGAAGACATCCCTGTTAAAAAGGTCGCTTACCGGGGGATTGTGCTGAATGAATTTGATTTGGACGCGGCGCTGAAACGCAGGCCGGAACTGATTCTGGTGGACGAGCTTGCCCATACCAACGCGTCGGGATGCAGGCACATTAAGCGTTACGACGATATTGAGGAGCTTTTGAACGCCGGAATCAACGTTTATACCACGCTGAACGTACAGCATTTGGAAAGCCTGAACGATATTGTCGCCTCCGTCACCCACATTACGGTGAAGGAAAGGGTGCCGGATTTTATCTTCGACAGAGCCACGCAGGTGGAGCTGGTCGATATTGAGCCCGATGTTTTGATCGAGCGTTTAAACGCCAGAAAAATTTATAAGGAAACGCAGGCAAAACGCGCGCTGCGCCATTTCTTCACGCGGGACAACCTTGTGGCCCTGCGTGAGATCGCGCTGCGCAGGATCGCGGACAAGGTGAACAGGGAAGTGGAATCAAACCGGGCGGAAGTCCGGGACGCTCCCTATTATACGGGCGAGCACATCCTTGTCTGTCTGAGCAGCTCTCCCTCCAACGCGAAGGTGATCCGTACCGCTGCCCGGTTCGCAAGCGCGTTCCACGCTTCCTTTACGGCGCTTTTTGTGGAAACGCCGCACACGAAGGAATTAAACGACAAAAACAGGGTGCGCCTGCGTGAAAATCTGAAGCTTGCCGAACAGCTCGGGGCGAAAATCGCAACCGTTTACGGCGACGACGTGGCATACCAGATTTCGGAGTACGCCAATGCCGGCGGCGTGTCAAAAATCGTCATGGGGCGTTCCAACAATAAGCCCGGACTCTTCTTTGCAAAACCGAATTTTGTGGAGAGGCTTACCTCGCTGGCGCCCAATATGGACGTATACATCATCCCGGACAATTTGCCGCCCCACCGTCCGGAAACGGTCCGAAGACACATTCAGGAGCATTTTCATCTGTCCGACCTGCTGAAAATGGCCGGGATTTTGGCTTTGTGTACTTTTGTCGGGATTCTTTTTTCCAGCCTTCATTATGTTCAGATCAATATCATCACCATTTATATTTTAGGCGTCCTCATTATTTCCAATCAGACGAACGGCAGAATCTACGGCTTGGGCTCCTCTGTTTTAAGCGTGCTGATTTACAATTATGTGTTTATTGAACCGAGGTTCACCTTTAACGCCTATGGCACGGATTATCCGGTTACCTTCCTGATTATGCTGATTTCGTCCCTCATCACGAGTTCCCTTACCATGAGGGTGAAATATCAGGCGAAGGCTGCGGCCGTCACCGCGCACCGTACGGGGATTCTGCTGGAAACCAGCCGGAAGCTGCAGCGCGCGAATGAATTCCACGAAATTGTCGAGAAATCCTCTCAGCAGATATCCAGGCTTCTGAACCAGTCGGTAATGTTTTTTGCGGTAAAGGACGGGGAGCTTCAAAAACCGTGGATTTACAGCGCCGACCCGTCCCACCCGCTGCCGGCGGAATATTCCGGCGAGGAAGAATATGCCGTCGCGGTCTGGGTCTACCATAACAGAAAGCCGGCGGGGATTTCGACGGATACTCTTCCGGGCGCAAAATCCCTGTATCTGCCCGTCAAGGGAAAGGATACGGTTCTGGCGGTCATCGGCATCCCGATGTGGAACAGGGAAGGGCTGGAGGTTTTCGGGCGTTCCCTTTTGGAAGGAATGATTTATGAAATTTCCTTCGCGATTGAAAAATATAATCTCAATGAAAAGCAGAATCAGGCGTCCATGAAAGCGGAAAAGGAGAGGCTGCGCGCAAATCTTCTGCGGGCCATTTCGCATGATCTGCGCACGCCGCTTACCAGCATCTCGGGGAATGCGAGCATCCTTTTATCGGAAGGAACGCAAATCGAAGAAGCAAAGATACACAGGCTTCTCGAAAATATTTACGAGGATTCGCTGTGGCTGATCAATCTGGTTGAAAACATCCTTGCCGTCACCAGAATCGACGACGGACGGCTGAGCATTGAAACGCAGCCGGAGCTGGTGCAGGACCTGATTGCGGAAGCGCTGCTCCATACAGACAGGCACGGCGCGGAGCATCAGATCAGCACGGTTCTGGAGGATGATATGCTGATGGTCCGGGTGGACGCCCATCTGATCGTCCAGACGATCATCAACATCGTGAACAACGCAATCACCTATACGCCGGCCGGTTCCCGGATCGTCATCCGCGCGTTCCAGCGAAAGCAATGGGTAATCGTTGAAATTTCAGATAACGGGAAGGGAATCCCGGACAAGGACAAAAAGCAGATATTCGACATGTTTTATACGGCCAATAATGAAATCGGCGACAGCAGAAGAGGGCTCGGGATCGGGCTTTCCCTGTGCAAATCGATCGTCAACGCCCACGGCAGGGAAATATACGTCAGAGATAACCAGCCGCACGGAACAGTGTTCGGCTTTTCTCTGCGGCTGGAGGAGATAGATCATCATGGATAAAACTTCGATTTTGGTTGTGGAAGATGATAAAGCGGTACGCAATCTGCTTACAACAACGTTAAACGCGTCCCATTCCTATTCGCTGCTGACTGCCTCCACGGGGGAGTCGGCAATTTCACAGGCCGCTTCCAAAAATCCGGACGTCATGATCCTGGATCTGGGACTTCCGGACATAGACGGCATGAAGGTGATCCGGAAAATCCGTACGTGGTCAAACCGTCCGATTATTGTGGTAAGCGCCAGAAGCGAGGACAGGGATATCATCAGGGCCCTTGACGCCGGCGCCGACGATTACCTGACAAAACCCTTCAGCGTAGAGGAGCTTTTGGCAAGAATCCGTGTTGCGGTCCGGAAAATGCAATATGACAGCCGTCCCGTTCTGGACGAGGCGTCCTTTGAGAACGGAGCCTTAAAAATAGATTATTCCGCCGCATCGGTTTTTGTGGATGGACGGGAAGTTCATCTGACTCCTATTGAATATAAGCTGCTGTGCCTTCTGGCGAAAAATGTCGGCAAGGTGCTGACCTATCATTTTATCCTGACGAATGTCTGGCCAAATCCGCTGGAATCCGATTCTTCCCTGGTCAGGGTATTCATGGCGACGCTCAGAAAAAAAATAGAACCAGACCCCTCCAAACCGGTTTACATCCAGACGCGCATTGGCATCGGTTACAGGATGAGCCGGGTTATGGAGTAAATCTGGTTGCGGAAAAAGAAGCGTCTTTAAAATTTACGGACAGATGATGCCGTAAGAGGACAGCGGATGGAGAAAGCGGTCAGGGTGCCGTTACGAAATATGGATGTTCACTCCGTTTACCTCGACGCCTTCGTCCGCGCGGATCAAAATGTATTTGGTGCCGTCGATGATCCGTGTTTCAACCAGGTCGTTGCGCTCCGGATTTACACGGATCGTCACGTCGGGAGTGCGGACCTCCAGCTGCTTTGTATCAATCAGATTCCGCGGACTGATCTCGGCATCGGCGCCGAACTCGGTGTCAAACTTTTCTTCAAAGGCGGTCACGCGGGCTTCGGAGACGCCGCAGGATTCCAGAATCCCCTTTACCGTTTTTTTGGAGACGGCCAGCGGCTCCTCTTCTTTATTGTTCTTGTGCTCCTCGATCATTTCGGACAACTGTCCCTGAACCGCCTGCACGACATCGAAGCTGCAGTCCTCGGCAACGGTATCCTCCAAAATGGCCTGGAAGGTTTCCTTCTGTGCGGCGGCGGGCATTGGAATCTCGCTTTTGAATACGGTGTCGACGAATTCCGTATGGTTCTCCGCAATGTTGCGGGAGTAGTAAAGGGCGTTGTAAATGTTGGCGCTGCGGTCGTTGAAAGCCGGAAACAGGAATCCAAGCTCCGGCGCCGACACGACCCAGTCCGTCCTGATGTTGCGGAAGCTGTTTTCGGAAACATAGTAGCCAAGCGCCGGTTTTGTTAATTTTACAGGGCAGATGCTGCACAGGAAGTACGAAAATACCTCCGAGGAATCCTCCTGCTTTTCTCCGTCTTTTGTATAGTAGGGAACATCGTACTGGTCGTAAGCCAGAAGAATCAGGTAATGGCCTTCCATATTGAGCGTCTGAATCACGCGTCCGTAAAATCCCCTCACGGCGTCATCGCTTTCCAGCGAGGAATCTTTGAGCGCCATCAGCAGCTTGTGCTCTTCGCCTTTCAGGACCTGCTGAGTCGCAAATTCAATGTCGATCAGGTTCTTTCCAATCGCCCCGGACAGCGTCTTCTTCAGAATGGCCAGCAGCTCTTCGGACTCCTCCTGGGGCATTAACCCCAGCGGCTGGCTGAACTCCGAAACAATTTCTTTCTGATCGTTGACGTAACAGCCGCGTATCCGGGTAATATTGCTCTTGTCCGGACGAAAGCGGCGGCGGATTTCTGCAATTTCTTTTTCGTTCATAGCATCCTCGCTCAATTCTATATGTCATTTGGCTCCAGTCATGTATTTTTGATTATATCACGGAGGAATGCTTTTGTCATCCTGACGAAGAAAGCTTTGACTGCTCTTTTTTTCGTCCCGGCTGCCGTGGCTTCCTCGGAACCTTGTATGTAAGGCTTCCCGGTCACCATCGTTTACAATGGAAGCGTTTCATGAAAAGCCCGTCATCCCTGTGCGGAGGACTGCTCTTGTGTGGAGGATGTGCTGATCACGCCCCGAAGCGCCCAGCGGTACTGCTCCTGGGAAGAAAAAAGATTGAGCTTCGCCTGATCGAGCGCGGCCTGTGCGCTGTCCAGGTCCGTCTGCGCGTTTTTCAGTTCGAGTGCCGAGGCGATCCCCAGTATGTTCTGGAGCTTTACGGCGTCAAGCGTTTTCGTTTTCGCGTCGTAAGCCGCCTGCGCCGAGGCAAGGCGGCTCTGCTTTTCCGCCACGTCGTTGTACACCTGCTGGAAGGAAGCGTTGAATGTGTTCAGCGCAAGACTGTAATTCAGCGACGCCGCGCGATAGTCGTCGACCGTTGAATCCAGATCGGAATCCTTGTCGTCGTCGGCGATTTCCTTCGCCAGCTTTTTTTCTTTCAGCGTCCAGTTTGCGCTCTGCGCCGTCTGCCGGTCGGCCGCCTCGTTCACTGCGGCGGAGAAATTTGCATCCGGCGACGGTGCGGAAGAAATCGAGAGGTCGTAATCGGACGAGTATCCCAGAAGCACCTGAAGATTGTTTTTCACCGTCCGCATCTGGTTCGCCAGCGCGGTGAGGGTATCCGCCAATGTGTTTTTCTGCTGCCGGGCGTTGAGCAGGTCGGTCTGCGTAATGAGGCCGAGGTCGGCTTTTAGCTGCGTGATTTTCAGCGTGTCGTCCAGCGCCTGCTGCTGCTTGAGCAGCTGATTGCGCTCGGCGTTCAGGTAGTGAAACGTCACATAAAGCTTCTGCGCCGTTACGACGATCTGGTCGGCGGCGTCGTTCATCTGCAGCTCGGTCTGGTCGATGGTGTCCTCGCTTACGTCGAGCTGATCGCTTTGGGCGCTCAGGATGGAACGGATGGCTGCGATTGATGCGAGACTGCCTTGGAGCGATGATGCAATGGCTTGCTGCTCCGGCGAGGAGGGCAGAGCGGCGACGGCATTGTAAGCGCTTTGGAGCTGGTCGCTCACGCTTTGCAGGGAAGCGCGGCTGGCGGCGAGTTCCTGCTGCTTCTGCCCGGCCGCGTCGTTGCTGTTCAGACTGTCCAGCGTTTTTTCATTTGCGCGGATGGTCTGATTGCCCGAACGCACGAGAAACTCAATGTCCGCGTAATTTACATTTACGATCTGGGGAGCGGCTGTGACCGCGTCGGAGGCCGTGTCGGCGAGCGCGGGAACCGAGGTCCCTGCCAGAAGAAAAACGGACAGCAGCCCTGCGGTGATTTTTTGAAAGTTCATAAGGCTTCCTCCCTTTGCAATAAAAATTTTGTCTGATCACTGTGAAGAAAATTATTGTTTGGAATATTTATTTTGAAAAATAAACATCCACGGTGTAACCCGGCTTCAGCAGGCCGTTCGGGTCGTTGGGCTTTATCAGCACGTGCACGACGCGCTTGCCGTCCTTCTCCACGGCCAGGTCGGGAATCTGTGTAACCGTACCGGTGAGCGAGGCGTCCGGGGCCGAGGCCGGCACGATCCTGACGGTTTCGCCGGCTTTCACGCTGCCGATAAATTCCTCGTCAACCTCCGCGCTGATGGCGATGGAGTCCGCGTCGATGATCTGGAGCACCTTGGTCGGCGCGCCCTGTACGCCTAAATGGGCCGCGCTGCTGACCGTGATATTCTGTACGATTCCGTTTTTGATATCGGAGATGATCTGGTTCCCCTTGAAATAGGTTTTTGCGGTTTTGGCCGTCATGGCGTCCAGATCCACCTGTGCGGAGGAGACGCCGCCCTGCTGTTTCGTGATATTCGCGGTGTTGCCGAGCTTTGCCTGTGAAAGCTGCGCCTGCTTGGATTTGAGCGAGACGTTCAGCTGGTCAAGCTCGTCTTTCAGGGCGTTTTTGGTTTTTTGCAGGGTTTCTGTGGCCTGGGTCACGGCGTCCTTATACTGGTTCAGCGTTTCCTTCGAGGCCCCGCCCGCGCTGTAGAGCGCCTGGTAGTTCGAGAGGTTGCGCTTCGCGGTGTCGAGCTGTGTTTGAGCGAGCTTCAAATCGGGGCTCGTGCCCTTGTTATATTCCGTCGTTTTGCGCGCGATTTGGCTCTGTGTCTGGGCAATGTCGGCCTCCAGAGCGGCGGTGTCCTGTGTGGCGGCGGGCAGCGCCGCCTGGTTTGCGGCTAACTGCTGCTTCAGCTTCTCGACGTTCCCGCTGTATTCGGAAAGGTCCAGCGTTACGAGCGGCTGGCCGAGCGTGACCCGCTCGCCCTCCTTCACCAATACATCCGTCACGATCGACGGGAAGTCGACGCTGATGTCCTCCATGCGGGTGTATTTCACCTCGCCCCACGCGTCGATCTCTCCGGCCCGATCTGCCGAAGCCGCAGAATCCGTCTTCTGCGGAGCAGTGGGGACGCTTTTCTGGTGAAAAAAGATTCCGAGTACGACGAAGAGCGCGGCGAGCGCGCACGCCCCGGCCAACGCCGTTTTTTTATGAGATAAAATCCAGCCCTTCACTGGTAAAAACCAATCCTTCATGGGTTCCTCCATCTATTTTTATTCGACGCTTTTCAGCGCTTCAAGCATGTCGATCTGTTTCATTTTCCGGGCTACGACGTTGTTGACGATCCAGGCGAAGCACAGGGTCAATATCCCGGCGATTAGCACGTCCGGCAGCGTGATGCTGCCCAGAAGGTCCATCTGTTCTCCCATTTTGCTTGCGATCAGCCACGACAGATACCGCCCTACGGGAATACCGGACAGCATGCCGAGCAGCACGGAAAAATAATTTTCAATCAGCACCAGATTCTGAATTTCCCGGTGGCGGAAGCCGAGTACCCGCAGCGTCGCAAGGTCGCGGATCCGCTCGGCAAAATTGAGGATGCCGGTATTGTACAGCACCACAAACGCCAGCGCCGCGCCCATAACGATCATCATGATCACCGCGAGGTTCACCACCTGTGTGCTGGAAGCAAGACCGGACTGCTGGCTTTCACGCGTCGTCGCGTCTGCCACCGCGTCGCTTGCCAGGAACCTTTGGTCCGGCGCGCCGTTCCATTTCACAAGCAGAGCTGTCGGCTCGAAGGTCTCCCCGAGGGATTTCCAGTAAGTATCGGTCATGTAAATTCCCTGGCCGGAGGCAAAGTAGGCCGTCTGTACAATCGGCACGGAGACATATCCTTCGTTCGTGCGCTTGATCCGGATGCTGTCTCCCGGCTGAACCCCGAGCGTCTCGCACAGCTTGCGGCTCATGAGGATCCCGTTTTCCGGCAGGGAAACGGGATTCCCGGCAGCGTCCTGCAGATGGATCAGGGGGCTGTCGCCGGTTGTGATGGTGATCGGCTCCATTTTCCGTTCGCCGCCCGGGGAGATCACCCCAATGGCGGATTCCTCCAGCTGCTGTATGACCCCGTCCAGCCCCAGGTTGCCAAGGTAACGGGAATCGGTCTTTGTAGTGTCGAGGATGATCTTCTGATCATAGACAAAGGTGGACTCATACATTTGCTCGTTGATCCCCGAAAGCATGCTTCGGACTCCCAGCGCCGCAATAATCACGCCGGTGCAGCCCATAACGCCAATGGTGCTCATGATGAGACGGCTCTTGTTCTTCAGAGTGTTCCGCGCAATCAGCTTGCTGCTGAACTTCATTTTCTGCCAGAGGGAGGGGAGAGTTTCCAGAAAAATGTGATCTCCTTTGTTCGGCGGCTTTTCCCGGAGAAGCACCGCAGGGGTGTCCCCCTGGAGTTTCCAGCAGGCGTAAAACGAAATGCCTCCCGTGCACAGAAGGATCAGAAGGAGGGCAAACGCAAAGTGCGCAAAATTGACGCTGATACGGTAGTCGGCAAACGCCAGCTTCATCCGCGGCACCAACAACCTGCCAAAGATGTTTGGCCCCGCCGCAAGGCCGGTGAACGCGCCGAGCACGCCGATCATGACTCCGTAGGAGGCGTAGTGCCAGAGGATGCTCCGTTTGCTGTAGCCCAGAGCCTTCAGGATCCCGATCTGACCGCGCTGGTTTTCCACCAGCCGTGTCATCGTACTTTGCGTGATCAGCGCGGTGATGAGGAAAAACAGAAGCGGGAATATGAAGGAGAGCGACTTGATCTGCTGAACCCGGCCGCTCACACCGCTGACGCTGCTGTTGTCTTTCTGAAGGGTCATGCCGATGAGGCCGTCGCCGATGACGGCGTTCGCTTTTTGTTCCACCTGTATCAGATCGGTGCCCGGCGCGGTTTTTACGCTGATCTGGTTGTAGACTTTCTGTCCGTAAACGCTCCCCAGCACGCCGGAGCGTATCACCGCGAAACCGTATGCGGCCGGATCCGGCATAACAGTGGCGGAGTTTTTCAGGGCAAAAACCTGCTCGCTGTTCAGCGCCAGCCCGTCGATTGGCAGGCGCAGCCAAACGCCGTTCAGCTTGACGGAGATCCGGTCACCGATTTTCAGGTTGTGCGCCTTGGCAAAAGCGCTGTCCAGCACCGCGCCGCCGCTTTTGCTGAATTTTCCCTCCTGCATCTCCGGCTGGTCAAGAGTGCTGCGGTCACTGAGCGCGTAAATGTGCAAGGTGGGGTTGCCGGGCAGATCCGTATCCGCGTCGGCGGAAAAGCGCTTCTCCACCTGCGTCACCCCGTCGATCTGACGGATGCCCCAGAGCTGCTGTTCCGAGGGATTCTGCACGGTCACCCAAAAATCGGAAAGGTTTGTCGCGCGGTACATGGCGTCCGCGTGGTTCTGAACGGTGAACCAGATGCTGTCGAGGCCCGTCATAAGGGAAACGGCCAGCGCCGCCATAATGAAAATCGAGATAAACTGCGCTTTCGACTTCTTCATGTCGCGCAGGGATTTCCTGAACAGGGCGCCCTTTACCATAGGATTTCCTCCACCTCTTTGGGGTGCTCGTGGAACTCCGTTTCGGCGATTTTTCCGTCCCTCATATACAGCACCGTCTGAGCCATCTCAGAAATCGGCGCGTTGTGCGTAACGATGATGACCGTCTTGCCAAGGTCGTTCGCAACGTCGCGAATGAGCCGCAGAACTTTTCGCCCTGTCTCGGAATCCAGCGCGCCGGTCGGTTCGTCGCACAGTACGATCTGCGGGTTCTTTGCCAGTGCCCGCGCGATAGAGACACGCTGCTGCTCGCCGCCCGACATCTGGCTGGGGAAATTGTCCATCCGCTTTTCAAGACCGACTCGCCGCAGCATTTCGCGCGCGTCGAGCGGCTCGGGACAAATCTCCTCTGCGAGCTGCACATTTTCCAGTGCTGTAAGATTCGGCACCAGGTTGTAAAATTGGAATACAAAACCGATCTGTGTGCGGCGGTAGTCGGTAAGCTCCCGCTCCGACATACCGGAGACCTCGCTTCCGTTGACAATAATCCTGCCGGCTGTCGGCGAATCCATGCCGCCCAGCATGTTGAGCACCGTGGTTTTTCCCGCGCCGCTCTGTCCGAGCACCACGTTGAATGTGCCGCTGCCGAGGCTGAAGCTGATGCCGTCCACCGCCTTGATGACGGCGTCTCCGACGCGATACTCCCTTTCCACGTTTTCAAATGTGATAAAATCCATGAATGATCTCCCTTGTTATGTAACTGCTTCTATTAAAATGTCGGATCTTTGCATCCTGACCCGGGTGGGACCAATTCCACGGCCCGATGTTGAGATGCCCGGTCGCATATCCTTACACATGATGATTGTCTTGACCGGCGATGCTCCAAAATTCTCCCTGGGAAAACCATGTTCATTCTTGACATTCAACCAGAAACTTATTATAATGACACTATGTTTATTTTGCAACCATCAGATGCTTATAGATTGTAATGTTTACAACAAAATACTGTGAAACTGTTGATTTCAGAACAGAATCCATTGCATTCGATTGTTAAATGAGGGGGAGAGACGCGCTTTATGAAGGAAATGAAAGAGAGCCGAAAAACACGTTATACGCGCATGACTTTGCAGGACAGCCTGTTTGAGTTAATGGAGAAAAAGCCGATTACAAAAATCACCATTAAAGAGCTGTGTGAAAACGCGGACATCAACCGTACGACTTTCTATGCGTATTATACCGACCAGTACGACCTCCTTCGCAAAATTGAGGACGAGACTCTTTCCTGGGTGAAGGAGACGCTTACCAATCTGATCGGTAAAACGGACAAATACGAATCGATGGAGGTCCTCGAAGGGATTTTCCAATACTTTGCTGAGAACAGGAAGCATATTCAGGTCCTGATGAGCGAGCAGGGCGATATCGATTTCCAGAAGCAGCTGTTCACCCTGATCTATCAGGAATGCGGGATTTCTCCCTCAGCCACAGCGGATGCGAATGTAAGCATCAAAGAGGACTATTTCGTATTTGTCGTAAACGGGAGCATCGGTCTGATACAGTACTGGCTTAAAAACGGCCTGAACAGGTCCGTGAAGGAAATGGCTGAAATTATTTACAGCATGTCTTCCCGGATCAGGTAAGCGGCTATGGTCCCGGACCTGTATTTATGAAAGATTGCATGATAAAAAATCACCCCAATCGTTATTCAGTACGTCATACTGTCTAACGATGGGGGTGCTGTTCAGCAACGCGGGACCGCGTGCTTTCCTATGCTTTTTCAATGCCGCTCAGCTCAGCCATTTTTGTTCGAGAGCCGTCATCATTTCTTCGTATTGCTCCGCGCATTGCCGCAGGTTTCCGTCCTCCAGCGATTTCAGACAGGGGGAGAGGTGATTTTCCCAGATTTCCCGGTAGACGGCCTGACGGTTGTCCGCCCGGTCAATTCCGCTGACAATCATCGGGGCGAAAAGATAGTATTCGCCGATTTTGGCTTTGCCCCGTGGCGTGGCCGCAAGCCAGCCGTCGCGGAAACGGCGGAAAGCGTTCAGTTCCGGGCAGTCGTCTCCCTTGCCGAGCGAGGAGCAGACCGCGGTGGTGATAAAGCACAGCTTTTTTCGGAAGCCGCTGCTGATGGTGTCATAGTTTGATTTCCCGAGCGGATTTTTCGGATAATGTTCGTTCCAGACCTTTAAAAAGCTGTCCGCAAGCGCTTCGGCGGCGGGAGTATGCTGTTCCAGGATGGCGGGCACCGTAAAGGCCACAATCATGTAACGGTATTCAAAAAGCCGGGGGTCGCTTTCCTTTTTGATCCCGCTTTCTTCAATCTTTTTCTGAAAGCGGTCAAAGAGAACGTCCGCAAAGAAGCCGGGCGCTTCATCCTTGCCTGCCGCGGCAAGGCAGTATGCTTTCAAGGCGGGGGAAATCAGGTTGTTGTATTTTTCAAATGCGGAGGGATAAACGTTCTGCTTGACGTTTTTAAACCCGTTTTTCACGATGAAAATCTCGTCCTTTAAGAGGGAAAAGGCTTCCTCCATCAGCCTTTGATAGTCGTCGTCCGCTGCCGGTTCGGCTTTCAGGAGCAGCGATTTCACATGAATGGGCTGCGCGCAGTACATGCACACAATATCCTCTGCGTCCTCCGGCAGCTGCAGTTCTTTTTTGCAGTGAGGGCACAGTGCGGTAATATAATTCATTCGGCACCTCCGTCGCGGCTATGCTCCCGCGTATATTGTTTGATACGGTCGAAGCTTTCTTCGCTGATAATATGCTCAATACGGCAGGAGTCCTGCAGGGCGATGTCGCTGCTGACCCCGAGGGTCATTTCCAGAAACTGCGCAATCAGGTTGTGACGCTCGTACACGGAGCCGGCCTTTGCGCGCCCCAGCTCCGTAAGGACCAGATTGCCGTTCGGTTCCATGGTAAGGTAGCCCGCCTCTTTTAAAATGCTCATGGCCCGGCTGACGCTTGGCTTGGTAAAATCCAGGTAATTGGCAACGTCGATCGAACGGACATATCCGTTTTTATTCTGTAAAATCAGTATGGTTTCAAGATAATTTTCGCCCGATTCCTGTATTTTCACCGGTATACCTCCTAAGTTGGCGCGAAAATGCGGTCCGTATTTTTCATATTGTAGCATTGTTCCTCAAAAATGACAAGCGTTATTGCGATTAGTTCATAATTTCCGCTATATTTTTCTGAGCGGTTTTATGTTAAAATATTAAAACGTATACTTTTCTATTTTCACATTGGAGGAACTATGATTACTGTATCCGATCTTGGCCTTGGGTTTAACGGCCAGAACCTGTTTTCACACGTCAATCTGCTTTTTACCGCCGGGAACTGCTACGGTGTCATCGGTGCGAACGGCGCGGGAAAATCCACCTTCCTGAAAATTCTTTCCGGCGAACTGGAGCCCACAAAGGGCGAGGTTGTCATTGACCCCCGTCTGCGGATGTCCGTGCTCAGGCAGGACCACCACGCCTACGACTCCTATACCGTTTTTGAAACCATCCTGATGGGCAACGCCCGTCTGTACGAAGTAAGGAAACAAAAGGACGCCATTTACGAAAAAGAGGACTTTACCGACGAGGACGGAATCCTCGCCGCGGAGCTGGAAGCGGAGTTTGCCGAGCTGAACGGCTGGGAGGCCGAAACCGAAGCGGGGAAGCTTCTGCAGGGGCTCGGCCTGGACAATGCGCTGCTGGATTCCGTGATGGGCGCCCTCACGGGAACGGAAAAGGTCCGCGTCCTGCTTGCCCGCGCGCTGTTCGGGCAGCCGGATATCATTCTTCTGGATGAGCCCACCAACGACCTCGACAACAAATCCATCGCCTGGCTGGAAAGCTTTCTGATGGATTATGAGGGAACGGTGATCGTGGTGTCCCATGACCGTCATTTTCTGAATAACGTCTGTACCCATATCGTCGACATCGATTTCAATAAAATCAGGATGTATGTGGGCAACTACGATTTCTGGTACGAGTCCAGCCAGCTGATGCAGCGCGTCATGCGCGACCAGAACAGGAAGGCGGAGGACAAAATCAAGGAGCTGCAGAGCTTTATCCAGCGCTTTTCCGCCAACAAGTCGAAATCAAAGCAGGCGACTTCCCGGAAGAAGCTGCTTGAGAAAATCTCCGTCGAGGAAATGCCCGCGTCTTCGCGCCGGTATCCCTACGTCGGCTTTACCATGGACCGTGAGCCGGGCAAGGAAATCCTTGAGGTCACGGACCTTTCCAAAACCGTCGACGGTGTGAAGGTGCTGAACAACGTCAGCTTCCGCGTAAACAAGGGCGACAAGATTGCCTTTGTCGGCTCCAATGAAATCGCCAACACCACGCTGTTTAAAATCCTGATGGAGGAGCTGGAACCGGACGAAGGCTCCTTCAAGTGGGGCGTTTCCACCAGCCAGTCCTATTTTCCCCAGGATAACTCCGCTTATTTCAACGGCTGTGAGGAAAGCATCCTCAAATGGCTGGAGCAGTATTCCAAGGATACGACGGAAACGTATCTGCGCGGCTTTCTCGGGAAGATGCTCTTTTCCGGCGAGGACGTTTTAAAGCCGGTGAACGTGCTTTCCGGCGGCGAAAAAGTGCGCTGCATGCTTTCGCGCATGATGATGTTCGGCGCCAATGTCCTTGTGGTGGACCAGCCGACCAACCATCTGGACCTGGAATCCATTACCGCCGTGAACAACGGCCTGACGGACTTCAAGGGCGTGGTGCTGTTTGCTTCCCACGACCACCAGTTTGTCCAGACCATTGCGAACCGCGTGATCGAAATTACGGAAGACGGCGTCATCGACCGTGTTTCCACTTATGACGAATATCTGGAAGCGCGCGACGGCATCCTCTCTTAAATCTGTCTGTAAAAAGCCGGGGTGGACAAATCAAAAAGGTCCGCCCGGCCATACCGCTGCGGAAGGGGACGGAAAGATGGCAAGCGGTGACTTTCTTTTAAAAATCAATGCCAGGTACAACCTTTTTACAAAGGCCGAAAAAAAGGTGGCCGATTATGTTCTTCAGGACCCGAAACGGGTTTTGTTCCTGTCCATCACCGGCCTTGCGGAAGCGTGCGGGGTGGGGGACACCAGCGTGTTCCGGTTCTGCAAGACCATGCAGCTTCAGGGCTACCAGGAGTTTAAAATGCTGCTTTCGCTGAGCATCTCGGAGGATGAGGACAGCAGCCGGATCGCCTCCATGCTTTCGGGCAGAATCACGCAGGAGGACACCCTTGAAGACGTAGCCAAAAAGGTACTGCAGACCAATATCAACGCGCTGAACGAAACGTATTCGCTGCTGGACTTTGAGGCGCTGTCCCTGACCGTCGACGATATGATCGGGGCGGAGCAGATTTATTTTTTCGGCGTGGGGTCGTCCCTGCTGACCGCTATGGACGCGGTGGACAAATTTGTCCGGATTACACCGAAGGTCCACAATTATGCCGACGCGCATTTACAGGCAATGGCGGCTTCCATCCTTTCGCCGGAGGATCTGGCGTTTGTCATTTCCTATTCCGGCGCCACAAAGGACACCATCCAGGTGGCACAGCAGGCAAAAAAAGCGGGCGCCAGAGTGGTCTGTATCACCCGGTTTGCAAAATCGCCGCTGACCGCATCTTCCGATGTGGTGATTTTGTGCGGTACGAACGAGGGCCCGCTCCAGGGCGGTTCCACGTCGGCCAGAATCAGCCAGATGCTCCTGATCGATCTGATCTATATGGAGTATTTCAAACGGACCTATGATGAGAGCAGCGCCAACAAACAGAAAACCACCGGTTCCGTTTTGAAGAAGCTCTATTGAACAGAGGTTCTATTGACAGAATACCTTCGCCGGGCTGCGGGGGTATTTTTTTACCCTTTTCTCAAAATTAACAGCACGTTCACAGAATTTTGGTTGAAATCCGGCATCCAAAAAGTTATACTGTAAAAATATCAACAAATGTTTATTATCATGAAAAGTTTATTAAGGGTGTGTGAAATGGCGAATCAGCAGGCCGATGAAGACCTTTTTCATTTTCTGGTTTGTGTCCACAGGGCGTTGACAAAGCCTTTTGAAGATCGTTTCAGGGGAAAATTTACAAGTCTGCAGCTGAACGCGCTGTGCGTTTTGTGCGCGAGCGGGCCGATGACGATGAGCGAGCTGGCCGCCAGCCTGCATATGCCGCGCCAGCAGATGAGCCGCATGATTGAAAAGCTGTATGAGGAAGGCCATATTGTGCGGAGCCTGGACGCAAAGGACAGACGAAAAATACGGATTTCCGTTTCGGAAACCACCGCAGGGGAAATCCACAACGGACGCGAAAAGTTTGACGAAGCGCTGAAATCGGCTATGGATGGCTTCAGCGAAGCGGATTATCAGGATTTTAACGCCGCGGTTCGCATTGTTAACAGAATTCTCACCAAAATTCCCCAAAAGGAATAGCGTATAATGTAAAGAAAAGGAGATATGAAACATGGAGAAAAAGGCAAACGCAGATTTTTTCACGGTAACTCCCGAAATTCTGGAGCTGACGGACCTTTGTAAAAGCCACAGTACGATCAAACCCTCCCTGTTTGCCCAGTACGACGTGAAGCGCGGCCTGCGCGATATTAACGGAAAAGGCGTCCTGACCGGTTTAACCGAAATATCGGATATTATTTCTTCGAAGGAAGTCGACGGCAAAAGCGTGCCCTGCGAAGGGGAGCTGTATTACCGCGGCATCAATATTCAGGATATTGTGCGCGGCTTTATCGCGGAAAACCGCTTCGGATTTGAGGAGACGACCTATCTGCTCCTGTTCGGCGAACTGCCGGAAGAGGGCAGGCTGCAGGAATTCAAAAGGCTCCTTTCCAAATACAGAACCCTGCCCACCAACTTTGTGCGCGACATTATTATGAAGGCGCCGTCGTTCGATATGATGAATACGCTGGCGAGAAGCGTCCTCACTCTTTACGCCTACGATGAAAGGCCGAACGATACCTCGCTGCCGAATGTGCTGCGCCAGTGCCTGGAAATGATCGCGCTTTTCCCGCAGCTCGCTGTTTACGGCTATCAGGCCTACGCCCACGACATGGACCCGAACTACAGCTTCTTTATCCATGCGCCCAAGCAGGAGCTCTCCGTGGCGGAAAATATTCTGTACATGCTTCGAATCGACAATCAATACACCGCCTTGGAAGCTCGTATCCTTGACCTTGCGCTTGTTCTGCACGCCGAGCACGGCGGCGGCAACAATTCCAGCTTTACCACCCATGTGGTCGCGTCCTCCGGTACGGACGCCTACTCGGTCATTGCGGCGGCGCTCAGTTCGCTCAAGGGACCGAAGCACGGCGGCGCAAACATCAAGGTCGTGATGATGTTTGAGGATATGAAGCAGAATATCGACGACTGGGAGGACGAGGACAAGGTAGCCGACTACCTGAGCAGGCTGCTGAATAAGCAGGCGTTTGACCGGGCCGGCCTGATTTACGGGATGGGCCACGCGGTTTATTCCCTTTCCGACCCGCGCGCGAATATTTTCAAGAAGTTTGTCAGGAGCCTTTCCGAAGAAAAGGGCCTTACCAAGGAATACAAGCTCTATTCTCTGGTTGAGCGGCTGGCGCCGGAGGTGATCGGGCGCGAGCGCAAAACCTATAAGGGCGTCAGCGCGAACATTGACTTTTACAGCGGGTTCGTCTACCATATGCTCGGCCTGCCGCCGGAGCTTTTCACCCCCGTTTTCGCCATGGCGCGTATCTCCGGATGGAGCGCGCATTTACTGGAAGAGCTGATCAACGTCGGCAAGATCATCCGCCCCGCGTACAAGAGCATCTCCGCCCACAGGGAGTATGTTCCCCTCCACGAAAGATAAGCGCTTATTTACGGATAAATCCTGAGAAATTCAAACGGCTGACCTTCCGCGGACCGGAATGTCAGCCGTTTTTGTACGATAAGGTTTTGCCCGCATGGGAAGTCCCCGAAAAAGCCGGTGGGATTTTTTGGCTTTATCGGCCGGCTTCGGTCTCTTCCGCTTCAAATTTGATTTTGTCTCCCATGACCTCGTTCTGAAGAAAAGCCTTGCAGCGGCCCGCCGTGGGCGTGCAGTTGATTCCGCAGAGAGGGCCGCAAAGCTCCCCCGGCCTGCTGCTGCGGAAATTCTTTTCAATCGCTCCCAGCACTTCATGATAGGGAACGAGAGGGTCGATTCCGCTGAGCGCCAGATCCGCGTAAAGGGGCGCGGTCACCGCTGCGCGAATCGTCCGCGTGATGCAGGGAAATTCAAGGCCGCCGGGAATGGGGTCGCAGGGGATTCCAAGGTTGGCCTGCAGCGCCATGGAGGCGGCATGCTCGACCTGTTTTCCGTCGCCCCCCGCCATCCAGGTGACCGCGCCGGACGCCATTGCGCAGCAGACCCCGGACTCTCCGACACAGCCGACCTCGCCGGTCGCGTTGGTGTGCGTATAGGCCAAAGCGCCCAGCCCCGCCGCCACGACCAGTCCCTCGATCATCTTCCGGTGGGAAAAACCTCTTGCCTCCCGCACGGCGTCCAAAGCGGAAAACAGGTATCCTCCTCCGGTTCCCATGGGGCCGGGTACAATCCGTACGCCCGGCAGCTTTGCGTTGGTCGAAAAGGCGTGTACCAGAATATGGCGTGTAATCGGGTCCGACAGCGTCTGATGGTTCTGCATGTATGTATTCCACTGCCTGCCGTAAATAGGCAGCATCGGAGTGTCCTTTGCATTGTCGTAGCCGATGGTCTCCAGAGCATGGATCTGGTGATTTAAAATATCCGCGATATTTTCAAAATACTGCCAGATGGTTTCATCCGTCCATCCGGAAAAATCCTTTTCGTATTCAATGGCGGCCTGAACAAAGGAAATTCCCCGCTGTTCCGCCACCCGGCGCCATTCCTCCACTGTTTTAAAAAGCTGCGGCTTTCTTTTCGCGGTGGTGACGACCGGAAGAAGGGCGGGGAATACCCTGACCTGTGTGCCGGGGCCGAAATACCGCAGCAGCTCGCCGGGCTCCGGGTTTTCGGAGAGCTCAAGGAATACGGCGCTCGCGCCGTCCTTACGGGCGACGCGTTCCGAAGTAAGAAAAGCTTCCCCCGCGCTTTGCTCAAAGCCGCGCAGCTGTTCCTCCGGAATGTCCTGCCCGGCGTTTTGCAGCAGCACGCCGAAGGTATCCGCCCGCCAATGAATGGGGAAGCCGGAAATTTCATAGGTCGCCACCATGCCGCCGCCGACTGATTTTGCGGTGAGGGAAGCGGTGTCCCCGCCGGTTCCCGTCAGCTCGAAGTGAACGCTTCCGGGATATGCGTTATCCGCTTCCAGCTCCCCGAATTCATACGATATCTTTTTTTCCCGGGCAAGCTCGTGTGCGGAAAACAGACGCACGTCGTCCGTGGCAAAATCCTGCAGGCCGCCCAAATAGCCCCGGTCGTCCATCATATTTCCCAGATTCAGCATATGGTGGTCGCCGGGATTGAACAGGATGCGCACCCGTTTCGGTTCACTGAGCAGCGTATGACGGGCGATCCGTCCCACCCGGCTGGTGCCCGCGAAGCTTCCGCTGGAACCGGGCTGCATAATCGGCCCGAATACGTCGTTAAAAAAATCAGGATAAAAAATCTTTCCCATGTTACCTGTCCTCTCCGCTGTTGATTCTTGTAAGCGCCCTTTTCCCAAGGGCGGAAAGCAGCTTTGCCGCGCCCGTCAGCCCGCTCCGGTCCGCTTTGAACGAAGGATTGTGCAGCGGGGCGGTATCGCCCACCCCGATCATCCAGAACGCCCCTCTGATTTTTTCCTGATAGCAGGAAAAATCCTCGCCTCCCATGGAGGGGACCGCCTCCTGTGTGCGCAGTCCCAGAGCCTGTGCGGTGTCTTTTACAAAAGCCGCCAGCTCTGCGTCGTTGTTTGTGGCGGGACAGCCGGGGTACCAGTGAAACCGGACGGACGCGCCGGATACCGTCGCGATTCCCTCGCAGATTTCCTTCATCCGGCGGACGATCTTTTGCCGGATGGCTTTGTCCAGCGTCCGGACGGTTCCTTCCAGCTGGGCGGAGGACGGGATCACATTCCACGTGCTGCCTGCTTCCACTCTGGTTACGCTGATGACGGCGCGGTCGAACGCGGAAAGACTGCGGCTCACGATAGTCTGAAAAGCGCCGGTCAGCTGGGAAGCCGCGAGGATCGGATCAATGACCAGCTCCGGGTGAGCCGCGTGGCCGCCCAGACCCGTTACATCCACAACAAACCGGTCGACCGCCGCATGGTCGGCCCCGGCCGTCACCGCAACCGTACCGGCCGGCAGGCCCGCCGCCACATGCAGTCCGTAGATTTCCTCCACGTCGTCCAGAGCTCCCGTTTTCAGGACATGCTTCGCTCCGTGCTCCGCTTCCTCCGCGGGCTGGAACAGAAGCTTTACGGTACCCTCCAGATCCGCCTCCTTCTGTTTCAGGAGCAGGGCGGCCCCCAGCATCGCCGTTGTATGGAAATCATGCCCGCAGGCGTGCATTTTTCCCGGGTTTTCAGACCGGTACGGAACATCCGCCGCCTCTTCGATCGGAAGAGCGTCGATGTCGCAGCGCAGCGCCACTGCGGGCTTCTCTTTTTTTCCCCGAAGGACGGCGACGAGGCCGGTTTGCAGTCCGCTGTCCAAAATCTTCACGCCGTTTTCCGTCAGAATCCGTTTGATATACGCCGTGGTTTCAAATTCCCTGAGCGCCGTTTCGGGGTGGCGGTGGAGCCATGAAAAATGCTCTTCCAGCGTATTCTGTAATGTCTTTTCGTCCATATTTCTTCCTTTCCCGAATCTTTGCTTTTCTATATAAAAAGCCGATAGGAGATTTTCCTACAGGCTTTTAAAATCATTCTGTCATATCGCTGTCCGGTTTCCGTCTTTTCAGCCGTCAAGGCAGGCCTGTGACAAAAACTGCTTTGTCCGTTCGTTTTGCGGGTTGCGGAAGATCTGTTCGGGAGTGCCATCCTCCTGAATCACGCCTTCATCGAAAAACAGAACGCGGTTGGATACGCTCCGCGCGAAACGCATTTCGTGCGAAACCACCACCATCGTCATCCCTTCCGACGCGATCTGGTTCATGACCGCCAAAACCTCGCCGACCCATTCCGGGTCCAGCGCACTGGTCGGTTCGTCGAACAGCATCACCTTGGGGCCCACGGCGAGCGCGCGCGCAATCCCCACCCGCTGCTGCTGCCCCCCGGAAAGCCGGGAAGGATATTGGTCGTGTTTTTCCTGCAGGCCGACCTTGCGCAAAAGCTCCATCCCGATTTCGTCCGCTTCCTTTTTCGGAAGCTTTTTCACATAGATCAGGCTTTCCGTAACATTTTCCAGAACCGTTTTATTGTGGAAAAGGTTGTAGTGCTGAAACACCATGGAGCTTTGTGCGCGAAGGCGGTAAATCCCTTTTTTGGTCGGGTTTTTCGCGTCAATAACGGCGTCCGCGATCCGGATGGTGCCTTCGTCCGGCAGTTCCAGCCAGTTGAGCATCCTCAGCAGCGTCGTTTTTCCCGCGCCGCTGGGGCCGATTACCGTCACGATTTCCCCTTTTTCAATCCGGAGGCTGACCCCGCGAAGCACCTGGTTGGTACCGTAGGCTTTTTTAAGATTTTCAATCTGTATCATCGGGCCACATCTCTTTCATATCGTCTTACATACCGTTCGATTATCCACAGAATCCGCTCAATTACAAAGCAGCACGCCCAGTAAATCAGCGATACCACAACGTAAATTTCAAAGAACCGGAAGGAGCGGGCGCCGATCAGCTTGGCCTCCGCCATGATATCCACAATGGAAATGCTGAACGCCAGCGACGTTTCCTTTACCATGGAGATAAAAGAATTCCCCAGCGGGGGAAGTGCGACCTTGAACGCCTGCGGGATGATGATGCGGACCATCGCCTGCCGCGTGGTCATGTTGACGCTGTAGCATGCTTCCAGCTGTCCGGAATCGACCGAGAGCATGGCGCTCCGGATGGTTTCGGACATATACGCGCCGGAATTAAAGGAAAACGCCACGACGCCGAAAATCAGGGTCGGGATCCCGTCGACATTCAGATTCCACTGGAACTGCTCGTTCATCGCCCGAAGAAGGATCGGTGTTCCGTAATACACGAGGAAGAGCTGGACCAGCGTGGGGGTTCCGCGGATAAAAGATACATAGATTTTGCTGATCGGCTCCAGAACGCGGATATGAAAATAGCGGATCAGGGCGATCCCCAGCGCGATCATCAGTCCGATCAGGGAGGAAACCACTGCAAGCCCGAGGGTAACCGGCAGATAGGACACAATTTCAGGCACGGTGGAAATCATAAATCCGGGGTCAAATAATTTATTCATAGACAGTCAAGTCTCCTTGCAGATCTTTGCCAATTTCCTTTTGATTGAAAAGACCGGCAGAAGAAACGCGGACCGTTTACGCCGTATTCCTTCTGCCGCCTGTATCTGAAATTAAGATTTCCGGTCGGTAATGGCTTTTTCCGTTGAATAGTCCTCGCCCAGATACTTTTGGGAGATTTCAACAAGCCCGCCGTTGTCGGTCAGGGTTTTCAGCGCCTTATCGATCAATTTTTTATATTCGGTTCCCTTTTCGTTTTTGGAGAAAAGGAAGAATTCCGGTTTTACTCCCAGTTCCGGCGCCAATGCGTAACCCAAGTCAAGCCCCTGCTTTTCGGCAATCAGCTTTGTGGTTACCTCGCTGTTGATGGTGGCGTCCACACGGCCGGAAATAATGTCCTGAAGCATCAGGGTAACATCCCCGTCGTAATATTTCAGCTTGATCGCGTTATTGTTTTTCTTGTTGTAGTCCTCCAGCCAGGTCGTGTTGTTGGAACCGACGCCCGCCGCTACCGTTTTTCCATGAAGGTCTTTCAGGGAATGAATGTCCGTGCGGCCGCCTTTATAGATAATAGAGCTCGCGGAACTAAGAATAGGGGAGCTCCGAAAATTGATATTTTTCTTCTCTGGATGGGTTTTTGGCAATTTGACTTGCAATCATATCGAATTTCCCGGATTCCAGCGCGACAAAAATAGAATCCCACGCCGTAGGCTGAAATTTGAATTCCACTTCGGGGATCAGTTCGTCCAGCGCGCGGACAACCGCCATGTCGTATCCGTCAACGGTACCGTCCGCATCCACATAGTTGAACGGAGGGTAGGCCCCTTCTGTCCCAACGATCACGGTTTCCACCTTGGTACCGGAATCGGAAGAAGCCGATGACGCGGCGGCGGAAGATGCGGAAGTATCCGCCGCCGAACCGGCCGCAGAGGGTGCCGCGGTATTTGCGCAGGCGGCGGTCAGCAGAAGCAGAAGAGTAGCCAGGAAGAGAGAAATTGATTTTGCGCCCTTTTTCATATGTAAAACCTCTTTCATTTTTTAAGTATAAAAACATGGAATCTATTTTCAGATATAACAGCGGCTGCACCCTTTACACATTCGCGTATGGCGATGGATGCAGCGAATCATTTTTCCCTTCAAGCAGTTCATAAGTAACTTCCTTTCCAAAAATCTTATCCCTGTTTCATAAGCTTGCCGTATGCTTTTATATGATAAAGCATACTTATCATATAGTTATTATATGAAATAAGGTTGCAATAAGGATAAAAGATTTTCTCCTTTTTGTCAAGAGACTTTTTATCACTGAAACAGTTAAATACCAATTTAAAGCTCTTTTCTGCTGCTTTCCGGTATCCATATTTCCATAAAGAGTATTTTTTGTACCTTTCGGTGACACAAAATGCATGAAAAGAAAATACAGAAGTCCGAAGAAATCTTACATTTTCAGAATTTTACTCCCAAATAACAAAAGAACGCACCTGCCTTTCAAGCATTTGCGTTCTTTTTATTGAATTGTAATATTCCCGGAAGTATAATAGGATTGATAAAAATGGATGATTGTCATGCTATCGGAAAACATGAAAAAATCGGTTGCGGGCAGCCCGGAACAATCGCCATGCCGCCTGCTTATGACTGTTCAGAACGGGAAATGGAAGGTAAATTGCTCAGATTGTTGCCGTCGCTGCCGTCGGGAATCGACTTGAGATATTCGGTGTCGCCCCGGTGGGCGATCCCCACGCCGGCTATTCCGCCCTGTCTGGCCAATTGAACGGCCTGCGCTTTATCCAGGACCGTGTTGTCTGAAAGCTGGTAACCGGTCACTCTGCCGCTTTCTTTTACCAGCCCGGTGATGCTGCGGGCGTTGGGCGCGGGCGATGGGATATTGTCCAGCGTGTTCCGGGCAAGCGTATTCTGCTCCTGATTTTGTTCCACTTGAGTTCCTCCTTTGCTGTTTTTGATTAGTTTGCTCAGCAATTCAAAAATTATCGATTCGAAGGAATTCTTTCATCAGGGCATCAACCCTTAAAAGTGAATGCAAAACACATAAAATCCGCGTTCCGTTTATCATTCTGGTTTGTGAAATAAATTGAGCCATGATCGCAGAAAGGATATTTTTATTGAATAAGGAAGGATATGACAAAATCAGACAATGGTTTTTCCTTCACCCGGTATTGCTAAGCAGTATGAAGCGATTGAACCTCTGGCTGCCGCGAATTGTTTACTGCGTGTATCCCGCCCTGCTGGCGGTGTTGGCCGTCCGGAGGGATGAGCGCTTTTTTAAGGTGCTGCTGATACCGGCTTTCGCTTTCGGCGCCGTGACCGTGATGCGAAAGCTCTGGAATCGGCCGCGGCCGTATGAAAAACTGGGGATAGAGCCGCTGATCCCCCGCGAAAAGAAAGGGCAGTCTTTTCCGAGCCGGCATGTAGCTTCCGTAACCATTATAGCGGTTGCCTGTTGGTATATCTGGCTTCCCATCGGGATTGCAATGTCGGTGATTGCACTGCTGATCGCCGTTATCCGGCCCCTTGCCGGCATCCATTTTCCCGAAGACGTGATTGCCGGTATGGTGTTTAGCCTCCTGACCGGTATCATCGGGTTCTGGCTTTTGTAATACTCTGCTGCATGATTTATACCAGCATAAGAATAGGCTCTTGAACGCTGCCGAATGGATAAGACATGAAGATAAAGAAATTTGTGGGGAGCAATACAATGAATCTGAAGGAAAAAGCAAAGGAGTTAAAAACGGATATTCCCGCAGTATTTTTAAGTTTGAAAAGCAGCGATACGCCGGTTGCAGCCAGGATTTTTGCCTGTATAACAGTGGTATATGCGTTGTCACCGATTGATCTGATCCCTGATTTCATACCGGTTCTCGGTTACTTGGACGATGTTATTCTGCTGCCGGCATTGATTTCCCTTACGATAAAATTGATTCCCGATACAATCTTTGAGCAATACCGAAAAGAAGCGGAAGGTATGTGGCAGAGCGGAAAACCGAAGAAATGGTATTATGCCATACCCATTGCGGGAATTTGGCTGATCATTCTCTGGCTGATCGTGAAGGCCGTTTTTTTCTAAACTACTGTTAAATTCTCATTGAGAGGAGAATATTTATGCCGGGTCTGCTGAATTTAGGAAGTCTGATATTGGGGTTAATTGCATGGATTCTTCCCATGGTCAATCTGCGGCGCAATAAGGCGGGCAGCGGGAGCCGGATTGTCTTGTGCGCGGCAAGCGTCAGCGCCTGTGCCGTCTCGCTGTGCCTGCAAATTTTCTATACGGATCATCTGGTAAAAATAGAGGACTGGTCGGCGCTGATGGACACTTCTTCCTCGGTGGCATTGGTTTCCGCGATCCTTCTCATGGTTACAATCCTACTCAATGCGATTGCGTTGAGTTCGTATTTCAGAAAGAATTAAATGGGCAGTCTAAAGATTTGATACGGTCAGAAATGCCAGCAGGGCGACGGCCAGCAGTGTTCCGACCGACGCAATCGTATTTAAAACCGCGTTGGCTTTCCGCTGTGTTTTCAGCAGTCTGCGGACAGCGGCATAGACCGCGATCCCAAGGATTCCCCCGAACGTATTGCCGATCAGGTCGGTGATATCGGACGCCCCGACTGCCAAAATAAACTGCATTGCCTCATAAAAGAAGCTTACACTGAAGATCGGAATGACTTTCTTCAGGAAAGACCAGCTGCTTTTCAGCATACTGATATAAAGCCCGAACGGGACGAAAATCAGAACATTTTCGTAGATTTCCGACCATTCAATCCTGTCGTTCACGACTACCGACTGGTAAAAAGGGATCAGGTTGATACTGCGGAAGGGATAAAATGGCCCGAAAGGGGACTGCATCTTGAATAATATGATCCAGGTCATTACGAGCAGATAAACAGCCAATAAGCTTCCTGTCAGAATTTGCTGCCTGGTTTCTATCTTTTCCATAGAGACCTCCTTAAACCTTTATAATAGGATGATCCTTTGATTGTTTTCAACTGTATTAACAATACTAATACAGTAATACAATTATGTCAATACGAAATTTAGCTTACAGCATTTCCGGTTTATTCTGCAACAAGGTTGTCGATAAAGTTGCTTACTGCTGTTGGATGCACTTGCCGCCTTGTCTTGCACGATTTCTCGACTCCTGACAAGTTTTTCGACACTCTCTCATAAACTGAAATGAAATTGCTGTAAATCGGAAGCGACAGGAAGAATCATTTGAAATCAGCGAAAAGGCCGGAATCCCGCATTGAACAGGATTCCAGCCTTTTTATCAGTCTATTGGGTTTTCAGAATAATTTCAAAATCAATGGACGACATCAACCGTTTCAGACCGGAAAACAGATTTTTATCTTTTTCCGGCTTTCACCAGATCAGCGTGCGTTTCGTACAGAGCTCCACTGTTTTCCGTATCCAACTGTTTTTGAAAGCATTTGGATATGATTCCTTCCGGAAATTTTATCATGGATACCCCGCATTGTTTCAGTTCCCGGAACATTTCGGGGTCGGCCAATTCCGCGGCCGCGGCGGGGTCGATGCTGTTCGTCGATTTTTTACGAAGGTAATCGTTGTAGCTCATTTCGCGGCACGGATATTCGGCTGCTGTCATGTTTTCGGCGTCTTCAATGAACAGAAGATCGGTAAAATCACAGATGCCGAGGTTCAGCCCATTGAAATCCCGGCCGGAAACCGCGTGATAATAATTGCATAATTTACAGTCCAACATAGAAATCCTCCTCTATATCATCGATAAGCTTACCTGACAGGCACAAATTCACTGATTTCCCGGTGTGCCTGCTTCGCGTAATTGTCGATGCTCATTTTATTTTTTACCGCGTGGTTCAGGCTGATACAGGCGGCTCCGCCGGCACATCCGCCGACGCAGGCCATTCCCTCTATGAAGTTTTCAGGCAGTTTCCCTTTGGAGGCTTTGACCAGTGCGGCGCGGCATTCCTCCAGCCCGTCGCAGATCGCCGGGTCGACCTGGAAATCGATATGCTTTTCCTCCAGCGCGTTGGAAACCGCTTCCGTCACGCCGCCGTTCCTTGCAAAAATCCTGCCGAAGTAAGAAGCGTCGCTCAGCTTCCTTTCTTCCAGCTCTTCCAGACGGATATCCAGGCCGCCGAAGATTGCCTGCAGCTCTTCAAAGGTGATCACGCTGTCGACTGCGCCTTTCAGCTCTTCCTTCTGAAATTCCATTTTCTTTGCGATGCAGGGGCCGATGAACACGACCTTCGCCGTTTTATCGACCATCTTGATCAGCCTGGCCGTCTCGACCATCGGAGAAGCATTGCTCGAAATATTGTTTTTTAGCTCCGGAAAATTCGTTTTGATATATTGGACAAAGGCCGGACAGCAGGAGGTCGTCAGAAACTCCTTTTCAACAAGCTCCTCCGCTTCCTTATGCGCCACGATGTCCGCGCCGAGGGCCGCCTCGACGACCCGGTTAAACCCCATTTTATACAGGCCGACCGCCACCTGCCCGACCTTCGCGTAGGAGAACTGGCTCGCGATTGCCGGAGCGACCGCGGCGTATACCCGGAAGTTTTTCCCGTTATTCGATTCCCGTATCATCTGCAGAACGTCCAGAACATACGATTTATCCACAATAGCGCCAAACGGGCACTGACGGACACATGCGCCGCAGCGGATGCATTTGTCCGGATCGATATCCGCCTTGTTCTGCTCATCCAGTAAAATCGCCTTTGCTTTGCACGCGTTGATGCACGGCCGTTCCTGCTCCGTAATCGCGTGGTAGGGGCAGGCCCTCATGCACTGGCCGCACGCCTTGCATTTTTCGGGGTCGATGACCGCCTTATGGTTTACGAACGTGATCGCTTTCGCCGGACACGCGGATTGGCAGCGGTGGGCAATACAGCCCCGGCAGGTTTCCGTCACCAGAAAGCGCTTGTTTGGGCATTCTTCACAGGCAATATCGATGACCTCTACAACATTTTTGTTGTCCGGGCTGCCTCCCATCGCCATCTTTACGCGTTCCTCCACAATGGCCCTTTCCCGGTAAATGCAGCACCGCATCGTCGCTTTGGGCCCCGGAACGATCGTGCGCGGAATATCATACAGCTTTGCGGGCAGCTCGTTCCTTGACGAAAGCCGGACCACCTCTTTCAGTACCCTGTATTTCAGTTCCTGTACGTTGGAATCAAAAATCAACAAATTACACACCCTCTCACAAGTCAGACCCGGATCGTTCGGAAAACAGGAGCCGGTCAGCAGGAGCCGACCGTCTGAAGAACATATTCCCCAAACACATTTTCCAGATTTTCCGCTGAGACATAATCGGTAAATTTCTCTCCGAACCTGACCGGAATCCCGGACTGGCCGAAATCGCCGACACAAAGCGAAGCGCTGAGCGAGACCCTGTTTTCCAGATGATTTTCTTCAATCAGCCTGCGAAATCCTTTTAAGATTTCCAGAGCCTTCAGGCGCAGCGATTTTCCAATGTATACTTCGATCACCATATAAAACCCCACCTATCTTTTGAAACCATTTTTCAGAATTGATAAATAATTCACACTGTAATACTGTAAAGGTAGCACGGCAGGAAAAAACCGTCAACAAAATGCGGCGCCGGGGGGTGTTCCTGAAAGCGGAAGCCCCGACCGGGGCAATTTGTCCATGGGCGAAAAAGTCCGATCAGCCGTAGGTTTTTCAGGGATACCGCATCCTTTTTCCAATGGGGAAATACCTCAAAATAAAAAACCATATTTATAATACGAAGGATAAAATTGGGCGACACTGACGTTGTCTTTTTCAATGTTTTATGGTAGGATAAAAAACATCAATTATAAATTGGATTTTCTTATTTATTTGGAGCATGCTTGATGGAAGAAATTATCGGTTTAAATCAATCAAACTGTAAGAACTGTTATAAGTGCATTCGCAACTGCCCGGTAAAATCCATTGCCTACCGGAACGAGCAGATTCACATTATCGGCGACGAATGTATTTATTGCGGAAACTGCCTGTTGGTCTGTCCGCAGAACGCGAAATATATCAACAGCGACCTTTCCAGGGTGAAACAGGCGATCCGTGCGGGGGAAAAGCTGTATGTGTCCCTGGCGCCTTCCTATATTGCCGCCTTTCCCGAAACCGGCATCGCGAAAATATCCGCCGCGCTGAAGAAACTGGGGTTTGCCCATGTGGAGGAAACGGCGATCGGCGCCGAACAGGTTACCCGGGAATATGAAAAGCTGATCCGCGAACACAAAATGCAGAATATTATCACCACCTCGTGCCCGTCGGTAAACCTGCTGATCGAAAAGAATTATCCGTCGCTGATTCATCAGCTTGCCCCGGTGGTGACCCCTTTGATTGCGCATGCGCGCATGATCAAACAGATTTACGGCATCCGGGCCAAAATCGTTTTTATCGGGCCGTGCATTTCCAAAAAGTACGAATGTGTGGACCCCGATAACGGGAATCTGTTATTTTCGGTTCTGACGTTCGACGAACTGGAAAAGTGGTTCCGGGAAGAAAATGTGGATTTTTTGCAGGACGACCATAACAGCCGCACTCTGAAAAACACATTGCCCCGCTACTATCCCGCGCCGGGGGGCATCATCAAAAACCTTCACCGGAAAGAGCGAAGTACCTACGAATGCCTGAGCGTCGACGGAGTGGACCGCTGCATTGAAATTCTGGATTCCGTCGTGCAGGGCAATCTTTCCGGCTATTTTCTGGAGCTGAACGCCTGCTCCGGGGGATGTCTGGGGGGCCCGATTCTGAAGCTGATGAATCTCAGCTTTTTAAATGCCAAAAATGTGCTGGTCGATAATGTAAAACGGTCGAATGAAGCTCCGCCCGCCCTTACGGAAGGGGTTGCGTCCCAGTTTGCGAAAAGGTTCCGGAACCGCTCGGCAAAAAAGGAAATCATCGACGAGGAAAAAATCCGCAGCGTGCTGGCTTCAACCGGAAAAACCTCGCCGGAGAAGGAGCTGAACTGCGGCTGCTGCGGGTACAATACCTGCCGCGAGAAAGCGATCGCGGTGCTGCAGGGAAAAGCGAATATCAACATGTGTATCCCTTATATGCGCGAGCTGGCCGAAAGCATGTCCAATACGGTCGTGGAACACACCCCCACCGGTATTCTGGTCATTAACGACCGTCTGAAAATCGAGCAGATCAATCCCTCCGCCGTACAGCTTTTGAAGTTCGGGAAGGACTGCATCGGGCTTTCCGTTGAAGAAATCCTTCCCAGCAAGGATTTTGAGGAGGTCCTTCAGACCGGTAAAAATATATTGAACCATAAGCAGTATTACAGGGAACTTGGGCTGATTCTGGAGCAGACGGTGGTTCACGTAAGCAATAACCAGCTGATGTTTGTGCTTCTGAAAGATATTACCCGGCAGGAGCAGGTGCTGGAGGAACAGCGGAAGGTGACGGAAAAAACCGCCGCCTTTGCCAGGGAGGTCGTCAATAAACAAATGCGGGTAGTACAGGAAATCGCCGACCTTCTCGGGGAAACAACCTGTGAAACCAAGGTGGCGCTGCTGCAGCTGACCGAAAATATCGTTCCGGGGACGGAGGATAAAAATGGACATCAGCATTGAGACGTACAGCGATTCCGTTCCCAAGTATCATGAGGGCCTTTGCGACGATCAGATCAGAGTCGTACGCGACAAGTCCGGCGTTGCGGCGATTCTTGCGGACGGAAGAAACGGCGGGGCAAGGGCAAGCCTTCTGACCTCCTTTGCCGCAAAGATGATGGTGGCGATGCGCGGCAGCGGCGCGTCCATCGACCGGGTCGCCGATATGATCGTGGAGTCCCAGCCGTCGGGCGGGAAAAAGGGAAAGGCGGGGAATATCGCCTTTACGCTGATCCTTGCGCTTTTCGACGGGACGATCCGGGTGGAGCAGTTTGAAACGCCCGACGTGATCCTGCTCCGCAGGGGCAGGCCGGTTGAGCTGCAGACGACCCAAAGGGCCGTGCAGGGCGGAACCGTCCGCAGCGGGAGGATAACGGCGAAGAAAGCGGATATGATCGTCGCGGTCGGCAACGGGATGCTGACCGCCGGAAGGAACAGAAAGCTGAAGGACGGCTGGAATTTGAAAAATATAGAAACCTATATGGCGAATGCCTACGATTCCCGGATGTCGGCCGAAGACCCCGTCCGGCTGCTTCTTGCCGCAGGCAGCTCCCTTTCTTCCGGAAAACCGGCGAGCGATCTGTCGGCGCTGGCCTTCCGGATCAGCTGCCTTCGCGTGCCGTAAAAGGACCGCAGGCTTTTTGAGGATGAAATGGCATGATGATTTTTAAAACGCTGATGCTTCAGCTGTATAAACCCGGAAAACAGAAACGGGATCTGATGGATACGGCCCTTCTGCGCTATTCCCGGGCTTTGCAGTTCCTGATGGATACCTATCGGAATGAAATTACAGAGCTGTCCAAATCAGAGAAGGACGTTACGCAGCACCGGATCCTGAAAATGATCGACAGGGAAACCGCCAAGAGCCTGAACCGTTTCGACATACAGCCTTTTAAGGATTCCCTGCTGATGGAATTTTCCGCCATCGCCGCCTCCTATCTTGCGCGCAGGCGCAATCATCCCAAAACCGGGTACCCTCTTCCTTTCCTGGACGCCACGCGCTATTCCCGCGCAATGTCGGACTGCGTTGCGCAGTTTGACAGTGGGGAGATCGGCCCGCAAAGGTTTCAATACCGCTCCTTTAAGCTGGTGGATAAGGCGGGAAAGCTGCGGTCCGTCTACTTCGGCCGGTACGCAATGAACCGCGATTACTGCCTGCTTTACGATGAGTTTAAGGACCGGTTCTATGCGAAACTGTATCTGATGAACCGCGCGGACAGTATTCCGGGCGGGGATTGCGCAAGCGGGCTCAGCCTGAAATATGTCTGGGACGGGATGCCTTTCATAAACAATCTGCCCGGACAGAGAAGATATATCGTCGTCCCGCTGGCTTTTGGAAAAGAGCAGTACGCCGACCTGAAGGAAGCGTTGAAAAATCCGCGCCTGCTGCATTCCTCCCGGCTGGTCAAAAAAGACCGGCAGTATTATCTGATGGTCAATATCGAGTGCAGCCGTCAGATCACCAGGGAAACGGTCACGACCATGGGGGTCGCGCGCGGCGTTCATGGGGGATTGAGCTATACGATCTGCGATAAAGGCGGCGTCGTCAGGGAAAGAAAACGGATTTCCGCGTGCCGGAAGCAGAACGACCCGTCCGCCTTTTCCAATACGATTGCGGAAATCGCGGCGAAGAACCGCTCTCAGGTGGTGCTGGAGGCAAACGGCGGAAAAAACGACCGGATGCCCGTTCCCGCGCGGAGCCCGGAGCTTTGTTTTTCGGTTGGGGATTATCTGCTGCTTGCCCAAAAATTGAAATACAAACTGCCCGGCAAGGGTCTGCCGCCGCCGGTCGAGGTAAGCTCGAACGGCCTTTTCCTTACCTGTCCCCGCTGCGGGAAAAGGACGCGGAGAAACCGTGTGACCGAGGAACTGTTCGCGTGTATCCGCTGCGGATATGCGTCCGAATTTGAGACGGTCGGAAGCGAGAACCTTGCGAAAAGGCTGGACAAATATCACAGCGACAAGGTTCCCATCACGGTCTCGAAAAAAGAGGGCGGTTTTCTTTGCTGCAATAAAATTCTCGGTTTCCGGTGCGAGCTTCCGCCGGACACGACGGATTACACGCCGATGTTTGAGGAGCTTGACCGGTTTATCGGCAGAATGCGGGAAACCTATATCGACGATTCCAAAAGGTACGCGGTCTGGAAAAAGCTTGCGCAGGCACCCGACCTGCGCAAATCCGTCCACCTCCTTTTGAGGTGAATTCCTGTTTTGGGTGCATTAGCTACCGCATCATGATTCCGCACACGCGGGCAATCCCGTGTGCAGAGCGATTCCGCTGAGCGGAAACGGGTAACCGTCCAAGTGTAGCTATTTCAATAAAGCCTGACCCGGGAGGAAAGTTCCGTCCCGGCTCGGGCTTTTTCTATGTTCCGGTGCGGGCGGAGACCACCCGCTGTGGAAAAGTATCATTAGTTTAGTTCAAATAATGTCTGGATTTTTCACTAAAATTGTTATGTGCGTATTTTTCTGGTTTGGAATTTATTGCTTAATGGTTTGGATTTCGCTCCCTGCTCCGTAGAGAATTCTATATAATGATAGATGGTAAGTAGTCTTGTGTGTAGAAGAAGTGTTTCATTTTGTAAGGGAGGTCAATAACGTGTTAGAAAAAGGATTTTCCAAACCGACCGCCAGAGTAGAGCGTCTGAAGGACATGATTATTCATGCCAAGCCCTGTGTGGAATCCGAGCGCGCGATTCTGATTACCGAGTCCTATAAGGAAACAGAGGGACTCCCTATCATCATGAGGCGTGCAAAGGCAGTGGAGAAGATTTTCAACGAGCTGCCCGTGACGATCCGTGACGACGAGCTGATCGTTGGTTCCATGACGAAGAATCCGCGTTCGGCGGGAATCTATCCCGAATTTTCCTGTGAATGGGTGGAAAAGGAATTCGATACCATGACCGACCGTCTGGCCGATCCTTTCATCATCTCCGGGCAGACCAAAAAAGAGCTTCATGACGTTTTTACCTATTGGAAGGGCAGGACGGTCAACGAGCTGGCCGCCTCCTATATGTCGCAGGAGGCAAAGGACGCGATGGCGTCGGGCGTCTTTACCGTCGGAAACTATTTCTTCGGCGGAGTGGGCCATGTGAACGCCGACTATGGCAAGGTGCTGAAGATCGGCTTCCGGGGAATCCTTGCGGAAGTGGTCAACGCGATGGAAAAGCTGGATAAGCTGGACCCGAACTATGTAAGAACCCAACAGTTCTACCATGCTCTGATCATTACATATTGCGCGGCGATCACGTTCGCCCATCGGTACGCGGCTAAGGCAAAGGAGCTGGCTGCGGCCGAATCCGACCCCGTCCGGAAAACGGAGCTTCTTCAGATCGCCCGCAACTGTGAGCGGGTGCCGGAATACGGCGCGACCAATTTCTACGAGGCCTGCCAGTCGTTCTGGTTTGTTCAAGCAATGATCCAGATCGAGTCCAGCGGCCATTCCGTTTCCCCCGGGCGCTTCGACCAGTATATGTATCCGTATTACGCCGCGGATCAATCGGTTACCGAGGACTTCGCGAAAGAGCTGATTCACTGTCTGTGGGTCAAGTTCAATGACGTCAGCAAAATCCGCGACGAGGTTTCCGCGCAGGCGTTCGCCGGTTACGGCGGGTTCCAGAACCTTTGCGTCGGTGGGCAGACCCCCGGCGGGATGGACGCTTCCAACGAGCTGTCCTACCTCTGTATGGATGCCTGTGCCGCCGTGAAGATGCCGCAGCCTTCCTTCTCGATCCGTGTATGGCAGGGGACTCCAGACGAATTCCTTTATCGTGCGTGCGAGCTTGCCCGCCTCGGGCTCGGCGTGCCGGCCATGTACAATGACGAGGTCATCATCCCGGCCCTGGAAAACAGGGGAGTATCCCTGGAGGACGCCCGCAATTACGCCCTGATCGGCTGTGTGGAGCCGCAGTGTCCCCATAAGACGGACGGCTGGCATGACGCCGCCTTCGTCAATGTCGCCAAAATACTGGAAATCACCCTCAATAACGGAAAAGTCAGCGGTAAGCAGTTGGGGCCCGTCACGGGAGACCCGACCGAATGGAAATCTACCGACGATCTGTTCGCGGCATTTAAGAAACAGATTGAGTATTTTGTCTATTATGTGGCGGAGTCGGACAACTGCGTGGATGTTGCGCATACGGAAAGATGTCCTTTGCCGTTCCTTTCCGCTTTGGTGGACGATTGTATCGCCAGAGGCAAATCGCTGCAGGAGGGCGGAGCCGTCTACAACTTTACCGGTCCGCAGGCATTCGGCGTTGCCGACTGCGGCGACTCCATTTATGCGATGCAGAAAAATATTTTTGAGGATAAAAACATTACGGTTGCCCAGCTGAAGGAAGCGATGGACGCGAACTTCGGTCATGGTGACGGCTGCGCGCGGCCGGCCTCCTCTTTGACGGAGGAAGAAATTGACAGAAGAATGTACCAGGCTCTTGCAAAGCTGGCGGGATGCCACTGCGGAATTGATCTGGCCTCTCTCAGAGACCGGGTAATGGCGGAGATTCAAGCTCCCCCCGAAGGGGATTACGAGTATATCCGTAAGCTGATGGACAGCACGCCGGGTTATGGAAACGACATTGACGAGATCGATATGATCGCGCGCAAGTGCGCGCTGCTCTACTGCAAAGAGGTCGAAAAGTACCGGAATCCGCGCGGCGGACTCTTCCAGCCCGGAATTTATCCGGTGTCAGCAAACGTCCTGTTCGGAAAGGACGTCGGCGCTATGCCGGACGGCCGACTCGCAAAGCAGCCCCTGGCGGACGGCTGTTCCCCCAGACCGGGCAAAGACGTCAAAGGCCCCACGGCGGCGGCGAATTCCGTTGCCAAGCTGGACCACACGCTCGTTTCCAACGGAAGCCTTTACAATATGAAATTCCTGCCCTCCGCCATTGCGGGTGATACGGGACTAAAGAATTTCGCCTCCGTTGTCAGAAGCTATTTTGACCATAAGGGCCAGCATATCCAGTTCAACGTCGTAGACAGGGAGACCCTGCTGGCCGCTCAGAAAAATCCCGACGATTACAGGGATCTGGTGGTGCGTGTCGCCGGATACAGCGCACACTTTGTGGTGCTGGCAAAAGAGGTCCAGGACGATATCATCAGCCGTACGGAGCAGACCTTCAGCTGAAATCCTTTCTCAATCCTTTAGCAGGCAATGTGAAAGCGTTTGTGTGCGCCGTGAAACGCGGCAGGAAAACCGTCGCGCTTTCACACTGCCTCCTTCTGTAACAGAGGCGTTTCAGAATACCATCTGTTGCTTGTGGAAATTTCATATTTGTCATCATATTATATCGTAATGGGAGGATAGGCAATGGACCAGCAATTAATCAATAAGGTAGTGCAGTCCTCATATGGCGTGACCGCCGAAAGCTGCAGCGGGAATCCGGCTGTGAGAAAACATAGGAACCAGCAATGATAAAGAAGGACTTTTCATCAAACGGAAAGCCCTTCTTTTTTCTATCTGCGCCTGAATAACGATGCCATCGCGGATTTACCCGCCGATCTTACGGTTAATACGCACGTGTGCCGAGGAAACTATCACTCTACCTGGGCTACCAGCGGCGGTTACGCGCCGGTAGCGGATATCCTGTTCGGCGGCGAAAATGTCGGTGCATATTATCTGGAATTTGACGACGGCCGTTCCGGGGACTTTGCTCCTCTGGCCAAAGTCTCGGGGGAAAAGCTGGTGGCATTGGGCCTGGTTACTTTAAAATGTCCCAAGCTGGAAAACAGGGCGGCTGTTATCGCCCGCATTCACGAAGCCGCTGCCTATGTGCCTCTCGATCGCCTGTGCCTGAGCCCGCAATGCGGCTTTGCCTCCACCGAAGAAGGCAATATCCTCACTGAGGAGGAACAGTGGTCCAAAATCAGATGGATCAGGGAAATCGCCGCGGAAGTCTGGGGATCGTGCTGATTCCATAATCGTATCGGACCGGCATGCTTTCCCAAAAGAGTATCACCTGTATAGGATATTCCATATCAAAAATCCTCCTGCCGTAGTTCTGATTCTGCGTTAGGGGGATTTTTCGCAATGCCCTTTTCAGGGGTTTCATTCATATGAAGGAGAGGGATAAAAGTTTCCATAAACATCATCTGAAGATTCCCGTAACAATCAGAATTGACTTTTTTCGTAATTTCCTGTATTATATAACATATATGATTAGTATGATATTTATTCCGATTATAATGGAAAGAGGGACCGTTTTAGCGTACTGTTTTTAAACCCTTTGTTTTTTGCTATAATATTCAGGAATACACGCTGAAGGAGTGCCTTGGACATTACTTCCGGACGCCAAAGACACGAAAAAATGATACAGTATGAGTAGGAGCATAAAAAATCAGAAAAACCGGAATTCTTACAGGAGGAATGGAAATGAACAGTCAGTTTGATCAGATAATAGAGAGAAAGGGTACGAATTCCCTCAAATATGATTTCGCCGCCGAACGCGGAAAACCGGAGGACGTTTTGCCCCTTTGGGTAGCCGACATGGATTTTAAAACGTCTCCTTTTATTATTGAAGCTTTACAGAAAGTCGCTGGGCATGGAATTTTCGGTTACTCCGAAAGCAAAGCGGGCTATTTTACTGCCCTGCAAAGCTGGTATGCCCAATATTTCGGCTGGAAGCTTCAAAGCGACTGGCTTGTAAAAACGCCGGGCGTCGTTTTCGCAATCTGTATGGCCATCCGGGCCCTGTCGAAAGAAGGGGACTCTGTATTAATCCAGCGCCCGGTGTATTACCCGTTTTCCCAGTCGATTCTGGACAACGACCGAAAGCTGGTGAATAACCCGCTCGTTTATCGCGACGGGAAATATCAGATCGATTTCGAGGACTTTGAAGAGGAAATCGTTCGGAACAAGGTGAAAATTTTTATTCTTTGCAACCCCCACAATCCGGTCGGCCGCGTGTGGACAAAGGAAGAGCTGATCCGCTTAGGCGATATTTGTGTAAAACACGGGGTCTATATTGTATCCGATGAAATCCATGCGGATTTTGTTTTCGAGGGGCACCGCCATTCTGTTCTTGCAAATCTGAAACCGGAATACCTAAAGAGAACCATCACCTGCACGGCGCCAAGCAAGAGCTTCAACCTGGCGGGCCTGCAGGTATCCAATATTTTGATCGCCAATGGGGAAATCAGAAAAAAATTTCAGCTTGAGATCAACAGGGCCGGCTATTCCCAGCTAAACACAATGGGGCTTGTCGCCTGCCAGGCGGCGTATGAAAACGGCAGGCCGTGGCTTGAGGAGCTCAAACAATACCTTGCTGAAAATCTCACGTTTACCAGAAATTTCTTGTCTGAAAAACTGCCGCAGATCGAAATGATCGAGCCGGAGGGGACTTATCTGGTGTGGCTCGATTTCCGCAGGCTCGGTCTGGATGACAGGCAGCTTGAAGATCTGATTGTGAACCGGGCAAAGCTGTGGCTGGACAGAGGTTCCATTTTCGGACCGGAGGGAAAGGGCTTTGAACGGGTCAATATCGCCTGCCCGAGGGCGACCCTGCAAAGAGCGCTGCTGCAGTTGGAGCAGGCGGTAAATCAGCAGGAAATCTGACACCCATGCGTCGGAAGGAAAACACTATTCAGCACCTCTTCGGAGGTGCTTTTGTTATATCGGAAAACCACCCGCCTTTCTCTTAACTCAGGAAGCGGAGATTTTGAAATCAGCGCATTACAATCGTGCAGGGCGTAAACACCGCTGAAATTGCTACGGCATTTCCCGCTGATTCTGCAGCAAGTTTGCGTTCCTCCCCCGCCAAAGGCGGGGGAGGAACGTGTAGAGACAGTTTGCAGGGTGGTAAATATTGGAGTTGACCCCGGGTTGAAATTGACGGTAAAATAATATTGAAAAACGCTCCGATTACTGATAGCGTGCAGGCTGCGCGTTCAGACTGCAGAACTGGCAAATTGAAATCGGTCTGTCAGGATTGCGCTCCAAAGATTTAGAATACGAATTGGGGAAGATGTGTTGCTGAACATTTCTTCCTCTTTTTTAAATATGACAGGCTGTTTCGGACTGAAGGCTGTCCCGTTGTATTAGGGTGCTATATACTGGAATGCAAACCACATAAACTTTACCGAATTTTGAAAGTTTTTGCCATCGTCAATCGTATCTATGGGTGAAGGGAGGAAAAGAGATGGAAAAAACATCGTCCGGTACCAACGATGTTGTAACAGAAGCTCTCGACAAATATTCCGATATGGTTCGAAGAATATGCTTTATGTATCTGAAGAATGAAGCGGATGTGGAGGACATCTTTCAAAATGTCTTTTTAAAGCTGCTGCAAAATAAAAAACCGTTTGAAAACGACGCGCATGAAAAGGCATGGCTCTGCAGAGTTACCATAAATGAATGCAAGGATTTCCACAAAAGCTTTTTCCGTAAAAATACTTGTTCCATCGACAACTTAGAAATTCCCATAGAGGATAAATCCGAAGAAGGTGTGTTGCGTGAAGTGTTGTCGCTTCCACAGAAATACAGAAATGTAATTTATCTGTTCTATTTCGAGGACTATTCGGTTCCTGAAATTGCAGTGATTCTTGGAAAAAATCAAAATACAATCCACACACATCTGCGAAGAGCGAAAGCAATTTTAAAGAACAAATTGAGAGGTTTTGATGATGGAAACTATTTTTAGGGCCGCTATGAACCATATCCGTGCCAGGGAAGACCTGAAAAGAAAAACAAAGGGATCCCTCATTGCCAGTTTAAGCACGGCACCCGCTGCGACACAGAGCAGGCACAGGCTCTCCATGAGGCAAAGAGCCCTGATAGCAGCCTGTACCGTCGTTTGTGTGTGTGCAATGTCTGTTGCCGCAGTTTCCTACTATAAAACTCCCGCTTCCTATTTAAGCCTTGACATTAATCCCAGCGTTGAGCTGGGCGTCAATGGATTCGGAAGAATTGTGTCCGCAACAGCTTATAACAGCGAAGGCACAGTGATTCTGAACGGGCAAAACATCATGGACGCGGATGTCGAAAGCGCTGTCCATACTTTGGTTAAGTCGGCCGCGCAGAAAGGCTTTGTCGCACAGGACGGCTCAACGGTAATTTCCGTGACCTCTGAAACCGACGATACCTCGGACGCGATCGAACTGGAAGACGCCGCGGCACAGGGCGCAGAAACGGCAATAAAATCAGAAGGGAAGACCGCAACAATCAGCAGGGACCACATTCCCTTGGAAAAGCGGGATGAAGCCAAAAAGCTGGCCATTACTCCGGGCAAGCTGAGCTTGATACGAAAGCTGCAGGCGCTCGATCCCTCCGTCACTGTCAGCGAATACAAGAGTGCCAAAGTGACGGATATCATGAAAAGGATCGACGAACTGAAAAATCCGGCGGATACGGACGGGAACGATACAAAGGACAACTCTGCTCCGACGGATAACAGCAGCGCCCCCGATGAAACGGCCGGCGAAGATACACCGAATTCATCCGGCACAACCGTTGACGACAATCAACAGGCTGATGAGAGTTCCGCGGTTTCCTCAGGTGAAGCCGGCAAAGACAATGTCTCCGATTCATCCGATGACCCGGAAAAAGAAGACACCGCTTCCAGCCGAAAAGGGGAAACGTCCTCTCAGGCACAAAGCCGCTCCAGCAATTCAAACGGCTCAAAAGTCAGCCGCCGTTCCTCTTCCTCCCCTTCAAGTCAGCAGAAACGATAAGGAATTCCATACGACGAATCGGCTGACACATGGAATACGGACGCGGCATAAAGCCTGATGCCGAAAAATCACCACCGCACTTTCACCACTGAATTCGCAAAAACACCACTCGATCAGGAGGATTTGCAGATGAAAAAATTGACAGCCAAAGTTCTTTCTCTCGTACTTTCATCCGCGCTGGTTATCAGCAGCTTTGCAACCGTCGCTGCCACGGCGGCTGCAAAGTCAATGACCGGCGTAATCAGCGGTACCAATCAAGACGCAATTTATCTTGTCAACGGCGGTACGGCAAATACCGCAGACCTTACGGATTTTCTGCTGGACAGCGGCAGCGATTTCCGCTTTGAAACCGCGGACCATCAGGCGGTCAGCGACGAGAAGATCAGTGCCATCGCCCATGTTTCCGGCGACAGCCTTGTTTCGTTAAAGGTGGACAGTTCCACCGATGCGGCGACTCTCAAGCTGAAGAGCAGCTCGGTTTCCGGTAAAGAAGTGATTTCTGTTCTTTATGAGGGCAGCTACACCGACGAAGACGGAAATGATTACACGGTGAAAGCAAGAAACAACCTTACCGTATATGTCTATGACAAGGGGCAGATCGTCTTCGGCGAATACGACTCAGGCTTCGCAGCCAAAGAGCCCGGCACCGGTTTCTCTGATTTCGAAACCTTTGCTCAGACAGCCAATTATACAAAAACTTTAGGGATTTATAAAGCGAAACCAAGCTCCGATTCCGCGCTGGCTGTTTATGAGGCTGCCGACTTAACCACGGCAACCGCCGGCATCACGGATAAAAACGCCTTCAGCTTCAGCATGACGGGCAGCGACGTGCATGTTTCGGTCGCAGATACGACTTCGGGATTCACCCAGTTTCCGGTTGCTGTCGCAGGAAGAAATTTGTCTGCTGAAACGCACCTGTACACACAGGATGCCAATACCATGAACGTAAGCATCACGGTGAAGAAGCTGGTTTCAGACGGTTCCACCTACAAGGCATCCAGTAGCTCCGACGACTCTTACACCCTGAAAACAAAGATTGAAAAGAAAACCGATGCGGCGACCTTATTGCCCGGCAGCAAGGTTTTTACCATTCAGAGAACGGACGGAAAAACAATGCTGACCGGCGACGCAAATCCCGGAACAGGCAATGTTACAGACAGCGAAGTAGTATTCCCGCAGGGCACCACACGCGTGAGTGTCGGGGAGAGCACCAATGTTAAGAAAATCTCCGGCAATGTCGGAGATCTCCAGATCGGCGGCGGGAAAGTCGGCTCCGTCGATATCAAAAGCGGCGCCGTTGAGGTTACGGACGGCACCGTCGGCGACATCAAAACGAGCGGGGCACCGGTCGCACCCGACGGCGACGCGGTTCTTGTAAGCGGCGGGAAAGTTGGAAATATTGACGTTACGGAGGAAACCCTGGATTCGGACAGCAATGTGACCGTAAACGCGGGAACAACCGGAACCATCCATGCCGACGGTACGGTTACCGTCAGCGCGAATGATTCGGATACCCCGGTTGTTACGGGTAAGATTACCGCACGGGATATCTTGATGTCCTCTAAGGAATCCAAAATCACCTGTGCAGGCGTTCAATCGGGCGCGGACGGTTCCATCACATTGTCCGGGGACAACACCAACGTGAATGCCATCGACCTCGATTTTCGCGGGACAACGGTCTATGTCGGCGGCGACAGAGAAGCCTTCACCGGAAAAATTCCCGCTCCTTCCAACGCGAAAAACGGAATGCTCTATATCCAGAACGAAGACACAAGCGCAACCGTCAGCGGTTCCGTTACGGTTGACACCATTTCCCTGGATTCCGATACCGTCCTGACGTTTGACGGGATGGTCACGGCGGATACGGTTGAAGGGGACGGCACCATGAGGATCGCGGCCGGAAACCTTTATGTTACCGGCAGTGTCTATAATGTCACCCTGAAGCTGACCGACAAGACCTTTACGGCGGGCACCACCGTCTTTAAGGCCGCTTCGGATGCCGTCGACGCGGATGATTTCAATACCTTTGGATTCACACTCGAGAAAACGGCGGGCACGGCGATCGATACTTTTAAAATTGCGTCCCTTTCCTTTGCCGGTCTTGCAATCAATCAGGAATCTTCCGGCATTGCCAAGGGCTATTCGGAGACATTCACCGCAGCGGCCTATCCGGCCGGCACCTCCCTTCCCGCCGGAGCCAGAGTGGTCTGGGAGCTTGACGGGGGCAGCAGCGACGTCTTTGAGCTTACTTCCTCCGGCGCTTCCGCAACCGTAACGGTAAACAGCATCGATCCGGTTTTCTCGTCGGAAAATAAAACGACTCTGACCGCGGTCCTGTATGACGAGGACGGTTATGAGATGGACGACTATGGGACGGCCAGATGCGATATTACCGCCGTTGCCACTCCGACCGCGGTTTCCGATACGAACGCCGCCCTCTCGGTCGAGAAGGGTTCCAGCTATGTTATGAAAGTGACCGCTTCGGCAACACCTTCCGTTACAGCCGGTACAAGCGGCGTATTCACAGTGGCGCCGGTTTCCCAGAACGGCAATGAATACCTCTACAGGCTTTCCGCAGTCGGCTCCGTCGGCTCCGCGACAGGAATCTACCTGAACGGGAATAAAATCTTTGTCGCGACGGTAAAAGGGGTTGCTTTCACAAGCGATACCACAATGGATGTATCCGTGAACGGTTCCTACACCTTCAGAATTACCTCAGCGGCGGCTCCGACCGTTACGGTCGGTTCTCCCTCGTTCTGGCTCTCCTATGTTTCCAAATCCGGCAATGATTATTTCTATAAGATTACCTCCGCCGGAGCGGCAGGCTCGGCAGCCGGAATCTATGTAAACGGCACGAGAATTTTTGTAGCTACCGTAAAGGGGACTTCTTTCACGAGCGATACGACGATGGATTTGACCGTGCATGGTGCCTATACCTTCAGAATTACCTCGGCAGCGGCTCCGTCCGTTACCGTCGGGTCCCCTGTCTTCAGTCTTGCTTATGCCAGCAAATCCGGGAATGATTATTTCTACAAAATCATCTCCACCGGCGCGGCGGGTTCGGCAGCCGGGATTTATGTAAACGGTACAAGAATTTTTGTTGCTGCGGTGGGATAAGGATTTCCCTGATGTATTCATCAGAATAAAATCGGTCTTATTGCGAGGCATCGGCTCAGAGTAAACATGAGCCGATGCCTCTTTAAATTGATGCATATTGCATTTTATTGCAATTCCATTTCAGTTTGTGAGATAAAACACGTTCCTCCTCCCGCCGAAGGCAGGGGGAGGAACACAATCTTGTTGCAGAATCAACAAAAAATGCTGTAATTGACTTTTTTCATATTTTATATTAAAATAATAACATTAACAAAGTCATGAAGGCTTTTAAAATCTTCACTTATATTTATTAGCACAAAACCATGAAGGGATGCCGTACGAAACGGCTCTTTTCATGGTATTTTTATTTAGGAGGATAGTAAAGATTTGTTTGCTCCAATGATAACTTGTTAAGGAGACTATCATGAAAAAAGCAACGACAGTAAATCTGACCGGAACCGCGCTCTGTATCGCGCTTGGAATTCTGCTTCCCACCTTTTTCCATATGATCGGCGCCGGACCGACCTTTTTACCGATGCATATTCCTGTTTTACTTTGCGGATTCATTTTCGGGTGGCCGTATGGAGCGGTATGCGGATTCATTGTACCGCTTTTCTCTTCTGTTCTGACTGGAATGCCCCCCATTTTCCCGACGGCTGCGGCCATGATGCTTGAGCTTTGCGCTTACGGCGCACTGACCGGATTCTTTTATCAAAAGCTCCGCTGGAATGTCTACCCCGCGCTTATTTGCGCAATGCTTGGCGGACGGATTGTATCCGGTCTGGCAAATGCTGTGTTTATGAACATGGCAGGCAAGGCTTACGGCTTTGCCGCATTCCTTTCAGCTTCCTTTGTGGTGGCACTGCCGGGAATGATTATCCAAATGATTCTGATTCCGATTTTTATCCTGGCTTTGGAGAAGGCTAAAATGATACAAAGGGAAAGAGCGTAAAAGATGGGCGAATATTTAAATCAACGAAACGAAATAAAACAGTTCTTTGACGGATGCGCAGAAAATTGGGACACTCATTGTACGTTCAACAAAGAAAAAATTGCGTCGATCGTCACCTTGTCGGGAATAAAGGCCGGGTCGCGGGTGGTGGATATCGCCTGCGGGACCGGCGTATTGTTCCCCGAAATCCTTTTACGCAACCCTGCTTCTGTCTTGGGTATCGACTTGTCGGACGAGATGATATCCAGGGCGCGAAGCAAATTTGCTGATTCCCGTTTGCGGCTGCTTGCCTCGGACTTGTTTGACGTACATGAGACCGGCTTTGACACAGCCCTGATATTCAGCGCTTATCCCCATTTTCCCGATAAACCAAAGCTTGCGGAGCATCTGGCAGGTATGTTGAGGCTGGACGGAAGATTCGTCATTGCTCACAGCGAGGGGAGAAGCTCCATCAATCATTGTCATTCGGGTGATACAGTGAGCCGGATTTCGTGGCCTTTGCGTCCTGCAAAAGAAGAAGCCGAAGCATTTCTCCGTTATTTTCATGTGGATATGTTAATCGACACCCCGGAAATTTACCTCATTTCCGGCACAAAAAGATCAGATCCGAAGGAGTAGGGCATGCACGGACTTCCGGCTGCACTTATCGGATATTTCACGAAAACAGAGCCAAAGCGCACCACAATCGCGTGTGTGCTTTGGCTCTGTTTCACTGTACTGCGAAAACTCCCGGCCAATAAAAATGCACCCTCAAGTCAGACGACAAAATATGCCGGGCTTTAGGGTGCATTTCATCTTCAGGACCGAAGGACGATCAGGGCTGTTTCTCAATCGTAAAGAGGCAGAAAGAATCGTTCATCATCCGTATGCTTTCTTTCAGCCGGTCCTTCACTACGACGCTTTTGCTCCCGGTAACGGACAGGCCGGTTAACGAGTGATCGCTGATCCAGTTATTATGCTGTTCGTCAACATAATACTCAGTCAGCTGATATGTTCCTTCCTTCAGACCGAAAATCTCCAGGTCATAGTCATTGATCTGTGCTCCGGGATTGGCGGTCAAAATCCGGACAGCCCCCTGACGATCCAAGGTTGCTACGCAGTTGTCATTAACGTAACCTTCAATCAGAAGTTCCCTGTCTCCAAGCATATGGAGCATTTTCATCACGTGTCCGCTCGGGGTCGGAACATACTGATTCTGATCATTCAGGACAAACATCGTGCGCCCAAGCTGCTGATTCGGATTGTGGAAGGAGCACCATGGGAACATCTTGAGATTTTTGCAATAGGAGCCTAAAATCATTCCGGCGATCTCTCCGCTGGCATTTTGAAGGTTATTCGGTCTTCCCGCGTCGCCCACTCCGGTTCTTAATCCATATTCCGTCATCAGAAGCGGCAGATCGGGCAGGTTCAGTTCTTTGATCTTCGCTTCATGACGGACATAGAATTGAAGAATCCTTCCGGGATTGGTATGATATTCATGCATGGAATAAAAGTCGATTTTACGGTCCTTATCCTTTGCAAGGATCTCTAAAAATTCGTCCCAGTATTTCCAGTTTGTAATCCCCGCGGACATCCCGAAACCGCCGACCAGCAGCGGTGTCTCATAGGAGTGTTCTGCATTCAGTTCCTCAATCGCCTGATAGGCTCTCTTGTACAGATTATAAAACTCCGGCATGGTCAGTTCGCCGAAATTTGGGATTTCAACTTCGTTACAGCACTCAATATAGACGATATTCGGACACAGGGCTTTATAGTGCTCGACTACTTTCTTAAATACCTCCTCGTATTGATCAAACGAAACAAGGCCGTCGGTCACCTCCCGCTCATATCTGCGGATGTTTAAAAGGACCGTGTCCGCACAGACCGCGTGAGACGTCAGATATTCTTCAGCATGAACTCCAAGAGGGGAAGGGACGGTCAGAGGCCAGTCGTAGTGATAATGATTCGGGTCGTCCTGATAGCGGTTTTCCCCAATCAGATAATCCCAGTGATAGGTATTATCCCGATAGTCCCATACCTCATCCAATGTAACGAACAGGCGAATGATCTCCGGCCGTCCGATATACGCCTCCATTGCCTCCGGAAAACGTTTATCCGGGGTGTACCTTAACGTGGTGTTATGGTACTTTTCGACGTGCGGCCACTCTCTCATGACTCTGGTTGCGTCCACCTTGATTTCCATATTTTTCTCCTTTTACATAAAATTTGATTTTATTACAGCATTTCCCGTTGATTCTGCAACAAGGTTGCGTTCCTCCCCCGCCGAAGGCGGGGGAGGAACGTGTTTTGTCCCGCAAACTGAGATGGAATTGCTGTAAATAGTATAGAATAGTAAAAATTCAGCCGGCCTATGCGTTTTCGATATGGAATAGGAACCGGATACCAGTGCTTGAACGTGATGATTTGAAAGGCAGACTTTTAACCAATTTTCAAAGCTATTATAGCATGGATAGAATAAAATTTCACTAATATATAAAACAAAATTCTATTTTATATGCTGTACGAATTCAACAAAATAAATCCGTTGCCTTCCTGTCCGGAAGGTATGGGCGGGGGAGGGGATAAACTTCCGGGTACAGCACCCGATGGCCCGGAAAAAAGAAATGTGCATAGATGGAACTATGTTCGAATTCAGGCGGAAAATACCGAGTGGCGAAGAAATAAAAAATCCAAATATAAAATAAAGTTTCATAAATGTATCCCGTGAAAACTGATTTTACAGGATTGATTTTAGAAATTTGATTTATTTAAAACTGAAATCTGTGGAAAACGACCAATGGACAAAATAAAATTTTGTTTCAATTCATAATGGAATTCTGTTTCATAGATGTTATAATAGATACGAAGGGCGGTTCCCGATCCGATTTTCAATTACATAGTTGTAGGGAGGAAAACATATGGAAGCAAAGACCTTAGCACAGGAAATTCTGGAATGTCTTGGAGGAGCGGCAAACATCGCAGAACTGGAAAACTGTATGACCAGACTGAGGGTACAGGTTCGGGACGCCGACAAAGTGAAAAAGGATGCTCTGTTGAAGATCAAGGGAGTGATGGGGGTCGTCGGGACGCCCGAAGAGCCTCAGGTCATTCTCGGTCCGGGCATGGCGGACAAAATCTGTACAGAGCTGAAGCAGACGGACGGGCTGAATTATTCGGAAGCGAAACAGGACGGAGCACTGATGCACAAGAAAAAGTCAAAAGGCATTTTTGAATTTTTCTCCAACGTATTCGTACCGCTCGTTTCGATCTTCGCCGGAGCCGGTCTGCTTTACGGTATCAGGCAGATTTTCGTGCTTGTGTTTACCCTTACGGGTACGGCTGCCTTTAACCCGGCCGCGGTCGCGGACGGCGGCTCCGTGTTCATGGCGGCGCTGACGGTTCTGTGCTCCACGTTCTTTACGTATCTGAACATTGCGGTTGGCTGCCAGGCGGCAAAAGTCATGGGCGGCAATCCGTATCTCGGCCTGATCGCCGGCGGCATCGTCACAAACGTAGGGAATCTTGCGGGCGTTTCGATGGGCTTTTTCGGCCTTACCTTTACCAACGGCAAGGGCGGTACGCTTGCGGCGCTCGCGGCCGGCGCTTTGATTGCCGTTGTGGAAAAATGGATCAAGGATCACTGCCCGGATTCCCTGAAAATCCACCTGCCTTCTCTCGGGGCGATTCTGGTCGTCGGTCTTGCCACGCTGTTCATCATCCAGCCGGTATGCGGCGTTCTGACAACCGGCATCACCAATGTGCTGCTGTGGCTGGTAAACAACGCGGGACCGCTTGGCGGCGCGGTGATTGCCTTCACGTTCCTGCCGCTGGTTATGACGGGTATGCATCAGGGCCTTACTCCCATCCATCTTTCCCTGATCCAGCAGCTTGGCTACACACCTATTTACGCCTTCGACTCCATGGCAGGCGGCGGACAGGTGGGCGCGGCCATTGCCCTGTTCTTTAAATACCGGAAGAACAAAAGTCTGCGGACTGCCGTAAAGGGCGGTCTTCCCGCCGGCATCCTCGGTATCGGTGAACCGCTGATTTTCGGCGTCAGCCTTCCGCTGGGCCGCGTATTCTTTACGGCCTGCGCCGGCGCCGCTCTGGGCGGGGCTCTCCTCGGATTCTTCCCCCACTCGGGCGCCGTTACCGTCAGCGTTTCCGGCATCCTCGGCGTTCTTGTCAACACCAATCCATTGGCGTACCTGGCCGCCTATGCTCTTTCCATCGCCGGAGGCTTCCTGTTTACCTGGTCTGTCGGCGCGAAAAAAGAGGCGCTTGACGCATTCGGCGGAGATCTGTAAAGCCGGAACTGAAAATATTTTGTGGCCCAATGCCGGAACGGGAGCCTTCGGGAGACTCTCTTTTCCGGCAGCGGGCTTTCCCGGCAAGCCACTGAAGTTACAGTCAACAACCTGATATAATATTGAATTGAATTTAGAAAGGATTTTGCAAACATGAGTTTTATGTTCAAACCCCTGGCCTATGATGACCACACCGCAATCAACCGTCCCGACATCCCGGCATCCGTCCGGGAGGATATTGTTTTCGGTACCGTGCAGTCCGCGAAGTGTATTGCTGAAAAGGCCGTTTCCCTGCTGGAAAGCGGAAAATCGGGGTGTGTCGTGGCTGTGGACGGTTACGCCTCCGCCAAATTCAGCGACCTTTCGGGTGCGCTGTCACAGGCCGTACGGCAGCGCGGCTGCCGGGTGGTCCTGCGCACCATGGACGAGGTTTACAAACCGGTCGAGGAACTGGACGCCATGGTGGCGGAGTGCCTTCCCCTGAATTACGGGGAAGACCCCGTTCTGCTGTTCGGCAAACTGTACGAGGGAAGCTTCTCCGATTTCATCGACAGGGGAAAGGCAGAAAAACTGCTGGAGGAAATGCGGAATCTTCCCGAGAAAACGCTGATGATTTTTACCGGGTACGGCAGTACATCAGAGACCTTTTCGGCTCTGACGGACCTGAAGGTCTATATTGATGTAACCCCGAAAACCGCCGCCGTCCGGGCACGCGAGGGGAAGCTGATCAACGTTGGGGACAAAACCCCAAGGCCGTTTGCGGAACTGATGCGCCGCAATTATTTCGTGGATTTTGAAATTATCCTGAAAAACCGCAAACGTCTGCTGACGCAGAATGAAATCGATTTTTACATCTGCGGCGACCATGACGAGGATTTTGTGCTGATGAGCGGTCAGGACCTCGAAACGATCCTGACGAGCCTTGCCCGCTATCCGTTCCGTACCAAGCCCGTCTATCTCGAGGGCATCTGGGGCGGCGAATTTATCCGCAAGGTCAGACGGCTGCCTTCCGAATACAAAAATATCGCCTGGGTATTCGACATGATCCCGATGGAGGTCAGCATCGTAGTCGACGCGGACGGCCGCGAAGTCGAGTTCCCGTTCTTTACCTTCATCCAGAAATGCCCCCTGCCGATCATGGGCGAAAAATGCACCGAACGGTTCGGCGGCTATTTCCCCATCCGGTTTAATTACGACGATACCTACCACAGCAACGGCAACATGTCCGTTCAGGTGCATCCTTACGAATCGGTCTGTAAAGAATATTATAATGAAAAAGGCAGCCAGGACGAGGCCTACTACGTCGTTGCCACCGGCCACGGGGCGAAAACATACCTCGGCTTCAACGAAGGGGCCGACCCCGCCGAATTTGTCGCGCTGGCGAAACAGTCCGAAAAGGACGGCAGCGACCTGGACTATGCCAAATATGTCAGCCACATCGATTCCGTTCCCGGCCGTCAGGTCATGATCCCCGGCGGAACCATCCACGCCTCCGGCCGCAACCAGCTGATTCTGGAGCTCGGTTCGCTCACCATCGGTTCCTATACCTATAAAATGTACGATTACAACCGGCGCGATGCCGAAGGCAGCCTCCGCCCGATCCACAGCGCGATGGGCGAGAAGGTGCTTCGTACCGAACGCACCGCGGACTGGGTACGCAAAAACATCGCCATCGAGCCGATCCCCGACGGGGAAGGCGACGGGTGGAAACAATATATTGTAGGAAAAACCGATTTGATGTATTATCAGACCAAGCAGCTTTATCTTGAAAAAAAGGCGGAATTCTCCAACAACGGCCAGTTTACCGTTCTCACTCTGGTGGACGGCGAGGAAGTGAAGGTCTATTCCAAATCCAATCCGGCGTTCTGCTACAGGCAGAAATTCCTGGATATCGTTGTGGTCCCGGCGTCCATCACCGATTATGTGATTGAAAATATGGGCTATCAGCCGGCCGTTGTCCACAAGACCATGCTCAGAACCGATGACTGAAGAATTCAGAAAGGAACGCAAAATCATGAGAGAAGACTTTATCCGCGAACCGAAGGGAATACAGAAATGGTGGGAAGACTGCGGGCTTTCCGGCCAGAACGTTGTCTGGCGCCAGAAAAAAATCAGCGAGCTGAAGGGCATTTACAAAAATGAGGATGCCCTGGTGGCGTTCGGCGACCGGCTTGCCTACCGCGTCGCGAATCAGAATTTCCACCGCACCGACTACGTCAAGGGTAATCTGCAGTGGGGCGTTACTTATCTGGAAGCTTACTGCGTCGACGGGGAATGCAGCATGACGCACGGGCATTTTCACATTGACCGCGACTGCGACGAATATTACTACGGCCTGCAGGGCGAAGGCTTTCTGCTGTTCTGGGACGGCGCGGACGAGTTTTACGCGGAAAAGGTTTTTCCGGGCTCGCTGCACTACATCAGCGGCAAGTACGCCCACCGCATCATTAATTCCGGCGAAAGCGTCCTGGCCGTGGCCGCCTGCAGCCTGCCCGCCACCAAGCAGGACCACGCCGTCATTGAACAGAAGCCGTTTCCTTTCCGCTGCTATAAGCGCAACGGAGAAATCCGGTGGGTCGGGGAGGGCTGAAAAATGGAACCGATTCTTCCCATTCCCGGTTACTGCGCCAGCATCTGGGGCGGCAGCCGTCTGACAGATATTCGGGGCATCACGCCGCCCGAAGGGCAGCAGTATGGAATCTGCCGGGAGGTGAGCGCCTACCGGAACACGACAAGCAAAATCCTCAGCGGCGAATATGCGGGCAAGACCCTTCACGAGCTGATCGGCCTCCGGCACGGGGAGCTGCTGGGCGGGGACCCCGCCGACCAGCTGGTGCGTGTGGCCTACATTGACGCACGGGAGGATCTTTCCATTCAGGTCCATCCCGCTGAAGAGTATGCGCGCCGCGTGGAAAACGATTATGAAAAGTCGGAATCATGGTATGTTCTGGACTGCGACGAAGGCGCCTATGTGGTGGCCGGAACGACGATAACGGACAAAGAGCAGCTGCGCAAAGCCGCCGCCGACGGCACCGTCGAGCAGTATATCCGCAAAGTGCCGGTGAAAAAGGGAGACTTCGTCATGATTCCCGCCGGGATGCTGCACGCCTGCGGCAAAAACATGCTGGCGCTGGAAGCGGGCAGCTTTGGCGGCATCACCTACCGCCTGTACGACTATGGGCGCGGCAGAGAGCTGCATCTGGAAAAGGGGTTTGACGTGCTTGACCCGTCCCTGCTGCCTGAGGTGCGGCACTTCGAACCGGGAAGCAGACCGGCAGCAGCCGCCCGCGTGCGGGAAGCGATCCGCCACCCTTGCTTCTGCGTGGATATCGTGGATATCGCGGACGAATGGCAGCCGGAAAACAACGGCGTCTGCCTGTCGCTTACCGCCGTGGAAGGGAACGCCGTCGTGGAAACCGCCGAAGGGCGGTATCAGATGAACCATACCCACACCGTTCTTCTTCCGGCGGACCGGAAGCCCTGCAAAGTAAAAGGGAACTGCAGAATCCTTTGCTGCTGGCACCCGTTCTGAGAATAGTAAAGGCCGGCTCCGTTCGGGGCCGGCCGTATTCTCCGCAAACAGGACTACTCTTTCAGCCTCAGCAGCAGCGAACGGTAATCCGTAAGCATTTTCGCCGGGTCCTCTCCGCTCTCGTTCACAAAATTCAGAAACAGGATGTCCACAATAAACAACTGCGCGTACCGTGAAAAAATGGCCGCCACTTTCGTCACCTGCTCCACGTTCGGAACGGAAAGGCAGATGTCGGCGAGTTCGGAAAGAGTCGTGTGGCCGTACCGGGTAATAGCGATGACTTTGCATCCGTTTTCCTTCGCCCGCTGGACGGCCAGATTTACCTCGCGCGTGATTCCGCTGTAGGAGACGGCTACGACAACGTCGTCGGGACCGGCCATGATGGCGTTCTGGGTGCCGAAGTTTCCGTCGATGTTGTAGATACAGCACTTATGCATCTTCATCAGCTTCTGCTGCAAATCCTGTACGATCAGGGAAGACGCCCCGATACCGAAAAAGTACACCAGTTTGGCGCGGTGGATGATGGACACGGCCTCCCTGAATTTTTCAAGACGGTTGATGTTCAGCGCTTCCTGACACACGCTGGTGATATTGTGAAGAAAATGCTGGTTAAGATCGTCTTTGTTATTGCCCCACTGAAGAATCTCATTGAAATCGTTTACGGTTTTCACATCCACGTTGCGTACCAGCTCTATGCGCATTTCGTTAAAGGATTTGTATTCCAGATTGTGGACAAAACGCGTTACGGTGGAAGGGGCCACCCCGGCCGCGCTGGCCAGGCCGTAGATACTCAGCTTTACGGTCTGCTCAGAATTCTGTGTAATATAATCCGCAATTCTGCGCTCCGCTTTGGTAAACGAATTGTAATATTGACTGATTCGAGTCAGGCAGTTCATAAGGGAAACCTCCGACTGGTCTTTGAATAATTGGACAGCTGGACCATTATTATTGTAACATGTTTTTTGCCGGGTGTATACATGGGAATTGTTCTCTGACGGACCTATTTTCAAAAATATGGTCCGCGCTGCCTGTGGAAACAGGTTTCCGCAGGATGATTAGCAGCCGCTTTGTAGGAAAGCGGAAGCCGAAGACAATTTTATCGCAAGAAAGGAAACAGAAGCCATGGAAAGGAAAGTATATTCGCCGATCACCGGCCGCGCTGTCCCTGTTACCGAGGTCCCGGACGAAGTTTTTTCCGGGAAAGTGCTGGGAGACGGCGTCGCCGTTTACCCCGAATCGCCGTTCGTGCTGGCGCCGTTCGACGGCGTGATCTCCAATATTGCCAGGACCCTGCACGCCATATGCATCACCGGAGACAACGGAATCGAGCTGCTGGTCCATCTGGGGATAGACACGGTGAAACTGAACGGAAAGGGATTCACCTGCTATGTGGAAGACGGCAGCCGCGTCAGCAGGGGCGACCGGATTATGAAAATGGATCTCAAGCTTTTCAAATCAAACAATTTCCGAATGATTTCCCCTTGTATTATCACCAATCTGGCCGGATTTACAAATCCAAGAATCCGGCTGGGAGAAGTGACCGCAGCGCAGTCGGAGATTATTTCCTGCGAATCCGCAGAGGCCGCCGATGACTGATCTCCGCGCCGTTATTACCGATCTGGACGGCACTCTTCTGAACGACCGCGGCTATGTCCATCCAGACGACCTGAAGACGCTGTCCAAGCTTCGGGAACACGGCGTACGAACGCTGATCGCGACAGGCCGCCATCCCGACCTGTTCCGTTTCTATCTGCCGCGGCTTGGGCCGATGGACGCAGTCGTCGCCTGCAACGGAACCCTGCTGTACGACCCTTCCCGGGATGCCGGAGAAGTCCTGGATCAGTTCACAGCCGGGCAGCTGGAGCGGCTGGATCGCTTTTGCAGGCGTGAAGGGCTGTATTTCAATTACTACACTTCGGCCAGCCCGTATTTCTGCCGGCGTGACCCCAGGCTTTCAGCGGACGGCCGGTCGGTGGAAATGCATAAAAATTTTTTTATCCGCTCCGGTATCCGGTCTTATGAAGAATGGAAAGGCATGCCGGAGGAACCTGTGGTAAAGGCGTCGATTCCGACCCTTTTACCGGAGCAGATGGACAGACTGCGAGGGGAATTCGGCGACCTTACTCTGGAGCTTTACCACAGTCCCTGCTGCGTGGAAATGGAACCTCCGGACTGCGGCAAAGGGCCGGGCCTGAAGAAGGCCGCGCAGAGACTCCGTTTTCCGCTGGAAAAAACCCTGGTAATCGGAGACAGCAGCAATGACATTTCCATGTTTCGCGCGGCGGGCTTTGCCGCGGCGCCCGCGAATGTGTCCCCGGAAGCGGAACCCTACATAGCCTATCGCGGAACCGACAACAATCATGCGCCGATTACGGATATCGTGCGCCATTTCGCGCCGGAGCTGCTACGATAGCGGGGCGGGGACGGCTGGGAAATCATCAAGGAGGAAAAGGAAATGAAAACGTTTGAATATATCGTAACCGCAGAGGAAGGGCTGCACGCACGGCCGGCGGGCCTGCTGGCGCAGGCGGCGAAAAAATGTGTGTCCAAAATCACTATGACGGCGGACGGCAAATCGGCGGACGCCAAACGGCTTTTCGCGATCATGAATCTCGGGGTAAAAAAGGGCGACGGAGTCGTCTTTCAGATTGAAGGCGAGGGCGAAGAAACCGAGAGCAGACAGCTCCGTGATTTTTGCGAAAAGAATCTGTGATTTTACGGCATTTTACACGATCATGCCGTTCGGCCCGTTTGGGAATCCATGGCCCGGCTGACGTCCGAGCAGTAGATTTCCGGATTTTTACCGGTGGGGAAGAGCATAAACAGCAGACAGGTTTTCCGTGTCTGCTGTTTGTACTTTATGAACTTCGTAAAAAAGATTCAGTGTCCAGACCTGTCCACTTTGCAAAAGAAAAATCCAACGGTACATTCAGATAGCTACAGCATTTCCAGTTGATTCTGCAATAAGTTTGCGTTTCTCCCCCGCCGAAGGCGGGGGAGAAACGCGTTTTGTCTCGCAAACTAAAATGGAATTGCTGTAGATAAAAACTGTTGACAAATTATTAAGCTACCTTTATAATATATGAAGGTAGCTTAATAAAATTCGGACGGCCCGATCTAAGGAGGAAAAACGATGAGCGAGAGCAAATACAGCAGGTTGGTGGAGCAGTTTATGCAAATCCAATGGCTGCTCATCCGGCATCACCACCACAACCATATGGCTTTCGGCCTGACGGGGAATCCATACCGCGGTCAGGGACGGGTGTTGAAATTGCTGAAAATGAAGCCGGAAATCACGCAGAAAGAGCTTTCGGACTTAATGGATATGCGTCCCCAGTCTTTGGGGGACCTGCTGAAAAAACTGGAGCAGAAAGGGTACATCACGCGTACGCCGTCGGAGGATGACAAGAGGGTCATGATTATCCGTTTGACCGAGAAAGGGAGAAACGCTGAAATTCAGGACGATAGGCAGCTTGGGTTTGAAACATTATTCGACTGTCTCTCGGAAGAAGAGCAGACGAAGCTGGGGGAATATCTGGAGCGCATTATAGACGATTGGCGCGGCGACAATGAACAGGAGTTCGGATCCGGGCATTTTGGGCACGATGGTTTCTGGAATCGGCACAGCTAAGAGGACGGCGTATACCACCCGAATCCTGTAAGGAGGTTAGAGAATGGACAATAATGCGATAACCCCTTCGCTTGAGAATTACCTTAAAACGATATACCTCCTGCACAAGGTAGACAGTTCCGTCCGGCTCATCGATGTTGCCGAAAGGATGTCTGTGTCGAAACCGAGTGCAAACAGGGCGGTTGCGGAGCTGTCGGAAAAAGGATTTGTGGAACACGAGAAATTCGGTCCCATACGGCTGACCGATCAGGGAATTGCAACAGCGCAAAAACTGCTCGCCAAGTTTGACACAATCAAGCGCTTTTTAATGAATGTACTGAACCTCAGCGAAGCTCTGGCGGTAAGCGAGGCCTGCATCCTTGAGCATACAATCCAGGATGTGACATTGAATCAAATGGCGGCACTGATATGAATACGCCGAACCGGGTTGAAATTCCGCCGCATTTTTGCGGCGGCGATCGACACTTCAGAGTGGAAACATGGTATAATCAATTCAAAACATAATGGTCGTTTATCCATGGACGAAGTATTTCAACGATCATACTGGGGTGCCTATGAAGAAAAATCAACAGAATAAGTGGAAACGGGATTTCCTCACCATTGCCGCGGGGCAGACGGTATCGCTCATCGGCAGCGCCGCCGTGCAGTTTTCCCTGATCTGGTGGCTGGCCACGGAAACGGCATCGCCGATCATGATGTCGGTCGCCGGCATGTTCGCTTTTTTGCCGCAGTTTCTTCTCGGTCCCTTTGCGGGCGTTTGGATCGACCGCCTTCATCGAAAAACCGTCATGATAGCGGCGGACCTTTTCACTGGATTGGCAGCCCTTGTTTTCGCCTTCTTTTTCCTGTATGGCAATCCGCCTTACTGGTCGGTCTGCGCGGTACTGGGGATCCGGGCGGTGGGCAACGTGTTTCAAAGTCCGGCTGTTCAGGCCGCAGTACCCATGCTGGTGCCGCAGGAGGAACTGGTGCGCGCCAACGGCTGGAGCCAGTTCCTGCAGTCGGGGGCTTTTCTGCTGGGTCCCGTATTGGGCGCGGCCATGTATGCCGCCCTGCCTCTTTGGGTCATATTGCTGTCCGATCTGGCGGGGGCTCTCGTAGCCAGCGCCACGGTATTATTTGTTAAAATACCGGATCCGGAACGCGGGGCAAAGCAGAAACCGCGCTTTTTCCATGAAATGAAGGAAGGCGCGACGACAATCTGCCGGGACAGGAAGCTGTGTATCGTAACGGCGGCTACCTTCTTTATTCTGGTGTTTTACGCGCCCCTCTCCACCTATTATCCGCTCATGACCAGCGGCTATTTCCGCTCCGACGCCTGGCACGCCAGCATGGTCAACTTTGCTTACGCGGGGGGGATGATGCTCTGCGCTGTATTGTTGGGAAGGTTTGGTATCATCAAAAATAAGTTCCCGGTCATCCATCTGGGGCTTTTTGTCATGGGAATATCCTCGTTACTGTGCGGCCTGTTGCCTGCGGAGATGTTCTGGTTCTGGGTGTTCGCGGCATTGTGCGCGCTGATCGGGGCCGGCACCAACCTGTATAACATCCCTTATATCGCCTATATGCAGGAGACCATCGCCCCGGACAAAATGGGGCGCGCCTTTTCCCTGATCAGCAGCCTCAGTTCATCGACTATGCCTTTGGGGCTGCTCATAGCGGGCCCAATTGCCGAAAAGCGGGGAGTCTCGTTGTGGTTTTTTGTTTCCGGGATCGCAATGCTGCTGCTGACATGCGTCAGCGCCTTGCTCGTTCTTCAAAAAAGGCCGGATGAAAGCCGCAATAAAAAATATAATTGACATTAGACGAATAACATGATAATCTAAACACGGTCGTCTATATGGGACGAGAATTTACTGACCGCTTCTATTTTTTAGAGGTTCAGGGCCTACGGACAGCCCGGTCGACTGCCGCCGCGGAGCGATCCGCATTATTGATTGCGTTAAAAGCGCAACTTTTATAAGCTGGCAACTTAATTGCCTGTTGGGTTCATTCGCCCGAAGTGTACTATGGTACACACTTGTAAAACGGTCAATAAGAGTAGTAAAAGTAAGTTCTTTGCTATATAGACTCTGAAACATCAGCACGAAAGCAATCTTTCCTTACGGCATATCCATGTAAAAAGTCGTGGTGTTCCGTGCGGTGCTGTTTATATTGAATTGATTTTATAGGTGTGTCACAGTATACTGTGGCGCACTTATTTTTTATCTTTGGAGGAATTATCATGGCAGATAAGCTAAGCCTGTACGGTTTTAATAATCTGACAAAATCGCTCTGTTTCAATATTTATGATATTTGTTATGCCAAGACTCCCCGCGAGCAGCAGGACTATATCAAATACATCAACGAGCAGTACAACTCGGAGCGTCTGACCGCGATCCTTACCCACCTGACGGAAATGATCGGCGCGACGGTGCTGAATATTTCAAAGCAGGACTACGAACCGCAGGGAGCGTCGGTCACCCTTTTAATCGCCGAAGAAAGCATGGTGCAAAACCTCAGCGGCGAAACAGTGGTGGCGCATCTGGATAAAAGCCATGTCAGCGTACACACCTATCCCGAATATCATCCCGGGACCTCGATTGCAACCTTTCGGGTGGATATTGACGTAGCCACCTGCGGGGAGATTACGCCGCTTTCCACTCTTGAATTTCTCATCAACAGCTTTGACTCGGATATCATCACCATGGATTACCGCGTACGCGGCTTTACCCGCGACGTGGAAGGAAAAAAGCTGTTTACCGACCAGAAAATCAGCTCGATCCAAAATTTCATTACGCCGGAAACGCTGAAAAAATATGATGCCATTGACATCAACGTTTATCAGGCAAATATCTACCACACCAAAATGCTGATCAAAGATATCGTTCTGCAGAACTACCTTTTTAATTCCGATGTTTATGAGATCCCGCCAAAGCTGCGTTTGGACATTACACAGGCGCTGCGGCAGGAGATGATCGAGATTTTCAGCGGCGAAAACATTTATCAGGAGGGTGGAGCCCAATGAAACAAAATCAGGCTCCCCTTTATGAAGCGCTGGAGCGCGTGAGGGACGGCGGCCTTGTACCCTTTGACGTTCCGGGGCATAAGCGGGGCAAGGGCAACCGGGAGCTGACCGAGTTTTTGGGCGAACGCTGCCTTTCCGTCGATGTCAATTCGATGAAGCCTCTGGACAACCTGTGCCACCCCACGGGGGTGCTCAAAGAAGCCGAGGTATTGGCCGCACAGGCCTTTGGCGCGGCGCACGCTTTTTTTATGGTGGGCGGTACGACCTCTTCGGTGCAGGCGATGATTCTTTCCCACGTGAAGGCGGGCGAGCGGATTATCCTGCCGCGCAATGTGCACCAGAGCGCGATCAACGCCCTGGTGCTCTGCGGCGCGGTGCCGGTTTATATCAATCCCCAAACCGACAAAAAAATCGGTATCGCACTGGGCATATCGGTCGCCGATGTCAAACAGGCGATCGCGGAGCATCCCGAAGCGAAAGCAATTTTAGTCAACAATCCCACTTACTACGGCATCTGCTCTGATTTAAAGCAAATCGCCCGGCTGGCCCACGCGCAGGGAATGAAAGTACTGGTGGACGAAGCCCACGGCACGCACTTTTATTTTGGGAAGGATATGCCGGTATCCGCTATGGCGGCGGGCGCGGATATGGCGGCCGTCAGCATGCATAAATCGGGCGGCTCGCTTACGCAAAGCTCGATCCTGCTGTGCGGGGAGCATGTGAACGCCCACTATGTGCGGCAGATGATCAATCTGACCCAAACCACCAGCGCGTCTTACCTGCTGCTTTCCAGCCTGGACATTTCCCGCCGCAACCTCGCTCTGCGCGGGGAAGAGCTGTTTGAAAAGGTCAAGCGTTTTTCCGGGTATGCCCGGGAGGAAATCAACAAGCTGGGCGATTATTACGCCTACGGCAGGGAACTGTGCAACGGCGACAGCGTTTTTGATTTTGACGTCACCAAACTTTCGGTCAACACCCGTGCTCTGGGTTTGGCGGGCATTGAGGTCTACGATATTCTGCGCGAGGAATATGACATTCAGGTGGAATTCGGCGATTTGGGAAATATCCTTGCCTACATTTCACTGGGGGATAAAAACAAGCATATTGAACGGCTCATCAGTGCCCTGGGCGAAATCCGGCGGCTTTACAAGCGCCCTGTCAGAGAGATGCCCGAGAGCGAATATATCAGCCCCGATGTGGTGCTCTCCCCGCAGGCGGCCTTTTACGGCGATAAGCAGAGCCTGCCGCTCGCACAGTGCGCGGGCAGGATATGTGCCGAATTTGTGATGTGCTATCCGCCGGGGATCCCGATCCTTGGCCCGGGTGAGCGTGTTACCGGGGAAATCATTGCATACATCCGGTATGCAAAAGCAAAGGGCTGTTTGCTTACGGGGCCCGAAAGCATGGATGCAAGCTGCCTGAACGTGCTGAAAGGAGAAGGGTGATGGACGATTTATGGTACAGCGAATATGATACGCCCAACGTGCGCTTTTCGATCAGGGTAAACGCGCAGTTACACAGCGAGCAAAGCGATTATCAGAAAATCGCCGTGTATGACTCCCCCGAGTTCGGGCGCTTTTTGACGCTGGACGGCGTGCTGATGCTCACCGAGCGGGACGAGTTTATCTACCACGAGATGATTACTCACGTTCCGATGGCGGTCGGGCCGGATACCAAACGGGTGCTGCTGATCGGCGGGGGAGACGGCGGCGCGGCCAGAGAGCTCGGTAAATATCCCGACATTGAGCGGATCGACGTGGTAGAGATTGATCAGCGCGTGGTGGCCGTCTGCAAACAGTATCTGCCCCGGACCGCCTGCGGGTTTGATAACCCAAAGGTCCGGCTGCATTTTAACGACGGTCTGCGCTTTGTCCGTTCGGCGGAGGAGGAATACGACCTGATCATCGTCGATTCCACCGACCCCTCAGGACCGGGCGAAGTGCTTTTTACCAAAGAGTTTTACGGCAACTGCCTGAAAGCGCTGCGCCGGAACGGGATCATGGTCAACCAGCACGAAAGCCCCTTCTATAGCGAGGATGCCAAAGCCATGAAAGCGGCGCATAAGCGGATCGTTTCGGTTTTTCCGCTGGCGCGTGTCTATCAGGCGCATATCCCCACCTATCCCTCGGGGCAGTGGCTGTTCGGCTTCGCCTCCAAGGGGCCGCACCCGCTGAAAGATCTGGATGCGGCACGCTGGAATGCCTTGGGCATTCCGACACGTTACTACAATACCAATCTGCACAGGGGCTCGTTTTATCTGGCAAATTATATCGAGGAGGCATTGAGCGAAAATGAATAGGAATCTGCAATGCTTTTTATCCTGCGAAGCACAGTATGACGAGGCGGATATCGCGCTCTTTGGCGTGCCGTTTGACGGTACGGCCTCCTTTCGCCCCGGCGCCCGCTTTGGCCCCGCTGCAATCCGCGGCGAAAGCTTTGGGCTTGAAACCTACTCGCCGTACTGCGGCCGTGACCTTGCCGACTGCCGTATCTTTGACGGCGGCGATTTGGAGCTGCCCTTCGGCAATCCCCGGCGGATGCTCGCGCTGACACAGGAGTATACCGCGCGGGTGCTGGCGGACGGCAAGCTGCCCGTTATGCTGGGCGGCGAACACTTGATTACCCTTGGTGCGGTGCGGGCGGTGCTGGAGCGTTATCCCGGGCTGCATGTCATCCACTTTGACGCGCATACTGACCTGCGCAGCGATTATCTGGGCGAGGAGCTTTCGCACGCCACGGTCATGCGGCAGATATGGAAGCTGATGGGGGACGGCAGGATCCACCAGTTCGGCATCCGCAGCGGAGAGCGGTACGAATTTGAATTTGCAGGAGCCCATACCGACCTTCATCCGTTCAACCTGCGCGATTTCGAGTCGTTTCTTCCCAGTCTGGCGGGAAAACCCGTCTACTTCTCGCTGGATTTGGATGTGCTGGACCCCTCTGTGTTTTGCGGCACGGGCACTCCCGAACCGGGCGGGGTCGGTTTCCAGGAGCTGTTGGATGCCGTCCTGCAGCTGCACCGGCTGAACGTTGTGGGCTGTGATGTGAATGAGCTTTCCCCCCACTACGACCACAGCGGGGCCTCCACGGCAGCCGCCTGTAAAATCGTCAGAGAATTGCTATTACAGCTAAAAGGAGAAATGGAAAATGGGTAAATGTATGATCATCGGCTGCGGAGGCGTGGCGGGCGTTGCCATCCACAAGTGCTGCCAGAACAGCGATGCCTTTGAAGAAATTATGATTGTCAGCCGCACCAAATCGAAATGCGACGCTCTGAAGAATTCGCTGCAGGGCAGTACCAAAACCAAAATCCATACCGCGCGGGTAGATGCTGACAAGGTGGACGAGCTTGTTGCGCTGATCCGGGACTTTCAGCCCGACGTCGTTTTGAATCTGGCCCTGCCTTATCAGGATTTAAGCATTATGGAGGCGTGCCTTGCCACCAAAACGCACTACATCGATACCGCCAACTACGAACCGCCGGATACCGCTAAATTTGAGTACAAGTGGCAGTGGGATTACCGTGAGCGCTTTCGCGAGGCGGGGATCTGCGCGCTGCTGGGCAGCGGCTTTGACCCCGGCGTAACCGGCGTGTTCTCGGCCTATGCGCTCAAGCACCAATTCGATGAAATCAATGAGATCGATATCCTCGACTGCAACGGCGGGGACCACGGTTATCCCTTTGCCACCAACTTTAACCCCGAAATCAACATCCGTGAGGTATCCGCCAAGGGCAGTTACTGGGAGGACGGGGGCTGGGTGGAAACCGAACCGATGGAGATCAGGCGCCGGTACGACTTTGCAGGAGTAGGGCCCAAGGATATGTATCTGCTGCACCATGAGGAAATCGAAAGCCTTGCCCTCAACATCCCCGGTATCCGCCGCATCCGTTTTTTCATGACTTTTGGCGAAAGTTATCTGACCCACCTGAAGTGCTTGGAAAACGTGGGTATGACCTCCATCAAGCCGATTCTGTACGAGGGGCGCGAAATTGTACCCCTGCAATTTTTAAAGGCGGTCCTGCCCGACCCCGCCTCACTTGGCCCGCGCACGGTCGGCAAGACGAACATCGGCTGCATCTTTCAGGGGAAAAAGGACGGCAGGGATAAAACCTACTGTCTCTACAATATCTGCGACCATCAGGAATGCTACCGTGAGGTGGGCTCCCAGGCGATTTCGTATACCACCGGCGTGCCCGCCATGATCGGCGCTATGCTGGTAATGAACGGCACATGGAACAAACCGGGGGTCTGGAATATGGAGGAATTTGACCCCGATCCGTTCATGGACGCACTCAATCAATGGGGGCTGCCCTGGATCGAGGACTTTGCCCCCGTCCTGGTGGAATGATGGATCCCCGTATCTTTGCGCTCCCCACCCCTTGCTATGTGGTGGATGAGGAGCTTCTCATAAAAAATCTGGAAATCCTCCGCGACACCGCCCGGCGGGCCGGCTGCAAAATCCTGCTGGCGCAAAAAGCCTTCTCGATGTTTGCGGTCTATCCGCTGATTGGGCAATATCTTGACGGAACCACTGCGAGCGGGCTTTTTGAAGCAAAACTGGGACACGAAGAAATGGGGGGCGAAACGCATATTTTTTCGGCCGCTTATCTTGAAAATGATTTTGATGAGATATTGAAAATCTGCGACCACATTACCTTCAATTCTTTTCATCAGTGGGAAAAGTATAAGCGCAAGTCGCTTGCTTCCGGCAAAAGTTTTGGAATCCGGATCAATCCGGAGCATTCTACGCAGGAGCACGGTATCTACGACCCTTGTGCGGCCGGTTCGAGGTTGGGGGTAACAATCCGAAACTTCCGCCCCGACCTGCTTGAGGGGATCGAGGGACTGCATTTTCACACTCTGTGCGAGCAAAACAGCGATGCGTTAATCAAAACACTGGCGGCGGTAGAAGACAAGTTCGGGGCGTTTTTGCCGCGGATGAAATGGGTGAATTTCGGGGGCGGGCACCACATTACCCGCCCGGATTATGACCGGGACGCGCTGATTGCCTGTATCCGGCGCTTTCAGAAAAAATACGGCGCCGAAGTTTATCTTGAGCCGGGGGAAGCGGTGGCGCTGAACGCGGGCTTTCTGGTAACCAGTGTGCTTGATATTGTAAAAAACGGCGTCGAAACAGCCCTGCTGGATGCTTCGGCGGCGTGCCATATGCCCGATGTGATCGAGATGCCCTATCGTCCGCCCCTCTGCGGAAGCGGAAAAGCCGGCGAAAAAGCATACACCTACCGTCTTGCGGGGGCTACCTGTCTGGCGGGAGACGTCATTGGAGATTACTCCTTCGACCAACCCTTAAAGCCGGGAGACCGCCTTGCCTTTTGCGACATGGCGATCTATTCGATGGTAAAAAACAACACCTTTAACGGGACTTGCCTGCCATCCATCGCACTGCGCAGGCAAAACGGCGAACTGACGGTGATCAGGAGCTTCGGGTACGCCGATTTCAAAAACAGGTTGTCTTAATAACGCTTTGTCTGCAATCCGGGCCGCCCCGAAGGCGGACTGGATTCTCCCGGCTCGCACCGGCTGTTTCTGCTTACCGATCGCTTCGCCATAGAAAAAAGGGCCCGCATCTGCGGATCCTTTGAATACTGAAATTGACCGTGCGATAGATTTTTGCAGAGTTTGCTATATAGACGTTAATTCTGTAAAGCAAAACCTTGATGCATAGATAGCTTTTCGATCAAGTGATACAGAGTTTCTTATTTCACGCCCTGATGATTCTCTAAAAGTTACGTCTATACAGACAGCGCTACAAAGTGAAACTATCATGACGAAATTTAACCCCAATACATATTTTCGCTTGTCCGAATTTCAAAGATACATGGATTCAAAGATAGCATATATTATTGAATACCAAAACAAGGTCAGAAGTGCAGATGAAGAAGAGGCATTGACTAACACGCTTGAGGACTATCAGGTACAACTATGTGATATGGAGAAAAGATTAAATGATGAATCAAACAGATTAAAGAAGCAAAAACTTTTATTTTAGCAGGAACACCCGCCCTTTACACATCCACTCCATTTCCTTCTTTATTGCACTGCTAAGGGTATTTAAGAGCAGCAGAAACGGCCCATCGGATTAACCGGTGGGCCGATATTGCAATAGCTATTATCTTGATTGTTTAAGGTACCCTCCTTGCATTGCCGTGCGCCATTCTTGCAATAAAGTGTTTGCCCCACAAAAACGCCCATCGCTTTGTAACACTCCTCGCATATACAAGAATTATTTTAAACCTTTAAATTAATAATAAGATTTCACTTGTTGCTTGTCAATACCGTTTTAAAGGAATTAAATCAGGGAATCCCCCTTCAGCCAATAGGCCAGCGGGGGACCATTTTATCCTGACTTATTTTGAACTGCATTGATTTTCTCCCTACATTCACGACAAATACTGTAGCCTCTGAATGTTGTGAGTTTATGCATACTGTTACAAAAGACACATGCAGGCTTGTATTTCTTCAAGACAACTCTTCCATTCTCAACATAAATTTCAAGGGGATCCTGCTCTTTTATTTTGAGTTTTATTCTTAACTTTTTTGGCAATGCAACGCGTCCAAACGTATCAGCATAACGAATCGCCCCAGTAGATTTCATTTATTTATCGCCTGCGTTTCAAATTAAATTTTTATGTGTTCTATTATATAATTCGATGGACTAAGACAAATTTGTGGGGTAATCAATCTCGTCTGGAACTAAAAAACCCTCTGCCGACTAATTCAAGTCAGCAGAGGGTTTTTAATGCCTATTCCGTTTTTTGTTCCCGGTCTGCGCCGTATTCTGCTTCACTTCTGCGGCCTGGTCCACTCCGGTCTGTGCAGCTTCAGCAGATGCGGGGTCAGCCGTACCGATAACCGGCGCGCTGCTCTGTACGATCGTTGCCGCCCCGGCACTGGCCGCATCCACAAGACCTCACCGACTATGTACGCAACGACGGTTGCACCGGCCATAATCAGCGCAGTAATCTGCGTCGCAAACGATACGATTGCCGCCCGCTTTCCGGAAAGGTACACGGTTGAGCCAGCAGATTGCCTATCTGCGCGACTTTTTTCGCTGCTATAAAGATTTCCCGACAGAGCAGCTGGACATATTGGAAATTCTGCTTGAAAAGCTCTACGCGAACTTTAAAATTACAGACGAAACAGATTACAGCAAGCTCACGTCTGAAGATTATCCAATCCTTTCCGATCTGTTTCATTTGGCCCACCATGAACTGGAAACCTATCAGGATACCGGCAGTCAGCTGTACACAAAAGATATTCTCCGTTCCCTGACGCTGGGTCTGCGGTCAATCTGTGTCGGCTCTGAAAGCACTTTCTTTAACGGCCACACCAATATCATCAACGCTGATTTCATTGACTTCTCCGTCAAGGGAATGATGGACACCAACGAAAACCTGAAAAATGCCATGTTCCTTAACATCTTCTCCTATATGAGCCATAAGTTCCTGACAGAAGGAGCTACGGAGCTGGCCGTGGACGAACTGCATCTTTTCCTGCAGAACAAAATCGCAATCGACTATATCCGCAGCTTCATGAAGCGCGGCCGCAAAAAAGATTCCGGCGTCATTATTGCAAGCCAGAATGTAGAAGATCTGATGCTGCCGAGTATTGTGGAATACACCCGGCCGCTGTTAAGCATTCCAACACACAGTTTCCTGTTTAACCCCGGTGAAAACTGCGACGAGGCCGATTTCCAGCGCCTGTTATCCCTGCAGCAGTGTGAATACAATCCGATCCGTGAACCGAACCGGGGCTTCTGCCTGTTCAAATGCGGAAACGAACGATACCATCTGCATGTTATTGCGCCGCCGTATAAGAGAGAGCTGTTCGGGGACGCCGGTGGCCGATAATGGGCGCCGCGGCATCTGCCCTGCTCAAATTTGCCAAGGTGGGGGCATGGAAAGTAATCGGCGGAATCGATAACTCAAGATATCCGGATAAGGAAGACATTCGGGGCAGCTCATCCGGGCGTTTTACGAGAGGAAGACCAGGAAGGTCCCTGTCCGTGATGCTGACGGAAATCCTGTTCTGGACGGGAACGGAAATAAGACCTACACAATGAAAGAATACACAGTGCCGGTTACGGATTCCACGAAGATTTTTCAGAACATCGAATCTATTTTCCGGATTTCCATCAGCGAGTCAGAGCGAGAATACATGATAAACCTTTCGCAATTTTTGATGGATTATAGCCCGTCCACTGTGTCAGAACAGATAACCGCTTATGAAGGACTGATCAGCAATATTGTTCTCAATACGGCATTCCTCAGTATGCTTCCCTCGTAATGGCCATCATGCAGAACGAAAGCGGCGGGACCGGCAACGACCCGATGCAGTGCAGTGAGAGCCCTCTCAATACGGAATACCCGCAAAGGCATAACGGGATCACCGATCCGGAATATTCGATCAACATCGGCATCAAATACTTTGAAAGTTGCCTAAGGGCAGCGAAATGCAAATCTCCAGATGACGTTCAGGAAATCAGCTTTGCCCTGCAGGGCTACAATTTCGGGAATGGATACATCAACTGGGCGCCGAAAAAAGGTGGCTACACACAGGCGAATGCCGTCGAATTCTCACAGCTGCAGGCGGCGCGGCTGGGATGGGACAGCTATGGTGACGTCAACTATGTCAGCCATGTGCTTCGCTATTACAGCACGGCCGGAAGCTCCGGAAGCGGTATCTTCGGCTATCCGATCAAAGTGGGAAAATACACGATCTCATCACCCTTTGGCTACCGTTCCGACCCAGCGACAGGCAAGAACACCCTTCATAAGGGTGTGGATTTCGCGGCAGCTTATGGAACGCCGATCTACGCCAGCGAATCCGGAAAAGTAATCTTCGCTGATTTCGGAATCACAGGAGGCGGTTACGGCGGCTATGGAAATGTTGTTGCAATTCAGCATTCATCCTCCACAATGTCCCTGTACGGCCACTGCTCACAGCTGCTGGTGAAGAAAGGAGATACCGTACAGAAAGGGCAGGTGATCGCTCTGGTCGGAAGCACCGGAGAATCCACCGGGAACCACTGCCACTTTGAAATCCGTGAAAACGGAAAAGCTGTTGATCCGATGGGCTTCCTGAAATAGAAAGTGTTATTTTTTCTCTGCTTTAGGCGCTCATTTTCGCCGAAATTCTTTGATAAATGCGCCGGAAAGTGCTATAATATTATTAATAAAAGGAGGGCTGACCGATGAAAGATATTGAGAAAATAATAGGCGAAGTCAATGGCACGATGGCCATGGAAGGTATGCCCTTAACAGCACAGGATAAGCAAAGATTGCGTGAATGTATCACGGGGAAAACGTCCTATGACGATATGGTAAAAAAGCTTGTGAAAAAGCATACTGTTCGTCCGTTCAGGTGACTTTATGAATGATTATCAATATGAGTACGATTGGGATAGCAAGTATTGTTATCCCAATTCCTTTACTCTCATCAATAAGCTGGGCATACAAGATGCTAAGGCACTGAATGAAGCTGAACGGGAAATCACTGCCATGCGTGTGTCTCAGATCAAAGAAAATCCTTGCAAGGGCGATTTTGACCTAAAGCATTTACAGGCGATACATCGGTTCCTTTTTCATGATGTTTATTCGTGGGCCGGCCAGCTGCGCACGGTGAACATTTCAAAGGGGAATCAGTTCTGCAACTGCATGTACATTGAATCCGGCTCAAAACTTGTCTTTGACAAATTAAAACAGGAAGATCGATATTTGATCGGAACGCCTACCGATGTGATCGGCGAGAAGCTGGCCTACTATTTGGGAGAGATCAACGTTATTCATCCGTTTCGGGAAGGTAATGGGCGAACACAGAGAGTATTTATAGAGAGCCTGGCACGGATCGCAGGATATCAAGTGGATTTTACGAATGTGTCTGGTCGAGAAATGATAGAGGCCAGCGCCGATGCCTTTAACTGCGACTACCGTAAAATGACAGATTTATTTCAAAGGATTACGTCACCCATATCATCTATAGAGCAGGAAGAATACATTCGGCTTGTGATGCCAAAAGGAGCATCATTCTTAAAGATCTATCATGAATCGAGTGAATATCAGTAAGAGTCGGAAGATCAGGAAATCACATTAGAATAAAGAATATCATTCAGAGCCATCGGAAAACAATCCGGTGGTTTTTTTATGCCCAGCAGTTGAAAAACATGTTATTTTTTCTCTGCTTTAGGCGCTCCCGACCGGCTGGCCGAACACATCTAACTTAAAAAAGAAGAGGTAATTTTATCATGAAGACAATCACGGTGAAGCTCAAAATTGATTCGCATGAGCTGGGCTATGTGATTGCTGAGTTCTTGAAACACTCAGTTGATAAAAAAATCTGGAAGTTTAATTAGAAGAACTAAATACTGCTTTTGCTGATTTTCGAGAAAGTACTATTGAAAATCTAAATGTTTATAAAAACTCTTATTTTTTGATCAAAAATCAGGCAATTGAACACACGAAAAACACTATCCAGGTACTTTATAAAGGATTTCATCATAGGCTTTCTGAGTTTCCCATTCGGATGTCTCTATGCACAACAAATTTCACATACATGATATAATCAGGATCGAAAGATTCCTGCGGCACAGCAAATGCGCGTTACTTTTCGCTTTCGCGTCCAATGATGGACAGATAACGGTACACACTGGCGTTACTGCAGCGCAGTAAGTGGGAAACGCGTCCCACGCATCCCTTCACGAGAAACACACCCTTGTCGCTTAACTTGCGGATAATCGTGATTCGGTCTTCCTGGTTGAAGTGCTCCGGAATATGATCGCCAAAAAGTTCCGTTACCGTACTGTTGATGGAATAGTCCAAATCATCAAAAAAGGTTTCCTTTGGAGCAGCCTCACCGCCGGCGCTGTTAATCAATACCGGATTGCCCGCATACTTCAGTCCTCCAAGTTCGAGCAATGCGTTGCTGATCTGTGAAAAGCAAGAGGTGTCGTAATTTATGCATATCATGCCAAGCAGTTGATCGTTCTCTTTAATAAAAAAGGTGGAAGAACGCAGCAAACGGCCGTTTTGTGAGCGCCCCTCGTAGCCGGCAATATAGTCCTGTTCTTTCCATGCCCCATTGTTGATAATCTGGCGGGCAAGGTCAGTCAGCGGGGAACCTACCTGACGGCCGCTGATATGACTGTTGGAAATCGCGACAATACAGCCCGCCCGACAGTCCTGCAAGGCAACCTCGCAGGATAAACCGATAGCCTGTCCCAAAAAGGGAATCAGCTTTTTATAATAATCCATAATGTTTGTCATCAGGCACACTCCTTGAAGAAGTAATGAACGGTCTTGTGAGGTAGAAATCGTATATAGTTTTATGATATTGTCCATTTTACCATATTCGGCAATCTTATACAATACAATAATAATTTATTATTTTGTGAAATTTCTTTTTTTAATAATTATTGTTGATAATAGCAACAAATAATAGAATAATTAATTGTTGCTTATGTATATTGCAATTATTATAATAAAAAATTATAATATTTTACAAAGAAAACCAATTTACCAATAAAAAATTATTATGAAAAGGCGGTAATCATGAAAAACGTTGTTTCCAGTACCAGCGCTCCGGCAGCAATCGGCCCGTATTCTCAGGCAATCACCGCAAACGGCTTTGTGTTTGCGTCGGGTCAGCTTCCGATTGACCCTTCCACAGGCGGCTTTCCTGAAGGTGGCGTCACGGCGCAAAGCGAGCAATCCATTAAAAATCTTAAAACCGTTCTTACAGAAGCTGGCTGCAGTCTTGATGACGTGGTAAAGACAACTGTATTTTTGAAGGACATCGGAGACTTTGCTGCGATGAACGACGTGTATTCGCAACATTTCAAGCAACAGTGCCCCGCACGTAGCGCGATTGAAGTGGCAAACCTGCCTAAGGGCGCCGTGGTTGAGATTGAGGCAATTGCAGTTTTACCAAAATGAACAAAAGGAGGGAAATCAATGAACGAATGCTTTAAATCTGTGCATTGGGAGCACCCTGAAGAAGGAAAGGCATATTCTGTGGAGCGTTTCGGCGTTGCACATGCCAAAGATGTCAACTCCTTTCATAAAAGCTTTCCAGAGTACAGCGTCACCCCGCTCGTCGAGCTGTGCTCTTTGGCAAAGCAGTTGGGGTTGGGAGACATCTGGGTGAAGGACGAAAGCTTCCGGTTCGGTCTTAATGCCTTCAAGGTTCTGGGAGGCAGCTACGCAATTGGTAGGTACCTGTCAAAACGACTTGGAGTTCCTCTTTCGCAGCTGCCCTATGAGCGAATGACAAGCGACAAAGTGAAGCAAAAGCTTGGCTCGCTTACCTTTGTGACCGCGACCGACGGAAACCATGGCAGAGGCGTGGCTTGGACAGCAAACAGACTGGGACAGAAGAGCGTGGTGTACATGCCCCAAGGCAGCGCTCAGGAACGGCTCGAAAATATCCGGGCATTGGGCTCCGAGGCTTCGATTACCGATCTGAACTATGATGACGCGGTACGTTTGGCAAATGAAAATGCGGAAAAGTACGGCTGGATTATGGTGCAGGATACGTCATGGGAGGGTTATGAGGACATTCCCGGATGGATTATGGAGGGCTACACCACCATGGCATACGAAGCGGCACAGCAGCTCCGGGAGCAAAAGCCAACACACATTTTCTTACAAGCCGGTGTTGGGGCGATGTCGGGAGGTGTCACAGGCTTTTTTGCGGATTTGTACAAGGACGACCCGCATCCGCCAATCATTACGATTGTGGAGCCTAATCAGGCGGATTGCCTTTACCGCACCGCCTATGCTAATGACGGCAGGCTGCATTTCGTAAAAGGCGAAATGCACACCATCATGGCCGGACTTGCCTGCGGTGAGCCGTGTACCATCGGCTGGCAGGTGCTGCGTGACCACGCGGACAACTTTGTATCCATGCCTGACTATGTGGCGGCCAAAGGCATGAGGATTCTGGGCAACCCGCTGCCGGGAGATACAAGAATCATATCCGGCGAAAGCGGCGCGTCAACGCTCGGCCTTGTGGCGGAGCTGATGCAAAACAGCAGTCTCGGATGGCTGCGTGACCAGCTTAAAATAGATGCGTCATCCAAGGTGCTTTGTTTCTCCACCGAAGGGGATACCGACAAAGACGGTTATCGTAATATCGTATGGGATGGAAAACATTCCAGCTTTGAATAGAAAGTATATTTAGAAAGAATATGGAGGCAAGGCATATGCTGACAAAAGAAAGACAGGACGCAGTGATTGAGCTTTGCAGAAAGCTTATTCGCCAAAAAAGTTACTCAGGTGAGGAAAGCGGCGTTGCTGCCGAGCTGAAGTCGTTTTTTGAGGGACATGGTTTTGATGATGTGTTCGTGGACGACTATGGCAACACGATCGGACACATCAAAGGCAACCGCCCGGGGAAAAAGTTGCTTTTTGACGGACACATGGACACAGTTCCCGTGACCGACCCCGCCGTTTGGGTGCATGACCCGTTTGCCGCTGATATTGCGGACGGAAAAATCTGTGGCAGAGGCACCTCGGACATGAAAGGAGCGCTTTCTGCAATGGCATCGGCCGCCGCAAACTTTGCCGCCGATAACGGCAAGAATTTCGCGGGCGATATCTATGTGGCAGGCGTGGTGCATGAAGAGTGTTTTGAGGGTGTTGCCGCCCGAAGAATCAGTGGACGAGTCCAACCGGACTATGTGGTCATCGGCGAAGCGTCGAATCTGAACATCAAAATTGGGCAGCGCGGCCGCGCGGAGATTGTAGTTGAAACCTTTGGCAAACCTGCGCACTCCGCAAACCCCGAAAAGGGCATCAATGCTGTTTACAAAATGTGTAAGGTGGTAGAGGCCATTCGGACGCTTGAACCTACGCATCATCCTGTATTGGGCAACGGTATTATGGAACTCACCGACGTAAAGAGCTCACCGTACCCGGGTGCCTCGGTGGTACCGGAATACTGCCGTGCCACCTATGACCGCCGCCTGCTGGTTGGCGAGACAAAGGAAGGCGTGCTCAAGCCCATTCAGGATTTGCTGGACAAGCTGATGGCAGATGACAGCGAGCTGAAAGCAAAGGTGTCCTACGCAGTGGGAACCGAAACCTGCTATACCGGCAATAAAATTACGGGCGAGCGTTTCTTCCCCGGCTGGCTCTACGACAAAGAGGAACCGTTTGTACAGGACGTTCTGAAGGAAATGCAGGCGGAGGGATTTGAGCCGCAGATTACCCAATACAACTTCTGCACCAACGGCAGCCACTATGCCGGAGAAGCGGGAATCAAAACACTCGGCATTGGACCGTCGCAGGAAAATCTGGCGCATACGCTCAACGAATATATTGAGATTGAACAGCTCACCAAAGTCACCGAGGCATACTACGCGGTGATGAAAGCCCTTTTGAAATAGATTCATTTTGAGGAGGTAAGAAATAATGAGCAGCACACAAATCACGGCATCCGTTATTATTTTGCTGTACATGGCGGCAACTGTGGCGATCGGGTTGATTGCGTCCAGGAGGAAGAAGTCCAAACTGGCGAAGGAAAGCAATGACGACTTCCTGATGGCAGGAAAATCTTTAGGGCCCCTTGTGCTTGCAGGCACTTTGTTTGCGTCCAATACGGGCGGCGCGAGTACAACCGGCATCGCAACCAATGTCTATAAATACGGTTTGTCCGCAAGCTGGTACGTAATCGCCGGGGGCATCGGATTTGTTCTGGTTTCTTTCATCGCTCCCTATTTCAGGAAAGCGCAGGCGAATACCGTACCGGAAATCATCAGCAAGCGTTACGGAAAAGCTTCCCATATTTTTACAGCATTTACATCCATTACCGCGCTTTTCATGGCCACAGGGGCGCAGATTATCGCTACCGCATCCATTATCAGTGTTTTGACTGGCATCGGATTTAACATTGCCGCTATCATCAGCACCGTCGTTGTAATCGTCTATACCATGATTGGCGGCTATAAATCGGTTACTGCGGCAAACCTCATGCACGTTTTGTTCATCACAGTCGGTATGGGAATTGCCATGTTCATTATGGTAAACAATAAAGATGTAGGCGGCTTCGGCGCCCTGTTCACAAAGGCACAGGGTATTCAAGCGGCCTCCGGCGAATACCTTAATTTGCTGAGCATGACTAAAATCGGCTTTACTACGATTATAGGCTATATCGTGATGTATTTTATGACGTTCCCAACCGGTCAGGAAATCGTACAGACCTTCTGCTCCGCAAAGGACGGAAAATCCGCAAAACTCGGATCTGTGCTGGCAGGTCTTGTGTCCGCTGCGTTCGCAATCATCCCTGCCATTATCGGCCTGATCGCTTATTCATGCATTGACGGCTATGCGGCAGGAGGCATCCAGAAGAATGCCTTGGCAGAAGCCACCATGCGCTTTGCTCCGCCGGTTGTTGCGGGTATTGTTCTGGCGGCAATTGTTGCGGCAACCATCAGCAGCGCCTCTGGCAATATGATTGGCACGGCTACCATGTTCACCAATGACATTTTCACGCCCTATATTAACAAGGGAATAAAGAACGACCAAAAGGAAATTTGGATTTCCCGTGTAGTCATGGTTATTGTTGGCATTGTCGGCCTTATTATAGCACTCACCGCGTCGAACATCATCAGCGTTATGATGAGCGCATTCGCACTGAGAAGTGCAGGGCCCTTCGCGGCATTTATCTGCGGTATCTTCTATAAGAATGTTACGAAACGCGCGGGCTTCATTTCTATTGTGGTTGGTACCGTAGTTGCGGCTATCTGGATTTACGCTCTGCATTCTCCTTGGGATCTCAGCGCAATGGTACCCGGCGGCATCGTGGCATTCATCGCAATTTTCGCAATTTCTGCGATTGATAAGAAAATGGGAATTGCGCCAGCGCCGGAAATTCAGTTTGACGAAGAATAGTGACAGTGCTTAAATAGTATTTTTAGGAGGTAAAATTAAATGAAAACCCTGATTAAAAATGGTCTGATTATAGACGGCAGTGGAAAACCCGGTTTCAAGGGTAGTCTGCTGATTGATGGCGACAGAATTGAAAAGATCGGTGACGTAGCAGAAAGCGGAGATATGAAGGTTATTGACGCCTCCGGTCTCGTAGTATCTCCCGGTTTTATTGATACCCACAGCCACAGTGATGTTCAGATTCTGCTGAATCCCGAAATTCTACCTAAGGTGATGCAGGGCGTGACCACCGAGGTGCTCGGTCAGGACGGTGTTGCAATGGCGCCGCTGCCGGAGCAGTACATCAGCCCGTGGCGGAAAAATCTTGCGGGATTGGACGGCGACAGCGACAAAATTGACTGGCACTTTAAAGATACCGCCGGTTATCTGTCTATGATCGAAAAAGTCGGGCCGGGCATCAACGAGTGCTACCTTGTACCGCACGGTAATATCCGCATGGAGGCAATGGGGCTGGATAACCGCCAGCCGTCGCCGGAGGAGATGCAAAAAATGAGGGACATCACCCGCCGCGAGATGGAAGCCGGCGCGATGGGTCTCTCCACAGGTTTGATCTATATGCCCTGCGCCTATGGCCGCACTGAAGAAATCATTGAGATGTGCAAGGTCGTTGCGGAATACGATGGACTATTCGTTATCCATCAGCGCAGCGAAGCGGACACCATTCTGGAATCAATGGAGGAGGTTATCCGCATTGGCAGGGAGTCCGGCGTACGCACCCACTTTTCGCACTTCAAGGTCTGCGGCAAAAAGAACTGGAATAAGATTGACAAGGTGGTCGCACTGCTTGAAAAGGCGGAAGCCGAAGGCATAAAAGTCTCTTTTGATCAGTATCCGTATGTGGCGGGCAGCACCATGCTGGGCGTGATTTTGCCGCCATGGGTGCACGACGGCGGCACAGATAAGCTCGTGACACGCCTCCACGACAAAGAACTGCGTAAAAAGATGGTCGAGGATATTGAGAACGGAATTCCGGGATGGGATAACTTCGTAGACTTCGCGGGCCTTGACAACATCTATGTCACCAGCGTCAAGAATAAGAAAAACGAAAACGCCATCGGCCTGAGCCTTACACAGCTCGGTGAGCTGCACGGCAAGAATCCTTACGATGCAACCTTTGATTTGCTGATGGAAGAAGAAAACGCCGTTGGCATGGTGGACTTCTACGGCACTGAGGAGCATGTGCGGCGCTTCATGAAGCGCCCGGAGATGAACGCCTGCACCGACGGGTTGCTTGGCGGCAAGCCGCATCCCCGCGTATACGGAACCTTTCCGAGAATTCTCGGAAAGTATGTGCGCGAGGACAAAGCGCTCAAGCTGGAGGAAGCAGTTTACAAAATGACCACCAAACCCGCGGAAACCATGCACATCAAAGAGCGCGGGCAGCTTAAATCCGGCTATTTCGCCGATATTGTGCTGTTTAATCCGGACACCGTCATTGACAAGGGCAACTTCACAGATCCCGCTCAGTATCCGGAAGGCATTGACATGGTAATGATCAACGGTAAAACAGTGGTAAAGGATGGCAAACATACGGGAACTCGCGCCGGATGTGTTCTGCGGAACGGGCACGTGAGCAAATAGCGGAATTGCTTTTAGCAGTGTCCTTAAAATTACACAAACAAAAAGTAAAGCAAGAGCCGCAAGATGAACTAAAAAATTAAAATTTTGACCACCGGATTTTTTATATGCTCCCTTTTGAGAGACAGTGAAAGAGAAAAACACTGTTGAACATGAAGGGAGCATTGCTATGTCAAGAAAAAGCAAAATAGCGATAGCGGAAAAGGAAAGAACAACAAGAGAATATACAGCAGGAAATCTCCCAAGGGAGGAAGCGGCGAGATGGGTCGGAGTTGTCCCCGACGTAATAACGGATTGGACATGGATTTATTATCGTCGGGAGGGAGCGTATAGCCTTCAGGAGGAAATCGCAAGCATTTGGACGCACGTTATCTCCTTGCGGCGGGAAGATGCCGATGCGCTGGGGTATGATCATCAAAAGCCTTGGCGCGATCTGGTCCTGCAGAAGATTGATGTCATTGCGAAAGCGTCCAATATCCCCGTATCCGACCTTCACTGGTACGCCGGAATGCATAATACAACACATTATCCTCACATCCACCTTTTTGTATTTACCGATAATCCGAAAGTCGGCCACCTGAACGTGTCCGGCATCAATAAGATGAAAGGCGGCATATTTATGAGCATAAGACGGAGATCCGGGACAACCTGAAAAAAAAAGATCGACGATATTTTGTCAGATATCCAGAGCGGCTCCACCGATCAGCTGAACAGAAAGCAAATAGACTCTCTTTCCAAAAAACTTCTCCAATACTTTTTGGCGGCGGCAAAGCTGGGGCATGAATTCGCTCAGTTTGCCGCCGCCAAAGCTTTGCTATCCGGTATCGGCGTGGAAAAGAACGTACAGGGTGCTGTTGATTGGTTCCGAAAATGCGCAGAGAAAGGGAATCCTTTTGCAGCATATCAGCTGGGCTTGCTTTTATCAGCGGGAAAGGAAATTCCTAAAGATGATTCACTGGCACAGAAATTCTGCTCTATAGCGATTTCCGGATTTATTTCTCTCGATCATAAGCAGCCGAATGCAGGCGTGGAACGCAAAATTGCACTGATGTTTTACTCCGGGAACGGCACGGCTCAGAATTACGCCGCTGCAGCGCAATGGTTTTCCATGAGCGCTGTGAAAGGCGATCCTTATTCTCAGTTTCAGCTCGCCCGAATGATACAGAAAGGGGAAGGCATCCCTGTTGACGCACTCAAAGCGCAGCTAATCTATGCGGCCGCTCTCGCAGGATTTCAAAAAATCCTGCAGGGGAACCCTGACCCGGATTTATTATATAAGGCACTCAAAGAAGTCCACGGCCATCAATATGACGATCAGGAAGAAATAATGTAGGGGGGAATTCATTTGTCAAAATTCATACCGTTTACGGAAGAAGAAATCTATGTAGCCGCGCATACGGAGATTAAGAGCATCCTGGACGCAAAGGGCGAAAAATCCGAGCGGAGTGGCACAGAATGGATGTGGGCAGCCAACCACAGCGTCAAGTTTCGCGGACACATTTTCTATGATCACTCCACCGGCGACAAAGGAACCGCGATTGATTTCCTCTGCACCTTTTTTAACATGCGGTTTCAGGATGCCGTTTGTACGCTGAACTGCAAGGATTATAACGGAATTGAGTTTGAAAGATCACGCTAAAAAAGGAAGAGAACGGCGCATTGATTCTGAAATCATTTCCTTCTTTGTACATAACCGAAGCCTATATGAAAGCGCCAGTACACATAACGCCGTCTTTGTTGGGTACGATTCAACCGGCAAGGCCAGGGCGGCTCATCAGAAAGGAACGCTTACTGAAAAGCCATACCGGGGTGATGTAGACGGCTCTGAAAAAGATTTTTTCTTCAATTACCACGGTGGATCAGAGCGACTCTATGTCTTTGAAGCACCTATTGATATGCTGTCCTTCATTACCCTTAACAAAAGAGAAGGATGGCAGAAACATAGCTACCTTGCCTTGGGCTGCACGGCTCCACTCGCCTTGCTCCGCTTCCTATCAGAGTATCTGGGAATCCATCAAATCGTTTTATGCATGGATAATGACGCCGCCGGTATCAAGGCCGACGCTATCATACAAGAAACGTTGCAAAGATTTTCTGGAGGAATGTATGTGGAAGATCTGTCCGAAGAAACGCGAGAACAACTGCAGCGGCCTTATGAAGTGAGTATTTTGAAGTCTATCAAAAAGGATTGGAATGATGATTTGAAATATGGGTGATAAATATGATCAATAATTCATAATTTGGTAAAATTAGTTGAATTAGACAAAAAAAATATAATGTAATATAAGAAGATGATAAATTGGAAATCTAAATTTTTTAGATATTCGGATAATAGCATTGAAACGTCAGAGGTCTACATGCAATGCAATAAAAGCCTGAAGCTTAGCATTAGCCGGTTTAATCTTCCTGTTGAATGGGCGCGATCAAACCACATCCAGATCGGGGACTGTGTTTACCTCGTGGCCACTACCGAAGGGATTATCATCTGCCCAAAAGGGACTGATTTTTTGTGTATAACAAAAAGCATCCACAGGCGAAAAACCGTCGACCAAACAGTTAATCGCCTTGCGCCATAAGTGGGCAACGACCCCATTATGACTTGTGAATGCCGTTTTATGCGGTGTTATTTTAACACGCATTTCGGATACATGTCAAGGTCTGTACCCTTATGTGGCCATTAGGGTGCAGACTTTTGTTTTTCTCATATCTCCACAATGACAAACATTGTGTACCTCATCATGACCGATGCAGTCACAGCACGAGGCTGGCGTTCCTTGACAACTTAGTTAGTGAGTCAAGACCAGCATTTGAACTATCATTTCAAATGCTCGTGTCAGCTTGCTACCTATGCTTGCCGGAAGAGTAATACCGGAGTTTATTGGACCGAACCAAATTCAAGCTACGCAATAATGAGCGAAAATGTGGAACGAGGTGATATAAAGCTCGGAGCGAGCCTCTGGACTCCCTGAAAACGCGATAGATCTTATCTGCACCAGAAATGTGGATATGCGGCGGAACCGGCTTCCGGATGCCAAGCAATAATATGATTATATCTCTCTGGCTATGTGGTCAGCGCAGCTGGAGAGTTATCATAAAGCTGGTCGGAGTGGAATTGTAGGATTTGGGAAAACACAGTAATATCAACGGTTTGCAGGCGGTCGGCAAGTAGTATTTACAAACACTAATAAATTAAATTCTCTATATCTGGCAAACCATTTATTTCTATACATTTTACGATAAGCCTATTAAGAAGAGAAGAAGATCTTACTACAAGAGTAGTACTATCACCTTTAATATTGTTTCCATGAACAGCAGAAGAACGAGATTTATACAAACTTTTGACATCATCAAATATCTTTTTAGCTTCATCGCTATTCTTATCAGATAGAAATTTAGATATGTATAGGCTAATTCTAAAACTTAATTCACTATTTATTCTAAACAACGATTCTATGCCCGCCCACAAAATCGCCAATTGCACTCTTGGATGAGGGTTCCATTTATATGTAGCCATTGAGTGAACAGCCATCATAAAGGAATCGTTCTCTATTAAGGCTTGAGCATTAGAAAAATATTGGTTAATCCACTTGCAATTTTCATCAGTAACAGTATAGGGTTCATTAATCAATCCTTTCATATGATAATTTGTAACTTGAAGTGCTGAGTCACTTGAAATTTCTTCCAAAGGCTGTGTGCACTGTAAATTACAAACACAATTACAATTGAATATAGCACTTAGTAGAATTAAATCCCATTGAGCATTCCATGCTGAGATAGCTAAATCCTTTGGATTTTCAGCTTCAATTTTCAGTTGTGATGATAGTGATCCTGAACATAAAATAGCAATAGCAAAATCAACGTCCCTTTTAATTAGTTTAGAAATTGTGTCTAAAGGCAATTTGCATTTTACTGGCATAAGCGTTTTGTTATTGCTAATAGGGAGGGCTTTGTTGATGGTTAGTCCATTAACATATAAATAGGTTTCCGTTCCTACACCAAAAATACTCACAACGTACACTTCCCCTGAAATTTATTTGTTTTATGGCCATTATACCACTTACCGATAAATCCCGTCACTCAATTTTTCTTTCGAGGGTAATTATAGGACTTATACCATATATAAAGCCCGTAACCTGCATAAATACAAGCAAATAAAAGACCGTCGACAAAAGTCGACGGTCTTTTCAATGGTCGAGGTGACTGGATTCGGGTGTTGGCACGCTCGACCCGCGTTCCGCGAGTCCCTCCGTTTTTCGGCTCTTCAAAAGCGCTTACTGTTTCTCCCGACTCGCACCGGCTGTTTCTGCTTACCAATCGCTTTGCCATAGAAAAAAAGGCCCGCGTCTGCGGACCCTTTTTTCTATGGTCGAGGTGACTGGATTCGAACCAGCGGCCTCTACGTCCCGAACGTAGCGCTCTACCAAGCTGAGCCACACCTCGAAAAATGCGGCCCCAAAATTGGGGCCATGGCTGCGGAAGAAGGATTCGAACCCTCACAAACAGAGTCAGAGTCTGTCGTGCTACCTTTACACAATTCCGCATCAAAATATTTCAAACAGCAAGAATAATTATACCAAAAACCAGAAATTTGTCAATCCTTTTTTTAAAATAAATCTTTGGGTTTTTTAATTTGTATTTAACACAAATGGATTGATAAATAATCGAAGGTAAGATATAATTGAAACAATTTATATTAAAATGGATTGTGTGCCAAACGGCATACGAGTGATTAAGGAGGAATTCACAGTGATACTCAACCATACCATAGAGGCTTTGCTCGACAGGCGGGCGGTTCGCGCTTATCGGCCTGAGCAGATTTCAGAGGAAGAGCTGACAGATATTTTACTCGCGGCAAAATTTGCCCCGTCAACCATGGGGATGCAGGCAAGGCATTTTACCGTGATTCAGAATAAACAGCTGCTTGCGGATATTGTCTCCGTCGCTGTGGAAAACGGCGCGAAATTCGTACCGGGCCATGTGCCGTTCTACAACGCTCCCACCGTCGTTGTTTTGTCGGCCCCGGAATCGGCGAAATATAACCGCGAGGATTGTTCCTGCGCGATCATGAATATCATGCTTGCCGCCCAGGCATACGGGCTTGGAAGCTGCTATATCTGTTCGGTCAACGACGGCCTGCGCGACGAGCGCATCCTGAAGCGCCTCAAGCTGCCCGATCAGTACATTCCGTTCGGCTGCGTTACCGTGGGGTATCCGAGTGAAAATGCACCGGCTCCCAAAGAGCGCCGTGACGATGATATCAGCTACGTAAGATAACTGTATTAAGATAACTGTATTATGATATGAAAATGTTGGCGATGCATACGGGCAAAATCCGCTTGCTTCAACGACAGCCATAACATTTTGATAGAACCCTTCCTGTTGCCGGAGAGAAGCAGTTTTGTTCCTCCTTTACAACAGGGAGGGCTTGTAATTTACGGCTTTATAGACTTTTCCTGGTTTTCAAAACTCCTTGACAACAGGGTTTAGCAGGTATACAATTGAGAACATGGAAAAGCAATACGATGCGCAGAAAATCTCAAGGCGTCTTCTGGATGCTGTGGAACAATTCAATAAATACGACAGAAGATCCCGCACTTTTGGCACGGATCACGAGCTTTTTATTGCCGAAATACATTTGATTGATTTTATCGGAAGCAACGAAAGTTACTGTATCTCCGATATCGCCAAGTCCATTAGGGTGACAAAGGGCGCTGTTTCTCAAATGGTAAAGAAGCTTGAGGAAAAAGGGTATCTGATGAAGGCGGCGGATTCCGGCAATAAAGCGAGGGTCATTGTGCGGCTGACGCAAAAGGGCCAAAAGGCTTTTGAAGAGCATCGCCGCTATCACAAAGAGCTTGATGGGAAAGTTTCTGACGTAGTGCAAAACTATGACGGGCAAAAGCGCGCGGTAATCTGTGAGTTTTTAGAGGAGATTCAGAAAAAATGGGAATAGTGCTGCAAGGCGCTATTTTTTTTGCACAATCGTATAGCAGCTAAACGGATTGGAAGGGGTAATTTTCAGTGAATAAAAGATTGGCTGTGATGGAGAGCGGGAAAGTGAATACTGCTTTGCTGTACTTAGGAATGCCAACGATCGTCGGGCTGCTGATGACGGGGTTCTACAATTTTATCGACAGCTTCTTTGTGGCGCAGCTGGGTACCGCGGCGATGGGAGCGATTTCCATCGCCTATCCTCTTGTCACGTTCATTCCCGGAATCGGTCTGCTTTTCGGAAACGGGGCGGCGGCGTATATTTCCGAGCTTCTCGGGGCGAGCGAGAAGAAAAAAGCGGAGATCGTGCTTTCGTCGACTCTTTTTTACTGTGTACTTGCAAGCGTAGGGTTTCAGCTCGTCCTGCTGTTTCTGCGGCCTTTGCTCAGGGCAATGGGCGCCTCCGCCGAGGTGATGCCCTATGCGCTGAATTACACGGGAATCCTGATTGTGGGTTTTTTGTTTCAGATCCCGTCCATCTGCCTGATGAATCTCGTACGCGCCGAAGGCGCGGTAGCGCTCAGCACGTGGTCCCAGATCGTGGGTTCCATGGTAAACATCATTCTGGACCCGATCTTTATCTGGCCGCTGAAGATGGGAATTGTGGGCGCCGCCGTGACTGATGTCATCGGGCAGTTCATCAGTGTTGCGATTTTGCTGCCGTATTATCTGAGAGGGAAGAGCTACTTGACCCTTTCCGTCAAAAACATCCGCTTTCAGTCATGGTCTATAAAACCGATTCTCAAGACGGGGATTCCCATCTTTACGATCAACCTTTTTCAGAGTCTGTCCATCAGCGCGGCAAACATTGTGGCGTCGCCCTACGGCGACAACACCATTGCCGCGCTGGGGATTGCCAACCGTATGGTGGGGATGACGACGTTTGCCATTACCGGATTTTCAAGAGGGTATCAGACCTTTATTTCCTATAATTACGGCGCGCGGCATTTCGACCGTATTAAAGAGGCCACCCGGAAGGCATACCTGTGGGCGATTTCAGGCGGCGTGATTCTGGCGGGTCTGCAAATTCTGTTTGCGCAGCCGATTGTTGCCGCGTTTTCCAGGGACCCCTCCGTCGTTAAGCTGGGCATACGGGCAATGATCGGGGCAAGCGTTTTGTTTTTCACCTATGGCTTTCAGGCGATGGCGATCGTATATCTGCTCTGCATCAAATACAGCAAGTCCGGATTTGTATTCAGTATTTCCAGACAGGGGATCATTTACCTTCCGATTCTGATCCTGATGGAACGTCTGTGGATGGAAAACGGGATTTACTACGCGCAGGCGGTCGCCGATCTGATTACAACTTTCGTGATGCTGGTCTTTCTTGTATGGACCAGACAGAAACGGACGGACGCTTTGCGGGAGCCACCCCTTCGGACAGACGCCTTATCCCCGGCACAGGAGAGGGAAGCTTGCTCCGGGGCTTTGAATGAGAAAAACACAGATGCGCAGGGCCCCGCTGCGGGTGACGGGGAACGGAAGAGATGAGAACAAAGAAATGCCTTGACCGGATTACCAAAGCCGATCAAGGCATATTTTATGCAAGGTTTCTTTTTGATTATTTGGCGTTGGTTCCCTGTATCAGCTGAATCAGCAGCTTTTCCGCTTCCATTGCGTCCGCGCGGCCCCGTGTCGCTTTCATAACGGAGCCCAGAATGGCCTTGAGCGCCTTTTCTTTGCCGGAAAGGTAATCCGACACCGCATTGGGATTGGAGGCGATAGCCTGCTCGCAGACGGATTGAAGGGCATCCGCATCCACACCGCCCATATCGGCCTCGCTGATGAGCTCGCCCGGAGCTTTCCCGGTGTCGAGCATTTTTTCAAGCGTCGCCTTTAAAAGGTTCATTTTGATTTTGCCTTCGTCCAGCAGCTTCACAAGCGCATTTAAGTTTTCGGGCGTTACGTTCACCTGAAAGCTTTCTTTCGCGCTGTCTCCGTCCAGACGGCTGAAAATCTGTCCGATCATGCAGTTCGCAACGACCTTTGGATTCTGAACGCCGTCAATCGCGGCTTCAAAATAGTCCGCGATCCTGCGGTATTTGATCAGTTGCTGCGCGTCGGCTTCGGGGATTCCGAATTCGGCCCGGTAGCGTTCCAGCCTTTGATGGGGCAGCTCCGGCAGCTTTTCCCTTAACCGGGCGACCGTCTCGCCGGAAACCTGAATGGTCACGAGGTCCGGCTCGCGGAAATAGCGGTAATCGTGGGCGTCTTCCTTGCCGCGCATGCTTTCGGTGCAGTCGTCCTCCTCGTTGTAGCGGCGGGTTTCCTGTACGACCTTTTCGCCGCTCTGCAGCAGGTCGATCTGACGGTTCACCTCGTATTCCATCGCCTTGGCCATGTGGGTGAAGGAGTTCATATTTTTAATTTCGGTCCTTGTGCCGAATGCTTCGGTTCCCTGCGGACGTACGGAAACGTTCACGTCGCACCGCATGGAGCCCTCCTGCATTTTACAGTCCGAAATACCGAGAAAGCGCATGACGAGCTGCAGCCTTTCCAGATATTCCCTCGCTTCGTCAATGCTGCGGATGTCGGGCTCGGTAACGATTTCAATCAGCGGCACGCCGCCGCGGTTATAATCCACATAGGTGCTGCCGCGCTGGTGGACCAGCTTTCCGGCGTCCTCTTCAATATGGATGCGCAGGATACGGACCTTTCTGCCGTTGCTCAGCTCCACATATCCGTTTTTGCACAGCGGCATATCGTACTGTGAAATCTGGTATGCCTTCGGCAGGTCGGGGTACACGTAGTTTTTGCGGTCCATTTTGGAAACCGGGCTGATTTCGCAGTTTGTCGCCAGACCGGCCATAACGGCGTATTCGACCACTTTTTTATTCAGCTTGGGCAGAGTGCCCGGCAGCCCGATGCAGACGGGGCAGCAGTGGGTGTTCGGGTCGCCGCCGAACTCCGTGGTGCACGAACAGAAAATTTTCGTTTTGGTGGATAATTCAATATGAGTTTCCAGTCCGCAGACCAGCTCGTAATTACTCATAGCTTCACCCCCATGTCCGCAGAGCGGAAAACCGTGTCTCCCACGGCCGATTCATACTGATGCGCAATATTCAGGATGACCGCCTCGCTGAAGCTGCTGCCGATCAGCTGCATGCCGATGGGCAGGCCCGCGGCGTCAAAGCCGCAGGGGATGGAGACGGCGGGCAGGCCCGCGATGTTCACCGGCACGGTGCAGATGTCCGTCTGATACGTTTCCACCGCGTCCTGTGCGGTGAAATTCAGCGGGAAAGCCGTCATGGGGACGGTGGGGGCGAGAATCGCGTCGCATTTCCCGAAAGCGTCCTGAAACGCTTTGACCAGCGTGCCGCGCAGATTCTGCGCCTTTTTATAGTACGCGTCGTAGTACCCTGCGCTCAGCACGTAGGTGCCCAGCAGGATTCTGCGCTTGACTTCCCTGCCAAAGCCCTCGCTGCGCGTTTTGCAGATCATTTCATTGCGGTCGCTGTAGTGCGGGGTGCGGTAACCGTAGCGGATGCCGTCGTACCGGCCGAGGTTGGAGGAAGCCTCCGCGCACGCCAGAATATAATACACCGGCAGGCTGTATTTTAAAGCGGGCATATCGAAATAGACGATCTCGGCGCCGAGCGACTCGCAGACCTTCAGCGCGTTCTGTACAGCGCCGTTCACATCGTCGCGGATGCCGTCGAAGTATTCCTTTGCAATTCCGATTTTCATACCTTTGATGCTGTTGTTCAGGCTCTCGCTGACCGGTTTTCCGGTATTGCCGCGGCACGTCGAATCCTTTTCGTCGTACCGGGAAATCGCGTCGTAAATTAGCGCGGCGTCCTCCACCGTCGCGGTGATCGGCCCGATCTGGTCAAAGCTGGACGCGTAGGCGATCAGCCCGTAACGGGAAACGGCGCCGTAGGTCGGTTTTAAGCCGACCAGACCGCAGAAGCTCGCGGGTTGGCGGATTGAGCCGCCCGTGTCGGAACCAAGCCCGTAAACGGCAAGATTGCCGCCGACCGCGGAGGCGACGCCGCCGGAGCTGCCGCCCGCCACGCGGGAAGGGTCGTGGGGGTTCAGCGCCCCGCCGAAGCAGGAGGTCTCGCAGGAGGAGCCCATGGCGAACTCGTCCATGTTTGTCTTTCCGAGCAGTACGGCGTTCTGCCGCTGCAGAATGTCCCATACTGTCGCGTCATAAATCGGGTAATAGCCCTTCAGAATGTTGGAACAGCAGGTGGTTTCGATTCCTTTGGTGGAGATATTGTCCTTGAGAGTCATCGGAATTCCCGCGAGGGGGGAAAGCTCTTCACCGGAAGCGATTTTTTTGTCCACAGCCTTTGCCGTTTCCATTGCCAGCTCCGCCGTGGGGTTGACATAGGCGTTGATTTTTATATTGTCGCGTTCCATCGCGTCGAGATAGTTCTGTGTAAGCTCCTGACAGCTGATCTGCCGGGACTGCATCAGTCCGTGCAGCTTTTTGATCTGACTTTCCATCCGTACCTCCTACACACGTTTTTTGACCAGAAAATATCCGTCGTCCCGGCTCTCGGCGTTTTTCAGGATCTCTTCCCGGTCGTAGGAGGGGACGACGGTGTCCTCCCGGAAGACATTGGAGAGGTTGTTGATATTGTCAAAATCGGAAGCGTCGGCGCTGGCGGCGTTGATCGTGTCGGCAAAGCCGATGATTTCGCTCATATCCTTCGTCAGTTCGTCCAGCTCTTCGTCACTGACGGAAAGCTTCGCCAGATTGGCGATATTCAATATTTCCTCATGGGTAATCATGAAAGCCCTCCTTCGGTCCGGGCCAAAAACAGGCTCCGGGCTTATTTTCTCAGCTTGATGTGAACCTCGCGCAGCTGCTGCTCGGTGACTTCTCCGGGAGAGCCCATCAGCACGTCCTGCGCGTTGGAGTTCATCGGGAACGCGATCACTTCGCGGATGTTATCCTCGCCGGTCAGCAGCATCAGCATCCGGTCCACGCCCGGGGCCATGCCCGCGTGCGGGGGCGCGCCGTACTGGAACGCGTTGTAGAGCGAGGTGAATTTGGTTTGGATATCTTCTTCCGTGTAACCGGCAATTTCAAACGCCTTGACCATCACGGCGATGTCATGGTTGCGCACCGCGCCGGAGGAAAGCTCCACGCCGTTGCAGACGATATCGTACTGGTAAGCCAGAACCTCCTCCGGCTTTTCGGCCGTCAGCGCCTCCATTTCGCCCTGCGGCATGGAGAACGGGTTGTGGGTGAAGACGTAGTTTCCGGTGTCCTCGTCGATCTCGTACATCGGGAAGTCCACAATAAAGCACAGCTCAAACGCGTCCCTGTCGATCAGGTCAAGCCTTTCGCCGAGCTCCGTGCGGATCTGTCCTGCAAGCTTTGGTGCCGTCTCGCGGTCGTCGGCAATGAAAAAGATCACGCAGCCGGGCTTCAGCCCCGCGCGGCGGGTCAGTTCCCCGCGTTTGTCGTCCGGCAGATATTTGTTGATCGGGCCCTTGTACTCGTTTTCAGCGGTGACGCTGATGTAGCCGAGACCCTTCATGCCGATTCCTTCCGCGAATTTGAGCATGTTCTCGAAGAAGCTCTTCGGCTGGGCAACGCAGTCCGGCACGTTGATTGCGCGGACCGTTTTGCCTTTGAACGGGGCAAAGGCGGTATCTTCAAACAGGTCGGTAATATCGAGAATGGTCAGCGGGTTGCGCAGGTCGGGCTTGTCTGTGCCGTATTTCAGCATGGATTCCTCGTAGGGAATGCGCACAAACGGTGCTTTGGAGACCCTTTTATCGGAAAATTTTTCAAAGGTCGCGCCCAGCACTTCCTCCGCGACAGAAAAAACGTCCTCCTGCGTGGCGAACGCCATCTCAAAGTCGAGCTGATAAAACTCGCCGGGAGAACGGTCGGCCCTTGCGTCCTCGTCGCGGAAGCAGGGGGCGATCTGGAAATAGCGGTCGAAGCCCGACACCATCAGAAGCTGTTTGAAAATCTGCGGCGCCTGCGGCAGGGCATAGAATTTGCCCGCGTGCCTGCGGCTGGGAATCAGATAGTCGCGCGCGCCCTCCGGAGAAGAGGCGCTGAGAATCGGCGTCTGGATTTCCAGAAAGCCCATTTCCGTCATCTTACTGCGCAGAAAAGCAATCAGCTGGGAGCGCAGGACGATATTCTGGTGCACCTTCGGGTTGCGCAGATCGAGAAAGCGGTATTTCAGACGGACGTCTTCCTTGGTTTCCTTCGACAAATCCACTTCAAACGGCAGGCTGTTCAGTGTTTTGCCCAGCACGGTGAGGGCGGAGACCTTTACCTCCACCGTGCCGGTATTAATTTTGGGATTAACAGTGTCTTCGTCGCGCAGTATAACGGTGCCGGCGGCGGTAATGGTGCATTCTTTCGTTACGTTTTCCAGCAGGCTTTCGTCATGAACAACGATCTGGACCACGCCGTAATGGTCGCGCAGATCCAGAAATTTTACGCCGCCGTGGTCGCGGATGTTTTCCACCCAGCCGGCGACGCGCACTTCGCTGCCAATGTCCTTTTCGCTGACTTCCCCGCACAGATGGGTGCGGTACTGGTTCACACAAATCATAATTCCGTTAATCCCCTTTAAGCACTTTCTTAATTTAAAGCATAATTATACCATAAAATGCATTTTTCGGCAACGGGAACTCCGCTGTTTTTCCGCCAATTTGCACTTTATCACTTTACTATATCATATTTTGCAGGGAAATGCGATACAAAATTCATTCCGCCTTTACAATATTCAGGAGTACGTCCGCCATGCTGTCCATGGACTGGACCGGAACGTACTCGAACCGGCCGTGAAAATTGTGGCCGCCAGTGGAAAGGTTGGGGCAGGGAAGGCCCATGTACGAAAGCCTTGCGCCGTCCGTGCCGCCGCGGATGGCTACGATCTCCGGCTCCACGCCCGCGTCCTTCATGGCCTTTTTTGCCTTTTCAATGATAAACATATGCGGCTCTATTTTTTCCTTCATATTATAATAGGAATCCCGCAGGGTGAGCTCAATGGTATTGTCCCCGTATTTTTCGTTGAGATAGCGGGCGACTTTTTCAAAACGGGCTTTTTTCTCCGTAAACTGGTTCATGTCGTGGTCGCGGATAATATAGCGCAGAACGGTTTTTTCCTCGTCGCCCTCCATGTGGCTCAGGTGGTGGAAGCCCTCGTAGCCCTCGGTACAGGCGGGAATTTCGTTCGGGGGAAGCATGGAGTTGAATTCAATGCCCATCAAAAGCGCGTTCTTCATCTTGTTTTTCGCGTCCCCCGGGTGGATGTTCACCCCGTTTACCGTGACCGTCGCGGCCGCCGCGTTGAAGTTTTCGTACTCAATTTCCCCCAGCCTTCCGCCGTCCACCGTGTAGGCGTAATCCGCCCCGAAATGTTCGACGTCGAACCGGTCCGCCCCGCGCCCGATTTCCTCGTCCGGGGTGAAGCCGACCGCGATTTTTCCGTACTTTATCCCGCCGCCGCTCAGTTTTTCCAGGACGGTCATGATTTCCGCCACACCGGCTTTGTCGTCGGCGCCCAGCAGGGTGGTGCCGTCGGTGACGATTAAATCCTTGCCCTTGTAATCGCGCAGGCTTTCAAATTTCGCGGGGCTCATCACGATCTGTTTTTCCTGATTGAGGACGATGTCCCCGCCGTCGTAATTTTCCACGATTCTCGGCCTGATCCCGGCGCCGCTCGCGGACGGGCTGGTGTCCATGTGGGAAATCAGCCCGATCACCGGCAGCTTTTCCTCACAGTTTGCGGGAAGCGTCCCGTAGACGTAGCCGTTTTCGTCCATGTGGGCGTCGGAAAGGCCCAGCCCCTTCATTTCCTCCACCAGAAACTTTGCCAGCTCCTTCTGTTTTTCGGTGCTGGGGCAGACGTTTTCCGGGGCGTTTTCGTCGGAGGTGGTGTCAAAGCCGACGTATTTCAGAAATCTTTCATATGCTCGCATGTTATGCTTCTCCTTTATCCGATGGAAATCCGCCGCATCGGCGGGATGCGGACTGATTCCATTATCTGTTAATGTACCCTATTTTACTACGATAAGCCGGAAAAAACAATCAGGACCACGCGCTTTTCAGGCAGTCCACCGCCGCGCCGATTTCCCCGAGGGGAATCCCGGCGAAGCCGAGCCTGATTCTGGAGGTCCCTTCCTGCGGCGGCATGGTCCGGACGCCTTTCTCCGCCGCCAGGGCGCAGAGCTCCTGCGATGATAGCCCGGTTTTCACGTCCAGGATCAGGTACAGAAACGTCTCCTCCAGCAAAATATCGACGCTGTCGCCGAAAGCGCTTTTCAGGGCTTTGATCAGTGCGGTGCTCTTGGCGGCGTACAGCTTTCTCAGCCGGCGCAGGTGGCGCTCCAGCTGTCCGCTTTTCACGTACCCGCTCAGAGCCAGCTGCTCGATTTTGGAGGCGGTCTGGTTGTAGCGGCTGGCCCGCGCGCGGTAGCGTTCCAGAAGACTTTCCGGCAGCACCATATAGCCGATACGCACCGAAGGAAGCAGAAGCTTGGAGAAGGAGCCGATGTAAACGATGCTTTCCCCGCCCGCCATGCTCTGCATGGCCGGGATCGGGCGCGCGTTGTAGCGCAGCTCGCCGTTGTAGTCGTCCTCAAGGATGATCGCGCCGGTTTCCCGCGCCCAGTTCAGCAGCTCGGCCCGCCTGCCCATGGGCAGGCTCGTTCCTGTGCGGACCCGGTTGGAGGGACTGACAAACAGCAGCCTCGCACCGCTTTTTTCCAGCGCGTCCATCCGGATGCCGCTTTCGTCCGCCGGCAGCTGCAGGACATCCAGTCCGCAGTCGGAGAAAATCTGTTCGGCCTGCAGAAATCCCGGCTCTTCCATGGCAACGCGCGTATCATCCCTGTTTAACAGTCCGCATAATATGGTTAACAGCGGCTGCGTGCCTGCGCCGATGACGATCTGCTCCGGGGAAGCGACCACCCCCCGGACGCTGTAGCTGTAGGCGGAAAGCGCCTCGCGCAGAGAGCGCTCCCCCTGATGCTCGCCGTACCCGGCGATGACCTCCTGACGGTTCAGCACGTCGCGGATATGGCGCCGCCAGGCCCTGATGTCGATATTGTCGCTGTCCACGCAGTCGCTGCCGAAATTATAGCGGATGGGAGGGGCACTCGGCAGAGGGGTACCGACGCGGCGCGGCTTTTGCCGCCCGTCGTCGTGCGCCACAGCCAGAACAAAATAGCCGCGCTGCGGCCGGGACTGGATATAGCCTTCCACGCAAAGCTGCTGATACGCGTTTTCTACCGTCGTGCAGCTCAGTTTTAAATCCTCCGCCAGCTTGCGGATGGAAGGAAGGCGCTCTCCCTTCGCGAGATGTCCGGCCTCAATGGCGGCTTTCATAGTGAGGTAAAGCTGCTGATAAAGCGGGGTGCCCGAATCGGCGTCCAAAATCAGATAATCGTAGGTCATGGGCTTCCTCCAAAAACTGTACTGATCATTTTTTTATTAACTGTATATTTCAATATGAACAGTTATACGCTATTATTATAGCACAGCTTTAAAGCAAATCAATCATTGGAGTGTTTAGATGATGAAAACGAACCGGTCTTCTGCGACGGGAACCTATGTCATGACGGCGCTTTTTGCCGCGATGATCTTTGTGGTTACGGCCTATGTCCTCCATATCCCTACGCCCGCGACGGGCGGATATATCCATCTGGGGGATTCCATCCTCTATCTTGCGGCCAGTATTCTGCCCGCGCCGTTTGCCATCGCCGCCGGGGGAATCGGCGAAGCGATGTCCGATGCGCTGACGGGGAGCGTAGCGTACGCGCTGCCGACCTTCCTGATTAAATCGGCCATGGTCCTCTGCTTTTCCGCGGCGGGCAAAACGATTCTTCATAAGCGCAATGCCGCGGCGGCTGTCGCCGCCGGGGTGATCTGCATCGCCGGGTACTATCTGACGGAAGTCGTTTTTCTGCACAGCTTTGTCTCTCCGCTGGCGGAGATACCGGCCAATCTGGTGCAAGCAAGCGCCAGCGCGGCGGCTTATTTCCTGCTGGGCAACGCGCTGGACCGGTTGAATGTCAAAAACCGTATCGGCGTCCTGAATTAAATCATTCATAGTTTGGGGGTATTATCATGAAATTCAATACAAATCGGCAAAAGACGACGGTCAATGTCGCGCTGACCGGCCTGATGGGCGCGCTTGTACTGGTGGGAACCTATCTGAACGTTCCGATTCCCGTGCTTGGCGACAAAACCATGATCGGTCTCGGCAACGTGTTCTGCATTCTGTCCGGCCTGCTTTTAGGACCGGTTTACGGCGGCGCGGCGGCGGGAATCGGTTCGTTTATCTTTGACCTGATCGGCGGCTGGGCCTCCAGCGCGCCTTCTACGCTGGTCTTTAAGTTTATGATGGCGTTTGTCTGCGGCACCATCGCCTGGGGCGGGGACAAATCCGCGAAAAAGCTTTCCCGCCTGATTCTTGCGGCGGTCGCGGGCTCTTTAAGCTACTGCGCCCTGTACCTCGGCTACTCCTATGTGAAGGAGCTGCTCATCGGCTCCGCGGTGCAGGTCGTCAATATTAAAATCGCGACCAAAGCCGCCGTAACCCTTACGAACGCGGTGATTGCGGACGTGGTGGCCGTACCGCTTTTCCTCACCATTCGGAAAGCGCTCGACAGAAACCATGTCGGCGGAAAACTTCAGGAATAGCCATTGAAATATTGTTAATTTTTTGCGATCATGCTATAATATACTCCTTGCTAAAAAGTACAGCGGCAGGTATTGGAGTATAGGATAGATGAAAGAAAAAAAAGACCGTAAAATCAGAAGTTCCATCGTGCGCGACGCGCTCAGTACCTTTGGCACAACCGCGTTCGGCGCGGTAATGGGGTTCGTTTCCTCCCTCGTGATCACGGGGGTTCTGGACCCGGCTTCCAAGGGATATATTACACAGCTGCAGTACGTGGGGACGCTTCTGGTCACCTTCCTTTCCCTGAGCGTCAGCTCCGCGGTGATTTACTATACGTCGCGCTACGGGCTGAAGAACGTGAAAAAAGCGCTGACAAAAATCTGCGCCGGAATCGTTGTCCTGATCGTCGTCATCGGCCTTGCAAGCGTTTTTGTACTGCGCGACAGCTATTTTGCGGACACTCCTCTCTTATACAGCGTGCTTGCGGTGGTTTACGGCGTGTTTTCCTTTTTATCCACCGTCTACACCTGCATTCTGCGCGGGGAGAACAAGTTCAGCGCCTATAATATCATCACCCTGATTCAGCGCGTGCTGACCACCGTGTTTGCGTTCAGCGTGTTTTTCTGGAAAACGCCGCTGGTGATTATTCTTTCCAGCATTCTGATTATGGTGGCCATGATCGGGATGTGTATTTCCGTGCTGCGCAGGGGTCCGGAACAGGCGGTAAGCGAAGAGGACGATGTGCTGGTCGGCGCCGGTACCATGGTAAAGTACAGCCTGAAATCCCATGTTTCCAACATGCTGACCTATGTGAACACCTATGCCGCCAATTTTATTGTTAAGGGATATTACAAGGTCGCCGCGCTCGGCGTGTACTCCTTCGCCTCCACACTGATGGAGCAGGTCTGGCTTTTGCCGAATGCCGTCAGTATGGTCATCATGTCGCGGATCGCCGGGATGAAGGTGCAGGAGGATAAAGTCAAGCTGACGCTGATGTCCTGCAAAATCGTTACCTACATTACTTTTGTGTGCGCGTTCCTGCTGACCTGGATGGCGCAGGTTTTCGTACCGATTGTTTTCCCGAAATATATCGAGGCCATTCCGGCGCTGCGCATCCTGATTATCGGTTCCATCTTTATTACTTACGCGAAGGTGCTGGCAAACTCGATTGCGGCGTACGGAAAACCGGAGCTGAATATCATTTCCACGGTGATCGGCGTGGCGTTCAACATCGTCCTCAGCTTTGTCCTGATTCCCGGCATGGGCATCAACGGCGCGGCGGTGTCGACGTCCATTTCGCTGACGGCGCAGGGAGTGACCTCGATTATCATTTTCTGCAGGTTTACCAGAACGCCTTTTTACAGGCTCCTGATTCCGAGCAAAGAGGAAATTTCCATTGTACAGAAAATTATCAAACGATAATGGAATGATACAAAAAGCCTGTGGGCGCCGGCCCGCGGGCTTTTTTCATTCAGCTTTAAAATAAAGAACATACAACCGTCACATTGCGCCAATATAATAACCATACGTCAGGAAGATATTTCCAATTTTTTAGAATGGAGATGCAAATCATGAAGGATCGTATGGTAAAACGGGTGGAAGCGGTGTTGCTGGCCGCCGTTTGTACTGTCGGACTTGTGGCATGTTCCTCGCAGACAACGGCCGTGACGGCGGCACAGTCGGCTTCCCAGCAGAGCAAGGACAATCAGACAACCGTGTACGGCAAGGTGACGGCGGTTGACGGCAGTAAAATCACTCTTGCTCTGGGGACCTTGAACCCCGGAGAGGGCGGCGGGCGTCAGGGAAGCGGGAAAGGCGGCGCTTCCGGCAGTGAACAAAAGGGAGACCTTCCGTCGAAAGACGATACTGCGTCTGGCGGCGACAATTCCGAAGGGAAAAATCAAAAGCAGCCGGGTTCCGGCGGCGCAGGCGGATTTGAAATGCTGACGCTCACCGGCGAAACAAAAACCATTACCATTTCCGATGAAAGCATCCTTACCAGACAAAGCGTGCGGGGAAACCGGCAGACTCCGGGCGGAAAAAAGGAACAGGGGACGGATTCCACGGCTTCTTCCGCAGAGGATACAAGTGATACATACAGTACAAAAGGAGTGAAAAATACAAGCGGTAATGAAAGCGGAGAGTCCGCTTCCCTCAGCGACATCACCGTCGGCAGCGTGTTAAAGGTCACCAGCGAAGCGGGAACCGACCAGCTGATTTCCGTACAGATTCTGGGCGGGGGCGCGCACGAAAAACCGGAAGAGTCAAGCAGTTCAGGCCAGTCCTGAGGAAGCGGGACATAAAAACTGCCTGCCGGAAGCAAATATTCCCAGCCGCCGCAAAAAACCTTTGAAAGCAAAAAGCGCTTTGATACGGTCCTGAAAAGGACTGTTCAAAGCGTTTTTTTTTCATACAGTAAAATGGACTATTCGGCAAGAGCCTTCAGACCCGGGACAAAGGCACGATTTGTTGCAGTCTGCTGCCTGAGTGTTATTGATTGCGGAAACGGGACAAAAACTCCCGGGTGCTTTCCTGCTGAGGATTGGAAAAGAGCTCTTCCGGCGTGTTTTCTTCCGCCACCACGCCGTCCGCCATAAAGACGACACGGGAGGAAACGTCGCGGGCAAAGGCCATTTCATGGGTCACGATCACCATGGTCATGCCTTCCTGCACAAGATCGCGCATAACCTGCAGCACTTCGCCGACCATCTGGGGATCGAGCGCGCTGGTCGGTTCGTCGAACAGCAGCATTTCGGGCTCCATGGCCAGCGCGCGCGCAATGGCGACACGCTGCTGCTGTCCGCCGGAAAGCTGGTGGGGCTTTGCGTTGATGTATTCGCCCATACCGACCTTCGTCAGATATTTCATCGCGGTTTCTTCCGCGGCTTTTTTATCCTTCCTGAGTACTTTTGTTGTACCGGCCATGCAGTTCTGGAGCACGGTCATGTTGTTGAACAGGTTAAAGGACTGGAACACCATTCCCACCTTGGAACGGTACACGTTCACGTTGCTCCCCTTGGAGGTGATGTCCCTGCCGTGAAAGAAAATCTGGCCGGAGGTCGGCGTTTCCAGCAGGTTGATGCAGCGCAGGAGCGTGGACTTGCCGGAACCGGAAGCGCCGATAATACAGATGACGTTCCCGTGATAGGTTTCAAAGTCGATATCCTTCAGCACCTGATGGTCGCCGAAGCTTTTGCTCAGATGGCTTACCCGCAGGATCGGGGCGTTTACTTCTTCCATGTTTGATTGCCTCCGTGCTTCTTAACAGGATTGTGGCCGCAGGGGTCGGCCATCATATCGGTCTCTACCAGAGAGTAATAGCCGGAGCCGTCGATCTTGCGCTCCATCCAGCGCAGCAGGCGCGAACAGGTAAAGGTCATGATAAAATAGATCACGCAGATGATAAAGAATACTTCAAAATACCGGAAGTAGGCGCCGGCGGCGGAGTTTCCGGAGAAGAACAGCTCCGTGACGGAAATGATGTTCAATACGGAGGTATCCTTGATGTTGATAATCAGATTGTTGCCGATCTGCGGAAGGATGTTGCGCAGGGTCTGCGGCATAATGACGCTTACCATGGTCTGCCAGTGCGTCATGCCGATCGCCTTTGCGGCCTCCGTCTGACCCACGTCAATGGAGTCGATGCCGCCGCGTACGGTTTCCGCCATGTAGGCCCCGGTGTTGATGGATACGATGAAAAACCCGGCGAACATCGCGCTCATATCCACGCCGAACATCTGCTTGGAGCCATAGTAGAGCACCATGGCCTGAACGATCATCGGGGTCCCGCGAAAGACTTCTATGTATACTGCTAAAATAAACTGCAGGACCTTATACAGGATTTTGATGACCGGATTGGCTTTTTTGTTGTAGGGCAAGGTCCTCAATACGCCGACCAGAAGGCCGATCAAACATCCGATCAGGGTGCCGACCAGCGCCAGCATCAGCGTTACGCCCGCTCCGCGCAGAAAAATCATTCCGTATTTGTCGAGCAGATACAGTACCCAACCGAAAAAATCGGTTTCGTTGGGGAGATTCATAGATTACACTCACTTCCTGCCTGAACGCAGTCAATCGTTATTGAGCCATCGGCTGCTTTGAAATCGCGTCCTGCATGATTTTGTCGCGGTCGGCTTCACTGATTTCAGCGAGGGCTTTATTGATGGCTTCTTTTAAGTCCGCGGCGGATTTCGAAACCGCAATGCCGAGGTTGACGTCTTCGTCAGATGCCTTGAAATCGTCTCCGCCGGCGGAAAAGTCGAGCATGACAAGATCTTTATTCGTAGAGGTGGCGGCCATGGCCGTCGGCTTGTCCGTCACAAAAACCTCGGTCTTGCCGGAGGTCAGGGCCACGATCAGCGCGGGAACATTCTTCATGGCCGGCTGGATTTTCGCGTCCGGGATCTGATTGAGCATATCGTACCAGATGGTGTTTTGCTGGGAAGTGCAGGAAGCGCCCTTCAGGTCGGCCACACCCTTGGCGGAAGCGTATTTGCTGTCGGACTTTACAAGAGCGTAAATGGAGGCTTTGTAGTAAACATCCGTGAAATCGACGGTCTGCAGACGCTCCTTCGTAATGCTCATGCCCGCGATCGCCGCGTCCAGCTTGCCGGAGGATACGCCGGGGGCAAGACCGTCCCATTCGGTTTTGACGATTTGCAGGTCGTATCCGATTGCGTCGGCAATCTTCCTGGCCATCATAACGTCGTAGCCGTTGGCATACTCGCCGCTGCTGTTGGAAATCGGGACCGCACCGTTGGAATCATCCGCCTGCGTCCAGTTGTACGGGGCAAACGCGCACTCCATGCCGACCTTGAGCACCTTTTTTGAAGCGGTGCTTCCCGCGCCGGATGCGGCGGGAGCGGCGGACTGTGCCTCGCTTTTGGAACAGCCCGCCAAAGAAAACAGGCTGATTGCCATCGCCGCACAGAGCACGGCGGATAAAATCCTTTTTGTCTTTTTCATAATAATACCCCTTCCGTTAAAAAAAGCAATACCGGCAAACCGCCGGTGAAATCCTGAGTGAAGCAGATTGATATGCAGGAAAGATAAATGAAGACTGCAAAAAAACACCGCTTTATCTGTTAAACCTGCTGAATTATTGCAAATTATAATATGATTATAGGGAAATGTCAATGGCTGTTTCTTGAAAAATCATGCATCAGATTGGGCTGTTTTATGCATTTTGCACCTTGTTAGAGCGTTAAAGCAACATCCCCTCAAAAAAATATTTTTATGTCGACAGTTCTCATTGTTATGTAAAACGGGGTTTTCAGAACAGCTGCTTTGCCAGAACGCAGAAAAAAGGCATTGTCGCCACGGAAAACAGGGTCGTCAGCGCCACGGCCTTGGAGGCGAGCTTTGCGTCCCCGCCGAACTGGACTGCAAACATCGCGGTGGCGGTAGCCGACGGAGCGGCGCAGAGCAGTAAAACGGTGGAGGCCACGATTTTGTCAATGCTGAACGGGAGCATCAGCACAAGGGTCAGGCCCGGGAGCAGGACCAGCCTCAAAGCGGAAAGCAGGTAAAGGCCGCGGTCCGTAAACAGCTCCTTCAGGTTGATTCCGGAAATGTAAACTCCCACCACGATCATGGCGAGCGGCGTGTTTATCGAGGCCAGAGAGTCGATCGGGGATTCCAGAATTTCCGGCAGCCTGACGGAGAACGCAAAAAGCGGAAAGGCAACCGCCAGCCCGAGAATTCCCGGATTGGTGGCGATCTGCCTCAATCCCGGGGCGCGTTTGCTGCTGACGCTGGCATAACCGTGCGTCCACATAAAAAAACTGAACACGGCATTGTACATGGAAGCGTAGGCGACTCCCGTGCTGCCGAAGACGGCTTCCACAAGCGGAATCCCCATAAATCCGCTGTTGGAGTAAGCGGCAGCGAAACGCAGAATTTTTTTCTGGTGATCGGGATTTTTCCGGAAAAAGAGCATACTGGCGAGAATCGCCAGACCCATGGCAAAAGCCGACCAGAACACGGCGGAAATCAGCTCTTTGATCCCGATCTGTCCGATGATGCTCTGCAGTGAGGCGATAATCAGGCACGGCGTTACAACGTACATCAGAATGGAAGTAATCTGCTGCGCGCCGCGCTTCGTAATCATCCCGGTCCTCCCGCAGAGATAGCCGATGAAGATCATAATAAACAGAATCATGACCTTCTCAAAAATGGTCAAAAAGGAAGTAAGCATCAGAAATCCGCCCCGATCTTTGTCAGATAGGTCTTTGCGCGGGCCAATTTGGTGGTGTAGAAATGATTCAATTCAAGCGTCCTTTCCGCAGAGAGATTATATTAGGAAGAGTTTTGCATGGAACAGCTTTTCTATGGTCCTGACGACCGCGTCGCTGTCCTGACTGCCGATGATCTGCGGCGCCGCTTCCTTCAGGCTGGCCGTCGCGTTGGCGACCGCATAGCCGTAGTCCGCCGCCGCGATCATGCCCGCGTCGCTCTCGTCGTCGCCAAAAGCGGCGACCTTTTCCATCCCGTACCGCCTTTTCAGTTCCAGTACGGCGTTTTCCTTGGAGGCTTCCACGCTGTAGATTTCCAGAAAATAGTGGCCTTCGTTGTTCCGGTCGGGGTAATAGACCGCACTGATTTGCCCGGCGCAGCTCAGGCTCAGAATTTCTTCGCGCAGCTTCCGGATGGTTTCCAGCCGGTCAACCGCCATGATATAGACCACGTCGCGGTTTTCGGGCAGCGGGTTGCAGATATAATTTTTTAAGGGCCGCAGCTTCTGTTCGTGGTAAAAGCGCTCCTCCGCCGCATTGGTAAAATCGCCGTAATAAATATGAAGGATATCGTTGATGATCGTGTGCACAAAGCAGTTCAGCCCGTATTTGTCAAATACCCCCAGCACTTCCTTCGCTGTCGCGTAAGGGATATTTTTGCTGTAAAGATAGGTCTTTTTCCTGATATCATACAGCGCCGCGCCGTTCATGGCAATCACCGGAAGCGAAAAAGAGATTCCTTTCAGGATCGGCTCCATGGAAGAGGACGAACGTTTGCTCGCCACCGTGATCATAGCGCCCCTTTGCAGGAGCTGGTTCAGCTTGAAACGGGTGAAATTGCCGATCTGCCCGTCGGAGTTGGTCAGTGTGCCGTCCAGGTCGCTTACGAACAGCAGATTGCCGTTCTTTCTGCGGGGAAGATGAAACGCGTTCACGCCCAGCGACACGAAGATGCCGATCAGCGTGTCTAAAATTCTGTTCAGCGCGAAAAAATAAGGACTCGCATCCTGGCCGTGAGAAACGGTAATGCTCATAAAGACAACACAGGTAATATAGGAAGCGGAGGTCTTTTTGGCAAGTACGGTAATATAAATGAGCGGGATGATTACGGCGGAAATCAGCAGATATTTCAGCACCGGCACATTCGGCGGGATAAAGCTCTTTTCCGCCATCATGACAAGCATGCCGGCGGTCCCGCCGATCAAGGTGCCGATGATGCGGTTAAAGGCGACCTTCCGGCTGTTGGAGACATACGGCTGCATGCACAGAATGGACGCTATTGCGGAATAAAACGGAATTCCGTCGCCGCGGAGAAGATAGATTGCGAAGCAAAGGAAAACCGCCACAGAGGATTTGATGATTCGCATTCCGATTTTGGGCATTTGCAAGTACTCCTAAATAATATTCATTTTTACTTAGTTTACCACAACACTATAAATTTGCAACGTTCATCTTTTGAAAAATCAATCCTTATGGATTGTTTATATTTTTTTGCAACACCAGATATGATCTTTGTGTAAACCATAAAGGGTCCCGAAACCAGGCATACGGTCTCAGAAAGAAATGCACCCTGAATCGACTTTTGCAAAGTCTGTTCAAGGTGCATTTTTTGTATAATGTTTTCGGTAAGACTGTTTTGTAACGGCCTCCTGTTCCGAATGGTATGGTGTTTTATTCCTTTCCGTAGCCGGATAGAATTGCCGCAGTTTCATCCGCTGTTTCTTCTTGTTCGATCAGATCTTCCAGAAACCGGGTAATGCTAACGCATTTATCTACGCCGAGTTCCTTAAAGAGCACCTGGTTTTTCGGGTCGTTTACGACGGCAAATGTTTTCTGGGTGTGAAAATATTTTTTCGCTATTTCACAGACAAGCAGGTTAAACGCATCCTTACTGCTGAGCGCTACAATCAAATCCATTTTATCCGCCGCTGCTGCTTTTAGTATGGCGGGATCGGTTCCATCACCGCAGACGGTTTCCACTTCGTATTCATCCGTAAGTTTTTTACACCAGCAGAAGTCTTTGCCGATCACTTTTACGCGATGTCCGTGTGCTTTCAGTGCTCCTGTCAGAAAGCGGGTTTTCGTTTGTTCGCCCACCAATAATACATTCATAGGGTTTTCGCTTCCTTATCATGAAGTAACACCCGCTGAGCTTCGTAAACAGAAAGAGCGGCGGGACAGAGCACGGTAATATTCATTTCAGAACAGGAAATCGCTTTTGATATGTCATTGATGTACGCAAGAATATTTTTTACAGGGTAGTGACAGTCGGCAATCTGAGCAATCATAATATTAGTGGCATCATCATCGGTCGCCGCCACCAAAGCATCGGCCTTTCGTATTCCCGCAGATTCCAGAATATCGCTGTCTGTACCGTCCCCCAGAAGGACGGAACCGCTGTAGGAGGAAGGCAGCCTTTTGAGTGCAGTCTCATCAGGGTCAATTACGGTGACGTCCCATTCCTTACTGGACATAGCGCACGCCAGGGAATTGCCCAGGCGTCCGCAGCCGATTATGAGAATCGTCCCGTCTTTTTTGCTGTCAAACAATCGCATGAAGATTCCCTCTTTCTGTTGCTTATCTTAGCACAACGGATATTATCGTGGCGTTAAGAATGGCGGAAAGACGTTAAGATTCCGTAAAAGGGTTCGGTCCCCATTTGCAGAACGGCGGTGTCCGCTTCCGAGATAACGCAGCACGGGCGGGCAGGATCTTTGCCCGTTATTCGCAGAAATAAGCGCAGAAGCTGTTTTGCGGTATATACCATTATTTTCGTAAAAGAGGAAACAGAATTATTTTTTGCCTATTGACAAAAACTAAAAATATGTTTATAGTATTAATACACCCCCCAGGGGTGGAGTGAGGTGAAGCGATGAATAAAAAATTCAATGTAACGGGCATGACCTGTTCGGCTTGCTCGGCCAATGTGGAAAAAAGCGTCCGGAAGCTGAACGGAGTGAACTCCGTCAACGTCAATCTGCTTTCAAACAGCATGACGGTGGACTACGACGATACGGTTGCCAATGACGCTGAGGTGATCCGGGCGGTGGAAAACGCGGGGTACGGCGCTTCCGTATATTCCCGTAAGGCGAATGCAAACGCGAAAAGCCAGCCGCAGGAGAGCCCGGTCCAGAAAGAACTGCAGTCGATGAAAACGCGCTTGATTGTTTCTTTTACATTTTTGATTCCTCTGTTGTATCTTGCCATGCATCATATGCTGAAGGAATGGATCGGCCTGCCGGTGCCGGAATGGATCAAAGCGACCTTCCACGGTCCGGAAAACGGCGTGGTGTTCGCGTTTGCGCAGTTCCTGCTGCTTTTGCCGATCGCCTATGTCAATCGCAAATATTTTCAGGTCGGATTCAAAACGCTGGCAAAACGCGCGCCCAACATGGACTCCCTGATCGCCATCGGTTCCACGGCGGCGATCGTGTATGGAATCTTCGCCATTTTCAAAATCGGCTATGCGCTGGGACACGGCGATATGGAGACGGCGGACCATTTTCTGATGGACCTCTATTTTGAATCGGCGGGAACCATTCTGGCGCTGATTACGCTCGGAAAATATCTGGAGGCCAGGTCAAAGGGAAAAACCTCGGAAGCGATTACCAAGCTGATGGATCTGGCACCGAAAACCGCGGTGGTGATCCGCGGCGGCGCCGAGGTTGAAATTCCGGTGGAAGAGGTCGTTGTCGGCGATATCCTGCCGGTCCGCCCGGGCCAGAGCATCCCGGTGGACGGAATCATCGTGGAGGGCTCTTCCTCCGTCGACCAGTCCGCGCTGACCGGCGAGAGCATTCCTGTGGAAAAGCATGCCGGCGATAAGGTCATTGCCGCAACCATTAACAAAACCGGATATTTCAAGTTTGAGGCGCAGAAGGTCGGTGACGACACGACACTGGCACAGATCATCGATCTGGTGGAGGAAGCAAGCTCCTCCAAGGCGCCGATCGCAAAGCTTGCGGATAAGATCAGCGGCATCTTTGTTCCGGTCGTAATCTGCATTGCCATTGTTTCGGCGGCCGCGTGGCTGATCGCCGGCCAGTCGTTTGAATTCGCCCTCTCCATCGGCATCGCGGTGCTGGTTATTTCCTGCCCGTGCGCGCTGGGGCTGGCGACTCCCGTCGCCATTATGGTCGGTACGGGCAAAGGCGCTTCCAACGGCATCCTGATTAAATCCGCGGAGGCTCTGGAAACGGCGCATACCGTGAATACGGTGGTTCTGGATAAGACCGGAACCATTACGGAAGGCAAGCCGAAGGTGACGGATATCCTGATCACCGGACTGGCCGCGGAGCGGGAGCTGCTTACAGTTGCTGCTTCCATGGAAAAGCCCTCGGAGCATCCTCTTGCGGACGCCATTGTGGAAAGGGCGTCCGAACTGGGGCTGGAGATCAAAGCGGTCGATCAGTTTGACTCCGTTTCCGGCCAGGGCGTTGCCGCGGTGCTGGACGGCAAACAGTATTTTTCCGGAAACCGCGCGATGATGGAAAGCAGAAAGGTGGATATCTCCTCCCTGCAAAGTGCCTGCGACGCGCTGGCGGAGGACGGAAAAACGCCGCTGTATTTTGCGCAGGGGCAGAATCTGCTGGGCGTCATCGCGGTGGCGGACGTTGTAAAGCCGACCAGCCGTCAGGCAATTGAAGAATTTAAGGCAATGGGTATTGACGTAGTCATGCTGACGGGCGATAATAAAAGAACAGCTGAAGCGATCCGCCGCCAGCTTCATATTGACCGCGTTGTGGCGGAAGTCATGCCGCAGGACAAGGAAAGCGAGGTCCGCAGGATTCAGGAAGGCGGCAAAAAGGTCGCGATGGTCGGCGACGGCATCAATGACGCACCCGCGCTCGCAAGAGCCGACGTCGGGATCGCCATCGGGGCGGGAACGGATATCGCCATTGAATCGGCGGACATTGTGCTGATGAAAAGCGATTTGCTCGACGCCGTGACCGCGGTGCAGCTGAGCAAGGCCGTCATCCGCAACATCAAGGAAAACCTGTTCTGGGCTTTCTTTTACAACAGCATCGGCATCCCGCTTGCGGCCGGCGTGTTTTTCTCCCTGCTGGGCTGGAAGCTGAATCCGATGTTCGGCGCGGCGGCTATGAGCCTGAGCTCCGTGTGCGTTGTTTCCAACGCGCTGCGGCTAAAGCTGTTTAAACCGCGCAGAATCTCTGCGGGGCAAAGACAGAACGAAATCGAAAACCCGATCAAAACAGAAGCGGAAGGAGATCTTTCTGAAATGAAAAAAGTCATTACCATTAACGGCATGAGCTGCGAACACTGCAAGGCCAGGGTCGAAAAGGCGCTGAACGCCATTGGCGGCGTGGAAGCAAAAGTGGATCTGAAAAAGAACAACGCCACGGTTTCGCTGAAAACGGAGGTTTCCGACGAAGCGCTGAAAAACGCCGTGCAGGAAGCCGGCTATGAGGTGGTTTCCGTAGAGGAAAAGAAAGGCCTGTTCGGCAAATAATTTTACACGGAGGGCTGCCATGAAAGCAGACAAAGAAAAGGTGACCCGGCTGCTGAAAACCGCACGGGGACAGCTTGACGGACTTTTGAAAATGGTGGAAGAGGACCGCTACTGCATCGACATCTCCAACCAGCTGATGGCCACGCAGGCAATCCTGAAAAAAGCCAACATTGAAATTATCCACGCGCACCTTGGCTGCTGTGTCAAGGAAGCGTTTGAACAGGGAGACGCCGAAGAAAAGATAGACGAGATACTGGCTGTCATGGATAAGCTTTCAAAATAACGCCCGTAGCTGCCGCATAAATGTCCGGCGGAAAAGGGCCGCAGAATACAAGCGTTCCGAGTGGCTTTTCAAGCCTTTTCGGGGCGCTTTTTTTCTGATTGCAGGCTGAAATTTGAAAAAAGAAGGTTTTTGCAGAAATATAGATAACATTGACAGATTATAAGATTTGAAATATAATAATATTGTGTATAAAAGAGACATGGAATGAAAGTAAAGAAGTAAAATTTTATCAGTTTTGAACTGAATTTTTTGATTGCTGAGGCGGTAGAAAAATGAATTTTACATCGAAACGGTCTGTCTTAATTTCTGCAATTGCAATCCTCATTCTTCAGACGGCAGGACTTTTGTTCCAATTCCACGGGGTGGGCGGCTTTTTCTATTCCGTGATCGGGAGCATCCTGATTCTAATTGCCGCCGACGCCCTGTTTGGAAAAAACGGAGGGGAACCCCACCCCGTAAAGCAGAAGGACCATGGACAGGACGACCTGGGAGAACGGCTTTTTCAGGTCGCGGAAACCATGGGCTTTGACTCCCAGCAGCTGATCTGGCTTTCCAAGGATAACATGAAAACCTTTGAAAAGGTTGCAAAGATTTCTTATGAAATTGAAAAGCTCAGCGAACAGAATGCGGCCAGTTCGGAAGAAATCAATGCAAGCATCAATGAGCTTGCCGGAGCATGTACCAATCTGAATTCCGGGATCATAAAAATCGAGGATCATTCCAAAACCTCCATCGAAATGCTGAACAAAAATGAGCGGACCATCCGAAGCATCGGGAGCTTCATCCTCGACCTTACGTCGGTCATCAAGGTCGCTTCCGACAGCAACCTGGAGCTTCGGGAATCCTCTGCGAAAATCAATGAAATTGTGGACTATATCAGAAAGATATCCAGCCAGACCAATCTTCTGGCGCTGAATGCCGCCATAGAGGCCGCGCGGGCGGGGGAGGCCGGCAAGGGCTTCTCCGTTGTTGCCGGGGAAATCCGGCGGCTCGCGGTGCAGACGGACGACGCGATCTCCGTTATTGAAGGCGTGGTCAGAAATATTGTCGATAAAATACAGACATCTAACACGGCCATGACCGAAATCGGCGGCAAGATGAAAAATGTGGACGGCATTGTCACGGAATCGTCTCAGATCATTCAGGAAATCAATTCGATCCTGAAGGATGTTCAGAACGCGATTTCCGGACTTACCCAGGAGTCGCTGATGCAGAAGAATACGGCGGCTGAAATTGAAAAAGCAGTGGAAAACGTCGCAGAGGCGGTACAAAAGACCCACGATGTTTCCTGCTCCGCCATTGAGATGGTAAATGTCCAGCAGAAGAAAAACGAAACGATCCTTTCCTTCTGCAACAAGATCGGCGAAACCGCGGAAATGCTGCAGCAGGATGCCATGGCTTTCAAAAAGCAGGACGAAATCATCTTCGGCGTCAATCCTTTCGTCGAGCCCGACCGTATCCGGAAAACCTATGTGCCCATCCTCGAGCGGGTATGCGCCAGCGTGGGGCTGAAATGCCGCACCCTGATCGTCAGAAGCTACGACGCGCTCAGTGAAAGCGTGGAGAAGGGCATCATCGACGTCGGCTGGTTTTCTCCGTTCGCGTATGTCAACGCGCATGAAAAATGCGGTGCGAATGTGCTGGTTACGCCGAAGGTCCAGGGCCGCTGCTCCTACAACGGGTACGTTGTGGCCCGCAAGGACGGCAGGGTGCATTCCCTCAATGACTTAAAGGGAAAGACCTTTGCCTATGTCGATGAAAAAAGCGCGTCGGGGTATCTGTACGCCCGCGACATGATCAAGCAGAACCATATGGACCCGGACACCATCTTTGAAAAGGTCGTCTTTTTGGGCAACCACAATAATGTTGTCAACGCCGTTCTTGCCGGAGAGGTGGACGCGGGCGCGACCTACGACGAGGTTTACAATCAGGCGCGTGCCGACGGGCTTTTCACGGACGAGCTGATCATTGTCGCCCGTACGGAGGAAATTCCGAAGGATGCCCTGGCCGCCAGAAGGGACATGCCCGCGGCGCTTGCGGAAAAGCTCAGCGGCGCCTTTGTGGACTTCAGCGACTACAGCGGGATCGATACGACGGTTCAGGGCTTTGTCAGGAATGAAGACAAGGCGTACGATATTATCAGAAGATTAAATCATTAATTTCGAATTCATAATTTTTCCAGTATCTTCATTAGTTTACATAATTTTCAGTATTGTTTTCTTCATGCATTGGTGTTACGATAAGTGCAAGAAAAGTTACAAACCTGTAACAATTCAAAATCGAGAAGCATGAAAAGGAGATAATACATGAAAACGAAAATACTTGCGTTAATTGCATGTGTGCTGATGTCAGGTACGGCCGGCGCGATTGTAAACAGCGGCAATACCGCGGCTGCACCAAGCGAAAGCACCACCACAAGTACCGTTTCTGTCGATTCTCAGGCGGAAGCCGTGGAAGTAACCAGCGAAGCACCGGCGGCGGACACACAGGAAACAGGCAACACCGTTGCCGATATCGTTAAATCCGGTACATCCAGCGTTTGCCCCAAAACTCCCGCTTCCAACGGAACCGTGGCGGGAACCGATTCCGCCAACTGCAAGGTTGGCAACAGCTGTGCCGGCAACCAGATCTGCAGCACGGCAAACGGCTGTATCAACAACTCCAACTGCAAAGCAGGCACCACCTGCACAGTCAATTCCAACTGTCTGACCAATTCCTTCAACGGAAACAAATATCAGATCACGATTGGCGGAAAAACATACACCTGCCCCAATACGAACGCAAGCTCTAAGCCGAGCTCCAGTTCAAAACCGAGCGCAAGCTCCAAGCCCAGCTCCAGTTCCAAGCCGAGTTCCAGTTCTCAGGGCGGCACTTCCAGCACACCGTCCACTACGGGCGGAAGCTATGCTTCCTTCCAGAATCAGGTAGTTCAGCTTGTCAATCAGGAAAGGGCCGCAAACGGACTCAAGCCCCTTACTGTCAATTCCTCTCTGACAAAGACCGCGACCTTAAAGTCGCAGGACATGGCGAAACTGAACTATTTTGACCATCAGTCTCCTACCTACGGTTCTCCGTTTGATATGATGAAGCAGTATGGGATCAGCTACAGGGCCGCCGGCGAAAACATCGCCATGGGCCAGACATCCCCGCAGCAGGTTATGCAGGGCTGGATGAATTCTCCCGGACACAGAGCGAACATCCTGAATGCTTCCTTTACCCAGATTGGCGTGGGCATTGCCCAGAACGCACAGGGCCGTTATTACTGGACCCAGCAGTTCATCGGTTAAAAATTTCATTTCCTTTCAAATGATGTGAAAGAAGGCTGCCGTTTATCGGCGGCCTTCTTTTTTTGCCGTCATGGAACGTGTCAGAAAACGTTGGAACAAGATGGAGAGCAGCGTCATAAAGTGTTTACTGGAGGCCTGGACAATGACCAGAGGGCTGTTGGAAAGGTCTTCAGCAGGAGGAATGAGTATGAATAATTTTTTTACCTGGGAAACGCTGGCTACCTTTGCAGGATGCGCCGCCGCGACTGCGGTGATTACCCAGTTCGTGAAGAGCGCATCGTTTTTTAAAAACATTGCCACCCAGTGGGTGTCCTATTTCGTTGCGATAATCCTTTTACTGGGGGCAACGTATTTTACCGGCGCGCTGACATGGTCGTCGGGCGCATTGATACCGTTTAACGCGGTCATCATTGCCCTTAGTGCCAATGGGGCGTATTCCGCTGTATTAAGGGCCACCGGGACCAAAGAAAACAAATAGATGAAGTAACGTTCCGCTGTGGAAAGGAATATCCTTCCGGCCGGATGGCCGGAAGGATGTTCTGAAAATCCATGTGATCCCTGGGTGTGCCCGCTCCCATTACACAGGCGTATACTGCACTTTTCGCGGGTCACCACATATTATATTAAAAAGCGTAAAGTGTTTGTTCATGCTAATATTCGTAAACAAATTTGATACATGGGAGTTTTGATTATGTCAAATAGCAGAAGATGCCCGCCCTATGATGCAGGTGACGGGTTTAATCCAGAAATGAAAATTTATCATAATGGATGCCTGGATAATTGTTGCAAAGATCCGTGCGGCTGCTGCCGCCCGGGTCCGACCGGCCCGAGAGGCCCTCAGGGCCCTGCCGGCCCCATGGGCCCTATGGGCTTTAGCGGTTCCACCGGCCCAACCGGCTCCACCGGTCCTATCGGTCCGTCTGGCGGCCCAACGGGAGATACGGGTCCGACCGGCCCCACAGGTCCAACAGGCGCGGCAAGCACTGTGACCGGCCCTACCGGAGATACGGGTCCTACCGGCTCCACAGGTCCAACAGGTGCGGCAAGCACCGTTACAGGCCCAACGGGTGATACAGGTCCTACCGGCCCGACGGGAGATACGGGTCCCACTGGCCCAACCGGTCCAACAGGTGCGGCAAGCACTGTGACTGGCCCAACAGGTGATACAGGTCCCACTGGCCCAACCGGTCCAACAGGTGCGGCAAGCACTGTGACCGGCCCTACCGGAGATACAGGTCCGACCGGCCCGACCGGTCCAACAGGCGCGGCAAGCACCGTTACGGGCCCAACGGGCGATACAGGTCCTACCGGCTCCACAGGTCCAACAGGTGCGGCAAGCACCGTTACAGGCCCAACGGGCGATACAGGTCCGACCGGCCCGACCGGAGATACAGGTCCGACCGGCCCGACCGGTCCAACAGGCGCGGCAAGCACTGTGACCGGCCCAACTGGTGATACAGGTCCCACTGGCCCGGCCGTTGCTCTGCTGGGAGTTCAGGCACAGCTTCTTGGCGATGGTGTAGGAACGGTTGCCGACGGAGCTAATGTGATCTTTGACACGCTCACATCTAACGTAAGCCCCAACATCACCTATAATGCGGCAACCGGTGTATTTACCATCACCGCTCCCGGAAATTATTATGTAACTTGGTGGGTGGCAACGGATGGTGCGGAAGCCGCTACGACTGTATCCTTTGCAGTGGAATTAAATGGCGGCGGCGGTGTCCTTGGATCGTCCCCGATCGTAACAGGGCAGCTGAATGGAAGCGTGTTGGTAACCGTGGGAGCAGTTCCGGCCACTATTACACTTACCAATGTCACTGGAGCGACCGTTGGCTTGGCGGCGACACCTGTTCAGGCCAATATCGTTATCACAGAGGTAAGTCTGTAAAGAATGCCTCGTTGTGCAAGATAGTATTGGAGGATTTTAATTGAGCAATATAGCACTACAGATAGAACGCACAACAGACGGTTCAGTTGCGGTCGCGGCTAATGTGGTTTTTGACAGCGTAGTTTATTCGGCAGGAAATGTAAGTTATAATTCGGCGACCGGAGAAATCACTTTTAATGAAACAGGAAGATATGAAATAAATTGGTGGGTAACATCCCAATCCTCTCTGTCAACTAACGGGATAGTATTTGCGCTTTCCTCTTCACAGGGAGATCTTCTGGAGGGCAACTCACCGCTGAAAACGGGGGAAGTCGTAGGACTGGGAATTATCGATGTAACTGCGGCACCTGTGACAGTGTCGCTGATAAATGCCAGCACGCAGGTGATTTTCTATGCGCCGATGGTGCCGTTAACCGCGACCCTCGTCGTAATTGAGGATGATATTGTTACTCCGACCGGCCCGACAGGAGCAGCCGGAGATACCGGTCCGACAGGGACTACCGGAGACACAGGTCCAACGGGAGCAACTGGAGACACAGGTCCGACAGGAGCAACCGGGGATACCGGCCCGACGGGGGCAACTGGTGATACAGGTCCTACAGGAGCAACCGGGGATACCGGTCCAACGGGAGCAACTGGAGACACAGGTCCAACAGGAGCAACCGGAGCCACCGGTCCAACAGGAGCAGCCGGAGCCACCGGTCCGACAGGTGCGGCTGGAGCCACCGGCCCAACAGGGGCTACAGGTGACACAGGTCCTATAGGAACAACTGGGGATACTGGTCCTACGGGAGCAACCGGAGATACCGGCCCGACAGGGACTACCGGAGACACAGGTCCAACGGGAGCAACTGGAGACACAGGTCCGACAGGAGCAACCGGGGATACCGGTCCAACGGGAGCAACCGGAAACACAGGTCCAACGGGAGCAACTGGAGACACAGGTCCGACAGGAGCAACCGGGGATACCGGTCCAACGGGAGCAACCGGAAACACAGGTCCAACGGGAGCAACTGGAGACACAGGTCCGACAGGAGCAACCGGGGATACCGGTCCAACGGGAGCAACCGGAGACACCGGTCCAACAGGGGCAACCGGAGACACCGGTCCTACGGGAGCAACTGGAGATACCGGTCCTACGGGAGCAACCGGGGATACAGGTCCGACAGGGGCAACCGGAGACACAGGTCCTATAGGAACAACTGGGGATACAGGTCCGACAGGAACAACCGGAGACACCGGCCCGACAGGGGCAACCGGGGACACAGGTCCAACGGGAACAACCGGCGACACAGGTCCAACGGGAACAACCGGCGACACAGGTCCAACGGGAACAACCGGCGACACAGGTCCTATAGGAACAACTGGAGATACCGGTCCGGCAGGAGCAACCGGAGATACCGGTCCGACAGGAGCGACTGGAGACACCGGTCCAACAGGGGCAACTGGTGATACAGGTCCAACGGGAGCAACCGGAGATACCGGTCCGGCGGGAGCAACCGGAGATACCGGTCCAACGGGAACAACCGGAGACACCGGTCCAACGGGAGCAACCGGAAACACAGGTCCAACGGGAGCAACTGGAGACACAGGTCCGACAGGAGCAACCGGGGATACCGGTCCAACGGGAGCAACCGGAGACACCGGCCCAACAGGAGCGACTGGAGACACCGGTCCTACGGGAGCAACCGGAGACACAGGTCCTATAGGAACAACTGGGGATACAGGTCCGACAGGGGCTACCGGCGACACAGGTCCTATAGGAACAACTGGGGATACCGGTCCGACAGGAACAACCGGAGACACCGGCCCGACAGGGGCTACCGGAGACACAGGTCCTATAGGAACAACTGGAGATACCGGTCCGGCAGGAGCAACCGGTGATACCGGTCCTACGGGAGCAACCGGAGATACCGGTCCGACGGGAACAACCGGAGATACCGGTCCAACGGGAACAACCGGCGACACAGGTCCTACAGGAGCGACCGGAGCCACCGGTCCGACAGGTGCGGCTGGAGCCACCGGCCCAACAGGGGCTACAGGTGACACAGGTCCTACAGGGGCAACTGGAGACACAGGTCCGACAGGAGCAACCGGGGATACCGGTCCGACAGGAGCAACCGGGGATACCGGCCCGGCAGGAGCGGCCGGTGTTGCAGGCCTACTTGGAGACATCGGACCCACCGGACCCACTGGGCCTTCTGTCACAGAGAACTCCATGAGTGCACAAAATGCCACAGGTGACACGATCGCCACGGTGGCAGGCGGTACCTCGATAGCCCTGCCTGACAACCAGAACCTGGATAGCTTCACTGTCGATGGGGCAAACACAATCTTTACTGTTCCCAGTACGGGCACCTATCTGGTAACTTACCAGATTAACGTAACCGCGGGTCTGCTCGTGTCTACTCAGGTACTCCAAAACAGCACGGCGATTCCCGGATCTGTTTTTTCTCCCCTCGTTTCCGTCTCAGCCTTCAGCGCCACTACCATTGTTCCGCTGACTGCCGGAGATCAGCTTCAGCTTCAGTTCTTCGGCTTGCTGGGTACGGCAACACTTCAGGACGGTGCAGGTGCCACCCTTACTGTAATACGTCTTGCGTAATTCCCTTTGTACGGGAGCATGCCCTTTCGGGCATGTTCTCGTACAGTTTTCCAATGTAAACGACCCCACGGGTCTGAAGGTCCCTGGTCCGCTGTCGCTTTTCTGGAAATTCAGGCATAGTTTCTTGGCAGTGTAGGTATGGCTGCCGAACGGAGCCAGTGTGATTGTTTTAGTAACCGTGGGAGCGGTCACAGGCGCTATTACGCTTACCAATGCCACTGGGTAACCTTCGGTTTGGCGGCCCTGTTCAGGCAGTTATCACAGAGGTAAATCTGTAAAGAATACCTCATTGAGCAAGATAGTATTGGAGGATTTTAATTGAGCAATATAGCACTACAGATAGAACGTACAACAGATGGTTCAGTGGCGGTTGCGGCTAACGTGGTTTTTGACAGCATAGTTTATTCGGCAGGAAATGTAAGTTATAACCCGGCAACCGGAGAAATCACTTTTAATGAAGCGGGAAGATATGAGATAAATTGGTGGGTAACATCCCAATCCTCTCTGTCAGCCAATGGGACGGTGTTTGCGCTTTCCTCTTCACAGGGAGATCTTCTGGAGGGCAACTCACCGCTGAAAACGGGGGAAGTCGTAGGACTGGGAATTATCGATGTAACTGCGGCGCCCGTGACAGTGTCGTTGGTAAATGCCAGCACGCAGGTGGTTTTCTATTCACCGATGGTGCCGTTAACCGCGACCCTCGTCGTAATTGAGGATGATATTGTTACTCCTACCGGTCCCACAGGTCCGACAGGCCCAACGGGGGCAACCGGCGACACAGGCCCAACAGGAACAGCCGGGGATACCGGTCCGGCGGGAGCAACCGGAGATACCGGTCCAACGGGAGCAACTGGAGATACCGGTCCAACGGGAACAACCGGGGATACCGGTCCAACAGGAGCAGCCGGGGACACAGGCCCGACAGGAGCAACCGGCGATACCGGCCCAACAGGGGCTACCGGATCCACAGGTCCGACAGGAGCAACCGGAGATACCGGTCCAACCGGAGCAACCGGAGCCACAGGTCCAACGGGAGCAACCGGAGCCACAGGCCCGACAGGCCCAACCGGAGCCACAGGCCCTACAGGGGCTACAGGTGACACAGGTCCAACGGGAGCAACCGGAGCCACAGGCCCGACAGGCCCAACCGGAGCCACAGGCCCTACAGGGGCTACAGGTGACACAGGTCCAACGGGAGCAACCGGCGATACCGGCCCGACAGGAGCAACCGGGGATACCGGTCCGACAGGAACAACCGGAGACACCGGCCCGACAGGGGCTACCGGAGACACCGGCCCGACAGGCGGATCGGCGATTATCCCCTTTGCATCGGGGTTACCGGTTACTCTGACATCTATTGCAGGCGGCTTAGCCGGAACCCCCGCATTTATTGGCTTTGGAAGTTCCGCTGAAGGATTAACCGTGCTTGGAGCATCAATCGATCTGACGGGTGGCCCGGGTATCACAGTCAACGAAGCGTTTTCCGTTCCGCGTGACGGCACGATCACTTCCGTTGCAGCATTCTTTAGTACAACGGTGGCATTATCTTTGGTAGGATCAACGGTGACAATTACCGCGCAGTTGTATGAATCGACCACACCGGACAACACGTTCACACCGATTGCCGGTACGCTGGTCACTCTGGCCCCCCCTCTGACGGGTGCTATCTCCCTTGGTGCCGTATCCAGCGTAATTGAGACAGGGCTGAGCATTTCGGTAGCCGCGGGAACGCGCCTGCTGATGGTTTATTTCATTACCGTAGCAGGTGTTGATCTTGTTACAGCCGTTGCCGGCTATGCCAGTGCCGGTGTGACCATCGCTTAAACGCGGCCCGCACAGAAAAATAATGAATATGATGATCGTTTGGCCTCTCCGAAAGGGGGACCAAACGATTTACATAATTACTGAGAAGAGGGTGCGAAATTGAATCGGTATAAAATCTGTGTTTATGCCATTACGAAAAACGAGGAAAAATTCGTCGACCGCTGGATGGACGCGGTCAGCGAGGCGGACCTGGTGGTTGTAACGGACACGGGTTCCACGGACAGAACGGTGGAAAAGCTCCGCGAAAGAGGGGCCGCCGTCTATGTGGAAACCATCAGCCCCTGGCGATTCGACGCGGCGAGAAATCTGGCTATGGACCATATCCCTGAGGACGTGGATATCTGCGTTTCCAATGATCTGGATGAAGTATTTGAAGCAGGATGGAGGGAGAAGCTGGAAAACGCCTGGCTTCCCATCTATACACGCGCAAGATATCTGTTTACTTGGAGCCACAACAGCGACGGGACGTACGGCAAGCAGTTCACAATGGAGAAAATTCACCGGCGGCACGGCTTCCGTTGGGTGCATCCTGTCCATGAGGTTCTGGCCTACAGCGGCGAGGATCCGGACAGAACGGTGTGGGTCCCCGGCCTGGTGCTGAACCATTATCCGGATGTCAGTAAACCCAGAAGCCAGTACCTGCCCCTGCTTGAGCTGTCCGCTAAGGAGAATCCTCAGGACGACCGGGTCGCTTTCTGGCTTGGCCGGGAATACATGTATAAGGGAATGCTTGATAAAAGCATCGAAACATTGAACAATTACCTGAAGATGCCCACCGCTCTCTGGAACGAGGAGCGGTGCGCCGCCATGCGCTTTATCGCAAGCTGTTATCAGGGAAAGGAAGATAAAAACGCGGCCCGCCTGTGGCTGTTCAGGGCGATTGCCGAATGCCCGACGATCCGGGAGCCCTATCACCAGATGGCCCAGCTCGGGTACCGGATGAACGACTGGCCCCTTGTCTTTTTCATGGTCAGCGAGGCGCTGAAAATCACGGAAAAATCGGGCAGCTATCTGTTTGAGCCGGCCGCATGGGGGTATTCGCTGTACGACCTTGGGGCGATCAGCGCCTACCGGCTGGGATTGTACCGGTTATCCTGCGATTATGCTACCCGGGCGTGCGAACTGCAGCCGGACGACGAGCGCCTGAAAAAGAACCTGGAACTGATTAAGCTGAAGCTTCCCGATGCGCAGCCGGACCCGAAGGTTTGAGGTGATCTTTTGAAAAAGTATCGAATTTGCGTGTATGCGATCTGTAAGAATGAGGAAAAGTTTGTCGACCGCTGGATGGATTCCATGAGGGAAGCGGACGTGATCGTTGTGACGGACACGGGCTCCACCGACGGCACCGTTGAAAAATTTAGGGAGCGCGGCGCGGTGGTCTGCACGGAAGAAATAAAGCCGTGGCGGTTCGACGTGGCACGCAACCTGTCCCTTGACCATGTCCCGGAGGACGCCGATATCTGCGTGTGCACCGATCTTGACGAAGTATTTACCAGGGGGTGGCGCGACTGTGTGGAAAAATCGTGGCAGCCCGGCACCACCATGGGAAAATACCTTTACAACTGGAGCCTGAAAGAGGACGGTACGCCCGACGTGCAGTTCAGCTACTTCAAAATCCATGACAGGCACAGCTATCAATGGGCTTATCCCGTTCACGAGTGTCTGAAATATGTCGGCACCGGACCGGAAAAAATCATCTACATTACCGGAATGGAGCTGAATCACTACCCGGACGCCGCAAAATCCAGGGGCTCCTATCTGCCTCTGCTGGAGCTTGCGGCGAAAGAAACGCCTCAGGACGACCGCGTGGCGTATTACCTTGGACGGGAATATATGTACAAGGGCATGTGGAAAGAATGCATCGCGGAATTAAAACGGCATCTGGCGCTGCCGTCTTCCATCTGGAAGGAAGAACGGTGCGCGTCCATGCGCTGGATCGCAAAATCCTGCTTCCGGCTTTCCAATCTGACGGAGGCTTTCAGCTGGTATTGCCGCGCCATCGCGGAAGTGCCCCATATGCGCGAACCCTATGTAGAGTGCGCCCAAATGGCCTATCAGACATCAAACTGGCCCATGGCGTACTATATGGCGGCGGAAGCGCTCAAGATCAGGCAGAAGTCCATGGTCTATGTCAACATGGGATACGCGTGGGATTATACGCCGGATGACCTGTGCGCGATCGCCTGTTACCGGCTCGGAATGTACGGGGAATCCCTTGCCCACGCAAAGGCGGCGCTGGCGTTCAGCCCCAAGGACGAAAGGCTGCAAAACAACCTCAGGCTGATCGAGCTGAAAGCAAATCATTAAAAGCGGTGTGGGGACAGCTTTTCAGCAGTGGTAAACGCTCCAATATTCGCATATATAAATAAAAACAGAGCATCAACGAAGGAAAACCGCAGTTTTGCACGGAAAGACGGGTGCAGGTATGAAGGTAGTCATTCTTTGCGGAGGAAAAGGCACGCGTATGCGGGAGGAGACGGAATTCCGCCCCAAGCCCTTGGTGGAGGTGGGCGAAAATCCGATTATCTGGCACATTATGAAAACCTATTCTTATTACGGAATCAACGATTTCATTCTGTGCGTGGGGTACAAAGGCGATATGATCAAGCGGTATTTCATGGAAATGCGGTGGCGGAACAATGATTTCACCGTAAAGACGGGACTGCAGGAAGCCGTGGAATATCATACCGCGGGGGAAGAGGATTGGAACGTTACGATTGTGGACACCGGGGCGGAAACGCAGACCGGCGGCCGGATCAAACAGATCGAGAAATATATTGACGATGAAGATTTCATGCTGACGTACGGCGACGGCCTGAGCGACGTCAATATCCGCAAGCTCTATGTCTGCCATAAAAAAACCGGGAAAATCGCGACTCTGACGGGTGTGAGCCCGAACTCCCCCTTTGGGGTGATCGAAACGCGGGAAGGGATCGTGACCGCGTTTAAGGAGAAGCCGGTGTTGGAGGACACCATCAACGGCGGCTATATGGTCCTGAACCGCAGGGTGTTTGAATATCTGCCGGAAGAGGACTGCGCTTTTGAGCAGGAGCCTCTGCACAGGCTTGCCCTTGACCACGAGCTCGCCGTTTACAGGCACAGCGGCTTCTGGACGGCGATTGATACTTACAAGGATGTGGAAAGGGTCAATACGCTATGGAAAACGGGGGAGACGCCATGGAAGATATGGAAATAGACCTGGGCAGAATGTTCGGGGGCTTTTACCGCGGGAAAAATGTGCTGGTGACCGGCCACACGGGCTTTAAGGGCTCCTGGCTTTGCCTGTGGCTGTATTTGCTGGGCGCAAGGGTGGTCGGCTACGCGCTGGATCCCCCGGCGGAAAACGGCAATTTCAGCCTGTGCGGGCTGCGGCACAGAACGGTGGATATCCGCGGGGACATCCGCGACGGGGCAAGACTCAAACAGATTTTCGACCTATACGAGCCGGAAATCGTGTTTCACCTTGCCGCGCAGCCCATTGTCCGCCGTTCCTATGAGATCCCGGGCGAAACGTTTGAGACCAATGTCATGGGAACCGTGGAAGTGCTGGAAAACATCCGGCTTTCCCGGACCGTAAAAACGGGCGTGATCGTTACGTCCGACAAATGCTATGAAAACAGAGAGCAGTTCTGGGGCTACCGGGAAGGGGACGCGCTGGGCGGATATGATCCGTACAGCGCCAGCAAGGGCTGCGCGGAGCTTGCTGCGGCCGCGTACCGGAGCTCCTTTTTCAGTACCCGCCCCGGAAAATGCGTTTCTACCGCGCGGGCGGGCAACGTGTTCGGGGGAGGGGACTGGGCGGAAGACAGGCTCGTTCCCGACTGTATCCGCGCCCTGCAGTCCCACAGCCCCGTTATGCTCCGGAATCCCGAGTCTGTCCGGCCGTGGCAGCATGTTCTGGAACCGATTTACGGCTATCTTCTGCTGGTATATCAAATGGCGGAGAAGGGTTCGCGGTACACGGGGGCTTGGAATTTCGGCCCGGATGCGGATTCCGCTGTCCCGGTCGGCCGGCTGGCCGACGAGCTGATCTCGCTCTGGGGAAGCGGGGAATGGGTGGACTGCTCGGAATATACGTCCCTGCATGAGACCGCTATGCTGAGCCTTGACTGCACCAAAGCGAAGACGTTTCTCGGGTGGAAGCCCCGTATGAATCTGAAGAAAGCGTTGGAATATACCGTGGAGTGGTACCAGAATTACCGCAGGGAGGACGTTTACGCCCTCTGCAGAAGGCAGATTTCCTCTTACTCCGCGGCGTGCATGGAGGCGGCTCCGGACTGACGGGGAGGTGAGGCTGCTTTGAAACTGTCCGATTATATCGCGGAGTTTTTGGCGGAATACGGCTGTACTTATGTGTTCGGCTATCAGGGCGGCGCCGTGACCCATCTGGTGGATTCCCTGTACCGGCGCAGCGACCTCCGGTTTATCGCCGCCTGCAACGAGCAGGGGGCCGCTTTTGCCGCGGAGGGCTACGCGAGAGTACGCAACGACATCGGCGTGGCGGTCGCGACCAGCGGCCCCGGCGCCACCAATCTGATCACGGGGATCGGCAGCGCGTATTTTGATTCCATCCCGTGCCTTTACCTGACCGGTCAGGTCAATACCTATGAATACAAGGGTGACCTTCCCATCCGGCAGAGGGGCTTTCAGGAAACCGATATTGTCAGCGTTGCCGCGCCGGTTGTCAAATACGCCGTGCGCATCACGGACCCTAAAAAAATCCGTTATGAGCTGGAAAAGGCGGTTCATATCGCCAATTCCGGCAGGAAGGGCCCCGTTTTGCTGGATATCCCGATGGACGTCCAGCGGGCGGAGGTGGATGCCCGTTCCCTTGAGGAATACGAGGCAGCCGGAGAAACGGATGAATCGTTCAGCCCCGAAAAGGTTGTGGAGTATTTCCGCCGTGCCCGCAGGCCGGTTCTCCTGGCCGGCGGAGGGGTGCGGCTTTCCGGCGCTCAGGAGCTTTTCAGCCGTTTTGCCGAGACGACGGGAATCCCGGTGGTCAGCTCGCTGATGGGACGCGACGCGTACGACGGCACCCATGACAATTATTTCGGGATGATCGGTGTGTACGGCAACCGCTGCGCCAATCTGGCCGTTGCCAACAGCGACCTGATCCTCGCGCTCGGCACAAGGCTGGACACCCGACAGACCGGCACAAACGTGAGCAGCTTCGCGCGCGGGGCCCGGCTGATCCGGGTGGATATCGACGGGAATGAGCTGGGCAGGAAGGTCAAAGAGGATGAGGTCGCCATTGCCATGGACGCGGGGCGGTTCCTTGCGGAAATGCGCGGACACATCCATCAGATCCCCGAAGGGGAGTACGCTTACGGCCCGTGGATCGAGCGCGTGAAGGGCTACAGGAAGCGTTACCCGTTTGTGGAGAAACCGGAAATGCCGGACCCCAATTATATCCTTTCCAAGATTTCCGCCATGACGGAGGAAAACGACATCCTCTGTCTTGACGTCGGGCAGAACCAGATGTGGGCGGCGCAGTCTATGACCGTCCGGAAAGGACAGCGGATGCTGATTTCCGGGGGAATGGGAGCGATGGGCTTTTCCCTGCCGGCGGCGATCGGCGCAAGCTTTGGAAAGCGGAGCGGGGGAGCCGTCCTTTCCATCAACGGGGACGGCGGGCTGCAGATGAACATTCAGGAATTGGAGACTGTCAAGCGGAACCGTATCCCCGTGAAGATCATCGTTATGAACAACCGCTGCCTGGGGATGATCCGCCATTTCCAGGAACAGTATTTTGAAAACCGCTTCTGTGCCACCGTGAAGGATTACGAGGCCCCGGACTTTTGCAGAATCGCAAAGGCCTACGGCATTGCGGGCGTCCGGGTGGAAACGCTGGAAGAGCTTCTCGCCGTCCGGCCCCTGCTGGAGTCCAACGACCCCGTCCTGATCGACATCCGGCTCGAACAGAATACGCAGGTGTGGCCGAAGCTGTCCGTCAGCCGGCCCATCGAAGATCAGGAACCGCTGCTGCCGCGGACGGAGCTTGCGGAAAATATGCTGATCAGACTCTATGACGGCGGGGGAGGGAATGACGATGCGCCATTATAAAAAGTATGTGAAAAAAACATTGGACGCGGTCAAACGGATCAGCCCCTACGAGCCGTTTCTCTATCTTCCCGTCTATGACCGGCACGGAATCATTCAGGGGTACCTGCGTCCCATCACAAAGGAGTACCGCTATGCGGTTCCGGACTGCGCCGCCCTGTTTGCCGGATGGCGGAATGAAAATTCCCATATGTCCCCGGCTTCGTTCGAAGCGACCGCCGGGAGCACCGAAAAATGGCTGGACGGGATTATCGCGCGGGATGACCGGGTCCTGTTCCTGATTGTAGCTGCGGACGGCGCGAGGGTGGGGCATATCGGCTTTTCGTCTTTTGACTGCCGACGCCGCTCCTGTGAAATCGACGCCGTCATCCGAGGGCTGAAAATCGGATATCCGGGGATGATGACGTTTGCGCTGAATACGCTGATCCGCTGGGGCCTCGGCAAATTGAAGCTCCGGCAGGTGAGGCTGCGCGTATTGTCCGACAATACGCGGGCAATCGCCTTTTACAGGAGGAACGGCTTTTATCCCTCGGGGGACATTCCCCTTTACCGGGCTTTCACGGCGCGGGGCGAATCCTGGTCGGAATCGAAAACCAAACGCCACCAGCGGGCGGAAAAGCATTATATGCAAATGAAGCTTGATATCAAAAAATGGAAGCGGCAAAACGATACCATGCCCATTTGAAGGAGGATTTGCCTTGAGGAAAAAAATCAGCTTTGCGGGGCCGTCCATTACGGAAAAAGAGGTGGCCTACGTCACGGACGCGGTCCGGAACGGATGGTACGAAAATTTTGACGGGTATATCAGAAAGCTGGAAAGAGCGTTCGCGGATTACGTCGGGGTCAAATACGCCATTGCGACCCACTGCTGCACCCATGCGCTGCACCTTGCCGCGGCCGCCGTAGGGCTGAAAGCGGGGGATGAAGTGATTGTCACCGATTTCAGCTGGGTGGCGACGGCGTACGCCGTTTCCTATACCGGCGCGGACTGCGTTTTTGTGGACATTGACCCGGACACCTGGACGATCGATCCGGCATGTATCCGAAAGGCCGTTACGAAAAAGACAAAGGCCATCATGCTGGTGCATACGTTCGGGCATCCCGCCGAAATGGATGAGATCATGAGTATCGCGAAGGAATACGGCCTTTTTGTCATAGAGGACGCCGCGCCCGCCGTCGGCGCGCAGTACCACGGAAAGCCGGTCGGCGGCTTCGGAGACGTCGCCTGCTTCAGCTTTCAGGGCGCAAAGATGACGGTCAGCGGGGAAGGCGGCATGCTTCTGACCGACAACGAGGATATCTACCAGCGCGCAAAGCTTCTGGCAGACATGGGCCGCACCGACCGCGAGGCCGTTTTCTGGTCGGACCTTCTGGGCTTTGAATATGTCATGAGCAATGTTTCCGCGTCGCTCGCCCTTGCACAGCTGGAACGCGTGGAAGAGCTGATCGCGAAAAAAAGGCAGATTTTCAACTGGTACGATACCCGCCTGAAAGAGGTGAAAGGGCTGAAAATCGTCAGGGAAAAGCCTGGCTGCAGAAGCAATTACTGCTATCCATCCCTGCTGCTGGAGGATTCGGTAACGGCGGACAGGGACGAAATCCTTGCCGGGTTAAGAAAGCTGAACATCCATGCGCGTCCCGGATTTCCGCAGATGAGCCGCTTCCCCGTCTACAAACAGCGCTTTGAAAACCCGGTCGCGGCGCTTGTGGAAAAACGCGGGATCTCCCTGCCCTCGGCGGCCAATCTGGAGGAGGACGATATCGATTTCGTGTGTTCCAGCCTGACGGGGCTGATGCGGGAGGGCTGATATGGAGGACCGTATGGAAGCGGAGCAAAAGCTCCGGAAGGAAATCCTCGACCGTGTCGCCCGTATTTATGAGCTCAGGGAACAGGAACGACCGTTTGTTCCGGGAAAAACAAGGGTGCATTATTCCGGCAGGGTATTTGATGAAAAGGAAATGCAGGCCATGGTGGACAGCGTGCTGGATTTTTGGCTGACGCTGGGACCGAAGGGCAAAGAGTTTCTCACACAGTTCCTTTCCTATACCGGGATGCGGTATGGGCTGGTTGTCAATTCCGGGTCGTCCGCCAATTTGGTCGCGGTCGGGGCGCTGTGTTCGCCCCGGCTGGAAAATCCGCTCCGGCCGGGGGATGAAGTGATTACCCCGGCGCTTGCCTTTCCCACTACGCTGAATCCCCTCCTGCAAAACGGGCTTGTCCCCGTCTTTGTCGATGTTGAAGAGGGAACCTATAATCTGGACGCCGGCCGGCTCGAAGACGCAAGGTCGGACCGCACCCGCGCGGTTGTACTGGCCCACACGCTCGGCAACCCCGCGCAGATGGACGCGGTCATGGACTTTGCCCGCTGGTATGATCTCTATGTCATTGAGGACACCTGCGACGCGCTGGATTCCCGTTACGACGGAAAGCTCTGCGGTACCTTCGGCGATTTTTCGACCTACAGCTTTTACGCCGCCCACCATATCACCATGGGGGAGGGGGGCGCGGTGCTGACCAACCGCCTCGACCTGTACCGTCAGGCCCTGTCCCTGCGCGACTGGGGGCGGGACTGCTTTTGCCAGACGGGCGAACAGAACCCCGGCGGCGCCTGCGGCCATCGGTTTGACCACACCTATGAAAGCCTGCCGTACGGCTACGACCACAAATATGTATACGGCAATATCGGCTACAATCTGAAGCCGCTCGACATTCAGTGCGCCATGGGGATTGAGCAGCTGAAAAAGCTGCCGTCCTTCAGCGAAAAGCGGAAGCGGAATTTCCGGCGGCTGTACCGCGCGCTGGAAAAATATCAGGACAGCTTTCTTCTGCCGCGCTCTCTGCCGAAGGCCGACCCCTCGTGGTTCGCCCTGCCGCTGACGGTCAGAAAGGAAGCCGCGTTTACCCGCAGGGACATTGTCCGGTTTCTGGAGGAAAACCAGATCGAAACGCGGATGCTGTTTGCGGGGAATATTTTACGCCACCCCGGCTACCGGAATATCCGGCACCGGATCTGCGGCAGTCTGGAGCACACGGACGATGTTCTTCTCAACACCTTTTTTATCGGCGTGTATCCGGGGCTGAGCGACGAAATGATCGAGTATGTTATCCGGACGATCGACCGGTTTATGTCATAATTTCAGCCGGGACCGGCGCAAGAAAGCGGTGATGAATACGGAACCTGTACCAGCAAAACCGGAAAACCGGCACACGCCGGTCGTGAGCATTGTCCTGCTCGCCTACAATCATCTCAGTTATACGAAGCTGTGTGTGGAAAGCCTGTTCCAATATACCTCCCATATCGATTTTGAGCTGATTACCGTCAATAACGGCTCCACGGACGGGACGAAAGAGTTCTTCAACAGCCTGCCCAACAGCAAAAAAATCAGTTTCCCCGAAAATGTCGGGGTGGACAAAGCAGTCAACTGCGGGTTCAGAATCGCACAGGGAAAATATACCCTGAATCTGAGCAACGACATTGTCGTGACCGCCCACTGGCTTGACAACCTGATCGCCTGTATGGAATCGGATGAAAAAATCGGGATGGTCGTGCCGGTGTGCAGCGCGTCCTCCAACGGGCAGCAGGTGGACCTTCCCTATCAGTCGATCCCGGAAATGCAGCGGATGGCTCAGGTGTACAACGTGAGCAACCCGTGCCTCTGGGAAGAGAAGATGAAGCTTGTCACCTACACCTGCCTGTTCCGCACGAGCCTGCAGAAGGAGCTGGGAGGATTTGACGAGGATTTCAATCCCGGGGCCTATGACGACGACGCCATCAGCTTCCGCATCCGCAGGGCGGGCTACAAACTGATCCTGGCGAAAGACACGTTTGTGCATCACTTCGGCTCCGTGACCTTTCAGGCGGAATATGCAAAAAACAATCTGGCGCAAAGAAATCTGAACCTGTTCATCAGCAAATTCGGCGTCCATCCGTGGCAGGCCGCGTTTATTGACGGCACGCTCCTGACCGTACTGAACTACGACGGCGGCAGCGGCAAAAACATTCTGGGAATCGGCATGTCCTGCGGCGCGACCCTGCTTCAGATCAAAAATTTATTAAAGGAAAAGGGCGCGGCCGATATCAGGCTGTATTATCTTTCCGGAAGGGAAGATAACATGGCCGACCTTTCCTCCATCTGCGAATACTGCACGTATGCGGACATGGACGCTCTGGTGCCCCTGTTCGGTTCAAGAACCTATGACATCATCGTTCTGGAAAGCGAAATGGATCAAGTCGGCGACCTGGAGGGACTGGCCGGCGACCTGAAAGGAATCCTGAAGGACGGCGGCCAGATTGTCTGTACCGCGCCGGATGAGGAGCTGCATGAACGCATCAGGACGCTTTTCGGGAGTCTGGGGATGGCTGAGATAAAAAATGCCCGCGGCTATTATTATTGTTTTTTAAATCAAAAGACGGAGGTCTGAAAGCGTTTCGCTTTTCAGACCTCCTTTACAAATGTTTCAGGAATTACTCCATGCTACATGACTCTGACTGGAAAGACCGCATCGACAATGCCGATGACCAAAGCACCCAGAATGGCGCCGATAATCGAAACGCTCATGCCGGGGACTAAAAACTGTGCGACGTAGATGATAATTGCGGATATAATAAATCCTTTCAATCCTTTCCCAAAGGGAGCTGCGTCCACTTTCATCATCTTTTCCACCAGATAGTCAATCACGCTGATGACTACTGCAGCAAGCAGAAATGACCATAATCCTCGGATGGAAAAGCCCGGGGTCAAAAACGATACGACTGCAAGAACGACTGCTGTAATGATCATTCTGCCAAACCAGCGGAGAAATTCCGAACCGGCTGACTGCGTTGAATGCTCGGTATCCATATGCCCTTCGTGTGTCATTTATTCATCCCTCCTGTACCGCACGCAAAATGGATTTGGTACGGACAGATATAGTTTTGACGAAATACCGCCGCGATATCCTTTACGGCGGCTGACAGTTATTGTTAAGCCATTATTCGGTTAAAAAATTCAATCACATAAATTTGCCGCCGACATTATTATGGTAGAAATAATGTTTTGGCGGTGAGTGAATTTGTATCTGATATCCGTATTATTATTTGCGCTGTCGGCAAACCTTGACAATTTTACCGTGGCAATTACCTTTGGAATGCGGAAAATTAAAATGAATTTTTTTATTAATTTTCTGATTGCCGTTATCACGGGGGCCGGCACCTTCCTTTCCATGTGGATCGGCGGGATCATCGGCCGGTTTTTCCCCGCGTCGGTATCCAATACGCTTGGCAGCATCCTCCTGATTCTCATCGGACTTTGGTTTCTCAGGGATTTCTTTAAAAAGCCGCGGGAAGAAGACGAAGTCGGACAGGAGGAAAAGGTGAATCTCAATACCATGCTCAAAGACCCCGAAAAAGCGGATCTGGACAGTTCGGGAACGATCGATGTCAGAGAGTCCGCAATTCTGGCCCTGGCGCTGACCGTCAATAATTTCGGCATGGGCGTCGGCGCGAGCATCTCGGGGCTGAACATATGCGCCACAACGATTTTTACATTTCTGATCAGTATGTTTTCCATTACCCTGGGGTACCGTGTGGGAAGGGGCTGCATTCCGAAGTCGCTTTCCCGGTTTGTCCCGCTGATTTCGGGCGGGATCGTCATTGCGCTCGGAATTTTTGAGATGCTGATCTGATCCGGTGCCGGAAATCAGCCGCCGAGGGTGACATCCTGGTCCTGATACCATGCAAGGGCCCGATAAAACTGCTCGGGTTTGAAATCCGGCCACAGCTCGTCCAGCACATAAATGTCCGCATAGATGGATTGAATGGGCAGAAAGCCGCTCAGGCGGCGTCTTCCTCCCCAGCGGATGATCAAATCGATTCTCGAAATATCCGAGGATGCGATCGTATTTGCCATGTTGCCGCCGATGCCGGCTTCGCTGTTTTTCAGGGAGCAGTTTAAGTCCCAGTTCCATCCGTAGTTCACAAGAAAATTGACTTTCATAAGGCCGCGGCCGAAACGCACCCTTTTGGAATAAGGCAGAAGCTCTTTCGGGAATAACGGCGACTCCGTATTGCCGACGATTAAGAGGTCGGCGTCCTGATTGGCAAGGTTCCTGACCGCGTCCACACAGGCGCTCTGAAAGGCTTTTGTCTGAACGGACGGACGCTTCGTGTTGTCGATGGTGAAGCCGTAGAAAGTCATTTCCTGAATCCCGAGCTCAAGACAGGTTTTGTAGAGCTCAAATCCCGGTGCAATGCCGAATTGGTAGCCGTCCTGTTTTTCATATCCGTTTTTTTCAGCCCATCGTCTGTTGCCGTCCGGAATAATCCCAATGTGCCGGGGCAGTCTGCCGAAAGATAACCTGTTCATTTTTCTCTCCGATTCGTTTGATTTTCAGAGAATAGTCTGCATAAAACAGGAACAATTATACTCAAAGAGGGCAGGGCTTTGTGGAACTTCAATGCAATTTACATATTTTCTCAACGATATGCAATAATAAAAACAATTGTTTCACGCGGAGGATCGGATATGTTTCATTTTTCATCAAAGCGAAAAAACGCGGTTGTAACGGGGCAGGTTGAGAATTTGAACCGGAAGCTGGACGAAAACCATTTGAGCCGGTCGCTGGATACCAATGTGGAAATCATCAAAAAGCTTTTTACCGATGTGGACATCCTGATTGTCAGATATTTTCAGAACAACCATGACAAAGACCTGAAATACTGCATCGTCTATTGCGACGGCATGGTCAATTCCGAGATCATCAACGAAAATATCATCAAGCCGCTGATGCTTTCCGACGCGGCCGGAGGGCATCCGGACGAGCATCTCGCTGACGATCTGATCGAAAACGTCGTTTTCATCAACGAGATCAAAAAGACGAAGGTAATAAAAGAAATTGTGGAGGCCGTCACCTACGGCGACACCGTTTTATTTGTGGAGGGCGTGGAGGAAGCCGTCATTCTGAATTCCAAAGGATTTATGACCCGCTCGATGGACGAGCCGGAAAATGAAAAAATCCTTTCGGGACCCAGGGAAGGGTTTAACGAATCCCTGCTCCAGAATCTTTCGCTGATCCGCCGCAAAGTGCGTACCAATGAGTTGAAAATGAAATTTACCACGATGGGAAAGGTCACAAGAACCAGAGCCTGTATCTGTTATATCGATAAAATTGTCAACAAAAATATTCTGAAAGAGCTTTACCGCCGTCTTGAACTGATCGATATCGACGGAGTTCTGGACACCAACTACATTACTGAGCTGACCAGGGATTCCATAGGGTCTCCCTTCCGCACGACGGGGTATACGGAACGCCCCGACGTCGTCGTGGGAAAGCTTCTGGAAGGCAGAATCGCCGTTTTTCTGGACGGAACGCCGGTCGTCCTGACCATTCCTTATCTTTTTATTGAAAATTTTCAGAGCAACGAGGACTACTACCTGAGCTTCTATTATACCTCCCTGTCGCGGTTTGTGCGTATTATGGGCTTTTTTCTGACCATTTGCGTTCCGGCGCTTTATGTCGCAATTGTGGCGTTTCAGCAGCAGATGCTGCCTACCCAGCTTTTGATCAGCATAGCCAGCTCCAGAAAGAGCGTACCGCTGCCCGCTGCTGCGGAAGCGTTTATCATGCTCGCCGTATTTGATATTCTGCGTGAAACCGGAATCCGCATGCCTTCCAATATCGGGCAGCCGCTCAGCATTGTCGGCGCTCTTGTGATCGGACAAGCCGCGGTGGATGCAAGGCTGGTGGCCGCTCCCATGATCATTGTCGTCGCGCTTACGGGGATCACCGGCCTGCTGGTTCCTAAAATGAACGCGCCGGTGATTTATACGCGCGTGTTCCTGCTGGCGATGGCTACCTGCTTTGGGTTATTCGGATTTTTTCTGGGCTCTTCGGCCGTGCTCATCCATATTCTGAATCTGCACTCGTTCGGAGTTTCTCAGCTTCACTTCAACGGGTCGCTTCAGTTCCAGGAAATCAAGGATACTTTTATCAGGGCGCCATGGTGGGAAATGCTTACAAGAACAAAGTCGATGACGAACAATCTTGTACGGATGAAGAGCACTCAAGGAAAAGACAGCGGAGGAAATCATGAGTAAGAAAATAGTCTGCCTGGTGATGAGCTTTGTGCTGCTGTTTTTCCTGTCGGGCTGTTGGAGTTACCGGGGAATGAACGAAATCACAGTTGTCGCGGGTGTGGGGATTGACCTGGATCCGGACACTCAGGAGTATTTGCTCAGCTGTGAAGTCATCGATTTAACCACCTCTCAAGACGAAGCGGGCACCAAAGCCAAACTTGTGGAGTCGCGGGGCAAAACGGTGATGGACGCGGTCAGAAATGCAAAGAAAAGGCTGCTCAACAAGCTGTATTGGGGCAATAACGAGATCCTGATCATAGGCAATGAGCTTGCCGAAAGCGGAAAGCTGGACAATGTGCTCGTCTGGTTTTTATCCGACGAGGAGTGCCGTGAAACGGTGGAGATCGTCGTTTCCGAGGAAAGGACGGCGAAAGATATTCTGAGTCTCTATGGGCTTGACAATTCGGTCGTCTCCTATGAAATCAAGAAGATTCTTGATGGTGACCAGAGCACCGTGGGCACCATAGAAAGCGTTCAGCTGTATCGTGCGTTCAGCACGCTGAAAAGCGAGGGGCATTCCCTTACCCTTCCGGTTTTCCGCAACGTCGAAAATGATGAGCAAACGGTCGTGGAAGCAGACGGCGAAGCGGTCTTCAAAGGGAACAAAATGGTGGGGCTCCTGCCTCCGGAGGACAGCAGATATTATTTGTTTGCAGTGGACGGCCTTCACGGCGGAATCCTGACCGTATCCTCTACGGAGCAAAATAACCCTGACATATCTCTCGAAATTTCAAAAAGCACAACGAAAGCTTCCTATTCTTATTCGGGCGGGAAGCTGAAGGTGACGCTTCAGATCGAGACCGAGGCCTTTGTGGACGAGTCAGAAGCGGATACGGATCTGCTGGATGAAAAAACGATCGGCAAAATTGAGCAAAAAGCACAGGAAATGATCAAAGAGAAGACCGAGAATGTTATTCGGAAGGTTCAAAAGGAATATAACTCGGATATTTTTGGATTTGGCGAAATGATCTATAAAAAAGATCTGACGCTTTGGAAGCAGCTGAAACCGCAATGGGATAAGATTTTTCCGACTATCCAGGTAGAAGTACAGTCCCAGGTGAAGATAGTCAATACCGCTTTTCTCAAGCACAGTTGAAAGTGGGTGTTCGCCTTGATGACCTTTATCGTAATCGGTTTATATCTGGTAATTATTCTCATCGATTTTGTTCCCGTTGTAAAAAACGGTGAAAAAAAGATAACGTGGATTTATTCGATACTGCTCACGGTCAGTTTTTGCGTACTGATCCTGTACACGTTCGACATCGTGCTCCCCGGTCCCTCCGGCCCCATCCGACAGATTGTTGAAAGTTTTTATAAGCCGTAAAATACGAATGCGGCGATTAACTTGGAAAGGAACAGGTTCCGATGAAGAAACAGTACCTCTCAATGCGTCAGGCCATATGCGTTATTGTTGTTTATATCTGCGGGAGCAGCGTAGTACTGGGAGGAAACTCCGAAGCGGGGCAGGACTCCTGGATTGCTCTGCTTCTGTCGCAGGTGATCGCAATTCCGATGGTTCTGATTTACGCAAAAATCATCAAACTGTTTCCGGAAAAAAATATTTTTGAAGTGACAGAGATCCTGTTCGGAAAAATTGCCGGTAAAATCGTAACCGCTCTGATTGCCTGGTATGCCCTTCATCTGGGCGCGTTGGTTCTTCGGAATTTTTCCGAGTTTGTCGAAATAACGGCGATGCCGGAGACCCCCCAGCTTGCACTGATGATTGTCATGATTCTGGTCACCACCTATATGGCCAGGAGCGGGGCGGAAATTTTGGGGAAATGGTCGCTGGTGAGTCTGGTGATCATTGTTTCCATTATGTTTCTTACGGTCATGCTGCTGTACAATCGTTTTGATATGAATAATTTCCTGCCCGTTATGGAACACAGTACAAAAACGATTCTGACAGGTTCCTATGAGCTTTTTACTTTCCCGTTTGTTGAAACGATGCTGTTTCTGGCTCTGGCGGATTATGTAAAAAAGGAAGACAATCCCTTTAAAATATATGTATGGGCTGAAGTGCTGGGGGCCCTGATTATGCTGATTGTCGCTCTGAGAAATATTGCGGCGCTGGGCGCGGCCATGATGAAAGTGGAGACTTTTCCCTCTTATTCGGCCGCGAGAATCATCAGTCTCAGCGACTTTCTTGCAAGAGTGGAAGGCTTTATCTCAACGAACTTCATTTTGGGAGGAATCACCAAAATTACCGTTTGTCTTCTGGCGGCGTCCAAAGGGCTGGCCAGCCTGTTCAATATACGGGATTGCAAGAAGCTGGTGCTCCCGGTCAGCCTTTGTATGCTGGCCCTGTGCAGCATCGTTTACCGCAACACCATGGAGATGATTAACTTTTTGGACATCTATAAAATTTATGCCATTCCTTTCCAGATCGTTATCCCGCTCATGATCTGGATCGGCGGTGAAATCAGGGCGCGCATACAGGGGAAAGCGGCGGAAAAACCCGCGTAAACGGAAACAGCGGCGTCTTCGCCGCACGCAACCGTCCGGCGAAGGTTCGTTCGGGATCGTTTTCAGAGGATTTTTTTAGATGAACCAGGCGGAAATCAAAAAAAATTTTTTAAGAGTTAAATTTTTATCATATGTCTCATAATTTGAAAGCGATTTCAAGAAAGAAACAATTTTTCCGCTGTTTGATAGGAAAAATAATATTAATTCTTATTATTTGAATTTAAAAAATTGTCTCATTGGATAAGATTTCTTTATTTTTCCAACAATATAGCGGCATTCCTTATCAATTTACGCATATTGACTTATTGAAATTGCTTGTTATAATATTATCGAGGTATATTTATATATTCAGGCTGTCGATAAAGTCGCGCAACCGCAAAATTGTTTTACAATTTTGCTTACTGCGTTGGCTGTGTTTGCCGCCTTGTCTTGCACAATTTCTCGGCGCCTGACAAGTTTTTCGACACTGTGAATTATTCTTTATTTTGAAAGAGGATTGCTATGGAGAAAAAAATCGTGATTATCGGTGCGGGTTATTCGGGATTGCTGACCGCCAAAAAATTAGCCAAACGGCTGAAAAAGCAAGAGGACGTCAGCATTACCGTTATTGATAAAAATCCGTTCCACACCATGCTGACCGAACTGCACGAGGTGGCTGCCGGACGGGTGGATGAAGACAGCATCAAGATCAGCCTCAGCAGGGTGTTTGCCGGAAGAAAGGTAAACGTCAGGCTGGATACGATTCAGTCCATTGATTTTGAGCAGAAGTCCGTAACCGGAACCGGCGAAAGCTACGGCTACGATTACCTTGTGCTTGCGGCCGGTTCCAAACCCTCCTTTTTCGGCATCCCGGGAGCGGAGGAATACGCCCACACGCTGTGGTCGTACGACGACGCCGTGCATCTGAAGGATCATATCCACGAGTTCTTCAGAAAGGCCGCCCGCGAGACCGATCTGGAAGAAAAGAAAAAGCTGCTTACGTTTTATGTCGTGGGCGCGGGCTTTACGGGAATTGAAATGGTGGGGGAGCTGGCCGAGTATGTGCCGGTCCTCTGCGACAAATACGAAATCGACCGCTCCCTCGTCACGATTTACGACGTGGATGTCCTTCCGCGCATCGTGCCGATTTTACCTGACAAACTTTCCAACAAAATAGAAAGACGCCTTTTCAAAATGGGCGTTGGCCTCAAGCTGAACTCCGGTGTCGTCAGCATTGGCAAAGACTATATTGAAATCAAGAACGGCGAGACGGTAACCCGCGAAACTGCCGGCACCGTGATCTGGACGGCGGGAATCGAAAGCGCCGAAATTGCGGGCGAGGCGGCAAAGGTGCTCCAGTCGGCCCGCCGCGGAAGAATCCAGACCGACGCTTATCTGCGTTCCGTGGATAATCCGAACGTCTATGTCGTCGGCGACGATATCCTTTATACGCCGGAAGGCGAAAAGATGCCGGTTCCGCAGCTGGTCGAAAACTGTGAGCAAAGCTCCGGCGTCGCCGCGAAAAATATCATCGCCGCCCTTACCGGCACGGGCGAAATGGAAGCGTACAAACCGAAGTTCCACGGGGTCATGGTTTGTGTGGGCGGCCGTTACGGCGTCGCCCATGTCGGCCTGCCGAACCACATGTTCAGCCTTCCGTCCTTCCTCGCCATGTTCGCGAAGCATTTTATCAATATCATCTATTTCATTCAGGTCCTTGGCTGGAACAAGATTTTCAGCTATATGAAGCATGAGTTCTTTACGGTGCGCCACGACAGAAGCTTTGTCGGCGGCCACTTCTCCAATAAAACCCCGAGCTTTTTGCTCGTCGCTCTCCGGATCTGGCTGGGTATGGTCTGGCTGTATGAAGGCGTTATGAAGATTGTGGAAGGCTGGTTCAATTCTCCCCAGCTGACCGGTTTCTTCGGCGGCGCAAACACATGGTACAACACCATCCTGAGCGGTGCGGGCGCCGGCGGCGCCACACCGGACGCGACAAGCAGCGCGACCGCCACTGCGGCCACCGGTGCGGCGAATGCAGTAAACGCGGTAGCCGGAGCGGCTTCCGTTGCGGTAGACGCGATTTCCTCCGCCACGTCCGGCGCCGCCGACGCGGCCGGTCAGGCGGCGGGTGCCGCCGCTGCGGCCGTCGGGCAGGTTTTGATGAATTTCAGTTTCCTCGGCTGGTTCCAGGTGATCTTTGTAAGCGGCAAGGAGCTGGCGAAATCCACTCTGAACGATCTGGCGTTCAAGCTTGACGTGCCGCTGATGAACTGGTTTGTCAGTACGTTTATTCTCCCCAACCCCAAGGTACAGCTTTTTATGCAGATCTTTATTGTGGTTGCGGAAATCCTGATCGGCCTGTCGCTGATCGGCGGCCTGTTTACCACGCTGTCCTCCGGGCTTTCGCTGGTTCTTCAGGTCATGTTCGTCTGCACCACGGGCCTGTATCTCAACACCTTCTGGATGATTTTCGCGGCAATCGCGGTCCTGATCGGCGGAGGCAGGGTCTTTGGACTGGATTATTATGCGATGCCGTATCTGAAAAAGCACTGGAAAAATGTAAAATTCGCAAGAAAGTTATATATTTACAATGATTAATGAACGCACTGCAGAAAATGCCGCAGTTGAATTTCTTACTTTTGACGATGCGGCGGAACAGGTAAAGCAGGAGGTGGACAGATTGCTGTCCGCCTCTCCTAAACCCATCCGCAATTATACGCAGCACCTGACTCTTTCCTGGGGCAAGTTCCTTCGTTCCCGTGCTTTGCTTGCCTGTGCCGAAAACAGGGAAGGGCTGCTTCACCCCAACGCGGTGAAGCTCGCTTCCGCGATAGAGGTCCTGCATCTGGCCACGCTGGTGCATGACGACGTCATCGACAACGCCGATCTCCGCAGGGGCTTCGTCACTCTCCAGAAAAAATACGGAAAGCGCACCGCCGTTATCTGCGGGGACTATCTTTTCTGCCTGGCTCTTGAACAGGCTGCTTCCATACCGAACAAGAGGGACTATCTGGATTTCAATATTCCCGATTACATGACCAGAATCTGTCTGGGTGAGTTAAGGCAGAACCAGAACAATTACAATCTGGACCTTTCCGTTGCGGGCTATCTCAGGATTATCTCCGGGAAAACCGCGGCCCTCTTTGAGGCTTCCTTTTACGCGGGGGCAATCCTCTGCGAGGAGGAGAAGGATGCGGTGGAGAAATACATGCGCCTTGGCCACCTGATCGGCATGATCTTTCAGCTTACCGACGACTGCATCGACTTTGAAGCGCCGCGGCAGCTGGCCAAAAAACCGGTCCAGTCCGACTACGAGCAGGGCGTTATCACCCTTCCGCTGATCTACGCGTTTCACACGCGCGCCGCTTTCAAGGAAAAGGCGAGGGCGGAAAAGATTTCCAGGGAGGAAATCAATGCCGCAGTGGAAGAAACGGGCGGCCTGAGCTACACAAGGACAGTTTCAAAAAAGTATTACGACAAGGCCTTTAAAATGATCCGGGAGCTGGGCGCTTCCGAAACGAAAAAAGAAAGGCTTCAGTCTATTTTGGATAAAGCTTACCGCGGGTTATAAAAACGATGCTGAAAAGGTTTTTGAATTTTGTGGAGCTGCGGACAAAAATCACCAGCGTCTTTGCCTTTTTGATGGCGCTTGCGTATCTTTTTTACAAAAAGCAGCCGGTAAACTGGACATTGACCCTGCTCTTTTTCGGTTCGATGCTTCTCTTTGATTTCACCGCTACGGCGATCAATAATTATGAGGGGGCCAAAACGGCCGGGGAGCTCCTGCCTTTCCGCCGCCCGACGGCGAAGGCGACCATTTTTCTTCTGCTTTTGGTCAGTACGGCTCTGGGGCTGACCCTGGCCTTTCTGACGGACGCGGTCGTGCTGCTTGTGGGCGGGCTGTGCTTTCTGTTCGGGGTGCTCTATTCGTGGGGCCCGGTTCCCCTTTCCCGTCAGCCGCTGGGAGAGCTTTTTTCCGGCGTGTTTTACGGGCTGTTCATCCCTTTCCTGCTGCTGTACATCAATATGCCCGCGGGAACCTTCCTGACATTGGCGTTTGATTTTCAAACGGTTCATCTGGATTTGAACTTTTTTCCGCTTTTTTCGCTCGCGCTGTTTTCGGTAACGCCAGCCTGCGCGACCGCGAATATTATGCTCGCCAACAACCTGTGCGATCTGGAAAAAGACATTCGGGCAAAGCGATACACGCTCCCGTATTATCTTGGCGAAAAGGCCCTGTCCGTATTCGCGGGGCTGTATTCCGTTTCGTATGTCTCGGTTGTCGGGATGGTACTTCTGAAAATCCTGCCTTCCGTCTGCCTGTTATCCCTGTTGACGATCGTTCCCATCAGGAACAATGTTAACCGGTTCAAAAAGAAACAGCAGAAAGGGGAAACGTTTGTCCTTTCGGTCCAAAATTATATCATTCTTGTGGGTACCGACAGCCTGCTGATTTTTATCGGCGGTTTTTTTAACTGAGGCGGAGTTTATCGATGAAATTTGTCAAAAAAACCGATCTTGTGATTCTTGCCGTTGCGCTTGTGGTCTGTGCGGCCGCGTGGTTTTCCTATCAGTCCATCGTTGGAAAGAAAGCGGCGAAAGCCGAGATCTACTACAAATCGGAGCTGGCGGACACGGTCGATCTGACGGCGGGAGTGGATAAGCGCTTTTCAATTGAGCAGAATAAGAATGTGATTTTTCACGTTTTTAAAGACGGCAGCATTTGCTTTGAGGAATCCAATTGCCCGGATAAAATTTGCATCCGCGCGGGCAGGCTCCACACGATCGGTGAGAGCGCGGCCTGCCTTCCGAACGGCATCGTAATGAAAATAGTGGCGAAGGATCAGCGCAGTTCGGACGATCTGGATGCTGTGATTGGATGAGGAAAACAAAGCATGGCTGAAGACAAAAACCTGACGAAACGTGAGATCAACTCCCTGAGGATCAGACGGATGGTTCTGACGGGCCTCCTTTTTGCGGTGGTCCTTGTGCTGTCCGTCGTCGAAAACCAGCTGCAGATTCCCGTTCCGGTTCCCGGCGTCAAGCTTGGGCTGTCCAATATTGTGGTGATGTATTCTCTTTTTTTCATTGAAAAAAAAGAAGCGCTGCTTTTGGCGGTGCTAAAATCCGTCTTTGTGTTCCTGACCAGAGGCGCGGTTGCGGCTCTGCTGAGCTTTTGCGGCGGGCTTCTTTCCGTATTGGGCATGATTTTGTTTCTGTTTCTTTTCAAGGAAAAGATCTCTTACCTGATGATCAGTATTCTGGGCGCGGTCTTTCACAATATCGGGCAGATGGCTGCGGTTTCCCTTTTATATACGAATCTGTTTCTGTGGGCGTACGCCCCCGTGCTGCTGCTGTCGGGCGTGATAGCGGGCGCGGCGACATCCGCCTTGCTCAAGGTTACTCTGCCGGCTTTAAAAAAGGTCGGCTTCAGTAAATAAATTGAAATTTTGGAGGAAAATATGAAAAAAGCATTAGCAGCATTTTTAGCCGCAGTAATTACCGCAGTCAGCTTTGCGGGATGCGGCACAACCACCACGGCCAGTTCCGCGGCTTCTCAGCCCGCCGTGAGCTCACAGGCCGCTGAGTCGGCCCCGGCATCCGGTACATGGAAAACAGGTCTTGCCGTCATTTCGTCTATTGCGAAGTCCACGGACGTCAAAGACGGAAAGGGCCTTGCAGAGGCGGACTCCACCGTTGTGGCCGTCGCCGTCGACCAGGACGGCAAAATCGCAAAATGCCTGATTGACGCAGTTCAGAGCAAAGTCGAATTCTCCGACGCCGGCAAAATCCTGACCCCGCTTGACACCGTCGTGAAGTCCAAGCAGGAACTCGGCACAGAGTACGGCCTTGGCAAAGCTTCCGGCATCAAGAAGGAATGGAACGAGCAGGCCGACGCGTTTGCAAGCTATGTCGTCGGCAAAACGGTGGACGAGGTCAAGGGCATTGCCGTCGACAGCGAGGGCAAAGCAACCGATAAGGAACTGACCGCCTCCGTTACCATCCATGTCGGCGACTTTATCGCCGCCGTTGAAAAGGCAGTCGCCAATGCAGCCGATAACGGCGCAAAAGCGGACGACAAGCTGGGCCTCGGCATTGAGACCAGCATTTCCGGCTCCAAGGATGCCGGTGCCGAAGACGGCCTTGCGCAGGCTTATTCCTACTACACCGTTACCACCACCGGCGCCGACGGCAAAATCACCAGCTGCATCATCGACGCTTCCCAGACCAACGTGAACTTCTCCAAAGCGGGCAAGATTACGTCCGACCTGAAAGCGGAGCAGAAGACGAAGAACGAACTGGGCGACGCTTACGGCATGAAGAAGGCTTCCAAGATCGGCAAAGAGTGGAACGAAGAAGCCGCTGCCTTTGCGAAGTATGTAGTCGGCAAAACGCTGGACGAAGTCAAGGGGATTGCCGTTGACTCCGAAGGCAAGGCGACCGATAAGGAACTGACCGCATCCGTTACCGTGCATGTCGGCGATTTCATCAAGGTTATCGATAAGGCTGTTTCCGGAGCAAAATAACGGGAAAGCTCAATTCACAAAGTGATTCGCGAGAGGTAGATTCATTTCTACCTCTCCATTTTTTGAGGTGGAAAACGGGTGAAAAAACTGATTTCGGCGATTCTCGCCATGGCGCTGATCGTTCAGCTTCCGGCCTGCAATACCAGTAAGAAAACACGCTATGAAGCGCAATTTTTACAGCTTTTCGACACCATGACGGAAATTGTGGCTTATACGGAAACCAAAGAGGAGTTTACAAACCTTTCCAATTTGATTTATAATAATCTAAAGGTTTACCACGAACTTTACGATATTTATAATGATTACCCCGGAGTCAGCAACATCAAAACGATCAATGACAACGCGGGGAAGAAGCCGGTCAAGGTAGATAAGAGGATTATCGATATGCTCCTGCTGGGCAAAAAGGAAAGCGCGGACAACAGCTCCGCTTTCAATATCGCGCTGGGCTCGGTGCTGAAAATATGGCACCAGTACAGGGAAGCGGGGATAGACGACCCGGAAAACGCCGCCCTGCCCCCAATGGCCGACCTGAAAGAAGCTATGAAGCATACGGATATCAGCAAGGTCGTCATCGATGAAAAAGCTTCCACGGTATATTTAGAAGACCCGGAGATGAGTCTGGACGTCGGCGGAATCGCAAAAGGCTACGCGACGGAGCAGGTGGCGAAAATCGCGATGGAACACGGCTACAACTCCGCACTTCTCAGTGTGGGCGGCAATGTGCGGGCCATCGGCGACAAGGGCGTCAATCAGGAGGATTGGAATATCGGGATTCAGAACCCGGATAAGGAAAGCGAGAAGAAGTCCCTCTGCACAATCAATATCAAGGATGAATCCGTTGTGACCAGCGGGATTTACGAGCGGTATTACACGGTGGACGGCAAGACCTACCACCATATCATAGACCCGAAAACCCTGATGCCGTCTACTTATTTTAAAGCCGTCACCATTATCACGCCGGATTCCGGTATGGCGGATATCTACTGCAAGCTGATTTTCAACGTCCCTTACGAGCAGGGGCTGGCTTATATCAGGACGCTGCCGGATACGGAAGCGCTTTGGGTGCTTCCCGACAACGAGATCAAGTACAGCGACCATTTTCAGAAATATATCAAGAGCTGAATTTCACGGATTCAAAAAGTATGGAGCAAATGGGGAATGCGCGGATGGCATACAAAGGCCTTCAGGATTTTATCAGAAAACTGGAAACGAGCGGGGAACTGAAGAAGATCGACGCGCCCGTGTCGCCCGAGCTGGAAATTACGGAGATCACCGACCGCGTTTCCAAAGCCAACGGCCCCGCCCTGCTGTTCCAGGAGGTAAACGGGTCAAGGTATCCCGTCCTGATGAACGCGATGGGCAGCTATCAGAGAATGAGCATGGCTTTGGGCGTGGAAAAGCTGGACGACATTGCGGACGATATCCAGAAGTATCTGGATATCGTCAACCGCCTGTCCGTTCCCCGGCTGATCAAAAGTGTTTCCCATCTGTTCCGCCTGCTGAGCGCGTTTCCGCGAAAAAGCCTGTTTCGGGGAGAATGCCAGCAGGTGGTGGAACGGTTCGTGGATTTGTCCTCCCTGCCCGTTTTGAAGTGCTGGCCGCAGGACGCGGGACCGTTTATTACCCTTCCCATCGTCTTTACGCGTGACCGGAAAACGAAGCGGCAGAACGCCGGAATGTACCGCCTTCAGGTCCTTGACAGCACCACCACCGCGATGCACTGGCACAAGCATAAGGACGGCTCCGAAATCTACCGCGGTTACGCGGAGCAGAACCTGAGGATGCCGGTTTCGGTCGCGCTGGGGTGCGACCCCGCCGTTACCTACGCCGCCACCGCGCCGCTGCCGAAAATGCTGGATGAAATGATGCTGGCCGGATGGCTGCGCAGGAAAAGGGTCAAAATGGTCAAATGCATTACGAATAACATCTATGTTCCCGCGGATGCCGAATTTGTGCTGGAGGGTTACGTCGACCCCGCGGAAGAACCGGTGCTGGAAGGGCCGTTCGGCGACCATACGGGCTATTATTCCCTTGCGGATTATTATCCGAAATTTCATGTGACCTGCATCACCCATAAAAGGGAAGCCGTCTATCCCGCCACGGTTGTGGGCAAGCCGCCGATGGAGGATTGCTACATGGCAAAGGCGACGGAGCGTATTTTCCTCCCGCTGCTGCGGATGCAGATTCCGGAGCTAACGGACCTGAACCTGCCGCTGGAAGGGGTTTTTCACAACTGCGCCATTGTTTCGATCAAAAACAAATACCCCGGCTGCGCGCGCAAAGTGATGAACGCGGTCTGGGGCATGGGGCAGATGATGTATACGAAGCTGATCGTCGCCGTGGACGAATCCGTGGACGTTCAGGACCTGGCCGCCGTGCGGGACGCGGTGCTGAAAAATGTCAGCGGGCCGCAGAGCCTGCTTTTTTCGGAAGGCCCGCTGGACGCGCTGGATCATTCGTCCAACCGCGCGCTGTACGGGTGCCGGCTGGGAATCGACGCCGCCAGCCCCGCAAAGGGCTTTAATGACGAGGTTACCGATACCTTCCGGATTCTGCCCGTGCGCAAGGACCGCCCGGGGAAGGGCAGGGAGCTGGTCGAGAATTACCTCTGGAACCACCCGGACAAGTTTGTGATCGTGGTGGACGAGGATGTGGTTACGGGGGACCTTTCCACCGTTATGTGGAAGGTGTTCAATAATATAGACGCCAAAAGGGACATTGCGGTCATCGATTTCAAAATCGGGGTGGACGCTACGAAAAAATGGAAGCAGGAGGGCCTGACCCGCCCCTGGCCGGATGACATCGTCATGACGGACGCGATGAAACGGCAGGTCGGCAAAAGGTGGAACGAATATGGGATTGACTAAAATTTTCGATAAGATTCAATCATACGGCAAGCTGGTCATGTTTTCACACACGATTTTTTCTTTCAGCTTTGCGTTGGTTTCCATGGTGCTGGCCGCGAACGGCCTTCCCGGCGTTTCCACCGTCTTTTGGATCGTGGTTTGCTTTCTGGGGGCGCGCACGGGCGCGAACGCCGTCAACCGCGTGATCGACGCGAAGATCGACGCGAAAAATCCGCGCACGGCCAGCCGCCAGATTCCAAAGGGAGAAATGAAAAAGGGCGAGGTCGTTGCGTTTACCGCGGTCTGTTTCCTCGTGATGCTGTATGGAGCGTACCGGCTGAACCGGGTCTGTTTTGCCCTGTCCCCGGTCGCTTTGTTTTTGCTGATTATTTACTCCTACTGCAAGCGGTTCACTTTTCTGTGCCACCTGATCCTCGGCGTCACCTGCGCCTGCGCTCCGGTCGGCGCGTGGCTTGCCGTCACGGGAAAGCCCGCGCTGGTCCCGCTCGTTATGGGCGCCGCCAATACCCTGTGGGTCGCCGGGTTCGACATTATCTACGGCTCGCAGGATTATGACTTTGACAGGCGGAACGGGCTGCATTCCATCCCCGTTGCCTTCGGAGTGAAAAACGCTCTGCGCATCGCCATGCTGTTTCACATCGTCACCCTGATCTGCCTCGTCGTCATCGGGCTTCTTGTGCCGCAGTTCGGCGTGATCTATTATGTGGGTGTGGCGGTCATCGCCGCCCTGTTCACCGCGGAGTACCGGATGGTGTCTCCCGACAATCTGACCCACGTCAATATTGCGTCTTACAGCGTGAACCAGCTCGTGAGCATCGTCCTGCTGGTGTTCGGGCTTCTGGATGCGTTTGTTTAGGAAGGGATAACATGAAGAGAATCATCGTGGGAATCACGGGAGCGAGCGGAAGCGCGTATTTTCTGCGCGTGATGGAAGCGCTGTCTCGGCAGGAACTGGAAATCCATCTGATTGCTTCCGAGCAGGGCCGTAAAGTGCTGGCCTATGAAACCGGGGCGGTTCTGGAGGAAAAGGCGCGGCTTTGGGGCGGCGGAAGGGCGGCGATCGTTTTAGAAGACAACGAAAACATGTTCTCTCCGGTCGCGAGCGGCTCTTTCCGGTGCGACGCCATGGTGATTCTGCCGTGCTCCATGTCCACCGTGGCCGAAATCGCCTGCGGCATCACCAAAACGCTTCTGACCCGGGCCGCCGACGTCATGATCAAAGAAAGACGCAGGCTGGTGCTGGTCCCCCGGGAAACGCCGCTGTCGACGGTTCACCTCAGAAGAATGGCCGAGCTTTCGGAGCTCGGCGTGACCATCCTGCCCGCCATGCCCGGGTTTTACGGGCATCCGCAGACGTTGGACGAGATCGTCGGTTTTGTCGCGGGCAAGGTGCTGGACAGCCTTGAAATTGAAAACGATTGTTATCAAAGGTGGGAAGGAAATCATGAAAAATAAAATCATAGCAGTTTTTGTTCTTTTGTTAATAGCATTCACTGCGGGGTGCGCACCGCAGCAGGCAGCAGGCAGTACATCGGGCAGCGTGTCCGGCGGTAAGGAGAAACCGCTCATCCGCATCGGGATGATGTCGTCCTCCGACGTGATTCCTTATGTGCTGATCAATGAAAACAAGCTTGCCGACAAATACGGCTTCCGGCTCGATCTGGAGGTCTTTACCTCCGCGAAGGACCGGGACGCCGCTCTGCAGGCAGGGGAACTGGACGGCGTGCTGACCGATTTTATCGGGGTCTGCATGTATCAGAACGCCGGACTGGACGTGAAAATCACCGGGATTACCGACGGGGACTACATCCTTGTGGCCGGCAAGGACACGGGCATCAGGGACATCAGCCAGATCAAAGGGAAAAGCATCGCGATCTCCGAGAAAACGCTGATCGAGTACACGCTGGAAGATATTTTAAGCAATAATGACATGACCGGCGACGACGTTGTGAAGGAAGTGGTCCCGAAAATTCCGGACCGTCTGGAGCTTCTGCGCAACAAAAAGATCGACCTCGGCCTGCTGCCGGAGCCCTTCGCCACCCTGGCGCTGAACGACGGCGCCGTTTATCTGGGCAGCGCGAACCAGTTCGGGCTGTACCCGGCGGTTTCCGCGTTTTCAAAGACCGCGCTGGACAGCAAGGCCGACGCGATCCACAAGCTGTATCAGGCCTATAACGAGGCCGTGGACTATATGAACCATACGGATATCCGCAAATATGAAAAAACCGTGATCAAGGCGGTGGGCTACCCGGAAGAAATGATCGGCAAGATCACGGTGAAGCCCTTCCGTACCAGCAAGCTTCCCACCAAAGCGGAAGTGGAGAACGCCGTGCAGTGGGCAAGCAAAAAGGGCCTCTGCAAGCCGACCCTGCAGTATGACCAGATGGTGTATGACGTTTATTCCGCATCGTAACGGTGGAAGTTTATGGAGAGCAAGATGCTTGTAATCGACAGGGTAACGGTCAGCTACAAAACAAAAAAAGGCAGAACGCCAGTGATTGAAGGACTCTCCCTGCAAATAGAGGAGGGGGAGGTCCTTGCCGTACTCGGGCCTTCCGGCTGCGGCAAGTCGACGCTGATCAACGCGCTGGCGGGGATGCTTCCTCTGGACGGCGGCAGCGTAGACAGCGTGATTGAAGGAGAAAAGCGGCCTCTGAATCCCAGAACGCATAAGATCGGGGTGATTCCCCAGAATTGCGGGCTGCTTCCGTGGAAGACGGTCGGGGAAAACTGCCTGCTTCCGCTCAAGCTCCGCAGAGAGACCGTCACCGAAGAGCGCAGGCGGGAGATCAGCGGGATCTGCGACGCGCTGGATGTTTCGCGGCTGCTCCATCGGTATCCCGCGCAGCTCAGCGGCGGACAGGTCCAGCGCGCGGCGCTTGCGCGGGCGTTTATTTTCAACCCCGATCTGCTTCTGATGGACGAGCCTTTTTCCGCGCTGGATGCGATTACCCGTCAGGACGCGCGGGAGCTGTTTTTACGGATCTGGAAGCGGAACCGGCCGACCACGATTCTGGTGACCCACAGCATTGAGGAGGCGCTGTATCTGGGAAATACCGTTGTGGTCATGGGGAACCGCCGCGGAGTGCTCCGGTATTCGATGAAAAATCCTTATTTCGGGCAATCCGACCCGGAGTCGGTGGATTACCTGACAGCGAAACGGATTCTTCATGAAAAATTAGGGCCGGAGGGCGAAAGGCGGGGCAATATTGAACAGACTGCTGAATAAGTGCCTGCTGTTTTTGCAGGGCTTCCTGCTTTTAAATGTCCTCTGGTTTCTGGCGTATCTTTTGATGCACACAACGGTCATCCCGGACCCGGCGGTCATTTACCGGAATTTCGGCGACGCTTTTTCAAACCATATTTTCCTCCATATCCTTGCCAGCCTGAAAAGGATCGCGGCCGGTCTGGGCCTCTCTCTTGCGGTGGGGGTCCCGGTCGGCGTCCTGATGGCGTATTCCGAAAGAGCCAACAAGGTTCTGTATCCGCTCATCTACTTCAGTTACCCCATTCCCAAGACGGCCTTTCTGCCGGTCGCCATGATCCTCTGGGGCATGCGGGACGGCTCCAAGGTCGCCATCATTTTTCTGATCATCGTCTTTCAGGTGATTGTTGCCGCCAGGGACAGCGTACGCAACATCGACCCCTCCGTTTATCTGGTAACCGTCAGCGCGGGAGCGGGCCCCGCGCAGATTATCCGGCATATCACGCTGCCCGCCATTTTGCCGGAGCTGTTCACCAGCATCCGCGTTTCTCTGGGAACCGCGGTATCCGTGCTGTTTTTTGTGGAGGGCTACGGAACAAAATATGGCATGGGATATTACATTCTGGATGCATGGTCAAGAATTGATTATATCGACATGTATACGGGAATTATCGTGATTTCCATTGTGGGATTTGCCTTGTTTGTCGCCATCGACCTGTTTTCGGACCTGCTGTGCAGGTGGAGCCGGCCGGCCGGGTGATGAGCCGGGTTCCGGTTTGGGGCATCTGTGTAGTGGAAGGCATCATTTTCATAATTCCCTGCCATCATTTACATTTGCAAACCCGCTCTTTTTTTAGTAAAATAGTGGGGTGCTATGAGAAATGAGTAATTTGGGCCCAGAGATAGTAATAAGTCTTCCGGATGAAAGTTTCTTGCGATATGCCGCTCCGTTATGGGGGCGGCATGTTTGCTTTTATTGTAAAAATTATGATCATGCTGATTTCCAATTCCCTCAAATCGTGGTAAAATAAAGAAAAAAGACGCTCAGTCATCCTTTGTTTTGATAGGATCACTCAGCGGAAGGAAGAACCTGATATGGATAAAACGATCACCATTCGCATGGCCTCGGAATCGGACGCGCAGCAGATACTGGACATTTACGCGCCGTATGTTACGGATACGGCGATTACATTTGAATATGATGTACCGGCCATCGAAGAATTTACGCAGAGAATCCGCAATACCCTGAAAAAATATCCTTACCTGGCGGCGGTGCGGGACGGCTCCGTCGTCGGCTATGCTTATGCCTGCGCGTTCAAAGGGCGCGCTGCCTATGATTGGGCGGTGGAGACCACGGCTTATATCAAAAGGGACTGCAAGGCGAAAGGAACCGGAAAAAAGCTTTATCAGGCGCTGGAAGAAATTTTAAAGAAACAGAATATCATCAACCTGAATGCCTGCATTACCTGCTCCAACGCGGAAAGCGTCGGTTTTCATGAGCATCTGGGATACAAAACCGTCGCGCATTTTACCAAGTGCGGCTATAAATTCCACACCTGGTACGACATGATCTGGATGGAAAAAATGATCGGAGAACATGTTGAGAATCCGGACCCGTTCATTCCTCTTCCGCAGCTCGCTCTGCAGGAGCGGTAAAAAGAGAATAAAATAAAACTGCTCCAAAAAGCGGCGCTTTCCGAAGCAGTTTTATAGTCGGTTATTAAAAAATAAAAGAGGGCGGTGGGAAAATGTCTCTGGCGGAACTTCCAATTGAAAAGGCCTTTATGCTGATTGAGCCGGGACCGGTGCTGCTGGTTACCACGCACGACAAAGGCCGCAATAATGTGATGACCATCTCCTGGCACATGGTGATGGATTTTACCCCACAGATTGCTCTGACAACGGGCCCGTGGAATTATTCCTTTCAGGCGCTCAGGCATACCGGGGAATGTGTGCTTGCGGTTCCCACGGTAGACCTTGCGGAAAAGGTGGTCGCAATCGGCGACTGCTCCGGCGAACAAACGGATAAGTTTGCAAAATTCGGGCTTACGCCGCTGCCCGCGGCCCAGGTAAAAGTGCCGCTGATCGCGGAATGCCTCGGCTGTCTGGAATGCCGCGTAACGGACTATCTGGAACCGCAGGGTATCTTTCTTCTGGAGGGCGTACGCGCGTGGATGGATTATGACCGGAAAGAACGCCGGACCTTTCATGCAAACGGAGACGGCACCTTTGCGGTGGACGGCGGCACGATCGATCTGCGCAGTCTGATGGAGGATAAGCTACCGCCCGGCGTATGAAAAGGAAGCCCCTTATTTGATCATGCGGATGGTCCCTTCCTTGCGCGGCAGAGCGGCTGACTCCACATCGATATACCCGATCGCGGCCGCGGAGCAGATGGTGTGCTCTCTGGGAATCCCGAGTTGGAACAGAAATTCGCGCACACCGGGGTCACTGCGCAGCCAGTGCAGCTGATTGATGTAGCAGGTGCCCAGCCCAATCGACTGCGCGGCTAAAAAGATGTTTTCCAACGCAAGTGCGCAGTCCGCCATGGCGTTTTCGTAATCCGGCCGGTTCGAAGCGATGACAAGGGTCGGTGCGTGGTAATAAAAATTGAAGTTTTCCTTTTCCGATCTGGCCTTGGCCCTGACTTTTCCGGGATAGTTGTCGTCCGGAACCCAGTTCTGGAAGCCTTTTTTTACCAACCCGTTCAATTGAAGCAGGGTTTCTTTATTTTGAATAGCGGTAAACAGCCAGCTCTGGCTGTTACTTCCGCTGGGCGCCCAGATTGCGGCGTCGAGCAGGGTTTCCAGCTGTTCGGACTCGATCTGGCGCTCCTGGAACCGGCGGGTGCTTCTGCGCTTGTGGATGCAGTCCAGCACTTCATTCTGAATCATGTGAAATCCTCCTGACTTTTTGCGTTTATTTTGGAAATCCGTATCTCAGGAAAACCGGTTGTAAAATACGGTTTCTTCCAGCGGTTTTCTGCTTGTGTGCTGGTTGCTGGGTCCGGCGTCATCCGCGGGGTATCCCAGCGGGAACAGGGCGACCGGCACCAGATTTTCCGGAATGGAAAAAGCTTTTCTCACGGCGGCGGGATCAAAATGTCCGACCCAGGTGGTACCCAGCCCAAGCTCGGCAGCCTGCAGCATCATGTGGGTGCCAACGATGCTTGCGTCAATGTCCCCGCTGTCTTTGCTGTCGTAGCTGCGTTTCCAGCTTACCGTATTGTCGTAGCAGACCAGCAGCGCCATCGGTGCGCTGAAATGGTACCGGGTGCAGTCCTTCAGCTTTGCAACCGCTTCCTCACTTTCAATGACTAAAATTTTCTGCGGCTGATTATTACAGGCGGTCGGGGCCAGCCGGCCGGCCTGCAGCACAAGGCCGAGCTTTTCTTTCTCCACCGGTTTCTCGCTGAATTTGCGAAGGGAATACCGGTCCTGTGCAAGTTCTATGAATTTCATCTGCATCTCCACCTTTTTATTTATTTTTGCCGCGTGGCAGTGCGCCCTATAATCGCCCTGTGCGGCTCTTTATCTATTAGTATATTCAGCAGGGAACATATCTACAAGTACGCACATTTTTGTGCCTTAAAATAGGAGAAATCATATGTCAAAAGAACCGGAAAAAATAAAATCGATTCACAGCAAAAAGTGCGCGGTGGCACACGCTCTGGAAATCATCGGGGGAAAATGGAGGCTGCCGATTATCTGGGAGCTTTCCGCGAAGGACAGCATGCGCTACAACGAGCTGAAACGGCATCTGGACGGGATCACCAATATCATGCTGACCAGGGCACTGAACGGTTTGGAGAAGAACGGGCTGGTACTGCGTACGGAAATCTGCCAGATACCGCCCCATGTGGAGTATTCCCTGACCGAAAGCTGCAAGCAGCTGCTGCCTGCGCTGGAAATCATCAATGAGTGGGGGAAGAGCAGGATGCTGGACGCCGCCTGCAGGGACTCCGCAGAGAACAAAAATACGAATTCCTGAAAACACCCTCTCGGCCATCCGGCAGAGAGGGTGAAATTTTGTGCTGGCTGAAAAAGAACAGGAAACGACATGTTCTATTTATTTCTGTATCATCATTACAATATTTTCTGGAAATCTTGACAATCCGGTTTGATATGGGTTTAATAGGTAATGTAGTGGAAAACGAATTAAAGACAGGTGATTATATGTTGGAAATTGCTATTTGCGATGACGATAAATACGAATTGGATCAGCTAAATACCATGATTGCAAAGTATTGCAATGAAAAAAGTATCAGAATGTTTACAAGCTTATATGCAAAAGGGGAGGAGTTATTACATAGCACAAAAAAATTTCATATTATTTTTTTGGATATTCGGATGGACCAAATGGACGGAATTGAAGTTGCTAAAGTAATCCGCTCAAGGGATAAGAACGTCAAAATCATTTATGTAACAAATTTTTCAAACTATCAAACGGACGCTTTTTCCGTCAGAGCCTTTGGATATGTAACGAAACCGTTTACTTATGAGACGATTTGCAAGCAGTTGGACGACGCCATCGAATATACGAAAATGGAGAAAAATAAAATTACTTTTACTTTTGATACGAACTTAGGTATCAAAACGCTTAACTTGGAAGATATCTATTATTTTGAATCCTGCGATCACAAAATTGAAATTGTGGCAAAGGACAGGACCTATAAAATTAATGATAGTATTAATAATATTTTTAACAGTTTCAAGCCATATGGGTTTTCCATGCCGCACAAAAGTTTTGTGATTAATCTGCTGCATATATCGAGTATCAAGGGATATGACGTTACCCTGACGAGTGGTGATTTAATTCCAATATCTCAGAAAAGAGCGGTGGAATTCAAAGCGGAATTTCACTCTTTTCTAAAAAATAATTTTAATATATTAATAAAGAGATGATGATATGTTAGAAACAATCATAAAATGGCTGTCTTACGTGATATCGTGCAGCGCCGGTACAGCGATTTTATTTGACTTCATGAACAAAATGTATGAGCCTCAATATTTGAAAAAAAGGACAAAGATCATTTTATATTTTCTATTTGCAATCTTGTGGATCAGTGTAAACTTATTGGATGCCCCATTCCTCAATTTTACATATTTTGTAGTTACCACCTTTCTCGTAGCGTATCTTTACAATGTCAGGCAAGTTAAGGAATATCTCCACATTATTGTGTTTATTATTACTTTTGCGGGATGCGACACGCTTGTCTCTTCCTTGTTGACGATTATAACAGGCTCGATTCCTCTTTATAATCATAATTCTGCTGTCTTTTTGTTTAATGTGATTGTTGTTCAGACCTTTATGTTTGCCGTTTGTAAGTTGTTGATTATTTGCTTTAAAAGACAGAGAATCACCTATCTGTATAAAAAGCAGTATGTTTTTTTGGCTCTGCTTCCTGTTTCAAATGTTGCGATTATTTATTTTATTGCAATAATGGCTGCATATAAGATTGATCCTACTACTACTCATTTTATTATGATGATGCTTGCAGTTATTTCCATCATACTGAATCTGGCAGTGATCTATTTTTTTGAGAATGTGTCAAAATCGGACCAACTGGAGAGTGAAATTGTTTTAATTCAGCAAAGAATGGACATGCAGTACAATTATTATCAGCAGCTGGAAATAGAATATAATAATTCCCAAAAAATCATGCATGATATCAAAAATCACGTCAGAGTGTTTGAACGGCTTTACACGGCGGGGCAAAATACGGAAGGCCTTGAATATGCTAAAAAAATATCGGAAATCGTAGATGAACTGGGGATGAAATTCACTTGCAGTAACAGAATCCTAAATATTATTGTAAATGAAAAAATGAAAATCTGTCATCTGGATGGAATCGAATTTATTTATTCTGTGGAAAACCTGAATCTGAATTTTATTGATGATATCGACATTACGGCGATTTTTGCCAACTTATTGGATAATGCCATAGAGGCGTGCAACAGGATTATCGACGGCACAAAAAGAATTGAACTGCGTATTTATCAGTTTCACGATATGTTTATTATTAACCTCATCAATTCCATTCAGGAAATCCCCGTAAAAAGTGAAGAAAAATTTCTTTCCAATAAGAAAAACCATAAAGCGATCGGCCTTTCCAATGTGAACTCCTCTGTAAAAAAATACGACGGAGATATTAATATAGAAGTTGAACAGGGCAAATTTTCTGTGAGCATTATCTTTCCGGTGAGCCGAAGAAGCAGCAGTCTGTAAATGTATTTATTTTCCTATAACGGCATAATATCTGTATTTCAGTCCAAAAAACTGTAAGTTAGGTAAACCCCCTTGTGAACAGCCAAAATTCGATTATAATGGAGTCAATAAATTAACAAGGGGTGTTGAAAATGAAAAACGGTCAGAAAAATGTAAAAATGAAGGCACTGGATTTGGTTTCTAAAATCGCGATGCAGGAAGCTCGCCAGTCCGCCAATACGTCTTGCGTAGTACTTGCTTATCAGGACAAGCTCCCTGAAGCGGTAAAGAGCCTCAGAAAATTCTGATGCTGACCAATTTTTCCAACTGGATCGTGAAAGCCCTGAGCGAGAGCGGCTTGATCTCGGAAAAAGATAAGGATCTCTATTCTTTTGGAGTGCAGACCGCTCTCCTCAAAATGATTCATTTTTCCACTATGCTTTTCATCGGTTTGTTCCTCGGTATGCTGTTAGAGACTTTTGTATTTATCGTATCGTATTCCTTCCTTCGGGTTTATGCGGGCGGTTACCACGCCAAAACCAAACTGGGTTGCTATGGGATGTCGTGGGTGATGATCCTTTTTGTGCTGTTGCTGACGAAATTTTGCCCGGGCTATATGGCATTTATCACGTCGATTGCAGTCGTCATTCCAGCCTCCCTGATTGTTGTGATTTTAGCGCCTGTAGAAAACATCAATAAACCACTTGATGATGCTGAAGTACACCACTACAGAATGAAAACCAGAATCATTCTTTCCGTAGAATTCATCGTAACAATTATCTTCTTACTTGTAAACAGTATTCAATTTTCTTTTGTCGTCAGCCTTAGTATATTTTGGGTCTCTGTTATGCTGATTCTCGGAAAGGCCCGGATGATGATGGCTGATCATGTATCAGTGTGAGGTGCCCTCTATGTATTACAGTGATTTATCCCGTGACGAAGTTACGGAAATAGAAGCCCACATGCAAATCATTGAGCTATGCGAAAGATGGTATAATGTGGCTCATCCAAACGGCGATTTTGTGAAATACTTTAAGAAGCATCCCGATTTGCTGAGTATCGAGCAATGGCCGTGCTTTATGAAAATCGGAGAAACAAAAACGGTTGATTAAAAATTCTTTGCATTTATAAAACAGCCCTTTTAGCCGGATAAAACGGTTAGAAGGGCTGTCTTGGTAACCAGCCGTTTTTTCATCCTCTATAGAACTCATATACGTCGGTCCTGACGGGGCAATGCCGCCGGGATCGGCGCATTTATTTGTGCCGATGTCCGGACCTTATCTCCATATTTTAAGGATACGGGATGGCGGGAACACTTGTCAATTCTGACAAAATATGCTTTAATGAAAACGAATTATCATTGAATTTGTATCCTGCATACGGAATTGCGGGCAAGGCAGGGATGATAGAATTGCGGACGGGAGAAACAGCGGACAGTCCTTTTAAAAAACAACTGGAAAAGCAGGCGCTGCAAAAGATCATTTTTTTGGTCATTGTCGGCTGCCTGCTGTTCTGTATCCCCATTTTTGGGCTGAATTATCTCAATCAGAATTTCAATATGGAGGAACATCTGAGCTTTCTGAACCGCACATTTGATGAGGTTTATGAAGATGTCACCGCTTATCTGGAGGATGAAGAAAACGAGGGGCTTTTTCTTCGCTGTATGACCGGCTTTTCCGACAGCCGGGAGGTGCAGTACTCCCTCAGCAAGCATAACGTGGTAAGCCCGGTGCGCGTTCGTATGATTCTGATGAACCGGGAAAAACAGATCGTCTATACCAGCTTTGGGCAGGAAGCAATGAACCTGCACAGAACGGAATTCAATAAAATTGTGGCGGACAATGCCCTGAAAGCAAATCTGCCCGTTTACACGACCGTTTATTATTTTTCCGGAGACAACTCGGAGTGTGTTTTTGCAAAACCCGTTTACCAGCATGGGGTGCTGGCCGGATTTGCCGTGGCCTATCTGAGCGGGAACGACTGGGGCAGCCTTTTTTCAGGATACCAGTATGACTGCATCATCACAAACCTGAACGGGGATATCATTTACTGCTCCAAAAACGCGTTCCTTTCCGAGCGCAACACCAACAAATACAAGGCGGATCCGTCCCAGCGCTTTGTGACGGTGCAGGAGAACCGGTACCGGATCGGCGCGCGGGTTCTGACGGATAAAAAAGCGGTGCTCTATTCGTTTGTGTATTCTCCCGGGAATTCGCTCTATATCATCATCGGGGTCATGACGATCGTTCTGCTGGGCTGCATCTGGCTGTTAATGTTCCGAAAGCTGTCCCAGATGATGGCGGAAAAAACCGCTCAGTCCGTAGAGGCGCTGGTGGGGGAGATCCGCGTCATCCGCCACGGGGACAACGAGCATATCATCCGGATCAACACCGGGGACGAAATTGAGGAGATCGCGGCGCAAATCAATAAAATGGTGAAAAGCATCAACGAGCTCAATACGCGCAACACCGATCTGATCAAATTAAACAGCATGATTGAGATGAGGAACCTGCAGACGCAGATTAATCCGCACTTCATTTACAATACGCTGGACAATATCAAGTACCTCATCCCCGGAGACGCGGAAAAAGCTTCGTATCTGCTGGAAAAATTTACCCACATTCTTCGCTACAGCATCAACAATACCAAACAGGACGTCCTTCTTTCGGAGGATATCGGTTACATAGAGGATTATCTGTATATCCAGAAAACAAGGTTCGGGGAGCGTTTCCGGTGCCGGATGAAAATAGAGCCGGACTGTAGCCAGTGCATGATTCCGAAGCTGCTTCTGCAGCCGCTGATTGAAAACAGCATCAAGTACGGCTTTCAGAAGCAGATGGAGCTTTCCGTTCAGATCAGGGCCTGGTGCGAGGACGATTATCTGTTCCTGCGTGTGGAGGACGACGGTCCGGGGGTTCCTGTGGAGATGCTGGAACGCCTGCAGAGCATGATTGTTTCCGAAGGAATCAAGACCGAGCACAACGGCCTGCAGAACCTTTCCCGCCGGATCATTCTGGAATATGGGGAGGAGTGCGGCCTGTTTATCAACAGTGAGGAAGGAAAAAGCTTTACCGTTACGGCAAAGCTGCTGCGCAGGGGGAGAAAAGATGTTTAGCGTAATACTGGTGGAGGACGAGGATATTATCCGAAAGGGCATCCGTTACGCGGTGCCGTGGGAAGAGCACGGCTGTACCGTGGTGGGGGAAGCCCGCAACGGTGTGGAAGGAAAGGAATTGATCCGGACGCTCAACCCGGATATCGTGATTACCGATATCAATATGCCGGTCATGGACGGGTTGCAGATGATTGCTGAAACGAAATGCCAGAACGATTATGTGGCAATTCTTTTAACCGGCTATTCCGACTTTGAATATGCCAAGGAGGCGATCCGGAACGGAGTTTCCGATTATATCCTGAAACCGCTGAATCAGGAAGAAATGATGGAAGCGCTTGACCGCGCCGCTCTGGAATGTGAAAACATCCGCATTTTACGCAAACAGAATAAAAACGCGGCGGAGCTGAAGGATATTTCCCTGTTCGGCAATATGAAGCTGGAGCATCCGGAGGACCCCGTGGTCGTTCAGATCCTGGACTATATCGCGCAGAACTATACCCAAAAAATCACGCTTGCCGAATTGTCGGAGAAGCTGTTTTATTCCGACCGGTACATCAACCAGAGGTTTCAGAAGGCGCTGGGGACCACGGTGATCGAGTACCTGAACCGGTACCGCATCCAGAAAGCGCTTTCTCTCCTGCAGGAGAACCGGCTTCCGATTTCCGGGATCGGGGGAGCGTGCGGCATAGGGGATTACAAATATTTCAATCATGTTTTTAAAAAGTATGTGGGGTGCTCGCCCAAGGAATACAAGCTGAAAATTCGCTGAGAAAAGATACCGGATGAAATTGTTCGGTATTTTTTCTATTTTGTTCCGTAATTCAGGTATTTATTTTATGCAATATTTTTGTAAAATAAAGATACCGAATTGAAACACCAAACTTAGAGGAGGAAATGAAATGAAAAAGTTTATGGCACTGATTCTTTCCGTTGTGCTTGCCGTTTCCGCGGCAGGCTGTTCTTCCGCACCGGCCGCTTCCCAGGCGGACGGAGCCGGCAGCGCCGCTTCCGAAGCCGCGTCTTCGGAAAAACAGGGCGGCGGCAAGCTGGTCATCTATTCCCCGAACTCCGAGGGCCTGATGAACGCTACCATCCCGCTGTTTGAAGAAAAGTACGGCGTGGATGTCGAAGTCATCCAGGCGGGTACCGGCGAGCTGATCAAACGGATCCAGTCCGAAAAGGAAGACCCGTACGCGGACGTTATGTTCGGCGGTTCCTGGTCTTTGGCGTATGACAATAAGGATTTGTGGGAACCGTATGTTTCCAAGAATGACGCCGGTGTGCTGGATGCCTACAAAAACACCAGCGGGTTCATTACCGGGAACGTTCTGGACGGCAGCTGCCTGATCGTCAACACCGACCTGATCGGCGATATCAAGATTGAAGGATATGCCGACCTGCTGAACCCGAAGCTCAAAGGCAAGATCGCCACGGCCGACCCGGCCAATTCCTCTTCCGCTTTTGCGCAGCTTACCAACATCCTGCTGGCGATGGGCGGCTATGAAGACGAAAACGCATGGAAATATGTAAAAGATCTGTTCACGAATATCGGCGGTAAAATCTGTGAAAGCTCCTCCGCGGTTTACAAGAGCGTCGCGGACGGCGAAAATGTGGTTGGACTTTCCTACGAAGACCCCTGTGCGCAGCTTGTGCGCGACGGCGCTCCCGTCAAGGTGATCTATCCCAAGGAAGGCGCGGTTTACCTCCCGGCATCCGCTACCATCATCAAAGGCGCCAAGAACATGGATAACGCGAAACTCTTCATCGATTTCATTATCAGTGAGGAAGTGCAGAATATCTGGGGCAGCACGCTGACCAACCGCCCGGTGCTGAAGGACGCGAAAACCAGTGATTTTATGACCCCGATGTCCGAAATCCACGTCATTGAGGAAGATATCCCCTATGTCAGCTCTCATAAACAGGACATTGTAAACAAATACACGGATATCTACACCAGCCTTCAGAGTAAATAAGAGCGACCATCGATAAGAACTGCGGGGGTATGAAATGAGTAAGATCCTGATCCAAAACGCCGTAAAGAAATACGGGAACAATACGGTTATCCCGGATTTGAATATTGAAATAAAAAACGGGGAGCTTTTTACGCTGCTGGGTCCCTCCGGGTGCGGAAAAACAACCCTGCTGCGCATGATTGCCGGCTTCAATTCCATCGAGGGCGGTGATATCTACTTCAACGACACGCGTATCAACGACATTGATCCAAGCAGGCGGAATATCGGCATGGTTTTTCAGAATTATGCCATCTTTCCCCATATGACGGTGCGCGATAACGTCGCCTTCGGGCTGAAAAACCGCAAAATGGAAAAAGAAAAAACACAGGAGCTGACGGAAAAATACCTGCAGCTGATGCAGATTGCGCAGTATGCCACACGAATGCCGAACCAGCTTTCCGGCGGGCAGCAGCAGCGTATCGCGCTGGCGCGCGCCCTTGTGATTTCGCCGGACGTTCTGCTGATGGATGAGCCGCTTTCCAATCTGGACGCAAAGCTGCGTCTGGAAATGAGGAGCGTCATCCGCCACACGCAGAAAAACGTCGGAATTACCACCGTATATGTCACACACGATCAGGAAGAGGCCATGGCCATCAGCGATACCATTGCGGTTATGAAGGACGGCGTGATCCAGCATGTCGGCGCGCCGAAGGAAATTTACCAGAGGCCGAAAAACGTGTTTGTCGCAACCTTTATCGGCCGGACCAATATCCTGCCGGCCAGGGCGGAGCGGGGCACCCTGATTTTCCCCAGCGGCTACCGGGTACCACTGGAATGCCTGAATATGCTGGAGGACCAGGAAGTGCAGTGCTCCGTGCGCCCGGAGGAATTCGTCATCAGCAAGCAGGGCGGCGAGGGGATTCACGGCGTCGTAAAGGAGTATACATATCTTGGCCTGAATACGCATTACGCCGTGGAGACCGAGAGCGGCCTCACGGTGGAAATCGTTGAGGAGTCTTCCCTGGAAGATGAGCTGAAGCCCGGACAGAACGTGCTGCTTCAGGTGAAAAGACACAAAATCAATGTGTTTGATAAAGAGGGCGGCCGCAACCTTGTGAGGAGCGAAGCTTATGAAAGACAATAGCAAATTCCGCCTGGACATCTGGGGAACCCTTACGCTGTGCACCATCGCGGTCTATCTGCTGTTCCTGATCTATCCGATGGCCCATCTGATGCAGCAGTCCGTTTACGATTCACAGACCGGGCAGTTCACCATGGCAAACTTTGTGAAGTTCTTTTCAAAGAGCTATTACTTCGATACCCTGCTGAACAGCTTCAAGGTCTCGCTGGCGGCAACCGCCCTTTCCATTGCCATCGGTACTCCGCTTGCCTACCTCTTTTCTGTTTTTAAGATCAGGGGAAAGTCGGTGCTGAATATCCTCATTGTGGTCGCGTCCATGTCCGCTCCGTTCATCGGCGCGTACTCCTGGATTCTGCTTCTGGGCCGCAGCGGGGTCATCACGGCTTTCTTCCGGAAGCTGGGCGTTCTCCTGCCGGACATCTACGGCTTCGGGGGAATCGTGCTGGTCATGTCCCTGCAGCTTTTCCCGCTGGTGTTCCTGTACGCGAGAGGCGCCTTGAAGAACATCGACAATTCTCTGATTGAAGCGGCGAACAACCTGAGCTGTTCCGGCGTCAAATGCTTCTTCAAGGTGGTAGTCCCTCTTATCATGCCGACTTTGCTCGCGGCCGGCCTGCTGGTCTTTATGCGGTCGTTCGCGGATTTCGGTACGCCGATGCTGATCGGCGAGGGGTACCGCACGTTCCCTGTCGTCCTGTATACGGAGTTTATCAATGAAGTGGGGGGGAACGACGGTTTTGCGGCGGCAATCGCGATTATCGCCATTGTCATCACCACCGTTGTCTTCCTTGCGCAGAAATATGTTTCCAACAGGAATTCCTTCGCCCTGAACGCCCTGCATCCCATTGAAGAGCGGGAGCCGAGGGGGGGCAGGAAAGTGCTCGTATATCTTTTTTCCTATCTGGTGGTGGCGATTGCCATCCTGCCGCAGGTATACGTCACTTATACGTCCTTTAAAAAGACCTCGGGCAAAATTTTTATCCGCGGCTATTCTCTGGGCAGCTACGAATCCGCGTTTTCCAAGCTGGGAAGAAGCATTCAGAATACCATTATCATCCCGATGCTTTCCCTGGTCGCGATTATCCTGCTCGCCGTGCTGATTGCCTATCTGGTGGTGCGGCGCAAAAACACCCTTACCAGTACGGTCGATATCCTTTCCATGATTCCGTACATCGTGCCGGGAACCGTTCTCGGCATTGCCCTGCTGACGGGCTTTAACCAGAAGCCTCTGATGCTGAGCGGGACAATGCTGATTATGGTGATTGCCCTGATCATCCGAAGGCTGCCGTATACCATCCGTTCTTCGGTGGCCATCCTGCAGCAGATTCCCATCAGTATCGAAGAAGCGGCCATTTCGCTGGGCGCTTCCAAAATGAAGGTCTTTTTCCGCGTAACGGTTCCGATGATGGCCGCCGGCATCGTTTCCGGTGCGATCTTAAGCTGGGTAACGATGATCAGCGAGCTGTCCACCGCGATTATTCTGTATACGGGCAGGACAAAAACGCTGACCGTCGCCGTCTATACGGAGGTTGTCCGCGGCAATTACGGAGTGGCGGCGGCGCTCTCTTCGATTCTGACCCTGCTCACGGTGGTTTCCCTGCTGGCGTTTAACAAAGTGAACGGCGGAAAGGATTTCAGCCTGTAACAGCATCCCATAGTTAAGAATCCGAACCTCTTTCCGAAAGGAGAGAAGTTCGGATTCTTTGGTTTCTTAACTCCTGTACTTGCATAAAAATAACGGCAATAGCTTTTGTAAATCAAAGCCGTTGCCGTCAGGTTTCATATCCGGATCTCATGCTGCTTTCTGTTTGTATACCCTCATTGCGAACAGATACGCAACAATGAGAATACCCACGCACCATGCGAGCGCGACCCAAATGTCATTGCCGACAGGCTGATTAAACAATAACGCGCGGATCGCATCCACGATCGAAGTTACCGGCTGGTTTTCGGCAAAGGCCCGGACGGGCCCCGGCATCGATTCGGTCGGCACAAACGCCGAGCTGATGAACGGCAGGAAGATCAGCGGATAGGAGAAGGCGCTCGCACCGTCCACCGATTTTGCGGTCAGCCCGGGAATCACCGCGATCCAGGTCAGGGCCAGTATCACAAGCGCGAGGATCCCGGCCACCGCAAGCCAGGACAATACTCCCGCCGAGGAGCGAAAACCCATGATCAGCGCCACGAGAATGATGACGACGACCGAAATCACGTTGGATACCAGCGAGGTCAGCACGTGCCCCCACAGGGCGGCGGAACGCGCGATCGGCATGGAGTGGAACCGCTCGAAGATGCCGCTCTGCATATCCGTAAACAGGCGGAAAGCCGTGTAGGAGATGCCGCTCGCGATCGCCATCAGCAGGATGCCGGGCAGCAGATAATTTACATAATTGTCTGTGCCGGCTTGAATCGCGCCGCCGAGCACGTAGACGAACAGCAGCATCATCGCTATCGGAGTAAGGCAGACCGTGATGATGGTGTCCATGCTGCGGGAAATATGGCGCATGGAACGTCCAAGCATCACGCTCATATCGCTGAACAAGTAGTTCTTTGCCGCTTCCATTTATTTTTCCTCCTTCTTGCCGATGATTGCGAAGAAGATTTCCTCCAACGTCGGCTGTTTTTCTATATACTCCACCTTCGCGGGCGGGAACAGCTTTTTCAACTCCTCGAGCGTGCCGCTCACGATTATTTTTCCTTCATGGAGGATGGCGATCCGGTCGGCAAGTTGCTCGGCCTCTTCCAGATGCTGCGTGGTCAGGAACACCGTCGTGCCATTGTCGGCGAGCTCTTTGACCGTCTTCCAGACTTCGATGCGCGCCTCGGGGTCAAGCCCGGTGGTCGGCTCGTCGAGGAAAATGAGCCGCGGGTTTCCGATCAGGCTCATGGCGATGTCAAGTCTGCGGCGCATCCCGCCCGAATAGGTGGAAACCCTGCGGTCGGCGGCATCTGTCAGGCCGAAGCGGTTCAGCAGATCGTCCGCGACCTGGCGCGAATTAACAAGATGCCGCAGCCTCGCGATCATGATGAGGTTTTCCCGCCCGGTCAAAATCTCGTCCACGGCAGCAAACTGCCCGGTCAGGCTGATCGACTGCCGGACCTTGCCGGGTTCCTTCGTTACATCAAAGCCGTTCACTACGGCGCGCCCACCGTCGGATTTGAGCAGTGTGGTGAGGATTTTGACAATCGTCGTTTTGCCCGCGCCGTTGGAACCGAGCAGGGCGAAAATACTGCCTTTTTCCACCTCGAAATCCACGCCCTTCAGAACATGAAGTTTTTTGTAGGACTTTTGCAGCCCTTTTACCTGAATAGCGGTTTCTGTCATTTTGAAGCCTTACCCTTTCCAAGTTTTTTCAGTATGTCGCGGTTGAGCGCCTCACGCCAGTCTTCCGTGTATGTCCTGGCGCTGCGCAAAAGCTCGTCGCAGAATGCGGCCACATCCTCTCCGGTAATCTCCAAAACAGGCTTGCCTTCCGCCGCGCCGGCCTCGAACAGTTCTATCAGGTCATAATGGATCTTCATCATGTCATAGCCGGATCCCGCCGCGAACATCCACATGTGACTTTGGATTTTTTTAAATACGTATTGATAGTCTTTCGGCAGAGCCTCCACCCTTGCCATCTGCTGCTTGTATTCGCGTTTGCTCCCGATTATTTTTTTGATATTAAAATAATTATCGAAAAATTCAGACATCTGATTGCTCCTCCTTTAATTGGTTGATTTTCGACGCGACAAATTCCCATTTTTCCCAGAACCTCCGCAGTTCCTCGCGCCCCGCGTCGTTGAGCGCGAAAAACTTTCGCGGCGGCCCCAGGTCGGAGGGCTTTTTGGTGATCTCTACCAACTTGCTTTTTTCAAGCCGGAGCAGGATGGTGTACACCGTTCCCTCCACAACATCCGTGAAGCCGAGGGCGTTCAGCCGACGCGTGATTTCGTAGCCGTAGGTTTCTTTACGGCTTATGATTTCAAGGACGCAGCCCTCAAGCACGCCTTTGAGCATTTCCGTCAGGTTTTCCAGTATAATCCCTTCTTTACTATTATGTATGACTTGTATGGAGTGATACTTATTACTGCTATATAGTAACACGGAATAGATGCTTTGTCAATAGCACTTACTTTAGTAATGAATTCCATCTATAACGCAGGATGAAAAACAGCAGTCCGCCGGACGCCGGCAAATATTATCCCCTCACGTATTGGTATTTCCTGTCACATTGCTTCTATGATTGTACCGTTAATATCAAGAAATCCCGCTGTCTGCTGGAAAACAGCAGACAGCGGGACTCGTGCAGGTGATTGTGCTTTCTTTGTTTTTGTTTCTCTTAACACAGCGGTTCAAGGCCTTCGCTCCATCAACGCCAAAACAGGGAATACCCAAAATGGGCATTGCTAAAACCCTAATTCCTGGTCTATAAAGATGATTTCACACTTCATGCCCATCGGGGCACGGTCTATAATGGTCGTTATACGGCAAATCCGCTCAGGGCTGTTGCAATCATAGCATTTGTCCGCATTTTTGGCGCAGGGGGTTTTTGCGTTCATCCGTTTGGCGTTTTTCGGGGCGGCCACGTTCTTGCAGCGGTAGATTGCGTCACTCAGATTTGCTGTGATTTTATTTTTCCCCACAATATAGTAGCATGTTTCGGGACCGAAAGCCGTCATGGAAACACGATTTCCCGTCGCGTCGATATTGACGATCTCTCCGGACTCAGTCACGGCGTTTGCACTGGTTATGTAGATATTTGCGCAGTTGGCCAAGCGCCGGACGTCCCGGGAAGGCACCTTATTGTGCCATACCACGGCATTGTTTTGTTGTAAAGCCTCAAACAGTCCCATTTCCTTCAGAGTCGCGCTTCCACCGAATCCAATCGTTTGACGCTGGAGGGTGTTCACCAGATAATCGCTCGCTTCTTCTTTCGATGAAAAAAGCTGAGTTGAAAAACCATGCTTTTCAAAATTCTGCCTGATCATGGAATACTCCATTGCCGTCACTCCCGAAATCATTTTATCTCTCAAAGCTGAGAGTTTTCTTATTTATATTATACCACAGGCGTACAGGGCCGTTCATGCAACACTCTCATCATGCCTCTTAGCGGATAGGCCATCCATCAAACGGCGTCGGTAATCGGATTCGGATGCCACCGCAGGTCCTGCGTGGTGTTATAGGTAAGACCTTCATTATTATTGCAATACATAATAATGCGGGATGATGTCCTGATAGCTTCCGTCTTTCATGAGAAATCCCCCGGGAATGACACCAAGCTGGACAAATCCCAGCTTTTTATACAAATGGAGAGCTGCAGTATTTGTGCTTACGACAGCGTTAAACTGCAGTATTTTAAAGCCAGTTTCCTTCGCCTTAGTAATACAGTGCAAAACCAGAATCTCACCGATTCTCTTTCCTCGTTCATCGCCCTTTACAGCATAGCTCGCGTTACAAATATGCCCGCATCTGCCTACATTGTTTGGATGCAGGATATACAGCCCGACCAGGTTACCTGTTTCCTGCTCAATTGCCACCCCGGTAAAAGACTGGCTTTCAAAAAATTCCATGCCGTTCTTTTCCTCCAAAAGCTCCGTCTGAGGAAAAGCAATTCCGTCCTCAACGATCTCATTCCAAATTATAATCATAGCCGGAATATCTTCACGTGTAAATTCTCTAACGGTAATACCCATAACTGCCCTTCTCACCTGAATTTTAATTTAGTTATCTTTACTTTAATAATAACACACTTTCCTTCATAAAATAAAGGTTTCGGCATTGGCAAACGAGCAAAAGGGAAGACAGGGGCACTTGCGACATTGACATCAGCGAAAATCTGATATATGATAGTTTATAGAACAAATTCTATAAACTATCATAATGAGGAGCAGTCGTATGGCGAGACCTAAAAAAGACCCAAACATAAAAAGAAAAGAATTTATAAATCAAGCTGCCGTTCTTTTCTTTGAAAAGGGATATAACGACACTTCTATCCAGGACATACTGCCGTGGAAATTATCGAAAAAATACTTGCGGATAAATGACCATTCTCACATCGGGCCAAGTGGCCGATGTAATGCCGAGGTACATTCTACGGTTTAAAATAAAAATGCCCTCCCGGCCGTCATGGTCAGGAGGGCGCAATTTTTATCGATTGAGCAGGGGCAGACCCGGCACAGCGGTATAATTCGGACTCATGTGACCGAAGCGGCCTGGGAGTACTGATAATCCTCATTCCACTGCGCGTAAGCGCTGTCCGACCGATGGTCCTCCAGATCATAATTCTGAGCGAGATAATTCCCGAAGTAAGAACTGATTTTGTACGCGCCCCAAAGGTTAAGATGCCCCGCATTGTTCATGTCGTTCGCAAAGTCCAGCCCGACCTCGTCCTTCTTATCATAGAAATCGAGGAACGGAATCCCGTTTTCCTCCGCCACATCCGCGACCGTGTTGAACAGAGCCTCGCAGTCGTTCACCCAATCGCTTTCTTTTTCAGCTTCGCTGTAGTCGCAGGGCATGTTTATAAAAATGAGGTCAAAGTTCTCCGTCTTTGACAGATCGATAATTTTATTCAGGTATTCCAAGGACTTTTCCGGAATATCGATCCGGTTGTCCGTAGTCTTCCACTCGGAATTCGGTTTACCGTACCGGTCGGTCCCGGCTGCAAACCCCTTTGAGTAGTAAAGAGGCGCAACGTCGAAACCGAAATCCTTCTTCTGCAGGGACGACCATCTGAAATGATATTTCAGGACCGGCAGGAGATACGCAATCCGGTCCTGCGGAGGGATGCAGTTCCAGATGGTCTCCAGCTTATTTTCTGAAAATTGCATATTGTCCACCGTGTTGCTGATTAACCCGGATTCCCCGTATTGGGTTGTCATGCCAAGATAAAATAAGTCCACAACGACAAGAGGACTCTTGTGCGTCTTTAAGACTTCTTTTAATAAGTAGTAGGTCACATCAAGCGGCTGCCCGCCCGTTGCATAATTAAAGCTGGTGATGCCCTGCTGGTTCCAGATGACGTTTGGGTCCAGCCCGCCGTTCATATGGCTGGAACCCATAAAAACAACGTCGTACTGGTCGTCGGACAGGTACAGGCCCTCTTCCAGCTTTGCCCGGTGCTCCGTTTTGTAAACGAAAATCGGGCTGAGCCCGGCGAGAAGAACAACCAGAAGGGCAGTAAAAAGCAAACTTTTTCCAATGATTTTTTTACGCATTCGTTTCCTCCACTTGGCTTTGTTCGTAAATTGAAAATTGACGGATTTTCAGACACAAAGTGCCTTACCCGCCTACGGTGCTCACGTTGATAGCCTATTCCATACGGGTTTTCTGTATTCCTCGCTTTGAATACGCTTCAAAGCAAGCGATGTGCGAAACGGGCATGCAGGTTCAGCCTGCCCGTATGCCGGGCATTTTTGACGCGGTCGGACGTAAATCGTCCAGCTCCTGATTTGCGAACGGGCCTAAAACTTGCTATAAATAAACTGCTGGGCGTTATATTCCGACCCGTAAGTGCCGAAGACGGCCAGCGTCAGGGCGGCTGTCAGATACACCGACCACCGCACCGCGGCATTGCTGCCCAGCACGGCGCTGCGCAGGTCCCATTTCCTTTTTATAAAGTCCACCGCTGCCACGACGAGAATCCCAAGGACCGCGGCCAGAAATTCCGGCTGCGTGAGGCCGAGGTTGAAAAGGGAGCCGTCCCACAGGGACGCCGGATTGAACCGGAACAGATTCCCGATCATCGCGGCCGCGTCGGGCAGCGTTTCCGCGCGGAAAAAGATCCATGCAAAGCTGACCAGCAAAAAGGTGACGGCGGTCTGCAAAGCCCGGTACCAGGCGGAACTCTCGCCAATTCCCAAGCGCTCCCGGGCATTTTTTCTCAGCCGCTTCGACAGCAGCCCGACCACCTGATAAAACCCGTGCAGGGCGCCCCAGATCAGAAAGTTGACAGAATCCCCGTGCCAGAGGCCGCAGACCACAAACACGGTCATCAGATTCAGGCAGCGGCGGAACGCGGAGCACCGGCTCCCGCCGAGCGGGATATACAGGTAATCCTTAAACCAGGAGCCCAGCGAAATATGCCAGCGCCGCCAGAACTCCTGAATCGACCTTGAAAAATACGGCCGGTCGAAATTGGTGGTCAGCCGGAAGCCCATCACTTCCGCCGCACCGATGGCGATATTGGTATAGCCGGCAAAATCGCAGTAGATCTGGAACGTGTAAAAGACGACGGCAACGATGGAGGCGAGTCCGTAGTACTGCGCCGGCTTTCCGTATACCGTATCAACCAGAACTCCGAGCCGGTCCGCTACGACCATTTTCTGAAAATAGCCCCACAGCATCAGCAGGACGCCTCTTCTGGCCCGGTCGTAATCAAAAATATGTACCTCGTCCAGCTGGCGGAGAAAGTTCTTCGATTTCTCGATCGGGCCGGAAGTGATCTGTGGGAAGAAGGAAACAAACAGCGCGTATTTTCCCAGATGCCGCTCCGGCGGAACGTCCCCTCTGTAAACGTCCACGGTGTAGCTCAGAGCCTGAAAGGTGTAGAAGGAGATTCCCACCGGCAGCAGCAGGTCGAAATGCGCCGCGGCCACGGGAACACCCGTCAGGGAAAGGATGCCCGCGCCGATCTGACTGAACAGGTTCAGATATTTGAAGACGGATAAAATACCGATATTGATGAAGAAGCTCAGGGCGACCCAGATTTTCTTCTGCCGCGCCGCTCTGCCGGGATCCGCCAGCCGGGCGGATTCCCCGATCAGCAACCCGCTCGCGTAGGTGACCAGCGTGGAAACGCCCAGAAAGATGGCGTACCACGGATGATAACACATGTAAAAAAAATAACTGGCCGCGAGCAGCCAAATCCACCGGAATTTGTGGGGGAGGACAAAATATACCACCGTCGAGACAGAAAAGAACAGAAAAAACTCCAGCGAGATGAACGACAAAAAAGCACCTCCTAAACCTGCAATTGGCCCGTATCCCGACCCGATTGATTTCTTTACTATTAAATCATAAAAATGCAAACATTTTGTTAACAATTGTAATCTTTTTGTAATCTTTTTTACATATATCCTTAGAAATAAAAAAATCCTCGTCAGCCAATAGGCCAGCGGGGATAATTTGCTGTCATCAGCTAAAGTTCCTCTGATCGAGAAATTTTTCAAATTTTGCCGGTCCCAAAATCTCGTTGGTCACAAACTTGCCGTCATAGAAAAAGCTGTAGGTGGTAAAGGGCGTGGGGGCAGATTGTGCCTGCCCGGTCGTCGCGATCTTGTGGACGCTGATTTCCGCTCCGCATTCCTTCGCAAGGCTGACGATGATCGGCACATATTTGTCGGTGTGCGGACACTGGTTGGTGTAGTACAGCACCATGCCCTTTTCGGCGATTTTGCCCTGATTTGCGCAGTCTCTGAACCTCGGAACAGGAGCGTTCCCGGTAAACGGCAGGCAGTAGAGAACAAAAAAGGGCGCAGCGGTATCGGCAGCTGAAAAGCCTTTGTGTTTCAGATAATCCGGGTCGGACAGGAATGGACGTTTTTTCTCCGAGGCGACAACAGTGAGGCCGCAGCAGCCTTTGGATTTGGCATCCTGAATGCACTCCTCCAACAGACGGTCGGCGTAGCCCTTTCCCTTATACTGCCCCGAAACCCAAAAGCAGTTGACGTGCATATATCCCTGTGCACCGATGGGGCACCATGCCTTCTCTGCGGGGATGTACTCAATAAACACCTTTCCCCGAACATTTAGCTTCCGGAACACCAGGCCATCCGCAAAGCAATCTCTCATCCACGCCTTTTTGGAGGATACACAGGTTTCGCCCTTCTTGTCGGAGATGGCGCAGCAGATATGCTCGCGATCAATGTTGTCCGCTGTTACGGTGATGATGTTTTCCATTGCCACACCTTCTTTTTGATATTTCACATTCCGGACCCGCTGGGCGAAACAACTGCCGTAGCTGGGCTGGATCTCGGAATTCTCCTGCAGAAAGCGATTCGTTTCAACCCATAAGCGGCTGCTAATGTACCCCGAGAGTCAAGGATGGAGATGCCCTCGATTTTTCCTTGGGTGGTATATATCGGAAGATTCGTATATAAAACAGAAAATCATAACGGCTGCACGGAAAGAATTAGCTTGGCGATCAAGTAAATAAGATAGAACAGCATCAATGGATTGCTAAAAAATCTGCGGATGCGATGTTCCACGGGAACAAAATTTTCCTTCTCCTTACGCAAGTTTTTTAGAATCATCTGCCGCTTTTTTATCAGCACCCAAATACCAATGCCTCCTAAAATTGCAATAATAACATAAATGGCGATGGTATTGGGAATTAAGGTCAAACCGTTATTGATGACGTGCAGGATATAGGCGCTTTTTATACTTCCGGTTTCCAATGTAACATATGCAAGTACAAGCCCAAAAAGAAATGTTTGAAAGAGTTGGGTGAAATTTCCGTGACCGAGTGAGAAAAAAACAGAAGACATGATGATAGCAAAACATTTCCCATATGGAGCAAAAGCAGAAAGCAACAGCCCCCTGCAAAGTATTTCTTCTGACAGTGGAGCAATAAAAACCCCAATGACTATCAGCAAAATAGTAAGTAAAAAGGGCCCGTTGCTACCTATTTCAGAATGTGATGGTGACTGAAGACCGGCTCGCTGAAACAGGGCAGAAAGGGGTATACAAAACAAAAACAGGCCAATAGCTGCAAAGGTATATTCTACTGGAATATAATACTTCATATTCTTTACGTCAACTTTAGCGCTATTCCAAAGGTGCAGTAAATGAATATGTAGAATTTTTCCAATCAGCGGAAAAACAACAAGAAAGTTAAACATATACCCAGTAGCCACCCATATGACTCTGGAAGGTAACCCATTTGTAGTACCGCCTGCCGCTAAAATTATTTTATAAACTACTGGCGCCAACACCATCTGGATGAAGACGTCAGATAAAATCAAACACAACGCAACTTTCGTCACTGTGGTCCTGAAATTTTTTGCCTCAATTTCCGACTCCATATATTGAACCTCCTTGTTTAAGCTGAGCTTCATAGACAGAATGGAGAAGGTCAGAAGATAGGGGAGACGGCACACAAACATAGTAACCTTATTTCACTTCGCGTTATGTCCTATCCAATGAGAAAATGAAAATAATTAAAAATCAGACCAACGGCCAGAGATATTGTATTGGCAATTACTGTATACAGGGCAAGCTTGGGTTTGGAAATATGTTTGAACAAGAACAAGTATGCCACAAATTCAGTAATGAAAACAAATATTTCGCCGATAATTACTGAATCGGTATAACTAACCGTGCCGGATCTGATGAAAGCAAAAAGTATGATTTGAGTGACAATGTTGATCACGACAACTTTCCGGAGCGGCCTCATTTTAAATGGAACAGCGACCAAAGCTTCTATCGCAACGGATATCGTCATTCTGGTCAAATAAGCCAAAATGAATAAGAACGAAAAAGCCATAGCGCTGTAGCCGTGATAATACGGCGAAAATTCTATGGTCGGCGTTTCGCTCCCTGCATTATATCTGACTGTGCGTGGAAAAGTATCATCATCGGTTGGCGTTACACTTACCGCATTGGAGACCTTCAGGAGTTTCCCATCCCTGTCAAGCAAGGCGATTTTGATAGTCTTCGTCATAGTACTGATCGGTTTATTCCCATTGTTCAGTATCATATCTTTTGTCAACTCTGAGTTGGACTGTTGGCTGTTGGGACTTGATTGCACATCTTTACAATGGAAAGATGTGCTCATATATCCGTCCTGATTGTAAGCTACGATAGGTGTTGAACGGCTAAAGCCATGAGCACTCGCATTTGCCGTATTCAAATCCGTATAATATTCGTTGTTACTGTCTATTTTAATCAGAATATCAATATACCTTACATTTTCATCTGCATTGGTTACGTACGAATAAAAATAACTCGGAGGCGGAGGTGAATTAGCATAGGCAACACACAAAGGTGTAAAAAAGATACAAAAAATTCCTATGGTAAGAAACAGGAAAAGTGTTTTTACTTTTCGCATTCGTTTCACTCCCTTTTATAAATAATAAAGCTCTTTACAGTGTGTAAACACATTGCGAAATTCACAATAGAGGGGAGACAACAATTGTTTTCATAGTCTGAATCCCATTTGTTTGTAAGAGCCCAAGTGGCTGATAGCGGTTTAGATGCCCAACATGCCCGGTCCTACAAATTATTTTTCTACAAATATCTTTGCATTCCCACAAGTACATAACTTTCTGCGGGCACTTCGACGCCCGTTTTTTCAAAATGATTTCTGATCCAAAATGCTTCGCTTTGATAATTCCCTCTAACATATGCAAGCTTTGCAGCAGAAAAGCCCGTTTCTTTGAGGTAATGACAAACTTCTGTAATGATGGCGGTCCCGACGCCTTTTCCCTGCACTTGCTGATCCGTCATAAAGAAACCTATAAATGCTGTTTTCGAATTGGGATACCCGGATATCAAATCCATTATTGCGACAAGCGATCCATCTTTATAAAAGCCAATGTAATATTTATCTTCCAGGGTTTTACCCTTTGGCAATATTATCAGATCTTCTTTTATGCTGTTAATTGTTACAAATGGCGGGCATTTTCTTACCCTCTTGCGGATTAATGATGTGTGTTCTTAATCTCATAAAACATAAGCTCAAAGGGTAGGGGAGACGCAATCAAGTATCATCTGGATGTGAGGGATTCCATCCTCAAGAAATATTCCTGAAACCTGTTTGAATCCTTGCTTTTCATAAAATCCTTTTGCATATGTTTGCGCTTCTATTCTTATAGCAGTCGCCTTCAATTTGTTTTTCGCAACCTTTATCCCTTCTGAGAGAATTTCGCTGCCTATGCCATGCCGTCTTTTCACGGCAATCACTCGGCCAATCGATACCTCATTATAGGACACACCTTTATCAACAACTCTTAAGTATGCCTGTATTCCATCATCATCTTTTAAATACACATGAAATGATCGTTTATCCTTGCCATCGATCTCCTGATACGGACAATTTTGTTCAACAACAAATACGGCAACTCTTATCTTAAGAATCTCGTACAATTCCTCAACTGTTAACTCTTCAAATCTTTTTACTATAAGCTCCATTTTGTTCCATCCTTCATTTTTATTTATTGTTTATATAGATGTTTATGAATAATTTAGCCAAACCTTCATTCATCCAATCTTCGAGGCAACCGATCAAGTTCAACAGTCAATCAGGTAAAAAAGACCAAAATAAATTGAATCTGCCTATATTTTATCACTTCCCTTTATTTTCCTCAATGGCAACTTGACTAAAATGATAGAAAAGACGAAAGGAGACGCGCTCATGTAAAGCCGCCTTTGGAGACGGAGGCCTCCGGTCTGGTCGGCGCGGTAGTCCGGCGTCTGCGGGTCCAGACTGCTGATCGTGACGCCGTGGAGTTATAAATCGGTTCTCCCCAGACAAAGTCCTCACGCCCGCCGCAGAAGTGCGCGCGCGTTCATCCTATAAAAAAAGTATGACCTGTAAGTAAACAGTGTTTTTTCTGTCTGCTTACAGGTCATCACTTCATTTTACGGGTGATATTGACTTTTACGCATCCCTTTGCTTTTATGATATTTCATTTTAGTCTGAGCCGGCCGGGTCCTGCAGCCCATCCTTCAGACAGCCGGACGCAGGCCGGGAATCTTTGGTTCAATCATGCGTTCCGAAAGAGGCAGCCCCAGCAATTTACAGACAAGGGGTGCAATATGCAGCTGGGCCACCGTCTGATCGCTGTAATCCGCCGCATCGACTTGGTCGCTGATGATATACATTGGAACCATTCTTTCCTCTGCGCTGGTTCCTCCATGGATTCTGTCCCTGCCCATCCCATGGTCAGCGGTTATGATCACGCTGTATCCCTCTTCAGCCCATTTGAGCAGAAACTGGGACAGGATACAATCAACGTTAAAAGCCGCCTTGCAGTACTCTCCGCTCTCTCCGCCGAATTGATGGCCGACGTAATCCACACTCATGGGATGCACCAGAATAAATCCCGGGTTATGGCGGATGATCAGTTCATCCGCGTCAAGAAACAGATGGGAATCCGGGTAGCTGTCGTCATAATAAAACATGGCGTTCTGGATCGCCGATGCGGAATCACTGTGGAACCGGTCCGTCAGCGGATGGAACGGGGCATGAAGATATAATTCGCTGAAAAAATAATAAGCAGCGGCGGCAGTGGCAATACCGGCATCCGCCGACATCTGGAAAAGATTTTCCTGAGTGGATTTTCGGATTGTTTCATTTGAAGCGATTTGATTGACGGATACCGGCGTTCCGGTCATAAGGACCTCATATAACGGCCGGGAAACCGATGGGAGTTCCGACCTGACAACATACTTCGACGCTATGCGCGCCTCCACGAGATGCTCCATAAAACCCATATGACGAAACGCTGTTTCCGCGTTCAGACCATCGATTAGAACAAAAAGCACTTTTTCCAACTTATGAACCTCCTGACAATACCATTCTATTTGTTTCATCCAGTATTCAGCAATCCGTTCCCAAGGCTTTTTTCCTGCCCGCCGACATTCTTCAGGGATTCTTCGGTCTGCGCATCAAAGACATGCATATTCTCGGGCCTGACGATCATTTCCACCGTCTGGCCGATCTGAAGATCCGTATGTCCGTTGGCGTGTACCTCAACAAAAAAAGTGTTTCCATCGGACGAACGGATGGTATATCTTTTCGTCTTTCCGAGAAAATCCAAATTGTAGATTTGTCCCCGCAGATGGTTGATCTGCCCGTTTTCACTGAAACTTTCGGAAAGCTCTATGTCCTCGGCATGCATGACAATTCGGATTTTTCTGCCGATCTCCGCTTTTTTCTCGTCAAGGTGCGGCAATGCGACCATACCGCTGCATACTTTCGCAATGGGAGGACTAAGGGATGCGATCGTCCCCTCCATAACGGAAACCACCCCGATAAACGAAGATGTAAAAAAACAATTCGGATTGGAATACATGGTCTGCGGGTCGTCATATTCCACGATGGAACCTTCCCGCATGAGCGCCACCCGGTCGGCAATCGCAAGAGCCTCCGCCTGGTCATGAGTTACAAAAACAGCCGTGATGCCAAGCTGAAGCTGGAGCCTGCGGATTTCGCCGCGCAGCGAAAGCCGTACCGCCGCGTCAAGGGCGCTGAGCGGCTCGTCGAGCAGAAGAAGACCGGGGCTGGGCGCAAGCGCCCTGGCCAGCGCGACCCGCTGCTGCTGCCCGCCGCTCATTTGATGCGGATACCGGTTTCTGAAGTCCTGAAGTCCGACCCTCTCCAGCCATTCTTCCGCTTCCTTTTGGGACTGTTTCCGGGGCATTCTTTTCATTTCCAATCCAAACGCAACGTTTTGCAGCGCATTTAAATTGGGGAACAGCGAATAATGCTGAAATACCATCCCGACACGGCGCTTTTTGGCGTCCAAACCGCCCCAGTTCACTCCCTTGAACTCGATGCCGCCGCCGTCAGGCATCTCCAGCCCCGCGATAATTTTCAGCAGCGTGCTTTTTCCACAGCCGCTGGGCCCGAGCAAACAAACCATTTTGCCCTCGCTGATCTCCAGATTGATTTGATTTAAAACACGGACTTTTCCATAGTGTTTCTCAATGTCCGTAAGTTTCAGATGATTCAAAGAGCATCTTCCTCCTTCCTTTCTCCTTTTGCTTTGCTTTGGAAACCCGCAATCCACGACATGATAAAGATGATCAGCATCCCAATCACGGAAAGCGTACTGACTACATGCCCGTCCATGGTAAAGTATTTATACTGATACATCGCAAAGGTCTCCCAGCCGGCTCCCACAATCAGCTGCTGGAGCGCGAAATTATCAAACGTACTCGCAAAGGCGATGACTGCTGCGATGACGATCCCTTTTTTCAGCGAGGGTATCATAATCCGGATGATAAATTCCAAAGTTCCGCACCGGAGAGTCCTCGCGGCGTTGTAAAGCTCCACCACATCGACAGCCTGAAATGCATTTAAGATCGTCCAGTACACGAACGGCAGACCGAACGCGGCTTGAACCCCGATCAGGAGGGCGGGGGTGCCAAGCAGGGCGGGGACCGTCGCGCCGTAAAACTTGACGGAACCCAGAGCCAGCACCACCGCCGGCAGGGCTATTGGAATAATGGAGAGTATTTGAATCAGCCTTCCAAGGCCTTCGTTTCCAATTTTGATTGCGAAGACGGCGGGGATTGTCACAGCGACCTCCAGGACCGCCACAACCAGGCAAAGAAAAATCGTTCGGAACAGAGACGAGTAAAATTCATCGCTGGCGAAAATTATGGAATAGGCATTCAGCGACCATGACTGCGGCAGGACGGTGTCGGTCCACTTTCCCGACAGGGAAAACAGCACCGTTGCAAGGATCGGAACGCCAAGATACAGCAGGAAGAAAATCGAAATCGCAGAAAACCCGATCCGTTCCCACCTGTCACGCTTAGCTTTCCGGGAAATCGGCCGCGTATCGGAAGATCCTCCGGTTTTTATCCAATCCATTTTGAAGCCCTCTTATTAAAAACATCATAAATACAGGTCGTAACGATCATAATTAAAAGCAGCACCACCGAAAGAATATCCGCATCGGACCGGTTAAAAACGGACATCTGCATTAAATAGCCGATTTGAAGCGTAATCAGGTTGATGCGGTTGTCGGTGATGGCCTGGGCAGTGGCGTAAGTTCCCATTGCCTGAAGAAAAACAAGTGTGGTGGAGGAGAGAAACGAGGGAAGCAGAACCGGACCCGCAATTTTCAGAAAATAGCGGAGCTTTCCGGCGCCCAGGGTGCGGGCGGCTGCAAGCCACTCCGGTTTCAGGCATCCCACTGCCGGCATAAAAATCAGGCACATAAACGGAACCAGAAAGGAAAGATAGGCCCAGTGCAGCCCGGAAAGGCTTACCAGCTTAAAATCGGCAAGCATCCCGATTCCGATATGTTTCAGCAGCAGGGACAGCATCCCGTTTGTTCCCAGCGTCGCTATAAACGAGAACGCAAGGCTCACACCGCCGTTGTGGGCGCCAAAATTAACAAAGGCAAGGAACCAGCTGTGCTTGGACAGCTTTGGCGCCCAGAACAGGGCAAGCAGCCCCCCGATGACGGCAGCCTCCGCCGTCGTCCAAAAAGCGAGAAGGAAGCTGCCCCGAAAAGCCCTGACGTAAGTGCTGTTGCGCGCAACGGCAATCCAGCCGTTCAGGCCGCTGTCAAAGCTGTGAACGGTGATGGAGATCACAGGGAAAACCAAAAACAGGGCACAGATGATGAGGTAGGGCAATGCGAGGAGGTACGGGAGGGTTCCTCCGACATGCCGTTTCCGGCTTTTGAGACTCTGTTCCTGCTCCATTTTGACCATTACTGTCCCAAAACCTCCTTTGTCCACCTGGCTGCGATCACATCCGGCGCCACCTTGTCCCATTCGGCCGGTTTCCCGCAGTTCGTGTAAAAGCTGTCCGGAAGCATCTTGCTTTTAATTTCATCCGGAATCTGCAGGCTGCCTTCCACATAGCGGATCGGGCGCGCATACCCTTTTGCAAAAATCAGCTGTCCTTCGTCCGATGATACAAAATCCGCGAATTTTTTCGCGTTGTCAGGGTGAGGCGACCATTTATTGATGATCAATGCACCCGGCGCCCAGATAGATCCTTCCTCCGGGAACACGATGGAGAAATTCGCCTGCCCTTTCAGCTGTTCCTGATACCCTTTTGCCAGGAAATCGTAGACAATGTAAATCGGAACCTCTCCTTTTTGCAGTGTTGCGACGGACACGGAGATATTCTTGATATTACCCGCTTTCTGGAGCTTCGAAAAATAGGACATGGACGCGTCAAGATTGGTGACGCTTCCGCCCAGGGCGTACGACGCGGCCAGAACCATATTTTGTCCGGAGCCCGATGTCTGCGGGTTTGACATGCAGACCATGTCTTTGTAATCGCTCTTCAGCAAATCGTTCCATGACTTCGGAACATTCTTGACGATATCCATGTTCACCAAAAACACGGGGACCCCGACGTACAGCCCGGACCAGTTTCCGTCCTTATCCTTGGCCCAGTCGCCGATCTTATCCCAATTCGCGTGTTTATACGGCATGGTAACGCCCTGCTGCACGGCGACCAGTCCCCACATCATGCCGACTTCGGCCGTGTCCGCAACAGGATTGTTCTTTTCCGCGCCGAACTTCTGAATCTCTTCGGCACTCGACATATCGGTGTCGGTGTGCGTGGTTCCGTATTTTTCATTGAAGGTCGCGAACATTTCCTTCCAGTTTGCCCAATCGTCGGGCTGTCCATAAGTAATAATCTTGTTCTCGGCTGAAGCCGTCCCCGCGCTGCCGGAGCAGCCTGCGGCAAAGGTCATCATGAGAGCTGCGGCCGTCAGCAGACAGCCGGTCTTTTTCCAAAATCCTGGCATTTTTATACCCCGCTTTCAGTAGTCAAAATTCTTGTAACCGGTCCAAAGGCGCCATTTCACGATAACGCTCGGTCATCGATGTTTCAATCATAGGGTTCATATGTTAAAGCGCCAACCCATCGATGTAAAAAACCAGTTAACTCTATTTCCGTACCGATTAGCAGCAGCGTATTGCTTCAGTACGTCGCTGAGGGTTTTCCGCAGGTAAAAGGACGGCAGCATCCAAGCTGGATGCTGCCGTCCCAAAAAGCGAATATGTTCTGATCCGCCGATACAGGGGAAGCCCGCGCAGACGGGAAGTTTCCGTATCGGGCTTCAGATCGCTAAAAATTAATTTTCAGCTTAAACCGGTCGCTCCGTGCATAAACCTGAAAATATTCCACAGGACCGCCGGGTACCTCGAATACATTGGTTTCCTTTAACAGGGGGATGCCGGCATCAATGCCGAGCAGATGAATTTCCGAAACAGTGGGCAGGACCACTTCGACCGCCACGCTCTTGCAGATCGGGTGCGCGTAGCCATATTTATCGACAAGAATATCGTTGAGCGAATAAAAGCTGTTTAGATACTGCTCCAGCTCCGGCACCATTCTTTGCGGGATTTCAGAGTAGCAGATGGCGAGGGGAAGACCCATGACGGACCGCAGAACTTTCAGCCGGTAAAGCTGGTCGCCCTCCGAAAGACCGAAAATGTTTTTTTCAACCTGCTTGGCCCGGATCAGCGTCCATGCCAGCAATTTACTCTCATAGCGATATACCGGCTCCTGAAATGTTTCCGAAAAGCCGACGTTGACATCCTGCTGATAGACGATGAACTGCTGCTTTTCCGCGACAAAAAAGCCTTTCCCTTTGCGCGCGTATACTTTTCCCTGAGAACGCAAATGGTCCAGCGCTCCCCTTACGACATTGCGGCTGACGCCAAACTGGGTCGCAAGGGAGTTTTCCGAGGGCAGCATTTCGTCCGTGGACAGCCTGTGGGTACGGATATAACCCATCACGTAATCTGCAATCTTCAATTTCATCAGCTGCGTTTTCACGATGTGACCATCGCTCATCAATCTCACTCTCCCTTCAATGTCCGCGCCCATTATCAGGGGTTTTGCCCCTCTGAAAGCAGACCGTTGATCTTTTCTGTCAGAGCGGGCAGCTCTTTCAGGGTATTGATCACAAAATGGGCCCCCGCGCTTAGAAAATGAGCCTTTGCAGCATCACATTTTTCCTGAAACGCTTTTGGACTCATAAGAGCCTTCTCTTCCAGGCGCAGGCCAAGCTCGCTGCTGCCTTCCACGACGCCGATGCTCCAACAGCCGGCGTTGACACCTTCCTGAATATCGCTGACGGTATCCCCGACCTTCACCATGCGGCGCATGGGGTACACGCCGAGCCGAATGGCATTTTGATAGCACATCCACGGGTAAGGGCGGCCTGCCGGCAGCCCGTCCGAAGTAAAAACGCAGTCCGGGGCGTATCCGCGTTTTGCCGCCGACGGGACGACGATTTTCATCATCTGGTCGGTATATCCCGTCGTGGAACCGATTTTCAGACTGGTTTTGCGAAGTTCCTCCACTGTCTCCACGACACCGGGAATCAACTCCGAATAATTGCCCAGGACCGCAGTCAGCGCCGGTACAAACTGCTGATACAGCTTCCGGACGTCCGAGTCCTCCGGAAGCCTTCCATATTTTTTCTTCCATAAAGCCGCTATTCTCGGCATGCTGAGCAGCGCACGGATATGGTTGATCTTCGAAAGTCCCATCGGCTGTCTCGCCTCTTCCAGCGTAATCTCCACGCCGCTGCTTCTGAATGTCTCCAAAAAAGCGCCGAGCGGGGCGAAGCATCCATAATCGATCGTCGTTCCCGCCCAGTCAAAGATTACCGCTTGAATTTTTTCTTTTTGCATCGTTAAATCCCCTTATTCATAAAATTTCTGAGGCGGCTTTCATTGCGAGGCTATGGCCTGTTCCAAAATGTCGAGGGCGCGGCAAAGCTGCTCCTCCGTAATAATCAGCGGGGGGGAGAGGATGATGCAGCTGCCTTTCGAGACTTTGAAGCTCAGCCCGTTTTCAAGGCAGCGGTACAGTACGCGCTCCGCCATCCGGACCGCCTGCTCTCCGTTCTTCCGGCCCGACGCCAGTTCCAGACATCCCAGCAAACCGATGCACCTCACGTCGCCGATGATTGGATTGCGTTTTTGCATATCCTTCAGCCGCCGCGCCATCAGGCTGCCGAGTACGGCCGTGTGCTCCAGCAGATGTTCCTTTCGGATGCATTCGATTACCGCCAGCCCCGCCGCCGCTCCCAGCGGGCTTTTCTCATGCGTAAAGTGTCCCAATGAAATGTCCCCCGCGCAGTCGAAACGTCCGTCCGCCAGCAGGGCGGCAAACGGAACCGCGCCTCCGCCCAGGCCTTTTCCCAGAATCACCATGTCCGGTCTGACCCCGAAATGCTCGTGCGCAAAAAAAGTACCCGTTCTTCCTAAAGCGGTGGGAATTTCGTCAAATATCAATAAAATTTCGTAATGGTCACAAAGGCTCCGTATTCTTTCAAAATATTCAGCGGGAGGAATCTGCACATCCGTGGCCCTTACCGGCTCCATAATCAGCGCGGCGACGTCCCCTTCCATTTTCAGCACATATTCCAGATAATCCAGGCATTTCAGGCCGCAGTCGCCGCAGCGGCCAAACACACAGCGAAAGGAATTATACGGGGGGATATGGATGTCTCCGGGCAGCAGCGGACCGATTCCGCAGCGGAAATCTCTTTCGCCGCCCACGGAAATGGCCCCTAAGGTAGCCCCGTGAAAGGAATCCCACATGGAAATGGTTTTATAGCGTCCGGTGTATCTTCTGGCAAGCTTGACCGCCATTTCCACCGCTTCGGAGCCTCCCGGCGCGAAAAGGACCTTCGCGGGCCCCCCGCTCCAAAGCTCGATCAGCTGTTCCGCAAGGCGGACCGGTGTCTCGCTGGTGTAGCGGCGCGGCACGAACGAGAGGTCTTCAAGCTGCGCGCGCAGCGCCTTCATCACATATGGGTTGCGGTAGCCGAGCTGATGGGCGCTGTTTCCATGGAAGTCCATGTAGCTCCTTCCGTCGAGATCATACAGGTAAATGCCGGCGGCGCTCTGCACGGCGTTGAGACAGGGAGTTGAAAGGGACTGGGAGAAAAAAGCCCTGCGATCCCTTTCGATCAGGTCCGCTGCTTCCGTGCTCAGAAATTTCTCCTGCCATGTAAGGCGCAGTTCCGACAGGTTCGTGTCTCCCTCTGTTTGACAACGGTTTTCCATATTCATTCTCTGCTCCCCGGTTCAGTACCGAACCGGTACGCAAATCTTTTGAACGCGCAGCGCGGCTTCAAAAACCCTGAAAAAATCTTCTACATCCTGCTCATCGATCGCCCCCAGACTGCAAAGCCGAAACGTGCCGGAAATGATGCCGGAATAAATGGTGAATCCCCGCTCATAGCAATAGTCGTGGATTTTATCGAGATCCCAATTTGGGTCCGCGGGATATTTGAAGGTAACGACCAGCCCACTCTGAAGCTCTTTGCGTATGATGTCCCGGAGCCCAAGCCTTTCGCTGCATTCATGGATTTTTTTCCACACCCTGCGGTGGCGTGCGTATTTTGCGGACTCACCCTCCTCCCAGAACTCCTCGAGCGCTTTCTGAAGCGCGTAAACGGTCTGGACCGGAGGCGTAAAATGCATCTGTCCTGTCGTTTTGTAATATTGGTACTGCATGTAAAGATTGCAATAATAGGAACGCGTGGGGTAGTCCTTCGTCTTTCGGATCATGGCTTCGTTGCCGACAATAAAAGAAAGGCCCGCCATAGCCGTCAGCCCCTTTTGGGCGGACGCCATCAGAAAGTCGATATTGTCCCGTTCCATGTCGATGGGAAGCAGCGCGTAGGTGGATGTTGTGTCGGCCACAAACACGGCGCCGTGCCGGTGAGCCAGCGCGCCGATCTCTCTGACAGGATTCAGGATGCCGGTTCCCGTTTCATTGTGGGTGGTGTATACAATCGCAATATCGGGATTGGCCTGAAGAGTTTTTTCCGTAAGCTCCAGATCGGGCAGCTCGTCAATCGGAAAATTCAGTTCCACATACGGCAGCCCATAGGCCTGACAGGCATCGACCGCGCGTGAACTGTAGAATCCGTTATTCAGAAACAGAATCTTTTTCTCCGCGGGCAAAAGCGAATTGATTGCGACGTCGATATTTATAGTACCCGACCCGCAGAACAGCACGGCGGTATATTTTGCGGGATCCCCATGTACAATGCGGATCAGCTGCTGGCGAATCCATTCCATGACATTCCCGAATTCCTGTTCTCTGGGGCAGATATCCGGAACGACCTGTGCCATTTTAACCGTGTCGGTTGTTGTTGCCGGCCCGGGAGTAAGAAGAATATTTCTTTTGACCGATTGCATCCCATGCACCTCTTTCATCAATTTAAGGTCATCCTATCATGGCACCATGTTAGCGTCAACAACTGCGAGGTTAAATGTTCATTAACAGAGCACGCCTTCACCCGGCACCTTTTTCTGACCCAACAGAGTATTCTCCAGGTTACCCGAAGAAACTGAAAGTCGCATGAGTATTGAGAAGACAGCGATGAAGAAAGACTTCTCCGTTGCGACGGCCTGCCGTGTCTGCGCCATGCCAAAGCAGCTTGATTATCTGCTGCTTAGGATATTCGGAGTGCGAGTATTCCGTTCATTCTTACTTCCGGTACGAGTAATATCAATGGTTTGCAGGTAATCGGTAAGTAGTATTTATTATTTAATATATTTTTGATAAGTCTTTAAAAGTACTATGTTATCATAAGAAAAATGTATAACGCTTAAATACTTACGAGTGAGGTGAAAAAACGATGAATAAAACAAAAAAAGATATTCCCCTTGATTCTTTTACAATTGTTGTTGCTCCCCCTGTAAACCGCTTATCTACAACTTGTATTAACATCTATCAAGATGGAAAATTCAACATGAATGGCAAACTCTCAAGTATACTCGGAGGGAAATTCCTCCAGATTAGGCTTACGGATAATTGCCGAAATATGTGTATTCTGGAAGCGGATAGTGCAGGAGAATCAATAAAATTTCCACAAAGCGGATCTCGCAGATTACTCGAGCTCATTCCTATATTGAAAAAACGTGGGCTTGCACTTCCTGCTAAATATGAATTCTGGTACAGCGAGACAACTAAGAGCTGGCAAGGAGAATATATCGAAAACCCTACGAAAAGGCTTTTGGCAAAGTCTCGAGATTCAAAGAAGAATTGAAGGCTCTTCCAAAGGCATTTGTAGTTGCTATAACTCAGTTTTTAACAGAGTCGATATCTGAGGACCTTTTTCATGAAATGATAGTTTGCTGTTATACTGTTAAAGAAAAGTATAAGGGAAATAACTTTTCTATACATGTTCACAGCTTAATATCCGAAACGATAAGAAAAAGAAATCATGAAACACGGTACCTATATAATTCATATAGGAACATTTCTTTAAATCAATGCATTGGCGACAGTAAACACCCGGTTTCAGATTGGCTTGATTTATCCGATTGGGATGAGTGGGAATAAATAAAAAGCCGTCGACATAGATCTACGGCCTTTTCGATGGTGCCGGTGGCCGGACTCGGGTATTGGCACGCTGAACCCGCGTTCCGCGAGTCCCTGCATTTATCCGGAAGGATCTGATTTTCTGATGTTTCTCCCAACCTGCACCGCGGTTCGGGAAATGGAGCCATCAACGCGAAAAAGCAGCCCGGCCCACAAGGGCCGAACTGCTTTTTGGTGCCGGTGGCCGGACTCGAACCGGCACGGTATCGCTACCGGTGGATTTTGAGTCCACTACGTCTGCCAATTCCATCACACCGGCATGAACAACGTGTTATATTATATAATAAACTTATAAAAAAAGCAATATAAACCTTTATGAAAGTCGAATAAATTGGGGTGCTTCCCGGCTGGCCGGGTTACACCCCGTTTTTCATTCTATTGCTTACACTCCGAACATGGTAATGCAGTGCCTTGGGCAAACGCCGGCGCAGTCGCCGCAGCCGACACATTTGGCAGGATCGACGGCCGCAAGGGAATTTGCGACATGAATGGCGTCGTGCTGACAGGTCTTTTCACATTTCATACAGCCGATGCAGCCGACCTTACAGACTTTGCTGGTCAGGGCGCCTTTGTCGCAGTTGCTGCATCGGACCACCGCCTGCTTTGTCGCGGGGACAAACGAAATCAGGTGTTTCGGACAGGCTTTTACACACATGGAACAGCCTCTGCACTTGACCGGGTCAATTTTGGAAACGCCGTTGCAAACACTGATCGCGCCGTATTGGCAGGCGTTCATACAGTCGCCCAAGCCCATGCAGCCATACTGACAGCTTGCCACGCCGCCGGCGACGATCGCCGCTCCCGCGCAGGTCGCGATTCCTTCGTACTCCACTTTATCGGTCGTATTGTCATAGCTGCCAAGGCAGTGGACCAAAGCCACCTTTGATTCCACGTCGCCCAGGTCGCAGCCAAGGTATTCGGAAATGGCTTTGGCTACCGCCGCACCGCCCACCGGGCAGAGTCCGGGTTTCGCCTCGCCCGAGGACAGCGCCTTTGCGTAGCCGTCACAACCGGAATATCCGCAGGCGCCGCAGTTGGCTCCCGGCAGCATATCGCGAATTGCCTCGGCCTTTTCGTCCTTGGGCACGGCCATGACGATCGACGCAATCGCAAGGATGAGGCCCGCCAACAGGCCGATCCCGGCCACAATCAGGACCGGAGTCAATATTTCATTCATATCTGCATCTCCTAACCCAGCATGCCGTCAACAAGGCCCTGAAAGCCGAGAAACGACACGGCTGTCAGCGACGCGGCAACCAGTGTGATCGGCAAACCCTGAAGGAATTTTGGAATATCGTTGTTTTCAATTCTTTCCCGCACGCCCGCGAAGATAACCATGGCCACCAGAAAGCCGATGCCGGAGCCAAACGCGTTTACAAGCGACTGGATAAAGCCGAAGGTCGGGTCGGACTGGCCTTTCTCAATGACCAGCATGGTTACACCAAGCACGGCGCAGTTAGTGGTAATGAGAGGGAGGTAAATGCCGAGCGCATTGTACAGGGAAGGAATGTATTTTTTCAATACCGTCTCAATAAACTGAACGAGGGCCGCAATAATCAGAATAAACACGATCGTCTGCAAGTACGCGAGGTCCAGCGGAACCAGTACATAGGTATAAATCGGCCACGTCGCCGCAGTGGAAATCACCATGACGACGGTGACCGCAATGCTCATGCCGGTTGCGGTGTCGAGCTTTTTGGAAACGCCCAGAAAAGGGCAGATGCCCAGAAATTTATTGAGGATGTAGTTTTCGGTCAGTATGGCAGCCAAAAAAATAGCGACTAATCCTTTGATCATTTTCCCGCACACTCCTTTTCTTTTTCAGCCATCATGGAGCAGTTTCCGCAGAGAGGACAGTTCTGGCAGCCCAGCTCAGCCGGTTCGGCGCCCTTTTCAGCAGCCAGCTTGTTTGCCAGCGCAATCATCATGCCGAACACGAAGAAGCCTCCCGGAGGGAGCAGGAAGATGATAATGGGCGATACAAATCCGGCGGTAATCGGGAATCCGAAAACCGTTCCGGCGCCCAGAAGTTCGCGGATGATGCCCATCACCAGCAGCGTGGCGGTAAAGCCGGCTCCCATCCCCAGGGCGTCCAGAACGGACGGAAGGACCTTGTTTTTGTTCGCGAACATCTCGGCCCTGCCCAGAATGATGCAGTTCACGACGATCAGGGGGAGGTAGATGCCGAGCGCCGCTTTCAGGCTGGGGGAATACGCTTCGATCAGCATCTGTACAATGGTGACGAATCCCGCGATCAGCGTAATATAGCAGGGGATACGCACCTTATCCGGAATGACCCTGCGCAGCAGGGAAATGACCGTATTGGACCCCACCAGCACAAAGGTCGTGGCAAGTCCCATGCCGATCGCGTTGCTTGCGGAGGTGCTCAGCGCAAGCGTGGCGCAGGTGCCGAGTACAAGGCGAAGAACAGGATTTTCCTTGATGATGCCTTTGCTGAATTCCTGCCATGGAGTTTTCGACATTTCATTCGCCCCCCTTTACATTTTGATATTCTTTAATCGCGTCGTTCACGCATGCGGTGACGGCTTTACTCGTTATGGTAGCGCCCGTCATCGCCTCGATCTGCGTGTCCGAAGCCGTGCCGGATTTAATGACTTCAAATCCGTTTTCGGGGACGGCCTTTTTGTACTGAACGCGAAAACTTTCTTTTTCCGCGTTCAGGCCGAGGCCCGGCGTATCGCCGATGGCCAGCAGGACGACGCCGGTGATCTTGCCATCCTTGTCAATGCCGGTCATCACCTTCAGATCGCCGCCGTAGCTTTTTGTCTTGGTGGTAAACACATATCCGGCAAGCGAGTTTCCGTTTTTGCCGATCGCGTACGTACCGTCTTTGGAATTCTCAAAATCCTTCGCGGAAGGAAGCACAAGCTGGCGGGAAGCGGATTCGGACTGTTGGTTGATCTCCACGATTTTATCGCGCGTCATCAGGTTTGTGCCCGCCAGCAGGACCGCGGTGACCAAACAGATCACAAACAGTGTGAGGGCGGGGGTGAGCACCTCTTTTGTGTCAATCTTCAACTTTCACACGCTCCTTTCCAAATGCCCTGGGACGTGTCAAGCGTTCGATATGCGGCACCAGAAGGTTCATCAGGATGATGGAGAAGGACACGCCTTCCGGAAGCTGACCGAAAACACGGATCAGCATGGTAATGACGCCCGCGCCGACGGCAAAGACGATCTTGCCCTTCAGGTTGATCGGGGAGGTAGCGTAATCGGTCGCCATGAAGATGGCGCCGAGCAGCAGGCCGCCCGCGAGCAGGTCGAACAGAACGTTCCTTCCCGCAATCAGGGAGATCACGGCGACGGAGCCGATATAGCACAGCGGGATGACGGGGCTGATGACCCCGCGCACCACCAGGTAGATACCGCCGAGAATCAGCGCCACCGCGCAGGTTTCCCCAAGACATCCCGCGCGGGCGCCGACCAGCATATTGAGCAGCGTCGGCATGGTGCCGCTTGCGCCCTCCTTCAAGATGCCGAGCGGGGAAGCGGTGGTCATCGCGTCGGTGCTGTGCAGATAATAAAACGGGGCGTTCCAGCTGCTCATCTGGGCGGGGAAGGAGGACATCAGGATAATGCGCGCGGTCAGCGCCGGGTTCACAAAGTTCTGCCCGATTCCGCCGAACATCTGCTTTACCACCACAATGGCGGCAATTCCGCCGAAGATGACAATGAACGGGCTGACGCCCACGGGTACGTTAAATGCAAGGAGGATTCCGGTTACTACGGCGCTCAGGTCGCCGATGGTGTTTTCACGCTTCATGACCTTTCTGCAGACATATTCGCTGAGGACGCAGGAAGCAACGGAACAAAGGATCAGCACGAGGGCCTTGAATCCGAAGATAATCACGGAAGCGATTGCCGCCGGAGTCAGCGCAATGATGACGTCCAGCATGATTTTGCGGGTCGTCACGCCGCTTCTGATATGGGGAGAGGACGATACGATCAGTTTCTCTGCCATTATTTTTTACCTCCCGCTTTTACCAGTCCCTTGCCGAGCCGGATGGCCTGTACAAGAGGTCTGCCCGCCGGGCAGCTGAAGGCGCAGGTGCCGCATTCCATGCAGGTCATGACGTCATATTCCTGAAGCTTTTCAACATCCTTGGCATTGGAGTATTTTTCAAGCTGCGTGGGGATCAGATTCATAGGACAGCCGTCCACACAGCGGCCGCAGCGGATGCAGGCGGTCGGCGCGTTCATCCGGGCTTCCTTTTCTCCGAACGCGAGGATGCCGTTGTTTTGCTTCAATACTGGAAGCTCGTCGCTGGCCAGGGCAAGACCCATCATGGGGCCGCCCATTAAAAGTTTTTTCGGCTCCGACCGGTACCCGCCGCAGAATTCAATCATGTCGGCGATCTTTGTGCCGATCGGGACAATGACATTCTGTGGATTCCGGATCGCCGACCCGTCGACGGTGACCCGCTTTGTCACAAGCGGCATCCCTGTTTTCAGGTATTTGGCAATAAAGGAAACAGAGGTAATGTTCATCACGAGGCAGCCCACGTCGGCGGGCAGCTTTCCCATCGGGATTTCGCGGTCCGTACAGGCCTTGATCAGTACCTTTTCAGCGCCCTGCGGATAACGCGCGTGCAGGGGAAGAATGCGCACGCGGTCTTCCGGGTCATTTGTTTTGCTGTCCGCGATTTTTTTCAGAATTTCAATGACGTCCGGCTTGTTGTCTTCCACGGCAATGATCACGCGTTCCAGCTTTAACAGATCTGCAACGGCGTAAATCCCCGAAAGCACGTCCCAGGAATTTTCAATCGCCTCGCGATTGTCCGCTGTTATGTACGGTTCGCATTCCGCCGCGTTGACAATCATGGTATCGAGCTTTTTATCCTTTGGAACATGGAGCTTTACGTGCGCCGGGAACCCCGCGCCGCCAAGTCCTACCAGCCCCGATTCCCGGATCGCCTTCGTAAACGCTTCCGGCGTTTCCGTTGCCGGCGGTTTTACGTCCGGGGAAACGGCCATCTGACCGTCGGAGTCGATGACAACCGCGTCGGTGTACTGTCCGCCGGGCAGCATGACCTTTTTGATCGCGCTGACTCTGCCTGAGACGCTCGCATGAATCGGAGCGCTGATGAATGCGCCGCTGTCCGCAATTTTCTGTCCCACCAGAACGGTTTCGCCAACTTTTACAAGCGGAGCGCAGGGAGCGCCTGCATGCTGCTGCATGGGCAGCACCACCTGTGCCGGAGGCGGCATCACGGCGGACTCAGCCTGCGCCGTGTTCTTATTGTGGGGAACGTCCGCACCGCCATGCGTTTTGAATGGCTTGGCCGGAAATGTCAATTCCATGTTTTTTCCTCCATATTTTACTCATCTGTTATCAGACCGGTAAACGGTTCTGATATCCATGAAAAACACGCCTGCAGAGTTTGTCCACAGACGTGCTGCGGGAAACGAATGTTGCCGGAATGTGTTTGAGAATATAGAACATAAAGATCTTAATATTCTGATTTTAACTCGTTTTATTTCAAAATATATTGCTTTTCGACAATTTTAAAAGAATTTACAAGATTATCAGTGACGAATACCTGATGATCGCTGTTGATAAAGATTCCGCCGGCGTTGTATTCCTTCAGAAGAGCGGTCCCCTTCTCTTTTCCCAAAACAAAACAGGCGGTGGAAAGCGCGTCGCTCAGCGCGCCGTTGTCACAGACCACCGTGCAAACAGCTTTTCCTGCAGGCCGTGCTCCACTAACAGCGCGCGGAACCGCCCGATGGTATCTCCATCCGGCGCCTGATTGCTTGATTCCACTCCGCAAAATTCCGAAAAGGCGCGGCTGTCGATGACTTGCGTCATGGTCGCCATGTCCGACCGGTTGTACAGATTTTGAACCAGATAGATTCGTCATATCTTCAATTTCTTTGAATGCTGAAAAAAATCTTCGCTCCCGGCAGATATTTCTTGTAGGGCAGACGATGTTTATCAATTTCGCCTACGACATTCGCAAGAACTTCTTGTTTGCGGTTTGTCGCCTGGAACTTTTCAAACTCTTTCCTAACAATGATAGTTGCCAGATGCTGAAACGGACGCATTTTTTTCGGGTATCCTGACAGGCCGATACAGCCTATTCGCTTTGCTTATACAGGCAACAACCCTATTGTAGCCGAGTAATGTGCCCTGTAATTTTTTTGCATCCTCCATACCAATGGCAAGTTCATCAATTTCTCCGGACATAATTCTCCTTGCACCTTCATGAACTTGTCCCCGTCGTGCCGGCTGCATTGTTGTGATGATAACTCCGCCTTCACCCATAAAGTTTACATTTTTTATTAACTGAATTTTTCCATGGCAGATAATTACCCAACCAGTGAAATAAGGCGCATAAGGTTATCCATAGTAAGCATGAGGTCGCTCCTGCTGCGCTTTTTTGCTTCGTCAAACGGTACCGCAACACGATTGATACTGAAAATGGCATTGACCCCCTGATCGTACATTCCTTCAATATTATCACCAATATCACCCACAACGGCGATAACGGGGACTCCCTTTTCTTTTGCGCGGCGTGCTACACCGATCACTACCTTGCCGCGCAGCGATTGAAAATCGATTTTACCCTCGCCAGTAAATACCAAATCCGCGCCTTCAAGAAGCGAATTGAAATGAACCGTATCCAGCACGGTTTCAATGCCCATTTGCAGCCTGCTGCCGAAAAAAGCCACCATACCGCCGCCCATTCCGCCTGCGGCGCCGGCGCCTGCAAGATGAATGATGTCTTTCCCCAGATCTCTTTTTACCACCGCTGCCATATGCGTAAGATTGCCATCCAGCACTTTTACCATCGCCTCATCTGCACCTTTTTGCGGTCCGAATACCGCTGCGGCGCCCTGGGGTCCGCACAGAGGGTTGTCAATATCGCACATCGTGATCAACTCTACTCCCGCAAGAGCCGGGCTGAGTCCGCTGACGTCAATTGAAGCAATGTTGCATAAAGTTTCGCCGACAGGGATAAAAGATTGGCCTTCTGCATTCATAAAGCGGACACCTAACGCAGCCGCAGCACCTGCGCCCCCGTCATTGGTAGCACTGCCGCCAAGACCGACAATAATTTTTTTACAGCCCGCCTTTGCCGCATGCTCTATCAACTGACCGACACCGTAGGTTGTGGTTTTTTCTGCATGTCGATTATCCCCTGCCAGAGGCAGACCTGCCGCGGCAGCCATTTCCACTACTGCAGTATGGTCAGGCAAACACCCGTAAAAGCTCTGTACCTCTTCAAAATAGGGTCCTTTTACAGAAAGCTGCACCTTTTCACCCCCAACGGCAGTTAAAAAGGATTCCACACTTCCCTCACCGCCGTCTGCCACTGGAATGCTGATTATTTCCGCATGGGGGTAATAACGATGAATGGACTTTTCCATAATGGTGCATATTTCACTGGACGACATCGTCCCCTTAAAAGAATCAGGGATTAGTAAGACCTTTTTCATAATGTTCTCCGTTCTCCTTTGTGTGTGGTTACAGGGTTAAAAGCATTGGGACGGTAATCTCTCTTACCGTCCCAGAAATAGTATCGTAAAAGCCGAATGGGCAATTTAATGTAAAAAGAGCGATAGGACAAAAACGCCTGCCATTGCGGCAACACCTTCAACCAAAGTAACCATAGTTTGTGTTTTGTAACCCTGTTCCGGCTTCAATGCGCCAAAATTGGTAACAACCCAGAAATAGGAGTCGTTTGCATGGGAGACGGTCATTGCACCGGCGCCGATGGCCATCACGGTAAGAGCGCTCAGAACAGGCACCCCCAGCCCCATAAGATCCATCAGCGGAGCCATGATGCCGGCTGTGGTTGTAATAGCAACGGTTGAGGAACCTTGCGCAGATTTGAGGATAGCTGCCAAAAGGAACGGGAAGAAGATGCCTACTGTCTGCAAAAGCGATGCATTGGATGTGATGAACTGTACCATACCGGATACGGCAATCACCTTGCCAAGCACGCCGCCCGCTGCGGTGACAAACAGGATCGGCCCAACGGTTTTTAAAGTTTCATCGGTGATATTGTAGAACTTTTTCATTTGTTTGGTGTCCACCAGCAGCCATACGCCAAACAGGGTTCCTATGGCAAGGGCGATAATGGGAGTGCCGAGGAACGTACACATGATGAGCGCTGAACCGGTCCATTTGGACATAGAAGCAATGGAACCGAGAGCCATAAGCAAAACGGGAACAATGATTGGGCTAAGTGCAAGGGCCCCGTTTGGCAGACGGCCGTATTCTGCGACGACTTGCTCATAGGTCTTTATGATTTCGCCGTCCGCTGCCTTCGCATCATACTCATCAGCGGCTTTCACTTTTTTACTGATGTATTTGGAATAAAAATAAGCTGCCACAAGAGCTGGAATAGAGACAAGGGCACCCATACCCATTACTAAAAGCAGATTGTTGCCAATGCCAAGGGTATTGGCAGCCGCGATTGGCCCCGGCGTTGGAGGTATGAATACATGAGAAGCATACAAACCGGCCGACAGACAAACCGTCATAGCAACGCTGCTTTTGCGGGTACGCTGTACCAAAGCTTTGCGAATTGGGTTTAAGATGACAAAGCCGCTGTCACAGAACACAGGGATTGACACAACCCAGCCCATAAGCAGCATGGCAAGGTCGGGATGGTCGGGCCCAACCAATTTGATAACCATATCAGCCAGCTTAAAAGCCGCGCCCGTCGCCTCAAGGATAGTGCCGATCAGGGCACCCAAAATAATTACAATACCGATACTGGTGAATGTACCGCTGAAGCCTGCGCCGATTACGTTGGCCAGACCCTGCACCACCGTACCGTCGGCTTGTTCGACATCTGTCAGTGGAATTCCCGCAACAAGTCCCAAAATAAGGGATACGCTCATGATGGACAAAAATGGATGGACTTTCAGCTTTGAAATTGCCAGTATCATTACAATGATCGCAATAACAAACGCAATAATTAGACCGATTCCAGACATAAAATTACCCTCCTACAATGTATTCAAGCTTATAACAGCTTTCGCGAGTTCGGCAATTTTCCTAAAATCTTTGCACAAACTCTCTTTCTTTAACCTATATTATAACATTGCGGAAAGATTGTATATGTACTATATAACACAATTAGCCTTGAATTTATATTACCCATAACATCATAATTAAAAAATCATCAGTTCTATTGTATTAATTGCCCAAAATAAGCAATTCTTTTTGAATATCCCGAAAAAACAAAACAGCAATATAAAAAATTGCGCTGTTACTGGGAAGGCGCACGTCATAACCGGTACATTCTTCCAGTTTCTTCAGTTTGTATTGTAGGGTGTTCTTATGCATGAACAACCTTTCAGCCGATAAGCGGATGGAACCTTCGGCATGAAAGTAAACTTCTAAAATAGCAATCCAGTTACGCATTTTTTCAAAGCTGCAGCCTGCAAATATTTTACGCAGGTATTCTTCTTTCAATACCTTTGGAATCTCCTCCATGAATATTTCCATGTTAATTTGGTCGTACAGCATAATGCAGTAAGCGGGCACGTTACAGGCATGAGATGCTTTATTGGCCTTGATATAGGCGCCTCGGACGTCAGTTGTACCGGTTTCCCCATTGTCAATTCCCGCGAAAAGCGTCACATCAAATAAACTATGGATATGTTGACAAAGTTTTTCTGCTAATGCACGCATCTGAATGTCACTGCGAGGCATTACCAAACAAATTTGCTTCGTAGTAAGGCGCAAATAGACATTTCCCGGTTCCTCACAGATAAACTGACGGACAGCCTGCTCTATCTTTTCAATCACCTTCTGCCCCTCTCCGGTGCCGGCAAGGCGTTGAAAGTCTGCAAGCCGCAGCACCATGACCCGCCTTGGACGGGTGATGTCAATGTGCAGTGCGACGCCCCTTTCAATAAAGGCGTGGCCCAACTCTGCGCCTGTACCCAGAATCCAGTCTTCCAAAAAACGGCTTTCAATCTTCTTGTCAAACCGCTCCTGCTCCCGGGCGTAGCTTTCCCGCACCAGAATTTCCGTCATTTTTTTTACAATCTGCCCATAGTTAAAAACCTGCTCGTACCCGCCGGTGATGCCTATAACGCCGATGGTCTCACCGTTGATGATTATGGGAAGATTGAGTCCGGCGCGGGTGAAAGGAGTTTCTGTTTCGGGAGTCACATAAAATTCCGTAAGATGCTCGTCAATGATCTTTTTTGCACCTTCGTGGTAATTCCCTACACGGCTCGAATCGGTACTGGCAATAATATAACCTTGTGCATCCATCATATTTACATGCTGCTTGACAATAGTACTTATCTCGTTCACAATTTGCTGTGCACTTTGAGTGGAAATATGCATTTTGAATTCTCCTTTATCCTGTGTGATTGATTCTTACTTTGGTATACCACCTTACGAAGCAAAGCCTTAGAATACAGGTTATAAAGATTTTAATATTCTGAATTTTAACTCGTTTTATTTCAAAATATATTGCTTTTCGACAATTTTAAAAGAATTTACAAGATTATCCGTGACGAATACCTGATGATCGCTGTTGATAAAGATTCCGCCGGCGTTGTATTCCTTCAGAAGAGCGGTCCCCTTCTCTTTTCCCAAAACAAAACAGGCGGTGGAAAGCGCGTCGCTCAGCGCGCCGTTGTCACAGACTACCGTGACGGAAAGCAGGCCGTTGTTTTCCGGGTAGCCGGTTTTCGGGTTTAAAAGATGATGATAGGTAACGCCGCTTTCCGTAAAATTCTTTTCGTATGTACCGGAAGTGGACACAAAACCGGAGGCCAGGTCAATTGTGCCCATGGAAGCACTCTGCGCTTCGGAGCTGCGGGGATCGCGCACCGCCACACGCCAGGGCGATTTGTCCTGCTTGGTGCCGAATACTCCCACGCTGCCGCCGACGGCGACGATTCCGCAGTCCGCTCCGGCCTGCCGGTAGGCGGCGACTGCTTCGTCACAGGCGGCGCCCTTTCCGATCGCGCCCAGCTCGACCGCGGTATAGTGCAGCTTCAGGGACGCGGCGGAATCCTTTGGGTTTACTCTTAAATTGTTATAATCCACGTATTTCAAATAGGTATCGATTTCCGCCTTAGAGGGAACACGCTGGTTCTCTCCTCCGAAATCCCATAGGGAGGTAATCGGCAAGATGGTAGGGTCAAAGGCCCCGCCGGACTTCTGAGCGACGGTAAGGCTTTTTTGAAGCAGAGCGATGGTCCTCGCGTCGAGCCTGACCCAGCTGGAGCCGGAAGCCTGATTCAGCCTGTCGATATCGGAATCCGCGATTCTCCACGAAATCAGGTTTTCCAGCTCACCTATTTTTTTAGCGGCAGCGGTTGCCGCCGTCTCCGCGTTTTTCCCATAAACGGTCTGCTGGACATAAGTTCCCATTGCGAAGTTCGTACATTCGTAGCTGTCCGCGCGCTGTCCGAATCTGATCCAGAGGAAGGCCAGACAGACGATGACGGCGGTCAGCAGGACGCTGAGCGTCAGAATGATTTTTTTGTTTCTATCCATTGTTTCCTCCCTTGCATAACTGCTTAGAATTATATCACGATTTGTGGTTATTTCAAGAATTTCGCGGATTTATGAAAAGGGAAGCCAGTCACCGGCGCAGTTGTTGCCGGAAGCTGGCTTCCTGTGGTTTTCCGATTGTTTTCACTGGGGGGAAAGGGAATCATATTGTTTGGGAGCGCCGTTTACGTACCCGGATGTTTCAAGCCCACCGTCAAAAATGACAAACCTGCTTCTGCCGCAGCGCTTCGCTTCGTAAAGGGCGGCATCCGCCTTTTTATATAAGTCCGCGTAGGTCCTGCCGTCTTTCGGGTAAACCGCGATACCGATGCTGCCGGAGATGGAATACTGTTTCGGCCCGTTCTCGAAAGTCTGCTGCAGGCTCTGGTGAATGGCGTCTGCCTTTTCGGCCACCAGGGACAGGTCGCCGATGCTTTTCAGAAGCACCATGAATTCATCCCCGCCGACACGTCCCACCACGTCGGAGGTGCGGAACAGCTTTTTCAGCTTGCCGCCGATTTCCGCCAGCACCGCGTCGCCGAACATATGTCCAAGATGGTCGTTGATATCCTTGAAATGATCGACGTCGATGATGTACAGTGCGCAAAGCTCGTTGCCGACCAGCGCCTGCTCAATATACGCTTTTGTGGCGGATTTGTTCAGCAGCCCGGTCAGCCCGTCGCGCTGCGCTTTCTGCACCAGCTTTTGGGTGGCTTCCTTCTGGCAGGTGATGTCGCTGATCCTGCCGATAGCCCGGACCGGTTCGCCGTTCTGATTAAAAATCGTAGTGATCTTCATGCTGTACCAGAGATAGGAGCCCTGCCGGTCTTTCAGCCGGCATTCGCCTTCCGCGCTGTGCGCTCCGTTTTTGACGCCGGTAAACATGGAGCGGAACAGGTCAAGGTCGTCGGGGTGAATCATTTCGCTTTCCAGCACGCTGTCGGGAAAGTTCCGGATTGCGCCGCCGCTTCCGAACACAGAAAGGCCGCTTGTGCTGTTGGATACCGTCCCGTTGACGATGTCGTATTCAAAAATCATACTGTCCGACTGGTCCAGTACGATTTGATATCGTCCATTGCTGATTTCCAGCTCCTGCATGATTTCCCGTTGGTCGGTGATGTCCGTCAGCAGGCAGTAAAGCTCGGGCTCCATGCCGCTTTCGGCCATCAGCTGTCCCTTGTCGAGAACCCAGATCAGGGAGCCGTCCTTTCTTAACAGACGGTACTGCACGTCAATGACGCTGCCGTTCTGAAGCTGGGCGTCTATGCTCCGCTGAATGACCTCGCGGTCGGGCTCATAAACCATGAGGAGGAACCGGTTGTGAAAGAACCGCCCGATTTCTTCCGGGGTATATCCGGTCAGCTGCGGAAAGCCGTCGCTGCAGTACACGATCGTGAGAAAGCCGTCGTATTTGCAGTGCTGCACGCAGCCGGGGATATTGGCGGTCAGCGCTTTCAGTTCCTGAATCCCTTTTCTGACGTCGGCGTTTTTCCGGCGCAGCAGAACGACGAAGTAAGTTCCAAGCAGAAGAAAAGTCAGCGCGGTTCCCGCCACAGGAATTGCGCACAGCAGAAGAAGACGCCCGAATCTGGAAAAAACCGCGGTATCCGGGACCGCGGCGGCCAGGTACCAGTCCGTCCCCGCAACAGGAGCAAAGTAAAGATAACCGTAAGAACCGCCGGTCCCGTACTCCACGGCACCGCTTTCCGAGCGGTCCATGATCCCGCGGATGCGGTCAATGCTGTCCCGGTTGCCCTGGTTTCTGTTCAGCAGACAGGAGAACAGATTTTCCTCCTTGCTGTCAAACGGCGTGTCCGACTGAAGAATGACGCTGCCGTCGCGCCCGAGCAAAAGGCGGGAGCCGGCGCCGCCGTATACGGCTGTGCTGAGGGCGTCCGTCAGCGGCCCGGTGTCGGAAATCCCTATCAGGACGCCAGCTACGGCTTCCTTTCGATAGACCGGCACGGAAAAAAGCAGGCTCTTTTTGCCGTAAAAAGCAAAGGAGTCGCAGACTGCCTTTTGACCATTTAAGGATTTTTTAAAGAAATCATATTCCGCCACATTGCTTTTTTCGCCGCTGTCCGAAGTGCTGTCGCCGTTTAAATCCGCGATGGCGGTCTGTACGAACGCGCCGCTTTTTGTCAAAGAGTGCATCGCCTGTGTAACGGTTGGGTCGTTTTGAACCTCCCTGCTGCCGATCAAAGACGCCAGAGAGCCTAAAACCGCAAATTTTTCGCGGAACTGGCCGGACAATGCCGCGGAATTCTGTTGTTCGCTTTTCTCAATTTCCTGATCGGCAAAATTCCGGATATCTTTTTTCAGCTGAAAGGCAAACACAGTGAAGGAAGTAGTCAGGACAGAGCAGGAAATGGCAAGAATCAAAACCGTTTTCAGCTTTGGATTTGTTTTCACATGCTCACGTCCTTTCCAATAGCACGATTGAAAAAACAGCAGATGACAATAAATAAAATATACACTATTTTATTTTCGTGTACAATGATTTATTTTCATAAAAATAATTATATAAAAGTAATAAATTGTAATAATCTAACGAAAAAAGGGGATTCAGGGTACGCCGTGCTCTTCGCGGGTGATAATCTTTATGCAAAGGACGGCGTCATTATGCGGGCTGTCCGGTTTGCCGCCAATGCGGCTGGGAAGCGGAAATTTCCGGATTTCCGGCATAGGGAAACAGATACATAAAACGAAAAAAAATTCGTTGAAATTTGTGTTTTATTACAAATTTGAATAAAAATACTTTTTACTTTTACGCAGTATGCTATACTATAAGAATTCAATAATTGATCGGAATACAGCGGGGAAATCCCGCGATTTTTGACAGTCCGCATGTTTTCGACATGCTCGGATAGGTACCTATCAATAATATCGGAAAGCCGGAGGAAATGATGTCGGTTCAGAAAGTAAAGGACTATTTAAAATTATACGGGATGGAAGACCGCCTGCACGAATTTTCGGTTTCGAGCGCGACGGTGGAACTGGCCGCACAGGCACTGAATGTTGAGGAAGCACGCATTGCAAAGTCGATCTCTTTTCACAGCGGCGGCGGTTGCGTGATTGTCGTCGCTGCGGGAGACGCCAAGGTGGACAACGCAAAATTCAAGGCAGAGTTCGGCACAAAGGCGAAAATGCTTGCTCCCGACGAGGTGGAGCAGCTGACCGGGTACAAGGTAGGGGGCGTCTGCCCGTTTGGAAATCCGCCCTGCGCAAAGGTGTACTGCGACGTTTCGCTGAAACGCTTCTCCAAAGTTTTCCCCGCGGGCGGCAGCGCAAGCTCCTGCGTGGAGCTGAGCTGTGACGAGCTTTTCCACGTTTCCCAAAGCGTGAAATGGGTGGACGTCTGCAAAAACTGGCAGGATCTTCAGGGAAAAGGATAGGGGTTTACCGTCATGAGAATGCGCAATAAACCGTGGGCCGCGCCCGAGCTGGATGCGTGCGGCTTTTTTGTCCGCAATCCCGCACAGTATATTGGAAAATGGCACAGCTTTTTCCGGCGGCGGCAGCCCATCCATCTGGAGCTTGGCTGCGGAAAGGGCCTTTTTCTCGCCGGGCTTGCCCCGCAAAATCCGCAGATCAATTATATGGGAATCGATTTGAAGGATGCCGTTCTCGGCCCGGCCAAACGGAATATTGAACAGGCGTTCCGGGAGCGGAACGCAGAGCCGGACAACGTCGTGCTGATGGCACAGGATATTGAGCGGATTCTCACCGTGATGAATGCCGAAGATACGGTGGAAAGAATCTATATTCATTTCTGCAACCCGTGGCCGAAGGCCAAGCATCACAAACGGCGGCTGACCTATCCCCGCCAGCTTGAAAATTACAAGCAGATTCTGGAAAAGGGCGGAGAAATCCACTTTAAAACCGATGACGGCGCCCTTTTTGACGATTCGCTGGTGTACTTTGAAGAAAGCGGGTTTACGATTCTGTCTGTGACCTACGACCTGCACGGCGGCGGTCAGCAGGGAAATACGCTGACCGAACATGAAAAAATGTTCATGGAAAAGGGTATAAAAATCAAGGCGCTTGTCGCCCGGTGGACGGGAGAATAAGATTTGTTTTATTTATTTTTGCAATATGCATTGACAAATTATGCAATATTTACTATAATTCCTATATGTTTAGTAATGTTATTTGAGGGGGTGTCGGCTTGGGCGAGGCGATCATCGAAATTCAATCGTTGAGCAAAACCTTCCACACGAAGGATTCTGAGGTGCAGGCTTTAAGCGATATTAACCTGACGATTGAAAAAGGCGATATTTTTGGCATTATCGGTATGAGCGGCGCCGGTAAGAGCACGCTGGTACGATGTATCAACATGCTGGAAAAACCGTCGGAGGGCACTGTCCTGTTCGACGGGCGCGACCTGTCCGCCCTTTCCGATAAGGACCTGCGCACGGTTCGCCGGTCCATGGGGATGATTTTCCAGCAGTTCAATCTTCTGATGCAGCGCACGGCGGAGCAGAATATCTGTTTTCCCCTGGAGCTGGCCGGCGCTGACAAGGCATCCGCAAGAAAAAGGGCGAAAGAGCTTCTGGAGCTCGTCGGCCTGGCCGACAGGGCCCGGGCTTACCCCGCCCAGCTTTCCGGCGGCCAGAAACAGCGTGTGGCCATTGCCCGCGCGCTCGCGACCAATCCGAAGGTGCTTTTGTGCGACGAAGCCACCAGCGCCCTTGACCCGACCACCACCACGTCGATCCTGGCGCTGCTGAAGGATATCAACCGCCGGATGGGCATCACCATTGTTATTATCACGCATCAGATGAGCGTGATAGAGGAAATCTGCAACCGCGTCGCCATTATTGACGACAGCCGGATTGCCGAATCCGGTTCTGTGGAGGATATTTTCCACAGGCCGCAGACGTCGGCGGCGCAGAAGCTGGTCTATCCCGAAGGGAAACATCCCGATAAAATGATCAGCAAGCGATGTATGCGCATTGTGTTTGATGGAAATTCTTCTTTTGAGCCGGTCATTGCGAATATGGTCCTCGACTGTAAGGCGCCCGTCAATATCCTGTACGCAGACACCAAAGACATAGACGGCAAAGCGTTTGGCCAGATGGTGGTCCAGCTGCCGCAGGACGAGGCTCTGGCGCAGAAGATGTTTGACTATGTACGCGCGAAGGGTCTGTCCGCTGAGGAGGTGAACGGTTATGTGGGATGAGTCAACGCTGAGCATGTTGTTGCAGGGCATTGGTGAAACCCTGTATATGGTACTGGTTTCCACACTCTTTGCCTATCTTATCGGCCTGCCCGTGGGAATCCTGCTGTTCACCAGCGCAAAGGACGGGATCCGCCCGCACGCTTCTCTGTATAAGGTGCTGGATGTGATCGTCAATCTGACCCGCTCCATCCCGTTCCTGATCCTGATGATCGCCATCTTTCCGTTTACAAGAATGGTGACGGGCACCACCATCGGTTCCACGGCAACCATTGTTCCGCTGACCTTGTCGGCGGCGCCCTTTATCGCGAGACTTGTCGAGTCCTCGCTGAAAGAGATTGACATCGGCGTGATTGAAGCCGCGCAGTCCATGGGCGCGTCCGACTTCCAGATTATCAGGAAGGTTCTGCTTCCCGAATCCAAGCCTTCCCTGATTGTGGGCTGCGCCATTGCGACGACCACGATTCTGGGATATTCCGCCATGGCCGGCGTTGTCGGCGGCGGCGGGCTGGGCACGATTGCGATCAATTACGGCCTTTACCGCTGGCAGGGCGAGATGATGCTGATCGCCACCATTCTGCTGGTTGTGATCGTTCAGGTGCTTCAGGGCATCGGGATGAGGGCGGCCGGACTGAGCGACAAAAGAAAAAATTAAACGATAAACGATTCCTATCTGAAATTTTGGAGGTTTTACAATGAAAAAATTATTATCAGCAATCTTAATTGCGGCACTCTCTGCTTCTGTATTTGCCGGCTGTGCGAATTCCGCAACCGCTTCCTCTGCGGCCGCATCCTCTGCCGCCCCGGCTTCCAGCGAAGCGGGAAGCACGGCGGCAGCCAAGAAAATCGTCATCGGCGCGTCCCCGACACCGCACGCGATTATTTTGAAGGAAGCCGCCAAGCTGCTGAAAGACAAGGGCTACGATCTTGAGATCAAGGAATTCTCCGATTATGTTCTTCCCAACAAAGCTCTGGACAGCAAGGACCTGGATGCCAACTACTTCCAGCATCAGCCGTATCTGGATGAATTCAACAAGGAAAATGGAACCAAGATTGTTTCCGCGGGCTCCATCCACTATGAGCCGTTCGGTATTTACGCCGGGAAAACCAAGGCCCTTGCCGATCTGAAGGAGGGCGCGACCATTGCGGTTCCGAACGATACTTCCAATGAGGCCAGAGCGCTCCTGCTGCTCCAGGATCAGGGACTGATCAAGCTGAAGGACGGCGCCGGGATCACCGCCACTCAGAAGGACATTGCGGAAAACCCGAAGAAGCTGAAGTTTACGGAAATTGAAGCTGCCCAGCTGGTCCGTACCCTGCCCGACGTGGACCTGGCCGTCATCAACGGCAACTATGCTCTCGAGGGAAATCTGAAGGTTTCCGACGCGCTCGCAGTGGAAGCGAACGACTCCCTTGCGGCGGCCACATACGCCAACATTATCGCTGTCCGCGAAGGTGACGAAAACCGCGAGGATATCAAGGCGCTGGTGGAAGTGCTGGAGAGCGAGGAAATCAAAACCTTTATCACGGATACGTTCAAAGGGGCTGTTGTTCCGGTAAAATAAGCGAAAGCGACGGCAGAAAACACCTGCACGGAGAAATCCGTGCAGGTGTTTTGACGTTGAAATAAGGGGCGTATTTTGCTACAATGGGATTCATTCCATCGGAACCCGCCTGTGCGGGGAAAACCGCTGCAGGGCGGGAAAAGAAAACATAGGGAGTATGGTTATGAAGTGTTATCGGATTACGAAAGAAACGCTGGAGGAAGCGGACACACCGTTTGCGCCGGATACCGTCTGCGTCTGTACGCCGGAGGAACTGCGCGCCGGTCATTTCTGCGCGGCGCCGCACACGTTCGGCGAGTGCGCGAACCCCGGCCCCGCCAAGCTGGAGGCGTACGACGGGTATGACTTTATTCTTCTGAATGTCGTCAACGACAACGAACGGTATCTGACCCACCGGATCGGGCTGTATATCCTGCCGGACCGGATGGTCTTTGCCGGCGACGGGGAAAACCGTGCGGTACAGGACGTGCTGGATGCTTTTGCGGGCGGCAAAACGTCCAGCCTGAATATCACGCGGATTCTTTACGCGTTTTTCAACAACCTGACCATTCATGATTCGGAGGAGCTGGAAGAGCTGGAAGAGGAAATCTCCGCGCTGGAGGAACGGGTCATGGAGGGCGCGGACGAGGATTTTATCAAGGACATCATCGCGATGCGGAAACGGCTGATGTTCTATAAAAAATATTATGAGCAGCTGCTGGATGTCGCGGAGAGCATCGAGGAAAACTCCAACGGGATTCTGTCCTCCGGCGCGCTGCGCTATTTCAAGATGTTTACGGCCCGGGTGGACCGCCTGAACCGGAGCGTCCTCAACCTGCGCGACTATATCACGCAGGTGCGCGAGGCGTATCAGTCGCAGGTGGACATCGGGCTGAACGCGATTATGAAGCTGTTTACCGTGATTACCGCTATTTTTCTTCCGCTCACGCTTCTGGTCGGCTGGTACGGCATGAATTTCAAGTATATGCCGGAGCTTCAGTGGCCGTACGGCTACGCTTTTGCCGCGGGTCTTTCGGTTGCTTTTGTGGTCGTCTGTATTCTCTTTTTCAAAAAGAAGAAAATACTGTAAGGACCAGACTGACGTCAAAGTCACTCTCATAAAGCTGATTTTATACGACCCCGGGACGAAGCACAGAGGAGTACTACAGAATGCTGCAGTCGTGATTGCCGTAGGCGCGAAAGGTGCTGTTACCCTTCCTCATTTGCGGCGCTTGCCGCCTTGACTTGCGCGATTTGTCGCGGTCCGGCAGTTTGTCTGCAACCTGGCCGCAAGGGCCTCTTTTGAAAATAATTTCAAAAAGTACTGGAACTATTTTGCCCGCTGTAATATAATTATGAGGAATAAGACAGTTTTCGCAGGATGAAAAAGCTTGTTCGCTGGTCATTATAAACAAAAAATATTGTTAGTGTGAAAAAATATTGACAATTAGATAACGCTGGTGTAGAATGGAAATACATTGAAACCGGTTTCAAAATTCAAAAGGGACGGGGTCCGGTTCAACCGCATTTTTAACAGGAAAGCTATGGTGATGATTTTGGCTCAGATCAGCGATGTGGCGAGATTAGCCGGTGTTTCGTCGGCGACTGTGTCTCGTGTCATCAACGGGACGGCAAAAGTAAGTGACGAAAAAGTAAAACGCGTTTTGGAAGCGATCGATGCAACCGGTTTCAAGCCAAATGAAATCGCGCGTTCGCTCTATAAAAAGTCTTCTAAGATCATTGGCTACATCGTGCCGAGCATCCTGAACGTTTTCCTGACCGAGATCGGTCGGGCGATTGAGGATGAGGCGTTTCAGAACGGCTATAAGATGATCCTGTGCAATTCGGACGAAAATCCGAAAAAGGAAGTCGCCTATATCAATATGCTTACCGCCATGAATGCGGACGGCATTATTATTACCGCCAACAATGATAATCTGGATGAAGAAATCCGCAGCTGCCCGCTGCCCGTTGTCGCTCTGGACAAGGACGCAGGCAGCCGTTATACTGCGGTGGTCCAGTCCGACAATTACTCGGGAGGGCGCCTTGCCACCGAGCATCTGATCGAGTGCGGGTGCCGCCATATCGTCCTCATGCGCGGGCCGCAGAAATATTCCAGCGGGAGCCAGCGCTTTCTGGGCTATGTGGACGTCTGCAACGAACACGGCATCCAGCCTCTATTTATGGAAAGCCAGTACAGCTTCGACGCGGTCGAGAGCTCGCGCGAGCTTCTGAAACGCTTTCCGAATGTGGACGGGATTCTGGCCCTGAGCGATATGACCGCGCTGTCCCTGTATAAGGTGCTGTGCGAACAGGATAAAAAAGTCCCGGACGACATCATGATTGTAGGTTATGACGGAGTGGAGCTCAGCTCGCTGATGACGCCTGCGCTGACCACCGTCGTACAGCCGATCGAGGAAATCGGGCGGCTTGCGGCAAAACTGATTATCGATCAGGTCACAAACGGGAAGCTCAGCTCCAGGGAGAACGTGTTGCCTGTTTCTCTGAAAATGGGGCAGACGACAAGAATGCGTAAATGAAGAAAGGCGGATACTATGAATAAACGTGTTTTTTTGATTGTACTCGACAGTGTCGGAATCGGCGAAGAGCCGGACGCCGCGGAGTACGGCGACGAAGGGAGCAATACGCTTGCCGCCGCCGCGACAAGCAGGTGTTTTGATATGCCCAACATGCAGAAGCTGGGCCTTTTCAACATCGACGGCGTCACCTGCCGCCCGAGGGCGGAGCATCCCGCGGGCGCGGTCGCGCGCATGAGGGAAATTTCCAAGGGCAAGGACACCACGATCGGCCATTGGGAAATTGCGGGGATCAATTCGCCCAAACCGCTGCCGACTTATCCGGACGGCTTTCCGCCGGAGGTCATCCGTGCGTTTGAAGAAAAAACGGGCCGCAGGGTCATTTGCAACAAGCCTTATTCCGGCACCGAGGTCATCCGGGATTACGGCAGGGAGCATGCCGAAACGGGCGCGCTCATCGTTTACACCTCCGCGGACAGCGTATTTCAGATAGCGGCGAATGAGGAGCTCGTGCCGGTGGAAGAGCTTTACCGCTGCTGTCAGATCGCGCGGGAACTGCTGGCGGGCGAGCACGGCGTCGGCCGGGTGATCGCAAGGCCGTTTGTCGGGACCTATCCGGATTATACCCGCACCTCGAACCGCCACGACTTTTCGCTGCTCCCCCCGAAGACGACGATGCTGGACCAGCTGAAGGAAAACGGCTATGATGTGATCGCCGTCGGCAAGATCAACGATATTTTCGCCGGCAGAGGGATTACCCGGTTTATGAGGACAAAGAACAACGCGGAGGGCATTGACCGCACGATCGAGCTGACAAAGGAAACCTTCAACGGTCTGTGCTTTATCAATCTGGTCGATTTCGATATGCTTTACGGCCACCGCAACGACGTGGACGGCTACGCCAAAGGCTTGACCTATTTTGACGAAAAGCTGCCTGAAATTCTGGCGGGCCTTCGCGAGGACGACCTGCTAATGATTACCGCGGACCACGGCTGCGACCCGATCACGCCCTCCACCGACCACTCCCGCGAGTACACGCCCTGGGTGATTTACGGCAAACGGGTAAAAGCCGGGGCCAATCTGGGCACACTGCCGACCTTTGCCGATATCGCGGCCACGATCCTTGATTATTTCGGGGTGAAGCCGAAAATTACCGGCACGTCCCGGCTGAAAAATATTGTCGACTGAACAGGAGGAGACTATGTCTAACGTACCAACGCCCCATAACGGGGCCAGAGAAGGAGAAATCGCAAAAACCGTCTTAATGCCGGGCGATCCGCTCCGCGCCAAATTCATTGCCGAAACCTATCTGACCGATCCGGTCTGCTTTAACACCGTGCGCAATATGCTCGGCTACACCGGAACGTACCGGGGCAAACGCGTGTCCGTCATGGGCGGCGGAATGGGAATCCCCTCCGTCGGCATTTACACCTACGAGCTTTTCAATTTCTACGGGGTGGAAAACATCATCCGCATCGGCTCCGCCGGCGGGATCGCCGACAATGTGCACGTGCGCGACGTCGTAGTCGGCATGGGTGCCTGCACCAATTCCAACTATGCGGCCCAGTACAATCTGCCGGGTACGTTTGCGCCGATTGCCGGCTATGACCTTCTCAGAAACGCGGTTGACGCCGCGGAAAAACTGGGCGTGCATACGGTCGTAGGCAATGTGCTGTCTTCGGATACTTTCTACGACGACAACGAAAACGCGCTGGCCTCGTGGAAAAAGATGGGCGTGCTGGCGGTGGAGATGGAAGCCGCGGCTCTCTATATGAACGCCGCGAGGGCCAATAAAAACGCGCTCTGCCTCCTCACGATCTCCGACTGCCCGTTTACCGGCGAATCCCTTTCGGCCCAGGAGCGCCAGACCGGATTTACCCAGATGATGGAAATCGCATTGGAAATTGCTTGACTTAATGGAAAAATTGATTGCAAAATGCGGCGAAATAAAGTAAGATGATTTTCGGCGCGAAAAAAGAATGGGAGTAATATCACGTTTTCGTGGTATTCCATATATCCAAAAAAATAATCAGGAGGAAAAATGAATGAAGAAGATTGTAGCACTTTTTCTTGCGGTTATGATGGCAGTTTCCGCGACCGCCTGCGCTTCCAACGCCCCGGCGGCATCCAGCTCGGAAGCGGCCGGCTCAGCTGCCGAAAGCAAGGCGGAATCCGCAGCGGCGACCGATTTTAAAATCGGCATGGTAACGGATACCGGCGGTGTCAACGACCAGTCCTTCAACCAGTCCGCGTGGGAAGGACTGCAGAAGCTTTCCAAGGATACGGGCGTCACGGTCAAGTATTCCGAATCCAAGCAGGAGTCCGACTACGCGACAAACCTGGACAAAGCTGCCGACGACGGCAACAATCTGATCTGGGGCATCGGTTTCGCAATGGCCGACGCCATCCTCAATTCCGCAAAACAGAACCCGGACATCAACTATGCAATCGTAGATAACGCTTATGAAGACACGCCTGCCAACGTGACCGGTGTGATGTTCCGCGCTCAGGAGCCTTCCTTCCTGGTCGGCTACATTGCGGGCAAAACAACAAAGACAAACAAAGTCGGTTTTGTCGGCGGCCAGACCAGCGCCATCATCGACCAGTTTGAGTACGGCTACAAAGCCGGAGTTGCTTACGCTGCGAAAGAGTTAGGTAAAAAGATCGACGTTAATTCCCAGTATGCGGAAAGCTTCACGGATTCCGCCAAGGGCAAGGCAATCGCAACCAAGATGTTCTCCGACGGCTGCGATATCGTATTCCATGCTGCCGGCGGCGTCGGGGTCGGCGTTATTGAAGCAGCCAAGGAAGCCAAGAAGTACGCGATCGGCGTTGACCGCGACCAGGCTTATCTTGCGCCCGAAAACGTTCTTACCTCTGCTTTGAAGCTGGTTAACCAGGCTGTCGAGCTTGTTTCCAAGGACGCCATGGACGGCAAGGAAATCGGCGGAAAAACTTACACCTACGGCCTGACCGAAGACGCCGTCGGGATTCCGGAAGAGCACAAGCTCATGGGCGACGACACCTATAACGCGGCAATCGCACTCGAAGGCAAGATCAAGGATAAGACAATCACTCCTCCGGCGAATAAGGATGAATTCGCAGAGTTCGAAAAAGGACTTAAATAAGTATTACTCTTTTATTCTTTTGGGCAGCGGGGCGCATGGGTTTTATTGCGCCCCGCTGCGCTTAAAAGAATTGATTAACGGGCAGGGGGTCTGTTGTAATGGAAGTCAACCGGGAATACGCGGTGCAGATGCACGGTATTACAAAAATGTTCGGCTCCTTTTGCGCTCTGAATAACGTCAGTCTCGATGTTAAAAAGGGTACGATTCATGCCATATTGGGCGAGAATGGCGCCGGAAAAAGCACATTGATGAATGTTCTGTACGGCCTGTATCAGGCCGAAGCGGGGGAAATCTTCCTGAATGGGGAAAAGGTCAATATCAAGAACCCGAATATTGCCATTGAACACGGAATCGGCATGGTCCATCAGCACTTCATGCTGGTAGACAATTTCACCGTAACCCAGAATATTATTCTGGGCAACGAAGTGACCAATCAGTTCGGCGTATTAAACATGAAAAAAGCACGCGAGGAAATTCTTGAAATCGTCAAGAAATACGGGCTGGAAGTGGACCCGGACGAAAAAATCGAAGATATTTCCGTTGGCATGCAGCAGCGTGTTGAAATATTAAAGGCACTCTACCGCGGAGTCGACCTGCTCATCCTCGATGAGCCCACGGCGGTCCTTACTCCGCAGGAAATCGATGACCTGATTCAGATCATGCGGAATCTGATAGCGGATGGGAAAACGATCATTATCATTACTCATAAGCTCAAGGAGATCAAAGCCTCTTCGGACGTCTGCACCATTATCCGCCGCGGCGAGTATATCGACACGGTAAACGTCGCCGATGTGGACCAGGAAGAGCTTGCCACCAAGATGGTCGGCCATGCGGTCCAGCTTGTGGTCGAAAAAACCCCGGCCAATCCGGGCGAGGTCGTCTTTGAAATCGACAATCTGACGGTCAGGGACGAACGGAAGCTGGCCGTGGTCAAAAATCTGTCGCTGAAGGTGCGCAAAGGCGAAATCGTCGGCGTGGCGGGCATTGACGGGAACGGCCAGAAAGAGCTGGTCGAAGCCATCACCAACCTGACAAGGGTGGAGAGCGGCACCATCAGAATCAACGGTACCGAAATCCAGAACACAACGCCGCGCAACGTCATCGACCATAAAATCTCCACGGTGCATGAAGACCGGCAGAAACGCGGTCTGGTGCTTCCGTTTACAGTGGCGGAAAATATGATGGTTGAAAAATACCGCAGCCAGCCGTACAGCAAAAGCGGTATGCTCAACAGAAGCGAAATCCTTTCCTACACGAAGAACCTGATCAAAGAGTTCGATATCCGTCCGGATAACTGCGAAAGCCAGCCGGTGCGCGGACTCTCCGGAGGAAACCAGCAGAAGGTCATCCTTGCGCGTGAAATATCGAACGAGCCTGATCTTCTGATCGCCGTTCAGCCGACCCGCGGGCTGGACGTAGGGGCGATCGAATACGTACATAAGACGCTGGTGCGCGAACGGGACCGGGGCAGGGCAATCCTTCTGATTTCCCTTGAGCTTGACGAGGTCATGAATGTCGCGGATACCATCGACGTGATTTACGCGGGAATGATTGTCGACAGCTTTAAGCAGGGAGAGGTCGACGAAAAAACGATAGGACTTTTGATGGCGGGAGGTAAGCTTGATGAAAACAACAGTCAAAATTCTTAAAAAACCGATTACCTCCACCTTGATTGCGATTCTGTTTGGTTTTCTGGTTGCCGCGGTTGTGCTCGTATTTGCGGGCTACAACCCATGGGAGTCCTTCGCGGCGCTGTTCCAGGGAATCTTCGCAAAGCCGAAGTACATTTCCAACGTCATTATCAAGGCGACGCCGATCATATTGACCGGACTGAGCGTTGCGTTTGCCTTTAAAACCGGCCTTTTCAATATCGGTGCCGAGGGCCAGTACATAGCGGGGACCATCGCCGCCGTCTGCGTCGGTGTCAAGTTTGATTTTGCCCCCGTTATCCAGATCCCGCTTGTAGTGCTTTCCGGTGTGCTTGCCGGGGCTGTTTTCGGCGGGATCATCGGCTGCCTGAAAGCGCGGTTCGGCATTCATGAGGTCATCACCAGCATCATGCTGAACTGGATCGGCCTTTACCTTTCCAACTTTATTGTCAATACGGCGGCTTACCATCAGCCGAATTCCACAAGCTCCTTTGCGGTGAACGAATCGAGCTTCACCATGCTCCTGCCGAACTGGAAAACCTCCAAGGCAGGTATGGCCGCGCTGAAGCCGCACCAGTGGCTGTATGAAATGATGCTGAAAACGGATGTGAATTTCGGCATTCTGGTCGCCGTGATCATGGCCCTTGTCATCTGGGTGCTGCTTTACCGCTCCACAAAGGGCTACGAGCTGCGCGCGGTCGGTTTTAACCGCGACGCCGCGGAATTCGCCGGAATCAACGTGGGCCGCAACATCACTCAGGCGATGCTGATCGCGGGGGCTCTGGCGGGCCTTGCGGGCGCGCTTGCGATTACGGGAACCTCGCCGCACAAAATTTCCCAGATGGCGGCGTTTGAAAACAACGGCTTCAACGGCCTGTCCGTCGCGCTGATTGCCGGTTCCTCTCCGGTAGGCTGTATCTTTGCCGGGCTTTTGTTCGGCGGACTGCTTTACGGCGGGCAGAGCGTGCAGCAGGATGTCGGAGCGCCGACGGAGATTATCAACATCATGATCGGCACCATCGTATTCTTTGTGGCTCTGACGAAAATCGTGCCGTCACTTGCCGACAGGCTTGAAAAGAGAGGTGCTCACCGTGTTAAGTAAAATTCTTCTGTTGCTCGGCATTACGCTGATGTACTCGACCCCCCTGGTGTTCGGCGCGCTGGGCGGCGTCATTTCGGAGCGCTCCGGCGTCGTCAACATCGGGATTGAGGGAATGATGACGGTAGGCGCGTTCACGGCGGCCGCGGTCAGCTATTTTACCGGCAGTCCGTGGCTCGGCCTGCTTGCGGCCGGTGCGGCGGGCGGCCTGATCTCCCTTTTGCACGCGGTGGCTTCCGTCACCTTTAAAGCGGACCAGACCATTTCCGGTATCGCCATCAATCTGATCGGACCGGGGCTGGCGCTGTTTTTCTGCCGCCTGATGTTCGACGACGCGACCATGACGCTTCCCGCAAAAACACTGCCCAAGCTGTTTGGGGAAAGCGGGTTTGCCGACAGCCCCCTGAAAAACCTGAATGTGGACGTCACGGTCGTGCTTGCGCTGGCGGTGTCCGCCGTCATGTGGTTTTTCCTTTACCGGACCAAATGGGGACTCCATGTACGCTCGGTGGGCGAGCATCCCGCCGCGGCCGACACACTGGGCATTCATGTCAGCCGCGTCCGCTACCTGTGCGTATTCGTATCCGGTATCCTGGCCGGTTTCGGCGGCGCTTCCATGACGCTTGCCATCATCTCTCAGTTTACGCCGACCGCGATCAGCGGGCAGGGCTTCATCGCGCTGGCGGCCGTTATCTTCGGAAAATGGACTCCGTTCGGCGCTTACGGCGCATGCCTGCTCTTCGGTTTTGCGCAGGCTCTGACGATTGTGCTGGGCGGCGGCGACTTTGCCGTCCCGTCCCAGATTCTTGCGATGCTTCCGTACATTCTGACCATTGTGGTCCTGATTCTGTTCGTCGGCCGTTCGGTTGCCCCGAAGGCGGACGGCGAGCCCTATGAAAAGGGAGTAAGATAACGGGACTGCAGCATTGAAAATAAAAAAGGAGATCATGAAAATGGATCACCGGGAAATACTGGAGAAAGTAGATCATACCCTGCTGACACAGGCCGCGACATGGGAAGAAATCAAGCAGATCTGCGACGACGCGGTCAAATACCGCACCGCGTCGGTCTGTATCCCCGCCGCCTATGTAAAGCGCGCGAAGGAATACGTCGGCGACAAAATGGCGGTCTGCACCGTAATCGGTTTTCCGAACGGCTATTCCACGACGGCGGTCAAGGTGTTTGAAACGAAGGACGCGATTCAAAACGGCGCCGATGAAATCGATATGGTCGTCAATATCGGCTGGGTGAAAGACGGGCTTTTCGATTTGCAGCTGGACGAAATCCGGCAGGTAAAAGCCGCCTGCGGCACGCGCATCCTGAAGGTCATTATTGAAACCTGTCTGCTGACGAAGGAAGAAAAGATAAAAATGTGCGAGGTAGTGACCGAATCCGGCGCGGATTTCATCAAGACCTCCACCGGCTTTTCAACGGCGGGCGCTACGTTTGAAGATGTCGCGCTCTTTGCCGCCCATATCGGGCCGAAGGTCAGAATCAAAGCTGCCGGCGGCATTAAAACCATGGACGACGCGGAGAAATTCGTATCGCTCGGGGCTTCCCGCCTCGGCACGAGCAGAATTATCAAAATCATAAAAAATGAAGAGGCGCACGGATATTGACCGGCTTCCGGCAAATATGAAAATTCTGAGGAGCGGCGGCAGCCGTTCCTCAATTCTATCTACAGCAATTTCATTCAGTTTGCGAGACGAAACACGTTCTTCCCCGCCTTCGGCGGGGAAGAACATAAACTTGTTGCCAGAACAACTGGAAATGCTATAGGAAAAAAGGTGAAGAGATGGAAGATTATAAAGAATTGGTTGCGGCGGCTATTTCCGCCAGGAAAATGGCCTACACCCCCTACTCAGGATTCGGCGTGGGCGCGGCGGTGCTGACGAAAAGCGGAAAGATTTACAAGGGCTGCAACATTGAAAACGCGGCCTTTACCCCCACGAACTGCGCCGAGCGCACGGCTTTTTTCAAAGCGGTCAGCGAGGGGGAGACGGAGTTCGACTGCATCGCGATTGTCGGCGGCAGAACCGGGGAACCCGTCAGCGGGCTTTGCCCGCCCTGCGGGGTCTGCCGTCAGGTCATGATGGAATTCTGCGACCCGGCGGCCTTCCGGATCATTCTCGGGAAAAGCCCGGAGCAGTGGGAGGTTTTCATGCTGAGGGATTTGCTCCCGCTCGGGTTCAGCAAGGCGGATATGGAGGAATAGAATGATCAAAAATATTGTTTTCGATATGGGCCAGGTTCTGGTGGATTTTGATCCGGACTTTTTTATCAGCCATTATACCAAAGATCCGGAGGATATCCGCCTGATTCGTACGGCAGTGTTTGAGACGAGCGAGTGGACGGAAATCGACCGGGGCACCATTACGGAGGAGGAGCTGATCGAGCCGGCCTGCGCGCGCCTGCCGGAGCGCCTGCACGGCGCCGCGACGAAGCTGCTGCTGAACTGGATGGACCATATGCGGATCATGGATAATATTCTGCCGTTGGTGCGCGAACTGAAGGAGAATGGCTATTCGCTGTATCTGCTGTCCAACGCGGGGAAAAAAATTCACAGCATAACGCCGAGAATTACGGCTCTGCAGTATTTTTCGGGTGTTTTCTTTTCGGCGGATTTCCACTGCATCAAGCCGGATGAGGAAATCTACCGGAAGTTTTTTAAAGAGTTTTCACTCGACCCGCGCGAGTGTTACTTTATCGACGACCGCGAGGACAATGTGGAAGCGGGAAGAAAGCTCGGCATGGAAGGGCACTGCTACGAAGGGGACCCGGACGTGCTCCGTACGGCCCTTCAGGAAAGCGGAATCTTCCTGCTGGATAAAATGATCGTAGGAAGGTGACTGAAAATGAGAATGTATGATATCATTGCGAAAAAACGCGACGGCGGGACGCTCTCCGATGAGGAAATCCGGTTCTTTATCAACGGCTATGTCAAAGGGGAGATTCCGGATTATCAGGTATCCGCTCTGCTGATGGCAATTTATTTTCGGGGGATGACGGACGGGGAAACGGCCTCCCTGACCATGTGCATGGCCAACTCCGGCGAAACCGTGGATTTGTCCTCCATAGACGGTGTCAAGGTGGATAAACACAGCACCGGCGGGGTCGGCGATAAGACCACATTGATTATTTCTCCGATCGTCGCGTCCCTGGGGGTGCGCGTCGCGAAAATGAGCGGGCGCGGGCTTGGCCACACCGGCGGCACGGTGGATAAAATGGAAGCCATTCCGGGCATGCAGACCTCCATTGACCGTGAAAAATTCTTCGATATTGTACGGAAGGTGGGCGTCAGCGTGATCGGCCAGTCCGGCAATCTGGTGCCCGCGGACAAAAAGCTTTACGCGCTGCGCGATGTGACCGCGACGATTGAAAGCATTCCGCTGATTGCTTCCAGCATCATGAGCAAAAAAATCGCGGCCGGCTCCGACTGCATCCTGCTGGACGTCAAAACCGGGAGCGGCGCTTTCATGAAGACGGTGGACGATTCCATCCGGCTGGCGCAGGCAATGGTGGCGATCGGCGAGCATGTCGGGCGCAGGACCATCGCGCTGATCACCGACATGGACCGTCCGCTCGGAAACGCCATCGGCAACTCGCTGGAAATCAGGGAGGTCTGTGAAACGCTCAAGGGACGCGGGCCCGGAGACCTCACGGAAATCTGTCTGGAGCTTGCCGCCAACATGCTGTTTCTGGCGGGCAGGGGAAGTATGGAAGCGTGTAAAAAGCTTGCCGGACGCCAGATCGGCAACGGCGAGGCCTTTGCAAAGCTCAAGGAAATGGTCGCGGCGCAGGGCGGTGACACCGCCGTTTTAGACGACGGCGCAAGATTTACACAGGCAAAGGTCAAATATGACGTTCCGGCGCTGAGCGAAGGGTATCTCTACTCCATGAATACGGAGCAGTGCGGGATCGCTTCCGTCGAGCTGGGCGCGGGGCGCGAGAAGAAAGAGGATTCCATCGATTTCAGCGCGGGCATCCTGCTCCGCAAAAAGATCGGGGATTACGTCAAGGAAGGCGACGTGATCGCGGAGTTTTACTCTTCCTCTCTGGACAAATGCAGGGAAGCGGAAAAGCTGTTTGAAAGCGCGGTTTCCATCCGCCCGGAAAAACCCGCGTTTGTCCCGGTGATTCACGGCCGGGTGACCGTGGACGGCGTAGAAAAATACTAAAAAAGCAATTCCATTTCGGTTTGCGAGACAAAACGCGTTTCTCCCCCGCCGAAGGCGGGGGAGAAACGCAATCCTGTTGCAGAATCAACTGGAAATGCTGTAATCGTAAGGCTTGGAGTGGGGATTTTTCTTATTTTTTGATCGATTCGATTCCGGCAATCAAAGTCACTTCATCGATCGCTCCCTGATAGGCGTTCACAATATAGCCGTCCCGGTCGATAAAGATCGTGTCCGGAATGGCAGAAATTCCGTAAGTATTCGCGGCCTGCTGCTCCTTGTCAAAGTAAACGGGGAATTCATAGCCTTGCTCTTTTACATAATTCTGCCCTTTTTCCTGCGTTTCCCGCTGACCGTCCACCAGATCGATCATCAGAAAGACCACGCCGTCTTTTTCCTTCTGGTACTGGCTGTTGAAATGCGGCATTTCTCCCTTGCACGGCGGGCACCAGGAGGCCCAGAAATTCAGCACAACGGGTTTCCCCTGAAAGTCCGACAGCCTGACCTTGTTGCCTTTTTCATCGAATACGGTAAAATCGGGAGCCTGTGTTTTCCCGCTTTCTCCCGCGGAGCCGCCTGTTTCAGACGATGCCGGCAGATTTGGCCGGAACCGGTTGGATAACGTGTTGTAGGCATAGTAAACGACGGCGAAGAATACCACGAACGCGAGAAATCCCAGCAAAATTTTTCCGTTTGTTTTCATATCGTACTCCTCAAAAAGTAAATAGGGACAAAAAGCAGCCCATAAGTCCGGTCGCCATCATCAGGCCGACGACGACGAGCAATCCGCCCGAAATCATGCCGATGATCCGGTAGTTCCTTTTGATAAAGTCAAACGCGGACATGAGGCGGTCGATCAAAACAGCGCTGATCAGAAAGGGAATCCCCAACCCAAGCGAAAACGAGAGAAGCATAAAAATGCCTTTCATGCTTTCCCCGCTCGAAGCGGCGAGCATCAGAGCGGAGCCTAAAAACGCGCCTACGCAGGGGGTCCAGCCAATGGAAAAGATCACGCCGAACAGAATGGAGGCCCCAAAATCCATATTTCGCTTTTTAAAATTCAACTGCCGGTTTCCATTCAGAAAAGGGATTTTGATCAGCCCCATAAAGTTTAACCCGAATAGGATGACGACAATACCGGTGACAAGATTCACCGCGGTGTGATATTCTTTCAGAAAGCTCCCGACCGTCCCCGCGAAAGCACCCATTGCCGTAAACACAAAGGTGAAGCCAAGTACAAACCCAAGGGAATTCCGAATGACCGGGGCCTTTTGATTCTGAATCTCCTGTCCCGCAAAATAGGAAATATAGATCGGCAGCATTGGTAAGAGGCAGGGAGAAATAAATGTGATGATCCCTTCCAGAAATGAAATCAGATAATCCATGGTCTCTCCTTTCTTTCCTACAGCGATTCCATTTCAATTTGCGAGATAAAACACGTTCTTTCCCCCGCCTTCGGCGGGGGAAAGAACACAATCTTGTTGCAGAATCAACCGTAAATACCGTAAACTTGTGTTTTCCATTTGTATTTTTTCCAAAGTGTGTATATTCATGATAACATATAAAATCTTCCGGCTCGGTGATCAGGTCACATTCCGATCCAAATAAGACGAAAAAGGTATCCTCCACTGGCTGCGGGGGATACCTTTTATGCTGCAGCCCGGACAACCCGCGGCGCGGGAAAGGCTTTAAGCGTCCAGCCCTTCAAACTGCATATTGTAGTACTTTGCGTAGATGCCGTTTTTCTCAATCAGTTCCTGGTGGGTGCCGCGTTCCTCAATGCCTTCGTCGCCGATCACAATGATTTCATCCGCGTTGCTGATGGTGCTGAGCCGGTGGGCGATCACGATGGTGGTCCTGTCCTTGGACAGTTCCTCCAGCGAATTCTGGATATGGCGCTCGCTTTCGTTGTCCAGCGCGCTGGTCGCTTCGTCCAGAATCAGGATTTTCGGATTTTTCAGAAAGACGCGGGCAATGGCCAGACGCTGCTTCTGCCCGCCGGAAAGGCGCGTGCCGCGTTCGCCCACATAGGTGTCGTAGCCGTCGTCAAGCCCCGCGATAAAGTCGTGGATATTCGCGCTCTTTGCGGCGGCGATGATTTCCTCATCCGTCGCGTCCGGTTTGCCGTAGGCAATGTTTTCTTTGATGCTGCCCGCAAACATGTAGACGTCCTGCTGGACGATCCCGATTGCGCTGCGCAGGGATTTCAGCCTGATATCGCGCACATCCGTGCCGTCGATCGTTACGCTTCCGGCGGTCACGTCGTAAAAACGGGGCAAAAGGGAGCAAAGGGTGGTTTTGCCGCCGCCCGAAGGCCCGACCAGCGCCACGGTTTTTCCCGCCTCAATCGAAATATTGATATTTTCCAGCACGTCGTTCGCGGAATCGTAGCTGAACGAGACGTTTTCATACCGGATGTCGCCTTTCACGTCCTTCAGCTCGGCCGCGCCGGGCCGGTCGACAATCTCCGGTTCCGTTTCCACCACTTCGATAAAGCGCTTGAAGCCGGAGTAGCCCTTCTGGAACTGTTCGGTAAATTCGATCAGTATGTCGATGGGGTTGATAATAATGTTGATGTACAGGGCGTAGACGGCTAGATCGGCAACGTGCAGGGAGCCCTGCGCAATAAACAGGCCCCCGCTGACCAGCACGGTCAGGAAGAGAAGCCCCTCAAAAAATGAGGTGCCCGCGCGGAAGCTTCCCATCACCCGGTAGCTGCTCTCTTTTGAGTCCAGAAATTTCAGGTTGCTTTCGTTGAATTTTGCCTGTTCCAGCTCCTCGTTGCCAAAGCTTTTTACCACCCGGATGCCGGCCAGGCTGTCCTGCACGCGGGAGTTGACGCCCGCGATTTTTTTGCGGTTGTCCATGAACACCGCACGCATTTTCCGGTTCTGGTGGATGCTGAAAACAATCATAATCAGCGTTACTCCCAGCAGAATCAGAGTCATCGGGACGTTGATGATCATCATCAGCGCAAAGCTTCCCACGATTTTCAAAAGCGAAATCAGAATGTTTTCCGGCCCATGGTGGGCAAGCTCGCTGATGTCGAACAGGTCGGACACAAGCTTGCTCATCATTTCCCCGGTGTTGTTGCGGTCGTAATACGAAAAGGAAAGGCGCTGCAGGTGGTCAAACAGATCCTGCCTCATGTCGCTTTCCATTCTGGCGCCCATGACGTGTCCCCAGCTGGTAATGTAGTACTGGCAGCCGAGGCGGATCAGTTCCATGGCCAGAAGGCCCGCCGCAATCCACGGGAGATTTTCCAAAATGGTGTGTGCTTCCCGCGCGAACAGACCCTTTGTCAGAAAATTCAGAATCTGCGGAAACGCGACGTCAACCGCCGACACGATCAGCGCACAGAACATATCGAAGTAAAACATTCCCCGGTATGGTTGGTAGTATCTTATAAATTTTTTAAAAATCGACATTGCATGCTCCCTAATATCATTTCTTCCGTTACTGTTTTTCGGGTTCTCCGTATTCCTCTCCGAACGTATCGACGGTAACGCTCTTCATGATTTCGTCTTCATACGGCTTATCCCTGTAGTCGCGGCGAACCGACACAATGCGCTCCGCCTCTTCCATTCCCTCGGTCACCTTGCCGAAAGCGGCGTATTCCCCGTCAAGGTGCGGCGCGTCGGCAACCATGATAAAGAACTGGGACCCCGCGCTGTTCGGGCTCATGGACCTCGCCATGGAAATGACGCCCTTCACGTGCTTCAGGTCGTTCTGAAAACGGTTGGAGCGGAATTCGCCTTTGATGCTGTAGCCGGGGCCGCCCATTCCGGTGCCTTCCGGGTCGCCTCCCTGGATCATGAATTCGGGAATCACGCGGTGAAAGATGGTTCCGTCATAAAATCCTTTTTTGACAAGGGAAATAAAGTTCTTTACGGTGTTCGGAGCAATTTCGGGATAAAGCTCAATTTTTATCGTGCCGCGGCCCGTTTGAATGGTAACAATTGGATTTTTCATAATCTTCCTCCATCAATTCTGTAAAAAGTCATATCCCTATTATAGCGGGAATCCGGGCTTCCTTCAAGGCATATTTTTGATAGAAGAAGTATTGTGCTTCCACCGTCTCTTATGCTTTTTACGGAAGCTCTGAGGAAAATTATTTACTCTTTTCGATATGAATATGATATAATAACCCCAAAAGCTTTGACCGAAAATGAACGGTTCCTCCGGCGGGCCGGAGGCGGAAATAAAAAATGGGGGATGAATGATTGAAGCTGATATCATGGAATGTCAACGGGCTTCGCGCCTGTTTGAACAAGGGCTTTACGGACTATTTTCAATCGGCCGACGCCGACGCCGTGTGCATTCAGGAAACGAAAATGCAGCCGGAGCAGGCGGAAATTGTTTTGCCGGGCTACCGGCAGTACTGGAATTCCGCGGAAAAGAAGGGCTATTCCGGTACGGCTGTTTTTACCAGGATGGACCCCCTTTCCGTCGGTTACGATATCGGCGACCCGGAGCATGTCGGCGAGGGGCGTTCCATCACGCTGGAATTTGAGGATTTTTACCTTGTGACGGTGTATACGCCCAATTCCCAGCGGGACCTGGTGCGCATCGAGTACCGGATGCGCTGGGAGGACGCTTTCCGCGCCTATCTGAAACAGCTCGACGCGAAAAAACCGGTCGTTGTGTGCGGGGACATGAATGTGGCGCATAATGAGATCGATCTGAAAAATCCGAAGACGAATGTCGGCAACGCGGGCTTCTCCTTCGAGGAACGCGAAAAGATGTCGGAACTGCTCGCCGCCGGGTTTACGGACACCTTCCGTTACCTGCACCCGGAGGAAACGGGCGCCTATACGTGGTGGTCTTATATGTTTAAGGCAAGGGAGAAAAACGCGGGGTGGCGGATCGATTATTTCCTTGTGTCCGACTCCATCCGCGACAGAATCGAGGCCAGCAGCATACACCCGGAGGTGATGGGCAGCGACCATTGCCCGGTCGAGCTTATTTTGTCCATGAAAAATACACAGACGGGAGAATAGAGGATGCAACTGATATTTTACGGTGCGGACAAAGAAGTCACCGGAAGCTGCCATTGCTTACTTGTAAACGGAAAAAAGATTTTGATCGACTGCGGCCTGCAGCAGGGCGCCGATGAGGACGACAACCACAGGCTGCCTTTTTATGCGTCCCAGATCGATTATGTTATCGTAACGCACGCGCATATTGACCACAGCGGACGGTTGCCGCTTCTGGTCAAGAACGGCTACGACGGGAAAATGTACGCGACCGGGGCGACCTGCAAGCTGCTTTCCATCATGCTGCGCGACAGCGCCCATATACAGGAGATGGACGCGATCAACGAGAACCGGAAGGGAAGGCGCGCCGGGCGCGAGCCGGAGGAGCCGATTTACACCGTGGAGGACGCGCAGGAAACGCTGAACCGGCTGGTCCCGTTTTCCTACGGGGAAATGGTGGAGCTTTGCGAAGGGGTCCGTTTCCGCTTTACGGACGCCGGTCACCTGCTCGGCTCCGCGGCGGTGGAGATGTGGCTGACGGAGCACGGCGAGACGAAAAAAATCGTCTTTTCCGGGGACATCGGCAATAAAAACCAGCCGATCATTCGCGATCCGCAGTATATCCGGGAAGCGGATTATGTGGTGATGGAATCGACCTACGGCGACCGCGATCATGAAAAGATGGACGACTATGTCCCGAAGCTCGCCGAGGTTTTCGATAAAACCCTTTCCGCCGGGGGCAACGTGGTCATCCCCAGCTTTGCGGTCGGCCGCACGCAGGAACTGCTTTACTATATCCGTGAGATGAAGGAACGCGGCCTTGTCAAAAGCAACCCGGATTTCCCGGTTTATGTGGACAGCCCGCTTGCGGTGGAAGCAACCAAAATCTACGGCGGCAATCTGGACGGTTACGCCGACGATGCCGCCGTCAAGGTCATCAGGGCCGGATTTGAGCCGATTCATTTTTCCAACCTGAATATCTGCGCCAGCGTGGAGGAATCCAAAGCGCTGAATATGGATAACGTACCCAAGGTCATCATTTCCTCCAGCGGGATGTGCGAAGCCGGACGAATCCGCCACCACCTCAAGCATAATCTGTGGCGGCCGGAATGCGCGGTCGTGTTTGTTGGCTATCAGGCCAACGGCACCCTCGGCAGAATGCTGGTCGACGGGATCGATCAGGTGAAGCTTTTCGGCGAAGAAATCACGGTACAGGCGCATATTTACAATTTCCGTGCGCTTTCCGCGCACGCAGACCGGTCGGGCCTGATCCAGTGGATCCGGGCGTTTGACCCCAAGCCGAAGCGCGTGTTTGTGGTGCACGGGGAACTGAAGGTCAGCGAGATGTTCGGCGACACCCTGCGGCAGCTGGGTTACAACGCGATTGTCCCCAATTTTGAAGCCTCTTTTGACCTGGCGGAAAACAGCGTTCTGGAAGAGGGCGTTGCGCCGGAGCTGCGCGGCCCGCGCAGGGAGGACAGAGGGAAGAAATTCTCCGCTCCGTTTGCCCGCCTGATGGAGGCCGGAAAACGGCTGGTACAGGTGATACAGCGAAACGAGGGCGGCGCGAACAAGGACCTTGCCAAATTTGCCGACCAGATCAACGCACTGAGCGAGAAATGGAACCGGTAATCCGCTTTAACAGGACGATAAAATCCCCAGCCGGCAGCAATGCCGGCTGGGGATGTATTTTACACGGTATTTTTCTGTCAGTTTTCCTTTTTCAGCAGGTCGCGGATTTCCGTCAGCAGCGCTTCTTCCCGGCTGATTTCCGGGGCGGCAGGCGGGGTCTCTTCCTTTTTCCGCTTCAGGCGGTTGGATGCCTTGATGACCAGGAAAATGGAAAAAGCGACAGCGATGAAATCCAGCACCGTCTGCAGGAAATTTCCGTAGGTAATGATAATCGGTTTGGGACTTCCCATTGCCGCGGGAATGGTCACCGCCAAAGCCGTCAGGTTGATTCTGCCGATAACCAGCGAAAGCACGGGCGTAATGATGTCGGCAACCAGCGAGGATACGATTTTTCCGAACGCAGCGCCTATGACAACGCCGACCGCCATATCCATGACGTTCCCGCGCATGGCAAATTCTTTAAATTCACTGACTAATTTATTCATGATTTTTTCTCCGTCTCTTCATTCGTTTGTGCTGCAAGCTTCTCCCTGGCAACGGCCAGCATCAGCTTGATTCTGTTTTCCTGATTGACACGCGTCGCGCTCGGGTCATAATCGATGGGGACAATATTGGACCGTTCGTCCACCGCTTTGATCCGGTGGATCATGCCTTTGCCGCAGATGTGGTTCGGCAGGCAGCCAAACGGCTGTGTGCACACGATATTCTCATAGCCCTGCTCGACCAGTTCCAGCATTTCCGCGGTCAGAAGCCAGCCTTCGCCCATCTTGTTGCCGTAGCCGATGACGTTTTTCACCAGGCTTTTCGTGTGGGCGTAGGGCTCCGGCGCCAGAAAGCGGGGCTCGGTTTTCACCGCGCGGATCAGGACATCCTGCATTTTCAGCAGATAGTCCATCAACGCCTTGACGACCACGTATTTTGCCTTGTTTCCGCCGTACAGCTTGATATCCTCCAGCCGGTTGTCGACCTTGAAAAGGGCGAAATTCAGGATGCCCGGCACGTTTACCTCACAGTCCTGCTCCGCGAGGAAATCCTCCAGATGGTTGTTGCCCAGCGCGGAGTATTTTACATAGATTTCCCCGACGATGCCGACCTTGATTTTCGGCCCGCGGTCGATTTCGATCTGTGCGAAATCGTGAACGATTTTATGGAGGTTTTCTTTCAGCTGTTTCAGCGACAGGCCCTGCCCGTGATTGAACTGCTCCGTCAGGGTATCCGTCCATTTTCTGACCATCCGGCCGCTCTCGCCGGGGACCGTTTCATATGCCTTCGTCTGGTTGTCCAGCAGCATCAGCGCGTCGCCGTAGACAAGCCCCGCGATAAATTTCCGCAGCATCGGCAGAGTCAGCGTAAATCCGGGGTTGCTTTCCAGCCCGGACATATTGAGCGAAACAACCGGAACCCGTTCCAGCCCGGCCTTTTTCAGCGCCTTGCGCAGAAGGTGGATATAGTTGGATGCGCGGCAGCCGCCGCCCGTCTGGGTAATAATCAGCGCGGTGCGGTCCAGGTCGTATTTCCCAGAATGAAGCGCGTCGATAAACTGGCCGATGACCAGCAAAGCGGGGTAACAGGTATCGTTATGGACATATTTCAGGCCTTCCTGCACGACGTTCGGGCCGTCGTTCGTCAAAAGCTCCACATGGTATCCGCAGTTGTTCAGCACGTTTACGATCAGCTGAAAATGGATCGGCGCCATCATGGGACAGAGGATGGTATATTCCTTTTTCATTTCCTTTGTAAAAAGCAAGCGCCCGTCCTTGCTGAATTTCAGTTCCGCCAAAGAATCACCTCATTTCTCCAGAGCGGCAAAGAGGCTGCGCAGCCTGATCTTTACCGCGCCGAGATTCGTAATTTCATCGATCTTGATCTGTGTGTAAATTTTGTCGTTCGCTTCCAGAATGCTGCGCACCTCGTCGGTGGTAATGGCGTCTACGCCGCAGCCGAACGAAACGAGCTGGACAAGGTTCATGTCGGGCTTGTCGCCGATGTATTCGGCGGCCGCGTACAGCCTTGCGTGATAGGTCCACTGGTTCAGAACCGTGGTGTGGAAGCGTGTTACCTTATTGCTCAGCACGTCTTCCGAGATGACCGCCGCGCCCAGGCTGACGATCAGCTTGTCGATGCCGTGGTTGATTTCCGGGTCGAGATGGTAAGGCCTTCCGCTCAGGACGATGATCGGCTTGTGCTGCTTCTGCGCTTCGGCAATGATCCGGTCGCCCTTTTCGTGTACCTTCGCAAAATAGCCGTCGTATTCGCGGTACGCTTCTTTTGCCGCTTCTTTCACCTCGGAAAGGGAGATATCGTCAAAATACCCGGAAAGAATCCCGTGCATCTTTTTCGGGAAGTCGCGCTTTCTGTGGATCCCGACATAGTCGTGGATCAGGCGGAAGCCTTCCGGCATGCTCATGTTTGCGGAAATGACTTCCGGATAATAGGCGACGACGGGACAGTTGTAGTGGTTGTCGCCCAGACCCTCGTCGAAATTATACGACATGCAGGGGTAAAAAATATTTTTAACGCCCTCGTCGATCAGAGCCTGCACATGTCCGTGCATCAGCTTTGCGGGGAAGCAGACCGTGTCGGAAGGAATGGTGCTCTGGCCCTCGATGTAAAGCTCCCTGCTGGAAAGGGGAGAGAGCGTTACCTCAAAGCCGAGCCTGGTAAAGAAGGTGTGCCAGAAGGGGAGCAGCTCATAGAGATTCAGCCCCATCGGAATGCCGATTTTGCCCCTTCTGCCCGGTACGGGCTGGTAGGAGCGCAGCAGGCCGAGCTTATAGGCGTACATGTTGAGCTCATCCTCCGACGTGCGCTTCGTCACCGGCTTTTCGCAGCGGTTTCCGCCGATAAAGCGCCGGGTGCCGCCGAAAATGTTGATGGTCAGCCGGCAGTGGTTGTTGCACAGCCCGCAGGAGGTGACCCTGACGTCGTGCTGGAAGTTTTCCAGCTCCTCCCTGCCGATGATCGCGCTCTGTCCCTTTGAATGGGCTCTGGCGTAGATCCCCGCGCCGTAAGCGCCCATCAGGCCGGAAATATCCGGGCGGGAAACGTTGACGCCCAGCTCGTTTTCAAACACGCGCAGCACCGCGTCGTTCAGGAAGGTGCCGCCCTGTACGACAATGTTGCGGCCCAGCTCTTCGGCTGAAGCCGCGCGGATGACCTTGTAGATTGCGTTTTTCACCACGCTGACGGAAAGGCCGGCGGAAATATCCTCGGTGGTCGCGCCGTCCTTCTGCGCCTGCTTGACCTGCGAATTCATGAATACGGTGCAGCGGGAACCCAGATCCACCGGGTGCTTCGCAAACAGGCCCAGCTTCGCGAAATCCTCTATTTCATAGCCGAGCGTGTTGGCGAAGGTCTGTAAAAAAGAACCGCAGCCGGAGGAGCAGGCTTCGTTCAGAAAGATATTGTCGATTGCTCCGTTGCGGATTTTAAAGCATTTCATATCCTGCCCGCCGATGTCGATGACAAAATCGACGTCGGGCAGAAAACATTTGGCAGCCGTAAAGTGCGCCACCGTTTCCACGATGCCGAAGTCAATATTGAAGGCGTTTTTCAGAAGCTCTTCGCCGTAGCCCGTCACGGCGCCCGCGGCGATCCGGATTTTCGGGAAACGGTTAAAAACGCTGAGCAGGTATTCCCGGATAATCGGCACCGGGTTGCCCGAATTGCCGCGGTAAATGGAATCCAGCACCTCGCCGTCTTTGCCGAGCAAAACGGCCTTTACCGTGGTGGAACCCGCGTCGATCCCGAGGTACGCGTCGCCCGTGTAGGTTTCCGCGCTGCCGCGCGGCGCTTTGCATTCGGCGTGGCGGCGGGTAAAGGCTTCATAATCCGCCTGTGTTTCAAACAGCGGGGGAATGGAAAGAAAGTTCGCCGTATTGCCGTAGGCGGCGATGCTTTCGAGAGCGGTTTTCAGGTCGATTTCGGTGTCGCTGCTCAGCGCCGCCCCCAGCGCCACATAATAAAGGGAATTTTCGGGACATACGCCCTGCGTTTTCAGCGCCTGGTCAAAGCTTGCGCGAAGCTGCGGCAAAAAGGTGAGCGGCCCGCCCAGATAAATCACTTTGCCGGCGATTTTCCGGCCCTGTGCCAGCCCCGCGATCGTCTGGTTCGCCACGGCGGCGAAGATGCTCGCCGAAATGTCGCTTTTGCGCGCGCCCTGATTCAGCAGGGGCTGCACGTCCGACTTTGCGAACACGCCGCAGCGCGAGGCAATGGTGTATATTTTCTCGTACTGCTCCGCCAGCCGATCCATTTCGTCCAGCGAGATATTCAAAAGAGTCGCCATCTGGTCAATAAAAGCGCCGGTTCCTCCGGCACAGGAGCCGTTCATGCGGACCTCCATTCCGCCGGATAAAAACAGCATTTTCGCGTCTTCTCCGCCGAGCTCGATAATGACGTCCGCGTCGGGAATCAGCTTTCCGATTGCCACGCGGGTGGCGTAAACCTCCTGAATAAACGGCAGCTTGCAGGACTGTGAAATCCCCATTCCGGCGGAACCGGATACCGTAAGCCGGGCCTTCGCGCCTTTGAGGAGTTCGTGATCGATTCTTGTGAGAAGCTCCGACATCTTTTGCGTAATCTGGGAAAAATGCCTCTCATAAGATTGATACAGGATTTGATTGCCGTCGTCCAGCACCACGCATTTGATCGTGGTGGAGCCGACATCTAAGCCGATTTTCATAAAATGCCACCGTTTCTGATTATATTATTCCATGAACGATAATAATACATTTTAGCCTAAAATAGTCCACATTGTCAAGCGACAGACTTTATAAATCTTCGGGTGTTCCGCGCCTGTCCGTCGGTGAAAATTTTGGTTCCTTCCGCGGCAGCGCACGGATTTCGACAGGTTTGCTCTTCCCACCGGCGGGGCTGTATGGTACAATCATTATAAATTGAGTGCTAAATATTGTTATTCCTGAAATCAGATGATAAACGATATTTTACAAACGTTTAAAGCAGGCTTAACATCGTGTCCGGACCTTTGTGATGCGGCCGGACGGAAAAACCGGATCGTTTTTTGTTCTTGTGAAAGGGGTGGTCAGTTTGCATGCGGATGCTGTGCGGGAAAATTCAGGGGAGCAGAAGCTGGTGCTTGTCTTTTTCGGTTCCCCCAACAGGAACGGGACTACCGCGAAGCTTCTGAACGAATTTCTGAAGCCGCTGGAAGGGAATACGCGGATCGAGACCGTCAGCGCCTACGAGCGGAACATTGCGCCCTGTATCGCCTGCAACGTCTGCGTTGGGGAAGAAAGATGCTCGCAGCCGGACTTTGACGACATTGACGCGCTGATCCGCGCCGCGGATGTGATCGTCGTCGCCACGCCGGTTTACAACCTCGGCCTGCCCGCGCCGCTCAAGGCGATTGTCGACCGTACACAGCGGTATTTCGCGGCCCGGTTTTCCCTCGGCATCAGGAACCCGGTTGCAAAGCATAAGCTGGCCGCGGCGCTGGTTACCTGCGGCTCAAAGGACTGCGAGGGCGCACAAATCATTGCCCGCCAGCTGAAGCTGGCGTTTTCCGTCGTCAATACCTCGCTCGCGGGCATGGCTGTCTGGCCGGGAACGGATTTTGACGACGGCCGCGAAACGTTTGAAAAAGCGCGGAATTCCGCGCGGGAGCTGGCGCTTGCCATAGAATGTGAATTGTGATATTATAAAATGTAACCTATTATTTGGGAGGAAAAAATATGTCTGGCCATTCAAAGTGGAATAATATCAAACGTAAAAAAGAAAAGACAGACGGCGCAAAGGCGAAAGTATTTACAAAAATCGGCCGTGAGCTTGCCGTAGCGGTAAAAGAGGGCGGCGGCCCGGACCCCAACACCAACTCGAAATTAAAGGACTGCGTTGCCAAGGCGAAGGCCAACAATGTGCCTAATGACAATATTGAACGCATTATCAAAAAAGCTGCCGGAGACGGGGACGATACCAAGTATGAAAACATTACATACGAAGGATACGGCCCGAACGGCATCGCGGTCATTGTGGAAACGCTGACCGACAACCGCAACCGTACCGCCGGCGACGTCCGCCATTATTTCGATAAATTCGGCGGCAACCTCGGCACCACCGGCTGTGTTTCGTTTATGTTCGTTCAAAAGGGACTGATCGTCGTCGAAAGGGAAGGGCTTGAGGAAGACAAGGTCATGGAGGACAGCCTGGAAGCGGGCGCGTCCGATTTTCAGGCCGACGAGGACGTCTTTGAAATCTACACCGAACCGGAGGATTTCAGCGGCGTGCGCGACGACCTTGAAAAGAAAGGCTATGAGTTTGTTTCCGCGGAAGTGGAGATGGTGCCGAACACCTATACCACGCTGACCGACGAAGAATCCGTTACCAAAATGCAGCGTCTGCTCGATGCCCTTGAGGACAACGACGACGTGCAAAATGTTTGGCACAACTGGGATAATCCGGATATGGACGACTAAGAATAATAGAAGGTTTTTCCATATTTGTGAAACATGGAGGAAGCAAGATGACTGGCTTTGACAATCTATGCATGAACTGCATGTCCGATACAAACGGCAAAACCGAATGTTCCAACTGCGGCTTCAGTTCTTCCGAGCCACAAATGCGCCATGCGCTTCCGTACAGGACCAGACTGCAGAACCGGTATATCGTCGGCCGCGCGAAAAAAAGCAACGGCGAAGGAATTACCTATATCGGCTACGATACGGTTCTAAACATACCGATTGAGCTGCGCGAGTTTTTTCCGCAGACCCTGTGCGAAAGACCCGCCAACGGGACGGATATCCGTGTGATCGGCGGCAGCGAGATCATCTTTGACGAATGCCTCGCCGCTTTTCTGAATTATTCCAGAGAGATCGCGCACATGCGCGAGCTTTCCGCCATCGTACAGATTTACGATATCTTTGAAGAAAATCATACGGCCTATACCGTTTCCGAGTGGAGCGAAAGCATTACGCTCCGCTATTTTGTCGAGCGCAGCGGCGGCAACCTCGGCTGGAACGCCGCCCGTCAGCTGTTTATGCCCGTTTTGTCCGCGCTCAGCTCGATGCAGGCGGCGGGGATCAGGCATCTTGGCATTTCTCCCGATACCCTGAATATCATGCAGGACGGCAGGATGAAGCTCGGCAGCTTCTGCATCGGCGCCGTCCGCCGGATGGACACGGATTTGCCGCCGGACCTCGTTCCCGGCTGCGCCGCCATAGAGCAGTATGTGATGGACTATGTCCCCAATGAATCGACGGATGTCTATGGCTTTGCCGCGTCCCTGTTTTTCGCCCTGACGGGCACCATGCCGCAGGAAGCCTTAAAAAGGCGCAACGATATGCGGCTGTTGATTCCGACCAGCATTATGCGCAGCCTGCCGCCCCATGTGGTGACGGCGATGGCCAACGCGCTCCAGGTTTCCCCGGACAAACGCACCCCCACCTTTGAGCGGCTCCGCGCCGAGCTTTCCGCCGCGCCGACCGTCACGGCGACCATTGAGGATACCCAGGGAATTCACAGGTCCGTCCCTGAGCCGGAGGAGGACGACGGCAAAAAGGGTGTTCCCAATTTCGTATGGGTTATCCTGACCTGTGTGGCGGCCCTGATCGTGTTCACCATCGTCGGGATTATCTGGATTTCCAACACCGGGCGGGGGGATACGGAAACGCTCGCCTCGGAAGCCTCTCAGGTTGAGTCCGCGGCCGCGGACTCGCTGGAAATGACGATGGACTCCGTGGATTCCGCGGAGTCCGCCGACCCGAATCTGATCGAAGCGCCCGATCTGGTCGGCCAGGTTTTTCAGGAGCAGGCCAATTCGGGCGAATCCTCCTCCAGCCAGGATTATCAGGTGCTTCTGTCCAGCAAGCAGTTCAGCGATACCATTCCCGAGGGCAGCATCATTTCCCAGTCGCCCGCCGCGGGCACGAAAATGGCAAGGGGAACGGCGATTGTAGTCGTTGTCAGCGAAGGGGCCGCCGTGCGCACGCTTCCGCCGATCACCGGGAAAACGCTTGCGGAAGCTTCGGAAGCGGTCACCTCGGCCGGCTTTACGCCCACTAAAACGGAGGAATACAGTTCCAACGTGGAAAAGGGGATGGTCGTCGGCTACAAGGATGTGCAGGAGGGCAGCCAGATGGCCTACGGGTCCCAGGTCGCCATTGTCGTCAGCAAAGGGCCTGCGCCGGACGGCGCTTCCGGTTCGGCTCCCTGAGTGCGGCGCTGCCTGAACAGTCGTTTTGAGTATCGATGAAAAAAGGAGCCTTTCAGCCGGCTCCTTTTTTTGCGCGGTATTCGGCAAGCAGCAGGTCGACCATCCGGCCGTAGCTTTTTATGCCGTCCGTCTGCTTGTTGGCCTTCAGATAAGAATCGTTGACATGGTCGGCGGCGGTGGCGACCGGCCCTTCAAACTGCTTCCAGTACGCGGAATTGTTTTCCAGATCGCGCCTGACGCCGTCGCTCAGGGTCCCGTAGATCTGATTTGCCGCCGCCGGGTCCGTGCCGTAAAGCGCGTTGGAAGCGTAAATGTAGGCGAGCATCGTCCCCGAATACCGGAAATCCGTGTCCCCGCTTTTTTCACAGGCAAGGTAGCCGATGAAATTTGCCTCGTCCTCGCGCATATATCCGCGCAGATGGGAAAGCTCGTGGCACATGGTCAGCGGGATGGAATAATCGGGGATATCCACGTTGACATTCGCTTCAAAGGTAAACGGGAAAAAGATGCCCGTAGTGTCACAGTAGGACATCAGCCGGGAGAAAAACACCGGCTTCGGCGGGCCGTACCCCGCGCGCAGAAGCGGATAGTCCCCGCTGACCGCGTCAAACGCCGTTCTCGCCTTTTTTGCCGTCGCCTCCATATCCTCCGTGTTCAGCCGCATGACGGAATTCCGGTCGGTCCGGACTCCTTTCCGTAACTCGTTTGCCCGATTGGCAAGGCCGGTACAGAGCGCCGTCAGCTCGACTTTGGACGAAGGCCGGATTTCCAGCCCGCAGGTCTGCGAGAAGGGGTAGCGGTAATAATTGATTCCGCAGAAAACCACAAACGCAAAATACAGCACACTGGCAATGCATATCAGGTTAATTGCGAAAAGAGAAAATATTTTTCTTCGTTTTCCGCGGTTATGTATGATTTTGGCAATAAAGAAAATCATATAAAAAACGGCGCCCGCGCAAAGAAGGACAATCAGGACCTCCATAACGGAAAACGGGGCAAGGGAAGTGACGCGGTTCACCCCGCGCGACAAAACGGGATAAATGGTGTTCGCGTACCATTCCGCAAAATCGGGATGGTTTTGTGCGGCAAGGGTAAGCAGTAGGGCGGCCGGTGCAAACGCAAGGAGCCGGATTCGCCTGAGAGGAAGGAATTTTTTCAAAACAGCACCTCCGATCCCGTTTATTGTAGTATATCCGCACAGGTACGTCAATGGAAATCCGCTCTGCCTTTTCCATATTTATACGGAAAGGCGGTTGCCTATACGGTACAAAAATGATATGATAAGCATTAATAATCGATTTCGAACAGGGAGGCCGGCGCATGAAATTTTACATTAAACAGAGCACCGGTACGGAAGCTCTTTTTACCGTAATAGATGCTCTTGGTCAGTCTGTCTACAGTGTTACCGGTGATTCATTGTCCATCGGCAGCAAGGTCTGCCTGATTGACAACAACCAAAACGAGGCGGCCCGCATCTTCAGTCTGGGGATTTCGGCCATATCGAGGTACTCCGTTTCTATCGGGGACAAGGAGCGCGCGCGCGTGACGCTGAACCTTGCCTCGTCGAAGCAGCCCATTAAAATCAAAGGCGTCGGCTGGAGCTTCCGCGGCGATCTTCTGACGCGTTCCTACGACCTGATCGATGTGGACTCTACTGTCGTGATGACACACGGCCGGTGCTGGAATGAAAACGGCGACTGCTTCGCCGTCGATATCGCCAATGAGTCCAATGTCCTGCTGTGCCTTTGCATTGCCGTCATCCTTGACAGCACCGTGATCGGCGGTTCCGTCAAACCGGTTCCGGCAAGCTGAAAAAATTGACAAACGACCCATGGAATGCCATAATAAACAAGCTGCTTTCCGTGGCGGCGCGCCCGGCGCACCGCTGGGAATGAAGGGGTATTCCATCATGATAAGGGATAAAATTCAGGAGGAAAATATATGAGCAGGGAACTTGCAAAGACCTATGACCCACAGGAAGTGGAGGACAGAATTTATGACTTCTGGCTCTCCGGCGGCTATTTCCACGCCGAGCCGGACCCTGAGAAGCAGCCATATACCATCGTGATTCCGCCCCCGAACATTACCGGACAGCTCCACATGGGACATGCCTTGGACGAAACCCTGCAGGATATCCTGATCCGCTGGAGAAGGATGCAGGGCTATTCGGCGCTCTGGCTGCCGGGAACCGACCACGCTTCCATTGCCACAGAGGCGAAAATCGTCGAGGCGATGCGCAAAGAGGGCATTACCAAAGACGAAATCGGCCGCGAGGCTTTTTTGGAACGCGCGTGGAAATGGAAGGAAAAATACGGCGGAAGAATCATTGAACAGCTGAAAAAGCTGGGTTCCTCCTGCGACTGGGAACGCGAGCGCTTTACCTTAGACGAGGGCTGCTCCAAAGCCGTCCGGGAGGTTTTTGTAAGACTGTACGAAAAGGGCCTGATCTACCGCGGGGAACGCATCATCAACTGGTGCCCGCACTGCCGCACCTCTATTTCCGACGCGGAAGTGGAGTTCAGCGAGCACGACGGCTTCTTCTGGCATTTGCGCTATCCTTTCAAGGACGGCAGCGGTTCCATTCAGCTGGCTACCACCCGTCCGGAGACCATGCTGGGAGACACCGCGGTCGCGGTACATCCCGAAGACGAACGCTATGCGGGTCTGGTGGGGAAGACGCTGGTCCTCCCTCTTGTAAACCGCGAGATCCCGCTGATTGCGGATACTTATGTTGAGCGCGATTTCGGAACCGGAGTGGTAAAAATCACCCCGGCCCACGACCCGAACGACTTTGAAGTCGGCCTGCGCCACGATCTGCCGGTCATCAATGTCATGGATGACGGCGGCAATATGAATGAGAACGCCGGGAAATACGCCGGTATGCCCGCCTTGGAGGCCCGCAAACAGATTGTGGAGGACCTGAAGGCACAGGGCTTTCTTGTCGAGGTCGAACCGATCAAGCACAACGTCGGCTCCTGCTACCGCTGCGGCACCGTTGTGGAGCCGCGCGTTTCCAAGCAGTGGTTTGTAAAAATGAAACCGCTGGCGGGGCCCGCTCTTCAGGAAGTAAAGGACGGGAAAGTGAAATTTGTTCCCGACCGTTTTGAAAAGATTTACGACCACTGGATGGAAAACATCAAGGACTGGTGTATTTCCCGCCAGCTTTGGTGGGGCCACCGCATTCCCGCGTGGTACTGCCAGGACTGCGGGGAAACGGTCGTTTCCCGCGGGGAACCCCACACCTGCCCGAAGTGCGGTTCCAAAAACCTGAAGCAGGACGAGGACACCCTCGACACCTGGTTCAGCTCCGCGCTCTGGCCGTTTTCCACCCTCGGCTGGCCGGACAAAACCGAGGACCTGAAATACTTCTATCCGACCGATACCCTTGTCACCGGTTACGATATCATTTTCTTCTGGGTCGCCCGCATGATTTTCTCCGGCATTGAGCAGATGGGAGAGGTCCCGTTCCATACCGTCCTGATTCACGGCCTTGTCCGCGACGCAAAGGGCAGAAAAATGAGCAAGTCGCTGGGCAACGGCGTGGACCCTCTTGAAATCATTGAAAAATTCGGCGCGGACGCGCTCCGCTTTACCCTCGCAACGGGCAACAGCCCCGGGAACGACATGCGTTTTTCCGACGAGAAGGTGGAGTCCAGCCGCAATTTTGCCAATAAAATCTGGAACGCCTCGCGCTTTATCCTCATGAATATCGACGGTCATGACGTAAAGAATGAACTTCCCGCGAACCTTGCGATGGAAGATCGGTGGATCATCGATTCCTTCAACCGCGTGACGAAGGAAATTACGGAAAACCTGGAGCATTTCGAGCTCGGGATCGCCGTACAGAAGCTTTACGATTTTCTCTGGGACGAATTCTGCGACTGGTATATTGAAATCGCGAAAATCCGCCTGAATTCCGACGATCGGGAAACCGCGCAGGGCGTGCGTCAGGTGCTTGTCTGGGTCATGAGCGGCACCCTGAAGCTGCTGCATCCGTTTATGCCGTATATTACCGAGGAAATCTGGCAGACGCTTCCGCACGAGGGCGAGTCCATCATGGTGTCCCGCTGGCCGCAGTACGAGGAAAGCCGTTGCTTCCCGCAGGCCGCGGAGAACATGCGCAGCATTATGGAAGCGGTGCGCGCCGTCCGCAACCGCCGTTCCGAAATGAACGTACCGCCTTCACGCAAGACCCATCTCTATATTGCCACCGGCGACGCCGCCATGTTTGAAGAAGGCAGGGAAATCATCAAAAAGCTCGCCTATGCCACGGAGGTGGAAATCGGGTCCGATTATCAGCTCGACGGCGCGGCGACCATTGTCACGGCCAACGCGAAGCTGTATATCCCCATGTCCGAACTGGTGGACAAGAAGGCGGAGCTTGAACGCCTGACCAAAGAACTGGAATCCGCACAGAAGCAGTATCAGAACGCACAGGAGAAGCTTGCCAACGAGAAATTCATGTCGAAGGCTCCCACGAACGTAGTGGAAGGCGTCAGGCAGAACGCCGACAAGCTGCGCGATCACATCGCGCTGATTCAGTCCGGTATCGAAGCTTTAAAGTAGGCGTAAAAATGATAACGTATGAGGAAGCGCTTCAAAAAATAGAAAGCCTGCTCCGCTTCGGCTCCAGACCGGGCCTCGAAAGAGTGGAGAAGCTTCTTGCCCTGCTCGGAAATCCGCAGGACAGACTGAAATTCGTTCATGTGGCCGGCACTAACGGGAAAGGCTCCACCTGTGCGCTGATTGCTTCGGTGCTGAAAAAATCCCAGTATAAAACAGGGCTGTTTATTTCTCCTTTTGTCACGGATTTCTGCGAAAGAATGCAGATCAACGGTGAAAGGATCGGCCGTGAGGAGCTGAGCGCCCTTGTGGAAAAAATCTTTCCTCTTGTGGAGCGGATGGCGGAGAACGGCGAAATCATTACGGAATTTGAGCTGATTACCGCGCTGGCAATGGAGTGGTTCGCAGAGAGTCAATGCGATATCGTCGTGCTGGAGGTGGGTCTCGGCGGACGTCTGGACGCGACGAACGTCATTTCCACCCCGCTTGTGTCCGTCATTACGTCGATTTCTTTTGACCACACCGCGATTTTGGGCGATACCCTCGCGAAAATCGCCTATGAAAAATGCGGCATTATCAAGGAAAACGGCGTGACCGTGTGCTCGCCCGGACAGAATCCGGAAGCGCTTGCGGTCATCAGGAGTACGGCGGAAGAGCGCAAAAACCGCTTTGTCCCGGCCGATACGGACAGCGTGGAAGTGCTGTCCATGAATCTCAGCGGAACCGGGCTCGAGTACCGCGGGCTTCTGGTCAGCCTGCCTTTCCTTGGGGAGCATCAGGTCAAAAACGCGGTGACCGCGCTGGCCGTGATCGAGGAACTGAAAAAACAGGGGTACCATATTGCCGACCACAGCATTGAGGCGGGATTTTCCTCGGCAAGCTTCCCCGCCCGGATGGAGGTGCTTTCCGCCGACCCGCTGATCGTGCTGGACGGCGCGCACAATCCCGGCGGCACCGCCGTGCTGGCGAAAGCGGCCGGAAAATATTTCGGCGATCGGAAAATCATAGCCATTGTGGGCATGCTTGCCGACAAAGACGTTGCCGGCGCCGTACGGAATTTTACGGGGCTGTTTTCCAAAGTGTTTACGCTGGCGCCGCCCGGTCCCCGCGCACTGGACGCACAATCGCTCGCGGAACAGTTTCGCAAAATCGGTGCGGACGCGGAGCCCGCGCAAACCGCCGACGCGGCCCTTGCGAAAGCATTTTCCCTGCTGGATGGGAACAGCGCGCTGCTGATCTGCGGCTCGCTCTACCTTGCGGGCGATATCCGGCCGCGCGTCCTCAATCTGCTTTATTCAAAATAAAAACAGCCTGTCCGCAAATTTCGAGTAAAATTTTACACAAAAGCCCTTATCTTTATAGTTAAGGGCTTTTTTTATTGCCGATTTTCTAAATTCATGAATAACAAGTCTGAAATCTGCCGATACTAATTAGATTACATATATCATGGAGGGATCCGCATGGGTGTCAGATTAATACTGAAGGATGGCGAGATGACCGCCGTGCTGAGCGGCGAGATCGACCATCATTCCGCACGGGAAATCCGCGGCGCCATTGACGAGGCGGCGTCGAAAGTAAAACCGAAGCTGCTGACGCTTGATTTTTCAGGGGTGCAGTTTATGGACAGTTCCGGTGTGGGGCTGATTATGGGGCGCTGCAAGCTGATGCAGATTTGGGGCGGCAGTGTCAGAATCGCAAATCTACAGCCGAAAATAGAAAAAATCGTTTCGCTTGCAGGTTTAAACCAGCTATGCAGTATTGTAAAGGATGTGAAAATTCATGAAGCCAATGAATGAAATGACGGTCTCCTTCCCAAGCTGTTCGGCAAACGAATCCTTCGGCAGGGCGGCGGTTGCGGCGTTTGCCGCGCAGCTTGACCCTACGATCGATGAACTGAGCGATATCAAAACAGCGGTTTCAGAGGCGGTTACCAACTGTATTGTCCACGCCTACCGCAATACCATAGGGATCATATACATAACCTGTAAACTATACGAGAACGGCAGAATCAGCATCCGTATCCGCGACAAGGGCTGCGGCATCGAAGATATCGAACAGGCCATGCAGCCGCTGTTCAGCACTTCCGAGGACGAAGAACGCGCGGGGCTGGGCTTTGCCGTCATGGAGAGCTTCATGGATGTTCTGAGAGTGACCTCCAAGCCGGGGCGCGGAACGTCGGTCACCATGAGCAAAACCATCCAGCGCCGCCGGACGGAAAAAAACCATTAATATGGACAGAGAGCAAACAATCAGTGATAATATCGGTCTTGTGCATGCCTGCGTCAAGCATTTCAAAGGACGCGGGGTGGAATACGACGACCTTTTTCAGGCCGGTTGTCTGGGCCTTGTCAAGGCTGTGGACAATTTCGACAGTGAGCGCGGGGTCAAATTTTCCACTTATGCCGTCCCGGTTATTCTGGGGGAGATCAGGCGGCTTTTCCGTGACGGCGGCGCAATCAAGGTCGGCAGGGGGCTGAAAGAGCTGTCCATGCGCGCCGCGCGGGAATCGGCCGCGTTCAGCGAGCGGGAAGGACGCACACCGACTGTCGGCGAGCTTGCGGAGCTGCTGGATGTGGAACCCGCCGAGGCCGCTCAGGCGCTCGGGGCTTCCCAGCTTCCGCTTTCGCTCACCGCCTCTCCGGAAGAGGGGGGAGGCCAGATCGATGTGAGCGTGGAAAGCGGCGACGACAAAATCGCGGAGCTGCTTTCCCTGAAGCAGGTTGTCACGGAGCTTCCGCCCAAAGACCGAAGCATCATCGTTTTCCGCTATTTCAAAAGCCGGACACAGACGCAGACCGCGGAGGCGCTCGGCATGACGCAGGTGCAGGTATCCCGGCGCGAAAAAGTGATTTTGAATCAATTGCGTGAAAAATTGTCGTGAGTTTCAGCATAAACTGAGAAAAGAGCTCTCCGCCCGCGGGCGGAGAGCTCTTTTCAGTTATCGGTAAGATCTTTCAGGTCGTACGGCGTCTGCTGGTATACATAATAGTTCAGCCAGTTGATGAACAGAAGGTTTGCGTGGCTGCGCCACACAAAGGGCGGTTCCTGCGTAACGTCGTCATTCGGGAAATAATGTTTTGGAATATGCGGATGGATTCCTTTTCTCAGGTCCCGGAAATATTCATTGGCCAGCGTGTTGCAGTCGTACTCCAGATGGCCGGTGACAAAGAACTGCCTGCCGTTCTTTCTGGCGATAATATGGACTCCGGCTTCCTCCGAAGCGGTCAGGACGATCAAATCCTCTATTTTTTCAATGTCCTTTATCCTGACTTCGGTATTTCTGGAATGCGGCGAAAAGAAATTGTCGTCAAAGCCGCGGACCAGCGGATGCCGGCAGTCGAGCAGATGGTGAAGAAATACGCCGGAAAGCTTTTCGGGCAGCTGATATTTCGGCACTCCGAAGTGATAATAGAGTCCGGCCTGAGCTCCCCAGCAGATGTGCAGCGTGGAATAAACGTTGCGCCTGCTCCAGGCCATGATTTTGCAGAGCTCGTCCCAATAATCGACTTCTTCAAAAGGCAGGTTTTCGACAGGGGCACCCGTAATAATCATGCCGTCGAATTTTTCGTCCTTCAATTCGTCAAATGTTTTGTAAAAAGTATTGAGATGCGACGCCGAAGTATTCTTGGAAATATGCGTCGCCATCTGCATCAGTTCGACATCCACCTGTAAAGGGGAATTTCCCAAAAGCCGCAGAAGCTGCGTTTCCGTATCGATCTTTGTGGGCATCAGATTGAGGATTACGATTTTCAGCGGGCGGATATCCTGCGTGATCGCGCGCTGATGCGTCATAACAAATATATTTTCCGACTCCAGCACTTCCACTGCCGGAAGGTTTTCCTGTATTTTGATTGGCATAGTCTGCCCTCCTGTTAATAGAGACAATAGGTTTATTATACCAAACATCTATAAATCCTGCAATATACGGCAAAATCTTGAAAGTTTCATAAAATACTGAAAAAAGCGTTGACAATGTATAATGGAAGTGGTATTATAGTGAAGCCGTCGAAAAACGGGAACAAAACGCTTGACAAGTCCACTGAAATATGATAGACTTCAAAGCGTTCTCCTTGTACAGTTTGACGGAGATAGGACCTTGAAAATTAAACAACGAGAGAATTAAGGAACCCGTAATGAACTTGAGAGTATGGAAGTACTTTCGGACGAAGTTGGTTGTCACTTTAAAAGACAACGAGAATACACGCTTAGTGTATCGTATTTAGAGCTATTCAAAAACTCTGAGTATTATGATATAAACGCCTTCGGGCGATTATATACAATATTTTAGAGAGTTTGATCCTGGCTCAGGACGAACGCTGGCGGCGTGCCTAACACATGCAAGTCGAACGGAATTAAGTTTAACACCGAACGTTTTGTTTGGTGGCGACGCCTTACCGAACGGTGGGTGTTGAGCTTAATTTAGTGGCGGACGGGTGAGTAACGCGTGAGTAACCTGCCTTTCAGAGGGGGATAACGTCTGGAAACGGACGCTAATACCGCATGACATATTTGGGCTGCATGGTCCGAATATCAAAGGAGCAATCCGCTGGAAGATGGACTCGCGTCCGATTAGCTTGTTGGTGAGGTAAAGGCCCACCAAGGCGACGATCGGTAGCCGGACTGAGAGGTTGAACGGCCACATTGGGACTGAGACACGGCCCAGACTCCTACGGGAGGCAGCAGTGGGGGATATTGCACAATGGAGGAAACTCTGATGCAGCAACGCCGCGTGAGGGAAGACGGTTTTCGGATTGTAAACCTCTGTCCTTGGTGACGAAACAAATGACGGTAGCCAAGGAGGAAGCTCCGGCTAACTACGTGCCAGCAGCCGCGGTAATACGTAGGGAGCAAGCGTTGTCCGGATTTACTGGGTGTAAAGGGTGCGTAGGCGGCTCTGCAAGTCAGGCGTGAAATATATGGGCTTAACCCATAGACTGCGTTTGAAACTGTGGAGCTTGAGTGAAGTAGAGGTAGGCGGAATTCCCGGTGTAGCGGTGAAATGCGTAGAGATCGGGAGGAACACCAGTGGCGAAGGCGGCTTACTGGGCTTTAACTGACGCTGAGGCACGAAAGCATGGGTAGCAAACAGGATTAGATACCCTGGTAGTCCATGCCGTAAACGATGATTACTAGGTGTGGGGGGTCTGACCCCTTCCGTGCCGGAGTTAACACAATAAGTAATCCACCTGGGGAGTACGGCCGCAAGGTTGAAACTCAAAGGAATTGACGGGGGCCCGCACAAGCAGTGGAGTATGTGGTTTAATTCGAAGCAACGCGAAGAACCTTACCAGGTCTTGACATCCAACTAACGAAGCAGAGATGCATCAGGTGCCCTTCGGGGAAAGTTGAGACAGGTGGTGCATGGTTGTCGTCAGCTCGTGTCGTGAGATGTTGGGTTAAGTCCCGCAACGAGCGCAACCCCTGTGATTAGTTGCTACGCAAGAGCACTCTAATCAGACTGCCGTTGACAAAACGGAGGAAGGTGGGGACGACGTCAAATCATCATGCCCTTTATGACCTGGGCTACACACGTACTACAATGGCTGTTAACAAAGGGAAGCAAGACCGCGAGGTGGAGCAAAACCTGAAAAACAGTCTCAGTTCGGATCGCAGGCTGCAACCCGCCTGCGTGAAGTTGGAATTGCTAGTAATCGCGGATCATCATGCCGCGGTGAATACGTTCCCGGGCCTTGTACACACCGCCCGTCACACCATGGGAGCCGGTAATACCCGAAGTCAGTAGCCCAACCGCAAGGGGGGCGCTGCCGAAGGTAGGATTGGCGACTGGGGTGAAGTCGTAACAAGGTAGCCGTATCGGAAGGTGCGGCTGGATCACCTCCTTTCTATGGAGACATGAGCAGCTGAAACAAGCTGGTCAGACATCCAAGGTCAGTTACGGAAGACGAAATTCGAATCGTTGTTTAATTTTGAAGGCCCTGAGCTGAGCTCAGAGGCACGGCCCGCGGACAGCAGTCCGGGGAAAGTGTCTTGGCGCCGCGGGACGGTAACAACCGGCTTCCGGGGTGAGGAGCGAAGCGCAAAGCTTTCAGAAAAAAGTGGAAACAAGGGTAGAACACCTGAGTGAAGCTACCTGTATATGGGGGTTTAGCTCAGCTGGGAGAGCGCCTGCTTTGCAAGCAGGAGGTCAACGGTTCGATCCCGTTAATCTCCACCAGCGGCGAGTCGCCGCAGACAATTCGCGGGTAAGATTTGATGGAAACGTCAAATGAGCGCACGCGGAAAGAACTGCGGATCAGGATTTGCCAAAAAATCACGGAAGCGTGTTAAGGAACGCGTGCGGAAGGCGAGAGATTGCCGAAAGCTGAAGCGTGACGAAACACACTGCGTGTGCGGCTATATGGGCACAAGAATAACCGGATAGCCTCTGGCCAGAAATATGGGCTTATAGCTCAGCCGGTTAGAGCGCACGCCTGATAAGCGTGAGGTCGGTGGTTCGAGTCCACTTAAGCCCACCACGGGTAGCACCCGAGGCAAGGCCCGCCGTGTAACAACGGCAGGAAAGAATCGCGGTGCGGCGGGACAGTCGGAAGACGCTCCCGAAATCCCAAAGACAAATACATACGGTAGTTTGAATTCACTTCGGTGGAGGAAAGGGTATCGTGTGGCAAAGGCCGGCAGAAGGTGGAATCCGCGGCAGAACGGGTCTTTTGATCTGAGTGCTGTCCCGCGACGAAACGGCCTGCGGCCGTGTACATTGAAAACTGAATAAAGAAGAAGCAGATATTAAGCGAAAAATAACTTGTTATTTTTAGATTTAAAATCTACAATTTCAAATTTTTAAAGAAGAACCAAGAAAAAACACATGGTCAAGCTACAAAGAGCGCAAGGGGAATGCCTTGGCACTGGGAGCCGAAGAAGGACGCGACTAACTGCGAAAAGCTATGGGGAGCCGTAAGTGGGCATTGATCCATAGATATCCGAATGGAGCAATCCAACTGGAGTCATGTCCAGTTATCATACACTGAATTCATAGGTGTATGAGGGGAACCGCCTGAACTGAAACATCTAAGTAGGGCGAGGAAAAGACATCAAATGAGATTCCGCTAGTAGTGGCGAGCGAACGCGGAAGAGGCCAAACCGGGAGTAGCAATACTCCCGGGGTTCGGACAGCAACATGGACGCTGGAATTTAGCAGAATGGCATGGGAAGGCCAACGAAACAGTGTGAGAGTCACGTATGCGAAAAAGGAAAGCGCTTAGCTGTATCCAGAGTACCGCCGGACACGTGAAACCCGGTGGGAATATGGGGGGACCACCCTCCAAGCCTAAATACTACCCAGTGACCGATAGTGAAGAGTACTGTGAAGGAAAGGTGAAAAGGACCCCGGAAGGGGAGTGAAAGAGAACCTGAAACCTTGTGCTTACAAGCACCGAGAGCCCGTCAAAGGGTGATCGGGTACCTTTTGTAGAATGGTCCGGCGAGTGAATGTAACTGGCAAGGTTAAGTCCTTAAGGGACGGAGCCGCAGGGAAACCGAGTCTGAAATGGGCGTATGAAGTCAGTTGTATTCGACCCGAAACCGGGTGACCTACCCATGTCCAGGTTGAAGTGGGGGTAAAACCCCATGGAGGACCGAACCGACTCCTGTTGAAATAGTAGCGGATGAGGTGTGGGTAGCGGAGAAATTCCAATCGAACCCGGAGATAGCTGGTTCTCTCCGAAATAGCTTTAGGGCTAGCCTCGTATTAGATTACCGGAGGTAAAGCACTGAATGGTCTAGGGGCCGAAAGGCTACTGAAACCTATCAAACTCAGAATGCCGGATAATTGATGTACGGGAGTCAGACAGCGTGAGATAAGTTTCGTTGTCAAAAGGGAAACAGCCCAGACCCACAGCTAAGGTCCCCAAATATGGTTAAGTGGAAAAGGATGTGGGGTTGCACAGACAACCAGGATGTTGGCTTAGAAGCAGCCACTCATTAAAAGAGTGCGTAATAGCTCACTGGTCGAGTGACCCTGCGCCGAAAATTTAACGGGGCTAAATCATATACCGAAGCTTGGGATTCCGCAAGGAATGGTAGGAGAGCGTTGAATAAGGGGTGAAGTCAGAGCGGAAGCGCTGGTGGACTTTATTCAAGTGAGAATGCCGGAATGAGTAGCGAGAAATGTGTGAGAATCATATTGGCCGAAAGTCTAAGGTTTTTGGAGGAAGGTTCGTCCGCTCCAAGTAAGCCGGGAGCTAAGGTGAGGCCGAGAGGCGTAGCCGATGCACATACGGTGGAAATTCCGTAGCCGCCAAAAGATTTAAGTAAGAGGACACCTGCAAAGGGCATAACCCGGGCGATGGTTGACCCGGGCGTAAGGGACCGAAATTAGAGTAGGGAAGTATGCATAGAGCAGGGCGAGAAAAGTCTTATGGATATCTGAGGCGCCCGTACCGCAAACCGACACAGGTAGATAGGAAGAGAATTCCAAGGCCAACGGGAGAAGGGTAGTTAAGGAACTCGGCAAATTGACCCCGTAACTTAGGGAAAAGGGGTGCCACAGCAATGTGGCCGCAGAGAATAGGCCCAGGCGACTGTTTAGCAAAAACACAGGTCTCTGCCAAATCGCAAGATGAAGTATAGGGGCTGACACCTGCCCGGTGCTGGAAGGTTAAGAGGAGATGTGCAAGCATTGAATTGAAGCCCCAGTAAACGGCGGCCGTAACTATAACGGTCCTAAGGTAGCGAAATTCCTTGTCGGGTAAGTTCCGACCCGCACGAATGGTGTAACGATCTGGGCACTGTCTCAATTACCCGCCCGGCGAAATTGTAGTACCGGTGAAGATGCCGGTTACCCGCGACAAGACGGAAAGACCCCATGGAGCTTTACTGCAGTTTAATATTGGGTTTCGGTAATTTATGTACAGGATAGGTGGGAGACTGCGAAGCAAGGGCGCCAGCCTTTGCGGAGTCGCTGTTGGGATACCACTCTTAAGTTGCTGAAATTCTAACCTGCGGCCGTGAATCCGGCCGGGGGACATTGTTAGACGGGCAGTTTGACTGGGGCGGTCGCCTCCAAAAGAGTAACGGAGGCGCTCAAAGGTCAGCTCAGCACGGACGGAAACCGTGCCTTTGAGTGTAAACGCGTAAGCTGGCCTAACTGCGAGGGTGACGGCCCGAGCAGTAACGAAAGTTGGAGTTAGTGATCCGGCGGTATGAGAGTGGAATTGCCGTCGCTCAACGGATAAAAGCTACCCTGGGGATAACAGGCTGATCTCCCCCAAGAGTCCACATCGACGGGGAGGTTTGGCACCTCGATGTCGGCTCATCACATCCTGGGGCTGTATTCGGTCCCAAGGGTTCGGCTGTTCGCCGATTAAAGTGGTACGCGAGCTGGGTTCAGAACGTCGTGAGACAGTTCGGTCCCTATCTGTCGTGGGCGCAGGATATTTGAGGAGAGCTGTCCTTAGTACGAGAGGACCGGGATGGACGCACCGCTGGCGCACCAGTTGTCATGCCAATGGCACAGCTGGGCAACTATGTGCGGATCGGATAAACGCTGAAAGCATCTAAGCGTGAAGCCGGCTCCAAGATTAGATATCCCATAGCGTAAGCTAGTAAGGCCCCTTGAAGACTACAAGGTTGATAGGCTGCGTGTGTAAGTACGGTAACGTATTCAGCTTGGCAGTACTAATAGGCCGAGGGCTTGACCATATTTTTCTTGGCAACCCTCTATTTCTCATTCTGCTTCCCTCCCTTTATTCAGTTTTCAGTGTACAAAAGTACCTGAAAAGCAAAGAGCAGCGGATGAAAATCCGGAGCGTGCAGGCTCAACCTGCCATATGCACCATTAGCTCAGTTGGTAGAGCACCTGACTCTTAATCAGGGTGTCCCGGGTTCGAGTCCCTGATGGTGCACCATTAAGAAGTCGGAACGGGGGCTGGAGCCTCTGGCCTCTGCATCTGACTGTATGAAAGATATGGCCCGTTGGTCAAGCGGTTAAGACACCGGCCTCTCACGCCGATAACGGGAGTTCGATTCTCCCACGGGTCACCATTTTCTGTTCAATCGCAATTGGTTTTTGTTTCCGCTGAGCCGGAGAATCGAACTCCGGTCTTCCACAGGAAAGCAAGGGCAGAGATTTCAAGTGGCTGTCTGAGGTCATCGCCGAAGGCGTGTGCCGACTGCAAAGTCCTCCCACGGGTCACCATTTTCTGTTCAATCGCAATTGGTTTTTGTTTCCGCTGAGCCGGAGAATCGAACTCCGGTCTTCCACAGGAAAGCAAGGGCAGAGATTTCAAGTGGCTGTCTGAGGTCATCGCCGTAGGCGTGTGCCGACTGCAAAGTCCAAAAGTAAATAAGTTGGTGCTGATGACGGTGAGGGTCCACCCGTTCCCATCCCGAACACGGAAGTTAAGCTCACTGGTGCCGAAGATACTTGGCTGGTAACGGCCCGGGACAATAGGAAGGTGCCAACACAAATAATCCTCAATAGCTCAGCCGGTAGAGCATGCGGCTGTTAACCGCAGGGTCGTTGGTTCGAGTCCAACTTGGGGAGCCAGAGAAGATCACCAGTCGAATGATTGGTGGTCTTTATGTTTTATCCGCATATCCTGAAGGAGATTCAGGGCGTTAAGGAAACACCCCCCCTTAGATTTGTTTGGGCCTTGGATCAAGAGACGGGCTAATCCGGAGAGACGAAGGAATCTGTTATTAAGATAATAAAGAAGTTCTTTATATTTTCACGTATCTGAGAGAAAGCCGATCGACGTGGCTGTATTGATCTGCACCTTTTATTCAGTCTCTGCAACGAGGTGATCGCTTATTTGATGACAGCGTTTGGGTTGTAAAAATTACAACTTGAGATTGCATTTTATACGGATTTATGGTATTATATTCAAGCGCTTTGTTAGGCAGAATTCTTTTCTGCCCTTCGTTTTAATACGGGCCATTAGCTCAGTTGGTTAGAGCAACCGGCTCATAACCGGTCGGTCCAAGGTTCGAGTCCTTGATGGCCCACCATGAAAAAGCCGCATCAGATAGCCATTTGTGAGCTGTTTGATGCGGCTTTTTTTATTGCGCACTCTGCTAAAGAAATTTTACGTTTTGCTAAAGTAGGCGGGAGTCTTGCGAAAAGCACCAAAATCGACGGATATGAGCTCGATGAGAAACGGCGTGGGAAAAAGAAAATAATATTTTAAACAGCAAACAGCGCACAGATTTTTGAAGTCAGTGCGCTGTTTCTCGTTTCCGCATTAAGCTGCCGATACTTTAACATATTCTCTCAGGCAAAGACTGTCCTCAATAATATACCATTTCATCTTGTTTTCCGGCAAGGTCCCATCTGACATTTCCCGGATAAAGGGATGCTCTAAATAAGCATTCCAGATATCCATGACCGAATCTGTCATTTGCGGTACAAATCCCATGTTATTTTCCTTCCTTTGCATCAATATGGCTCCCGTAGGAATGTCCACCAAAGTCCATTGACGATATTGAGGATATTACCCGGTATGACACTTATGCCACCGCCTTGAAATTTTTATGTAGCAACACGAAACGGAAAGACGAGGTTAGGGGAGTCGAGCAAATCCATGAAAATGTTTACAGTATTTTGCAACAAGAACAGAGGGAGCAAACGCAAAAGGAAAAGAATATGGAATTGTAATCATTTCATAATCTTTATATATGGGGGTGTGGTTCCTTGGCGCTCCCACATAGCTTTTCGGTATTCCAGGGGCAATATGCCCTTGGCACTACGGAACAGTTCGGCGAAATGCCCGGCGGCGGTATAGCCCACAGCCTTTGCCACCTCTCCTACTGGCAGGTCGGTATAGGCCAACAGATGCTCCGCCTGGTCAATGCGTACCCGCTGGATGTAGTCGGCCACAGTGCAGTCAAAGTAGCTTTTGAAACAGCATTTGAGCTTGGTTGTACCCATACAGGCGATCTTTGCCAGCATTTCGATGGAGAGAGAATCGGCAGGTCAATGTCTACGGCATCCGAAAGAACCGGGCTCGGGAGGAAAATGTCAGCGTCATTACCGAGTATCTCACCGGCAGCCAGACCCTTCGCTCCTATGCGCTGGTAGGCACCAAGAATGAATCGGTGACCGAGGCCATGCGGGAATATTCCAATGTCAGTTACGAATATGAAAAGGCAATTCTGCCAATTGGATTCGGTTTTGTCTTCTGCAGCTATGTGGCGTTGGCGGCGGCCATCATCCTGTCGGTGCAGGGCTGGCTTTCCGGCGCGCTGGAGCCGGCAGCTGTGATTTTACTTATTATGCTGCCCATCTTTGTGGCGAAGCTGAACCTGACTCTGTTTATCGACCTGACAGCCTACCGCAATTTGCTTATCTCCAAAAAGAAGATCAGCGGCATCCTTGCAGAAGAGGAGGAACCGGCCGAAGATGCTTCCTTCTTCCCCAAGAACGCCGAGATTCGGTTTAAGGACGTGGACTTTTCCTATGTGGAGGGAAAGCCGGTGTTGCAAAGGGCCAGCTTTACCATTCCCGCGCGCAGCCTTACCGCCGTCGTCGGCGACTCCGGCGCGGGCAAATCCACCATACTCAACCTGATCTCCAAGTATTACGCGCCCCAGCGCGGGAGCGTCACCATCGGCGGCTGCAACATTGCAAACGCTCCATCCGAGCAGGTACTGTCGTATATCAGCCTGGTGGATCAGGATGTATTCCTCTTCAACGATACGGTCCGCAATAACATCCGCTATGCCCGGCCGGGCGCCACTGATGCGGACATTGAGGCAGCCTGCCGTCTTGCCAACTGTGACGGTTTTATTCAGGCGATGGAACAGGGCTACGACACCGGGATCGGTGAAAACGGAAACCGGCTCTCGGGCGGCGAGCGCCAGCGGCTCAGCGTGGCGCGGGCCATTCTGAAGGACAGCCCCATCATTTTGCTGGATGAGGCCACCGCCTCTCTGGACATTGAAAACGAACTGCTGGTGAAGCAGGCGGTGACAAATCTGCTGGGTGCCGATAAGACCGTGGTGATGATTGCCCACACCCTGCCCATTGTAAAGCACGCCGATAGAATTCTGGTGCTGGATAGCGGCCGCGTGGCAGAGAGCGGTACCCATGACGAGCTGGCCGCCGCCGGCGGGAAGTATGCGGCCATGTGGGCGGCGTCTCAGACGCTAAGATAGAGAGGCACGTTCCAAACGGACGCTTTTTTATCACATTTGGACGAACTCCGTCCGCCCCAATTGCGAAACCGCATACTATTCTGTATGATAAGTTTTGGGTTAGCAATGCCTAACCGGATATATATTGCCTCTTTCATGGATACAGGATGGGGCAATGGCAAGAGGAGGTTTCTACATGGTAAATCAAAAAGTTTCCAATCAAAAGGGACTGACGGTCAAAGACCTGGTGACTACCGGTATTTTTGTAGCGCTCATTTGGGTGACGATGCTGACCGGCGGTCTGCCCTTTGCGCCGAATCCACTGCTGACATTTTATATGCCTTTGGGCAGCGCGCTGCTGGGTGGTCCTGTCTTTCTGCTGCTGGTGGCCAAGGTGCCCAAGCGCGGCCCCATTCCCATCGTCGGCATTTTGGCCGGTCTGATTTTTTTTGCCACCGGTATGCACTGGGACATGGATATAGAATATGTTCTGGGCGGTCTTCTGGGAGATCTGATTGCCGGAACTAAAAAGTACCGCAGCGTGAAGCTCAACATCGTGGCGTATATCTGCCTGTGTCTGGGAGCTACCGGCACCTACATAGCGTTTTTTGCGGATCCCACTGCGTGGAGCAGCCTGATGCTGGGTGGAGGCACGGCCCAAAGTTATCTGGACGCCATGAACGGCGCGGCGCAGGGGTGGATGCTGCCGGTGATCCTGCTGGGCACCGCTGTGGTTGGCGCTTTCAGCGGCTTCGTGGGCGGCAAACTGTTGAAAAAACAGTTTGAAAACCGGCATTACCGCATGAGCGATGGAACAAAAGCGGGACTGCGGTTTGACCCGAGGACAAAACTTCTTTTACTGCTTTTGACCGTACTGGGCGCCACTATGGCGCCCAGTCTTATGTATGAGATAGGTCTGGTGGTGCTGGTGGCCTTGATGGCGCTGGTGTGCGGTGAGTGGAAAAAGGCCGTCCTCGGATTCACGGCTTACGTACTTTTCTACCTGCTGACCCTTGCCGTCACGCGGACAGATGGTTCGTCACTCCAAACCACGCTAATGGCTTTTCTGGGCCTCTTCCATAAGGTCTATCCCTGCGGGTTCCTTGCGGGGATTATGATTGCCACAACAAAAGTAAGCGAGTTTCTCTCCGCCATGAGCCGTATCCACGCGCCGAAAAAGCTGGTGATCCCTTTCGCCGTGATGCTGCGCTATATGCCTGCCATCCGCGAAGACTGGCATTTTATCAAGGACGCCATGCGGCTGCGGGATGTGTCCCCCAGCCTTGCGGGACTTCTGACCCACCCGGTCAGGACGGTGGAGTGCCTTTATGTTCCCCTGATGATGGCGGCCTCCAAGGCGGCGGACGAGCTCTCCATCGCCTCGGTCACCCGGGGGATTGAAAATCCCCGCCCACGCACCTGCCTGGTGCAAATCCGTTTTCGGGCGGCGGATCTGCTCGCTGTTGTATGCTTCACTGCGTATTTTGCGGCAGGACTGTTTTGGAAGGATGTGTTTTTATGATCGAGTGGAAGGACGTTTCCTTTACCTACCCCGGTCAGGAATCCGATGGGCTGCAGCATGTAAACCTCAGCATTTCCCCGGGTGAGTGCGTGCTGTTCTGCGGCCGCAGCGGCTGCGGGAAAACCACCATGCTGCCGGGGAGAAGCAGAAAATCGCTTTCGCCTCCGTCTATGCCATGAACCCGGACATCTATTTGCTGGATGAACCCTCCTCCAATCTGGATATGGACTCCATTCGCGCGCTCAAGGAGTACTTAAAGCTCATCAAGGCCCAAGGGAAAACCATCCTGATTGCGGAACATCAAAAATGTGCGGAATGCGCATAGGCACCGATGCTGGAACTGAAAAATGTAAGGCTATGCTACCCAAAAAAAGCGGTGCTGGAAAATATCTGCCTGCAGGCCGCCCGCGGTGAAATCATCGCCGTGGCGGGGCACAACGGTACCGGCAAGACCACCTTCTCCCGGGCTCTCTGCGGTCTGCACAAGGGCTGCGAGGGGGAGTTCCTTTGGGGAGGGAAGTCCCTCAGCGCTAAGACTCGCCGAAAACGGTCTTATCTCGTTATGCAGGATGTGGGATACCAGTTGTTTGCGGAAAGTGTGGAAAAGGAGTGCGTGTTCGGAATCAAGAACCCGGATGCGGCGCTGGCAGACAGGACGCTAAACGAACTGGGGCTTTCTTCTTTCCGGGAGAAGCATCCAAACACCCTGTCCGGCGGGCAGAAGCAGCGGCTGGCTGTGGCGGTGAGTATGGTGTGCGGCAAGGATATTCTGGTGTTCGACGAGCCGACCAGCGGCCTCGATCACGACAGCATGATCCGGGTGGCAGCCCTGATGGAGCGGCTGGCAAAGCAGGGCGGCGTCGTGTTTGTGGTGACCCATGATTATGAGCTGGTCTGCCGGGTCTGTACCCGGGTTGTCCACTTTGATGAAGGCGAAATGCCGGACGATCTGCCTGTTACGACGGAGAATGAGGGAAAAATACGGGAACTGTTTGGTCTTCAACCATAACCATTGACATTTATGTTTCAAGGCTTGTGTTCTCAAAGAAGAGAGCGCAGGCTTTTTCTATACTGCCGAAACTTGCAGTGACTCGCCGGAGACACCGGCTGACAGTAAAATCAAAAAGTAACAAGTGACGCCTGCAGCTGGCATCACTTGTTATGCTTTGGGGTGCGGCTGGTATTATGGCCCCTGGGGCTGTTGTTCATATCCCACGTTTTGCATGAGCCCTGATTTTAGAATCTTCACAAATATTTAACAGTTTAAAGAGTGTCGGCACTTGACAATAAATGAATGATCGTTTATTATAATAGTAATCCTTCCGCTTTATCAAAAATTTTGGTGGTGCGTATGAGAAAAAAAGATGATGAAAAACAGAGATGTATTAAAACCGCAGTTGTTGAATTAATTTTAAAAGAAGGATTTCAGGGCGCGTCCATCTCTAAAATTGCCCATGCCGCGGGAGTCTCTCCGGCGACGGTGTATATTTATTATGAGAACAAGGACGCGATGCTGCGCGATATTTATCAGGAATATGCCGAAGACACCTTTCAATATCTGCTGGAATGCTTAAACCCGAATATGGAGGGCGAACAGATCATTGAAGAACTGATCCGCAGCTATTATTCCTATATTGTTGAGAATCAGGAGATCTTTCACTTCATCGAGCAGTTCAGCACCTGTCCCGCCCTTCAATCCGGATGTGGGTTTATGAAGGGACCGGGAAACCTGAACCAACTGCTCACGGATTTGAAGAGGAGACGAATTCTCAATAATTACAGCAACGATAACCTGTACGCCATTCTGTTCTCTCCGGTGAAAACCATTGCCGTGAAGCACTGTGACTCCGAGGAGGCCGCAAGAGACCGTCTGGACGAATTAATTGCGATTATTCAGAAAGCATTAATCAGAGGCTATTAAGATTCAAAATCCACCCTGTTTTATTTACAAAGATTATAAACGAACATTCATTTATAAAAAGAAAGGATACTGTTTATGTTGATAATACCAATTGAAGATCTCGTTCTACTGCCCGGTATGGTTTATCCGCTGGCATTCAGCCGGTTAAGCGAAGAGGAGCTGTCCGTCCTGCAAAATAAAGATCAGAAAATCGCAGCGCTGCCGTTAAAGCGTCGGGTGGACAGAAAGGAACTGGAGACGGAGGATTTCTATAAAATAGGAATTGCGCTGCAGGTGCTGGATATTATGTCCGGCGAAAAGGGCCATCTTGTTAAGGTAAAGGCAATGAGCCGTGTGGAAGTCTCCGATCTTGTGATTCGGGAAGACGTCATCACAGGCAATACCGTTGATATTCCCGAAGTCATTGACCTCAATGAAAACAGCCAGAAAGAAATGGCAAGCTATATTCAGAACATCGCTCACCAGATCGGAGCGAATTTCAAGAATTCCGGCGGCGTCATGAAGGCTATCGATGAAATCAGGGACCTGAATGTGCTGATTGGCTACATATGCCAGTTCCTGCCGTTTTCCAGACAGGAAAAGTATATCCTGATGGAAACTTCTTCCCTGAAAGACCGCGGCTTGACGTTTATCGATTATTTCCTCCATTACAAAGAGGAAATAAAGCTTCAGATTGAGATGACGGAGCGCTTCTCCGAAAAGGCAAACAAAAACTACCGCGAGGCGGTCCTGCGCGAGCAGCTTCAGGCCATTCAGGAGGAGCTGAACGAAGGAAAGCCGGAGTCCGCGAAAAAAGGGAAGGACTACAGAACCCGCATTGAGAACGCGCATATGCCGGAAGAAATACGGCAGGCAGCTCTGGAAGAGCTAAGCAAGCTGGAAAGCCAGAATCCCGCGAGTGCGGATTACAACGTCATTCAGAATTATCTTGACCTGCTGGTAGAGCTGCCGTGGGAGACGAAGGAAGAAAAGCCCGTGGATATCAGGGAAGCCCGCCGCATTCTGGACGAGCAGCACTACGGCCTTGAAAAGGTAAAGGACCGCATCATCCAGCAGTTGGCGGTGCTGCATCTGAAAAAGGATAAGCAGGGTTCCATCCTGCTTCTGGTCGGACCTCCCGGTACCGGGAAAACCAGTCTGGGACGGAGCATTGCCGAAGCGCTGGGCAGAAAATATGTCCGGCTCAGCCTTGGGGGAATCCGCGACGAGGCGGAAATCCGCGGACATCGCAGAACCTATATCGGCGCAATGCCGGGACGGATTATCCAGAGCATGAAGAAAGCCGGTACCATGAACCCGGTCATGGTGCTGGACGAAGTCGACAAGCTGATGACAGGCTATAACGGAGACCCGGCAAGCGCATTGCTGGAGGTTCTTGACCCGGAGCAGAACGATACCTTTACGGATCATTACCTTGACCTTCCCTACAACCTGTCCAACGTCTTTTTCATCGCGACGGCAAACTCGCTGGAGACTATCCCCGGACCCCTGCTGGACCGGATGGAGGTCATTCAGCTTTCCAGCTACACCTCAAGTGAGAAATTCCATATCGGGAAGAACCATCTCATTCGCGAAGCGCTGGAAGAGCACGGCCTGACCGAAGACGACGTGCAGATCAGCGACGAAGCCCTTCGGAAGATCATAGCCGATTATACCATGGAGGCCGGCGTCAGAGGGCTGAAGAAAAGGCTGGATTCCATTGCGAGAAAAGCGGCGGAGAAAATCGTTCTTGGGGATGTCGAAAGGCCTTACACCGTTTCCGCGGACGATCTGGAGGAGATTCTGGGCAGCAAAATGTCGAGACACGACGTTGCTCAGGAAATGAATCCTCCCGGAGTGGTTACCGGTCTGGCATGGACGCCGGTGGGCGGGGAAATCCTGTTCATTGAAGCGACCGAGATGCCCGGCAACGACCAGATCATCCTGACCGGCCAGCTGGGGGACGTCATGAAGGAGTCCGCAAGGATTTCGCTCAGCCTGCTGAAATCCCGTCTGCCGGTCAATGCGATCAAGTTCAAGGAAAAGGATATCCATATCCATGTGCCGTCCGGCGCCGTGCCGAAGGATGGGCCCTCGGCGGGCATTACGCTCTTTACGGCCCTTGCCTCTCTGATTACCGGCATAAAAGTCGATTCCAGACTGGCTATGACGGGTGAGATCACTTTGAGGGGCACGGTGCTTCCGATCGGCGGGCTGAAAGAAAAGCTTCTGGCCGCGGAACGCGCCGGAATCAGAAAGGCGTTGATTCCAAAGGACAATGTGGCGGATTTGAAGGATATTCCCGACGAAGTCAAGGAAAAAATCCGGATCGTCGCGGTAGAAACCATAGAGGACGTCCTGCGGGAAGCGCTGGGCATTGCTCTGCCAAAGCCGGAATACGTAATACCGGACCCACGGTTCTTTACCAGGCTGAAGGAGCAGCGCAGCGAAATCCACTGATACAGCTACGACATTATAGGATATAGGCTGACCGGTTAATCGACAGATGCGCTTTTAACCGCGCAGGCAATAGGAACCCCCGGCTTTTTACAGGCCGGGGGTTCTTTTGGGTTGACGGCAAACATAAATATTCCTGTAGGCAATCGGGATCAATATGGGATTGAAGGTGATTGTGTGGGGTATTACGTATCGGTAGAGCAGAACGTCAATATTTACGTTGAAGATTTAAACCCGGCCGGGAATAAAACCATTCTGTTTGTTCACGGCTGGCCCGGAAATCATAATCTGTTTGAATACCAGTTGAACCAGCTTCCCAAGCTGGGGTACCGCTGTGTGGCCATCGACTGCCGGGGCTTCGGAATGTCCGACAAGCCCTGGAGCGGGTACGACTATAACCGGCTGGCCGACGACGTACGCGCCGTGATCGATGCTTTCCAGCTGAAAGACATTACGCTGGGAGGGCATTCCACGGGCGGAGCGATCTGTATCCGCTATATGGCCAGGCACAACGGGTACGGCGTGTCAAAGCTGGCTCTTTTTGCCGCGGCCGCGCCCAGTCTCATTCAGCGGCCCTATTTCCCGAATGGGCTGAAGGAACAGGCCGTGCTGGATATCATTCAGGGTACTTACACGGACCGTCCTAAGATGCTGCGGGATTTTGGGAATATGATCTTTTTCCACCGCGTCGGCATTCCGCTGTCCGACTGGATTTTCCAGCTGGGGCTGCAGGCTGCGAGCTGGTCGACCGCTGCCATCGCAAATACGTGGATCAAAGAGGTTTTGTTCGACGACATGGCGAAGATCAACGTTCCGACCCTGATTTTACACGGCCTGAACGACCGGGTCTGTCTGTATCCGCTGGCCGTCGCGCAGAACCAGGGGATCCGGAATTCAAAGCTGGTTCCTTTTAACCAGTGCGGTCATTTCCTTTTCTACGATCAGATGGAGCAGTTCAATAAAGAATTGATCGCCTTTACAAAGAATTGACCGGGCCCGAACGGGTACAAAGCAAAGAGCCGGAAAGAACGTCAAACCACGTTCTTTCCGGCTCTTTGTGTAATTTTATTTTCGGTGTTCTGTAATAAACTCTTTTTGCAAGGCATCTTCTTAGTGCAGGTCGCAGGCGCAGGACTCACACTCCGGAATCTCGCCGACCAGCGGGCCGGGGTCAATCCCTTTCTTTTTGTAATAGTCCGCGACAGCGGCTTTAATTGCCTGTTCGGCCAATACGGAGCAGTGCACCTTGACCGGCGGAAGGCCGTCCAGCGCTTCCATAACCGCTCTGTTTGTCAGCTTTAAGGCGTCCTCGATTTTTTTCCCCTTAATCAGCTCGGTCGCCATGGAGCTGGTCGCGATCGCGGCGCCGCATCCGAAGGTCTTGAACTTTACGTCCGAAATGACGTCGCCGTCAACCTTAATGTACATCCTCATAATATCCCCGCACTTCGGGTTGCCGACTTCGCCGACACCGCTTGCGTCCGGAATTTCACCGACGTTGCGCGGATTCGCAAAATGGTCCATCACTTTTTCGCTGTATGCCATGTTCATTACCTCTCTTAGTAATTATAAATAGGAACCTGTTCCTTAAAAAATGTTCTGAGAATAGGACTTCTGTCCGGAGACGATTTCTTCCCACAGCGGGGACATGGAACGGAGATACTCTATGATTTTCGGAAGCACCTCCAGAATATAATCAACGTCTTCCTCCGTGTTCTGTTCGCTGAAGGTGATTCTCAGGGAACCGTGGGCAATCTCATGGGGAAGGCCGATCGCCAGCAGTACGTGGCTTGGGTCGAGGGAACCGGAGGTGCAGGCCGAACCGGAGGAAGCGCAGATTCCGTTCAGGTCAAGCCTTAACAGAAGCGATTCGCCCTCAATGCCCTCAAAGCACATGTTGATATTGCCCGGCAGACGTTTTACCCGGTCGCCGTTGATGTGGGAACGGTCGATTTTCAGCAGCTCGCCGATCAGCCTGTCCCGCATCTTTGTGAGGCGTTCGGCACGCTCGTCGATGTTTGCGCAGGCTTCTTTCAGCGCAACGCTCAGGCCCACGATTCCGGCGACGTTTTCCGTTCCGGCTCTGCGGCCGCGTTCCTGCGCGCCGCCGTCGATCAGGTTCGGCATTTTGATGCCGTTGCGGATATACAGCGCGCCGACGCCCTTCGGCGCGTGGAATTTATGGCCGGAAAGAGACAGCAGGTCGATATTCTGCTTCTTCACATCGATGTGGAGGTTGCCCACTGCCTGCACCGCGTCGGTGTGAAAAATCACGCCGTGCTTTTTGCAGATGGCCCCGATTTCGGCAATCGGCTGGATGGTGCCGATTTCGTTGTTCGCGTACATAATGGAAACGATCGCAGTATCGTCACGGATGGCCGCTTCCAGCTCTTCCGGCCTGACAAGGCCGTCGCTGTGAACGTCCAGATAGGTGACCTCAAAACCCTCTTTCTCGAGCGCTTCGCAGGAGTGGAGGATCGCGTGATGCTCAAACTTGGAAGTGATAATATGTTTCTTGCCTTTTTTCGCCTGCTCGTGGGCAACGCCCTTCAGCGCCCAGTTGTCGCCTTCGCTGCCGCCGGACGTGAAAAAGATTTCATTCGGCAATGCGCCTAAGCACTGGGCGACGGTCTCCCGCGCCTGCTCAAGCGGCTTTTTGGCCGTCCGTCCCACAGAATACAAACTGGAGGGATTTCCATAATACTGGGTATAGAAAGGCTCCATCGCTTCCAGAACGGATTTGGAAACAGGAGTCGTCGCGGCGTTGTCCGCGTAAACAAAACGTGCCATCTTATCACCTTTACTTAATATATTATTGAATTGATAGGAATATGTCCTGCACATAATATACACCAAATTGGTATATGTTTCAATAGTCTAACGATGATTATTTGAATTTTTCTGCCCCGGCTACGGCAAGCCGGTCGCAGCGTTCGTTTTCCGGATGGCCGGCATGTCCCTTAATCCACTGGACGGTCACCCGGTGCTTTTCGAGAAGCGCCAGCAGCGTTTCCCACAGGTCCGGATTGAGAGCGGGCTTTTTGTCGCCCTTGCGCCAGCCGTTTTTTCGCCAGCTTTTTGCCCATCCCTTACTGATCGCGTCGCAGACATACTTGGAATCGCTGCACAGGATCACCTCGCAGGGCTCCTTTAACAGACGGAGCGCTTCAATGACCCCGGTCAGCTCCATCCGGTTGTTGGTCGTGTCGGCCGCGCCGCCGCTGATTTCCTTTTCGACGCCGTTGTACCGAAGCACGGCTCCCCAGCCGCCCGGGCCCGGATTTCCGCTGCAGGCGCCGTCGGTATAGATTTCAACCTGTTTCATGTGAACCATCCTTTAGTATAACCGAATATTTTTTCTATTATATCATACCGACTTTCTACAAACAATGTCAACTTTGGTTTAGGATGTTCTTTTTTGGCCATAATATAAATTATCTGCACGAAGACGCAATCGCTTGACAGTCATAACGAATCAAGGTACAATGATAACGATATTTGTGTCCGGATTTATTTTTTATATTGCATTATATTTAGACATTAAATATATTTGAAACCGCATTTTCTGCGGTTGACTCTGCTGCCTTTCGCAGCTGCCCGCGCAGTGCGAAGGAAGCGAAAAATCGAACAGGGAGAAACCACGCCCGCTCAGGCACCGTTTGCCGGCGGACTTTATTGGTTGCACCCTAATTCACAATGGAGGTTATTTCGTGTCAGAAAAAAATCAAACAAATTCCGCGGAGCCAAAGGAGCCAAAGGAGAGCGCAGAAAAGCGCCGCGGCGCTTCGGGCGAGGGCCGCTCTTCTCTTTATCAAAAGGTGGTACCGCCGCAAAGACCGGCACGCAGGCCGGAACCGGCGGCGAAGAAGAAGCCGCAGAAGCCTGCGGACCAGGTCATCGGCGGGGAGGCCGTTCCGGTAAAGGAGCCTGCCGCCCAGTCCGCTGCTCAGCCCGCAAAACCCAGACGGAGACGCCAGCCGCAGAAGCAGGCCCAGCAGAGCCCGTCAAAGGCCCCTCAGGTACTGGCGCAGCTTACCAGGCAGAAATCGGCGCAGCAAAAAAAGACAAGCCAGCGCCAGCAGGGTAAACGGGGCAGGCAGGGCCAGCAAAAGCCGTCGATCAAAGCGTATTTTCTCGGCGGATTAAATGAGATCGGAAAGAATTTCACACTGTTTGAATGTGAAGACGATATGATGATCGTCGACTGCGGCATGGCTTTCCCGGACGGGGATATGCTCGGCGTCGACCTGGTTTTGCCTGATTTCACTTTTGTGGAACGCAACGCCGATAAAATCCGCGGAATCGTGCTGACCCACGGCCACGAAGACCATATCGGAGCGATGCCCTATCTGCTGAAAAAAATAAATCTGCCCGTTTACGGCACTCCGCTGACCCTCGGCCTTGTGGAAGGCAAGCTGAAGGAGCACGGGCTGTCCAATAAGGCGAAGCTGAACGTCGTCCACCCGGGCAGTCAGATCAAGCTCGGCTGCATGACGGTCGAACTGATCCATGTCAACCACTCCATACCGGATTCGGTTGCTTTGGCGATCCATTCCCCGGCGGGCACGATTGTCCATACCGGAGACTTTAAAATCGACTGCACCCCGGCGCAGGGGGACATGATCGACCTCGGCCGTTTTGCCCAGCTTGGGCAGGAGGGCGTTCTGGCTCTGTTCGCGGATTCCACAAACGCCGAAAGGCCCGGCTACACCATGTCGGAGAGCAAGGTGAACGATTCCTTTGAACGCCTGTTCAAGCAGGCGGAAAACAGCCGGATCATCATTGCCACCTTTGCTTCCAATATCAGCCGCGTACAGCAGATCATCAACTGCGCGGTCAAGTACGGGCGCAAGGTCGCCCTTTCCGGACGCAGCATGCTCAACGTAATGGGCATCGGCGTGGAGATGGGGTATCTGGAGGTTCCCGACGGGGTGCTGATCGACCTTGACCTGATCAACCGGTATCCGAAGGATAAGATCGTTCTGGTTACCACGGGCAGCCAGGGCGAGCCGATGAGTGCGCTGACCCGCATGGCTTTTGCCGACCACCGCAAGGTGGAGGTGGGCCCCGGGGACTTTATCATCATTTCCGCGCGGCCGATTCCCGGCAACGAGAAGACGGTCGGCACGGTGATCGACGAGCTGATGAAGCGCGGCTGCCAGGTGGTCTACGAATCCATGTACGAGGTGCATGTTTCCGGCCACGCCTGTCAGGAAGAGCTGAAGCTGATGCAGGGGATTACCAAACCGAAATTTTTCATTCCCGTTCACGGCGAGCAGAAACACCTGCGCAAGCACGCGGGCCTGGCCTACGCCATGGGTAAGAATGCCGCGGACGTGTTTATCGGCGATATCGGCGACGTTCTGGAACTGAATCAGGATTATATGAAAAAGCTTTCCTCCGTTCCGGCCGGCAGGGTGCTGGTGGACGGCCTTGGCGTCGGGGATGTGGGCAGCATCGTGCTGCGCGACCGCAAGCATCTGGCCGAAGACGGCCTGATCGTGGTGGTCTGCACCATTTCTCAGGGCGACGGGCATATTGTTTCCGGGCCGGACGTTGTTTCCCGCGGATTTGTCTATGTGCGCGAATCCGAACCATTGATTGACGAGGCGAAGGTACTGGTCAATTCCGTACTCGAGAACTGCCTTGAAAATAAGATCCATGACTGGGGCACGCTCAAGACCAAAATCAAGGATGAGCTTTCCCGCATGCTCTATGACCGTACAAAACGCAGTCCGATGATCCTTCCGATTATTATGGAAGTTTAGGTTGAAACGCCAAAGGGGTAATCATTTTGAAGAGAAAAGTATGGGTGTCTTCGCCGGTATTCTTTGTCATCACAGCGGTTATGCTCATTATGGCCAGCGTCAGCTATTTTTACAGCCATATTCTGTTTGCCGTCGAGATGACATTTGCCATCGGCTCCGTCATTGCCGTCATCCTTTCCACGGAACGTTTCAAGGCGCATGTAGCCACCGCGGTGAAAAGCGCTCAGAAAATTCTGTCCGGAGAGGAGTACCGCGCGCTGCAGGAATTCACGATGCCGGTTGCGGTGATTGGCGAGGAAGGGGACATCATCTGGGTCAATAACGCCTTCGCGGAAAAAGTCAGCGTCAAGCGCGAATGCCGCGGGGAAAATATTTTAAAGTTCATTTACCCGAAAACGATCCGCCAGATTATCACCGAAAGCGGAACGGATATTACCGTAGAGAACAGGCAGTACACCGTCTTTGCCGCAAAAACGGAATACGGCAGTGTGGTCTATTTTGTGGACGACACCTATTACAAGGAAATCAACCGTGAATATATCGAACGCCGCCCGGTTGTCGCGCTGGCAAGCTTCGACAACCGGGAGGAGCTCGCCCGCGATTCCAGCGGCAGCGAGGATTCCCGCATCGCGTCGGAGGTGGAGGGCGCGCTGATTACCTGGGCGCAGAGCATGGGCGGCTTTCTCAAGCGGCTGAGCGGCGGACGCTATCTGATTCTGACCGACGAAGCCCACACCCGGGACGCCATGGAAAAGCGCTTTCAGATTCTGGACACCATCCGCGGAATCAAAGCGGGGGAAAGGCGCAGCGCCACGGTTTCCATCGGTGTGGGGCGCGGCGCGGAATCCCTGTCGGAGTGTGAGGAGTGGGCGCGCAAAGCGCTTGACATGGCGCTTGGCCGCGGCGGAGATCAGGTGGCCGTCAAACAAAAGGACGATACATACGAGTTCTTCGGCGGCCTTTCCAAAGGGGTGGAAAAACGCGACAAGGTGCGTACGCGGGTCATCGCCGCAACCCTTACCGACCATATTAAAAACAGCGACAACGTTTTGGTTATGGGTCATAAATTTTCCGATCTGGACAGTGTGGGCGCGGCTGTGGGCATGTGGAGCGCGGTGACGAAGGCGCTGAAAAAGCCCGCCTTTGTCGTGATCAACCGTTCGCAGAGCCTTGCGTCCCCGCTGATCGCGTCCATGGAAGCCTCGGGCGCGGGCAACGGAAAAGTCTTTATTTCTCCCATGGAAGCGCTGTCCATGGCGACGCCGAAATCGCTGCTGATCGTTGTGGATACCCACTCCCCGGAATTCGTGGAAAGCGCGGAACTTTTAAACGCGGTTTCCCGGGTGGTCATTATCGACCACCACCGCATGATGGTCAAGCATATCGAAAACGCGCTCGTTTTCTATCACGAACCTTACGCAAGCTCCGCCTCCGAAATGGTGGCCGAGCTTGTCCAGTATATCGGTGAAAACACGCTCACGCAGACCGAGGCCGAGGCGCTGCTTTCGGGCATTATGCTCGACACCAAGAATTTCGTGCTCAAAACCGGTGTCCGTACCTTTGAGGCGGCGGCCTATCTTCGCCGGCGCGGCGCGGATACGGTGGAAGTAAAACGCATGTTTTCCGACACGATCGACACCTATAAGGCAAAGTATCAGATCGTTTCCGGAGCGGAGATTTTCGGCGACTGCGCAATCGCTTCCGCCGACCATGAATTTCCGGATATCCGCATCACCTCGGCGCAGGCGGCGGACGAGCTTCTGTCCATTCAGGGCGTGAACGCCTCGTTCGTGCTGTTCCCGACCGGAAATAACGTGGTGAATGTTTCCGCCCGTTCGCTGGGTGAAATCAACGTACAACTGATTATGGAGGCTCTGGGGGGCGGCGGCCACCTGACGATGGCGGGCGCGCAGCTCACCGGCGTTACGGTCCGGCAGGCACGCGAAAAGCTGATCGCCGTTTTACAAGACACCATGGCAAAGGCGATGCAATAAATCAATTTCAGATAATGGAGGTAATCATCAATGAAGGTAGTTCTGCTTGAAGACCTGAAAGGGACCGGCAAAAAAGGGGATCTGGTCAATGTCAGCGACGGCTATGCCCGCAACTTTCTGTTTCCCCGCAAGCTGGCCAAAGAGGCGAACGCCCAGGCGATGAACGAACTGAAAAACGCCGCGGAAGCGAAGGCCTTTAAAATTCAGTCGGAAATAGACGCCGCGAAACAGACCGCGGAGAAAATCAATGAAAAAAGCGTGAAGCTTTACGCGAAAGCGGGGCAGGGCGGTAAGATTTTCGGCTCCGTCACCGCGAAGGAAATTGCGGAAGAGCTCAAAAAGGCCTATCATGTAGATATTGACAAGCGCAAGATTGTTCTGGACGCCGACATTAAAGCGTTCGGCACCTATGAATGTGAAATCAAGCTTTACAACGGAATTACCGCGAAGGTTTTCGCTGTCATCGGCGAAAAGGAGTAACGATCCGTTAAAGAATGACAGAACCAGAGAGGGGAAAAGAAGATGGATGAGATGGTAACGGGCGGTTACAGCGCGCTGAATCTGCCGTTCAGCCCCGAAGCGGAGCAATCCGTTCTGGGCGCCGTCCTTCTGGATTCCTCCTGTCTGGACCGCGTCGCGGAGATTCTTCCGCGCCCGGAATATTTTTATCAGACAAACAACAGCCTGATTTATTCCGCCATGCTGGAGATGTTCACCGTGGCCCAGCCGGTGGATTTCGTCACCCTTCTGGAACGGCTGAAGGGAACGCCGGGCTTTGACGAGGCAAGCGGAAAGACCTATCTGCTCCAGCTTGCGCAGCTCGTTCCCTCCATTTCCAATGTGGAATCCTATGCCCGCATCGTGCGGGATAAATATGATGTGCGAACCCTGATCACCGCTTCGCGCGATATCATCGAGGAGGCTTCCTCCGGCGCGGCCGACGCGGCCACTCTGCTCGATTCCGCAGAGCAGCGCATTTTTGATATCCGGCGCGGAAAAAATATGCAGGGGCTGCAGCGTCTGGACGAGATTATCGTGCAGACCTTCGACCGGCTCGATCTGCTGAATTCCCCGGACGCCGATCTGTATAAAGGCGTGCCGACCGGCATTAAGGAGCTGGACGACACCATCACCGGCCTGAACCGCACCGACTTCATTCTGCTCGGCGCGCGTCCCGGCATGGGAAAGACCAGCTTCGCGCTGAATATCGCGCGGCACGCGGCGGTAAAGGCGAACAAGCGGGTCGCGTTCTTCTCGCTGGAAATGAGCAAGGAACAGCTGGCGTCGCGCCTGCTGTCCACCGAGGCTCTGGTCGGGGGCACCAAGCTGCGCACCGGGAAATTGAGCGAGGATGAATGGATCCGCATTATCGAGGCGGGCGACGTCCTTTCCAAAACCCAGTTTTATATCGACGACAATCCGTCCATTACGGTGGGCGAAATGAAAGCCAAACTCAGACGGCTCAGGGATGTCGACCTTGTGGTGGTCGACTATTTGCAGCTGATGACCGTCGCCGGAAAAACCGACAACCGTGTTCAGGAGATTTCGGCGATTACCCGTAATATGAAGATCATGGCGAAGGAGCTGAACGTGCCGGTGCTGATGCTTTCGCAGCTGGCCCGTGACAGCGAAAAGCGCACCAACCACCGCCCGGTTCTGTCCGACCTGCGTGATTCCGGTTCCATTGAGCAGGACGCGGACATCGTTCTGTTTTTGTACCGCGAGGACTACTATCAGGACGCGGAAACGCCAAATGAAAACGCCGACCGCAACAGCGGGGAATGCATTGTCGCCAAAAACCGCCACGGGGAAACGAAGACGATCCCTCTGCACTGGCAGGGTGAGTTCATGCGCTTTACGGCGCAGGAGGTTGTCCGCAGTGAACAGTGACATTTTAAATATTGAAAATAAGATTCAAGGAGTAATCGTCAGGTGGAACATGCTGCCCCCGGGCTGTACCGTTGTGGTCGGCCTTTCCGGCGGCGCGGATTCCCTGGCGCTTGCTCATTTTCTTTTAAAATATGGGAAATTCCGTCATATTCATCTGATCGCGGCGCATATTAACCATGGGCTGCGCGGAAAAGAAGCCGACGGCGACGAGCGCTTTGTTTCCCGGTGGTGCGGGGAAAACGGAGTCGGGCTGAAAATTCTGCGAGCCGATGTGCGCGCTCTGGCTGCGGAGAAATCCGAGGGCCTTGAGGAGTGCGGGCGCAGCGTGCGCTACAGATTTTTCAAAGAACTTGCCGGCGAAAACGGGAAAATCGCAACGGCCCACACGCTGTCCGACAGCACCGAGACCGTTCTGATGAACCTGGCAAAGGGCGCGGGGACGCGCGGCCTGCGCGGAATCCCGCCGGTGCGGGAAAATATTATCCGCCCGCTGATCGGCATTACGCGCGCCGAGGTGGAAGCCTACTGTGCGCATTACGGCCTGCATTATGTGACGGACAGCACGAATTTTGAAGCGGAGTATGAGCGCAATAAAATCAGGCTCGGCGTCATCCCTGTTCTGCGCGAAATCAATCCCGCCTTTGAGTCGGCGGTTTTCGGAATGACCGGCCGTCTGAGTGAGGACGACGAATATCTGAACGCGCTTGCGCGCGAACGGCTAAAAGCAGCCGTCTGCCCCGGCGGGTACCGCCTGGAAACGCTGCGCGGGCTGCCCGGTCCGCTGCTTTCGCGGGCAATCGCCATGGGTGTGGAAAAGGTGCGCAGGGTAAGGCTGGGAAGCCGCCATATTGAGGCCGTCGCCAAAATTGTGCGCGAAGGCGCCGGCTCCGCAACCGTTGCGGGAAGAATACAATGCACCGCACAGGGCAATACTCTTTCTATTGCCGCCGGAAGCGGCCCGGCTTCTTTTGGGGAGTGGAGCGTACCTTTCAGCGCCCCAAAAACCGTTTTGCCGGACGGAAGAACGCTCAATATCGTAAAACTGACCGAAAAAGAATTGGAAAAATGCCACAAATTTAATAAATTGTTATTTAATAATCTAATTAACTATGATACAATATCTAGTACTACCTCTGTTAGGAACAGACGGAGCTGCGACACTTTCCGTCCTGCCGGACGCGGTGTCACAAAGAGCCTCAAAAAGCTTTTCAACGAAGGGGCAGTTGCGCCGTCTCTGCGCGGTAAAATTGCAATGCTTGAAAGCGGCGGGGAAATTCTCTGGATAGAGGGTTTTGGTGTTTCACAGCGCGCCTGTGTCACCGAAGGCACTCACAATATAGCGGAAATAATAATTAAGGAGTTCGAAACATGAGAAATGATATTCAGTCCGTACTGTTCAGCGAGGAGCGGCTTGCTGACATTGTACAGACAATGGGCAAACGGATCAGCGAGGACTACAAGGATAAAAACCTTTTGATGGTCAGTGTACTGAAAGGCTCCGTGGTTTTTATGGCTGATCTGATGCGCGCAATCACCATTCCCTGCAGCATTGATTTTATGTCCGTTTCCAGCTATGGTTCCGGAACAAAGACTTCCGGCGTGGTGAAAATCGTTAAGGACCTGGACATTAACTTGGAAGGTTACGATCTTTTGGTCGTTGAAGATATTCTTGACAGCGGGCTGACCTTAAGCTACATACTCGAGTTGCTTCAATCCCGCTCCCCGAAGAGCATTAAGGTCTGCACTCTGTTTGATAAACCGGACAGACGGACTGCCCACATAAAAGCTGATTACGCCGGAACGGTCGTTCCGGATGAATTCATCGTCGGCTACGGCCTTGACTTTGATGAAAAATACAGGAACCTTCCGTTTGTGGGAATTCTGAAACCGGAGGTTTACGAGGAAGCCGACCGAAAGGCATCAGGCGACTCAGGTAAGGAGTGAACTTCATTTGGATAACAAAAAAACACTGAAAAATATCGGCCTGTTTATTGGAGTGCCTATTTTGCTGTTTATCCTGATTGCCATGATTTACGGCAACAGGCCGCAAAAGACCTATAATTATTCCGATATTCTGCATTACTTCCAGAATCAGCAGGTTCCGGAGTTTTCCATGGACATGGGCAGCGGCGAAATGATCATCAAGCTGAAGGACAAGACGCAGATATCCTATGTGGCCCCGAACGCCCAGCTGCTCTACGACGATATCCGCGATGATATCAAACGGTACGACGAGGATCATCCGAATGCCCAGATGGTCTATAACCTGAAGCATCCGGCGGAAACGTCGTGGCTTGCCAGCATGCTTCCCATGCTCGTCACCCTCGGTATCATGGTCCTGTTCTGGTGGTTTATGATGAAGCGCCTGAATACCAGCATGGGCGACGCGGGCAAGCAGATGAATTTCGGCAAGGCCAAGATCAAACAGATGGCGGACGAAAAGCGCAAGACGACCTTTGCCGACGTGGCGGGCGCCGACGAGGAAAAGGAAGAGTTGCGTGAGATCGTCGAATTCCTGAAGAACCCTAAAAAATATAACGAGCTTGGCGCCCGTATTCCGAAAGGCGTGTTGCTCGTGGGCCCTCCGGGCACCGGTAAAACCCTGCTGGCGCGCGCTGTGGCCGGAGAAGCCGGCGTGCCGTTCTTCTCCATTTCCGGCTCCGACTTCGTTGAAATGTTCGTCGGTGTCGGCGCCTCCCGTGTGCGCGACCTGTTTGAACAGGCGAAAAAGAACTCTCCCTGCATCATCTTCATCGATGAAATCGATGCGGTCGGCCGCCAGCGCGGCGCCGGTCTCGGCGGCGGGCACGACGAACGGGAACAGACCCTGAACCAGCTGCTGGTGGAAATGGACGGCTTCGGTGCGAACGAGGGCGTCATCATGATCGCCGCCACCAACCGCCCCGATATCCTCGATCCCGCCCTGATGCGTCCGGGCCGTTTTGACCGTCAGGTCATGGTCGGCTATCCGGATATCAAGGGCCGCGAAGAAATCCTGAAGGTCCACGCGCGCGGCAAGCCGATCGCGCCGGACGTCAATCTGAAAACCATCGCGAAATCCACCGCCGGCTTCACCGGCGCGGATCTCGAAAACCTTCTGAACGAAGCGGCGCTCCTGGCCGCGAGAAAGAGCCTGAAGGCCATTACCATGGAGGAAATCGAGGAGGCCACCATCAAGGTGGTGGTCGGCACCGAGAAAAAGAGCCATGTGATGACGGAAAAGGAAAAGACCCTCACCGCGTATCACGAAGGCGGCCACGCGGTTTCCACCTATTTCTGCCACACACAGGACCCCGTTCACCAGATTTCCATCATCCCCCGCGGCATGGCCGGCGGCTATACCATGCAGATTCCGACCGAGGACCGTTCCTACAAATCCCGCAAGGAGATGCAGGAGGACCTGGTGGTGCTGCTGGGCGGGCGTGTTGCCGAAGCGCTCGCGCTTGACGACATTTCCACGGGCGCTTCCAACGATATTGAGCGCGCCACAAAGCTTGCGCGCAGCATGGTCACAAAATACGGCATGACCGACGCTCTTGGCCCGATCACTTACGGGCAGGATCAGGGCGAGCCGTTCCTTGGCCGCGATATGGGCCATATCCGGAACTATTCCGAAGAGACGGCGTCCATGATCGACCAGGAAGTCAAAAACCTGATGACGACCGCTTACAACCGAACGGAAAGCATTTTAAGCGAGCACATGGATAAGCTGCACGAAGTAGCGAAATTCCTTTACCAGAACGAAAAAATGTCCGGCGAACAGTTCAAAGAGATGATGGAAGCGAAGGGACCCGAACCTCCGGAGGAGTTTTCCGATGGGGGCCAGCTGTCCGGCGCTACAGCAGAATAAGAAATTCAGGGGGGAATGTTGCCACATTTCCCCTTTTGCTGTCCGGAATCTTTGTGTATAATAAGAGTCGATACGATTGTGCGGAAAGCGAAAATCACGGTGTTCTGCAAAAGGAACTTCAAAACAGCGAATAGATTTTAGGAGCGATATGTTGGTATGACTAAGAAAACGGAATATGGAAACGAGAGTATTTCCTCCCTGAAAGGCGCGGACCGCGTGCGCAGGCGCCCTGCTGTCATTTTCGGATCGGACGGCATAGAGGGCTGCGAGCATTCCATTTTTGAAATACTGTCCAATTCCATCGATGAGGCGCGCGAAGGCTACGGCAAACAGATCACCATCACGCGTTTCAGCGACAATTCGGTCCAGGTAGAGGACCACGGCCGCGGCTGTCCGGTCGATTATAATCAGAAGGAACAGCGCTTTAACTGGGAGCTTGCGTTTTGCGAGCTTTACGCCGGCGGAAAATACAACAACGATTCGGACGAAAGCTACGAGTACTCCCTCGGCCTGAACGGCCTTGGGCTTTGTTCCACACAGTACGCTTCGGAATATATGGATGTGGAGGTCCGCCGCGACGGGTTCCGCTATACCCTGCATTTTGAGCACGGGGAAAATATCGGCGGGCTGAAAAAAGAACCGTACAATAAAAAGGATACCGGTTCCATCATCCGCTGGAAGCCGGACCTGCAGGTATTCACCGACATCAGCGTGCCGGTGGAGTATTATCTGGACGTGCTCCGGCGTCAGGCGATCGTCAACGACGGCATCCGCTTTTTGTTCCGCAACCAGACCGCTTCCGGCTTTGAAGAGACCCAAATGCTGTATCAGCAGGGGATCGTGGACCACGTCAGGGAAATAGCGGGGGAGGACGCTCTTACTCCCGTTCAGTTCTGGCAGGCGGAGCGCAAAGTGCGCGACCGCGCGGACAAGCCCCTGTACAAGACGAAAATCAATGTGGCGGCGGCGTTTTCCAACCGCAGTAAGCTGATCGAATATTACCATAATTCCAGCTGGCTGGAGCATGGCGGCGCGCCGGACAAGGCGGTGCGCAACGCGTTTGTCTATCAGATCGACGCTTATCTGAAGCAGACGGGAAAGTACAACAAAAACGAAAGCAAAATCACTTTTGCAGACGTCGAGGATTGCCTTGTGCTGATTATTTCCTCGTTCTCCAACCGGACTTCCTATGAAAATCAGACCAAAAAGGCGATTACCAATAAAGGCATCCAGGAAGCGATGACGGAGATGCTCCGCCATCAGCTTGAGGTGTATTTCATCGAAAATCCCGCCGACGCGGACAAAATCGCCGCGCAGGTGCTCATTAACAAGCGCAGCCGCGAGGACGCGGAGAAAACCCGCCTGAACATCAAGAAAAAGCTCACCAGCAATATGGACATCACGAACCGCGTCGCCAAGTTCGTGGACTGCCGCACCCGCGATGTGAACGAGCGGGAAATCTTTATCGTGGAGGGGGATTCCGCCCTCGGCGCGTGCAAACAGGCGCGCGACCCGAATTTTCAGGCCATTATGCCGATCCGCGGCAAAATCCTGAACTGCCTGAAAGCCGACTACGACAAGATTTTCAAGAACGATATCATTACCGACCTGATCAAGGTGCTGGGCTGCGGCGTCGAGGTAAAGTCGAAGGCAAACAAGGATTTGTCCTCTTTCAATCTGTCGCTGCTTCGCTGGAATAAAATTATCCTCTGCACCGATGCCGACGTGGACGGCTTTCAGATCCGGACCCTGCTTCTGACCATGCTGTACCGCCTGACCCCTACGCTGATCGAAGAGGGGAAGGTCTTTATCGCCGAATCCCCGCTTTTTGAGATCGCGGCGAAGGACAATACTTATTTTGCCTATACCGAACGGGAAAAGGACGAAGTGCTGAAAAAGCTGAGCGGAAAAAAGTTTACGATCCAGCGGTCCAAAGGATTGGGTGAAAATGAGCCGGACATGATGAACCTGACTACGATGAACCCGGCGACGCGCCGCCTGATCAAGGTGATGCCCACGGACGCGGCCGGAACCAGCGCAATGTTTGACCTTCTACTCGGCGACAATCTGAGCGGCCGGAAGGATTATATCGCGGAAAACGGATACAGCTATATTGATTCAGCGGATGTAAGCTAAGCTGAAAAATGAATACGGATAAATTTTAATGAATGTGGGTGTAAACCAGAATGCCAAAAAAGAGAACGGAGCAGTCGCCGCCGCCGCGCGGGCACGGCGTCATTGAGGGCGCGGGCGCGGTTGTGGAGCAGCGGATCACCGATACGCTTGAAAAAAATTACATGCCTTACGCCATGAGCGTGATTATGTCCCGGGCTATTCCCGAGATCGACGGCTTTAAGCCGTCCCACCGCAAGCTTTTATATACCATGTACAAAATGGGGCTTCTCGGCTCCGCGCGCACCAAAAGCGCGAACATCGTAGGCCAGACCATGAAGCTGAATCCCCACGGCGACGCCGCCATTTACGACACCATGGTGCGCCTGAGCCGCGGCTACGAGGCGCTTCTGCATCCCTATGTGGATTCCAAGGGCAACTTCGGAAAGTTCTATTCCCGCGATATGGCCTGGGCGGCTTCCCGTTATACGGAAGCGCGCCTGGACGACATCTGTCAGGAGCTTTTCCGGGATATCGATAAGGATACCGTCGATTTTGTAGACAATTACGATAATACTTTAAAGGAGCCGACCCTGCTGCCGGCTACGTTCCCGTCCGTGCTGGTCAACGCGAACACGGGCATCGCGGTCGGAATGGCAAGCTCCATCTGTCCCTTCAACCTGAGCGAGGTGTGCCAGACCGCCGCCGCTCTGATGCGCGACCCGGAGCACGACGTTGCCTCCACCTTGCTGGCGCCCGACTTCCCGGGCGGCGGCCAGCTGGTTTACGACCGGGCCGCGATGGAGGAAATCTATCGCACCGGGCGCGGCGGCGTGCGCATCCGCTCGCGCTATGCCTATGATAAGAGTGCGAACTGTATTGACGTTACCCAGATCCCTCCCACCACGACGGTGGAAGCCATTGTCGAGAAGGTCGTCGATCTGGTCAAGCAGGGCAAGCTCAAGGATATTTCCGATATCCGCGACGAAACGGGTCTGGACGGCTTAAAGATCACCATCGATCTGAAGCGCGGCGTGGAGCCGGACAGGCTGATGCAGCGCCTGTTTAAGATGACTCCGCTGGAAGACAGCTTTTCCTGTAATTTCAATGTTCTTGTAGGCGGCGTTCCGCGCGTGCTGGGCGTCCGGGAGCTGCTGGAAGAATGGACCGCGTTCCGCGTCGAATGCGTCCGCCGCCGCACCTTCTACGATCTTGCGAAAAAGAAGGACAAGCTGCATCTGCTCAAGGGCCTTCAGGCCATTTTGCTCGATATCGACAAGGCGGTCGCCATTGTCCGCCGTACGGAGGAAGAGAGCGAGGTCGTGCCGAACCTGATGATCGGCTTCGGCATCGACGAGACGCAGGCGGAATTCGTCGCGGAAATCAAGCTGCGCCACCTGAACCGCGAGTATATTCTGAAACGCACCGAGGAAATCGGTCAGCTGGAAAAAGAGATTGCCGAGCTGCAGTCCGTGCTGGACAGCAAATCCAAGGTAAAAAGCATTATTATTTCGGAGCTGGACGCCGTGGCGAAAAAATACGGCCAGCCCCGTAAAACCATGATGATTTATCAGAACGAGATCGAGGAGTATTCGGCGGAGGAGGAAGTGGCGGATTACCCGGTGAACCTGTTCTTTACGCGGGACGGCTACTTCAAGAAAATCACCCCGCTTTCCCTGCGCATGAGCGGGGAGCAGAAGCTCAAGGAGGACGACGAGGTCGTACAGCATATCGAGGACAGCAACTCCGCCGACCTGCTGTTTTTCACCGACCGGTGTCAGGTCTATAAAGCGAAGGCCAACGATTTCGGAGATACCAAGGCGAGCGTCCTTGGAGAGTACATCCCGGCGAAGCTGGGGATAGACGAGGGCGAGAACGCGCTCTATATGGCGGTTACCCACGACTATGACGGCTATATGCTTTTCTTTTTCGAAAACGGCAAAGCCGCAAAGGTCGACATGTCCGCCTATGCCACAAAAACGAACCGCCGCAAGCTTTTAAATGCCTACTGCGACAAATCCCCGGCCGTGCGGATTGCGTATGTAAAAGAGGACTGCGACTTTATGCTGACGTCGCTTCAGGGCCGGATCCTTCTGGTTCATACCGGCGCGGTTCCCAGCAAGTCCACGCGCAGCACGCAGGGTGTCGCCGTCATGACGCTCCGCAAGGGCAGCAGGCTGCTTCGCGCGGAGCCGTACAGCGAAGGGATGCTGGTCAACCCGAACCGCTACCGCAAAAACATTCCGGCTTCCGGGTCCCTTCCCACTGCGGAAGAAACTGCAGGGGAGCAGCTGAAGCTATGAAATAATAAAAAACGCCGCTGAAAAGCCAATAGCAGTCCAGCGGCGGGTCAGGTCAAAGCGGCAAACGCAGACGCTTTGATGAGTCCGTACTTAGATTGCCCTTTTGCCTTTTCCATATGCATAAAACTTGAGAATGCACATAAAATATGCTTGCAAAAACGCACTTTTTATGTTAGTATAGTTTAAGTTGTTTATGCAAGAATATTCGGAGGTGCGCTATGTCAGCTGTCGAGGTTATATTCGGGATTATATTATTAATATTTTCAGTTGCTATAACGATTGTCGTCCTTCTTCAGGAAGGGCATCAGCAGGAACTCGGGGCGATTACAGGCGGTGCCGATACTTTTCTTTCAAAGAATAAGGCCCGTTCGGTAGATTCGTTTCTTGCCCGGTGGACAAAAGTGATTGCAATTGGATTCTTTGTACTGGTGATCGGTATCAACGCGTACATGTACTTTTTGAAGTAACTTGAATGCTAAAGCCCCGCTTGTGTAAAGCGGGGCTTTTCTTATCGACGCGCCGCCTCGTTTTACGCAGGTTGTTTAAAAATGGGAATCATAAAATTGATCATAAATTCGGAGGAACCATGTTAGAGGAAATCAAGAGGAAAATTATACAATACATGCAGGCTTATCCGCAGAGCGTCACTTCTCGCGGACTGCTCAAAAAGCTTGGGGTAAAAGATAGCAAAAACTTTTACCGCGCGTTAAATCAGCTGAGGGACGAGGGCGCCGTGGAGGTCAATAAAAAACACCGCGTCCGTCTGCCGGAGGAAAGGAAAACCGTCAAGGCGACCATCGTGTCCCTTTCCAAAGGCTTTGCTTTCGCACGCCCGTCGGACGGCGGAGAGGATCTGTTTATTCACGCCGACAATCTGAAAAAGGCCTTTATCGGCGACACGGTTCTCCTGAAGCATGTGAAGCAGAGCGCCAAAGGGCCGAGCGCCCACGTGGACGAGATTTCGGAAAAAAGCAGCCGGGTCATTACCGGTACGCTCAGCAGGGGCAAGGGACTGTGCGAGATTGCCCCGGACGATGCGATCCGCTACCATATCCCGGTGGAAAAGAGCTCCGCAAAGAACGTGAGGGACGGGGACAAGGTCCAGGCGGAAATATTCCGTGCGCCCCGCACCTCCCTGCTTTCTGCGCGGATCGTCAAGGTCTACGGGAAATCGAGCAGCGCAAAAATCTGTGCGGACGCCATCATCGACCAGAACGGAATCCGGACCAAATTTCCGGACGAAGTCCTTTCTGAAGCGCGAAAAATCGCCGCGGGTACGGTTACGGAACAGGATCTGAAGGGCAGGCTTGACCTGCGCGACGTTAGCATCTGCACCATTGACGGCGCGGACGCGAAGGACCTGGACGACGCTATTTCCGTCAGCCGGACAAAAACGGGCTACAAGCTCGGCGTCCATATCGCGGATGTCAGCCATTATGTAAAAGAGGGCGGCGCCATCGATGCGGAAGCGCTGGAGCGGGGGACCTCCGTTTATTTCGCCGACCGCGTCATCCCCATGCTTCCCAAGGAGCTTTCCAACGGGGTCTGCTCGCTGAACGCCGGAGAGGACAAGCTGACCTTTTCGGCCATTATCCAGCTGAACGGACAGGGGGAAATCCTTTCCTACCAGTTCCGGAAAAGCGTGATCCGTTCCAAGGTGCGCGGCGTTTATTCGGAAGTGAACCAACTGTTCGACAAGACGGCCGGCGCCGATCTGCGGAAAAAATACGCTCCGGTCATCCGCTCGCTCAACGCGGCAAAGGAGCTCGCCGATCTTTTAAAGGCGCGTTCCATTCAGAACGGAACAGTGGATCTGGACAGCACGGAATCCAAATTCACGCTGAACGAGGAAGGGGTCTGCGTCAATGTGGAGCCCCGGAAGACGGGCGTTTCCGAGCAGATGATCGAGCAGCTGATGATTACGGCCAATCAGGCCGCCGCCAAGCTGGCCAAAGCGAATGCCATTCCGTTTGTCTACCGCGTGCACGAGCAGCCCAGCCCGGAGCGTGTGGAGAACCTGGCGCAGCTCGTGGGGGCGCTCGGGCTGAACGCGCGCAGCCTGAAACACGAGGGGGACGTTACCACCGCCGACTTTGCCGATATCATGCATCAGGCGGAGGGCACGCCCGCGCAGAAGGTCATTTCCCATCAGCTTCTGCGGACGATGGCAAAGGCGCGCTACGATACGAACCCGATCGGACATTTCGGACTTGCGCTTGCGGACTACTGCCACTTTACCTCTCCCATCCGCCGCTATCCGGATACGGCTATCCACCGCATCCTTTCCGCCATGCTGGAAACGAAGGACAGGGCAGAGCTGAACAGAAGGTTCCTGACCTTTGCGAACGCCGCCGCCTCCGCTTCCTCTTCCGCGGAAGTCCGCGCCATGCAGGCCGAGCGCAGCGCGGAGGACTGCTATATGGCGGAATATATGACGCAGCATATCGGCGAATGTTATACCGGAATCATCAGCGGGGTGACCCAGCGCGGCGTTTTTGTGGAGCTGCCGAATTCCGTCGAGGGCTTTGTGCCGGTCGACAGCTTTGAAGGTGCACGTTTCCGCTTTGACGGCGTTATCACGCAGGTCGACGAGAACACCGGCCGCAAGCTGACCATCGGGCAGGAGCTTGCCGTCCGGGCGGTCGCCGCGGATGTGACGAGCGGCAGAATCGACTTTATTCCGGATACTTCCGTAAACGAGGAACCTTAATTGCGTTTGTTTCCATAAAAAGTCCCTCTTCATTGGCAAAATATTGAAACATTGGTATAAATTTTGGCATATTTGACCATCATACTAACATAAATATAAAACCGAAAGGCGGAGCTGTTAGTATGGAATCTGTTTTAAAACTGGTGCAGCGCACGGATTGCGCAGCTGTTCAGGAAAATGATGATAAAAAACAAATCCTGGAAGAAATCAAGGAAGTCTGTCGTCTGATCGCCTGCAACGACTGCTGGTTTGAACTGGAATGTGACGAAAATTTGATAGACGCCTGTATTTATCAGCGCGAAGAACTCCATTCCCGTTACAAATATCTGCTGAACCTGGCAAAACAGCGGGAAATCAGTTGTACTCCTTTCAAATGCAAGGAAATGGGGGTGTGATTTTGCCCGATCTGATTCTTATGCTTTCCATGTGCGGGGTATTTGCGCTTCTCGTGGTGATTCAGGTGATCGTCAAGGCAAAAAAGCCCGTGCAGCGTGCGGCGGGCGGTGTCATCATGGGCCTTTGCGCGCTTGCTGCGGTGAATCTGACCGGATTTTTTACCGGAGTCAGCCTGCCGCTCAGTCCGCTTACCATAGGGGTTTCCGGCGCCGCCGGTCTTCCGGGGGTGACCCTGCTGCTGCTTTTGAATCTGATTATAAAATGAGACGAAGAAAAGGCCCCCTCGGGGAGGGGGCTGGCAGGCGAAGCCTGACTGGGGGAGTCCGGTTCCCTCAAGCTTCCCACTCCTTCAGTCGCGCCGGGCGCACCAGCTCCCTCAAAGAGGGAGCTGAAAGAGGAGAAGTGAATTTATCGACAGCTTGAGGCGGGCTTTGCCCGTCTTTTTTATTTTATTTGAGCGCCGCCGTGTGGTCCTTCAAAATATCGGCGGCCATTTCGCTGTTTCCGGTCACCAGCGCCAGCAGCATCCTGTAGACATTTTCCGGCGACTGGTGAAAGTTGTGCTTTACCATGTTGGCCTGATACAGATCCGGGACATGCAGGGTAAAGTTCATCAGATCCATATCGCCGCCGGAAATATGGCAGACGACGTTGTAGCCGCGTTCGGTTTTTGTAATCTCCACCTTGTTTTCCCGTTCGCGCTTTGTCCTGGCCAGCAGGTTGATCGCGGCCGCGACCGCTTTGTCCCGTACAACGTGGGGGAGCGCCCTGTCCAGCTGTTTGGCGATCATCCGGGCGGTGCCGCTCGCCGAGCAGAGCTCGTCCTTTTCTCCGCTGACAATGATATTCCCCTTTTCGATCAGCTCCGCCAGCGCGTCGGTGACTTCAAAATAGTTTGCCAGTCCGTTGTCCTGAATGATATTTACAATATCGCTTTTTGAAAGCGGTGCATCCAGGCTTGACAACAGATAGCAAATTAAAATGCGTATCTCGTTCTTGCTGCGGAGTCCACCCGGCTCGATCCCTCCGGTAAAAGCGTCAAAATCCATAAACAACACCTCCGGCAAATATTTTATTCTACGCAAAAAAGCCAAAGCAAACGTACTCCCCAATCGCCGGAGCAGGCTTGGCTTTGACTCGGAACGTGTACTGCTGTTATTTTAACATACAACCGGATTTCTTTCAATCCGGATTGCGGGGCTTCCGTTACTTTTTTATATTTTCCTTCAGGTATTTCAATATTTTTTCCTGTTCCTGCACCGTACAGGAACGGAACACGCCGACCAGGATTTTTTCATTGCCGGAAAGCTCGTAAATATGGCTTGTATTTTTTTTGCTGTAAATAAAATTGGATTTGGCCCCGCTGTCCGCTACCGTTTCCGGTGTTCCTTCATCGGCCAGCAAATCATTTATGGCAATATTGAAGACCTTGGCGAGGGTCATCAGTACGGTTATATCGGGTGTTGTTTTGCCAATTTCATAGTACGAATAGGTTGAGCGGTCAATGTTTAATATTTTTGCGATCTGCACCTGTGTGTAGCCGCTTTTTATACGCAGCTCGCGTAACCTTTCGTTTATATGGATTTTTTCAATAATAGGTCACACCACCTTTATAAGAAGTGCCGACGGGCTTACATTAATCAAGATTATATAATATATCATGCCGTCACGATAATAACGTGATATTTATTCACCTAAAAATAATCCTTTAACAATAAATTTATTTGATTAGCTCTTGACGTGTGCATTTTGATTTTGTATAATATCTTAGTTGGCTGTTCAGACAAGCATTTTCAGTGCAAAGAGCAGTTCCCGAGTTCGGAAAATGAAAGTGCTTATGCCTTTTCCATTACGCTACTGTGGCTCAATGGTAGAGCAGCTCATTCGTAATGAGCAGGTTGTCAGTTCGATTCTGACCAGTAGCTCCACCAGCCTGAAGCTGGACGCAATCGCGCACTTCACTTTGTGAGGTGCGTTTTTTGTTTTTTACCCGAGCCAAACGCTGCGTCTGCCTTTTTTGATTTTCTATCCTTTTTTTTATTTTATATCATCTCTCCGGCCTATTATTTCATTTATTTCATTACGGCGAAAATATTTGCAGTTTGTGTATCGGAAGGCAGACAAAAATGCATGAAATCTTCCGTATCCCTTTAAAAAAAATCCTCTATGTGTTATGATTTTGCCGTAAGAAAATACAGAATGTACCAGATGATTGAAAATGTATCTTACGGATACAATAACAGGACAGGAGGGAAAGCATGACTACATTCAATGAATTATACGAAAGACTTGTAAAAGCTTCGGTGGAAAACAGGGAACCGCAGGAGCTTGAAAAAATTCGGGAGCAGGAATTCGACCCGCATCACCTTGACTGTCTGCTGAATCCGGAAAAGTACGCGCCGGTGCTTCGCATTGGAGAATGTAAATGCTCCAGCAGCGAGCAGGCGCCCTGCGAGGGGAAATGCCTTTTTGACGCCCTTTACAGGGATGAAAAGGGAAACGTTCAAATTAAGAAAGACCTGTGCGTCGGCTGCTCCGAGTGTATTGAGAGCTGCCAGGCCAAAAAGCTGACGGCCAGCCGCGACATTCTGCCCGCGCTTGCCGCCGTACATGAAGCAAAGGCACCCGTTTACGCAATGATTGCCCCCGCCTTTATCAGCCAGTTCAGCAAAGACGTGACTCCCGGAAAACTGCGCACCGCCTTTAAGATGCTCGGGTTTGCCGGCATGGTCGAGGTTGCCCTTTTTGCGGACATCCTTACCCTGAAAGAGGCACTGGAATTTAATAAAAATATCGTTAAGGAAACCGACTTCCAGCTTACCAGCTGCTGCTGCCCCATGTGGATCGCCATGATCCGCAAGGTGTACCACGAGCTGATGCCCCATGTGCCCGGTGCGGTTTCCCCCATGGTCGCCTGCGGCCGCGCCATTAAAGCCATTCATCCGGATGCACTTACCGTCTTTATCGGGCCCTGCATCGCCAAGAAGGCCGAGGCGCGCGAGCCGGATATTTCGGATTCCACGGACTTTGTCCTGACCTTTCAGGAAATACAGGATGTTTTTGAATTCGCAAAGCTGGATCTTGCCGCGCTGCCGGAGGACGAACGCGACCATTCATCACGCGCGGGAAGAATTTACGCCAGAAGCGGCGGCGTCAGCGAGGCGGTCCAGAGGACGTCCAAACGTTTAAGCCCCGACCGGAAAATCACCGTCCGCGCCCATCAGGCCGACGGGGTTCCCGCCTGCAAGGCGATGATCAACGACCTGCTGGCCGGAAAAATCGACGCGAACTTCCTGGAGGGTATGGGCTGTGTCGGCGGCTGTGTCGGCGGGCCGAAGGCTTTGATCCCCCGCGGGGAGGGCCGCGAAAACGTGAACCAGTACGGCCAGGAAGCCGTCTATCAGACCCCGATAGACAACCCCTATGTGATCGAACTGCTGCACCGACTTGGCTTTGACACGGTGGAAAGCCTGATCGAACACAGCGATATCTTTACCCGCAAATTCTGAGAAGTTTGATTTGTAATTTAAAAGCAGGGTCTATGAATGCCCTCGTTTCTATGATATAATAATACCATAGAATGGGGGCATTTGTTATGGGATACAAAGAGGACTTTGAAAAAATATACATATCCAAAATCACGAGGGCCGGGAGCGCGGAGCTGCTGGAATGGCTGAAAACCACCGACTTTTTTACCGCGCCCGCAAGCACGAAATTTCACTGCGCCTGTCTGGGCGGACTTGTTCAGCACAGTGTCAGCGTGTACCGCGTGATGATGGATAAACACTTCAACGCGGAGACGGACAGTGAAGAAAGCTTTGCCATCTGCGGGCTTCTGCACGACGTCTGCAAAGCCCAGTTTTATAAAGAGAGCACCCGCAATGTGAAAAACGAAGAGACCGGCGCGTGGGAAAAGCGCCCGTACTATACGATAGAGGACAGCTATCCGTACGGTCACGGTGAAAAATCGGTCTTTCTGATCGAGCGGTTTATGCGCCTCAAAACCAGCGAGGCGATTGCCATCCGCTGGCACATGGGCGGCTTCGACGAATCCGTCCGGGGCGGAAGCTTTTCCATCGGTCTGGCGTGGCAGAAATATCCTATTGCCGTGAAGCTGCATCTTTCGGATCTGGAAAGCACCTATCTTTGTGAAAAGGGGACGTCTTCCGTACACGGGAAATAAATTTCAAAACATGCGCCGGAGGGAAGCTTCCGGCGTTTTCTTTTATTTTTTTTGAAAAGCTATTGACAAATTGAAAATATGATGTATTATTGTATTAAGTTATTAGTACAATAATACAGAACGGAGGTGGATCCATGGCCTGGAATTTGAAATCCGACAGACCGATTTATGCGCAGCTGATCGAACAGATAGAGCTTTTGATCGTATCGGGCGTTTATCCTGCCGGTTCAAAGCTGCCGTCGGTCCGCGACATGGCCGGAGAGGCTTCTGTCAACCCGAATACCATGCAGCGCGCGCTGGCGCAGCTTGAGAATGACGGCTTATTATATTCACAGCGTACCAGCGGCAGATTTGTAACAGAGGATGTGGAGCGCATTATGCAGACGAAAAACAGTCTGGCTCAGGGACTGATTGAAGAATTTATAGAAAACATGGGCAATTTAGGCTATGACAGGCAGCAGACAATCTCTCTGCTTGAGAGGATCTCGAAGGAGGAAAAATAATGGAGAACATTTTGGAATGCCAAAATCTGGTGAAATTCTTTCCCGGATGTCTGGCACTGAACTCGATCAATCTGGCCATACCCAAAGGCAGGATTGTCGGCTTGCTCGGCCCGAACGGCAGCGGCAAAAGCACCATGATCAAGCTGGCCAACGGCCTGATTACACCGACCAGCGGAAAAATCCTGATCGAGGGGATGGAACCGGGCATAGAAACAAAGAAGATGGTTTCTTATCTTCCGGAGCGGACCTACCTGAACGACTGGATGAATGTCAACAGTATGATCAATTTTTTTGCTGATTTTTATGAGGATTTCAATAAGCAGAAGGCGTATGACATGCTCCGACGGCTCGGCGTGGACCCCGCCCAAAGGCTGAAAACCATGAGCAAGGGCACAAAGGAGAAGGTACAGCTGATTCTGGTCATGAGCCGCGAGGCAAAGCTTTATCTGCTGGATGAGCCGATCGGCGGAGTGGACCCTGCGGCAAGGGACTACATTCTCGACACGATCATCAGCAATTACAGCGACGAAGCCACTATCGTGATCTCCACCCACCTGATTGCGGACGTTGAAAAGGTACTGGATGAGGTCGTCTTTATCAATCAGGGCAACATCGTGCTGACCTCCACGGTCGACGACATCCGTGAAAAAGAGAATAAGAGCGTGGATGCGCTGTTCAGGGAGGTATTTAAATGCTGAGGAAACTTTTGAAATATGAAATACAGGCGACGGCCAAAATCTTTCTGCCGATGTATGCGCTTCTGATCGTTTTCGCGCTGCTGAATAAGTTCTTCATCGCGGTGAACGCCGATTACCTGAGAATCCCGCAGGTCATTTCCGCAACGGTTTTCGGGATCATTATTATCGGCATCTGCGTCATGACGCTGGTGGTCACCATTCAGCGCTACAACAAGAATCTGCTGTCCGACGAGGGCTACCTGTCCTTTACGCTGCCGGTGAAGATTCACAGCCATATCGACTGCAAGATGCTCGTCTCCCTGATGTGGACGGTTCTGAGCGTTCTTGTATCATTGGCGTCCGTTTTTGTGCTGGCGGTAAACGATAAGACCATTCTGTCCCTCCAGCAGTTTTTCACGGCCTGTATGGACCTTTTAAGCAGGGTGGGTCCCGGGGCTTATATGATCCTTCTGGAAAGCCTGCTGTTGGCGGTTGCCGGTGTCCTTTGCCAGGTCCTTACGATCTATGCCTCCATCACGGTGGGCAACATGAGCTCCAAACATAAGATCCTGCTCGGCATCGGCGCTTATCTGGGCTTCGGCGTGATCGAGCAGATTGTCACTTCCATTCTGCTGACGTCTTTCGGCGGAAACTTTACCCGCTATTTCAACTGGCTCAGCACGGCGGCCAATTCCGACCAGATTCTGGCGGTCCAGTATTTGCTGCTGGCATTGCTGGCGTATATGCTTGTGTTCGGAGCGGCGTATTATTTTCTGACCAACTGGATGCTGAAAAAGAAACTGAATCTGGAATAGGCTGAACGCAAATACAGCTTTTGGGGCGCGCCGTGCGGCGCGCCCGCTTTTTTATGGGAAGGACTGTAAATGCGCTAACCGTATTGAAATTAGCCTTGAAAAACTTTATAATAAATACAAATACAGCCTGCAATACCTTTCCTTGTAAGACCTTTGTCCGAAAACTGCTTGTGAGAACAGGCGGAGCATGTTATAATAATTATGCGTTAAAAAATTAACAAATGATGAGTGAGAGGGATGGCAACTTTGGAAATCACGATCTGTATAGGAAGTTCCTGTCATCTGAAGGGTTCGCGCGACGTCATCAAAATTTTTGAAAGGCTGATAGCGTTTCATCGTCTGGAGGACAAAGTTACGCTCAAAGGGTCGTTCTGTATGGGGGAATGCTCCAAGAACGGAGTATGCATCTGTGTGGACGAGGAGCGCTTCAATGTTACTCCGTCCGAAGCAGAATCATTTTTTAACTACGAAATTGTGCCGAGAATCAAGTAACTGAGTAAAGCGGAAGTGGGGACATAAAATGGGGATTATCGGTTTAAAGGCGGCAAACTGTAAAAACTGTTATAAGTGCGTAAAGGTTTGCCCGGTTAAATCCATTAAAGTGGAACATGCACAGGCGCAGATTATTGAGCGGAACTGTGTTTTATGCGGAACCTGCCTGGAGCAGTGCCCGCAGAATGCAAAGACGCTGAACAGCGATGCTGCGGCTGTCAGGGAAATGATCGGGAAGGGCGTCCGGGCCATTCTTTCCGTGGCCCCGTCCTACGTGGGCTCCTTTGATTTTGATGATGTGCAAAAGTTTGCGGGGGCTGTGAAAGCTCTGGGCTTTTACGGCGTAGCCGAAACAAGCATGGGAGCGGCTTATGTGACGGCGGAGTACCACCGGCTGATGCAGGAGAACTGTATGGAAAACATCATTACCACCTGCTGCCCTTCGGCAAACAGACTGATCGAGCATTATTATCCGTCCCTGGTCGGCCAGATGGCGCCCGTGGTTTCTCCGATGATCGCGCACGCCAGGCTGCTGAAAAAGACCTTTGGATACGGTACCCGCGTCGTATTTGTAGGCCCGTGCATCGCAAAGATCGGCGAGGCCGCCGATATCCGCCACAACAATGATGTGGACGCCGTGATTACCTTTGACGATCTGGCCAGATGGATGGAGGAAGAGCATATTTCTATTCATGAAGCGCAGCCGGCATCCTTTCTCAACCCAAGCTCGCGAATCCTGCGGATGTATCCGGTGACGGACGGAATCATCGCTTCCCTGCGCGCCATGGGCGATACGGACGACTGGAAGATGCTCAGCGTAAGCGGCTCCGCGGAATGCATTGACCTCTGCAAAGCGCTGGAACGCGGCGATCTGCGGCATTGCTTCATAGAGATCAACATGTGCAGGGACGGCTGTGTCAACGGGCCGATTTCCAACAGGGACGCGGCTTCGCGCTTCTCCTCCTCCATGAAGGTCAGAAAATACGCCGGTGAGGACGCCGGTGAATACCCCAATCTGCCGGAGCAGATTCCTATGGGAATGCAGTTTGTGGACTGTTCCGTGCGGGAAGATATTCCTGATGAAGCGACGATCCGCATGATTCTGGCGAAAATCGGCAAGGAGTCGCCGGAGGATGAGCTCAACTGCGGTTCCTGCGGCTATCCGACCTGCCGGGACAAGGCGGTTGCCGTCTACCAGAACAAGGCCGAGCTGACCATGTGTATGCCGTATATGAAGGAACGCGCCGAATCGCTTTCCAACTGTGTGCTGACCGAAACGCCCAACATCACCATCATTGTTGACAAGGACCTGAATATTATTGAATTCAACACCGCGGCGGAGAAGGCGTTTCAGATTTCCCGCCACGAGGCTCTGCAGAAATGCATTTACGAGATTATGGATTCCTCCGATTTTCAGTATGTTTTTGACGCAAGACAGTCCATCCCGGACAAAAAGGTGCATTTCCGGGATTATGGAATTACCACGATGCAGACCATTGTGTATATCGCGAAGCAGAACATCGCCATGGGGATTTACAAGGATATCACCCGTGAGGAAGCAGAGCTGGAAAGCAAGTATAAGCTCCGCAGCGAAACCATGGAGATGGCCCAGAAGGTCATTGACAAACAAATGGTAGCCGCGCAGCAGATTGCGAGCCTGCTCGGGGAAACGACGGCGGAAACAAAGGTCACGCTGACCAAACTGAAAAATATGATTGTGTTTGACGGTGATGAACAATGAAAATGCATGTTGACACCGCGTATCGAAGTCTGAATAAATACGGCGAAGAGCTGTGCGGGGACAAGGTGATCGTCTCGCGCACAAAGGACGCCACCATCGCGGTTCTGGCCGACGGGCTGGGCAGCGGTGTAAAAGCCAATATCCTTTCCACTCTGACCTCCAGCATTATTTCCACCATGCTGGAAGAGGGAGCGACTCTGGTGGAGGCGGTCGAGACCATCGCCAAAACGCTGCCGGTCTGCAATATCCGCAAGCTGGCCTATTCCACCTTTAGCGTCATCCGGGTGTCCGACGACGGCGACGTCTCTTTGGTGGAGTTTGACAATCCTCCCTGCATCTTTGTGCGAAACGGCAGGACCATTGATCTGGAGAACTGCTCGGAAATCAAAGAATGCGCCGGAAAGACTGTAACGGAAAGCCATTTTACCGTCTGTCCCGGAGATGTGATCGCCCTTGTCAGCGACGGCATTGTCTACGCCGGCGTAGGTCAGGCGCTCAATTTCGGCTGGAACTGGGAAAATGTTTCCGCATGGCTTGCCAAGACGACCCTGAAGGAAACGTCCGCGCCGCGGCTTGCAGTTTCGCTGTCGCAGGCCGTCAACGAGCTTTATCTGGGAAAGCCGGGGGACGATTCCACCAATCTGATTTTAAAAGTCACCCCGCGCTGTATGGTCAGCCTTCTTTCCGGGCCGCCGGTCCGCAAGGAGGACGACGCCAGGATCGTCCATGATTTTATGACCTCCCCGGGAAAGAGGGTGGTCTGCGGGGGAACAAGCGCCAATATCGTATCCAGAGTATTGAACCGGAAGATCGAGACCACGATTCATTACACAGATCCGGATATTCCGCCCACCGGAAAAATAGAGGGGATCGACCTTGTGACCGAGGGCGTCCTGACTCTCAGCCGGACGGTGGAAATCCTGAAGGAGTATCTTTCCCACCAGACCGACTCCTACTATTTTCATGTCCTGGACCAGCCGAACGGCGCGGCAATGCTCGCCAGGCTTCTTCTGGAGGACTGTACCGACCTGAAGGTTTATATCGGCAGGGCGATCAATCCCGCCCACCAGAACCCCGGCCTCCCGGCCGACCTGAGCATTAAGATCAAGCTGATCGAAGAGCTCTGCACCCTTGTGCAGCAGCTCGGCAAAAAAGTAGAAAAATATTACTATTAAACGGATGAGGATTATTCATGCAATATAATAATGACGCCAAGCAATTAAAATACGAAGTACTGACCAAGGCCGCTCAATACGCATACGAAGGCACGCTGAAGGAACACCTTGACACCATCCCTTATGAAATCATCCCGGGGCCTCTGCCGGAATTCCGCTGCTGTATTTACCGTGAGCGTGAAATTATCCGGGAACGCCTGATTTCCGCGCGCGGGGAAAACCTGCCCGGACAGGATGACGGCAATATCGTCGCGGTGCTTACGGCGGCCTGCGAGGGCTGTCCGATCAACCGCTTTAACGTCACGGACAACTGTCAGCACTGCCTCGCGAAAAAATGCCACGCGGCCTGCCCGTTCGGCGCCATTTCCATTACTCCCAAGGGCGCATACATCGACCCCGCCAAATGCAAGGAATGCGGACGCTGCGCTGCAGCCTGTCCGTACAATGCGATTTCCGACACCATGCGCCCCTGCATCCGGGCCTGTCCCGTCAAAGCGATTACAAAAGATGAATACAAGCGGGCCGCCATCGACTATTCCCGCTGCATCAACTGCGGCGCCTGCACGAAAAACTGCCCTTTCGGCGCAATCACCGACCGTTCCAGCATTGTCAACGTGATTGAGGAAATCAAATCCGGCAAGCCGGTCTACGCGGTTTTCGCGCCGGCCATTGAAGGGCATTTTGGCGCCGCCAATGTCGGCATGCTGAAATCCGCGATCAAAAAGCTGGGCTTTACAGGCGTCGCAGAGGTTTCCCTCGGTGCGGACGCAACGACTTTCCATGAGGCGCAGGAGCTCCGGGAAGCGCTGGAAAGCAAGCGGAAGATGACCACCTCCTGCTGCCCGGCCTTTGTGGAGATGATAGAAAAGCATTTTCCGAAGCTGGTTCCGCTGATTTCGCACACCGCTTCTCCCATGACGCTGACCGTCCGATACATAAAGGCGGAGCATCCCGGCAGCAAAGTCGTCTTTATCGGGCCCTGCATTGCCAAGAAAATTGAAATCCGGAAGGTTCAGGATACCGCCGACTATGTCATGACCTTTGAAGAGCTTGAGGCCATGTTCAGCGCGAGGGAGATCAACGTCCTTGAGGAAGCGGAAAACGAGCAGGACGGAAGCCGCGCCGGCAAGGGCTTTGCGCAGAGCGGCGGCGTTTCCGGCGCGGTTAGGCAGGCGCTGGAGGAACAGAATTTTGAGCTGCCGTTTACCTGCGTAAAATGCAACGGCGCGGCCGAGTGCAAAAAGACTCTGATGCTCCTGAACGCCGGACGCCTGGAGGAAGATTTTGTGGAGGGCATGGCGTGCGAGGGCGGCTGTATCGCCGGGCCCGGCGGCGTGGAGGAGCTGCAGAAGCTTCTGAAAAACCGCAGCAGGCTGATGGCGTCCGCGGATCACCGCGGCATCCTTGAAAACATTCAGAACATACACGATTTTTCAAAGATTAAAATGACCACAGATTCCCAAGAATAAAGGGGAAAAGGAGGGATCGCTTTTGTACGCAGTCAGCGCAAAAGGTCTTACGAAATCCTATGATGGGAAAACCAATGCCCTGAACGACCTGAATCTGGACATTCCGCAGGGCAGCGTGTACGGCTTCCTGGGCCCGAACGGGGCTGGAAAAACGACATCCGTCAAACTGTTTACGGGGCTCCTGAAACCGACGCAGGGGGAGTGTACGGTGCTTGACCTGAATCCCGTGAAAGCCCCCGGCGACGTCCACCGGCTTTGCGGGGTCATGACGGAATCCGCCAGAATGTACGGCCAGCTGACGGGCACGCAGAACCTTCTCTTTTTTGCCCAGACGGCGGGCCTGAGCCGCGACGAGGGCAATGAGCGGGCGGTCCAGCTTTTAAAAGAGCTTGACCTGTGGGACGCGCGTGAAAAAAAGCTGAGCGAATATTCCACCGGCATGGCGCAGCGCCTCTCTCTGGCCCGCGCGCTGATCAACCGTCCCCAGGTGCTTTTTCTGGACGAGCCCACCAGCGGGCTTGATCCGGAATCCGCACAGACGGTTAATTCCATGATTACGGATCTGGCGGGAAATACCGGTACGACGGTGTTCCTCTGCACCCATCAGCTGCGCTACGCGCAGGACATCTGCGACAGCTATGGAATCGTTGATAAAGGCAGGCTGATCGCCGGGGGCAGCCTCGAGGCCCTTTGCAGCGAGATCGGCTGCCGCGTCAAGGCCGCTTTCCGACTTCCCGAGGGGGATTCCCTGGACGGCTTTGACGCCGACGGCGGATGGTGGCGGACGGAGCTTGAGCGGGAAGATCAGATGCCGAAGCTGCTGAAAACCGTCGTTGAATCCGGGCATGATGTTTTTGAAGCGCGTTTGGTAAAGCCGACGCTGGAAGACATCTATTTTGAATATCTGAAGCGTCAGGAGGAAGCACAATGAAATTGCTGTCGTCAGCCGAACAGGCGGTTGTAAATAAGGATTTCGGGGAGATCTGGAACACCAGAATGGCGCGCAATACCATTATTTTCGTGCCGCTGCTGATGGTTCTGCTCCTGCCCGTCATGTACCTTCTTATGATCCTTTTCGTCCCGGCAGGGGAGATGAACGGCGTTGACCAGATGCTGCAACTCCTTCCGCGGGAAGCGTCGTATTTTTCCGTCAAGCAGGGTATGTTCTACATTATGACAAATGTGGTCTGTCCCATGTTCTTTCTGATGATTCCCCTGATGGTTTCCAGTGTTTCGGCGGCAAGCAGCTTTGTCGGCGAGAAGGAACGCGGAACGATCCAGACGCTGCTTCTGACCCCTTTGAGCGTAAAATCGATTTTCAAAGCCAAGGTGCTCAGCTGCGTCTTTTTATCCGCGATCGCCACGGGTATCTCCTTTGTGGTGTTTGCCTGCGTCATCACGGCGGGGGACCTTTTCCTCGGCATGCCGTTTTTCCTGAACTGGAACTGGCTCGTACTCGTGCTTTTTCTGGCGCCCGGGGTCACGGTTTTCGGAGTGGTCTTTATGGTGCTGGTTTCGGGCAGGAGCAAAAGCTACATGGAGTCCTTCCAGACGTCGGGATACATCGTTCTGCCGCTTGTCCTTCTTTTTGTGGGGCAGTTCACCGGCCTGTTTCAGCTGAACGCGCTGATCCTGCTGATCATTGCGGTGGTTTTACTGGTAGTTGACTGTCTTCTCTGGTTTGTCGCGGCGCGTTCTTTCACACCGGAAAAGCTTTTAAAATAAACCGCCTATTTGCCTTCGCCGTCGGAAAGTATTATAATAGGATTGTAATAGTATGGAAATGACGAAGACTGGAAGGTGATTAAGTGGCTGCAGATTTACATTGTCATACGAAAATGTCCGACGGTTCGGTCAGTATTGACGAGGTTGTTCTACTTGCCAAAACGCATGGGATCCCCACGATTGCCGTCACTGATCATGACACATTTGCGGGATCGACCAGAGCAAGAATTTTTGGGGACAGGCATGGGATTAAAGTGATTTCAGGGGTCGAGTTTTCAACGACGGACCCTGCTACCGGAAGAAAGGCGCATATACTGTGCTACCTTTGCGACAATACCGACCGGCTGGAGGGCCTGTGCAAGCGCACCGGGGACAGCCGCCGCCGCGCTTCCTGCATCATGCTTCAGAAGGTAATGAAGCTTTATCCGATTACTGCAGAAATGGTTCTGCGCCGGGCGCAGGGGAGTACCAATATCTATAAGCAGCATATTATGCACGCGCTGATAGACGCGGGCTATTCCAATGATTTTTTCGGTGAAACATATCACAAGCTGTTTAATTCCAAGACGGGGCTTGCTTATTTTCCCGTCCACTATCCCGATGTCCACGACGTGATCGGGCAGATCCATGACGCGGGGGGTGTTGCGGTTCTGGCGCATCCCGGTGAATACGACAGCTATGATCTGCTGGAACAGCTTGCAAAAGATCATGAAATTGAAGGCGTGGAGGTCTGGCATCCGCGCAACAAGCCGGGCGACGAGGAACGCTTTACCGCCATTGCGCAGGAGTATGGCCTGGTGATGACAGGCGGCACCGATTTTCACGGCATGTATACGATCGTCGCAATGCCGATCGGGACGTGTGTAACGCCGGACAGTCAGCTGGAAGCGCTGAAAAAGGCCAAAATACATTTGAAAAAATAGAGCAGCGGAGGAAACAGCTTGGTGTATCAGTACAAAACAAAGGGGACATGCTCTTCTGAAATCGATCTGGAGCTGGAGGGCGACACCGTCAAATCGGTTAAGATCATCGGGGGCTGCAACGGGAACGGCAAGGGAATCTGCGCGCTTGTAGAGGGAATGAAGGCCGACGAGGCCATCCGGCGCCTGAAAGGAATCAAGTGCGGGTTTAAGTCCACCTCCTGTCCGGATCAGCTGGCGATTGCATTGTTACAGGCAAAAGAGCAGCAGGAGCATAAATAAAGAATGAAGGGCTGCGATTTTACTCGCAGCCCTTTTTGTGCGTTTAGCAGCCGCCACATCCATTGTTGCAATTGCCGCAACCACCGCAATCGTTATCACCGCCGCAGCATACTAAAAGGATGATGATAAGGATGATAATCCAACAGCAGCTGCCACCACCACCAAAGAAATTGTTGCTACACATAATTGTTTGCCTCCTTTCGGTTTACAGTATATAATATTGCATAGGAACAAAACGTGTTACAAATTTTTCTTTTGGGGCCTCACCCCAAAATCAGGCTTTTCTATCTTCTATTCATGATGAATTAATAGTAATATTATATTATGTTTCATAATCTTACGGGGTGATTCTATGCTGTGCGATTCCTGTGGAAAAAATCCTGTTACCACTCATATTAAAACCATCATCAACGGGGAACTGACGGAATATTCCCTCTGCGCCGAATGTGCGCAGAGATTGGGGTATGGAAATCTTCTGACCGGGCTGGGCTGTGATTACGGCAGCCTGCTGGGCGGCTTTTTCGGCGGGACCGAACTGGACGACCCGGTCCGCTGCAAATGCTGCGGCTCGACCTTTGACGATATCATGCGCAGCGGGCAGGTCGGCTGCGCACAGTGCTATCATACCTTTTACGACCGGCTGATCCCTCTGATTCAGCGTATTCACGGCAATACCAGGCACCGCGGAAAGGTTCCGGGCGGCGGCGCTCTTCAGGGCAGGCCGCAGGAGCAGCTCAGCCTGATGCGCCGGGAGCTGCGGGAGGCAATCGACGCCGAAAATTTTGAACATGCCGCCAGCCTGCGCGACCGGATCAAAGAGCTGGAAGGGGGAAAGGTCCATGAATAACCCGAATCCCGGGTGCGAAGAGGATGTTGTGATCCGTACGCAAATTCATCTCATCCGCAATCTGACGGACGTTCCCTTCTGCGCGAAAATGAGCCGCGCCGACCGTCAGAAGCTTTCCGAAAGAGTGGTGGAGGCCTTCAGCGGCAATGAGACCCTGTCACACCTTTTTCAATTTACGGACATGGAAAGCCTGTCCAGGGTGGAAGCGGTTTCTCTGGTGGAACGGCATCTTGTCAGCGCGGATTTCATATCGGACCGCCGCGGAAGGGGCTTCTTTGTAAACGCGGATGAGACGGTCAGCATCATGGTCAATGAAGAGGACCACATTCATCTCCAGTCTTCGGAAGCGGGGCTGAATCCGCAAAAAGCGTTCGCCACGGCGGATGGTCTGGACGACATTCTGGATAAATGCCTCGGTTTCGCTTTTGATGAAAATCTGGGATATCTGACACAGAATCCCGTCAACCTCGGGACGGGGATGCGCGCCTCCCTGATGCTGCATCTTCCCGCGCTGCGGGAAGGCGGGGGGATTTCCCGGATTTCCGCGAATCTCAGTAAGCTTGGCCTTGCGCTGCGCGGTACTTTTGGGTCCGGGGTGGAGCCGAAGGGTGCCGTATACCAGCTGTCCAACCGCGTTACCTTCGGGCTGTCGGAGCAGGAAGCGATCGCGAACCTTCAAAGCATTGCCATGCAGCTGATCGAACAGGAGCGTGCCGCCAGAAAGGAACTGGCGGAAAGCCTTGAAATTCAGGATACCGTCAGCCGTTCCCTTGCCATTCTGCAAAGTGCGAAGATGATGGCGAACGAGGAATTCATGCAGCTGATCTCCAACGTCCGGTTCGGTGTGGCCACGGGCTTGGTCGACCCGATCGATTATGGCGAAATCAACCGCCTGATGGTTCTGGTCCAGCCCGCTACGCTGACGTTTTACAGCGGAAAAAAGCTTACTCCTGCGGAGCGGCGCAGCCTGCGGGCCGAAAAGATCAGGGATTTTTTAAAAAAGGGGAAATATCTATGGCCGAATTAAAAAATGACAATACGGATCTGGCTGCGGCGCTCTTTTTTGTGCTGGGGGAAACCGTGCCGCACCGCCGGGCGCTGGAAGAAGAGGCCGTCGCTCTGAAAGAGAAGATTCAGGACCGGGAAAAAATACTGCTGAAGGTGATCGAGCTCTGTGGCGAGCCGCAGACGCCGGAGCAGCTCTATCTGGCCGCGAAAGCCTACAGCTGGCTGGGCAAAAAATATTATCAGGAAACGATCCGCTATGCCGGAGAGTACCTGCGCACTTCCGGCTGGGGGAGCCTTCCGAACCATATTCGGGAGGAAGACGGTATCACCATCAACTACGCCGCCGCGCAGCGCGCTTCCGTGCTGAGGGACCTTGCGAAGGCCCAGGAGGGCCTGGGGCGCCTTGACGCCGCGCTCTTCAATTTTACCGAGGCGTATCGTTTGGAGCCTTACAGCGCAATGAACGCGATTAAAGCGGCTGATCTGGTCGCAAAGCTGCACGGCAGGGAAGAGGCGCTGGAGTTCTTAAAGCAGCAAAGGCAGAGCCAGTATTACGATCCGGTGAAATATACGGATTCTCTCGGTCATACCCGTAAAAACGATCTCTTCAAGCAGCTGCTGGATGCCCATATATTAAAGCTGCAGGAAAATAAGCCGCCCGTACAATAGCGGGCGGCTGTCATTCAAGGCGAAGTATGGAGTGCGCGGCTCCGCTCTCCATAAATAAAGTCAAAGAATACGGACGTATTCTTTGACTTAAATAATCGGAATTTTATTTTTTCTGTTAATACTTGCCGCCTGCAGCCATCGGCAACTCGAACCCGGCAGCTTCCCTTGGGTATGCTGCCGCTTCCAGCACGGAGGGCTGGCCGTTCAGCCTGAATTTTTCCACCAGGTCTCTCAGAATTTGTGCCTGACTGGAAAGCTCCTCGCTTGCGGCGGCGCTTTCTTCGGCGGTTGCGGAATTTGTCTGGACAACGCTGGAGATTTGCTCCACACCCAGCGTGACCTGGGAAATAGCGTCGGACTGCCGGTTGGTCGCCACTGAAATTTTTTCAACCGTTTCGGTGACCTCCTCCGCCCTGGCAACGACGCGGTGGAGCGACTGGGCGGTCGCGTCCGCGATTTTTGTCCCGTTTTCTACCTGCCTTACGGAGTTTTCAATCAGAGCGGTCGTATTTTTCGCGGCTTCGGCGCTCTTGCTTGCAAGATTCCTTACTTCGTCGGCAACTACGGCGAACCCTTTTCCGGCCGCCCCGGCCCTGGCCGCTTCCACAGCTGCGTTCAGCGCGAGGATGTTTGTCTGGAATGCGATATCCTCAATGGTCTTGATGATCTTTCCGATTTCCCCGGAAGATTCGTTAATCAGGGACATGGCCTTGACCATGTCGTCCATGTGCTGATTGCTTGTCTCGATTTCCCTGCTGACTTCGGCCACGAATCTGCTCGCGTTGGCGGTATGCTCCGCGTTGTCTTTCACGTGGGTGGATATTTCGGAAATGCTGGCGGAAAGCTCTTCCACGGAGCTTGCCTGCTCCGTAGCGCCCTGCGCCAGTTCCTGCGCGCCGCTGGAAACCTGGGAGGAACCGCTGGCGACCTGCTCCGCCGCCTGATCGATCTGGCTGAAGGTGTGGTTCAGAGTGGCGATAATTCCTAAAATAGAGCTCTTGAGCTGGGCATAGTCGCCGATGTAGTCCAGATCCGTTCCCACGGTAAGGTTGCCGCGTTCAATTTCACTGACTATATTTCCGATATCCGATATGTAAGCCCGGATGGAAGCTGTGGATTTTGCGAAAGCTTCTCCCAGCCGGCCGATTTCATTTTTGGAGCTTCCATCAATTTGAACGTTCAGATTGCCCTGCGCGATCTTCTGCGCGGCTTCCGCCATTTCGGCCACAGGTTTGCTGATGCCGCGGGAAATCCAAATGGCGATGATAATGGAAATCAGGAAGCTGATGAAAATGACCCCGACAATGGCAAAATGCGTAAGCTGGGCCTGCTTGGACAGGTCGCCTGCCAATTTGTTTCCGGCCGTCGTCTTTTCCGTAAGCAGTGCCTCGATAGACGCCCGGATGCTGTCGGAAAGAGGAGTGCCCTCGCGGTCCAGCAGCTCGGATGCTTCTGTGTTCCTGTTTTGCTTGGCCAGTTCAACCACCTGACCGCTGACCTGTTCAAATTTTGTCAGATTTTCCTGAATATGATTATAATAATCAAGTTCCTTTTCCGTGAACTGCACCCCAAAAGTTAGACAGTATGATATACTGAAACTAACGGAAGGGGTGCAGTTTTTATGCCCAAAGGAATACCACTCAAGAAGTATACTGGTAAATTTAAGCAGCTGGTAGTAGAAACAGTCCGAAAGGACGGATTAAGCTATCGTGAAGCAATGCGCATATTTGAAATTGGCGGAGCAGAACGAATCAAGAAATGGGAACGAATTTATCTTGAAGAGGGACCGGCAGGGTTGTATGTCGAGCGTCGAGGCCGAGCCAGTGCCGCCAGCGGAACCCAGAAAGGCCGACCACCAAAACTGGACAAGCAGATGGAAGAAGATCTGATCGCAGAGAATCAGCGACTGCGTGCAGAGGTGGCGTACCTAAAAAACTTGCAAGCCTTGGTTTTGGAAGACGAGCGAAAAGCGCGCAAAAAACGCTGGTGATTCGAGGACTGAGGCAAAGTTATTCATTGGAAATTCTGTTGGAAGTGGCTCAGCTTGCGCGCTCGACTTACTACTACCATGAGAAACGGCTGGCAAAGGCAGATAAATACGGCAACGCCAAAGAGGGCATTGCCGCAATTTACCACGAGAACAAAGGGCGCTATGGCTACCGGCGTATTACCGCAGAGCTGCGCCGCCGCGGTTTCCCACTAAACCACAAGACGGTGCAGCGGCTGATGAAGCAGCTTGGCCTTGTCTGCCGTGTACGGATGAAGAAGTACCACTCTTACAAGGGCGCGGTTGGCAAGGTTGCGTCAAATCTGCTGGAACGAAACTTCGAGGCGGAAAAGCCAAACCAGAAGTGGGTGACCGATGTCACAGAATTTAGTCTGTTTGGGCAGAAGCTCTATTTGTCACCAATTCTTGACCTGTGTAGCCGTGATGTTGTAGGTTACTCAATCTCGGACAAACCAGCGCTCTCCATGGTGACAGAAATGCTGGACAAGGCTTTTGCAAGAATTCCAGACGGGACAAACCTGATCCTGCATTCCGACCAGGGCTGGCAATACCAGCACAAGCAATACCAACGTATGCTCAAAAAGAAAGGCGTCCGGCAGAGTATGAGCCGAAAAGGCAACTGCCTGGACAATGCCGTGATTGAGAACTTTTTCGGTCTGCTCAAGAGCGAACTGCTATATTTACAGACTTTTGAGTCCATGGAGCATTTTAAAACTGAACTCGTCGATTATATTGACTATTATAACTACCGCCGCTCCAAGGCAAAGCTAAGGGGCCTGCCGCCTGCTCTTCACAGACAACAAGCCCTCTCGGCTGCCTAATTAAAATATTTGTCTAACTTTTTGGGGTCAATTCACCGTGACCATTCCCTTTTTTATATTTTTCAGGTAAGTATCCAGTTTCTTGCCTGACTGGTCAAGCTCGTTCCCGCTTTCCTGTATTTTCTGTGGTTCCGTGCTGTAAATGATATTGCTGAGAATGGAACGGCTCTCATTGAATTGTGTGTTGAAAAGCCCGATCTCTCCCTGGGAGAAGCCGTAATCCGTCAGCGCTTTGCCGTAAGTGGCATTCAGAAGCGCCGTTGTGTTTACTCCTACGATTCCGCTGATGCTGGAAATGATGGCTACAGCAATCAACGCGATCATCAGTTTTTTAGCGATTTTCATATTCCTGAACATTTTCTCATCCCTTTGACTTTTTTGGGTCATTTTCGCTGATCGGGGTATTCTAATATCCGTAACGTGCCCTGTATCAGGACAATGCCGGCGCCTATATGTCCGCTCCATGTCCAATACTCTGTGCAGATACTGAAATATTTTGTTTACCACCTCTTCTTTTACAGGATCCCTTTTCAATTTATATTTCTACTTCAATATAATCAAACAAATTGCCTTTTTCAGTATACGCGAAAAAAAACGATTTTTCAATACTTATAGTCATTTTTTGTCGAATATCTTTAGGCATTAATTGAGTGTCTGCGAAAAATGTGACTAAAGGATGAGGGAACAGAGGTAAACATGGATAAGGCAAAAATGGAAATCATGCAGAAAACTGCAGAGCAAATCAAACATCTGCGCAAGGCAGCGGGCTTCAGCCAGAAATCGCTCGCAAATTCTGCCGGGCTGGACCCGGCTTTTTTAGGCCATATCGAGCGGTGCCTGAAGTGCCCGACGATCGACACGCTCAATAAAATCGCAATGGCGCTGGATATTTCCCTGTCCGAGCTGTTTGACTTCGGTCATCCGAGGAAATATGAAAAGAAAGAGGCGGCCGTCAAAAAAATCACGACGGTTGCGGAGAGGCTCACCCCGGAAGAAGCCGAACAGCTGGCGGACCTGGTGGCCGGAATCGTCGCGTTCAAAAGGGAAGGGCCCCGCTCATAAAAATCAGGCCGCGGGCCCGTATCGGACCCGCGGCCTGACATCCTATTCCGGTGTAAAATTGGTAGCGATTTCTTTTTCGCTGTCGGGGGGAGAATAGACAAACCGGTCGATCCTGTTTCCGGTGAAGAAATATTTTGGCGCGGAAGGACGGTAGGAGTAGTCGAACGTATCGATAATCACGAGCTTTACCTTCATCCGTGAAGGAATGATGCTTTTTATGTAAACGCTCGCCTGCTGACCGGGTACCACATCCTCCTTGGCTTCCGCCAGCCCGGCAAGGTTGGGGGAAAGCTCGACGAAAATGCCGTAGGACTCGACGGAACGCACGATCCCGGCCACTGTTTCCCCGGCTTTGAACATGGCTACGTTTTCCGCCCAGGTTCCCAGAAGCTCTTTATGGCTTAGGGTAATGCGCCCGTTTTCCACGGACTTTATTACAACACGGATATCCATGCCGACCGTAAACCGCTCGCGTGGGTGGTCAATTCTGGAAACGGAGATGGCGTCGATCGGCAGCAGCGCGATAATCCCGCAGCCGATGTCGGCAAAAGTCCCGAAGCTTTCCAGGTGGGTCACGCGCGCGTTGATGACGTCGCCCGGAGTAAGCTTTTTCACATACTCGGCCATGCACTTTTCCTGTGCGGCCCGCCGCGACAGCAGGGCGGTCATATGTCCGTCCGTATCCTTCTGAAAACCCGTCACGGTAAAGCATACCGGCCGGTTGACTCTGGAAATGATGGCAATGTCACGTACCGTACCTTCGCGAATACCTAAAGCACCCTCGTCGTGCGGAATCACACCCTTCATGCATCCTAAATCGACCAGTAAATTATGCGAGCTGTCACAAATCAGCGCGCGTCCTTCCAAAATTTTTCCATCCCGGCAGGCGTCGTTCAGCGCGGAGATGTTCAGGGTCGCCGCGCGGTTTTCGGGTGTATCGATGATCCAACCCTCAGGATAGTAATCAAACATTTTCCTACCTCCTTTATGTCTTCGCTTATCTATATGCTTAAAATGAATCGGTAATACTATGCTGATTAATTATTAAATTGTTAATTTATGCCCCTTCGGCTTGAATATGATTGCTTTTTATAATAAAATATAATTTATGTATTACGAGAAGGAGTTATTTTTTATGATACGATACATCAGAAAAATGCTTGGGTTTGTTTCTGTTTTCGCCTTGCTTCTGAGTCTGTCCGCCTGTTCCGGCGGCGGCGCCGCAAGCTCCGCGGCATCGTCCTCTCCGGCCTCCTCCGCACCGGTGAGCTCGGCCGCTTCCGGCAGGGTAAAGCCGGACGACGGCAAAAAAATAGGCTATCAGCTTGAAAAGCCCGCCGTCGGCGAAGACATTGCCGTACTGACCACCAGTATGGGCGTGATCAAGCTCCGCCTTTTTGCGCAGGCCGCTCCGAAGGCCGTTGAGAATTTCAAAGGCCTGATTCAGAAGGGCTATTACAACGGGCTGACCTTCCACCGCGTGATTAACGATTTCATGATTCAGTCCGGCGACCCCAAAGGCGACGGAACCGGCGGGGAAAGCGTCTGGAATAAGGACTTTGAAGATGAGTTCAACGCCAACCTGGTCAACATCCGCGGCTCCGTTTCCATGGCGAACGCGGGTGAAAACACCAACGGAAGCCAGTTCTTTATCAACCAGAGGGGAACCTCCGAAAAGATGAACTGGGAGGACTACCAGCAGGCGTACAATGTCTATAAGCAGTATCCGGACGCCTTTATCCAGCAGTACGGCACCTATTTTCTCAACATGGACAAGGTCACAGACGCCTATAAAAAGCTGTATGACGACAACGGCGGCAATCCCAATCTGGACGGCGCGTACAATATTGTGGAACGGGGACACACCGTTTTCGCACAGGTGATCGAGGGAATGGATGTCGTCGACAAAATTGCCGCGGTTCCCGTTTCCGAAAACGATCAGGGGGAGAAGAGCAAGCCATCTACCCCGGTTACCATCCAAAAAGCGGGGATAGAAAAATACCAGCCGTAATACAGGCCGTTATGCAGGGTGCACAGGTCGGTGGGGTACTCAGGCCGATTATTGGCGGATTGTTTCAAATCTTGTAAGAACAGCGTTTATTATCGCCTATTGCATTGACAAGCCAATACAATAGGCGATATAATTAATCTAATTTGGTTTTTGCAGCGGCAGTAAATTCAAGTGCTTATGGAGGGTAACTATGTCAGCAAAATATGTTTTTGTAACAGGCGGGGTTGTATCCGGATTGGGGAAAGGAATCACGGCGGCTTCTTTGGGGCGTTTATTGAAGGCAAGGGGGCTGAGAATTACCATACAGAAATTCGACCCCTATCTGAATGTTGATCCGGGCACCATGAACCCGTTTCAGCACGGAGAGGTTTTCGTCACCAATGACGGAGCGGAAACAGATCTGGATCTTGGCCATTATGAACGCTTTATCGACGAGAATCTGACCCAGAACAGCAATATCACTTCGGGCAGAATTTACTGGAATGTGCTGCAGAACGAGCGCAACGGCGATTACGACGGGGGTACGGTTCAGGTGATCCCCCACATTACCAACGAAATCAAATCCCGCATCTATGATGGGAAGGACAATATTGACGTAGCGATCATTGAAGTGGGCGGTACGGTCGGCGATATTGAGAGCCTGCCTTTTCTGGAGGCCATCCGTCAGTTTGCGACGGAGGTCGGCAGAAATAACTGCCTGTTTATCCATGTTACCCTTGTTCCTTACCTGATCTGTTCCCATGAACATAAGTCAAAACCCACCCAGCACAGCGTAAAGGAGCTCCTCTCCATCGGCATTCAGCCGGACATTATTATTCTCCGTTCCGAAAGGCCGGTCGGCGACGATATCAAAAAGAAAATCGCGCTTTTCTGCAATGTCAATGAAAACTGCGTGATCCAGAACCTGGATCTTCCGCTTCTGTATCAGGTGCCTCTTGCGTTGAAGGACGAGCGTCTGGACGATATTGTCTGCAAACGCTTTGGGCTGGACACGCCCGGCGCCGATCTGAGCGACTGGATCGCCATGGTCAACACGGCCATGTCCCTGACGGACAGCGTCACCATCGGGCTTGTAGGCAAATATGTGGAGCTGCATGACGCGTATCTGAGCGTTGCCGAAGCCCTGACCCACGGCGGAATCGGCAATAACGTCAAAGTAAATATCAAATGGATTGATTCCGAAACGATCACCCCGGACAACGTCGCGGAAATTCTTACCGGTATGGACGGCGTGATCGTGCCCGGCGGATTCGGCCAGAGGGGCATTGAGGGCATGATTACGGCGATTCACTATGCCAGGGTCAACCGGATTCCGTGCCTTGGCATCTGCCTCGGCATGCAGCTTGCGATTGTGGAGTATGCCCGCGATGTGCTGGGCCTTGCGGACGCGAACTCGGCGGAATTCGATCCGCAGAGCAGCAACCATGTCATCGACCTGATGCCGGAGCAGAAGGACGTTGTCCAGATAGGCGGCACCATGCGCCTTGGGCAGTATCCGTGCAAGCTGACCGCGGGCACAAAGGCGGCTGCGCTTTATGGCAACGAGCCGCTCATTTCCGAGCGTCACCGTCACCGCTTTGAGGTGAACAACGATTACCGCGAGCGGTTTGAGCAGGCGGGCGTGGTCTTCTGCGGGAAATCGCCGGACGACCATATCGTGGAAATGATGGAAGTCCCGGAGCATCCGTGGTTTCTGGGCTCCCAGTTCCATCCGGAATTCAAGTCCCGTCCGAACCGCCCGCACCCGCTTTTCAAGGGTCTGGTCGGCGCGGCAAAGGAGTACAAGGCGGGCCAAAAGAAATAGCCGCCGGTATCCGAAATCTGAATTTTTATCGCTGTCTTCCATTTTCGATGGGAGGCAGCATTTTTTGCAGTTTTAATTTTATTTAGAATTTGTTTAACAGCGTTTCCAGTCGATTTAGCCACAAGGGTGTGTTCCTCCCCCCGCCGAAGGCGGGGGGAGGAACGTGTTTTGTCTCGCAAACCGAAATGAAATTGCTGTAGGGATTGCTTTGCCGGCTGCTTGACTGGCAATAAAAAGAGAACCGCCGGAAACCAAACGGTTCCCAACGGTTCTTTGTGCTGTTATCCGGTTATCTGGCGCCGCCGCCACCGCCGCCGCCAAAGCCGCCGCCGCCTCCTCCGAAGCCGCCGCCGCCAAAACCACCGCCGCCGAAGCCCCCCGAGCCTCCGGATTGGGGCGGGTGCGCAAGGCGCGTAGCGGAAGTGCTGATGTTGCTGATCGTGTTTCCCAGCGAGGCGCCGAAATCGCTGCCGATGTGGCTGAACCCGCCCATGCCGATGGAACGGCCGAACATGTAGTACATGTAGCTGCCTCCGTAATTCGTGTAGAGGTAGCCGTCGTCATTCAGCTGCGGATAGACCATTCTGAGCTGATCGCAGACCTTTTTGGAAATGCCCATCATGGTTGCGTAAACAAGGTATTCCTCCCAAAGCGTAAGCTCCGGAACGCCGTATTCCTTCATGCGCGAAAATTCGAGCATGTATTTTTTCAGTCCCTGCCATACGGCGTAATCGTATTCTCCCTTTTTGCTCAGCCTTGTTTTTCCGCTCGAAGCAATGATCAGCAGGACTCCAAAAACGATGAATCCCACGGGAATGTAGACCAGCCAGCCGCCTGAAAGCAAAAGGATCGCGATGGCTCCCACAATACCGAGAATTCCCAGAACGGAGCTGACCGTCAGAAAAGCGGGCCGGCGCTCATAATACCCGCGCGAGGCGATTTCCCTCTTTGTCTGCGACAGAAAGAGTTCCATTTTGCTGTCGATCGATTTGTTGTGATCCTTGGCGTAATTTTCAAATTGCTTCATGGTAAACCGGCCGTCAAATGACGACGCCACGGCGGAAATCATATCATAAAACGTCTGCTCGCTTTGCGTAAGCGGCATCTGTTTTGTATTTTCCGCTATGCTTACCACAAAATCTTTTTTCTCGTTGGAGTCAAACCGGACGTACCCCTTGCGCGCCAGGCTCATCAGCGTAGCGCTGAAAACACGCCCTTCTTCTTTGCTGGTGACCCCGCCGCTGTAATAATAGAACAGGTTTGCCGCTCCGCCGGGGGAACTGTCCTCCGGTATCTCGCGGGTGTATTCGGGAGCGTCCACCTGATACGGTCTGGCTTTCTTTTTCAGCCATATCAGAATGAAGATTCCGGCTATCACCAGAACAACTCCGCCCACGGCATCCACTACGCCGACCGTGTAATTCAGCTTCTGCTGGTTCTCCCAGTCCTGCGCCCATTTATTCTCTTCCTTTTCAATATCGCTCAGCACGTTGACCGTACTGATCCTTGTCGAATCCGGGAACAGGGAAACGGGCATGCAGACGCGCGTTTCCACCAGCGTCTCCGGCGGAACCTGGCTTGCGGTAAAGGAAATCCGGGCAGGGGAATCGATGGTTAACTGACTCTGCGCCGTACAGTGCAGCCATCCCTTCACTTCCTTATCCTTCGCGCCGGACGGAATCAAGATGGTGCCGTACAGCTGGGTGATCGGAATACTGAAGTTCTTTCCGATAAAGGCGTTGTACAGGACGGAAGTATCTCCGTATACACTGACAAGGTTCCTGATAGTGTACGATACCTTGAAGTTTCGTACGCCGCTGTCGATCGCCGGCAAAAACCAGCCGATTTCGATGTCCTTCGCCGTGTTGTAAATATAACAGACGTTATCCTCAGAAAAATAGCCGCTTGTCGGATTGATATCGTCACGGAAGCTGTACTGAACGTTTTCATCCATGTCGTACACGGATAAATTTTCGATTCCTACGCTCTGGCTTCCGTTAACCGGGAAGGTTTTATACAGGTTGCTGTAGGGCTTGCCGCGGTCTTCCAGATTGATGCGCCAGGTTTCCGTCACCTGCATATCGCCGTTACTGTTCAGCTGAGAAACGATATCCAGATTTTCCAAAGTCTGCTTTGCGCCGTGCTTGTAACCGCCGGCGCCGATGATAAAAAGAATCAATAGGATAGCGGCGACGGCCGCAGCCATCCCGCCAAAAAGCTTTTTGGCCAATCTGTATGCTCCCTTCGTTCGCCGAAAATCAGAATTTCACCTGTGGTACGGCTTTATCGGCTTCCTCGATCTCAAAGTATTTTTTCTGTCCGAAATGGAACAGGGAAGCAATGATATTGGACGGGAAATGCATGACGTACTCGTTGTATTTCATTGCGGTGTCGTTATAAAACTGACGGGCGAAAGCAATTTTGCTTTCAATGTCCTTCAGCTGACCCTGCAGGTCCAGAAAATTCTGGTTTGCCTTCAGGTCCGGGTATTGCTCCGCCGTGGCAAACAGGTTTACCATCGCGCGGGACAGCTTGGCGTTGTTCTCCATCGCCTCTTCGGGCGTTTTGGAGCTCATGGCCGCGCTGCGCCATTTTGTGACCTCTTCCAGGGTCGATTTTTCATGGGAAGCGTATCCCTTGACGGTTTCCACCAGGTTGGGGATGAGGTCAAAGCGTTTTTTCAGCTGAACGTCCACCTGTGCCCATCCGTTGTCCACTCTTACGGAGAAAGAGACAAGCTTGTTGTACATGCCTGTGACCCAGAAAACAAGAATCAGGATAACTGCGGCAATAATGCCAAAGGTGATCCAATCCATGATGCGTACCTCCTAATCATCTCTGCGGTTTTTGAATATCAAGACATCGCTTAAATTGCTATGAAATGATCATAACATATTTTACATAAAAAGAAAAGCGGGGGAAAACAATCCTTATTGTACCCCGAAAACAGATTTTATTTGCCATGCAAAAAGGGGAAAGGATTTTCATATCCTTTCCCCCCGAACAGTTTATTTCCGGCTTGGGTTTGAAATTCGGTAGCAAAGCGTCATCAGGCTGTCGTTCAGATGAACGTTCTCAACAATCGTATCTTCATACTTCATTGTAATATCATAATGGCTGAAGTTCCAGTAATTGCGCACACCCAGATTGTAAAGGCGTTCAATCATGGTATGAACGCCGTCGCGGGGGATGCAGAGCACAGCCATGGTCGGCTGGTCCTTCTGGCAAAAATCTTCCAGCTCCACCGTGTCGCGTACAATCTGACCGTTGATTCTGGTCCCGGTTTTACTGGGGGAGCTGTCAAAAATACCGATCAGTCTGAACCCTTCGTCATCAAACGACATGTGAGAGGCGATTGCTCTTCCCAAATTTCCGGCTCCGATCAGAATCGCCTTATACTCATTGGAAAGGCCCAGAATATTCCCGATTTCATCACAGAGCTGGTCGACAATATAGCCGTAACCCTGCTGGCCGAACCCGCCGAAGCAGTTCAGGTCCTGACGGATCTGCGAGGCGGTCAGCCCCAGCTTCACGGACAGCTCGGTGGAAGAGATCCTGGTGACCCCTTTTTGTTTCAGATGGGTTAAAAAACGATAGTAGCGGGGCAATCTTCTGATTACCGACATTGAAATATTTTCGCGTCTTGGCATACGCTTTCCCTCCGTAATAGTCCGGTTTATAGAAGCCGAACCAGACTTTTATTGACTTCCCTTAAAAAGGTTTCGGTGTCAACTGTGGTTTTGCCTGGCAGCGTGGAAAGAGCGGCAAGATCGCCGGTCATAATGCCGCTTTCAACTGTCTGAATAGACGCTTTTTCCAGTTTGTCCGCAAAATCCGTCAACGCGGGAAGGTGATCGAGCTCTCCGCGTTTTTTCAGCGCGCCGGTCCAGGCAAACAGGGTAGCCATGGAATTGGTGGACGTCTTTTCGCCCTTCAGATGTTTGTAGTAATGGCGCTGTACGGTGCCGTGGGCCGCCTCGTATTCATAGATTCCTTCGGGCGAAACGAGAACGCTCGTCATCATGGCAAGGCTGCCGAAGGCGGTTGCGACCATATCGCTCATGACGTCGCCGTCGTAATTTTTGCAGGCCCAGATGTATCCGCCTTCTGAACGGACCACACGGGCTACCGCGTCGTCAATTAAGGTGTAAAAATAGGTAATACCGGCTTTTTCAAATTTTTCTTTGTAATCAGATTCGTAAATTTCCTGAAAAATATCCTTGAAATGATGATCGTATTTTTTTGAAATCGTGTCCTTGGTCGAAAACCACACATCCTGTCCGACGTCGAGCGCGTAGCTGAAGCAGGACCGGGCAAAGCTTTCAATGCTTTTGTCTATGTTGTGCTGGCCCTGAATAATGCCGGATGTCTCGAAATCATGAATCAGCGCGCGCTCTTCGGTGCCGTCCGCTTTTGTAACGACAAGCTCGGCTTTTGCGCCGGCGGGAACGGTCATTTCCGTGTTGCGGTAGACGTCGCCGTAGGCGTGGCGCGCAATGGTGATCGGCTTTTTCCAGGTGGTGATAAAGGGCGTAATGCCCTTCACAAGGATAGGGGAACGAAAAACGGTGCCGTCCAGAATTGCACGGATGGTGCCGTTCGGGGATTTCCACATTTCTTTCAATCCATACTCGCGCACTCTGTCCGCGTTCGCGGTAATCGTTGCGCATTTTACGGCAACGCCGTATTTCTTTGTGGCATAAGCGGAATCAAACGTGACCTTATCGTCGGTTGCGTCGCGGTTTTCCAGCCCGAGATCGTAATATTCCGTCTTCAGGTCGATATAGGGGATCAGCAGGATATCTTTAATCATCTTCCAGATGATTCTGGTCATTTCGTCGCCGTCCATTTCCACCAGCGGCGTCGCCATTTGAATCTTATTCATTCGTAGCCCTCCTGTTTTCTGTAAGCGTTCTGCAAGTCCGTTGTATTTTTGTATCAGCTGTTCTGTTCTTTGATGTAGCTCAGCAGGCCGCCTGCAAGAACGATCTTTCTCTGACGGTCGCTCAGAATGGCGTCTGCTTTGAAGGAGGTGCCTTTTGTCAGGTTTTTTACAAGAACGGTTCCGCCGTTTTCGATGGTGGCGCGGATATCCGGCAGCTCCAGTTCGTCCATCTGGTCGATTCCGTCGTAATCCTTCTCATTTTTAAATACGAGCGGAAGGATTCCTCCGTTCGCCAGATTGGCGCAGTGGATACGCGCAAAGCTTTTTGCGATCACCGCTTTGATTCCAAGATACAGCGGGACCAGAACGGCGTGCTCACGGGAAGAGCCCTGTCCGTAATTGGAGCCGCCCACAATGATGCCCTTGCCGTATTGGAGGCAGCGCTCCGGGAATTCCTTGTCACAGACGGCGAAACAGAAGTTGGAAAGGTAGGGAATGTTGGAACGGTACGGAAGAATCTTCGCCCCCGCCGGCATAATGTGGTCGGTTGTGATGTTGTCGCCGACCTTCAGCAGGGCTTTTGCGGCGATGTCCCCGGGGAGGGCGGTGGTGGTGGGGACTTCCTTGATGTTCGGCCCGCGCAGGACTTCCACGTTTTCCGCTTCCTTCTCACTGGCGGGGGGGATGATCATATTGTCGTTGATCAGGAATTTTTCGGGCTGCCCGATGGGAGCTTCCTCGCCCAGCGTCCGGGGATCGGTCAGAACGCCGTTGATGGCGGAAGCCGCGGCGGTTTCCGGGCTGACAAGGTAAATTTTGGCGTCCGCCGTGCCGGAACGTCCCTCAAAGTTGCGGTTGAAGGTCCTCAGCGAAATGCCGCCGGAATTCGGGGATTGTCCCATCCCGATGCAGGGGCCGCAGGCGCATTCCAGAATCCGTGCGCCGGCGGAAATCAGGTCGGCAAGAGCGCCGTTCTGTGCAAGCATATTGTAAACCTGTTTGGAGCCGGGGGCAATCGAAAGGCTCACGTCGGGGTGAACCGTCTTTCCTTTTAATATGGAGGCGATCCGCATCATGTCGCGGTAAGAGGAATTGGTACAGGATCCGATACAGACCTGATCCACTTTGATGGGGCCGATCTCGTCCACGGTTTTTACCGCGTCCGGGCTGTGGGGACAGGCCGCCATCGGTTTCAGCTCGGACAGGTTGATCCCGATGGTTTCATCGTACTTCGCGTCGGCGTCCGGCTTTAGCTCCACCCAGTCCTTTTCGCGGCCCTGTGCTTTCAAAAACGCAAGGGTTACTTCGTCGGAAGGGAAGATGGAGGTGGTTGCGCCCAGTTCCGCGCCCATGTTGGTGATCGTCGCGCGCTCCGGCACGCTCAGCGCCGCGATTCCTTCGCCGCCGTATTCCACGATCTTGCCGACGCCACCCCTTACGGACAGAAGGCGCAGGACCTCTAAGATAATATCTTTGGCGGAAACCCATGGAGAAAGCTTTCCGGTCAGATTGATACGCAGCATTTTCGGCATGGGGATGTAATATTCGCCGCTGCCCATGGCAACCGCAACGTCAAGCCCGCCGGCGCCCATGGCGAGCATGCCGATTCCGCCGCCGGTGGGGGTGTGGCTGTCCGAGCCGATCAGCGTTTTGCCGGGAACGCCGAAGCGCTCCAGATGGACCTGATGGCAGATTCCGTTGCCGGGTCTTGAAAAATAAATTCCGTGTTTCCTGGCGACCGTCTGAATGTACCGGTGGTCGTCCGCGTTTTCAAAACCGGTCTGCAGGGTATTGTGGTCGATATAAGCGACAGAGCGCTCTGTTTTTACGCGCGGGACGCCCATAGCCTCGAATTCCAGATAGGCCATGGTTCCGGTGGCATCCTGCGTCAGCGTCTGGTCTATTTTCAAACCGATATCGCTACCTGGCGTCATTTCGCCGCTTAGAAGATGGGTTTTTATGATTTTCTGTGCCAAAGTCAAACTCATTATCAAGCTTCCCTCCAATTCGAATTCCCAACATAGTTAAATATATAACCATTATCCAATAAAAAAGCAAAATTGTCAATCTATCCAATCACTTTCTGCCAAAGCATTCTATTTTGACGCTTTATTTTCTTGATGAATATCACAACAGATGATATAATCATAATATTGATATTTCAAACTTGTACATTTCCGTGTATGAGAACGCCCTTCTTACGGCACAATAAAGCGGTAGGAGGGATTATCAATGAGCCATAAAGACCAAAAAGAAAAAGGCCAGAAAGAAGACCGGGATTATATAAAGCGGGTCAATGATGACGATAAAGCCGAGAAAAACGAAAAGCAGACCGACCAGATTATCGACACCGGTTCGGTGATTACCGGCAACGGCAAACATCTGATTCACTGCCTGACGATCATCGGTCAGATCGAAGGACATTATATTCTGCCTTCGCAAAATAAGACGACCAAGTACGAGCATGTGATTCCGCAGCTTGTCGCGATTGAGGAAGAACCCACCATAGACGGGCTTCTGATCATTCTGAACACCGTCGGCGGCGACGTGGAAGCCGGGCTTGCCCTTGCGGAACTGGTCGCGGGGATGAAAAAGCCGACTGTGTCGCTCGTGCTGGGCGGCGGCCATTCCATCGGCGTGCCGCTGGCGGTTGCCGCCAAGCATTCTTTCATCGCCCCCAGCGCGACGATGACCATTCATCCGGTGCGTATGAACGGCATGCTGCTCGGCGTTCCGCAGACCCTTGAGTATTTCCAGCGCATGCAGGAGCGCATTACGCGGTTTGTCATGCAGAATTCTCACATTTCCGCCGAACGGTTCCACGAGCTTTCCATGAACACGCAGGAGCTGGTTATGGACGTGGGGACGGTTCTGGACGGAAACGACGCCGTCAAGGAAGGCCTGATCGATTCTCTCGGAAGCCTTTCCGACGCCATCGACTGCCTCTACGATATGATAGAAAAAAAGAAAGCGCAACAAAAAAAGTCCGGCGCAAGAACCCCTAAGGCGGGGGCAAAAAAGCCGGAGCCCAAAACAGCAAAGACCGCTGCCAAAAGCCGCAGCGTATAAAACGAGCCGCGCAACTTCTTTTCAGTTCCCTCTTTGAGGGAGCTGGCAGGCGGAGCCTGACTGAGGGAGTCTGATGGAAGCCCCGACCGGGAGCTTTTACTCCCTCCGGCGCGCCGCCTCCCTCACGGAGGGCGGCAAAAAATGCAAAAGTTACATATAACGAATGACAGAAGCAAATGAAAATAAAAAATATAAGGTGATTATAAGGTGGCAACTCAAAGAACAAATACGAATAAGAAAGCGGCGCCCCACGCACGGAGCAAGCCGAAGGCACAGCACCTTGCCGGCGGAAGAAAAACAAGGGCGGAAAAGGATGCCGAGTATATCAGGCAGCGCAATCAGATCAACGCGATTGTGGTGTTTGCCATGTCCATTCTGATGGTCTGCCTTGTGCTGATCGGGGGCGACCACATCTGGCTGTGGTGCCACAACGCGCTTCTGGGCCTTTTTGGCAGCTGCGCGATCATCTGGCCGATTCTTCTCTGCTACATATCGCTCGTAACGGCTTTTGAGCGCCAGAAAAACCGTCTGGGCAGCAAAGTCATTTTTATGATCGTCATTATTGCACTGTTTTGTGCGGCTGTCTATATTTTTACCGATCAGAACAATACGCCCATCACCTCGTACTGGGACAGGCTCAAGGATCTTTATACCCTGGGTACCCAAAGGTCCGGCGCCGGGCTGTTCAGCGGCCTGATCGGAATCCCGTTCGTCGCGGCGCTCGGCTCGACCGGGGCAAAAATCGTTATTATTCTGTCTCTTTTTGTAGCGGTTATGATTTTGACCGGGACCAGCCTTGTCCAATTGTTCCGGGCGGTGACAAAACCGGCCGACATGATGGCTGCCAGTTTCAGCAGCGCACAGGAACAGCGGGCTGTGGAACGCGCCCGTCAGGCCAATTCCAACATTGATATTGCGCTTGACCGCGAGGATATGGCGCAGCGTGCCGTTCAGGCCAAGGGCAAGCCGCAGAGGAACAAGAAGCTCGAACAGCTGGAAAAGGTGTTCGGGGTCAAAGAACCCGTAGTGGAAAAGATAGAGCAGCCCGCGGCTCCGGTTCCGCAGGCCGCGGATAAAACCGGCTCCGCAGCGGCGGCTGCCGCTTATGCCGCCCGTCAGGCCGTTTCACCGCAGCCGGAAACGCAAAAAACCCCCGAACCCGCCGGCGTGCAGATGACCATGTTTACCGACGAGCCGCCGCAGGACGGTACCTACCATTTCCCACCGGTCACCATGCTGGAGACTACAAAGGAACTGAGCGAGCAGGATGTGACCGAGGAACTGAAGCTGAACGGGCAGATGCTGGTGCAGACGCTGAAGAGCTTCGGCGTCCAGACAAAAATCGTGGATATCAGCCGCGGCCCCGCCGTCACCCGTTACGAGCTGCAGCCCGCCGCGGGTGTGAAAATCAGTAAAATTACGAATCTGTCCGACGATATCGCCATGAACCTCGCCGCGTCCGGTGTGCGCATCGAAGCGCCGATCCCGGGCAAGGCCGCCGTCGGAATAGAGGTCCCGAACAAGAAGGTCAGCGTTGTCAGGATGCGTGAGCTGATCGAGTCCAACAGCTTCGGCGCGGCGAAGAGCCGCCTGACCGTCGTGCTCGGGCGCGACATCGCGGGTGCGGTCGCAACGGCGGATCTGAGCAAGATGCCTCATCTTCTGATTGCGGGCGCCACGGGTTCCGGTAAATCCGTGTGCATCAACTCGTTTATTGTCAGCCTTCTGTATAAATCCACTCCGGAAGAAGTCAAATTTCTGATGATCGACCCGAAGGTGGTGGAATTGGGCATTTATAACGGGATTCCGCAGCTTCTGGTCCCGGTCGTCACCGATCCCCGCAAGGCTGCGGGCGCTTTGGGATGGGCCGTCACGGAAATGCTCAAGCGGTACAAGACCTTCGCCGCGAACAACGTGCGTGACCTGGGCGGATACAACGCGCTGGCGGAAAGCAACGGCTTTCAGGATGAAAACGGGCAGCCCATGCCGCATCTGCCGCAGATCGTCATCATCATCGACGAGCTTGCCGACCTGATGATGGCCGCCCCCAACGAGGTGGAGGATTCCATCTGCCGCCTGGCGCAGATGGCGCGTGCCGCGGGCATGCATCTGCTGATCGCCACACAGCGGCCCTCCGTCGACGTCATCACCGGAATTATCAAGGCAAATATCCCAAGCCGTATCGCGTTCTCCGTTTCCTCCCAGGTGGATTCCAGAACCATTCTGGACATGGGTGGCGCGGAAAAGCTTCTGGGGCGCGGGGATATGCTGTTTTCGCCCGTCGGCTCGCAGAAGCCCACCAGAATCCAGGGCTGCTTTGTCAGCGACAGTGAAATCGAATCCGTCGTAAATTTCGTAAAGAAGTCGCAGGAAGCGGGATATGATAAAAATATTGCCGAGGAGATTGAGAAAAACGCCGTAGCCGAAAAGGACAGCGGAGGAGGCGGCGGTGTGAACGGCGACACCGACCCCATGATGCCGGAAGCGGTCAAATGCGTTGTGGAAGCGGGACAGGCTTCGACCTCTCTGCTCCAGCGCCGCCTGCGCCTCGGGTATGCCCGCGCCGGCCGTCTGGTCGACGAGATGGAGCAGATGGGCATTGTAGGCCCGCACGAAGGCTCCAAGCCGCGTCAGGTGCTCATTACATATCAGCAGTGGCTGGAAATGACCATGCAGCAGGCAGATCAAAAAGAAAGTGAAGAATAAGCGGAATGCCTTTTTTACCCATTACAAAAGAAGAAACGGATGCTCTTGGCTGGGACGCGCCGGATTTCGTTGTCGTAACCGGCGACGCTTACGTTGACCATCCTACCTTCGGCACCGCGATCATCTCGCGCGTGCTGGAGCAGTTTGGCTACCGGGTGGCCATTCTGGCGCAGCCGGACTGGCGCACCGACCGGGATTTTACCCGGTTCGGCAAGCCGAAATACGGCTTTCTGGTCAGCTCCGGAAACATTGATTCCATGGTCGCCCATTACACCGTGGCGCGCCGCAGACGCAAAGAAGACGCCTATTCGCCGGGGAACAGAACCGGTCTCCGGCCCGATCGCGCCGTTATTGTCTACACGAAAAAAATCAGGGAAATCTATCCGGACTCGCCGGTCGTTATCGGAGGGCTGGAAGCGTCCCTTCGCCGCTTCGCACATTACGACTACTGGGACGACAAAATCCGCCCGTCGATTCTTCTGGACTCCGGGGCGGATTTGCTGACCTACGGCATGGGCGAAAGCCAGACGGTCGAAATTGCCCGCCGCCTGTTTTCCGGCGAGCCGATCGGTACGATTACCGATATCCGCGGCACCTGCTATGCGGTTCCCACGAAGGAATACCGGCCCGTTCCGGCGGTCGACTGTCCCAGCTTTGAGCAGGTCTGTCAGAATAAAAGGGAGTACGCCGTTTCCTGCCGCAAACAGCAGGACGAGCAGGACGCCGTGCGGGGACGCAGAGTTATTCAGCGTCACGGCGGCAAAATACTGGTTCAGAACCCGCCGATGCCGCCTTTAAAGCAAAAGGAGCTCGACGCCGTTTATGAGCTGCCGTATATGCGCACCTATCACCCGTGCTACGAGAGCATGGGCGGGGTTCCGGCCATTCAGGAGGTACAGTTCTCCATTACGCACAACCGCGGCTGTTTCGGCGCCTGCAATTTCTGTTCCATTGCGTTCCATCAGGGCCGTTCCATCACCACCCGCAGCGAGGAGTCCATCCTGCGCGAAGCAAAAAAGCTGACGGAAAATCCGGATTTTAAGGGATATATCCACGATGTCGGCGGCCCGACCGCCAATTTCCGCCATCCGTCCTGCGACAGGCAGGAAAAGCTGGGGCTCTGCGCGGGCGGTAAAAAATGCCTTGCACCGAAGCCGTGTCCTCTGCTCAAGGTGGACCACAGCGAATACCTGGATATTCTGCGCAGGCTGCGCGCCCTGCCAAAGGTCAAACGCGTGTTTATCCGTTCCGGCATCCGCTTCGATTATTTAATGGAAGACAAGGACGACGCCTTTTTCAGGGAACTGGTCAAATACCATGTCAGCGGACAGCTGAAAGTTGCGCCGGAGCACTGTACTCCGGAGGTCCTTGACTGTATGGGCAAGCCGCATATTGAATCGTTTTTGAAATTTGAAAAAAAGTATTATCATTTCTGTAAGGAGGAGGGCAAGGAGCAGTATCTTGTTCCATACCTGATGTCCTCCCACCCAGGCAGCACTCTGAAAGACGCGGTTTCGCTTGCTCTGTTTCTGAAGCGCGAGCACCTTCGTCCGGAGCAGGTGCAGGATTTTTATCCCACCCCCGGCACTATTTCCACCTGCATGTTTTACACCGGACTCGATCCTTATACGATGAAAGAGGTTTATATTCCCCGCACCGACCGGGAAAAGGCGATGCAGCGGGCGCTTCTGCAGTATTTTAATCCAAAGAACAGGGATCTGGTAATTGCGGCGCTGAAAGCCGCGGGCCGCAGCGACCTGATCGGTACGGGCGGCTCGTGTCTTGTCCCTCCCAACCCTGCCATGCAGCGTGCAGCCCAAGTTCAAAAAAGAGAGAAGCAGGGCAGATGGAGCAGCAAAAAAACAGTAAAAAGGCGCTGAAAATCACTATTTCGCTGTTTCTGGTGATTGGATTCGTTGTTTCGCTGCTGCCGTTCGGGGCGGCAGCCTCCTGGCACCGGATTTTTTCCTTTTTCGGGCTGAGCGATTTCTCCGCGGCGGCGGATTCCAGCCCAATGTCCTTCCATGTGCTGGAGGTCGGAAAAGCCGACAGCATTTTGATTGAGTGCGGGGGGAAAGCGATGCTCGTGGACGGCGGGACTGTCGATTGCGGGGAACCGGTGGCGGAATACCTTGACCGCCGGGGCGTGAAGAAGCTGGAGTATATGGTCAACACACACCCCGACGAGGATCACATCGGCGGTCTTGCGTACCTGATCGGGCGTTATCCCGTCAAAAAATATTTTGCGCCCGATATTCCGAAGGACCTGATTCCATCCAGCGAGGAATATCTTGCCGCGCAGAAAGCGCTGAACGAAAAACAGATTTCCACGACTGCTCCCCGGCCCGGAGAAACTTTCTCTCTCGGCGGTATGAAAATAGAGGTTCTTGCCCCTGTCCGGCAGGGCGGCAGCACCAACAACAATTCCATCGTCCTGAAGCTGACCTATGGGAAAACGCGGTTTTTGCTGATGGGCGACGCGGAAAAAGAGGAGGAATCCGATTTGATCGCAGGCGGGGAAGACCTTTCCGCCGATGTTCTGAAGGTCGGCCACCACGGCAGCAGCACCTCCACCACGGACGCTCTGCTGAACGCCGTAAAGCCGAAATGGGCGGCGATTTCCGTTGCCGACGATTCCAACGGGCTTCCGAAACGGGAAGTACTGAAAAGGCTTTTGTCCGCCGGTGCGGCGGTTTACCGGACCGACGTCAGCGGAACGCTTATTTTTATGAGCGACGGGCAAACTATAAAGCTTGCAGCCGAGCGCTGATGATAATAAAGAGGGGGATAGAAAAAATGAAAATGCTGGTCATAGACCGTTTTGAGGGAACCTACGCAATCTGTGAGGACAAGGATCAGAAATTCTTCGCCATCGAAACCACCGAGCTTCCGCAGGGCGCGCGGGAAGGCGACGTGCTGAACGTGGACGACGCCGAGGGGGCGCTCAGCATCAACGCGGAAGCGACGGCGCAAAGGCGTTCCAAAACAAAAAAACTGCAGGATAAACTTTTTCAGTAAAAATGCAGAATATCATAAAAACACCGCCCTTTCCCGTTGTGATGGGATAAGGCGGTGTTTTTTATCATGATGCTTTATCGCCGGAGCGTAACTTTGTCCGTGTTCATTCTGTGCATATGCACGTTCTGCGCTAACCCGAACCCTAAATACAGACAGGCTGCGGACGAACCGCCCGCGCTGAAAAACGGGAGCGTAACGCCCATGACAGGCAAAAGGTTCAGGCACATGCCTAAATTGAACAGTGCCTGCGCCGCAATCATGCCGAAGAAGCCGAAGCAGATGCTGCTGCCCAGACAGTCGGGGGATTTTCTCGCAATCCGGAGCGTCCGCAACAGGAGCAGCAGAAGAAGAACCATAATCAGCATACAGCCGAAAAAGCCGAGCAGTTCTCCGGCAACGGAAAAAATGAAATCACTTTGCTGTACGGGTACCAGCCTTTTACTGACGCGCGAATTGCCGTTGAACAGCCCGCGTCCCCACAGCTGTCCGCTGCCGATGGACAGCCTGCCCTGAATCTGCTGCAGGCCCTTGTCCAGCGGATCCGATTCCGGGTGGCGGAAAATGGTAAAGCGGTCTTTCTGGTAATCCTGCAAAATATATTCCCACGCAATAGGGAATGCAACAGCCAGTGCAGCGAACACCGCTCCAAAGTATCTGAGCTGAACCCCGGCTCCAAACGCCATGGCAAGGAACATGCAGAAGAAGATGACCGCGGTGCCGTCATCTCCCTGAAAATGGACCAGTACGACTGGAATCAATGCATGGAAAGCCAGCAGCATGACCTGCGGAAAGGATTTCAGCAGGTCGCGTTCTTTCAGTTCCGATATATGTTTGGAAAATGTAATGATAAAACCAATCTTGACCAATTCGCTCGGCTGAAAGGTGATACCGCCGGGGAGCTCTATCCACGCTTTTGCGTTTATACCGCCGCTATTCGTGACCGCCTTACCGAAAATCTGTGTGTAAATGATTAAAAAAAGGCAAAATCCCGCCACAATATACCAATAGCTCGCGATTTCCCGGTAATCGATCAGCGTGAACAGGATCGCGCCCACATAGCCGATCACAATGGCGACCAGCTGTACGGCAAAATAGGACTTGCCCGAGCCGCTGTTGGGCACGGTTTTCAGCAGCAGAAGGCTGTACGCCGATATCAGGATCATAATTGTCCAATACAGCTTGTCCGCCCGTTTTAAATAGTTGACAAAAGATTTCAAACCTCGCATGACTTCACCTCTAATTTACTTATTATATGATGGAAACGCGAAAACTGCAAGCGAATAATAAAGGAAAACCGGCGCGGGCGGGAAGCTCGCATCGGTTTTCCTTTTTATGTCAGAAGCAACAGGATTTACTGCTCTTCGGGCTGCAGCTGCGCAAGCGGAAAATCGACTCTCGCCGAAAACAGGTCGGCGTCGACGCTGATCCGGAACCTTCCCCCGCAGGCCTCCGTAAAGCTGCGTGCGATGGAAAGCCCCAGCCCGCTGCCGCTTGTCGTGCGCGAACTGTCTCCCCTTACAAAGCGTTCGGTCATATCCCGGTCGCCGTCCAGCTCAAAGCGGGAGGTATTCTTTACCGAGGCGGAGGCTTCTTCCCCGGTTTGTTCCAGCGTGATAAACACACGGGAGCCGTCCAGCGAATACTGCAGCGCGTTGCCGATGAGATTCTGGAACACCCGGTATAAGAGCTTTCCGTCTGCCCGGATCATGACGGGGGTATCCGGGATGTCGATTTTCAATACCAGTCCGGAAGCCTCCACCTGCTCGTTCATGTCCGCCAGCGTCTGCAGGATCAGCTTGCCGTAATCCAGAATTTCCGGATTCATCTCGATGTTTCCGCTGGTCGCCTTGCTCACCTGAAAGATGTCCTGCACCATGTTTTTCAGCCGGTCGGATTTTTGGGCAAGGATTTCGATATAATCCTTTATGTGGTCGGACAACCCCTCCTCCTGCTTTAACAGGTCGATATAGCTGATGATGGAGGTGAGCGGCGTTTTCAGGTCGTGGCTCACATTGGTGATCAGCTCTATTTTCATCCGTTCGCTTTTGAGGCGTTCCTCCACCGCTTCGCCGATGCCGGACTGGATCTCATTCAATTCCAGCGAAGCGTTTTTCAGGTCCGCTTCCGCGGGCAGCTCGACCACCGCCGAAGGATCGCCGGTTTTTACAAGGGAAATATGGCGTATCAGAAGCCCGATGTCGTAGACGGTGTTCTGAAATCTGCGCACATACCGGTAAATCAGGTAAATCATCCCGGCAAGCACCAGCAGCAGAAAGACCATGACGAAGAAGGAACTGGGATGAATGACGGCCGTTACGGTCAAACCAAACAGCAACAGCAGGATTTCAGCCGCCAGCAGCGCCCAGAACCGTTGGACCATCTGCCTCTGGAACGGCTTTGAAAATTCGAACCTTCTGTAATTGCTTAAAATGGAGTTAAAAATATTGTGTCGGTAGAAGGGACGGTTATAGCGCATATCGTTCACAACCAGATAATAGAAGAACATCGAAACCGCCGCACAGATTCCCCATAGAATCCGGTCGCTGCTCCAGGTTGCGGGCATAAAAGCAAAGTCCAGACAGACCAGCACGGCGACGCACAGCGCCTTGAATTCCCACCAGAACCAGCCGGTAAAGCGCGCCAGAGCCAGATCGGCCTGTTTTTTGTCCTTTCTCAGCAGAACATATACGGCAAAGGCGATCAGGCCAAGTGCCAGAAAGACCCCGGCGGCATACAAAGCGGTTTTTCCATTTCGTTGGTTGTCGGGAATATAGGACAACACGCTGCTGCCGCTGACGGGCTCAATGAGCTCACTGCGGACAAACATGGTTACCCTGTAATTTTCAATGCCGGAATCATTCAGCTTCGTGTTGCTGGTATAACCCGGAACATACCACATGGATTTGTTGGGCCGGTAGACTCCGTCCCCGTAAATATCCAGATTTTTTCCGTCCTTGGTAATCGTCACCTTTTTGCCGTCGAAATGCAGCCTGAAGTTATACCCGTCCGGCAGCGGTGCGGTATCCAGATCCAGATTCGGGTACCCGTTGGTATGCATTGCCGGTTTGTCCTTTGTTCCCGCCGAATAGAGGATGTTTTTGCTCGCGTCCCGGTCCAAAACCTCCCAGGCATCGGTACCGTCAGCTCCTTTTCCTGCGGCCAGCGAATCCAGAATATCCTGCAGCCGGTATCCCATCCCCTGACTGAACAGGGAAGTTTTTTGATAGTCCTGTTCAAACGCATCGTTCACTTCTCTGAGGAAGTAGTCGCCGCGGTTGACGAATTCCCCGGAAAAAAGGGCCAAGGTCAGGATCCCCGTAATCGTCACCATACTGAAGAAAAAACAGAGCCAGCTGAATACCGGCTTAAACTTTTTCGATTTTGTAGCCAATGCCCCACACCACCTTTAAATATTCGGGTTCCTTTGGGTTGAGTTCGATTTTTTCCCGGATGCGGCGGACGTGGACCATAACGGTGTTTTCCACACAGTAGGCGGGCTCGTTCCATACGCGGCGGTAGATTTCCTCCGCAGGAAAGGTCCTGCCCAGATTGCGCATCAGCAGGTCGACGATTTTGGTTTCCGTCGCCGTCAGGCGGACGGGCTCGCCGTCCGCCTTCAGGATGCGTTCGTCCGTATTGTAGCTCAGTCTGCCGTTGACGATTTCGTTTGCGTTCGTATTCGCGTTGATGTCGCCCAGGCTGATGTAGCGCCTGAGCTGGGAACGGATGCGCGCGACAAGCTCCATGGGATTGAACGGCTTTGTCACGTAGTCGTCCGCACCCATGCTGAGTCCGAGAATTTTATCGGTGTCCTCGCTTTTTGCCGAAAGCACGATGATCGGGATATTGCGTTTTTCACGGATTTTCATGACCGCGGAAAGCCCGTTCAGCTTCGGCATCATCACATCGATCAAAATCAAATGGATTTCGTTGTTCATCGCCGCGTCGACGGCCTCCAGCCCGTCATAGGCACACAGAGCCGAATAACCCTCTTTTTCCAGCAAAATGGCGATTGCGCGGACGATTTCACGGTCGTCGTCGACAATCAGAATCTGTTTTTTATCCATTTGATTTCCTCCCTCAAAAACCTTAACAACAGCTTACCGCATATTTCTTAAGAAAAACTGAACGGATTTCTTACAAAAAACTGAAGATTTTAATTTTTTGTACTCGCCCTATTCTTGATCTGTGGAGCTGCTTTTCATTATAACATATCCGGACAACGATGCGGCAGCCGTCTGTTTCATCAGGAAATATTACTCTTTCCTGTTCATTTTTACAAAAGAATATGATATAATTTTGTCATAATGATGTGTTAGGAGAATGCATGAATGCTGACGGACATCGAAATTGCACAGCAGGCAAAGCTCGTACCGATTGCGAAAATTGCCGCTGACCTCGGAATTTACGAGGAAGAACTTGAGCCATACGGCCGGTTTAAAGCAAAGCTGAACGACTCTCTCTACAACAGACTTGCCTCCCGCAGGGACGGCAAACTCATTCTGGTTACGGCAATCAATCCCACTCCCGCGGGGGAGGGGAAGACCACCACGACGGCGGGCCTTGGCGAGGCAATGAAGCGGATCGGAAAAAATGCCGTCATTGCCCTTCGCGAACCGAGCCTCGGTCCGGTATTCGGCATCAAAGGCGGCGCCGCGGGCGGCGGATACGCACAGGTGGTGCCGATGGAGGACATCAACCTGCATTTTACGGGCGATTTTCACGCCATTACTTCCGCAAACAATTTGCTCTGCGCCATGCTGGACAACCATATCCATCAGGGAAACGCGCTGGGGGTTGACCAGCGAAGGATTTTAATCAAACGCTGTCTCGACATGAACGACCGCGCCCTGCGCAGCATCGTGGTCGGCCTTGGCGGGAAAATCAACGGAATTCCCCGCGAAGACGGCTTCTGCATTACCGTTGCGTCGGAAATCATGGCCATTTTCTGTCTTGCGTCCGACATTACGGATCTGAAGGAACGGCTGGGAAGAATTCTGGTCGCGTACACCTTTGCGGGCGCGCCCGTCTACGCTTCGGACCTCAAGGCGCAGGGCGCCATGGCCGCGCTTCTGAAAGACGCGATCAATCCGAATCTGGTGCAGACGCTGGAGGGCACGCCCGTTATCATGCACGGCGGGCCGTTTGCCAACATCGCCCACGGCTGCAACTCCGTCAGGGCCACGCGCCTTGCTTTGAAGCTTGCCGATTACTGCATTACCGAGGCCGGCTTCGGCTCCGACCTTGGCGCGGAAAAATTTCTGGACATCAAGTGCCGTCTTGCGGGCCTGAAGCCCGGCGCCGTTGTCCTTGTGGCGACCGCGCGTGCGCTGAAATACAACGGCGGCGTGCCGAAGGACCGCACGGCGGAGGAAAATCTGCCGGCGCTGGAAAAGGGAATCGTCAATCTGGGCGCGCATATCGCCAATATGAAGAAGTACGGCGTGCCGGTGGTCGTCGCCATCAACCGCTTCGGCAGCGATTCCGACGGTGAGATGGCGTATATTGAAAAATACTGCCGCGACAACGGCGCGGATTTCGCGCTTTCGGAAGTCTTTGCCAAAGGCGGAGCGGGCGGCGTGGAGCTGGCGAAAAAGGTCTGTGAGGCGGCGGAAAAGCCGTCGGATTTCCATCCGATTTATTCCGTCGATTCCACGGTCAGGCAGAAAATTGAATGCATTGCCAAAGAAATTTACGGGGCGGACGGTGTGGACTACACCGGCCAGGCGGAAAAGGCTATTGCCGACATCTCCGCGCTCGGCGGGGACAGGCTGCCCGTCTGCGTTGCGAAAACCCAATATTCCCTTTCCGACAACGCCGCGCTTTTAGGACGGCCGAAAGGCTTCCGTATCACCATCCGCGACCTGCGCCTTTCCAACGGCGCGGGGTTTGTGGTTGCGTACGCGGGGGATATTATGACCATGCCCGGACTGCCGAGGGTACCGTCCGCCGAAAAGATCGACGTGGACGCGAATGGGAAAATTTCGGGATTATTTTAAAGATATAAGGGGACCGGATATGCAGGAAATCATCACTTCTTCGCCTGCCGGGACGGAAGCGCTCGGGGTAAAAATTGCGGAAAAGCTGACCGGCGGCGAGGTGCTGGCGCTTTTCGGCGGGATGGGGATGGGGAAGACCGCCTTTACGCGCGGCCTTGCCCGCGGGCTTGGAATTCAGGACGGCGTTTCCAGCCCGACCTTTGCGCTCGTTCACGAATATCACGGCAGGCTGGATGTCTACCATTTTGATATGTTCCGCGTAACCGGGTGGGACGACCTTTACTCCACCGGATTTTTTGATTATCTCGACAGCGGCGGCGTGCTCGTCATCGAGTGGAGCGAAAACATCGAGGCCGCTCTTCCGCAGGATGCGATACGGATTGAAATCCGTCGGGGCGCGCGGGAAAACGAACGGATTTTTCAGATAGAAGGGATAAAACCATGAGGATACTGGCAATCGATTCTTCCGCGACCGCGGCCTCGGCGGCTCTGCTTGACGACGACAGGCTGCTGGGAGAGTTTTACATCAATACCCGCCTGACCCACAGCCAGACGCTGATGCCCATGATCGACCATCTTCTGGAGTGTACGCGGACAGAACTGGGAAACGTCGATCTGTTTGCGGTTTCCGCGGGCCCCGGTTCTTTTACGGGCGTCCGTATCGGCGTGGCGAGTATCAAAGGCTTGGCCATGGCGCAGAATAAACCCTGTGCGGGAGTTTCCGCCCTGGAGGCCATGGCGCAGAACCTGGCGCACCTGGACTGCACGGTCTGCGCGGTAATGGACGCCCGCTGCGGGCAGGTCTATAACGCGGTCTTTTCCGCGCATGAAAATTCCGTGGAAAGAATCACTCCCGACCGGGCGCTTTCCATTGAGGATTTGGCACGGGAATGTAAAAATTACACGAAACCGATATTCCTTGTTGGAGACGGCGCGAAATTGTGCTATAATAATGAGCGGTTTAAAAGCCTGAGCGCGGTTCTGCCGCCCGAGCACCTGCTTTACCAGCGTGCCTGGGGCGTGGCAAAGTCTGCGCAGAAAGTATATGAGCGGGGCGGGGCGGTGTCCCCGGCGGCTCTGATGCCGATCTATCTTCGCCCGCCGCAGGCGGAGCGGGAATTAAAAAAACGAATAAAAGGAGAAATCAAATGATAGCTTTAGGAGCGGATCACGGCGGATTTTTATTGAAAGAAGCCATTAAGAACTATCTTGCTGCCGAAAATATTGCCTATAAGGATTTCGGCACGTTTGACGAAACCTCTATCGACTATGCGCCGGTTGCGGCAAAGGTCGCGCACTGCGTAGCGGACGGCGAAGCGGAGCGCGGAATCCTGTGCTGCGGAACGGGAATCGGGATGAGCATCGCGGCCAACAAGGTGCAGGGCATCCGTGCGTCGGTGTGCGCCGACGCTTACTGCACGGAAATGACCCGCCGGCACAACAATTCCAATATTCTCTGCCTTGGAGGCCGGGTGATCGATGAAAAAAAGGCGGTGGAGCTCGCAAAGATCTACCTGAAAACCGAATTTGAAGGCGGCCGCCACCAGCAGCGCATTGACGAAATCTCTGCGATAGAGCGCGGCGAGCTGTAATTTTTGGGTTACAACAATACAAGACTATGGAGGCTGTCAACATGGATAAACAGGTATTTGTTATGGATCATCCGCTGATTCAGCACAAGCTGACTTTTTTACGCGACAAAAACACGGGTTCTAAGGAATTCCGCGAGCTGGTCGGTGAAATCGGGATGCTGATGTGCTACGAGGCGACCCGCGATCTTCCTTTGGAGGACACGACGATCGAGACCCCCATGGGGAAAGCGAAAACAAAGGTGATTGCGGGAAGGAAGCTTGCGTTTGTTCCTATTTTAAGAGCGGGCTTGGGCATGGTGGACGGCGTACTGAAAATGGTTCCCGCCGCGAAGGTCGGCCATATCGGCCTTTACCGCGACCACGAGACGCTGCAGCCGATAGAATACTACAGCAAGCTGCCGCAGGATATTGAGGAGCGCGACGTCATCGTGCTGGACCCGATGCTCGCCACCGGCGGCTCCGCGATCGACGCAGTCACCATCATCAAGCGCAGCAAGCCGAAAAGCATCCGCTTTATGTGCATTATTGCCGCTCCGGAAGGGGTGAAGGCGTTTACCGAAGCGCATCCCGACGTACAGCTTTTCTGCGCCGCCGTCGATGATCACCTGAACGACATCGGCTACATTGTACCGGGCCTTGGCGACGCGGGCGACCGTATTTTCGGAACACTGTAAAAATTGAGAGAAACGGGGGGCGGCCATTGGCCGCCCCCCCCCGTTTGATCGTATCGAAAAAATTTTATTTGAAATGCGCGCAGAATTTTTCGATTGCGTCCTCGTCGACCGGATCATCCGGGAAAGGCTGCCTGATCAGCGAAAGATTTTCCACGTGACGGATTCCCTCGCCCGGTTCCAGGCCGTACAGCGGGCTCAGCGATTCCATTTCGATAAAATCGCCGCACGCGTACGTCTCATAGGAGCAGCCGTAATCCGGGTACGCCGCCTGAGCGGTGTGAAGGTAACGCTTTATTAGCGTATATTCTCCGCAGGTGTACGATGCCCAGCCCGGCGTATTGTTGACGCCCAGCTTCAGTGCGTCGGGAATGTCCGTGTCGTGCCGGATCGTAATAAACCGGTTGCCCGCTGACAGGCGTTTGTCCCGGATATCGGAATACGGCCAAAGAGTGAGAAGCCGGTTGGGGAGCAGCGAGCTGCCGGTGTCCTTGTTCATCGGGATCACCTCCACGCCGCCGCCCTTCACCATGGTCAGCGCCCACAGCGCGCAGTTCCGTTTTTCCTTCGAGCAGTTTTTCGCGCTGTGTACCACCATGATATCCGTGGTGCCCTCGGTCATGATCACTTCAAAGCTCAGCTGAACGTCGTTGCGCTTTTGGCGCGGGGGCGTAAAGCTGACGCCTTCCGGCAGAATGCCGTATACGACCGGCTCGTTGTCCGGATAATACGTTTCGGGCATTTTTTCGGGACTGAGCCATACGCGGTGGCCGCCGTAATGGTAAAAAGCCGCGTCCTTGCCGTAGCGTTCCGACATACTTTCGCTGCTGATATAATTGCGGCGTTCCAGATCGTTGTAAAGAATATTTTCTTCGCCGATAAAGCCGAAACGGACGATGCGCGGCCCGAACTCAATGGTTACAACAACGTCGATCAGGCCGTTATCCAGCCTCAGGCATTTTCCGTAGTTCTCATATTCCGTTTCTTTAATTTCAATAGACAAGAGAAGACACATCCTTTCAGTCAAAAGACGAAATAGAAATAATACCCGTTGTCCTGTCGAGCCCGCAGGGCGCGATTTTCGGCATACACAGCGCATAAAGGTCCGTTGCTCTGTTTTCTAATTCAAGCATATTTTTTCCGCTTTTGTCAAGAGAAAATATGTCCGACGAATTGGTGATGACCGGCAGAGCTGCCCGCCCCTTCATGGAATGCAGAATTTCCGTGCCGCGCTGATTAAAGCCGAGGATGCGCAGATAGGGAGGAATCCCCGCGCTCATGGAAGCATCCAGCCCCAGAAAAGCGGAAAGAATGATCCGCCGGATTCTGGCGTGCGTATATCTTTTGGACTTAATCAGGCTGTATGCTTCCTCCAGGCCGCCGGCTTTGCGCACCGCGGCGTAAACCCGGTTCTCCAGCCCTTCGCTGATGTCGGGAAGGGCGGCGAACCGTTCGGGGCTCATCGTTCTCAGCTTTGCCAGAACGGCCCGCTCGATGAGGGCAAGGGCGGCGGGAGCGTTTCCGGCTTTTATTTCCCGCCTTGCCGTTTCCGCACAGGAAGGAGGCATCAGCGGGGAAAAATCTTCTCCGGAGCGCATCATTCTCCGTATCTGTGAGGCGGAGGCCACGAATCCCTCCGGGGCCTGCGCGTCGTGCGCGGCGCCCACGCGTCTGACTGTAAACGGTTCGATGCCGGAATTCAGTCTGCGCAGCGCCTTCAGGTATTCTATGCCTAAAATATTGTTTGGCTCGCTTAAAAGTTCCGCGGTTTCTTCGTCGAACAGGCCGGCGACCGCGCTTTGCCTTGCCTTTGCAAAGGTTGCGCCGCTTTTCAGCTCGGAACGGATTCTTTCCCGCAGCTCTCCGGAGCCGAGCGCCTGTTCCGCTTTGTATAAATCCTCTGTGCGGCCGCATTCGCTGCCGAAGCTCAGCAGGTCGATTCCCATCGCGTCCAGCAGCGCTACGCCGCCGTAAGCAAACTTTTCCGCTCCCGCAAGCGCCCAGGGCAGCGGCAGCTCCACGACAAGGTCGACGCCGTTTTCCAGCGCCTGCCTTGTCCGCGCCCATTTGGAAAGGATCGCCGGTTCGCCGCGCTGCACGAAGTTGCCGCTCATGACCGCCGCAACGTGGGTTGCCCCCGCTTTGCGGGTTTCCGAAACCAGCGCGGCATGTCCGTTATGGAACGGATTGTATTCAGAAACGATTCCGGCCACATGCATTTTATGACAAACTCCTTGATTTTTCTTGAATTTGACGGTTCGATGTACTATTATTATAATATACAGTATTCTCTCGGCGGATTCAATAGCCGCTCGGGTATCTAAGAAAGCATTTTTAGGAGGAAAAAGCATGAAGATTTTGGTAATAAATGCAGGAAGCTCTTCGCTCAAATATCAGCTGATTGATATGGAAACCGAAGAGATGCTTGCAAAGGGGAACTGCGAGCGTATTGGTATAGAAGGCGGAACGTTTACCCATAAGACTGCGGACGGCCGCAAGAAGGACTTGCAGGTCACCATGTCCGATCATAAAGAGGCGTTCAAGCTGGTTACGGCAGCTTTAACGGATAAAGAGGTCGGTGTCGTCAAAAACCTGTCGGAGGTTACGGCAATCGGCCACCGCGTTGCTCAGGGCGGCGCCATTTTCAGCAAATCCCTGTTTATCAATGAAGATGTGATCGAAGGAATCAAGAGCTTGATTCCGCTGGCTCCGCTGCACAACGGGCCCGAGCTTCAGGGAATCCTCGCCTGCCGCGAGGTTTTTGGAAAAGACATACCGGAATGCGTTGTCTTTGATACTTCCTTCCATTCCACCATGCCCCCGAAAGCTTACATGTTTGCCATTCCTTACGAATATTATGAAAAATATAAAATCCGCCGTTACGGCTTTCACGGCACCTCCCACCGCTATGTCAGCAATCACTGCGCGCATCTGATGCACCAGCCGATCGAGGACATCAACATGGTTACCTGCCATATCGGCAACGGTTCCTCCATTGCGGCCATCAAGGGCGGCAATGTTGTCGATACCAGCATGGGCCTTACGCCGCTGGACGGTTTTATGATGGGTACCCGCTCCGGCTCGCTGGACCCGTCGGTCGTAACCTTCATTATGGAGAAAGAAAACCTTACCCCCGAACAGATGGATGAAATTCTGAATAAGAAATCCGGACTGCTCGGCATCAGCGGACACAGCGACGACCGCGACGTTACCAAAGCGGAAATCGAGGGGGATCCCAGAGCTATTCTTGCCCATGAAATGCTTTCTTATCAGATTATCAAATATATCGGCTCCTATGCGGCGGCCATGAACGGCCTTGACTGCATCGTTTTCACAGCCGGTCTCGGTGAAAATCAGGCTCATCTGCGTTACGCGGTCTGCCGCGGCCTGAAATTCTTCGGCGTGAAGATCGATCCGGTTCTGAACGACAAAATGGTTTCCGGGCGCGAAGGCAAAATTTCCACCTATGATTCCAAGGTTGCCGTTTATGTTATTCCGACCAATGAAGAGCTTGTCATTGCGCGCGACACCAAGGAGATTGTCGAGAAGCTGACCTACGCTTCCACAGAGGACAAGACGGTCGTTGACCTTGAAGATATCTGATAAAATAAAGGAATAAAATGAAAAGGATGCATCCCGCGGGATGCATCCTTTTCATTTTATAAACTCTGCATATCCCTCCAAATGAATTTGTCTGCCTATGCTGTACCAGCAATAATCGTACTAAGTTATTGAATCACTTCGATCCCCGTCATGATCATCTGCTCAGCAAGGGAAGCCATGTGCTCCGAAGATTCCTTCAGTCCGGTTTCCAGCCATTTCTGCAGAAGTCCAATACAGCCGGAAACGATAAAGGAATAATAATATTCAAAATTCTGGGATTTACCAAACAGTTCCATCCAATCGCGGAAGCAACGCTCCCTAACCAAGTCTTTCAGACGGTTAATGAACAAGATATCCCCATTGCTACTGATTAATACTTTGCACATATCGGCATTCTCTTTTACAAAGCGGAAAATATCTACAATCATCGGTAACGGCCGTCCGTTTAAGGACTCTGCCGGATATCTGTCCAGCACGCTGTGGAAATTTTCAAACATCTCCTTTTCGATCTGTTCCACCATGTCGAACACGTCTTTATAATGCAGATAGAAGGTTCCACGATTAATATCTACCAGATCGGATAATTCTCTGACGGTGATATCCTTTATGCTCTTTTCCTCAAGAAGCTGCGTCAAACCCTGACGGAGCTCTTTTTTTGTTTTACGCACGCGGCGGTCCACTTTATCATTTCTCATAGTTTCTTTCTGCTCATGTCGTTCTATTTTATCATTTTGCATGATTTTCTCCTCTGCTCAACATAAAAATATACAAATGTCTATTATTGATCATATTGCTCATAAATTGACCATTGCCGTCTTTTCTATGTCTTATTATAATAGATTCGTGTCAATTAATCAATTGAAATTTTGATTGAATAAAGCTTTTAAAGCGTATAAGAAGATAAAATTTGCCTTGGAAGATGAAAAGGGGCAAATCGCATTGGAAAGCGTTGAGGAAGAATAGAAGGAGATCTCTACCTATGAAAATACGCAGAAAGTTGCCCACCAAACGCAATGTGATCAATTTTATTGTCGACCGGAGGAGACTGCTTGAAATCATTTTCGGCATTCTTATCGTTTTGAGCCTTTTTTGCAGCCTGTTCGTTGAAATCAATTACGATTTAAAAGAATACCTTCCGGCCGACACACCGTCGGAAAGCGGAATCAATCTGATGGAGAAGGAGTTCGGCTATCCGGGGACCGCGCGCGTGATGGTGGACGATGTGTCGTTATATGAAGCCAAGGCCTATAAGGAAAAAATTGAAGCGATCGACGGCGTCGACCGGGTACTTTGGGCCGACTCCGAAACGGACGTCTATCAGGCCGGCGAATTCGTCGAGAGTAAAGACATCGAGGATTATTATAAAAACAGGCATTCCGTCATGGATATCATTTTTAAGGAAAGCGACACCAGCAAGCGTACCTCGCAGTCAATCGATGAAATCAGGAAAATAACCGGCGCAAAAGGGCATTTGGTCGGTCCCGCCGTACAAGATAAGACGGTCAGCGAGGGCCTGAGAAGCGAAATAGGCAGCGTGCTGGCGCTCGCTTTCGCGGTGATCGCCCTCGTTCTGTTCCTGTCGACGACCTCTTGGTTCGAGCCGGTTCTGTTCCTGTTCATCATGGCCATCGTCATCATCATCAACAGCGGCACGAATGTTTTGCTGGGGACGATTTCCTTTTTGACCTCAAACGTCTCGTCCGTTCTGTTGCTGGCCTGCTCGATGGACTTCTCCATTTTCCTCCTGCACGCATTCATCCGGAGAAAAGAGGCCGGCGAAGAACCGGAGCAGGCGATCCGTGACGCTCTGGAGGAAGCCATGAGTTCCATCATCCCCAGCGGCGTGAGTACCATCGCGGGTTTTCTGATGCTGGCGACGATGAAATTCACCATCGGCTTCGATCTGGGGATCGTTCTGGCAAAAGGGATCGTCATCAGTCTGGCTACCGTCCTTTGCCTGATGCCCGCGCTGATTCTGCACAGCTACAAACTGGTCGAAAAAACGGCGCACCGCCCGTTTCTGCCGAAATTTGAAAAGCTCGGCAGGATTTCTTTCAAAGCGCGCTATGGCGTGCTGATCTTTATCGCGCTTGCCGCGGTTCCGGCTTTTGTCGCGCAGGGGATGAACGATTTCGTTTACGGCGGTGAAACGATGGGCGCGAGTCCCGGCACGCAGATGTATGCGGATGAGCAGGCGATCGACGCACAGTTCGGGCGCAGCAATCTTCTGATGGCCCTGTACCCGAACACCTCCCTGGTGAAGGAGAAGCAGCTTTCGGACGAACTGGAAAAGCTCGGATATGTGAAAAGCGTCACCTCGCTTTCAAATACGCTGCCGGAAGGCGTTCCGGCCAGTATGGTTCCGAAAAGAGAATTAAACGATCTGCACACGGACCGTTACGCGCGTATGATGATTTATATCAGGACCAAAGGGGAAAGTGAGCTGGCGTTCCATGCCTCCGATGAGATCCAGGCGGTCGTGAAAAAGTATTATCCGGAGGATTCCCATGTCATCGGCGAGACCCCTTCCACACAGGATATCAAAACCACGATCAACGGCGACTATAATGTGGTCGACCTGCTTTCCCTTGCCGGGGTTGGTGTGATTTATGCGATTACGTTCCAATCCGCCCTCGTTCCTTTCTTATTGATGATTCCGGTTGAAATGACCGTATTCTTCGATATGATTTTTCCTTATCTGGCGGGAGATTCAACAACGTTTTTGGGCTATCTGATCGTCAGCAACCTGATCCTGGGTGCTACAGACGACTACGGAATCCTGATTACCACCACATATCTGGATTTTCGCGGGAGGATGGACCGAAAGCAGGCATACGTTGAAACGATCGCGACATGCACCCCTTCGATCCTGGCGTCGGGCATGATCCTTTCCGGGGCGGGATATCTTTTTTACTTCATTTCCTCCATCGCGGCGATCGGCGATCTGGGGCATCTGGTCGGCCGCGGCGCGCTGCTGAGCATCCTGCTGATGGTTTTCCTGCTTCCCGCGATCCTGTATCTGTTTGACGGACCGATCATGCGCAGCCGGCAAGGGCACGCGGACCGTATGAAGCGGCTGCACGAAGGGAAAAGCAGGAAGCCCCTGCCGAAGCGAGAGGCCTCGAAAAATCTTCGGAAGCACCTGAAAACGATCGCAGGAAGCTGGAAATTTCCCTGTAGACAGTCTTCAGGTCCGAAAAAACCGGGCGCATTTGAGACGTCTGAGCCAAATCCACCAAAATCAGAACAGGAGGATCTACAATGAGAACATGGAAAAAATTTTTGGCAGGCTTTCTTGCCGCGGTCATCCTGGCGCCGTCCCTGGTGGTACCCGCGCAGGCCGCCGCGCCGTCGGTGACGACGGACGAATCGATGTACGTCAACCTGGACCATTACGGAAAAGTGGAGCAGGTCAATGTTGTAAAAAGAGTTGACCTGAACGGGAACAGCCAATTTACGGATTACGGCTCTTATGAAAAAGTGACCAATATGTCCAATCTGACGGAACCAAGCGTTTCTTCACAGGGCGTCACTTGGAAGCTGCCGGAAAGCTCGGGGAGCTTTTTCTACGAATGTGCGCTCAAGCCGGAAGGCGCAACCCTCCCCTGGAGCTTTGACGTGTCCTATAAGCTCAACGGGGTCCCGACCGACGCAGAAAATCTGGCCGGGGCTTCCGGTATGGTGGAAATCAGCGTGAAAGCCGTACCGAACCGGAATGTCAGCGATTATTACAAAAACAACATGCTTTTACAGGCCGGCACCATGATCGATATGGAAGACACGCTGAGCATCGAGGCGCCCGGAGCGCAGGTGCAGACGGTGGGAAAATCAAAGCTTGTCATGTTCGCCGCGCTGCCAGGCGAGGAAACGACCTTTAACATGCGGATCGGAACGAAGAAATTTGAGACCGACGGACTGGTACTCATGATGGTTCCGGGCTCCCTTGACCAGATGAAGGATATCAAGGACCTCAAGGAAGACAAGGATACGATGGAGGATTCCGTGGATGCGATCCACGACAGCACCAATGTGATTCTCGGCACGATCGAATCGATGTCCGTCGGGCTGAAGCGGACGCAGTCCGGCCTTTCCGCTCTGGACCGGGCGCGCGGCACGATCAGCTCCAAAAAGGACGGTCTGTACAACAAAGCGGACCTGAGCCTTGCGGATCTCACCGCTGTCGCGCAGCAAACGGCACTTCTGGTCCCCCATCTGCAAAGCGCGCAGCAGATGGTTAAGGATGTGAATGGCGACCTGAATGCGCTGACGAAAATTGTCGGCGAAGCCAAGCCCTATCTCGCTTCGCTCAATAGTTCCATCGGCAGAATTCAGGACGATGTGAAGGACCTGCGGGAGGTGCTCGACAATATTGACAACACTTCCAGCGATCGGAATGAGGTCCTCGGTGATATGAGGAAGGATATCGAAAGTGCGAGAGCCGGTCTGACCGCGCTGCAGCCGCTTCTGACTGATTTGAGCAAAAATCTGGGTGAACTGAGCGCTCTTCTCGAGCAGCTGCAGCAGGCGCTGGGTGAAACCGACCCGGCGAACGCCGCTTTATTTGCAAGCCTGAAAAAGGTGGCCGACTCAACGAACAGCCTTGTGTACGCGATGGGACTGGCATGCGGTCAGGCGGACGAGTACCTTGATACGGCGGACAAAACCGTCGATTTGGCGGACGATTATTTCGATGCACTGGACGACGCCACGGATACCGCGAGTTCGATGCTGAAGCATTCCAACCAGCTGGGCGATTCTGCGCAGAGTCTGCTGCGGCTGGGGGAAACGCTGATCGACCAGACGACGGATCTAAACAGCACGATGAACCGGTACGAGCCCGAAACTGTCTCCGCGCTGAAGGATACCGAGGAGCTGACGCGCCGCCTGACCAGCGCCCTGAACAGTTCGAATGCCTTTCTGTCGTCGTTCGAGTCCACCATAAAAGCCAGCGACGGCAACCTGGACGCAGGAAGCCGCGACAGCCTGAACGGCATGATCGGCGTGTTGGGAAAGAGCCTCGACGGCATCTCCCGGACCTCGGTCATCAAAAAGGCCAACAACACCATCAAGGACGCGATCGATAAGGAAACGGATAAATATGAAGACGACAGCAACCTTTTGAACCTGGACGCCGAGGCAAAGCCGGTTTCTTTTACCTCCGAGAAAAATGCCTCCCCCGAAAGCATCCAGATTATCCTGCGCACGGAGGAAATCAGCGCCGGGGACGAGGAGGAAAGCACGGAGGATCTTGAGAAGGAAAAGGAGAAGATGAACCCCTTCCAGAGAATGCTCAATGTATTTCAAAAGATCTGGCAGTCTGTGATCGACGCGTTTACAGAATAATTTGGCTAAATTAAAATACAATAGCCAGAAAAGGTTTTGTCCATTATTGAATACTTTTCTGATACTGCCCTTATAGGAAATTTGAGAGTATTCATCTTGAGGCCAAAGAAAACAAAAACGAGAGAGATAAAAGCCTTGTAATATGCAAATTGCATTACAAGGCTTTTATTCTGAAGCAATAAGAAAAATGGTAGCACTATTTTGGAAACTTGTTCCGTTTCATCTTTTGCACCCAATCCCCGTTTAAATGTCTATAGTGCAACAAAGGCTTATTTGAAGTCTTTTTGCATAGGTTTGCGGCAGGAATTGAATGTAAAGATATAGGAGGCTGAAACATGGGAATAGCGATTGCAATGGCGCATCCTCCGGCCTTGGGAAAGAGTTTGCGGGAGAACTTATTGAAAATCATCCGGAGAAAGTCTTTGCTAAATTTAAGAAAGCGATGAATACATAATGTATTTATACGAATACAAGTCATAACCCCCGCTTGCCGGGGATTATGACTTGTTGTTTTTCTGTCTTTTAATCACTTTCAGGCGGGAGAATTCTTCCCTGTCCTTTTCTTCCAGCGCGTCGGTAATAAACTTTACGGTTTCCTCAAACCGGGGAATCATAATATTCTTCAGCGCGTTGGCCCGCTTCTGGGTCTTTTTGATCGCGTCCGCCAGCCGGTAAACGCTATTTTCCACCTCTGCCAGCTCTGCGGTCAGCCGCTTTACTTCGTTGAATTTCATATAGGCGTTGTCCAGCATAATATTGGTGGAATTCAGCCCGAACGGAATCGGCGCACACACCGTATCAATCGAAACCATGGGAATCTCCACCCCCATGACGCTTCTGTAGGCTACGTTCAGGTTGTTGTCGAGCGGTACCGTGCGGGACAGTTCGTTGCAGATGCCCAGCGTGATATTTGCTCTCTGCAGCGCGGCGTAAGCTTCATCGTAAGTATCGTCAATGACGCTCTGAATTTTTGCGGCCCGCTCAATCAGAGCCATCATTTCACGGATCAGGATGTTGCGTTTACGATCCAGAAGATCATAGCCGGTGCGCGAAAGCGCAAGGGTTTTTTTTGTAGCGAGCAGATTGCCTTTTGTGGGGACGATCTGGTTGCTCAATGCGGCTCACCTCCTTACTTAGCCGGTCAAATCGTGCGGTACCGTGACACGCACCATTTCTCTCAGCCGTATTCGTATGGTAAAAATTGCCCTGCTGCACGATTCCGGAATTACTCCGCCGGAGTTTCCTGTCCGGGTTTCTCAGGTTCCTGGGCTTTGCTGTAGTATTTATCGAGAATCGCGTCGTCCACACGGTCCAGCTCCCCGCGCGGCAGGGTGGAAAGCAGTTTCCAGCCCAGGTCAAGGCTCTGGCCGATCGTGCGGTTTTCATTGAAGCCCTGGTTGACGAACTGGGATTCGAACAGCTTGCCGAATTCAATATATTTCTTATCGACGGGCGAAAGCTCTTCTTCGCCGATAACCGACGCCAGGGAACGGGCGTCCATCACCTTCGCATAGGACGCGAAAAGCTGGTTGGAAAGCGCGGAGTGATCTTCACGTGTGTAGCCCGCACCGATGCCGTCCTTCATCAGACGGGAAAGGGAGGGCAGTACGGAAACCGGGGGATAGAAGCCGGAGCTGTCGAGCGAACGGTCCAGAACGATCTGGCCCTCGGTAATATAGCCGGTCAGGTCGGGGACAGGGTGGGTCACGTCGTCGTTCGGCATGGTCAGAATCGGAATCTGCGTGACGGAGCCTTTCTTGCCGCGGATCATTCCGGCCCGTTCGTAAAGGGAAGCGAGGTCGGAGTACAGGTAGCCCGGGAATCCTTTTCTGCCCGGGATTTCACCCTTGGAGGAGCTGAATTCACGCAGCGCCTCTGCATAGGAGGTCATATCCGTCATAATGACGAGGATGTGCATCCCCAGCTCAAAGGCAAGGTATTCGGCGACCGTCAGCGCGCAGCGCGGGGTCAGGATTCTTTCAATGATCGGGTCGTTTGCAAGGTTCAGGAACATAACGACCTTCTGCAGTACGCCAGACTCGTCAAACGAGCGGCGGAAGTATTCGGCAACGTCGTTTTTTACACCCATGGCGGCGAAAACAATCGCGAAGTTGCTGCCGCTGTCGTCGCTGATCTTCGACTGTCTCGCGATCTGGACGGCAAGCTCGTTGTGCTTCATGCCGGAGCCGGAAAAGATCGGGAGCTTCTGGCCTCGGATCAGCGTCATCAGGGTGTCTATGGTAGAAATGCCGGTGTTGATATAGTTTTTCGGGTATTCTCTGGAGACCGGGTTGATCGGCGTCCCATTGATATTGGCTTTTTTCAAAGGGAATATTTCGCCGAGCCCGTCAATCGGGCGGCCCGAGCCGTTGAACACGCGGCCCAGAATTTCCGGGGAAAGCGGCATCTCCATCGGATGTCCCATCAGCCTCGTGCTGGTATTGTCAAGGGAAATGCCGCGGGTGCCTTCAAACACCTGGATCACAACGCGGCTGCCTTCCATCTGAACAATTCGTCCCCGACGCAGCGTGCCGTCGTTCAGACGGATATCGACGACCTCTTCAAACGAGGCGTTTGCGACATCGTCCAGAACGATCAGAGAGCCGTTAATTTCTTGTAAGCCGATATAATCAAGAATCATGGCGTAACCACCTTCTTAGGTAAAATTAGGAGTTTCATCCGGGCGTCAGGAAGCAAGAATTGCGGAGAGAGTCCGGTCTATTTCTTTTATATAGTCGTCGAACATCTCCGGCTTGTTGTTGGGAATGTCGTATTTCATCTTGACCAGCTTGTCGAACAGCCCTGACTGCACAATGCCGGAAATCGGGACGGACGCGGACACAAGCTGTCTTGCCTTTTTATAGAGATACAGGATCACTTTCATCATCAGCTTCTGCTTTTCAAGGGGAACAAAGGTATCTTCCGCGTGGAAAGCGTTCTGCTGCAGGAAACCGACTCTGATAATTCTGGCGATCTCAATGATCAGCTTCTGGTCGTCGGGCAGAACGTCCGAGCCGATCAGCTTGACAATTTCCATCAGCTGGTTTTCTTCCTGCAGGATTTTATTGATCTCCTTGCGGTATTTGATAAAGTCTTCGCCCAAATGCTCCGCGTACCACGGATCCAGATCGGTGAAATATTCACTGTAGCTTTGGGTCCAGTTGATGGCCGGGTAATGCCTTGCGTAAGCAAGGGCTTTATCCAGCGCCCAGAAGCAGCGGGTAAAACGTTTTGTGTTCTGTGTGACGGGCTCGGAAAAGTCGGAGCCCTGCGGGGAAACGGCGCCGATAATGGTAATGGAACCGTCCGTGCTGTTCAAATTTTTGACCATGCCCGCGCGCTCGTAAAATTCGGAAAGGCGGCTGGGCAGATAGGCCGGGAAGCCTTCCTCGGCGGGCATTTCCTCCAACCGGCCGGATATCTCGCGGAGAGCTTCCGCCCAGCGGGAAGTGGAGTCCGCCATGATGGCAACATGATAGCCCATGTCGCGGTAGTATTCGGCAAGCGTGATTCCCGTGTAAATGGAAGCCTCGCGCGCCGCGACGGGCATGTTGCTGGTGTTGGCGATCAGTACGGTCCGGTCGGTCATCGGCCTGCCGGATTTCGGGTCGATCAGTTCCGAAAACTCATCCAGAACCTGGCTCATTTCATTGCCGCGCTCGCCGCAGCCGACGTAAATAATGATATCAGCATCACACCATTTGGCGAGCTGATGCTGCGTCATGGTCTTTCCGGTGCCGAAGCCGCCCGGAATCGCCGCAGTGCCTCCCTTCGAAATGGGGAAGAGGGTGTCTATGACACGCTGGCCGGTAATCAGCGGCACTTTTGTCTGCAGGCGCTCGGTCACCGGGCGCGGCACGCGGATCGGCCAGCGCTGGCAGAGGGAAAGCCGGTGTGTTTCCCCGTGTTCGTCCTGCAGCTCCACAACGGGATCGGTCACTTTGTATTTGCCGTCTGCGTTTACCTTTGTGACCACGCCGGAAAGAAGCGGGGGAACCATGCATTTATGCTTGATGATGGTTGTTTCCGGGCACTCGGCGTAAACGTCGCCGCCCTTTAACCGGTCGCCCTCTTTCACGGTGACCGTAACGTCCCAAAGCCGGCTCTCATCCAGAGCGGACACGTTGCTTCCGCGGGCGATAAACGCGCCGGACTGCTCCGCAATACTTTTCAGCGGGCGTTCGATTCCATCAAAAATATTGTCGATAATTCCGGGGCCGAGCGTAACGTTCATGGGGCTGCCAGTACCGGAAACAGGCTCTCCGGGCTTCAGCCCCGTAGTTTCTTCATAAACCTGAATGGTAATCAATTTATTTGTAATGCCGATTACTTCGCCGACCAGGCGTTCGTTCCCGACATATACCATTTCCATCATGGAAAAGCTGCGCGAGTCCTTTACGGTTACGACGGAACCGTTTATTCCGAATATTACGTCATGATTCTCCATCTCATTCATCTCCGTTATAACAATTGGGTACCGGCTCAGACGACAGCCATCCCCGAGTTTTCTGCAAACCACTCGCGCTGGTCCTCCAACATGGAATCGAGCGTTATGTCCGCGGCAATGCCCATCCGGGAATTGTAGGCGCGAATCCCGCCGATATGAATGTCGGGGCTGATCTTGAAAGTACAGTCTTTTCCAAAAGCCTCTTTTATCAGCTCCTGGCAGGTTTCGTCTTCTTTTTTAATGCAAAGGACAGTGCCGGGTTCCGTGAAGGTCCCGGAAAGCTCGGCCGCGAATTTTTTCAGCAGAGAGACGTAATCGCTTTTCTGCGTAAACTCCGTCAGCGCGTTTTTGGCGCGCCCAAAAACCTCCGTGGTGATTTTCCGGCGTTGAGCCAGAAGTTCCTTTCGGCCTTCCATTTCACGCTGGGCCATTTCACGGGAAATCCCGTTGCGCATTTCCGCCATTTCCTTCTGGATCAGGCGGTATGCTTGAGTCAGCACCTCCACCTCGGCTTCATCCAGCTCTTTTTGCTTGAATTCCGTCACTTCCCGCTCAATCTTTTTACGCTGTTCTTCCGCGTAGTGATTGATGGCAAGGTAGAATTTATTCATTTTATCATCGTTGACAGCCATGATTGAATCCCCCCGTTCCGCCGTAATTGCGGCTTAAATTTTCAGCCCGATGGCCTCACGGACATAACGGGTAATCGAATCCTTCGTACGGCCGTTGCCGTGTCTGTCCGGAATTTCCAGAATGAGCGGGCGCTTTTGATTGAGCTTTAAATCATAAATCAAATCGGGGCAAAGGGAAAGGAGGTTTTCCGTTATCAGAATAACGGCGACATCTTCCATTGCCATGGCCTCCTTCAGTGCTTTCTGCACCTCGGCGGTCTCATGAACCACCACGCCGTCGATCCCGGCCAGACGCAGCCCAACCTGCGTATCCACATTGTCGCTTATCAGGTAAAAGCGCATAGGCAATGCACCTCAGCTTTCGATCAGTTAAACCTTGTTCAGGATCAGAATGGAAATCAGCAGGCCGTACAGAGCGATACCTTCGCCCAGAGCCACGAAGATCAGCGCCTTACCGAACGCCTTCGGATCTTCGCTGGTCGCGCCGATAGCGGCGGGGGCCGCCGCGGCAACGGCAATACCGCCGCCGATGCCCGCAAGGCCGGTAACGAGGGCGGCCGCAATCAGGCCAAGGCCGTTGGAAGCTGCCGGAGTCGCCGTATCAGAGGTGGTTGGCGCGGCGGGAGTATCGGAAGGAGTGGTGGCGGAAGCCACGACGGGAATCGCAAAGGTAAGAACGCAAACCGCCATAAAGGCCAAAAGCTGCGTCGCTATGGCACTGCGAACTTTTTTCCCGTTCTTAACGGAACGGACGGAAAGAATTACCGAAGCAATCAAAAACAATACAGGTAAGCAAATTAATACGAAATTCATGATAGTACCTCCATCAAATATCTGATTGATATGGTTATCGTCAAAAAGCATTACTGCTCCCTACGAACAACAACAGGATTGAACGGACGTCCTCCGCCGTCGAAGAAACGGCTGAACATCTCGTAGAATTCAAGCCTCAATACCTGAATCCCCACAAGCAGGCCTTCCAGGGCCATAACGAACACGTTGCCGATCATCACGATCAGGACGTATCCGATGCCGCCGGACATTTCGGCAAGCGTAAACACAACCAGCATCATACCGGCGTGGACAAGCACAAAAGCGCCTACGCGCAGAAAGCTCATGGTGTTTGTCGCAAAGCTCAACAGGAATTCAAACATCTCGAAAAAGTTCTGCATGATGAAATCGCCCCATTTTTCGGGCTTCCAGTCCGGCCTGTGCTCCACGAAACCGCCGAGTACTTCGCGGAAGAACATCACGGCGATCGGCAGGATGATGAAGCAGACGACATAGGAAGGAGTGACGATCTGCCAGCCGAACAGCATCTGTCCGCCGAAACCGAGCACCAGCGACGTATAGAAAATGAACCCGGCGACCCCGTTGGGGCCGAACAGAGCGTTCTCATAGTGCTTTCTCTTCAGGGAAGAGTAAATGTTGATTAAGATTGCCAGCATAACCAGAACCACGCCGATTCCCACCGCAGAATAGATAATCATGTTGGTGGTGGCGGGCTTCATCACTTCCACCGGCTTTTCGGCAAAGCCAAGCGCACGGTAGACCGGGTCAAGCGCGTTTTCAAATCCGAATACCGAACCGAAGACCAGCCCGAAAACAGCGGAAGAAAAGCCGCAGGGAATCAGGATTCTGCCCAGCTTCATCTGCTTCTTTTTCCACATGTACCAGCCGATCAGGGAAACGCAAAGTCCCTGGCCAAGGTCGCCGAACATGATGCCGAACAGCAGGAAATACGTAATGGCGACAAACGGGGTCGGGTCGACCTCGTCGTAACACGGAAGCCCGTACATGTCGACAAAGAATTCAAAGGGACGGAATATCTTCTTGTTTTTCAGCTCTACGGGCGGGGAGTGCAGCAGCTCTTCCTCGGCTCCTTCAAAGGTGTAATTCAGGGACTCCACCTTGTCGAGCGCTTTTTTGAAGCGGTTTTCCTGGTCCGCCGGAATCCAGCCGGTCAGGATGAAATTATCGTTGTAGCGGGCCGCATAGCGACGGATCCCAAAATAGACGGACTGCTCGGTCAGCCAGGAATAAACCTTCTGGCACATTGTCTTTTCCTTTTTCCAAAGCGCTTCAAACTGTTCGTCGATATGCTTGAGGCGTTCTGTTTCCGCATCGCGTTTTTGGCGGAGTGTTTCCACACCCGATTCCGGGCTGCCGGTCAGTTCCGTCAGGCGCGTCCTTTCAAAATAGAGGCTGGAAAAGATCCGGTCGACCTCGCTGACCATATCAATGGGCGAAAAATAAACCCCCCAGTAATGAGTCGCATCGCTCGTGGACGGAAAAAAGATAATGTATGGATTTTGTTTGTAAGAATTCAGTTTTTCATAGCTTTCTTTCGGAAGAGAGCCGAACCGAACCTTAATGTACTTGCAGGCGTGAATCTGGTCCAGGTCCAGTTCAAGGCCCACGAAATGACTGATGTTTTCTATTTCTCCGGTGTAATTCTGAATTTTGAGCTGAGCATCCTCACGTTCCTTCTGCAGCTGGCTGAAAGAGGACGATATATAGTCAACGTAATCGTTCATCTCTTCGCGGCTCATCTTGATTCCGGAAACCTCGGCGGCGCTCAAAAGGGTAAGCTTCTTTTTGGAACCCGCCATAGCGTCGGTAAGCTGCTGCAAGGGCTCGGAATAGGGATTTTCTTCATTCAGCGGAGAAAAATCGGAAGTATCGGAGTAGAATGACAGCGCATTGTCCGGGTGAAATACACACGATTTTCCGCACAGCGCGGTGGCTTGATCCAAGTCATCCATTCTTCCTATTATACTGATTACTTTCACTTTTAAAACGGCCAAATATCAATCACTCCTTTCACTGAATTGATAGACTACAAGCAATTTTGCAATCTCATCAGGGGGTAATTTGTATCTGATACCCTCAACGATGGTAATAATGTCCGTCACTTCCGCCTGCATGGCAAAGGTATACGCGATCATCACGACCGACGGATGCGTGGAAAAATGAATATCGTGCCGGGATGTCTTATATTTGATAAGATTTACGAGATTCAAAGATTTATCAATATCTTCAGAATCTATCTTAAGAACGCGTTTACCGATTTTGGTTTTGCCCATCGTTTCTTTGACCCCGGCTTCATCGGCGGCTTCGATCATTTCGTTCAGCCAGCGTTTGTTCATATTGCCGAACGGCAGGAGGGAACTGCGGATAAAATCCGGGCCTACCTGGTAAAAACGCTTTAAACGGATCATGCGGGCGTAGTTGTCCAAACCGATGTAGGTGTTGAAAATCCACCGAAGCTGTTTGGCGGTTTGTCCCCGGGTGTACTTGTCGATTACTTCAAACACGTTCTGATAAAGATAGGTGTAAAGGGCGTTTTCAATTCCGGCGTAATTGATCGGAATTCCCCCGACAGGTTTGAAGCCCTCCAGAATCTTTCGGTACGGCGTGTGGCTGAGCGCGCCGAGCAGATCGTCGTAGCTTTTGATCTGGCTGAGCGCCGTCAGGTTAATGTGCGTGTGCCGGGTCAGATACATCGGCAAAGAAAACAGATAATCCTCCGGCGTGCCGGCTTCCAGTAAAAGAATACTGTGCAGAATCTGCTCGATTTCGCCGCGCGTAATCGGATACCGGGAAAAATGATCGCCGACGGATATTTCGTATCTGCACAGGGAAGCGTAATCCTCAAAGAGTTTTTGCTTCAGCTTGGCCTCAAGCTGGCCGCGGTGGACGCTGTTTTGGTCAGTCCCCGCGAGCGCCTTGCCGTAGGCTGTCCGCATTTTCAGGTAGTTGGCGACTTCCCCCACGTTCTGACAGGCCATCAATTCCCTGTAATTCTGTTTTGTAAGGCGTCTTCCGTACATGGCGCGCGCCTTTGACAGAACCACATTGGAAGAAAAGGTGGAAAGCATTTTTTATCACTCTCCTAATACGCGGGCGACGATTGCATTTACCCAGGCGTCGCCGTTTTTGGCGTAAAGGTCGTCCAGCTTTGAAGAAAGCTCGGCGATTTTCTTTTTCTTCTCATTCCATTCGGCCTCGGCAGCCGCGCGCTCATCTGGTTCGTTCAGAGCAATCCGTTTTCTGGCCCTTTCCAGATAATCGTTCCGAATCTGTTCCCGTTTTTCTGCGACTTCCTTTTCAGAACTGACCTTCTCCCGTTGGGCCGCATCCGTAATTTCCCGGGCTTGACGGTCCATTTCGACAATCTGCTTAATCAAATCCTGCATCTGACCGCGCCTCCTCGTGGCGAAATAAACAATTTATTTCAAAATATTTGTAAACATATTACATACTCGGTGATTACTCATTATAGTCCTGTTGTGCGGCTTTTACAATATGCAATAATACGCAAGGAAAAGCATTGTTTTTTATAAAATTATACATTGTGTTTAAATTATCAGAAAAACCAGGAGCTTTATAAGCGGTGTTTTCGACTTAATTTTTAAGACTTTGCATCGGTGCGGGGATTCTTCCGCCGCGCTCTATAAATTTCAAAGGAGAGTACCGATTGACTTCCATCACGGGGCCGCCGCCCAGAAGGCCACCGAAATTCAGCTCTTCTCCGGCCTTTTTTCCGATAGCCGGAATGATGCGCACGGCGGTGGTCTTCGAGTTGACCATACCGATCGCGGCTTCATCCGCAATAATGGCGGAGAGGATTTCCGCGGGCGTGTCGCCCGGAACCGCGATCATGTCCAGACCTACGGAGCACACGGCGGTCATTGCTTCCAGCTTGACAATGCTCAGCGCGCCGCACCGTGCGGCGTGAATCATGCCCGCATCCTCCGTTACCGGGATAAACGCGCCGGAGAGTCCGCCGACATGGGAGGACGCCATCACGCCGCCCTTTTTGACGGCGTCGTTCAGAAGGGCGAGAGCGGCCGTTGTGCCGTGCGCGCCGCAGCACTCAAGGCCCATTTCCTCCAGAATATACGCCACGGAATCACCTACGGCCGGAGTCGGCGCGAGGGAAAGGTCGACGATGCCGAACGGAACGTACAGCCTGCGGGAGGCTTCCTGCGCAACCAGCTGACCCATGCGTGTAATTTTAAACGCCGTTTTTTTAACGATATCCGCTACCGCCGTAATATCGCAGTCGCCGGCCTTTGCCAGCGCCGCGCGTACGACGCCGGGGCCGGAAACGCCCACGTTGATCACGCAGTCCGGTTCTCCCGCCCCGTGGAAGGCGCCCGCCATAAACGGATTGTCCTCCGGCGCGTTGCAGAAAACGACCAGCTTGGCCGCGCCGATGCAGTCCCGGTCGGCGGTGGCCTGTGCCAGCTCGCGGATGATCCTGCCCATTTTGGCCACGGCGTCCATATTGATGCCCGCCTTGGTGGTTCCGATGTTGACGGAGGAGCAGACGAATTCCGTCTCGCTCAGCGCTTCCGGAATGCTCTTGATCAGGGCATAGTCGCCGGGCGCAAATCCCTTGTGAACCAGCGCGGAATAACCGCCGATGAAGTTGACGCCGGTCGATCTGGCGGCACGGTCAAGGGCTTTGGCAAAATGCACCGGGTTGTTGCCGGGGCACGCGGCCGCGATCATTGCAATGGGGGTAACGGCGATCCTTTTATGAATAATCGGGATGCCGTATTCTTTGCTGATATCTTCGCCGGTTTTTACCAGATTACCTGCGTAACGGCAAATTTTATCATAAATTTTATCGCAGGATTTATCGATGTCCGAATCGACGCAGTCCAGAAGGGAAATCCCCATTGTGATGGTGCGCACGTCCAGATTTTCATTGTCAATCATGTTGATGGTTTCCAGTATGTCATGGGAGTTGACCATTGCTTGTCCTCAGACCCTTCTTTTATATAATGTAGCTTTATATCCGGTGCATGGAGTTGAAGATATCCTCGTGCATGACGTGGATGGTCAGATTCATATCGCTGCCGATTGCCGTGAGCTTGTCCGAAAGCTCGTTGAAAGGGATGGTGGATTTTGAAATATCGACCATCATGATCATGGCGAACAGGTCCTGTAAAATGGATTGTGTCACTTCTACCACGTTGACGCCGTTGTCGGCGCAGATCGTAGAAACCCGGGCAAGAATGCCTACCATATCTTTGCCTATGACCGTAATTACCGCACGCATAGTTATTACCTCCAGATGAATATTGTTGGGGAAAAACTTACACTTCATTATGAACGACATTTGAATTCTTGTCAATAGAAGCCGTCGGACGTGCGGCGTAGTCAATCTGTTCAAACATAAGCCCTTTTATAGGGTGCGAAATATGGATGATTGACCTATAAATATACGGCGTTTTATGATACTATGTTATATTAACAAGATAATTTGAAACAATTCGTTTTTTACCGGGAGGAAATTTATGAAATATCATTATATATCGGACAGCCACGTCCATTCCGACTGTTCCCGCGACGCCAACGACCCGACCATGATGATGTGCGAAAGCGCGGTGCGGCTCGGTCTTTATTCCATCACCATGACGGACCATTGCGAATGCAACGTCTACCGGGAGGAAGAGTACGACAGAAGCATCCGGCAGTCTTACTTTGAAGCGCGCAAGGCGGGCGCCGTTTTTCACAGCCGCCTGCACGTCTATGCCGGAGTGGAGCTCGGACAGCCCGTGCAGGATTTTTCCGCCGCGGACGACGTTCTCGGCTCCTGCGATTTCGATTTTGTGCTTGCTTCCGTTCACAGCATTAAAAACAGTGTGGATTTTTATGATTTGGATTACAAACATGCGGATATCGACGATAGCCTGGAACGGTACTTTGACGAGCTTCTGGAAGTGATCGAATGGGGGAAATTCGATTCTCTTTCTCACCTGACCTATCCCTGGCGGTATATTGTCGGCGAACACAACATCAAAATCGACAATCAAAAATTTGAAGGAAGAATAGACGAGGTGCTGAAAGCGCTGATCCTGAAGCACAGGGCGCTGGAGATCAACACTTCGGGGCTCCGCCAGAAGATTGGTACGACTCTGCCGGATCTGCCGGTGCTGGCCCGCTACCGCGAGCTGGGCGGCAGGCTGATCACCATCGGTTCGGACGCACACCGCTGGGCCGACGTGGGGGGCGGGGTGGAAAAGGGGCTCAGTCTTTTGCTTGCCGCAGGCTTTCATCACTTTACCGTTTATCAACATCATATACCTAAATTTTTACCGATATCTTAAATTCATGAAAAATTTTGGGAGGAATTATTATGGACCGTTTACTGAATCTTTTAGATGAAAATGCACGCCTGAGCACTGAACAATTGGCCGTCATGCTGGACAAAACCCCGGACGAGGTCGCCGACGCGATCGCCGATTATGAAAAGCAGGGGGTGATCAGGGGCTATAAGGCACTCATCAACTGGGAAAAAATCGATGAGAATAAAGCAAGCGCGCTGATCGAGCTGCGTGTATCGCCGAAGCGCGACCGCGGCTTTGATGAAATTGCCAACCGCATTATGCAGTTTGACGAGGTGGAAAGCGTTTACCTGATGTCCGGCGGCTATGATCTGGCGGTCAAGGTGCACGGCAAAAGCATGCAGGAAATCGCCATGTTCGTCATGCGCCGCCTCTCCACGCTCGACTCCGTCCTTTCCACAGCCACCCACTTTATCCTGACCCGTTACAAAGACGGCGGCGTCATCCTCAACTCCGAGGATGAGAAGGACGAGAGAAGGAGTGTTCTGTGTGATTGACTACCAGTCCGTGCTCAATGAGGAAATCAGGCGGCTGAAGCCGTCCGGAATCCGCCGCTTCTTCGACATTGCAAACGAAATGGAGAACGTGATCTCCCTTTCCATCGGCGAACCCGACTTTTCCACGCCCTGGCATGTCCGCCAGGAAGGAATCAAATCGCTGGAGGACGGCAAGACGTGGTATTCGCCGAACCGCGGATTTATAGAGCTGAGGGAAGAAATCTGCCGGTGGCTGAAGCGCCGCTACCATATTGAATATGAGCCAAAGACGGACGTCGTCGTGACGGTGGGCGGCAGTGAGGCGATCGACCTCTGTGTCCGCTGCCTGATCAATCCCGGCGAGGAAGTGCTGATCCCCGAGCCGAGCTTTGTCTGCTACCGTCCGCTGACGGAAATGGCGGGCGGCGTGCCGGTCACGATCGAAACGAAGCAGGAGGATCAGTTCCGTCTGACCGCGAAAGCGCTGCGGGAAAAGATTACGCCGAAAACGAAGCTGCTGATTCTTCCGTTCCCCAACAACCCGACCGGCGCGGTCATGCGACGTAAAAATCTGGAGGAAATCGCCGAGGTCGTCCGGGAAAACGACCTTCTGGTGCTTTCGGATGAAATTTACAGCGAGCTTACCTACGGCGATACCCGCCACGTTTCTTTCGCCGCGATTGAGGGAATGAAGGAACGCACCGTTGTCGTGAATGGGTTTTCCAAAGCGTTCGCCATGACCGGCTGGCGTCTCGGTTATGCCGTCGGGCCGAAGGAAATCGTCGGGCAGATGACGAAGCTTCATCAGTACGGCATCATGAGCGCCCCCACCATGGCGCAGTACGCCGCGATCGAAGCCATGAAAAACGGAGACGGCGACATTGACGAAATGCGGGAACAGTACGACATGCGCCGCCGGCTGATTGTGGATGGCTTCAATTCCATGGGGCTGACCTGTTTTGAGCCGGAAGGCGCCTTCTATGTATTCCCCTGTATTAAAAGCACGGGAATGACCTCTCAGGCTTTCTGCGAAAAGCTGATTTACGCGGAGCATGTCGCGGTCGTTCCGGGCGACGCCTTCGGCAGCTGCGGGGAAGGGTATGTGCGCGTGTCCTATTCGTACTCCATTAAGCATATTACGGAAGCAATGTCGCGGATCGGCCATTTCCTGAAGAGTTTATAATGCCGGTATCAGAAGAGAGGAACACAAGGATGCCTTTCACAGTCAAAGCAAACGCGAAAATCAACCTGACGCTGGACATTACCGGGAAACGCGAGGACGGCTATCATCTTCTGCGCATGGTGATGCAGTCCGTCACCCTTTGCGATATCCTTACGCTCCGTACGGAAGGGAAGGGAATCCGCCTTTTCTGCGGCCGGGGCGAAATTCCCTGTAATGAAGCCAATACCGTTTATCAAGCCGCGTCGGCCTTTTTTGCTTACACCGGTATCAACCCGAACCTGACGGTACATATCGATAAGGCGATTCCGCCCCAGGCCGGCCTGGGCGGCGGAAGCGCCGACGCCGCCGCCGTGCTGCTTGCGCTGAATCAAATATACGGCGCCGGTTTACCGGAGCAAACCCTCTGCGAAATCGGGCTGAAAATCGGCGCGGACGTTCCGTTCTGCGTTGTCGGCGGGACCGCGCTTGCCGAAGGGATCGGGGAAAAGCTGACGGCTTTGCCCGCCCTGCCCCCGTGCCGGATTGTGATCTGTAAGCCGCCGGTGGGGGTCGACACCAAAAGGGCCTATGCGCTGGCGGACGCCGCCTCGAAACAAGAGAGCGGTTTTTCCGCCGCCATGCTCGACGCGGTCCGGAAGGGGGACCTCGGCGCGGTCGCGCGGAATCTTGGCAATGAGTTTGAACAGGTGATGCATCTTGCCGAAGCGTCCCATATCAAAAACGCGATGATTCGGCACGGCGCGCTCGGCGCGTGCATGACCGGAAGCGGCTCGGCCGTCTTCGGTATTTTTGAAGAGGATGAAAAGGCTTTGTCCTGCCAATCGGCGCTGAAGGACGTTTATCCCGAAGCCCTTGTCTGTGAGCCGGCTTCCTCGGGCTGTCTGCTTCAATGGGAGGATTGACGATGGAGCAAACGGAATCTCTTTATCCGGAAGATCAAAAAGAAATGTACGCGCTTTTAAAGGCGCAGATGAAAGCGGTTTTGGACGGGGAGCGCCACATCATCCCCAATCTGGCGAACGCTTCCGCCCTGCTGGGCGGCGCGCTGCGGAATATCAACTGGGTGGGCTTTTACCTGAAGCATCGGGAGGAACTGCTGCTCGGGCCGTTTCAGGGAAAGCTTGCCTGTATGCATATCGGGTTTGGAAAGGGTGTCTGCGGCGCCGCGTACAGCCGAGGGGAAACCGTGCTGGTGAAGGATGTCCATCGGTTCCCGGGACACATTGCCTGTGACTGCGCTTCCAATTCCGAAATCGTCGTTCCGCTGTTCAGTCATCGGCAGGCCGTCGGCGTGCTGGATATCGACAGTCCGCTGCTTTCCCGCTTCAACGAAACGGACGCCCGCGAGCTGGAAGGGCTCGCCCGGATCATCGGAAATTCGTGCGACTGGACCGAACTGCCCGGTTTGCAATGAACACGGGAGCGGAAAGGAGGAAAAATTGAATATTCAGATATTCGGAAAACCGAAGTGCTTCGATACCAAAAAGGCGGAACGCTATTTTAAGGAACGCAAAATAAAATACCAGAGCATCGACGTCGCGAAATACGGCATGAGCAGGGGAGAGTTCAACAGTGTCAAGTCGGCTGTCGGCGGCCTTGCGAAGCTGATTGACGGGGATTCAAAGGATGACGATGCTGTGCTCCTCCGGTACCTCGCGGGGGATCAGGCCAAAGAGGAAAAGCTTCTCGCAAATCCGCGGCTTCTGAAAACACCCATCGTCCGCAACGGAAAACAGGCGACTGTGGGTTATCAGCCCGAAATATGGAAAACGTGGGAGTGATTTTGTCCCATCATTATACAAAATTAGGCCCACAACGAATAAAAGCGGTTTTTTGTGTCAATAATTCCCTTGCAACATAAACAGAAAGGGACTTACTTAACATGAAACTGTTTGAAAAATCGCTTTGTCTGGCACTGATATTAACCGTGCTGTTTTCCTTCACCGGCTTTGCCGCCGGCTGTGAAGATATACCGAACCATGTGCTTCGCCTGCACGTCCTCGCAAATTCCGACTCCGAATCGGATCAGGCGCTGAAACTGAAGGTGCGCGACCGGGTTCTTACCGAGAGCCGCGGCTTGATGGACAGCGTCAAAAATAAGGCCGAGGCGCAGGAAGCCGTTCGCTCCGCCATCCCCCAGCTGAAAGCGGCGGCGGAGGACGAAGTCAAAAAGCAGGGCTTTGATTATCCCGTCAATGTGGAAATGGTCCACATGTATTTTACCACCAGAGAGTACCGGACGGTAACTCTCCCGGCGGGGGATTACGATTCCCTGCGCGTGACCATCGGGAAGGCCGCGGGCCGCAACTGGTGGTGCGTCATTTTCCCGCCGATGTGCCTGCCCGCCGCCGAGGAACCCAAGGAGCTGGGCGACGTGCTCAACGCGAACCAGCTTGGAATCGTAGAGGGCAAAGGCGAATTTGAAGTAAAATTCAAATCGGTGGAACTTTATGAACAGCTGAAAAATTACCTCGAAAAGAAATAGAATATTCTTTTACAGCATTTCCACTTGCTTATGCAAATGTGTTCGTATTCCCCCCGCCTTTGGCGGGGGGAATACGCCTTGTTTCGCAAATTAAAATGGAATTGCTGTAAGCGCGGCATCCATGCTATAATGTTCAGTATGAAATCAGGATATTGAATGTTTGGGGGCATACGATGCTGCGTTTTATTTTGGGCCGCGCGGGCAGCGGGAAAACGGAACTGCTGCGGGCAGAACTGAAAAATATGGCTCAGGCCGCACAGAAAAAAATCATGCTGATCGTACCGGAGCAGTCGTCGTTTGAAAACGAGCGCGCCATGCTCCGGCTGCTCGGCGCGGAGGATGTGCAGCGCGTTTCGGTCACGAGCTTTTCCCGCCTGGCGGATCTGGTGTTTCGCCGGTACGGCGGCGGCGCGGGGCGCCGGCTGGACGACGGGGGCCGCAGCATCTTTATGAGCCTTGCGCTGGAGCAGGTGAAGGACCAGCTCAGCTTTTACCGCAAGAACGCGGAAAGCACCGAGCTTGTCGGCCTGATGATCGCCGCTTCCACGGAATTCAAAATGTGCGGCGTGACCCCGCTCGATATCGGACACGCGGCGGGGGAAATGCCCCGGGGGACCCTGCGCCAGAAAATGACGGAACTTTCCCTGATCCTTTCCGCCTATGACGCGCTGGTCGCGCAAAGCTTTGTCGATCCGCTGGACGACCTGACAAGGCTGAAAAACACCCTGCAGGAGCATCGTTTCTTTTCGGAATATACCGTGGCGCTCGATTCGTTCCAGAGCTTCACGGTGCAGGAATACAATATCATCAACCTGATCCTTTCTCAGGCGGACGACCTGTACGTTACGCTCTGCACCGATCAGCTTGACGACCCGGAGCACGGCATGGGCCTGTTTTCGCTTGTCCGCCGAACCGGGAAAAACCTGACGCGGCTTGCGCGCCAAAACGGCGTGAAAATCGCGCCGCCGGCCGTTTTGCCGGGCGGGGCACGTTTTCAAAGCAGGCCGCTGGCCGCGGTGGAGGCCGGGGCCTTCCGCTGCGGGCGCACGGCGCAGGACTGCGAAAATAACGGGGACGTCGTGCTGTATGAAGCAAACAACGCGTACGGCGAGTCCGCCTTTGTCGCCGCCTCCATCCGCCGCCTGGTGATGGAAAAGGGCTATCGCTACCGCGATTTTGCGATTATCACCCGTTCGACCGACCGTTACCGCGGGGTTCTCGATCTGGCTCTTGAGCGGTGGGAAATCCCGTATTTTATGGATAAGCCGCAGGCGATCGACGCCGAACCGCTGATGCGCCTGGTGCTTTCCGCGTTCAAAACCGTACAGTCCGGTTTTTCCTCGGACTCCGTTTTTTCGTACCTGAAAACCGGCCTGACGGCGCTCGGCACCGATGAAATCTCCCAGTTGGAAAACTATGTTTTCGTGTGGGGCAAGGAAGGGAAACAGTGGAAAGAGGACTGGACGGAGCATCCCAAAGGGTTTGCGGAAGAAATGACGGACTCCGACCTGAAAAAGCTCGCGGAAATCAACGAAAGCCGGAAAGCGGTGATGAAGCCGCTGCTTCGGTTTGCTTTCAAACTCCGCGATACCGACGGGGAGGGGATGGCCGCGGCGGTGTACGACCTGCTTCAGGACATCGGCGCCGCCGGGCACCTGAAAGACCTCGCGCGGCATCTGTCCGACTGCGGGGAGCCGGAGCTTGCCGACCGCCAGCTGCGGCTCTGGGACCTTCTGATGCAGATTCTGGACCAGACGGCGCTGGTGCTGCAAAAGAATCCCGTCACCTCCGCGCGCTACGCGGAGCTTCTGCGTCTGGTCATTCTGGCAAACCGTATGGCAAGCATCCCGCAGGGATTGGACGAAGTGACCGTCGGGGCCGCCGACCGCACCAGAACCGGAGCGCCGAAGGTGGTCTTTCTGATGGGGGCCGCGCAGGGCGAATTTCCCTTATCGCCCGGCGGGGACTGCGTTTTCAGCGACAGCGAGCGGCGGGAGCTCATCCGTCTGGGACTTCCCCTGAACGACACCCTTGAGGGTACGGCGGTGCAGGAGCGCTTCCTTGCCTACGCGGCAATGAGCGCCGCCTCCGAAAGGCTGTACATAACGTATCCGCTTACCGGCCCGGCGGGGGAAGCGAACACGCCTTCCTCCATCCCGGGCGAAGTATGCTCCATTTTAAAAAATACGGCGGTCGTCAACGAGCTTCTACTGCCGCAGACCTATTTCGCGAACGCGAAGGAACCCGCCTTTGAACTGACGGCGCAGCAGTGGAAGCACAATACCGTGCTGTCCGCCACGCTGAAAGACCTGTTCGGAAAGCGCGGCTGCGAACACCGCCTGTCCGCGATCGACCGCGCCGCGCAGAACCGGCCCTTCGTTTTCGCTTCCCCTGAAAAAGCGACGGCGCTGTTCGGGGAAAATCTTCATGTTTCCGCGACGCAGATCGAAAAATTTTATCTATGCCGCTTCCAGTACTTCTGCCGTTTCGGCCTGAACGCGAAGGAGCGCCGGGCGGCGGAGCTGGACGCGCTGGAGTACGGCAGCCTGATGCATTTTTTACTGGAGAAGCTGTTCCGCGACACCGGCAGCGAAGCCATCCTCCGCATGAGCCCGGAGGAGCTTAAACGGGAAATCCTCCGTCTTTTAGATGTGTACATCGATACCAAAATGAGCGGCGTTCAGAATAAGTCGCCGCGTTTTGTGTACCTGTTTCTGCGTCTGGCCGATTCGGCACAGGTGATCGCGTCCCATATCGCCAAGGAGCTTTCCCAGAGCGAATTTAAGCCCGTCGACTTCGAGCTTTCCATCGGAAAAGATGGGATTCCCCCCCTGCGTATCCCGCTGCCGGACGGGGGACAGGTGGAAATCGACGGCAAAATCGACCGGGTCGATCTTTTCGACCGGGACGGGGTCGGCTATGTACGCGTGATCGACTATAAAACCGGCCATAAGGAATTCAAATTATCGGATATTCTTTACGGGGTCAACATGCAGATGCTGATCTATCTGGCGGCGCTGATGGAGAACGGCGACGGCCGCTACGGGGAGGTCCGGCCCGCCGGCGTGCTGTATATGCCCGCGAACCGCCCCGCCGTTTCCGCTTCCCGCAATACGGAAGCCGAAAAGATCGGGCAGGAGGCGGCGAAAAAGCTGCGGATGGACGGGCTTATATTGGACGACGCCGAAATCATCGCGGCTATGGAGCACGGCGGGCAGGGGAATTATATCCCGGTCGCGCTCAAAGACGGCGTGCCGGGCAAACGCGACCATGTGGTTTCTCCGGGGGAGCTGGCCGGTGTGATGAAACATATTAAAGAGCTGGTCGGCGCGATGGCCGGAGAGCTTCACGGCGGCGACGTTTCGGCGGTGCCGCTTTCCGGTACCTACGACGCCTGCGCGTGGTGCCCCTATGCGCCCGTCTGCGGCCATGAAAGGGACGATCCCACACGCGAAATGCGGCAGTGGGACAGGGACGAAGTCATCAAAGAGCTTACGCAGGCAAAGGGAGGGAACGAGGAATGAGCGCACGCACATGGACGCAAAGCCAGCAGGACGCGATTGAGGCGCGGGGCGGCACGCTGCTGGTATCCGCCGCGGCGGGCTCCGGAAAAACGGCGGTTCTGGTGCAGCGCGTGATTGAGCGCATGACCGACCCGCAGAACCCCACCGACGCCGACCGCCTGCTCGTCGTTACCTTCACCAAGGCCGCGGCGGCGGAAATGAGCGGACGTATCGCGGCGGAAATCGCAAGGCTGCTGGAAGCCGACCCTATGAACGTGCGGCTTCAGCGCCAGCAGATTCTGCTGACCCGCGCGCATATCAGCACCATCCACAGCTTTTGCAGCGAGCTGATCCGGGAAAACTTTTATAAGCTGGGAATTTCCCCGGATTTTCGCATCCTGGACGACAGCGAGATGAAGCTGCTGCGCGGCGACGCGGTTTCCGCCGTTCTGGAAGCGTTTTACGCACAGAACGACCCGGATTTTTACGCTCTTGTCGACGCGTTTTCTTCCGGCCGGGACGACGCGCGCATGATCTGGACCGTCGATACCCTTTACGATTTTGTCCGGTCGCATCCGTTCCCGGGCCGCTGGTTGCGGGAAAAGGCCGCCATGTATGAGGGGGAGGCTCCCGCTTCCCGGACCGTGTGGGGACGGACCGTTTTAAAGTACGCCGCGGACGCGGTGGACTACTGTATTTCCCTGACGCGCAACTCCCTCGCGCTGATGCGGGAGGACGAAAAAATCGCCGGCGCGTATGGCGACGGCTTCCAATCCGATCTGGCGGGGCTTCTGGCGCTGAAAGACGCGGCGGACGCGGGCGGCTGGGACGCCGTCTCTTTCCAGTGCGCCAATTTCGCCTTTCAAAGGCTGAAGCCCTTGCGGGGCTACGGCGACGACCCGCTGAAAAACAAGCTTTCGGCGAGCCGCAAGGAAGTGCAGGAAACCGTCAAAAAACTGGCGGAGCTGTTCGGCGCTGACGAACGGGAATGCGGGGAAGAGATTGCCCGCATCGCCCCGCTGGTAAAGAAACTGTTCGAGGTCACGGAAAAATTCGGCGAAGAGCTGGACCGGCTGAAACGGGAGCGCCGCGCGGCGGATTTCAGCGATCTGGAGCATTACGCCTTAAAGCTGCTTGTCCGGGAGACGGACGGCGGCTTTGCGCCGACGGAGGACGCTCTGGAAATATCCGCCCGGTTCGACGAGGTGATGGTCGACGAGTATCAGGATACCAACGAAGCGCAGGATATGATTTTCCGTGCGGTTTCCCAAAAGGAAAATAACCTGTTCATGGTCGGCGACGTCAAGCAGAGCATTTACCGTTTCCGTCAGGCGATGCCGCAGATTTTTCTGCGCCGCCGCGCGCAGTACCCCGATTACGACAGAACAAAGGACGAATATCCCGCCTGTGTCGTACTGGACAAAAACTTCCGCAGCCGCCGCGGGGTGACCGAAACGGTGAATTTCGTGTTCCGCCAGCTGATGAGCGAGCAGACGGGCGAGCTGGATTACACGAAAGCGGAGGAGCTGGCCGCCGGGGCGGATTACCCGCCCTGCGGCGAACCCGCGGCGCAGCTCGATATCATTGACCTTTCGGCGTCCGAAGACGATGAGGAAATGATCGCGGCAGAAAGCCGCCATATCGCGGAGCTGATCTATCGGATGACCGGGGACGGTACCGCCGTGACGGACCATGGCCGGCAGCGGCCCGTCGTCTACCGGGATATCTGCATTTTGCTGCGCAGCGCGAACCGGTACGCGCACGAATACGCGCGGGAACTGGCCGCGCTCGGGATTCCGGCCTGGGCCGACACGGCGGGCGGCTTCTTCGCGGCGGCGGAAGTGGGGACGGCGGTTTCGCTGCTGCGCGTGATCGATAATCCGATGCAGGATATCCCGCTGCTGTCGGTGCTGATGAGCCCCATTTACGGCTTTACGGCGGACGATATGGCCGATATCCGCATCCCGTCGCGCAGCGCGCCGCTGTATCCCGCGCTCGTCTCTGCCGCGCAGGACGGCAATCCGCGCGCGGCGGACTTTCTGCGCGATATGGACGCCTACCGTACGCTGGCGGCTACCATGCCGTCGGACCGGCTGATTCAGGCGGTCTATGACAAAACGGGCTATCTGAATCTGGTTCAGGCGATGCCCAACGGGGAGCTGCGGCTTGCGAACCTCCGCCTGCTGCTCGAATACGCGAAAAAATACGAAGCCTCCGGTTACAACGGGCTTTCCGGTTTTATCCGGTTTATCGACAGGCTTCAGAAAAGCAGCGCCGACCTCGCGCCCGCCTCCACCATCAGCGAGGCGGCCAATGTTGTGAAAATCATGAGCATCCACCGCAGCAAGGGGCTGGAGTTCCCGGTCTGCATCCTCGCCGGGTGCTCCCGGCGCTTCAATAAGGAACGGGGAGACGTGCTTTTGCACCCCTCGCTCGGCCTTGGGGTAAAGCTCAGGGACGACGCCGGGCTCTGCCGCTACACGACGATGCCGCGCGAAGCGGTCGCGCTGGAGCTGGACCGCAATGAAATGAGCGAGGAGCTGCGCGTGCTGTACGTCGCCATGACGAGGGCGAAGGAAAAGCTCATCATGGTGACGACGGTCAGGGACGCGGGAAAAACGCTCGGAAAGCTCGCCGCCCGGCTGACGGAGGAAAACAGGATACAGCCCTATGTGGTGCGCAGCGTTTCCAGTATTTCCGACTGGCTGCTGCTCTGCGCCCTGCGCCACCCCGACGGCGCGCGCCTGCGAGACCTTGCCTGCGCCCTGCCGGGGATCACCGTCGGTTCGGAAGAGCCGTGGGCCATGAATCTGGTCTATCCGCCGAAGGGGGATCCTGCCGTCCGGCAGCCGGAGGAGGTTTTGCCCGCGCGGCCGGACCTGGCGCTGGAGGAAGAAATTTCCGCGGCGATGGACTATGTCTATCCGTACGCCGCCTTAAAAGGGATACAAGCCAAGGTGGCGGCCTCCGACCTTGCCGCGCGTGAATTTTCCGCGCAGTACGCCGCCGTGTCCCGCCCCGCGTTTTTAAGCAAAACGGGGCTGACTCCCGCCGAGCGCGGGACGGCGCTGCATACCTATATGCAGTTCGCGGATTACGAAAAAGCGCGCGAAGCCCCCGAAAGCGAGTTGGAACGCCTTGTCGCCCAGGGCTTCCTGACGGCCGAGCAGGGGAACGCGGTCGATCTCGCCCGCGTGCGTGCCTTCTTTGAAAGCCCGCTCGCAAAAAGGATTTTCGCTTCGGAAAACGTCCTTAGGGAATATCGCTTTACCGTGGAGATCACCGCGGGCGACGTCCGTCCGGAGCTGCCGGACGAGCTGAAAAACCAGCCTGTGGTCCTGCAGGGCGCGATCGACTGCGCGTTTGAGGAAAACGGCGAGCTGGTGATCGTGGACTATAAAACCGATCGGACGAATCATCCCTCGGAGCTGTGGGAACGCTACCGTACGCAGCTTGCGCTTTACCGTCTGGCAATGGAACAGTGTACGGGGAAAAAGGTTGCCGGTTGCCTGCTTTATTCCTTCAGCCTGAATTGTGAAATCTCCAATTAACGCTTGACAAATCAAAAAATCACTGGTAAAATAATTCAGTAAAACAAAGCGGGGCATCTTATGCCCACACCTGTGGGGTTTCGTCCGCCATGGGTCAATACGGAAACCGGCTTTTGAAAGTCGTCATTTTTGTGTATTGTTGCGCGGGCGGATATTCTGCCCGCGCTTTTTATTGAAACCGATAACGTGTTTTGGAGGTGCTTAACAATTAGCAACAAGGAACTGCAGATTAACGAGGAAATTCGTGACAGGGAAGTGCGTGTCGTCGGTTCGGACGGTTCTCAGCTTGGCATCATGAGTTCGGCCCAGGCTTTGGAAAAAGCGTTCGAACAGAATCTTGATCTTGTCAAGATCGCGCCGCAGGCAACGCCGCCGGTGTGCAAGATCATTGATTACGGCAAATTCAGATTTGAGCAGGCAAAGCGTGATAAGGAAGCAAAGAAGAATCAGCGCATTGTCGACATCAAGGAAATCCGTTTGTCTTTAAACATTGACACTCACGACTTTAACACAAAAGTCGGTCACGCAACCCGCTTCTTAAAGGATGGCGATAAGGTCAAGGCTTCCATCCGCTTCCGCGGACGGGAAATGGGACATCCGGAGCAGGGTTACAGCATTATGCGGAATTTTGCTGAGGCACTCAGCGAAATCGCCAATGTGGAAAAACCGGCAAAGTTAGAGGGACGTAATATGCTCATGTTCCTTGCATCCAAACCCGCTAAGTAATCATCATAAGGAGGACAATACCATGCCTAAAATTAAGACACATACCGGCGCGAAAAAGCGCTTCAAGCTTTCCAAGAACGGAAAAGTGATCCGCGGCCATGCCAATAAATCCCATATCCTGAACAAAAAGACCACCAAGCGCAAGAGAGGCCTCAGGAAAACCACTGTTGCCGACAAGACCAACGTGGCGCAGGTAAAGAGATTAATTCCTTACAAATAAGAGTCAGTCCTGTTGATTAAAATAACCATTTCAATGGAGGTAATAGAATGGCACGTGTAAAAGGTGCGTTGATGACACGCAAGAGAAGAAAAAAGACTTTAAAACTTGCGAGGGGCTATTGGGGTTCCAAGAGCAGACATTTTAAAATGGCCAAACAGGCCGTCATGAAATCAGGTAACTACGCGTTTATCGGACGTAAAGCAAGAAAGAGAGATTTCCGCCGCCTGTGGATTACCCGTATTTCCGCCGCATGCCGCGCGAACGACGTCAGCTATTCCGTGTTTATGAACGGGCTGAAAAAAGCGGGGATTACGCTGAACCGTAAAATGCTTGCAGAAATCGCTGTTGCCGACGAAGCCGCATTTAAGAGCTTGATTGAAAAAGCAAAGGCAGCGCTTTAAAAAGCTGTAATTGCGCCCGGAAAAAAAACCGGGCGCAAATTTTATATGGAGAGAAAACATGCCGGATCTGATTACAAGCCGTCAAAATGAAATCATCAAACACGCCGCACGCCTTTCCTCGGCCGCAGGGTTCCGCAGGGAACAGGGATTTTTTCTGGTAGAGGGCGCGCGGCTCTGCCGCGACGCGGCGCAGAGCGGGGTCGGTATCAGGACTCTGTTTTACACGGCGCAGGCGGGCGAAAAATACGCGGACTATCTCGGCGAAATTCAGCCGGCGGCGGAAGAGTGCTATCTGGTGGAGCCGCATGTCGCGGCGCTTCTGTCGGACACCAAGTCCCCGCAGGGCGTTTTCTGCGTCTGCAGAATGCGCGCCGGGACGGAGGAACTGGAGGCAATGGAGCCGGGGCTTCATTACCTGGGGCTTGAGAATATTCAGGATCCGGCCAACCTGGGCGCGGTGCTCCGTACGGCGGAGGCGCTGGGGATCGGCGGCGTCCTTTTGGGCGGCAGCTGCTGCGACGTCTATTCCCCGAAGGTGCTGCGCGCCAGCATGGGCGCGGTTTTCCGCCTTCCGTTCTATGTGGGGGCCGAGCTTGCTTCCGCCATCGGATTTCTGAACGGCCGCGGGTTCGTCACCCTTGCCGCGGTTCCGGACTCCTCTGCTCAAAAGGTGACGGAGGTCGGTTTCCGAAAGCCGACGGTGCTTTTCGTGGGCAATGAAGGAAACGGGCTTACTTCCGCGGCGGTCGCCGCCTGTTCGGGGTCGGTGACCATCCCCATGCTCGGCAGAGCGGAATCTCTCAACGCGTCGGCTTCCGCCGCGATTCTGATGTGGGAAATGATGCGCGAAAAATCGGGAGGCGTTTAAGAATGTCTGTTGACCAAAGGGCATACTGGGTGTGGCTGCAGCACGCGCTCGGCGCGGGCAGCTCCAAGCAGAACCGTATTCTTTCGGGTTACCGTTCTCTGAACGACTTTTATGCCGCCGGCGTGGAAAGCTGGCTGCTCGAGGGTTACTTTACGCAGAGCGAGCTGGGCAAGCTCGGCTCGTACTCCGTTCAGGACGCCGAAGCCCTGCTCGAGTACTGTGAGAAAATCGGGCAGCGGGTTCTTACGCCCGGGTGCGCCGGTTATCCCGGACCGCTCGGTGAGATTCATAACGCTCCGTGCGCGCTGTATGTCAAGGGGGCCCTGCCGGACTTCTCCGCGGTTCCCAGCGTCGCCATTGTGGGCACCCGCAAGGCGACCGCGACCGGAATCGCGACCGCGCGCAGCTTCGCTTTTGAGCTTGCCAAACAGGGAGCGGTGGTTGTCAGCGGCGGCGCGCTGGGCATTGATACGGCTGCCCACAAGGGCGCTTTGCAGGCCGGCGGGAAAACCGTCTGTGTGCTTGGCTGCGGCATCGACTATAATTACCTGATGGGAAACGCGTCCCTGCGCGAGGCCATCGCGCTTTCCGGCGCGGTCATTTCGGAGTATCCCCCGAACACGCAGGCCGTCAATTCCAATTTCCCGATCCGCAACCGCATTATTTCCGGCCTGACGCTGGGAACCCTTGTGGTGGAGGCCGCCGGGAAAAGCGGCTCGCTGATTACCGCGCAGTACGCGCTGGAACAGGGAAGGGATGTTTTCGCCGTGCCCGCCGGGATTTACAGTCCTGTTTCTCAGGGAGTGAACGGGCTGATTAAAAGCGGGGCGAAGCCCGTGTCCAACGCGGGCGAGATTCTGGAGGAGTACCTTTACCGCTTCCCCGGCCAGATCGATTTCAGGGACGAAAAAACGAACGTGATTTTTTCTCCGGAACCGGAGCCGGTACAGCCGTCGGCGGAACCGCCGGATGAAAAAGAATTTTCAGAGGACGCCGTGCTTTTGTATTCCAGCCTGACGGACTCGCCGAGGCATCTTTCCGAGCTGGAGCGCCTGACGGGCATTTCCGCCCCGCGGCTTCTGACCGCGGTGACCGAGCTGGAGCTTGCCGAAAAGATTCGTTCCCATTCCGGGCGCCGTTACAGCCTGCCGGTCTAAATATTGTTAAAAATTGCCGAATGCTCGGCAAGTTTTAAAAATGTTTAATATTTTATGGTAAAACGTTATAATATTGAATAAATTCTGAATTCCGGCAAACAAAAAGAAAATAAAACAGGACAGATGAGGTGGTTTTCATGTCAAAGCTAGTGATCGTTGAGTCACCGGCCAAGGCCAAGACAATTAAGAAATTTTTAGGCTCGGGTTACGACGTGATCGCGTCCATGGGACATGTACGCGATTTATCGGAAAACCGGTTGAGCGTTGACGTAAAAAACAATTTTAAACCGAAGTATGAAATTATCAAAGGAAAGGAAAAGCTGGTTCAGGAGCTGAAGGACAAAGCCGAAAAAAGCGACGGCATCCTGCTCGCGACCGACCCCGACCGCGAAGGAGAGGCGATATCCTGGCATCTGGCGTACATCCTCGGCCTTGATACCGAAAAGGACAACCGTATCACTTTTAATGAAATTACGAAAACGGGCGTTACCAAAGGAATGGAGAACCCCCGCAGTATCGATATCGACCTTGTCAACGCACAGCAGGCCCGCCGTATTCTGGACCGCCTTGTGGGCTATAAGCTGAGCCCGTTCCTGTCGCAGAAAATCCGCAGGGGCCTTTCCGCCGGGCGTGTGCAGTCCGTCGCGGTGCGCATTATCGTGGACCGCGAGGAGGAAATCCGCGCTTTCGTACCCGAGGAATACTGGACGATCGACGCAAAATTCGTCCCGCACGGTTCCCGCCGGGCCTTTGGCGCAACCTTTTACGGCGACACCAGCGGAAAGATCAAAATTTCGGACAAGGAACAGTCCGATAAGATTCTTGCGGAGCTGGAAAACGCGGAATACCGAATTGTCAAGCTGAAGAAAGGCACGCGCAAAAAGTCGCCCGCGCCGCCGTTTATTACCTCAACCCTTCAGCAGGAGGCTTCCCGCAGGCTGGGCTTTCAGGCCCGCCGCACCATGAAGGCCGCGCAGGAGCTGTATGAAGGCATTGAAATCGACGAAATGGGCGCCGTCGGTCTGATTACTTACATGAGAACGGATTCGCTCCGTATCTCCGAAGACGCGATCAAGGATGCGGGCGACTATATTCTGGAGCGCTGGGGCAAAAAATATCTGCCCGACACGCCGCGCCATTTTAAAACAAAAGCCGGCGCGCAGGACGGCCACGAGGCCATCCGTCCGTCCATGCCGGGGCTTTCTCCCGACAAGGTGAAGGACAGCCTGACGGGCGACCAGTATAAGCTGTATAAGCTCATCTGGGAACGTTTCATCGCCTGCCAGATGTCCAACTGCCTGCAGAGCACCACGCAGGCCGATATTCAGGCAAAGGACTATATTTTCAAGGCTTCCGGCTATACCGTCACCTTCGACGGCTTTACCGTGCTCTACGAAGAGGGCAGGGATGAGGAAGCGGAACGGGAAGGCTCTTTGCCGGTGCTGGAAAAGGATATGCTGCTCAAGCTGAAAGAAATCGCGGGCAACCAGCATTTTACACAGCCGCCCCCGCGCTATACGGAGGCTTCCCTCATCAAGGCGCTGGAGGAAAACGGAATCGGGCGTCCGTCCACCTATGCCGCGACCATATCGACGATTACGGGCCGCGAATATGTGACGCGCGAGGGCAAAGCCCTGAAACCGACGGAGCTGGGAGAAGTCGCGACCAAGCTGATGCGGGAGAAGTTTCCGAAAATCGTCAATATCAAATTTACCGCTCAGGTGGAAAATGATCTGGACAGCGTCCAGAGCGGAAAGACCGACTGGATTCAGACGCTCCATGATTTTTACGGGGATTTCGACAAGACGCTCAAGCAGGCCAAAGAGGACATGCAGGGCGTAAAGATTCAGCTCAAAGAGGACGAAACCGATATTATCTGCGAAAAATGCGGCCGCAGAATGGTCATTAAAACCGGCCGCTACGGTAAATTTATCGCCTGCCCGGGATATCCGGAGTGCAAGAACATCAAGAAGCTGGTGCAGGAAACCGGAGCGGAATGCCCCAAGTGCGGCGGCAAGGTCATAGTGAAAAAATCCAAAAAGGGCCGGATTTTTTACGGATGCTCCGAATATCCGAAGTGCGACTTCATCTCATGGGACGAACCGAGCACGGAAAAATGCCCGCGCTGCGGCAAGACCCTGCTGAAAAAGAAGGGAAAGCATCCGAAATACTACTGCATTACCCCTGACTGCGGCTACGAAAGAACGGAGGAAGAATGAGTATCAGAGTCGTCGGCGCGGGCCTTGCCGGCTGTGAGGCCGCGTGGCAGATCGCCCGGGCGGGAATCGCGGCCGAGCTTTACGAAATGAAGCCGGTCCGATATTCCCCGGCGCACCACAGCCCGGATTTTGCCGAGCTGATCTGTTCCAACTCCCTGAAAGCGGAGCGCGTGGAAAGCGCCGCCGGACTTTTGAAAGAGGAAATGAGGCGGCTGCATTCCCTGCTGATGCAGTGCGCGGACGGCTGCCGGGTGCCGGCGGGCGGCGCGCTCGCGGTTGACCGGGAGCGGTTCTCACAGGCCGTTACGCAAAAAATATCCGCTCACCCGCTGATTCATATCCACCGTGAGGAAATCACGGAAATACCCCGGGACGGGATCGCCGTGATCGCGACAGGACCCCTTACCGCGGATGCGCTTGCCGCGGAGATTGCCGCTCTCTGCGGCGGAAGCCTCAGCTTCTTTGACGCCGCCGCGCCGATCGTGTCCGCGGAAAGCCTGGACAGGGACAGAATCTTTGCCGCGTCCCGGTACGACAGGGGCGGGGACGGCGCATACCTGAACTGTCCGATGGACAAAGAGGAGTACGAGCGCTTTTACGCCGCCCTGGTTTCCGCCGGGCGCGCGCCCGTGCGCGATTTCGACGTCGCGGACCCGAAGGTGTACGAGGGCTGCATGCCGGTGGAGGTGATGGCGCAGCGCGGGGCGGACACCCTGCGCTTCGGCCCGCTCAAGCCGGTCGGCCTGCGCGATCCGCACACGGGCCGCCGCCCGTGGGCGGTCGTTCAGCTGAGGCGGGAGGACAGTCAGGGAACACGGTACAATCTGGTGGGCTTTCAGACCAACCTGAAATTCGGGGAACAGAAGCGCGTGTTCGGGATGATCCCGGGCCTTGAGAACGCCGAGTATTTCCGTTACGGCGTCATGCACCGCAATACCTTCCTGAATTCGCCAAAGGTGCTTTCCGCCGACTACAGCCTGCGCGAACGGCCAGCCCTCTTTTTCGCCGGTCAGATTACCGGCGTGGAGGGGTACATGGAATCCGCTTCGTCCGGCATCATGGCGGGAATCAACGCCGTGCGCCGCCTGAACGGGCAGGATACGCTGGTTCTGCCGGATACGACCATGATCGGCGCGCTGAGCCGCTATGTGGCGTACGGAAGTGAAACCGATTTTCAGCCCATGGGGGCCAATTTCGGCGTGATTCCGCCGCTCGAGCCGCACATCCGTGACAAAAAGGAGCGCTATGCCGCCTTTTCCGCCCGTTCCCTGCAGGAATTGAAAAAAATCATGGCAGCAAATCAACCAGGCCTTGTTTGATAAATAAAAAACGACGGGATTTTCGAGATGAAATTGTGCCGAGCAAGGAAAAAAGTGCAGGAATACGGTCCGTATTCCGAGCGCTTTTGACGCCGGGCGGCGCAATTTTAGCCGAAACAGACAAGTTCCTTGATTGTTCAAACGAGGCCTTGAATGAATGTCAAAAACAGAGGTGTTTCAAATGAAAATAATCGTTGATGCATTTGGAGGCGACAACGCCCCCCTTGAAATTCTGAAAGGCTGCGCACAGGCCGTCGCGGAGCTGGACGTCGATATTCTGCTGACCGGACGGGAGGAGGAAATCCGCCGGGTGGCGAAAGAGAATGCAATTTCCCTGAACCGCATGCAGATCATCGATGTGCCGGGCGTGATTACCATGGAAGAGCACGCCGGGGAAATCATGAAATCGAAATCCAATTCCTCCATGGCGGAAGCCCTGCGCCGTCTGGCCGCGGGGGAAGGCGACGCCTGTATTTCCGCGGGCAACAGCGGCGCTCTGGTAGTCGGCGCGACCCTGATCGTCAAAAGGATCAAGGGAATCAAGCGCGTCGCCTTTGCGCCGGTCATGCCGAAAAGGGAAGGCTGCTTTATGCTGATCGACTCCGGCGCGAACGTGGACTGCAAGGCGGACATGCTCCGCCAGTTCGGCGTGATGGGTTCCGTTTACATGCAGAAGGTCATGAATATCGATCATCCGCGGGTTGCCCTCGCCAACATCGGCACGGAGGAACACAAGGGCGGCGACCTTCAGCACGAAGCGTTTGCCATGCTGAAAAATTCCGGCCTGAACTTTGTCGGCAATATTGAAGCGCGCGATATCCCGCTCGATGCCGGCGACGTGATTGTTGCGGACGGCTTTACCGGAAATTCGATTTTAAAAACATACGAGGGTGTAGCCATCCTGCTGATGGGGAAGCTAAAGGAGATCTTCACGAAAAATTCTCTGAACAAGCTTGCGGCGGCGATTGTTTTAAAGGACGTCAAAACGCTCAAAAAGACGATGGATTACAACGAATACGGCGGCGCCCCGCTGATGGGCTGCGCCAAACCGGTGTTCAAGGCGCACGGCAGCGCAAAAGCCAAAACCTTCTATAACGCGCTCCGCCTGTTAAAATCCTATGTTTCCGGCGGCGTCGTCGACGAAATCGCAAGCTCCATTGAGAACTATAACAAGAATGCCGCAAAAGAATCCGGCGATGAAAACGCGGCGGAGTAAGGTAAGATTCGTTTTAACGGAGCGTGAGTTTATGAAAGAACTGGAAGACAAACTGGAGTACCATTTTAAAAATCAGCAGTATCTGAGAACGGCGCTGACCCATTCGTCCTATGCCAACGAAACCCGGGTGCCGGGCGGCAGCAACGAGCGGCTGGAGTTCCTTGGGGACTCGATTCTGGGGCTGGTGGTGGCGGATTACCTGTTTAAGCAGTTCCCCGACCTGCCGGAAGGCGATCTTACGAAAAAGCGGGCCGCGCTGGTCTGTGAAAAGGCCTGCTGCGGATTCTCCACCCAGCTGGATGTCGGGAAATTCCTGCTTTTAAGCCACGGGGAACAGAACTCCGGCGGCCGCACGCGTTCCTCTATCCTGGCCGACGCGTTCGAGTCCATTATCGCCGCGATCTATCTGGACGGCGGCATGGAGGAGGCCCGCAGGTTTATCCTTCGCTTTGTCCTGCCCCTGCTGCAGACGGCAAGGCCGAAAGCCTTCAAGGATTATAAGACCGCCCTGCAGGAGATCATCCAGCAGAATCCGGAGGAACATCTGGAATATGTGCTGACGGGCGAAAGCGGCCCCGACCACGACAAGCATTTTACCGTGGAGGTCCACCTGAACAGCAACGTCATCGGCAAGGGCGGCGGGCGCAGCAAAAAAGAGGCCGAGCAGCAGGCTGCCCGCGAAGCAATGGAGCTGATGGGTTATTGAAACATGCCAACGTAGCGATTTTCGTGCCCCACAACGGCTGTCCGCACCAGTGCAGCTTCTGCAACCAGCGCGCCATTACCGGCCAGCTGGCGCAGCCCTCGCCGCAGGATGTGCAAAACGCGGCCGGGATCGCGAAAAACAGCCTGCGCGGGAATACGAAAAATGCAGAGATTGCCTTTTTCGGCGGCAGCTTTACCGCGATTGAGCCGGGCTATATGGTTTCCCTTCTGGAAGCGGCGGCGCCTTTTGTAAACGACGGCACCTTTGCGGGAATCCGCGTTTCCACAAGGCCGGACTGTATTGACGAAGAGATTTTGAAGCTGCTGAAAAAATACGGCGTTACCTCGATTGAGCTCGGCGCGCAGAGCATGGACGACCGTGTTCTTCGGCTGAACCGGCGCGGACATACCGCGCAACAGGTCGCGGCGGCGGCGCGGCTGGTGAAATCCAACGGTTTTACGCTTGGGCTGCAGATGATGACCGGGCTTTACGGCGATACCGCCGAAGGCAGCGTGCTGACCGCGAGAAAGCTGGCCGCGCTCCACCCGGAGAATATGCGGATTTATCCGACCGTCATTATGCGGGGGACGGAGCTGGGTGACCGATATCTCGGGGGAGAGTACCGAACGCTGAATCTGGAAGAAACCGTGCAGCTCTGCGCCGGACTGCTGGATTTCTTCGAGGATCAGGGCATCAGGGTCATCCGCCTGGGACTACACAGCTCGCCGGAGCTGGAGCGGGACATGCTCGCCGGACCGTGGCATCCGGCTTTCCGGGAGCTTTGCGAAAGCGCGCGCCTGCTTCGCCGAATTTCCGCGTACTTACGGCAAAATCCGCAGTTAAAAGACAGTATTATGATTAAGGTGAACCCGAAAACGGCATCAAAGGCTGCGGGGCAGAAAAAGTGCAATTTGGCCGCTCTTGCGCAACTGGGTTACTGTGCAAAAATCGTACAGGACGCAGGCGTAGAGGAAAATTGCTTTACGATAGAATAATTGAGGTGAGAATATGCTGTTGAAGTCACTGGAAATTCAGGGGTTCAAGACATTTCCTGATAAGACAACTCTCAGCTTCGACCATGGTATCACGGCGGTCGTGGGCCCGAACGGAAGCGGAAAAAGCAATATCAGCGATGCTGTCCGCTGGGTTCTGGGCGAACAGTCCACCCGGGTGCTCCGCTGCACGAAAATGGAGGACGTTATTTTCAGCGGTACTCCCGTGCGCAGGGCACAGGGCTTTGCCGAGGTTACCCTGAACATTGACAATGCCCTTCGCCAGCTTCCGTTCGATGCCGACAATGTGGCGGTCACCCGCCGGTATTACCGCTCCGGGGACAGCGAATATTTGATCAATAAGGCCGCGGTGCGGCTGAAGGATATCAACGAGCTTTTCATGGACACCGGCCTTGGCCGCGACGGATACTCCATCATCGGACAGGGCAAGATCGACAGCATCGTGGCCGCCCGTTCGGAGGACCGCCGCGAAATTTTTGAAGAGGCCGCGGGGATTTCCCGCTTCCGTTACCGCAAGGAGGAATCCGAGCGCAGGCTGAATCAGGCCGAGGACAACCTCCTCCGCCTGAGGGATATTCTGACGGAGCTGCAGGACAGGGTCGGCCCGTTAAAGGAACAGTCCGAAAAAGCGCAGCAGTACCTTGCCTACGCCGCTGAAAAGCGTACGCTGGAAATCGGGCTCTGGCTCAATACGCTGGAAAAATCGGGCCGGGTTCTGCGCGAGCACGACGATAAAATCCTGATTGCCCGTGACCAGCATGAAACGGTGGAGCGGGAGCTTCAGGAAATAGACGAAAAAATCGAGCAGAATTTCAGGGAAGCCGGCGCCTGCACCGCAAAGGTGGATGAAATCCGCCAGGAAGCGGCCAGGCAGGAGGAGAACGCCGTCAAAAAAGACGGCGAAGCGTCGGTCCTGCAGAACGATATTCAGCACAACGAGGAAAATATCGGGCGTATCCGAAAGGAAATCGAGCAAAGCGCCGTTTCCAGTCAGGATATGGAAAAGGAAATCGATCAGAAAAAGACTCAGATTCGGCAGAAAACAGAGTACATAAACGAGAAGAATCGACTGACCCAAACATACACCGAACAATTGGAAGAACTCCGCCGGAGCATGAACGAAACCACCGGGAAAATCGACGGATACACGCGGGAAATTGCGGAATGTGCCAATCAGGCGACGGAAGCAAAGGTCGCGGAGATGACGGCGGTTTCCTCCATCACCGAAATACAGCTTCGGCTTACCGATATTGCCCAGACCGTCCGCGCCAAAAAGGAGCAGATGGCACAGCTTCAGAAAGAGTCCGGCGATTACGCGAAAATGCTTTCCGATACCGACGAACGGATCGGCGCGCTGACCAACACGGCGAAGGGCTACGAGCTGCGGCTGAATACGCGCCGCCAGCGGATGGAAGCGGTCAAGCAGCAGAGCGAAACGCTCCGTCTGGACGCACAGGAGCACGCGCGCAAGGCACACCTTCTGGAGGAGCTGGAGCGCAATCTGGAAGGCTTCTCCCACAGTGTCAAAATTGTGATGAAGGAAGCCGGGCGGGGGACCGTCGGCGGCATCCACGGGCCGGTTTCCCGACTGATCAAAGTACCTTCCGAATACGCCGTCGCCATTGAAACGGCGTTGGGCGCGGCCATGCAGAACATTGTCGTCGGCAATGAACAGGACGCGAAAAACGCGATCCGTTTGCTCAAACAGCGCGATTCCGGCCGGGCGACCTTTCTTCCCCTTACAACGATCCGGGGAAATGTCCTGCAGGAAAACGGCCTTGACGACTGCCCCGGCTTCGTCGGCATCGCGGGCCGCCTGTGCAGCTGTGATGAAAAATATAACGGGATCCTGAATTCCCTTTTGGGGCGCATTGCTGTGGCGGAGGATCTGGACAGCGCCGTCGCGATCGCCAAGCGCTACAACTACCGGTTCCGCATTGTTACGCTGGACGGGCAGGTCGTCAACGCGGGCGGTTCGCTTACAGGCGGTTCGCTCGCCAGAAACTCCGGACTGCTCAGCCGCGCGTCGGAAATTGAGCGCATCCGGGCACAAGCCGCTGAGCTTCAGAAGAAAGCGGAAGCCGCCGCCGCGGCGCTGAAAACCGCTTCGGAAGAGGTTTCTTCCTGTGAAGCGGAGCTTGCCGCAGCCAAAGCGGAGCTTTCTTCCGCGCAGGAAGAGCGTGTGAAAATCGATTCCGAGCACAGGCGCGCGCTTGCCGACCTGGCCGCCGTCTCCCGCGACTGCGACGCTTTGAACGAGGAAAACAAAACGGCCGGCGCAAGGCTCAGCTTTCAAAGAGAAGCGCAGCAGGCCGCGCAGGCCCGCTCAGAGGAAATCACGGAAAAGCAGGCCGCTTTACAGGCGGAGCTCAGTCAGATCAGCGGCAGCCGCACCGAGCTGAACCAGGCCAGCGACGAGCTCTCCGCGCAGCTGCAGGAAATCCGCATGGCCTGTCTCTCGGCGCAGAAGGACATTGAGTCTCTGCGGGCGGGGATCGAGGACATTGAACGCAGGAAACAGGACCACGAGGGCCGTACGGAAGCGCTGAACGAAGAGATCAGTGCCGTCCGGGCCGCCAGCGCCGCGCTGACCGTCCGTGTGGAGGAACTGAAAGAGCAGGCCGCCGCCCTTCGCGAAGCCGCGAAAAAATGCGGCGGGCAAATCGAAGAGCTGAACGCCAGACGGATGGAGTACGAACGCCTCTCCGCGGAAATGCGCGCGAAGGAGCATGAAAAATCGGCGGAAAAAGAAAAAATAGGTCATGAGCTTGCCCGTCTGGAGGAACGCAAGGCCAACCTTCAGAAAGAGTATGATGAAATAATCAGCCGCTTATGGGAAGAATACGAACTGACACGCCGGGAAGCGGAAGAGACGGGCGCGAAAATAGAAAATCCGGCGCAGGCGCAGAAACGCCTGAACGAGCTGAAAAATAAAATCAAGGCGCTCGGCTCCGTCAATGTGGCCGCGGTCGAGGAATACAAGGAAGTTTCCGAACGCTACGAGTTTATGAAGGCCCAGATCGAAGACGTCGAAAAAAGCCGCGACGAGCTCAAAAAGCTGATCGGCGAGCTGACGCATCAGATGCGCGGCCTGTTTGTGGAACGCTTCGGGCAGATCAACGCAAATTTCAAGCAGACGTTCCGGGAGCTGTTCGGGGGCGGTACCGCCGAGCTGGCGCTGAGCGCGCCCGACGATATTTTAAATTCGGGCATCGAAATCTCCGTACAGCCGCCGGGCAAGATCATCACGCATCTGGAGTCGCTCTCCGGCGGGGAAAAGGCGCTGGTGGCGATCGCCCTGTATTTTGCGATTATGAAGGTCAACCCGCCGCCGTTCTGCGTGCTCGACGAAATCGAAGCCGCGCTGGACGACGTGAACGTCGACCGGTTTGCCGCGTATCTGCGCCGCATGAATAAAAACACGCAGTTTATTGTGATCACGCACCGCCGCGGCAGCATGGAGGAAGCGGATGTGCTTTACGGTGTCACCATGCAGGACGAGGGCATTTCCAAGCTGCTGGAGCTGCATGTGTCCGAAATTGAGGCCAAGCTTGGCATGAAGGAACAACATTGATGAAGGAGACAATCAAATGGGCTTATTCTCAAAGATAAAAGAGGGATTAAAAAAGACAAGGGACAAAATGAGCTCCTCCGTGGAGTCCATGCTCCGCTCCTTTACCTCCATCGACGAGGAGCTTTTTGAGGAGCTGGAGGAACTGCTCGTCATGGGCGACGTCGGCGTGCCCACCGCGCAGCATATCTGCGACACGCTCCGCAAAAAGGTAAAGGAACAGGGCGTTACCGACCCGGAAGCGATTTACGGGATGCTGCGCGAAACCGTTGCGGAAATGCTCCGCGGCGGCGAAGAGCTGCAGATTTCCACCAAACCGTCCGTGATTCTGGTCATCGGCGTCAACGGCGTCGGCAAAACGACCACCATCGGGAAAATCGCGTCCCGGCTGAAGGGCGAGGGGAAAAGGGTCGTTCTCGGCGCGGCGGATACCTTCCGCGCCGCCGCCGTGGAACAGCTGGAGGTCTGGGCGCAGCGTTCCGGCGCCGAGCTGGTGAAGCAGCCGGAGGGCAGCGACCCCGCCTCCGTGGTATACGACGCGGTTGCCGCCGCCAAGGCCAGAGGAGCGGACGTGGTGATCTGCGACACGGCCGGACGGCTTCACAATAAAAAGAACCTGATGGACGAGCTTTCCAAAATCGGCCGCGTCATTGACCGGGAGCTGCCGGACGCGGACAAAGAGGTGCTGCTGGTGCTCGACGCCACCACCGGCCAGAACGCCGTGAACCAGGCGCGCGAATTCCAGAACGCGGCCGGAATCACCGGGATCGTGCTGACTAAGCTGGACGGCACCGCGCGCGGCGGCGTGGTGCTCGCCATCCGCGAAAATCTGGGAATCCCGGTCAAATTCATCGGAGTCGGGGAACAGGTCGACGACCTTCAGCCGTTCGACGCCGACGAATTTGCCGAGGCTTTATTTGCAAGGGAGAATCAGGAATGAAATTTGTCATGGCTACCCATAATCAGAAGAAGCTTCAGGAGCTCGAGCGCATTTTGATGCCTCTCCATATCTCCGTTTCGGCGCCCGATCTGCCGGAGGTGGAGGAAACAGGTACCACCTTTGCGGAAAACGCATTTCTCAAAGCGGATTCGGCCTGCCGGGAAACGGGGCTGCCCGCCGTTGCGGACGATTCCGGCCTGATGGTGGACGCTCTGGGCGGAGCGCCGGGCGTGTATTCGGCCCGGTACGCCGGGGAAGACGCAACCGATCTTGACCGGATCCATAAGCTGCTGGACGCGGTTAAGGATGTTCCGCGGGAAAAGCGTACGGCGAAATTCGTCAGCGCCATCTGCTGTGTTTTCCCGGACGGAACCCGGATCACCGCACAGGGCGAATGTGCGGGGACCATCGCGTTCGTTCCCGAAGGGGAGGGCGGTTTCGGCTATGACCCAATTTTTCTTGTCAATGGAAAATCCTTCGCTCAGCTGACCGCAGAGGAAAAGGATGAAATCAGCCACCGCGGCCGGGCGCTCAGGGCGTTCGCCGAAAAATTACGGAACAGGAAGGAAGAGAACGGATGATGACCAGTAAACAGCGCGCATTTCTCCGCTCCCTCGCAAACGATATCGACACGATTTTAATGGTGGGAAAATCCGGCGTCGGCCCGGACGTCGTCAAACAGGCGGACGACGCTTTGACCGCGCGGGAAATCCTGAAAGGAAAAGTGCTGGAGACCTCTCCCGTCCCCGTCAGGGACACCGCCGAACGGATTGCCGCCGAGACGGGCTCGGAAGTCGTACAGGTCATCGGTTCCAAGTTTGTACTGTACCGCAGAAACGAAAAAGAACCGAAAATCACTCTTCCCAAAGCGGCAAAAAAGTAATATGATATGACATAAGGTGGAAATATGCAGAAAATTGCCGTATTCGGCGGCACCTTCAACCCCATTCACAACGGGCATATGCATCTGGCAAAGCGGTTTGCAGAGCTGATCGGGGCGCAAAGGGTACTGCTGATTCCGACTTATCAGCCTCCGCACAAGCACGCGTCCAACCTTGCCCCCGGCAGGGACAGGCTTGCAATGTGCCGCCTTGCGTGCGAAGGGAATATTTTTGAGGTCAGCGACATAGAGCTGAAACGGAGGGGCCGCAGCTACACTGCGGACACTCTGCGGGAACTGAAAAAAAGAAACCCGGATTCCGAGCTTTACCTGATTACCGGCGAGGATATGTTCCTTACCCTGAAGCACTGGTACGAGGCGGAAACGATTTTCAGGCTGGCTGTTCTGTGCGCGGCCCCGCGCGGCGGCGACGGACTGCGTTCCCTTTTGGACTACGCTGAAATTCTGGAGAGGGAAGGGGCGAAAACCTTCATCCGGAATATTGAATATCTTCCTATTTCGTCAACAATGATCCGCAATGCGGTTCAGGATGGGAAAAGCATCTCGGAGCTTGTCCCGCCGAAGGTTGCGGATTATATAGCGGAAAATAAGTTGTATTTGGAGCAGGAAAATGAATAAAATCGATTATGAGGCGATTATAAAGCCGTTTCTCAGCCAAAAACGGTATGATCATTCCCTTTGTGTCCGCGACGCTGCGGTGCGTCTTGCAAAAAAGTATGAGGCCGATGTGGAAAAAGCGGAAGTTGCCGGAATTCTTCACGATATTATGAAGGACGTTCCGCCCGATGAACAGCTGAAAATGATGATGCGCTACGATATCATCCTGACCGATGTGGAGCGCAGCGCGCAGAAGCTGTGGCACGCAATGCTCGGCGCGGCTTATCTGGAGAAGGAACTGAAAATCACCGACGCGGAGATTTTAAATGCCGTAAGGTATCACACGACCGGGCGGGCCCACATGACCCGGCTGGACAAAATCATCTTTATCGCCGATTTTATTTCCGCGGACCGCGATTACGACGGCGTGGAGGCTCTGCGCAGGGCCGCCGACGTCAGTCTGGAACAGGCGATGATCGAAGGAATGGTTTACACCATTCAGGACCTGACAAAAGACTGCCGCGCCATCCATCCCGATACGATCGCCGCTTATAACGAGGCGGTTCTGAAAAATAAATACAGTTAAATAAATACAGTCAAAAGGAAAGGTTGTTGTGTATGACGTCACTGGAACTGGCAAAGGAAACGGTTAAGATTTTGGATGAAAAGAAAGCCATGGACCTGAAGATCATCGGCATTAAGGATATTTCCGTGATTGCGGATTATTTTGTTTTTTCGACCGGTACCAGCAGCACTCACGTCAAGTCGCTTGCGGAAGAGGTCGAGTTCAAATTAAAGCAGCTCGGCGTCAGCCCGGAGCACGTTGACGGCTACCGTTCCAACTCCTGGGTGCTTCTGGACTACGGCAATGTTATGGTCCATATTTTTACGGCGGACGCGCGCGAATTTTACAATCTTGACCGTCTGTGGCAGGACGCGGAAAAAATCGACATTTCCGATATTGTAAAAGAATAATCAAAATATAGGAGCGAAGGAAAGATGAAATACGATCACAGGTCAATTGAGAAAAAATGGCAGGATAAATGGGAAACAGCAGGCGTTTTCCATGCCTCCAACGCCAGCGGCAAACCGAAATATTACGCGCTGATAGAATTCCCCTATCCGTCCGGACAGGGGCTTCACGTCGGTCACCCGCGCTCCTACACGGCAATCGATATCGTTGCGCGCAAGCGCCGCCTGCAGGGCTACAATGTCCTGTATCCTATCGGCTGGGATGCCTTTGGTCTGCCGACGGAGAATTTTGCCATCAAAAACCATGTGCATCCGGCGGAAGTGACAAAGAAAAATATCGCCCGCTTTAAGCAGCAGCTTCAGTCCCTCGGCATCTCCTTCGACTGGTCGCGGGAAATCAATACGACCGATCCCGATTATTATAAATGGACGCAGTGGATTTTCCTACAGCTGTTCAAGCACGGCCTTGCCTACAAGAAGGAAATGGCCGTCAACTGGTGTACTTCCTGCAAATGCGTGCTGGCCAACGAGGAAGTGGTCAACGGCGTCTGCGAGCGGTGCGGCAGCGAGGTCGTCCGCAAGGTCAAATCCCAGTGGATGCTCAAAATCACCGAATACGCCCAGCGCCTGATCGACGACCTTGACCTTGTCGACTACCCCGACCGTGTCAAGGCGCAGCAGAAGAACTGGATCGGCCGCTCCACCGGCGCGGAGGTGGATTTCACTGCGACGACGGGGGACAAGCTCACCGTTTATACCACCCGGCCGGACACGCTTTACGGCGCGACCTACATGGTCGTTTCCCCGGAGCATCCTATGATTGAAAAATGGGCCGACAGGCTGAAAAATATCGATGAGGTGCGCGCTTACCAGAGCGAAGCCGCCAGAAAATCCGACTTTGAGCGCACGGAGGTGGCCAAGGATAAAACCGGCGTCCGCCTTGACGGCGTAGCGGCCGTCAATCCCGTTACCGGAAAAGAGATTCCGATCTTCATTTCCGATTACGTGCTGGTTTCCTACGGCACGGGCGCCATCATGGCCGTCCCGGCGCACGATACCCGCGACTGGGAGTTTGCGAAAAAATTCGGTCTGCCGATTATTGAGGTGGTCAAGGGTGGCGACGTGGAAAAGGAAGCCTTTACCGACTGCGCGACCGGCACCATGGTGAATTCCGGGATTCTGGACGGCCTGACCGTGGACGAGGCCAAGAAGAAGATCACCGATTACTTAACGGAAAAGAAGCTGGGGCACTCCAAAGTGAACTTTAAGCTGCGCGACTGGGTCTTTTCGCGTCAGCGCTACTGGGGCGAACCCATTCCGGTCGTTTACTGTGAGAAGTGCGGTTATGTTCCGCTGCCGGAAAGCGAGCTTCCGCTGCGGCTGCCGAATGTCAAATCCTACGAGCCGACCGACACCGGCGAATCTCCGCTGGCGCACATGACGGACTGGGTAACGACTACCTGCCCGCACTGCGGAGGCAAGGCGAAGCGCGAAACGGACACCATGCCGCAGTGGGCCGGTTCTTCCTGGTACTTCCTGCGTTACATCGACCCCCATAACGACAACGCGCTTGCCAGCGAGGAAGCCTTGAAATACTGGATGCCGGTCGACTGGTACAACGGCGGTATGGAGCATACGACGCTCCATCTGCTCTACAGCCGCTTCTGGCACAAATTCCTTTACGACATCCATGTGGTGCCTACGCCGGAGCCGTACGCAAAGCGCACCAGCCACGGCATGATCCTGGGTGAAAACGGCGAAAAGATGAGCAAATCCCGCGGCAACGTCGTCAACCCCGATGAAATCGTCAGCGAGTACGGCGCGGATACCATGCGCCTTTACGAGATGTTTATCGGCGATTTTGAGAAAGCCGCCCCGTGGAGCTCCGCGGGCATCAAGGGCTGCCGCCGCTTTGTGGAGCGCTACTGGAATCTTCAGAATATTCTCTGTGAGGAGAAGGGCGTCAGAAAGAGCCTGGAAATTTCCTTTAATAAAGCAATCAAAAAAGTCGGAGAGGATATTGAGGCGCTCAAATTCAACACCGCCATTGCCACGCTGATGGCGCTGATGAACGATATTGCCGACGCGGGCTCCATTACCCGGGATGAGCTCAAAATTTTCACCGTTCTGCTCAATCCGTTTGCGCCCCATGTAACGGAAGAGATGTGGGCGCTGATGAAGTTCGACGGCGCGATGGCCTGCCAGCAGGCGTGGCCGGAATACGACGAGGCAAAATGCACCGAAGACACTATCGAAATCGTTGTCCAGGTCAACGGCAAAGTGCGCGCGCACCTGAGCGTCGCGGCGGATATTGCCAAGGATGCGGCGGTTGCGGCAGCCAAGGCCGACGAAAAGATTGCCGCCGAACTCGGCGGGAAAACCGTTGTCAAGGAGATTTATGTCCCCGGCAAGCTGGTCAACATCGTGGTAAAATAATTGTATATAAACAAATAAACGGCACCGGTAAAACCGGTGCCGTTTATTTGTTATATTTGTTTGTTCCGGAACCGAAATGGCATACTGTATAAAAAATTGGGAAACGATTTAGACGACATCACAAATTTAAAAAAGTTTGGGAAAAACTGTAACAAAACACGGTTTGAATCGTTATATCTATAGGAACGCAAACGGACTTTCCTGATTCATTGCGTTCCTTATGTCGGATTTTCAGAGGGATAGCCGATCGGCATGAAATGTGTGGGCAAATCATACACATTGTGTTGGCAATACCGGATTAAGCAAAAGAAAGGTCGATAGAGTTGCCGAAGCTTTTAAAAAACAGAAATGCATCCGGTGAAAATAGTCCACCCGCTCCGGTGCCGTTTATATTGTTTGGGTTCGCGATGTTCATTGTAAATATCATCCAGTTCAGCTACCGGGTCTATTCCCGTCAGGTGTATTTGGCGCTGCTGTCGCTCCAAAAGCAAAGCGTCAAGTCGCCGGAGCTGGACAGTCTTTGGAAAATAATCGGTTATACGGCGACGGCTGTCGAGATCGGTTATTACCTTATCGGAATTGCCTTTTTCATCTGGATAGGATATCAGATGATCCATTCCAGAATTCAGATTCATCAGGTGTTTCTGTATACTTTTCTGATGTATGCTTTTTCCATTTTGATTTTTCTGCCGCTGCAGATCAATTATCTGGAAGGCAATCTCCTGTCGCCTGTTTTTATTTCCTTTCTTCTTTCTTTTGTACAGATATTCTTTGCATGGACAAAATGCAGGCGGACAAATTCCGTATTGAAGGAGATAAAAGATCAACCCGTTTCCCGTCCTGCGGACGACCGAAAAACAGTGGGGTGGTAATCGCATGAACAAAAAGTGTCACATCCTGCTTTTCGTAAAGCATATTTGCGAACCGGCTGTTTTTATACTGCTTACCATCGTCAACCTTTTCGTTCTGAAAGCGATGGACCAAGACCGTGTGTTTTATTTCCATCCCTATAGAGTGATCATTGTACAGGTAGTCATTCTGTTTCTATTTGGAATGTTTATAAATGCGATTAACAAAAAACTTATTTTTCGCTTTGCTCTTTCCTATTTAGCAGTTTCTTTGCTGTGTATTGTGGCCATACTACTTCTGTATGTATTCTATGCGTCTCTTCCACAATTTTTTGTTCAGAATTTGAATACCATTCAATTGTTTCTGTCTGTCTATTCCGGGGCAAATTTCCTTTCTGCTTTTTATGGAGAAAAATCCGATTTGAAAATGTAATCTGGTTTTCCGCTGCAAATCGGTTGTCAGGAAGCCGGGCATTGTCCGGAACAAAAAAACAAGCAGGGGCTGTTGCAAAAGAATTTGCAACAGCCCTTGAAATTTTTATAAGGATGGATGCCTGCTTTTCTTTTTTACCCAGGCACGAATCTGAGGAAAGCGAAAGATTTTTGAACCGACCCATCTCAGCACGCGCGAATATAAAATTCCCAAAAACAGCAGAGCCGCAACGAGCTTTAACGCAGCCCATATGTCCATGATGGAAGCCTTCTTTCCTACGGTATCATCTGAAAAACAGGTAATACACAAAACAAATCTGCATCGTAATGATCATCGGAATGCCAAACATAAATTTCTTATGCTGGGTTTTATGCCGGATCGCGTACATGGTGAGCAGCATGGCGGGGGATCCGCCGAGCGCCGCAATCAGGAGCAGGGTGTTTTCCGGAACGCGCCAAAGGTGCTTTTTTGCATTGTGCTTGTCTGCCGCCGTCAGGATGACCGCGATAAAATTAATAATAATTAAGTAGCAAATCCAATATATATAATTAGGCATGTCTTACGCCTCCGTCAGAGCAGTCTGGAGCCGCAGTTGGGGCAGTACCGGCTGTTGGGGTCCACCGCGCATCCGCAGCTCGGACAGGTTTTCCGGCTGGCACCCTGCACGACATACATTCTTTCCGGATTGATTTCAGCCGCGGGGTCTTTTTCAATGCGCCTGCCTTCGTCCTTTGCCAGTTCGTACACGGTACCGCAGTTTGGGCAGGTGACGAAGTATCTTTTCCCGAAACGGAACAGCGGAATAAAGAAAAGCGTGAACTGCTGAAACGTATAGGTAACCGCGGCCATCGCGCCGCCGCCGGAACAGCAGGGGAGACAGCCGCATCTCCGCAGGCCAAGGTCGTGCGCGCCGCTGGTTACTCCGATGATGAAGAACATCACACCGCCCCCAATCAATGCATTTATTAAATTGTATCGTACACTATCCGGACAGTTCTGTCAAATACATGGTTGTTGAAATTGAAAAAACGTCACAAAATCGGGGAAAAGCCACAATTGGAAAGGATGGGTTTCTATGGTAATCAAGCTTTTTAACCGGCACAGTATTTTTATCTGCGCCTGCATTCTGGCAGGAGTCATCGCGCTTACTATGCTGGTCAATATCGGGCATAACCGGTTCAGGGAACAGCCCTCCCCGGCGTCCGGGGGGGATCCGTCTTCCACATCCGCTTCGGCGCCGGCCGCGACCGGCGCCGCCGTTCCGGCCTCCTCCGACGAAATGCGGGCGGTATGGGTGCCGTACATGAACCTGAATATGAGTCAGGAAGAGGACAAGAGCGAAAAAGTCTTTCAGAAAAAGTTCGACGCCATTGTCGCCGGGGCAAAAAACTGCGGGATGAACACGCTGATCGTCCACGTACGGCCGTTTGGGGACGCTCTGTACAAGTCGGCCTACTTTCCGTGGAGCCATGTCGTCGGCGGAACACAGGGGGTGGACCCCGGTTACGATCCGCTTGCTTACATGGTTACGGCTTCCCACAAGGCGGGGCTGAAAATTCAGGCATGGATCAATCCGCTGCGCATTCAGGTGTCCGGAACGCCGTCCATTCTGGCGCAGGGCAATCTTTATAATACATGGAAAAGCGACGCTTCCAGGGCGGGCTGGGTCGTGGACAGCAACGGCGGGAAATATTACAATCCCGCCTACCCGCAGGTGCGCAAGCTGATTGCGGACGGCGCGAAGGAAATCGCGCAGAATTACGATGTCGACGGGATTCAGTTTGACGATTATTTCTATCCGACGCAGGACGGCTCGTTCGATAAGAGCGCCTACGACGCGTACTGCGCTTCCGCTTCCAAAAGCGGCACGCCGCTCAGTCTGCTGGAGTGGCGGCGCGGCAACATCAACGCGATGGTTTCACTGGTCTACAGCGAAATCAAGTCGGTAAAGCCGAACCTGCCGTTTGGAATCGCCCCGCAGGGGAATGTGGAGAACGACATGAACATGGGCGCGGACGTCGCCTCCTGGTGCAGCGCACAGGGGTATGTCGATTATATCTGTCCGCAGCTGTACGTCAATTTTGAAAATCCCGTTCTTCCGTTTGACACCGCCGCCCAAAGCTGGCGCAAAATGGTGGTGAACACCAACGTAAAACTATATCTGGGGCTTGCCGTTTACAAAAGCGGCTCCGACGCCGACAGCGGCACCTGGAAAAAATCGAACAATATCCTGGCGCAGCAGGTGGAGGTCGGCCGAAAAACCTCCTGTGACGGGTTTATGTTTTATTCCTGGGATTATCTGAACAGCGACCAGACAAAGGAAGAGGTGCAGAACGTCATGAAGGTGCTGAATTCGTAACGCCCGGCTTTGGATTATTTTTCACCTATTAACTGCTGTTTCTCTATTTCGGCAAGGCAGCAGTCGCTCAGTGCCTCCGTAATGCGGGCGGGAATAATTTTCCCGCTCAGGCTTTTGCCGCTGTGCGCTTTAACCGGCGTGTAGTTTTCGGTGTAGCCCTCATAGACATTTTTATCGCATTCCCGCTCGAACAGCACCGGCTCGGTCAGCCCGATCTGTCTTTGGAAAAACGCTTCCTTGGTCTGCTGCGTCGCTTCGATCATCAGGCGGCTGCGCTGTTCCTTGACCGCCTGCGGAAGCTGGTCGGGCGCGTCGTTGGCTTTTGTGCCGGGACGGCGGGAATAGGCGAAAACATGCACCTTCGCAAAGGCGATTTCCCGGGCAAAGGCCAGCGATTCCTGAAACTCCTCTTCGGTTTCGCCGGGGAACCCCACCATGATGTCGGTGGTGATCGCCGCGTTTTCAAAGGCCGCGCGCAGGTTTTTTACAATCGTCCGGTATTCCTCTGTGCTGTAATGCCTGTTCATGCGCCTCAGCGTGGCGTCTGAGCCGCTTTGCAGGGACAGGTGGAATTGGGCGCAGAGCTTTTCCTGCCGGCTCAGACGGGCGATGACATTCTCGCTCAGCTGTTCGGGTTCCAGGGAGCCCAGACGTACGCGCGCGACGGAATCCGGTTCGCAGGCGGCTTCGACCGCGTCGCAGAGATGCAGGCCGAGATCCTGCCCGTAAGCGGACAGGTTGATCCCGGTGAGAACGATTTCCCGGTATCCGTTCGCGGCGATTTCCGCGATTTCCTTTTTCAGTTCGTCCATCGGCTTGGAGCGTACCCGCCCGCGCGCATAGGGGATGATGCAGTAGGAACAGAAGCGGTTGCAGCCGTCCTCGATTTTAATAAAAGCGCGGGTGCGCTCGAAAAAGCTGCTCACGTTCATCGACTCAAAGCCCGGGGCCTTTTCATGGGGAACAATGTCCACCACGCGCTGACGCGAGGAAAGGTATTTCAGGATGTCGGGCAGAAGCGCCGCGCGGTTGGAATTGCCCAGCACAATGTCCGCGTCGTGCAGCCCGGCGGCCGCTTCGGGGAAGGCCTGCGGCATGCAGCCGGTCAGGACAAGGACCGCTCCGGGGTTCTTCCGTCTTGCCCGGTGGAGCGTCTGGCGCACCTTATGGTCGCTCATGGCGGTGACGGTGCAGGAATTGATCAGCACCACGTCGCTTTCCTGTGCGGCGTCGCATACGGTAAATCCCGCAGAGACAAGCTGGGACAGCATTGCCTGTGATTCGTACTGGTTCACCTTGCATCCAAGGGTAATAACAGAGACTTTCATTTCTTCACCTTTTACAAATTTAGATATTTAAAATTACTTATTGACATAATGTATGGCTATATTAAATATTGAAAAAATTCCTTCCGTGCTATATCATGAGTAGTGAATTTTGTAATACGGAGGTATCATATGTATACAACTTCTATTTTACTTTCCAGCATTGAGGCTGTCAAAAAGTTTGTAACTCTGACGAACAGCTATACCTTTCCGATTAACCTGAGTACAGATAGATACAAAATTGACGCGAAATCAATTATGGGAGTATTTAGCCTGGATCTGTCCAAGCCGATCACGATCGAAGTTCCGGGTGAGGAAGGAAAAGAATTTATCTCCCAGCTTGAACAGTTTAAACCGCAGACACAAAACTAAATCGATGATGAGCAGTTCGGTGATCCGGACTGCTTTTTTTTATTCCTGGTATTTCTGCGCCAGAACGCTCCAGCGCTGAAACAGCTTTTCGCTCTCTTTGGTCAGGCAGTCTGTTTTTTCGGTGATTTCCATCGCCGCCTCGTAGTCGCTGGCCACTTCCGGTTTGGAAAGCTCTTCCTTTAAAGCGGCGATTTCCGCTTCGAGCTCGTCGATCTTCGCCTCGCTGCGTTTCAGCTCCGCCTTTTCCTTCCGGATCAGCGCGTCGCGTTCCTTCTGCAGCCGGTACTCGTTCGGTTTCACGGCGGCGGGCTCCGCCGTTTCCGCGGCCTTTGCGCGGCTTTTTTCAAGATAGCTGTCGTAGCCGCCGATAAATTCCTGCGCGCCGTCCTTGTCAAGGAAATAGACCCGGTCGGCGATTTTATTGATCAGGTAGCGGTCGTGGGACACGATGAGCAGGGTGCCCTCGTAGCTCTGCAGCGCCGCCTCCAGCGCTTCGAGAGAGTCGATGTCCAGATGGTTGGTAGGCTCGTCCAGCAAAAGGAAGTTATCCATGGAAAGCATCAGGCGGAGCAAAAGGACGCGCGCCCGCTCTCCGCCGCTTAAAGCTTCCACAGCTTTGAACACGTCGTCGCCCTTGAATAAAAAGACGGCCAGCGCGTTTCGGATATCGGTCTGGGTCATTTTCGGGTAGGAATCCCAGATTTCGTCGATCACGGTTTTTTCCGGATGCAGGCCCGCCTGAATCTGGTCGTAATAGCCGACGTCGATTCCCGCGCCGAAACGGAATTCGCCGCCGGAGGGGGTGTTGATCCCCAGAAGCATCTTTAAAAGGGAGGTCTTTCCGCAGCCGTTCGGCCCGATCAGAAAAACTCTTTCGCCCCGGTGGATTTCAAGATTCACATTCTGAAACAGCAGCTTGCCGTCGAACTGCAGGGCAAGGTTTTCGGTGCTCAGGACATCGTTGCCGCCCCGCTGGCGGATGCCGAAGTCGAAATGGATGCCGTCCGGTTTTTCATCCGGCTTTTCCAGCGTTTTTTCCAGCCGTTCGATCACCTTCATTTTGCTTTCCGCGGTCCGGATGCTCCGTTCCTTGTTCCATTGCCGCTGCTGCGCCACGATTCCCTCAATGCGCTTGATTTCCTTCCGGGTATTGTCGTACTTGCGCTGCGCCGCCAGATTATTTTCGTCTTTCTGGGCAAGATAGGTGCTGTAGTTGCCCTTGTACGGGGTCAGACGGCCGTTTTCCAGCTCAAAGGTGCGGTTGGTCACCCTGTCCAGAAAATACCGGTCGTGGGAGATGACCACGAAGGAGCCGTTGTAGGAACGCAGGAAATCTTCCAGCCATTCCACGGAGGAGATATCCAGATGATTGGTCGGCTCGTCCAGCAGCAGCAGGTTGGCGCCGCACAGCAGCATCTTCGCCAGCTGCAGCTTCGCCTTCTGCCCGCCGCTCAGCACGGCGATCGGCAGCCCCATCTGTTCGTCGTCGAAACCGAGTCCCAGCAGCGCGGAGCGCGCCCTGCTTTTACAGGTCAGTCCGCCCTGCGCGACAAAGCGGTCGTTCATCACAGTTTGTTTTTCTATCAGCCGGTCAATTTCCTTCGGCTTCGCCTGCAGCTGCAGATTGATGCTTTCCAGTTCCTTTTCCATTTCCAGAAGCCCGGAAAATACGGTCAGCACCTCGCTGTAGGCGCTTCTTTCCAGATCGCGGCAGACATGCTGTTCCATATACCCCAGAACGGTCGAATTCGCCTTGAAAATATCGCCGCCGTCCGGCTGCGTTTCGCCGGTCAGCAGCTTGAGCAGGGTGGTTTTGCCCGAGCCGTTGATTCCCACAAGCCCTATGCGGTCGTTTTCCTGTATCTCAAAAGAGACGCCGCTGAAAATCATATCGGCGCCGAAGGATTTATTCAAATTGCTTGCGCTCAGCAAACCCATAGCCGTAAAAACCCCTTATATGTAAAGTGCGGAGCGTTCGGGCCCCGCTCCCATATTATAATGAAATAGCGCGGTTAAATCAAGTTCTTCAAAGATGCTTCTTCAATTCGTCGATGTTTTTCTGCTCATTGATGATATAATCTTCCGCCAGCTTCTTTACCTCGGTGTCGGCGCCGTCGAGCCGGTCCAGATTTTTTGTGACGCCCTTGATCCCCGCGGCGGTGCCGTTCATCATCAGCTTGGCTATGTGAGACGGAGTCTGGTCCACCATCGTGTTGATCCGGATGGACCCGCGCAGCATCGCTTTCTGCATCGTCTTTTCCGCCCCCGGCATCCTGCCGTCGGCGTGAAGCATCCGCTTTGCCTTCGCGCCCATATCCTGATAGCGCAGAGCCTGATCCTCTATTTCGGTGCGCAGCCGCGGGTTTTGGACCTTGGGAATGATCAGCTGAGTCGCTTCCAGCCCCATTTTTGTCGCCTGATAGATTTCTTCCAGCAAAGTTGCGTTTTCGTTTATCATAATTTCTTCTCCCGTTTTATTTGTAAAATCAAGGAATTTGTTTTTACCGGCAATCATAGAATATCCAGCCGTGCTTTGATTAATCTGGACATTTTTCTTCCATCGGGATATAATCTTAAAAAGGGGTGATACTATGCGTTCCGGCATCTCAACGGCCTGCCTTTATCCCATGGAACTGGAGCAGGCTCTTCCGGCGTTAATCGCGCTTGACTTCCACCTTTTTGAGGTGTTTATCAATACAATCAGCGAACTAAGACCGAAATATATCAAAGAATTAAAAAGAATGGCGGATGACAGCGGCAGTATTGTAAAGTCCGTTCATCCGTTCACCTCCGGCTTTGAAAGTTTCCTTCTTTTTTCGGATTACCAGCGCCGTTCCGACGACGGTTTGGAGTTCTATAAATGGTACTTTCACGCCGCGAACCTTCTGGGCGCAGAAATTCTGGTGCTTCACGGTCAGCGCAACGACAAACGCAGCAGGATCACCGAGCAGGAGTATTTTGAGCATTACGCGCGGCTCTATGCGCTGGGGAAAACATTCGGCGTCACGGTGGCGCAGGAAAATGTCAATCTGTTCCGCAGCAACGAGCCCGGGTTTATCTTGAGAATGCGGGAATATCTGCACGAAGACTGTGCGTTTGTGCTGGATGTCAAGCAGGCGGTGCGCGGAGGGGAAGATCCCTTCCAAGTATGTGCGGCGATGGGGGAAAGGCTGGTCCACGTCCACATCAACGACAACAAACCGGGGGAGGACTGCCTTTTGCCCGGCAGCGGAACCATGGATTTCGGCGCGCTGAAACAGCTGATGCAGAAATCCGGCTATAACGGGGACCTGATTATCGAGGTCTACCGGCGCAATTTTGGCGAACTGAACGAATTGACAGGCGCAAAAAAAGTCGTAGATGGTTTGATTTACTAATATTTTGTTTCATAAACGCTTGCTAACGGCTGAAAAAATATGTTATAATTATACAAATAGTTTTATAGAGGTGATTTTACAATGCGGTGCCCGTATTGCGGCCATGAAGAGTCAAAAGTCATTGATTCCCGCCCGACCGACGAAGGCGAAAGAATCCGGCGGCGCAGGGAATGCCTGAAATGTGCCAAGCGTTTCACAACCTATGAGGTAATCGAAACGGTACCCATTGTTGTGATCAAAAAAGATAAATCGCGTGAAACCTTCGACCGCAACAAGCTGTTGAACGGCCTTTTGCGCGCGTGCGAAAAGCGGCCCGTGTCCATCGACACGCTGGAGCGCATTGTGGACGAAATCGAAAACATGCTCCAGAATTCGCTTGACCGCGAAGTACCCTCCAGCCTGATCGGCAAGTACGCTATGGAAAAGCTGAAGGATGTGGACGAGGTGGCTTATGTCCGTTTTGCCTCGGTTTACCGTCAGTTCAAGGATATCAATACCTTTATGGAAGAATTGAACAGGATGATTAAGAACAGGTCCTGAAAAATCTGATAAAAACGTGGAAAGCGGCAGGTGTAACTGAATTGACCCCAAAAAGTTAGACAAATATTTTAATTAGGCAGCCGAGAGGGCTTGTTGTCTGTGAAGAGCAGGCGGCAGGCCCCTTAGCTTTGCCTTGGAGCGGCGGTAGTTATAATAGTCAATATAATCGACGAGTTCAGTTTTAAAATGCTCCATGGACTCAAAAGTCTGTAAATATAGCAGTTCGCTCTTGAGCAGACCGAAAAAGTTCTCAATCACGGCATTGTCCAGGCAGTTGCCTTTTCGGCTCATACTCTGCCGGACGCCTTTCTTTTTGAGCATACGTTGGTATTGCTTGTGCTGGTATTGCCAGCCCTGGTCGGAATGCAGGATCAGGTTTGTCCCGTCTGGAATTCTTGCAAAAGCCTTGTCCAGCATTTCTGTCACCATGGAGAGCGCTGGTTTGTCCGAGATTGAGTAACCTACAACATCACGGCTACACAGGTCAAGAATTGGTGACAAATAGAGCTTCTGCCCAAACAGACTAAATTCTGTGACATCGGTCACCCACTTCTGGTTTGGCTTTTCCGCCTCGAAGTTTCGTTCCAGCAGATTTGACGCAACCTTGCCAACCGCGCCCTTGTAAGAGTGGTACTTCTTCATCCGTACACGGCAGACAAGGCCAAGCTGCTTCATCAGCCGCTGCACCGTCTTGTGGTTTAGTGGGAAACCGCGGCGGCGCAGCTCTGCGGTAATACGCCGGTAGCCATAGCGCCCTTTGTTCTCGTGGTAAATTGCGGCAATGCCCTCTTTGGCGTTGCCGTATTTATCTGCCTTTGCCAGCCGTTTCTCATGGTAGTAGTAAGTCGAGCGCGCAAGCTGAGCCACTTCCAACAGAATTTCCAATGAATAACTTTGCCTCAGTCCTCGAATCACCAGCGTTTTTTGCGCGCTTTTCGCTCGTCTTCCAAAACCAAGGCTTGCAAGTTTTTTAGGTACGCCACCTCTGCACGCAGTCGCTGATTCTCTGCGATCAGATCTTCTTCCATCTGCTTGTCCAGTTTTGGTGGTCGGCCTTTCTGGGTTCCGCTGGCGGCACTGGCTCGGCCTCGACGCTCGACATACAACCCTGCCGGTCCCTCTTCAAGATAAATTCGTTCCCATTTCTTGATTCGTTCTGCTCCGCCAATTTCAAATATGCGCATTGCTTCACGATAGCTTAATCCGTCCTTTCGGACTGTTTCTACTACCAGCTGCTTAAATTTACCAGTATACTTCTTGAGTGGTATTCCTTTGGGCATAAAAACTGCACCCCTTCCGTTAGTTTCAGTATATCATACTGTCTAACTTTTGGGGTGCAGTTCAAACCTGCCGCTCTTTTCTTAAAAGATATTTTCAAGGGTGGGAAACTGAGATTCGTTCAAATACATGATCTGTGTGATGCCGCGGTCACAGTCCGCCCCGAATTGGTCTGTTCCCCCAAAATAGCAGAGCATGGGCAGCCCGGAAAGCGTCTGGTCAACGGCTTCCAGCGGCGCGTGCGGCATGAAGGTACACAGCACTTCATGATAGCCGTGCCAGTCGTCCGCGGCCTTTTGACTCAGCTTCTGTGCTTCTTTAAGATCGCCCTTTAGCGCCGCCTGTCGGGCGCTTTCGAGGGTTTGGGTCATCTGTTCGCTGACTTTTTTGGTTTTGACCGTTCCATAGGTACAAACCGTTATGAGCAGAACGAGGATCACTGCGCAGGCCCATAAACGTTTCATTGCTTTTCATCCTTCTTGATAATATTGAAATCTCCCTTTCTGTTGGCCGTCATAATAAAAATCTGGTCCGTGCTGATGTTTTTGCCGCGCAGAACGCCTTCCAGCCATTCCCGGCTTTTGTTGCACAGCTGAAGGGAAAAGTCGGAAATGACCCCGTCGCTGATGACGACGGTTTCGAGCCCGGTATCCGGCAGCGCCACGCCCAGCATTCCGGCGGTCGGCTGTTCCTTGTCCGGCTTTTTGATGACGCTCATCTTTCCGTTTGTCTCCACAATCGCATAGGCAATGTCCTCAAAGCTGAACACGTTTTTTTGCCGCAGCTGCTCCGAAAGGTCCTCTGTGCTCATGCGCAGGCGGCGCATTTCCTTCTGGTCCACCTTGCCGTCGTTGATTACGATGATCGGCCTGCCGCAGATCAGCTTTCGGAATTTCGTGCTTTTCAGCATCAGGCCGGATACAAGGATTTCACACATCACGAGCACCGCGATGGGGATGAACCCGCTTACCAGGGGCTGCCCTGTGTCTTGCATCGGGATTGCCGCAATATCGGAAATCAGAAGGGTCACAACGAGCTCGCTTGTCTGCAGCTCGCTGATCTGCCGTTTGCCCATCAGCCTTACCGCTACAATAATGACTATGTAGAGCAGTAAGGTCCTTATAAATGAAATGGTCATGTTTTTATCACCGCTGATAGTATGTTCGTCCTGCGGCGGCTTATTCATTTTGTCCGAAATCAAAGGGTCTCGTGGAAACGGAGAAATGCAGGAAATCTGAGTGTGTCGAAAAACTGCCAGGCGTCGAGAAATCGTGCGAGCGCAGCCAACGCAGTAAGTAAAATTGTAAAACAATTTTGCGGTTGCGCTACTTTATCGACTGTCTGAATGAAAAAACATGCCCTCTGCAAAGGCTTTTCAGCCTGTCAAAGCGCATGTTCGGCACATGGTATTTTCGATGATGTTTTTGCCGCGGTTCTTTTTAGAGCGGTTTAATCTGCTGGGCGAAAGCGGCAAAATTGTCTTGCGCGCAAAAGGTGCTCAGATAAACCGACCGGCAGTTTTCGCGCAGCTTTTTTCTTTCTTCCTCCGGTAACTCCGCTGCGGAACGGATGGCCGAAGCCAGCTTGTCCGGGGTAAAATCCGCCTCGATTAAAAAGCCGGTTTCGCCGTCGCGGACGATTTCTCCGGTTCCTCCCACATCCGTTGCAATCGCGGGAATTCCGAACGAGCAGGCTTCCATAACGCTGACCGGAAGCCCTTCCGTGCTGCTGGTGTTGACGAACAGGTCGACCGGGGTGTTTTGGTAATAGGCCATCAGGTCGGAATTTTTCACTTCTCCCCGGAAATCATACTCCATAAACCGCAGATTTTCCGCCGCGTATTTTTTCAGCTCTTCCAATGCGCCGCCGCCGCCGAAATGCGTCCATTTCAGCGCAAGACCGCTGCCGTTCAGCAGGCTCAGGGATTTGGCAAGCAAATCCACGCGTTTGAGCGGGACGATGTGGCAGCAGCTGACAATCTGGAAAGGTCCCGTTCCGCCTGCTTCCGTCGTTCCATAATCCCGCGTACCCAGATAGGCGGTCTGGATTTTTCCCGCGTATTGGGGATACAGGCCGGTTAAGTAGTCGTTTCCGTCTTGGGAGCAGGTGTAGACCTTGTCTATGTTTTTCAGAAGGTAATACCGCAGCGGCAGATAATTCATGGAGTTGCGGTAAGCGTAAAGGTCGTAGCCGTGCGCCCGGCAGACGGCCAGCTTGGCTTTTGCCTGGCAGTACCGTTTCAGCCTGACCGCCGCCATGGCGATATCGTAGAACCAATAGCTGTAAAACGTTACGCCGTCGTATTGCTGCAGGGAATACGGAGCGAGAATTTTAACCGTTTCATCGTACACGATTTCCGATTTCGCGATAAAATAACTCAGATAAAGCCTTTTTTTCAGCGACCCCTTCACGGCGTTCCGCTCGTCTTTTCCGGAATAGCCCTTGTAGTCCTTAAAGGGAAACTGTCTTGCCACCGCTCCGGCAAGGCTGCGTTTGACTTTGGATGCGCGGATGTTGCGGACGCAGACGTTTTTCGGCACGCCTCTTGTCTGTACCGGGTTGTCGGCAGTGCTTGTGGCCACGATGATGACCTGATCGAATGCTTTCGCCAGAAGAGGGAGCTCGTCCTCTATAAATTCTTCCCCCTTGTCGAAAGGGAACGTTTTCGTTAACAATACCAGGCAGTCCTTCATCGGAAAACAGCCTCCTGATCGATTTAAAATAGAAATATATAAAAGAATAGCATACAAAATGCTGCATTTCAACACGCTGCTGTAAAATAATCTTGTATTGGTTCACAGAAAATGGTATCATAAGATGTATTTTTATATGCGAATACGTTGACCGGCGCCTGTTTCCCGGTTCTTAACCGGTTTAAAGCGGGGGCTGGAAAGGATACCCGGCGCTGTATCCGGAAAAGGACGCTGCCGCCGGGGTGACGAAGAGAAGGAGGTCTGGTTTTGCCAAAAGTAAGTGTGGTTATACCGGTATACAACGTGGAAAAGTATTTGGCGCAGTGTGTCGAAAGCATTTTGGCGCAGACGCTGACGGATATAGAGATTCTTTTAGTAAACGACGCATCGACCGACCGTTCGCTGGAGCTTGCGCGGACGTATGAAAAGGACTCCCGTGTCAGGGTGCTGGACAAGCCCCATGGGGGGCTGGGAGATACCCGCAATTACGGCGCCGCCCGCGCCACCGGAAAATACCTGTCTTTTGTGGATTCCGACGACTGGCTTGACCCGGAGGCACTGCAGAATTTGTATTCCTCTGCGGAAAAATGTGCCGCGGATATGGTGGTCTTTAACTTTGTACGCGAAAACAGTAAAGCGGATGAGCACCGCGTCTGCAAGCTGCCGGTGAGTTTCCCGGCCTTCGATCGGGAAACGCGGGAAATCCTGCTCCGGGAGCTGATCGGTCCCGACCCGGCGGACAGCCCCTGGCGGCAGGTAGAGATGCTCGGCTGCGCATGGCGCAGGTTTTTCCGCCGTGAGTGGTTCCTGGAAAATCGCCTTTCGTATTTCAATGAGCAGGAAATTATGCTGGAGGATCTTCCGGTATCGATCATGGCACACTGCCTGACGGACAAAGTGCTTATTCTTGGAGGAGCCTATTACCATTACCGTTATAATCCCAAATCGTTAAGCACCCGGTACCGTCCCCGCAAAATGGAGATGATGACCGCCTGCTACCATGTGGTGCGCAATTTCCTGCAGAAAAACGGCCTTTACGCCCAGTATGGGGAACGCCATCTTGCTTGGCTTCTCCGCAGCGCGGCGCATTCCTCTCTGGTCAACTGTTTCAGCCCCAATAACGATGTGGGCTTTGCGAAAAGATACAAAGAGGTGCGCGGTATTCTCCGGAATCCGGTGCTCAGGGTTGCGGCCCGTTCCGACTACCTGAAAAACGGCACCCGTGCGGACAGGATCATCCTCCGGCTGATCCGCTCCAAAAACGCGCCGGCCGTCTATTTGTTCTACCGGATTTATTCCAATATGCTGTTGAAAAACGCGGGGAAACGATAATGGCGAAAAAACGTGTTCTTTTTATCAATTACAGCCTGCACAGCGGCGGCATTGAAAAAAGCCTGGTTACGGTGCTGTCTCTGTTCGATTATGAAAATTATGAGGTTGACCTTCAGCTTTTCGCGAACGACGGCCTGTTTCTGAGCCGCGTTTCACCGAAGGCGAACCTTCTGCCTCCGCTTTTTCCGGCGGAGTACAAATTAAATATCCGTCAGGCCTTTTTTGCCCTCGTCAGAAAGGGGCATCCGCTGATCGCGCTCTGCCGCCTTCTGGTTACCTTTGCCGGTCTGCGCGGGACCATGGGCGAGCGGCTGGTGCGCATGTGGAATGTGGAAAGGCGTTTTATACGGCCTTCCCAAAAGGAATACGACGCGGTGGTGGCCTTTATGGAGGGCCAGCCGATTTATTACGCCGTGACCAAGGTCAAAAGCCCCGTCAAGATCGGATTTATCCACGGCGATTATACGGCGATGGGGTTGAACAGCGGGTTTGACCGCGCATTTGTCGGAAAGCTGAACGCGCTGTGCACGGTTTCCGAATCCTGTAAGACCGCGCTTGAGAACACCTTTCCAGAGTACTCCGACCGGTTCCATGTGATCTACAATATCATCTCTTCCACCTTCATGCGCCAGATGGCCGGGGAGCCCGCCGACTTTGAAGACGATTTCTCCGGTCTGCGCGTACTGTCCATTGCCCGTCTTTCCCATCAGAAGGGGCTTGACATTGCGCTGCCCGCCATTGCCGCTTTAAAGAAGAAGGGGCTTCGCTTCAAGTGGTATATCATCGGAATCGGCCCGGAAAAAGAAAATCTGGAGGCGATGATCCGGGAACTCGGCATCGGCGATACCGTCCGGTTCATGGGGGAGCGTCCCAATCCGTACCCGTATCTGAAGGCTTGTGATATCTACCTGCAGCCGTCCCGGTTCGAGGGCAAATCCATCGCCGTCGACGAGGCGATGGTCATGTGCCGCCCGATCCTGCTCACCGATTTTTCCACGGCCCGCGACCAGATCGATTCCGGCAGGAACGGACTGATCGTTTCCATGGACAGCGGGGGGGTTGCGGCAGGGCTGGAGGATTTGCTGCTGCATGAGGAAAGACGCGCGGAATTTTCACAGGCTCTGGCGCAGTGTGATTATACCAATGAAGAGGAAATCAAAAAGCTGTATGCGCTGATCAGCGGCAACTGACAGAAAAAAGCTCTCGCTTTGGTACCAAAGCGAGAGCTTTTTTTCGGCTGACGGCAAAGTCTGCCGTTTTTTATGGGGCGGTCAGCCCGCATTTTCCTGTTCTTCCGGATGGGACTCGTCCCAGAGCCTTCCCGCGACGGGAGCCCAGTTCTTTGCGGCGTTGACGCATTTTGCGCTCAACTCCTCAACATTCTCGGGATGAGTCATGTCCGTGGATTGCGCGCCGGACTTGTGTACCATGTCGGACAGCCTGCCCGGATTGTCGAGCAGCGGGCAGGGGCGCAGGTGGTTTCCGTTAAACGGCTGGTTCCTGCGGTACTGCATGAACAGCGGGGACTGGTACGCTTCCAGAAGGGTTTTGTCTTTGATGTTGGAATCGGCGTAATGGATGAACGCGCACGGCTCGATATCCCCGTTCGCGTTGATGTGCAGGTAGCAGCGTCCGCCCGCGATGCATCCCTGTACATACTCGCCGTCGTTCCAGAAGTCCATGGTGAACAGCGGCTTTGTCCCCCTGAATTTCCGGATCTGGTGATACATGAACTCCCTTTGCTCCGCAGAAGCCATCAGCTCGGGAACCGCGTCGGCCCCGACCGGCATATAGGTGAAGAACCACGCGAATTTCGCGCCTTTCGCGATCATGTCGTCAAAGTATTCCTCGCTGCCGATCACGTCGGTGTTCTGGCTGGTATAGCAGCAGGAGATGCCGAACGGAAGCTTTTTCTCCTTTAAAATCCCCATCGCTTTGACGACCGCCTGATAGGTGCCTTCTCCGCGGCGGGAGTCGGTGGCTTCTTCAAAGCCCTCCACGCTGATTGCGGGCACGAAATTCTTTACCCGCAGCATTTCGTCCGCGAACGCTTCGTCGATGAGCGTTGCATTTGTAAAGGCCAGAAATTCGCAGTCGTTGTGCTTTTCACACAGCCTGATAATGTCGTCCTTCCGTACGAGCGGCTCGCCGCCGGAATAGATATACATATAGGTGCCGAGCTTTTTCCCCTGCTCGATAATGCTGTCGAGCAGCTCAAAGCTCATATTCATTTTGTTGCCGTAATCCGCCGCCCAGCAGCCCTTGCATTGCAGGTTGCACGCGGAGGTGGGGTCCATCAGGATTGCCCACGGAATATTGCAGTCGTACTTTTCTTCGTTTTTATTTTTGCGCTGGCAGCCTACAATGGAGGAATTGATCAGGAAATTTTCGAACATTTTTTTCCTGACACCGGAATCAATGTCGTCATAAAGGCTCATAATCAGTTTGTACCAGTTGTTTTCTGGATTTTTCAGCGCTTCTTCAACCAGATTGTAAGCGTTGTGATAATAATCCTCCTTGTCGAATCTGCGTACCCAGTTTAAGACCTTCGGTACGTTTTCCTCAGGATTGTTGTCCAGGTAGCTCAATACTTTTTTCAGTCCGTAGGATTCCAGTTTTTCATTCACAGTTCCCATCACGCATGCTCCCTTTCTATCGTTTTAAGCGCCGTGTACGCTGTCTGACTGTATGTTAGCATTATCCGGAACGGTTGTATCTATACAAAATGGTTCCACAGTCCAAATATCATACAGAAAGGGGAAAGTGTCATGTAACCATAAAGAAGGGTTGCCGGCCTAATACAATTGACTTTGACATCTCTTTATTGTATCATCAGAAGAGTTTCTATAGCAATTCCGGTTACGTTTGCGGGACAAAACATGTTCCTCCCCCGCCTTCGGCGGGGGAGGAACGCAACCTTGTTGCAGAATCAACTGGAAATGCTCTAAATTATGGATACGGAGGCTGGATTATGCAGTTAAAAAATATGCTAAAAGGATTAAAATATACCTGCTCCGGTGACACGGACGTTGAAATAACCGATATCGTTTACGATTCGCGCAAGGTAATTAAAGACTGCGTGTTCGTGTGCCTGTGCGGCTCTTCCGTCGACAGCCACGACTTTGCGCAGCAGGCGGCGGACGCCGGCGCGGCCGCGATTGTCGCGCAGCGCCCGGTAACGGTGCGCAACGCGGCGGTGATCTTGGTGGAAAATACGCGCTATGCCATGGCGGTGATGGCGGCGGCCTATTTCGGGCACCCCGCCGATCAGCTCCGCGTGGTGGGCATTACCGGCACGAAGGGCAAAACGACGGTTTCCTATATGATCCGTTCCATTCTTGAGGCGGGCGGAATCAAGACCGGCATCATCGGGACCATCGGGACGGTTGTCGGCGACGAAGTGATTCAGACGAACAACACCACGCCGGAATCGTACGATGTGCAGCGTTTCCTGCGCAAAATGGCGGACAGCGGCTGCAAAGCCGCCGTGATCGAGGCTTCCTCCATCGGGCTCAAGGACCACCGTGTGTCGGGCTTTGCCTTTGACATCGGGCTGTTCACCAATTTTTCGCCCGACCATATCGGCGGAAACGAGCATAAAACGCTGGAAGAGTACCTGCAGTGCAAAAGTATGCTGTTCCGGCAGTGCCGGACCGGTATTATCAATATAGACGATGAAAATTACCCCGGAATTATCAAAGGCCACACCTGTACGATCGAGACCTACGGCTTTTCACCGGAAGCCGGCCTGCGCGCGTGCAATGAAAAGCTCATTTCGCGTCCGGGTTATCTCGGCGTTCATTTTGACCTTCAAGGCCAGCTTGCCTTCGGCGTGGACGTGGATATCCCCGGCCGGTTCAGCGTTTACAACGCGCTTGCGGCGGCGGCGGTCTGCCGCCATTTTGATGTGACCCCGCAGGCGATTGCCGAAGGGCTGAACACGGTCAAGGTCAAGGGAAGGGTAGAACCGGTCAGTGTTCCCGGGAATTATACGCTGCTGATCGATTACGCGCACAATGCGCTGAGCATGGAAAATATTCTGGAAACCCTGCGCGAGTACCGTCCGCACCGCCTGATCTGCATGTTCGGCGCGGGGGGCAACCGCGCGCGTTCCCGCCGCTATGAAATGGGCGAGGTCAGCGGAAAGCTCGCCGACCTTTCCGTGATTACGGCGGATAATTCACGCTACGAGGATGTCATGGACATCATCGGGGACATAAAGGTCGGTATCGCCAAAACGGACGGAAAATATGTGGTGATCCCCGACCGTAAGGAAGCGATCAAATACTGTATGGAGAACGCCGAAGACGGCGATATCGTCGTCCTTGCGGGAAAAGGCCACGAGGATTATCAGGAGATTCAGGGAGTCAAATATCATTTGGATGAACGCGAGGTTATCGCGGATATTATCAACGGAAAAATATAGGTGATCATATGAGAATGACAGTTGGAGAAATCATCGCCGCCTGCGGCGGGAAGCTGCTCTGCGGCGATCCCAATACCCTGATCACGTCGGTCAGTACGGACAGCCGCAAAATCCAGTTCGGCACCCTCTTTGTCCCCATCGTGGGGGAAAAGACGGACGCCCATTCGTTTATCAATGCGACTTTTGCGGCGGGGGCCGCCGCAACGCTCACACAGGAGCACGACGGGATGATCGACTCTCACGCATGGATCCGCGTGCAGAATACGGAACAGGCCCTGCAGAGGATCGCGGCCGTTTACCGGCAGCGGTTCCATATTCCGTTTGTCGGAATTACGGGAAGCGTAGGCAAAACGACCACGAAGGAAATGGTCGCCCTCGCGCTTTCCGGCTCGTTCAACGTGATGAAGACCGAGGGAAACTATAACAGCCAGATCGGGCTTCCGCTGACCATGTTCCGGGTTTCCGACACGCATCAGGCCGCCGTGGTGGAGATGGGGATGAGCAATTTCGGCGAGATGAGCCGTCTGGCGCAGATCGCCGCGCCGGACTATGCCGTTATGACCAATATCGGCATTTCCCATATCGAGCAGCTGAAAACACAGCAGAATATTTTGAGCGAAAAGCTGCATATTACCGATTGCTTCCATAAGGATTCCATCCTGTTCCTGAACGGGGACGACGCGCTCCTTGCGGGCCTGCGCGGAAAACCGGGAATCAGAATCGTCTGGTTCGGCACCGCTTCCTGGTGCGATTTCCGGGCGGAAAATATCCGCACGGCGGCCTCGTCCACCCGGTTCACTCTAATAATGCCGGGCGGGTCCTGCGAGGTGGAGCTTCCGGCGCTGGGGCTTCACAACGTGACCAACGCGCTGGCCGCTTTAGCGGTTGCCAAAACGCTCGGCGTCCCGACGGAAAAGGCCGCTGCAAAGCTTGCGGAGTACCGGCCCCTTGCCATGCGCCAGCAGATCCATCATGTCAGCGATGTCACGATCATCGACGATTCCTATAACGCCAGCCCCGACGCGATCAGAAGCAGCGTCGACGTCCTGTGCGGCTTCCGTACGGGCAAGCGCATCGCGGTGCTGGCCGATATGCTGGAGCTCGGCGATTTCTCCCGGCAGGCGCATTTTGACGTGGGCGCGTATGCCGCCCGGGCGGGGGTGGACATCGTGTTGACGGTGGGCGAGCGGGCCAGGGAAATCGCCGAAGGGGCACGCAGCGTCAATCCGGACTTCGTCTGCTATTCCTGCGGGGACAATGCGGAAGCGATTGCAAAGCTCAAATCCCTTCTGACCGGGGGAGACGTGGTGCTTGTCAAGGGCTCCCGCGGAATGAAAACCGATCAGATCGTCAAAGCCCTTCTTTAAAAAGAACGATCTCCTCTTTACGCCTTCCTCTTTTTCAACACACTCCCGCGGCGGACTTTTTTAGTCCGCCGCTTTTCTATCCTCGTTCAGAATTGCGATAATTATTTAACAATTTTAACATTTAAAAGTTGCCGCAAATTGTGAATTTTTTCATAATTCTGATCTTTGCCTGTTGCGTTCCGGAAAAACATGTGTTAAAATATTACTAATTTGTAATATGTGTAACGAATATGTATCATTTTTTACAGACAGAAAGTAGAAAAAAGAGTAACGGAAGTGCAGCAGGAGGTTAAAATGAAAAAGGGGTTCGGGTTTCTATCAGTGTTCGTCGCGGCAGTCCTTATAGCGATCCTTTCGATGAATGTTTCTTCAGCCGTCAGCGCGGCAAGCGCCAAAACAGGAGTCGGACTTTCCGAACATGTCCTCAAGGCATATAAAGAAGGATGGAAATACCGTGCCGGCGGATACGGCCAGTTTTCCGGCGGAGTCCGCGGAACCGACTGCTCCGGCCTGATCAAATCGTATCTTTGGTGGACAGGCGATTCCAGCGACCCCAGACCCAGTCTGGTTTCCGTAGCCGGAAGCTCCGGCGGGATGCTCGAATCCGCCAGCGCAAAGGGTAAAATCAATTATTCCGATTCCTCCTCTCTGCCGCGAATCCACGGACTGATTCTGTATCAGCCGGGTCATGTCGGCGTTTACGTCGGCAATAACATGGCGGTGGACAACCGTGCGACGGGGGTCAATATAAAATATGAAAAGGTCTTCGGCCGCGACAAGCCGAAATGGACCATGTGGTTCAAACTGCCCCAGATTACATATCCGACCACGGGCTTTGCAAGCTTCAACGGCCAGAAGTATTACTATGAAAACGGCCAGTATGTCGTCAATACGACCAGAACCATTTCTGGCGTTACCTATACGTTCGGCGCTTCCGGCGCACTGACCGCTTCCTCCGGAGAGGCTATTCAGGCTGCTGCGGAGTCCTCGGGTACAACGGGTAAAACGCCTTATATCACGCTTCAGGCGGATTCCAAAGGCGCGGATGTGGAAAAGCTGCAGCAGCGTCTGAAGGACCTTGGGTACTATTATGAATCGGTAAACAATTATTACGATTACTGCGTGTCCGATGCCGTCAGCGCGTTTCAGGGCGCTGTGGGGATCAATTCCACCGGCATTGCCGATCCGGCCACACAGGCGAAGCTGTTTGCGTCCGGCGCGGTGAAAAACCCGAAGCCGGGAACCGTTACGCCCGGCATGCATTCCTCGCTGGTTTTTTCCATGCAGAAAAGGCTGATCGCTTTGGGCTATATGACCGGCGACCCGACCATTTACTACGGGGACCTTACCAAACAGGCCGTTCTGGCCTACCAGAAGGCTTCCGGTCTTGCGCAGACCGGAATTCTGGATCAGGCCGCCCTGAGCGTCCTTTATTCGGATGCCGCGGTGAAAGCCCCGGCGCAGCCGGTTTCCTCCGTTGCGGAGAAGAGCCTTTCCTCTGAAGCTGCTGTGGAAAGCAAATCCGGGACCATCGTCTTCAGCAACATGATTCCCGCCGTCAACGCCGCGGCGGCTGACAGAAGCGTACAGGAAGCTTCCGGCTCCGACGGCGGTATGATTTTCAGCGTCGTGCTGTTGTCGGCGTTTTTGTCCGGCGCCTTTATGACGGTGAAAAGGATCCGGGCCTTACGGAAAAAAACGGCAGCGGTTCTTATTAAAAAATAAAACATTGATTTCTCAAAAATCCCGCAGGAGCCTGCGGGATTTTTTTCGTCTATATAACAATTATTTTGTATTGAGAAAAACAGAGCATTTCAGCGGAAAACAGAGAAAAATTCATTAAATTCATGTGTAATTTAAAAAATCAATAGGAATTTGATGAAATATTCAAAAAAATCTTGACAAATCGTATTTATGCCACTATATTTGATATGTTGCGTTTGCATCTGAATTCTATATCAGCGGCGCTTCACTGCCGCAGTCAGCAATGACCGCGAAAAATCCTTTGCGGAGGGCAGTGGCAACGGCGTGGCTGGGATTGCGTTTAACCGCTTGGCTTGACGTAACTAATTTTACCGCAAAGGGGATGCACTATTTGGAAAATCCATCTATCATTTCATTGAACAACATCGTGGTATCGTTTGACGGAGAAATTGTGCTGAAGGATTTTAACCTCAGCATCAGGGACGGTGAATTTGTCACCCTGCTCGGACCTTCCGGTTGTGGAAAAACGACAACCCTCAGGATCATCGGCGGCTTTGTCAAACCGGACACGGGCGATGTTTTTTTCAATGGCAAAAAAATCAACGATCTTCCGCCGCATAAAAGGGAGGTCAACACCATCTTTCAGAAATATGCCCTGTTTCCGCATCTGAACGTGTACGACAACGTCGCGTTTGGCATGAGGGTGCACGGCAAGAGCGAAAGCCAGATCAAAGCCACAGTGAAGGAAATGCTCAACCTTGTCAACCTGAACGGTTTTGCGCACAGAAATGTCAATCTGCTTTCCGGCGGTCAGCAGCAGCGCGTTGCCATCGCGAGGGCGCTTGCGAACGAACCGAAAGTTTTGCTCCTTGACGAACCATTGGGTGCGCTTGATTTAAAGCTGCGAAAGGATATGCAGGCCGAGCTTAAAAAGATACAGCAGCAGACCGGAATCACTTTTGTTTTTGTTACCCATGACCAGGAAGAAGCGCTTTCCATGTCCGACACCGTTGTGGTCATGGACAGGGGTGCCATTCAGCAGATCGGCTCTCCGCGCGATATCTACAATGAGCCGGAAAATGCTTTTGTCGCTGATTTTATCGGCGAAAGCAATATCCTGGACGGGGTCATGCACGAGGATTACCTTGTGGAATTCGCGGGCCATCCCTTCCAATGTGTCGACAAGGGTTTTCAGCCGGACGAGCCGGTGGACGTGGTGATCCGCCCGGAGGACATCGACGTGGTGGAGCCGGATACCAGCCATCTGACCGGAATTGTCACCAGCGTGACCTTCAAGGGCGTTCATTACGAAATCATCGTGGACGTCCGCGGATTTAAATGGATGATTCAGTCGACCGATTTTCAGGAGGTCGGCAAAAAAATAGGAATGATGCTTCAGCCCGACGATATCCACATTATGCACAAATCGGAATATTCCGGCATGTTCGGCGACTACAGCACCTTCAGTGACGAAATGGACGAGGACAGTCAGCCTCTGCCCGAAGAAGGGGAGGTCGGGAATTAAGAATGAAAGCAAAATCAGCCGCGGCTCCTTATGCTGCATGGATGTCCATTTTTATTATTGTTCCGATGATTCTGGTCGTTATTTTTGCGTTCACCGATAAAAGCGGGGCGTTTACCTTCAAAAATATCGCCGAAGTCGGACAGTATTCCAACGTCTTTCTGCGCTCCATCTGGCTGGGCGCTCTGGCCACCGTGATCTCCCTGCTGCTGGGGTATCCGCTTGCCTATATTATTTCCCACATCAGCGCGCGCAGGCAAGGCATGATGATTATGCTCGTCATGCTGCCGATGTGGATGAACTTTCTGCTCCGTACCTACGCCTGGATGACCCTGCTGGAGGACAACGGTATCATCAACAGCCTGCTTGCGTCCTTCGGCCTGGGAAAGCTGCATTTGATCAATACGCAGGGCGCGGTCGTGCTCGGAATGGTCTACAACTATATTCCGTATATGATCCTGCCGCTTTACTCCGTACTGACCAAAATCGATTCCAGCGTGATCGAAGCGGCGCAGGACCTCGGCGCGAATCAGATGCAGGTGTTTTCAAAGGTCACTTTTCCCATGAGCATGCCCGGGGTGATTTCCGGGATCACCATGGTTTTTGTACCGGCGGTCAGCACCTTTATCATTTCCAAAATGCTCGGCGGCGGCGCAAACCTGATGATCGGCGACCTGATCGACATGCAGTTCCTGGGAAGCGCGTACAACCCGAACTTAGGTTCCGCCATTTCGCTGGTCCTCATGGTGCTGATTCTCATCTGCATGGGGATCATGAACCAGTTTGACGAAGGGGAGAACAACGGGGGAGGAATCATGATATGAAAACAATTTCAAGGATTTATTCCGCCGTTCTGTTCCTGTTCCTCTACGCGCCGATTTTCGTACTGATCGTTTTTTCCTTTAATAATTCCACCACCATGAGCCGTTCCGTCTGGTCGGGCTTCTCTTTTAAGTGGTACGCGCAGCTGATGCAGGACGGCATGCTCCTGAACGCTCTGAGAAACACGCTGGTCATCGCGGTGATCGCGGCGGTCGTTTCCACCGTTCTGGGGACGTCCGCGGCCATCGGCATCAACGGCATGAACAAATGGATGAAGCGCATGGTGATGAATGTAACCAATCTGCCCATGGTCAATCCCGAGATCGTCACCGGCGTTTCCCTGATGCTGCTGTTCGTGTTTTTCGCCAAGGCCATGGGGAACATATCGCTCGGCATGTTTTCCCTGATATTGGCGCACATCACCTTCTGTCTGCCCTATGTGATCCTGTCCGTCATGCCGAAGCTCCGGCAGATGGATTCCCATTTGTATGAAGCGGCCCAGGACCTTGGGTGCAGCCCGGTTCTTGCCTTTTTTAAGGTGGTTCTGCCGGAAATCATGCCGGGGATTGTGACGGGCATGATTATGGCCTTCACCCTTTCCATAGACGATTTTGTCATCAGCTATTTTACAAGCGGTACCACGCAGACGCTTCCGATCTTTATCTATTCCATGACGAGAAAGAGAATCAGCCCTGAGATCAACGCGCTGTCCACATTGCTGTTCGGCACGATCATGGTGCTGCTCATCATTGTCAACCTTCGCCAGTCAAAAGACAGGAAAGCGGAAGAAAACCTGATTGAGGAGGCGTGAAATTTGAAAAAAACGATTGCAGCTCTGGCAGCTGCCGTACTGCTTGCCGCCGCTGTCAGCCCGTCGGCGTTTGCGTCTTCGGAAGAACCCGAACAGCCCGCCGCGCCGAAAACAGGGGTGACCATCAATGTGTACAACTGGGGCGAGTATATTTCGAACGGCGTCGACGATACGCTTGACGTCAACAAGGAGTTTACCAAACGGACCGGCATCGACGTGAACTATACCACGTTCGATACCAACGAATCCCTTTACTCTAAGCTTGCCAACGGCGGGGCGAACTACGACATTATCATTCCTTCGGATTATATGATTTCCAAGCTGATTGACGAGAAAATGATTGAAAAGCTGGATTTCAGCAACATCCCGAATTTCCAGTATATCGACGAACAGTTCCGCAACCCGAAATACGATCCGAAAAATGAATATTCCGTCCCCTACACCTGGGGGGTAGTCGGTATTTTTTACAATAAAAAATACGTAAAAGAACCGGTCGACAGCTGGGAAATCCTGTGGGATAAAAAGTACGCGGGAAAAATCCTGATGTTTGACAACCCGCGCGATTCCTTCGGCATCGCGCAGAAAATTCTCGGCTATTCCTACAACAGCACGAATGTGGAGGAGTGGGAGAACGCCGCGAAGCTTTTAAAAGAGCAGAAGCCGCTTGTTCAGGCCTATGTCATGGATCAGATCTTTGACAAAATGTCCAGCGGCGACGCCTGGCTTGCCCCGTATTACGCGGGGGACGCCGCCACCCTGGTGGAAGATAACCCGGACATCGGGTTTGCCATTCCGACAAAGGAGGGGACAAACTTCTTTGTCGATGCGATCTGCATTCCGACCGGCGCCCAGCACAAAAAAGAGGCCGAGGCGTACATCAACTTTCTCTGCGATCCCGAAATAGCCGCGGCGAACGTGGACTATATCGGTTACTCCACGCCGGAGTCGGCCGCCAAGGAGCTTTTGCCGGAAGAAACCGTCAACAATCCCATTTTTTATCCCGACAAGGAAATTTTGGACAAATCGGAAACCTTTGTCAACCTTCCCGAGGACACCAATCTGCTGCTGGATACGCTTTGGGCGGAAGTAAAAATGGGCGGCCCCGGCCAGACGGCGACCTTGGTCGCGGTTCTCTTGGGTTTTTTGCTGCTCTATATCGGAATTGTTGTTTATAAAAAAATGAAAGCGAAACGCGAACTGCAATAAAATTGCATTTTTGAAAATGAAAAGGATAAAAGCCCGCGGCGTTTATGCGCCGCGGGCTTTGCGATTTTATCCCATCTCATGTAAATGAAGGCATTTTCGGCCTAAGACAGCGCAATTGGAGAAAATAATTCCAGTTAATTCCAATAATCAAGAGAATTGTCATAATAATTTCACCGTCCCGTGGCAGATTAATAGAGCGGCGCAAGGGAGGTGAAATTTTGAAAAAATTTCTAAAAGGATTCACCGCATTCGCGGCTGTGCTGGCTTTTTTGTATGCTGCCAGTGTCGGCATGGCCGATTATTTCACACCTGATTCCTATAAAATTACTGCCGGAAGCAGTCTGCAATGGGGTTCGGACGCAATTACGGCGGTGGCCGAAAATGGCGCCGATATTTCCACCGGCATCTGTTCGACACCGAATAAAAGTTATAAGGCAAAGCTGATGCTCTATCATGTGATCCCCATCAAGACGGTCAGCGTGAATGTCGTCAAGGAAACGCTTCTGGTACCCTGTGGTACGCCGTTTGGAATCAAAATGTTTACAAACGGCGTAGTCGTCGTAGGGGTAGCCGATATCAAAACTTCATCCGGAACAATCAACCCCGCAGCCGTGGCGGGACTGAAGGTCGGCGATATCATTACGGAGGTTGATGGCAAAAAAGTCAACACCAACGCGGAAATCATCAAGATGGTTACAGACAGCGAAGGCCGCAGCCTTACTTTTACCGTTTCCCGGGACGGGCAGGTCCTTACGACCACCGTTCAGCCGGTTAAATCTGAGGTCGACTCCGTCTACAGGGCCGGCGTATGGCTCCGGGACAGCACTGCGGGAATCGGGACGCTCACCTTTTACAATCCTGTTACGAAATGTTTTGCCGGTCTGGGCCACGGTGTCTGTGATACGGATACCAATGAGCTGATGCCGCTGCTGAACGGAGACATCGTTCCCGTCACAATCAGCGGAATCACCAAAGGCGAAAAGGGAAGTCCGGGAGAGCTTCGGGGATATTTCAGCACCGATACCGCGATGGGAACGCTGGAAGCCAATGTTCCCGCCGGCGTTTACGGAACCCTGAACACCGCTCCCAAAGGAGAAGCCCTGGAAGTGGCGATGAAACAGGAAATCAAAGCCGGTCCCGTCAAAATCCTTTCGACCATAGACGGCGGCAGGCCGCAATACTTTACTGCTGAAATCGAAAAAATAGACTATCGTGAAAATGTACAAAGCAAAAATATGGTTTTGCACATTACTGACGAAAAACTGCTGAACGCCACCGGAGGAATCGTTCAGGGAATGAGCGGCAGCCCGGTTATCCAAAACGACAAAATCATCGGCGCTGTGACCCACGTTTTTGTGAATGATCCAACACGAGGATATGGCATTTTCGCTGAAAATATGCTGTCGGTTTCAGAGAGCATTAGATCAAATGACAAACAAAAAGCTTCTTAATCTAATGTTGCGCTTTTATATTTCCCCTTTTTAGCAAAAAATATTTTTACAACCTATTGCCATTTTTTCCAATATATGGTAATATAACGGTAAATTAAATCTATTAGGGGGACTTAAAATGGAAAAGCGTATTAAACTTCTCATAGCAAATGACAGTGCAGAGTTTAACCGTGATTACGGTCGAATTTTTGAACAATCCGGCATGGAAATAATCTATACGCAAAAGGATGGCATGAAACTGCTTGAAAAAATAGAATCCATTCATCCTGATGTCGTCCTTGCCGATTTGTTTATGCCCCGTTTGGATGGAATAGGCGTGATGAAAGCGGCTCAGGCAAAGGTCCCGGGCATGGGGCCGATGTTTGTAATCATTTCCAATTTTACCAGCCCCGCTTTGGAGCGTGAAGTAATGGTGTCGGGAGCGTCTTATTTTGCCATTTACCCATTTAATGCCGCGGACCTTTCCGACAGAATCATTCAGCTTTGTTCCATTTCCGGTTTAACGCAGAAAACGCCTTCCAGACAGCAGGCGCCGGCCGCAGCGGAGCCATCGCTTGAAATTCAGGTAACTGAAATACTCCATCAGATAGGAGTCCCTGCTCATATTAAAGGCTACCACTATTTACGCGACTCAATTATTATGGCAATAGAAACACCGGATATTATCAATGCGGTTACCAAACAGCTTTACCCAAGCGTTGCAAAACAGTATGACACAACGGCTTCGCGTGTGGAACGCGCCATTCGCCATGCAATAGAGGTCGCATGGGACCGCGGCGACGTGGATATCCTCAATTCCTATTTCGGCTATACCATCCACAATACGCGCGGAAAACCGACCAACAGCGAGTTCATTGCAATGATCAGCGACAGGCTCCGGCTCCACATGAAAAGCGCAAGCTGATTTTCATTTTTAAATCCTATGCACTCCTTTACTTTATCGGATGTGAATTTTTATTCTGCCTTTAAAGTAAAGGAGTTTTATTTAACACGGGGTGGTGATTGCTATGAAACGAAGCATATTGATCCTTGGAATCCTTCTGCTTGTGACGACGCTGAATTTCACCGGCTGTAAAAATACCGCCAACACGGGAGCTGCGGGCAAAGCCGCCGACGCCGGCGCGCAGAGCAAGGTGCCGGATAATCTGAAGCTGGTCAGCCTCACGAAGATCAGCGCGGACGACATCCTGTATGTTTACGTCGACCAGGTTTATCATACGGAGGTTTATGTCTGCAAAAATTTAAAATCAAATACGGTCAGTATTTCCACCAACAAATAAAAGAGGCGGATCAGTTCGATCCACCTCCGCGATAATCAATGATATTTGTAAAATCGATGGCCAAATCATCCGGTTCTCCCGCCAAAAGGTCAGCCTGTACTTCTTTGGGAGTTTTTCCCTGCTGGGTGATTTTTTCTTTGCTGTCCCGGTTGGTTTCCCAATGATCGGGTCGGTCAGGCATATCATTCACTCCCTTCGGTTCACAGGCTTAGTATAACACCGTACACGGCGTTTCATTCAGAGCCCGGAAATCAGGAAGTGCAAAATTTTTTATTTTCGGATGCAATGCCGGGTCGACAGGCGTTTTCAGTATGCTTCCAGGCGGCGCTGCTGACGCAGCCTGCGCCGCTTTTCGCCGGCTTCCCATTCCATTTTTTCCTGAAAGCTTTCACAGATCAAGCCGGGAACGGGAGTCGGCTTTTCGTTTTCGTCAAGCGCTACAAGAACCAGATATGCCGTGTTCACGAGCCTTCTCTGGCCCGACAGGTCCTCGGAAAAGCTGTCGACGCGCACTTCCATCGAAGTCGTTCCGACGTAGGTGATCCTGCCGTGTAAAACCACCAGGTCGGTCATGTAAACGGGGCTTTTGAACCGGAGCGTGTCGATTTCCGCCGTAGTGACATTGCGGTTGGAATGCCTGCGCGCAACGGTCCCCGCGACAATGTCGATCCAGGAGGCGAGCCGCCCGCCGAAAACACGTCCCTGGCCGTTCAGATCGTTCTCGAAGATGACCTGTATCTGTTCCGTTTCAGAATCCGACACCCTTTTTGCCGGTAACTCGTTCATAGTACCACCAGTCCTTATCAATGAATTCATATACTCAATCATATACGATCCTTGGAAAAAACTCAATACAGCATTTCCAGTTAATTCTGCAAACTGAAATGGAATTGCTGTAGGCGGGGACGCCTCTATAATTGTTAACACAGTTTTAATTTTCAATTTGTGACAGGATTGTAATTGCGCCGCGGCGGATAAAATATTATAATAATAACCATTCGATCAAAATCCGATCAAAAAGGAAGGGACGAATGGATGGGAAGAAAGCCTCACTGCTGCGCCGTGATCGTTGCCGCCGGAAGCTCCACCCGCATGGCGCTCGGTTTTTCAAAGCAGTTTGTTTCCCTTTGCGGGACGCCCGCCATTGTGCGCACGCTTTCCGCCTTCAGCAGCGCGGAACTGATCCAGAGTATCGTTGTGGTCTGCCGGAAAGAAGATATTGCTCAAGTCGGAAACGAGATTCAGAAATATAGAATCAAAAAAGTAACTGCGATTGTCGAAGGGGGCGCTACCCGGCAGCAGTCTGTTGCGGCGGGGATTTCCGCGGTGCCGGAAAATGCCGCCTATTTTGCCATTCACGACGGGGCAAGAGCGCTGATTACTCCCGAAGAAATCAACGCGTCGGTGGAAGACGCCTATGAGTGCGGCGCGTCTGCGCTTGCGGTTCCCGTCAAGGATACGATTAAAATCATCGGGAAAAATAATTATGTGGTTTCCACCCCGGAGCGTTCCGCCCTGTGGGCGGTTCAGACCCCGCAGGTGTTTGAACGGGGACTTTACCGGCGGGCGATGAAACAGGCTTTGGCGGACGGGGGAGATTACACGGACGACTGTCAGCTGGTTGAACATACAGGCGTTAGGGTGCATTTGTGCATGGGGACATATACGAATATCAAACTGACCACGATGGAAGATGTGGAAATTGCGCAGGCTATTTTGAAAAGCAGGGAGGTGCCGCTATGAGGATCGGCCACGGCTACGACGTGCACCGGCTTACGGAAGGCAGAAAGCTGATTTTAGGCGGTGTCGAAATCCCGTATGACAAGGGCCTTCTGGGCCACTCCGACGCGGACGTGCTTGCCCACGCCGTTGCAGATTCGCTTTTGGGAGCCGCCGCTCTCGGCGATATCGGGACGCATTTTCCGGACACGGACCCCGCTTTCAAAAACGCGGACAGCCTTGTGCTGCTCACGCGGGTCTGTGCGCTTCTCGCTCAAAAGAATTACCGCATTGCAAATATTGACGCCACGATCATTGCGCAGGCGCCGAAACTGAAACCCTATATCGAGGCCATGAGGGAAAGGCTGGCGGCGGCCTGCGGGGTTGGCTTGAATCAAATCAGCGTGAAGGCCACCACCGAGGAACATCTTGGATTTACCGGTGCGGGAGAGGGAATTGCCGCACATGCGGTATGTCTTATTGAATCATAACCGATAGTCAAAAGGCATGTTTCCGGCATACTCTGTAGTAAAAACAGAGAGGTGATTATCATGAGCAAACCGATGATTTTGATTAGTTCAATCACGTATGCCATGAAGAGCCGCGACATCCTGTTCAGCTACGGTATTAAAGCTTATGTTGAAAGAACACCGGGCGGCAACCGTGCCGGCTGCGGTTACAGTATATATGTTCCCGACAGGACGGATGAAGCAGAGAGTATTTTAGCCGGCGCCGGCATTAAAATACTTGGACGAGCGGAAAGAGACGGATCGTTATGATTTATCTTGACAATGCCGCGACTACGTATCCAAAGCCGAATTCCGTTCTAAGTGCGGTAAATGTTGCTTTGAGAAATTATGGAGCCAACCCCGGACGCGCCGGTCACAGTATGTCGCTTGCAGCGGCAGAGGAAATTTACCGCTGCCGCAAGGCGGCGGCCGATTTTTTTCGTGCGCCCGGGCCTGAATGCGTTGCGTTTACTCTGAACTGTACGCATGCGCTGAATTATGTGATAAAAGGGCTGCTCAGGCCCGGCGACCACGCGGTGGTTTCCTGCCTTGAGCACAACGCCGTCATGCGGCCTCTGCAAAAGCTGATGGAGTCCGGAGTGACTGTTACCAGAGCGCGGGTTTTTCCGGGCGATAACGACGCCACGGTAGACGCTTTCCGCAGTGCGCTCAGGGAAAACACAAAACTGATCGTCTGTACACACGCCTCCAATGTCTGGGGAATCCGGCTGCCCGTCGAACGCATCGCCGCCCTGGGCCATATTTACGGCGTCCCGATTGCGGTCGACTGCGCACAGTCGGCGGGCGTTCTGCCGATCGATATGGCGAACGGCGGTTTCGATTATCTCTGCATTGCGGGCCATAAGGGCCTTTACGGCCCTATGGGGACCGGCATGCTGATTACGCCGGACGGCTCCTCGCTTCCCACGATCATTGAAGGCGGAACCGGGACCAACTCCCTTTTGCTCGAACAGCCTTCCAGCATGCCGGACCGCATGGAAAGCGGCACTCAGAACATGCCGGGCATCTCCGGGCTGCGGGCCGGGATCGAGTTCGTGAAAAGCCGCGGGGTCCAGACGATCTATCAGCATGAGATGTCGCTGATCCGGAATTTATACGAAAAACTGTCAAAAATAAAAAACGTGAAGCTTTACACGGCGGAGCCGGACGCGCCGTATTTTGCGCCGGTACTTTCGTTCAATGTGGGCGACGTTCCCAGCGAGACCGTCGCGCAGAAGCTGAACGCCCGCGGCTTTGCGGTGCGCGCGGGGCTGCACTGTGCGCCTGCGGCGCATGATTTTATGGGGACCCTGACGCAGGGCGCCGTGCGGGTCTGCCCGTCCGCTTTCAGCAATTTGGGCGAAATGAACAGTTTTACCGCGACTCTCATGAAAATAATCTGAAAATAAAGATAAAAGGATTGCATATCAAATTATATATGTTAAAATTATAAGGGATGTGTGTTATTCTGACGGAAGGAAGTAAGTTATGGATGTCGTTGTGACCATATGGAATTCGTTTATCGGTATTGTGAAACTGTTTCGTGTTTCCGATGCGTTGGACGTCATTCTGGTTTCCTTTATTATTTACAGTGGAATAAAACTGGTTCGTGAAACAAGAGCGGAGCAGCTGATTAAAGGAATTATTGTGCTTCTGGCCGTGTGGGGTGTGTCCTATGCCCTGAAGCTTTATATGATGAAAAACCTGCTGACCTATTTTTTTCAATTCAGCGTTGTGGCCATTATGGTGGTCTTTCAGCCGGAAATCCGGCGTGCGCTGGAACAGATCGGCCGCAGCGGGATGGGGAATAAGCACTGGCTGTTCGGTGTTTCAAACGATGATCTTGAAATGCTGAGGCAGCAAAACCGCAGGGGCGTGAATGCCGTTGTCGATGCCGCGGCGGTTTTGCAGAAACAGAAAACGGGCGCCCTGATTGTTTTTGAAATGCAGACAAAGCTGGGCGATATTATTGATACGGGTACGGTGGTGAATGCCATTCCGTCTTCGCCCATTATCTGCAATATCTTTTTCAACAAGGCTCCGCTTCACGACGGCGCCATGATTATGCGCAGCGGTATGGTGTATGCCGCTGGCTGCATTCTGCCGCTGACAAAGAACGACAGCGTCAGCATTGAACTCGGTACCCGCCACCGCGCCGCGATCGGCATGAGTGAGAACTCCGATGCCGTCGTGGTTGTGGTGTCCGAAGAAACGGGGCAGATTTCCGTTGCCGTAAACGGCGTCCTCACGCGCAATTACACCAGGGAAACGCTGAAAAGCGAGCTGGAAAACCTGATTCTGACCAGTGAAGCCGAAACCGGCGAGAAGCGCCAGAGCATTATCCCTTCGATAAGGAGGGCGAAAAAGAAATGAAAAATAAAAAATTTAATATAGGCCGTTTATTTTATGACGATAAATTTGTAATGCTGTTTTCCGTCCTTTTCTCCATTGTCCTGTGGATTTTTATGGCTACCGGAAACACCGAGGAGTTTCCCCGGCAAATCACCGATGTGCCGGTCGTCATCAATCTTTCGGACGCCGCGCAGGAGGACGGGTTAAAGGTTTTCAGCCCGGTCGACCAGACCGCGACCGTATCCATTAAAGGCAACAGCCTGATTGTCAATCAGATCAAGGCTTCCGATATGCAGGTCGTCGCTCCGCTGGCCTCGACCATTACCAGCCCCGGAAGCTATACATTTAATTTGTCGGTACAGAAAAAAGGGACCCTTTCCGATTACGAGTGGGTTTCCATTTCCCCCAGCCAGGCGATCATCACAGTGGACCGGTATGCGGAAAAGACCTTTACCATCCAGAATGACATCAAATACAAGCCGGGTTATCAGTCGGATCCCGCTTTTTTTGTCAGCGCGCCTACCTTCAGCAGCGACACGGTCACGGTTTCGGGCCCTGAAAAGGAAGTCTCACAGATCAACAGGGTATCCGTACAGTACGAGATCAGCGACACGCTGAGAGAATCCAGGAGCTTTACGACCGATTTGGTCATGTACGATGCAAACGGCAATAAAATCACAAGCAACAAGCTGAAAATGAGCGAGCAGAAGGTGGATGTCACCATTCCAGTCCTTGCAAGGCAGGTCCTGCCTCTCAGCGTGAACTTTACCAACAAGCCTCTGGGGCTGTCGCTTTCCTCCGGCCAGATCAAAATTGACCCCCAGACCATCGAAGTGGCGGGTCCGCAGGATGTGCTGGCCAATCTGACGGAGGTCAGTCTTGCTCCGCTGGATTTTTCGGGCATCAGCCCGACGAGAAATTCCTTTGACGTGAACGTGACCCTTCCGGCGACCTGCAAGAACCTAAGCAATGTTCCGGTTGCCAAGGTTACGCTGGATTTGAGCTCCATGGCCACGCGGCAAATGGTTGTCAATAATTTCACCGTTAAGAATCTCGCGGCTGACAAGTCCGCCACCGTTTATACCAAGACCCTGACGGTTACGGTTGTCGGGCCGGAGGCTGAGATTTCCAAGCTGACGGAAAACAGCCTTTCCGCTCAGATCGATATGTCCGGCAAAGAAAATTTCACCGGGCACACGGAAATGCCGGTCACCATCAGTGTGGGGAATTCCGTAAGCACCTGGGTCTACGGAAGCTATATGGCGAATATCAGCGTCACTTCTAAAAGCGGATAGCCTGTGAAAAATCTGCTGTATTCACCCCCCGGCAACGAAATGAATGACACCGTGAAAACGGATAGAATCACCTCCGGCTGCAGGAAACTGCGGACGGAGGTGTTTTTCCGGAAAGCGTACGATATTATTTAATTATTGGCTTTAAACTTTTCGCCGGTTGAGATATAATAAATATATCATAATATTCTATATATTATAAAAAGAGGGAAGCAGGTGTTTTTTTGAGCAGCAATTTTACGGTGCCTCTGTCCAAGGTGATCGGCGAACTGTCGCTGGATACGATTTATATGCCCGGAGACCCTAAAGAAATTCTGATTTCTTCCACGGATGTCAACCGTCCGGGACTGGAGCTGAACGGGTTCTATGATTATTACGATACAAGGCGCATTATTATTTTCGGCAACGCGGAGGCCTCCTTTTTGAGGTCGATTTCCTCCGATAAACGCAGCACAGTTCTGAACGAGATTTTTTCCCAAAAGCCTCCCGCCGCGATTATTGCGCGCAGCATAGAGCCGATGTCCGAACTGCTGGAAGCGGTCAAAGCCCATGAAATACCGCTTTTAACAACGCCGGAGACGACCTCCAGCCTGGTGGCTTCCCTGGTTTCCTTCATGAACGTGGAGCTTGCCCCGCGGATTACGCGCCATGGAGTGCTGATCGAGGTTTACGGCGAGGGAATCCTTCTGGTCGGCGACAGCGGTGTTGGCAAAAGCGAAACGGCCATTGAACTGATTAAGCGCGGCCACCGCCTCATAGCGGACGACGCGGTGGAAATACGCAAGGTGTCCGCCAAATCGCTGGTCGGACAGGCCCCGGATAACATTCGGCATTTTATTGAGCTTCGCGGCATAGGCATTATTAACGCCCGCCGCATTTTCGGTATGGGCGCCGTCAAGCTGACGGAAAAGATCGATATGGTGATCAACCTGGAAATCTGGGACAATAACAAGGTTTACGACCGCATGGGCATCGACAGCGAATACACGGAAATTCTTGGCATCAAGGTGCCCGTGCTGACCATTCCGGTGAAGCCGGGCAGAAACCTCGCGATCATCATCGAGGTGGCCGCCATGAACAACCGTCAGAAAAAGATGGGCTACAACGCGGCGCAGGAGCTGATGCAGAATCTCGGCATGGATATTTCCGTGCTGCAGGAATCGGAAAAAAAGCTGGATCTGGATTTATAATACGGGAATAGGGAATAGAAGCTGGGAGTAAATATGAATATCATCGCAGATACCCATACGCATACGCTCGCGTCCACACACGCCTACAGCACCTTGCAGGAAATGGTACACGCAGCGTTTTTAAAGAAGCTTTATGCCATCGCCATTACCGACCATGGCATCACCATGCCGGGAGCGCCGGGCCGCTGGTACTTTCACAATTTAAGGATCATTCCTCATCTTCTCGAAGGGGTGCTTGTCCTGCGCGGGCAGGAGACCAATATCATTGATTTTGACGGCAATATCGACCTTGAAAAGGACAGCATCTCTACGATGGACTGGGTGGTTGCCTCCATTCACGCGGAAGCGGTTCCGAAGGAAAGACCGACTGTCGAGGAAGTTACAAACGCATGGATGAATATTGCGAAAAATCCGCATATTCATGTAATCGGGCACAGCGGTACGCAGAAATACCGGTACGACTACGAGTCGGTAATCCCGGAATTCGGGCGGCGGGGAAAGCTGGTGGAGCTGAACGAAAGCAGCTTTACCGGAAGGGAATCGTCCATCCCCAACTGCAAAAAAATCATGGAAATCTGTAAAAAGCGCGGTGTGCCGGTGATTGTCAACACGGATTCCCATTTTTCCAGCCTGGTGGGCTGTTTTGACCGGTCGCTGGCGCTGCTGAAGGAACTGGATTTCCCCGAGGAGCTTGTGGTGAATTCCAGCGTGGAGCGTTTTCAGGCATACCTCAGAGAGTATACGAATGTTTTTAGCGATCCTTTATTACAGTAAAAATGATTCCGACTGTCCGGATTGCCGTAAAAATCCGATCGACACTGTCGGAATAGCCGGAGGAAACGATGAATCATTTAGAACAGCTTGCCCTGACGGCGGAAGACCTGGGCTGTAAGGTCAGCCGTAAAGAACCGATGAGCCGGCACACCACCTTTAAAATCGGGGGACCGGCGGATTTGTTTATTACCGTGTCCTCACGTGCGGAAATCCAGAAACTGTACCGCGCGGCGGCCGAACTAAAAGTACCCCTGATGCCGATCGGCAACGGCTCCAACATGCTTGTGAGCGACAACGGGATACGGGGCGCGGTTGTCGCGCTGGACGGCGAGTTCCGCGAAATCAGACAGAACCCGGACGGTACGGTTTCCTGCGGCGCGGGCGCGTCCCTGGCGGGGGTCTGCGTTTTCGCCAGGGAGCATTCGCTGACCGGCCTTGAGTTCGCGTGGGGAATTCCCGGCGCGGCGGGCGGAGCCGCGTTTATGAACGCGGGCGCCTACAATCAGGAAATGAAGAGCGTGCTTCTTTCCTGCACGCATGTTACAAAGGAAGGGAAAATCGGCATGCTGTCCGGCGAAGCGCTGCAGCTGGGTTACCGCCGCAGCGCCTATACCGACAACGGATACACCATTCTGGAGCTCAGGCTCGATCTGAAGCCGGGAGATCAGGACGAAATTTCGGCGGAAATGGATGACCTTTACCGCCGCAGAAAATCAAAGCAGCCGCTGGAACTGCCGAGCGCGGGAAGCGTGTTTAAACGGCCGGAAGGCCACTTTGCCGGCACCCTCATAGAGGCCTGCGGCCTGAAGGGCAGAACGGTGGGGGGCGCGATGGTCAGCCCCAAGCACGCGGGCTTTATTGTCAACACCGGCGGCGCGACCTGCCGGGATGTGACGGAGCTGATTAAAATCATCCAGGATACGGTTTATCAGCAGACGAAGATATCTTTGGAATGCGAAGTGAAAACCATTGGCAGTTAGGGAGGAAATATGGAGTTTCTAATTATTACGGGCCTTTCGGGCGCGGGGAAATCCCGCGCCATTGACGCGTTGGAGGATATTGGCTTTTACTGCATCGATAATATCCCTCCCAAGCTGATCATCGCTTTTTATGAAATGTCCAAACAGGCGAAAGGCACGCTGTCGCGGGTGGCGGTCGTCACCGATATCCGCGGAGGGGACATGTTTTCCAGCCTGTTTGAAACGCTTGACCAGATGAAAAGCGAGAATAAGGAATATAAAATCCTGTTTCTGGACGCGAACGATTCTGTGCTGATGAACCGTTTTAAGGAAACCCGCCGCAAGCATCCGCTGGTGGAAAATTGTCTCGGCTCGCTGGAACAGGCCGTAAAGCTGGAACGGGATGTTTTAAAGCCGGTCCGCGAATGCGCGGACTATATCATCGATACCTCGTATCTTTCTCCCGCGCAATTGAAAGAACGCATTTCCAGCCTGTTCCTGGGCGATTCCTCCGACGCGCTGATGATCCACTGCGTTTCCTTTGGTTTCAAGTACGGGATTCCCGCCGAGTCGGATCTGGTGTTTGACGTGCGCTGTCTGCCGAACCCCTACTATGTTGAGGATTTACGCAACCTGACCGGGCTTGACGAGCCGGTGCGCAGCTATGTGATGAAATGGGAGCAGACGCAGGGCTTTATCGAACGCTTCCTGAATCTGATCGATTACATGATCCCGCTCTACTGCAACGAGGGGAAAAGCCAGCTCGTGATTGCGATCGGCTGCACCGGCGGGCATCATCGCTCCGTTGCCCTGGCCCAGCTTCTGTACAACCATCTGCTGGAACAGAACAGGAGGACAAGCGTCAACCACCGCGATATCCAAAAGCAATAACAGAATCGGGAGCGTACAAAAATGTCATTTGCGTCTGAAACAAAAACCGAACTTTGTCAGGCGATGCCGCAAAAATCCTGCTGCCGGAAAGCGGAATGCTACGGCATGCTTTTATTCGGCCGCAGCTTTTCTCAAAATGCCGTTTCCCTGACGATTCAAAACACCGCCGCCGCTCACAGGGCCGCGCAGCTTACCGCGGAAACCGCCGGGGTGGTCGTGGATGTTTCCACCTCCCTTTTGCGCCGGAAGGAGCGCAAAAGCGCTTTTACCGTTGCCGTATCCGGCGGCGGACAAAGGGAAGAGGTGCTTTCCTGTTTCGGGCACACGGGAAAAGAAATCCATCTTCGGATCAACCGTGCCAATATGGAAAACGATTGCTGCGCCTGCGCGTTTCTGCGGGGCGTTTTTCTTTCCTGCGGCACCGTATCCGACCCCAGCAAGGACTATCATCTGGAATTCGTGGTGCCGTTTATGAACCTTGCCAGGGATTTATGCGCCTTTATCAGCGAAATCTATGAGCTCGACCTGCAGCCGGGTCTGCTGAACCGGAAGGGTTCGTACGTAGTCTATATCAAGGGGAGCGAGCATGTCGCGGATTTTCTGACCTTTATGGGCGCCGGAAAGGCCGCCATGAGCCTGATGCAGGTCAAAATGCTGAAAGAGGTCCGCAACAACGTCAACCGGAAAACCAATTTTGAGACGGCGAATATTGACAAGACGGCGTCCGCCGCGGCGGAACAGATTGTCGCAATCGAAAAGATCATCCGTTCAGCCGGGGGATTGTCCGCGCTGCCGGAGGAACTGCGGGAGCTTGCCGTGCTGCGCTGCCGGTATCCCGAAATGTCGCTCCGCGAGCTCGGCGCGACGCTCTCCGAACCGCTCAGCCGGTCCGGGGTGAACCACCGTCTGCAGCGCATTATGGAGTTTGCGAGAGTATTATAAAGAACTGACAGGAGGGTACCGCACATGTTTGTTCATCTGCATCTGCACACCGAGTACAGCCTGCTGGACGGCGCGTGCCGTATCACAGAGCTGCTGAATACCGCCGCCGGGCGGGGAGACACCGCCGTAGCGATTACCGACCACGGGGTCATGTACGGCGCGGTCGATTTTTATAAGGAAGCCAAAAAGCGCGGCATCAAGCCGATCATCGGGTGCGAGGTCTACGTCGCCCAGCGCACGCGCTTTGACAAGGTGCACGAGCTGGACTCGGAGCACCGGCATCTGGTCCTTCTCTGTGAAAACAACACCGGCTACCAGAATCTGATCGCCATGGTATCGAAGTCATGGACGGAGGGTTTTTACAGCAAGCCGCGCGTGGATTTCGACCTCTTACGGGAGCACCACGAGGGGCTCATTGCCCTTTCCGCCTGCCTTGCGGGAGAAATCCCGCGCGCCCTGACCGCGGGCGACTACGCCGGCGCGAAGGAAGCCGCCCTGCGCTACCGCGATATTTTTGGGGAGGACAATTTCTATCTGGAGCTGCAGGATCACGGTTTGCGGGAGCAAAAGCGCATCAATCCGTCCATCATAAAGCTTTCGGAGGAAACGGGAATCCCGCTTATTGTGACCAACGACTGCCATTACATCAGCCGGGAAGACAATAAAATGCATCATATCCTCCTTTGTATCCAGACCAACCACACAGTTGAGGATAAGGACGGTATGGAATTCGGCAGCGACCAGTTCTATTACAAGAGCGAAGAGGAAATGCGCGCCCTGTTCCCGGGTCATCCGGAGGCCGCGGACAATACGGTCCGTATCGCAGAGCGGTGCAATGTGGAGTTTGAATTCGGCAAAACCAAGCTGCCGCATTTTGATACGCCGAACGGACAGGAGAACACGGCGTTTTTCCGTGACAAATGCTACGAGGGCCTTTACAGGCATTACGGAGAAAACCCCGCGAGCGGGCTGGTCGGGCGGCTGGAATATGAATTAAATACCATTGAGCATATGGGATACGTCAATTATTACCTGATCGTCTACGATTTTGTACGCTATGCGAAGGAAGCCGGTATCCCGGTGGGGCCCGGAAGAGGCTCCGGCGCGGGCAGTCTTGCGGCGTATTGTATCGGGATTACGGGAATCGATCCCATTCGGTACAACCTGTTGTTTGAGCGCTTTCTCAACCCCGAGCGCGTCAGTATGCCGGACTTTGACATCGACTTTTCCGACGAACGCCGTCAGGAAATGATCGAGTACGTCGTGCGGAAATACGGCGCTGACCATGTTGCCCAGATCGTCACCTTCGGCACCATGGCGGCGCGGGGTTCCATTCGCGATGTGGGCCGCGCCTTGGCGGTTCCCTACGCGACGGTGGACGGAGTTGCGAAGCTGGTGCCGATGGAACCGAACATCACGCTGGAAAAGGCGCTCAAAGTTTCCACCGATTTAAGGCAGCGCTACGACACCGACCCCCAGATTCACGAGCTGATCGATATGGCGAGAAAGCTGGAGGGAATGCCGCGCAACGCTTCCACCCACGCCGCGGGCGTCGTCATTACGGACAGGCCGGTCGCGGAGTATGTGCCGCTTGCCAAAAACAATGATTCCGTAGTCACGCAGTATACCATGACTACACTGGAAGAGCTCGGCCTGCTGAAAATGGACTTTCTCGGCCTGCGCAACCTCTCCGTCATCCGCGACGCGCAGGACATGATCGCCGCGCAGCGGCCGGGCTTTCAGATCGAAGACATTCCGCTGGACGATAAAAAAGTGTACGCCATGCTTTCCAGCGGCGCGACCGACGGCGTGTTCCAGTTTGAATCCGCCGGGATGCGCAGCGTCATCATGCAGCTGAGGCCGGAATACATCGAAGACCTCATCGCGGTTATTTCTCTGTACCGTCCGGGGCCGATGGAATCCATTCCGCGCTATGTCGAAAACCGCCATCATCCGGAAAAGGTTTCTTACCGCCATCCGCTGCTAAAGGATATTCTGGACGTTACCTACGGCTGTATTGTCTATCAGGAACAGGTAATGCAGATTTTCCGTACGCTGGCGGGCTATTCGCTGGGGCGCGCGGATATCGTGCGCCGTGCGATGAGCAAGAAAAAAGCCGCCGTGATGGAGAGGGAACGGGAAATCTTTCTCTATGGGCTGACCAACGAAAAGGGAGAGGTTGAAGTGGACGGCTGCATCCGCCGGGGTGTGGACGAGCCGACGGCAAAAGCCATCTACGGCGAAATGGAAAGCTTCGCGTCCTACGCCTTCAACAAATCCCACGCCGCGGCCTACGCGCTGCTGAGCTATCAGACCGCCTGGCTCAAATGCTTCTATCCGCGCGAATATATGGCGGCGCTGATGACCAGTGTGCTGGACAACAACAATAAGCTGGCGGCTTACATAGCCGAGTGTATGCGCCTGGGCATCCGCGTGCTGCCGCCCAACGTCAACCAGAGCGGCGTCGGCTTCACCGTTGCGGGGAAAGACATCCGCTTCGGCCTGCTCGCCGTGAAAAATCTGGGCCGGGGATTCATTGTCAGCATCCTGCGCGACCGGAAGGAAAATGGGCAGTATACCACGTTCTACGGCTTCTGCAAGCGTATGTACGGCGAACTGAACCGGCGCGCACTGGAAAGTCTGATCAAATGCGGGGCGCTGGACGGGCTTGGCGTCAACCGCAGGCAGATGCTGACCAGTGTCGGCAATATCATGGATTATCTCGACGACGACAAGCGCCGCAATGTGGACGGCCAGATGGGCTTTTTCGACACTCCCGCCCAGACGGCCGACGACGAGGAGTATTCCATAGCGGAAATGCCCGATTTCAGCGCCGGCGACAAGCTTTCCATGGAAAAAGAAGTGACCGGCATGTATCTTTCCGGTCATCCCATGGCAGAATATATCAATCAGTATGACGCGGTCCACGCAAGCCGCACCGGCGATATCCTTGACGACGCAAGGGAGAACGGAGGGCGCTTTCACGACGGCGATACGGTGACTCTCCTCGGGATTATTGCCGGCGTAAAAATGAAAGTGACCAAGAGTAATACCACGATGGCGTTTGTGACATTGGAAGACATGTTCGGCTCTATGGAGGTTCTGGTTTTTCCGAAAATCCTCGCCCAGTATGCCGAGTGGATCACGGAAGGGAAAATCGTGAAGATGTTCGGCAGAATCAGTATGCGCGAAGACGAAGAGGCCAAGCTGGTCTGTGAATCGGTCGGTCCCGCTCCCTCCCTTCACGGGGGTTGTGAAAAAAGTGCGGGGGCCGCAAAGCCCGCGCATCCGGGACTTTACATCAAAGTGCCGGAGGAGCAGTCGGAGCTTTATGACCGGGCCAAAAAATATCTTGCCATTTTTGACGGCAGGACGCCGCTTTATATTTACTTTGTCAATACCAAAAAGCTGGTGCGGGCTCCCTTTTCCATGTATGTCAGCGTCAACGATATTTTGGTGCGGGAATTAAAAAACCTGCTCGGAGAAAAAAATGTGGCGGTTGTAAAGGAAATACAACAATAATCCATATAGCGGATACTTTTGTCCATATTCACCGGTTGATTCTTCTTCGCCTGATATACTATAATTTAGATATGGCAAAGCAACGAATTTAGGGGGTAACATCATGAATGCAAAAACAATTGCGGTTCTGACCAGCGGGGGAGATGCGCCGGGAATGAACGCAGCCGTTCGGGCGGTAGCAAGAACCGGTATTTCTTATGGAATGAGAGTCATGGGCGTACGAAGAGGCTTCCATGGCCTTTTGAACCGCGACGTCTTTGAAATGAATCTGCGCAGTGTTTCCGATATTATTCATCACGGCGGTACGGCCTTGTTTACGGCCCGCAGCCCGGAATTCAATACTCCGGACGGCGTAAAAAAGGCTGCCGACAATTGCCGTGATATGGGAATCGAGGGCATCGTGGTCATTGGCGGAGACGGTTCTTTCCGCGGTGCGCGCGACCTTACCAAGGAGGGAATTCCCTGTGTAGGCGTGCCGGGTACAATCGACAACGACATTGCCGCCAGTGAATATACCATTGGATTTGACACCGCCATGAACACGGCTGTGGAGATGGTTGACCGTCTGCGCGATACGACCGAGTCGCATGACCGCTGCAGTGTTGTAGAGGTCATGGGCAGGAAATGCGGCGATCTGGCACTCCAGACCGGTATTGCGGTCGGTGCAACGACCATTCTTGTTCCGGAAATCCCGTTCGATTTTCAGACGGACATCATCAACCGTATGATGTTTACCCAGAAAACGGGTAAAAAGCATTTTATCATTGTGGTGGCCGAGGGCGTCGGCGGGGTGGACAAGCTGGCAAAGGATATTGAGGAAAAAACCGGGATCGAAACCAGGGCTACGGTGCTTGGCCATGTACAGCGCGGCGGTTCGCCCACGCTCCGTGACCGTGTGGCCGGCAGCGTAATGGGATTCCATGCGGCGGATCTTCTGTATAAGGGCCGGGGCAACAGGGTCGTTGTGATGCAGAAGGGCAAGATCGTTGATTTGGATATTACGGAGGCGCTTGAGATGGAGCGCGTTTTTGACAAGAGCCTGTACGACATAGCGCTTAAGATTTCGATCTGATTAAAAATAAAAGGAGTTCCGTTTTTGTGGCGGAACTCCTTTTATTTTTGCGTATTATTTTCAGAAGAAATTTCAGCGGAAAGATTATGATGAGGGTTTTCCGAAATAACCTTTGCTGCCTGAAACAATGCGTTGAGCAAATCCGTTTCATACTGTATGGACAGCGTGTCCAGCTTGGAATAAACCTCACCTTCATAGGTGGCGACATATTTGGGCGGAAGTCTGTTCAATGCGTAAGAAGCGATGTCCATCCGGCATTTCTCACATTTACAGCAATCCAGCTTATCGATTACCTCGTCCATTTTGGTCAAAAGCAGGGATTCCATCAGATTTTTCAGTTTTACTCCCATACAGATCTGCCTTTCCTTCAAATTGCCCGTTCATAACTATTTCATTCTATCATCATTGGAAGTATTTGTAAATGATTTTCGGAAACATGCCGTCCTCTTTTTCAAGCGCCGGAAATTTCACTGGTATTTTCTTACGCCTTTGATATGTAGGTAGCGGATGGTACTGTAAAAATAGCTGCTCAGCGGCCGCATATATGCGTCGTACGTATGGGCGGCGATGAAAATGTCCTGTGGAGTGATGTCCACAACCACGGGGGAGTGGTAAAAGTGGTTCTCGGCGTTGCCGAGCTGGACAATGTCCCCAACCTCCAGGGAACTTACGTCGACCTGCTCCGCATAAGGCCCCGCTTCCTTGTTTGCCGTAAGAAAATTAAAAAGATATTGTACTCCGCTCCACGAGGGGGTACGGTCATTGCCGCTTTTGTAGTACCAGCCGAAAACGGGGGTGTAATTCATCACCCTGCTTCCGGCATAAATGCACTGCGAGGCAAAATTGGTACAGTCGCCGCCCATTTTATCGAAATTCATGAAGGCGCGGTTCCTCAAAAGAGCCCACGTTTTGGCGTATTCGGCCACCTGTTCCCGGTTATACGGTATCTCAACCAGCATAAGGATGCACCTCTTCCAATTATGATTCTTATCAAATTTTATGATGCATCCGCCTTTGGCATGACAAAACGTTCAGCCTTTTCCGCGATACCTGATTTTATGATAAAAATAGGAGAGAAACTGCAATGCGGTGCCGGCGCAAAGTCCGATGGCCATCCAGGTGAACAGGGATAAAAGGCCGGCCAGGTCCTCCCAGCCGCTTCTGCTCCCCAGAAATGTCCGGAACATAACAAGGTATCCCACGAAAAGCCCCAGGGCGAAGACAGAGCACATGATTTTCAGCTGCAGCAGATATAAAGCAGAGGAAACGGCGCCGAAAATCAGGGAAAGAATGACGTATGCAGCAATATTCTGCAGTGTGACCGGATTCCCGAGCAGATATTTTATACCGAGATAGAGCAGCGTGAAAGACAGAATGGCCACGGTGAAAAAAATAAACCAGAAATTTTTTTTGTTTTTCTTCATACAAATCCTCCTGACCGAACAAATAAAAAGGATATTTCTGTCAGGAATATGCCCGCTTTTCCGCTTGCTTAGACGCAGGGGGAAAGGGAGGTTTGTGCAGCACGAGTGGATTTTTCAGATTCAGAACCTGTAAATTTTGCTATATGGTCATAAAAAGTCATTTCTTGTATTATTATAAAATAAATGTTATAATTTACCAAACTGCAAACATGGAGATTGTGATCATGGATTTTAATGTGAATGAACTATTGAATTCTCTTTCCTATACGCTTGACTTTGTAGAAAAGGACTTAATCAGTGATGTTACCAATCACGGCAGAAGGGTTGCTTATATTGCCGCAAGAATCGGGCAGAAAATCAATTTATCCAATACGGAATTGTTTGACCTGATTTCCTATTCGCTTCTGCACGATAACGGCGTGACCAAAGCGCTGATCCAGATGGATGGCACTGAAAATTACAAAAAAGCGGAGCTCAACAGGATGCATTGTGTGGAGGGGGAGAAGAACATTGATTTTTTCCCTTTTTTTCATAAAATACCAAATGTTATTCTCTATCATCACGAACATTATGACGGCAACGGATTTTTCGGCATTTCCGGCAAGGAAATCCCGATGTTTTCAAGGATTATCGCTCTGGCTGATTCCGTCGCCATCTATTTTTCCGAAGGAAGAAAGCCTGCCGATATTGAAGCCCGGGTTCAGAAATCCACGATTTTCGATCAGACTTTCATCGATGTTTTTCTGGAGCTGAGCAGAAATATTGAATTCTGGCTGAATATGGATGACAATTTCGTGTTCCAGGCGCTGCGCATAGTTACCCCCACCGTCCACAGGGAGTTCAGCTATCAGGAAATGCGCACGGTTTCCAGAATATTCAGCAATATTATTGACGCGAAGTCACCGTTTACCGGTTCGCATTCACGCGGGATCAGTGAGAAGACCGGGATTCTGTGCGATTATTATGAATTTGACAGAGAGACCTATTGGAAAATGCGGATTGCCGCCGATCTGCACGATTTGGGAAAGCTGATGATACCTAATGAAATTCTGGACAAACCCGGTACTCTGGATGCGAATGAGATTGCGGTCATACAGTCCCATCCGTTTTATACCCGCAAAACGCTGGAAGAAATCACAGGGTTTGAAGAGATCGCCGACTGGGCGGCCAACCATCATGAAAAGCTGAACGGGAAAGGGTACCCGTATGGATTTGACGGGAACAGGCTTGATTTTCATTCCCGGCTTCTGTGCTGTGTGGATATCTATCAGGCCCTGACGGAAAACAGGCCGTACCGTCCGGCTATGCCGCACAGCAGGGCGATTGCGCTGATGCGGAACATGTCGGAGCACGGCCTGATTGACGCTTCCATTGTAGAAGATATCGATTCCATTTTTGAATCGGCCTGCGCGACTGCTTAACTTCCGATATGCATCATCGCGTCCAGAAGCCTTTGGGTTTTCAATGCTTCCTCGCCGTTTACCAGCGGTTGGGTATTTCCTTCAATGGAATTGATAAAATGGAGAATGGCCCCTTCAAATCCCTTGCGTTTTAAAATGGTTTCCCAGGCCGGCGGAGTTTCCGTTTCCGTTTTCCCCCCGGTTTCGGTTTCAAAAGTATCCATATCCCTGACCCGCACGAGTGTCCCTTCGGTGAGAACCTCGATCCTTTCCAGATTGGTACCGGCTTTCCGGTGCATGTCCAGAAATACGGCACAGCCGTTTTCCGCCTTATATTGGTGCTGGGCAAAAATCAGTTCCTGATTTTCATTCACCCTGACGGAACCGCCGATCTGACTGCCACTTTCAGGATCAGCGAACCAGCGTGCGGTGTCTGCCAGATGAATATAGTCGTCCAGCATCGTGATTCTATAATTTTCGGGCCGGATGGAATCCGCCCGGTGCTTTTCCAGCCGAATCAGCGCCGTTCCGGCGCCCGTCAGATTTTTTGCCCGGACATACATCGGCGCAAATCTGCGGTTGAACCCAACCATCAGCTTTCTGCCGTATCGCAGGCTGAGCTCCGCGAGCTGCTCCGCTTCGTCGGAGGTAGCCGCAAGCGGTTTATCTACATACACGTCCTTGCCGTGCTTCAAAGCCTCTGAAACGATCTCATAGTGGGACTTTGTCGGCGAAGATACGAATACGGCGTCCGTTTCCCCCAGCAAATCCATCAGACCGGGAAACGCTTTGATCCGGTACATGCCGCACAGCTGGCTCCTTTTCCATTCCGTAGGGCTGTATCCCCCGACAAAAGTCCAGTTCCTTTCAGCCGAAAGAAACGGGAGATAAACCTTCTGCGCTATATTTCCAAGTCCGATCATTCCAACACGAATTTTTGACATGGCGGCGGCCTCCTGATATTTGTTTTTTTCATTCTATCACAGTGCAAAAACGATATCAATGACGCGTTAAGGCATCAACGGCAGTCTGCAGACAGAAAAAGACCTCCGGCTTCGAAAACAGGCGTAGCTTTTAAGCCGCATCTGGTTCAACCAAGCGGAGGCAGTTATTGGGAACGGACGTGCCGTCCATTCAGTCCATACTATCGATTTCTTCCTGGAGTTCGTCTATGAAAACTTCAATCTTATCCATGCGGGTATGGTCCTTCTGTTTTTCAGCCTGCTGATAGCAAACCTTATATACCACTAATTTGCTTTTCAGCATTGCTTTTTTCTTTGTATTCAATAGAGCACCTCCTGAATGTATTTCTTTTATTATAACATAGAAATATAAATCCATAGTGTGATTGAAGAAAGAGAAATATTGACAAAAAAGTACGCCGTAAACGGCGTACTTCAGCAATCGGCATTCTTCAGTTATCTTTGCCTAAAAAAGCATTCGCTACAGTAAACCGGACGGAAAGGAAATGTTATTGTACGACAGTAACATTGGCAGCTTTCAATTTCCCGTTGCGAGGATCTGTCTCGGTGTCAAAAGTAACTTTCTGGCCTTCCGTTAAAGATTTATATCCCTGACCGGTAATTGCGGAAAAATGGACAAACACATCGTCCCCGCCGTCGTCGTTGGAAATAAACCCAAATCCTTTATCCTGATTAAACCATTTTACCGTACCTTTATTCATAAAAAGCACCTCCAAATATATTATATCCGCATGTAAAATAAAAAACCGCACATTTATGTAAATCATTAAACGGTCAATGACTTACATAAATATGCGAGTTCCATTGGTACATTTAGAATACTTATCCATTATAGCACAAAAACAGCAGAAGTCAAGCGCAGCCAACGATTATTTAGAAATTTTAATGTATTTCTATTTTTGCGGCCTCTGAAAAAGCAGCAGAGGGTTACCCCTCTGCGACAATGGAGTCCAGGCACTTAATCAAATCCTGAATGGAATTGATTTTGACATCTCTCTTCATAATTTCTTCTTTCAGATCCTTTGACAGGGAGTCGAACTTGCTTTTTATTGCGGGCCCTATATCAGCCATATTATCACCTCGCGAGTAGGATTCCCTTTCCTCTGTAAAAAATACAGCCGTCCCGGATTCCGGGACGGCTTTTTCAGTTTGGCTGGCTCCGGTCGTTCCGAAGAAAATCCTGATAAGAATTCTCTTCGTCACTGTCGTCTTTTTCTGCCTCTTTTTCGTTGTACTCCATAAAATCATAGTCGCCGGCTTCAAACGGATCATTTTTGTCGTTTTTATTCCAGCCGCAATACGGAATATTCATAAAAATCAATCACCTCAGGATTAATTTTTACGAAACCGCTTGATTTATGAATGGAAATTTATTTTGAGCGCGGTGTGTTGCCCCCGCTTTGCTTTTTAATGTCCCCGCTGGCGTCCCGGCCTGCCGGGAGTATGAGGCGGTCCCGGCGGATGGGGCGGTCCCGGTGGATGGGGCGGCCTTGGCGGACGGGGCGGTCCCGGCGGATGGGGCGGTCCCGGTGGATGGGGCGGCCTTGGCGGACGGGGCGGTCCCGGCGGATGAGGCGGCCTTGGCGGACGCCTTCTGGGCTGGAACCACCACCAGAAGGGGAAGAATCCTCTTGCCATACTGATTACACCTCCTTACTCTCTATAATATGCAGCTGACAGAGTTAAGAAGGTTCCAACGTAAAATAAAAGCGGCCCATACCGTATCACCGGTGTGAGCCGCCTGTACCGCCTGTTTTCAGACGGACAAAAAAGAGGGAAATGAAAAAGAGTATATGTGAATCCCCATAGGGGAACCTGCTGTTAGTCTGCCTGCCTGTCGGTTCGGTATTCCGTCTGTGCCGACAGGCGTACGGCAGTAATCATAATATCTTTATACAAAGGAGGAGCAAAAACCTTTTCGGAACAATGAAAAGTATACCGTTCGCTTATGTCTGTGAGGTGAAGCAGCTTTTAAAATTCTGAGAAATTAATGTTAACAAATTAAAAACATGGAAATATGTGGTTTCGAATAAAAAACCGGCTTATTTCCGATTGCCGTCGTTGTTTTTCGTGTTTGTCGGGGTAAGCTCTTTGGAAAATTCCGCCGAAAGATTTTCCTGAAAGTCCTTTTTTACCGCGTTTCCGCGGGAAAGCTCCGGATGCTTCGAAAGAGAATACAGCCTGACTGCGACATAGCACAGCGAATAAAAAATGACCATAAAAATTCCCGCCATCAGGCCGGACGCCTGTCCGGGAACGAAGGGCATACTGACCATAATCACGATCAGGGCGATCAGGACAAGCAGGGAGGTATAGGGATATCCCTTTACCTGGCATTTCCCGTTCGGCGGACAGCCGTGCTGTTTGCGAAAACGGATATGGGTCGCCATGATGAGCGTATAGGTAAAGAGCAGGGCAAAGCCGCCGGAGCTGATCAGAAACAGGTAAACTCTCGGAAACAGCAGGCCGAGTCCCAGCCCCACCAGCATGGAAAAACCTGAAAACAGGATTCCGCGGCGGGGAACATCGTTCTGATCCTTCAGCCAGATGGGGGCAAGGCCCTCCTCCGCGAGCGAACGCATCATCCGTCCAAGACCGAACATGGCCGCCAGCATGGTGGACAGGATGGCAGTCATCAGCACCAGATTCATGGCGGTGCCGGCCCATCCGATTCCGCTTCTGTTCAGGGCGGCGACCAGAGGACTCGTCTCTTCGTTAATATCGGCGGTCGGAATCAGGGGGAGAAGCACGGCGACGGAAAGAATGTAAAATCCGACCAAACAGAGCACCGTATCATTGATTGCTTTCGGAACGGTTTCCTGCGGATTGTCCGCTTCCGAAGAAGCGAGGCCGATAATCTCAAAACCCGCATAGGCGAACATGACAATCAGCATGCTTCCGGCAATCCCTTTGATTCCTCCCGGCATCAGGGGCTCCTTCCTAAGCGCTCCCGTACCGATCGCCGGGCTTCCGGGGAAGAGCCCGGCAATCAGCAGAGCGGCGATTACCACAAAGGAAACGATCGCCAGCAGCTTGATCGCCGCCAATCCGCTTTCCAGCCTGCTGAGTTTATCCGCGCCCAGCAGATTCAGGGAGGTTACAATAATAATGATCAGGCTTCCGAACAGCGGGATGGAAAGATTCGGTACCCATTCCCTGACAAGGATGGACACGGCGGTGGCCTCGCTGGACATGGCGAGAATCATTCCCGTCCAGTACACCCATCCCACGACAAACCCTGTGCCCTGCCCGTACGCCTGGGCCGCAAAGGTGCGGAAGGAGCCCGCGTCGGGATTGGCGACGGTCATTTCGGACAGTGCGAACAGGATAAAGTAAACCAGAAACCCGGCTAAAATATAAGACAGTAAAATCGACGGACCCGCGGCGTGAATTGCCACCGACGAGCCAAGAAAGAAGGAACCTCCTATGACCGTTCCCAGCGCCATCATGGTAAGCTGCCATGCGGACAGTCCCTTTTCTTTTTTCTTCATAATCCCAGCTCCGTACATAAAATCTCTCTGTTGTTTCTCAACAAAGATAGTATGTCCGGATTTTTCCTGATCCGGGCTGTCAGCTTTTTCCTCGGCGCACGATGAACCTCTGTCCATACATCGGAATGAAGATAAAGGAAGGGCTGAAATCCGGTGATTTCAGCCCCTGCAGGTTATTTGATATTTTTTTTGTAAATGATGTACAGACCCTTTAAAGTCAGGTCGTTGTCCCAGATGATTTTGCGCTTGCAGTAGGGAACAATATGGTGCGCAAGCCCGCCCGTAGCCACGACGGTCACGTGCTGGTGCAATTCTTCCTCAATGCGGTCGATCACCCCGTCCAGCATGGCGGCATTTCCGAAGATAGCGCCGCTTTTCATACAGTCCACAGTATTTGTTCCCATGATTTTCTTCGGCGCCTCTAAACTGATGTGCGGAAGCTGCGCGGTTTCTCTGGAAAGCGCTTCCATAGCGACGCGTACGCCGGGCATAATCATGCCGCCGATGTAGTTCCCACGCGTGTCTAAAACAGAGAGAGTCGAGGCGGTGCCCATATCGAAAATAATGGCGGGCTTTGGATACCCGGCGTAGGCGGCTACCGCGTCCACCACAAGGTCGCTGCCGAGCTGCGCCGGATTGTCGATCAGAATATTCAGCCCGGTCTTTACGCCGGAACCGACAATCAGAGAGACTTTCCCTGTCAATTTTTCAATCGCGTCCTGTAAAACCACAGAAAGCTCCGGGACAACCGAGGAAATGATTCCGCCCTCTATTTTTGAGAAGGGACAGCGGTTTACCATAAAAAGGCTCTGCACCAGAATCGCGTATTCGTCGCTTGTCTTTGCACGGTCCGTGGCAAAGCGTGCGGTAAAGTGGATTTCATTGTCATCCATACAGCCCAGGACGGTATTCGTATTCCCAACGTCAACGGCGAGAATCATAAAAAATCACCTGCTTATTTTCTATTCGGAAGATTTTGAATTCCGGCATATTCTTTTTTCCGCAGCTTCAGCAACGGCTTGCATACCGCAACGGTAATCAGGGCGGCCACAAGAGCCTCAGGAACGCCGTTTGTTCCGACAATGCCGAGCACGACGCCGATTACCGCACTGACCGGAATGGATTTGGCGGTCGCATAGGCTTCTTTAAACAGAAAATAAATCAGGCTCATTACCAGCGCGGTGTTGGTGAGAGCCCCTGAAATTCCGCCAAGCGTAAGGGAAAGATATTCTCCCTTGGAGCTGTTCTTTGAAAGCTTCTGCGCAAACTGATACACATAATACGGCACAACACCAACCAGAATGCGGGGAATGAAGCAGATCACAAGGGCCAGAGGGCTGCCGTGCGCGGTTCCCGGGACGGGAATGAAGGGACAGAACGCGAAAGAGAGCACGGACGGAGTCATGTAGTTGCTGAGCAGGCTTGTCAGGCCAAAAATACCGCCCAGAATCGCCCCGCGTTTCGGCCCCAGCACAATCGAGCCGATGATGACCGGGATGTGGATGATGGTGGCTTTGATAATCACCAGATTGATAAAACCAATCGGTGTGAAAGCCAGCACGAGAATGATGGCGGCGAACAGCGCCGTCAGGACAAAGTCCCCATACTTTGCGGATTGTTTATTCACTTTTATTACCTCCTGCTGCTGTTCCGTTGTTGGATACAGCGCAAATTTCCTGTTTATTATATCAGTCTGTGGGAAAAAGTCAATCGCTTTATCCAATCTAAGGAAATACCTGACAAAAAAAGCCGCCGATGAATCAAAAAAATCAACGGCGGCGAAAAGACAGAACTGTTAGCGGTGGCCGCGTGGCCGCATCCACCTGCGCGAAGGACGCGAGTATGGAATCCTCGGACGACGGGGAGGGAACCACCACCAGATATAAGGGAATCTTAACATAGTACACACCTCAGTATTATGATATGCAATGATGCTGAGGTGTGGGATCGTTTTCGATTTTCTTTATTCGTGCTGCAGGCCGTTGTTTTCTTCATTTTCCGGTTTCGGAATATGGTAAATTTCCGTGTAGGATTCAGCTTCCCCTTCGGACACCGGGGGAGTCTGTATCAGGCCGGTGCATTCCGTCGAGGAGATGACGTTGTCCGTATAGAAAAAGGAATCCTGATCGTTCAGCTTCAATTTGCGTTTTTGTATATCGCTCATTTGGTCGTCCTCCTTAATTTTGATACTATCCTTAGTTTATCCAAATCACAGAATTTATTGCATAATAAATGCACCCCTTATCGATTTCAGACTTTGGGGTGCATTCTATGGGACGGCGCGTGTTCACATACTGCCGTGGCTGGGCTGAGAAATATTTTTTAAGGCTTCTTCGGCATTGTCCTGCAGGGTGGGCTCAAGGGAGATGTCACCCAGCGCGACCATCCCGATCAGGCTGTTATGGTCCACAATGGGAAGCCGGCGGATCTGTTTTTCACTCATGATTCTGGCGGCGTCATGGACATCCATATCGGGGCTTCCGACGACCGGATCGGAGCTCATGATATCCCTGACCGTCTGTTTCGCGTTTCCGCCGTTCGCCGTCGCCCGCAGGGCGACATCCCGGTCGGTGACGATGCCGATGACCTTATTCTGACTGCATACAGGGATGGAACCCACATCGTGTTGCTTCATCAACTGCGCGGCCTTTTCGATGGAATCATTTGAATCCAGACTTGCAATTTTTGTTGACATAATTTCTTTTACTTTCATAATCCTCACCTCAGCGTTAGGTTTCCCTTTGATGGGCGGAATTATTACCGGTTTATAAATTTTATGCATCAAATATCGCCTGTGCATAGAGGAAGGACGAACCGAGAAAAGCCATATTCAAAGCTGACCTGAATGGTTTGCCTGCGTTCTGAATATTTTCGCCATGATTGCTTTTGAACAGATCCCTATGGCGAAATACAGCGGCAGCCCATAATAGCTTTTCCAGGTAATCATTTGATAGATGCCGCTCCAAACAAAAAGCGGCTCAAGGACGAAACACGAGAGAGCGGACATGATAACCGAGGCGATCGTGAAGCTTTTCCATGTCCTGAAATGTTGATAGATAACAGAGTAGACCAAAGGCAGGCTTGCCAGGTCGATCGCCGCTATGGGAGGAAAGAGCGGAAATATCTCCGCGGGATAATCCCAGAGGGTCATTTCCTCTCCCAACTCGTCCAGAATCAGAATCATCACGGTTACGATACCCGCATACAAAACAATCTCATTCAACCTGGATTTATCGACCGTTTTCCACCAGACAACGACGGACAATAGAAACACCAGCAGCAGCAGCCACCACCTGAAACGCAGCAGCTCGGTCTGAAACCATTCTTCAAAGCGTGCAGAAGTCAATCTCCATTGTATGTCGGCATTTGCCAGCATATTATTCGGTATCAATTGCATTCGCTCCTTAATTTCGATTCACCGGGACACCGATCTGATTTTTTTCCCTGATCGCGTAAATTTTCTTTACCGCTGTTTTTATGCAGATTGCCACTATCGTATAGATCGGAAAGCTGAAATAGTATTGCCAGTGAATCAGATAATAGAATCCTGCCCAGGTAAGGAGCGGCTCAAACAGAAAACAAATGACAGCCGATGTTATGATCACTGCGTACACAAATCTTTTGCCCTCGCCGAAGCGCTGATAAACCTGTGAATAAATCAGGGGAAAACTTATTAAATTAACGGAAGATAACGGCGGGAATATAGGGATAAGATCGATCGGATAATCCCATAACGTCAATTCTTCTCCGTATTCGTTGATTCCCATAAAGACGATGGCGGACAAAATCACGAACAGGCAGATTTCCAGCGATCTCGATTTATCAAGCATCACCCACCAGATCAATGCAAGAATTACAAGAAAAACAATCAAAAACCACCATTTAAAATGGAATACGTCTTCCCGCAGCCATTCTTTAATGTGAATATCCGTCAATTCCCTTTGAATGTCTACGCTTTTTGGGGTAGCAAACTCTTTCGCAAACATTGGTTTTCTCCTTATTTATATATTCCGTTATAAATCTGTTAAAGGAATTTTAAAATAGAATACTCCTCCGGTCACCAATGAAAACAGTATTACCCATGCCCATATCGGATGTTTATAGTGCATCCGCAGCAATGGGAATACTCCAATGTAAAGCAAAACGGACCACCAGAGATTCCATCCATTGTAATATTGTATCTCTCCATGAATATAAAGTGCAATTTCGACAAACGACATCATGGCAATAAATGCACATAAATACGCGATCTGCTTCATTTTTCCCTTGGGATATTTTGATAAAAACAGGATTACCACACAGGGGAAAATCAGAAAGCCGAACAGATAATCGGCTAATCGGTCGATCGACGTTGAGCCATAGTAGAGCCACAAAGGTTTTTTGCAGGTGATAATGTCTTCCGTGAGATTTCCAATAATATAAAAAAGCATTGTCGGGTAATACAGTTTCCAGTTCTTCCAATCGCTCCACTTATAGCAAAGTCCTAAAAATACGATTTGCATGATGGCAAGCGTCAAAATTTTACACGTCCTCACAAATTGGAATTTTTATAGTACTTTACAGCATTTCCCAGTTGTTTCTGCAACAAGGTTGCGTTCCTCCCCCGCCGAAGGCGGGGGAGGAACGCGTTTTGTCTCGCAAACTGAAATGGAATTGCTGTAGATAGTTTGTTCCTGTATTTTTTGCTGTTTAAGAAATGCAATTTAGTAGAAAGGGACGCTTCCTATAATTTCTCCGGCCGTCCCATTTTCTATACAACAAAAATAAATAAGGCGGATTTTCACGGCGGAGAAATCTATTTTCATAGATGATAGAATGACAAAACACCCCCCGCTGTAGGAAATCAGCTACAGCAGGGGGTGTTGCTATACGAGAGAAAGCAGTTTTTTACCAAATTCTGTTTATTTCGGCTTGACGGCGCAGTTCCTCGCGAAAGTCCGGATGCGCAATGTTGATGAGCGCTTCGACTCGGCGGCTTACATTCAGCCCGCGCAGCCAGGCAATGCCGTATTCCGTCACCACGTAATCCGTGTCGTTGCGGGATGTGGTGACAGCCGAGCCCTTCTTCAAAAACGGCACAATCTTTGAATGAAGGACCTCTTTGCCGTTTTCATCCTTGGTGGTATAGGTGGAGTGCATGGCGATAATCGACTTGCCGCCGGGAGACATCTGCGCGCCCTGCACGGTTTCCGACTGTCCGCCCGTGCCGGACCACTGGGTGTGGCCGACTGTTTCCGAAGCGCATTGGCCGGTAAGATCAACCTCCAGCGTGGCGTTCACCGAAACAAATTTGTTGTTTTTCCCAATGGTGTACGGGTCGTTGGTAAAGGTGCAGGATTTGAACAAAACAGAGGGATTGCTGTCGATGTAGTCGTACAGCCTCTGGCTGCCCATTGTGAAAGAGCAGACCGAGTAGCCGTTGAGCAGCCCCTTTTGGGAATTGTCCACTGCGCCGCATTCAATCAAATCCACCATGGTTTCCGTAAACATTTCCGTGTGGATTCCCAAGTGGTGCTTACTTTTCAGCTCCGTCGCCACCGCATTCGGGATATTGCCGATTCCCAGCTGAATCGTGGAGCCGTCCTCGATCAGCGAGGCGATATATCTGCCGATTGCCGCATCCGTTTCGGTATAGGGAGCCAGCTTGCTTTTGAAGATGGGTCGGTCGGATTCCACAACTGCCGCAACCTCGGAAATGTGGACCTGTGTGTCGCCGAAGGTGCGGGGATAATTGGGGTTTACCTCCACAATGGCAAGCGCTCCCTTATCGATCAGGTCCCGCTCATAAATCGCGCTGACGGACAGGGACATATAGCCGTGCCGGTCCATGGGGGATACCGTGGCCAGCACCACGGGGCGTCGGTTTTCATAAGCGATGCGGTCAAGGGTTTTGCGCAGAATAGAGGTGGAGCTCTGGGGCACGTGGCTCACCAGTTTTTTGGTCTGTGCGTCGCGCAGACCGGCATTGAAAAACCAGCCGTTATGCGCCATGACCCCCTTCATTTCAGGATCCTTGAATGCCTCATAATACTTTAGGGGCAGGCAGGTATTCAGGACCGTATTTTTTACGCCGGTCTCTTTAAGATGCTGCAATTTTTCAAGAATCGCCTCGGGCTCCCCGGCCGCTTGGGCGGAAAACATATAGTCGTTGTCCTGAATCAATTCCAGCGCCTGTTCGGCGGTCATTTTTTTCTCACGGTATATTTCTTCAAATGATTTCATGAAAATTTCCTTTCTATATTTACTGCTTCTTTTCCTTTGCCGTGCGCCCTGTTTCCGGAAGAAGGAACGATCCGAGGAAGAAGGTTGCGCTCATCACCAGCGCGATGGTCAGTCCGGCCGAATACCCGGATTTGTCGATCACAATGCCGATCAGATAGAACACCACCGATTCGATTATATAGGACAGCGCCCAGAACAGCCCCATAATGGTCGTCAGCTTTGCGGGGGACATGTTCGGCAATTCCTGCGGAATCATTACGAGGGAGGTGACCGGCAGGAACATCAGCACGCCGATGGCGAAGGCGGCGATCATCGAAAGCATACCGTTTTTCGTGTTGAACATCAGCACGCCGAACAAGGTCATGGCAAGACCGCTCCAACGGATCACGGGCAGGCGCTTGAAGTATACCTTGGACAGCATGATCGCAAGAATGGAGCCGGCGACGCCGCCGACCGCCACCAGGGTGCTGAGTGTTTTAGAGTTGATTGCGGTTACGCCGGAAATCGGGAAAATATTGAGCAGCACAATGTAGAAGGTAAGTAATCCGGAATAGGTAAGCGGCAGCAACCAGTTGATTTTTTCTTTGATCGCATCCCCTATGGTATATTTCTCCGTGTCCGCACCGGATGAACGGTTCAGCTCAAAGTCCTCTCCCAAAACCGGCCATATGATAAACAATACGGCACTGATTGCCGCGAAAAATGCCATGCTGTACTGCCAGGTCTGCATCCAGCGGATGACCGGGCCGACGATCAGCATTGCGATGATTCCCCCGACATTGTAGGCCACGTTATTGAGCGCATTGACTGTCGGGCGCTTCTCAGGGGTAAAAAAGTGAATGACAACGGGACTGAAATAAACTACGTACAACGCGCCGCCAAACCCCATAAGGAAGCGGCCCAAAATGAAAATCCAATACTGCGGCGCCAGCACAGCCAGCGCGCTGCCCGCGACAATCAGCCCGGAACCCAAGCCGATCGCCTTTTTAGGCAGCAGTTTGACAAGAATTCCGGCAGCCATGAAGTTACCGATGATTTTTGCGATGGTAATAGCGTTGGAAATGAAGGTTGCTGAAGCAAATGACTGCAGATTGAAATATTTCATGATCTGCGGTGTCAGCGTGCTGCCTGCCACCCAGTTTACAGCGAAAAACGCGTATGTGAAAAACATCACCGTTTCAATCAGTATGGCTCTGACGGAAGATACTTTTCTCTCTTGCTCTTGCACAAATACCTCTCCTCTCGCTTGCATACAGCCGCATGCAAGCAGTTGTTCAATTTCGTCTGCTTTGGCCAAAGCATTTCTTCATCATTATCATAACACGGTGTTTTTCAGAGGAAAAATACAAAAAATTCATACCCGTATGAATCAATTTCATACAAAAGCGTGCCTTGATCAGCAATTTCAGGATTGCAATCACAGGATTTCCAGGTATAATGAAGACAGAGTAAACAATTGAGGAGGAAATCCCCAATGACGATGGTTCAGCTGGCTTACTATGTGGAAGTGGTCAAACGACGCAATTTTACAAGAGCGGCGGAGAAGCTTTTTGTCAGCCAATCGACCCTGAGCAAGGCCATTCGCGCGCTGGAGAATGAATTTCAGGCGGAATTCATTGGCCGCCGGGCGAAGGATCTTGTGATTACGCAGGACGGTTTGGCATTTTATGAATACGCAACAAAGCTGCTGGACTATTATCACACGCAGACGCAGGAACTGGAGCAGCGGCTTCGCTGCTCGGGCGGGACCCTGACGCTCGGCCTTCCGCCGTCCGCCGGAACCATCTATTTTTCTTCCCTGATTTATCAATTTCGGAAGGCTTACCCGGAAACTGATTTACAGATTACGGAGATCACCTCCAAATCGATCCGGGATCTGGTGGACGACGGAATGCTCGATCTGGGCGTGGTGATCGAACCGTTTTCAGACAGCAAGTTTTACAGCCAAACCGTTTTTCACTCGGAGGCCGTGCTGGTCGTCCCCAAGCAGCATCCGCTTGCCGCCAAAAGCTGCGTGGACTTCGGGGCGTTGAAGGCGGAACGTTTGTTAATGGTTTCTCCGGATTATATGTATTACGATGTAATGCTGGAGCGCTGCAAAGCCGCGGGCTTTACGCCGAATATCGTTTTTGAAAGCTCCCAATGGGATTTGCTGTTGGAGATGGTTGCAAACAATCAGGGCGTCAGCATCTTGCCCAAGCCCCTGATCGATAAGCTGTACGCCGACCGTGTGTGTCAGCTCCATCTGAAGAACCCGGAATTTCCCTGGGCGCTCTCCGTCATTTACCGCACGGATAAGTTTCTGACCATACCCATGCAGCATTTTTTAAAAATATGCGGCAAATCGAAGCAGTCCCCGTAAAGCAGCACGAAGGGTCAGAAAAAGGGTTCCTTACCGCTGTGGAAGGGACTTCTTTTTGTGTTTCTCCCGCTCTTACTTGAACAGAAGTTGACATTCTTCCTTCCAGTACAATTCCAGGTAAAACAAAAATCCAGGAACCTGATGGTTCCTGGATTTTTGTTAATTTTTTGTTTTGGTGGAGCATAGCGGGATCGAACCGCTGACCTCCACACTGCCAGTGTGGCGCTCTCCCAGCTGAGCTAATGCCCCATACGTTATTTTAAAACAGCTTTGTTATAATATCATACTTTCTGGGAGAATGCAAGTACTATTGTAAAAAAATTGGATTCCTTACAGCCATATTGAAAAAATATAATAATACTGGTAAAATGGAAACAAATCATTCATTCAGGGTGCGAACTTTCATACATAATCGTCCTCATGTATTTCAGGAGAATAAACCATGTCTGATTCACTGATCACTAAAAAAGCGATTGCAGCTTCCATAAAGGAATTGATGAAGAAAAGACCGCTCCAGAAAATATCGGTTGCCGATATTGTGGAACACTGCGGGATTAACCGTCAGACCTTTTATTATCATTTTAAGGACAAATATGATTTGGTGGACTGGATTTATTACAATGAGGTCGTTTCCGCCGTCACGCAGCACAGATCGTTTGAGGAATGGAACAACGTTGTGCTTGATGTTCTGAAAACAATGAAGAATGAGCAGTATTTTTATACGAATGCTCTCAGCGTCACCGGACAAAACGCTTTTCAGGACTATTTTTTCAATGTAACGAAGGATCTGATTGCCGAAATGCTGGACACCGTTTCGCGGGGCGGTCAGATCGCCGCGGAGGACAAGGTTTTTATAGCGGAATTCTATTCCTACGGGCTTGTAGGCGTCGTTATCCAGTGGGCGCGCTGCGGCATGAAGCAGCAGCCGGAGGAAATTGTTCTGCGCCTGACGCATTTTATCGACGACAGCAAGCTCTACACGGCCGGACGCTATTTTCAGGGGCATCCGGCGGAGAAAAAAGCGAATATCACTGAAAGTAATTCGAATTAGGAACGGATAACTGTCAGTTTTCATCTTTTCTATTCGTCGCGATATGATATACTGGTAACAGATTCGGTAAAGGAGGTTCGGTAATGCAGATTACAAAGCTTTCCATTATTGTTCCGGTAAAGAATGTTGAACAGGAAATATCGGGAGTATTGCGCTCGATCGCCGCGCAGGCGGCCGGGCTGGACGCGGAATTTATCGTAGTGGATATGGGCTCCGCGGACAAGACGGTCTGGGAAGCCGTTCAGCTGATCAAAGAACTGAAGCTTCGTGGTTTTGTCATTCAGAACGGCGACGGAACCGTCGCCGCGGCTTTAAATACAGGGATACAGAAGTCCGGGGGAGATTATCTCACTTTTATTTTCGCCCGCAGACTGTACCGCGATTTTATCGGCGGATATCTGGAAACGGCTTTGCGCACCTCGGCCGATTTTGTATTCGGCAGCATCAGCGAGGAGGAAGCCCATGCCGCGGAACGCCGGCTGATCAGCAAGGCGATCCGTCAGGAAAGCGGCGCCCAATACCTAAAGGGCGTCCTCAGCCATTCGATCCATATCGATATTTCCGCAATCATGCTCCGGCGCAGATTTCTGCTGGACAGGCAGATCTATTTTTTCGACTCCTGCAGCCACGGATACGCGGAGGAGTTTGTTTTCCGCTGCCTGCTTTCCGCCGAGACGCTTGCGCAGTCGCCGACGGTCATCAAACGGGATACCGTCTATGAATTAAAACGCGGCAAGCAGAAGCCGGTTGGGAAGAATATATTCCAGCATGCCGACGCCATGCTGCGAATTTTTGATTTCATCAAAACCACCCACAGGGAAGACGAGGAGCTGATCCAGCTGTTTGAACACCAGAAGCTGCCGCTGACCGTCATGAACGGGGTGGACATTATGCTGAAAGAAGGAGCGGGCTATAACACGGTGCGCGGCTATCTGCACGCCGCCGGATACGACAAGCTGCTTTCAGCGGGCAGGAAGACGGACAAAGCGCTGAAACGCCGGATCGCCGTCTGGCGCACCATTCCTTGGATGTATAAAGCAAAATAGGTTTTTTTTCTTTCCCTGCCGCCGCTTGTCCGGAGGCAGGGTTTTTGGTTCTTTTTTCTTGAAGTAACCAAAGCAACATGATATAATCAGTTATACCATACAACATAGGAGGGCTATCCTTTTGGCAGAAAAATTTCCGGCTCAGGAGCAGCCGGCGCGTTCCCAGGCTGAATTCATCAGCGACGTTTCTCAGATCATGGCGATCCGGGCGCGCGGCGCCGTCCCCATGGCGCTGGTACACACTTACGGCTGTCAGCAGAATGTTGCGGACGGCGAGAAAATAAAGGGCCAGCTCGAGGAAATGGGGTTTTCCTTTACCGATCACGAAGATGAGGCGGACCTCATCATTTTTAATACCTGCGCGGTCCGCGAGCATGCGGAAGACAGGGTTTTCGGAAATGTGGGAGCGCTGAAAAATGTGAAACGGCGCAATCCTTCCCTGATTATCGCCCTCTGCGGCTGTATGATGGAGCAGGAGCATGTCGCCGAGCGGATCCGGAAGAGCTTTCCTTTCGTCAACCTGGTTTTCGGCACCCATGTGATTCATAAGCTTCCCGAGCTTTTATTTACCACAATTACGCAGGGCTCCCGTGTGTTTGCGCGCGGCGACGACAGCGAGGACAGGCAAATCGTCGAGGGTCTGCCGGTCCACCGCGACGGAAACACGAAAGCATGGCTTACGGTCATGTATGGCTGCGACAATTTTTGCTCATACTGTGTTGTGCCCTATGTGCGCGGCAGGGAGCGCAGCCGTACCCCGGAGGCGATTCTGGAGGAGTTCAAAGGCCTTGTAAAGGCGGGATACAAAGATATTACCCTTTTGGGGCAGAATGTCAATTCCTACGGCAAGCATCTGGACGAACCGGTGAATTTTTCACAGCTTCTGAGATCGCTCGACGCGGTGGAAGGCGATTACCGCATCCGTTTTATGACCTCGCACCCGAAGGACGCGACCCGTGAGCTGATTGACACGATTGCGCAGGGGCGGCATATCAGCCGTCACCTTCATCTTCCGTTCCAGTCGGGCAACGACCGCGTGCTGAAAGAAATGAACCGCGGCTACACCCGTGAAAAATATCTCGATCTGATCCGTTATGCCAAGGAAAAGCTTCCGGATCTTTCTCTTACTTCCGACGTGATCGTCGGGTTTCCGGGCGAAACTTACGAGGAATTCCTCGACACCGTCAGCCTGATTCAGGAGGTGGAATTCACCTCGCTGTTTACCTTTCTCTATTCCCCGCGCGTGGGGACAAGGGCGGCGAAGATGCCCGACCCGGTTCCCGCCCAGGAAAAGTCAAAATGGTTTGCGCAGCTTTGCGAAGCGCAGGAGCAGATCGCGGCGTCGCGCTGCGCCGGGATGGTCGGCACAGTCCAGCGGGTGCTGGTGGAAGAGCGCAATGAAAAGAACGGCCTTCTTTCGGGGCGGACCGACGGCAATATCGTTGTCGATTTCCCGGGGGACCAGAGCCTGATTGGCAGCTTTGCCGATGTAAGGATCACTTCCGCCCGCAACTGGATTTTAAACGGAGAACTTCATCTTGCTCCCTCCGGCGCCCGGCGAGTTTCTGATACTTTTAATCAATCAATATAAATCATTATTAAGGAGTAACAAAATGGATATTATCAGCTTAGCGAGAGAAATCGGCAAGGAAATACAGAAGGACGAGCGTTATCTGAATATGCAGCTTGCAAAGCAGAACAGCGACGATGATCAGCAGCTGCAGGATTTGATCGGCGAGTTTAACCTGAAGAGAATGGCAATCAACAACGAGGCCCAGAAGCCGGAGCAGGATTCCGACAAAATGCAGGTGCTCAATCAGGAGCTGCGCCACGTCTACGCCCAGATCATGCAGAATCCGAATATGACGGCTTACAACAGGGCCAAGGAAGAAATGGATGCTCTGCTTCAGCGCGTCAGCGCCATCATCGGCCAGTCCGCCGACGGCGAGGACCCGGAAACCACCGATTACGTGGAATCCTCCTGCGGCGGCAACTGCTCCTCCTGCGGAGGCTGTCACTGATTCCCCGTCAAGTCATGAATTGGAGATGAAACGCAGGTTATGGCAAATCTTTCACCCATGATGCAGCAGTATTTTGAAATTAAAAAACAAAATCCCAATACAATCTTGTTTTTCCGCCTTGGTGATTTTTATGAAATGTTTTACGATGACGCCAAACTTGCATCGAAGGAACTGGAGCTGACGCTGACCGGGCGCGACTGCGGACAGGAGGAGCGGGCGCCCATGTGCGGCGTGCCCTTCCACAGCTATGAAAGCTATGTGGCGCGTCTGGTCGCGAAGGGCTATAAGGTCGCCATCTGTGAGCAGATGGAGGATCCCGCGCTGGCCAAAGGGCTGGTAAAACGCGATATTATCCGCGTGATTACGCCCGGTACGGTGTTGGAAAGCAGCATGCTGGACGAGGCGCGCAACAACTTTATCTGCTCGCTCTGCGCTGAGGGCGCGGGCGCGGGAATTTGCTTTGCGGATATTTCCACCGGGGAACTGCACGCGACCACGCTTTCCGGCGGGGATCTGACGGAACAGATTAAAAACGAGCTCTCCCGCTATTCGCCGCGCGAAATCCTCGTCAATCAGAACACTCTCGAGCTGACCGGGCTTCCGAAATTTATCCGGGAGCGGCTTTCCGCCAGTCTGGAGCTGCTGGATAACGCGGAGTTTGAGGCGCAGAGCTGTTCTTTGCTGGTGCTGGACCAGTTCCATTCCAAAAGCCTTGCGGATCTGGAGCTTTCCGATAAAACGGAGATTGTTCAGGCTGTCGGCGCGCTGCTTTCCTACCTGAAACGCACACAGCGCGTGGGCATTGAGCGCATTAATGGGATAGACCTTTACACCGGTGCGCAGTATATGCATCTGGACTTGAACGCGCGGCGCAATCTGGAGCTTCTGGAAACGATGCGCAACAAGGAAAAGCGCGGTTCGCTCTTGTGGGTGCTCGATAAAACGCGCACGGCGATGGGCAAGCGCCTGATCCGCAGTTGGATTGAGCAGCCGCTGTTGAGCCCGGTCCAGATCAACCGCCGTCTGAACGCGGTGGAGGAGCTGGCGGGGGACGCCATTCTGCGCGACGCCGTCGCCGAACAGCTGACCGGAATCCACGATCTGGAACGCCTGATGTCCCGCATCGTGTACGGCTCCGCCAACGGCAGGGAGCTTCGTTCGCTGTCCTCCGCAATCATGCGGCTGCCCGCTTTGAAGACCCTGCTGAAAGATGTAAAGTCTAACCTCCTTACAGAGATTGAACAGCATATCGACGTTCTGGAGGACGTCTGCCAGATGATCGACCGGGCGATTGTGGAAGAGCCTCCGTTTTCCATTCGGGAAGGCGGCATGATCCTGCCGGGCTACAGCGAGGAACTGGATCTTCTGAAAGGCGACATGAGCGACGGCCGGGGAATCATCGCCCAGATCGAGGCGCAGGAACGGGAAAAAACGGGTATCCCAAAGCTGAAAGTCGGGTACAACCGGGTATTCGGCTATTATATTGAAATCAGCAATTCCTATAAGGATCAGGCGCCCCCGGAATACATACGCAAACAGACCCTTACCAACTGCGAACGCTTTATTACCCCCGAGCTAAAGGAGCTGGAGGGAAAAATCCTCGGCGCGCACGAAAAGTCCGTACAGCTGGAATTCCAGCTTTTTGACGCCGTCCGCAGCAATGTAGCCGCGCAGCTGACCCGCGTACAGGCGACGGCCAACGCGATTGCAAGGCTTGACGTGCTGACTTCCTTTGCACAGGTTTCGGCGGAACATCATTATGTCCGCCCGATCGTCAATCTGGACGGGAAAATCATTCTCAGGGAAAGCCGCCATCCGGTCGTCGAGGTTTTGCTCGATACTCCTTTCGTGCCGAACGACGTTACGCTCGACAGGAACGAAAACCGGGTCGCCATCATTACCGGCCCGAACATGGCCGGTAAATCCACTTATATGCGTCAGATCGCACTGATCGTTATTATGGCTCAGATTGGCTGTTTTGTACCGGCTTCCTATGCGGAAATCGGGATTACGGACAGCATTTTCACCCGCGTGGGCGCTTCCGACGATCTGGCTTCCGGCCAGTCGACCTTTATGGTTGAGATGTCCGAGGTTGCGGACATCATCAAAAACGCCACCGGCAACAGTCTGCTGATTTTGGATGAAATCGGGCGGGGAACCTCGACCTTCGACGGGATGAGCATTGCCCGCGCCGTTCTGGAATATGTCGCCAACAAACAGCTTTTGGGCGCGAAAGCTCTTTTCGCTACCCATTATCACGAGCTGACGGAGCTGGAAGAGTTGATTGACGGCGTGAAAAATTACAATATTGCCGTAAAAAAACGCGGCGACGACATTACCTTCCTGCGCCGGATCGTGCGCGGCGGAGCGGACGACAGCTTCGGCATCGAAGTGGCCAAGCTTGCCGGCGTGCCGAATAAAATTGTGAACCGTGCGAAACAGGTGCTGACGGAGCTCGAAAGCGGGCAGCAGGTGACCATGCCGAAAAGGCGCGGGCATAAAGAGGAAACGCAGGAAGATTTACAGCTTGTGATCACTCCGCCGAACGAGACGGAAATTATGGACAGGCTCAAAAAGCTGGACGTCAACACCCTGACGCCCATCGAGTGCATGAATACGCTGTTTGAGCTGGCCACACTCGCAAAATAGGAACACCGTAAAAGGAGGCGTTTCATGAGTAAAATCAATGTATTGGACAAACATATCGCGGAATTGATCGCCGCCGGTGAGGTAGTGGAACGCCCTGCTTCCGTTATTAAGGAGCTGGTCGAAAATTCAATCGATGCCGGTGCGGCCTCTATTACCGTGGAAATAAAAAACGGCGGGATTACCTATATGCGGGTCACGGACAACGGCAGCGGGATTGCCCGTGACGACGTTGCGGTTGCCTTTCTGCGCCATGCCACCAGCAAAGTTCACAGCCAGGACGATTTGGAGAGCATCTCCACCCTTGGCTTCCGCGGCGAGGCGCTGGCCTCCATTGCGGCTGTGGCCCGGGTGGAGCTTCTGACCGCGACACAGGGCGAGCTGGCGGGGACGCGCTATGAAATCGACGGCGGGGTGGAACAGACCTGTGAGGATGCGGGCTGCGCGCAGGGAACCACCCTTGTGGTGCGCGACCTTTTTTATAATACGCCCGCGCGCATGAAATTCCTGAAAAAGGATGTTACGGAGGCAAACGCCATCGCCGCGGTGATGGACAGACTGGCTCTTTCTCACCCGGAAATTTCGGTGCGGTTCATCCGTGATTCCCGCGAAACGCTGAACAGCCCCGGCGACGGCAAGCTGAAATCAGCCATATACGCTGTTTTCGGAAAGGAATTTACCGCGGGGCTGATTCCGGTGGAATACGAATTGAACGGTGTAAAGCTTTCTGGCTTTATCAGTAAACCTGCCGCGGCACGTCCGAACCGGAGCATGCAGCATTTCTTTATTAACGGCCGCTACATCAAAAGCCGCACCGCGATGGTTGCTCTGGAAGAAGCGTTCAAGGGTTCTTTGATGGTGGGGAAGGTCCCTGCCTGCGTGCTTCATATGGGGATTTCCTATCAGGCGGTGGACGTCAATGTCCATCCCTCAAAAATAGAGGTTCGCTTTATCAATGAAAAACCGGTGTTTGACGCGGTTTACCACGGTGTCAAAACCGCCCTTCACCGCGGGGACGCGCCAAACGTCATGGCCTTTCAAAAGCAGGGGACTTCGGTTTTCGAACAGCCAAAGGCCCCGGTTCAGATCCGGTTTTCCGCTCCCCCCGCGGCTGGGGCTGTGCAACCGCAGCCGGCCGTGCCGGTGATCCCGGCGGTTCGCCCCGCGGCGCCGGCGTACAGCTTCGCGGTCAGCGATTCACACAGGCCGACGTTCCATACGGATTTCGCGGCGGCAAATGTTGAATTTACCGAACCGGTTCCCGTGACACAGGAAGATCAGGCGACCGTCCCCGCCGCCACGGAGCCCGCGGCCATGGTGGAGCCGGAGAATCCGGCGGTGCCGGAACCCGGACCTGTCGAACCTCTCGATTCCCCGGAACCGGAAAAGCTGGTGGGGGAAGCCTTTCATACTTATATTATTCTGGAACGGGGAGACGAACTGGTCTTTATCGACAAGCATGCCGCCCATGAGCGGATGCTCTACGAAAAGCTCAGGGCGCAGGAAGGCCGGGCCGACCAGCAGATGCTTTTGGAGCCGGTCGCCGTTACCCTGGAGAAAAACGAGTACGCCGCGGTCATGGATTCCCTGGACGTCTGCGCGGCGGCGGGGTTTGAAATCGACGACTTCGGTTCCGGCACCGTGCTGGTCCGGAGCGTCCCGCTGATTCTCGGCGACGACGATATTGCGGGTACGGTGATGGAGATTGCGGGCTACCTGCAGTCGGCCAAAAACGATATCACGACGGAAAAGCTGGACTGGCTTTACCACAATGTCGCGTGCCGCGCGGCGGTAAAGGCGGGGGACCTGAGCTCGCCGATGGAACTTGCCGCTCTCGCCAGGAGAATGGAAAATGAGGATATCCGCTACTGCCCGCACGGGCGGCCGGTATCCATCGTGATGAAGAAAAAAGACCTGGAGCGCCAGTTTGGGCGGATACAATGATGAGCAGGAAAGATAAAATCCCGGTTGCGGCGGTTGTCGGCCCGACCGCTTCCGGTAAAAGCCGTCTTGCGGTGGAGCTTGCGCTCCACAGAAATGGCGAGGTGATTTCAGCCGATTCGATGCAGATTTACAAAGGAATGAATATCGGCACGGCCAAGCCGACGACGGAAGAAATGCGCGGTGTGCCGCATCATCTGATCGATTTCGCGCCGCTTTCCCAGCCGTTCAGTGTGGCGGACTATGTTTCGCTTGCTTCGGACTGCATTTCGGAGGTGTACGCGCGCGGCAGGCTGCCGGTCATTGCGGGGGGAACCGGGCTTTATATCCGCTCCCTCCTGCAAAATATACGGTTTACCGAGGACGATAAGGACGAAGCGCTGAGAAAGGAGCTTGCCGAAAAGGCCGAAAAGCTGGGCGTACAGACGCTGATCGACGAGCTGCGCAGCTTTGACCCCGCGTCAGCACAGCGAATTCATCCGAACAATCTCAGCCGTGTGATCCGCGCCATTGAGATTTACCGTACGACCGGCGTCACAATGACCGAACAGCTGAAGCTGTCAAGGCAAGCGCCTTCCCCGTATGACACGTGCATCATCGGCCTCGATTTTCAGGACCGTCAGAAGCTCTACGACAGGATCAATCTGCGGGTGGACCGGATGATACAGGACGGATTGCTGGCGGAAGCGGAAGAAATTCTGAACCGGCCCGGCGCCCAGACCGCGCTGCAGGCGATCGGCTACAAGGAGCTTTTGCCGTATTTCCGTTCGGAGTGCTCTCTGGACGAGGCGGTCGAATCCATTAAGCGGGAAAGCCGCCGGTACGCCAAGCGCCAGCTTACCTGGTTCCGCCGTGACGAAAACATCCGTTGGATTATGGTGGATGAGTACGAGGATTTTGACGGAGTGATCCAACAGGCATTCCGGATAGTCGATCGGAAAGGATGGGAATGATGAATAGTCCGCTGCTGAGAAGAATTGCATCGGCTGTTGTGGCCATCCTTCTGTTTATTTATATGGGATATCAGATTTATAACTCCCATTACGCAAAGGTCCAGACGGAAACGGCGTCCTACGCCAGCGCGGCGGACACCGTACAGGTGACCGGCACCGCCGTCAGGAAAGAAAAACTGATGAACACCAAAACCAACGGCGTGATTACTTACAGCATCAGCGACGGGGGAAAGGTGGCAAAGGGCGGCACGGTCGCGAAGATTTACCCGAATGAACAGAGCGCCGCGGCACAGCAGCAGATTGCCGGCCTTGATTACCAGATTTCCAAGCTGCAGAAACTCAGTACGCCCGGGGACACCTACGCGGCGAGCATCGGTTCCATCAGCTCGCAGATTAACCTGAAGCTGGTGGATCTGCTGGACTGCATCCAGTCCGGCGAATACACCGAGCTGACGAACAGCCGCGAAGATTTGCTCTACCTGATCAACGAGCGCCAGATCGTAACGGATAAGACGGCGAATTTCAACACCAGAATCAACGCGCTGAAGGCGGAGCGTGAGACGCTGTCCAAATCCAACAGCGCGGCGACCGGCTCTGTTACCGCTCCGGCGTCGGGCTATTTTATCAGCTCCGTGGACGGCTATGAATCGGTTTACGACTATGACAAGCTGTTGACCATTACACCTGCGGAATTCAGGGAAAAGCAAAAGGAAAAGCCTGCGGAGCAAAGCGGTTCCATCGGGAAGATCTGTGAAGATTACGACTGGTATTTCGCCTGTCTGGCGGCGGCGGACAAAGCCTCCAAGTTCAAGGAGGGCGACGCTGTATCCATTCAGTTTCCGTTTGCTTCCCATCAGACTGTCCCTGCGACGGTCGCCGCGGTGAATCAGGCGGACAAAGACACCGAAGCGATCGTTATTCTGCAGAGCAGCAGCATGAATTCTTCGCTGGCACTGATCCGCAACGCCACGGCGCAGATTCAGATTGAAAAATATACGGGAATCCGTGTGAGCCAGAAAGCGATTCATTTTGCCAAGGTGACGAAAACAGGAAAAGACAGCGACGGCAAGGCAACTTCGGTTACCAGGGAAATCAAGGGCGTGTATGTCATGCATGGCAGTGAAATAGAGTTCAGGCAGATTTTTCCGCTGTTCAGTACGGGGAATTACGCCATCTGCCGGACCGACCCGCCGAAGGAGGACCTGATGACCGATTCAACCGTAAAGCTGTTTGATGAAGTAGTTGTGGAAGGGACTGATTTATATGATGGAAAAGTCGTCAAATGATTTTGGCCGCCGGATTTCGGATTTGGAAGAAAATCTGAAGGTGATCCGCAGCAATATAGCTGACGCCGCCGTAAAGTCGGGACGCCGTCCGCAGGATATCACGCTTCTTGCGGCCACGAAAACCGTTCCGGTGGAAGTGATCAATCACGGGATCGCGCTCGGCATCGACCATATCGGTGAAAATAAAGTGCAGGAGCTTTGCGAAAAGTACGACGCCTATTCGCTTTCCCGGTGCGAGCTCCAGTTTATCGGGCACTTACAGACCAATAAGGTGAAAAATATAGTGGGGAAGGTCTCTATGATCCAGTCGGTGGACAGTATTAAGCTGGCAAAGGAAATTTCCCGCCTTTCGCTTGCCAGGGACCTTACGACCGATATTCTGATCGAGGTCAATATCGGGAGCGAGCCAAACAAATCGGGGGTGCTGCCGCCGGAGCTGTACGATCTGATCGGGCAGATTTCGCTTTTGCCGGCGATCCATATCCGCGGTTTGATGGCGATTCCGCCCGCAGACGCGGACAGCGGCGAAACACAGGGATATTTTTCAAAGATGTTCCAACATTTTATTGACATCAGGGATAAAAAAATAGATAATGTTAATATGGATTACTTGTCCATGGGCATGTCGTCCGATTATTCCCAGGCAATCTTATCGGGAGCCAATATGGTTAGAATTGGTTCTGCTCTGTTTGGCCCAAGAATATACAATCAATAATCATTACAGGAGGCTTAGCGATGGCAGGAATTGTAGAAAAAATCAAAGATATGTGGAACCCGCCGGAAGACGAGTACGACTACGATTATGACGGTGTCCAGCAGGAGGATATTTCCTCCCGTCAGAACGAGGAAGCCGAGATCCGCGAACGCGATACCATTAAGCGCGCGCCCGTGCAGAACAGCGGAAATAAGGTCGTCAATATCCATGCGACCGCTCAGCTGCAGGTCGTTCTGTTTAAGCCGGAGCGCTTCGGCGAAGAGACCTGCGCAGTGGCTGACGAGCTTTTGAAAATGCATACGGTGGTTTTAAACCTTGAAAATACAAACAAGGATATTTCCCGCCGCATTATTGATTTTCTGAGCGGCGTCGCTTACGCGAACGGCGGAAAAATCAAGAGGGTCGCCACAAGCACCTTCATTATCACGCCCTATAACGTTGACTTGACGGGTGATGACGTTTTAGATGAGTTGGAAAACAACGGTGTTTATTTTTAATGGAGAAACAGTCGGCCGACGCAATTTTTGAAGCAAAACTTTGCGATGCCGTACGTCTGGCACAAAGCGGAGCGAAGCCCCGCTTTGCGGGCTTTTTAGACGAGCGTCAGGCGCTTGCGGCACAGAAAATCATGAATCGTCTTTCCTTTAAAAACTATATGCTCTGGGGCGGATACGACGGCTCGGAGCGTGTAGTTTTTGGCGCATTTCCGGACTTTGCAGAGCCGGATACCGAATCGTTTCCCATTGCCGCGGTTACCGCAAGCTACCGTGCCTGCGACACGCTTACCCACCGCGACTTTCTCGGCGCCCTCCTTGCAAACGGGCTTCAGCGTGAAACGCTCGGGGATATCCTTGTGGAGGAGGGCCGCTGCGTGATTTTTTCCCGCGGCGAGGTAACCGACTATCTTTTGTCCCAGACGCAGAAAATCGGCAGAGTGGGTGTCCGTCTGGTCAAAGGCGCCGTACTGCCGCTGCCGGTCGGCAGGAGCTTTGAAGATTTTTCCGCGGTTGTCGCTTCCGCGCGGCTGGACTGTATTGTCGCGGCTGCTATCGGTACAAGCAGGGAAAAGTCATCAGAGATGATTCGCGCCGGGCTGGTGATGCTGAACCATGAAGTGAACATTTCGGTGTCGGCGGCTGTCGCACCGGACAGCAAACTCTCCATCAGGGGAAAGGGCCGTTTTGTTCTTGACCGCCTTGGGCCCGTCACAAAAAAAGGCAGATTGAGTATCGCAGGCAGGAAATATATTTAACGGAGGGCTCGAACATGCTATCAATGAACGACATTATTAACGCCAGTTTCAGAAAATCCGGTTTTTCCGGGTACCGTACCGACGATGTGGATCAATTCATCGATCAGGTCAAGGAATCCTATGACGCGCTCCTCAAAAAAGACCTGGAACAAAAAGAAGCGTATGAAAGGCTGAAGGCGGAAAACGAGCAGCTTCTTGAAAAAATTAAAATATTGGCTGCAAAAGTGGAAGACTACCGTTTGGAAGAGGATGAGATCAAGAATGCCCTTGTCAGCGCCCAGAAGCTGGGCGACGCTTCCATCCGCGAATCCCGCCACAAGGCCGAAATTATTGTAAAGGACGCCAACATCAAGGCGGAGCGGATCGTCTCCGGCGCCAAACAGAGCGTGATCGAACAGCAAAAGGAAATGGAACGCCTTCAGCAGACTGTTTCGGATTTCCGTTCCAAGCTGCTGGGCCTTTATAAAGAACATCTTACCTTAATCGATGCTCTGCCGTCGCAGAAGCCAGAAGCAGCGCCCGCGCAGAATGCGGAGGTTTTGGTACCGGAACCGGTTTCTCCGGCCCCCGCGGCTGAGGAAGAGGCTCAGCCTTTGGAGGAACCGGTTCCTTCTGAGACACAGGACCGCCTGTTTAACACCGAGGTTTCCAATTTCGATGACGATGATTTTCCGCCGGAGGGAAAGCCGCAGCATTTCAGTTCCATTCCGTTCAGCGATGAGGATGAGACTGCGGACGGCGAGAATTCTTCCGAAGGCATCTACGACCGTCAATAAGGATGCTCCCTGCCGTTGCGCATGAGCTTTCAATAACTGCAAAAAGGGCGGGCTGTCTGGTTCGCCCTTTTCCAATCATCATACCATACAAAAGGAGAGATTCCGTTGGCAATTATTGCACTATTGCTTGCAGCGGCGGCTGTTGCAATCGACCAGATTCTCAAACTGCTGGTTACGTCCAATTTACAGCCTAACAGCGGTTTTCATGTGATCAATGGCTTTTTAAAAATCTTTTATATTCAGAACCGGGGGGCGGCGTTCGGAATGCTGCAGAACCAGCGCTGGTTTTTCGTTGTGGTGACTCTGACCATTTCCGCCGTCATCATTTACGCCCTGTTCCAATACAAACAGCATAATTTCTTTTCCTATGCGGCCGGTACGCTGATTATTGGCGGCGGAATCGGGAACCTGATTGACCGGATGATGTATGGCTACGTCGTCGATTATATTTCTGTCAGCTTTTTTCCTCCGATTTTTAATTTTGCCGATTGCTGCGTAACGGTCGGAACGGTGTTTTTAATGATTCATATCCTGTTTTTTTCCGATTTAAACAGCAATGTTGAGAAGGTTATCCGTACAAAATAATGCAGAAGATCATTCAAATTGAGATACAGCCGGAAGATTCCGGCATCCGGCTGGACAAGCTTGTCAGTGAAAAGACGGAAAATATGACGCGCTCTGCGGCGGAAAAGCTGATTGAGCGGGGCAATGCGACCCTGAACGGAAAGCCCCTTACGAAAAGCTACCGTGGCACGGCCGGCGACCGCATTGACCTCGTCGTTCCCGAGCCGGAAAAGCTGGATGTCCGGCCGGAAGAAATTCCCCTGGAAATCCTGTATGAGGACGCGGATTTGCTGGTCGTCAATAAGCCGAAGGGGATGGTGGTGCACCCGGCCGCCGGCAACCACACCGGCACGCTGGTCAACGCTCTTCTGGCGCACTGCGGCGATTCGCTTTCCGGAATCAACGGGGTCGTCCGGCCCGGCATCGTTCACCGTATAGACAAGGATACAAGCGGTCTGCTGATTGTGGCGAAAAACGATTTTGCCCATCGGAACCTGGCCGAGCAGATAAAGGCGCACAGCTTTACGCGCCTTTATGAGGCTGTTGTCCACGGCAGCCTGAAGGAGGATGACGGGACGATTGACGCGCCTATCGGCAGGCATCCGCTCCACCGGAAGATGATGGCGGTGACCGAAAAGAACTCCCGCAATGCCGTTACGCATTATCATGTTCTTGCGCGGTACGACGGGTTTACCCATGTGCAGTGCCGGCTGGAAACGGGGCGTACCCATCAGATCCGGGTGCACATGGCGTACATTGGGCATCCGGTTGCGGGGGATGCGGTTTACGGTCCGAAGAAGCCCGTTCCGAATCTGAACGGTCAGTGTCTGCACGCCAAGGTGATTGGATTCCTTCATCCGCGTGACGGCCGATACGTGGAAATCACCAGCGAACTTCCGGCCTACTTCGTTCAGTTTCTGAAAAAGTTAAAGCGGGATTAGCGCTGGATAAGGTGGCTTCAGCATGGACGACGAAACTTTGCATGTGCGGTATCTCATGGTAATTGCGATGGTACTGTCCGCCCTCATTATCGGGTATAACGCGTTTTATGTGCCCGAAGTTTCTCTTTCCGATCTTGTTGTTACAACGGATGTTTCTTCGTCGGCTGACGAAACGTATATCCCCAAAACCGGATCGGAAGCTTCGTCCTCCGCAGTTTCCGCCCTTTCGTCCAAACCGGAGAAAGTTGCGGGCGGAACCCCGGCGGTGAACGGAAAAATCAATATCAATACTGCCACCGCTCAGCAGATGAGCGACGGTCTTGACGGAATCGGCGACGTGATCGCGAAGCGAATTGTGGATTACCGTGAGAAAAACGGTTCTTTTAAAAGCATAGAGGAAATCAGGAAGGTCAGCGGCATCGGCGAAAAGACGTTCGCGGGGCTCAAAGACCACATTACGGTATCATAAAAATTCATAATGAACGAAAACAAGCATCCGCCGGCCCAGCCGGCGGATGTTTCAGCTTATCAATAAAGTCATTCCCTTGTTTTGGCTCCCTCCTTGAGGGAGGCTTTCAACGGACGGCCTATCCGTTCTTTTGTTTGTCGTCCGTTTCTTCCGCCGTGTGGTTTTTCCTGTATAGCCGCGCGGCTTTTTCAATTTCAGGCAATGACTTCTGAACCGTATTGGTACAGCGAACAATCCTGATAAAAGCGCAGATGTTCAGTACGGCCGTAAATGCCATCATGGCGGCGGAAATCGCACCAATCATCATGGTAACCGCCACGACGGCGGGCTTCTTGTTTCTGTTCGGTTTCATATGATTCCCCTCTTTCTCAATCGCCAAAGCAGATGCCGATGTCCCGCGCGGTCTGAATGATCTCGCAGTCTGTTGGGACGCCTTTCAGCTTTCCAGCGACCTCATTCAATGGAACGGGAACGATGCTTCCGTTTTGCAAAGCCACCATATTTCCGTATTTTTTATCGGAGATGAGTTTCGCTGCCGCGGTGCCGAACCGTGTCGCCAGAAGCCTGTCGTAGGGGCAGGGACTTCCGCCGCGCTGAAAATGTCCCGGAACCGTCACGCGGATTTCCTGACCGGTTCTCTCGCTGATTTCCCTTGTAAGACGGTAGGAAATGGAGGGATAGGGCATCCCGGCCCTCGACGCTTTGAACTCTTTTTTATTCATCTTTGCTTCCTGCTGGGAGATCACGCCCTCCGCTACGGCAAGAATGGAAAAGCGCTTTCCGTGTTTGTTGCGCTGTTCCAGCGTTTGGGCGATACTGTCAATGCTGTAAGGGATTTCCGGCAGGAGGATCACGTCCGCCCCGCCCGCAATGCCTGCGTGCAGGGTCAGCCATCCCGCTTTGTGGCCCATGATTTCCACTATGAACACCCTGCCGTGAGAGGTCGCGGTGGTGTGGATGCAGTCCAGCACATTTGTCGCGATTTCCATTGCGCTGCTGAATCCAAACGTCATATCGGTGCCCCAGACATCGTTGTCGATGGTTTTCGGCAGAGTGACAATATTCAGCCCTTCTTCGCTCAGCAGGTTGGCGGTTTTATGGGTTCCGTTTCCGCCTAAAATCACCAGGCAGTCCAGCTTCATCTTTTTATAGTTGTCCTTCATGCATTTAACTTTGTCAACGCTGTTTTCGTCCACCACGCGTATCAGCTTGAAGGGCTGGCGGGAAGTACCCAGAATGGTGCCGCCAAGGGTCAGAATACCCGAAAAATCGTCCGGCTTCATCCGTTTGTAGCTTCCCTCAATCAAGCCGCGGTATCCGTCGTTGATTCCATAGATCTCAATGTTTTCCTTAAATTCAACATAAAGTGCTTTTGCGACACCGCGGATCGCCGCGTTCAGTCCCTGACAGTCCCCGCCGCTTGTTAAAATTCCGATTCTTTTCATACGTTTCCTCTTTCCCTGATTCCTTTATCCTTAAAATTACCTGAGTTCCGCACTGTAAATTGGGCGGAATGGCTTATTGCCGTCCTGTTCCATGTATTGATTTACCGCCGCCTGTGCCAGACGGGAAAATTCAATCTGGCAATTGCAGGGGGCTTTCCCGCGCTTGTCTATATGAGCGTATACCGTGTCGGACTGCATGATCCGGGCGTTGATATTGTCGCTCAGCATCAGGTCCAATATGGCAAACGCCCGCTGCCGCAGGTCTTCTTCTTCAATCGGAAATATAAGCTCCACACGCCGGTCGAGGTTGCGCTGCATCCAGTCCGCGCTTCCCATATAGATTTTTGGGTTGCCCGCGTTTTCAAAGCGGAAAATGCGGCTGTGCTCCAAAAGCTGGCCGACGATGCTGTAGACCGTAATATTTTCGCTGATTCCCGGCAGCCCGGGAATCAGGCAGCAGATGCCGCGCACTACCAACCGTACCGGAACTTTTGCCTGGGAGGCTTTGTATAGCAGCTCGATAATATCGGGGTCGACAAGGGAATTCACTTTTGCCGTGATCCCGCAGGGCAGGCCCTGACGGGAGTTCTCAATTTCTTTTTCGATCATCCGCCGGAAAAAGCTTCTCATTCCGTGCGGCGCAACCACGAACCGGTTGTATTCCGGCGGGCGGGAGTACCCGGTCAGCACGTTAAACAGGGAAGAAGCGTCCGTTCCGTAAGGTTCCTTGCAGGTAAAGACACCGATATCGGTATAAATTTTCGCGGTCGAATCGTTATAGTTTCCCGTTCCCATATGAAGGTACCGGCGAATGCCGTCCTCATCGCGGCGGACGACCAGCAAAATTTTGCAGTGGGTCTTTAGTCCGGCCAGACCGTAGATGACATGGCACCCGGCTTCCTCCAGCTTTTTTGCCCAGAGAATGTTATTTTCTTCGTCAAACCGCGCTTTCAGTTCCACCAGTACGGTGACCTGTTTTCCATTTTCCGCCGCGGTAATCAGTGCCGCCACAATCGGGGAATGCCCGCTGACGCGGTAAAGGGTTTGTTTGATTGCCAGCACGTTTTCGTCCTCCGCCGCCCTGCGGACGAAATCGACCACGATGTCAAAGCTTTCATATGGATGGTGAACCATCCTGTCCTTTTCGCGGATGGCCTCGAAAATATCGTCGTAGCCCCAGAAATCGGCGGGGGGATAGACCGGCTCGATCGGTTGAAAGCACAGGGTTTTAAATTCCGGGATGGAAGCGAATTTTGAGAAAAAGGTCAGATCCAGCGGGCCGGGCAGCTCATATATTTCATCCTCGCTGACGTCGAGCATGTCGATCAGGAATTCCCGCGTCTCAGCATCGCATTTCTGTATCAGTTCCAGACGCACGGGCTTGCCGCGCTTGCGCTTTTTAATGGATTTCTGTATTTCGATCAGCAGGTCCTCTGACTCCTCGTCAATGTCCAGATCCGAATTGCGGGTCATGCGGAACGGGCAGGCGGACTGAATATCGCTGAGCTCGAACAGCTCTTCCAGCTTATACATGATGACATTTTCCAGAAGAACATAGGTTTTGCCGTGGTCGGAGGGGACTTCCAGAAACCGGGACAGAATCGCCGGCACCTGTACGACGGCGAAATAGGAATCCTCTTCACCCTTGAGCCGCACCGCAATATTCAGGCTTTTATTTGCGAGCAGCGGGAACGGGCGGCTTGTGTCCACCGCGAGCGGCGTCAGCACGGGGAAGAGCACTTTATCAAAATAATCGGAAATAAAATGCAGCTGATCGGGGCTCATTTCCTCAGGAGGGATAAAGCTGATATCGCTTTTTCTCATTGCCGGCAGAATAGAGCGGTACAAACAAGAATACTGCTTTTCCGTAAAGGCATGGATTTTTTTGGACAGCAGAGGAAGGAGCTGTTTTGGCGTCAGGCCGGAGGGGTCCTCACCCCGATAATCCGAATTCACCTGTTCCTTCACGCCGGCTACGCGCACCATAAAGAATTCATCCAGATTGGAAGCGGTAATCGCCAGAAAACGGATCCGCTCCATAATCGGATTTTCCCGTTCAAAAGCCTCTTCCAGCACCCGGGCGTTAAAATCCATCCAGCTTAGTTCACGGTTGATATAGGGGATTTTTATTTTTTCAATGATATCGTTCATGATCAACACACAGCCTTTTATATAAGAGATGATTTGATGGTGAGCACCGGATTGTATCCGAAAACCTCTTTAAAGAAAGGGGCGCACTGGTCAAACGCCCATTTTTCCAAATAGACGTTATCGTTGCTTTCCGCTGTGATCAGTAACTTGTCGTTTTCCAGCTTGACCTTAATATCCTTCAGCTTCTGCTTCTGCGATTTATCCAGGGCATTGGCAAGCCGGAAAATCGCCACCAGCTTGGAAACGATCAGCCTGTTCTTGTCGCTGGTACGGATAAATTCAACGTCGTCGTAATTCGGCACGTCGTATTCGTTGTACCGGGAGACATACGCTGTAATCAGCATTTCGTCGTCGGTCATTCCGTAAACGTCAATATCTTTAATCAGGTCGAACGCGCTCAAAAGGTGCTGCTTGGCCGTCACATAGTGCCCGCTGTCGTGCAAGATGGCAGCCAGCTCCAGAAGAAGCCTTTTCCTGTGGTCAAGGCCGTGGGCGCCCTTCATTTTGTCAAAAATGCGGCAGGCAAATTTTCGGATATTATCGGAGTGCTTTTGATTGCAGTTGTAGGTTTTTGCGATTTCCTGCGCGCAGGAGATGGCATTTGCGCGGACATGTTCAAAATATTCATCCCCGCTCTTCGGGATGAGCATCAGCCGCATCAGTGCGTCCCAAAGCTCCACCTTAGGAGAGATGATATGATCGGAAGTGGTAAAGTCGATCAGAGAGATGTAAATGGCCAGGGCGGAATACAGCAGCTCCGCGGTTTCCTCGTTAATGCCGTACTCGATCCCGATCTTTTCCTGGGACATGGAGCGTACCCGCTTAAACAGGTCGGTGAGCATTGCCGTAGGAATGGTATAACAGTCGTCCACCGGCTCCACACCGCAGATTTTTGCAATCAGCTGAATCTCGTTGCCGGTCAGGATCAGATTCGACACGATCCCCTTCTTAAACGGAATATTGATATGTCCGATAATCGAATGAAGATATTCTTCTACAACGGTATAAAAGTCTTCCGTCAGTTCCTGGATATTTCCCAGCATATCATGCAGTTTTAGCGCGCCCATCGGGATGTTCTGAGAGAAAACCATATGCTTGCCGTTATAAACGGAAAATCCGATCGTTCCCGCACCAATGTAAGAGATCAGCGCGTTTTCACTCTTCTTATTTTCGATTCTGTTCAGAAAATTTAATATTTCGGAATAAATCAGCGTTTTTTCCTGGTCGTCTTCCAGGACCTGAACCGTAATATCATTTTGGATTTTCAGCTGGTCTACAACGTAGGACCTGTTTTTGGCATCCCGGAATGCGGTGGTGGCCACGACTTTGCACTGGTCAACTCCGTATTCGTTCATGATGGAAGAGTAGCCGTGCAGGACGCGGGAAAGCTCTCGCAGGCTTTCAAACCGGATTTTCCCTTCCGTAAAGACCTCGTGCCCGAGGCTCAGGGGATACTCCAGGATATCCAGATCAACGATTTCGCCTTTTTTCAACTGGGATATTCTCATTTTCAGCATATTCGAACCAATGTCGATTACTGCTGCTACCTTTGCTGTCTTATTAGTTCTTTTTCTGTTCAAAACGCGACACCACCAATGTTTCGTTTTTATAAGTCGATTATAACAAATGTCGGCCTGTTCATCAACTTTTTAAGCCCCTTCTGAAAACTTTATTATTTTATTGAAATCCGGGAGGATTTATGTATAACAAATAGGAGCTTTTGCTGAAAACGCAATTCGGCTACCTCCTTTTGCAGACTATTTCCGGTTGACAATCCGGAGAATCTGGGATAAAATGAATACTAATCTGATAGGAATTGATAAGATTAAATCAGTATGATGTCAGATGTGAGAAAAAATTAAATTGATGGGGACAGATATGGATTTATTAGAGATCAAGTATGAGAACCTGAAAGAATATTTAAGAAGCCTGAAAAGCGTCGCCGCCGCTTTTTCCGGCGGGGTTGATTCCACTTTTCTTCTGAAAGTGGCCCATGACGTTTTAGGCGATAAGGCAATTGCCGTTACGGCGCGTTCCCTCAGTTTCCCCAAAAGGGAACTGGACGAAGCAACCGCGTTTGCGTTTAACAATTCCATCGAACATATCATTGTGGACTCCGAAGAACTGAATATCGACGGTTTTTCCAAGAATCCGACCAACCGATGCTACTTATGTAAATCCGAGCTTTTTTCCAAAATTAAGGCAATCGCACAGACAAAAGGAATTGAAAATGTTATCGAAGGTTCCAACTCGGACGATAACGGGGATTACCGCCCGGGCCTGACGGCTGTTGCGGAACTGGGGATTAAAAGCCCTCTGAGGGAGGCCGGCCTTACGAAGGCGGAAATCCGCCGGCTTTCCAAAAGGCTCGGACTTCCCACATGGAACAAGCAGTCCTTTGCCTGTTTGTCCTCCCGCTTTCCGTACGGGGAGGACATTACGCCGGACAGGCTGCGCATGATCGATCAGGCTGAACAGTATCTGCTTGATTTGGGCTTCCATCAGGTGCGCGTCCGTTTCCACGGGAATCTGGCCCGTATCGAGACGGATGAAAACGGATTCACCGCGATGCTGGATAGAAATACGCGCGATAAAATTGATTCCAGATTCAAAGAGATCGGGTTTATCTATATTGCCTTGGATATCAAAGGGTACCGTACCGGAAGCATGAATGAGACCTTGAATCAATAAAATAAGGCCATTCCTCGATTTTCATAACAGAAGCCTCGGACCGTTTCTTTGCGATGGTCCGGGGCTTTTCTTATCCCTATACGATTTCTATTTCATCAGCATGTCGTAAACGACTTTGGAAAACAGAAGTACCAGTACGAAGACCATAACGGGCCGGATGAACCGGGCCCCTTTTTTAATTGCCAGTCCGGAACCGATCCAGTGTCCGGCGATGGAACAAACCGCCGCGGGAACGGCAACGGAGTACTGAATCGTACCCGCCGCAACAAACGTAACAAGCGCGGCTGCGTTGGAGGCCAGATTTACGACTTTGGTATTGCCGCAGGCCGTTTTGTAGTCGAACCCGAGCAAAGCAGTAAAAGCAATAATCAGAAAAGTGCCGGTGCCCGGCCCGAAAAAGCCGTCGTACATGCCGAGAGCCAGCCCGATCCCCGCGGAAAGGACCGTGGCGCGCCGTGCGGGGATCTTTTCAAAAGTGCTGATATCCGAACTGTCCTTTTTTCGTGAAAGTAAGATGACGGCGGCGGCAAAGGGGAGAAGCACCAGCATGGCGAGACGAAGGAAACGGTCGTCCAGAAAGAGCGCCAGCCGCGCGCCGGCGTAGCTTCCGGCCAGGGCAAATCCGGCCGAGACGAGAGCGACGCGCAGATAGAAGCTGCCGCTTTTTAAAAACCTTCCGGTAGAGAACATCGTGCCGATACAGGAGGAAAATTTGTTGGAGCCAATGGCAAAGTGAGACGTCATGCCCGTCAGGTAGTATGCGGGAAGGGAGATCAGTCCGCCCCCGCCCGCGACTGCGTCCACAAAGCTTGCCAGAAACACCAGAGGGCAGGCGATAAGGATTTGCTGATAAACTGTCATGCTTGATTCCCCCGTAAATTGTGATTGGGTACAGACGGGCAGCAGCCGGGCGGGGGCGCTACCCCAGCCAGCAGATGGCCTGTTCTGAAACAGTAAAGCCCAGCTTTTTCTGCAGCCTCAGGGAAGCCGTATTTCCGGCAATGACCTGGGCGAACGGAACGCGGCCTTCCGCCAGAAAACGGTTGACGAGGAAGGTTTCCAGTACGACGGCAACGCCCTGGCGGCGGTATTCAGGCAGCACCTCCAGCAGGCCCATGGAGCCCTCCGCGTGAATGCCGATAAATCCTGCCGGCGCGCCGCTGAGAAACGCTCCGAATAGGGAGCCGGATTCCAGAAGTTCCTGCACCGATACGATGCCGGCGAGGGAATAATGTTTAAACAGAAACGGCAGATAGGATTCGTCCAGCGGGCGGATCACCGCCGCGGACTCCGGTACGGGCAGAGGGTCTCTTTTGAAATACGCCGCCTGATGGCAGGCTGTTTTCCTGCGGAACCGGAATTGTTTCTGAACCGTATCGATACAGAAATTCTGATGCGTGACGATCACTTCGGGCTGTCTGACGGACGAAAGCATTTTTTCCGCTGTCTGCCCGTCCTGTGCGCTGATCATATAGACGCCGCAGCTTTCATTATAAAGCAGGACGCCCCGGTTGGACGCCTGTAATATTTCGGTGTCGTTTTGTTTCAGAATCTCCAGCATATCAATATGTAAAAGCATATCCTTTGATAAATACGATACGGCTTGTTTCGCGCTCATTGAATTTCCGCGTCCTTTCCTTAAACTGATGCGATGTATTTTTAACCTTGTCCATGAAAAAGAGCACCCGCAAATGCGGATGCTCTTTCTTGGCGGAGAGGATGCGACTCGAACGCACAATGCCTTGCGGCACACCACATTTCCAATGTGGCTCCTTACCATTAGAATACCTCTCCAAATGGCAATTAAGTTGCTCTCACATCAGGCAACTCTGATATTATATCGAATGTTCCGTGAAAAATCAACCCCTAATTTAGAGATATTTGAAGTTTTACGGAAATTCCTGTGTTTTTGGTATTGCACAGCGTAGCTTCGTGTTATAATATAAGAATAATTCATAAGTTGCTAATATTTAGGAGGTATCAGCTTGAAAAGGACTGAAATAGCCGAATTATATTCCAAAGCGGCGGAACTCGGCGGTAAAACCGTCACGGTTTGCGGCTGGGTACGCACGATCCGGGATTCCAAAGCCCTTGGCTTTATTGAACTGAATGACGGGAGCTGCTTTAAAGGAGTTCAGATTGTATTTGAATCCGATAAAATTTCTAATTTCACAGAGGTCGCAAAGCTGAATGTGGGTTCGGCTCTTACGGTGTCGGGCAAACTGCTTTTGACGCCCGAAGCGAAGCAGCCTTTTGAAATCCATGCCGCGCAGGTGGAGGTGGATGGCCAGTCCACGCCGGATTATCCCCTTCAGAAAAAGCGCCATTCTCTGGAGTATCTGCGTACGATCGCCCATCTGCGTCCGCGCACCAATACGTTCAGCGCGGCGTTCCGCATCCGTTCCGCCGCGGCGTATGCGATTCATAAATTCTTCAATGAAAATGACTTTGTCTATGTCCATACTCCGCTGATTACCGGCAGCGACTGTGAGGGAGCGGGGGAGATGTTCACCGTGACCACGCTGGACGCGGACAACCCTCCCCGGACGGAAAGCGGCGCTGTGGATTATTCACAGGACTTTTTCCAGAAGCATACTTCGCTGACGGTTTCGGGACAGCTTGAGGCCGAGTGCATGGCCATGGCTTTTGGAAAGGTATACACCTTCGGACCTACCTTCCGTGCGGAAAAATCCTATACCCAGCGCCACGCAGCGGAATTCTGGATGATAGAGCCGGAAATCGCGTTCGCCGACCTGCAGGACGACATGGAGCTGGCGGAATCTATGATTCAATTCGTCATCCGGTATGTCATGGAGACCTGCCCGGACGATATCGCGTTTTTCAACCAGTTTGTCGACAAGGGCCTTGTGGACCGGCTGCGGAATGTCGTCGATTCCGATTTTGCCCGAGTGACCTATACCGAGGCGGTTGAGATTCTGAAGAAAAACAACGACCGGTTTGAGTATAAAGTGGAGTGGGGAACCGACCTTCAGACCGAGCACGAGAAATATCTGACGGAAAAGGTCTACGGAAAGCCGGTTTTTGTGACCGATTATCCAAAGGAAATCAAAGCGTTCTATATGCGCCTGAACGACGACGGCAAAACGGTGGCGGCGGTGGACCTGCTGGTGCCGGGAATTGGCGAGATTATCGGTGGCAGCCAGCGCGAGGAGCGCATGGACGTTTTGCAGCAGCGCATGAAGGAGTTCCATCTGGATGAGGAAAATTACTGGTGGTACCTCGACCTGAGGCGCTACGGCGGTACAAAGCACGCCGGCTACGGCCTTGGCTTTGAGCGTCTTGTCATGTATCTGACAGGAATCGCCAATATTCGCGACGTGCTGCCTTTCCCGCGCACGACCGGCACGGCGGAATTTTAATGGGGATTTGATTCAAAAACAGAAAGGATGTGTCTTTTATGGCAATGTGGAAAGAAAGCTTAAAAATCGGCGTGCCTCTGATTGACGGGGAGCACAAGGAGCTTTGCGACCGGATTGACCAGCTTTTTGCCGCCTGCAATCAGGGCAAGGGCAAGGAAGAAATTTTCAAAACGCTGGAGTTTCTGGAGGGCTATACCATCAAGCATTTTTCGGACGAAGAAAAGCTGCAGAGAAGCAGCGCCTATCCAAAGTACAAAGAGCATAAGGAGTTGCATGAGTATTTTAAGAAACAGATTGCCGATCTGAAAAACGATCTTTCAAAAGAAGGTGCTTCCATCGCGCTGGTATCCAAAACCAATTATTTTCTGATGAACTGGCTTCTGAATCATATCCAGAAAGTGGACAGTGAGCTTGCACAGTATTTGAAGTAATTTCCACCGAAAACCTTTTGGGCAGCTTCCTAAATGTAATACATAGAAATGGGTTCTTAGGATTCTAATTTCATGAAAATTGATGAAAATGCAGGAATTTTATTTTTAACTTGCATTTTATCACGGCATATATTAGAATAATAGGAGTTTACATATGTATTTTGCATATTATGATAGGGAGATGCTCATGTTGCAATTTTTATCCATGTCAGATTCCGAGCTGTCGAAAGTGAAAGCAGACTTGCAGAGCCGCTACGACCAGTTTAAAGCCCAGGGCCTTAAACTGAATATGGCGCGCGGAAAACCGGCGACGGATCAGTTGAATCTTTCCATGAAAATGCTGGATACTCTGAATTCAGGTTCGGATATGCATTCTTCAACCGGAGACGACTGCCGCAATTATGGTCTGCCGGACGGCCTGCCGGAACTGAGAGAGCTGTTTGCGGAAATGATGGGCGTGGATGACCACAATATCATCGTCGGCGGAAACTCCAGTTTGAACATGATGTTTGACGCGGTGTCCTGTGCCATGACGCATGGCTTTGCAGGCTGTGAGCCGTGGGGCAGACAGGGTACTGTTAAATTTCTGTGCCCTTCGCCCGGCTATGACAGGCACTTTGCCATCACCGAATATTTCGGCTTTGAACTGATTACCGTACCGATGCTTGCCACCGGCCCGGACATGGACGTCGTGGAGAAGCTGATCGCGGACGACGCGGCGGTTAAGGGAATCTGGTGCGTGCCGAAATATTCCAACCCCACGGGCATTACCTATTCCGATGAAACGGTCCGGCGGTTTGCGGCCCTGAAGCCGGCGGCAAAGGATTTCAAAATCTTCTGGGATAACGCCTACTGTGTCCATGACCTGACGGATACCCCGGACACTCTGCTGAACCTTTGGCACGAATGCCGGAAACATAATAATATCGATTTGCCCATCTTCTTTGCTTCCACCAGCAAGATCACCTTTCCGGGCGCGGGTATCGCGGCTATGGGGGCAAGCGAAAGCAACCTCGCCGTCCTGAGGGAGCATTATTCCTTCCAGACGATCGGGCCGGATAAGCTGAATCAGCTCCGCCACATTTATTTCCTCAAGGATATGGACGGAGTGATGAAGCACATGGCGAAGCACCGCGCTCTGCTGGAACCGAAATTCCGAACGGTGACCAACAGCCTGGCTTCGGAGCTGGGGGGCAAGGGGGTTGCCGAATGGACCAACCCGAACGGCGGTTATTTTGTCAGCGTGGACGTTCTGGACGGCTGCGCAAAGCGTGTGGTTTCGCTCTGCAGGGAAGCCGGGGTCACCCTTACCGGCGCGGGCGCAACGTATCCGTACGGCAAGGACCCGAACGACAGGAACATCCGGGTTGCACCGACTTACCCGCCCGTAGCGGAGCTGGAACAGGCGATGGAACTGTTCTGTATCTGTGTTCAGCTTGCGGCGGCGGAAAAGCTGTTGAGCAAATAGGGAAGGGGAGCGCTGCTCCCTTTCTTTTTTTGACCGTATCCGTTAATAATCTTACCAAATCGATTGACTTTTTGGGGCAATAACAATATAATAAACTTTGTTACGTCTGCGAGGATTCACAGAATACCAAAATTGGAGGATTTACGAATGAAGCGAGTAGCAAAACCAGTTTTTTTCATCGTCGCCCTCCTCATACTGTTTTTAACTTATACTGCTACCTTTGGCATTAAGGGACAAAACGGGGATAATTCGAACACCTACATAAAGGGTGTAAGCGACATTAGATGGGGAATTGACATCAACGGCGGCGTCGAGGCTACGTTCAGCCCCGCAACTTCGACCAAGGCAACCAAGGAGCAAATTGATTCCGCCAAAGCAATTATCGAGCTTCGAATGGCTGACAAGCACATCACCGATTATGAGCTGTATACGGACTACGATCATGACCGGATTATTGTCCGCTTCCCGTGGAAGAACGGCGAAACCAGTTTCGACCCGGAAAGCGCAATTCAGGAGCTTTCCGCAACGGCGATGCTTACCTTCCGTGAGGGCGGTGAGTACACGACGACGGAAACCGGTTCCGATGGACAACCCGTCTATAAAACCCCGAAGGGAACCACCGCGGAGAAAATTATTCTTCAGGGAAATGAAATCAGCAGCGCCAAGGCCGAAATGTATTCGGACCAAACGTCCGGCGGGCAAAAATATCAGGTGGCTCTTACGCTGAGCGACAGTGGGACCGAAAAATTCGCGGAGGCGACCGGGCGCCTGCAGGGCCAGGTCATTTCCATCTGGATGGACGATGTGATGATTTCCAGTCCGACGGTCAACGCGGTCATCACCGACGGAAAATGCTCCATCGAGGGCAATTTTACCGCCGCGGAAGCATCCGATTTGGCAAACAAGATTTCTGCCGGTGCGCTTCCCTTTAAGCTTACCACTACAAACTTCAGCACGATCAGCCCTCTGCTGGGGGCTTCTTCCCTGCACGCCATGCTGATTGCCGGCTGCATTGCATTCGCTATCATTTGTATCTTTATGCTTTTCGTTTTCAGACTTCCCGGCTTTGTCGCGATTATTGCGCTGCTTGGCCAGATCGCGCTTTCTTTTGCGGCTGTTTCCGGTTACTTCCCGTTTGTAAACAGCTTCACCATGACCCTGCCCGGTATTGCCGGTATTATCCTTTCCATCGGCATGGGCGTGGACGCAAATATTATTACCGCATCCAGAATCAAAGAGGAGCTGTGGGCGGGCAAAACGCTTGACGGCGCTATCCAGAAGGGTGACGACAACAGCTTCTGGGCGATTTTCGACGGCAATATCACCGTTATTATCGTTGCTCTGATCCTGATGGGCGTTTTCGGACCGACGAACATTCTTTCCATGATCTTTGGCCCGTCGACCACCGGTTCCATTTATTCCTTCGGTTATACTCTGCTCATTGGTATTGTCGGCAACTTCGTGTTCGGCGTAACGGCGACCCGCCTGATGACAAAGTCCCTTTCCGGGTTTAAGTTCGCACGCAGCAAATGGTTATATGGAGGTGCCGCAAAATGAAAACCTTTCACATCAAATTTTTTGAAAACAGGAAAATCTTTTTCGGTATTTCCATTGGAATCATGGCGATTGGTCTGATTTTCAATATCATTTTCGGCACCCAGCTCGACATTCAGTTTACCGGCGGCGCGGTTATCAAATATTCCTACACCGGAAAGATTGTACAGGAGGATGTAGAGAAGATTGTTCAGGATGCCACGCAGAAGGACGTTACCGTCCGTATCCTTGAAGATGTAAAATCCGCCGACGGCTCTGAAGCAAAAAACAACGTTTCCATTTCCTTTGCGGGAACGGATTCCATTTCCATTGACAGCCAGCAGGCAATTGCCAAAGCGCTTGCGGCAAAATACCCGAACGCGGGCTTCCAGGTTGTCGAATCAAGCTCTATCAACCCTTCCATGGGGCGCAGCTTCTTTGCGAAATGTATCGCCGCGGTTGCGATTGCCTCCCTGCTGCTGATTTTTTATGTCGCACTCAGATTTAAGAAAATTGGCGGTATGTCTGCCGGCGTTATGGCGATTATCGCCCTTCTGCACGATATCGCGATGGTTTACTTTACCTTTATTATCTTCAGAATGCCGCTCAACGACAGCTTTATTGCGGTTGTTCTGACCATTTTGGGATATTCTCTGAACGATACCATTATCATTTACGACCGTATCAGAGAAAACCGCAGGCTGCTTGGACCGAAGACTCCGTATTCGGTTCTGGTCAATACCAGCATCAACCAGACCTTTACCCGTTCCCTCTATACCGCCGGATGCACCTTTTCTTCCATTGCGACGGTGTATATTATCGGCGCTGTTTACGGCCTGAGCAGTGTAACGACGTTCGCCCTGCCGATGATGGTAGGTATTGTCACCGGCTGCTATTCCTCCGTCTGCGTTGCCGGCCCGATGTATGTCATGTGGCAGAACCACAAGGCTGCAAAAAAGGTGCAGGCAAAAGCTTAAAGCTTTTGCGCGGGTGAAAACCGTTATTTGAATCCATGCCACCGGTCTGTCCGGCTGACCTGTTTTTGTGGTCGCCGGCAGTCATCGGTGGCTTTTTGTTGTCATGCATGGGAACCGTGGCCGCTTCGATGTGATAGGATGCAGATAAATATTGAATATTTTTTATCAAAATGATACAATAAGAAATTATGGGGCAGGTGTAGTGCGTGAGTATAAAAAAGTGGCAGGTTTTTCCCTGTGACGGCCAGTCTGTGCAGAAAATATCGAAAGAAACAGGAATTCCCGAGCTTCTGGCGGTTTTGCTGCAGGCAAGGGGAATCACGGAGCCGGAGCACATCCGGGAGCTGTTTCAGTCCGAACTGACTTTTTCCGATCCGTTTTTAATGGCCGATATGCGTCAGGCGGCCGACCGTATTTTAAGCGCTGTGGACGGATTTGAAAAAATAGCCGTTTACGGGGATTACGACGCCGACGGGGTAACCTCTACCGCAATGCTGTATTCCTATCTGGAATCCTGCGGAGCAAATGTGCTGTATTATATTCCGGAGCGTGAAGGGGAAGGCTACGGCCTCAACAGCAACGCGATCAAAACACTGTATGAGCAGCAGGTCAGCCTGATTGTTACGGTTGACAACGGGATATCGTCGATCGAAGAAGTCGATTATGCGAACAGCCTTTCCATGGATGTTGTTATTACGGATCACCACCGGCCGCGCGCGGAGCTGCCGCGTGCCTGTGCCATTGTGGACCCTTACCGGGCCGACTGCAAAAGTCCGTATAAAGATTTTTCCGGTGTCGGAGTCGCCTTTAAGCTGATTATGGCTCTGGAAGGGGAAGACTGTGATATAACGGCTCTTCTCGATAATTACGCCGATCTTGTCGCGATCGGAACGATCGGCGATATTGTTCCGCTGACGGGAGAAAACCGCAGCTTTGTCAAAGCGGGACTCAGGATGATTTCACGCACCGACCGGATCGGTCTTCGCTCTTTGCTGGAGCAAGCGGGGATGGAAGGGCGGAAACTGACCTCCGGAAATATTGCCTTTACCATTGTGCCGCGCATCAACGCGACGGGGCGGATCGGTTCGCCTGACAGAGCGGTCCGTCTGCTGCTGAGCGAATATCCGGACGAAGCGGGTGAGCTTTCCTGCGATATCAATGACGAAAATGAATACCGGCGCCAAATTGAGAGAGAAATATATGAAAAGGCACTGCATCAGTTAAAGGAACAGCCGCAGAGGCTTTATGACCGCGTTTTGGTCATCGAGGGCGAAAACTGGCACCATGGCGTCATCGGAATTGTTTCTTCCAGAATTACCGAGCAGTTTGGAAAACCAAGCATCATCATTTCCTATTCCGGCGAAGAAGCCAGGGGTTCCGGCAGAAGTATTGAGGGATTTTCCCTCTTTGAAGCGGTGCGTTCCTGTGACAGACTGCTTACCCGCTATGGCGGGCACCCGATGGCGGCTGGCCTGACGTTGCCGACGGAAAACATCTCCGCGTTCCGTAAAACGATCAATGCTTACGCCGCTTCCTTGGACGGCCCAATGCCGGTTCCCATTCTGAAAATCGACTGCCTTTTAAAACCGCAGCAGCTGACGCTGGATATTCCCGAATATGTACGGGCGCTGGAACCGTTCGGGATGGGGAATCCGTCGCCGCTTTTCGGTTTGTATCATATGACATTGTCCGACATCATGCCGGTCGGCGGTGGAAAGCATCTGCGCGTTACCGTGACGCAGGGTACCGCCGCTGTACGCTGCATGAAATTCGGCACTACGCTGGAGCAGTTTCCGTATTCTCCCGGCGATCTGCTTGACCTTGCGGTCACGCTGGAAGCACGGGAATACAACGGAAAGAATACGCTTTCCATTTATATCAAAGACCTGAAACGCTCCGATGTGGATTTGGACGGGGTCATTGCCGGGTTTGCGCTCTATGAGAAATCCAAAAGAGAAGAACCGTTGTCGCAGGAAGAGCTTTCCGGCCTGATACCGAACCGGAACGAGTTTGCCGCCGTTTACCGCGCGGTGCGTGCGGGAAACGGCTTTTCCGGGGAAGCGGAAATCCTTTTGGCGAAAATCGGTTCCGCACAGATCGGCCTTGGAAAGCTTCTGACGGCACTGGACGTCCTTGCTGAGCATCATCTGATTAAGATGGAAAAATCCGGCAATATCTGCACGGTAGAAATGATACATACGGAAAAGAAAGTGGACTTGTTCCGTTCCAACATACTGAATCATTTATATTCTCTGGGAAGGGCGGGTGAATCCTATGGCGTGGCCGCTAATGACGTATGATCGTTTGGTCGCTTTAATCAAGGAAAGTGAACATGAATATGACATGGACGTGATAGACCGCGCCTATCAGCTCGCGGTAAAATCCCATGAGGAGCAGAAACGCCTTTCCGGCGCGCCTTATATTTCCCATCCTGTCGCGGTCGCTTGCATCCTGGTGGAACTGGGCATGGATACCGAATCCGTTGCAGCCGGCCTTCTGCATGATGTTGTGGAGGATACGCCGGTCAATCTGGAGCAGCTGAAAAAGAGCTTTGGGGCGGAAATTGCCAACCTGACCGACGGTGTAACAAAGCTCGGCCGTATTCCGTACTCTTCCCGGGAGGAACAGCAGGCGGAGAACCTGCGCAAAATGCTGATCGCCATGGCGGAAGATATCCGGGTCATCATTATTAAGCTTGCCGACCGCCTGCACAATATGCGCACGATTGAATTCATGCCGCCGCAGAAGCAGCGCGACAAGGCGCTGGAAAATATGGAGGTTTACGCGCCGATTGCACACCGTCTGGGCATCCGGGCCGTGAAAGAGGAGCTGGAAGACCTTTCCCTCCGATGTCTGGACCCCGTGGCCTATGAGGAGATTGAAAGCAGCCTCGAGCTGCGCAGCAGTGAGCGCAAAGCCTTTATTGAACGGACAAAAAAGTGTATTTTTGAACGCGTGTCGCCGCTGATTCCCAACGTTTATCTGGAAGGAAGAGTCAAGAGCATCAACGGGATTTTCCGGAAGACATTTATCCAGGGACGCTCCATGGATGAAATATACGATATCTACGCCGTGCGTGTCATCGTCGATACGGTAAACGACTGCTACAATGTTTTGGGCGTTATTCACGACATGTACCGTCCGATTCCGAACCGGTTCAAGGATTATATCTCTACCCCGAAGCCGAATTTGTACCAGTCCCTGCACACGACGGTCATCGGGAAGGACGGAATCCCGTTCGAGGTGCAGATCAGAACGTGGGAAATGCACCATACCGCGGAATACGGAATCGCGGCTCACTGGAAATACAAGCTCGGTCTTGGCGGTAAGAGCGGCGATTCGCTGGAGCAGCGTCTTGCCTGGATCCGTCAGATGCTGGACAGCCAGAAGGACAGCGAGGACGCGACCGACCTGGTGCGCACCATCAAATCGGATCTGGCCCCGGAAGAGGTCTTTGTCTTTACGCCGAGGGGCGATGTCATTAACCTGCCGTCCGGCTCCACCGTGATTGACTTTGCCTATGCCATCCACAGCGCCGTCGGCAACCGGATGATCGGCGCAAAGGTGGACAAGCGGATTGTGCCGATTGATTACAAAGTAAAAACCGGGCAGATCATTGAGATCCTGACCTCCAAAGAAACCCGCGGACCCAGCCGCGACTGGCTGAAAATCGTCAAAACAAGCGAGGCCCGCAATAAAATACGCGCCTGGTTTAAACGCGAGAAGCGCGATGAGAACATCATCGAAGGCAAAGCGGAGCTGGAACGCGAATTCAGAAGGAACGGCATTGAAATGAGCGAGTCCGAGCTTGCCGCCATTCTGGAAAAAATCGGCGCCAAACAGAACTGCGCCACGGCGGACGATGTATACTCCGCCATTGGCTATGGCGGAATCCAGCTTTGGAAGATCATGCCCAAGATCAAAGAAGACTATATGAAGGACAAGCGTCCGCCTGCGGCCCTGCCGGCACAGCCGCCTGCCAAACAGACGCCGAAGAAGCCGGTGGGCGGCGTTACGGTCGACGGGATGGACAACTGCTTGATCAAGTTTTCGCGCTGCTGCAACCCCCTGCCCGGGGATGACATCATCGGCTTTATTACCCGGGGCTTCGGCGTTTCCATCCACAAGCGCACCTGTTCCAATGTTCCGCAGAACCTGCAGGACGCGCCCGAGCCGGAAAGATGGATCAAGGCTCACTGGACGGGCGAAGTCAAGGAAGAATTTAAATCCACGCTGGAAATTGTGGCGAACGACCGCTCCGGCCTGCTTGCCGACGTGACCCAGCAGCTTTTCAATATGCACATCTTTATTCACTCGCTCAATTCCAGAGAAACAAAGGACGGCAGCGCCGTGATTTCCGCTACCATTACCATCAACGGTCTGGAGCACCTGAACAGCATCATTAACCGTCTCAATAATATTGAGGGGATTATTTCTATCAAACGTTCTTAAGAGCTGACCGGACGGCTGAACTGCCGGCAATTATGAGGATACAGGAGGTCTTAAAGCCAGATATGAAAGTAAATAGAATCACCGGCGGGCCGCTGCCCACCAACTGCTATATTCTGACAGATGACGAAACCGGCCTGTCGGCGGTAATCGATCCGGGTTTTGAGGACCCGAGACTGACAAAGGCGGTTCTTGCCGCGGGCAAGGAGAATATCAAAGCCATTTTGTTAACTCACGGGCATTTTGATCATATTATGGGGGTAAGTTCTTTAAAACGGCTGACGGGCGCCAAAATCTATATCTATTCCGACGATATGCTGTTTACCGCTGACAATTCCCTGAATTTGTCCACCATGGTCACCCCGCTGGGAGCAGAGCCTTTTACGGCGGATGTCTCGCTGAACGACGGCGATAGGATAGAGCTTGGCAGCCTGAAAATCCGTGTGATGCATACGCCCGGACATACGATCGGCAGCTGCTGCTATCTTGTGGGAGACGCTATTTTTTCAGGCGATACGCTGATGAAATGCAGCTGCGGCAGGACAGACTTCCCGACCGGGAGCTACCCGCAGATGATGGATTCCCTGAAAAAGCTTGAGAATCTCGAGGGAGACTATCATGTTTACCCGGGGCACGAATGGGAAACGACGCTGGAATACGAAAGAAAAAACAATCCGTATATGGGGAACGGCGTCTTATGATCCTGATGATCGACGGACACTCGTTCCATTACGAAATGGAAAATCTCTGCCGCGTCTTTTTTCCTTATCAAAAAATCAAAGTGGTTTCCGAATTACCCGCTGATGAGCAGGACGACTGGCTCGTTTATACCGGGCTGAAGGCCTTGCCGGAAGGATTGCGGATTTCCGTGCGCGTGAAGCTCGGTTCCTACGAGGGCGAAGACTCGGATACGCTTGCTTTATCGGGAGATGTCCAGCAGAAGGACAGCGAGCGCCGTATGGCGGTTATGCTGTTCCGCCTTCTGACACAATACTGCGGCTTTACCCCGAAGTGGGGAATCCTGACGGGAGTCAGGCCGGTAAAGCTGCTCCGCCGCCTGATTGCCGAAAAAGGGGAACAGGAAGGGCTGGATTATTTTCGGAACGAGCTTCTTGTTTCCGGCGCCAAAACGGAATTAAGCCTTCTGACCATGCGCGGCGAAGAAAAGATTCTGGCACAGTCCAGGCCGGAATCCTTCAGCCTGTATGTTTCCATCCCTTTCTGCCCGACGCGCTGCTCTTACTGCTCCTTTGTTTCGTCGTCGGTCGAAAAGACGGCAAAGCTGATTCCGCAGTACCTGACTCTCCTTTGCGAAGAAATCCGTCATACCGCGAAAGTAGCCTCCGGCCTGAAGCTGCGGCTGGAGTCCGTTTACATCGGCGGAGGAACACCCACGACCCTGTCCGCGCAGCAGATGGAGGCCCTTCTGGCCGCCATCCGCGACAGCTTTGACCTCTCTGCCTGCCGTGAGTTTACTGTGGAAGCGGGCAGACCGGACACCATTGCCGGCGATAAGCTGGACGCAATGAAAAGGCGCGGGGTTACGCGCATCAGCATCAATCCACAGACGCTGAACGACGAAGTGCTCAAAGCGATCGGCCGCCGCCATACGACCGCACAGACCCTTTCGGCTTTCGCGCTGGCGCGTGAACACGGCTTCGGCAATATCAATATGGATCTGATCACGGGACTGCCGCAGGACACGGTGGAGAGCTTTATGTCCACTTTGGATGAAGTGATCCGCCTTGCCCCGGAAAGCGTTACGGTCCACACGCTTGCCCTGAAACGTTCGGCCAGAATTTTCCAGGAGGGAAGCGAGCCCTTTGTAAGCGGCGTACAGGCGTCGGAAATGCTGGATTACGCCGACAGCCGGCTGCTTTCGCACGGGTATTTGCCGTATTATCTTTACCGTCAGAGCCGGATGGTGGGCAATCTGGAAAATACCGGATGGGCGAAGCCCGGCTTTGAAAGCCCGTACAATGTTGTGATTATGGATGAATCCCAGACGATTCTCGCCTGCGGCGCGGGTGCCGCGAGCAAAATCAAAGACCCGTATTCGGACGGACTTACCCGTATTTTTAACTTTAAATATCCCTATGAATATATCGATCGCTTTGAGGAAATGATTATTAGAAAAGATCAGGTGAAAACTGTTTATGAGCAATTTTGTAGAGTATCAGAACGAGCTCAGTAAGATCAATGCCGCGGCGTCCACACAGCCGGAAGCTTTTGTTATGCGGACAGAAGAGTCCTATCACCAGAGCATCCGAAATATAGCCAGAAGCATTGCCGGACAAAAGCGGAACTGCCGGCTGATTATGCTTTCCGGCCCGTCCAGCAGCGGAAAAACAACCACCTCAAATCTTTTGAAAAACGCGTTTCAGTCGATCGGAGTCGGCTCCACCATCATCTCTCTGGATGATTTCTACCGCGGGGAGCGGCAGGCTCCGGTGCTTGAAAACGGGCAGCACGATTATGAATCCGTGGACGCGCTGGATGTTCCCGACATTGAAAGATGCCTTCTTTCCCTGATCGAGAACCGTCACTGCACGATGCCGGTTTTCAATTTCGAAATCCACATGCCGTATCCGCACAGGCGCCATGTGTCTCTGCGGGAGCACGACATTGCCATTGTGGAAGGAATCCACGCGCTGAATCCGGTTTTTATCGACAAGCTGCCCCAGGAGGGCGTATGTAAAATCTATATCAGTGTGAAGCAGGGAATTCACGAAGGGAGCAAACAGCTGTTTGACGCGAATGAAATGAGGCTGGTGCGAAGGATTGTAAGGGATTACAATTTCCGGGGCGCTAAGCCGGTGCGTACGCTGGAAATGTGGCCGACGGTAATGGACGGGGAGAGGAAATACATTAAACCCTACCGCAGTGACGCCGATTATACCATCAATTCGCTGCACACCTATGAAACCTGTGTGCTGGCAAATCAGGCCATCCCACTTCTGAAGACCGTTCCCACCGATTGCGGGCAGTACCCTTTGACGGAAAAACTCGTCGAAAGCCTTGAGAAGTTTACTCCGATCAACAATGAATTCGTTCCCCGGGATTCCATTATCCGCGAGTTCATCGGCGGCGGGATATATTGATGAATTTTATTGCATTTCCTCTGCCGTTGGAATATAATTTTAGTAAGAAAACCTAATTAAAGGAGTGTGCTATTTATGGGACTGTTTGAAGATGTCGTTGTCAACGCGAAGTCCGCGGTGAATGTTGTCGGCAAAAAAGCAGGTCAGTTTGTTGATGTCTCTAAGCTTAGAATAAACGCTGCCGATCTGAACAATGAAATTTCAAAGCGTTTTGAATCGCTTGGCAGGACGGTTTATGAAGCCAAAAAGACCGATAACGACTCGTCTGACCTTGTCAGTGAATGCATTACCGCAATAGATGATTTATATGAGCAGCTTGACGCTGTCAATGAGCAGCTGGTCGCCATGCGCGCCAGAATGGTTTGCAAGAACTGCGGTGAGGAAAATCCGCAGAACGCGGATTACTGCAGTAAATGTGGCCATAAGCTTTCGGATGACTGAGATCGTTCGGCATTTATTAAAGAGAGGGGCGTAGTACCCCTCTTTTTCAATGTCTGGAATAATGTTCATAATATTTTAACTTATTTAGTATACTATTTACCATGAGAAGATGTGTGCAATGGTAATTCCTCTTTTCTTCTGCCCTGACCGTGGAAAGAGGCATTTGCAGTTTATAGATAAAAAATTATGTGATTACTTTGGAATGGATGTGTCGCAATGGAAAACAAAAGGACCGCGGCCGTTGGCAAGCAGAGCTTTTTACACGGCGCTTTAATCCTGATGGTAGCGATTGCCCTGGTAAAGATTATCGGAGCACTGTTTAAAATTCCGCTTGCCTGGATACTGACGCCCGTTGGAAACGGCTATTTTGGAAATGCGTATTCTCTGTATTTCCCGATTTTCAGCCTTGCCACGGCAGGTTTCCCGATCGCCATCTCCCGGCTTGTGTCGGAAAACTCCGCCCGAGGCCGGTACCGTGACATCCGACAGATCCATACAGTTTCCATAAAGATTTTCCTGTTTCTCGGCATTGTCGCTTTTTCCATTATGTTTTTCGGGGCAAAGCCCTATGTTTCCTACGCGGTCGGAAACAACCCGCAAAACGCTCTTCCCGCGATTTACGCCCTTGCTCCGGCGATCCTCTTCAACAGCCTGATGGCGATCTACCGGGGATACTATGAAGGCCTGCGCAACATGTATCCCACCGCGATCTCCGAAATCGTGGAAGCGCTTTGCAAGCTGATTTTCGGCCTTGCCATTGCGTCGATGATTATTCAGTCCGGATTGAAGGAATTCGCGGCGAGCGGCACGGTTTACGGCGTGAAAATGGCTTCGGCGGAATACGCGAAGATCGCCACGCTCCCTTACGCGGCCGCGGGGGCGATTTTCGGCGTTACCATCGGTTCCGTTTTCGGTTTCCTCTATCTTTTTCTTTACCATAAAAGGCACGGCGACGGGATCACAAAGGAGATGCTTCGCGCGTCCCCCCGTCCGCTGCCCATGAAACATACGACCGTCCGCCTGATTAAAACGGCCATTCCGATTGCGCTGGGTTCGCTTGCGGTCAATCTTTCCACTTTTATCGACAGCACGTTCCTGCAGAAGCGCATCAACGATATCATGTCGGAGCATTCCCAGGTGCTGATCGGCATGTACGCGAACGTGATGCCCGACTCCGTCGTCAAGCTCAACAATGTACCTACTTTTCTGTTTGGCTGCTTTTCCAACGCATCAACCCTGTTTATGCTGGTGCCCGCTATTACGCAGGCGTTCGGCGTCAGCGCTCTTCCGAACGTCACGGAAGCCTGGACGGGCGGAAATCCTAAAAAAATTAAGCGAAGCATTGAATCGGTTCTTCGAATTGTGGCAATGCTAACCATACCGGCGGGATTGGGGCTTTCCGTACTCTCCACGCCGATTGCGACTTTGCTGTACGGTTCTCAGAACGCACCCACGGTTATCGGCAGAATTCTGGTTCTGCTGGGTCTTGGCGCGATTTTCGCGGCGATGAGCACGCCGATCAACAGCATGCTTCAGGCGGTGGGCCGGGTGGATCTTCCCGTAAAGCTGCTGGCTGTCGGCCTGGCGATTAAGCTTGTTTTAAACTACACGCTGGTCGGAATTCCCGAAATCAACGTAATGGGTGCGGGGACCGGGACTCTGGTGTGCTATATTTTCATTATGGTTTTCGCCCTGTTCTTCCTTTGCCGGGAAGCAAGGATCACGATCAACTTTGTGAGCATATTCCTGAAGCCGCTGCTGGCTTCCGTCATCTGCGTATCGGCCGCGTTTTTTATTCAGAAGGCGGGCGCGATGCTCGGACTGGGAAAGGTTGCGACCCTGCTGGCCATCGCCGCTGCGGGCGTGATTTATGTGATCTGCATGCTGTGGTTTAAGGCTCTGAATACGAACGATGTGCTTATGCTTCCAAAAGGACAAAAAATTGTGAAAATACTTGAAAAACATAATTGGATAAGGTAAAATGATAGCAGTTTATCCGATACTTTCTTTCACAGGAGATATTTGTTTTGGATTTTCAGTTCAAGAAAAAATACAGCATGCAGGATTTGCTGGATATCATGGCGATTCTCCGTTCTTCGGAGGGCTGTCCGTGGGACAGGGAACAGACACATCAAAGTATCAGGAATTGTTTTATTGAGGAGACTTATGAAGCTGTTGAGGCAATTGACAATGAGGATACGGAGCTTTTAAAGGAAGAACTGGGCGACGTCCTTCTTCAGGTGCTGTTTCATTCTCAGCTTGAAAAGGAAAGCGGCCGTTTTGACTTTTCTGATGTGGTGGACGGGATTGCCCAAAAGATGATTATCCGCCATCCCCATGTTTTTGGCAGCACGGTCGTCAACAGTTCCGACGAGGTTCTTGTCAACTGGGACGCGATCAAAAAGGAAACCAAAAAACAGGCGACCCAGACGGAAGTTCTGCAAAGCGTTTCAAAAGCCCTGCCCGCTTTGATGCGAAGCGCCAAGGTGCAGCATAAGGCCGCGAAGGTCGGGTTTGACTGGCCCGATATTTCCGGCGCGCTTGATAAGGTTGCGGAAGAAACCTGTGAATTAAAGGAAGCGATAGACAATGGAAGCTGGGAAGACCGCATGGAAGAATTGGGCGACCTTTTATTCTCTGTCGTGAATGTTTCGCGGTTTTTAAAAGTGGAGCCTGAGCAGGCCTTAAGCTTTTCCTGTGATAAATTTATCTTGCGCTTTCAGAAAATGGAACAGCTTGCAAAGGAACGCGGGGCCGATATGGCTTCTTTGTCGCTGGAACAGCTTGATTCTCTTTGGAATGAAGCTAAGACAAATTAATCATTCTCAGCTTTCTGCTGTTGAATAATAAAAAAACGGAGGTCAAATATTATGAACAAAACAGAATTAATTGCTGCTGTTGCTGAAAAGGCAGGTATGTCCAAAAAAGATGCCGATAATGCTGTCAATGCAATGATTGACACAATCGTTAAAGCTGTTTCCGAAGATGAAAAAGTCCAGATTGTTGGTTTTGGTACGTTTGAAGTACGCAGCCGCAGTGAGAGACAGGGCCGTGACCCGAGAACAAATTCTCCCATCACCATTCCCGCTTCCAAAGTTCCTGCTTTCAAGGCAGGCAAAGCATTTAAGGACGCTACAGCTAAATAAAATAGAACGGTTCTCATAAAAGGCTGTAACAGACTATGACGTTACAGCCTTTTATTTATTTCAGAAGGGGTTTATACTATGCGATTGGACAAATATCTGAAAATATCCCGTATCATTAAGCGCCGCACCATCGCGAACGAAGCCTGTGACGCCGGCCGGGTACTTGTGAACGGAAAACCGGCCAGAGCCTCCTACGACGTGAAGGTAGACGATATTCTGGAGCTGCAGCTCGGTTCGCGCGGCGTAAAGGCGCAGGTGCTCAGCGTAAACGAATACGCGAAAAAGGAAGAGGTCGCGGAAATGTACCGCGTTCTGTCGGACGGACCCGCGAACCTTTAAGTATATGTCCCTCCGTTTATGCATACAAATTGGTATGAATGAATAGGAGGGTCTTGAAATGGCTGAAGAAAAAAAGTCTGTGAAGGTACCGCACAGCCTGATCCTTGAAAACCGTCGCGCATTGACCGCCACCGGCGTTTCCAATGTTGACAGCTTTGACGAACAGACCATTGTCGCCTACACCGACCTGGGCCAGCTGATTATTAAGGGGACAAAGCTGCAGATTAATAAATTGAATATTGAAACCGGCGAACTGACCTTGACCGGCGATATCAGCGCCATGTCCTATGTTGAAAATCAGCTTTCAGGCGGCTTTTTCTCGAGGCTGTTTAAATAGGGGAGTGAGGTTATTTGAATTTATCTCTCACTGCCCAGCTTCAGGGGTTTGTCATTGCCATTGCTGCCGGTGTATTCCTGGGCGCGTATTATGATATTTTCCGCATCTTTCGCACCGTATTTCAGTCGGAACGCCGCGCCGTGTTTTTTCAGGATCTGTTCTATATGGTTACGGCGGCGTTTGTTACCTTCCTGCTTGCCCTGGGTGTCAATTACGGAGAAGTAAGGTTTTATATTCTGGCGGGGGAAGGAATCGGCTGGTGCCTGTATTATTTGACGGTAGGTACGGTAACCTACCGTGTGTTTCGTTTTATAGCGGGAATCGTCCGAAAATTCATCATTGTTCCTGTTAAGAAATTACTTGCTAAAATATCTCATTTGCTTCTCTCTGTTCTGAAGAAAATTGGTAAGAATACAAAAATAGTCGCATCAAATCTGAAAAAACGCTTGAAACATCACCGTGAAATAGTGTATAATCATTTCAAAGCAAAGCCTGAAGGAAAAAAGAAAAAGAAGCGGAAAAAGACAGCAAAGCTTAGGAGGCGCCGCTGAGTTATGAAGGTTATCAAGAAAAAAAAGCAAAAGGGCAGTTTTTTGCTGCGTACGGCTATCTTTGCTTTTGCAATCTATACGATTGTTGCGCTTGTTAATCAACAGGTTCAGATCAGCCAGAAACGCCAGGAACTTGCGGCCGTTAAGCAGAAGATCGTTATCCAGCAGGTAGAAAACGAGGACATAAAACATGCCCTGGGCACAGGCGCAAACGGGAACAGTGATTATATTGAACGCGTTGCGCGCGAAAGCCTGAACTTTGCCAAGCCGGGAGAACGTGTTTTTGTTAATATTGCGGGGAATTAATCGCTCTATTATTAAGGAGGAAATCACTTACATATGCAGCTTGAGGTAGGAACGATCCTGGAAGGAAAAGTTACGGGCATTACAAAATTCGGCGCTTTTGTAGAATTGCCGGGCGGCAAAACCGGTATGGTGCATATTTCGGAAGTCGCACCCACCTTTGTTAAGGAAATACGCGACTTTGTGACTGAGAACCAAATGGTGAAGGTCAAGGTAATGAGCATCAGCGAGGACGGGAAAGTCAGCCTTTCCATGAAAAAGGCCATTCCGCCCGCACCGCGAGGCAATGCTCCCGCCCCACGCGTATCCAGGCCGGGAAACTACGAGTGGCAGGGCAGAAAAAGCGAAGCGACAAGCTTTGAGGATATGATGTCCAAGTTCAAGCAGACAAGTGATGAAAAGATGTCGGATCTGAAAAGATGCGTGGAGTCAAAGCGCGGCGGCTTTTCCAAGCACGGCGGTTCCGGCCAGTCGAAATAATTTCAGCGGAGTGCACGCACTCCGCTTTTTTGTTGGAGGAAAAACAATGCTGATTATTCATGCAAAAATTGATACGATGGCGGGCAAGGTCATAGAAGACGGCTGGATCCGCACAAAAGGCGAAAAAATCGATTCTCTGGGCTCCGGCTCCGTACGGCCCGCACAGGATGAGCAGGTCCTCGACGTTCGGGGAGCCGGTGTTTATCCGGGTTTTGTGGACGCGCACACGCATGTCGGCATGTGGGAGGACGGCCTTACGTTTGAGGGGGACGACGGGAACGAGGAAACAGACCCCGTTACGCCGCAGCTGCGCGCCATTGACGCGGTGAACCCCATCGACCGCTGCTTCGGCGAAGCCCTTGCCGCCGGCGTTACTACGGTGGTGACCGGCCCCGGCAGCGCCAACCCGATCGGCGGCCAGCTCGCCGCGATCAAGACCTGCGGGGGACGGATCGACGACATGCTGGTAAAAGCTCCTGTCGCCATTAAAATGGCGCTGGGGGAGAATCCGAAATCCGTGTATCACGGCAAAAATCTTGCCCCCTCCACAAGGATGGCGACGGCCGCCTTGATCCGCGAGGAGCTTTTCAAGGCGCAGCGGTATCAGAAGGACCTGGAGCGCTCTAAGACCGACGAGGATTTTGACGCGCCCGAATTCGATATGAAGTCCGAGGCGCTGCTTCCCGCCCTCAGGGGCGAAATAGAGGTGCATTTCCACGCGCACCGCGCCGACGATATTTTTACCGCCGTCCGCATCGCCAAAGAATTTCACCTGAATTACGTGATTGTCCACGGCACGGAGGGGCACCTGATTGCGGACGCGCTGGCAAAGGACGGCGTACGGGTGCTGGCCGGTCCCTTCCTTTGCGACCGCTCCAAGCCGGAGCTGAAAAATTTAACGCCGCAAAACCCGGGAATTCTCGCAAATGCGGGCATCCTTACCGCGATTATCAGCGATCATCCCGTCGTCCCGCTGCAGTATCTTCCGACCTGTGCGGCGCTTGCCGTGCGCGAGGGAATGCGCTATGAGGACGCTTTGAAGGCGATTACCATCAACCCGGCGAAAATCTGCGGAATCGACGGCAGGGTGGGTTCGATTGAACCCGGAAAAGACGCGGATATGGTCGTCTTTGACGGGAATCCGCTCGAAATGACTTCTAAACCGAAATATGTGATTGCCAACGGAAAAATTATTCAATGAGGGAACGCGTATGAGAGAGATTGATGTTTCACAGATTACCGAAGCGATTAAAAAGCTTTTTATTGACGCGAACCGCGTTTTGCCGGAGGACCTTGAAAACTGTATCTCCGCCGCCTCGGAGAAGGAGACGTCCCCGATTGGCAGGACCGTTCTGTGCGATCTGTGCGAAAATATGAATGCCGCGCGGGAGCTCGAAATCCCCATCTGTCAGGATACGGGCATGGCTGTGGTTTTTGTTGAAATCGGGCAGGAGGTTCACCTGACCGGCGGTTCGTTTGAGGACGCCGTCAACGAGGGGGTGCGCCGGGGGTATCTCGAAGGCCGGCTGCGCTGTTCGGTGGCCGCGGACCCTATCCGCAGGGGAAATACAGGGGACAACACGCCCGCCGTCATCCATCTGCGCCTGGTCCCCGGGGACAAGCTTACGATTACCGCGGCGCCGAAAGGGGTTGGCAGCGAGAATATGAGCCGAATCAAAATGTTTACCCCGTCCGCAAGTACGGACGAACTCATCGGGTTTGTCGCGGACACGGTTCGGGCCGCGGGCGGGAACCCGTGCCCGCCGGTTGTTTTGGGTGTGGGCATCGGCGGCGATTTTGAAAAATGCGCCCTGTTGGCAAAACAGGCGCTCTGCCGCCCGGTTTCGCAGCGGAATTCCGACCCGTTTTACGCCGGGCTGGAGCAGCGGATGCTTGAAAGAGTCAATGAGTTGAACGTCGGCCCGCAGGGCTTTGGCGGGCTTACGACGGCTCTTGCGGTGAATATCGAGCAGTTTCCCACTCACATTGCCGGGCTGCCGGTAGCGGTCAACGTAGGCTGCCATGTGACCCGCCACAAGAAAATTACCATTTAAATTTTCTGACGCTTTTATTTGCCATATGATTATGGTATATTATAGGTAGTCGATATTCTTTTTTAAGAATAGAAAAAGGAGATGTTCCTATGAAAATTGCTGTTACTGGCAGGAAGGTCAATCTGCGGGATAATTTTAAGGAGTTGGCTGCAAAGAAGCTGTCGCGCTTTGACAGAATTTTCGATGAAGACGCGCAGGCCAATGTGATGGTGACGCTGGAGAGGAACCGCCAGACGGTTGAAATTACGATTAAATCGCGGGGAATGATTTATCGCGCGGAAGCAACGGACTTTGAGATGAACGACGCGCTGGATCAGGTGATCAGCGCGCTGGGCAGGCAAATCCGTAAAAATAAGACAAGGCTTGAGAAAGAAATCCATTCTGCCGCCCTCGACCAGTATGTACAGAATTATCTGCATACGGACGAAGAAGACGACAGCGAATATAAGATCGTGCGTACCAAGCATTTCTTTGTAAAACCTCTCAGTACGGAGGAAGCGATTCTTCAGATGAACCTGCTCGGCCATCAGTTTTTTATGTTCCGCGACGAACAGAGCGGAGAAATCAATGTGGTTTATAAGCGCAAGGACGGAAATTACGGATTATTGGAGCCGGATACGGAATAATAAAATATTCGCACCCGCACTGTTTTGGTGATAAAACACGGTGCCTGATAGAGAATAGTTTTCTATAACGATTGGGGCTGCGTACTGTCGCAGCCCCATATTTTAATTTTGGAGTGGAATTATGGATCATTTTAAATTGGTATGCCCCTGCCTTCTTGGGGTGGAAGGCCTTGTGGCGGAGGAACTGCGTGCAATGGACGCGAAAAATGTGGAGCCCCAGAATGGGCGGGTCGTTTTTGACGGCTCCGACGAAATGCTTGTCCGTGCAAATCTCTGGTCGCGTTACGGGGAACGCGTGCTCGTGCAGATGGGGAATTTTCGGGCGCTCAGCTTTGAGGAGCTTTTTCAGGGGGTAAAGGCCCTGCCGTGGGAGCGGTGGATCGGGAAAAACGACCGCTTCCCGGTCAAGGGACGCAGCTTGAATTCCAAGCTGTCCAGTGTTCCCGACTGCCAGTCCATCATCAAGAAAGCGATTGTGGAGCGTTTAAAGCAAAAGTACCATGTCGGCTGGTTCGAGGAGACGGGAACGCTTTTTCAGGTCCAGTTCCTGATCATGAAGGATCAGGCCAGCATTATGATCGATACCTCCGGAGAGGGGCTTCACAAGCGGGGATACCGCGCAAGCTCCACGGAAGCGCCGATTAAGGAGACGCTTGCCGCCTGTATGGTACATCTTTCCCGCGTGCGGCACGACGCGAATTTTATCGATCCGTTCTGTGGTTCCGGCACTCTTCTGATCGAGGCCGCCCTGTACGCGCTGAATATCGCGCCGGGTTTGCAGCGTCATTTTTCCGCCGAACGCTGGGACTGTATCGATAAGAGCCTTTGGCAGAAGGAAAAGGTACGCGCGCAGAGTGTGGTCCTGCGCGACGCTCCGTTTACCGCTCACGGCTACGATATTGACGGCGCGGCGGTCACGCTCACGCTTGAGAACGCGAAAAAAGCCGGGGTTATCTCCCAGATTCATGCGGAAAAACGGGGGATAGAGGATTTCACGCCGGTGGGCGAATACGGCTGCGTGATCTGTAACCCGCCCTATGGAGAGCGCCTTTTGGACATTCGTCAGGCGGAAGAGCTTTATAGGGTCATGGGCAGCGTCTTTGAACGCAGGCACGGATGGAGCTACTCCATTATCAGCCCGGACGATACCTTTGAAGATTGTTTCGGCCGCAAGGCCGACCGGCGCAGAAAGCTTTACAACGGTATGATTAAATGCCAATACTACATGTATTTTAAATAACCTTCCTCAAATCATTTCGGCTGGAGGCTATCATGCGGTATGTATTTATTGTGAATCCCGTCGCCGGCAAAAAGAATGCTTATGATACCGTTTTTCCCGCTATCCGCGAATATCTGGACGCGAACGGAATCGAGTTCTCCTGTTATCTCACCGAGAGGCCGAAGCACGCCACCGAGCTTGCGGAAACAGAGAGCGGGAAAGGGGACCCGGTCCGGATTTACGCCATCGGAGGAGACGGGACGCTGAGCGAGACGGCGGCCGGCGCCATCGGGAGAAAAAATGCCGAGGTGGGAATTTTTCCATGCGGTTCCGGCAATGACTATATCAAAACCTTTGGGAAGCCCGCAGACTTTTTATCCTTGAAAAAGCAGTTGAAAGCACACTCCCGCCCCGTGGATATGATTCATTCCAACGGGCAGTATTCCATTAACCTTTGCTCTGTGGGACTGGACGCCAGGGTCGCTTTTGAAATGGTGAAATTCAAGGACATTCCCTTTATCAGCGGGCCCATGGCCTATAATCTGGCTCTTGCAAAAGTACTGGTCGGCAGGCTGGGCGAACCGCTGGAGATTCTGATCGACGGCGGCGCAAGGTTTGACGGCACTTACCTGTTTGCTCTGGCCGGCAGCGGAAAGTATTACGGCGGGGGCTTTTGCGGCGCGCCGCAGGCTGTTCCGGACGACGGGCTGCTGGATTTTGTGCTGATCAAAAAGCCGCCCGTGTATCAGATTCCGCCGCTGATTAAAATATACAAGAACGGCGGGCACCTGGAATCCGAGAAATTCAAAAGCCTACTGACCTTTTGCCGGGGAAAGAAAATGGAAATCACAGCGCCGAATCTGGCCGTCGCCAATTTTGACGGCGAATGCGCCACAATCAGAAATCTTCGTTTTGAGGTGGTTCCGAACGCGGTTAATTTTATTGTGCCGGTTTAAAAATCCAAAAAATTCACAATAATTGTAAATAATTTATGAAATTGCAGTTTTTTAGAAAAAAGCACTTGATTTTCCGAACATAAGTATATAAAATATATCTTAGCACTCTGGGGATATGAGTGCTAAAACAAATCAATTATTTGAAGGAGGACATATTATGACTATTAAACCATTGGCAGACAGAATTTTAATTAAGATGGAAGAAGCCGAGGAGACCACGAAGAGCGGGATTCTTCTTGCCGGCTCCGCAAAGGAAAAGCCGCAGATTGCGGATGTGATCGAGGCAGGACCCGGTGGCGTCGTGGACGGCAAAGAAATTAAAATGTATGTGAAAAAAGGCGACAGAGTCATAACAAGCAAGTATTCCGGAACCGAAATCAAGATCGACGGTGAGGAATTTACCATCGTACGCCAGAGCGATATTCTTGCAGTCGTAGAGTAATTGACAGACATCATAAATTGATATTGGAGGAAATAAACAATGGCTAAACAGATTATTTACGGCGAGGATGCCAGAAAAGCGCTTTTAAGCGGTATTAATCAGCTTGCTGATACAGTGAAAATCACCCTTGGCCCGAAGGGCAGGAACGTCGTTCTCGACAAAAAATTCGGCGCTCCCCTCATTACCAACGACGGTGTCACCATTGCCAAAGAGATCGAGCTGGAAGACGCTTTTGAAAATATGGGCGCTCAGCTTGTTAAGGAAGTCGCGACAAAGACAAACGACGTTGCCGGCGACGGTACCACCACGGCGACTCTGCTTGCGCAGGCCATTATCCGCGAGGGCATGAAAAACGTAACCGCGGGCGCCAATCCGATGGAGGTCCGCAAAGGCGTACAGAAGGCCGTTGACGCTGCCGTAAAATCTCTGGCGGATCATTCCAAAAAGGTTTCCGGTTCCGAGGACATCGCCCGTGTTGCAACGATTTCCGCTTCCAGTGATTTTATCGGCAAGCTGATTTCCGAAGCAATGGAGAAAGTGACCTCCGACGGGGTCATTACGGTGGAAGAATCCAAAACGGCCGAGACATACTCCGAGGTCGTAGAAGGCATGATGTTCGACCGCGGCTATATTACCCCTTATATGGTAACAGACACGGAAAAAATGGAAGCCGTTATTGATGATGCATATATTTTGATTACGGACAAGAAGATTTCCAATATCCAGGAAATTCTTCCGCTTCTGGAAAAGATCGTACAGTCCGGCAAGAAGCTGGTCATTATTGCAGAGGACATCGAGGGCGAGGCTCTCACCACCCTGATCCTGAATAAACTGCGCGGCACCTTTACCTGTGTCGGTGTAAAGGCTCCGGGCTTTGGCGACAGAAGAAAAGACATGCTTCGCGATATCGCCGTTCTGACAGGCGGTCAGGTTATTTCCGAAGAGCTGGGACTGGAGCTCAAGGAGACCACGATTGAGCAGCTCGGCCGTGCGCGCCAGGTGAAGGTGGACAAAGAGAACACCATTATTGTCGACGGTTCCGGCAATAAGGATGAGATCAAAGCAAGGGTATCCCAGATCCGTTCCCAGATCGGGACCACAACCTCCGACTTCGACCGCGAGAAGCTGCAGGAGCGTCTTGCCAAGCTTTCCGGCGGCGTAGCCGTTATCAAAGTCGGCGCGGCAACCGAAGTGGAAATGAAAGAGCAGAAGCTCCGCATTGAAGACGCTCTTGCCGCAACAAAGGCTGCTGTGGAAGAAGGTATCGTAGCGGGCGGCGGCGTTGCTCTGCTGAACACCTACAAGGCTGTGGAAAAGGTTGTTGAGGACAGCGAAGGCGACGCAAAGACCGGCGCCAAGATCATCCTGAAAGTCCTTGAGGAGCCGATCCGCCAGATCGCCGCGAACGCGGGCCTTGAAGGCTCTGTGATTGTGGAACACATCAAGAATGCCGACAAGGTCGACTACGGCTTCAACGCTCTTACCGAGGAGTACGGCGATATGATTTCCTTCGGTATTGTGGATCCGACCAAGGTAACGCGTTCCGCACTGCAGAACGCGGCTTCCGTAGCGGCCATGGTGCTCACCACGGAATCTTTGGTAACGGACAAAAAAGAGCCCGCTCCGGCTCCCGCTATGCCGGCGGACCCGGGCATGGGCGGCATGTATTAATCGTAAATAACAGTATTTCAAAGGACGGGCGCTTTTTGGGCGCCCGTCTTTTTCTTGTTTGTTCATCCACGGACCGGCCAGGCGAGAGCCGGCCCGGCTTACTCAGCCTCAACCCGGGCCGGGGGGATGGACTTATCCGCCCGGTAAAAAACGGGCCGAAACCGTCTTTTTTGACGATTTGGCGTTATTGTTTTCATATTGGAATTGTGGTAAGATAGATGCAACACCGGAAGGAGTGAAAACATGGAGACATATTTGCCTTACTTTTGGCTCGCGGTGATTATTGTCGCGGCAGTTGTCGAAGGCTCTACCGCTCAGCTGGTTTCCATCTGGTTTGTTGCAGGCGGGGTCGGCGCCCTGATTGCAAACCTCTGCGGAGCCGAGCTTTGGACCCAAACGGTGGTGTTTGTGGTGGTAACCGCCGTTACGCTGGTGAGCACCAGGCCGTTGGTAAAAAAACTGATGAATTTCAAGAAAGAAGAGACCAATGCGGATCGCTATATTGGAAAGGACGGCATTGTGACAGCCGAAATTAACAATACCCTGGGCGTAGGACAGGTGAATGTTCTGGGCAGCGTCTGGACGGCGCGAAGCGAAGACGGTTCGGTCATAAAAATCGGAAAACATGTACGGATCAAAGCAATCGAAGGGGTTAAACTGATTGTAACGGTACATAACGGAATGAAGGAGGAAGAATAGAATGGGAATCAATCTGGCGGGTATCTTTCTGGTCGCGCTTGCAATTATTGTCCTTATTATTTTAATCAGCAATATCAAGGTCGTGCCGCAGGCGCACGTGTATGTGTTGGAACGCCTCGGCGCTTACAACAGCACCTGGACGACCGGCCTTCACTTTAAAATCCCGTTTATCGACAAAATCTCAAAAAGGGTTTCTTTAAAGGAACAGGTCATTGACTTCCCGCCGCAGCCCGTTATCACAAAGGATAACGTTACCATGCAGATCGACACCGTCGTGTATTTTCAGGTTTCCGACGCGAAGCTCTATGCCTACGGTGTGGAGCGGCCCATTTCCGCGATCGAAAACCTGTCCGCCACCACGCTGAGAAACATCATCGGCGATCTGGAGCTGGACCATACGCTGACCTCCCGCGACGTCATCAACACCAAAATCCGCACGATCCTTGACGAAGCCACCGACGCGTGGGGCATCAAAGTCAACCGCGTGGAACTGAAAAACATCATTCCGCCGAGGGAGATTCAGGAGTCCATGGAGAAGCAGATGAAGGCCGAGCGTGAGCGCCGTGCCCAGATTCTGACCGCGGAAGGCGAAAAGCGCAGCGCCATCCTGATTGCGGAGGGCGAGAAAGAATCCGCGATTCTGCGCGCGGACGCGGAAAAGGAAACAAAAATCCGTGAGGCGCAGGGCGAGGCGCAGGCGATCATGCTGGTGCAGCAGGCCTATGCGGACAGTATCAAGCTTCTGAACGAGGCCGATCCGGGCGACAGCGTCATTGCGCTCAAGAGCCTGGAAGCGTTTGAAAAAGTCGCGGACGGAAAAGCCACGAAGATTATTATTCCGTCCAACATCCAGTCTTTTGCGGGCCTTGCCACATCTCTGAAGGAACTGGTGGCGAATGATGCCGGTGCTGCTGCGGAATAAGCAGGGTCATACTATACAAATTACAATACGATAAGCCGCTCTGCGCGTGATAACTGTACAAAAAAATTTTTTGGCTGATACAGCTATTGAATTTATTGTCGGAATCACCTACAATAGATACATTATGTGTTGTCGGAGGGAAATGCAATGACAGTATCTTCCGTTTATAGGTTCAAGGGAACTGGAATTGTTTACTGTCAAGCTGCGCCAATATTCCGGATGTTATAATGGCTTCAGGCTGTGCCGTCTCATGGTGCAGCCTGTTTTTTATTGCTCCGGACCGACGGAAAACGATAGGAGAGTGTAATGATGACAGATAAAAAAGTAGCGATCATCATGGGAAGCGACAGTGATTTCCCGGTCGTCTCGGCTGCTGTGAAGCGGCTGAAAGCGTTTGGAATCCCGATGGAAGTACATGTGATGTCCGCGCACAGAACGCCGCAGGCAGCCGCGGAATTTTCCCGTTCCGCCGCTGGGAACGGATTCGGGGTAATCATTGCGGCGGCGGGGAAGGCGGCGCATCTGGCGGGCGTGCTTGCCGCGCACACCACCCTGCCGGTCATCGGCATTCCGGTCAAGTCCTCCACTCTCGACGGGCTTGACGCCCTCTTGGCGACGGTGCAGATGCCGGGCGGGATTCCGGTTGCCACCGTGGCGATTGACGGCGCGGATAACGCCGCGATTCTTGCGGCGCAGATGCTGGCCCTTTCGGACGAAACGCTGGCCGCAAAGCTGCGGGAAATGAAACAGGCAATGGCTCAGGGCGTTGCGAAGAAGGATGAAGCGCTGCAGGCGAAGGTTCAGGAACTGTGAGAAAATATTGGGAGGATCGGACATGAAAAGTTTCAGCGAAAGTTATAAAGCGGCCGGAGTCGACGTTACCGCCGGATATAAAGCGGTCGAATTGATGAAGAACCATGTGGCCCGTACCAAAATCCCGGGCGTGGTTTCGGGAATCGGCGGCTTCGGCGGGTTGTTCCAGCCGGATCTTTCCGGGATGAAGACGCCGGTTTTTGTAAGCGGCACGGACGGCGTGGGCACAAAGCTGAAAATTGCTTTTTTAATGGACAAGCATGACACGATCGGGATCGACTGTGTGGCAATGTGCGTCAACGACGTCGTTTGCTGCGGGGCAACGCCGCTCTTTTTCCTGGATTATCTCGCGGTAGGGAAAAACTATCCGGAAAAGATTGCGCAGATCGTATCGGGCGTCGCGGACGGCTGCGTGCAGTCCGGCTGCGCGCTGGTCGGCGGGGAAACGGCGGAAATGCCCGGCTTTTATCCTATGGACGAATACGATCTGGCGGGTTTCTCCGTCGGGATGGTCGACAGGGACCGCATCATTGACGGGTCCGAAATTGAGGCCGGCGACGCGATCGTCGGGCTGCAGTCGTCCGGCGTTCATTCCAACGGCTTTTCGCTGGTCCGTAAAATCTTCAATATCAGCGAGAAAAATATCAATATGCAGATCAATGAATTTGGACATACCCTTGGGGAAGAGCTCCTGACTCCGACTAAAATTTATGTGAAGCCGGTTCTGGCGATGATGGAAAAAGTCGGCATCAAGGCGGTCTCCCACATTACGGGCGGCGGATTCTTTGAAAATATTCCGCGTATGCTCAAGCCCGGCACGACGGCTAAAATCGAACTGGCTTCCCTGCCGAAGCTGCCAGTTTTTTCCATGATGCAGAGGCAGGGGAATATCCCGGAGCGCGAAATGTACAATACTTTTAATATGGGGATCGGCATGTGCATGGTTGTCTCCAAAGAGCAGGCCAATACCGCGGTCGCCGAACTGAATTCCATGGGCGAGCATGCCTATGTGATCGGAAGCGTGGTTTCCGGCGGGGAAGGTGTCATCCTATGCTGAACATCGCTGTTCTGGTTTCCGGCGGCGGAACAAATCTGCAGGCGCTGATTGACGCCCGGAACCGGTCCGAGCTCAGCGGTGGAAAGCTGGCGCTTGTCATTTCCGGCAGGGCGGATGCTTTTGCCTTGCAGCGCGCGGAAAAGGCGGGCATTCCTACGGAAATCCTGCTCCGAAAGAGCTTTGCGGCGCAGGAGGACTACGACCGCTCCCTTTTGGAAATTCTGGGCCGGTACGAAATCGATCTGGTCGTCCTTGCGGGCTTTATGACCATTATCGGCGAAAAGGTCGTCCGGCACTATGAAAACAGAATCATCAATGTCCATCCGGCGTTGATTCCCTCGTTCTGCGGAGAAGGCTTCTATGGACTGAAGGTCCATGAGGCTGCGCTTGCCAAGGGAGTCAGGGTAACGGGGGCGACCGTGCATTTTGTCAACGAGGTCTGCGACGGCGGGCCGATTATTCTGCAAAAGGCGGTGGAGGTTTTGCCGGGCGATACGCCGGAAATCCTCCAGCGCAGGGTGATGGAACAGGCGGAATGGAAGCTGCTGCCCAAAGCGGTTTCGCTGTTCTGCGAGGGCAGGATTGAAGTGGCTGACGGAAGAACCGTCATTAAGGAGGACTGAGCATGGAAATACAGAATATTGAAAGCAATCTGGCATCCAACAGGTATCCGGGGCGCGGAATCATTCTCGGCAGGAGTGAGGACGGTCAAAACGCCGTAATCGCCTATTTTATTATGGGGCGCAGTGAGAACAGCCGCAACCGCGTGTTTGTGGAGGACGGCGAAGGGATCCGCACACAGGCATTCGACCCGGAAAAGCTGAGCGACCCTTCGCTGATTATCTATTCGCCGGTCAGGGTTTTCGGCGGGACCACCATTGTGACGAACGGGGACCAGACCGATACGGTCTATGAATTTTTAAAGGCGGGAAAAGCCTTTGAGTCCGCTCTGCGCACGCGTACCTTTGAACCGGACGGGCCGAATTTTACGCCCCGCGTTTCCGGTATCATGGAAGCGGACGGAAGCTACCGGCTGTCCATTCTGAAAAGCGCGAACGGAAATCCGGCCTCTGCGCAGCGCTTTTTCTATGAATATTCCTCTCCGGTCAGCGGGGAAGGGCATTTTATCCATACTTATCGGGGAAACGGCAGTCCGCTTCCTTCCTATGAAGGCGAGCCGACGCCGGTCTGCATTTCCGGTGAGATTGACCATTTTACGCAGAAGCTCTGGGAAAACCTGTCTGAAGAAAATAAGGTTTCTCTGTTTACCCGTTTCATCAACCTGAAAACCGGACTGACGGAAACCAGAATCATCAATAAAAACCATGATTAACAGGAGGGCGCTGAAATGTCAAATGAGCTACCTTTAAAATACGGCTGTAATCCGAATCAGAAGCCGTCGCGCATTTTCATGCAGGATGGCGGCGAACTGCCGATCGAGGTGCTGAACGGAAAGCCGGGCTATATCAATTTTCTGGACGCCTTCAACAGCTGGCAGCTGGTCAAAGAGCTGAAGGCCGCCGTGGGGCTTCCCGCCGCCGCCTCTTTTAAGCATGTCAGCCCCGCGGGCGCCGCGGTTGCGTGCGAGTTGCCCGACACGCTGAAAAAGATTTATTTTGTTGACGACCTTACGCTTTCCCCGCTTGCCAGCGCGTACGCCATGGCCAGGGGAGCGGACAGAATGTCTTCCTACGGCGACTGGATCGCCCTGTCCGATATCTGCGACAAGGAAACGGCGACCTTGATCGCACGCGAGGTTTCGGACGGGATCATTGCTCCGGGCTATACGGAGGAAGCGCTTGCCATTTTGAAATCCAAGCGCAAGGGCGGCTACAACATTGTCTCGATTCAGCCGGACTACAAGCCCGCTCCTGTCGAGCATAAGGACGTTTTCGGCATTACGTTTGAGCAGGGCAGAAATGAGATCCTGATCGACAACGACATGCTTTCCAATGTCATAACGGAAAATCGGGAAATTCCCGAAAGTGCGAAGCGCGATCTGCTGATTTCCCTGATCACCCTGAAATACACGCAGTCCAACTCCGTCTGCTACGCTAAAGGCGGACAGGTGATCGGCGTCGGCGCGGGGCAGCAGTCCCGCATTCACTGCACCCGGCTGGCGGGAAATAAGGCGGACACCTGGTATTTACGCCAGCACCCGAAGGTGCTTGGGCTGAAATTCAAAGAAGGAATCCGCCGTCCCGACCGCGACAATACCATTGATGTGTATATTTCCGACGATTACATGGATGTTCTGGCGGATGGAATCTGGGAGAATTTCTTTGCGCAGAAGCCGGAACCGCTTACCCGTGAGGAAAAACGCGTCTGGCTGGATACGTTAACGGATGTCGCGCTGGGTTCGGACGCCTTTTTCCCGTTCGGGGATAATATTGAGCGCGCTCACAAAAGCGGCGTGAAATATATCGCGCAGCCGGGCGGTTCCATCCGCGACGACAATGTCATTGATACCTGCAACAAATACGGAATCGCCATGGCCTTTACCGGCATGAGGCTGTTCCACCATTAATAAGACGTAGGAGCGGATAATATGAAGATACTGGTCATCGGCGGGGGAGGCCGCGAGCATACCATTGTGCGCAAAATCAAGGAAAGCCCAAAGGTGGAAAAGGTTTATTGCGCTCCCGGCAACGGCGGAATTTCACGGGACGCCGAGTGTGTGGATATCCCGGTAACGGATATCGACGGCGTGGTCCGGTTTGCAAAGGAAAACCGGATCGGTCTGGTCTTTGTCGCTCCCGACGACCCGCTTGCCGCCGGAATGGTGGACGCGCTGGAATCGGCGGGAATCCGTGCGTTCGGCCCGCGCGCCAACGCGGCTGTGATTGAAAGCAGCAAGGTGTTCTCCAAGGATTTAATGAAAAAATACCATATTCCCACCGCGGGATATGAGGTCTTTGACGACCCGCATGCCGCGATGGAATATATCCGGGCAAATAACCAATATCCCATCGTTATCAAAGCGGACGGCCTTGCGCTGGGAAAAGGCGTGATCATAGCCGCCGATTACGGCGAGGCGCACGCCGCGGTAAAAACCATCATGGAGGATAAGGTCTTCGGCGCCTCCGGCAACCGGGTGGTGGTGGAAGAATTTATCACCGGGCCGGAAGTTTCGGTTCTGGCGTTCACGGACGGAAAATGCCTGAAACCGATGGTTTCCTCCAAAGACCACAAGCGCGCTCTGGACGGGGACAGGGGCCCCAATACCGGCGGAATGGGCACGATCAGCCCGAACCCGTATTACTCCGAAGAAATGGCGGAGCTGTGCATGAAGACCATTTTTCTGCCGACCGTAGAGGCGATGAACCGGGAAGGCAGGACGTTCAAGGGATGCCTGTATTTTGGCCTGATGCTGACGAAGGACGGGCCGAAGGTGATCGAATACAATTCCCGTTTCGGCGATCCGGAAACACAGGTGGTCCTGCCACGGCTGAAGACCGATTTCGTAGAGATTCTGGAGGCCGTTGTCGACGAACGGCTGGGCTCCCAGCCGATCGAATGGAGCCAGGAAGCCTGTGCCTGTGTCGTGATGGCTTCCGGCGGATATCCCGGAAGCTATGCCAAAGGGCTCGAAATTTCCGGCCTTGACGATTACGGCCAGGTGGAGGGCGCCACCGTCTACCACGCGGGAACGCTGTACCGGAACCATCGTTTCTACACCAACGGCGGCCGCGTGCTGGGGGTCACCGCGCTGGGCGGCACTTTGGACGAGGCACTTGAAAAGGCTTACGCCTGCGTCGGTAAAATCAGGTTTGAAGGCGCTCATTACCGGCGGGATATCGGAAAATAGGCACAAAAAAGACGATACGGAATTTTCCGTATCGTCTTTCATTATATGATCTATTCTGCAAGCGCCCTGGTCAGCCAGGCGTCCGCAATATCCATTGCAAGGTAAAGCCCGGGTTTTTCACTGGATTTTACAATCTGTTTGCGTGAGCGGATGTTCTGATCCGTATACATCAGCTGTATGGTGACCCGGTCTGCAACGTCAAGATCCTGAACCTTCTTTTTGCTCTTTATTTCAAGCTTTACAACGTATTTATCCTGCATGCTTCCGTAATAAATCACATCACCACAGCGCACCAACGGCTTGCCCTTATAGGTAGGAAACTGAGGTGTGCTTTCGTCTGCATCATTCATTCGTGTGTCGTCCTCCTTCTGTTCAATTCATAAGTGCTTCTGTAACAGTGCGTGATTTACTCACCCAAATAGGATTTCAACAATACCTGCAGCAATTCATCGCGGTCGATTCTGCGAATCAGGCTGCGGGCGTTATTGTGTGTCGTGATATAAGTCGGATCCTCGGAAAGAATGTAGCCGACAATCTGGCTGATGGGATTGTATCCCTTTTCTTTCAAAGCATCATACACCAGGGTGAGTGTTTTTTTAATATCCTCTTCACGGTCGGTGCCGAGCGAAAAGGTCATCGTTTTATCAAGCATGGAAACACCTCCGATACTGACATCATACAACATACATACAATAATTTCAAGAACTAATTTGCGAACAGAAGCTTATGAACGTAAAATAGCACCGGCCTTTTCAAGTTCCTTCATGACTTTTTTCATCGTTCCGGCAATGCGCTCATCCGTCAGCGTGCTGTCTGCAGAACGCATGGTAATGCTGAACGCGACGCTCTTCTTGCTGGAATCGATTTGCTCTCCTTTATAAACGTCAAAGAGCTTGATTTTTTCCAGCAGATTTCCGGCGCCGCGGATAATTGCCTTTTCAAGTGTCAGCACGGGAGTGCCGTCGTCGCAGAGAAGAGCGAGGTCGCGGGTCACGGCGGGGAATTTCGGAAGGGGAGTATACGTTTTTTCGGATTTCGCGTATTCATACATCTTGTCCGCATCCAGCGAAAAGCAGTAAACCCTGTCGCTGATGCCGTAATTTTCAGCGACCTGCGGATGGATTTCCCCGATCACGCCCAGGCGTTCTCCTTCTATGCTCAGCACGGCGCAGCGCCCCGGGTGATAGCTGGGCTCTTCGGAAGAAGCCTCGATTTCCCAGCCGTATACGCAAAGTTTCCCCAAAATCTGCTCCGCCATTCCTTTCGCCGTAAAGTAATCGGCGTGATTGCCGTACATTCCGACGACCAGATTGGTTTTTTCAATCGGCAGTTTGTCCTCCGAAGTCGGGATATACTCGCTGGCAAGCTCGAACAGGCACGCGTCCGCATTCCTGTTGTTATAGTTGCGCGAAAGCACTTCCAGCATGGAAGGAAGGGCCGTAGTACGCATGATGCTGGTATCCTCGCCAAGCGGATTGGAAATGGTGATGGATTTGCGAAGCGGGGAGCTGGCCGGCATTAAGATTTTATCGTAGTATTTCGGGCTGATGAACGAATACGTCATGATCTCGCTGGCGCCCAGCGCGAGCATGGTGTCGTTGATGGTGCGCTCGAATTTTTGCCTTGCGGAATATTTCCCCTGTGCGCCGCCGCCCAGCGCAGTGCCCGGAATCTTATTGTAACCGTAAAATCTTGCGATTTCTTCGGCAATGTCGGCTTTGTGCTGCAAATCGGGGCGGAAGGTGGGCGCCAGAATATCGTCACCGTCGAATTCGCATTCCAGCTTGCTCAGGATCGCTTTCATCTCGTCCGCGGTCAGCTGAATGTCAAGGAAGCGGTTGATCCAGTCCGCGTCCAGATGGATTCTGGTGCGTTCGCCGGAGGAGTGGTCGTCAACGATCCTGTCGTCAAGCACGTCGCCGGCGTCCAGCAGCTCCACCAGTTCACAGGCGCGTTCCAGCGCGGGAAGGCAGTTGTTGGGGTCCAGCCCCTTTTCATAGCGGGAGGATGCGTCGGTTCTCATGCCCTGATCCCTGGCGGTCGTGCGCACGGAAACGCCGTTGAAGCATGCCGACTCAAACACAATCGTAGTGGTGTCGCCGACGATTCCGCTGTATTCGCCGCCCATCACTCCGGCGATGGCAATCGGCTTATGGGCGTCCGCAATCACCAGATTCTTCGCGGTCAGCTTATGGTCGACGCCGTCCAGCGTGGTGATGGTTTCCCCGTCCTGCGCACGGCGCACGCGGATTTTGCCCTCGTCAATAAAACGCAGGTCAAAGGAGTGCATCGGCTGGCCGTATTCAAGCATGACATAGTTTGTGATATCGACGATGTTGTTGATCGGGCGCACGCCCATGGCGCGCAGTCTTTCGCGCATCCAGCGCGGGGAGGGCTTCACGCGGACATTCTTGACCACGCGGGCCGAGTAGATGGAGCATAAATCCGGAGCTTCCACCTTTACGTCGAGCATCCCCTTACAGGAGCCGTGCCCCGCCTTTACGACCGGCGTGTGTACGCTGAAGGGCTTGTGAAAGGTCGCCGCCGCTTCCCGGGCAAGGCCGATCACGGAAAAGCAGTCCGGTCTGTTGGATGTAATTTCAAATTCGACTTTTGTGTCGTCGAACCCAATCGCCTTGCACACAGGTTCGCCAAGCGCGCAGTCCTCCTGTATCACGAAAATGCCGTCTTCAATCGCGTAGGGAAAGTCGTGCTTTGTCAGCCCCAGCTCGCTGAGGGAACAGAGCATTCCGTTGCTTTCCACGCCGCGAAGCTTGCCCTTTTTGATTTTTTTGCCGCCGGGCAGAAGAGAATTGTCCATTGCGACCGGCACCAGGTCGCCTACCTTTAAATTCTGCGCACCGGTAACGATTTGAATCGGTTCCCCGGAACCGGTGTCGATCTGCGTAATCCATAAATGGTCGGAGTCCGGATGCTTTTCCAGAGAAAGCACCTTTCCCATGATTACGTTTTCAATTTCGCTGCCTTCGGTCTCCCAGCCTTCGACCTTGGAGCCGCTCATGGTCATCGCTTCTGTAAAATCGCGGATCGGCATATCGTCAAGCGTTACGAATTCTTTTAACCATCTCATTGAAAGATTCATTGTTCTGCGTCCCCCTTAAAATTGCTTCAGGAATCTGACGTCGTTTTCATAAAACAGGCGCAGATCGTCAATGCTGTATTTCCTCATGACTACGCGTTCCAGGCCCATGCCCAGCGCAAAGCCGCTGTAGACCTCAGGGTCGATCCCGCAGTTGGAAAGCACCTTCGGGTGTACCATGCCGCAGCCGAGGATTTCAATCCAGCCTTCGCCTTTGCAGAGGCGGCAGCCTTCTCCGTGACAGTTGAAGCACTGTACGTCCACTTCGGCGGAAGGTTCGGTAAAGGGGAAGTGGTGCGGCCGGAACCGTACTACGGAATCCTCGCCGTACATACGCTTTACAAAGGTTTCAAGAGTTCCCTTCAAATCTGCAAAGGTAATTCCCTTGTCAACCACCAGGCCCTCAATCTGATGGAACAGCGGGGAGTGCGTGGCGTCAACCGCGTCCGAACGGTAAACCCTGCCGGGGGAAATGATGCGGATCGGCGGCTTCTGTTTTTCCATGACCCTTACCTGCACCGGCGAGGTCTGTGTACGCAGCAGAATGTTGTCGTTGATATAGAAAGTATCCTGGGTATCCCTTGCGGGGTGATCCTTCGGAATGTTCAGCGCCTCAAAGTTATAATAGTCGTATTCGACCTCCGGCCCCTCAACAATCTCAAAGCCCATACCGACAAAAATTTCCTTGATCGCGTCCAGCTCAATGCTCAGGGGATGCTTTGCGCCAAGCTCCCGGCGGACGCCCGGCAGCGTAACGTCGATTTTCTCTTTTTCAAGTCTTTTTTGGGTTTCTTCTTCTTTCAGTTCCGCGGCGCGCCTGACCAGATCGGCTTCAATAAAAGCGCGGACCTCATTGGCCAGCTGGCCGATTTTGGGGCGCTCTTCCGCGGAGAGGCCGCCCATCTGTTTTAAAATGGAGGTCAGTTCTCCCTTTTTTCCCAAATATTTAATACGCAGATTTTCGAGTATCTGCTGTCCTTTCGCCTCATCCAATTCGCGCATTGCTTTTTCGCGGATTGCTTCCAGCTCCTGCTTCATAGCGTTATCATCCTTTCCATTCTTTCAGACATGAATCAGCAATAAAAAACGCCTCCGCCCCGGCAAGGGACGAAGACGAAAGCTCCGTGGTACCACCCTAATTGATTACTCGCCGGCCTTTAACGGTGCCTGCCGTCGCAGCCTACTGAAAAGGTTCAGCCGCGCCACTCCAAAGGGAACTTCGCCTTTTAAGGCTTACAGGCATGCTTTCAGCCGCTGACATGCCCTCTCTGAATAAGCGGAGAAAAAGGTTACTTCCTTTATCCTTGTGTTAATACTACATAATATAACACCTTAACACGTCAATTGCAAGCGGGATCTTTCTTTTACGGGCAGGTTCCCGTGGAATTCCGTATAATCAGCTCCGGTTTCAGCAGAACTTTGCTGATGCTTACGCCGCCGATCAGTTCCTCCAGCATCATGAAGGCGCTTTTGCCGATCGCGACCCTGTCCTGCCGGACTGTGGTCAGGGTGGGGGTCAGGTGCTGTGCGATCGGCAGATCGTCAAAGCCGATCACGCTCATATCCAAGGGCACACATTTTCCCAGACGGTTCAGTTCGGCAATCACGCCCGCCGCAATCAGGTCGCTTGCGCAGACAATGGCGGTCGCCCCGTTTTTCATAAAGGAACCGACATAATCTTTGGCGCATTCCGGAACATAGTAGCCGTTGGCAATTAAATTAGGATTGACTTTCAGTGAATAATGTTCCATGCTTTGAATAAAGGCCTGATGGCGTTCATTGGTCACCAGACTGTTTTTGGAACCGTTCAGCAAGGCAATGTTTTTATGGCCGTATTCGTAAAGATGCCTGACCGCGAGGTCGATGCCGTTATACCCGTCGGTGCCGACGTAGCCCACGTGCTTATTGGGGATGCAATTGTCCAGTAAAACCGTTGGAACCGACGTTTTGTACAGTTGGTTGATGTAGTCGTCATGCAGCGCGAATCCCAGCAAAAACGAACCGCTGTATCCGTGTTTCAGCATATAGGAATCATACTTTTCCTGAGTCTGCATGTTCAGGTTTGTGGGAATGACCGTTACGTCGCAATGATGTCTGGCAGCACTTAGTTTAAACCCTACGACAATTTCATAGCCAAACTGGTCAATGTTTTCATATTCCATGTTTTCGACCAGGATGCAGACCTTGCGTTTGCCGAGCTTTTGCACTTTTTTGGAAGCGTATCCCATTTCTACAGCGGTGTCCAGCACCAGCTGGCGCATCTCCTCGCTGATATCGTTTGCTCCATTCAAGCCTTTTGATACGGTGCTGACAGCAATTCCAAGCTTTTCTGCAATGTCTTTAATCGTAGCCATAGAAATCCCTCTTTTCCTGTTCAACCACAGTATATACTGTGGCCGCGCATTATTTCAAGAGTTATATTTTCAAATTGGAAAATATATGAAACAAATTTTTTATAAAATAAGATAAAGATTTGATACTTTGAGATAATTTTACGAAAAATTACGAAAAATATTTTTGTTTATAGGTTTATTTATCATTTTTGATTGAACAAATGTCCCGAAATATTGTGCTTAAAAATAGAAAATACTTACAGAAGAGTTCCTTTTTTCATATTGACATTCCGAAAATCCTTTGATATTATATTGTCATATTTTCGTGATTTTTCGTAGCGGGGTGGATGAAATTGCCAGTTAGAAATCAACTTGTCCGCGGTTCAGGTATTTTACTCCCAATCAGCAGCCTGCCTTCCGATTACGGAATCGGGACGTTTGGCAGTCAGGCATTTCGGTTTATCGACTTTTTGAAGGATGCCGGACAGAAATACTGGCAGGTGCTTCCCATCGGCCCTACCAGCTATGGAGACAGCCCTTATCAGTCCTTTTCCGCTTTTGCGGGAAACCCGTATTTTATCGATCTGGACATCCTGATGGAAGAAGGGCTTTTGAAGCACGGTGAAGCGTGCTCTTTTTTCTGGGGCGGCAAGGAGGAGAGCGTGGATTATGCCGCGCTTTTTCAGTCCAGGTTTGCGGTGCTTCGCACGGCTTTCTCCAGAAGCAGGCACGCAGACACTGCGGAGTATGGGCAGTTCTGTGAAGAAAATGCATACTGGCTGGAAGATTATTGCCTGTATATGGCTTTGAAGTTTGAATTTGAAAATAAAGAGTGGCTGCTCTGGCCCGAGGACATCCGCTTCCGCCGTCCGGCGGCCGTACAGCGGTATTCGGAAAAGCTGAGGGCGGAAATGGATTTCTGGAAATTCTGCCAGTTTGCGTTTTACAGGCAGTGGAACCGGGTAAAAGCCTATGCGAATCAGCGCGGAATCCGGGTGATCGGGGACATTCCGATTTATGCCGCCCTTGACAGCGCGGATGTCTGGGCAAACAGTGAGCTTTTTCAGCTGGATTCCCGCCGCATGCCGACGAAGGTCGCCGGGGTTCCGCCCGATCTTTTTTCGAAAGAAGGACAGCTCTGGGGGAATCCCTTATATGACTGGGATGCCATGGAACATGATCATTTTGGCTGGTGGAAAAAACGGATGAAATTTTCCGCAAAGAGATATGACGTCATCCGGATTGACCATTTTATCGGTATTGTCCGGTATTATGCCATTCCCGCGGGAGAAACGACGGCGGTCAGCGGCAGCTGGCAGCCCGGTCCGGGGCGCAAACTGACGGACGCGATAAACGATTCCATCGGAAAAGCGCAGGTGATTGCGGAGGATCTGGGTGTTGTTGTTCCCCAGGTGAAAAAGCTTCTGAAAATCAACGGATATCCCGGGATGAAAGTCCTGCAGTTCGCGTTTGACGGGAATCCGAAAAATCAGCATCTCCCAATGTACTATACAAGCAATACGGTGGTTTACGGGGGAACGCACGATAACGACACGCTGGTTGAATTTTTCAGCAGGATGCCGGCAAAAAATGTCAGGTATGCAAAAGAATACCTCAATGTCAAAAGAAGAAAAGACCTGCCGGGGGCTGTTCTTCGCGCCGCTTATGCCAGCGTGGCCGATACGGTGATTTTTCAGGCGCAGGATATCCTGTTTCTGCCTGGCTGGGCCAGGATGAATTATCCCTCCACGGTAGGGTCCAACTGGCGGTGGAGGCTGAAAAAGGGTCAGCTTACCGACGGAATTTCAAAAGAACTCTGCAGCTTGGCGAGGATTTACGGCAGATAGGTCTCTGTACTTTAAGGAGTGGATTTTATGAACAAATTTAAGAACGATGTGATAACCCTTTTGGAATTGGAAAGCGGTAAAACGATCCATCAGGCGGATGTTCTGGAACTGTATCATGCGGTTTCGAAGGCGGCGATGAAGCAGGTGAAGTCCAAATGGGAAGCGCCGGACGCAGGTAAAAAGGCCTGCTATTTTTCAGCCGAATTTTTGACAGGACGGCTCATTTACAGCAATTTACAGAATTTAGGGCTTCTGAACCAGCTTTCCGAGCTGTTTCATGAAAATAATATAGACGTAGCTGTTTTTGAAGAGATCGAAGACGCGGCGCTCGGAAACGGAGGGCTTGGCAGGCTCGCCGCCTGCTTTTTAGATTCGGCCGCCACACAGGGGATTGCCCTGAACGGTTACGGAATCCGGTACAGGTACGGCCTTTTCAGGCAGTATTTTGAAAACGGATTCCAGAAAGAAACCGTGGACGACTGGCAGCAGTTCGGCGACCCGTGGTCCCAGTGCAGAGAAGAGGACAAAGTAGAGGTCAGGTTCAAAAACCAGACGGTCTATGCGGTTCCCTACGACACGCCCGTCATCGGGTACGGAGCGAACACAGTGAACACCCTGCGTCTTTGGCAGGCGGAGCCGGTAGTTCCGTTTCATTTTCAGCTGTTTAACGACCAGAAATTTGAACTTGCCGTCCGGGAGAAGGATGATGCGGAAGCGATTTCCAGCGTACTGTACCCGAATGACACGACGGACAAGGGGAAAAAGCTCAGGCTGAAGCAGCAGTATTTTTTCACAAGCGCGTCTTTACAGGATCTTATCAGAACCTATAAGAAAAGATACGGAAACGATTTCACGCATTTTTCGGGGGAGTACGCGATTCAGCTGAATGATACGCATCCCGTGGTGTCCATCCCCGAATTTATCCGGCTTCTGGTCTCCGGGGAGGGGGTGTCCTTCGGAAAGGCGCTGAAAATCGCAAGACAGACGTTTGCCTATACCAATCATACCATTATGGCTGAAGCGCTGGAAAAATGGGATGCGAAGCTGTTCAGGAGCGTGCTCCCCAATGTGTACCGGTATGTGGTCATGATTAATAAAGCCCTGCTCAAGGAGCTGTCCGGCATGGGAATTACGACAGAGAAAGCGCAAAAGCCGTATCTGATTATTGACGAAAACTCGGTGATTCATATGGCGCGGCTCGCGGTTTTCGCTACCCATTCCGTGAACGGTGTGGCGGAAATCCATACGGAAATACTGAAAAACTCCGTATTGAAAGAATGGTATCAGATTTACCCCAAGCGGTTCAACAATAAAACCAATGGAGTCACCCAGCGGCGCTGGATGGCACTTTCCAACATGGAGCTTTCCGGATTTCTCACCGACAGGATCGGCAGTGGCTGGGTTACGGATTTGGAGAAGCTGAAGAATCTGGAACGATATAAGGACGACGATAACGTTATCCGCCAGTTTGCGCAAATCAAACAGATAAAGAAGCAGCAGCTTTCCGACTATATTGAAAAGCATGACGGAATCAGGCTGAACCCCGAATTTATTTTTGACGTTCAGGTGAAACGGCTGCACGAATATAAACGTCAGCTCCTAAACGCTTTTTCCATTCTTGATCTGTATTTCGGCTTAAAGGACGGAAGAATCCAGCATTTTAACCCGACAGCCTTCCTGTTCGGCGGCAAGGCGGCCCCGGGGTATCTCAGGGCAAAAGGCATTATTAAATTCATCCATGAAATTGCCAATAAAATAAACAATGACCCGGACGTCAGTCATTTGATGAAAGTTGTTTTCGTCTCCAATTACAACGTGTCCTATGCGGAAAAAATCATGCCGGCCGCCGATATTTCCGAACAGATTTCGACAGCGGGGACGGAGGCCTCCGGTACGAGCAACATGAAGCTGATGCTCAACGGCGCGGTAACGCTCGGAACACTGGACGGAGCGAACGTGGAGATCATCCGGCAGGCGGGGGAAGAAAACAATTATATTTTCGGAGCGCGTGTGGAGGAGCTTGAAAAAATCGCGGACTCCTACAACCCGAGAACGATCTACGAGCAGAACGAAAGGGTACGGGCGGCGGTGGATACTCTTGTCAACGGCATGTTTGACGACGGGGGTACCGGAATGTTCCGGGAACTGTATCATTCCCTGCTTGACGGGGCCAGCTGGCATAAGCCGGATCATTACTTTGTCCTGTACGATTTTCTCTCTTACTGCGACACAAGGCTGCGTGCAATTTCCGATTACAGCGACCGGCTGGCGTTTTCCCGCAAAGGCTTTCTGAACACAGCCGGTGCCGGAAAATTTTCGAGCGACAGGGCGGTCAGGGAATATGCCATACAAATCTGGGGAATGTGATAAGGAACCTGTCGGCAATTCCGCTGCCGGGGGCGCAATCCCTTGTAATGCGGAAACCGATATGTTACAATATCCAATAAATCAGCATTCGGTTGGAGAGATTGAAAATGGATATTTTTGTTGAACAAATGATCAAGAAAAGAATCGGTAGAAGCGATTGGTTTGTATTTGCCGGGGCCCTCGCGGCAAGCTGCCTGATCCTTACGCTTTTGGCGGTGTACATACCCATGCTTTTGCTGCCGGCTATGGTCGGTATTTTTGTTCTGGACTACTATCTGATTTCTTCGCGCAGCCTGGAATACGAATACAGTGTGACCAACAGCGATCTTACGATCGATAAAATCATCAGCCGACGGAGCAGAAAAAAAGTGATCTCCGTTGATGCGCACGACATTGAAGCTCTGGGCAGGTACCGGAAGGAAGATCATCAAAAACAGTCCTATTCGGCCAGATTTAACGCTTCGGAATATGAAAACGGCCGGGACGCCTGGTATCTTGCGGCGCGTCATCCCCAAAAGGGCAGGATTCTGGTGCTGTTCAGCCCGAGCGAAAAGGTCCTGACCGCGATCAAACCATTTCTTTCAAGGCAGGTAGCAGTCAATGCTTTTGGCAGGAATTGATTTAGTTGAAATAAAAAGAATCAAGAAATCCATGGAGAATCCGCGCTTTTTACTGAGGATACTCGGCCCCGCCGAGTACGCTCAGCTTGAATTGCGCGGATTTCCCGTTCAGAGCGTCGCCGCCAGCTTCAGCGCAAAAGAAGCCTTTTCCAAAGCGCTGGGCACGGGGATGCGCGGATTTTCGTTCGGCGAGGTGGAGCTGTTGAGAGAGGAAAACGGCAGGCCATATTTTCAATTGCGCGGCAGCGCGCTGAAAATCGTGCAGAAAAGAAAAATTGTTCTCCAGGTCAGCGTGACCCATACAAAAGAATACGCTTCGGCAGTTGTGATCGGGGAGGAGCCTGAAAATGAAGGTATTAAACTGTGAACAGAGCAAGGAGCTTGAAAAAAGCGCCGTCGACTCCGGAATCAGCTATTTGGAGCTGATGGAAAACGCCGGTGCCGCGGCCGTCCGTTTCCTGCGGAAAAAGTTCAGCCTGTCCGGACGGAAAGTCGTGATTCTTTGCGGGAAAGGAAATAACGGAGGAGACGGCTATGTGATGGCGCGCAGGCTGTCTGAGCTCGGCGTGTCGGTTACCGTGGTGATAACCGACGGCCTTCCCCGCACAGACCTTGCAAAGGCCATATTTTCGCGTCTGAAGGATACAGCGGTAAAAATTCTGGACGGTGGGGAAAGCGGGAAAGCAGAAGCCGCCATCGCCTCCGCCGACTTTATCATTGACGCCATTTACGGGACCGGGTTCCACGGCCGTGTTCCGGATGAAATGCTTCCGGTCTTTCACGCGGTGCGAAATTCCGCCGCAGAGGTTGTTTCCCTGGATATCCCCAGCGGTGCCAGCTGCGATTCCGGGGCGGTGGATGGGGAATGCATCCAGGCGGACGATACGATTTCCTTTTCCACCCTGAAAAACGGACATCTGATTCAGCCCGCACAGGATTACTGCGGGCAGGTAACCGTGGCGCCGATCGGTATCGGCGCAGATCTCATCGCCAGCCAGAAGTCGACGTTTGAGGTAACGGAGCTTTCGGCGGCACAATCTCTGCTGGGGCCGCGGGACCCGCTCAGCAATAAGGGGAATTACGGCAGGCTGCTGTGCCTCTGCGGCAGCGACGGAATGGCAGGAGCGGCGGTAATGAGCGCAAAGGCGGCTGTTCGCTGCGGAGCCGGTATTGTGGATGCGGCGCTTCCCCGTACCATTTACCCGATCGTTGCTTCCCAGATTGCGGAGCCGGTTTTCACCCTGCTTGACTATGCGCCGGACGGAACGATGCTTCCCGCCGGCAGGAAGGCGCTGAAGGATGCTCTGTCCAAAGCGAGCGCGTGCCTGATCGGCTGCGGGCTGGGGCGCGGGGAAGAGATGACGCGGATCGTATGCGGTCTCGTTTCCGATTCACAGGTTCCCCTCATTATTGACGCAGATGGCATAAACATCCTTGCGGAGAATATAAATGTATTGGAAACAGCCCGCGTTCCTGTTGTACTGACTCCCCATCCCGGGGAGATGGCCCGTCTGATGAAGACCACCGTAAAGGATGTGCAGGCCCACCGGTTGGAGTATGCCCGGAGCTTTGCGGAAAAGCACAATGTCATCCTCGTGCTCAAGGGCGCCGGCACATTGATTGCGGAGCCGAACGGAATGGTACATCTCAATCCAACGGGAAATCCCGGAATGGCAAAGGGAGGCAGCGGGGATGTTCTGGCGGGAATGGCGGCTTCCTTTATTGCGCAGGGGATTGACCCTGCGGCGGCGGCGGTCGGCGCGGTGTATCTTCACGGTGAGGCGGGGGATCGCTGTGCGAAAGCGTTTTCCCAGTACGCCATGCTGCCGACGGACATGATCGGTATGCTTCCGGGGCTGTTTCTGGAGCTTGAGCGGTAAAACCGTATTTTTTGTGCGGAGAGTGGAAAGCTATGCGCCGGACAGCGATATGCCTGTTTTCTTTTTTTCTGGTTTTCTCTTTTTCTGCCTGTGCGGCGCAGGAAATGAAGGCCGAAGACATCGTTTTCTGTTTTCACTGCACGGCCGATATTGATTACAACGGCGAAAAAATACAATGCGCATTGAGTCGCGACGCGCCCGGAAGGGCGAACGTGCAGTTTCTTTCCGGGGATATGAACGGTCTGACCTACGATTGGAGCGGCGAAGGATTTTCTGTTTCCTACAGTGGAATTTCCGCCAAAAGCGACGAGTGCGTTTTGCCGGACACCTCTTTTGCCGTCATTTTGCTGCAGGTTCTGGACTATGCGGAGAAAGGCGGCTCCCTTACCAGAACGCATGGGAATGAATTTTCCGGCACCGTGGAGGGCATTGATTTCACAATGACCGCCGACAGAAATACGGGGCAGATTCAAACCATTTCCATTCCTCAAAAAAAACTGAAAGCGCAGATGCGCGACGATACGCAATAAGGGTGTGACGGCGGTTGCACCCTTTTTTTCTATTTAATTTTATGTCAACCTCCGCGCCTAAATAATATTATGTGTTAGGGACTGCAAGCGAATAAATCGTCTGGAGAATGTCAACAATAACCGCAGACCCTATATCATAAATTATTCGGAGCGTGAAAAATGTGAACATTAGAAGAGGCGATATTTATTATGCCGACCTGAGCCCGGTTGTTGGTTCTGAGCAGGGCGGCGTCCGACCTGTGCTGATTGTTCAGAATGATGTTGGAAACCGGTTCAGTCCGACCGTGATTGCCGCGGCAATCACCAGCCAGCGAGCAAAGGCAAACCTTCCAACGCATATTATGCTCAATGCCCAGACCACCGGACTCGCAAAGGATTCCGTTGTCCTGCTTGAACAGGTTCGTACAATCGACAAACACAGATTGAAAGAGCGCATGGGGCGCCTTGATAATACGGCAATGACACAGGTCAATCAGGCTCTATCTATCAGCTTTGGCCTTGATCTTGACGAAGAGGAACGCGAGGCTACATAGAGTTGCCTGAAATCAATAAAAATATGTACATTTCTATTGGCCGTAAAAACCATAAAAATAAAATAAAAAAGAGGAATGGCCTCCCCGCAAAGGAGCAGCAGAAAACCCAGCGGGGAAAACAGGAGCATCAAAATGTGAATCAAATAAAACGCAACGCCGGTTCTTGTGAGGACCGGCGTTTTTTATCGTAAACATACAATTTTAATTCTGAATCGGATACAATTTATGACACAATGTTTGACCCTGCACCAGTATAATTATTTTTAGCGCAGGGAGGGATCTCTTTGAAGCAGACGATTTACATAGACGTACTGGTCGGTATCAACTTATTTATCAATTATTTTTTGCTGCTTGCCGTTTCAAAATTTCTTTCGCTGCCGGTGAAACGTTCCAGAATGGTTGCAGCCGCGGCCCTGGGTGCGGCCGCTTCTCTTTCTATTCTGCTGCCCGAAACCAATCTTTTTTTATCCTTGGCTTTTAAGCTGGCCGTGTCGGGACTGATTGTTTTATTTGCGTATCCCTATTACGGAATCAAGCAGTTTCTGAGAGAACTGGCCGCCTTTTATATCATGAGCTTTGCCTTTGCGGGTTTCATGCTTGCGCTGTGGTATTTTATCGCCCCGCAGGGGCTCATTATCAAAAATTCGGTGGTTTATTTCAATGTTTCACCGCTTCTTCTGATCATTCTGACAGTTATATGCTATTTTATCATACGCCTGATTCACCGCATTACGGGCCGTCAGGCCCCGGAAAACCTTTTCTGCCGGATTCAGATCGATTTTAACGGAAAGTCGGTTTCCTGTGCCGCAAAGGTGGATACCGGCAACACGCTGACCGAACCGTTTTCAAACGCGCCGGTCGCCGTTGTCTGTGAGGATTGTCTTGACGGAATCGCCCCGCGGCACGAAAGCGGGAAAATCCGGCTGGTGCCGTTTCAGGCGGTTTCGGGGGAGGGGCTTCTTCCGGCGTTTAAACCGGATAAACTGACAGTCATGACAGGAAGAGAGAAGATTGAAGTACACGAGGTGTACATAGCGGTAACCAAATCGAAGCTTGGAGCGTTCAGCGCGCTCTTAAATCCGGATTTACTGCAAAAAACGTCAGCCTAAATTTGGCCGTAGGCAGGCGCGTTTCTCAGCCGCGGCGGCAGCGGCAAAAGGGAAAGAGTGAAAATGGGAATGAATAAGCTGATAAGGGAAATGGGAAATAAGCTGTCATTATTATGGCTGCGATTAGGTCTAAACGGGCATGTACACTATATTAACGGGCCAGAGACTCTTCCTCCGCCGCTGACGAAGAAGGAAGAGGAAAAGGTGATGATGAACATTCTGAACAATGTTCCAAACGCGCGGGAACCGCTGATCACCCACAACCTCAGGCTTGTTGTGTACATCGCCAAAAAGTTTGAATCGAGCAGCGCCGGGGTGGAGGATCTGATCTCGATCGGAACGATTGGGCTGATTAAAGCAGTAAACACTTTTTGCCCCGAGCGCAACATCAAGCTGGCAACCTATGCGTCCCGCTGTATTGAAAACGAAATTCTGATGTACCTCCGTAAAAGCTCCCAGTTAAAAAACGAAGTCTCCATCGACGATCCGTTAAATGTGGACTGGGACGGAAACGAGCTTCTGCTTTCCGATATTCTGGGCAGCGACCAGGATACCGTCAACCGCAACATTGAACAGGAGGTAGAGCGGAATCTTTTGCTGACTGCCGTGTCGCATCTCGCTCCGCGGGAGCGGGAAATCATGCAGCTCCGTTTTGGCCTGAACAACACAAAAGAGCATACGCAGAAGGAAGTAGCCGACACCCTTGGTATTTCACAGTCATACATATCGCGCCTGGAAAAACGGATTATTGAAAGGCTGAAAAAGGACCTGGAGCGCGTAAGCTGAAAAAAGGCGGGCATCACGATGCCCGCCTTTTTCGACGCTTTCTTTATTCCAGTGTGTATTTCAGAATCACCCGGTAGGCTTCTCTCAGGCTTTCATAGTTATAGTGCCGGCAGTTGGCCGGGCTTGTCGAAGGCAGCGCAATGGCCGGACATCCCGCGCTTTTTTCACAAAACCTGCGGTAGAGAGCGGCGGCCTTTGTTCCCGTGGTAAATACCGCGCGGATATCGGTTCCTTTTAAGAGGCCTCCGATATCGTTTGCGACCGGGTCGCGGATACTGCCGTCGTCCGCCCCGGAGATTTTGCAGCTTTTGAGGACATCCCAGAGCGCAATGCGGTTTCTCAGCAGAAATTCCGTTTTTTCCGCGTTGCTTTCCGGAAGCTTCTGGCCGTATAAATCCGATACGATTCGCCAGAACCGGTTCTGCGGGTGGGAGTAGTAAAACCCGTATTCGCGGGATTTCGGCGAAGGGATCGTCCCTAAAATCAATATTCTTGAATTTTCATCATAAACAGGTCCAAAGGTATGCTCAACTGTTTCCGTCATGATATTCTTCCTTTAACTGTAATGCGTATTTCAGAAGTGCTTCCCGCCGGTTTAAACATTTGCCGTCCATCACCGCGCTTAAGAGCAGGGAAAGCATCCTGCCGATTTCGCTCCCTTCGGGAATGCCGATCGATAATAAATCCGAGCCCTTGATCTGTAGATCTTTCAGAGAGTAGCATAATCCCCGTGTGAAAATGCTTTGGAATATCGCTTCCGCTTTTTTCAGTTCTTCCAGTCCATGGGTATCGGGCGGGTTTTGCGCCCGTAAATCCGCGTCCCGCACTTTAAAAAGCAAACTCAGCGTTTTTTTGCCGTACTGATGGAGAAGCTTCAGCAGGCTTCTTTCGTCCGCGGGAAGAGGAAACCGTTGAAGCCCCGTTAGCTCGGAAACAGTTTTCACCGTATCTCTGTCATACCGGAGTCGTAAAAGAATTGCTTTGACCGCTTCGGCGTTTTGGCTGCAGGAACCGTCAAAGGACTCTCTTCCGTTTCGGCTTTGTTCAGACGGGGCAGATTGTCGGATATGATAGAAAAGCATGGTCAGCCGTAAAACAGGCGTTGCTTCCACCATTGAAACGGCTTTCAGCGTGTGCTCCCATTCGTCCGATTTGGTCATGAAGCAAAACTCCGGAATGATCTGTTCCAGCACGGCGCGGTATTTTTGAAGCACCTCGGACGGATTCCTGCAAAGGAGCCTGGTCAGCTCCGACTGAATGCGCTCCCGGGCAATTTGTTGGAGCAGCCCGCAATTGGACAGAATGGCGGCCGAGGTGTTCGGCTCCGGGGAAAATCCCAGCACGGAGGAAAAGCGAAGCGCCCGCAAAATTCTGAGCCCGTCCTCCTGAAAACGCAGGCCGGGGGTTCCGACGCATCGGATGATTCGGCCTTTCAGGTCATCCATCCCGCCAAAGCAGTCGATTACGCCGTCGGCGTGAGAATAGGCGAGGGCGTTGACGGTAAAATCCCTGCGTGATAAATCCTCCTTTAAGCTGCGGGTAAAGCGGACGCTGTCCGGATGCCGGTTGTCGGAATACTGTCCGTCCACCCGGAAGGTGGTCACTTCCACGGGCCGATGATCGATCAGCACCGTAAGGGTTCCGTGCTGAATTCCGGTTTTTACGCACGGACAGCCGCTGAAAATGCGTTCCGTTTCCTCGGGCGGGGCGGAGGTGGTCACATCCCAGTCGCTCGGCTCCAGCCCGAGGATGGAATCACGCACACAGCCGCCGACGACATAGGCCTCAAAGCCGGAAGCCGTCAATTTTTGAAGAACCGTTTCAACCTGCGTCGGTATCTGAATTCGCATGGCTCCGCCTCGCTTGCTCTTATTTCCTGTTTTTACAGGATACGGATTGATTATAGTATATACGACTTTATAACGGAAAAGCAATTCCCTTTCCCCATAATATTTTTACCGCCGGCTCCGCATGAATCACCCCGCCCATGGTAATAATGGTAGTAAGTTATTCCATGGAAATGAGGGAACGGCATGCAGTACAATAAAGTCGAAATCTGCGGAGTCAATACTTCGAAATTAAAAGTACTTACCGAAAAGGAAAAAATGCAGCTGTTGCGCCGGGTGAAAGAAGGGGATATGAAAGCCCGCGACGAACTCATTAACGGGAACCTGCGTCTTGTTTTAAGCGTCATTCAGCGCTTTACAAACCGCGGGGAAAATCTTGACGATCTTTTTCAGGTGGGCTGCATCGGCCTCATCAAGGCGATCGACCACTTTGACATCAATCAGGGCGTCCGTTTCAGCACCTATGGGGTGCCTATGATCATCGGAGAAATCCGGCGTTATCTGAGGGATAACAATTCCATACGCGTCAGCCGGTCGCTGCGCGACACCGCGTATAAGGCCATGCAGGCGAAAGAAAGAATGACGGCTGAAAACAGCCGCGAGCCCAGCATCGATGAAATAGCAAAAGAATTGAACCTGCCGAGGGAGGATGTGGTGCTTGCGCTGGAATCCATTGTAGAACCGGTTTCGCTTTTTGAGCCGGTTTTTTCAGACGGCGGCGACACCATTTATGTGATGGATCAGGTGGGTGATAACAACGACGATTCCAACTGGCTGGACGAAATCGCGCTGAAGGAAGCGATCCGCGATTTGAACAGCAGAGAAAAGCGGATTCTTTCCATGCGCTTTTTCCAGGGAAAAACACAGATGGAGGTTGCTTCGGAGATCGGAATCAGTCAGGCGCAGGTTTCCAGGCTGGAAAAGGCCGCGCTGGATAAGATCAAGAAAGACATTTAGCTGTTGTTTTCTTTCCCGTCACGTCAACTTCACAATCAGCAATTATACTGGGCGCTGTAATAGATTGCAAGGAATCGGAGGACCTTCTATGCAGCCCATCATTGTGAAGTTCAGAAAAAAACCTTATATCCCCGCGCTGATATTGATTGCGGCGCTGTCGTTTACCTTAAACTTCTACGCGATTTCCAACTACGGAACCGGAAACGAATATTACGCGGCGTGTGTAAAAAGCATGACGCTGAGCTTTAAAAATTTCTTCTTTGTTTCATTTGATCCCGCCGGAATGGTTTCTGTAGATAAGCCCCCGCTCGGCTTGTGGACGCAGGCGATTTCCGTACTTATTTTCGGCTATCACGGCTGGGCCATGCTGCTCCCGCAGGCTTTGGCGGGCGCGGCCTCCACCGTGATGATTTACATTTTGACCGCCCGGTATTTCGGGCGGCCCGCCGGGCTTGTTTCGGCCCTGCTTTTTGCCATAACCCCGGTCGTCGTTGTCGCGTCGCGCAACAATACGATGGATATGCAGCTGATTTTTGTATTGCTGGCAGCGGCGTGGTTTCTTTTTCGCTCGATCGACAGCGGAAGATGGAAATATCTGTTTCTCGCGGCGCTGTTTGTCGGATTGGGCTTTAATATTAAAATGCTGCAGGCATACATGATTCTGCCCGCCGTTGCCCTGACTTATCTGTTTTTTGCAAAAGAAAAAATTGGGAAACGGATTCTTGCCGGGATTTTGAGTATGGTTATTGTTCTGGGAGTCTCTTTCGCATGGGTGCTTGCCGTGGAATTTTACCCCGCTGAAAACCGGCCTTACGTGGACAGCACCAGCAGCAATTCCATGATCGAACTGATTTTCGGCCATAACGGCACGGAAAGGCTGTTTGGACAAAGCATGGGCGGCGGAATGGGAGGCGGCTTTGGCCGTTCATCCGACAGGGATGCTTCCGGCTCGGCACCACAGACGAATGATGACGGAAACGGGACGCCTTCCGACGGTTACGGGCAGGGCGCGCCGGACAGTAACACGAATGGAAGTGGACAGGGAATGCCCGGCGGCAATACAGATGGGAACGGGCAGGGCACGTCCGACGGTGCCGATGAAAACGGACAGAACATGCCTGACGGCGGTGCGGACGGCCGTGGAGACCGCCAGGACGGCGGCCGCAATATGGGTGCGAATGGGATGGGCGGTTCTGAAATCGGGAATGCGTCCCCTCTGCGGCTGTGGACGTCAAATTTATACGGACAGGGTTCCTGGTTCCTGCTGTTCGCCCTTTGCAGCATGCTGCTTTGCATGAATAAATGGAACTTCAGAAGAAAAAATGAGCGTCAGGGTGCTTTTGTATTCTGGTCTCTGTGGCTGATTACCATGGCGGTTTTCTTCAGCTTTGCCGGATTCTATCACCGGTATTATCTCTGCATGATGGCGCCCGCCATTGCCGTCCTGAGCGGCATCGGAATTGTTACCATCTACAACGGGCTGAAGCACAGACGGGAGAAAAAAACGGAGTATCTTCGTCCCGTGCTTCTGCTGGCTGCGTTCCTTCTCAATCTTGCTCTGCAGATTGTCTGTGTTTTGCGGTATTCCGAGCTGAAGACATGGCTGCTTCCCGTTATGCTTGCCGCGGCGGGCATTGGAATCCTCCTGTTCGCCGTTTATTGTGTCAGACATAAGCGCGGCATTCTTGCGGTTTCTCTGGCGGTGCTTGTCCTGTCCTCAGTGGCAGCTCCTTTTTACTGGGCGCTTACGCCGGTCATGGGCGTAACGAATTCCACAATGCCGTACGCCGGTCCGGAGCTGGTGCAAAGCGGACAGGGGAACGGAACCGGCATGTTGTCGGAAAACGGCAGCGCGCAGAGCGCCTCTTTGGAAGCTTATCTGGTGAAAAATTATAAAGAGGGCAGCTTTCTTGTTACCGCACAGCGTTCCAGCAGCGTAGCGCAGTTCATCATTGACACCGGCCTGCCCTGCTATGCTTACGGAGGGTTCCTGGGTTCGGACAATTCCCTTACGGTCGATCAGCTGAAAACGCTTGTCGCTCAAGGCAAAATTACTTATTTCCTGTTGAATGGAAGCTTCGGCGGTTCCGGTTCCGATATTGAGTCTTATGTAAAAGAAAACGCGGTGTTGGTGGATTCCGGCGAATACAGCTCCAATACAAGCAATGTCGGCCAAATGGGCGGTCAGGGCGGCACTTTATATCTGTTTCAGTCGTAACTGTTTTCTTTGAGCGATTGCGGCGCAAAAAATCCCCTGTGAATTTCACAGGGGATTTTGGATCAGCGAAAATTATTTGCAGAATTTTTCGATGTAGCTGTCAATGGAGCTCTGAATGATTTCCTTGGCATCTTCGGGCCCTTTGACTTCGTCGATTGCCGTCACTTTTCCCTCCAGCTGTTTGTAAACGGAAAAGAAATGGGACATTTCGTCAAAAATATGTTTCGGCAGCTCCTTAATGTCACGGTAGCCGTTATAGGTGGGGTCGTTAAACGGAATCGCGATGATTTTTTCATCTTTCATCCCGTTATCCACCATAATAATCACGCCGATGGCATAACACCGCACCAGGGAAAGCGGACGGATATCCTCGGAACAGAGGACAAGTACGTCAAGAGGGTCATTATCACTGGCGTAAGTACGGGGAATAAAGCCGTAGTTCGCGGGATAATGAGTGGAAGTGTAAAGAATCCGGTCCATCAGCAGCAAACCGGTTTCCTTGTCGAGCTCATATTTGATTTTACAGCCCTTTGGAATTTCTATGACGGCACAAAAGTCTTCTGTCTTAATTCTTTTAGGTGAGATATCATGCCAAATATTCATAATAACCTCCTGATTTTTTCTCGGATAATTATACCATTTTCTTTTTGATTAATCAATTAATTAATTATATAACAAAGTTCGGCATATATCTGTAGGGGAGGTGGAAGCGTGAATTGCCGGATCATTGATATGCGCCATAAAGAAGTCATCAATGTAAAGGACGGGACCCGGATAGGATGTGTCTGTGATGTGGAAATAGACACCGCGGACGCCAGAGTGATTGCCATTGTAATTTACGGCCGCCTGCGCTGCTTCGGACTGCTGGGCAGGGAGGACGATATTATTATTAAATGGCAGGATATTCAGGTAATAGGGGACGATACTATTTTGGTGACGTATAATAACTATTGCCGAACGAAAAAAAGAGGGCGCGGGTTTGGCGGATTCTTTGGCAACTGAAAAACTCTTGAATTTTATTCTTTTATATGCTATAATTATCCGCGCAATAAAAAACACACGTCTCTGCTATGACGATTTGGTGCCCGGCTTCCGGGTGTTGCGTCTGTTAAAGCGGGACGGAGGAAAAACCAAGGAGGATTATTATGTCAGTAGTATCAATGAAACAACTTTTGGAGGCCGGCGTCCACTTCGGTCACCAGACCAGAAGATGGAACCCGAAAATGGCTCCGTATATCTTTACGGAACGCAACGGCATCTACATCATCGACCTGCAGAAAACCGTCAAGAAGCTGGAGGACGCTTACAGCTTTGTCCGCAGTCTTTCCGCTGAAGGCAAATCCGTACTGTTTGTCGGCACCAAAAAGCAGGCTCAGGATTCCGTGAAGGACGAAGCGGAACGCGCAGGCGCTTATTTTGTCAACGCGCGCTGGTTGGGCGGCATGCTGACCAACTTCCGTACGATCCGCCGCAGAATCGACCGCTTGAACCAGCTCAAGACCATGGAAGAAGACGGCACCTTCGATCTTCTGCCGAAAAAAGAAGTCATTAAGCTTCGCCTTGAGATTGAAAAGCTCGAGAAATTCCTGGGCGGCATCAAGGATATGAAACAAATTCCCGGCGCACTGTTTATCGTTGACCCGCGCAAAGAGAGAATCGCCGTAGCGGAAGCCAAAAAGCTCGGCATCCCGATTGTCGCGATTGTCGACACCAACTGTGATCCGGATGAAATCGATTATGTTATTCCCGGCAACGACGACGCGATCCGTGCCGTCAAGCTGATTTCCGCAACCGTCGCAAACGCAATCGTCGAAGGCAAGGAAGGCCAGATGGGCGCCGCTGCCGCCGAAGCGGAAGAAGAAAAAGTGAATGAAGCAGAAGCCGCGGAATAATCGGTAATATGCGCAGATAATAAATAAAACGAATATTAAGAGCGGAGGAAACAGAATGGCTTTTACAGCTAAAGATGTTGCAGCGCTTCGTGAGAAGACCGGCTGCGGGATGATGGACTGCAAAAAAGCGCTGGAAGCATCCAATGGAGACATGGATGCCGCGATCGACTTTTTAAGAGAGAAAGGCCTTGCGGCCGCTACGAAAAAGGCGGGCCGTATTGCAGCCGAAGGCGTTGCTTTTGCATGCCTGAATGAGGAAGGAACCGTCGGTGTGGACATCGAGGTCAACGCCGAAACCGACTTTGTTGCGAAGAATGCGGATTTCCAGCACTTCGTAAAGGTCTGTGCGGATACGGTCATCGAGTCTAATCCTGCCGATGTGGAGGCTTTGCTTCAGTGCAAAGCAAGCGGTTCGGATCAGACGGTCGACGCGATGCTCAAGGATAAGATCCTGACCATCGGCGAGAACATTAAGATTCGTCGTTTCAAGCGTTTTGAAGGCGTGGTTGCAGCCTATATCCATGCAGCCGGAAAAATCGGCGTTCTTGTTAAATTCGATACTTCCGCGGAAATTGCGGCCAAGGAAGAGTTTAAGGAGTACGCGAAGAATATCGCCATGCAGATTGCGGCCATCAGCCCGCAGTACCTCGATCAGAAATCGGTTCCCGCCGATGTTGTTGAACATGAGAAGACCATTCTGAAAGAGCAGATTATCAACGATGGCAAACCTGCTGCAATTGCTGATAAGATTGTTACCGGAAGACTTGGAAAGTTCTTTAAGGAAATCTGCCTTTTGGATCAGGCCTATGTCAAAGACGGCGATCTTTCCGTGCAGCAGTACACGGAGGCTACCGCAAAAGAGCTTGGCGGCTCCATTTCGATTGTAGATTATGTCCGCTTTGAAAAGGGCGAAGGCCTTGAGAAGCGCGAGGATAATTTTGCAGAAGAAATCGCCAGCATGGTTAAGTAAGAATTCACTGAGGAATAGCGCAGGAAAACAATCCTGCGCTATTTTTATGCCTTCCTCCTGTTACCGCTTTCGGAGAAATGTTTCTAAATTATAAAACTTGACAATAATAACTATATTTAGTTATGAAAGCCTTTACTTTACACAATGCTTATTGTAGAATAATATAAAATGAAAACAGGGGTGTTTTATTTGCAACCTAAATATAACAGAATTCTTCTCAAGCTGAGCGGCGAATCTCTCGCGGGCAGCGAGACCCACGGAATTGATTTTGACACGGTGCTGAAAATCTGCGGACCGATCAAAAAATGTGCGGATATGGGGGTTCAGATCGGAATCGTTGTTGGCGGCGGCAATTTCTGGCGCGGCCGCAGCAGCGGAAAAATGGACAGGACCCGCGCGGATCATATGGGAATGCTCGCCACCACCATCAACGCGCTTGGCGTGGCCGACGCGTTGGAACAGCTCGGCGTTCAGGTCCGTGTGCAGACCGCGATTGCGATGCAGCAAATTGCCGAACCCTACATCCGCAACCGCGCCGTACGGCATCTGGAAAAGGGAAGAGTCGTCGTATTTGGCTGCGGTACCGGAAACCCGTTCTTCTCAACCGATACGGCGGCGGCGCTGCGGGCAGCCGAAATTGACGCAGACATTATTTTAAAAGCCACCATGGTTGACGGCGTTTATGACAGCGACCCCAAAAAGAATCCGGACGCCGTAAAATTTGACACCCTGTCCTTTATGGACGTACTCAACCGAAACCTGCAGGTGATGGACAGCACGGCTGCTTCACTATGCAAAGATAATAAAATTCCGATTCTTGTTTTCAGCATCGGCGAGCCGGATAATATTATCAAAGCCGTTTGCGGGGAATCGATCGGAACACTTGTGAAGGAGGACTAATGATGAAAGAAGTATTGGAACGCGCAGAGGACCATATGAAGAAATGTGTCAGTGCTCTGTCTGATGATTTTGCATCCATCAGAGCGGGCAGGGCGAACCCGGCGGTGCTGGATAAAGTAAAAGTCGATTATTACGGCACGCCGACCGCTATTAACCAGCTTGCGGCGGTGGCGGTAAGCGAAGCGCGGATTCTGACCATTCAACCTTGGGATATTTCCGTATGCCGCGCCATTGAAAAGGCCATTCAGACCTCGGACATCGGCATCAATCCTCAGAGCGACGGCAAGGTCATCCGGATTACATTTCCTCCGCTTACGGAGGAGAGACGCCGCGACCTGGTGAAGGAAATCAGCAAGATGGCCGAGGAGCGCAAGATCGCGATCCGCAATATGCGCCGTGACGCGATGGAAAAGCTCAAAGGCATGAAGAAAAATTCGGAGCTCACGGAAGACGAGCTGAAGCAGGCGGAAAAGAAAACGCAGGATTTAACCGATAAATATTGCAAACAGGTAGACGGCGCATTTGAAAAAAAGCAAAAGGAAATTATGGAAATATAGGTAAGAAAATGGAACAACAGTATCTTCCAAAGCATCTGGGGATCATTATGGACGGAAATGGCCGGTGGGCTAAAAAACGCGGACTCCCGCGTTCCGCCGGCCATACCGTAGGAGCGGCTGTCTTCAAGACAATCACGCGCTACTGCAGTTCGATTGGAATTGAGTATCTTACGGTATATGCTTTTTCAACGGAGAACTGGCGGCGTCCAAAAGAGGAAATCGGGGCTTTAATGAAGCTGTTCAAGCAGTATCTTGAAGATGCTCTGCGTGACTTTTTAAATGAGAACATAAAAGTACGTTTTATCGGGGATGTGTCGGCTTTTCCGCCGGAGCTGCAGAAACTGATTCGTGAAACGGAGAAGGTTTCGGAAAAGCGCACCGGTATGGTCCTGAACATTGCCATGAATTACGGCGGGCGTGCGGAAATCGTACACGCGGCCAGAATGCTTGCCGAGGATGTGCAAAAGGGAAGGCTGTCCCCTGAACAGATCAGTGAAGCTGCCGTTGCCGAACGGCTCTATACCGGCGGACAACCCGACCCGGATCTGATTATCCGGCCGAGCGGGGAAAGCCGTATCTCGAATTTTTTACTGTGGCAGTCGGCTTACGCCGAATACGTTGTAATGGATATTTTGTGGCCTGACTTTAAGCCAAGGGATTTAGATCGCGCATTAAACGAATACGCGAGCCGCAACAGGCGCTTTGGAGGGGTTTAATTGAGAGAAAGGGTTGCTTCAGGAGTATCTCTTGTCCTTTTTTTGGCCGCGATTGTAGTATTTAACAGCACCGTTCCGGCAGCTTTGAACATTGCGATTGCTTTGATTTCAGTTTTGGCTGTTTTTGAAATTATTTCCGCTTTGGGATTGTCCAAAAATTTTGTCCTGCTTATCCCAAGCCTGATCTTTTCCGCGGTAATTCCGCTGATACAGGTTGATATGCTGCAGCAGGCTGCCTATTTTCTTTACACGGTCGTCATATTCGGGGCATTGATTCTGTACCATAAGGTGATCACCTTCCGCGAGGTGGGCGTCATCTACAGTATGTCGCTGATGATTCCGACGGCCCTTGAAACCTTGATCAGCTTGCGCAATCTTGGCGGGAGGCACGGCATGTTTTATGTGATTATTGCAATTTTTTCTGCCTGGATAGCGGATACCGGGGCGTTTTTTGCCGGCAGCCTTTGGGGAAAACATAAATTGTGTCCGGATATCAGCCCGAAAAAGACGGTGGAGGGCGTTATCGGCGGCTTTGTTCTGAATATTGTCGCCATGATCGTTTTCGGATATATTTTCCACGCGGTTTACTATGCTTACAGCGTCGAAATATCGTACCTGACGCTGGTGGTCATCGGATTTTTCGGAACGATTATGTCCATTCTGGGCGACCTCAGCTTTTCGCTCATCAAGCGCAGCTGCCATATCAAGGACTTTGGGGAAATCATTCCGGGGCACGGCGGGATTCTGGACCGCTTTGACAGCGTGATTTTTGAAGCGCCGTTTGTGTATTTGCTTGTCCAGTTTATGCCGCTTGTCTTTCAATAAATATGTGCTCAGATGCAATAAAACTGCAAAATGGTGAATAATAATGAGAAGATGTCTTTCAATTCTTGGTTCGACCGGCTCCATCGGTACGCAAGCGCTTGATGTTGTACGCGGTTTGAACGTAAAGGTATGCGCTTTGGCAGCCAATGCCAATACGGCGCTTTTAGAGGAACAGATCAGGGAATTTAAACCCGAGTTGGCTGCGGTGTTTGATGAGTCCGCGGCGAAAAAACTGAAAATTGCCGTGGCGGACACTCCCGTACGGGTTGTGACCGGCATGGACGGTCTGTGCGAGGCCGCGGCGATGGAAAACGCCGATTTGGTCCTGAATTCCGTCGTGGGCATGGTTGGGCTGGTGCCCACCCTGACCGCGATCAAAGCGGGAAAGGACGTGGCGCTCGCCAACAAGGAAACGCTGGTCGCCGGGGGCTCCCTTGTGATGGAGGCGGCCAAAAAGAATTCGGTAAAAATCCTTCCGGTGGACAGCGAGCATTCGGCCGTATTTCAATGTTTGCAGGGCTGCCCGGAGAAAAAAGCGCTCAAGTGCATCATCCTTACGGCTTCCGGCGGGCCGTTTTTCGGGAAAAACAGGGATCAGCTGATTCATGTAACGCCGCAGCAGGCGCTCAGGCATCCGAACTGGAATATGGGCGCCAAGGTTACGATCGACTCCGCTACCATGATGAATAAAGGGTTGGAAATTATAGAAGCGTCCTGGCTGTTCGATATGCCGGCCTCCAAAATTTCCGTGGTCGTCCATCGGGAAAGCGTCGTTCATTCCATGATTGAATATGAAGATAATTCCGTCATTGCGCAGCTGGGACTGCCGGATATGAGAATTCCCATTCAGTATGCAATTACCTGGCCGCAGAGGCTTCCTTCGCCGGTTGGGCAGCTGAGTTTGACGGATTACGGTAAATTGACCTTTTTTGAGCCCGATTTCCAGACTTTCTCCTGTCTTGACGCGTGCAAGAAAGCAATTGAGCGCGGCGGGCTTGCCCCCGCGGCGGCAAACGGGGCAAATGAGGTCGCGGTAAAGCTGTTTTTAGACGGCAGGATTTCTTTTCTCCGGATTGGGGAACTGGTCCGCCGTGCGATGGAAAATCAGCCGGATGTTCAAACGGTTTCGTCTGTTGACGATATTTTGAATGCCGACCGCAATGCGCGGGATTATGTTTTCGGCGCGGTCGGCTGACGATGAGGTGATCATGATTACAAAAGCAATATTGGTGATTATAGCGATTCTTCTTTTCAGCTTTATTATTTTTATCCACGAATTCGGACATTTTTTCACGGCGAAGCTTTCCGGAGTTCGTGTCAATGAATTTGCCATCGGCATGGGGCCGAAGCTGTTTCATTTTACAAGGGGGGAAACGGAGTATTCCCTGCGCGCGTTTCCGGTCGGCGGCTTCTGCGCGATGGAAGGCGAAGATGAGGACAGCCCGGACGACCGTGCCTTTAACAACAGGCCGATTTGGAAACGGATGCTGGTGGTTGTGATGGGCGCCGTGATGAATATTATCTTGGGTCTCGTCATTATGATGATTCTTTTAGGCCAGCAGCCTGCGTTTTCTTCGACGACCATCTCGAAATTTACCGATCAGTCGGCCCTGCAGGCGGCCGGGTTTCAGGTTGGCGATGTTTTTAAAAGCATCAACGGCTATAAAATAAACGGGGACCGCGATTTGAGCTTTGCTCTCGCCATGGCGGACCCGATGAAAACGGATATTCAGGTTTCCCGCGGCGGAAAGCTGCTGAACTTTGATGATATACGGTTTAACACAAAGGAATCGGACGGGAAGCAAATCCTTGCCCTTGACTTTTATGTGCAGCCGATTGAAAAAAATCCCGGTACTCTGATTGTCAAATCCGCACAGGACACGGTTTCCACCGTGCGAATGGTCTGGTACAGTCTGGTCGGGCTTGTCACGGGAAAATTCGGGTTCAATGATGTCGCGGGCCCCGTCGGCGCGGCGAACGCCATCGGGCAGGCGGCCTCGATCGGTCTGCAGCAGAATTTTATCGCCGCCCTGAACAATATTTTGATGATGATGATGGTCATTACCGTCAACCTTGGCGTCGTGAATCTGCTTCCGCTGCCGGCGCTGGACGGTGGCAGGCTGCTGTTCCTGATCGTGGAAGCGATTTTCCGCAAGCCAATCAACCCGAAATACGAGGGCTGGGTAAACACGGCCGGCTTCTGCCTGCTGATGGGTCTGATGGTGATTATTACTTTCAACGATATTATCAGGCTGATTACTGGCAAGGGGTTGGGTTGATCATGCGAAAATCAAGGACGGTTCATGCCGGGAAGGTGACGATTGGCGGCGGTTCCAAAATATCCGTGCAATCCATGCTCAACATTCCTTCCACGGATATCGACGGCAGTGTCCGTCAGGCGGTGGAACTGGAGCAGGCCGGGTGCGATATCATCCGTGCCGCGATTCCGAGCAGGGACGCCATTCCGCTGATTCCGGCGATCAAAAACGCCGTACAGGTTCCGCTCGTCGCGGATATTCATTTTGACTATCACCTGGCGCTGGAAGCGGTGGAGGCGGGAGTTGACAAAATCAGGATCAATCCCGGCAATATCGGCTCCGACGACCATGTCAAGGCGGTGGCGGACGCATGCCGCCGAAAAAATATCCCCATCCGGATCGGAGTGAATTCCGGTTCGCTGGAAAAGGAAATCCTGGAAAAATACGGCGGTCCAACGCCGCAGGCGCTTGTGGAAAGCGCGCTGTATCACGCTTCGCTGCTGGAAAAATATGATTTTCACGATATTGTCCTATCGATTAAATCCTCCGATGTGAACAAAATGATCCAGGCCTATGAGCTGGCGGCGCAAAGCTGCGACTATCCGCTGCATCTGGGTGTAACGGAGGCCGGGACCGAGCGGATGGGCCTGATCAAATCCGCGATCGGAATCGGTTCTCTTCTGCAGCGCGGGATAGGGGATACCATCCGTGTTTCCCTGACGGCCGACCCGGTAAAGGAGGTCGCCGCCGGTTTTGATATTTTGCGGGCGCTTGATCTGAACACGGAGGGAATCCAATTCGTTTCCTGCCCGACCTGCGGCAGAACGCGGATCGACCTGATCCGCCTTGCGAACGAGGCTGAACAGCGCCTTGCGGGATGCAAAAAAAATCTGAAGGTCGCCGTTATGGGCTGTGCGGTGAACGGCCCCGGAGAAGCCCGCGAGGCCGATATCGGCATTGCCGGAGGAGACGGGGTGGGCCTTCTGTTCAAGAAGGGCCGGATTATCCGCAAGGTTCCGGAGGATCAGCTTTTGGACTGCTTAATGCAGGAGATAGATCAGATGTAAAGGACGGAATTCCATTGAAAACTTTTGGTGAATTTTTTGGTGCATACATAGAAGCTTCACGATTGCCGTCTCCCGTGTGCAACGGAAGCATTTCTTCATTACAAATCGATACAAATAACAGAATCATTACTGCTGACGTGGCGTTTCCATCTTTGGTGGAGCGCCGCGTGCTTTATGATGTGGAAAAGCAAATTTCCGCCTGTAAAGAACTGAACCTTGCCAAAGCCTGCATCTTTCCATCCTTCCCGTCAGAGACCTTCAGCGTTGACTATTACCCCAGTCTGGTGATGGAACTGAAGCGCCGGGAAGCCAGTATCAACGGGACCCTGACGGATTCCTCCGCAAGGGTCGAAAACGGAAAGCTGATCATCTCTCTGACGCACGGCGGAAGGGATTTGCTGGTTTCGCGTCATATTGACCGCCTGATTTCCAGGCTGATTCACGAGGAATTCGGCATCAGCCTGACGGTGGAATTCGACGGACTTCTGACGGTAGACAGCGAGAATCCGGTCTATATTGAAAAGAAAAAGAAGCGGCAGGAAACGCTGAAACGCGAAGCGGTTGTGGAGCAGGTGGAAGCCTACGAAACAAATCTCAATCATGTAAAAGCGCCCAGGACAATTCAGGTGCGCTCGGGCGAAACACTGCTCCCCTGCATGATACCGGAAACTGCCCGCGAACTGTACGGGCACGCGACGAAAGCAAAGCCGGTTCCGATTAATAAGGTAACTCCGGATATTGGGAGCGTAACGATTTGGGGCGAGATTTTTCAGATTGAAGAAAAGATTACAAGGGATCAGCAGAGAAAAATCATCACGATCAATATCACGGACTATACCAGTTCCATGACGCTGAAAATTATTGAGATGGTTTCCCAGTGCAAGGCGTTGGACACGCTGTCGAAGGGCATGTCGGTCATCGCCCGCGGCGATGTGGAATACGATAAATACGACCATGAAATCGTCCTGCGCGCCAAAAGCATCAGCACGGTCCAACAGCTGAAAGTGACGGATAAAGCCGATGTCAAGCGGGTGGAACTGCATTTACATACCAATATGTCCAGCATGGACGGCGTGAATTCCGCCGGAGACCTGATCAAGCGTGCCGCTCAGTGGGGGCAGAGCGCCATTGCCATTACTGACCACGGTGTGGCTCAGGCTTTTCCGGACGCTATGAACGCGGTGAACGACCTGAAAAAGAAAGATATCCATATCAAGGTCATTTATGGGGTGGAAGCCTATTTTGTCAATGATCTTGTACAGGCTGTCAAAGGGGAATCCTCTAAAACGCTGGATGACGAATTTATCTCATTCGATATCGAAACTACGGGCCTGAGCCCGAACAAGGACAAAATTACCGAAATCGGTGCGGTCAGGATCAAAAACGGCGAGATTATAGAAAGCTTCGATACCTTCGTCAATCCGCAAATCCCGATTCCGGCGAAAATAACAGAGCTGACCGGGATTACGGACTCCATGGTAAAAGACGCGCCGCTGGAAAAGGAAGCCATTCAGGCGTTTTATGATTTCTGCGGCAAAGACGCCGTTCTGATCGCCCACAACGCCGAGTTCGACACCTCGTTTATCCGGATTGCGGCGCAGCGCAGCGGAATGGATTTTTCCTACCCGTACATCGATACCGTTCCTATGTGCCGCTCCATGCTGAAGGATATCAAGAACTGCAAGCTGGACACGGTCGCCAAATACTTAAAGCTCGACCCGTTCAACCATCACCGCGCAAGCGACGACGCAACGGTACTGGGCAAGATCTTTATGGCGCTGTTAACGCGTCTGAAGGAAGACACCGGCGCGCAGTCGGTGATGGATATCAACTCCTCTCTGGCCGGCGGAGACCCTAAAAAAATGAAATCCTACCATCAGATCATTCTGGTCAAAAATAAAACGGGTCTGAAAAATCTGTACAAGCTGATTTCCAAGTCCCATCTGGACTACTTTTACAGAAACCCGCGTATCCCCAAAAGCGAACTGATCAAACACAGGGAAGGTCTGATTGTCGGCAGTGCATGTGAAGCTGGAGAACTTTACAGAGCGGTTTTCAACGCGCAGCCGTGGGAAACTCTGTGTGAAATTGCGGGTTTCTACGATTATCTTGAAATTCAGCCGATTGGGAACAATCTTTTTATGGTCCGCGAGGGCCTTGTCCCCGACGAGGAAAAGCTGAGGGAATTCAACCGTACGATCGTAAAGCTCGGAGAGCATCTCCATAAGCCGGTGGTCGCGACGTGCGACGTTCACTTTATGGACCCGAAGGACGGCGATTACCGCAGAATCCTGATGGCCGGTCAGGGATACAAGGATACCGACGAGCAGGCTCCGCTCTACATGCGCACCACCGCGGAAATGCTGGCGGAATTCGCTTATCTCGGTAAGGAAAAAGCGTATGAAGTCGTGGTGAAAAATACAAACCTGATCGCGGAGATGACGGAGGAAATCCGCCCGATTCCCGAGGGAACCTATCCGCCCTTTATCGAGGGTGCCGAGGAACAGCTGACCAGTATCACATGGACAAGGGCGAAAGAGGTCTACGGTGACCCGCTGCCGGATATCGTGAAAAAGCGTCTCGACCGTGAGCTGGGTTCCATCACGAAGCACGGCTTCTCCATCCTTTATATGACCGCGCAGAAGCTGGTCGCGGACTCGGAAGCACACGGTTATCTGGTTGGCTCCCGTGGTTCCGTCGGGTCCTCGTTTGTGGCGAATATGTCCGGTATTTCCGAGGTAAACCCGCTGGAGCCGCATTATGTCTGCCCCAACTGCAAGCACAGCGAATTCATCACCGACGGCAGCTATGGCAGCGGATTCGACCTGCCGCCGAAAAATTGCCCTGTCTGCGGCACGGAGTATAACCGCGACGGGCATACGATTCCGTTTGAGACCTTCCTGGGCTTCGACGGCGACAAGACGCCGGATATCGACCTGAACTTTTCCGGCGAGTACCAGACCAGCGCACACCGCTACACAGAAACGCTGTTCGGCAAGGACAACGTCTTTAAGGCCGGAACCATCGCAACCGTAGCGGATAAAACCGCAATCGGCTTCGTGAAGAAATACGCGGAGGAGAAGGGGATGGTGATGCACCGCGCGGAGGAACAGCGTCTGGCGATCGGCTGCACGGGAATCAAGCGCACGACCGGCCAACATCCGGGCGGCATGGTCGTCGTGCCGAAGGGCATGGAGATTTATGATTTCTGCCCGGTGCAGCATCCGGCGAACGATCAGAAATCGGATAATATCACCACCCATTTCGACTTCCATTCCATCCATGATACCATCTGCAAGCTGGACGAGCTCGGGCATGATGTTCCTTCCATTTACCGTTATCTGGAAGATTACACCGGCATTCCGGTTATGAAGGTTTCCATGAGCGACCCGGAGGTCATGTCGCTGTTTACCTCCACAGAGGCGCTGCACGTCAAGCCGGAGGATATCGATTCCCAGACCGGCACGTTTTCCCTGCCGGAAGTCGGCACCAGCTTTGTACGGCAAATGCTGATCGATTCCCAGCCCAAAACCTTTTCCGATCTTTTGCAGGTTTCCGGTCTTTCACACGGTACGGATGTCTGGCTCGGCAACGCGCAGGACCTGATTAAAAACAAGACCTGCACCATCGCGGAGGTAATCGGAACCAGAGACAGCATTATGACTTACCTGCTGCACAAAGGGCTGGAGCCGAAAATGGCGTTTAAAATTATGGAGATCACCCGTAAGGGCAAGGCCTCCAAGCTTTTGACGGAAGAGCATATTCAGGCCATGAAGGAGCATAATGTACCGCAGTGGTATATTGATTCCTGTATGAAGATCAAGTACATGTTCCCGAAAGCGCACGCGGCGGCATATATGATTTCAACCCTGCGTCTCGGGTGGTACAAGGTACATAGGCCGGTCGAGTACTACGCCGCTTATTTTACCGTACGCGGAGAGGACTTTGACGGCGCCACTGTCATGAAGGGCAGGGAAGCCGTCCGGAGACGCATGAATGAAATCAGCATGAAGGGCAAGGAAGCAAGCGCGAAGGAAGAGGCCGCCTATGCTACTTTCCAGATCATCAACGAAATGCTTGCCCGGGGAATCGAGGTTCTTCCGGTCGACCTTTATCAATCCGACGCGAAAAAATATCTGGTCGAAAATGGAAAAATCAGGCTGCCGTTTTCCTCTCTGTCGGGTGTGGGGGAAGCCGCGGCAAACAGTCTGGCGGCCGCAAAGGAAAAGGGGCCTTATATTTCTGTCGACGATCTTCAGACCCGCTCCAAGGTTTCCAAATCCGTTATTGAAACGCTTGCGGAGGCCGGTGCCCTTGCCGGATTGCCGCAAAGCAGCCAGATGACATTATTTGGTTGACAAAGAACGGTTTACTATGCTATTATATTACCATACTAAAGCATTCAACTGAAAGTCTACAGGTGTATTGGATGAAAAAATATAACAAAGTCACTCCGGAGGGGACGAAAGACCTTCTTTTTGAAGAATGCCTGGTGCGCAGGGATGTGGAGAAAACCCTGAGGGATGTCTTTTCTTCCAGGGGCTTCAATGAAGTGGTTACTCCCGGTTTGGAGTTCTATGATGTGTTTGACCCGAATTTTTCCGGAATCGGGCAGGAGGTCATGTATAAAATGTCCGACCGCCGCGGAAGACTGACTGTTATGCGGCCGGATTCCACCATGCCGATCGCGCGTCTGGCCGCGACCAGACTGCAGGCCTTACCGAAGCCGATCAGGCTTTTTTACACACAGCCCATCTACCGCAACAATCCGGCCCTGACGGGCCGCAGCGACGAAACGGCCCAGACCGGGATTGAGCTTCTCGGCGCGGACGGAATGCGCGCGGACCTTGAAGTGATCATGACGGCAATCGAGGCGCTGGGAAAGTGTGTCCCTGATTTTCGGTTTGAACTGGGTCACGCCGGACTTTTCCGCGCATTGGCCGAGCAGCTGCCTATTTCCGACGACCTGCGCGAGGATATCCGCAGCGCCATTGAATCGAAAAATTACGCGTCGCTGAACAGAATCCTTGACGGTTTGGAGCAATCCCGGCCGGTAACGGCGATGCGCACGCTTCCGCGCCTTTTCGGCGGGGAAGAGGTGTTTGCGCATGCGGAGCCGTTTTGTTCCGACGAAAAGTCCGGAGGAATGCTAAAATATCTGCACGAGCTTTACCGCTCCTTGAGCCGCCGCGGCCTTGGCGATAAAATGATTGTCGATTTGGGTCTGGTACAGCGCAACGATTATTACACCAATATCGTTTTCAGCGCTTATGTAGAAAACTGCGGCGACGCGGTCCTTCTGGGCGGAAGATACGACAATCTTCTCGGTTACTTTGACTTTCCGATGCCGGCTATCGGGTTCGCGATCAACGTGGACGCGATTTCCAAGATCATGCTGGAACACGGTACGCTCTATTCCGTTATGCCGGCGGACGTTCTGGTTCACGGAGAGACCGGTTTTGAAATGGAGGCCCTGAACTATGCTTCCACACTGATTGAAAAGGGTCTGAAATGCGAAAACAGTATCTTTGAGACAAAAGAGAAAGCGCTGGAATATGCGAAAACGCGCGGAATCAGGCGCGTGGACTGTATCGGAGACCGTATTGAGACCATAAATCTGACATAGGGTTGGGAAAAAATGAAACCACTTAGAATCGCCCTTACGAAGGGCAGGCTTGAAAATGATACCGTTGCCTTATTTGAGAAAATCGGCTTTGACTGTTCCGCCGTAAGAAATAAAGGGCGCAAACTGATTCTGCCGGTTTGCGGGAACCGGTTTGAGGTGGTTCTTGCCAAAGCCGCCGATGTCATCACCTATGTGGAGCACGGCGCCTGTGACCTGGGAGTCGTGGGAAAAGATACGATTCTGGAGCATGGAAGCGGCTTTTATGAAGTGCTGGACCTTGGCTTCGGCAGATGCAAATTTGCCCTTGCCGGTCCGAAGAACCGGGATTTTTTCAGCGGATATTCCTCGAAAACCATTGCTACGAAGTACCCGAATGTCGCGAGAAATTATTTTGAAAGCAAAGGAATGGACGTCAGGATCATAAAAATTGAGGGGTCCGTCGAGCTGGCGCCGCTTTTGGGCCTTTCCGACGCGATCGTAGACATTGTTGAAACGGGTTCTACCCTAAAAGAAAACGGGCTCGAAGTGATTGAAAGCATCTGTGATATTTCCGCGAGGCTGATTGTCAACGCGGTAAGCCTGAAAATCCGAAAAACGGAAATAGAGAGCCTTGTGGAAGAGATGGACCGGGCAAAGGAGGGAACAGCGTGATACAGTTTGTGAAAAAGGGCGGTAGCCGCGATTTTATCAGTCGGCTGAAACAAAGGAATGAAGAAACTGACCGGGCGGTGGAATCGGCGGTTTCGGAAATTATTGAAAATGTACGCCGTCACGGCGACGACGCGGTTCGCGAATACACCCTGAAATTTGACGGCAGCCAGCCCGAAAAACCAGAGATTTCCGCCGCGGAAATGAAGGATCTTATCAACCGATGTGAACCGGATTTTTTGTCCGCTCTCGCCAGGGCCGCGGAGAACATCAGGGACTTTCATTCCCGGCAGAAACAGCAGAGCTGGTTTCAAACCGATGAGAGCGGAGTAATGATGGGACAGCGCATTCGCGGCCTGTCAAAAGTCGGTATCTATGTGCCGGGCGGAACGGCGGCTTATCCTTCTTCCGTCCTGATGAATGCGATTCCCGCCAAAATTGCCGGAGTAAAAGAAATCATCATGGTGACCCCTCCAGGAAAGGACGGAAAACCCAATCCGGATATTCTGGCGGCGGCGCTGACCGCCGGGGTCGGCCGCGTCTTTCTGGCCGGCGGGGCGCAGGCGGTCGCGGCGCTTGCATTCGGGACCGAAACCATCCCCAAGGTCGATAAAATTGTCGGCCCGGGAAATATTTATGTAGCCACCGCCAAAAAGCAGCTTTACGGCACCGTCGATATCGATATGATCGCCGGCCCGAGCGAAATCCTGATTATCGCGGACGAAACGGCGCATCCGGAATTTCTGGCGGCGGACCTGATGTCGCAGGCCGAACACGACGTGCTTGCCTCCGCTATTCTGCTGACGACTTCGGAGAAAATCGCGGAGCAGACGGTTGCCCAGATTGACCGGCAGCTGCCAAAGCTGTCGCGCAGGGAAATCATTTCCAAATCACTGGACCGTTTTGGCGGGGTGGTGGTATGCGAAAGCATGGAGGAAGCCGTTTCCTTTGCCAACGAGCTGGCGCCGGAGCACCTTGAGGTTTGCGCCGCAAACCCGATGGAATATATCGGAAAAATCGACAACGCCGGTTCCGTTTTTCTCGGCAACTATTCGCCGGAGCCGCTTGGCGACTATTTCGCGGGACCGAACCATGTTTTGCCCACCAGTGGGACCGCGCGCTTTTTCTCCCCGCTTTCGGTGGACAGTTTTATCAAGAAATCCAGCTTTATCTATTATACGGAAGGCGCGCTGAAATCGGCGCAGAAGGATATTATTCAGCTCGCAGAGGCCGAGGGCCTGACTGCTCACGCGAATTCGATTAAAGTGAGGCGCTGAAATGGCTTACCAGTTAAATGAAAAAATCAGGGATCTGCGCCCGTATGACCCGATTACAGGCCACTATCCGATTCGTCTGGATGCCAACGAGTCCTTTCTTCCCATTCCAAACCGGATTGCATTGAAAATCATGGAATCTGCAGCGTTTACCGCTTATAACCGGTACCCGGATCCGTTGGCGTCGGAGCTTTGCGAAAGCTTTGCAAAGTTTTATCAGGTCAATCCCGCCCATGTCACGGCCGGAAACGGTTCCGATGAACTGATATCCGTTATCTGCGGCGCTTTTTTAATGAAGGGCGATGCGATGCTGACGGTGTCCCCGGATTTTTCCATGTATCGCTTTTACGCCTCCATTGTGGAAGCGAAAAGCATTGTCTACGCCAAAAATCCCGATCTGACCATCGACGTGGATAAGGTAATTGAATTGGCCAATGCAAACGATGTCAGGCTGATTCTTTTTTCCAATCCTTGCAATCCCACTTCGCTTGGGCTGCGAAAAGGGGAAGTCCGGCGGCTGATAACATCGGTAAAGGCTCTGGTGGTGCTTGACGAAGCCTATATGGACTTTTGGGACCAGTCCCTGCTGGACGAGGTGGAGCAATACGACAATCTCATGATTCTGAGAACCTGCTCCAAAGCGTTTGGCATGGCCGCCATCCGGCTCGGGTTTGCCGTAGCAAATCCGACACTGACAAATGCGCTGAAAGCGGTCAAATCGCCCTATAACGTGAACTCCCTCACTCAGAAAATCGGTTCCCATATTTTAAAGGAACCCGATCTAATCCGTTCCGGTATCAACGACATCGTTGCTTCCCGGAATATGCTCTATTCGGAAATGATGCGCATAGAAAAGAACAACAGCGAAAAAATGCATGTGTATCCCACCGCAACAAATTTTGTATTCCTTCAGATTGCCCAAGCGGAGGAAATTTATCTCGCCTTATTAAAATCAGGGATTGCCGTCCGCTTTATGGGCGATTTTCTGCGGGTGACGGCAGGTACGATGGAAGAAAACAAAGAGTTTATCAAAGTTTTTGAAACAGTGATTCAATAACAAAGGGAGGCGGAAAAATGAGAACGTCGGTACAAAAACGCAAAACCAAGGAAACGGATATTGCTGTTTCGCTTTCACTTGACGGCGGCGAAGTGAGCATTTCAACCGGAATCGGTTTTTTTGACCATATGCTCAATGCCTTTGCCGTACACGGAGGCTTTGGACTCACCATGGAGGCGGTCGGCGATTTGGAGATCGACGGTCATCACACGGTTGAGGATGTCGGCATCGTTTTGGGAAAAGCCTTTGCAGAGGCCCTTGGCGACAAATCGGGGATCGCCCGTTTCGGCACCTTTTTTGTGCCCATGGACGAAGCGCTTGCCTTTGCCTCTGTCGATATCAGCGGAAGGCCGTACCTTGTTTTTCAGGCGGAGTTCGAGCAGGAACGGGTGGGGGAATTCGATACCTGCCTGACGGAAGATTTTATGCGCGCCTTCGCGGTCAACGCCGGAATCACGCTCCACACCCGTATTGAATATGGCAAAAATGCGCACCATGAGATCGAGGGAATGTTCAAGGCCGTTGCCCACGCCATGCGGCTGGCGGCTACAAGAACTTCCTCGGGGGTGCTTTCAACAAAGGGATCTTTGTAATTTCATCAATAGGAGACGGCTATGGTTATTTTGCCCGCAATCGATATTAAGGACGGCGAATGCGTACGTCTGGTAAAGGGCGATTACAGCACGGCGCATAAAGTGGCGCAGGATGCAGTGTCCACCGCCAGGGTTTTTGAGTCTGCGGGAGCAAGCTGGCTGCATATTGTCGATCTGAACGGCGCAAAAGCGGCTCATCCCGTAAATTCGGAAATCGTTTTCAAGGTACTGCAGAATTCCGGGCTGAAAATAGAAATCGGCGGCGGAATCAGAAGCATGGAAACGATCAATTTTTATCTTTCCAATGGCGTGTCGAGAGTCATTTTAGGTTCTTCGGCCCTGAACGATCCCCATCTTGTCAAGGAATCTGTTCAGGGCTATGGCGAGCGCATTGCGGTGGGAATCGACGCTTTAAACGGCAAGGTTGCCGCGCAGGGCTGGACGGAAACCTCAACGGTGGATTATCTTGAGCTTGCCAAAAGAATGGAGCAGCACGGTATAAAGTATATTATCTTTACAGATATTTCCCGGGACGGCACTTTGACCGGTCCGAATCTGGAAATGCTGGACCGGCTGAATCATGCGGTGTCCTGTAATATTATTGCAAGCGGCGGTATCAGCAGCCTTGCGGATATCGCGGATTTACTGGATTTGAAGCTGTATGGGGCAATCTGTGGGAAAGCCCTGTACACCGGTGCGCTCGATTTGAAAGCAACGATTGCGCTTTGCGGGGAGGAAAAAACAAATGGAATGTATTGATGGAAAGGATAACCCCTTTATAGATCGCTTTTTTCAAAAATCCGATTTGCTTCCGGCGATCGTTCAGGAATACGGAACAAACGAAGTTTTGATGCTGGCCTATATGAATCGGGAGTCCATGAGAAAAACGCTTGAGACAGGATATACTTGGTTTTACAGCCGTTCCCGCCGGGAGCTTTGGAATAAAGGCGCGACCTCCGGACATTTGCAGAAGGTTGTGAGCGTCCACGGCGACTGTGATGACGACACCCTTCTGGTCGTCGTCAAACAGATGGGCGCTGCCTGTCACACGGGCGCACACAGCTGCTTTTTTAATGAAATCTGGAGGGATAACGATGCTTGATACTTGGCAGGAGCTTTACAGTACCATACAGAGCAGAAAAGAAACCCGTGCGGAAGGGTCCTATACCTGTTACCTGTTTGACAAGGGCCTTGATAAGATCCTGAAAAAATGCGGGGAAGAGTGCAGCGAGGTGATGATCGCCGCCAAAAACGGAGACAATGCCGAAACCGTCCTTGAACTATCGGATCTGCTGTATCATCTGACTGTGTTAATGGTCAACGAAGGAATCTCCCTGGAAGACATCCAGGCCGAGCTGGAAAGGCGCAGTGAAAAAACAGGGAACCTGAAAACCTTTCATCAGGTAGATAAAAACAGCTGAAAAGAGCCGGCGCGCACGCGCCGGCTCTTTTCAGCACAGGCAGCCGGTCAGGCCGCGCTTGCCCCCGCGGAACGTTTTCCCGGCGCGCGGCGAGTTTTGTATCTTACCATAAGGGGATCACGCCCAGCTGTAAAAATCTTTTAAGAACCAGATATCCTTTGCCTCATATTCCGAACCGTTCAGATAATTCAAAATTCCCGCGTCCGTGTCAAAGGTGAATTTCAGCTTGTAGGAATAAAGGGCCTGATAGGAAAATCCGGTTTGCTTATTGATCGCGTTCGTGCCGTATTTTCCATCCCCGGCGAGCGGGTGGCCGACGGAAGCAAGGTGCGCGCGGATTTGGTGGGTGCGTCCGGTCAGAAGCTCCACCTCCAGCAGGCTGAAGCTTCCGCGTTCTTCAAGCACCCGGTAGCGCGTTTTGATCGATTTGGTGTCCGCGGTGGGCCTGTGGGAAATATAGACGCGGTTCTGGCTTTCGTTTTTTTGGAGAAAGCCTTCCAGCACCGCTGTTTTCGGATCCATTTTTCCATGGACAATGCAGAGATACAGCTTCTGCATTTCGCGCTTTTTTACTTTTTCATTCATGATGCGGAGGGTTTCCGCGTTCTTCGCCGCCATTACGATGCCGCCGGTATTCCGGTCAATCCGGTTGATCAGGGCCGGGGCGAACGAATTTTCGTTTTCGGGGCGGTATTCCCCTTTCTCATATAAATAATGCTGAACGCGGGCAATCAGGGAATCAAAATGATAATTTTCGTCCGGGTGTACGATCAATCCCGGCTTTTTGTCTAAAATCATGATATTTTCGTCTTCATAAATCACCGTGAGCTTGTTCGGCGCTTTCAGAAAGTCGTATTCCTTTTGCTCCTGCTGAAAAAATTCATCTTTTAAATACAGGGTGAGAACGTCGCCCTCGTTCAGGCGGGTGGAAATTTCGCACCGCTTCCCGTTCAGCTTGATATCTTTTTTACGGATGCTTTTATACATCATGGACTGGGGGAGGTTGCTGAAGGATTTGGTGAGAAACTTGTCCAGCCTCTGTCCGGCGTCGTTTGCGCCTACGGTTATTTCTTTCATATGGAAAGACTCCTAACTTGATACATTTTCAGTGCTTCCGTCTTTCCAGATTATATCACGGATCAGGCCGCGGCAACAGTCGGAAATACTTTTCAAAAGAGATTTTTTAGTATATAATAGAATGAAATATTCGAGAAGGAGAACGAATTATGATAACACAGCAAAGGGTCATGGAGATTTTGGAAGAGGCTGGGGTTTTGCTGGAGGGGCATTTCAAACTGACCTCCGGCAGGCACAGCAACAAATACCTCCAGTGCGCCAGGATTTTTCGCAATACAAGGTACAGTGAGGAGCTTTGCGCGGCCCTTGCGGAACAGTATTGTCATGATCATGTTCAGATCGTCGTCGGACCGGCGATGGGAGCGGTCCAGATGGCTTACGAAGTCAGCCGCGCGCTTCACTGCGAAAACTTTTTCACAGAGCGCGGCGAGGACGGGAAAATGGCTTTGCGGCGCGGCTTCGCCGTAAATCCCGGGGACAGAGTGCTTGTGGTGGAAGACGTGGTGACGACCGGCGGCTCGGTCCGTGAGGTGATCGAGCTGGTAAAGGAAGCCGGCGGCGAAGTGGTCGGCGTCGGTTCCATTGTTGACCGGACAGGCGGAAAAATCGATTTCGGCGTTCCCTTTAAGGCGGTCGTTTCCGTTGAAGTGGAATCCTGGGAACCGGAAGAATGTCCTTTGTGCAAGGCCGGTGCTCCGGCGCCCGTCAAACCGGGCAGCAGAAAAATCTGATGGATGATTGGGGGTCGGGCGGCGTTGGAGCAAAACAAGGAGCGGCGCAGGGAACAGCCGCCGGAAATCAGTAACGAAGCCCAGCCCGTGCACGGCGGCCACAGGGACCGCGTGAAAAACAGATTTCTGAAGGATGGGCTTGACGCTTTTGAGCCGCACGCGGTTCTGGAGCTGCTTCTTTTTTACGCGATTCCCCTTAAGGACACCAATCCCATCGGCCATGCGCTCCTGCAGAAATTCGGGTCGCTGTCGGGGGTATTCGACGCGCCCTATGGAGAACTGATGAAAGTGGAGGGCGTGGGGAAGTCGGCGGCAATGCTGATAAAGCTCATTCCGCAGCTGTGCCGCCGCTACCAGGAAAATTTGGATAAAGACAAAAATGTGATTTTCAGTTATAATGAAGCAGGCATGCTTTTGACCCGCAAATTTATCGGCCGTTCGGACGAGGTCATCGTACTGATGCTCCTCGACAGCAAAAACCGGCTGATTTACTGCGGTGTGGTCAATGAAGGCACTGTCGCCACCGCCAATATTTATATCAAGAAGATTGTCCGGCTTGCGGTGGAATATAACGCGGCTTACGCGATTCTGTCACATAATCATCCGAGCGGAGACTGTCTGCCGTCAAAACAGGATTTAAGCTCCACACAGTGGGTCTATGAAGCGCTGAACATTGTGGAAGTGAAGCTTATCGATCATATTATCGTGAGCGGGAACGATTATTTTTCAATCGCGAAAAGCGGAATCATGCCGGGGATTTTTGATGTCGGATTTGATACGGAGTAAAAAATGGATTTTAAATTAGTTTCACAATATCAGCCGAAGGGAGACCAGCCCAAGGCGGTTCAGCAGCTTGTTCAGGGATTGCGGACCGGGTACCGTGAGCAGACGCTGCTTGGCGTGACCGGTTCCGGAAAAACCTTTACCATGGCGAATGTCATCGCGCAGATGAACCGTCCCACTTTGGTTCTGGCTCACAACAAAACGCTTGCCGCTCAGCTTTGTTCCGAGTTCCGGGAGTTCTTTCCGGAAAACGCGGTCGAGTATTTTGTATCCTATTATGATTATTATCAGCCGGAAGCCTATATTGCGACGACGGACACCTATATTGAAAAGGATTCCGCGATCAATGATGAGATAGACAAGCTGCGCCATTCGGCTACCTCGGCCCTTTCGGAGCGCCGGGACGTCATCATCGTTGCCAGCGTGTCCTGCATTTACAGCCTGGGCGACCCGATCGATTACCGTACCATGGTAATTTCCCTGCGCCCGGGGATGGAGAAGAGCCGGGACGACTTACTGCGCAAGCTCGTTGAGCTTCAGTATGAACGGAACGACATCAATTTTATCCGTAATAAATTTCGGGTCCGCGGCGACGTGGTGGAGATTTTTCCCGCTCAGTCGAACGATACGGTGATCCGTGTGGAATTCTTTGGCGACGAAATTGACCGGATCAGTGAAATCAACGCGCTGACGGGGGAACTCAAGGCTGTCTTAAAGCACGTTGCTATTTATCCGGCGTCCCATTACATTGTCCCGCGGGAAAAGATGCAGCGCGCCATCGGCGATCTTGAACGGGAAATGGAAGAACGGGTCGCGTTTTTCAAAGCCAACGGCAAGCTGATTGAGGCGCAGAGAATTCAGGAACGTACCCGGTACGACATGGAAATGCTGGCCGAAATCGGATTCTGCAAAGGGATTGAAAACTATTCGCGCGTTCTGTCCGGACGTGCGCCGGGCAGCTCGCCGTTCACCCTTCTGGATTACTTTCCGAAAGACTTCTTGCTGTTTGTGGACGAGTCCCACGTGACGCTGCCGCAGGTCCGCTCCATGTACGCGGGCGACCGGGCCAGAAAACAGTCGCTGGTCGATTTCGGTTTCCGCCTTCCGTCCGCGTTTGACAACCGTCCGCTGAATTTTGACGAGTTTTACGGCCATGTCAATCAGGCCGTCTTCGTCAGTGCGACGCCGGGCGATCTGGAAAAAGAAAAATCGGCTCAGGTCGTGGAACAGGTGATCCGACCGACCGGACTGGTCGACCCCGAGATTATCGTCAAACCGACGGATGGGCAGATTGACGATCTGATTTCCGAAATCAACATGAGAACCGCCGACGGAGAGCGCGTCCTCATTACCACCCTGACCAAAAAAATGGCGGAAGACCTCACCTCCTATCTGGAGGGAATGGGAATCCGCGTCAGATATATGCATCACGATATCGATACCGTGGAACGGATGGAAATTCTCCGTGACCTGCGCCTGGGAGAGTTTGACGTGCTGGTCGGGATCAACCTGCTGCGGGAAGGGCTGGATATTCCGGAGGTTTCGCTGGTAGCGATCCTGGATACGGACAAAGAGGGCTTCCTGCGTTCCGAGCGTTCGCTGATTCAGACAATCGGCCGCGCCGCGCGCAACGCAAAGGGACAGGTCATTATGTACGCCGATACGGTGACTCCGTCCATGGAGTCCGCTATCCGTGAAACGGAACGCCGCCGGTCCATTCAGACCGCGTATAACCGGGAACACGGGATTATTCCCAAAACCATCACGAAAAAGGTTTCCGATATTCTGGAAATCTCCACCCATAAAGAGGATGAGAAGGGAAAGAAGCAGAAGCGTCTGAGCCCGATCGAGAGAAAACAGATGATCGAACAGCTCACAAAGGAAATGAAGGCGGCTGCGAAGCTGCTCGAATTCGAGCACGCCGCTTATCTGCGTGACAAAATCAAACAACTGAACGGTGAAAAATAGCCGGCGAAACGCTACGGAGGAAATTATAATCAATGACAGCAAAGAACATTTTTGTTAAGGGCGCAAGGGAACATAATCTGAAAAACATCGATATCGAGATTCCAAGGGACAAACTGATTGTTTTCACGGGACTTTCCGGCTCTGGAAAGTCCTCTCTCGCTTTCGACACCATCTACGCGGAGGGGCAGCGCCGCTATGTGGAATCCCTTTCCTCCTATGCGCGCCAGTTTCTGGGGCAGATGGAAAAGCCGGATGTGGATTACATTGAGGGGCTTTCTCCGGCCATTTCCATCGATCAGAAGACAACTTCCAAAAATCCCCGTTCCACGGTCGGAACGGTAACGGAGATTTACGACTATCTGCGCCTTTTGTACGCGAGAATCGGAATCCCGCACTGCCCGATCTGCGGACGGGAAATCAAGCAGCAGACTGTTGACCAGATTGTCGACCGCATCCTGAATCTGGAAGAGGGAACAAAGATTCAGGTGCTTGCTCCCGTGGTGCGGGGACGCAAGGGCGAACATACCAAAGAGTTTGACGCCGCGCGCAAAAGCGGCTTTGTCCGCGTGCGTGTGGACGGCAGCCTCTATGATCTGTCGGAAACTATTCAGCTTGAAAAAAATAAGAAACATACGATCGAGGTCATTGTCGACAGGCTGGTCATCCACCCCTCGATTCACTCCCGCCTGTCCGATTCCATCGAGACGGCTTCCTCGCTTTCCGGCGGAATTATCGTAATCAATGTCGCCGGGGGAGACGATATCACCTTTTCCCAGAACTACGCCTGCCCGGAGCACGGCATCAGCGTGGAGGAGCTTACTCCGCGCATGTTTTCCTTTAACAATCCGTTCGGCGCGTGCCCAAAATGTACGGGACTGGGTGTCTTTATGAAAATCGATCCCGACCTGATTATCCCGGACAAGTCCCTTTCCATCAGCAAGGGCGGCCTGAAAGCCAGCGGATGGGCGATGGAAGGCAGCACGATCGCCTCCATGTACATGACGGCGCTGTCCAAACACTATCATTTTTCTCTGAATACGCCTCTTGGAAAGCTGCCGCCGGAAATCATCGATGTCCTCCTTTACGGTACGAAGGGCGAAAAAATACAGATCGAGCGCAGCAACGAATACGGAAGCGGAATCTATAAAACCGAATTTGAGGGAATCATCAATAATCTTGAGCGGCGTTTTCGTGAAACGCAGAGCAACTGGATCAAAGAGGAAATCGAATCCTATATGAGCGCGATTCCCTGCGATGCCTGCCATGGCAAGCGCCTTTCCCCAATCAGCCTTGCCGTAACCGTGGGCGGCATCAATATCAGCGATTTCTGCGACAAATCGGTCACGCAGGCGCTGGATTTCATCAATCGTCTGGAGCTTTCCGAACGGGACACGATGATTGCGAGCGCTATTTTGAAGGAGATCAGAAGCCGTCTTGGGTTCCTGCAGAGCGTGGGGCTGGAGTACCTTACCCTTTCGCGTTCGTCCGGTACGCTTTCCGGCGGAGAAAGCCAGCGTATCCGTCTGGCCACGCAGATCGGCTCGTCTCTGATGGGAGTCCTTTACATTCTTGACGAACCGAGCATCGGTCTGCACCAGCGCGACAACGATAAGCTCCTTGCCACGCTGAAGCGGCTGCGCGACCTGGGAAACACCGTCATTGTTGTAGAGCACGACGAGGACACCATGCGCGCCTCCGACCATATTGTGGATATCGGCCCGGGCGCGGGCATTCACGGTGGCCATGTGGTATTCAACGGGAGCGTGGACGATATTGTCAACTGCAAGGAATCCATTACCGGGCAGTATCTGAGCGGGGTGAAAAGAGTCGAGGTTCCCGCAGAACGCCGCAAGGGCAACGGAAAAAAGCTGAAAATCATCGGCGCGTCGCAAAACAATCTGAAAAACGTGAACGTGGATATCCCGCTTGGGGAATTTGTCTGTGTCACCGGTGTATCCGGTTCCGGAAAATCTTCGCTGATCAATGAAATATTATATAAATACCTGGCGGCGGAACTGAACGGAGCGAAATCCCGTCCCGGCGCTTTTAAAGAAATCAAGGGGCTCTCGGAGCTGGACAAGGTGATTGAAATCAACCAGTCGCCCATCGGCAGAACGCCCCGTTCCAACCCCGCTACCTATACCGGCGTCTTTACGGATATCCGCGAGCTGTATGCCTCCACACAGGACGCCAAGCTGCGCGGGTTCAATTCCGGCCGGTTCTCCTTTAATGTGAAGGGCGGCCGCTGTGAGGCCTGTCAGGGCGACGGTATTATCAAAATTGAGATGCATTTTCTTCCGGATGTCTACGTTCCCTGCGATGTTTGCAAAGGGAAACGCTATAACCGTGAAACGCTGGAGATCAAGTATAAAGGCAAAAGCATCTATGATGTGCTGGAGATGACGGTGGAAGAGGGTCTGGAGTTCTTTTCCAGCATCCCGCGGATTGCCCGCAAGCTGCAGACGCTGCAGGACGTCGGACTGGGCTATGTCAAGATCGGCCAGCCGGCGACGACCCTGTCCGGCGGTGAAGCGCAAAGAGTCAAGCTGGCCACAGAGCTTTCCAAGCGCTCCACGGGCAGAACGATTTATATTCTGGATGAGCCTACCACCGGTCTTCATATCGCGGACGTCCACAAGCTGATCGAAGTGCTGCAGAAGCTGGTGGACGGCGGAAACACCGTAGTGGTCATCGAGCATAATCTGGACCTGATCAAAACCGCCGACTATATCATTGACCTTGGTCCGGAGGGCGGGGACGGCGGCGGTGAGGTCATTGCAAAGGGAACCCCGGAGCAGATCGTAAAAGTAAAGGAATCCTATACCGGGAAATATCTGAAAAAATTGCTGTGAGCATAAAAAAGCCTTCCGCGGAGGATGAAAAATCCCCGTGCGGAAGGTTTTTTGTTTTCTATGGATTTATTCCGCGCTGTCTTCCTGCAGTTCCGTCCTTTTTTGATTCCATCTGAAAAAAGACGGCTTTGTTTCCGAAATCAGAATGGAAAGCAGAATCAGTAGAGATCCGGCTAAGATTTTGGGCGTCAGCGCTTCCTGTAAAAAGATAATGCCGAAAACCGAGCCGAACAGAGATTCCAGCGACATAATCAAAGAAGCTCTTGCGGGCGGGGTGTATTTTTGACAGACGGTTTGCAAAACCAGTGCGATCAACGTGCTGAATACGCCGATGTATAAAAGAGACAGGACGGAGTCGGTTCCCAGGCCGGCGGGGAACGTTTCCGTGCAGAGAGCCACTGCCAGGCCAATCACTCCGGTAACGGCAAATTGCGTGTAGGAGAGCAGAATAGGATCATTCTTTTCGGTTAAAATACTGGTACCTACGATCTGTGAAGCAAAAGCGATTCCGCACAGCAGAGAGAGAATATCCCCGATGTTTATGGTGAACCCTGCGTGCAGCGATAAAAGCCCGATTCCGGCAATGCATATTAATGCAGCCGCTATATTGTACAAATCCGGCTTTTTATTGCGCAGCAGCCAATAAAGGAACGGCACCACCACAACATAGACGGCCGTTAAAAACGCATTGTTGCCCGCCGTTGTATATTTTACGCCGGTTGTCTGCAAATAATAGGCGATAAAACTCAGGACCCCGAGGACGGCACCCGACTTGATACAGTCGGCGTCTATTTTTTTCAGCCTTTTGAAGAAAAAAACAGTCATGAGCAAAACGGCGATCCCGAAACGGATCGCAATGATGTAGCTCGTCGGAACGGCGCCGGTAGCGTTTTTTACGACGACAAAAGCGCTGCCCCAGATGATTGTGACGAAAACCAGCCCCAAATCCGCGGCCAGTGCCTTATTTTTAATTTTCAATAATGCCACCTCGTTTTTATGTTCCCGGATATTATAACATTATTCTGTTTTTATCGCAACAGAAAAGCGACCGATTCCGGCAGGACACAGCATGAATTTTGTATGTTCATAAATAATTTAGAATATTATTTCTTTGCTAAAGCAGAGGATTGTGATATAATAAAGCTTGATTTTAACCGAGTTTAATATGGAGATGAATAATCGAATGACAGAAATAGAACAGCGCTCCGTTTGTGACGGCGTCAACTTCAGAAGCGTCCGGGATATCAAATTCAAAACGGTGCGCATGTCCGTTAATTTTTTACTGCCCCTTCAAAAAAAAGCTGCGGCTTCCAATGCCATTCTGCCTTTCCTTCTCAGCCGCGCCAGCAGGGAATATCCCGACTTTACAAAACTGGGCGAACGTCTGGCCGAGCTTTACGGAGCGGATCTGAGTGCCGACGTTCAGAAAATCGGCGACGTCCAGATGCTGTCTCTTTATGCTTCCGGAATTGCCGACAGGTATGCTTTGCAGGGGGAGAGCACTTCGACTGAGCTCTCAAAGCTGCTGTGCAGCGTTCTGTTTGACCCGCCGTTTGAAGACGGCCTTTTCCCGAAGGACGGATTTGAGCAGGAACAGCGCCAGACCATTGAACTGATCGACTCTGAATTCAATGACAAGCGCACCTATGCCAGACAGCGCTGTGAAGAAATCATGTGTAAAAACGAGCCGTACGGCATCAGCCGTTATGGCAGCAAGGAAGATATCAGGAATCTGAAACGTGAGGAACTGACCGGAGTATGGCGCTATCTGATTCAGAACGCAAGGATCGAAATCATGGTTCTGGGCGACTGTGATCCCAAGCCCGTTTATGAAGGGTTTTATAACGCTTTTCAGAAGCTTGGCAAAAGATCCACGGTGGAGTGTCCGACTGTCAATGTCAAAAAAGCGGATCAGGCCAATGAAGTCACCGAAAAAATGGATATTGCCCAGTCCAAGCTCGTTCTCGGCTTCCGCACCGCGGCCTCCCTTCGGGATGTGCAGGTGGAGGCGGTCAAGCTGATGGTTGCCCTTTTTGGCGGCACCCCGAACTCCAAGCTGTTTCTGAATGTCCGCGAAAAGCTCAGCCTTTGCTACTATTGCAGCGCGCTGTACGTTTCCATGAAAGGAATCATGCTTGTACAGAGCGGCGTTGAGACGAAGAATATTGAAAAGGCCAAAGAGGAAATTTTATTCCAGCTGGAAGAAATAAAAAAGGGCAATTTTGACGATAATGAAGTCAATGCGGCAAAACTCAGCATGTGTAACAGCTACCGCTCTCTTTCCGATTCCCTTGGCGGGCTGGAGGCGTGGTACCTGTCGCAGACGTTTGCCAATTATGTCAAACGCCCGGAGGAAGCGGCGGCGCTGATCAGCGCCGTTACGCGTCAGCAGATTATCGACGCCGCTAACAATGTCACTCTTGACACGGTGTATCGCTTGGTCGGAAACGGGGTAGAAAAAGAATGAATGTAATGAAGGAAATCAAAAGCTCACGGATCGGCGACCGGTATTTTGAGATCAACCATTCGTCCGGGCTGAAAATCTTTGTATATCCGAAAGAGAATTACAGCTCCACTTATGCCGTATTCGGTACCAAATACGGTTCTGTGGACACCTGCTTTAAAACTTCGGAAGAAACCGAGCTGAATACGGTCCCCAACGGCATCGCGCATTATCTGGAGCACAAGCTTTTTGAAAGCGAGGATGGGGACGCCTTTGCCCGCTACGCAAAAACGGGGGCTTCCGCAAACGCCTATACTTCTTTTGACAAAACCTGTTACCTGTTTTCCTGTTCGGAAAAAGTATACGAATCGCTGGAAATCCTTCTGGATTTTGTTCAGTCCCCTTATTTTACCGAGCAGACCGTACAGAAGGAGCAGGGCATTATCGGCCAGGAAATCAGGATGTACGACGACGACCCGCAGTGGCGCGTGATGTTCAACCTTCTGCGCGCCATATACCATAAGCATCCGGTCAGGATCGATATTGCCGGAACGGTCGAAAGTATTGCGGAGATTACGCCGGAGTTGCTTTATAAGTGCTATCATACCTTCTATAACCTCAACAATATGGTGCTGTGTGTCGCGGGAAACGTCGACGTTTACAAGGTGCTGGAGCTTTGCGATAAAATGCTGAAGCCCTCTAAAAACGTCACCATCGACCGCTTTTTTGAAGAAGAGCCCGAGGGGGTTGTGGAGAGCAGGGTGGAACAGAAGCTTTCCGTGGCCGCCCCGATCTTTCAGCTGGGCTTTAAGGAAAAGGCGGGCAAGAACCGCCTGTCTGCCCGCGAAATCGCGGACACGGAAATCCTGCTGGAAATCCTGGCTTCCGACGCGTCCCCGCTGTTCCGCAGGCTGCTGGACGCCGGGCTGATTAATCAGTCCTCCTTCTCCTATGAATATTTTGAGGGACCGGGTTATGCGTCGGTGATCTTTTCCGGGGAATCAAAGGACCCCGATGCCGTTGCGCAGGAGATCAAAAAAGAGGTTGCCGGGCTGCGTGAACACGGACTGGACCCCGCGGCTTTTGAGCGCTCCAAAAAAGCGGTTTACGGCCGTATGGTCTCGTCTTTCAACAGTGTGGACAACATCGCCAATACCATGGCCTCACTGGCGTTTACCGGCCATGAACTGTTTAACTATATCGATACGATTGCTTCGGCGGATATTCAGTCCGTGCAGAACAGGCTCAATGTCCAGCTCAGACCGGAGTATTCCGCACTTTCCATTGTAAGACCGGTTGAAGAATAAGCTTTTCTTTATTCTTACCGCCAGAACATCCCACGCGAAGTTTTGGCCGGGGTCTAATCTGTTTTTGCGCGTGGAGAAATGGTGGAGTATATGTTAAATGTTCAATTTCCGGGACTAGGCATTCACTTTACAATCAATCCGGTTGCATTTTCAATCGGTTCGCTTACCGTCAGATGGTACGGTGTGATTATTGCGGTCGGTTTTTTACTGGCTTTCCTTTATGTGATGGCAAGCTGCAAAAAATTTAATATGGATCAGGACAGGCTCATCGACGCCGTGATTGTCGGTATTATCGGCGGAATCATCGGCGCAAGGGCCTACTATGTCATTTTCGATACCAGCGACCAGTATCTGAGAAATCCGATCAGCGCCCTTTATATCTGGGAGGGAGGACTTGGAATTTACGGCGGAATCATCGGCGGCCTGCTCTGCGGCGCGCTGATCGCCAAGCTGCGCAAAATCAGCGTTCCGGCCATGCTGGACCTGGCCTCGCTCGGCTTCCTGATTGGACAGACGATCGGCCGCTGGGGCAACTTTGTCAATCAGGAGGCGTTTGGCCGCGAAACCACTCTGCCGTGGGGCATGGTCAGCGAAAATACTTCCGCCATTGCGAACGGCCCTGTGCATCCCTGCTTCCTTTATGAATCCTTATGGTGCCTTCTGGGCTTTGTCCTGCTACATATTTTCAGCCGCAGGTTCAGAAGATATGACGGACAGGTTTTTCTTGGCTATTTAATCTGGTACGGCGTCGGCCGGTTCTTTATTGAAGGACTGCGTACGGACAGCCTGATTACCCCGGTTATTCCTCTCAGGGTCTCACAGGTAGTTGCTGTAATAACGGTTTTAACCGGTATCGCATTGTTGATTGTTTTCCGCAACAGAACCGCTCTTACCGGATGCGGTTCCCCGAAAGTCATGGCTCTGAATGCCGTGGTGGATGAAGTACCGGAAGAATTGATTGACGACGATACAAGCACTATTTTTGACACAGACGCTTCTGAAGATACGTCGGACGGCGCGGTACAGGAAGAGCCTGCTGCGTCCGAACCAGTCGCGGAGCCGGAAGAACCCGTTTCAGCTTCTTCCGAGGATACGGCGGAAGAAACCGAGAAATCATGATTTTGGAGGCAGGTTATGGCGAAATACATTGACGGGAAAGCGGTTGCGGCCGAAATTCGGGCTCAGCTGGCCCTTGAAGTTGAGAAAATGGTCCGGTTCGGCGTAACGCCGGGCCTTGCCGTGGTGATTGTCGGAGACGACCCCGCGTCAAGAACGTATGTAAACAATAAAAAAAAGGCCTGCGCTCAGGCGGGAATCTATTCCGAAGAATACGCCCTGCCCGCGTCCGCCTCTCAAAAAGAAATCATGGACCTAGTCGCGAAACTGAACGCTAAAAAAGACATTAACGGTATTTTGGTTCAATCCCCGCTGCCGGACGGATTGGATGAAAAGGCAGTGGTGGAAGCCATTGATCCCGAAAAAGACGTGGACGCTTTCCACCCTTCCAATGTGGGCAGAATCATGATCGGAAACTATCATTTCCTGCCCTGTACTCCCGCGGGGGTCATTGAGCTTCTCCGCCATGAAAAGATAGAGATCGAAGGAAAAAACTGTGTCGTAATCGGGAGAAGCAATATTGTCGGTAAGCCGATGGCCATGCTGCTCCTGCATCATAACGGGACGGTGACCATCTGCCACAGCAGAACCAGAAATCTGAAGGAAGTATGCAGACAGGCCGATATCCTTGTCGCGGCGGTCGGCAAACCGAAATTTGTTACCGCGGATATGGTGAAACCGGGTGCGGTGGTGATCGATGTGGGAATGGACCGCGACGAAAACGGAAAACTGTGCGGAGACGTTGACTTTGCCAATGTGGAGAAAACAGCTTCTTACATAACTCCTGTTCCGGGCGGTGTCGGTCCCATGACGATTGCGATGCTCCTTAAAAATACAGTTGCCGCGGCGAAGCGTCAGAACGGGATGACTCTGTAAAATGCGGAATCCCGGTATACTGCGTCCGGCGGCTGCCAGTTGAGGTACGGAATGGACAACCTTTTAAATCAAATTAATTTTCCGGAAGACTTGCAAAAGCTTTCCCTGGATGAACTTTATGAATTGTGCGATGAAATTCGCGAAAAAATCATTAAGACCGTTTCCAACAACGGAGGACATCTGGCTTCCAACCTGGGGGTCGTTGAATTAACGGTTGCGCTGCACCGTGTTTTCAGTTCCAAGGACGACAGGATTGTCTGGGACGTCGGGCATCAGGCCTATACCCATAAGATTCTGACCGGCAGGCGCGACACCATTTCCACCATTCGGATGCAGGGCGGTCTTTCCGGCTATCCGAACCGCATGGAAAGCAGTTACGACGCTTTTAACGCGGGGCACAGCAGCACCTCTATCTCCGCAGCGCTGGGAATCGCCAACGCAAAGCTTCTTGCCGGAGAGCCAGGCCACGTTATTTCTCTGATCGGCGACGGCGCGCTGACCGGCGGTCTGGCTTATGAAGGCCTGAACAATGCCGGACGCTTCAAGAAGAATTTTATTGTCATTTTGAATGACAATAAAATGTCTATTTCGCGCAATGTCGGTTCCATCGCCCGCTATTTGGCGCACATTCGCACAAAGCCCGGTTATTTCAAGGCAAAGGGCAATATTGAAACCGCGCTGAACCGGCTTCCTCACGTAGGAAAGCCGCTGCATCATTTTCTTTCGAAATCAAAGGCTGCTTTAAAGCAGATATTATATAACAGTACCATTTTTGAAGATATGGGCTTTTATTATTACGGGCCGTTTGACGGTCATGATTTGGGAAAGCTGATTGATGTTCTGGAAAATGCCAAGAATATCAATCATCCGGTTTTGCTCCATGTGATTACCCGCAAAGGAAAGGGCTATCCGTATGCGGAGCAGAATCCGGGAGCTTTTCACGGGATATCCAGCTTCGATATTAAGACGGGAAAATCCGCCCCCGCCGGTGAGAATTTTTCCAGTGTTTTCGGCAACCATCTTTGCGCGCTGGCAGGTAAGGATGAAAAAATCTGCGCGATTACCGCAGCGATGCAGATGGGAACCGGTCTGACGGGGTTTGCAAAGCAGTTTCCCGGCCGTTTCTTCGATGTGGGGATTGCGGAAGAGCATGCGGTAACCTTTGCCGGCGGTCTTGCCGCGGGCGGCATGCTTCCCGTATGCGCGATTTATTCCACGTTTTTACAGCGCGGCTACGATCAGATTATTCATGACGCAGCCATCCAAAGGGTAAAGGTGACGTTTGCCATTGACCGGGCGGGTGTTGTCGGCGACGACGGCGAAACGCATCAGGGTATTTTTGATGCGGCTTTTCTGAGCACCGTTCCCGGGATTACCGTTTATTCTCCGGCTTACTATGACGAGCTTTATTTTTCTTTCCAGCAGGCGCTTTACCAGTGCGAAGGCGTTTCCGCCGTGCGCTATCCGCGCGGAAAGCCAATGTTTAAGCCCTTCGACTTTGAGAGTACCGGGAAAGCTTACGACATTTACGGACAGGATGAGGCGGAGCTGGTGATTGTGACCTACGGCCGTTTGTTTTCCATGGCCTGCAAGGCCGTCACATCGCTGAAAGAGTCCGGGATCTCTGCGAAAATTATCAAGCTGAACCGGATTACTCCGGTGGACAGGGATGCGGTAGCGGAAGCTGCGGCCGCAAAAAAAGTCTTTTTCTTTGAAGAGGGAATCCAGCAGGGAGGAATCGGGGAGCATTTCAGCTATCTGCTGTCCCAGAGCGGGTACCGCGGCGAGTTCCGCTTACGCGCGATCACCAGCTTTGTTCCCCATGCGACAATGCTGCAGTCGCTCAGCGCTCTTGGCCTTGACGACAAGGGAATGGTAAATATGATATTGACGGAGTACAAAAAGTGATAGAGAAAAAAAGACTGGACTGCCTGCTGTTTGACCAGGGCCTTGCCGAAAGCAGGGAAAAGGCCAAGGCAATGATCATGATGGGCAATGTCTATATCGATCATCAGAAGTCCGACAAGCCCGGGACTATGCTTCCGGTCGATACGAAAATAGAAATCCGCGGGGAGACCATGCCCTATGTGAGCCGCGGCGGCTGGAAGCTGGAAAAGGCCATGTCTGTTTTCCCGATTGAACTGAAAGAGAAAATCACGATGGATATCGGCGCTTCTACCGGCGGTTTTACGGACTGCATGCTGCAGAACGGCGCGAAAAAGGTCTATTCCATCGACGTCGGCTACGGGCAGCTCGCGTGGAAGCTGCGTACGGACCCAAGGGTCGTGAATCTGGAGCGCACCAATGTCCGTTACCTTACACGGGAGCAGGTGCCGGACGACATCGATTTTTTCAGCGTGGACGTCTCTTTTATTTCCCTTTGCCTGGTCCTTCCCGTCGCAAGGGAGTTCATGGCGGAAAACGCGCAGGCCGTCTGCCTGATCAAGCCCCAATTTGAAGCGGGGCGGGGGAAAGTAGGCAAAAAAGGCGTGGTGCGCGATCGGGCGGTTCACCAGGAAGTGATTGAAAAAATAACCGGCTTTGTGCTGGAACACGGGTTTTCCGTTCTGGGCCTGACTTATTCCCCGGTAAAAGGGCCGGAGGGGAATATTGAGTATTTGGTTTACCTTCAAAAATCGGAGAAACCGGAAAGTGCTCCGTTGAACATAGAAGCATTGGTGGAAGAATCCCATCATACATTAAACGGTGGTGAATAATTTGAAAATAGCGATCATGCCGAACCTAAGCAAGCACAACGCACAGCTTCATACCACGCGGGTGGCGGAAACGCTGCAGAAATTCGGCGCGGAGGTATGCATGCGGTTAAACCTGAAAAGCTGTTTTCCAAATTCACACATTGTCTTTTACGATGACTTCGATAAAATGATGTCCGACTGCGACGCCGTCATCGCCGTTGGCGGCGACGGAACCATTATCCACTCTTCCCGGCATGCCGCCGTGGCGGAAAAGCCGATTTTAGGCATCAATGTGGGGCGGCTCGGTTTTGTCGCCGGGCTGGAAACGGACGAGCTTGACAAGCTGAAAAGACTGATCGACGGGGACTATACCATCGAAAACCGTATGATGCTGGAAATCCGGCTGGTCAATCAGGGGAAAGAGGAAACCCATTTGGCGCTGAACGACGCGGTAATCGCCCGCGGAGCGCTTTCCCGGATCCTGGATATCACCGTTCACTTCAATGATAAAAATGTCTGTGAATACAGGGCGGACGGCCTGATTATTTCCACTCCCACCGGCTCGACCGCGTATTCCCTTTCCGCCGGCGGCCCCGTGATCGACCCGAGCATCAACTGTATTCTGCTTTCGCCGATCTGTCCGCATTCCCTGCTGACAAGGCCGGTTATTTTCGGGCCGGACGCTAAGCTGAGCGTAACGGCGTGTTCCCACTATAAAAGCGAGATTATTTTGTCCGTGGACGGAGACACTTTTATTCGGATTGCGGATAATCAGAAAATTAATTTTTGCCGTTCGGAGCGTATGGTGAGAATTATTAAACTAAAAGACGATAATTTTTATGAGGTAGTGAACGAAAAATTAGCCGAGAGGAGAAATTGAATTGAAAACACGACGACACGCAAAAATCCTTGAATTGATTAACGAATACGCGATTGATACTCAGGAAGAACTGCTGCGCCGCCTGCGCGAAGACGGTTTTGAAGTAACCCAGGCCACCGTTTCCCGCGATATTAAAGAGCTCAGGCTGATCAAGACTCTGTCCCACGACGGAAAATACAGATACTCCACCGGCAGAAGCAACACGGCCGATTACTCCTCTAAATTTTATTCCCTCCTTTCCGATTCTGCAGTGCAAATTGACTACGCATGCAATCTGGTGGTAATCAAATGCCACGCGGGCATGGCGCAGGCTGTTTGTGCGGCAATGGACACCATGCACTGGCAGGGCGCCGTCGGCACTCTGGCCGGGGACGATACCATTTTTATTGCGATGAGGGACGAAGACCATGCACAGCAGCTGGTTGCTGAACTTAAAAAAATGGTTGGGTGATTGCAATGCTTTCTCAGCTTTACATCGAAAATATTGCTGTGATTGAAAAGACCGGGATCGATTTTCACCCCGGCCTGAACGTTCTGACCGGAGAAACCGGAGCCGGAAAATCCATTGTTATTGATTCCATCAACGCAATTTTGGGGGAAAGAACCTCGCGTGAGCTTGTGCGGACCGGGGCTCATTCCGCTTTTGTCACCGCCGTTTTTTCCGACCTTGGGGAACAGGCCGTCCATAAGCTGGCGGAATTCGGCTATGCGCCGGAAGAAGACGGTTCCGTCATGATTCAGCGCGAAATCCATACCGACGGCAAAACCGTGTGCCGAATTAACGGCCGCCCGGCAACCGTATCCGTTTTGAAAGAGATCGGGGTCGTGCTGATCAGCATTCACGGCCAGCACGAGAGCTACGACCTGCTGTCGCCCGATTTACATATCCGGTACATCGACCGCATGGGCGTGTCCGAGGCACTGCTCTCGGAGTATCGCGCCGCTTTCAGCAATATGCAGCATATCAAAAGCGCTTTGGACGCTTTTGATATGGACGAGGCGCAGAAAGCGAGGCAGATTGATCTGCTGACCTATCAGGTCAACGAACTGGAGGCCGCCGGTCTGCGGGCCGGCGAGCAGGAAGAACTGAATAAAACCCGTACCCGCTATTTAAACAGCGAAAAGATTGCCTCGGCGATTCATACGGCGCAATCGGCCCTGAACGGGGAAGAAAGCTTTGACGGAGCTTTGTCCGCTGTTGTTTCGGCTTCGGACGCTCTGTCCGAAACGGAAAAATACCTGCCGGAAATCCATGAGCTTTCCGAAAGAATCAAAAACATCCGCTACGATCTGGAGGACTGCGGCGAAGAGCTCCGCGGTTTTTCCTCGGAGCTGGAATATGATCCCGCAGACCTTGAAAGGATAGAGGACAGGCTGGACGTCCTTTATCGCCTTGGCCTGAAGTACGGCGGCTCCGTGGAAAATATGATCGGTTTTCTCGAAACATCGAAGGCCCAGCTGGAGGACATCCAGCTTTCGGATGAAAAAATCCTGCAGATGACAAAGGAATATCAAAAGGCGAAGGCGGAAGCGGAAAGACTTGCGAAAAAGATTTCCGGCTGCCGCAGAGAGGCGGCACGGGCCTTTACGAAAAGGGTAAAGGAAGAGCTCCGCTTTCTCGATATGCCGAACATCGATTTTCAGGTACAGCAGGAGGACTGCCCACTGAATCCGTTCGGCTGCGACAAGCTTCAGTTCCTGATTTCGGTGAATGCGGGCGAACCGGCCAAGCCGATCGCAAAAATCGCTTCCGGCGGCGAGCTTTCCCGCATTATGCTTTCCATTAAGACGGTGCTTGCCGGGAAAGACGACATTGACACGTTGATTTTCGACGAGGTCGACACCGGCATCAGCGGAAGCGCGGCGCAGAAGGTCGGTTTAAAGCTGCATGAGGTCGCGGGCCACCGTCAGGTGATCTGCGTAACGCATCTGGCGCAGATAGCCGCTTTGGCCGACACACAGTTCTTAATCAAAAAGCAGGTCCGGGAGAACAGAACCTTCACCGACGTGGCTGAGCTGGATTACGAGGGAAGGAAACAGGAACTGGCAAGAATTATGGGCGGGGCGCAGATCACGCCGCTGCTGCTGGAAAATGCGGCCGAAATGCTCAGGCTTGCCAAAAAGCATGGCTCGTCTTGACAATGCGGAGGGAATTGGGTATAATGCAGTATAATGACATTGATGGGAAGAAGTAAGCCAAAAAGACGGCAAAGAGAGCCTGCGGCTGGTGTAAGCAGGCGCGTGATTTGGCTGAAATACATCCCGGAGTCGCCAGATTGAACGGTTTCTATTAGATTTGGCCGTGAAAGCGCACGTTATAGCGCGTGGGTATTTTTGTACCCGTAAGGCCGTATCCGCGAGGCTACGGTGAACTGAGGTGGTACCGCGGTTGATTCCGCCCTCTGCAAATAAGCAGGGGGCGTTTTTTATCCCCCTGAAATGGAGGATTTTTTATGGGAGTTTTCGAAGAACTCAAAGCAAGGGGCTTGATTGCCCAGATGACGGACGAGGAGAAGATTCAGGATCTTCTCAACAATCACAAAACCACATTCTATATCGGGTTTGATCCGACAGCCGACAGCCTGCACGTAGGTCACTTTGTGCAGATTATGGTCATGGCGCACATGCAGAGAGCCGGCCATACGCCGATTGCGCTGTTCGGCGGCGGAACGGGCATGGTCGGCGATCCTTCCGGAAAATCCGATATGCGCAAAATGCTGACCAAAGAGGAAATCGACCACAATATCGCCTGCTTCCAAAAGCAGATGTCCCGTCTGGTTGATTTTTCGGAAGGCAAAGCGATTATGGCCAACAACGGCGACTGGCTTCTGAATCTGAATTATATTGAGTTTTTGCGTGATGTCGGCGTGCATTTTTCCGTCAACCGCATGCTTGCCGCGGAATGCTATAAGCAGCGTCTGGAAAGGGGACTCTCTTTCTTTGAGCTGAACTATATGATTATGCAGAGCTACGACTTTCTGGAGCTGAATCACCGGTACAACTGCCAGCTGGAGCTTGGCGGCGACGACCAGTGGAGCAATATTATCGGCGGCGTCGAGCTCATTCGCCGCAAAGAGGGGAAGGAAGCCTACGGCATGACGTTTACCCTGCTGACGACCAGCGAGGGCAAAAAGATGGGCAAAACCGAAAAGGGCGCCGTTTGGCTGGACCCCGAAAAGACCACGCCGTTTGACTTCTACCAGTACTGGCGAAATATCGGTGACGACGACGTTATCAAATGCCTGAAAATCCTTACGTTCCTTCCGCTGTCGGAAATCGATGAGCTTGCGAAGCTGGAGGGCGGGGAGCTCAACAAAGCCAAGGAAATTCTTGCGTTTGAGGTCACTAAGCTGATTCACGGCGAGCAGGAAGCGTTAAAGGCGCAGGAAGGTGCGCGCGCGCTGTTCGGCAGCGGGGAAAACACGGACAACATGCCTTCCACGGATATTACCGCGGCCGATTTTTCCGACGGGGAAATCGGCGTGCTTGATCTGCTGGTCCTGACAAAGCTGGCGCCTTCCAAAGGAGAGGGAAGGCGTCTGATCGATCAGGGCGGTATTTCAGTCGATAGCGTGAAGATCCTTTCCAGCACGGAGAAACTTTCCCTGAACCGTTTCGAGAAAAAATATGTGGTGATTAAAAAAGGGAAAAAGGTGTTCCACAAAGTCAATCTGGTTGATTAACGCAAAAATTTGCTTTGCCCGCCGCCGAAATTTCGGCGGCGGGCTGTTTTGATTGATTTTCATCCGGCAATTCCTTATAATAGGTACATTGACAAATGTTGGAGGATTCATCCAGATGAAAAAAAACGGCTCTTTGTTGTTGGCGCCCGCTTCGGTGGTGGTGATTATGCTTTCGGTGTTTTTTGTAAACAGGATGTTTCCTTTTGGAACTAACACTCTCTCGTGGTGCGACATGAACCAGCAGGTCATCCCTTTTCTGATGGATTTTCAAGATATCCTGTCCGGAAAAGCAAACATGTTTCTGAATTTACAGAACGCCGGGGGCATGAGCTTCTGGGGCGTATTCCTGTTTTTTATCAGCAGTCCGTTCAGCTTTTTGGTTGCCTTTGTCGATAAAGCCGATTTCTATCTCTTCATGAATATTCTGGTCCTGCTGAAAATGATGGCATGCGCGTTTACGGCAAGCGTCTTTTTTTGTTTTCAATTCAAAAGGCTCGGTGTGCTGCAAAACACGGCGATCTCCATGATGTATGCCTTCTGCGGCTATACCATGTTTTACTACCAGAACCACGTATGGCTGGACGTCATGTACCTTTTCCCGATTCTTCTGATCGGCCTGATCAAGCTGGCTGACGAAGGAAAAATCCTGTGGTATGTCCTGTCTTTTTCAGCGATACTGACAGTGAATTTCTATCTGAGCTATATGGTGTCGGTTTTTCTGGTGCTGGCATCCGGAGTCTATGTCTGTTTCTTCGCGAAAAAGGGGACACGCCGGAAAAATATTTTGCTTCTGGGAGTTTCCACCCTGATTACCGCTTTGATTACCGCCGTGGTCTGGCTTCCCTCCTTGATGCAGTATACGGCTTCCGCCAGAACCAGCGACCTGTTTACGAGCTTAAGAGTGGGTGGGCTGATTTCCAGACTGGACACGACGTTTACCGTGATTCTGTGCTCGGGCGCGATCTTTGCCGCGCTGATTGTCTATTTGTTTTTTGCGAAAAGGCTTCCGCCGAGTACGAACTTTGTGTTTTTCCTGTTTGTCCTGACTATGATACCGGTTTTCATAGAACCGATCAATAAAATGTGGCAGACCGGAAACTATCAGGCTTTTCCGGTCCGCTACGGATATATCACCATTTTTTTCGGCCTGATTCTGCTTGCCGCCGTATTATCGGAAATCAATCAGGAAAACCGCCTTACGTCAAGCAGCCCGCTGGCCGTATTTGGCGGGATGCTGGCGGTCAGCGCCGTATTCCTTGCGGAATGCCTGATTTTTTATAAGGAATATGATGTCGTCAGGATTTACACGGAAACCCTGTGGGGGAACAGCGCAAGCTTCCGGCTTCTGCTCCTGTTTTCTCTGGTCGCGGGACTTGCGTATCTCGTCCTTCTGCTGCTCTACCAGTTCAGGCTGCTGGGTAAAACCGCATTTTCCGTCCTGCTGTGCGTCATGGTTGTACTGGAATGCGTATTTAATTCCGGCGTTTACGTGGCTTCCGCCGCCAACAACGGGAAAACCGAGGCAGCCGTCATCGATCTGAGCGGCCGGATCGGGGATGACTCCCTTTACCGCGTAAAATCCGAAGAAAAATACTTCGACGTAAACCTGATGGGCAGCCTGGGGTACCATACACTGAGCCATTATACGTCGCTGACGGGCGAAAACTTTATGTATACCATGAAGAAGCTCGGCTATTCGTCCTACTGGATGGAAGTCAACTCAAACGGCGGCACCAAACTGACTGACGCCATAATGGGGAACCGGTACACGATTCTCCGCAGGGGAACTTCTTTCAGCAAGGAGCAGAAGGTTTTTTATCAGAATGAGAAATATGAGATCAGAGAAAAAGAGGACACTCTTCCCGTCGGATTTGTTGTTCATTCCGATGACATTCAGGCATTCAGCACTCTGCCGGACACGACCCGCCTCAACATTCAGCAGTTTGTCTTTGAATCCCTCTTTCATACACAGGACAAGCTGTTTACCTATTACGAGCCGACTCTTCTGAATAATATCGCCTATACTGCCGGCGAAAGATATTCTCTTACTTTTCCGGACAACAGCGCCGAGGGGTCGGTGGTTTACCGGATTCCGGTTCAGGGAACGGAAACGCTTTATTTCGACTGCTTTGACAGGCTGTCAAACAGCCTGATCGAGCATATCAACTCAAGCTTCAATATCCTAATAAACGGGATGACCGTACAGGACGATTATCCGAATCAAAGCAGTAACGGACTCCTGAATCTCGGCACCTTCCGCGACCAGACGGTGGAAGTGGAAATCCAGGTTTTAAAAGAAGTCGACGTGAAATCCTTTGGAATCGCCGGACTTAAGGACGATGTTTTAAAGAAAGCAGTCAGCGGTACCGCCGCCGCGCAGTTGAAGCAGTCCGGGAACCGGATTACCGGCACTGCGGACGCGGCCGACGACCAGTCCTATCTCTTCCTTCCGATTACGGACGGCAGGGGATATACCGCGACTGTAAACGGGAAAAAGACCGATATCAACTGCGTGCTGGATTCCATGATGGCGATCAGGCTGGACAAAGGGAAAAACGAAATCTCCGTTTCTTATATTCCGCCCGGGTTTTCCTTGGGAAGCTGTTTATCCGCCCTGGGAATCGCTGGTCTGATTCTTTTCCTGATATTTCTGAGAAAAGGACTCTACCGTAAAATTCGGTTTCTGGAACTGCCGGCGGTTGTTTTCTTTACGGTTTTGTTCATCGGCGTTTTTATCGCGGTTTATATTTTCCCCGTAGTCATCTATTACTGGAGATGAAAAAATCCCTTCCGCTGCCAGCAGATCATACTGCCTGACGGAAGGGATTATTATTTTATAGAAAACAGGAAGCAGGCTTTTATTTCTTCAGACACTTTTCGATTTCGTTCAGCGTCTGGTCAAAATCCGCCGCCGTAACCAGCAGGGAGATGTCTACCTCAGAGGTTGTGATAATCCGTATGTCCGTTTCGCTCTTCGCCGCCGCCGCAAAAACCTTCGCCGCCACGCCGGGAGTGTCCTTCATTCCCTGGTCATAGACGGAAATTTTGCAGTTTCCGCTGCTGACAATGGTCTTAATATTGGAATTGTCATGAAGATCGGATGTAAAGGTCAGAATTTTATCCAGATCGTTGTCGGAAATCGTAAAGGAAATGGAAGTGAAAGCCCCGTGCGTCGGCGCAAGCGAAATCATATCCACATTGACTCCGAACCCCGAAATTTTCTGAAAAACATCGGCGGTAAAGGTCAGCTCGGAAGGACAGTTCTGCAGCGTGATCAGGGTAATTTCATTTGAAGTGGTGATCATTGGTTCCGTACTCATCATGCTACCTCCTATTTTAATAAATCAGACATGTTATAAAGTCCTGCGGGCATCTTTGCCAGATAAACGGCCGCGTTGATCGCCCCGATGGCAAAAACCTCTTTTGACTGCGCGGAATGAGCAAGCGTGATCACTTCATGATGTCCGGCAAAAATCACTTCATGTTCGCCGACAATGGTTCCCCCGCGAACGGAATGAATCCCTATTTCGTTTGCTTCGCGCTTCTTCCTCTGGGAATGCCGGTCGTAAATATAGTGCGCATTTTCGTTCATGACGGATGAAATGCCGTCAGCCAGCATGAGTGCGGTGCCGCTCGGCGCGTCGACTTTCTGATTATGGTGTTTCTCTATAATCTCCACATCGAAGCCGCTGCCCAGCACTTTCGCCGCCTTTTTGGACAATTCGATCAGCAGGTTGATCCCCAGCGACATATTGCCCGAATAAAATACGGGGACATCTTCGGAAACACGGGTGAGCGCTTCCACCTGCGCTTTGTTATAACCGGTGGTGCACAGAACAAGCGGCGTTTTATGAATCTGCGCATACTGGAGCAGAGAAGCGAGAAGGGCGGGGTTGGAAAAATCGACAATGACATCGGCGTCGACATTGATATCCGCCGGTTTCGCAAAAACCGGATAATCCTCCTTCGCCTCCGTATTCATATCGATTCCGCCTACGACCCTGCAGTCGTCCCGCAGCGCCGCACAGGCCGAAACCTCACGGCCCATCTTGCCGTTGCATCCGCAGATAATCATCCTTGTCATTTTCACATTCCCTCCGGAAAGGTCAATTTATTTTAATAAATTATATTTTTTAAGAACCATTGCGAGTTTTACTTCCGCTTCTTCACTCATCGCCGTTAACGGCAGGCGGCAGCTTCCGCTGTTGAATCCGAGCATTTTCATGGCCGCCTTCACCGGGATCGGGTTCACATCCATGAACAGTGCGTCCATCAGCTCAAGGTATTTCAAAAAGGCCGCACGGCTGGCGGCAAGGTTGCCGTCAAAGAAATCCGCGCAGATTTGGTGCATTTCTTTTGGCATGATATTCGCGAATACGGAGATGATTCCCTTTCCGCCCAAAGAAAGAATGGGCAGCGTCTGATTGTCTTCTCCGGAGTAAATATGCAGCTCGTCGCCGCAAAGGGAAATGGTTCTCGCCAGAGCGGAAATATCCCCGTTCGCCTCTTTTGCAGCATTGATATTCGGGTGTTTGGAAAGCTCCAGATACGTTTCCGGTTTGATATTGCAGCCCGTTCTGGACGGTACGTTGTAGACGATGATCGGAAGCTTTACACGGTCCGCCACATAGTGATAATGCTTTACCAGACCCGCCTGAGAGGTTTTATTGTAGTAGGGTGTAACCATTAAAAGAGCGTCCGCGCCAAGCTCCTGAGCGGTCAGGGACAGCTCTGCCGCGTAGCGGGTGTCGTTGCTGCCGGAGCCCGCAATGACCGGAATCCGTTTCTTCGTCTTTTTAATGATGTATTCGATGACCTTGCAATGCTCTTCGTGGTCTAATGTTGCCGATTCCCCTGTTGTACCGCAGGCGATAATGGAATCCGTCCCGTTGGCGATATGAAATTCGACGAGATCGCCCAAAACGTCATAATTCACGGAACCATCCTCGTTCATCGGCGTAATGATCGCGACGCCGGAACCGCTGAAAATAAGCTTTTTCATGACACTTTACCTCCAAATTCGCAAATTCTTCAATCGATATAACCTTTTGCGCAAAGAAGCTCCGCCATCAAAACAGCTCCGCCTGCGGCTCCGCGCAGAGTGTTGTGGGACAGACAGACAAATTTTACATCGTACTGCGTATCCGGGCGCAAACGTCCGATGGAAACGGCCATGCCGTTCTCCAGATTACGGTCAAGCCTTGACTGCGGACGGTCGTCCTCGCGGAAATAATGCAAAAACTGCTTTGGGGCGCTGGGAAGCTGAAGCTTCTGAGGAACTCCCTTAAAGTTTTCCCATCTTGCAATAATTTCTTCCAACTCGACCTTTTTTTCATAGGAGAGAAAAACCGCGGCGGTATGCCCATCGGAAACGGGAACACGGAGACACTGGGAGGTAATGGACGGGGAAGTGGCGTTGACGATTGCGCCGTTTTCGACATGTCCCCAGATTTTCAGCGGTTCATTTTCAGATTTTCCTTCTTCGCCGCCGATAAAGGGAATGACGTTATCGACGCTTTCCGGCCACGTCTGAAAGGTTTTTCCCGCGCCGGAAATGGCCTGATAGGTGCAGGCGAGCACTTTCGTTACGTTCAGGTCCATCAGAGGGTGGATAGCCGGAACGTAGCTCTGCAGAGAGCAGTTCGATTTCACGGCGATGAATCCGCGTTTTGTGCCGAGACGTTTGCGCTGCGTGTCAATGACCCCGGCATGATCCGCGTTGATTTCCGGAATGATCATCGGTACGTCGGCCACCAGGCGGTTCGCACTGTTGTTGGACATCACCGGGCACTCCGCTTTGGCATAGGCTTCTTCCAGTGCTTTGATTTCCTCTTTTTTCATGTTGACCGCGCAGAACACGAAGTCAACAAGGGAAGTGATTTTTTCAATATCCTGCTCTGCGTTGAAAACGACCATATTTTCCATTGATTTCGGCATCGGTGTTGTCATCAGCCAGTGGTCCCCGACAGCCTCTTTATATGTTTTTCCGGCGGAACGCGCACTCGCTGCGAGCGCGGTAACCGTAAACCACGGGTGGTTCTCGATCAGCGTAGCAAATCTTTGACCAACCATGCCGGTTGCGCCGATAATTCCTACATGATACTTTTTCATTGGTAGCCCTCCTGTAATATATATGTTTGAAGAATGAGAAAATATATACATAAGAAAAAAACCGGTTGAAAACCGGTCATCAGGCAAATATAATAGGTAGTGTTCGACATTGATAGGGTCCGGCATCTGCCGAACCAAATGTTAGCCGATAGCGCTCCATCATATCAACATGATGACAGTTGTTCTGCTGTTCACAAAAACAACCAGGCGGTTCCCTGCCCCGAAACCCCCTTCGGCGAGTTTACCTTTCACGGACGATAAACGGCTTTGGCAGCCTGAGATCCGTTACTTTTTAAAATCGCGCCTCTATCTTTGAATTATAATAACATGGGTTGCTATTACTTGTCAATTTATTTATAATAAAGAATCGGTAGTATATTATGTGGGAGATATGGAAATGACATTGGATTTAAAAAATTTGCAGACAAAAGATTTTTTTTATGATTTACCGAGAGAACTGATTGCGCAGACCCCGATTGAACCGCGCGATTCCTCCAGACTTTTGACACTGAACAAGGAAACCGGCGAGATTACCCATAAACACTTTTTCAATATCATTGACTGCTTAAATCCCGGCGACTGTCTTGTTCTGAACGATTCGCGCGTTCTGCCGGCCCGGCTTTATGGAATCAAGAAAGGGACGGGGGCCCGCGTGGAGTTTCTGCTTTTAAACCACCGGGAAGGGGACGTATGGGAAGTTCTCTGCGGTCCCGGCAAGCGTGCGAAGCCCGGTTCCCGTTTCGTTTTCGGCGACGGCCTTCTCAGGGCGGAAGTGCTGGAAATTATCGACGAGGGCAACCGTCTGGCGCGCTTTACGTATGAAGGGAATTTCTATGAAATCCTGGATCAGATCGGGGAAATGCCGCTGCCACATTACATCACGGAGCATCTGAACGACAATGAGCGCTATCAGACCGTGTATTCCAAGGAAGTCGGTTCCGCGGCCGCTCCGACCGCCGGACTGCATTTTACGCCGGAGCTTCTGGAAAAGGTAAAGGCCAAGGGCGTGAAAGTGGTGTTTGTCACGCTGCACGTCGGGCTGGGCACGTTCCGCCCGGTCACGGCGGAAAAGGTACTGGATCACAAAATGCATTCGGAACATTACTATCTCCCGAAGGAAACGGCGGATGCCATCAATGAAACAAAACGGAACGGCGGCCGCGTCATTGCGGTGGGAACGACAAGCTGCCGCACGCTGGAGTCCGTCGGGACCGCGGAGGGCTGTATCAGGGAAAGCGCCGGATGGACGGATATTTTTATTTATCCCGGCTACCGGTTCAAAGTGCTCGACGGCTTGATCACCAATTTCCACCTGCCGGAGAGCACGCTCATCATGCTGGTTTCCGCCCTCGCTGGTTACGAGCATATTATGAACGCGTACCGAATCGCCGTTCAGGAAAAATACCGATTTTTCAGCTTCGGCGACGCGATGCTGATCATTTAACAGGCTTGAAACAAGGCATATGCATCGCGACGCCAGTCTTGCCTGCCATGCATATGGCCGACGCGATGTTCATTTACTGATACGAAAGGATAAACAAGGATTAAAATATGTATAAGCTAATCAGCAATACGGGAGCGGCAAGGCGCGGCGTAGTGAATTCGCCGCACGGGACGGTTCAAACTCCGGCTTTTATGAACGTGGCTACCTGCGGCGCGATTAAAGGCGGTGTGTCCGCGCTGGATCTGAAGGACCTGAAATGCCAGGTACAGCTCTGCAATACCTATCATCTTCATCTGAGACCGGGCGACGAAAATGTGAAAAAGCTGGGCGGCTTGCACCGGTTTACCCGGTGGGACGGGCCGATCCTGACCGACAGCGGCGGATTTCAGGTGTTCTCGCTGGCAAAGCTCAGGAATATTACCGAGGAGGGCGTGACCTTCGCTTCTCATATCGACGGCCATAAAATCTTTATGGGACCGGAGGAAAGCATGAGAATTCAGTCCAACCTGGCCTCTACCATTGCAATGGCCTTTGACGAATGTGTGGAGAATCCTTCGGAATACGATTACGCGCGCAGCTCCTGTCAGCGCACGGTTCGCTGGCTGTATCGGTGCAAGGCGGAAATGGACAGGCTGAACACGCTGCCGGACACGATCAATCCCCGCCAGATGCTGTGGGGAATCAATCAGGGCAGCACCTACGAGGACCTGCGCATCGAGAATATGAAGCAGATCCGCGAGCTTGACCTCGACGGGTACGCGATCGGCGGGCTGGCGGTGGGGGAGTCCGCGGAAGAGATGTACCGCATCATCGAGGCGGTGGAGCCCGAAATGCCGAAGGACAAGCCCCGTTATCTGATGGGGGTGGGAACCCCGGCCAATATTCTGGAGTCGGTCAGGCGCGGCGTGGATATTTTCGACTGTGTTATGCCTTCCAGAAACGCCCGTCACGGGCACACCTTTACCTGGGACGGCTGCCGGAATATGATGAACGCGAAATACACGCTCGATGAGAAACCGATTGACGAACACTGCGACTGTCCCGTTTGCCGCAATTTTACGCGCGCATACATTCACCATCTTTTTAAAAGCGGAGAGATGCTCGCTATGCGGCTTTGCGTCATGCACAACATCTATTTTTACAATTCCATTCTGGAACAGATCCGTCTTTCTCTTGATGAGGGTCGTTTTGAAGAATTCTATAGCAATAATATCTTGAAATTGAGCTTGAGGATATAAGAAATCCTTGCAAGACGACGAATAAGTTGCTATAATCATTATATTAAATTGGAGGTGCAGTTCTATAATGAATTTCAACACTTTGACAGGAACCACTGCGGCCGGAGGAAGTACATGGACCATCGTTCTCCTTTACGTGGCCATTATCGGCGCTTTTTATTTCTTTGGAATCCGTCCCCAGTCCAAGAAAAAGAAAAATGAAGAGAAAATGCGCAATAATATCCAAATCGGCGATGATATCACCACAATCGGCGGAATTGTCGGACGAGTAGTCGGCATTAAGGACGATTCCGACACCATCGTTATCGAAACCGGTACGGACCGCGTCAAAATCCGCATCAAGCGCTGGGCGATCGGAAGCATCGATACCGTTCACGCGGACGCCGAATAAGCCGAAAAAGCGGAATAATTAGTATATCTTCGGTGCCTTCTGAATATCTATGGTATTAGATATTTGAGGGGGCGCTGGTAATGAAAAGCAAGAAGCATTTAAAGCATTTAAATGAAAATCCGATGTTGGGAGCGCTGCGCTCCATTCTCCTCGGGACTGTCGTCGGGGCCGTACTTTGTGCTGCCCTGCTGGGTGTTTTTGCCTTGGCCTTTGTGTCGGCTGGACATATTCCGCAGAATCTGATTTCCCCTATGATGCTCGGATTGTCCGTACTCGCGTCCTTTGTGGCGGGGTTTGTCACAGCGAAAATTTCCCGTAAACGCGGTTTGGCCTACGGCGCTTTGTCCGGTTTGCTGCTGTTTGTATTGTTTCTTGTTTCCGGTATGATTGCGTCCCATGAGCCTGTTTCCCTTACGGCCGGAATCAGGATGCTGGTAATGGTTCTTTCCGGCGCAATCGGCGGGCTGCTTGCGGTCAGTAAGAAGTCAAAAGTAAAATAATACTTTTATTCTTTCCGTCAGTGTGATATAATCATGAAGCGAAAATGATCAGTAATATTGAAATGGAGGTTTCAAAAAATGAAACAGATTAAGACTTTGAATAAAGCCAATTTAAAAGAGAGCGCGGTCAAAGGCGGATGCGGCGAGTGCCAGGCGTCCTGTCAGTCGGCCTGCAAAACTTCCTGCACTGTCGCAAACCAGAAATGCGAAAACGCCGGCAGATAAATCAATTGATTTGAATTTCATTCAAACCTTAAGGGACAGTAATGTCCCTTAAATTTTGTGTAAACGGAGAAAATACATGATTCACAAGTATTCTTTAAATGGTTTTTATATCGTACTGGACACCAACAGCGGGGCAGTTCATCTTTTTGACGACGCGCCGTTTGATATGCTGGACTATTTAAATGACAGCGTGCCGGAGAATCCTCCCCGGGAAATGCTGAACGGCCTGAGCGGAAAATATGACGGCGAAACCGTTCGTGAAGCCTATGAGGAGCTGAAAGAGCTGTACCGGATCGGTCAGCTTTTTTCAACGGACGAATATGGAAAGTTCGCTGAAATGATGAAGGATGCCCCGGTAAAATCCATGTGCCTGAATATTGCCCACGACTGCAATTTAAGGTGCGAATACTGCTTTGCCGCCAAGGGAGACTTTGGCCGCGGCAGAATGCTGATGCCCTTTACGGTAGGAAAGAGAGCGATCGATTTCCTGATCGAGAAATCAGAGGGAAGGCATAACCTTGAAGTCGATTTCTTCGGCGGCGAACCGCTGATGAATTTTGAGGTTGTCAAGCAAATCGTCAATTATGCCCGCAGTATCGAAAAAGAACACAATAAAAGTTTCCGGTTCACCATTACGACAAACGGCATCTTGCTGACGGACGACAAGATCGATTTTATCAACCGGGAAATGTCCAACTGCGTGCTGTCCCTTGACGGAAGAAAAAGCGTCAATGATCTTTTGCGGGTCAGGGCCGACGGTACGGGCAGCTATGATACAATTGTTCCGAAGTTCCAAAAGCTGGTCGCGTCACGCGGCGACAAGGACTATTACGCCAGAGGAACCTTTACCAAACACAATCTTGATTTTACCAACGATGTGTTACATATGGCCGAGCTTGGCTTTGAGCAGATTTCCGTTGAGCCGGTGGTCTCGGACGTGAAGCTGGATTATTCGATCGGGGAAGAGGACTTGCCCCGCGTATTTGAAGAGTATGAGCGTCTGGCAAATACGATCATTGACCGCAAAAGGGCGGGGAAGGGGTTCAATTTCTTCCACTTTATGCTGGATCTCGATCAAGGCCCGTGCGCCATTAAGCGCCTTCGCGGCTGCGGCTGCGGCAACGAATACATCGCCGTAACGCCGGAGGGAGATATTTTCCCCTGCCATCAGTTCGTAGGGGACGAGAGCTTTAAAATGGGGAATGTCATGGACGGAACCTTGAATACCGATATGAAGCATTCCTTCGCGCTGGCAAACGTCTATTCAAAACCGGAATGCAGAAACTGCTGGGCCAAATTTTACTGCAGCGGCGGCTGCAACGCGAACAGCCAGCAGTATGAAGGGGATATCCATAAAGCCCATAAGATCTCCTGTGATCTTGAAAAAAAACGCCTGGAATGCGCCATTATGATCAAGGCGGCCATGGCTGAATAGCAAGAAAACGGATGAGCGGCGCACGCTTGCTTTAAAAATGTAAGCGTGCGTATTTTTATTTATAAGGTTTACATAACGTTTATTACATAATTTCTGTTAGTTTACATAATACAGTTTACATAAATTATTTGAAAATGCATAAAAATGGTTTTCTTGTATATTTTTGTATTGCTAACTGGTAAAAAATGTATTATAGTATATAGTTACAAGGCAGGTGTTTTTTTTGAGTGATAAAATACTGGGGTTTATCGGCGCCGGCAATATGGCAGGCGCTATTATTAATGGGATTGTCGGGACAAAAACCTTTCCGGCACAGCAGGTTTTTGTTTATGATATCAACCGGGAGAAACGGGAAGCGCTGCGGCAAAAGGCGGGAGTACGGACCGTTGACTCGATTGAACAGCTAATTGAAAAATGCGATATCGTTTTTCTGGCGGTCAAACCGCAGAATTTTGCTGAAGTATTGGCTTCGATAAAACCTGTTATAAATCAAAAAATTCTGTTTGTTTCTATTGCGGCGGGCATCTCGACCCACTATATCAACAGTGCTCTTGGCTGCCGGTGTCCAGTTATCAGGACCATGCCCAACACGCCCCTTTTGATCGGCAAGGGCGCAACCGCATTAAGCAGGACGGAAAATGTAACGGACGAAGATTTTCAGCTGGTTCTGTCATTATTCGGCGCCTGCGGAACGGTAACGGTTTTGGATGAAAGCCAGATGAACGCCGTCATTTCCGTAAACAGCAGCAGCCCGGCGTATATTTATCTGTTCGCCAAAGCGATGTTGGACAGCGCCGTTAAACAGGGGATCGCCGCCGACACGGCTTTACAGCTGATCTGCCAGACGCTGGAGGGCAGCGCGGGAATGCTGCGCCAGCCGGAACTGACCCCGGAAATGCTGATTAAAATGGTCTCTTCACCCGGTGGAACCACCTTAAAAGCACTGGATGTTTTTTATGAGCATCATTTTGAGCAAATCGTGGACGAGGCGATGAGGGCCTGTACAAAAAGAGCGGAAGAGCTGGGCAAGTAATCATATAACACAAATCATTCTCATACATTTATGAATGGTTCCTTATATCTGTTAAGGGGATGTTTGAGTATGATTGTTGTAAAACACAGCTTTCGGCACAGGCCTGTTATCAACAGCAGGATTCTTTTAAAAGCACTGCGTGAAAATTATGTTCTGGTGCTGTTCTCGCTTTCTTTAATCATCGGCATGATTTTTGGAGCGGTTTTCGCCAGAAATGCGGATTTCACAGCGTTAAATAAACTGGATTTTCTATTTTACAGCAATTATAAAGCCAGGGCTGTACAGCCGATTATCTCCATTTTCTCCGCTTCCTTTGCTTCCTCCTTTCTTTTTATACTGGCCTGTTTTCTTTGCGGGCTTTCCGTGTGGGGGATGTTTATCATCCCTGCGGTTCTGTTTTTCCGGGGTTTCGGCTTGGGGCTGACATCCGGATATCTGTATGCGGCGTATGGCTTTATGGGCGTATTATTTAATCTGGTGGTTATTTTGCCCGGGGCATTTGTGTGCTGCCTTGCAATTCTGCTTGCGGCAAGGGAGGGGACACGATTTTCCCGAATGATTGCGTCATGCAGTGTCGTGTCTCAAAGAGGGACAATCAGCCCGCCAAAAATGAAACCGTATTTACTGAATTTCGGTGCCATTCTGATGGTTGCTTTTCTGGCGGCGGTGATTGACGTTATATTTTCAGGATGTTTTGCGCGTATGTTTTCTTTTTAAAATAGAGGGGATAGGACAAAATGAAGGACTACTGTTCGGATTTCAGCAATTATCTGGTCAATAAAAAAGCTGTGTCTGCAAACACACTGGATTCGTATATTCGCGACGTCGGGCATTTCTTATCATTTCTGGATGAGAACGGGCCGGGCGATCCAGCTCAGGCGGATTCCGACTTTATCAATACATATGTTGCAAATCTGACAGAATTAAAAAAGTCAAACGCTACGATTACGAGAAATGTCGCTTCCATCCGGTGTTTTTATCAGTATCTGATTATTACCGGCCAGGCGGACAGCAATCCCGCAAAGGCCGTTAAACTGGAAAAGACGGTAAAAAAGCTCCCACAGATCCTGTCCGGCAAGGAAATTGAGCTTTTGCTGTCCCAGCCGGATACTCAGGAATCGAAGGGCTGCCGCGACAAAGCCATGCTGGAGCTTCTGTATGCAACCGGAATCAGGGCTTCGGAGCTGGTTGATTTGAATATTCAGGATATTAACATCCACACGGGGATGCTGAGCTGCAAAAATGACAAAAGCGAGCGGTTGATTCCGGTTTATCCCACGGCGGTAAACGCCATATCGGAATATATTATCAGAGTCAGGAGCCTGATCATCACGCCGGATGGGGGACAGGCACTCTTTACGAATCTGAACGGCCGCAGGCTTACCCGTCAGGGCTTCTGGAAAATTGTAAAAGGATATGCGGAAAAGGCGGGAATCGTCAAAGAAATTACTCCCCATACGCTCCGCCATTCCTTTGCACTGCATCTGCTGGAAAACGGCGCGGAGCTGAAAGATATACAGATGATGCTCGGCCACGCGGATATTTCCTCCACACAGGTTTACGTACACTTATTAAACGACCATTTTAAAAAAGTGTACAACAACTGCCATCCGCGTGCAAAGCTGGGTTAAATACAAAAAAGAACCGGTTATTCCGGTTCTTTTTTTATCGCCTTTTTTAAATCAGCGGAATTTTGCCGCCTTACCTTCGACAGAGGATTCGCCTTTGCCGCGTTGGCCATCTGTTCGTCGGACAAATGGGTGTAAATCTCTGTGGTACCCAGATTTTCGTGGCCTAAAATATCCTTTAAGACCCGGATGTCGACATGTCCGTGCTGATACATCAGGGTCGCCGCCGTGTGGCGGAGCTTATGTACGGAAAGGTTGCCGAGTTCAATTTCCGAAAGGTACTTTTTGACGAGATACTGTACGGTTTTCGGGCTGATGCGTTTCTTCTGCTTACTGATGAACAGCGCGTTTTTGTCTGTCAGGGCATCGTTGGGCCGCACCGCGACATAGCGGTCGATCGCGTCAAGACAGGCGTCGTTCAGATAAACGATCCGTTCCTTGTTGCCTTTGCCGACGATCCTGACCGTCGACGTGCCGTGGCGGACATCGCTCAGATTCAGGCCGACCAGTTCGGACAACCGCATGCCGCAGTTTAAAAACAGTGTAAGGATACAGTAGTCCCGTTCTTTGGCAGGGCCGTCCACTTTGGACAAAAGCTCCAGACTTTGCTCCAAAGTCAGATATTTCGGCAAAGCTTTCCTTTGCTTGGGCGTTTCCAGCTCCTGAACCGGGTTTACAGCCAGTTTTCCGGTCTTATTCGTCAGATATTTAAAAAAAGTCCGTAAACTGGAAACCTTTCTGGACCGGGTCGAAGCTTTGTTCTGGCGTTCTGTGGACAGATAATTCATGTACTCAAAAACATGCGTCAGAGTAATGGTTTTAATGAGATCGAGATCAATGTCGGAAATACTGATTTTCTCGAAATCGGTTTCCGGTGGCACAAGGTCCCGGGATTTTTTAATATACCTGAAGAACGTACGTAAGTCAAGATAGTATTCATCAACGGTTTTTGGAGATTTTCCTTTAATCGTCCCGACGTATCCCAGAAATTCTTTGATGATCGGCGGCGCTTCAGCCATCCATTCAGATTTTATTTCTGATTTCATGAGCCAATTCAAATCCTTTCTTTGGTTTTCCAGTCCCCTTAATTATACAAAATTTTTATTTTGTATAATTATATCATTTTTTTAGGGGACAGTCAAGGATTTCTATTTCTTTCTAAGGTTTCTTTTTCGATACGGTTTACGGTTTTTAACGGAAGGATTCCCCCAATGTCCAGCAGCGGACCGTCCGTCAGAGAAATCAATTCCACCTTTTTCTGATCACAGAAGCTTTTCATACCAGAATAATCAGGATGATTTTTGATGCTGCCTGTAAAAGCCAGTTTTCCTTTCCCGATCATTCCGCAGGCGCCTCCAAGAAACCCATATTCGTATCCCTCTAAATTTACATAGCCCGGCGTAATTTTCAGAACATCCATCCTCATTCTTTCCGCCGCTTCCGCTATGGACGGGTCCGCCGTGATCACAGACCGGCTGTCGACAATGATTGTGGAGCATTTCGCATATCCTTGCCTTACGTCCGTTATTTCTATCCGGTTCGCGCTGCAGTACTCATAAATCGTGCTGTCGATGGCCTTCCAGTTGGCCAATAACCGGTTTCCGATACGGGCGCAATTTAAAATGACATCCTGCGGATAAGAATTGGAAATACATTTGTTCGAATAGGATACCTCGAACCCTAATTGTTCCAGTTTTATTTTCAGATCCTCTTTCCCATTTGCCGCAACGATTCGATTGCCGCCCAGGTGGTGCAGCAGCATATCGGCATGACAGCATACCGGCACGCTCAAAGTCTTACACGGCTTTATCGGAAGAACTTCTATATTCCGCGCTCTGAGCGCGTCCGCAACTGCGGGATATGTACCGGACATGGCCGCTGCGGCCACGTCCGACTCCGGAAGGTTCGGAGTTTGGATAAAACCCATATTTTTACTCCTGTCTGAGCGCGTCGACGGGCTTCAGCCTTGACGCTTTATAAGCCGGATAAACCCCGAAAACAGTGCCGGATGCAAGGGAAAATTCTACTGCGATCATCATGATATCCGCTCTTGTACTCAGCTCTACGCCAAAATATTCAGCGCCGGCGAAGGAAATGACATATCCGGCCGCGATACCGCAGACGCAGCCGATCAGGGATATCAGAACGGCCTCGAACATAAATTCCAGCATGATGGAGCTTTGCTTTGCCCCAATCGCTTTCTTGATTCCGATTTCCCGCGTCCGTTCGTTCACCGAAACCAGCATGACGGTCATGATGCTCAGGCTTGCCACCAATAAGGAAACAGAGCCTACCGCGGAAAGAATCAGAGTAACAATTCCCAGCATATTGGTAAGGCTGTCCTTTTGCTTGGCAAGATTATTGGATACGAACGCGTCCGCTGTCCCGTTGTCGCGGTTGAGCGTGTCTACGATTGTTTTTCCGATGCTCTCTACATTGCCACCGGATTTCACTTTGACCACGATCTGGTCGAAATCGTTTCTTCCGGATGCGGCCTGAACAGTGGTGTAAGGAACATAGACGAAGGTGGGGATATAGTTTCCGATCATGTTCTGCAAAAGGCCGCTGCCCGTTTTAATAATCCCGATCACCTTATAATTTTCTTCGACTCCGCCGCTCATAATGGACACTGTTTTCCCGATGATATTGCTTCTCATATAGGTGCTTTTTGAAAAAGCTTCATCTACCAAACATACGTTTGCACCCGTGCTGATATCCTCCGAATTGAACAGCCGGCCGTACAGCAGATTAATGGAAATAATCTGGCTTGCGTTGGTGTCTATCCCCCACACCAGAGCTTTGGAACTCAATTTTCTGGCCGAGATATCCGTGCTTTCCACCATCACGGGAGCTGCCTGTTCCACCTGATCGCACCGTTTGATAATACTCAGGTCGTCTTCATTGAGAGAAACCGGGGCGGCGGTATCCGACGAAGAGGAAATGGTAAGACCGCTCAAGCCGAGGCTTTCCAGCTCGTTGCTGAGCGCGTTGGTTCCGCACTGGCTGATATTGCCGATAATCACGACGGAGGCCACACCGATCGCGATTCCCAGTATGGTAAGCACCGTCCTGACACGCTTTCTGCCCAAATTCTGAAACGCGGATTTTACATAGTCAATCATCGGAGCTCACCGAACTTTCTTTGGGGATGACGTGAGCCCCGTTTGACACGGAATCCGGGTTGGCGATGACTTCATCGTTTTCGGACAGGCCGCTGGTTATTTCAAAACCGTCGTCAAATTCTCTATCGGTCACCACAGGGGTTTTGACGGCCTTCTTTTCTTTTAACTTGAACACATATTCATTTCCGTTTTTATCGGCTCTGACGGCGTTGTAGGGCGCAATAAGGACATTGGGGTTTTCAGATGTAATAATTTTTGCCTTTGCGGTATAACCGGGCTTGATATCGCTCCCCGGTTTTTCGACGCTGACGATTACCTCTACCACCGTTTCCTGCCCTGTTGTGGAAACCATCTGTTTCGCTTCGGTGGAAATGCTTTTGACAGTGCCGGTATACGCCGTGTTTTTAAATCCTACACCGGTAATAATCGCCTTTTGCCCTTTCTTTATGTCGGAAATCTGCGATTCATTGACCGAAAGCCTTACCTGGAGCATATCGGATCTGTCCGATATGACCGCGACCGGGGTGCCGGCCTGGACGTAGCCCTGGTTGACAACCGAGAGCGACGTGATTTTTCCTTCGTACGGAGAAGTAATCGTCCTGGTCGTAATCTGGCTCTGTCCGCTGTATTGATTGAGAAGGCTTTCGTACGTTCCGTCCAATTCGGAATCGGAAGAACTGGAAGAATCGGAAGCGGAGGAAGGCACCTGAATGTCCATTAAGCGCTGTCCCTGGGTAACTTTGTCCCCCAGTTGGACATAAACCTGGCTGACAAAAGCCGCGGACGGCGAGTAGACGTTGTGCATCGAAACCCGCTCTACCCTGCCGCTGCACGTCACAGAATTTTCGACTGTAACCGGGTTTACCTTTACAATACTGACAGGAACGGCGGAATTTCGCGAAAAAACACCCCATGTGAGAATTCCTACGACCATCATAGCTGTAAAGGACAATAGCATTACATACTTCTTCATTCTCATTCCCCCATTCCTGTTTATTCTGTGATGGAAGAGGGAAAATATTAGCTCAATTTTAAGCAAATCAATGAATAATTTTCACGCTTATCCCCCAAAATATAATTGAGGTGAACATAAATGAGCATCATTCAATGTGATGAAGACTGTATTTATCAGCATGACGGCTACTGCAGTCTGGAAATGCCTTCCGCAATTACCAATTATACCGGCGACGGCTGTGTGCACTGCATCAAAGTCACTCCCCGGGCTCCTGTCAGCAACCAGATAAAGCCTCAAACGCCTCCCTCACGCCTTTGACCCCGATCAATTGAATGCCGTTCCCTTTGACGTTGACCTGCTTCAGGCTGTGAAAGGGTAAAATGCATTTTGTAAAGCCCAGCCGGGCAGCCTCGCTGATTCTGGCGTCGACATGGGTAACGGCGCGTATTTCCCCGGCAAGGCCGATCTCGCCGAACACAATGGCGTCGTCGCTGACGGGGATATCCTTCAGGCTGGATACGAGCGACATGGCTACCGCAAGGTCCGCCGCGGGCTCGTCCAGCCTTAATCCTCCTACAACATTGACATAAGCGTCCAGATTGGAAAAATAGTATCCCGCCCGTTTTTCAAGTACGGCAAGCAGCAGAGACATTCGGTTGTAATCAAAACCGGTTGACATCCTTCTGGGATTCCCAAAGCCGGTCGTCGTTGCAAGTCCCTGTATTTCGGCCAGAATCGGGCGGGAACCTTCTATTACGCAGGTGACGCAGGTCCCCGATACATTTTTCGGCCTTCCGTCCAGCAGAGCGAGCGAAGGGTTGTCCACCTGATGAAGCCCGTTGTCGCCCATATCAAACACGCCGATTTCATTGGTGGAACCGTACCGGTTCTTTGCGGCCCGCAGAATCCGGTAGGACATTTGGCGGTCCCCCTCAAAATAAAGCACCGCGTCGACGATATGCTCCAGCACCTTCGGCCCCGCGATGGCCCCGTCCTTATTGACATGGCCGACGAGAATGGTTGGGATCTCCAGCGCTTTTGCGGTGTGCATCACGGCATTGGTGCATTCCCGCACCTGTGTGACGCTGCCGGGCGACGAATTCAGATCGGTATCATTCATCGTCTGGATGGAATCGATCATCACCAGATCGGGTTTTTGGGCTCTCATTTGCTCTATAACGCATTGAATGTCCGTTTCGGTCAGGATATAGAGATTATCGCTTTGAACGCCCAGACGGGCCGCACGGAGCTTTATTTGCCGGTTTGATTCTTCTCCCGATACATATAGAATCTTCAGGGATTGCCCGAGATATTCGCAGATCTGCAAAAGGATCGTCGATTTGCCGATTCCCGGCTCTCCGCTGATCAAAATCAGGGAGCCTTTTACAATCCCTCCGCCGAGCACTCTGTCCAGTTCCGTTAAACCGGTATGATAACGGGCTTCCTCCGCGGTACTGATTTCATTGATGGAAACAGGGACGGTATTTTTACGCGCCGCACCCGCCGAATTCTTTTGGACGGCCGGTTCCCTGATTTCTTCTGTCATCGTGTTCCACTGCCCGCAGCCGGGACATTTTCCGAACCATTTTGCAGATTCAAACCCGCACTCGGAGCAGATATAAATACTTTTTGATTTGGAAGCCATTTTTTGTTCCTCTTATTTCCTGTTTTTTAAATTATAGCCCAACCTGTGGATGAATACAAGACGCTACTCCACGGAATGAAGGTAATCCAGCAGTCCGCTGTAGACGCAAAACGCCATTTCCTGCTGATAAGTTTTATCATTCAGTTTCGCGGCCTCGGAATCATTGGAAAGGAAACCGCACTCGACCAGCACAGCGGTAACTTTTGTGTTCCACAGGAGATAAATGGAACTGGTGGCCGGCTTTGTCTCCCGCTTGTTTTCCGGCTGAATCAGCTCTACAATCCGGCTTTTGATATTTTCGGCCAGAATTTTACTTCCGTCGGTATTTTTTGAGTAGAAGATCTGCGCTCCGCTGTAGCGGCTTTCCGTGAAATGGTTTTGATGAATGCTGATAAAGATGCAGTCGCCCTGCTCCTCAATGATTTTCAGGCGGTTATGGAGGTCGCTGACCTTTCGTTCCCTCACGGTGTCAAGGTGATCGTCACAAATGGAAGCATCCGTGGTCCTTGTCATCACGACACGCATTCCGGAGCTTTTCAAAAGTTTTTCCAGCTGCAGGGCAATTGCCAGGTTAATGTCCTTTTCAAGCGCGGAGTTTTTCCCCGCGGCTCCCCCGTCTTCCCCACCGTGTCCCGGATCGATCACAATAACGGGATTGCGTTTTTCCGCCAAGGCCAAAGCCATTTTATCGATTTTATGATAGGAGATGTAGGACAGCAGCAAAAAAGCAAGACAGCATAAAACCAGTACGGCTATCGGTATAAAATAGGTTTTGGCTTCTTTCTCGTTCAATGCAATCACCCCATGCAATCTATATGCATGGGGTGATTGCGATATTAAAAAAGTCCGTAAAACAAAACCTGTTTTACGGACTTTTCCCTTTGCTTGGAGGCGTCACCCAGATTTGAACTGGGGAATCAGGGTTTTGCAGACCCATGCCTTACCACTTGGCTATGACGCCAAAAATGGAGCGAACGACGAGGCTCGAACTCGCTACCTCCACCTTGGCAAGGTGGCGCTCTACCAGATGAGCTACGTTCGCATGCTTGGTGCCTCCGGGCGGAATCGAACCACCGACACGGGGATTTTCAGTCCCCTGCTCTACCAACTGAGCTACAGAGGCAAATGGCGACTCGGATCGGGATCGAACCGACGACCTCTAGCGTGACAGGCTAGCGTTCTAACCAGCTGAACTACCGAGCCAACTTTAAGTGGTGGGAACAATAGGACTCGAACCTATGACCCCCTGCTTGTAAGGCAGGTGCTCTAACCAGCTGAGCTATGCTCCCATTCGCGTGTGCCGCGTTCATCAGCGACGTGTTATATAATACTATATATTGTGCCAGTTGTCAACACTAAAATTACATTTTTTTCATTTTCCCCGGATTATTTTGCTTGCTTTTTTTTCCGCAAGCTCTTTCAATTCCTGTTCCGACAGCTGATAGGTATGACCGCAGTACTGACACTTCGCCTCGGCAAAGCCCTTCTCATCCGCCAGCGACAGGATATCCTCCGGTTTCAGTGTTGAAATCGCACGGAGCACACGTTCCTTGCTGCAATTGCAGACATAACCGATTTGAAATTCGTCCAGAATTTCCATTTCAAAGCCTTCCAGCGCGGTTTTACACATCTCTTCTATCGACATTCCCGCGGCCAGCATGGTCGTGACCGGTTTTAATCCGCTTACATTTCGTTCCAGCCTGTCTATTGCCGCCTGATCCGTCCCGGGCAAAACCTGTATCAGCATCCCGCCCGCAAGGAGCCGGCGGCTGTCCCCTTTGTCGAGCAGCACCCCCAGCGCGCAAACGGTGGGAATCTGTTCGCTGACGGCATAATAATTGGTAAGGTCCTCCGCGATTTCTCCTGATTTAATTTCCACATGGCCGATATAAGGGCTTCCCTCGCCAAAATCGCGTATCACACCCAGAATACCGTTCGCACCTACCGCCGTGCCGACATCAAGCTTTCCGTTTGGCTTGAGCGGCAGCTCAACGGCGGGATTGTCAACGCAGCCCCTGCAGTTGCCGTGGCTGTCCGCAATGGCGATCACTGTGCCCAAAGGTCCTCCCCCGTTGATTTTCAGCGTAAGCGAAGCGTCTTCCTTCTTCAGCATCGAGCCCATCAGGGAAGCGCCCGTGAGCAGCCTGCCGAGCGCCGCGGTTGCGACCGGGCTGGTGCCGTGAATCTGCTGGGCCGTGGCAACCAGATAGGTGGAATCGGCGGCGGCCATGATGCTGCCGTCGGAGGTAATGCATCTGATCATTCTATCCATATTAAAAATCCTTTTATTTTATCTTTCTTGCTGCAACGACAATTCGTTCCGTTTGATCGTCCGGTTCTTCAAAACTGAGTTCGCGAAACAAACCCACGGTTTCCAGTCCCGCTTTGGACAGCATGGAAACAATCCGCTCCGTATCGTAAGCGCGCTCATAAAAGTGCTCGGAACTTCTGTGGTAAGCCTCGCCCTCCCGGCCGAAAAAGTCCAGAGTGATTCCGACCCGGCCGGTCTTTTCTTCAAAACGGTTCTGCCAGACACAGTAAACATCGTCCGTGTCATAAACGTATGTCTGATTTCCGAGAATATACCGGTGCTTATACAGTGTATTCATATCAAAAATAAAATATCCGCCCGGATTCAGAAAAAGCGAAACACGTGAAAACGTCTTCATCACATCGCTTTCACGGGTCAGATGGTTGATGCTGTCCAGCATACAGATCACCGTATCGACCGTGCCGTACAGGTCGATACTCTGCATCTGCTGACGCAGAAAGAGGATATCCAGCCCACGGTCCGCCGCTTTTTGCTTTGCAACGGAAAGCATGGACTCGGAGCCGTCTATTCCGTAAATGTCGATTCCGCGCTCAGCCAGTTCAATGGTAAAGCTGCCTGTGCCGCAGGCCAAATCGAGCGTCAGTCCGGCCTTATGGTCCAGCCTGTCCAGCAAACCGATCAGATACTCCGCCCGTTCCGGATAACTGACATTTTGTGTAAGGCTGTCATAATAGAGGGCAAAAGACGAATAGCTCATTTGCTCTTTTCGTCTTTGTCGATCCTGTTAAATACCAGCTCATAGCCGTCGCAGCCGTAGTTCAGCGAACGGTTGACTCTGCTGATGGTGGCTGTGGAAGCGCCGGTTTTGGCAACAATGTCGCTGTAGACCCGTTTGGTGCTCAGCATATGGGCCACAAGCAGACGCTGCGACATTGCTTTGATCTCTGGTACTGTGCATAGGTCCTCAAAAAAATTATAACATTCGTCAACCGTCTTTAAAGAAAGAATCGCTTTAAACAAAAAGTCCACACTCTCATCTTTAATTTTTGAATTCAAACGGTTTCACTCCTTATTCATTTAATAGAATAAAATTCTAACACACAAAAGTCCAAAAGTAAAGCGAATCGGGGCGGACATTAGGACAGGAACCCTTTAAATATCATTCCGGATCAAATCTTCATACGTTTCGCGTTTTACGATCACTCGGGCCATTCCGTTATGTACCATTACGACGGCAGGCCTTGGAATACGGTTGTAGTTTGATGCCATAGAGTAATTATACGCGCCAGTGGAAAGCACGGCAAGCGTGTCGCCCGGCTGCGCGGGCTGGATCATTGTATTTTCCTGAATCAGGTCGCCGCTCTCACAGCATTTTCCGGCAATCGTGACTTCTTCCGCCGCCGCAAGGGACGCTTTGTTCGCTACCAGAGCGGTATAGCCCGCCCGATAAAGGGCATAGCGGGGATTGTCGGTCATTCCCCCGTCGACCGAAACATAGGTGCGCACATCGGGGATTTTTTTGACCGCTCCGATCGTATAGAGAGTGATCCCGGCTTCGCCGACGATGGAACGGCCCGGCTCAAGATAGAGAAACGGGATATCAAAGCCAAGGGCTTTACAGCAGGAACGAACCTCTTCCGATACGGTTTTCATATATTGATCGTACGCAACAGGGGTGTCGGAATCGGTGTATTGAATCCCGAAACCGCCGCCGAGGTTCAGTTCCCTTACAATGATTCCGGTTTCCCGTTTGATCCGGTCAATAAAGGAAAGCATCACTTCTGCGGCAAGCACAAACGGCTGAATGTCGAAAATCTGGGAACCGATATGACAATGCAGACCGGTAAGATTGATATTTTTGCACCGAATCGCCGCTTTCACGGCTTCCATCGCCTCCCCTGTTTCCAGCGCGAAGCCGAATTTCGAGTCGATTTGCCCTGTGCGTATGAATTCATGGGTGTGGGCGTCGATTCCGGGCTTGACCCGAATGGTAATGTCAGCGGTCTTCCCCATTGCCAACGCCATTTCATTCAGGGTATGAAGCTCCGTCAAATTATCTACGACGATATGTCCCACACCGGACCGTAAAGCAAAGGCAATTTCATCGGTGGTCTTATTATTTCCGTGAAAATGAATCCTTTCCGCGGGAAATCCGGCGCTGAGGGCGGTGTAAAGCTCTCCGCCCGAAACAACGTCCAACCCCAGCTTCTCTTCGTTGACAATCCGGCAAATTTCCTTACAGCTGAAGGCCTTGCTCGCGTAAAGCGGCATTCCGTGCCCGTTGTAGTACCTGTCAAACGAGGAACGGTACATTCTGCAGTTCCTTCTGATACTGTCCTCATCCATCATATACAGAGGTGTCCCGTATTCCTGAGCAAGCTCTACCGTATCGCATCCGCCGATAGTCAGATGTCCAAGCGTATTCGTGTTTAAACTCTCTTCATTCAGCATTTTATTACTCCATTTTTAAGAATGATCGCAAATCTCTGAAATCATATTCCGAATTTCCTCTACTCCTTCCCCGTTGACCGATGAAAAAGGAATCAGCTTCAGCCCTTCGGCCCGACTGAACATCTCCTGGAACAGCCGAAGCTGATTCATTCGTTCCATCTTGTTCAGCTTGTCGCTTTTTGTAGCGGCAATCAGAAAACGCGTGCCCGAATTGATCAGATATTCGATCATCTCCAGATCGTCGGCGGAAGGACTGTGCCTCATGTCGATAATCTGGATGACAAGCCCGACATTGCGCTGTGCGCTGAAATAGCCTTCGACCAGTTCAGACCAGCGCAGTTTTTCCGACTGAGAGACTCTTGCGTAGCCATAACCCGGCAGATCCACCAATCTGCAAGCCTGCAAATCGTAAAAGTTGATGGTTCCTGTTTTCCCGGGTTTCGCGCTGACCCTGGCAAGGGATTTACGGTTGACCAGTTTATTGATCAGAGAAGATTTTCCCACATTGGACCGTCCGGAAAATACGATTTCCGGGACGGTGGATTCTGGCAGCTGATCCGGTCTCCCCGCCGCGAATTCAAATAAAGCTTTATCAAAATTCAATGCTTCACCCCGTTACTGCGGAATGCCGGGCGTCAGAATCGCCGGCTGGCTGGAAGCATTCATCGGAACAAGCGAATCCGTGTTCTCTTCCTTTTTATTTTCCGGCATCTTGGTTAAAGCCGCTTCAAGCACCTGGTCGATTTTCTCAACCGGCAGAAAATCCACCGCGTTTTTTACCGCAGCGTCAATTTCAGCTAAATCGGAAACGTTGTCGGCTGGAATAATGACCGTCTTGATTCCCGAGCGGTAAGCGGCCATCGTCTTTTCCTTTAACCCGCCGATAGGAAGCACCCTGCCCAGTAAAGTGATTTCCCCTGTCATTGCGACGTCGTGCCGGATTGGGATGTTGGTCAGCGCAGAGGTAATCGCGGTCGCCATTGCGGTTCCGGCGGACGGTCCGTCCTTGGGAATGGCCCCCTCCGGCGCGTGGATGTGAATATCGTATTTGCTGTAGAAATCATGGCAGATGCCGAACGAATCGGCTCTGGTCCGGATACAGCTGATCGCGGTTCGGGCAGACTCCTTCATCACGTCGCCCAGCGAACCGGTCAGCTCGATTTTTCCCGTGCCGTCCATGACCGCCACTTCAATTGGCAGAAGCTCGCCGCCGACGCTGGTCCACGCAAGACCGTTGACCAGGCCGACCATATCGGACTTCACAAGTTCGTCTTTTTTGAACCTCTTCGGACCTAAAAGGTCCTCCAGATTCTCCGGCTTGACAACGATTTTCGTCTGGTTGTCTCCCACGATCTTTTTCGCGCATTTTCTGCAGATGGAAGCGATCTGACGTTCCAGATTACGCACGCCGGCCTCTCTGGTATAGCCGTCAATCAGCTCGTGAACGGCGGCCGGAGTCACTTTCAGCATTTTAGAATTGATCCCGTGTTTCTTGAACTGCTTCGGAATCAGATGCTTCAGGGCAATGTTGTATTTTTCCTCATGGGTATAGCTTCCAAGGGTAATCACGTCCATTCTGTCCAAAAGGGGCTCCGGAATGGCGCTGTAATCGTTGGCGGTGGTAATGAACATCACCTTGCTCAGGTCAAACGGCATATCGATATAGTGATCGAAGAAGGAGGAATTCTGCTCCGAATCCAGCACTTCCAGTAAAGCGGAAGCGGGATCGCCGCGGAAATCGTTTCCCAATTTATCGATTTCATCCAGCAGGATCAGCGGATTGTTTGTGCCGGCCTGTTTCATGGCGGAGATAATCCGCCCCGGCATGGAACCCACGTACGTCTTCCTGTGTCCCATGATATCGGACTCATCCCTCACGCCGCCGAGCGATACGCGCACATAATTTCGCCCGATGGCTTTGGCGATCGAACGGGCAATGGATGTTTTGCCGACGCCCGGAGGACCCACCAGACAGATAATCTGCCCTTTGATATCGGGGGCAAGCTTTTTGACAGCCAGAATCTCAATAATCCGTTCCTTTACCTTTGTCAGACCGAAATGGTCGCGGTCAAGCACCTTCTGTGCTTTTGCAAGGTCGATATGCTCACGGCTCGCGGCGTTCCACGGCAGTTCCAGACAGGTTTCCACATAGCTGACGATCACGCTTGCTTCGTGGGAACCGTAGGGCATTTTGGAAAGCCGGTCGCATTCCTTCAGCAGCTTCTCATTCTGGAGCTTGGGAAGCTTCATCTTCATAATGCGCTCCCTCAGATCGTCGGCCTCGCTCAAGGGGCTGTCGTCGTCTCCAAGCTCGTTGGAGATGGCTTTCATTTGCTCGCGCAGGAAATATTCGCGCTGATTTTCGTCAATCTGTTCCTTTGCCTTTTCGCTGATCTGGCTCTCAATGGAGAGCACCTGAATTTCATTCTTTAAAATCTCATTCAGCTTTTCCAGCCTTTTTACCGGATGGAGCTCTTCCAGAATCGCCTGTTTCTGCTCATAGTCGAGCATGATGTTGGAGGTGATATAATCCGCAAGCTCTCCGCAGTTTTTCTTTTGCACCACGCCAATGATAATATCCGGAGGGATACGGCTGTAATTCTGAATATATTCTTCAAAAAGCGTCTGCGTGTAACGGATCAATGCCTCGGTCTTATGGCTGGTCCGGTATGGTTTGGTTTCGCATGGAATGATGTCGGCGAGAATAAAAGGGTTTTCGCTGACAACGGAGGAAATTTCAGCGCGGTACATTCCTTCCGCGAAAAGCCGCACACCTTCGTCGGTATGGCGAATCACCTGTTTGATTTTCGCCACGATCCCCATTTTATAAAGATCCTCGCCGCCCGGTTCGTTTGTATTTAAATCCTTTTGGGCAACCAGGAAAATCTGCTGGTTTTCTTCCATCGCCTGGGAAAGAGCCAGTATGGACTTTTTTCTTCCCACATCAAATTGCAGAAGCATGCCCGGAAAAATAACCAGTCCCCTGAGCGCAAGCACAGGGATGGAACTATTTTCAATTTTCTTCAGTTCTTGATTTGTACTCATAGTTTGCTCCTTGGCAGAAAAGGCTGTTGCAAGTGGACAACAAAAAGTCTGCCACGTGCAACAGCCAAGATTTCTATCGTTATGACGCTGTATCCTTACGGCCGCGCTTCCTGGGAGTTGTTATTTTAATCCTGACCGGTTTACGGTCCTGATTATACACGATCTCCGGTTCCGTGCCCTGATTCACCGTATCCGCGGTAATGGTGACCTTTTCAACGGTGTAGTCAGACGGGACCTTATACATGAGATTGGTCAACAAATCCTCCATGATGGATCTCAGCCCTCTTGCGCCCGTGCGGCGGTCAATGGTCCTTTTGGCAATTGCTGTCAGTGCTTCGGGTTTGAATTCCAACTCAACCTTATCCAGCTGAAACAGCTTCTTGTACTGATTGATTAAGCAGTTTTTCGGCTCAGTCAAAATCCTTACAAGAGCATCCTCATCCAGTCCGTCGAGCGCGGCAATGACAGGCAAACGGCCGACCAGCTCAGGAATCAATCCGTATTTCACCAGATCATGCGGCACGACATCCTGCATCCAGGCTGTGGAGTCAAGCTCCACCTTGCTTTTGACCTGTGCGCCGAAGCCCATAGCGGAGGACGCCGTGCGCTTCTGGACAATTTTATTCAGGCCGTCGAAAGCTCCGCCGCAGATAAACAGGATATTGGAGGTATCAATCTGCAAAAATTCCTGCTGGGGATGTTTTCTGCCGCCCTGCGGGGGAACGTTGGAAACAGTTCCTTCCAGAATCTTCAGAAGAGCCTGCTGTACTCCCTCTCCGCTGACGTCACGTGTAATGGAGGGATTTTCGGACTTTCTGGCGATCTTGTCGATTTCATCGATATAGATAATGCCGCGTTCGGCTTTTTCAATATCGAAATCCGCGGCTTGGATCAGGCGCAGCAGGATATTTTCAACATCCTCACCGACATAGCCGGCTTCCGTCAGTGTGGTGGCGTCTGCAATCGCAAACGGAACATCCAGTATCTTTGCCAGCGTCTGTGCCAGCAGGGTTTTTCCCACACCGGTCGGACCGAGCAGCAGCACGTTGCTCTTTGTCAGTTCTACGTCGTCTTTACCGTAATAGATTCTTTTATAGTGGTTATAGACCGCAACAGAAAGCGCAACCTTTGCTTTTTCCTGTCCAATGACGTATTCATCCAGCTGCTTTTTGATCTCGTGCGGTTTGGGAAGTTCGGCCGAAGCTTCACTGTAGCTGGATTTTCGGTTGGACAGGTTTTTTTCGTCGTCAAGGATCGACATGCACAGCTCTATGCATTCATCGCAGATATAAACACCGGGGCCTGCAATCAGACGGCGAGCTTCGTTCTGCGGCTTTCCGCAGAACGAACAGCAGATTCCCCTGTCCTTGATATCGTCATTATTTGGCATCTAATTAATCACCAACCTCAACTCATCGAATTGTAGATGACCTTGTCGATCAGGCCATATTTCACGGCAGCCTCCGCCGTCATAAAGTTATCGCGCTCGGTATCTTTCGCAATCACTTCAATCGGCTGCCCCGTTCTCTCAGCAAGGATTTCGTTCAGCTTCTTTTTGGTAGCAATAATGTGGTCGGCGTGGATCATCACATCAGTCGCCTGACCCTGTGCGCCGCCGCTCGGCTGATGAATCATAATATCGCTGTTGGGAAGGGCGCACCGTTTGCCTTTGGTACCCGCCGCAAGCAGGAACGCGCCCATGCTGGCAGCCATGCCCATGCAAATAGTGGAAACGTCGCATTTAATATACTGCATCGTATCGTAAATTGCCAATCCCGCGGTTACGGACCCTCCTGGGCTGTTGATATAAAGACTGATATCCTTCGACGGATCCTGGCCCTCCAGATATAAAAGCTGAGCAACCACCAGACTGGAAGTGGTATCGTTTACCTCTTCCGTAAGCATTACGATTCTGTCATTCAGCAGGCGTGAAAAGATATCATAGGAACGTTCTCCCCTGTTTGTCTGCTCAATAACATATGGGACTAAACTCATTATTGCGTACCTCCAATAAAACTAAACAATAAATTAATAATTGGCAGGAAGGACTTTTCTTATTCAGCAGCTTTTGCAGTTTCGGAAGGATCTTCTTTTTCCGTTACGACCGCGCTGTCACGAACGAGGTTGATTGCTTTTTCAACAGAGATGTCTTTTGCCAGTTCCTCTTTGGGAATAAAGGTCTTCACCTTTTCAGCGTCGATTTCATAACCCTTGGCAAGCTTTTCAAACTCTGCCTCGATTTCTTCCTCGGTCGGATGAATGTCTTCCAGCTGGGCGATCTTTTCGAGCGCCAGACGGACCTTTACCGCTCGTTCCGCCTGCGGCTGGAACTGCTTGCGGATAGAATCCTTGTCCATACCCGTGTACTGCAGGTAGGTATCGAGGTTCAGGCCCTGGGACTGAAGACGGTACCCGAATTCGCGGATATCCTCGTTGATTTTGTTTTCATACATTGCCTGCGGAATTTCGGCTTTGAGATTTTCCACCAGCTTATCGATCAGCTGGTTTTCCACATCGTCTTTCGCCTTTTTTTCCTCGGCTTCGGTCAGCTTTGCTTTCATGTCTTCCCTGTATTTATCGAGCGTATCGAAATCGCTGACATCCTTGACAAAGTCGTCGTCAACTTCCGGCAGCTCCTTCATTTTGATTTCATGCAGCTTGATTTTGAAAACGGCGTCCTTACCGGCCAGATCCTTCGAGTGGTAATCCTCCGGGAACTTTACGTTTACATCAAATTCGTCGCCTGTTTTATGGCCCACAACCTGCTCTTCAAAGCCCGGGATAAACTGGCCCGCGCCGAGAGTCAGGCTGTAGTTTTCCGCTTTGCCGCCGTCAAAAGCAACGCCGTCCACGGAACCGTCAAAATCAATGACGGTGATGTCGCCGTTCTGAGCCGCTCTGTCTTCTACGGTCACCATTCTCGAATTGCGCTCCTGAACCTTTTTGATCTCCGCGTCAATGTCCTCATTGGTTACCTTAACCGGTTTTTTGGTTGCGGCCAAGCCTTTATATTCATCAATTTCCACTTCCGGCTTTGTTGTGATGGTCGCCTTAAAAACAACGCCCTCCTTGCCGGCGGAAACCAGATCAAAATCAATTTTATCCTCGATCATTTCGAGTTTCGCCTCGTTGATCGCCGCATCCAGCGCATCAGGGTAAACCGCATTGATCGCATCCTCATAAAACACCTGCTCGCCGTAATACTTCTCAACAAAAGCACGGGGAGCCTTTCCCTTCCGGAAGCCGGGAATCGCAATCTTTTTGTTTTCTTTATGATATGCCTGATCAAGCGCTTTTTCAAATATAGCAGCGTCTACTGCAACCTCAAGCTGGTAACGGTTCGTATCAACCTTATTGGACGATTGTAAGCTCATTATTAACTTCCTCCTGCAAAATGCAAATTATCTAAATTATTATAGCACATGGAAAATAAATATTCTATATATTAGATAAAATATTCAAAAATTGTTCACTTCACCAGAACAGGCATGAATTTCAGATAGTCACAGGAAATCAAATGCATTTTGATGCCGTCGTAAACCCCGGTGATCGCCCGCCGGGCCGCCTGATTCCCGTGAATGTGCCCGAAGTAGCATTCCGTGATGCCGTGCGACTTTAACACGCCGAGGATCTCTTTGCACTCCGCCCCGTCGTAGACGGGCGGGTAGTGCAGAAACACAACCGGCTTTACCCCCATCCTTTCCGCCTCGTTAATCGAGGTATTGAGGCGGCCGGCCTCGCGGTTGACAATCTTGATATCCTCCGCGGTTTCGGAATTGTACAGCCATCCGCGCGTACCGCAGACTGCAATATCGCCGACGGCCACCGCATTGTTGTGAATGATGCCGATGGAATCCAGCCCGTGCAGCTTCAGGAAATCGTCGATCTTCTTTTTTGTGGTCCACCAGTAATCATGGTTACCCTTCAAAAACAGCTTGCGTCCGGGCAGGGAGTGGATAAACCCGAAATCCTTCACCGTTTCCTCAAGCTTCATCGCCCATGAAATATCCCCGGCGACGACGACGGTGTCGTCTTCGCCGACCACGGCGCGCCAGTTTTTTTCAAGACGGACGGTATAGTCCCGCCAACCTTCAAATACATCCATCGGCTTATCACAGCCAAGGGACAGATGCAGGTCTGCAATAGCAAATAGTGACATGTGATCCTCTCTTAGACAGTATACTTTATTCCGGCTGTTTTCAGCACAGCTTCGCCCATTTTATCTTTCGGGCAAATTTCAGTAAATCTGACTTTTCTTGATTCCAACTGTGCAATCGGCGTCGGAATCGGGGTGCCTGTGACAGCGGAAAGCGCCTGAACCTTTTCAAACTCAGAGGCATCCGCGCGGTAATCAGCCGAAACGGCGCTCAACACACTGTCGGCGAATTTATACGGGCTGGCCGTAGATACGACGATCGCCGGCGTTCCCGTATCGTTTTCCGCTTCGACATACTGCTGATAGACGTTGACCGCCACCGCCGTGTGGGTGTCGCAAAGGTAATTTTCCGCCCGGTAGATTTCCCGGATGGTTTCCTTTGTCGCGTCGTCGCCGCAGAACCCCGCCCAGAACAGCTCGTGAAGCCGGCTCAGGAGATCGCCATCGACCTGATACCTGCCGCCTGACGCCAGTTCGTCCATCCACCCAGCCACTCTTGCGCTGGAGTTTCCGGTCAGGTCATACAGCAGGCGCTCCAGATTGCTGGACACCAGAATATCCATGGACGGGGAAATGGTGGTATGAAAATCTCTGTTGCGGTTATAAACGCCCGTGTTCAGGAAATCGGTCAGCACATTGTTGGCGTTGGACGCACAGATCAGCTTTTTCACCGGCAGGCCCATCTTTTTGGCGTAATAAGCGGCCAGAATATTTCCGAAATTGCCCGTCGGGACAACGATATTGACCTTTTCGCCTTCATGGGAAATTTTCCCGTTTGCCATCAGGTCGCAGTACGCGGAGAAATAATAGACGATCTGCGGCAGCAGCCTGCCCCAGTTGATGGAGTTCGCGCTGGAAAACATAATATCGTTCTGTTCAAGCAGACGGTTGATTTCGGGATCGGTAAAAATCTTTTTCACGCCGGTCTGGGCATCGTCGAAATTGCCTTCGATCGCACAGACCGCCACATTGTTCCCTTCCTGTGTGTTCATCTGTCGCTTCTGCATGGGGCTGACTCCGTTTTCCGGATAAAACACCTGAATGCGGGTTCCGTCCACATCTTTAAAGCCTTCCAGCGCCGCTTTTCCCGTGTCGCCGGAAGTAGCGACCAGAATCAGAGCGGTCTTGGAGGACTGAATCTTTTTCAGCGATTTGGTAAGAAGGTGCGGCAAAAGCTGCAGCGCCATATCTTTGAACGCACATGTCGGACCGTGCCACAGCTCAAGCAGGTACACCTTCATTTTCCCGTTCTGAAGATAAGAGAGCGGAGCCGGCCTGTCCTGCTCAAATTTTCCGCCGGTGTAAGCGTTCCCGACGCATTCCGCAATTTCTTCTGCGGTAAAATCGGAAAGAAAAGCCGATAAAATGCGGACTGCGCGCTCTGTATAGCCGCAGTGCTGCAGTTCCAGCAAATCCGAATATGAAAAGCAGGGCAGCTTTTCAGGAACAAAAAGCCCACCTTCGCTGCTGATGCCCTGCGAAATTGCCTGAGCAGAGGATACACTGACGCTGCTGTTTCTTGTGGAGTGATAGTTCAAGTTTTTTCCCCCTTCGCGTTGTCTGTTTTTTAATCATATCATACTTTCCAGGAAAGAGAAACAAAAAAATGATAGGCATTCCTAAATAATATCGAATCAAATAGAAAATGCGTTTTCGATGTGTTCCAAAGAAAGGATGGAGAAAGGGTCCGGCCTGGTAACAATGCCGATGACGTCAAACCGAGGTTGCAGCTCTGTTTCATGCGACTGCAGATAGTTAAGGGCGGTCTTGATAATTTTCTTCTGCTTTCCCGCCGTGACCGCCTCCAAAGGACTGACGCAGTAATGCTCGTCCCGTGTTTTGACCTCTGCAAAGACAATATAGTCTTTGTTTTCGGCAATCAGGTCGATTTCCCCAAAACGGGAATGGTAGTTGCGCGCAACAATCCGGTACCCCTTCTGTTCCAACAGCCGGGCCGCGCGTTCCTCCCCGATTTTTCCGGATGAATTGTTCATGGGGTCTCCCCCAGTATTTTTTTTAAAAACGTTTTTCTGTGAACCGGGCTGGGCCCGTACTGTTTCAGCAATTCCCTGTGTAAAGCGGTGCCGTAGCCCTTATGTTTCGCGAACTGGTACTCGGGATAAATCCGGTCGATCTCGGTCATCAGCCGGTCACGGCTGACCTTCGCAAGGATGGAGGCGGCCGCGATGCTTGCGGAAAGCGCATCTCCTTTAATAATGGTCTGCGTATCCACCCCGAGCCGCGGCATCCGGTTTCCGTCCACCAGCGCCAGGTCCGGCCTGACGGAAAGCCCGTCGCACGCGCGCTTCATCGCCAAAAAGGTCGCCTGCAATATGTTGATCTTATCGATTTCCTGCTCCGTTGCGAATCCGACGGCGTAGACGATTGCAGTCTTCCTGATTACATCAAACAATGCTTCGCGTTTTTTTTCACTGAGCTTTTTGGAGTCGTTCAGCCCCTCGATCATCTGACCGGGGGGCAAAATAACAGCGGCAGCGAACACCGGGCCGGCCAGCGGGCCGCGTCCGGCTTCATCGATGCCGCAGATCATCCGGTATCTTTTTTTCAGCGCCATATTTTCATAGGCAAACCAATCCATACTTATCAACCAACCTGTTCCAGAGTAATTCTGCCTAATTTCGCACTTCGGAATTCATCCAGTATCATAATCGACGCGCGTTCCAGATCGATTTCCCCGCCGGAAATCAGCATCCCGCGTTTCCTGCCAATCAGCTCCAGCATTTCATAGCCTTTCAGATCGGCTATGTCGGCGCCCTCCAGCTTATATCTTGCTTTCAGCTCCCTGGGATAGCTGTCGCGGAGAACCTCCAGCAGACGGGAAGCCAGATGCTCCGTGTCAACCACTTCGTCTTTGACCGCTCCGGTAAACGCCAGCCTTTCCCCTACGGCTTTATCTTCAAATTTAGGCCACAGTACCCCCGGCGTATCCAAAAGCTCAAATCCCTTTCCAATGGTAAACCATTGGTTGGACCGCGTTACGCCCGGCCTGTCCTCAACATTTGCCTTGCCGTTTTTGGCAAGACGGTTAATCAGCGAGGATTTGCCCACATTGGGAATCCCGACGATCATGACGCGAATCTGCCGTCCGACCATCCCTTTTGCTTCCCAGGAGGCAATCTTGTCGCTCAGAACCTCTTTCACGAGGGGAATAAAGCCGTTCAGCCCTCTTCCGGTGCGGCAGTCGATCGCGATGGCGGGGATGCCCTGTGTTTGATAATAATCGATCCATCTGCCTGTCTGCACCGGATCGGCCATATCGCATTTATTCATTAAAATAACGCGGGGTTTCGTTTGGATCAGTCCGTTTAAAACCGGGTTCCGGCTGCTGACCGGAATCCGGGCGTCGATAATCTCAGCGGCAACATCGACAAGCTTTAAACTTTTTTCAATCTGCCTTTTGGTTTTGGTCATATGACCGGGGAACCATTGTATCGTTTGTGCTTCGCTCATTTTCGTTCGTCCCTGTATCTTTATTGTTATTTGATTGTGCCAAGTCTGTTAAACGGAAAGACAATCATTTCCGCTTTTCCAAGAATATATCTCTCGTCCACCATACCCACGTCAATAAACCGGCTGTCGTTGGACACGGAACGGTTGTCCCCGAGAACAAAGACATGCCCCGGAGGAACCTGAAGCGGATAATGGAAGTCCGAAGGCTGTGTGGTAATACCGTTTTCAATATAGGCGGACTCATCCAGCGCAACCCCGTCCACAGAAACGACGCCGGTTTCAAAATCAATATCCACAACCTGATTTTCCAGCGCGACGACCCTTTTGATAATCGGTTCCTTCAACTTGGTAGTGTGGGTGATTACAATCACGTCCCCCCGGTGCGGTTTGTAAAAAAAGCTGGACAAGATCACGCGGTCATTGGATCGCAGAGTCGGCAGCATGGAGGGGCCGCTCACATTGACCACCCTGAACAGAAACATGAATACCACGATCACGGCAATTAAAGAAGAGATCAGGGCTTCCACCCATTCGTAACTGTTGATGATAAAATTTCTTTTTTTCTCAGTTAGCGCTTCTTGCCAGGAAACACTGTTTTCGTGATCCAATGAAGGAACAACTCCTTTATAGAAAAAGGCAACGCCTTATAATTGACCGAATTTCTCAAACGGCATAATGATAAATTTGACCTTGCCGATAATATAGCGCTGGTCGATCATGCCGACCTCACTGAAACGGCTGTCCTCCGAAACCGTGCGGTTATCGCCCAAAACGAAAACATGGCCGGCGGGGACCTTCTGCGGGAAAGTAACGTCATACTCGTCCTTGGTAATCCCATTCTCGATATAGGCGGACTCGTCAAGCGCAGCGCCGTCAACGGAAACGATTCCGGTATGAAAATCGATATCGACCGTCTGCCCTTCCGTAGCGATCACTCTTTTTACAATGCGCTTCTCCAAAGACGTTCCTTTGGCGTCGATCACGACAATGTCCCCGCGGACGAGGCCCGGCTCAGCACAGGCTGTAAACAGCTTATATCCGTCCACTAAATTGGGTTCCATGGAAGGCCCGTTTACAACGATATTTACCCTGAACAGGAATGTGAAAAAAATCATGATAATGATCAGTGCGGGAATCAGAGCCTCCATCCACTCGAAGCAGGCGCGGACGACACTGTTTTTTTCTTTTTCCGGGGACGCTGGTTCCATATCCGCCTGAATTTCATTTGCGTTCAAGAGGAATACAACTCCTTTTTTCAAATTGCTGTGTTTATATGGTTCCGAATTTTTCGTAAGGTATGAGAACGGTTTCGACTTTGCCGATAATATAGCGCTGATCGACCATACCGACGTCGCTTGAACGGCTGTCGTCCGAGAGCCTGCGGTTGTCGCCAAGCAGGAACACATGCCCTTTTGGGACAGTCTGCGGAAAACGGAGGTCGTACTGATTTTGGGTAATACCGTTTTTAATATAAGTCGATTCGTCCAGCGCAACGCCGTTGACAGAGACGGTTCCCGTCTGAAAATCGATATCCACCGTCTGGCCCTGGGTTGCAATGACCCTTTTGATAATCACCTCGTGAAGCGCGGTGGCCTTTGCGTCGACCACAACGACGTCTCCCAGAGAAAATGTCCGGTCAAAACATGATACAAGCACTTTATAGCCGTCCGTAAAATTGGGCTGCATGGAGGGCCCGTTGACCGTTATGATCCGGAACAGAAAAACAAATACCGCCATAATTACAAGCAGCGCGGGGATCAGGGCTTCCATCCACTCATAACAGCTCAAAACAACACGTTCCGGCGTTTTGCTGTCAGCCAGGGATTCCGCAGAAGGGCAACTTTTCAAGAACGGACACCTCTTTTGGGACCTGAAAATATTGCAGTAGCAAAAAAGGGACACCTACATGTCCCTTTCAATCGCTATCTGATTCCTTATCTGAGCTGTTCCTTTACCTTTGCCGCCTTACCGACTCTGTCACGCAGATAGTAGAGCTTCGCTCTGCGCACACGGCCCTTGCGGACAATTTCAACACTCTTTACATTTGGAGAGTGAATCGGGAAAACTCTTTCTACGCCTACGCCGTAGGAAAGGCGCCTGACGGTGAAAGTTTCGGAAATGCCGCTGCCCTTACGAGCGGTAACGGTACCCTCGAAAACCTGAATTCTTTCTCTTTCGCCTTCTCTGATATTTACGCTCACCCTTACGGTGTCGCCAACTTCAAATACGGGAACTTCTGTTTTTACGGAATCTTGCGCAATCAGTTTTAACGCATCCATGGATATATTTCCTCCTTAAAATTCAGACATTCATGCCGCAGTGGCAGAGGACTGTCCGCTTCAATGTCACGGTACAACCGGGCATTAAACCCCACCAAAATCAATCAGCGGATTCCAAATGCCTATACATCATACCATAATCCTGAAAAAGGTGCAATATTTATTTTTATTTTACTCAAATATTTTAAAATCCGCGTCGTAAAGGTTGATCCTTCGGATATCGCTGAATAAATCCAGCAACAGGTATTTTTTCATCGCGTCGCATAAAAGCGAAGGGTTTACGTTCATGGTGCTTCCCGCGGGGAGCATCGCGCTGATTTCCACTCCGTCGTCCCGGGCAATGACTTCCGTCCTGTCAAGGTACGGTCTCAGATCCAGATCGATCATCCCGTTTTTTGTATGCTTGGGAACGACCACCGTTTCCCGGCTGAACAGTTCCCGGATGGCGGCGGCTGTTTCTTCGGGAGGGTGTCCCTGCGTCTCCAGCTTCATCAGGTAAGAGGCGTAGGCGATCTGCCCCGGCTTCATCACCGGCTCGGTAACGTCAAACACGGGGATGTCGTCCGGCAGAGCCGCGTTCAGCTTCTCGATCAGCCCTTCGCGCGTAATACCGTCGTCGTCCAGCCGGATATCCATGCTTTCCCGTTCTCCCCCGATACCGAGCGACAGCGGAAGCGCAAACGTAATGAACGCGTGGGGATTATAGCCCTGGGTATACCACAGGGGAAGTTTCGCCTTGTGAATCGCACGCAGCATGCAGCGGTTTAAATCAAGATGCGAAATATACCGCGCCGTTCCGATCTTTTTAAACCAGACCCTGACGTTTTTCATAGCAGATTCCTCCTTTGAAGCAGGACGCGCCGCAGGAAGAGCACTGTTCCCGGCAGTTGGGGGTGGTGACGTTTGCGTAAGCCTTTTTGCATTCGTCAATCAGGAAGGATTTTTTGATCCCGTAATCAATGTGGTCCCATGGCAGCACTTCGTCGAAGCTTCTCCTGCGGTTCGCGTAAAAGGCCGGGTCGATTCCGCACCTCTCGAAAATTTCCATCCATTTCGGAAACGAGAAAAAGTTCTGCCAGCCGTCCATTTTGCATCCGCTTCGATGCGCTTCCAGCAGGACGCCGCATAAGCGCCTGTCCCCGCGCGCAAAAACAGCCTCCAGAAAGCTGGTGTCCGCTTCGTGCCAATTGGGTTCCACCTTTCTGGTTTTGACCGAAGCGACCAGGTGGCGCTGCTTTTTGCGGAGCGTCTCCATGGTATCCTGCGGTTCCCACTGAAAAGGCGTGAACGGTTTCGGAACAAAGGAGGACGCGCTGACGGTGACTTTTACGCCTTTCCCCTTCGGTTTGTCAGGATTTGCGTAAAAGGCGTCGACCACCTTCTGCCCCAGCTCCGCGATCCCGGCAACATCATCCAACGTTTCCGTCGGTAGCCCGATCATAAAATAGAGCTTGATGGTCGTCCAGCCGCCCTTGAACGCGGTATTGACGGTTTTCATCAGCTCTTCTTCCGTGACGTTTTTATTGATAACGTCCCTCAGACGCTGCGTTCCCGCCTCCGGCGCAAAGGTAAGACCGCTGCGGCGGACGGATTTGATTTTGGACATCAGCTCCGGGGAAAAATTATCGACCCGAAGGGACGGCAGTGAAATGCCGGTGTTCTCTTTTTCCGTCCATGTATGGAGCCGGTCGATCAGCTCGTTCAGCCTGGAGTGGTCGCTCGTGCTGAGCGAGGAAAGCGAAATCTCATCATAGCCCGTGTTGTCGCACAGATCGTGGCACTGCCGGTCAATGACGTCCACTGATTTTTCACGGAACGGGCGGTACAGGAAGCCCGCCTGGCAGAAGCGGCAGCCGCGGATACAGCCGCGCAGGACCTCCGCCACTGTCCTGTCGTGCACGATTTCAATGTAGGGCACCACAAATTTATCCGGAAAATAGGACTTGTCCACGTCCATCATAATGCGTTTTTTCACGGGGAAGGGCGCGTCCTCTTTCGGAACAATCGCCTTTACCGTATGATCTTCATGATAATCAATATGATACAGAGAAGGCACATAGACTCCCTGAATCTGAGAAGCCGCCTTTAAAAATTCCTCTTTGGAACGGTCCTGCTTTTTGTATTCCCGGTAAAGGGCGACTACCTCCAGATCTACTTCTTCCCCCTCGCCGATAAAGAACAGATCAAAAAAGTCCGCCAAAGGCTCCGGGTTGCAGGCGCAGGGTCCGCCGGCCACCACAAGCTGGGAAAGGGAATGCCGGTCTTCGGCTTTCAGCGGGATTCCCGCCAGATCGAGCATATTTAAGATATTGGTATAGCTGAGCTCGTATTGAAGGGTAAAACCGATGATATCGAAGTCGCGGATGCTGTCCCCGCTTTCCAGCGCATAGAGCGGCAGGCCGTTTTTACGCATTTCCTCTTCCATATCCACCCAAGGGGCGAATACGCGCTCACACCAGACATAGGGTACGGTATTCAGCTGGCTGTACAGAATTTTCAGCCCGAGGTGCGACATGCCCACTTCGTATATATCGGGAAAACAAAATGCAAACCGCACATCCACTTCATCCGCGTGCTTCCTCACGCAGTTGAGCTCGCCGCCGACGTATCTGCCCGGTTTTTGCACGTTTGCAAGCAGTTTTTCTATCTTTTTATTGACCATTCGTATCCTCCGCACAATATATGTTTTATATTATACTGCCCGCGTGCGGAGAATGCAAATCAATAATACCTTCCGTTCTTGTAAAGGAGGAGAAAGATTAAATAAACGGATACGGCAAGAAGATAAAAATTGCCGTTGGCACGGAACAGAAAAAGGAAACCAATCGCTGCCAGCGGCGTTAAAACCGCGAATGAAGCGACGGATACAATCCTTGCGGACAAAGTGGCGTTCAGGCGGGTACAAAGGACGGAATACAGCGCCTGCCCTCCGTCAAGCGGCTCCACGGGCAGCAGATTAAACCCTGCCAGCACCAGGTTGGCAAGGATAAAAGAGTGAAAATAACGCTCATCGGCGAGGAAACAGATCAGCGCGGCAGCAAGGTTGGTTCCCGGTCCCGCGACGGAAATGGCGGCGTCGCGCCAGTAGGACCGGTCGATACCCGCAGATTTGATCATATCGATGCCGAAGGGGGTAAACCGAATCTGCGACGGCGCCGCTCCGAACGCGGCCATAACCGCTAAATGACCCAGTTCATGCAGCGCCGCACAGGAAAGGCCCAGAACGGCCATTCCGCTCCTGTCGAACAGAAAAAAAACTGCCAGTACGGCTACAAATAAAAAATCGACGGTCACACGGCAGTTTTTGATGGAAAAAGACATCAGCCGCTGACCTGCTGGGAGGGTGCCGTCTGCTGGTTCTCCGGCTGCTGTGAATTTGTTGCGGAACCTGCGTCAGACTGGGAAACGGTTCCGGCCTGGGATTCGGGATTTGCCTGTGAATTGGCGCCGCCTTGGGGATTCTCACTTGTCTGGGAAGTCACACCGGGCTGGGATGGGCTGCCTTCCGCCTGAGAAGAATTATCCTGAGCGCGCGGCTTTGTAAAAAAATCGGTAACCGACGGCAATATCTCCACAACGGTATGTTTTACATGGTCGATATCCTCGGTTGGAACAATAGAATTATTGATGTTCTGCAGATACCAGTTTTTGATGATCAGATATGCATTGCCCCCAAAGACCCGGAGAAAGACCGCCGTGGCTAAAATGATCGAACATACCGTTATTTGAATTGTGGTCAGCAGTCTGGTGCTGAGGGTTTTCGCTTTTTTGTTCCTCCTGTATTGCTGTCCGCCGTAGTCCTTTTCATAATTCTTTTCGTAGTCCCGCTGATCATCTTTTTCGTGATTCCTGTAATTCCTGTTGTCATTTCTGCTGTAGACATCCTCGTAATGATCTTCTACATAACCGTCGTCATCGTCTTCGTAGTCATCTTCATAATCTTTATCATACCGATCGTCCATTGTTATTCCTCCTGCATCATTATAATCCTAATAATAATATGTCCGATGCAGGTGGAAGATGCCCTGATATGAAAAAACCGCCGTATTTTACGGCGGTTCAGTCGGTTTTGTCCTTATTTTGCTTTGTCTGCTTTGGACCGGATATACTGATCGATGGAGCGGGCGGCTTCCTTGCCGCCGCCCATGGCCAAAATCACGGTTGCGGCACCGCTGACGGCGTCCCCCGCGGCGTAAACGCCCTCCCGGGTCGTCGCCATGGTCGCTTCATCCACAACGATGCAGCCCTTCCTGTTTGCTTCCAGGCCCTCTGTCGTGGAGCGGATCAGCGGGTTCGGCGAGTTGCCGATCGCCATGACCACACAGTCCACCGGGATTTCAAAGTTGGAGCCTTCTTTGGGCACCGGCTTGCGCCTGCCGGAAGCATCCGGTTCGCCAAGCTCCATCTCGATGCACTCGATCGACCTGACCCTGCCGTTTTCGTCGCCGTGGATGGCAACGGGATTGCGTAAAAGATTGAAGAGAATACCCTCTTCCTTCGCGTGGTGAATTTCCTCTTTCCGCGCGGGCATCTGCTCTTCGGCGCGGCGGTACACAATATACACATTCTCCGCGCCCAGACGTTTGGCGGTCCTCGCGGCGTCCATCGCCACGTTGCCGCCGCCCACAACGGCGACGTTCTTCGGCCGGATAATCGGGGTGTCGTATTCGTCCAGATAGGCCTTCATCAGGTTCACCCTGGTCAGGAATTCATTGGCCGAGTAAGTCCCGACCAGTTCTTCGCCGGGAATATTCATAAAGCTGGGCAGTCCGGCGCCGGTGCCGATGAATACGGCTTCATAGCCCATTTCAAACAGCTCGTCTACCGACAGCACCTTGCCCATGACCATATCGGTCTGAATGTCGACGCCCTTGTCCCTCAGACCGTCGATTTCCTTCTGCACGATTTCCTTCGGCAGTCTGAACTGCGGGATGCCGTACATCAGTACGCCGCCCGCGGTATGCAGTGCCTCAAACACGGTAACGGAGTACCCCAGGGCCGCCAGGTCCCCGGCGCAGGTCAGGCCCGCGGGCCCCGCCCCGATCACGGCGACCTTGTGTCCGTTCGGTTTCTCCTCAAACGTCTCGGCCCCGCCGTGCTTCATGTGCCAGTCGGCCACATAGCGCTCCAGACGGCCGATCCCCACCGGATCCCCTTTGATGCCGCGCACACATTTTTGCTCGCACTGGGATTCCTGCGGGCAGACCCTTCCACAGACGGCGGGAAGAGAGTTTGTCGTCTTAATGATTTTGTACGCATTTTCCATATCGCCGGAGGCGACGCAGCTGATAAACTCGGGAATACGCACGCCGACCGGGCATCCGCCGACACACGGCTTGTTTTTGCAGTTCAGGCACCGTTTGGCCTCTTCCATGGCCATTTCTTCCGTGTAACCAAGCGAGACTTCTTCAAAGTTCTTGTTGCGCACATTGGGGTCCTGCTCCGGCATCGGCGTTTTTACTTTGGACATATTAGGCATTTTTCGCACCCTCCATCAAGCGGCAGTTGTATTCGCGCGTCGCTTCTTTTTCCGACTCAGAATAGGTCCTCGATCTTTTGATGGCCTCGTCGAAGTCTACTTCGTGGCCGTCGAAATCCGGACCGTCCACACAGGCGAATTTGGTTTTTCCGCCGACCGTCAGCCTGCATCCGCCGCACATGCCGGTCCCGTCGATCATAATGGGGTTCATGCTGATGAGCGTCTTGATGTTGTACTCTTTGGTCAGGTTGCAGACGGCGCGCATCATGACGAGCGGCCCGATGGCAATGACCAGGTCGTAATTTGCCCCGTCCTCAATATTTTTACGCAGGGCGTCGGTCACAAAGCCCTTGTTTCCGTTGGAGCCGTCGTCCGTGGTCAGGATCAGATGATCGCTGACCGCTTTCATCTCGTCTTCCAGGATGATGATGTCTTTGTTCCGGAACCCCGCGATCATGTCCACCTTCGCGCCCATGCCGTGCAGGGCCTTCGCCTGCGGGTACGCGATCGCGCAGCCGGCGCCGCCGCCGATCACCGCTACGTTTTTGTAGCTCTCCAGCTCGGTCGATTTTCCCAAAGGCCCGATAAAATCCAGAATCGCGTCGCCGACGTTCAGCTGATCCAGCATCAGGGTCGTCTTTCCGACCTTCTGATAAATAATGGTGATGGTTCCCTTCTCGCGGTCGTAGTCCGCTACCGTCAGAGGAATCCTTTCCCCGAATTCATTGACACGCAGAATAATGAACTGGCCGGCCTTCGCCTTTTTCGCAATATATGGCGCTTCTACCGCCATCAATGTCATCGAATCATTCAATATCCGCTTCTCCACAATCGTAAACATCGGTACACTCCCTTTTCTTTAACGAGTAGTAAAACATAGTCTTTTTTTATTATAAAGGTTTGTAGCAGATTTATCAATAAAAAAATGTGATTCGGCTAATTTTGCCGAATCACATTTGCGGTTTATTTTATGAATTTTACAGGATAATGCATATCAGGCCGTTGCAGCCTTCATTGATGATCCGTTCTATCGTCTCGCGCACCTTATCCCGTGCGTCCGTAGGCATTCTGTACAGCTTGTTGTGCAGGCCCTCGTTCACAAGCTCGTGCAGGCTCTTGCCGAAGATATTGGATTCCCAGATTTTGGAGGGGCTTTCCTCAAATTCCTTCAGCAGATACATGATCAAATCCTGCGACTGCTGCTCGGAACCCACAATCGGTGTCAGCTCCGTCGTAATTTTCGTCTTCATCATGTGGATGGAAGGCGCCGCCGCTTTCAGACGCACCCCGTATTTGCCGCCCTGTTTGATGATCTCGGGCTCGTCGAGCGTAAGCTCCTCAATATCCGGCATCACAATTCCGTAGCCGGTGTCCTGCACATCCTGATAGGCGTCTTTGATCTTGTTGTATTGATCCCGGATTTTTGCAAGTCCGAGGATGCTGTCGAGAAGCCCGCCCTCATCCTCAATATCGATACCGGTTTTTTCACCCAGAATTTTATAGAAAAGATTCGGCTGCAGATTAACGGCAACCCGCGCGTTGCCGGTTCCCAGATCGATGGATTCGGTTTTTGCTCCGCTGACATATTCGCATTGATTGATATCGTTGATAATCGACCCGACTTCCCTTATCCGGGAGATTTTCGAAGCCGAATTCTGAATGGTGCCGTAGACGGCGGAACGCAGCCAATGATTTTTTTCAAGGCTGGAAAGCCAGCGCGGCATATCGACCTTAATCGCCTTCACCGGGAATTCAAACAGCACTTTGGAAAGAATATCCCTGATTTGTCCCTCTTCCATTTCAAGGCAGTTGACGGGCGCCACGGGCACCTTGTATTTCTCCTGCATCTGCGAAGCCATGGAAACCGCAGGACTTGAATTCGGGTCGGTACAGTTCAGAAGGACAATAAAGGGTTTGTTGATTTCCTTCAGCTCTTTCACGACCCTCTCTTCCGCTTCCTCGTATTCCTCCCGGGGAATATCGCTGATGCTGCCGTCGGTCGTGACGACCAGCCCGATGGTCGAGTGCTCCGTAATGACCTTCTTGGTCCCGATTTCCGCAGCCATATTGAACGGAATCGGCTCGTCGTACCACGGGGTCATCACCATGCGCGGCTGATCGTTCTCTATGTATCCGAGCGCGCTTGGAACGATGTAGCCGACGCAGTCGATCATACGCACCGAGAAGGTGGCGCTGTCATCCACTTTTACTTTGACGGCCTGTTCCGGAATAAATTTCGGCTCCGTCGTCATAATGGTACGTCCTGCGGCGGACTGCGGCATTTCATCGATCGCGCGGTCACGCCTGTAGTTGGAATCCATGTTCGGAACGACGATGGTATCCATGAATTTCTTAATAAAAGTGGATTTTCCGGTTCTTACCGGACCTACCACCCCAATATAAATATCACCGTTCGTGCGCTGGGAAATATCACTGTAAATATTGCGTTCTTCCATTTTACCTCCCCCTCAGGCAGAGAAATTTAATTTTTATTGCGAATGTCTCTCAAGGAATCTACATAGGAATCAGCAGCATCCCCCTGTTCTCAACGAAATCACCGGCAAGGTCGTTTTCCAGTTTAATCGCATTGACCGAGGTGCAGTATTCACGGGCGATATTCCATAAGCTTTCACCCGCATTGGCGTAGTAAATACTTAATGCCGCGGATTTGTCCTGTGCCCTGGGTTTGGTTTCGTCAGCTGCGACATCTGTGATCAGCTTCAGGCTGTATTGGCTGTAAATTCCGGCGCTGAGCCTTAATTCAACCTTCAGATCAATTCCTCCGCCCGTAATCCGGTAGCTGATTCCCGCTACAAGCATCGAGGCGCTGCATTTGATATGATCCTCTTTCGCCTGGTAGGGGCGGGCATATTCAAAATCCATCAGCCGTTCAAAATAGACCGCCTTATTGTCCGGATTCAGGGCAAGCACACAGATATTGAATTTTCCCTTGTAATTGATTTGTCCGTTTGCATAGTCGGCGGAAACAGTGTTCATTTCATTCCAGATATCGATAATCTTTGAAATCGGTACATCCTCCAGTGCCAGAGAACCCTTGTGAATATCGGTATCGTTGATGAATTCAACAGCATTGTCGATGCTTTTCTGTTTGGAGCTGATGTTCAGCTCGTACTGCTTGGAGTAGGCGTCCGTTACCATGGTAACGTCGGAATTCTGATAGGCGGACGCATTTACAAACACCCTGGCCTGAACGTCAAAGTAAGTCTGATCACCGGAATAATCATTTTTGATCTGTGCTTCCAGCCCGGCAACATTCAGCTGGATATTGAAGATACAGTTTTCTGAGGCTCCCTCACAGTCAACCATTTCATTGAACGGAAGTGCGTACTCCATCACTTCCAGAGCAGCTTCGTTATCCGCTGTGGAATACAGGAATTTTACGCATACTTCTCCCTTGATCATCAGCTTGTTTGCGACAGGGGTATAGTCCTGAAGCACCGCAAACGCGTCGGAACGGACCAGATTATCCGCGGGCGGCTTGCCCTGCCCGAGCTCCAGCACCTCTTCCACCGTAAACTGCTGCTGAGCGAACCCGGCCATCTTGTTGATAGAAAGAGTACTTTTCTGCTCTTCCACTCCTTCGCCGTCTATGTTGGAGACCACCTCGTTCTCCCCCTGCACAATTACTTTTGCGCATGCGGAAAAAGAACCGTGTATGTCCAGGCGCCGGGGACTGGTCGCACGGCAGTTAATATATTCCACCCTGGTAAACGCAAAAATCTGCGCGTTGTCGGCAGCCTGCTTCAACTGGATGGCGGCGGAAAACGACTGACTGGTTTCATAGCAGTGAACAGCCGTACCGCCGGGATCAAGATAGAGTATTTTCACGGTGTAACTGCCCTCCAGCTCCAGTCTGTCCCCTGTAATGCTTCTGGAGGTAATGTGCGGATAAACCTGACATTTTAAAATGCGCTGTATATCGGGGCAGTAGTCAGGCAGGCTGATGTCGAGATCCACCGGCTGCTCCTGGCAGCCATCATAAATCACTTCGCTGGTGGCCAATGCCTCACGGTTAAGCATATAATCCATAAAGGTTCTCTCCTTTTCCTGTTTCTACCTAATTGTTATTCTAATCTTGTACGGTTTATGCGCATTCGCATAAAAAATTACCGGCTGCATCAGCAGCCGGCATCCGTTTTTTAATTTTCTTTTTTTATGTTAAAAAACTTTCGTAATACAAATCCTAAAAATTTCGAGCTCTTCAAAACGACTACTTTCATCTCACAAACCTCCCATTATGTTCCACACCTTAAAAGTGTGATTCCCAATATGACCATGATGATCGCTACTATAAACAGGATTAATCCCGTTGGGCAAAAACAAGAGGCAGCCAGCCCGAGCCCAAAAGCAACCGCGCATTTTGCAATTAAGCAATTATTTCGTTGCCACATCCAGCTCACCGCCATTATAAAGAATAAGACGATATTTCTTTTGTCTTATCCTCATTATATTCAGCGGCAAAGATTTTGGTTCGCTTATGACAGTAAAAAAATCAGGGCGTTTCCGCTGTGAACAAAAATCTGCGCCTGATCCTCCGTGATCTCATTGCTGACGCCGAGCGGATAGGCGGAGGAAATAGACGCTTCCCTGAGAGGATATTTCATTCCCTCGTAGCTCACCGAACAGAAACCGACGCCAAAAGGAAAAACGGAAACCGTCCGGCCTTTCAGCCCGCTCAGCGTCAGTCTGCCGCCGGAAAGCAGGAATACCCGGCAGTCCCTGTCGGCAATCACCGCTTTACAGCCCTGGGAAGCCAGATACTGCAGCGCGCAGAAATTGGAGAAGGAATGGTCGATCCTGCCGCCCAGAGCGCCGAAAAGAGTAAAATCACGGTATCCCCTTTTGATCGCTTCCTTGATCGCCGCCATCATGTCGGTATCGTCTTTTTCCTTGTTCAGACGGATGGTTTCAATGTTCTTTGGCAATTCATTTTTTACAGAGTCGAAATCACCGATGAGCAGATCGGGCGTAAGATGATGTTCCAGCGCAACGTCCAGACCGCCGTCGGCGCAAATAATAAAAGAATGATCAGGATCGATTTCATTCAGAATCCCGCCGTATTCGCAGGGAGACGAACCGATAATCACGCATTTTTTCATTTCATATTCCATTCTTTCAGATCTTTCACTTCATTGTACATGGCGACATAGCTTTCATGACGGGATTTACTGATAGCCCCCTCTTCCACCGCTTTCAAAACCGCGCAGCCCTTTTCGCAGGTGTGGGAGCAGGAGACAAATTTGCACTGATTCAGATAGGGTTCAAATTCCCGGAAGCAATACTGAAGGTTTTCTTTTTTCACCAGATCATAGCGTTCCACACTGATGGAAGAAAAGCCCGGCGTATCCGCGACATAGGTATTTTCCCCCAGCTTTAAAAAGGCAACCTGTCTTGTGGTGTGGCGGCCGCGTCCAAGCTTCTGGCTGATTTCTCCGGTCTGAAGATGGAAACGCGAATCGATCCTGTTCAGAAGAGAGGATTTTCCGACCCCGGAATTCCCCGTAAAAGCGGATATTTTGCCCTTCAGGAGCTTCTCCACTTCTTCAATTCCCTCACCCGTAGCCGAAGAAACCGTAAGCAGCGGAATCCCGGTCGTCTGATAAATGTCGTTCAGCCACTGACAGTCTTTCAAATCGCTTTTGGAGATCACGATAACAGGCTCAATCCCCCTGTCCTCCGCAGCAGCAATGATTTTGTCAATCACCAGCGTGCTGGGGGACGGATCGCAGATCGATACGACGATCACCAGCTGATCGATATTTGCAACCGGCGGGCGCACCAAAGAATTCTTCCGTGGGAGTATTTCCTCAATCGTGCCTGTCCCGTCTTTCTCCAGACTGACGGTTACATGGTCGCCGACGAAAGGAGTCACCTTGTTTTTCCGGAACACGCCCCTTGCTTTGCATTCATACAGCGTATCGGCGGCCTCCACATAGTAGAAACCGCCGATACCTTTTATAATGGTACCGTTTATCTTATCCATAAGCATCAGTCCGAAGGAGTGATGACGCCGCTCGGAATCTCGCTGTTTCCCCCCGTACTGCTGGCATTGTTATACGGATAACTTTCCCCTGCCGTGGAAGTGCCCGCGTCAAAGTCAAGCGTAAACTCCTGATACTTGTTTCCGTCCAGCTGAATAATCAGCTGCTTTTTGCCGCTGCTGCCTTTAAAAGTAAGCTGGCATACGTCGTTATAGGACGGGTTCACGGTCTTTTCCGTCTGGAGCTCATTGCCCAAATACGCTTTCAGGTTGATGTCGTGCGTCACTTCTTTCGGGAGCTTGACAAAGACATCGATGGATTTCTCCGATTTCTTACCCGAACTGACGACAATGGATACCGCGCTGCCTTTCACAACCTGCACGCCGGGCAGCGGGGAGGTTTCAATGACCACGTCTTTCGCTTTATCGCTGTCATCCTGTGCGGTAATATCCCCGACTGTCAGACCCGCCGCGATGATTTCCGTTTTTGCATCCTCTATAGTTTTGTCGATCACGGCAGGAACGGCCGTTTTTTCTTCCTCTCCGCCGGTGCTGACATAAATCTTCACCTTGGTTCCTTCCGTGACCTGCGTCCCCGCGGGGGGATCGGTATTTTTAACATGGCCCTTCTCGGTTTGGTCATCCACTACGGGCAGGACCTCGTACAGCAGATTTACTTTTTCCAGATCGGTAATCGCTTCCTCCTGCGTCTTGTTGGAAACGTCGGGAACAGAGACCGGCTTGCCGCCCGCGTTAATGGTAAGGGTGATTTCCGCGTTGGCTTTTACGGTCGTGCCCTCCTTGGGGCTTTGGCTCAGAACAATTCCCGTTTTCTGAGTAGAGTCATTTTTCGTTTCGGTAACAAAGGTCAGATTTTTATACTGATCGTTGTTCTTTACTTCTTCTTTTACTTCATCGTAGGTTTTTCCTCTGAAATCCGGTAGAACAATATTGCCGACTCCGCTGTTGCAGCTGTGAAACAGCGCGGCGATGCCAAAGCCGATGACGACAATCAGAAACGCAGAGGCAATCCCCGCGATCACTAAAGAGGCAGCCGACCTTTTCTTCTTCTTTTTGGGAGCTCTGGACGGTTCTTCTTCATATTCATAATTATCATTGTACGCAGAAGGCTCCGCGCCCTTTACCGTGTTGATCGCGTCGATATATTTGGTAGGCTTTTCATCGATAAAATATTTGTACTGAAAGCTGATGCTGGGATTCCTCCGGAAAGCTTCGATATCCCTGAGCATTTCGGCGGCGGACTGATACCTTTGCGTAGGATTTTTCTGCATCGCCTTTAACGTGATTTCCTCCAAACCTTCCGGCACGGAGGGATTGATTTCCTTCGGGGGCTTGGGGTCCGCCTGCAGCTGCATAATGGCGACGGAGACAGCGCTGTCGGCTTCAAACGGAAGACGGCCCGTAATCATTTCGTAAAGCATGACCCCTACGGAGTAAATGTCCGCCTTTTCATCGGTCAGATCTCCCCTTGCCTGCTCCGGCGCGATGTAATGGACCGAGCCGATCGCTTTGTCCGTCATCGTCCGCGTTTCACTGCGTGAAAAACGGGCAATGCCGAAATCGGTCACTTTAATCGTGCCGTCCTGCAGCAGCATAATGTTCTGGGGTTTTATGTCGCGGTGGACAATTCCCTTTTCATGAGCGTGCTGAAGCGCGCGCAGAATCTGGACGGTAAAATGGATGGCTTCTTTCCATTTGATTTCCTTCTGCTGATCCAAATATTCCTTTAACGTAATTCCATCGATAAATTCTTCGACGATATACTGGATTCTGTCACCAAAGCTGACGTCGTAAACTTTGACAATGTTTGGGTGGGAAAGCACCGCAATTGCCTTGGACTCATTTTTGAAGCGGCGGATAAACTCGTCGTTTCCCAAAAACTCGTCCTTGAGTATTTTGATTGCGACCGTACGGTCGTCAATCGTATCATACGCGCGGTAAACCAGAGCCATTCCGCCGGTACCGATCAGTTCATGTATTTCATAGCGTCCGTCGAGCCGTTTTCCTGTGTACTTATCCATAAAATCAACTCCTGTCAGCAGTAGTTTTCAATGATGACAACCGTAATGTTATCACCGCCCCCACAGTCTTTCGCGAGCGTTACAAGCTTGTCTGTCAGGCTGTCGGCGTCCATGGTTTTGGACAGCGCAAAAATCTGTTTGGCATCGATATAATTCGTAAGACCGTCCGTACAGATCAGAAGCATGCTGCCGGAACAAAACTCATTTTCGCAGTAATCAATTTGAATGGAAGGTTCGACACCCAGTGCACGGGTAATAATATTTTTCTGGGGATGTATTTTTGCCTGCTGTTCCGTAATATCTCCATTATTAACCATTTCCTGTACCATGGAGTGATCCGTAGTCAGCTGCCGAATGTTATTTTCCGTTATTAAATACGCCCTGCTGTCCCCCGCATGGGCAATATGGGCAACCCCGCCCGAAACAATCACCGCAACTACGGTTGTTCCCATACCGGCAAGCTGGATATGGTTCATTGCTTCGTCATGGATAGCGAGATTGGCGTTGTGTATCGCCGCCATTATCAGATTCTTTACGGAACTGTCAGTCATACCTTCCTGATAGGATGCGACAATGCTTTCGGAAATTTTTTCTACCGCAATTTCACTCGCAATATTGCCTCCGTTGACGCCGCCCATTCCGTCACAGACAACAGCCCACGCGGAATGTTCGGAAAAGGTGCCGCTTTTGCAGGCGTCCTGATTGGTTTGTCTGACAAGGCCAATATCACTTTTACTGAATATTCTCAACATTGGCCACCTCCTCTTTGTACCTGCGTCTGAGCTGTCCGCAGGAAGCATTGATATCCGAGCCGAGCGTTCTCCGGACGGTAACGGTTATTCCTTTATCCGAAAGGATACGGCTGAATTTTTGCAGTCGGTCGGCAGAGCTTTTTTTAAATCCGGCTCCGCTGACGTCATTGACAGGAATCAGATTGACATGGCTGAGTATCCCGCTGAGCCTTCCCGCAAGCTCCCTTGCGCAGGCGTCGCTGTCGTTCACCCCGTGAATCATGGCATACTCAAAAGAAATCCGGCGGCTCGTCATATCGACATAGTACCGGCACGCTTTCATCAGTTCCTCTATTCCCCATTTCCGGTTGACCGGCATGGTCCTGGAACGGATTTCGTCGTTTGGCGCGTGCAGGGAGACAGACAGGGTAAGCTGAAGCTTCTTTTCCGCAAGATCATAAATCTTATCCACAAGGCCGCAGGTGGAAAGAGAAATGTGCCTCATCCCGATGTTCATTCCCTCATCGGAAGAAACCAGCTCAAGGAAACGAAGCACATTCTGATAGTTATCCAGCGGTTCTCCCATCCCCATCATCACAACATTGGATATCCGGATACCGGCATCCTTCTGGGCCGACTGAATCTGCGCAAGCATTTCGGAAGCCGTCAGGTTCCGTGAAAAACCGCTTTTCCCCGTTGCGCAGAACGCGCAGTTCATTTTGCAGCCGACCTGTGTGGAAATACAGATCGTATGACCGTGATGATAGTCCATCAGAACGCTTTCCACATATTCTCCGTCGTTCAGGCGAAACAGATATTTTATGGTTTCATCCAAATGGGATTCCAGTTTTTTTTCTATCACAGCATTCGCTATGTAATATTTTTCCGACAGTTCCTGCCGAAAGGCTTTCGACTGATCGGACATTTGTTCAAAATCTTCTGCTCCGCGATGCAGCCATCTATAAACCTGCAAAGCACGAAAAGCCGGTTGGCCGTCAGCGGCAAAATCGGCTTTGATTTCTTCGAGAGTCATTGATTTCAGATCCTGCAAACTCAAGACATCCACTCCTGTTTTCTTCGAAAAGCCGCGATAAAGAAGCCGTCCGTCCCGTGAACGTGAGGCATCAGTGTCAGCTGGTTCCCCGGTTCCCCTTCGACGGCATGGCAAACCTGATCGGGCAGATTGAGAGGCAAAGGCTCAAAGTCATGGTTGTTCCGAAGGAATTTTTCCGACACCTCGCCGTTCTCTTTTGGGTTCAAAGTGCAGGTTGAATAAAATAAAGTCCCATTCGTCTTGACCAGTTTTGATGATTTACACAGAATAAGGTACTGCAAATCAGGCAAACTGTCAATAGCTGACGGTAATTTATACTTAATTTCCGGTTTTCTGCGAATGATTCCGAGACCGGAACACGGTACGTCGCAAAGGACTTTATCCGCCGGGGCCAGATCGTCTTCCGCAACAGAAGCGTCCCGTACGGCGGCGCTGATCACAGAGAGCTTTAAGCGCTGAGCCCCCTGCCGGATCAGGTTCACCTTTCCTTTATATTTGTCAAAAGCGAGAAGCTCGCCCTTGTTTTCCATGAGTTCGGCCATGGTAAAGGCTTTGCCTCCGGGCGCGGAGCACACGTCGATGACCCTCTCCCCGGGAAGCGGACGAAGTAGGAAGCAACAGAGCTGAGAAGAAAGATCCTGTATATGAAACAGGCCCTCCCGGTAACCTTCGGATTGACTGATTGCGCCCGTCTGCTGCAACTCGACAGCCTGATCCAGCCATGTAATGGGAATGGCCTTTACGCCTTCCGCATTCAGCTTTTCAATTAAGTTTTCCTCAGAAATACAAATATTATTCGTTCTGGCAAATACGGGCGGCTTTGAAAAAGTACTCTCCAGCAGACGGAGCGTACATTCTTTCCCATACGATTTCCGCCACAGAGAAATCAGCCATTGCGGGCACGAATATTGAATGCTTAGAGAGAACAACGAATCCTTTTCGGCATCCGGAATCTCTAAATTTTCAAGATTTCGGACCAGAGACCGAAGAACCGCGTTAATAAAGCCAGATGCCTTTACAGCATTGCTTTCTTTTGCAAGAATAACGGATTCGTTAACCGCTGCCGATTTTGGAATTTTTTCAAGATACAGAATCTGGTAGGCGCCCATGCGCAGGATCTCCAGCACCTGCGGAGAAAGCTTTTTAAGCGGCATTTTGGAAAACCGGCTGATGAAGTAGTCCAGGGTGATCCGGCGTTCCAGCACTCCGTAAAAGATCGCGGAAGCAAGCGCTTTGTCGCGTGGTTCCAAAGAAAAGGAAGCCAGCGTTTTGTCCAGAACAATATTGGAATAGCCTTCGTTCACATCGACATGCAAAAGAGCGGCCAGTGCTGCGGCTCTTGCATCGTCCATCAATCTCTGCCCCTTCTGTTTCCGGCAAGTACAAGCAGTCTCAGCAGGGACATAATGGCGGTAAAGCTTGCAGCCAGATACGTCATCGCCGCCGCCCGCAGAACTTTTTTTGCGCCCTCCAGTTCATCGGGATACAAAATACCGGCTTCGTCCAGCGCGCGGATTGCCCGGAAGCTGGCGTTGAACTCAACGGGGAGCGTTGCGAGCTGGAACAATACAGCAAAGCTGTAAAGCGCAATCCCCAGATTCACAACAAAGTCGTACTGAACGGGCAAAACCAGTCCGACAATAATCAGCGGAACCGCGAGCCGGGACCCGAAATTCGTGATGGGGACCAGAACGGTGCGGATTTTGTTCGGCAGGTATCCCTGCGCGTGCTGAATCGCGTGACCCGCTTCGTGAGCGGCCACACCAAGCGCCGCAATAGAAGTTGAAGCATAAACCTGGTCCGAAAGGCTGATCGTATTGTCCCGGGGATCAAAATGGTCGGTCAGGCTGCCGGAAATACGCTGCACCTGTACGCCGGAGGCGCCGCCGAACTGCGCGACACTGGAAGCCGCCTGTGCTCCCGTCATGTTTCTTGCCGTTGAGATACGGGAATATTTTTCAAAAGTCGACTTTACCCGAAACTGTGCAATCATTGTCACAATCAGCGCGGGCACAATATATACGAAATATGTATAGTCAAAATAATAAAATCCCATACCCATGATCAATCCCTCCGTTATTTCCTTTATTTTACCATAAAATCTTCGCCGGTTGGATGCCCGCGAAGAAAATCTTTTCCATTCATTTTTTTCCCGCCTTCGTATTGAACTTCCAGAAGTTCAAGGGCGGTCTTTCCACCGCAGCAAACGACAAACGAGCCGCCCGCCGTCAGAATTTCGCCGGGTTTTCTTTTGTATTGGACCGCCGGTCCGGTCCTGTGAATTTTTAAAAGCTTCCCGTGATAGGTCGTATTGGCCACAGGCCACGGGGAAAGCCCCCGGACCAGATTGTGGATCGTACCGGCCGGCTGATTCCAGTCAATACGGGAAAGCTCTTTTGTCAGCATGGAGGCATAGCAGGTGTTTTCCTCGCTCTGCGGAATACGCTGAATCGTTCCGTCCTCTACTTTTTGAAGAGTTTTGACGATCAGATCCGCGCCCATCAGCGAAAGCCGGTCATGCAGTTCGCCGGAGGTTTCCTCCGGACCGATTTCCGTCCGGGCGGTCAGCAGCATGTCTCCGGTATCCAGCCCCTCCGACATATACATTGTGGTAACGCCGGTCATCTTTTCACCGTTGATCACGGACCATTGAATCGGGGCGGCTCCGCGGTATTTCGGCAAAAGGGACGCGTGAACATTGATGCAGCCGTAAGGAGGAATCTCCAGAACCTCTTTCGGCAGTATTTTTCCGTAGGCGACGACAACGATCACGTCTGGGTTCAGATTCCGGATCGTTTCGGCGGCTTCGGCGGTGCGAAGCGTTTTCGGCTGGAAGACCTCGATATTTTTCTCGCCGGCCAGCACCTTGACCGGAGGCGGCGTAAGCGCATAGCCTCTCCCCTTCGGTTTGTCGGGCTGCGTAAAAACAGCGCAGACGTCATGCCCCGCGTCAATCAGGCTTTTCAGGCACGGAACGGCAAAGTCCGGCGTTCCCATAAAAACAATACGCATTGAATCACCCGCTTTTCTTATTTTAACTTCGCCAGTTCTTCATCACTCAGCATATGAATCACATGCGATTTAAACAAAATACCGTCCAGATGGTCGATCTCATGACACATCACCGTGGCGAGCAGTTCTTCCCCTTCTATTTCAAAGAATTCCCCTTTACGGTTCTGCGCGCGAACCTTCACATGCATCGGGCGTTTCGTAATGCCGTATTGCCCAGGGGCGGACAAACAGCCTTCCAGACATTCCTGCTCCCCGCTCTGTTCCAGAAAAACAGGATTGATCAGCTCAATTGGACCTTCGCCGATGTCGATAACAACGGCCCTTCTTAAAATTCCCACCTGCGGCGCGGCAAGGCCGACTCCGTCGGCGCTGTGCATGGTTTCCTGCATATCATCCAGCAGAGTCGCGAGCTTTTTGTCAAATTTATCTACCGGATGGGAGACTTTATTCAGGAACGGGTCTCCCTCTTTTATAATGTTTCGTATCGCCATAATTATACCTCCAAGTTACATAATACTGTCAGGGTTCATATCCGCAAATACCGATACCGAGGAAAATTCACGTACTCCCGCAAACTGAATCAGCAGGCGGGAGATCATTTCCCTGAATTTTGTACGATTGCGGCATTTAATGATCAATTTATATCTATATTTATTACTTACTTTCCCGATTAATGCCGGAGAGGGGTTCAGCACCCTCATCGGCTGCCCGGAATACTCGCTTTGCGCAAGAGTTGTCAGCATATTTAAAAAGGCTTTGCTGGCTTCCCGCACTTTCGCTTCCGTACCCCCCACAAAACCGACAACACAAATATCTGAAAAAGGAGGATAGAGCATCGCTTTTCGGATCGCAATTTCCCCTTCATAGTATTCCTGATAATCCTGCCTGGCGGCAAGCTTGATAATATCGTTTTCCGGGGTAAAGGTCTGAATAATCGCTTTCCCCGCAAACTGGCCGCGGCCCGAACGGCCGACTACCTGTGTCAGAAGGTCGAACGCGCGTTCATAGCTTCTGAAATCGTCGCTGTAAAGCGTCTGATCGGCCGAAAGCACACCGACAAGCGTAACATTTTCAAAATCAAGCCCTTTTGCGACCATCTGCGTCCCGATGATAATGTCGTATTCTCCTTCGGCAAACTGCCGGAGCTTTTTCTCATAGGCAAACCGCGTCATCGTTGAGTCGGTGTCCAGCCTCAGTATACGCGCATCGGGCAAGAGCTCCTGCAGCTGCTGTTCGGCCCGCTGCGTGCCGTAACCGGTGAAGTGGACCTTATTTTCATGGCACTGGGGGCACTCTTTGATCAGCGGCATGGAATAGCCGCAGTAATGGCACATCAGGCGGTGATTGGCGGAGTGGTATGTCAGCGAAATGCTGCAGTTCGGACACGTCATTACATGGCCGCAGGCCTTGCAGGAAACGAACGTGTTATATCCCCTGCGGTTCAGCAGAATAATCGACTGACGACCGTTTTTCAGGTTCTCATCCAATGCCTGATGCAGAACCGAACTCAAAATCGTATTGTTTCCGCTTTCCACCTCCGCATTCATATCCACCACCGTTACTTCCGGAAGGACGGCATTGCCGTAGCGGGTGGAAAGCACATTGAAGCTGTAGTGCCCATTCTGTGCAAGATAATAGCTTTCAATGGACGGAGTGGCCGAAGACAGTACAAGCAGCGCCTTATGGTAAGCGCAGCGAAACTTTGCCACATCCCGCGCATGATAGCGCGGAGAGGATTCCGATTTATAGGTGTATTCCTGTTCCTCATCCAAAATAACGAGTCCCAGATTTTCAAACGGAGCAAAAACCGCCGAACGCGTCCCAACCGCGATCAGCGCTTCTCCGTTCCTGACTCTTTTCCATTCGTCCATGCGCTCCCCAAGGCTCAGTCCGCTGTGAAAGACGGCAACATCCCTTCCGTAGCGCTGGTGAAACAAAGAGATCGTCTGAGGGGTGAGGGAAATCTCCGGTACCATCACAATCACGCCGCGGCCGTCCGATCTGACCGCATCGATCAGCTTCATAAAAACGGATGTTTTTCCGCTGCCGGTAACACCGTACAGCAAAGAAACGCCGCCGCTGCCGGAAGTGTATTGCCGGTATAAATTCGTGTATGCCTGCTGCTGCTCCGCAGAAAGGACGATATCTTCCGCGGGCCCGCCGTTCTGAATATGATCGTAGGGATTCCGATAAATTTCAATCTCGTAGTATTGCGCGAGTTCCTTTTTGACCAGCGCGTTCACAACCACAGGGGTAACACCCGCAAAATAACAGAGCTCCTTTAAAGAAGCGCTGCCGACGTCGCTGAGAAGATTGTAAACGCTTTTCTGCTTCAACGTCAGTTTATGCGGTTCCTGATTTTCGGTTAACCGCACCATTTTCTGCGAAGCGTCTCCCACCTGCCGGACTGTTCCGCTGCTCTTGACCAGTATGTTTGCCTTACAGAGCTTTTCGGGGACATTGGAATCACCGGAAAGCCCCAGCTCCTTTAAAAGCTTATCACGGTCGACGCTGGCGCCGGCATGGGAAAGATAGCGAACGATCTGTCTTTCAACTTCGTCCAAGCCGTCCATATCCAAAGAAGGAATGGGAACGGCAAGCGAATACTCCGTTCTGATTTTAAAGTTGATTCCCGTTGGCAAAAGCAGTTTGACGGCATCATAAAGCGTACAGAAATAATGCTCCTTCAGCCAAAGAACAAGGCGAAGCGCCTCCTGGGAAAGGAGCGGAGCCGGGTCCAGAAGCTCCAAAACCGGCTTCAGTTTTTCCGCGCTGTCCCGACGGGTCAGAGCGAGGACCATTCCCTGCCGCTTGCTGTCGGCCCCGCCGAAAGGCACCATTACACGGCATCCCGGTTTCACCGCTGCGAGAAGCCCGGAAGGAACCGCATAGTCAAAAGCTTTGTCAAAATGATAAACGGTTTTCTCTACCGCTACTTTTGCAATGGTAAAATCGGACATTTGATACCTCGCCGGATTATTCCTTGGAACGGCTGTCTGGCTCGACAATCCTGTATTTATTTTCCATCAATTCATGAACGGCCATATCAACCGGCTTTTCAATCAGGATTTCTCCCCTGTTTTCAGCATCGGCCGCAATTTCTCTCGCTCTTTTTGAAACAGCGATCACAAGGGAATAACGGCTTTGATTTGGTTTTATAATCAAATCTGCGGATGGTTTAAGCATGATTCAGTATCCTTTCAATTAAAAGATGATCTCTCTTTACCTTATGCTTTTCGGCACAAATAATATGAATAATTTCGTCGACCGCATGATCGACCGTATCGTTAATCACAGCGTAATCGTAGTGGACTGCTTCCAGAATTTCATTTCTGGCGGCGGCAAGCCTTTTTTGTACCGCTTCTTCGCTTTCCGTTCTGCGGTCCTTCAGCCGCTGCTCAAGCGCCGCGAGCGATGGAGGAAGGATAAAAACGCTGACGCTGTCGGGACATTTCTTTTTGATCTGGGACCCGCCCTGCACTTCGATTTCCAAAATGACATCATCCCCATTTGCAAGCCAATGATCAATCGGTTTGCGCGGAGTACCGTAAAAATTTTCGCAGTATTCCGCGCTTTCAATCATTTCGTCCTGTTGCGTCATTCTGATAAATTCATCTCTGTCCACAAAAAAATAATCTCTGCCGTGGACTTCTCCCTCACGGGGCTGACGGGTTGTGGCCGATACGGATAAGCGGATATTCGGATTCTTTTCCAGCAGCTTTTTCAGGATAGTATCTTTCCCCGCACCTGACGGACCGGAAAATACAATCAGAAGTCCCTTATTCTTCATCGTCTTCAAGCTCCTCGTCGGTCAGGTCCTCTTCGCGGTCATTCAGCCTGTTGGCGACGGTTTCCGGCTGCACGGCGGACAGAATCACATGGTCGCTGTCCGTGATAATCACCGCTCTGGTTCGGCGGCCATAGGTTGCGTCGATCAAAGTACCGCGCTCCTTCGCGTCCTGTATCACGCGTTTGATCGGAGCGGACTCCGGACTGACAATCGCAACAAGCCGGTTGGCGGAAACCATGTTGCCAAATCCGATATTAATAAGCTTCATAAAGACATCCCCCTCCATTGCCTTGGCAATGATTACTCTATATTTTGTATCTGTTCGCGGATTTTTTCAATCTCCGCTTTGATGTCCACAACCATGTACGCGATTTGGGAATCAATGCATTTGGAACCGATGGTATTCGCCTCACGGTTCATTTCCTGTACGATAAAATCCAGCTTCCGGCCGATCGCCTCATTGGAATTCAGCATATTGGAGAACTGTTCAAAATGGCTGCGAAGCCGTACGGTTTCTTCAGAGACAGCGATCTTATCGGCAAAAATAGCAGTTTCGGTCAGGATTCTCTGTTCGTCGATATTGCTGTCGCTCAACAGCTCGGTCAGCTTCTGGGTCAGCTTCTGCTGATATTCGCTTACGGTCTGCGGAGAGCGCTCCTCAATTTTCCCGACCGTCTGCAAAATCGTTTCCGCACGCTGCAAAACATCCGCCTTTAAGCGTTCCCCCTCTATTTCCCTCATTTTCAGAAACGCAGTCAACGCCTGATCGGTAACCTGCCGGACGGAATCCCAGATGATCTGCTCGTCTTCGGGCGCTTTATGAACGGTGAAGATATCGGAATATCTTGAAACGGTCCCCACGGAAATATCGTCCCGCAGATTGTACCGCTGCGCAAGCTCCCGCAGCGCATTCACATATCCCGCCGCCAGAGAATGGTTGACCAGCACCTGGGCATCCGTATTCTCCATGGTCTCAATGGAAGCATAAACGTCGATTTTTCCTCTGGAAATTTTGCTTTGCAGGTATGATTTCAATTTCTCATCCAAAAAGCCGTATCCGCGGGTGATTCGGGATGAAAATTCAAAATATCTGTGATTCACGGATTTAATCTCAACGATAATGTCCCTTCCGCTGATCACCTCTTCGCATCTTCCAAAGCCCGTCATGCTTTTAATCACGCAGTATCATCTCAATTCACTTTCAATTTATCGTGCAGGGCTCTCTTCCATTTTGAACAAAGAGCATTATTAATAATAATATCAGTTTTCCATAGGAATTGTCAACTATAGCAAAACAATTCAGCCCCAATTCTGGGGCTGAATTGATCGGGAAAAGGATATTAGACTGGGTGAACCATTTTTTCGGCATCCGCGTGCTTTCCGTCAATACCGTATTTTTTCTCCGCGCGTTTCTTGAAGAAGTCGGTAGCGACCTTCGGGAACTGGGCATAGGAAAGGACGTCTTCCTCCTGCTCCGTCCACTGGGCGCACTCTTTGCGGAGGGATTCGAGTTCGGGCTGCAACAGGTCGGCCGGGCGGCATGTAACTCTCGGCGTGTCACCGATAATCTTCTTCGCAAACTCGTCGTCGATCGGCAAAGGAGTGGAGCCGTATTTTCCGGCCACCAGATCCTTGAATTCATTCGTGCACATTTTGTAACGCTCGCCGGTAATGATATTGTACACAGCCTGCGTACCGACGATCTGGGACGTAGGCGTAACCAGCGGCGGATAACCGGAATCCTTGCGGACACGAGGGACTTCCTGAAGAACCTCCTCCAGTTTGTCTGCCTTGCCGGCCTGCTTCAGCTGTGAAAGCAGGTTGGACAGCATTCCGCCCGGCACCTGATAAATCAGGGCCTTCGTGTTTGTCGCCAGCATGCTGGGGTCAAGCAGACCGCTCTTGATGTACTTTGCCCTCAGGGTCATGAAATATTCCCTGATTTCGTTGAGCAGAACCAAATCCAGGCCGGTATCGTATTCCGTTCCCTTGAGTGCCGCCACCATGGACTCCGTCGGAGTGTGAGAGGTTCCCAGCGCCATAGGAGACATGGCCGTATCAAGCAGATCGGCGCCGGCTTCCACGGCCTTCAGCTCACACATGGAAGCAAGGCCGGAGGTATAATGCGTATGCAGCTGAACCGGGATTTTGACCGCGGATTTGATGGCTTTGACAAGGTCGTAGGTCTCGTAAGGCGTTAAAAGAGCGGCCATATCTTTAATGCAGATGGAATCCGCTCCGGTTTCCTCGATTCTCTTCGCATAGTCAATATAATATTCATGCGTAAAAATCGGGCCGGTCGTATAAGAAATAGCGACCTGTGCGTGAGCGCCCTCTTTTTTGGCGGCCTTGATGGCGACATTTAAATTCTTGATATCATTCAGGGCGTCAAAAATTCTGATAATGTCGATGCCGTTCGCAACGGAGCGCTGGACAAAATATTCCAGTACATCGTCGGCGTAATGACGGTAGCCAAGCATATTCTGCCCTCTGAAAAGCATCTGCAGCTTTGTGTTCGGGCAATTTTTGCGAAGGGTTCTCAGCCTTTCCCACGGGTCCTCGTTCAGGAAGCGGAGACAGGCGTCGAAGGTGGCGCCGCCCCAGCATTCCAGGGAATGGTACCCGACCTTGTCGAGCTTATCAAGGATGGGCAGCATGTCTTCAATCGGCATTCTGGTTGCAATTAAAGACTGGTGAGCGTCGCGCAGAATCGTTTCGGTAATTCCAATTTTTTTAGCCATGATAATGCCCCCCTTACTGGAGGGAAACAAGAGGAGTGCCGGAATCAACACTGTCCCCTTTGTTTACATGAACCGCCGCGACAGCAGCGTCGTGCGGAGCCATAATCTCATTCTCCATCTTCATCGCTTCTAAAACAAGCAGGACGTCGCCCTTTTTCACAGTCTGGCCCGCGGTTACGTTAACGGAAACGATCGTGCCCGGCATCGGGGAGGAAATCAGTTCCGCATCGGCCGGAACAGCCGCCTTCGGAGCGGGAGCCGGCGCCGGTGCAGCGGGTGCACTTGCCGGAGCAGGAGCGGGGGCCGCGGCCTTGGAAGCCGGGGCGGCGGGTGCGGAAGCCACAGCTCCAGGAGCAGAACCGCTTACTTCTTCAACCTGAACATCATAAACAGTGCCGTTGACGGTTATTTTAAGGTTTTTCATATGTTTGACCTCCTAAATAATTCAAATGGATCTGCGGTGACTATATTTGAATGTTGCTGTGTTTCTTGGGAAGACCGGAAACTCTTTTGCCCGATATCATCTGCAGGGCGGCAATCACGCGGATTCTTGTTTCTTCCGGAAGAATAATGTCTTCCACAAATCCGTGGGCGGCGGCGCCAAACGGAGACGCTTCCGTCGTTTTGTATTCTTCAATCAACCGCTTACGGTCCTCAACAGGATCGGCGGAACCCGCCAGATGGTCATTCCAAAGAAATACGGCCGCGGTTTCCGGTGCAAGCGGAGAAACCACCGCGTTCGGCCACGCCATGGTATAATCGGCATTGGCTCCGCGTCCGGCCGCCGCAACGTAAACCGGACCGTAAGCCGAGCCGGTAATGACGGTGACTTTTCCGGTCGTTGCTTCCGAATAGCAGCTGGACAGCTTGGAAGCCTCCCGCAGGGAAGTGAATTTTTCAGCGTTTACAAAGGTGACGACCGGCAGCGAAAACGCATCGCAAAATCTTACAAAGCGCGCCGCCTTTGCGCAGGCGTCCGCATTTAGCACACCGGTCAAGGCAACGACGCCCGTGGTTGAGCCGTCAATCTCGGACAGTCCCGTAACAGCGGCTTTGCCGTATTTTTCACTGAGCTCCAGGAAGCTGTCGTCATCGCAAACCGCCGAAAGAATGGAATGGATGTCGGAGTCATCGGTCAGGTCGGCCGTGTCGGCGGAGCCCTGCATATCCAAGACCGGGGCCCCGGAAAGATTATTGGAAGGCAGAAGGGTAATCAGCTTGCGTACGGAAGAAATCGCGTCCTGCTCGCCACCGGCAACAAGATGGCAAACGCCCAGCTCCGCGGCCTCATCTGCGGAACCGTGTTCCCCGTTTGTATCGATGGTCAGCTCGCCCTTATCCGACATCACCACAATATCGGCGCTGGCGGCGATCATAGCGGATGTACCGATGCAGGGACCCAGCACGAGTGAAATCTGTGGAACAACGCCCGAAAGATTATTGGCGGTCAACAGAATGTCGCCGTAAGCCGCCAGCATATTGCCGCCCTCTTTCAGCCGGCCGCCGATAGAATCGTAGATTCCAACGACAGGAAGTCCTGTTTTAAGGGCGAGATTGTATAGCTTTTTGATTTTTGCAGCCTGTGCGCTCGACATGGCACCGCCCGCAACGTCGCTGTTCTGGGCAAAAGCGTAAGCGGGTACGCCTTCAATTGTGCCATAACCCGCAACAACTTCCGTATAGTCTTCCCCTGACCTGGACAAGCTGTCGATTTCATTGAAGCTGCCTACGTCAAATAAAGTGCTGATACGTCGATAGCCTGTCGCATTTTTCGCCGTATCACGGGCGGTATGCAGCCGTTCCGCACAATCGACCTTACTCATTTTCCATTCCTCCGTTTTATATTGAATTTTCATGTAAAAAAATTAACGAAATCAAATTAAGTATAATATATTACAAAGAAGTTAGCAAGTATTTCCGAAAAATTTTGTTTATTTTTGACATATCTTTATAAAATTCGACAGAGGACTTGTGAATTTATCATTTGACCATAGAAAACCGCATCCGGAAAGGAACTCCTGAAGTTCGTCTATCCGGGATTCCATCCGATAGGCGCCGATCGCCGCTCCGTAGGAGGCGGCGGCCCGGAGCATGCTGTCCGCGCACAAAAGGCCATGCGCATCCAGCTCTTTCAGGCTTTTGCACCCGGCGATTTCCATTTTCAGCATCCGGATCACCGAAGACTGCATGTCGACGACCACATATCCCAGCTCCCGCTCCCCTTCCCTCATCACGAGAATCCGCGCATTATTTTCTGCGGCGGGAAGGGTCCGTACGATTTGGGCGGCTCTGTCTTGGTCGTTTAATGTCAGAATGGAAATCATCCGCTTCACTCCCCGCTTCTTTATGCTGCTTGTCCGCTTTTGCTCCGGCAGTAAGCTTTTTGACTTCCTCAGCGGTAAGGGGCCGCCACGTTCCGGGCTGGAGCATTCCAAGCTTTACAGGACCGACCGCAATCCGCTTCAGCCGTGCTACTTCCAGACCGAGCTGTTCGCACATTTTGCGGATCTGACGGTTTCTGCCTTCGTACAGCACGATTTCCAGCACCACGCGCCCGGTTTCCTGGGAAAGAACATTGACCTTGGCCGGCGCGGTTTTCCTGCCGTCGATTACGATGCCCACCGCTATCTGGGTCAGCTGGTCTTCCGAAATGGAAGGATGCACCGTTACGCGATAGGTTTTGGGAATATGCAGCGACGGGTGAGTCATCGCGTTGGCAAATTCCCCGTCGTTCGTCATCAGCAGAAGCCCTTCGGACTCCCGGTCCAAACGGCCCACCGGATAAATACGCTCCGGCACATCCTTAATGAGCTCTGCCACACATTTCCGGTCCATCTCATCACTCATGGTGGTGATAAAGCCGCGCGGCTTGTTCAGCATGATATAGACCGGCTTCACATGAGTGTCCAGCAGCCTGCCGTTCACGCTGACCTTATCCTTTTTCGGATCTACCTTATCGCCGATTTTTGCTGTAACGCCATTTACCTTTACTTCTCCGGCGGAAATCATTTCTTCCGCCTTTCTTCTGGAAGCAACCCCGCAGTCCGCAAGCATTTTTTGCAGCCTAACATCTTTTGCCATCGTATAATACATCCTTTATATTTCATTTATAAAAACAGATTTTTTACCCAGTCCCAAAATATCTGGAACCTGTTTTTGTGGATCGCAGCTCTCGGGACCTGCCCGTCGGCAATCAGGTCCGTGGTGGCAAGCGTTTTCCCATTCAGCGTGTACCTGACAACGCCGAGCGTCTGCCCCTCCTGTATGGGCGCATAAAAAAAAGAGGGCAGTTCAACAGTCCTTTTTATGTTTGGTATTTCATCAGCGGTCACAACGATTTCTTTCCCCGCGCTGCCCTTCACCATAATCCGGTTTGACGAACCGCCCACAACCGGAATCTGCACAGTGAAAGAGGAGTCGTCAACGGGATACGAGGACAATTGCGCGAACCCGTAATTCAGCATTTTCTGATGATCGTTCCAGTCGTCGGGCGCATCCAGCGTAACCGCGACCAGACAGACCCCATCCCGCTCCGCCGAGGAGACCAGACATCTTCCGGATTTTTTGGTAAAGCCCGTTTTTACCCCGATACAGCCCTCATACATGCCCAGCAGCTTGTTGTGATTGGTAAAACGGATGGTCTGAACCGGATTCACATATTGCACGGTGACCGCCTTTTGGGAGGCGATTGCCGCAAAATCGGGGTTCTGCATCGCCGCCATGGCCAATTTGGCCAGATCGCTGGCTGTTGTATAATGCTCCGAATTGTCCAGGCCGGAGGGCGTGACAAAATGGGTATCCTTCATGCCCAACTGCTGCGCCCGCTGATTCATCAGCTCCGCAAAGGCATCTAAGGAACCGCCTATGGCAATGGCCGCGGAGTTGGCCGCGTCATTTCCCGAAACGACCAGCATCCCTTCCGCCAGAGACTTCAGGCTGAGCTTGTTGCCGGGCTTCAGGCCCATGGAGGAGCCCTCTACCCGAACCATGCTGTCCGTTATGGTAACGATTTTATTATCCACCGCGGCGGTTTCCAGCGTAATCAGAGCCGTCATGATTTTTGTCGTGCTTGCCATGGGCCGTTTGTCATTTTCGTTCTTTACGTATAGTACCTGCCCATCGTCCGCGTTCATCAATACCGCTGATTTTGCGGAAACCTGCGGCTGGCCATCCGCCCACACGGAAACCGGAAAGGAAAGAGAAAAAAATAACAGACATAACCATAAAGATATTTTCTTTTTTAACAAAACAACCACCTGCCTATCAATTTATATGCAAGCGGTTGCTTCAATATTGAAAAATTATATTTGCGGGTCGTCCAGTTTCACGCCTTTTGTCTGTGAAACATCATCCCCGTTTTTGTTTTCAGGGCTCTTTGATTTTTTTCCTTCGCCCTTTTTGTTAAAAAGGCCGCTGATTTTATCGACCACATCGGGGAACATGCCGATCACTCTGTCCGCGGTATTGTTGTAAGGGTCAATCTGCAGCATTTTCACCGAGCCGTTGCAAATCGTAATGAAAGCCACCGGATTGATGGAAACACCGGCTCCGGTACCTCCGCCGAAAAAGTTCTTTTCCGACTGGACTTTACTTGGGAAGTCCGAACCGCCGGAAGCAAACCCATAGCTGATTTTGGAGATCGGAATAATAATGGATCCATCCGGTGCGGTGATCGGGTCACCGACAATGGAATTGATGTCAACCATTTGCTTGATTTTTTCCAGAGTTGTATTCATCATGCCTTCAATAGGATGATCGCTCATTTTTAATGCACCGCCTTATCTGTCGTTTTTTTGATTTTCGTTGGGTTTATTTTTATTTTTTTCAGCAGCATCAATGATTTTAATAGCGCGGGCAGCATGGACGAAAGGATAAAAAGCAGCTTTGCTTTTATTTCGCAGGTAAAGAAAATCCGGCTCTCCTTCTCGTTGAAGTCGGGAGCGATATGGATATGATAGTCCTTGCATTTCACCCGGGTAACAAGCACCGCCATTGCGGGATAAACCACGGAACAGGTGCATCCGTAGGAAATGGCAGCCTGCGCGGCGTCTTCATCCGCAACCGCAATATCGACAAAAATACGCTGAATGACAACATGAGAAAAAAGGTTTTTAGCCGCCCCTGTGGCAATAGAGGCAAATTCACTGATGATGTCCAAAAAACCGGATAAACCCTTACGCTTTATTATGTCCCTGAATTTTGAATATGCGTCACTTTTTTCTCCTGTTTCTTCCTTTCCAGTTTTTTCCGGTTCCCCGGTTTCCTGGGGTTCCGACGGAATTTGATAGCTAAAAAACAAATACTTGATTTTCGCGGAAAACTCCTGTTCAAAACAGGCGGAAACAGAAACGGGAAAGAGCAGAAGGGCAAAAAGGAACAGGGCAATTCCCAAAACAATCAATAAAGCTGTCATAATGCCTCCTGCAGTTCATCCATTTATCCGGTCATCCGGCGGAAACGTCCGCCATTTCCTCTGCCGCGTTTTCCTCCTGCCGTGATTTTTCAAGAGGCGGAAGCTCGCTGAGAGAAGAAATATTCAGGCACCGCAAAAAATTCGGCGTGGTGCCGTAAAGCAGCGGCCTTCCCGGAAGCTCCAGCCGGCCCCGCTCTTCGATCAGTCCCTTTAAAGTCAGACTGCCCAGCACCCCGGAACAGTCCACACCGCGGACCTGCTCTACAAAAGCCTTTGTTACCGGCTGATTATAGGCGACAATGGCAAGCACCTCCATGCCCGCCTGGGACAGAGGGGTGTTGCGGCGCATATCCAGGATCCGCCGGACATATTCGGCATATTGAGGATTGGAGCACATCTGATAATGATCTTCGAGCTTTACAATCTGGACGCCCGCCTCTTCGCGGTTGAACTCGTCCATCAGGTTTTGAAGCATTTTCGCGACGGTGGACTTGTCCAGATCCAGCGCGTCCGCTATTCTGTCAATGGAAACCGGATCTCCGCTTGAGAAAAGGATCGCTTCTATTGCTCCCTGAAATTTCTTGATCTCCAATTTTTCACACCGCCATTGATTAATTTTACCACCGCGCTGCAGCTTCCGCCTTCGATACGCACCCGCTTCCCTTTCACCAGCTCCAAGACCGCCAAAAAAGTAGCCACCAGATCGGATTTGTCCCGTTTTTCCTCAAACAATTCTTCGTATCTGATGCCGTCTCTCTGCCAAAGACGGCGCAGCACATAGATGATCCGTGAGGAAACCGTTACGGTTTTGTGCGTAACAAGGTGAGAAAACGCTTCGGGAGGCGGCGGAATCAGGCGCCTTCCCCTCCCCACTGCGTTATGGTAAGCGTTAAAAAGCTCCGCGGGCGTATGATTGCGCCGGTAAGTGGGGTCAACCTGTATTTCAGCAGGTTCACGGACAAAAGCGTTAAAACTGAAATGTTCGGCTAAAACCCGCGCGACGCGCTTGCATTCCTGATATTCCAGAAGCTGTCCGCTCAGTTCCCGCCGAAGCTCGTCCGCTTCCTCGTGCTTCGGGAGCAAATAAACGGTTTTCATATAGACCAGCCGCGCCGCCATCTCCAGAAAATCGCTCGCGATATCCATGTCCTGTTCCTTCATGGCCTGTATGTGCTCCGTGTACTGGTCCAGAAGCTCGGCAATCGGAATCTCACAGATATTCAGCTTGTTTTTGGCAATCAGATAAAGCAACAGGTCGAGAGGCCCTTCAAAAACAGGCAGCCTATAGGATAGTTTTTCCATAATCCTTCCCTTTTATAACAGACCGAACAGTTTAAATGGAAGTTCCGCCAGCCACAGCACAATGTTCAGGCAGGCTCTCTGCAGAATGTCAAGGGGAACACGGAGCATACCGCTGAACAATACCACGAAAGCGATCATGATGATAATGTTCTGATATCTGTAATAATTGTAAAGCGCTTTACTGGACAGAAAAGCGCCCAGAATTTTGGAACCGTCCAGCGGCGGCAGCGGAATCATATTGAACACCGCGAGGGCGACATTGATCGTGATATAGGCGATAAAGAAGGTCTGCACAAACGCAGGGACATTTGGTTTCAGCGCAATCCAAAGCCCCTGATAAATCACGGCGCCGACGACAGACGCCAGCAGGTTGGACAAGGGTCCCGCCAAAGCCGTGATGGCCATGTCGCGTCTCGGGTTTTTAAAGTACCGGGAATCAACCGGAACCGGCTTCGCCCAGCCAAAGCCGAACAGAAGAAGGAACAGCGAACCGACCGGGTCAATGCTGGCGAGCGGATTTAAAGTCAGCCTGCCGCTGTATTTGGCGGTTTTGTCGCCAAGCTTGTAGGCAACCCAGCCGTGCGCACATTCGTGCAGAGGCAGAATGCAGAAAATGATAAACAGGGTGGCCAGTATTTGGGATAAAGCGGAAGCCATGTCAAACGGCTGTCCTGAAAAAACGTCACTGATCATGTTAAACAGCATATCATAGTCTCCTTTATGGAATATTATTATAATACCTTTCGGCCTAAAAAACAAGCAAGGCGGTAAAAACCGGGAGATTTATCGTTGAAATTCATTTTCCCGGCACAATATCATCAAAAAAGGCCGGAAAGGGCTTGCAATTCCATTTATTATCTGATAAAATACTACTGTTGCGATTCTATAAACAGTCCTTTTAAAGGAGGTGCAGACACATGGCAAAATGTGATGTTTGTGGCAAGGATATGGCTTTCGGTATTAGGGTCTCCCACTCACACAGACGTGCGAACAGAACTTGGAAGCCCAATATTAAGCGTGTTAAAGCAGTTGTGAACGGTACTCCTAAGCGTATTTACGCCTGCACCCGTTGCTTGCGTTCCGGCAAGGTAACCCGGGCCGTCTGATCAAAAAAACATTATGTTTAGAGGAGCCTTGAAGGGCTCCTTTTTTCTGCGTAAAAAATGGATAAAAGCAGTGCCGCTATGACCGGATTTCATAGCGGCACTGCAATTTTTATGTTTTGTGATTAATCGTGATTTTCTTTTCGGTTCCGTTCTTGATCCTTTCAATATTGGTTCTGTGCTTATAAATCAGAACAAAGCCCATACAAAATGCAACGGCGGTCGTTATCCATACATAAGAAATCGGAACCGGCCCGGCGGCCGCCTGATTCCCCCTGAAATCGATAAAAAAGGTAATGATGAATGTGGCAACCGGGAAAGCCGCCGCCGCGCAGATGGAGGACAGCGAGACAATCTGGGTGCTCAGAAACAAAGCCAGAAACACACCGATCACGATCAGGAACACACGCCAGTCGATCAATGCGATCATCGCGGCGCTGGTCAGTACGCCCTTTCCGCCTCTGAAACCGAAATAAATCGGATAAATATGTCCGAAAACGCAGGCCACACCCGCAATATAGGCGCCGTACTGCGCCACAACGTGCGGATTGATCATCAGGGGCGCCGCAGCCTGGCTGCAGACATACTGAAAAACCGCCCTGCCGATCATAACGGAAACCGCGCCTTTGGCAAAATCAAAAATAAAGGTAAAAATCGCAGCCTTGACGCCGACGGAACGCAGGACATTGGTCGCCCCCGCGTTTCCGCTGCCCAGCGTGCGGATATCCACATTATTATCGAATACTTTTGTAAAAATGATAGAAGAGCTGATACTTCCTAAAAAATATGAAACAAGCGCTACTAAAACCGATGGCAGTGCAAAATCCCTAAGATAACTGAACATCAGTAACTCCTCCTTACTTATCTCCTCGCTCGCGCACAATCAGCCGGATGGGAGTGCCTTCTAATCCAAAAGTCTCCCGGATTCGGTTTTCAAGATACCTTTGATACGAAAAATGGAACAGCTGTGCGGAATTTACAAAGCATACAAAGGTGGGCGGTTTGACCGTCGCCTGTGTCATATAATAGATTTTCAACCTCCTTCCCTTGTCCGTCGGCGGCTGCACTCTGGCCACAGCCTGCGCCAGGACATCGTTTAGCATGCCTGTGGCAATCCGCATGGAGTTGGAGTTCGCGGCATGCTTGATCAGGTCAAAGAGACGGTCGAGCCTCTGGCCTGTTTTTGCTGAAATAAAGATCATAGGAGCATAGGACATGAAAGAAAAGTCGTCTTCCAGCTTTTTGCGGTATTCTATCATGGTACGGTCGTCTTTTTCTATGATATCCCATTTATTGACGACAATGACGCAACCCTTCCCCGCTTCGTGCGCCAGACCCGCCACTTTGGAATCCTGGTCGGTAAACCCGACCGAAGCGTCTATCATGATCACGCAGACGTCGGCCCGTTCTATCGCCATCTGCGCACGGATCACGCTGTATTTTTCAATGGAATCGTCCACTTTGCTTTTCCTGCGGAGCCCGGCGGTATCGATCAGCGTAAATCGTCCGTGCTGATTTTCAATGGTCGTATCGATCGCGTCCCGCGTTGTGCCGGCAATGTCGGAAACGATGCACCGTTCCTCTCCGGAAATCTTGTTCACCAGGGAGGATTTCCCCACGTTCGGCTTTCCGATGATAGCGACCTTAATAATTTCACTGTCGGTCTCGTCTTCTTCCTCGGCGGGAAGATGCTCTACAATCCTGTCGAGCAGATCGCCGGTGCCGTGGCCGTGAACGGAAGAAACCGCCACCGGGTCGCCGAGCCCCAGATTGTAAAACTCGTAAAATTCCGCCGGAGGTTCCCCGATCGTATCGCACTTGTTGACGCAGAGGATCACGGGTCTTCCGCTTTTCAGCAGCATAGCCGCGATATCGGAGTCAGTGGCCACAACGCCCGTACGGATATCCGTAACAAGCACGATGACATCCGCCGCGTCGATCGCAAGCTGGGCCTGCATCCTCATCTGGGTCAAAATCACGTCTCCGGAATCGGGTTCAATACCGCCCGTATCGACAATGGAAAACGTTCGGCCCCCCCACTCGCATTCTCCGTAGATTCTGTCCCTGGTAACCCCCGGGGTATCGTCTACAATGGAAAGGCGTTCACCGATCAATTTATTAAAAAGTGTCGATTTTCCGACATTTGGCCTGCCTACGATTGCAACTACAGGTTTAGCCAATCACATCAACTCCCTAATACTGTATTCAAAAGCTCATATCCGTCGTTGGGAGATACGGTAACTTTTATATTCAAGGCTTTGCTCAAATCGTCAAGAGAAAGATCATCCAGAAAAATGTCCCCCTCGCGGCGAAGCATAACGGCGGGCACAATCAGCTCGTCGCCTAAATCTTTCCCCTTTAACTGCCGTATGATATCGGTACCGGTTACCAGCCCCGTAACATTTATGGTATCCCCAAAATAATGATTCATGATAGGAATTAGATTACATGCTAAATTATTGCATTTTATTCTTAATTCGTCAAGTAAAGAGTTCAGAAAATGATAAACGCTTGTCCCCGTTACCAGCGTAACGCGGCGGGGTTCGGAAGGAGCCTGAAAATCCTCCAGAGCGCTCTCGAATTCCTGTTTCAGATTCGCCATCAGGCCCACCCCGTTTTCCAGCTGGTCGAAATCGCCGTAGAATTCGGCCGGCGGGATGGGACGCCCCGCCTTCAGGTAAAATTCGTCCGCGGCATAGCAGATGCGTTCCCCCAATTCGGCCGTAAAGCGGTCCCCGAATTCCTCGAGAATCCGTACAGCCGCTTCCGCAGAATCCCTGTCGAACGACTCAAGCGGGAACAGCCCTTCCCTGAACCGTGTCAGGCCGACCGGCACGGCGGCAATGCTCTGCACCGCCGGATAGAGGTTTCCCAGATCGGTTAAGCTTCGTTTCAACTCTTCTCCGTCGTTGATGCCCTTACAGACAACGAGCTGCGTATTCATCTTGATGCCCGCCTGCGCGAACCGGTACAAACTTTGAAGCGATTCCCCGGCGAACCGGTTCCCCATCATTTTTACCCGAAGCTCGGGATTGGTGGTATGAACCGATATATTCACGGGGCTGATGTGCATTTTTATGATTCTGTCGACATCATGATCGCTCATATTGGTCAGCGTAATATAATTTCCGAACAAAAAAGAGAGACGGGAATCATCGTCTTTGAAGTAAAGGGTACTGCGCATTCCCTTCGGCAGCTGGTCAATAAAGCAAAAAATACATTTGTTGCGGCAGGAATGCTGCTCGTCCATCAAATAAGTCTCGAATTCCAGCCCGATCGATTCGTATTCCCCTTTTCGGATGGAAACCGTACGCGGATTCCGGCCGCTGTCCGTCAGCAGGAGGGAGAGGTTCTTGCTCGTCTCGTAAAAGCGGTAGTCCAGAACGTCGTTAATCTCATTGCCGTTGATGGAAACAAGCGTTTCCCCCGGCAATATCTTCCTTTTTTCGGCAGGGCTGTCCTGATCGACCGATAGAATCTTAACTGACATAATAACTCCTCTGCTGCACAAAGATTTCATAAAAAAATAAGAGAAGGATCGCTCCTTCTCTACATTTTTGGAAAATCAAACAAAGCTTATGCTTCTTTTTTGATTACTTCCCTGCCGTTGTAGTAACCACAACTGCCACAAACTCTGTGCGGAGTCTTCCACTCGCCACATTTAGGGCATTTCACCAGAGCAGGAGCACTCATCTTCCAAACATTTGAACGTCTTTTATTCTGTCTTGCACTCGACACTTTACTCTTTGGTACCGCCATCTTCAGCACCTCCTTATAAAACTCAGACTAATCTATTAGTTTTTTAAGAGCCTGCAAACGAGGATCAATCTGATGAAAATCACAATCGCATGTTCCGTCATTCAAATTTTTCCCGCAGGAAGGACACAGGCCTTTGCAATCATCGCTGCATAAATACTTGGACGGCAGCTCAAGCAAAATATCCGCCCGGATCAGCTCGTCCAAATCAAGCTGGTAATCGGGAACCTCCACATAGCTGACATCGTCCTCGTTTTCCAAAGACAACACCAGAGTGTGCCAAAAGGTATAATGATAGCATTTATCGATCTGCTTCATGCATCGGTCGCACGGAATGGAAAATTCAAACGAAACCTCGGCGTTAAGCTGCGCAAAGCCGTCCTGACCTTTCACGGTACCCCGAACCCTTACAGGCGAAACAAAGGGATGATAGGCATTGATATCGGTAGATGACAAATCCAGCAGGTAGTCAAAGGAACGGCTTTCCTCCCTGTCGGAAAACACCTTTTTCAAATCAAGAAGCATAATTACACCTCGGCGCTACATTAGCTTATTATATAGATTTATCGATGTTTTGTCAATAGAAAATTACAATATATTCATATTCATAAAGAAGCTGCCGAAGACGAAACGCCTGCGGCAGCATTATGAAAGAAAGGTTTGCCCTTAGCTCTGAACGGAGAAGGAGCGGATTTCCTCCGGCAGCTCCTCTTTGCTTGCGGAAACAAGAAGTGAAATACTGGTATTGGCCTGCGCGGAAAGGGCATTCATTTTTTCAGTAAACTGTACGAGGGCTTTCATATCATGCCCAATTATCTTTAAGGTGGAATCAACAAAAATATCCGTCAAGTCATAGTTGCCTGCACAAATACCGCTGATAAAACCGACGAGTGCGTCCGCACCCTGAATCCCGTATGCATCGCTGTCGATCAGCCTTACCTGATGGGATAAATCGTAGGTCAATTTCAGACCCTTTTCAATGACCACAACATTGCCGTTTGACTTTTTGGCCGCGTCGTTTGCGCTTTCGATCAGCTTCTTTGTTTTTCCTGAACCTTTTTTGCCAACGATAAGAGTTATCATGAAAACTCCTCCTATATTATATTATTTCCGCAAAAGCGGAGAAAACTCCTGCTTTTGCTAGTTCTTTAATCTCGCCTCCAAAGCACTCTTTTCCGATTCATAACCCGGCTTGCCAAGAAGAGCAAACATGTTTTTCTTGTAGCTTTCGACTCCGGGCTGGTTGAAGGGATTTACGCCGAGCAGGCTTCCGGAAATCGCACAGGCCTTTTCAAAGAAATAAAGCATGTAGCCGAGCGTCTCTTCAGAAAAATCGGGTGCGCGGAGTACAACGCTGGGGACGCCTCCGTCAGCGTGTGCCAGAACAGTTCCCTCAAACGCTTTTTCATTGATATAAGCCATACTCTTTCCCTGCAGAAAGTTCAAACCGTCAACATTTTCAGGGTCTGTTTCTATAAACAAATCTTTTTTCGCTTTATCGAATAAAACAACCGTCTCAAATAAGGAACGTCTGCCGTCCTGAATGTATTGACCCATGGAATGCAGGTCGGTCGAGAAAATAACCGACGCCGGGAAAAGGCCCTTATGATCCTTGCCTTCGCTCTCGCCGAACAGCTGCTTCCACCATTCGCACATCATCGAGTAGCACGGCTCATAGCTGACAAGGACTTCGATTTCCTTCCCCTTGCGGTATAAAAGGTTGCGGGCGGCTACATATTGATAGCACGCGTTGGAGCCCAGGTCCGGATTGTTCAGCTCCTGCTGCGCCTTTGCCGCGCCGGCCATCAGCGCGTCGATATCGGCTCCGCTGACAGCGATGGGCAGAAGGCCGACGGCCGTCAGCACGGAGTATCTGCCGCCGACGTCATCCGGAATCACAAAGGTTTCATAGCCTTCCTTCGTCGCAAGCTGCTTCAAGGTGCCGCGCACCTTGTCGGTGGTGCAGTAAATCCTCTTGCGCGCTTCTTCCTTGCCGTATTTCTCTTCCAGAAGCTTGCGGAGCACCCGGAAAGCGATTGCCGGCTCGGTCGTAGTGCCGGATTTGGAAATCATGTTGATGGAAACGTTCCTGCCCTCGCAGAGCTCCAAAAGCTCGCTCAGTGCGGAAGAGCTGATACTGTTTCCGGTAAAATAGATATCCGGGGTATTTTTCCTGACCAAATTATAATTCGGGGAATTCAGAAATTCGATGGCTGCGCGAGCGCCGAGGTAAGAACCGCCGATGCCGATCACAATAAAAACATCGGTATCCGACTTGATCTTTTCCGCCGCCGCTTTTATACGTGTAAATTCCTCTTTATCATAATCGGCAGGAAGGTTTACCCATCCGATAAAATCATTGCCCACACAATTTCCTGAATGCAGAGCCTCATGGGCCTGACGGATCTGAGGGGCAATCGCCGTGTATTCATTTTGTCCGATGAAACTTGAAAGATGTTTTAATTCCAGTCTGACAGACATTTTTTGCTTCCTCCTAAATGATACGTTCGATATGATTATATTACAATATATTGACTACATTTGCAAGGAGGAGCACTATATTTTATAATTATTTCATAAATTCTATTCAAAGCATTTTCAGCAGATATTTTGCTAACAGCCGGAAGGCGGAGCCAAACGTTATTTGGGAAACGGAATTTTTTGCACAGATATTATATTCCTTTACAACCTCGTCCCCAAGCTTGCAGGTGATTTTTCCCACGACCTGGCCTTTCGTCACCGGGGCCGTGATTTCCGGCTGAAAAGAAACGCTGTATTTGATTTCTCCGGCCTTTCCTTTCGGCACCAGAATGCTGCCGTCCGTTTCGGCGGTCGTTTCAACCGTATCGCTCATCCCGTTCAGCACCGGGACAGGCTTGGCAGCCTCCTGCGGAACGGCGGGAGTGGTCACAGACCAGTTGGCAAAACCGTAGTCCAGCAAAGCGGACGCAGCAGAAAACCGCGTCTTTGTGTCCGCCGCGCCCAGCACAACCGAGATCAGCTTTACGTTGTCGCGTTCGGCGGTGGCCGTCATACAGCTGCCCGCCTTTCCGGTGGTTCCGGTTTTCAACCCGGTGATCCCCTTATAGGTCTTCAGCAGCTTATTGGTGTTGACCAGCTGAGTCTTGCCGTCACGGATATTTTCCATCCAGATTTTTGTATAGTCGAATATTTTCGTATGTTTTATCAGCTCGCGGGACATCAGCGCGACATCGTACGCGGAGGTGACGTGCCCGTCTTCGTCGAGGCCGTTGCAGTTCTTAAAAACGGTATCCTTCATGCCGAGGTTCTTTGCTTTCTGATTCATCTGCTGCAAAAATTCATCCTCGCTGCCGGAAACATACTCTGCCAGCGCTACGGCCGCATCATTCGCACTGGCGACTACCGTAGCTTTCAGCATGTCGTCCACCGACATCGTCTCCCCCGGCTTCAGCCAAATGTCGGAGCCGCCCATGGACGCCGCGTGTTCGCTTGTGGAAACCATATCGGTAAGCTTGATTTTACCGGAGTCAAGCGCTTCCATAATGAGAAGCAGCGTCATGACCTTCGTAATGGACGCGCAAGGGCGCTTTTCATGTGAATTTTTCTCGTAAAGTATTTTTCCGGTCTGCGACTCCATCAGTACGGCTGACGGGGCTTTCACCTCCGTGTCGGACAGTGCAGCCGCTTTCACCGGCAAAACTGAAATAAGCATCAGAACCACGAGGAAGCATGCCGACAATTTTTTTAACTTCATCTCCAGCACCTCCAATTTATTAGTAATTCTTATGCCAAAAAAAGAGGTTCTATCCATAAAAAATGAGGCCGAATCAAATTCGGCCTCATTTTTACTGTCTGACAGGGACTCCTCTTTGCGCGAGATATGTTTTCAGTTCCGGAATCGTGATTTCCCCGAAATGGAACAGCGAAGCCGCCAGAACCGCGTCCGCTTTTCCCGCGGTAAACGCATCGTAAAAATGCTCAAGCTTTCCCGCCCCACCGGAAGCAATCACCGGAATATTGACGCTTTGCGAAACCGCCGCAGTCAGTTCCAGATCATACCCGTTCTTCACGCCGTCACAGTCCATGCTGGTCAGAAGAATTTCCCCCGCTCCCAGCCGGGCCGCTTCCACCGCCCATTCCACGGCGTCTTTTCCCGTATCGATGCGGCCTCCGTTTTGATAAACCGTCCAGCCGCCCTCTTTCCTGCGTTTCGCGTCAATCGCGCACACAACGCACTGGCTGCCGAACTTTTCCGCAGCCTCGCTGATCACGGCGGGACGGTTCAACGCGGCGGAATTGACGGAAACCTTGTCCGCACCCGCCCGAAGCAGGGCTGTAAAATCATCCACCGTTCTGATTCCGCCGCCGACTGTGAACGGAATAAAAATCTGTTCGGCCACCTTGCTGACGATGTTCAGCATAATCCCGCGTTTGTCGGACGATGCGGTAATATCCAGCAGCACAAGCTCGTCCGCACCCTGTTTGTCATATTCAATGGCGGCCTGCACCGGGTCTCCCGCGTCGCGCAGATTGACAAAGGAAGTTCCTTTTACGACCCTGCCGCCGTTCACATCCAGGCAGGGGATAATCCGTTTTGCATACATAATCATAACCTCCGCGCAAAAATCAAGAAACAAACGATACGAAATTTTTCAGCATCTGCAAGCCTGTTCTCCCGCTTTTTTCCGGATGGAACTGGGTCGCGAACAGATTGCCGCGCTGGACGGAGGCGTCGATGGCAACTCCGTAATCGGTGGTGGAAGAAACGGTCCCCGGGTCTTCCGCTTTCAGATAGTAGGAATGGACAAAATAGACATAGGGATTGGGTTCCATATTTTGAAAAAGGCCGCTGTTTTCTTTTACGGAAAGAGAATTCCACCCGATATGCGGGATTTTCAGCCCCGTCTCCGCGGGAATCTTTTGAATTTTTCCTTTTAATACGCCAAGCCCGCTGATTCCCGGAGTTTCCTCGCTTCCTTCAAAGAGGAGCTGCAAACCGAGGCAAATTCCCAGAAAGGGCTTGCCGCTCTCTATAAAATCGAGCACCGGGGTCACGAAATCGGCTTTTTTCAGGCAGCTCATCGCGTCGCCAAACGCGCCAACACCGGGCAGTACCGCAGCGGAAGCGTGTTTCAGCTCCTCCTTGTCCGCCGTGACAAGGATGTCACAGCCGATAAAATGAAATGCCTTTACAACGCTTTGCAGGTTTCCGGCGCCGTAATCGATCACAGCAATCATAATACATTATCCTTCTCATTAAACTTGCATCCAATTCTACTTAAATTTTATCATGATTAAAAAAGAAACGCAATTGATTTAACATATTAATTTATTACCATATTAAATTAAAAACTTGTCCATCGTTATAATTGACATCGCCTCAATAAAAAGGTATGATAATATTCATGTCTTTTTTGATTCGGAGGAAAAACCATGGATTATATTTCATTGGTCGGCATTGCTTTGGGCCTTGCCATGGACGCGTTTGCAGTCAGCATTACCAACGGGGCGACGATCCGAAAAGTTACGCCGAGATTCTCTTTAAAGCTTGCATTCAGCTTCGGACTTTTTCAGGCGCTCATGCCCATGCTCGGCTGGCTCATTGGCAAAGCGGGAGAAGGTTTTATCAATGCGGTGGATCACTGGATCGCTTTGGTACTTCTTTCTTACCTGGGAATCAGAATGATGATGGAATCCTCTAAACAGCCGGAAGAAAAAAGCACCGGTCAGAGGCAAAACGACATCGGTTTCAAGACCCTTGTTACTCTTTCCGTTGCGACAAGCATTGACGCCCTGGCCACCGGAATTCTTCTTCCGTCCGCAGTGGGCGCCAAAACGGCAGCCCTGATGGTTTCTTCCGTGGGAATCATCGGAACCGTTACCTTCTTCCTTTGCCTGATCGGCGTTTATATCGGGAAAAATTTTGGGAAGCTGCTTTCTTCAAAAGCGGAACTGTTCGGCGGAATCGTCCTGACGGGCATTGGCGTCAAGATTTTCGTGGAGCACATGTTTTTTACGTGATTTGATACGCGGCGCGCATCGCTTCGATCCGCTTCAGCATCTCATCTTTCAGCGTCTGCGGCGACAGAACGATCACCCGGTCCCCGTACTGCAGCAGCCATTCGATCAGGCCGTCGCTGACATACACGGAGGCCCTCACGGTGAAGGCGTTGCTGTCGTGACAGGAAAACTCGATGTCCCCGCCGAATTTATCGATGATCGTTTCGAGCAGGCTGTTGGAGCACCGCAGCATAATGCGCTCCTGTTCCCCATTGTACATATTGAATGTCCTGCGCAGATAGTCCGCGGTATCAAAATAATCCCGATAAGAACAGACCTCGCTGAACGGACGCACTTCCAAAGCGGTCAGGGCAATCCGTTTCATCCGGTCCAGCCGGTAATTGCTGATCGTATCGTATTTTTCATAATTTCCCGCCAGGTAATATTTATCGTTCGCCCACAGAAGCGCGTAGGGGCTGATGATAAATTCCCGGCCTTCATCCAGCTGCGCTTTCCCGCCCGCGATCACGCGATGGTGATAGGAAAACGATAATTTTTTACGCTGGGCAATGGCCCGGTTGATGGTATCGATATTATAATAGATTTCTTCATTGTCAAATTTTATTCGTTGATCCACATATATTTGTTTCAAAACCGTTTCAGCCTGATGACAGCTGAGGAGCTCGCAAAGCTTGTCTGTCAATTCGGCTGTTTTTTTGTTGGTGATAAAAGGCGCCGTGAGCACGGCATCCATCAGCAGACGGACTTCAGCCAGTTCAAAATCGCGTTTTGCTATAAAGAAGCCCTGCCGGGGGGAACGGGTATAGACAATATCCACCCCGAATTTCGTCAGGACATCAAGATCGCGGTAGACGGATTTTCGCTCTGTCCCGATCCCTTCCTGCTCCAACAGACGGCAAAGCTCCACCGCGGAAACCGGATGCTCATCATCGGAATATTTTCTCAGCAGCTTTAATAAGAATAGAAGTTTCATTTTCGCGTTGCCATGGTCTGTCAAACGTTTCACCTGCTTTCCGTCTTTGAAATTATTTTACCATAATATGGTAGGATTTGGTATCATTCTTTACCAATCTGTCAAAAGATCGTATCTTTTTACCATATTGGCCACTAAAAGACATATTTTGGTACAAAGGAACTTGTAATTTTACACGGAAATGATATAATATTAACAAAGTATTTTTTTCGGAGGATTAAAGAATGGCTGTAAAGATATTGACTGCGCGGCAAGCGGCCGATCTGGTGCCAAACAATATTAATTTCGCAACAAACGGATTTATGGGCGCCTCGGTTGCCGAGGAAATCGCAATGGAAATTGAGAACCGTTTTTTGGAAACCGGCGAACCGAATAACCTTACCCTGCTATTTTGCGCCGCCCAGGGCGACGGAAAAACAAAGGGCCTGAACCATCTTGCCCATGAAGGTCTTGTGCGCCGGGGAATCGGCGCCCACTGGGGGATGGCGCCCAGGCTCGGCAAACTGGTCATTGAGAACAAAATACTGGCGTATGATTTTCCCCAGGGCGTTACCACCCACATGTTCCGCGATACAGCGGCAAACAAACCGGGGACCATCTCTCAGGTGGGCCTCGGTACCTTTGTCGACCCCCGCAGCCTGGGCGGGAAGCTGAATCCCCTTACCCGGGAAGCGGAGGATTTGGTCAGCTTAATGGAAATCGACGGAAAAGAATATCTTTTCTACAAGACCCATCCTGTTGATTTCGCTATTCTGGGCGGCACCTATGCGGACGAGAACGGAAATATTTCCATAGAGCGCGAAGGCGTCCGTGCGGAAACGCTCGCGGTGGCGCAGGCGTGCAAAAATTCCGGCGGCACCGTTATCGTCCAGGTCGAAAAAGTCGTGGAGGCGGGATCTCTCGACCCGCAGAAAGTGGAAATTCCGGGCGTTCTGGTGGACGCGGTAGTCGTTGTCAGCGATATCAAATATCATATGCAGAACTATGGCACGCAGTATAATCCCGGCTTCTCCGGCGAACACAGAATGGGGCTTTCCGAATTCACCCCAGCCCTTCTGAACAACAAGAAAATCATTGCCCGCCGCGCGGCGATGGAGCTGAAAGACGGCAGCATTGTCAACCTTGGAATCGGCATCCCGGAATACATCTCTTCCGTCGCTCAGGAAGAAGGCATCACAAATAAATTTTCTTTGACCGTAGAGTCCGGTATCTTTGGCGGCAACCCGCAAAGCAGCATTGACTTTGGCGTCAGCCTGAACCCCGAGTCCATCATTTCCATGCCCTCCATGTTCGATTTCTATCAGGGCGGCGGGCTCGACCAGGCGTTCCTGGGCTTTGCCGAATCCGATAAGGAAGGCAATGTAAACGTATCCAAATTCGGCGCGAAGCTGCCCGGATGCGGCGGATTCATCGATATCTCCCAAAACTCCAAACAGGTGTTTTTCTGTGGGACCTTTACGGCAAACGGTTTAAAAACCGAAATAAAGGACGGCAAACTCCATATTTTGCACGAAGGCAGCGCCAATAAGTTCCGTGAGAGCGTCGAACATATTACATTCAGCGTAAAAACAGCCATCAAGAATCATCTTCCGGTTATGTACATTACGGAACGCGCCGTGTTCAAGCTGACAGAAGACGGCGTTATGCTGACGGAAACCGCCCCCGGTATTGACCTGGAAAAAGATGTGCTTGCCCATATGCCGATGAAGCCGATCATATCCCCCGACCTGAAACAGATGGACGCACGTATCTTTATAGACGAAAAAATGGGTCTGAAAGAATAAACCTGAAGGAAAACAGATTCCCATTCGCCTGAATAGAATGATGAGGGAGTTCCCCGGCTTTACCGGGGAACTCCCTCAATTCTTACATAGAAAAGACTCCGTGGATATCCACGGAGTCCTGACTTTAGCAGTGCGAAATCACGCGTTGAAATTACGCGTTGCGGGCAGCCATTGCCTTTTTGACCTCTTCCGTAAACAAAGGCAGGATTTTGGTGACATCTCCGACAATGCCGTAGTCGGCTACTTCAAAGATCGGAGCGGTTTCGTCCTTGTTGATTGCAATAATCACGTCGGACTCTTCCATACCGGCAAGATGCTGGATAGCGCCGGAAATACCGCAGGCAATGTAAAGGTTCGGGCGGACCGTCTTCCCTGTCTGACCGACCTGAATGTCCTTTTCAACCCAACCGGCGTCAACACACGCTCTGGAGGAGCTAACAGTGCCGCCGATCGCGTCGGCCAAATCCTTGAGCAGGGTAAAATTCTCGGGACAGCCCATGCCGCGGCCGCCGGAAACGAGGATTTTTGCGTCCTGGATATCCATTTTATTGGATACCTTCTTGATGATATCAACGATCTCTACATTCTGATGATCCGCGCCGATTTCAAGATCATACTTTTCGACCGGAACTTGTGCGCCTTCGATCGGCTTGATCTTCTGCATAACGCCGGGACGCACGGTTGCCATCTGCGGACGGTGATCCGGGCAAAGGATCGTCGCCATGATGTTTCCGCCGAATGCGGGACGGGTCATTCTCAGGTTCTTGGAGCCGTCGTCCGCGATTTCGAGCTTTGTGCAGTCGGCGGTCAGGCCGGTCTTTACTCTGGCGGATACGCGCGGAGCCAGGTCACGGCCGATTGCGGTTGCGCCGTAAAGGACAACTGCAGGTTTGTATTTTTCAATGACATGATACATGCTGTGTGCATAAGGCTCTGTGGCATAAACCTCGAGCGCCTTGTTGTCGACCATGATAATCTTATCGGCGCCATGTCTGGCCAGCTCTTTGCAAAGGCCGGATACGTTGTAACCAAGCAGAACAGCGGTCACTTCTGTTTCCATATCTTTCGCAAGTTCCCTGGCTTTTCCAAGAAGCTCAAAAGAAACGCCGGCTATTTTGTTGTCGACCTGCTGTACGAAAATAAATATGCCTTTATATTCTTGAATATCCATACTGCTCACCACTTTCAACTATATAATGAATTTTTCTCTGAGTTTCTCGAGCATATACTCAGCCGACTCCTGTGGGTCAAGGTTTACAAGCTGACCCGCCGCCTTCAAGCTCTTTGTAAATGTCTGTGCAACTCTGGTTGGTGAGCCTTTTAATCCGATCTGAGCGTCATCTACTGCAATATCCGCACGGGTAATGGTTTTGACTTCCTTGCTTCTGTATGCGTCAAAAATTCCGCCCGGGGTCATGTAGCGCGGCTGGTTCAATTCGCTTAAAGCAGTAATCAGGCAGGGCATTTTCACCTTGAGAATGTGATATCTGTCTTCATACTGGCGTTTTACGGTAATGGAATCGCCTTCGACTTTGATCTCCTCCGCATAGCTGACATTCGGAATGCCGAGGTGCTCGGCAATCTGGGGGCCAACCTGCGCGGTATCGCCGTCGATGGCCTGACGGCCTGTGATAATCAGGTCGTATGGAAGTGTTTTGACCGCTGCGGCGATCGTAGTGGAGGTTGCCAGAGTGTCGGCGCCGCCGAAAGCCCTGTCTGTTACCAGAATCGCTTCGTCCGCGCCCATCGCAAGCGCTTCGCGCAGAGCGGCATCGGCCTGCGGGGGGCCCATGGACAAAACGGTAACATGCGCGCCCTGATCGTCTTTCAGGCGAAGGGCGGCTTCCAGGCCGGCCTTATCATCGGGATTGATGATGCTGGGCACGCCTTCTCTGATCAGTGTTCCGGTTACCGGGTCCAGCTTCACTTCGTTGGTGTTTGGAACTTGTTTTATGCAAACAACAATATTCAAAGATTGTCACTCCTTTTGGGCTTTTATCGTTATTTAAGTTCGTTCGAGGAAATAACCATGCGCTGAACTTCGCTGGTACCTTCGTAAATCTCGGTGATTTTGGCATCACGCATCATGCGCTCAACTGGATATTCTCTCGTATAACCATAACCGCCATGAAGCTGAACCGCTTTTGTGGTAACCTCCATTGCAACTTCAGCCGCAAACAGCTTTGCCATTGCAGCTTCTTCTGAATAAACCTTCTGGGTATCCTTTGCCATAGCGGCGCGATAGACAAGCATCTGGGCCGCTTTGATCTTTGTTGCCATGTCCGCGATCTGGAACTGTGTGTTCTGGAATTTTGCAATCGGTTTGCCGAACTGCTTTCTTTCCTTTACATACTTGACGGTTTCCTCATAAGCGCCTTCCGCAAGACCCAGAGCTTGGGCAGCGATGCCGATACGGCCGCCGTCGAGTGTGTTCATAGCGATTCCAAAGCCCTTGCCCTCTTTACCGAGCAGGTTTTCCTTCGGAACAATGCAGTTTTCAAAAATGAGCTCACAGGTAGAAGAACCGCGGATACCCATTTTCTTTTCCTTCTTGCCTACGCTGAAGCCCGGGAAATCCTTCTCAACGATGAACGCGGAGATGCCCTTTGTTCCCTTGCTCTTATCGGTCATGGCAATGATGATATAAGTATCGGCATATCCGGCATTTGTGATAAAGATTTTGCTGCCGTTCAGCACATAGTGGTCACCCTCCAGGACAGCTTTCGTCTGTTGCATGGATGCATCAGTACCCGCGTTCGGCTCTGTCAGAGCGAAAGCGCCTAATTTGTCACCCTTTGCGAGCGGAACAAAATACTTTTCAATCTGCTCGGGAGTACCGAATTTTAAAATCGGGGAAGCGCCCAGGGAAGTATGTCCGGACACAACCACGCTGGTCGTGCCGCAAACCTTCGCAATCTCTTCAACGAACATGATATAAGCAAGCGTATCGCAGCCCTGGCCGCCGTATTCCTTCGGGAATGGAATTCCCAAAAAACCATATTTGTGCAGTTTTTCTACTGTTTCTACAGGAAAGCGCTCTTCTTCATCCAGTTCCTGGGCAAGAGGCTTTATTTCATTTTCAGCAAATTCTTTGTACAGCGTACGGAGCATCTCATGCTCCTTGCTAAGTACGAAATCCATACTCGTTCCTCCAAAATCTATAATTTGCAGCAATCAGCAATCTTTATTTTGTATAATCGTAAAAACCCTTACCGGTTTTTCTGCCCAGCAATCCGCCGCGGACCATTTTTCTGAGTAAGGGGTGAGGACGGTATTTGCTGTCGCCCGTTTCGGACTGAAGCACTTCCATAACAGCAAGAACGACATCCAGACCGATCAGATCGCCCAAAGCCAGCGGGCCCATCGGATGATTGGCGCCCAGCTTCATTGCCGTATCGATATCTTCAGCGGAAGCGGTGCCGTCGGCATAGATTCCAACCGCTTCATTGATCATGGGAACAAGGATTCTGTTGACAACGAAACCGGCAGCTTCCTTGACCTGTACAGGAGTTTTACCGATTTCAACGGCGATAGCCTTGATTTTTTCGACCGTCTCGTCCGGAGTCGTGATGCCGGCGATCACTTCGACCAGCTTCATAACCGGAGCGGGGTTAAAGAAATGCATGCCAACAACCGCTCTGTCGAGCCCGTTGGAAATTTCGGTAATGGAGAGAGAAGACGTATTGGTGGCAAAAATCGCATCGGGCTTGCAGATGCCCTGCAGCGCCTTGAACAGTTCCTTCTTCAGATCCATTCTTTCAAGAGCGGCTTCAACAACCAAGTCACAGTCGGCGACAATTTCTCTTGTCCCGGTTGTGATTTTAGCGAGGACTTCGTCCGCTTTTGCCTGATCCAACTTTCCTTTGGCAACAAGCTTCTCAAAGCCCTTGGCGATTTTCTTTTTTCCGCCGGCGGCAAACTCTTCGTTAATATCGCAAAGCTTAACCGTATATCCGTCGGTCTGAGCAAACGCCTGAGCAATTCCGGAACCCATGGTGCCCGCGCCAATAATACCAACTTTCATTTTAATTCCTCCTAAATTAATTTATAGAAATTATTTGTTTACGAAAGGATCCGGTTTGCGCTTTTCACAGAAAGCCGCCATAGCGTTTTTCTGATCTTCCGTTTCAAAGCAGGTGCCGAACTGAGCAGCCTCAATGGCAATTCCGGAATCGATGTCGACCTGGATCCCGTCATTGACCGCTTTTTTGGTGGCACGCACAGCAATCGGAGCGTTGCCCGCGATTCTTCCGGCAAGCTTCAGGCATTCCTCCATCAGCTGCTCCGCCGGATAAACCGCGTTGACAAGGCCCAGCCTCAGCGCTTCCTCCGCCTTGACCTTACCGCAGGTGTAGAGCATTTCCTTGGCTTTGCCGATGCCGATGGTACGGGCAAGCCTCTGGGTTCCGCCAAATCCGGCGGTAATGCCGAGGCCCGCTTCGGGCTGTGCAAACACCGCGTTTTCAGCGGCGATGCGGATGTCGCAGCTTAAAGAAAGCTCGCAGCCGCCGCCAAGGGCAAACCCGTTTACCGCGGCGATCACCGGGATCGGGAAGGTTTCGATTTTTCTGAAAACAGCGTTGCCCTTTGCGCTGAAGGCTTCCGCCTCCGCCCGTGTTTTGCTGCTCATTTCGGCGATATCCGCGCCGGCGACAAAGGACTTCTGTCCGGCGCCGGTAATGATCAGACATCTGGTAGTATCGATGGAAACGCTGTCCAGCACAGCCTCAAGGTCGGTCAGGACTTCGCTGTTCAGGGCATTCAGCGCCTTTTCACGGTCAATGGTAATAATCCCGACAAAATCCTTTTGCTCGTATTTTACGTAACTCATCAGTCAATACCCTTCTTTCTGCAGTCTGCAGTTAATTATTCGTCATCGCCCATTTTTACGATTGTGGAAACGCCCATTCCGCCGCCTACGCAGAGTGTGGCAAGGCCGTACTTGGATTTTCTGCGCTGCATTTCATAGAGAAGGGTAACAAGGATTCTGCATCCGGAACATCCGACCGGGTGGCCCAGCGCGATAGCGCCGCCGTTTACGTTGACTTTGGACTGGTCGAATTTCAAATCGTGCGCAACGGCAAGAGTCTGGGAAGCAAACGCTTCGTTTGCTTCAATCAGATCCATATCGTCCACTGTCATGCCCGTCTTCTCCATGACCTTGCGGGTGCTGTAGATCGGGCCGAGACCCATGACGGAAGGATCCACACCGGCGGAAGCACCGGCAACCCAAGTGGCCATCGGTTTTACGCCGAGTTCTTTTGCTTTTTCTTCGCTCATCAGAACGATGGCGGCAGCGCCGTCGTTGATACCGGAAGCGTTCGCGGCGGTAACGGTGCCGTCCTTCTTAAATGCCGGCTTCAGCTTGGAAATACCTTCCGCTGTAACGCCCGCACGGGGGCCTTCGTCCTTTGCAAACAGAACGGTTTCTTTTTTAACTTTCACCGGTACGGGAACGATTTCTTCGTCAAATTTGCCTTCCGCCTGTGCCTTTTCGCACTTCTGCTGGCTGAACGCGGCAAACTCGTCCTGCATTTCACGGGTAATTCCATACTGCTCCGCGACATTTTCAGCAGTGATTCCCATGTGGTAGTGGTTGAAGGTATCTTCCAGACCGTCGTGGATCATGGAATCGAGCAGCTCGCCGTTGTTCATGCGATAGCCGAAACGGGCATTCTTCAGAAGATACGGTGCACCGGACATGCTTTCCATACCGCCGGCTACGATGATGTCGGCTTCGCCGGATTCAATCAGCGCGGCGGCAACGTTGACGGTTTTCAAAGCGGAACCGCAAAGGTTGTTGAGGGTGAACGCCGGAACGGTTACCGGAATGCCTGCGTAAACAGCGGACTGACGGGCGACGTTCTGGCCAAGACCGGCCTGATACACACAACCCATAATGACTTCGTCAACCTGCTCCGGTGCTACGTTTGCACGTTTCAAAGCCTCTTTAATGACGATGGTACCGAGGGTCGGGGTCGGGACGTTGGAAAGTGCGCCGCCCATCTTGCCGATGGCTGTACGGCACGCCCCTGCTAAAACAACTTTTCTTGACATAAAAATTTTCCTCCATTCATGTTTTTGCAATTCGTCCAATTGCGAAGCATCATGTTCTTCAATTTGCTATATTTTACTGAACGCGGGTATGTGTTAAATATATCACAATATCCTTCGGTTTGCAATACAATTAAAATGAATATCTCAAAAAGTGTTACAAAATTATCGAAAATTGTTACATAAATAGAATCGGAGTATTAAAAAAACCAGTAAAATTCTATAAGAAAGCCAAAAAAACCGGCTCTGTGAGCCGGAATTCTTTTAAGATTATGAAGGATGATGTCAGGATCGCTGCATATTTACAAAAATCCACATCCAATCTTTGCTCCTTATCAGCATAAAAAAATCTCTGATTCACCGAACACAATCAAGAAAATCCTTCATAAAAGCCTCCACTTCCGACTTTGGCGTAGCCCAGGAAGTAACCAGACGAATCGCTGAAGCGGATGCATCGATCTTTGCCCAAAATTCAAAGCCGTACTTTTTCCTGAGCTTTTCAATCAAAGGATCCGGAAGAATCGGGAAAATCTGATTGGTCGGAGAAGGAGACAAAAATGGAAATCCCGCTCGGGCAATCTCACTCCGAAGGAAAGCCGCCATTTCGTTTGCGTGCTTTGCCAGATCAAAGTATAAATTATCCCGGAACAGTTCTTCAAACTGGACGCCCAGGACCATCCCCTTGGCGGCAATGGCTCCCCTCTGCTTCTGCATATAGCGGAAATCTTCTTTCAGCTCCGGGTTGCAGATTACAAGCGCTTCTCCCAGTAAAGCGCCGTTTTTGGTACCCCCGATATAAAACGCGTCCGTAAGATCGGCCAGATCCCGCAGGGTCAGGTCATTTTCGCTGCAGGTGAGCGCCGAGGCCAGCCGTGCGCCGTCCAGATACAAATAAAGCTGATTGGCTCTGCAGAATTCGCTTAACGCGGAAAGGGAAGCCTTGGTGTAAACCGTTCCGATTTCGGTTGAATCGGATATATAAATTAGCTTCGGGCGGACCATATGCTCATCCGTATGTCCGTCCAGTACCTCCCGAACCATTTCGGGAGTGAGCGTTCCATCCTCCGTATATACCGTCAATACTTTATGTCCCGTAGCCTCTATGGCCCCGGTTTCATGCACATTGATATGCCCTGTTTCGGCGGCCACGGCGGCCTGATAAGGACGTAAAAACGCTGAAATCGCCGTCAGGTTCGTCTGGGTCCCGCCTTCCAGAAAATGCACCGCGACATCGCAGCGTCCAATGCGCTGCCGGATCAGTTCAGCCGCGTGCAGGCTGTGGCGGTCATTTCCGTATACGGCGTTCTGCTCCCGGCTTGCTTTTTCGAGCGCCTCCAAAATCCTCGGGTGGGCTCCTTCACTGTAATCATTATGAAAACTGTACATTTTTACTCCTCCGCCATCAATGATGGTTTTCTATAAAACATTTGATTTCCGGCTGTAATCCCCGAACGGTGCCCTGTACAAGCTCTTTGGAGCCTCCGCCCCTTCCGTTGAAAGCCTGATTCAGTTTCTTTCCAAACGCACGGACATCTTTCTTTTCGCTGCCCACTGCATACTGATATCCGGCAGCGTCATCCCCCGAAAGGACGGCGGCAACGCCGGAACAGCGGCCGCACAGCAGCAGGCAAAAGATACGAAGATCCGCCGGTGCAAGATCCGGCTCAAACAAACAGATATTTTCCGTCCCTTCCGGCACCTGATCGCATTGGAAAGCAAAAATCTGATTTTTCAGGGAAGTCAGCTGCTGCTTCAAAGCGTTGGTTTCTTCCAGCAGATGCTCCACCGCTTCTTTTATTTTATCCGGCTTCGCGGACAGAAGCACCGAAACGGCACCGACGCTGTCTGTTTTTTCATTGTAATCATCCACCGCTTTTTTACCGCATAAGAGGCCGATACGCGTGCCTCCTTTATAACGCTGGGCGGATATCAGCTTAATGATCCCGATCTCCCCGGTTTTTGCGACATGCGTACCGCAGCAGGCACAGACGTCGTATCCGGGGATGGTAACGATGCGCACTTCCCCGGTCAGTTCTTTTTTGCTCCGGTAGGAAAGCGCCGAAAGCGCCTGCGCGTCGGGATAAGACGTTTCAATGGAAACGTTCCGGTAAATCGCTTCGTTCGCCAGGGCTTCCACCAGCGAAAGATCATCCTGGCTGAGCTCTCCGTTAAAGTCGACGGTTACCGCTTTGGACCCCATGCGGAAACCGACGTTGTCGAGACCGAAAAGGCGGTTGACAATTCCCGAAACGATATGTTCCCCCGAATGCTGCTGCATCAGCGCAAACCGGTGAGGCCAGTTGATTCCGCCCGTTACCGCAGAGCCCGCCGGAAGCGGCCTGTCCGTCGTATGGACGATCCAGCCGTCCTGCTCGTGCACATCCAGAACATTGACCGTGTTCAGCACCCCGATATCCGCGGGCTGTCCCCCTCCCTCCGGATAAAACAGCGTTCTGTCCAGCACAACGCCGTAATGTTCTCCCCGCTTTTCACAACGGAGAACCTTTGCACGGAAGGTTCTGAAATACATATTTTGATAATATAATTTTTCCGTTCCCTGATTCATTCCATTTCCAGCTTTCCTAAAAACTTCACAGTCATCCATCCCCGCCGGTCCCCGCGCAGCCAGCGGACATAAAACGGCGTTATCATGACCCTTTGCGGTTATTATAGCACAGAATCGAAAAAGGGCCAACAGCTTATGCTGAGGCCCTGACAAAATGAATTCCGAAGTTCAAAACAAATCCTAATCCATCGTTTTAATCGTTCAGAGAGTTCTGAGAATTGACTGAAACAAAACGGTCTCTCCAGACACACCACCCGGTTACGGCGGCAATCACAATGACTCCGCCCAGAAGAGCGAATTTTCCGGGCTGCTCTCCGTTAAAAAGAAAGACCCAAAAAGGATTCAGCAGCGGTTCGATCGCGCCGACCAGCGAGCAAGCGAGCGGCGGACAGTCCTTTACCGCAAGCCCATACAGGATATATGGGATGCCAAGCTGTATGACTCCCAGTGCCAAAACGCTGATTACCGCAGTGGAAGAGGCGGGAGTCGGAAAGATAAAAAGCATCGGAACTCCGATCATCGCAGTAAGCAGATGGCCGAAAAGAATACCGCTCATACGCGAATCGTCATCCGTACGCCCGGTAATCACATACATTCCCGCCATAAACAGTCCGGCGAGGATTGCAAGGCAATTGCCCATCAGCTTACCCGCGCCAAGCTTATCAAAGAAAAACAGGGAAATTCCGAACAGCGTTACCACTACGGTAATCAGATCCGCCCTGTGGAAATGCTGATGGAAAACCAGCGCGGAAATAATCAAAATGAAGACAGGCGCGGTAAACTGCAGCACAATGGCGTTGGCGGCCGTGGTCATCTTATTGGAGGAAACGAAGGCAAAAAACGTTGCCGCAATACAGACGCCGCTCTGAAGGGAGGACAAATTCAGCTTGACCCGGCGCCCGGTCATACGCATAAATAGTAATACCACGACTGCCGCGATCAGGCTGCGAAATCCCGCGATCACCATTGCGTTCCACGGAACCAATTTAATAAAAATACCGGCAATGCTCCACAGACAGGCACAGATGGCCATGAGCCCGATGGAACGCCTTTGGGAAGAAGATGAAGCCATTCTACATATCCTCTTAATATCTGAATTTTCTCAGTCAGCGCGTCGGGCAAGCCCCCGCGCCTAACACACACCACAATATAATACTTGAACTGCAATAAAATTGCAATAAAAACCGACAAAAATTACGATACCCAATTTGTCACTTTAAAAGGCTTTATCATGAAAAATATCAAAATGCACAATATTAAGATGGAAAAATCGTCTGTTTCAATATGTATTTATATGGTTCATCGTGATATAATGCGAAAGAAATGAACATTTTATTAACAAGGAGTTGGTACAATGCAATCCACCGTCACATTTTTCCTATTGATTTCCATCGTGGTCTCAGCACTCTCCTTTCTCTTCGCAGGCTGGCTGTATCAATGGGTCAAGAAACGCCCGTCTTCCAACAAACGTATTGCGGAAGTCGGCACTCTGATTAGAAATGGAGCAAATACATTTTTAAGCAAAGAGTATACGGTTCTTGCGAAATTCGCCGGTATTGCGGCAATCCTTATCCTTATATTTCTGCCAACGCCAATTTGGAGAGGGAATCCTCTTGACAATCTGGTAATGGCTCTGGCGTATGTGTTCGGCACTGTTTTTTCCGCAATCGCAGGCGTTATCGGTATCAGAATCGCCACGATTGCAAATGTGAAAACAGCGGAAGCGGCGCAAAACGGCATTAAACCGTCCTTCATGTCAGGGTTCCGCGGCGGCGCGGTCATGGGCATGGCCGTTGTGGGAAGCACCCTGCTCGGCGTCACGCTGGTAATGCTGATCACAAATAATACGACCGCCCTGCTTGGCTTCAGCTTCGGCGCCAGCTCTCTGGCCCTGTTTGCGAAAGCCGGAGGCGGTATTTTCACAAAAACAGCCGATATCAGCGCCGACCTGGTCGGCAAGGTTGAGCTCGGCATTCCGGAAGACGACCCCAGGAACCCCGCGGTTATTGCGGATAATGTAGGCGACAATGTGGGCGACGTTGCCGGTATGGGCGCCGACCTGTTTGATTCCAACGTTGCTTCCATGGCGGCGGCGCTTGTCATTGCAGCCTCTCTTGACAAAGCGTCCGGCGGGACCGTAAACACAAGCACGGTATTCTGCTACGCGGCCATCGGTTTGCTGGCGTCGATCATTGGCGTTGCGACCGCCAGAATGGGCAAACACGGCAACCCGACAAAGGCGCTGAACAGCAGCACCTATGTGACGACGGCGCTGTTTGGCGTTTTGACGGCGCTCGCCACCTGGATATTCAACTTCCAATGGCGTATTTGGGGCGCGAGCGCGGTCGGCCTTCTGGTCGGCGTCATTATCGGGATCGCAAGCGACTATTTTACAGACGACACGAAGAAGCCCGTACATAATGTAGCCAAAGCATCCGAAACCGGTCCGGCGTTTACCATCCTGTCCGGTATTTCTTACGGATTCCTCAGCACCTTGCCCGCCATGATCGGCATTGCGATTTCCGCTCTGGCGGCCTACAAGCTCTGTGACCCGATCGGCCCCGGATATGCCATGTACGGCATTTCGATGGCGGCGGTCGGCATGCTTTCCATAGTCGGCATGATTATCTCCAACGACGCTTACGGGCCCATTGTGGATAATGCGCGCGGACTTGCGGAAATGGGCGACCTGGGCGACGACGTTCTGGAAATTACGGATTCGCTTGACAGCGCAGGAAATACCGTTAAAGCGGTTACAAAGGGATTTGCAATCGGCGCCGCGGGCTTAACCGTTATTGCCCTGCTCGGCGCATTTATCAGCCAGGTAAATGACTCTGCGGCGCTGCTTGGGTTAGAGGGAATTTCCGGCTTCGATATCATGAACCCCATCGTTTTCTTCGGGCTGCTCATCGGCGCCTCCATCCCCGCGGTATTCTCCGCAATGCTCATGCTTGGCGTGGACCGGAACGCCCAGAGAATGGTTTCCGAAATCCATCGCCAGTTCCGGGAAATCCTCGGCCTGAAGGAAGGCAAAGAGGGCGTTGTTCCCGAATACGACAAATGTATTGAGATTGCCACCTTCGGCGCTTTGAAGGAATTGATTCCGGCCGGACTTGTCACGATCATCATCACCGTGCTGGTCGGATTTATCGGCGGCGTCCAGGCCATCGGCGGATACCTCGGCGGCAATATTATCAGCGGTCTGCTTCTGGCGCTGTTCATGAGCAACGCCGGCGGACTTTGGGATAATTCCAAAAAATTCATAGAGTCCGGCAACAACGGCGGCAAGGGTTCTGACGCACATAAGGCGGCGGTAGTCGGCGATACGGTTGGCGATCCTTTCAAGGACACCGCGGGCCCCTCGATCAACACGCAGATTACCGTGGTTTCCCTCGTTGCTTCCCTGATGTCCACTCTGTTCCTGACTTTATCCATCTTCCATTAATCAATTATTGATCGCATGCCTATAAAGGGGCTCCCGGCTGAAAACAGCCGGGAGCCCCTTTTGCAGTAAGAAAACTTATTTTTCCGTTCCGATAAAGAACAGAGCGGCAATACCGCAACCGGTGTGGGTTCCAATCACGGGACCCATATCGCTGATGATGATCTCCTTTACGGAGAATTTTTCCTGAACAAGGGATTTCAGAAATTCAGCCGCTTCCATATCATCTCCATGGCCGATAAAAACGGTCTGGTCCTCCGGATGGACACAGGTTTTGATCATATGGTCAACCAACGCTTCCAAAGACTTCTTACGCCCTCTCACATTGGCAACAGGAAGCAATTTCCCCTCCTTGTCCACATGAAGCACGGGCTTGATTCCCAGCGCCGTTCCTACTACGGCGGATACCGCAGAAACCCTTCCTCCGCGTTTCAGATGGTTCAGGTCGTCGACCGTAAACCAGTGACACATATGATCACGGTTTATTTCTGCCCATTGCGCCAGTTCCTCCAGGCCAAGGCCCTCCCGCTTTTTCCGGGCAGCGTAATAAACAAGCATTCCTTCTCCCACCGAGGCGGCTTTGGAATCGATGCAGATAATTTTTCTGCCCGGGTACCGCTCCATCAGATCGTCCGCCGAAATCCGGGACGCCTGATAGGTACCGCTTAAATTAGACGAAAACGCGATATACAAAATGTCCTTCCCCTGTTCGAGAATCGGGCAGAAGTATTTTTCATAGGTAATGCTGTTGATTTGGGAAGTGACGGACATCTCCCCGTTTTTCGTTCTCTCATAAAAGGTGTGAAAGCTCATTTCCCGTGCGTCGGGGAAATGCCGATACACTTTTCCGCTCATCGTAAATTCCATCGGGATAACAACGATTTCAAGCTGCTCCGTCAAAGCAGCCGGAAGGTCGCAGGTGGCATCTGATACAATAACATACTGATTCATACTTGCACTCCTTCTAATTTGCTTTTTCACCACTTCCGGGTTTTATGTGCCAACGTTCCTGCAGAATCTCGGAAAAACAGTCTTAACCATCTCTCTTAACATTGTGCTGACAATTCTATCTGCATTTTTTCGAATATGGCAATCGATTTCTTTCGCCCCACTCACACATCATATCTAAGACGGGAATCAAAGACTTTCCTCGTTTTGAAAGAGTGTATTCCACCTTTGGCGGTATTTGTGGGTACTCTGTGCGGATAATCAACTGGTCGGCTTCCATGTCTTTCAATGTACTGCTGAGCGTTTTATAGGTGATCGTACCAATACAGCGCTTCAATTCATTAAACCTCATAATCTGCTTATACTCTGAAAGCCAATACATGATAATCATTTTATATTTGCCGCCTATGATCGACAAAGTATAGCCAAAACCAGTATTTTCAATAACTGCCCCTGTTGGGCTGCAATCTTCAATCGCCATCTCACACTCTCCTTTAGTATAGTATATATCTCAAATGTGCGTACTTGACTTATAATATATATACACTATCCTTATCTTAGTGTCAATCAGAAAAGAAGACCGAACAACAGAAAAACTTCCAGCCGAATTTATTACGTTTGAGAAAGGTCATACAATCGGCCTTTCAGCTACGACATTCCAAACAGCGCAATTCCAGTCAGTCCTCTCAAAGTGCTGAGATTCATCACAGATGAGGATTGTAAATACTGGTGAATAAAGCAAAAAATATACGAAGGGATGAATTGAAAATGGGCAAAAAAATCCTGGTACTTACGGGCAGCCCCAGAAAAGGAGGCAACAGCGATTTAATGGCGGATGCGTTTATGAAAGGAGCGCAGACCGTCGGACATACTGTAACAAAATATGAAGCAGGCCTAAACAAAATCAATGGCTGTAAAGCCTGTAACAGATGTTACTCCAAAGCGGAAGCCTGCGTATTTGAAGACGATTTCAATACATTGGCTCCATTCTTGGAAGAAAGTAATATCCTCGTTCTCGCAACACCCATGTATTGGTTTACCTTTCCGGCACAGCTTAAAGCAGCTTTAGATAAAATGTATGCGCTGCTGATCGGCGGCAGACAGAGCAATATCAAAGAAAGTATTTTACTTGCCTGTGCCGAAACTGAAGAAATGGCTGATTTTGACGGTTTGGTCAGAACCTATGAGCTGATCGCAGCCTATCTGAAATGGACTGACCTTGCTCGTATATTGATTCCGTCCGTCGTGGAAAAAGGAGATATTCTGCAGACGGATGCACTAAAAAGGGTGGAAAGACTTGGATTATCAATAAAGTAAACCAGATTAGTATGTCTCTTTCCGATTGTTCCGGACCCGGTCCGGCGCGAGAGCGATGTTTCCCCCGTCTGCCCATAGCAAAAAACAGCAGTCAAACCTTACCGGTTAAACTGCTGTTTTTGTAAAAATGGTAGAAAAAATTTTTGAACTAAGCCGGAAAAATGAAGCCTGCAATCTTTCAGTTATGCTCCAAATCTCATAAGCTAAAATTATTTTTTACTTTTTGTGTCTAACAGACCATAGAATAAACGCACCCATGGTGGCAATTGCAGCGATGCTGCCGGCTCCAGATATATGAGATCCTGTACCAATAGACTCAGCAAACACACCCAAAATGATGGTTGCCACAAATGCAATGATTTCAAACATAAAGACTACCTCTTCCCCTATTTGTGTTTCACCATTTATCGGCGAATACAAAAATACCACTGCATCCATAATATCACATGCTTTATAAAAAAGAAGACATACATTCCCCTAAACGGAAAAAGTATGTCTTCTTGGTGCGAGGGGGGGGACTTGAACCCCCATGAAATTGCTTTCACATGGACCTGAACCATGCGCGTCTGCCAATTCCGCCACTCTCGCGTGACGACTCAACTATATTATCATATCAGTGCCCATGTGTCAATATCAAAAACGAAGTTTTTAACAGAAAATGTCGTTTTCCATTTAGTAAAGAGTTGACCGATGACGGGCTGATCAAATTCCGCCGCAGGAACCGTTTTTTGTTTTCAATTTTTTGCGAAAGAGATAATAGCGCGGCTGCTCCTCTTCAAAAATCCAACAGCGCAGGTAATCGTCCAGAACAATTCCCACCGCAGAAAGAAAATACCATCCTATACTGGAAGACAGGCAAATCTGCCCGAACAGATTGAACGGCTTTTGCGAGTAATCCCAAACCTCCCAGCCAAAATGGACATTGACAATCATGCCGGTGATAAATTCCAATGCCGTTATCAAAAGCATTCCGATCAGCATCTGTAAAACCAGCGGCGTTTCCCAGGACAGGAAACGGTTGATATATCCCAATCCTAAAAAGCAGACGCCGCCTAAAACAAACATGCTCCAATGGGAGTATCCCCGGTAACAGATTTCCATTATGAGATAAATGTCCCCGCCGATCACAAGCAGAAGGGCATCCTTCAACAAGAAATTCCGAACCTTACACAGCATAACATCACCCCCTTGATTGTATTCCGGAAACGGTTTCCCTATTCCCGGAACAGAAAGAAAAGAATGTTATGCATTACATAACCAAAATGAGCATGAACAGTATAATCGCTTTACAGTTTCGACAGAATCATTCATAATTAAAATAAAATTACAGATGGAGAATCCTGTTTTCTTTTGTATCAAAGCGGCTCAAACAGTGTTGAACAAAATATCTGTATCAAGCAGCAATCAGGAGCCGGCAAATACTTACCATCTGTAAAGTTCTATGGCTTTTCAGATGGTAAGCATTCTTCCTGCTTTTACCAGCAAAATTCATTATGCTTCCTTTTTAATTTTATTCATCTGATCAATTACTTTTCTGGAATAGGGCGTAGAATAAACCCCCTGTTTCCAAAGCTTCTGCGCACCGGCTTCTCCGTTGTTGTAAACCATCAGCGCCTGATTCATGTTGCTGTACTTATTGACGATCCACGAAAGCATGTGGACGCCGGCTTTAATATTCTGCTTGCTGTCCAGCAGATCCGTAACCTGCAGGTCCCGCTCCAAAGATTCCCTGTGACAGATATTAATCTGCATCAGGCCGTAATCATTGGTTTTGCTGATGCTTTTTGAATTATAATGGCTCTCCACACCAATCAGGGCGATTACGAGATCCTCCGGGACATTTTTTGTTTTGCATTCCCTGAAAATAGCATCCTGTATATCTGCATCCAGTGGAATGTCATAATATTTCGATGACTGAATCTGTTCCGTTTTTTCCTGCGGTTTTGGTTCCTGCAGTTCCGTCGTTTTTTCTGCCTTTGACTCGGGCTTTTCTGCCGTAGAATTCTGTTCCTGCCAGCTGGTTTCCTCAGATACCGCCTCGCCGGACGCCTGAGAGGAACTTTGTGAAAGCTGACTTTGTGAGGACGAGCTTTGGGTGACAATATGAGTTTCTACCGGAAGTGTCTGATTATGAAAGGATCGCCCGATACAGAAGATCGCAGCTATCATGCACAGCGCATAAATAGTTTCTATCCTGCAATGTATTTTTTCTGGAGTTTTCATTCTTTCTCCCCCGTTATTTTTAAAGAACCTTTCCTTTGAAATAGTTAGCCGATACGGCAATTGGGAGCTTCCTTTGATTTAGAATCTCCTATTTTGCAATTTTTGACCTTTCTTTCAGAAAATATTCAGAAAACGGCTGAGATGCAAAAATCAGTCCCCCTAACCGCCGTAGCGGCCGGAGGATGAAAAGCTTCTGAAACTCCATATTATAAAGCAATTTTGATGGTTTAAACTCCTATTTTCTGAACCCACATCATAGAATTTAATAAAAAGGAGGGATACCATGCAAAATTTGCTCGCTTGGGAAACCATCGGTTTTATTTTCGTGATGATCTTTGGCACTATTCTGCATTTCCTTTACAATTGGACGGGAAACAACCGGTTGATCGGAATGTTCAGCCCGATCAACGAAAGCGTATGGGAACATTTAAAAATGCTCTTTTTCCCCATGCTGATGTTCAGTATCGTGGAATATTTCGCCGTCGGAAAAGAGTACGGAAATTTTATTACAGCAAAATCGCTCGGCATCCTGCTCGGACTGCTTTTTATCATCGTCTTCTTTTACACTTATGCCGGAATGATCGGAAAAAATTATCTCTGGCTGGACATCCTCACCTTTATTTCAGGGGTGCTGATTGCTTTTCGTTACAGCGGAAGAAAGATTTCCGAATCCTCCAAGTCCGGTACCAAAACAGGCTGGGAAGGCCTGCTGTTCCTTGCGGCGCTTACTCTCAGCTTCTTTGTTTTTACCTTCCGCCCTCCACACATCGGATTGTTTTCCGCCCCGGCTTCAAAAAAATCAAGTAAATAATGGGTATTCAGCAATCATAAAGAAGAGGCTCCTTCTTTGCCTTAAGAAGGAGTCTCTTCATAGACACCCCGAAGAAGCTTGATTTCTGCGGCGTAACCGTCAAGATTGTTCGGCGTCTCCAGATAAAACGGCAAATGCCGTAAAGCGGGATGGTTGATCACGCGGGTGATCGCCTCGAGTCCGATCTTCCCTTCCCCGATTCTGGCGTGACGGTCTTTATGGCTGCCCAGAGGATTGAGGCTGTCGTTCAGATGGATGGCCTTCAGCCGGTCAAGTCCGATGACTTCGTCAAAGTGGTTCAGAACGTCGTCAAGACCGTTTACAATGTCATACCCGGCGTCAAACACATGGCAGGTGTCGAGACAGACACCCATTTGTTCCTTCCGCTCGACCCCGTCCAGAATCAGCCTTAGCTCCTCAAAAGTACGGCCTACCTCCGTGCCTTTTCCGGCCATTGTCTCCAGCAGAACCGTCGTATGCTGCTCCGGCTTCAAAATCGAATTGAGCATTGCGGTAATCCGTTCTATTCCCTTTTCCGCCCCCTGTCCCACATGGCCGCCGGGATGGAAGTTATAAAAATTCCCCGGCAAAAACTCCATCCGGTTAAGGTCGTCCGCCATTGTTTCCATGGCGAAGCTTCTGGTCCTCTCATCAGCCGAACAGGCGTTCAACGTATAGGGAGCATGCGCAAGGATGGGTGCGAACCGGTTTTCTTCCATCAGCTCCAGCAATGCCCGGACATCCTCCGGATTGATTTCTTTTGCTTTACTCCCTCTGGGATTGCGTGTAAAAAACTGAAAGGTATTCGCCTGTATGGTAAGGGCATCCTTTCCCATGGCCAGAAATCCTTTGGATACGGAAAGATGGCAGCCTATTTTCAGCATTTTATTGACTCCTTTCAGGACTTTTCTCTATTTTCCCTTATCCCGCTGCTTTACGGAGAAAACGGAAAATCGAAAGAAACGTCCATGGAAAATATAGCATAAAGCCTGATTTTCCGCAATACATTAGTACCATGAATCAATGAGCGGTTTTCAAAAAAGGATTTTGAGGTGAACCATCATGAGAACACTGCGATTGGGGATGTCCGGGACGGATGTCATGGAAATTCAGGCAATGCTGCAAAAGATCGGCTACAATCCCGGCCCCATTGATGGAATCTTCGGCCAGCAGATGCGCCGGGCAGTCCTGCAATTTCAGCGTGCGTTCGGTCTTACTCAGGACGGCATCATCGGCCCGGCCACCTATAGGGTCATGGAACGATACCTGCTGGGATATGACCTGTACCGGATCAGGCCGGGCGATACCTTCTACAGCATCGCCCGCCGGTACCATACGTCCCTTCCCCTGCTGCTCGGAGCAAATCCCGGTCTTGACGCCGAAAACCTCACGGTCGGCCAGCAGATTGTTGTTCCTTACGGTATGGACGTGGTCGACACCAACATTGACTATACTTATCAGATTTTAGAGCGGGACATTCAGGGACTGAAAGCACGGTACCCTTTTTTAGAGGTTGGTATTGCCGGGCTCAGCGTCCTTGGTAAAAACCTGTATTATTTAAGGCTCGGCTCGGGTCCGAATCAGGTTTTCTATAATGCAGCCCATCACGCTCTGGAGTGGATCACTTCCCCACTGCTGATGAAGTTTACGGAAAATTTCCTATATACCTATACCCTGAACCAAACGCTGGGCGACGGATATAGCCCCAGGGAAATCTGGAACCAGAGCAGTATTTATATCATTCCCATGGTCAACCCCGACGGAGTGGATCTGGTACTGAACGGCCTGCAGCCCGACAACCCTTATTATCAGGACCTGATTGTCTGGAATAACGGCAGTACCGATTTCTCTACGGTATGGCAGGCAAACAACCGCGGCGTGGATTTAAACCATAATTATAACGCCGCGTGGCAGGAGTCAAAGGATGCGGAAGCAGAATACGGCATTACCGGTCCCGGTCCGACAAGATATTCGGGACCATTCCCCGTGTCGGAGCCGGAAACACAGACTGTCGTCAATTTTACGCAGACCCACGATTTCCGGCTGGTGATCGCCTACCACACGCAGGGCAGGGTCATCTACTGGAATTTCATGGATATGGCTCCTCCGGAAGGCAGAACCATTGGAGAGGAATTCGCGGCAATCAGCGGCTACCGGCTGGACCAGACTGCCGGAATTGCCTCTTACGCAGGCTACAAGGACTGGTTTATTCAGGATTACCGCAGGCCCGGCTATACGATTGAAGTCGGTCTGGGCAGAAATCCGATTTCCATTTCGCAGTTTAACACCATTTATCAGGAAAACATCAACGTGCTGCTTCATGCCGCCACCGTATAGAACAATTTCTTATACAAAGCCCGCATAGATAAATCTATGCGGGCTTTCAAAAAATTGGAGCGCCATACCGAACGGCATGACGCTCCAACAATGGAAATTTTTACTTCATGTTCTGCTCGTAGCTTTTAATCATATTTTTGACCATCTGGCCACCGACGGAACCGGCTTCTCTGGAAGTCAAATCGCCGTTATAACCTTGCTTTAAGTTGACGCCGACTTCAGAAGCGGCTTCCATCTTAAACTTGTTCAGAGCTTCTCTTGCTTCAGGAACTACATTCTGTTTACTTGCCATAATCAAAACACTCCTTCAATAATTTTCAATTCTTTTGAATTTTGATTTGTTTTGCGTTTGCTTTCCTATTTTGTGTATGTGGGGTGTTTTTATGAATGTTAATTTTTGCATGTTAAAGTTCATAACCATTTGCGGAATCGATACCGGACAGCAACAGCACGGCGCACACTGCTAAAATACGTGTAGGACTGAGCTTTGGCGGGAATCTGACCGTAAAATCGCGGGGCTCTACCATTTTTCCGTCAAGCGTCATCACACTGCGCTGAAGGCTCAGCGCAGCACTCGTTTCATCGATACCGGCAATGCTGAGCGTATCTTTGGAGCTTGTGCCGCAGGTAATCGCCGCGGCTCCGGTTCCGTTGAGCAATTCTGCCGCGCTTGCATTTTTCATTTCCAGAATGGACAAGAATCCCTCCGGAATCAAAATTTTTTCTGAAGAATGAAAGCTGTTTTTAAACAGAATGATGCCGCTTTCCAGCTCGATTTGCGGCAGTTTTTCACAGTCGTAAAGAAGGAATTTGACTTTGTCGCTTCCAAGGCGCACAAGATGCCGCGTACTGAAATACTGTACTCCACCGTATTTTTCCAGCGCCGGAAGCAAAGCACATGAAACAGATGTGTCGGTTGATTTGCCACACAAAATAATGTTTGTCATTTTACACTCACTCCCGTAAATCAGTACAAACATTATTTGCGTTTGCTCGTAAAGTATGTAGCTAAGAAAAGAATTCATTCATGATTTATTTAAAAATTCATTTAAATAATTCCGAAGTCTTTCAGCCATTTCCGTATTCAGCTGCACATTCAGCGGACAGGTTTCCAAACCGGATTCCTGTCCTGCGGCGTGAACCCAAATGGAGAAATATTCCTGATTAAAGTTAACGTCCATTGCGGTCTTGTTATAGACGCTGATCAGTCTGCCGCACTTTCTGATATCCGTTATTTTCGCCATTTTTGTCCTCCTTTTTCTTACCATCACGATTTCCTTGACGAAACATGGCATGTCGTTTACATAAATCCATTGGAACTATTGTAGCATTCGTGCATTCACAAAACAAGCATATTTCGTGAAATGATTTTTTGCCTATTTTCCGCTTAATTCGTCCAAGGTCCCAAAGGTATACCCGGCGGTTTCCCATTTGGAGAGCAATTCGTCCAATATCGCGGAATTTGTTTTAGAGGTGCTGTGCAGCAGCACGATTGCCCCAGGGTGGATACGGGGAATCAGCTTGTCAAAAGCCTGTTCCTTTGTCGGCTGCTTATCTTGGTACCAGTCCACATAGGCAAGGCTCCAGAAAATCGTTTTATATCCGAGCTCGTTGGCCTGCTTCAGGTTATTTACACTGTATTTTCCCTGTGGGGGGCGATAATATTTCTGCATATCCTGCCCGGTGATTTCCTTGAATTTCGTTTCCACCGCTGAAATTTCCTTTTGAAACGATGTCATATCCGAAATTTTTGACATGTCGGGATGCGTATTGGTGTGGTTTCCGACAATATGGCCTTCCTCAATCATCCGTTTCACGAGATCTGGGCTCGTATTCAAATAATTTCCCACTACAAAAAAAGTTGCTTTTACATTGTGTTTTTTCAGCGCATCCAAAATCGCCGGTGTATACCCATTTTCATACCCAGCATCAAACGTCAGGTAAATCACCTTTTTATCTGCCGCCCCCACATAATAGGCGTTATACTGCTTTAAAAAATCCGCAGAGGCATTTCCTGTAGGCTGCTTGCCGTCCTCCCCAAAACCGAGCCCCCAGTTGGTATTGGCGGCAGCCGTCTGTACAGCGATTTCCTGCTGCTGATGGGTAAGCGTAAGAATGCCTGCCAGCAGAAAAAGAAAGACTGCCATGACAATTTCGATTTGCTTTTTTCTAACGGTTATATACACGGTATTTGTCACCTGCCTTACAGTAAAATATATTATGCCGTCACAGATAATATCAGAAAAATTTTCAGAAAATAAAAAAGTCCCTCCCAACCGCAATACAGGGTTGAGCAGGAACGGATAAGAAAGCTGGGATGATACCATAACAGGAACGAAGCGTAATTCGGTAATATAAAAACAGATTTTTTAAAGATGTGGATATCCGACCGCAAATTTAATACTGAACAAGATTTATTTTCCTTATAAATTGACAAATTTCCTTTTCCAGAACTGTATTCAGCTAAAATATTATCTATATTTCAATAAAACTTCCCCAAAATATATGTTGACATTCATAAAAAAGTGTAATATTCTTTAATCGTAAATAAGAATGATAATCGGGAGTTTTGCGTTATGAAAACAATCGAACCGGAGTAGTATCGTCAGATGGCGGATCTGTCCCCCAAAAAGTAATATTCCTCCATATTGACAACCGGTTGCTTGCAATTGAATTTATGGAGGGCCTTTCATGACCACTCCCTACTGGATTGGTCATTTTTATTATAAATCATCCTATCAAGATTCGAGGTGAAAAAAATTGGACATTCTCAGAAACCTGTTCACATCTGTGCGTTCGCCATAAGAAAGGAGATTCATTATGAAAACGAATGCCCGTTCCGTGGTCATCTGGAAAAAAACCTACGACACCGTTACAAAGGATGAAGGAAAACGTCATGAAGTGAAAACGATTCAATGGTGTCTGCCGAACATTAATTCAAAAAACCTTCTGAAAGCTTTGAATGTCTTTCTGCTCATTCTTTTACTGATCGCCATTCTTACGGACAAAATGAAAGAAGTTGCCCCAATAATGACGTTCATATTGGAGCAACTTCGCTGAAGAAAAAGCACATAAGCCCATACACATTATCCTGCAATGTGTATAAACTCTAATTTTTAAATTAACATAAAATTCATATTCTGTCAATGCTTATTTCACAACAATAATTATATTCCGGCACAAAAGGGTACCGCATGAATCCGCGGTGCCCTTTTTCTATCGATTTCCCTCCTCCAAAAGGCAAGGCGGAATGGATTTTTATCCGTTTTCTTTCACCTGCATTCCGGTATGGTCTATGGTGTAGTTGTCTTTATAGATCAGCTGTGATGCGGGGACGATCTGGTAACCCTGATTCTGCAGTGCTTCTATGATTTTGGGAAGGGCCGCCGGTGTATTTTTCGCACCGTTATGGAACAAAACGATGGAGCCGGGTTTTACCGTGGTGGTCACCCGGGTAACGATATCGTTGGGCGGCGGGTTTTTCCAATCCAGACTGTCCACGTCCCACTGGATACAGTACATATTAAGAGATTTTACGGTTTCAATCACAGCATTGTTATAATCGCCGTAAGGCGCACGGAAAAGCAGCGGACTGGTACCGGTTACATTTTTGATTTTATTGTTGCATTCCGTCACCTGTGCCGCCATTTCCGTCTGCCCGAGTTTCGGCATATGGGGATGCGTATTGGAATGGTTGCAGACCTCATGCCCGGCGGCCGCAAGCGCCTTGACAGATTCGGGATATTTATCCACCCAGGCGCCCACCACAAAAAAGGTCGTCTTGACGTTGTATTTATTCAGGATATCGATCAGCGTCTGTGTCTCTTCATTTCCCCACGCCGCATCGAAGGAGATCGCAATTTTCTTTTCATCTGTTTTTACACAATAAATTGGGATCAGACGCTTACTGGAAGATGCCTTGATTGCCGCTACGCCCTGAAATGCCAGAAATACAGCCAATATGCCGCAAATCAGGCAGCATAAGACCGTCAGTATTCTTTTTCTGGTCAGAATCAAAAATCTCATGAAAATGCCCCCTTGGCACAATTATATGCACCAAGAGGGTTTTCCTATTTTCTTTTTTACCCAGATTCTTAAATTCCTGTTTATTCTTTCAAGCGGCTCCCTGTGTTAAAGTTCTTTTGAATACACGGTGTCTTTCATTTGTTTTTTATTCTCATACATCAGCTTATCCGCACGATTCAGTGTTTCAAATAAATTTTTGTCATTTGGCTCGTATTCCGCGTAGCCGTAGGCGATTTCGATCCGGCTGGGATTTTTTTGGTTGTATTCGTTTAACAGCCTACTGAAATCATGGATACATGCTTTGGTACTGCTGACCAGATCGTTTTCAACAATCACTGCAAATTCATCCCCGCCGATACGGTAGCAGCTTCCATATCCTTCAAAGCTCTGCTGAATCACGTCCGAAGCCGCCAGAATCAGTTCATCCCCGCATTTGTGTCCAAAGTTATCGTTGACCGTCTTTAAATTATTTACATCAAACGCCACAATCGCCACATGGGAACAGTCACGCTGAAGATTTAAAGCTTCCATTTTGATTTCAAAGGCTGTCCGGTTCTTTTTCTGTGTCAGCACGTCAAGATAGGCAAGACGTTTCAGAACGCGGGCTTCCATGCCAAGCTCAATCATCGAAAAATATTGGGAAACCGTATCAATAGAAGGAAGAACGACAAAGAGGAAAAGCCCCGAGCGGCAAAACAGCGCCCCATCCTGATAAACACCCGTGTAATACCGGACCATATCGACCATAAAAAGAATAAACATCAAACCAAGTCCGGTTAAAAAAGGAATTACTTTATGGTCTTTGTACTTCAATAAATTTTCAAGCGCGGTATAAACAGAAAGGACGAGAGCCAACGCCATAATAATATGGGTCAAAAAGACTGTTTCAGGAAAATCCGACAGATTGAATACCTGCAAAAACGTGCAGATCAAAAAATTCGCCACGGCGGCGATACAAAGCAGATCGAACAGCTCCGCGTGGTGTTTCGCATAAACCGTTTTGATGAACAGTAAATAGGGAATGGAACAGAGCATGAGCGAAAAATACATGATATAGCCAAGCGCCAGAACATTTCCGGTTACAAGCTGCAGAACCGACGTTTCCGTCAATGCGGAAACAGAGATGCTGATGGCAAACAGGCTCTGATACAGAAGAGAAAGATTGTTTTTCATCCTTGTCCGGGCAATAAAATACAGCATCAACAGCAGAACTCCAAAAATCAGGACCAGAGAACTAATCATCGTGCTGAGAAAAAATTTCTGCATCAAATAGATAATATTCGCACTTCTCGTCCCGATGGTAATTGCATTGAATGTAGATGCATATTTCGTATAAGGAGAACAGATTTCAATGGTAACCGTCTTTCCTGCCGAGCCTTCCGGCAGAGGAACAATATGCCACGCCGTACATGCCGGGGATTTTCCAAACAGGAGATGCGTTTGATACCCAAACTCATCAATTAATTTGTCTCCTACAAAGACACGCATCCTCGCATGATAGGTCGGAAAGGAGAGCGTCATTTCACTGCCGAGATCAGAAGGAAGCTTGTTGGAAATAGAATCGGCCCTGTTTTTTTCAGCTCCCGGTACGGAGTGCACCGGCAAATCGATCTTCAGACTGCTCCCATCACTGCCTGTAAACAGCCATCCCGTGTTAAAATCGGTTACTTCTCCCCCATCCAGCCTGATTTGTTCCACTTGAAAAGTGATATAAATAAAGGCGATGACCACCGCAGACAAACTTACAAGAAAGAACTGAACATACAGCATTTTGGGTCTGCTCAAACGGTTCACCGCCTTTTTATTTTACACACGAAAAATTATAGCATATTCGACCTTAATCAGCAATCATTTATTGAATCAGACATTTTGTGACTATTATTTTTAAATATTGTATTCATCGCCAAATTTTAGTATTTCATAAGTAAATAAAGGATGCTATACTTAGAAAAGATTGTCAAAAATAAACCGGAGGAATGAAAATGTCGAAATTGTATTTCAAATATGGCGCAATGGGCAGCAGCAAAACGGCACAGGCGCTGATGGTGAAATTTAACTATGAAGAAAAAGGATACCGGGTAGGGTTATTAAAACCCTCTGTGGACAACAGGGACGGCCTTACCGTTGTAAAATCCAGGATCGGGCTGAAAGATACCGGTATTTTAATGGATAAGAGCGTGGACCTGTATCAATGGTTTCAGCAAAACCGTTACGATGTCCTGATTATAGACGAAGCGCAGTTTTTATCCGCCCCGCAAATCAATCAGCTCAAGGATATCGCGATCGAGTTTGTCCCCGTTCTCTGTTTCGGATTAAAGACCGATTTTCAGACGCATATGTTTGAAGGCAGCAAACGCCTGTTCGAAATCGCGGACTCACTGACGGAAATCAAGTCCGTTTGTACCTGCGGACGCAAGGCGGAAGTCAACGCAAGGATTTGCAATGGAAAAATCGTCCGGGAAGGGGAACAGGTCTTCATCGGCGGAAACGAAAGTTATATCGGCCTATGCTACGAATGCTGGAAAAACGACAGAATAGACAATCCACGAAAACAGAAATAGAACGAGGAAAGCCCGCGGTCAGTGAATGGACTGACCGCGGGCTTTATTCATGAAAATCAATTTGCAAGAGCGTCCGTCTCTTCGGCGTGGCCGGAATAAGTCGGTACCAGCTCATGAACGATATTCATCATTTCCACATTATTGGAACCGGCGACCTCCCTCAGCTGTTCAATCTGATTGATAAACGTATCCTCATTGAACGGGATCGGCGTACCAATATAGATCAATTCATGGGAAGTCTTCTGGCATCCGCCTTCGCTGTCCAGAAGAAGTTCTTCATAAAGCTTCTCACCGGGGCGCAGTCCCGTGTATTCGATTTTAATATCAACATCCGGCTGCAGACCCGAAAGGCGAATCAGGTTTTTTGCCAGATCAACAATTTTCACCGGCTGGCCCATGTCCAGCACAAAGATCTCACCGCCGCGCGCCATGCCTCCTGCCTGGATCACCAGACGCGCCGCTTCGGGAATCGTCATAAAATACCGGATGATATCCGGATGGGTAACGGTGACCGGGCCTCCGGCCGCAATCTGCTTTTTAAAAAGAGGAATGACACTGCCGTTGCTGCCCAAAACGTTGCCAAAACGGACAGCAACATAATCGGTCTTGCTGTGACGGCTGCTGTACTGAATGATCAATTCACAGATACGTTTCGTCGCACCCATGATATTCGTCGGGTTGACCGCCTTGTCGGTTGAAATCAGCACCATGCGCTTCACGCCGTATTTGTCGCAGGCCTGCGCCACATTCAGCGTACCGAACACATTGTTTTTCACCGCTTCTCCGGGGCTCAGCTCCATCAAAGGCACATGCTTATGGGCGGCAGCGTGAAAAACGACGTCCGGTTTGCAGACAGAAAAAATATGCTCGATCCTTGCCTTGTCCCGGACGGAGCCGATCAGGACTTCTAAGTTCAAATGTTTGAAGCGCATCAGAAGCTCATTCTGCAAATCGTAGGCGTTGTTCTCGTATATATCGAAAATAATCAGTTTTTTCGGATTAAAATAAGCGATCTGGCGGCACAGCTCGCTGCCGATGGAGCCGCCCCCACCGGTTACCAGCACAGTTTTATTTTTGAGATACCCGCTGATTTCCGCAATATTCAGCTTGATTTCATCTCTTCCCAGAAGGTCGACAATATCGACGTTCCTGACTTTCAGGGGATCGGCGCTGTCCTCGATGATTTCATACAGCGCGGGAATCGTCTTCAGCTGACAGCCTGTTTTCGCACAGATGCTCAGGATATCCTGCTTGTCCTTTTTACTGGCCGATGCAATAGCCAGCACAATCTGGTCGATATTATAGCGAACGGCCATTTTCGGAATGCTTTCACGGCCGCCGACCACCTTGACGCCATGGATTCTGGTTCCTCGTTTGCTTTTGTTGTCGTCGATGGCGATCACAGGAATGCCTTTGCTTTCAGGTGCGGCCTTCATATCCTTGATGACCATGGAGCCCATTTCTCCCGCACCGATAATCATCACGCGGTGAAATTCCTCGCCGTCTTCCCTGTTGATCTGACTCCTGCGCTTCATTCTGCGGATCAGCCGGAAGCTGAACCGGGAAGCGCCCACCAAAAAAATGGTCAATACCCAGCCGATGACATAGACACCCCATGGAAAACGCCTTACGTGAAAAACCCCCCATGAAATTTGCTGCGCAAAGGTAAAACCTAAAATGGTTACAAGCAAGGCCGCAAAGGTTGTCCCGTAAAAAATCAGCAATAATTCATCAAGGCTGGCAAACTGCCACATTGTCTTGTAAAAACGAAAGACCGTAAAAGAAGCAATATAAATGATTGAAATCCACGGAATCCATGTACAGAAGGATTCCCAGTCATAAGCGGGGAGATAAATCTTCCCATCATAACGTAAAACATAAGCAATCCAGTAGCTGAAAAACACACAGAGAACATCTATTATGATTTGAGCGAATGTTCTTCCAAAAGTAGCCCTTTGATTCTTCATATCATAAATTACCCCTACTAAAACGAATTTAACTGCATTAGTATAGCACAAACCCTGCACGAATGAAAGATGCAATTTGTAAAGAAACACAGCGGTATTGGAAGAATATGCAGATTTATGCAGGTTTTTTTACAATTATGTCAGCAATTCTGACCGGAGGGCCTTCCAGAATATAAATGACGTCGGCCAGCTTTTCCGCCTCCTCAAAATCGTGGGTAACAATGATTTTCAGCGCACCGGCCGTTTCCTTTTGAAGCAAAGCGATCATTTCATCCCTGCGCTCCGCGTCCAGCCCCTGAAAGGGCTCATCCATAAGATACAGGTCCCCGCCGTAAGCGAGCGCTCGCGCAAGGGCGACCCGACGCCGCATTCCGCCGCTCAGCTCCGCCGGTCTTTTGTCCCCCGCTTCCGCCAGACCGACCAGTCCGAGCCACTTTTCCGCCTGCTCCTCGTTCTGCCGGGCTTTGCCGCGAAGAACAGCGGTAATATTATCTTTGGCAGAAATCCATGGCAGTAGGCGGTTTTCCTGAAAAAGATAGGAAATCTTCCCGGTGCCGGCTCCTTCTATTTCACCGGAGTCAAAGGGCTCCAGACCCGCTATGCAGTTTAAAAGCGTCGTTTTTCCACAGCCGGAAGGGCCGAACAGACAGACTGTTCCGGTTGAAGGAAGCTGGAGAGAAAACTGATCCAGTACCATTTTTCCATTATAATTTTTGGTCAGATTATGAATTTTCAATTGACATCGCTCCATCACTGCACAACATTGTATTTCTGTCCCACTTTTTTCATGAACCGGACCATCAGCCATTCCAGAATGACGCTCATGGCGATGACGATCACCGTCCATGCAAACAAATCATCCGTTTCAATATAGATTTTGGAATTGTAGATTTGCCTGCCGATCGACAGCGGAGTGACGGAAAGCACTTCGGCGGAGATGCCGGCCTTCCAGGCAAGCCCCATCCCGGTTGTACAGGCTGCGGTAAAATACGGCATAACGGAAGGCAGGTAGACGCGTTTGACGGTTTTTACCAGTCCGAACCGATAGGACGCGGCCATCTGCAGAAGGTTTCTGTCGGTTTTTTTAATGCCGTTGACCATGTTTGCCCATATGATCGGCGTCACCATCAAAAAGGACGTGAAGGACGGCACATGAGTGGACGGAATCCACACAAGCGCGAGAATGATAAACGAAGCCACGGGCGTCGCCTTGATGATACTGATGACCGGATAAAAAAGTTCGTACATCATACGCGAAACGGAAGTCAGCACCGCCAGCACACTTCCGAAAACCACGCCGAGTAAAAAGCCTTCCACGATACGGAGCATGGACAAAAACGCGGTCAGCCAGAATTCTTTGGTCCGGGAAAGCTCAGACAGCCTTTGCAAAACACGAACAGGAGATACGATCAGTATCTCCTGCTTTACAGTGAAATAGGCCAGCTGCCATAGTCCAATCCAGAACACGGCGGCCAGAAAGGTTCTGAATCCCTTGTATTGAAAAAGATTCCTATTTTGTGTAGTAGAAGTCATCACCCGGTAATTTACCTCCAACGGACTTCTGATTGGCTGTGAACAGAACATTCAAAAAATCAGGAATTTTCGCTTTCATTTCGTCTCCGTCCATGTAAACGATATTGCAGTTGGGAATCGCCTTTTTGGCAACCGCAGCAGGCATGATATCGTATTTTTCGGACAGGGCAGCCGCTTCCTCCACCTTTGTGTTGGTATAATCGGTGGACTCCTTGTACTCCTTGAGGAACGCGTCAAAAGCTTCCTTATGCTGCTCTGCAAAATCCTTGCGGACAATCAGGCATCCCATGGTCAGAACGCTCTTTCCATCCGCAATCTTATTCCATTCATCCGTTATATTCAGCGCAATTTTTACGTCCTTATCTTTCGCCGTCACCTGAGTGACAAACGGTTCAGGCAGAACGGCAATCTTTGCTTTGCCGGAAACCATCAGCGCGGCAAGCTCCGCATGTTCCGCTTTATATTCTACCTTAACATCCTTACCGACTTCAAGACCGTTTTGGCTTAAAATGTAATTGAATGCATATTCCGGTGTAGAGCCCTGACCGGAAGAATAGACGGTTTTCCCTTTGAGGTCCTTGATGCTGGAAATGTCCTCCCCCTTTGTCAGGACGGAAAGCACGCCGAGCGTGTTGACAGCGGCCATCTGAACCTTTCCCTCCGTCTTGTTATACAGCGTAGCGGCAAGGTTGGTGGGAACGGCGGCCACATCCACTTCCCCTTTGGAAATCTTGGATACGATTTCATCCGGAGCGCCCACAATCGTAAATTCATAGTTTTCGGCGGCGGTCTTGGCGTCGTTGTCACTCATCAACTTTAACATGCCCAGTCCGGTCGGCCCTTTGAGCGCCGCAATCTTAATGGTCGTCTTTTCAGCAGCGGCAGAGCTCGGCTGCGCGCTTGATACCGCTTCGCTGGAAGCCGGCCCGCCGGAGGATGCCGCCGCAGGCCCGGCGCATCCGGCAAGGACGGACAAAGCCATACATGCGCTTAATCCCAGTGAAATTATTTTTTTCGTCAGTCTCATTTTTCTCCCTCTTTATCTATCATTGAATTATGATTCATCATCAAACTGACCGGACCGCAGCCGCTCAATCTGATTGATTGTCATCTTTCTTCCTTCGCGGGTGATGACGCCTGTATCGGACAAATCATCGAAAGCGCGGTACAGGGAAGCGCGTCCGATGTTCAGCGTATTGGCAAGCTGCGTCAGCGTACACGGCAGCTCCAATACAAGGGAATATTCATTCTGGGCGGACAGAGAAAGAAGAAACGTCGCCAGGCGGCAAACAGCAGTTCCCCCGGTAAAATTGTCAATCCTGCTATTTAAGAAACAGATCCGATCCGACAGATAGCTGATGTAATTCTCAGCAATCCTTGTATGATTCTCGAAAAGCTCATGCAGAAGCTGCTGGGACAAAAACAAAACGCGGCTTTTCTTGACAGCGATAATCTCGGAGACATACCGGCGCGAGTTGTTAAAAAGGCAGGCGACCCCAAAAATTCCTCCCGAATAAAAGGTATTCATAATCAGGTTTTCGTTTTCCGGCTTCATGGCCTTTACGACCCCGGAAAAAACGATTCCCAGGCTTTTTTTATAATTGCTTCTGGTGTATATTTTCTCACCGGCTTCGTATTCCATGCAGCTGAATTCGCTGTTTTGAAAAGCGGCTTCCGCTACGCCCTTCTCAATCCCATTGAACAGAAAACTCTGTGCCAACAGCAGACAGTATTTGTTTTGCTTTTTAATCAGTTTCATAAATGTTCACTTTCTGTTTCATTTGGTACACTTTTCCTATTATTATAAGCATGTTACCGAAATCTGTCAATACAAAAGCAAAAAGAGCACCGCACAAAGCAGTACTCTTTTCGTTCAGCCAAAAAGCTTTTTATTCGTGATTGCAGTCCTCGCAGCCGCAATCGCATTCCTCTTCGTCAATATCGAATTCCAGCGTTTCGCCGCAATTCGGGCAATCCATCTGGCCATCCTCAATAATATCTTCGGACAGGCAAATCGTTTCATGGCAATTTGGGCAGGTTACTTCATAGTAGCAGTCCCCGTCGTCCTCATCGTCATCTTCGTCCTCATAAAAATCTTCTTCCAGAGAACCAAGATCCTCGTCGACCGCGTCCAGCTGGTCGGCCAAGTCGTCAACGCTGTCCTGCATGTCGGATACGGATGCCGCCATGTCGTCCAATAAATCAATTATTGCGTTAATGACCTTTACTTCTTTTTTGTTCTCATCAAGCTCAAGGCCTTCCGCAAGGCCGCGAATGTAAGCAACCTTCTCTGTGTTTGTCATAATTCTGCCTCCTTAAACATCATTTACTGAACATGCATAGTGTTGGTTATGCGCGTTCCATATATTCGCCGGTACGGGTATCGATTCTGATTCTTTCGCCTTCCTCGATAAACAGAGGAACATTGATTTCAGCGCCGGTTTCCACTGTGGCAGGTTTCAGGGCGTTGGTCGCCGTGTTGCCCTTGAAGCCCGGGTCCGTTTTGGTGATTTCCAGCTCTACAAAGTTCGGCGGCTCAACGCCGAAGACGTTCCCTTTGTAGGAAAGCACCTTGCAGGTCATATTCTCCAGAACAAACTTGAAGTTGTCACTGAGAACGCTGTGGTTGATCGGAGTCTGCTCAAAGGTCTCCAGATCCATGAAGTAATAGAGGTCGCCGTCATTATAAAGATATTGCATATCCTTACGCTCGATATAAGCGGCAGGGTATTTATCGTTTGGATTGAAAGTTCTTTCTGTCACGCTGCCGGTAATGACGTTTCTGATCTTTGTGCGGACGAAAGCCGCGCCCTTTCCCGGCTTAACATGCTGGAACTCAATAATGGAAACGACGTTTCCATCCATTTCAAAGGTAACGCCATTTCTAAAATCGCCTGCAGATATCATCGTATTATCCTCCAATAATTTTTTCCGACTATTATCTTATAATAATTTCAGAAAATTTTCAAGATATTTTTATATGGAACTACATTAAATCCCTTAACGCCGCCAGCGCCAGAAAATAGCTGTTTTTCCCGAACCCGGAAATCTGGCCCGCGCACACTTCGGAGATCACACTTTTATGCCGGAAATCCTCACGCGCATAAATATTGCTCATGTGGGTTTCCACGAAAGGAATCCTGACACAGGCGATCGCATCGCGCAGCGCATAGCTGTAATGCGTAAGAGCGCCGGCGTTGATCACCACGCCATGATAGACCCCGCGCGCGCTGTGGATTTTGTCAATCAGATCGCCTTCGTGATTGGACTGAAAGATATCGCAGTCATAATCCAGCTTTTTAGCATTCTCAATAATCTGAAGATGAATACTTTCGGCGGTTTCGTCCCCGTAGACACCCTTTTCCCGAACGCCGATCATATTGAGGTTCGGCCCAAGAAGCACAAGGACTTTTTTCCTGCTCATTCAAACACCTTCTCAACTAAAATATTTCTTTCCACGCCCCGTCGCTTTGATTATGTAACGGATCGGTTTTTCCAAACCACGGCGTATTTTGAAAGAAAATGATTTTTCCTTGCCCGTTGGAACGAGCAGAATCGATTTCATAAACGACAAATTGGAGCCGATTACATCCGTAAAAACCTGATCCCCCACTACGACCACTTCGCTGCGCTTTACACCCATTTTACGGATGGCGCGGAAATAACCCAGGGGGATCGGTTTTAACGAAAGGGACAAAAAAGGAAGATCGTATTTCGCCGCAAATGGTTCAACCCGTTTTTTAGAATTGTTTGACATAATGATAATGCTGATACCGTTTTCGCGCATGTGGCGCGTCCACTCCACAGTACCCTCGAAAGGAGTCGGAGAACCGTGAATAGCCAAGGTGTTATCCACATCAAGAATAAGGGCCCGGGCGTGCATGGCACGGATCAGTTCCGGAGTAATATCCGTAACTTTGTCCACAGCAACAGTAGGCAGAAACAATGCCAATAACCATACCTCCGTTTCGGAGAAAATAAAATCAGGCTAAAAAAGCGGGCAATCAAGCCCGCTTTTCCGAATCATTTTTGTACTGTCACTTAAACTTGCGTTTGCGGGCTGCTTCGGACTTCTTCTTACGCTTAACAGAAGGCTTTTCATAAGCTTCTCTCTTACGAACCTCAGCAATAACCCCGGCTCTTGCGCACTGTTTCTTAAACCTTCTCAGAGCACTGTCCAAGGACTCATTGTCTTTAATTCTAATTTCAGCCATTTATCTTTTCCCTCCCATCCGCCATAAGGCAGGGGTATTAGTAAGTCATATTACATAAAAATAATTATACATAACGCACCGGAATATGTCAAGCCCAATGTGCTAACTTTACGTAAGTTCGACCGAGTTGTGAAATTTATATTGACAGGAAAAACAGAAAATGATAAGATAGTATCCGCAGTCTGAAAAGGGAACCATATAGGGGTATAGCTCAGTTGGTAGAGCAGTGGTCTCCAAAACCACGTGCCGAGGGTTCAAGTCCTTCTGCCCCTGCCAGTCAAGAGTCTCGATACGCAATTCGCGTACGGGGCTCTTTTCTTTACACCGGACGGGGCTGCACAAGATTCGCGCTCACAGCTTTGTGGGCGCGTTTTTTTGCGCTCAAAATAAATCAACCGTCATTTCCCCGGTCAAAAAGGTCGTTGACAAGCGGCAGAATATTGATTACCGGCTCTTCATAGGGATGGATGCTTTTGATCACCCGGACCGCGTTCGCGGCCAGTTCCCTTCTGCAGCGGATTTCCATCTTGCACTCTTTTCCCGAACAGATTTCTCCAGCCGTACCCTGATAGGGATGAGCGCCGTCCAGCGGGCGCCAGTATCCGCTGACCTTCGACACGGAAACACAGTGATCGTAGCTCCCGATCTTCCCTGCTCCCACACGGCTTAAAGCATCCCGGATAGGAACCACAAACTCCTCCGGCACAAAAATCTCCAGCTTTACTTCACGGAACTCCAACGGTAAGCCCCCTATTGGTTGGATTCGTTATGCATACAGTTGTCAATGGCAATCACCATGCTGGTAAAGAATGCGGCATCCTCCGGATTTGCCACCGTCAGGCAGTAAGTATCCCCCCAGGAAAGCCATTTTTTATGAATTTCACCGAAAGCCTGCCCGTTGTGATAAATGGAAAAATCCATTTCCATAAAGCCGCCCTCAATTTCAAAATCACCGTAGCTGCTCTGCACATTCAGCCTTGGGGTGAAGAAGGAAAACTCCTTCTTGATTCTTGCGCAAAACTGTTCACCGACAAAAATTTCATATTCGGGCAGAAAGGTCAGCACCTTCTGTTTAATATAATATAGCTCTCTGCCCATCAAATCATACAGATGAATTTTCGCTCCCCAGGTGAAAAGCTCTCCCTCCACCGTATAAACCGGTTCACCAAACTCATTACAGACGCTGTATTTATCTCTCAGAGAAAATATTTTTTGCTTAATGTACAGATCCAAAGAAATACCTCCATGATCAGGCGGCAGTGTCCGCTCTTTTATATTAATCTTATCATAAACAGAAGAATATGCAAGCATGACTTTTATTTTCTGAATCAGAATGATTACATATTTGTTTGTTGTTTTCATACGGGAATCATATTAGAATAGAAATTACCAAAATATTACTTTTTTCTTTTCTTAATTTAATATTGATTTAAGTTTGGAGAATCCGTATGAGCCTGATTTGTTTAAAAGATGTCCGCAAGGTTTACCATGTGGACAAAGAAAAAATTGTAGCGCTCGGCCGAATTAATATCACGATTGAGCCTCGGGAAATCTGCTGCGTGCTCGGGACCTCCGGCTCCGGAAAATCGACTCTGCTGAATATGATGGCAGGACTGGAAAAAGCGACCAAGGGCAGTATTATCATCGACGGAAAGGATGTCACGAATTTTTCCGAAAAACAGTGGGCGCTGTTCCGGCAGAAAAATATCGGTTTCGTCTTTCAGTCCTATAACCTGATGCCGACGATGACCGCGATCGAAAATGTGGCGATGCCCCTGATGTTCAAGGGCATGGGCAAAAACGAGCGGATCAAAAGGGCGGTACATATGCTGAAAATCGTCAATTTGGGCGATCGGCTGCTGCACAAGCCGATCCAGATGAGCGGCGGACAGCAGCAGCGCGTTGGAATCGCCCGCGCGTTTATCGCACGGCCCAAAATTGTGTTTGCGGACGAACCCACGGGAAATCTGGACAGCAGGACCAGCCGTGAGGTAATGGAAATCATGGTGGCCATGGCAAAAAAATACCATGAAACTTTGATTATTGTAACGCACGACGGGGAAATCGCCAAATATGCCGACCGGGTGATTACGATTCACGACGGCAGCGTGCAAAGCGACGTAAAGAATCTGTCTGTTAACAGTGGGGTAAACGAGGAGGAATTAAGTTCATGAAAAGAACAGGAAACCAGCGTGTTTCACTCATTTTGACGGTATTGCTGATTGCGGCATTTTGTTTTGGCGGTCTTCCCGCTTCCGGGGCAACTTATGCGGAACCGGCACCGACAGTAAGCAGTGAAAAATTGACTGTCTCTAAAGGAAGTCCTTTTGAAGCTACTTTCTATTTTAATCACCCTTCAGAGCATTTTAATAAAATTACAATCACTGTCGAAAGCTCCAATGACTCCATATCACTGAAGAAAAAAACATTCACCTCTGACAATGATGAAATTAGGCGTGTCGATGAAGACTATGAAGGCAATGACGCCGACTATAGCCTTACCATTCCGGAATTATATATGAAACGGATTGGCGACGGAGCGGGTACTCTGAAATTCACAATTTATTACGATGACGATAAATCAAAAACCTATTTGGCACAAAAGACCATTTTTGATCCTATCAGCACCAGCAGCGACACGGAGGATCAGGGAAAACTGGTCGTGCAGTCCTATCAGCTTGACCACACACCGGTCAAGGAGGGCGAAAAATTCAATCTGACCTTCACGCTGAAAAATACCGGCAGCGTCGTCTGCGACAACATCATGGCCGTGCTGGACACCTCCACGGCGGAAGGAGTCAGCATCAACGGAGTCACGGACACACAGTACATCAATACGCTGGACACCGGCGCTACCGCCACCATTTCCTATCCTATGACTTGTCTCTCAAAAATGACTACCAACAACTACGTCGTAAGCCTGATTCTTTCTGCGGATGAGCTGGACAAATCCGTTACTTCAAAAGTCTTTATTCCCGTGACCGGTACCAAAACGGACAAGGATGAAACCACCAACGAGAGCAAACCGCTGATTATCATAGAAAATTACGATTACGGCGGAAAAGCGGTGATGGGCGGCAAAGAATTCAATCTTGCCATGCGGTTTAAAAATACCAGCGTCAACACGCAGATTGAAAACCTGAAAATCACCGTCTCTTCCGTGGCCGGGGACGACGACAAATCCGTGGCGGGCGCGTTCACCCCCGCGAAATCCTCCAATACCTTTTATATTCCCAAAGTCGGTCCAAACGCGGTCTTTGCCGAACAGATCGCCCTGATTCCCAAAGCCGACGCCACCCCGAATTCCTACGGCGTTTCCATCGCCTTCAATTATGAGGCCGTTCTGGACGGCAAGCGGGAGGTCATTGAGGCAACAGAGACCATCGCCATCCCGCTGACGCAGTCCGACCGCTTTGAAGCAAACGAAGCGGAGCTGCAGGGACCGATTTTTCTGGGCGATTCCGGCCAGCTGAATATCAATTACGTAAATAAGGGAAAAAGCAAGATATTCAATCTTTCCGTCAAGCTGGACGGGAACTTTACCACGGGCGAGTCAAACACCTATATCGGCAATGTAGACTCCGGCGTCGGCGACACGTTTCAGGCTACGCTGAATCCCGCCGCCGAGGGAACCCTGACCGGCACGGCGACCTTCAGCTACGAGGACGCAAACGGAGAAATCAAAAATCTGGTCAAGGAATTTTCCTGCGAGGTAATGCCCGCAATGGCTCCGGGAGAAGGAATCGATTCCGAGCCCGCCGTCCCGGCAAACGCGGGCGCCTCTTCCCCGCCGCTCTGGGGAATTCTTGCGGGAATCGGTGGAGTAATAGCGGGAATCATCATATTGGCCGTCCTACTTAAAAAACGGAAGGCAAAGAAGCTGAAGCAGTTGGAGGAAAGCGACGATTACGATGACCTTCCCATACAAGCCAGTCAGTCTGCCAATGAGGAAAAGCCATGAAATGGAAAGACATGCTTTCAATGGCGCTCGGCAATCTGTTCAAACGCAAGGTCCGAACCCTTCTGACGGTGATGGGCGTTGTGATCGGGACCTGCGCCATTGTCGTCATGATGTCGTTCGGCATCGGGATTAAGCAGTCCATGGAAACCATGATGCAGAACATGGGCGACCTGACGGTCATCACAATCAAGAATGACTCCCGGACTCCGGATTCGGCGGCGCTGGACGACAAAGCACTGGAAAATGTAAAAGCAATGAAGGATGTTGTGGCCGTCACCCCCGTCTTTTACCTTGACCCTTCCGTTGTCACCATTAAAAGCCGGAAATACAACTATCAGGGAATGATTTACGGCGTTTCGATGAGCGCGCTGAAAGACTTCGGGTATCAGGCGGAAGCCGGAACGCTCCCGGCGGAAGGAGCCCCGGAAACGGCCATTCTGTTTGGCAAAGACGCGGAATACGATTTTATCGACAGCCGGAAATCCAGCAACAATATGATTTTTCCGCAGGCCGGCAAAAACGGAAAGATGCCCGACCCTTATGTTTCCGCCCTCACCGACAAATTTCAGGCCGAGATCAACCTGCCGGAGGACTCCACCGCGAAAGTCAAGCCGGTCAAGCTTCAATGCGCCGGTACTCTAATGGAAGACTGGGGAAAGGACCCTTCCCCCAGCCATTCCGTTTTTATGGATGTCACCCTTGCGAAGCAGCTTCGGGATAAATACAACAAGCTGAACAATATCAAAAAGGACCCCAACAAAAAAGACGGATACGACAGCGCAAGCGTGAAGGTCGCTTCCGTTGAGGCTGTCCCGGCCGCGGAGAAGGCAATACAGGATATGGGATTCTCCACCTACAGCATGGAAAGCGTCCGAAAACCGCTTGAGGAGCAGATGAGAACCATTCAGATGATTCTGGGCGGCCTTGGCGCGATCTCGCTTTTGGTGGCGGCTCTGGGGATTACAAACACCATGATTATGTCCATTTACGAAAGAACCCGTGAAATCGGGATCATGAAGGTGCTCGGCTGTGTCGTTCGGAACATCCGCACCATGTTTCTGGTTGAAGCCGGAGCCATCGGGTTTATGGGCGGAACCATCGGGATTGCGCAGAGTTACGCGATCTCTTTTCTGATCAACACCCTGTACGCCGCGCAGAGCGCGGGCGGCGGAGACGCAATGGGAACCGGAGGCGCCGCCGTTCAGATTTCCATCATTCCGGTCTGGCTGGCGCTGGGCGCACTTGTCTTCTCCACCATGGTCGGCCTGGTTTCCGGTTTTCATCCTGCAAACCGGGCCGTCAAAATCAGCGCGCTGACCGCAATCAAGCAGGAATAGCGGGAACTCTCCCCGATTTTCCGGGGAGGGTTTGTCAAATAAAAAATAATTATTTTTTTGTCGTTTATCTGTTGACAAGTAACGGCCTTTTCAGTATAATGATATTCGTTGTCCACGGTAAATGGCTCGGTAGTTCAGCTGGTTAGAACGCTAGCCTGTCACGCTAGAGGTCGTCGGTTCGATCCCGATCCGAGTCGCCATTTGCTGCTATGGCTCAGTTGGCAGAGCACATCCTTGGTAAGGATGAGGTCATGCGTTCGAATCGCATTAGCAGCTCCATAAAAACCCGCTAAAACTTGGTTTTAGCGGGTTTTTTGTGTCATCTGTCTTTGTAAAGCCCCTCCCGTCTGCCTGATGCCATCGAAACATAAACCAAACTTAAATTTCATAAAAAGCATTCATTTCCATGTGAAGGTACCGATATCATTCATAAGAGGAAAATTTATCAATATAAAGGACAGTGATTCATTATGAGCATTTCAGCGGTTTCAGGCATCGGCAGCTACACCGCGACATCAGGTACCGGCAATCAAAGCGAAATCAGCAAATTAAGAGCGCAGGAAAAACAACTGCAGCAGGAGCTTACCGAATTGGATACCGATTCCTCCGGACAGGATTCCGAACAGATTCAAGAGCAGAAGGCTCTGCTTCAACAGCAGATTTCCCAGATTCAGCAGCAAATTCAGCAGCTGCAAAATGAAGCGAATAAAAAGGCACAGGAAACGCAAATGACTGATACCGCACAAGCGGGCAACCGGATCGGAGATTCTGTCACTTCTCTAAGCGATCATCTGCTTGATATTACCGTATAAATCAACGTAAGCCCTCCCGCTATGATGTGGACTGATCCCCAACAAACAGACAAAGGAATAAAAGGCCTGTCGCAGAATAGATAGGATTTAGGCGGCCTTGCTCCGAATTTCGGACGGAGTGAGGCCGTTTTTCAGATTGATTCGCTCATAATTGTAAAACTGAACATATTCAGCCACTGCTTGTTCCACTTCGGTACGGCAGGAAAAATTCATACGATATAGGCATTCCGTCTTGAGTGTACCAAAGAAATTTTCCATAGCGGCGTTGTCATAAGGGCACCCGGGGCTGGACATGGACGGCTGAAAATGATATTCTTGACTTAGGTCAAAGTATGCTTGCGAGGTGTATTGAGACCCTTGGTCGCTGTGGAGGGCAAGTCCACCAGCGACCTTCTCTTTTTGTACGGCATCCCGGATGGTATCCGTCACCAGTGAGGCGGTCATGTCATTGCCGATACGATAGGCCAAAACCATTTTGCCGCACAGGTCTACTACCGCGCACAGATACAGCATTCCTTTTACAGTAGGGAGGTAGGTAATGTCCGTAACCCAGAAACGATTGGGCAAGGGCTGCTCAAAGGATCTCTGCAACAGGTTCGGATATTTATGTACTGCCTGTTTGTAATGGACATAGGGTCGACGCCGACGTATTTGTGAAAGCAGATCATCCTTTCGCATGACGCGCAGAATGGCTTTCAAATTGACTTTTTTTCCGGTCTGCCGCAGAATCCAGCGGCGCACCCGACGGCAACCGTAGGTCTGTTTACAGCGCTGCTGACAGTCCGCAATCAAGTCCGTCAGCCATTGGTCCTTTGCTTCTTTTTTCTGTCGATTCCGCCATGCATAGTAGCCGCTGCGGGAAACCCCGAAGGAACGGCACATGGCCTCAATGCTGTATTTACCACGAAATCGTTCAATGACGCGATATTTCAGTTTCACTTCCTTCCAGCTTCGGACAGAAAATTTTGCAGCAGTTCTACTTTCATCCGCAGCTCAATCAATTCGTTGTTCCGTTGCGTTTCTTTGTCAGCCGGTTTTTGTCTCGGCCGTCCCTTTGGACGAGGAACATAGCCATTGGCAATCAAGCGGGCTTTGTGATTCTGGCGCGTGACCAGCTTTTTAATTTGTTTTTTGCTTAGACCATAACTTTCCGCTATTTCTCGGTTGGTTTCGCCTGCTGCCTTTCTCCGGAACACTTCTTCGCTTAGAATTTCAACTTTTGTATATTTCCTGGACATGAAATGACCTCCTGTCGTAGTTTCCATTCTACAACAGGAGGTCTCTTTTTTCACTGTCCGTTCTTCGGGGGATAGTCCAGTCCACTTACGTTTGACGGGTTTTTGTTTTATCATAAGTATTTAGTAAAAGTACGATAAGGATCAAAAATCTACGCTGTCTTTCTCATGTTCAGCTCCTGCTGCAATACCTGATTGTACTGCGAAAGAATGGCAAGGCTGACGGAAAGAACCAGTACCGCACACGCCTGGATGGCACAGAACAGTTCCGTACCAAAATCGTATTCCCTTGCCGGTCTCTTTTCAATCAGGCCTCGCATCCTGCTATTGATTTCCGCTACACTCTCCGGAACGGCCGCATTTGCTACATAATCCATCTCGCGAAAAGCGGAATAATTTTCCCTCATAAATTGCAGCAATTCGTTCTCATACCGGACATGCTCTCTGATGCTGCCGCTGAATTGAGAGCTGTGTGCGCAGCAGAAGAAATCCGCGTAGTAGTGACACAAAATGCCAAGTTTTTTGGACGCCTTTGCGCTGATGATCTGATAATCGTTCCTGCAAAGCTTTTCCGTCTTTCTGAGCACCATTTTATTGCAGTATCTCATTTTGTGAGGACGTAGAAAAGAAATTCCATGGTCGGGGCATGTATTGCCCGTTAAAAAACGCGATTTATTTAAAACAATGCCGTATTTCTCGTTCAGGTACTCATACACAATGGTTCCAATTAAAATATGATTCATGCTGTTCAAATCCATTGTCCTCCTGCCGTCTGTTGTATAAACCTCAATATAACATACATGTTTTTATTTTTAATATTTTAAACGTATAACCATAACTTTCTATCGCCGGGCGCATAGAACTAAAAATGCCAAGCCCCCCTTCCTCACCAAACGGATTGTTTTTTATTATATCACCATAAAAAAGCAATTACAATGGAAAGGCGATTATACAAAGCCCAAAAGCTGCAAAGTATTCAGGAAAGCCGATAGGTAACAAATGGTTGCAATCAATTTACCAAACATTTGACTTGACAAAATCAATTATATCAGCTAAAATGATTACGTAATCAAAAATAATGCATTATGAGGGCGGAGTTATGAGAGTACAAATGCGGTTAAGCCAAGAAAGTGAATTTATCTTGAGAAAAGAAAAAGAAAATTATAAAGAAAAGGAAGATGTTTCAGCTACTTATGGCTGGTTAGTAAACAAAATCACCAAAGATGTATTTTCGAAGGATATAAATAAGATTGATTGGAAATTAGTAAAATCTTATCAATTAAAACTAGTTGATGAACCCCAGGCCAACGACTGCGAATATAATACAACATTAAATTTAGAAAAATCTGTTTTAGAAAACATTAATACCCTGCAAATAATGTTCAAAGATGTTTTCGATGCCGCCAGGATTCATAAGGCTTTTGTAGTCAGAATGCTTTTAAAAGCAAATTTTCTAATAAATCAAAACACTAATATTTTTAAGGAGAAGTAAATATGAAAATTCTAACAAACCCATTATCTTTTTATGAACTGATAGAGCGGCAACATTTAAGACTACCAACAAGCCTTTGTGATGCACGTAAAGTGCAGAAAGCCAGTTGTAAGCCATCATCATTTTGGGGAGAATTTGATTTTACAGACTCGGACGAAAGAAAATTACGGAAACATTTGGAAAGTCTTTATGACGGTAGAATCAATACTCCCTTTGTTTCAAATTTTGCATTGCGTTTTCTAAGGATAGCCCAAACTAACAGTACATTAGAGGAATAGACTGCAATAAACGGGAAGTTCATATCGGATCAGTTCGCAAAGCATTTATCGGAAAAACAAAAAAGAGGAATCGTATGATTTACTTAACTGGCGATATTCATGGCAACTTAGAAGTAGACAGGCTTACACGTTTTTTTGAGAATAAAAGAGTAACTAAGGAAGATTTCGTTATTATTCTGGGAGATGTGGGTGTGTGCTGGGACGGTGGAAAAAAAGACACATTACTTAGACAAATCCTCCGTGACCTCCCCCTGACTACGCTCTTCATTGACGGCAACCATGAAAACTTTGAACGATTAAATGATTATCCTGTATCTTACTGGAATGGCGGACAAGTGCATGAAATTGAACCAGATATTATTCATCTGATGAGAGGCCAAGTATTTGAAATTGAGAAAAAAACATTCTTCACCATGGGGGGAGCTGCCTCAACAGATAAAATGTATCGAACAGAAGGAATTAGCTGGTGGGCAGAAGAATTACCCTCGGAAGAAGAATATGAACAAGGATTAAAGGCATTGAACAGGAATGGCAATAAGGTGGACTACATTTTAACACATACTGCCCCATACGAAGTAATAAGCGCAATGGAGATGGAAATATTTGAGGAAGAAGATGTTCTTCGACAATATCTCCAGACTATTTCTGATGAAACTGAATTTAAGCATTGGTACTTTGGTCATTTTCATGAGGATTTGGATATAGAAGAAATCTATCACTGCTTAATGGACAGAGTTATCAGTTTACGGTAATTTAAGTTAAAAGGAAGAGGATTGGTATGGCTGTTCTTTTTTCCTTGAGTGACCCACACGGTGAAATAGAAACCTTTAAAAAGATGTTGAAAATAGTTGATTTACAAGACAAGGAAAATAAGCTTGTGCTTTTGGGTGATTACATAGACCATAAGCAGAAGAAATTTGAATTACTTTACTTTATTAAAAATCTGCAAGAGCAGTATAATGATCAAATAATTATTTTGGCAGGAAACCACGAATTCTTTTTATTGGAAGATATTGAAAACAAAACCATCTTTTTTGATGATGATTCAATGATAAACTGGCTGAAAGCCTTGCCATATTATTATGAAACTGATACGCAGATATATGTTCACGCTGGTATAGATGAAGAAGCAGGTGAATTCTGGAAATGGGGTTCAGAGGACTATTATTTCTGTTCCAAATATCCTTATACTATCGGCAAGTTTGAAAAGGATATCATAGCAGGACATATCGGCACTTCTACAATAACAGGGAATGAAAACTATCACAAAGTATTTTGGGATAAACAAAGCCATTTTTATATTGACGGAACGACAGAATTGAGCAAAATTCTTCCTCTTTTAAAATACGATACCAACAAAAAAAGGTATTCATCATTTGAAAAAATTACAGATGAAAACAACACTGATTCTTGGGTTGAATACACCATAAAGTAATTGCAGTAATTTACGTTAGTTGCAAAATGGTTGTTTAATAAAGGGAACCCCCCTCAAAAGTCTTGTCAAATAAGGCTTTTGAGAGGGATTAAACTCTATTCCCACTCAATTGTGGCGGGAGGTTTGCTGGTAATGTCATAGACAATGCGGTTGACGTGTTTGACCTCGTTCACGATACGGTTGGAAATTTTGTCAAGCAGGTCGTAAGGGATTCTGGCCCAGTCAGCAGTCATAAAGTCGGAGGTCGTTACGCCGCGCAGCGCAATGGTATAGTCGTACGTTCTGCCGTCGCCCATAACGCCGACGCTCTTGATGCCGGTCAACACGGCAAAGTATTGATTGATGCTCCTGTCAAGGCCCGCACCGGCAATTTCCTCTCGGAAGATTGCATCCGCATCCTTCAGGATATCCAGCTTCTCGGAAGTGATTTCGCCCATAATGCGGATGGCGAGCCCCGGTCCCGGGAACGGCTGTCTCCAGACCAAGGGGTCTGGAATACCGAGTTCCAGGCCGACTTTGCGGACCTCATCCTTAAACAAATTTCTGAGAGGTTCAATCAGGCCTTTAAAATCAACGTCATCTGGCAGTCCGCCGACATTGTGGTGGCTCTTGATGACCGCCGCATCCCCTGCCCCGCTTTCCACAACGTCCGGATAAATCGTGCCCTGGCACAGATAATCCACATGGCCGATCTTTCTGGACTCTTCTTCGAAAACGCGGATAAACTCTTCGCCTATGATTTTCCGCTTGCGCTCAGGTTCGGAAATACCGTTCAGCTTTGACAAAAAGCGTTCCTGCGCGTTTACGCGGACCAGGTTCATATCGAACTGCTTACGGAAAACATTTTCTACGTCGTCGCCTTCATTCTTACGCAAAAAACCGTGATCCACAAAAATGCAGGTAAGATTTTTGCCCACCGCTTTATGAACCAGCAGAGCCGCAGCAGAGGAATCCACACCGCCGGAAAGCGCGCAGATCACTTTTTTATCGCCCACGGTCTCTTTAATCTGCTGAATGGTCGCCGCCGCAAAAGAGGACATCTTCCAGTCTCCGGCACAGCCGCAGATCTTATAAAGGAAGTTCCTCAGAATTTCCTTGCCATGCACGGTGTGCTCCACCTCGGGGTGAAACTGCAGGGCATACAGACGTTTCCCCTCGTTTTCCATGGCCGCGGTCGGGCAGTTTCCGCTTGTGGCAGTCACCCGGAACCCGTTGGGAACCTGCGCAATATAAATGGTGTGGCTCATCCAGCAGACCGACTGCTTTTCCAGACCGGAAAGCAGCGCGCTGGCCGGATCGAAATCCACGGTTGTTTTTCCGTATTCGCGCACTTTGCTGCTTTCCACCCTGCCGCCGAGCAGATAGGCCATCAGCTGCGCACCATAGCAGATTCCAAGCACGGGAATCCCCAGTTCAAATATCCCGGGGTCACATTTAGGGGCATTCTCATCATATACCGTGTCAGGCCCGCCGCTGAAAATAATTCCCTTGTATCCTGCCGTCCCAATCTGTTCAGCAGTGGTCTTATAGGATTTAATCTCACAGTATACGTTTAAATCCCGGACCCGGCGAGCAATCAGCTGGCTGTATTGCCCGCCAAAATCGAGTATTAAAATTGCTTCGTTCTGCATCATATGTTCGTGCACTTCCATTCTTTGAACTGTCGCCGGATTTCACAAAAGCAACAGAGTAATCTTTTATTCAACAGTCACCGATTTTGCAAGATTGCGGGGTTTATCAATATCGCAGCCCTTCATCGACGCAACATAATACGCGAAAAGCTGAAGAGGAACGACCGCCAGAGACGGCAGCATCATCTCACACATCTCGGGAATGTACAGCGTATGGTCGGCTTCCTGCTCGATCTTTGTATTGTTTTCGGTGGTCAGGCCAAGCACAACGGCGCCGCGCGCCTTGACCTCTTTCACATTGCTCATCATTTTATCGAAAAGCACCTTCTGAGTAGCCAGCGCCACCACCAGCGTACCGTCTTCCACAAGGGAAATGGTGCCGTGCTTCAATTCGCCGGCCGCGTATGCATCGGAGTGGATGTAGGAAATCTCCTTCAGCTTGAGAGAGCCTTCCAGAGACATCGCATAGTCCAGGTTCCTGCCGATGAAAAACACGTCCCTTACATTAAAGAACTGCGACGCAAGGAATTGGATATGTTCTTTGTTGTTGAGAATCTCGGCAATTTTATCGGGAAGCTCCTGAAGTTGGGAAACGTAATAAGCATAATCCTCTTCGGAGAGGTTCCCGAGCTTATCGGCAAAATAAATCGCCAGCAGATAAATGACCGCAAGCTGGGTGCTGTAAGCCTTTGTCGTCGCCACGGCGATTTCAGGACCGGCCCATGTGTACAGCACGTCGTCGGAATCGTTGGCAATGGAGCTGCCGACCACATTGACGATAGAAAGCGTTCTTGCGCCGAGCTTCTTTGCCTCGCGCAGCGCCGCCAGCGTATCTGCCGTTTCTCCGGACTGGCTGATGACAAGCACCAGGACCTTATCGTCGATAATGGGATGGCGGTACCGGAATTCGGACGCAACATCCACCTCCACAGGGATGCGCGCAAATCTTTCCAGAATATATTTCGCGATCATCCCCACATGGTAAGCGGAGCCGCAGGCCAGAATAAAGATCTTTGAAAAGCTCTTCAGCTGTTCCGCCGTTAGGGTAATATTGTCCAGAACAATTTTCCCGTCCTGAATTCTGGGAGAAATCGTGTCTCTCACCGCTTTGGGCTGCTCCATAATTTCCTTGGCCATAAAATGCTGATAACCGCCCTTTTCGGCAGCGGAAATATCCCAGTCAATATGGCAGGGCTCCTTCGGAACAATTTCCTTATCCGTATTATAAATCATCACGGATTCTTTCTGAAGCACGGCGATTTCGTTATCGTTCAGACGGTAAATATCCCTTGTTTTGCTTAAGATAGCGGGGATATCGGAAGCAATAAAGTTCTCGCCCCTGCCAAGGCCGACGATCAGCGGGCTGTCTTTTCTGACGGCGACAATCTGGTCGGGGTTATCCTCACAGATGATGCCGAGGGCATAAGAACCCTCCACCTTATTGATGACGCGGATCACGGCGTCCAGAATATCCCCTTTGTAGTAGTATTCCAGAAGCTGAGCGACCACCTCCGTATCCGTTTCCGATACGAAATTGATCCCTTTTTTGATGAGCAAATCCTTCAACGAGAGATAGTTTTCAATAATTCCATTGTGAACAACGGCAAATTTGCCGGAGTCACTGACCTGGGGATGAGAATTGATATCCGACGGTTTGCCATGTGTCGCCCACCTGGTATGGCCGATTCCCACAGTACCGAGGACGTCTTTTCCCCCGTTGATCATGTCGCTTAATACCTTCAGCCTTCCCTTCGCCTTCATAACGTGGAGGGAAGTTCCGTCGTAAACGGCGATTCCGGCCGAATCATAGCCCCGGTATTCCAGTTTTTCCAGTCCGCTCAGCAAGAAAGGAGCAGCCTGGTCGTCTCCGATGTAACCAACGATTCCACACATAGTATCACACTTTCTCCGGTAGAATTTAATCTGAAAATAACGAGTGCCAACACTACCACCGGAAATGTTGGCGCTCCATTGCAGGAACCTTATCTGTAAATAATATCTTCACGCGCAGGGCCGTTGGAAACAATCTTAATCGGGACTCCGATCGCCTTCTCGGCGAATTCGATATACCGGCGTGTATTTTCCGGAAGATCCTCATAGTTTCGGATCCCGCGGATATCGCATTTCCAGCCGGGCAAAGTCTCAATAATCGGCTTGCAGTGTTTCAGCCGCACGGTCGGCGGGAAAGAATCGATCCGTTTGCCGTTCAGCTCATAGGCTACGCAGACCGGAATTTCATCCAGATACCCCAGTACATCCAGAACGGTCAGCGCAACGCAGGTAGCGCCCTGCACCTGACAGCCGTACCGGGAAGCGACCAGATCCAGCCAGCCCATTCTGCGCGGACGCCCGGTCGTGGCGCCGAATTCGCCGCCGTCTCCGCCCCTGCGGCGAAGCTCGTCGGCCTGTTCCCCGAAAATTTCGCTGACAAATTCTCCTGCGCCGACGGCGCTTGAGTAGGCTTTTACGACCGCAATAATTTCCCTGATTTCATAAGGGGGAAGGCCCGCTCCGATGGTGCCGTATCCGGCCAGCGTCGAAGATGAAGTAACCATGGGATAAATCCCGTGGTCGGGGTCCTTCAAAGCGCCGAGCTGTCCTTCCAGCAGGATGTTTTTTCCTTCCTGAACCGCTTTGTGCAGAATGGAAAACGTATCAGCGACATAAGGCTCCAACAGCTTTTTATATTCCATCAGCTGATTGTAAATCTCATCGGCCGTCAGTTTGGGCTGGTGATACAGATGCTCATACAGCACGTTTTTCAACGTAATGACCCGGTCGATCTTTTCCCTTAAAGAGCTCTCGTCGTCGTAAAGCTCGCTGATCTGGAAGCCGATCTTCGCGAACTTGTCGGAATAAAAGGGAGCGATTCCCGACTTTGTCGACCCAAAGGAATGGGAAGAAAGACGCGCTTCCTCAAACGTGTCGAGTTGAATATGGTATGGCATGACCAGCTGTGCGCGGTCAGAAATAACGATGTTCGGTTTCGGAACGCCGCGCTCCTGAAGCGCCTTCAATTCCTTGACGAAATTCTCCACGCTGAGCGCAACGCCATTGCCGATGATATTCGTGATATGGCTGTAAAAAACACCGGATGGCAGCTGATGAAGGGCAAATTTGCCATAATTGTTTATAATGGTGTGGCCGGCATTGCTGCCGCCCTGAAACCGAATGACAATGTCGGACTGAGCTGCTTCGACGTCGGTGATTTTACCCTTGCCTTCGTCTCCCCAGTTTGCGCCAACAATTGCTTTAATCATATACATTCACTCCGCCGTGCCGCTACGGAATTTGCTGAAAAACTGCCCTGCGGCCGAATTTAGGCAGTATGGAAACAACTCAATTATAATATCACACTTATTCTGAAAAGCAAAGCAGAATCAACAATAAAAAATAATTCTTATTTTGCTGTATCAGTTACAAATTTATTTCCGTTTTTTCATCGGGAACAAATTCGTAAGGCGCAATCGCCCTGCCGACTACCTCGGAAATAAACTCCTCCGTCTGCTGCGGCGCCCTGCCCACATACTTTTCCGGCTTGACAATCGCGTAAAGCTCCTCAAGCGTCACACCGAAGATCGGGTCGGCAGCAATGCGGGAAAGCAGGTCGTTTTCTCCGCCCTCTTCCTTGACCACCTTGGAAGCGGCCATGGAATGCACCCGGATCCTCTCGTGAAGCTGCTGGCGGTCCGCGCCGCGCTTGACGGCATCCATCATGATGTTTTCCGTCGCCATAAACGGCAACTCCCTTAAAAGGTGCTGCTCGATTACCTTCGGGTAAACAACCAGCCCGTCGGCGACGTTCGCGTACAGGTTCAAAATACCGTCCACGGCGAGGAACGCCTCCGGGACGCTGATGCGCTTATTCGCGGAATCGTCCAGCGTACGCTCAAACCACTGCGTCGCCTCCGTGATAGCAGGGTTGAGGCTGTCGACCATGACATATCTGGAAAGGGAAGCGATTCGCTCGCTGCGCATCGGATTGCGCTTATAGGCCATCGCCGAGGAACCGATCTGGTTTTTCTCGAATGGCTCTTCCACTTCCTTCAGGTGCTGCAAAAGGCGGATATCATTGGAGAATTTCGCCGCGCTCTGCGCGATCCCGCTCAGGGCGGAAAGCATCTGGCTGTCCAGCTTGCGCGAATACGTCTGGCCGGATACCGCAAAGCAGGAAGTGTAGCCCATCTTTTCGGCAATGAGTTCGTCCAGCTTTTTCACTTTTTCGTGGTCGCCGTCAAACAGCTCCAAAAAACTGGCCTGTGTGCCGGTTGTGCCTTTGGAGCCCAGAAGCTTTGCCTTGGAAAGCTGATACTCCACATCCTCCAAATCCATCAGCAGGTCCTGAATCCAGAGCGTAGCCCGTTTGCCGACGGTGGTAGGCTGGGCCGGCTGGAAATGGGTAAACGCCAGCGTGGGCAGGTCCTTATACTGCACGGCAAATTTGGAAAGTACGCGGATTACGCCGACCAGCTTGTTCCTTACCAGCCGCAGAGCCTCCGTCATGATAATAATGTCCGTGTTGTCGCCCACATAGCAGGACGTCGCGCCAAGATGGATAATCGGCATGGCCTTCGGACACTGCTGCCCAAAGGCATAGACGTGCGACATCACGTCGTGGCGCACCACCCTCTCTCGCGCTTCGGCGACCTCATAATTGATGTCGTCCTGGAACCGGATCATTTCATCAATCTGTTCCTGCGTGATGTTCAGCCCGAGTTCTTTTTCAGCCTGCGCCAGCGCAATCCACAGCCTGCGCCATGTTCTGAATTTCTTATCCGGTGAAAACAAATATTTCATTTCGTCGTCCGCATAGCGCGACGAAAGCGGTGATTCATAAGTATTTTTCAATGATATGATCCTCCAAACAGGAATTTTACAGCCGTTTGATCGGTGTGCAGTAGTCATAATTCTTATTTGCAATCAGATAATCCGGCACGGGCGCGGGATATTTTCCGGAGAAGCACGCGTCGCAGAAACCGCTGCACCCTCCCATCATTTTCGGCAGATTGTCAAGACGCAGAAAATCGATGGAATCCGCGAAGCTCATCTTCCCGATTTCCTCAATGCTGTGCTGACAGGCAATCAGATCGTCCTTGGACGGAATGTCCGTTCCGTAATAGCACGGCCATAAAAAAGGCGGAGAACTGATCCTGAGATGGACCTCCGTCGCCCCGGCGTCCTTCAGCATGGTGACGATGCGAGCGCTGGTTGTTCCGCGTACAATGGAATCGTCCAGCATAACCACCCGTTTCCCTTTTACGCAGGAGGAAAGCGCGTTCAGCTTGATCCGTACGCTGCGCACCCGCTCGGACTGGCTTGGCTTGATAAACGTCCGCCCGATATAGCTGTTCTTTACAATCCCCTTCTGATAGGGGATACCAGATTCCTCGCTGTAACCGATCGCGGCGTCAATTCCGGATTCCGGCACGCCTATTACGATATCCGCTTCGACCGGCTTTTGCCTTGCAAGCAGGCGCCCGGCTTCCTTTCTTGCCTCATAAACGCTTTTCCCGTCAATGTAGCTGTCCGTTCTCGCAAAATAAATATACTCAAAAACACAGAGCGATTTTTCCACGCTTACAGGGTCCTTGATGGAACGCAGACCGTTGCTGTCCACAACAACGATTTCCCCCGGTTCCACGTCGCGTACATACTCCGCCCCGCACGCGTCCAGCGCGCAGGTTTCGGACGCAAAGACATAGGAATTGTCAAGCCTGCCAATGCAAAGCGGCCGGAAGCCGTGCGGATCGCGCGCGGCAATCAGCTTCTGCGGGCTCATGACCACGAGGGAATACGAGCCCTGAATTTTCGGAAGCGCGCGGTGGACGGCTTCCTCAATCGAAGGAGCGTCCACGCGCTCCCGCGCAATGATATAGGCGATGACTTCGGTATCGATCGTCGTCTGGAAAATACATCCCCTGTGTTCCAGCTCATGGCGAAGCTCATAGGCGTTCGTCAGATTCCCGTTATGGGCAATCGCGAGGGTTCCCTTGATATACCGCATGACAAGGGGCTGGGCGTTTTCGCGCACGCTGCCGCCCGCAGTGGAATAGCGGACATGGCCGACCGCCATCTGGCCGACAAGATCGTCAAGGATTTTATCGTTGAACGCTTCGGTGACAAGGCCCATGTCCTTCGAGTAGGAAATCACCCCGCGGTCGCAGACGGCAATTCCGCAGCTTTCCTGCCCCCTGTGCTGCAAAGCGAGAAGCCCGTTGTAAGCAGCGTAGGCGGGCGCCGTCCCGCCGTCGGAATAGATTCCGAAAACGCCGCATTCTTCGTGCGGTTTGGAAAGATCGTAATCCATCACAGAGCTGTTCAAATACTCACCATCCCTATACATTATAAGCCGATGCGCTTCATTACCTCGGCGTAAGCCTCTTCCACTCCGCCCAAATCTCTGCGGAAGCGGTCCTTGTCAAGTTTTTCGTGGGTGTTGACATCCCAGAAGCGGCAGGTATCCGGGGAAATTTCATCCGCAAGGATAATCCCGTCGGCGCAGCGGCCGAATTCCAGTTTGAAGTCAATCAGCTCGATGTTGACAGAGAGGAAAAACTCTTTCAGAATTTCGTTGATCTTCAGCGACATGGCGCTGATCTGATCGATTTCTTCCTTTGTGGCGAAATCGGCGGCGAGAATGTGATATTCGTTGACCATCGGGTCTCCCAGTTCATCATTCTTATAGCAGAATTCCAGCACGGTGCTCTTCATCGGGGTGCCTTCCTCCAGGCCGAGCCTTTTTGCGAGGCTGCCGGCCGCTTTATTGCGGACAATTACCTCAAGAGGGACGATTTTGACCTTCTTTACAAGTGTTTCCCGGTCACTCAATTCTTTGACAAAATGCGTTTTGATACCGTGTTTTTCCAGCAGCTGGAACAAATAATTGGACATTTTGTTGTTGACAACGCCTTTGCCGACGATTGTCCCCTTTTTCTGTCCGTTAAAGGCGGTTGCGTCGTCCTTGTAATCGACGATGCAGTAGTCCTTATCATCCGTTGCATAAACCTTTTTTGCCTTGCCCTCATAAAGAAGTTCACATTTTTTCATCATTATTTTCCTCCTATAACTCATTTATATCCATGATCTGAATACGCGGATTTTTCTTATCCATTGTTGAATGGAGCTGTCAGATAAAGTTCAGGAACTTGGAAACCTTCGTGATATCAATCACGGAAAGCTGAGTGGTTTCCACGTGCTGGGCACAGGTCAGGAACGCATTGGCCGTATCCAGCGAAGTCAGGCAGGGAATGCCGGATTCCACCGCGTTTCTGCGTATTTTATAGCCGTCCCTGTTGTGCACCACCCCGCGGGACGGAGTATTGATGACTAAATCGATTTTGCCCGAGGTAATATGGTCAAGGATATCCGGGCTGCCCGTCCCGATCTTATTGGTGCGGATCGTCGGGATATCGTGGTCGTTCAGGAAATCGGAGGTTCCCGCCGTAGCGTAGATTGTCCAACCAAGGTCGTAAAGCCCCCTGGCAATGGGCAGGGCCTCTTCCTTATCGCTGTCCTTCAGGGTAAAAATCACCCTGCCGTTTTTAATCATGTGTACGCCCGCGCCGTAAAACGACTTGATCAGCGCCTCGTCAAAGGTACGTGCAATTCCCAGCACCTCGCCGGTGGATTTCATTTCCGGACCAAGATTGACGTCGGCCCCGTAAAGCTTTTCAAAGGAGAAAACCGGCATTTTGATGGCGATCAGGTCTTTTTCCTTCTGCAGCCCGTAGTGGTAGCCCATGTCCGGCAGGGTCTTGCCAAAGAAGGTGCCGACAGCCAGCGGTACGATCGGGATCCCCGTCACCTTGCTGATATAGGGCACGGTCCTGGAGGAACGCGGGTTTGCCTCGATGACATACACTTCCTGATCCTTGACGATAAACTGAATATTCAGCAGTCCCTTGACCTTCAGCGCCTTCGCGAGCCGGCGGGTATACTCCACAATCAGCTCCTGCATATCCTTCGGTACGCCGATGGCGGGGTAAACGGAAATGCTGTCCCCGGAATGGATACCGGCGCGCTCAATATGCTGCATGACGCCCGGAATGACCGAGTCGATTCCGTCGCAGACGGCGTCGACCTCCACCTCGGTGCCCATGATGTATTTATCCACCAGAATCGGATGCTCCTGCGCAATCCGGTTGATGATGCCGATCTGCTCGACGATGTCTTCGTCGGCATACGCGATATGCATGCCCTGTCCGCCAAGCACATAGGAAGGCCGGACAAGCACCGGGTAGCCCAGCTCGTTTGCCGCCCGGATGGCTTCTTCACAGGTAAAAACCATACGGCCCTCTGCGCGCGGAATCTGGCATTCAAACAGGATTTTATCAAAACGCTCCCTGTCCTCCGCCTCATCAATGCTGTCAAACGAGGTCCCGAGAATCGGAATCCCCATTTTTTCAATGGCCCCGGCCAGCTTGATGGCGGTCTGTCCGCCGAACTGCACGACGGCGCCGTCCGGTTTTTCCAGATCGACAATATGGCGCACATCCTCTTCGGTCAGCGGTTCAAAGTACAGCTTATCCGCAATGTCAAAGTCCGTGCTGACGGTTTCCGGATTGTTGTTGACGATGATGGTTTCATAGCCAAGGTCCCTCAGCGCCCAGACGCTGTGTACGGAACAGAAATCGAACTCGATCCCCTGCCCGATACGGATGGGACCGGAACCGATAACAAGGATTTTCTTTCTGTCGCTCTGCGGTACGGATTCATTCTGGATGCCGTAGCTGGAGTAATAGTACGGCGTTTCCGCGTCGAACTCGGCCGCGCAGGTGTCGACCATCTTATAGATGGGATGGATGTCCCACTCGTCTTCCATTGCCCGGATTTCTTCTACGGTCTTGCCGCTTAACTGTGACAGGGTTTTGTCCAGGAACCCAAAGTCCTTTGCTTTCAGAAGCAGGGCCTTATCAATCGGCCGCGTGGCAAAAGCTTTTTCGACCTCGATGATCGAGAGCAGCTTGTCCAGGAACCAGAGATCGATTTTCGTAATATCGTGAATCTTTTCCGGGGTCACGCCGCGCCTCAACGCTTCGGAAACCACCCAGAGCCGCCGGTCGTCGACGACATAAAGCCGCTGCTCCAGCTCGCTGTTCGTAAGGCTGCGGACATTGGGGTCGAGCAGGCTGAAAACATTCTGCTCCAGCGAGCGGATGGATTTCATCAAAGCCGCTTCAAAGGTCGGGGCAATCCCCATGACTTCGCCGGTCGCTTTCATCTGGGTGCCCAGGCTGCGTTTGGCGTAAACAAATTTATCAAACGGCCATCTCGGAATTTTCACCACGCAGTAGTCCAGCGTCGGCTCAAAGCACGCAAAGGTCTTTTTCGTAATGGCGTTCTGAATTTCATCCAGCGTATAGCCCAGCGCAATTTTGGAAGCCACCTTCGCGATCGGGTAGCCCGTCGCCTTGGAGGCAAGCGCGGAAGAACGGCTCACGCGGGGATTTACTTCGATCACGCAATACTCAAAGCTCTTCGGATTCAGAGCGAACTGAACGTTGCAGCCGCCTTCCACCTTCAGCTCCCGGATAATGGCAAGCGCGGCGGAACGGAGCATCTGCGTTTCCTTGTCCGCAAGCGTCTGACAGGGAGCGACGACAATGGAGTCGCCGGTATGGACGCCGACGGGGTCGAAGTTTTCCATGTTGCAGACCGTGATGCAGTTGCCGTTGCGGTCGCGCATGACTTCGTACTCGATTTCTTTCCAGCCGGAAATGCACCGCTCAATCAGCACCTGGTTCACACGGCTGCGGTGCAGGCCGAGTGTTGCGATCGAGAGCAGCTGCTCTTCGTCGGCCGCGATGCCGCCGCCGCTTCCTCCCAGTGTGTACGCGGGGCGCACAACAACGGGATAACCGATTTTCCTCGCGATTTTGACGCAGTCCTCAATATTTTCCGCAACGGCGCTCTGCGCGCAGGGCTGCTGGATGCGCTCCATGGCTTCCTTGAACAGCTCCCTGTCCTCTGCCATCCGGATGGTATCGGCGTTCGTGCCGATCATTTCCACGTTGTTTTCCTTTAAGAAGCCGGACTCCTCCAGTTCCACCGCAAGGTTCAGCGCGTTCTGGCCGCCCAGGGTCGGAAGGATACTGTCCGGATTTTCTTTGAGAATTACTTTTTTGATGGTTTCAACGGTCAGAGGCTCAATATAAACCTTATCGGCGATCTGCTTGTCCGTCATGATGGTCGCCGGGTTTGAGTTGATCAGGATGACCTCTACGCCCTCTTCGCGAAGCGCGCGGCAGGCCTGTGTGCCGGCGTAGTCGAACTCCGCGGCCTGACCGATAATGATCGGGCCGGAGCCGATGATAATTACCTTTTTGATATCTGCTCTCTTCATATCTGGCCTCCTCCTATCAGCTTGAGAAATTGATCGAAAAGAAAGCCTGTGTCAAGCGGGCCCGGAGAAGCTTCCGGATGGTACTGCACAGAAAACACTTTTCCATTTTTATAGTTCAATCCCTCAATACTGCCGTCATTCATGCTGATAAAGCGGACGTCGGCTATTGAAGGATTGATCGTGTCACCATTGACCACAAATCCGTGGTTCTGGGAAGTAATATACACCCTGTTGGTACTTAAATCCTTGACCGGGTGATTAATTCCTCTATGGCCATATTTTAATTTATAAGTATCAAATCCCTGAGAAAGCGCCATCAGCTGATGTCCCAGGCAGATCGCAAAGGTTGGGACGCCGTGAGCGTACACCCTTTTCAGTTCGGAAATAGCCTTTGTGCACTCCTTCGGGTCGCCGGGGCCGTTGGAGAGCATGATGCCGTCCGGTGAAAAAGACATCATATCCTCAAACGAGGCGTAGTACGGGAAGCATTTTACGGTACAGCCGCGCCTCACAAGCGAACGGATAATGTTGCTCTTCACCCCATAATCCGCCAGAGCGATCTTAACAGGCCCGTCGCCGTACACCTTCTGTTCCCCGCCGCTGACAAGAGGGACGCAGGATTCCAGCACAAAGGCGTCGATCTGTTTTTTCATTGCCGAGGGATCAATCTGATCTCCGTAAGCAATCATGCCGCGCATGGTGCCGCTTTCACGCAGCACCTTCGTGACGGTGCGCGTATCCACCCCCTGAATGCCGGGAACGTGGTTCTGCTTCAAAAAGGTGTTCAAATCCACGTCACAGCGGAAATTACTGGCCGCGCCGGAAACGGACCGTACAATAAAAGCCCGCAGCCACGGCTTTGTAGATTCCGTATCATCATAGCAGATGCCGTAATTTCCAATGAGAGGATAGGTCATGACAACCCCCTGCCCCGCATAGGACGGGTCGGTCAGCAGCTCCGTGTAGCCGCACATGGCGCTGTTGAACACGACCTCGCAGAGGATGTCATGTTCATCGCCAAAACCTGCTCCCTCAAAGGTCATTCCATTTTCAAGCATCAGCAATGCTTTCATTTAATCACCAACCATTCTTATTATTAACATCAATCGCGATTGTTCAGACAGCAAATCGGCTCGTTACGCTTTGAAGGAACGGATGATTCTCTCCACCGCTTTTTCCGTATTTTCCTTCGTGTTAAAGGAAGTCAGGCGGAAATAGCCTTCGCCGCCCACTCCGAAGCCGGAACCCGGAGTACCGACCACGCCGGTTTTTTCAAGCAGCAGATCGAAAAATTCCCAGGAAGTAAGTCCGTCGGGCGTTTTCAGCCAGACATAGGGCGAGTTCACGCCGCCGTAAACTTCAAATCCCGCCTTTTGCAGGCCGTCCACAATGATCCTGGCATTCTTGAGATAGTAAGCGATATTTTCCCTGACCTCGCGCCGGCCTTTCTCGGAGAAAACCGCCTCTGCACCGCGCTGGACGACATAAGAAACACCGTTCATCTTTGTAGACTGGCGCCGGTCCCACAGCTTGTTCAGAGAGACTCCGCCAAACACCAGTTCCTTTGGAAGGATGGTGTACGCACAGCGCGTTCCGGTAAAGCCGGCGGTCTTTGAGAAGCTTCTGAACTCGATCGCGCATTTTTTCGCGCCCTCTATTTCATAAATGCTGTGCGGCATGTCCTCTTCCGTGATAAATGCTTCGTACGCGGCGTCGTAGAGGATAACGGATTGATTCGCAAGCGCGTAATCCACCCACTTTTTCAGCTCCCCGCGGCTGATTCCCACACCAGAAGGATTGTTGGGGAAACAAAGATAGATCATATCGACGCGTTCTTTGGGCAGCTCGGGCAGAAAGCCGTTTTCTTTCCGACAGGGCATGTAAACGATCCTGCTCCATCCCCTGCCCTCGCTGTACTCCCCTGCTCTTCCGGCCATCACATTGGTGTCTACGTAAACCGGGTAAACCGGGTCGCACACCGCAACCACGTTATCCACGCCGAAGATATCGCCGATGCTGCCGGTATCGCTTTTCGCGCCGTCGCTGACAAAAATCTCATCGATGTCAATCTGTACCCCGCGCTTTATAAAATCGTTTTCCGCGATCGCGGTACGAAGAAATTCATAACCGGCTTCCGGGCCGTAGCCGCGGAAGGTTTCCGCTTGGCCCATCTCTTCCGCGGCAGCCTGCATGGCCTTTACCACCGCTTTCGGCAGCGGGCGGGTAACATCCCCGATTCCCAGGCGGATAATCTCCGTTTCCGGGTGCTGTCTGGAAAATTCGTTTACCTTTTTCGCAATATCCACAAAGAGGTAGCTTGCGGGCAGTTTTATAAAGTTTTCGTTCACTTTTAACAAAATACTACATTCCCTTCCTCCATGATTTCCGGCAGACAGAAGCTAAATCTCTATCGTCCCGTCAAAGACGAATTCCGCCGGACCGCGCATCAATACCTTATCCGTCTTTTCTTCCCATTTGATATGCAAATCACCGCCCTTGAGATGGACGGTTATACTGCGGCCTGTCTTCCGGTTCGCCGCACAGGCGACCGCCACGGCGCACGCCCCGGTTCCGCACGCCCAGGTTTCCCCGGAGCCGCGTTCCCACACGCGCATGTTCACTTCTTCCGGACTCAGCACCTGGACAAACTCAATGTTTGCCCTGTGCGGAAAAATTTTGTCGCACTCCAGCATCGAACCGATTTTTTCAATCTTCACCTTGGTTACATCGTCGACAAACAGCACGCAGTGCGGATTTCCCATAGAAACGCAGGTCACCCTGTATTCCGTTTCACCGAACACAACAGGCTCGTCGATCATCCGGTCCTTGGGGTACGTCACCGGAATATTTCCGGCCCGAAAATCCGGTCTTCCCATGTCCACGGTAACGGAAACGACTTTCCCGTTCTCCACATCCAGGTAAAGCGTTTTTACGCCGCTCATGGTGTCGACCTTCAGAACGTCCTTTTTTACCATTCCGCGTTCATACACGTATTTGCCCACACAGCGGATCCCGTTGCCGCACATCATTGCCTGCGACCCGTCCGCGTTATAAATATCCATACGGCAGTCGGCTTTGTCGGACGGTTCAATTAAGATAATCCCATCCGAACCGACGCCGAAATGTCTGTCACTGAGCTTTATGGAAAGCCCGGATGGATTTTGGACTTTTTCCTCAAAACAGTTAATATAGATATAGTCGTTGCCGATGCCCTGCATCTTTGTGAATTTCAACAAAATCCACCTCCCTATAAATTCAGAATAATCATTGCGGTTTCTATCATTTTTTTGCCGGAATCCATACTTTTCTTTTGAATAAACCGGTGTGCCTGCGGTTCGGTAAAATTATTGCGTTCCATCAGAATATTTTTCGCCTGTTCAATCACCTGTTTTTCATCAAAGTTCCCGCTGGCGATCTTCTTTTTAATGGTAAGGCTGCTGTAATCGGAAATATTCAGCAGCATATTCACGGAAGAAATCAGGTCCATCCGGTTGATCGGCATGATTAAGCTGGCGCAGGAAAGCGATTCGGAAATATCCATCTGCTGGGACTTTACGATAAACAGAAAATCGTAATTGGAACCGACCGTTCTCGGAAGGTTCAGCGCCGGCATATCCATCAGCTTTACGCTGCAGACCACCACGCCTCCATGATAATGTCTGTTCGCAAAATCGATTACCTGCGAGCCGGTTGTACACACACCACTGACATTCAAACCGCCGGTACGGAGTACGGCCGCTATTTTTTTAGCGTAATCCGCGTTTGAATTCGCTACAAGAATACTGCTCATCTTTAACAACTCCGTAGAAAGGAATGTGGTGTTTACTGCAGCCCAATCAGAATTTATTCAGATACTGATCCAATTCCCACTCCGTAACCGTAGTGGAAAAGTCGTACCACTCTCTTTCCTTCGCCTCGGTGTATTTGTTAAACACATGGTCGCCCAGGACTTTTTCGATAAAAGGGTCCGCCTTCATTTCCGAAACGGCGATGCTGAGGTCGGTCGGCAGCGCCTCTATTCCCGCAGCCGCTCTTTCCCCGATATCAAAATCATAAATGTTCGCGACAACCGCATCCGGCGGTGTCAGGTCGTTTTTGATTCCGTCCAGCCCCGCCGCGAGCAGCACCGCAAACTCGAGGTAAGGGTTGCAGGCGGGATCGGGATTGCGCAACTCCACCCGCGTGCTTTGCCCTCTGGAGGCGGGCACACGGATCAGCGCGCTGCGGTTACTTAAGGTCCAGGCGATATTGCAGGGCGCTTCAAAGCCCGGAACCAGTCTCTTGTAGGAATTGACCAGCGGATTGGTAATGGCGCACATCCCCTTGATATGCTTTAAGATACCCGCAATAAAATTATATGCAATATGGCTCAGCCCGGTTTCGCTGTCCGGATCGTAAAAGGCATTCTTTCCGTCTTTAAACAAAGACATGTTGGTATGCATTCCGGAGCCGCAGCGCCCGTAAACCGGTTTGGGCATAAAGGTGGCGCAAAGCCCGTGAGAATCCGCACAGGACTTCACGACCATCTTAAAGGTCAGAATATTATCCGCCGCAGAAAGCGCTTCGCTGTATTTAAAATCGATCTCGTGCTGCGCAAAGGCGACTTCATGGTGCGACGCTTCGATTTCAAACCCCATCTCTTCAAGATTCAGGCAGATATCGCGGCGCGCGCTTTCGCCCAAGTCGGACGGCCCAAGATCAAAATAGCCGGCAGTATCGTGTGTGACGGTCGTGGGATGCCCGAATTCGTCCGTGTTGAACAGGAAAAATTCGCATTCGGGGCCCACGTTGAACGTGTATCCCATCTCCGCAGCTTCCTTCAGCGTCCTTTTCAGGACATAGCGGGGGTCGCCCTCAAACGGTTCTCCGTTCGGCTTATAGATATCGCAGATCAGCCGGGCGACACGGCCGTGCTGCGTGTGCCACGGAAGGATGGTAAAGGAATCCAGGTCCGGTCTGAGGTACATGTCGGACTCTTCAATCCTGACGAACCCTTCAATGGACGAGCCGTCGAACATGCACTGATTGTCAAGCGCCTTTTCAATCTGGCTGGTCGTAATGGCCACATTTTTCAAGGTACCCAGAATATCCGTAAACTGCATGCGGATAAACCGCACATTGTTTTCATCAATCATCCTGATGATGTCGTCTTTTGTATATTTACTCAAATCGATACCTCCCTGAAAATAAAAATAACAAGGGTGCTCCTTTACAGAACCTCCTTGTCTACATAATTTCAATAATAAGTATATTCTATTATATTCTGTAAGCAGTGTCAATCTTTTTCGAATTGAAAGGGACATTTCATTTTAATGCACAAATTTTCAATCGTTCCCCTTTATTTTCCGTCTTTTTGCAGAATTGATACGCTTGTCCTGCAAAAAGCAAGGATTTTTTTATAAATTTTAATTGTAAATGATTGTATCCGGGCTTTTGCTGTGCTAAACTGTTGAATTGAGAAGTATTATTAAGTCGAATAATACCGTTCTCAATTTTATATAGGAGGATATACCCATGTCTTATGTTAAAGAGCAACTCGCAAACGTAATCCAGCAAAATCCCAGCCAGCCCGAATTCATTCAGGCGGTAACCGAAGTTTTAACGTCCCTGACTCCGGTTATTGAGCAAAATTCCCAGTATCAGAAAGCCGGTATTCTGGAAAGGCTGACCGAGCCGGACAGACAGGTGAAGTTCCGCGTAGCCTGGGTGGACGACGCAGGCAACGTACGGGTAAACCGCGGCTACCGCGTTCAGTTTAACAATGCAATCGGACCGTATAAGGGCGGCCTTCGCTTTCATCCGTCCGTAAACATCGGTATCCTGAAATTTCTTGGATTTGAACAGATTTTCAAGAATTCTCTGACCGGCCTGCCGATCGGCGGAGGCAAAGGCGGTTCCGACTTTGACCCGAAAGGCAAATCCGACCGCGAAGTCATGGCTTTCTGCCAGAGCTTTATGACGGAGCTCTGCCGTCACATCGGACCGGACACAGACGTTCCCGCCGGCGATATCGGCGTAGGCGGCCGTGAAATCGGCTACCTGTTCGGCCAGTACAAGCGCCTCAGGAACGAATACTCCGGGATTCTGACAGGCAAGGGGCTGACCTTCGGCGGCTCCCTTGTCCGCACGGAAGCGACCGGTTTCGGCCTGCTTTACTTCACCGACGCAATGCTCCGTAAAAACGGCAAATCCATCGAAGGAAAAATCATCGACATTTCCGGTTCCGGCAATGTCGCCATTTATGCCTGCCAGAAGGCGCAGGAGCTCGGCGGAAAGGTCGTGACCATGAGCGATTCCACCGGCTGGATCTACGACGCCGAGGGAATCGACCTTAAGGCGATCAAGGAAATTAAGGAAATCAAGCGCGGACGCCTGTCCGAGTATCGGGCATATCGCCCGAATTCCGTATACCATGAAGGCAAAGGCGTTTGGAGTACTCCATGCGACATTGCGCTTCCCTGCGCCACCCAGAACGAACTGCTTCTCGACGACGCGAAAGAACTCGTGAAAAACGGTGTATTCGCCGTGGCGGAAGGCGCCAATATGCCGACCAGCATTGAAGCTACGGAATACTTCCAGGCAAACGGCGTTCTGTTTGCCCCCGGCAAGGCGTCCAACGCCGGCGGCGTCGCAACCTCCGCACTGGAAATGAGCCAGAACAGCATGCGTCTTTCCTGGAGCTTTGAGGAAGTCGACGTAAAACTGAAGAGCATTATGGAAGACATTTTCGCAAACGCTTCCGACGCCGCGGAAAGATACGGCTGCCCGAAGAATTATGTAACGGGCGCCAACATTGCGGGCTTCGTCAAGGTAGCGGATGCCATGCTTGCGCAGGGCACCATTTAATAGCAGGATACAGAACATAGCAATCAATTACCGCCGTCCGGAAAATTTCCGGACGGCGGTTTTTATGTGCTCATACCGTGCGGCCTGCACCGTTCAAAAGCGATTATTTGTGGTATTTGCCGTGACGGATGATTTGAAAGGCGCGGTATATCTGTTCGCAGAGCATCACACGGGCCAACTGATGAGGAAAAGTCATCGGCGAGATGGAAAGACGGAAACCGGCCCTTTGTTTTACTGCCTCGCAGAGCCCAAACGAGCTTCCGATGACGAAACTGACCGTGCTGGTTCCGTTCACGGCCAGCGTGTTGATTTGATCGGAAAGCTGCCCGGAGGAAAGCTCTCTTCCTTCAATGCAAAGCGCAAACAAGGCGGAACTTCCCGCGGCGGAAAGAATGGAGTCCCCCTCTGTTTTCAGGGCGGCCCTGATCTGAGCGTCCGACGGATTGTCCGGCAGCCTGCACTCAGGCAGCTCGATGATGGAAAAGCCGCAGAATGGACGCAGCCTTTTTTCGTACTCCGCGCAGGCGTCCCTCCAATAGGCTTCCTTCAGTTTTCCGACACAGATAAGACGAACCGTAAGCATAATTCCACCTAAAAAATAATTCCTTTTCCCGTATTGTTTTCTCTCGGCGCAACGGAAAGCTGGAAATCGACGCCCTCCTTCAGCCCGGCCTCGGAAAGAGAACAAAGGGCCGTTTGAAACGCAAGCTCCGGCGTGTTGTTTTCAGCGCTCAGGTGCGCCAGAATAAACCGCGTTGTTCCCTTTTGCGCCAGATTCGTAAGTTCATCCGCGCAGGCCTGATTGGAAAGGTGGCCCGTGTCGGACAAAATTCTCCGTTTCAGCGGGTACGGATATGGCCCGTTTTTCAGCATTCCGACGTCATGGTTTGATTCCAGCACCACCAGATCCGCGCCGGTCAGCTGATTGCGCACCGTGTCGGACAAAAAGCCGAGGTCGGTGGAAAAGCCGACGCTTCGCCCGTCGTGGGTCTGCACACGGTATCCGACGCTTTCCGCACAGTCGTGGGAGGTATGGAAGGGCCTGATAAACATACCGGCACATTCCATTCCCTTTTCACCGATCACATCCGCCCGGAAAGTTCCGTTGGCGCACCCCATCTTTTCCAACGCGTTTAAAGTGCCGGAAGAAGTGTAAACCGGAATGTGCTTCCGGGAAGCCAACACGCGCAGGCCCCGGATATGGTCGATATGTTCATGCGTGACAAAGATCGCTTTCACCGACTCGATTCCTATCCCGCAGGTTTCCAGCATATTGTTGAGCTGCTTTGCCGTTCTTCCCGCGTCGATCAGAATCCCCGCGCAGGAAGAGCCTATGTAATAACTGTTTCCGCTGCTTCCGCTGAAAAGCGGACATATTCTCGCCATGGACGCCTCCCCAAATAAAGAAAAGGGAAAGACCGATGTCAATCCCTTTCAAATCGTTCAAAAATATTCAGATTGCCTGCGCCACTGCCGGCTCAGGAACATGAACCCGCTGAATATCCGCTCCTAAATTCAAAAGCTTCTGCTCTACATTTTCATATCCGCGCTCAATATGATTGATGTCCTCAATCTGAGTGGTGCCCGACGCCGCAAGCGCCGCAATCATCATCGCCGCACCGGCACGCAAGTCGGTTGCCTTTACAGGTGCCGCATTCAGGTGATCAACGCCTTCCACAACAGCAAGCTTGCCGTCAACGGAAATCTGCGCGCCCATTCTTCTGAGCTCTTCCACATAGCGGAAGCGATTGTCCCAGACACTCTCATTAATGATACTCGTCCCGTTTGCCATAGAAAGAAGCACCGCAATCTGCGGCTGCATATCCGTCGGGAAACCCGGATGGGGCATTGTCTTGATATTGCATTTGTTCAGTTTTCCCGTCCGGCTGACGCGGACTGCGTCGTCGAATTCCTCCACCTGAACGCCCATTTCCTCCAGCTTTGCGGAAATGGATTCCAAGTGCTTGGGAATTACGTTTTTAACAAGGACATCCCCGCAGGTCGCCGCGGCGGCGACCATATAGGTACCCGCTTCAATCTGGTCTGGAATAATGGAATAGGTGGTTCCGGCCAGGTGGGTCACACCGTATATTTTGATCACATCGGTGCCGGCGCCCCTGATATCCGCTCCCATGGAATTCAAAAAGTTGGCGAGGTCGACAATATGGGGTTCCTTTGCAGCATTTTCAATGACTGTCATTCCTTTTGCCTTTACAGCAGCCAACATAATATTTACGGTTGCGCCGACAGACACAACGTCAAGATAAATATTGGCTCCTGTTAAAGCCTGCGTATAGACGTCCACCATGCCGCCTTCCAGCTTATAGGCCGCGCCCAGGGCCGCAAAGCCCTTCAGGTGCTGATCAATCGGGCGGACCCCGAAGTCGCATCCGCCCGGCATGGTAACCACCGCGTGGTTAAAGCGGCCAAGCAAAGCGCCTAAAAGGTAATAAGACCCACGTATATGGCGCGCCAGTTCGTAGGACGCTACGTGGGTATGAATCGGTCTTGGATCAATTTCAATCGTCGATTTGTCGATATTGCGAATTTTAGCTCCCATATCATACAGGATCCTTGTAATGGAAGCAACGTCTGTAATATTCGGAATATTTTCAATACAGCACACATCATCTGCCAAAATCGCTGCCGGTATAATTGCGATCGCGGCATTCTTTGCACCGCTGATGCTGACTTCACCGGTCAGACGATTGCCACCTTTAATAACGTACTTGTCCAATGCGGCACGCTCCAATCTAAAGTTAAACAATACTATTATTACATTTTTACGCAAAATATTAAGCGTTTTCAATGAATATATTGTTGTAAATATTTTGAAAGTAATCAAGTAAAATATACGAAAAAAGCAGGAAAAAATAGCCAATTATTGATTTCGTTGCACTGTTAATGATCATAATACACAATGATGGAAAAGTCAATAACCAACAAAACAAATAGTCTGTTTTTGTAAATATTACTAAAAAGCGTTCTTTCCCCCGTTCTGGGAAACAGAACGCTTTCCGTATTTTGCCCAAACGTTACCTGCTGACATAACTCAGCGGATTTACCTTGGTACCGTTTTTTATCACTTCAAAATGACAGTGCGGACCGGTGGAGTTTCCGGTGCTTCCGACAAGGGCGATCGCCTGCCCTTTGGAGACCCTTTGGCCCGCCGAAACCAGAATTTTGCTTGCATGGCCGTAAAGCGTCTGCAGCCCTCCGCCATGGCTGATTTTTACACAATAGCCGTAGCCGCTGCTCCACCCCGCCGATACAACGGTGCCGCCGTCGGCCGCAACAATCGTTTTCCCGTAAGCGCTGCCGCCGGATATATCGATACCGGTATGGAAACTGCCCCAGCGCCATGTGAAATAAGTGGTAATGGTGTGAAGGGACGGAACAGGCCACATCAGGCTTCCGCTGCTGACGCCGGCGCCGCTGTATTTCGGACGCTTCTTGGTTCCCGTGATTACCACCTTATCGGTAGACGGCACCACAACGGTTCTGCTGATGACGTCGCGCTTCTGCTCAACGCCGTTTACATAATACACCTTGTCAACACATTTCTGCGTTCCGTTTACTCCCTCGGTCTTCACTTTGGAATAATCGGTATACTGGGAATCATCCTTGATCGTTACTGTTTTATACGAAAGAGGGACTTCATACGTCAAATTTTTGGTCAGCTGAACATCCAGCGTCGGGACCGCAACCTGCAGGTTGATCAAATCCCCCGGCATCAGATTGTCCCCCAGCTGGTTGTTGTTGATTTTGTTCAGCTCGGAAATGGTCGTGTGGTTTACCTTGGCAATGGAAGTAACCGTGTCCCCCTCTTTTACGGTATAAGTCACCGCCGCCTGAGAAGTGCCGTTGATCAGTTTATCCATTGACTCGGTAGCCATAATGGTTGTGGTCGGAAACAGTCCGTTGATGGTCTCCACATCCTGCGCAAAGTCCACCGATGCGCTTGTGTCCCCGCCCTTTGCCTTGTTCAAAACATTCTGCAGCATATAGCGCAGATCCGCGCTGCTTTTCACCGCGCCGAGCAGCTCGCCGTTTACATAAAGGCCGCTCGCTTCCTCAATGATTCCGTTTGACTGCTGGATAATCTTGTCGCAGACCGAATTAACCTCCAACAAGCTGTTTGCATCCACTACTTCGAGTCGGAACGTGGGGGTGACATTGATATTGATATCACTGTCGGCCGTGTCGTGAACCATGCGCTGGCTCACCATTTCGCTCGCCTGTTCAAAGGTTTTTTCATCCTGAATGGTAGCGACTTCCTTCCCGTCATAAGCAAGAACCAAGCCGTAATTCAGTCCGTTCCAGAAATGCACGGTAGCCCCCAAAAGAAAAATTGCTCCTATGGGAACAACCATATTCAAAATCGAAAACACAAAACCCCTGTGACGGACAAAGCTTTTTCCCGTGACGGTAAGATACTCTTTAAAAACACGTCTGTAGCCCAGTTTTCTCGCCTGCGCGATCCTGTCGCGGGCAATGGAAAATCCTTCCCGGATGGACTGAAACTCTTCTTTCAGGCGGGCAATCCGTTTGCCGACTGTGGCGGCGTAGATCGATTTGCATAAATTCGTAAACGGTCTAAAAAACCGGGAAAGCCTGCGTCCGACTCTTTTCAGGATTCTGACCGTCTGGATACCTACAATATATAAATCATCCGCTGTTTGATTCAACATCTTATAACCGGAATCTCTGCATACGCTTTTTGTTTTCTTTAGCCTCGAGAGCTGCATGAAACAAAATCCTTTCGGGTTAATAAATTGTTACAAGTTTGTAATACGTTTTTAATCATATAACAAATTTGCCTATTTTGCAACCCGTTGGAATCAAATTAACAAATATGCAACAATTTGGCAATTAAAATTCAGCTTAAATAACGGAGCTTCTCCTCAGTCCACCCCATAATCACCGGAAGGAACGCTTTTGCCTCTTTCTTCGCGCCGTCAAGATCGTGTTCCAGATAATTTCCGCACTCCGCCGCCGCGGCCCCAGGGATAGCCCCTTCAAAATCAGCGATAAAGGCAAAGGCCTCGATGATCAGTTGAACAGCGTCCGCGTGGCTCAGGTTTCTGGTCAAAAAATAGAAACCGGTCCGGCAGCCCATTGGGCCAAAATAAATAATATGGTCCTTATGACTGCTGTTGCGTACAAAGGTCGCGAACAGATGCTCGATGGTGTGCATGGCGGCATTCGGGAGAAACGGCGGAATATTCGGCCTTCTCATCCTGATATCATAGGTTACGATATCGCCGTCGATACGGGAAGTGTAAATACCGGGCATCAGCTTGGTATGGTCGACACAAAAACTTGCGATTCTTTCCATTATAAATCTCCTTCATATAAAGAAAATGTTGTCCGTCAATTTTTCAAAATCATCCGTTTCCAGAAAACCGCCGATCAGGTGGAGACTGTCCTCGACGGACTGCTCATAAAGCTCCGGAAAGCTTTCCGTACGGACGGTTTCACTGTCCGCAGGCCAGCTCCATTCATTGTGCAAGATATTTGCGTAATCACACCCGTCGCCTTCGCTGAGCCCGCGGAAATGGCAGGAAACGGTCCGCTTCCCTTTTCTTTCCCTCCGCTCTATCCATGCCTGCTTCAGAGTGGTGCGGTCGTTTAAAAGGCCGAACACCGTGCGGCAGTCGTTGGTCGCCTGATACAGCGGGACGCCAGCGTCCTCAACCCCGAATAACCCGTGAAGCAAAAAAGCGTACAAATCCGCAATGTGAAGCTGGACATTATCATTCTTCGGAACCGTCAGCTTCAGGTCAAACTCCGTCGGCAGCGCCGCCCTTTCATACCGGAGCAGAATCACATCGAGCGCGGATTCTATCTGGTTGTGCAGGATTTCTTCATCCTGCATCGGCTCCTGCTCAAGAAGCGCCTTCGCCCCGGACTGAATAAAAGGATGGCAAATCCGGTCCAAGGAGTAATGGCAAAGGAAGCCGTCGATATACGATAAAACCAGTGCCTTATTCGGCTGCCGCAGATAATATTCCCGCATCAGCGCCAGCGTTTTTGAAGGATTCTCCAGATGGAGCTTTCCGGCGTAGTCTTTCAGGCTCTCTCCCCTCTGCCACGGCAGATAGCGGTGGCAGTACAAAAAGTCCGGCCCCTGTGCTCCCCAAAGAAACGCGGCCAGATTCCGTTCACCGTTCGCCTGTGTCTGTTGCAACTGTTCCAGAACTCTTTGCGCATGGAGATAATGCGTGATCGCAGCCGGCATCTTCCAAGAACCACCTTCACAAAAATAAGAGCGCGGTATGTACCGCGCTCTTATTTTATCATATTCGTATTGTTTTTTAAAGAACTTTAGATAAAAAATCCTGCAGGCGCGGATTCTGCGGATGGTCGAAGAACTGATCCGGGGCGTCTTCTTCCAGAACCTGGCCGTCGTCCATAAAAAGTACACGGGTGGCAACCTCACGGGCAAAGCCCATTTCATGTGTCACCACCACCATGGTCATCCCCTCGGCGGCAAGTTCCTTCATTACCTGTAAGACTTCTCCGACCATTTCGGGGTCGAGCGCGCTGGTGGGTTCATCAAAAAGCATGACGTCCGGGTTCATGGCAAGCGAACGCACAATCGCAATCCGCTGCTTTTGTCCGCCGGACAGCTGAAGCGGGTATGCTTCCGCCTTGTCCGCCAGCCCTATCCGCTCAAGCAGCTGTTTCGCCTGCTGCTCCGCCTGCTCCTGTGTTTTCAGCTTTAGCGTGATCGGCGCAAGCGTAATGTTCTGGAGCACCGTCAAATGCGGAAATAAATTGAAGTGCTGGAACACCATCCCCATCTTCTGACGGAGCTGGTTGATATCGCACTCCGGCACATTGATCTGAACGCCCTCAAACCAGACCTCGCCGTCGGTCGGCTGCTCAAGCAGATTCAGGCAGCGCAGGAACGTGCTTTTCCCGGAACCGGAAGGGCCGACAATTACAACCTTCTCGCCTTTTTCAATATTTTGGTCAATGCCCTTCAGAACATCCAGATCGCCGTTCAGGGTCTGGAACGTCTTATGCAGATTCTTAACGGTTATCACTTCTGTGCAGCCTCCTTTCAAGCTTGCCGAGCAGGGCGGTCAAGCCCATGACGATCAGCAGATAAATGCCCGCAACAGCCAGAAGGGAGGTGTACGGATCATAGGTGATGCTTCTGATGATATCGCCGCCCTTGGTCAGGTCCTGTATCGCGATGTAGCCCGCGACGGAGGTTTCCTTTAAGAGAGCGATAAATTCATTGCCGATTGCCGGCAGGACGTTTTTCAGAGCCTGAGGAAATACGATCTTCACCATGGTATCGCGCTGGTTCAGTCCGAGGGAACGCCCGGCCTCGACCTGCCCTTTGTCCACGGACTGGATCCCGCTCCGGATGACTTCCGCAACGTAAGCGCCGGAATTGATGCCGAACGCAAAGATCGCCGCGACAACCCGGTCCAGATTCACGGGCGGCTGAAAGACGATGTACCACATAATCATCAGCTGGACAACGACCGGCGTACCGCGTATCACCGTCAGGTATACACTGCACACTGCATTGAGAAATTTCAGCTTTGACTTGTCATTATTGTGCGTCACCTTGACAAGAGCGACGATGGTCCCCAGAATAATCCCGATGATGACCGCAAAAAAGGTAATCATAAGGGTATTTCCCAGACCGAACACTATGTTTGTATATCTGTTCTTCAGAATAAACGCATCATAGAATTTCTGCGGGAATTCCGAAAAATAAGAGAGCGGCAGGGCCGCCGTCAGTATATCCATAATTTACCCCCGTTTTTAAACTGAGAAAAGCAGGGGGAGCAGATTTTTCCGCCCGCCCTGCATTCTGTTGATAAGTGGGAAAATCAGGCGCCCAGAGCCTCTTTGTACTTCTCAATAATCTTGTCAAGCTCACCGCTCGATTTTAATTCGCCCAGAACACTGTTGACGGTGTCCAGCATCGCTTTATCACCCTTCGGCACCGCGATGGCATACTGTTCGGTGGTCAGCGCCTCATCCAGCTTAACCAGTTTGTCGGAATTTTTTTCCACAAATTTCTTGGCCGGGAAATCGTCGATGACGACCGCGTCGATTTTGCCGTTGATCAGATCGGTGACGGCGTCTACGCCCTTGGCATAGCGCTCGGTGGAGCCAACCTTGATGTCGTTCTTTCCGTCTTCATTGGTGCAATAGGTATCTCCGGTCGTCCCCTGCTGCACGCCGACCTTCTTGCCGTTCAGGTCCGTACGGGATTTGATCGCGCTGTCTTTTGATACGATGATCGCCTGGGAAGCGTCGAAATAGGTGTCGGAAAAATCGACATTTTTCTTTCTGTCCTCATTCGCGGTCATACCGGCGGCTACGAAGTTGGTCTTTCCGGAACCAAGCTCCGTGGTAAGAGTGTCGAAAGCAATATCGTTGATTTTCAGCTGAACGCCGAGCTTCTCGGCAATTTTATTGGAAATATCAATGTCGATGCCAACGATCTTGTCTCCGTCCTTGTACTCGAACGGCTCAAATTCCGCGTTGGTAGACATGATGACGACTCCGTCCGCCTTAACCTTATCCACGCTGGTCTGCTCGCCGGCCGAAGCGGCGGTCTGGCTGCCTGTCGCGGACGCCGTGGTTCCCGATTGGGCACAGCCCGCCGAAGAAAGCGTCATGGCGGCAACGAGTAAAAACGCCGCTATTTTAGAAAACTTTTTCATCTTGTTAACCCTCCGTAAAATGAAGTTGGATTTGTTTGTTTAGGATAGTTTGTATTATAGCGCATAAATATGCAAAAATCAAGTATTAATATAAATAAAAATTCATTTTAATGGATTTGTATGCATTTGCGTTGTATTTTTACTCTGTTTTTGTGTATTCTTCCATACCGCATCCAGCAAGCAGCGATCGCATATCGCTTGGAAGCGTGCAGGAAAGGTCTGTTTCCCTTTGGGTAACCGGATGAATAAAATGAATATTCATGCAGTGGAGTGCCTGTCTTGAAAGGAACCGCAGGCCGCCGCCGTAAAAATCATCCCCCGCGAGGGGATGACCGATATGTGCCATATGCACGCGAATCTGATGGGTTCTGCCCGTCCTCAGCCGGAAGGAAACCAAGGTGTGTCCGCCGCCGCTTCTCAGCGCCCTCCAATGCGTAACCGCCCTCTCCCCTTTTTCCGTGACCTCACGCTGAATGCTGTGCCCCTCTTTCAGCCCGATCGGTTCATCGATCGTTCCCTCTCCCATAAGAATTCCCTCACACACAGCAACATATTCCTTTTCAATTTTGGCGGCGAGCTGCGCCGCGCAGTAAGAATTTTTCGCCAGGACGACCAGCCCGGTTGTATCTTTATCCAACCGGTATACGGGACGGAAGGAAAGCCGCTCCCCTTTGGAAAGAGAATACGCCGCAACCGCGTTTGCAAGGCTGTCGCAGTCGTGGCCGGGCGTTGGATACATCGGCATACCGGAAGGCTTATCGACAATCAGAAGATCGCTGTCCTCATAGACGACCGCAAGGGGGACGCTGAGCGGTTCGTGCAGCTTCGTGTCGCCCGGCATCCGGATACATACCGTATCCCCCGCGTTTAGCGTTTCCGTCACAATGGCATGCAGGCCGTTTCTCGCAATGCCCATGGGCTCGCGTTTCAACCGGATCATCAGCCGGGCGGAGATTCCGCAGTACGAACGCAGAAAGCTTTTCAGCCTGATTCCGTCGTATTCTTGTGGCACTGAAAAAGAAAGCTCGCGCATAAGTCCTCCTGAAAAGGAAAAGGCGGCGCAACCAACGCCGCCTGAAAAACTTTTCGACAATCGAAATTATTTTACTTCAACAGTCCAGCCGAATTCGTCTTTGATCTTTCCCCATTGAATTCCCGTCAGGGTATCGTAAAGGCGCTGGGAAATCGGCCCGATTTCTCCGTTGTTGATGTCCATTACATCGTCTCCCCATTTCAGATGGCCGATCGGGGAAATGACGGCGGCGGTGCCGGTACCAAACGCTTCCTTCAGCTGACCGTTTTCCGCGGCCTTTGCAAGCTCATCGATGGACAATTTGCGCTCGACGACCTTCATGCCCCATGATTTGAGCAGTTCAATGGAGGACATGCGGGTGATTCCCGGAAGAATGGAGCCCTGCAGCTCGGGGGTTACGATTTCATCTCCAATGACAAAAAATACATTCATGGTGCCGACTTCTTCAATGTATTTGCGCTCTACGCCGTCCAGCCAGAGAACCTGGGTGTAACTCTGCTTTTCCGCTTCATCCTGCGCTTTTAAGGAAGCCGCGTAGTTGCCGGCCGTTTTGGTATAGCCCATCCCGCCCTTGACGGCGCGCACATAGTTGGTTTCCACATAAATCTTCACCGGATCCAGCCCTTCCGGATAATAGGCCCCGACGGGCGAGCAAAGAATAATGAAAAGCAGATGCTGTGCCGGATGTACTCCGATATGGGGATCGATTCCGATAATAAACGGACGGATGTAAAGGGAGGTTCCTTCCGCGGACGGAATCCAGTCCTTTTCAATGGATACCAGCTTCTCGATCGCTTTCTGGCTGAACGCTTCATCGATCAGCGGAATGCAAAGCCGGTCATTGGAAGAATTGAGACGGGCCATATTCTTGTCCGGTCTGAAAAGCAGGATTCTGCCGTCAACCGCACGATAAGCTTTCATTCCCTCAAAAACAGACTGGCCGTAATGCAGGCACATCGCCGCCGGCGATAGTTCAATCGGTCCAAACGGGACAATTCTGGCGTCGTGCCAGCCCTCTCCCTCATCATAGTTCATAATGAACATATGATCTGTAAAGATCGTACCGAATCCGAGTTTACTTGAATCGGTTGGCTTGGATTGTGGATGTTCAGTCAGTTCAACTCTGATTTCCTGCATTTCAAAGGCCCTCTTTCAAATTAATTACCGATTATTATAGCATCCTTTTCGGGTAATTTCAAGCTTTAGCATCTTAAAGTGTTTTGAAATATGCCCGTCAGGAAGAAAGCATCAATGATTGCGCAGCCCTTTGGGATACCGGTTTTTCAGGCGGCCGCCGGAGCATTTTCCGAAGCCCGTGAGAACGCCGTCAACCGCAACGCCGGTAAAGCCGTGACAGCGCGGATCCGACTCCATTTCTTCCCCGCGCAAAAAAGCGGCGATCTGTTCCGAATCGTGCGGCAGATCGATGACCGAATTCAGCTCCTGCGGCTTCGCGGACATGAACAGTGCGTGAGCCGGTTCCATACGGTTTTTCTTTGCTTCCCCAAGCAATACGCCCGCGCGGATCACTCCAAGCCCTTTCAAGTAAGGGAGCTCCCGCGGAAGGATCAGGAAGGATTCGCCCACCTGCTCCACCGGGGAGGACAGCTCCATTTTAAAAACCTGTCTGTATAAATCCTCCGCCATCTCCATCATGGAGGGCTTCTTCGGCAAATAAGGAGCCGGATACGCGCTGCTGCCGGAAATCCGGCGCATAACAGCTACGAAATGCCCCTCACCCCCGTCCATGGGGAAAACACGGCGCGCCTGAGGGAGAAAAGCGGGACGGCCGAACGGTACCCCGCAATCGGTCAGGGCAAAGTCTCCTCTTTCCTTCAAAAACGCGGAAACGACTTCTTCGTTCTCTTCCGGGGAAAACGTACAGGTGGAATAGACCAGCACGCCGTTTTCCTTTAAGGCATGGGCGGCGCTGCGCAGAATGGCGAGCTGACGGACGGCGCAGGCTTCCACATGTTCCTGGCTCCAGTCCTGCAGTGCCTGTTCGTCGCGCCGGAACATCCCCTCACCCGAACAGGGGGCGTCCACCAACACCTTGTCGAAATATCCGGCAAGCCCGCTGCAGAGCGCCTCCGGATGGCAGGAAGAAACCACGGCGTTCCTGACGCCCGTCCGCTCCAGATTGGAAAGCAGCACATTTGCCCTGCTCCTGACGATTTCATTGGACCAGAGCAGCCCGCTTCCCTGTAAAAGAGCGGCGATCTGCGTCGATTTTCCGCCGGGAGCGGCGCACAGATCCAGCACCCTGTCCCCGGGCACGGGGTTCAGCGCGGTTACCGCGCTGGCCGCAGACGGCTCCTGCGAGTAAAACGCACCTGCATGGTGCATGGGCAGGGAGCCGACCTTTTGCGCATCCTGCGGGATATAATAGGAAACCGGCGAAAAAGGCGTCGGCTCCAAAGAAAACGGCAGAGAGGCCTTGAGCGTTCTTTCGCCGCATTTCAGCGTATTCAGTCGGATACCCCGGTAATACGGTTTCTGATAGTCGTTTAAAAACACCGGATATTCCCCGCCCAGCATGGATTCCATTTTATTTTTAAAGCTCTGCGGCAGCTCAATCAAATCCGTCAACTCCTGAATTGATCTGTATAATTCGCGTAAAGATACTAATAATACGGGTGAAGGGGGTGAAAATTTTGGATAATCAGACTTCAAAAACGAACCGCGCTTCCAACAACAGTACAAATGAGAGCACAAACCGTGCTTCCAACAGTACGAACCGTGCGTCAAACAACAGCACGAACACCAGCAACAACAATCATTACAGCAACAAAACTTCTAACAATGCAACACAGGCTACAAACAAATCTTCCGATAACTGCAAATAACGGAAAAGCGGCAAGCCAAAGATTGATTCACCAATGCGGGAACAGGCGATTCTGTATGGAAATACAAGACCGCCTGTTCTTCATTTTTCATTTTTCTTTGCATTGACGTGCGCAATCAGTTCTTTCAGCGTCTTATCTTCCGCTTTGACCTGACGGAAGCCCTCGCCGGAAATTTCTCCCGCATCGCCGATAATCATAAACGCGTCGTGGTCGTGCGAGCGGACAATGTCCTTCACCTTGACGACCTCGTAACGGCGGACAGCACACAGCAAAACCTCTCCCTCTCGTCCGCTGTACGCGCCGCGCGATTTCAGCACGGTGACCCCGCGGTCCATATCGGTCAAAATATCCTGCGCAATTTCGTCGTTTTTCACAGACATGATAAACAGCAGCTTCCCGGTCCCGGTGTCGGTGCCGTAGAGGAGCGCGTCGATCAGGCGGGTGGAAACGAAAATGGTGATCGTGGCGTAAAGCGCGCTTTCAATATTGCCGTACACAAAGGCGGAGGCGACGACAACCATCATATCCACACAGAGCATCAGCTTTCCCATGGATAGATTGCGCAGCCTTCTGCCGAGCAGACGGGCCACAAGGTCGGTGCCGCCCGTGGTTCCCCCGCGCATGAATACGAGAGAAAGCCCGATTCCCTCAATGATTCCGCCAAAAATGGCAGCCAGCATCTTTTCGCCGGTATAAGCGGGCACGATTTTTCCGACCAGGTCAATGGAAACCGATACGAATACCGTCGCCACAATCGTTTTGCCGACGAGCTTGTACCCGATTTCCATAATCGCCCAGATGAAAATAGGAATATTCAGCAGCAGGCCGGTCATACCGATCGGCCAGCTGAACAGATAGTTAATCATCGTACTGGCGCCGGTAACGCCGCCCGGCGCAATCTGATTCGGGGCGGTAAACACATTGACGGAGACCGCGTAAATCAGGCTGCCGACAACGAAAAACAGAATATCCTTTAAAAGGCCTATTGCTTTTTCCTTCGGAGTTTCGGAAAGCATAACAGCATCTCCCAAATCAAATTAAATCGTCACACACAATCTTAAAAATCTCGCGCAGGCGTTCAATGTTACCGGAAAGGTAAAGATAGCCGAACAGGGCTTCAAAAGCGGTTGCGGCGTGATAGTCCTCAACCGCCGCATTTTTTGGGACATGGTTCGTGTGCGCATTGCGGCCGCGTTTGAAGACCTCCAGCTCCTCTTCCGTCAGAAGGGGAAGAAGCCTTTTGGAAACCTTTGCCTGCGCGCCGCAGCAGACCTGTTCCACCGACTTTTTATGAAGGGATTTGACCGGGCAGTTTCCCTGACACACAAGGCGTTCGCGTACAAAAAGCTCAAAGACGCCGTCGCCCACGAAAGCGAGCGTCAGCGGGCTTAACAGTTTCGGATTACAGTCTGCGGGAAATAATCGTTCCAAGCAAAACGCTCCTCGTCATTGATAGATTGGAAAACATGAGTGGAGATTACTCCATAAAGTCAAATTCAATATCGTAGATACTGACGGTGTCGCCTTCCTGAACACCCGCCTCACGCAGCGCGTCTATGACGCCGGAATGGATGAGTACGCGCTGAAAATACTGAAGCGATTCATAATCGTCAAAATTAACCGAATTGATGACGGGTACCAGCCACTCGCCCTCCACCACAAACACGCCGTCCTGGTTGGTCACCTTCACGTCATTATGTCCGATTTCCTCCACGGAGACGAGCGGAGCAGGCTCCGGCTCGAACTGCCTGACAGGCGGCAGCTTGCTGAGCATCTCTGAAATTTTATTGAGCAGCGGGTCGACCTGATAGCGGATCGCCGCCATAATCGGGAAAAACTCATAGCCCAGCTTTTCCGCATAATTTTTGAAATCCTCAATCTGCTCGTCCGTCGCGAGGTCGCATTTGTTGCCGGCAACAATCATCGGTCTTTCGGCTAAGTCGGGATTGAATTTTTTCAGCTCCGCGTTGATGGTCTGAAAATCCTGTTTCGGGTCCCGGCCTTCGCTGCCGGCGACGTCGACGATGTGTACGAGCATCCTGCAGCGCTCCACATGCCGCAGAAACTGGTGCCCCAGTCCCGCGCCTTCCCCCGCACCCTCGATCAGCCCGGGAATATCGGCAATGACGAACGATTTGCCCTCACCCATGCGGACAACGCCGAGCACGGGGGTAATCGTCGTAAAATGATAATTGGCGATGGTGGGTTTTGCTTCGCTGACGACGGAAACAAGAGTCGATTTTCCCACATTCGGATAGCCGACCAACCCGACATCCGCCAGAAGCTTTAGCTCCATCAAAAGCTCCATGGACTCGCCCGGCATCCCCGCTTTCGCAAAGCGCGGAGTCTGGCGTGTCGCGGTCGCGAAATGGGTGTTGCCCCAGCCGCCCCGGCCGCCTTTCGCAATCGTCTGCGGCTCGTCGGCGGACAAGTCCGCGATCAGCCTGCCGGTCGCGGCGTCCTTTAACAGGGTTCCCCGTGGGACCCTGATTATCAGGTCGTCCGCTTTTTTCCCAAAGCAGCGTTTTCCCCTGCCGTCTTCGCCGTTTGAAGCAACATATTTTCTTTTATAACGGAAGTCCGCCAGCGTGGAAAGGTTGTCGTCCACCTGAAAGACGATATTTCCACCCCGGCCGCCGTCGCCGCCGTCCGGACCGCCGGACGCCACATATTTTTCACGGTGAAACGAAACCTTGCCGTTGCCGCCGTTTCCCGCTTTGATCGTAATTTTTGCACTGTCAATAAACATGAGCCTTACCGCCATTTCTGTGAAATATTGCCTTCGATTAGTATATCATGTTTTGTTCGGAAAAGCCAAAAAATCCCGGGCGAAAACGGCCCGGGATTTTCATTCACCTGAAAAGGCTTATTGCTCCACCGCGTAAACGCTGACCTTTTTGCGGTCACGGCCAAGACGCTCAAACTTTACATGACCGTCAACCAGGGCAAAGAGGGAATCGTCGGAGCCGATGCCGACGTTCTCACCCGGATGAATATGGGTTCCGCGCTGTTTGACAAGGATGTTTCCGGCAAGTACAAACTGGCCGTCCGCACGCTTCACACCAAGACGTTTGGATTCTGAATCACGGCCGTTCTTGGTGGAACCCATTCCTTTTTTATGCGCAAATAACTGAATATTTATCTTTAGCATTTCCTTACACCTCCGTATAGCTTACATGAATATTTTGAGGATACTGTTCTTCAAGCTCCAGCATATGGAGTTTGAAACCCGCGAGAATGTCGCGGCAGTCTTTCGCCTCATTTGATGAAATTCTGACGAGCATATAACCGTCTTCAACAGTAACCTGGGCATTTGCTCTGACAACTTCCGTAATGGTGTTGGCTGTCATATATGCCGCAGAGGAAACCGCCGCACAGACGATATCCCTGCCCGCTGCCCCGTTGTGACCGCTCAGGGAAAATCCCAGAAGAGCGCCGTCAGGCCGGGTGAAAAATTCTGCACAAATCATGACAATTATGCGTTAATTGCGGTAATCTGTACTTTGGTATAGGGCTGTCTGTGACCCATCTTACGCTTCTCGCTTTTTTTCGCCTTGTAAGTAAAGACCGTGATTTTCTTTCCCTTACCGTTTTTAAGAACCGTACCGGTTACGGTAGCTCCCTCAACATAAGGAGCACCCACTTTGAGTCCGTCGTCGCCGTCAAGTGCAACCACTTTGAAATCGACGGAGGAATTTTCTTCTGCCGCAAGCTTCTCGATATAAATGACATCGTCATTTTGTACCTTGTACTGCTTGCCGCCTGTTTCAATTACTGCAAACATGAATGAAAGGTCCTGCCTTTTCTCTAAACTCGCTATCACCGGGCGGGTTTCCCGCTTATAAAGCCCGTAATATGCGGCTTAACAATATTATCATATTCCGTCAATTTTGTCAATAAACACGGCAAAATTCCTTACTTCTTACGAACGGCCAGTTTTTTTGCAAATTCGGTAAGGTATTCGGCTTCCTTGCCAAAGCAGCCAAGCGCCTCCACGGCCTTCGCGGTCAGCTCGTCGACGGTTTTCGAGGCGTTTTCCAGCCCCATCAGGGAAACATAGGTGCTTTTATTGTTTTCACTGTCGCTGCCGGCCGGTTTCCCCAGCGTCCGGGTATCCCCCGTCACATCCAGGATGTCGTCCACAATTTGAAACGCCAGGCCGATTGCCCGCGCGTAGCTTTCGGCGGCCCGCATCTGTTCGTCGCCGGCCCCGGCAAGGACGCAGCCCATCTGCGCGGACGCCAGAATCAGCGCGCCGGTTTTATTTTCATCCATTTTCTTCAGAGTTTCCAGCGAAATGGCCCGGCCTTCGCTCATCAGGTCAATCACCTGTCCCCCGACCATGCCGTACGCACCGGCGGCGCGGGCAAGATATCCCGCGGCCTTTGCGGCCCTTTCGGCCCCGGCAAGCCGCACGGCTTCCTTGGAGAGCATGGCTTCAAAGGCCATGGTCAGCAGCGCGTCCCCCGCGAGCAGGGCAATATCCTCGCCGAACACCTTGTGGTTGGAAGGGCGTCCGCGGCGCATATCGTCGTCATCCATGCAAGGCAGGTCGTCGTGGATCAGCGAATAGGTGTGGATCATTTCGACCGCACAGGCAAAAGGCAGCGCAGCTTCTTCCTCCCCGCCGCAGAGCCTGCAGAATTCCAGCACCAGAATCGGCCGGATTCGTTTGCCCTCTCCGAGCAGGCTGTAGCGCATGGCGTGGATCAGGTCGGCCTGTATGATTTCTTCCTCGGGAAGGTACTGTGCCAGTTTGGCGTCTATCCTCTCGATCAGGTGTTTTTCCCGCAGATCAAGCATTTTTTTCACCGCCGGATTCTTCGAGTTCGGTGATCTGCCTGATTTTCTGCTCGGCGCCCTCCAACTTGCCGTAGCACAGGGCGGCCAGCGCGGAGCCTTCCTCAAACAGCTTCAGAGAGCTTTCCAGCGACTCATTGCCGTTTTCCAGCCGATCGACGATTTCGCTCAGTTTGATCATGGCTTCTTCAAAGCCCATTTTCTTATTCACCTTTTTCCTCCATGCTGTCCACTACACAGCCCAGCGTTCCTTCGTTTAACAGCACCGAAATCCGTTCACCCGTTTTAACGTCGGAAACACGGGTGACGACATGTCCGTCCTGACCGTAAATAATAGAATATCCCCGGGAAAGCGTTGCCAGCGGGCTTAGGGCATTCAGCCTGCCGCTGACGGAAGAAAGCGCGGACCGGGCATCCGCCGTTTTCCTGCGCATGGATTGATTGAGCCTTACGGCAAGCTGATCCGTACGAATCCGCTCCAGTTCAATCCGATTCAAAGGATCTTTAAAAGAATGGCGGGAGGTCAGCGCGTCCAGATTCTGTTTGAGGCCCGCGAGCTTTTTCTGCATGCTTTGCTTTAGCCGCGACAGGTCGTAGCGAACCGTATACTCCAGCTCCGCGCGGTCGGGCACGGCGAGCTCCGCGGCAGCCGACGGGGTCGGCGCGCGAAGGTCGGCCACAAAGTCGCAGATCGTAAAGTCGGTTTCATGCCCTACGGCGGAAATGACCGGAATTTCGGAGGCGGCTACGGCCCTCGCCACTATTTCCTCGTTAAAGGGCCAGAGGTCTTCCAGCGAACCGCCGCCGCGCCCGAGAATAATCACATCGGCACACAGAAGGCGGCTGAAACGGGCAAGCGCGTCCACAATCTGCGGCGCCGCGCCCTCCCCCTGCACCAGCACGGGACAGAAAACAATTTCAGCCAAAGGGTACCGCCGCGCGAGAATCGAGGTAATATCGTGTACTGCCGCACCGGTAGGCGAGGTAATCACACCGATCCGTTCCGGAAAAGCGGGCAGCGGTTTTTTCCGCTCCGGGGCGAACAGGCCCTCCGCCTCCAGCTTTGCTTTCAGCTGTTCAAAGGCCAGGTTCAGCGCGCCGAGGCCGTCCGGCTGCATATCGTCAATATAAAGCTGATACTGTCCCGTCGCCTCATAGACGCTTACGCGGCCCCGCACAATTACCTTCATGCCGTCCTGTGGCAGAAAGCGGATACGCCGGGCGTTCTGGGCAAACATCACAGCCCGAATCACGCATTTTTCATCCTTGAGGGACAAATAGAAATGTCCGGACTTGTAGTGATTGGTGAAATTGGAAATTTCGCCGCTGACAAAAACATGCGCCAGATTTTCGTCGCCGTCAAATTTGGATTTGATATAAGTATTCAGCTGCGTTACACTCAGCACAACCGGAAAATCCGTCATAAGTCATTATGCCCCCTTTATTGAGGTTAAAACCGCAATTCCCGCCGCGTTGTCCGCTGAAAATTCCGGGGCGGCGAAAGCGGCGCCGTATTTTTCCGTCATCGCGTCACGGATCAGGCTGTTGGACATGACCCCGCCCGCGAACAGCAGGGGAAGCCTGCCGTATTGCTTCAGCAGTTCGGCGGTCATTCCGTCCAGCGCCGCCAAGATCGAGCACAGGCAATAGGCCGCGACCTCTTCTTTCGGCGCTCCTGTTTTCAGCATTCCGGCACATTGGTTTTCCACGCCGGAAAGGGAACAGTCCGCCCCTTTGAGCGACGGCCTGACACGATAGGTTTTATTCGCCCGTAAGGCCAGCTGCTCCAGCGCTTTCCCCGAGGGAAACGGCAGGCCGAGCAGGACGCCCACCCTGTCCACAGCCTGTCCGCCTTTTAAATCCAGAGACTGCGCGATGATCCGCGTACGGAAGATCGTCCGTTCGTCCGGCGTGACGAGAACCGCCTCCGTCGTACCTCCGGAAACATGGAACGCAATGAATTTTTCGTGAAGCAGGTTCAGTTTGCCGGCGGAATACAGCGCGGCGGCAATGTGCCCCGCCTGATGGGAAAACAGATACAGCGGTACCCCCAGCGAAAGCGCAACGGCCTTTGCGGTACCGAGCCCGACCGTAAAGCAGGGCATGTAAGAGCCTTCCAGGTCGCGCGGTCTGTCCGACACCCCTACCGCGCCGACGGAAAGCTTTTTCCGAATCAGCGCTTCCAGCACCTGCGGCAGCTGCTGCACATGGTGGAACACGGCGTCGCTCTGCCGGAGTCCGAGCTCCCCCTGCTTTACGGGCAGAAGCATTTTCTGCTGAGAAATCGTCCCGCCCTGAAAAAGAGCAGCGGAGGTTGTGTAATTGCTGGTGTCGATGCCAAGCGCGTCAATCGGCTCTTTCATGGGATTCCTTCTCACCAAGCTCTTTTGCCACCGAGCCCAGCACGCCGTTGACAAACGGAGCGTCGTCCGCGCCGCCGTATTTTTTCGCAAGGTCGACCGCCTCGTTGATGGAAACACTCACGGGAATGTCCTTCTCAAACATCATTTCGTAGATGGAGAGCTTCATCAGGGCCAGAGCCACCTTGGAAAGGCGGTTCATTTTCCAGCCGCGAATATTTTTTTCGATCCGGGCGTTGAGGGCATCTTCGTTTTCTTCCACGCCGACGGCGACTCTTTCGGCAAAATCATCGACGATAATATCTCTGGACAGGCCGGCCGCGTCAATAATCTGTTCCGTTGGATCGTGGTTGATACTTCTTTCAAAAATCAAGGCAAACGCCTGTTCCCTCGCCTCGTGTCTTTTCATTTTCTTCCTCCGTCTTTTCAGCCGTCTTTCTTCCGTATATGAAAAGAACCCTCCACTGAACTGTGGAGGGTTTTAACCGCTGATTATATTTTCAAACATCCACGGGTACATTATACCACAATCTTTTTCAGAATCAAATATTTTATCTGATGCTACAGCAATTCCATTTCAGCCTGCAAGATAAAACGCGTTCCTTCCCCGCCGAAGGCGGGGAAGGAACGCAACCTTGTTGCAGAATCAACTGGGAATGCTGTAATTTCTCAATAATCAGCAGAAATAAATTTCAGTTTCTCCTGTTGTTTATAGAAAATCAGCATAAACAGAAAGGAATTGAAAATTCTATGTGCGGCAATCAGGTTGTAAAATCCGGGGACGCTATTTTACTTCGACGATTTTAATCTTGTCATACGAGACGCCCGACTGGCCGGAAACAATGTCTTTGATGACAATCGCGTTGTTCTGTGAAGAATCGTTCGTTTTCACCACAACATTGCACTCCGAGTTCTGGAGAAAGACCACGCAGTCCGAAAAGCCCTTTGCCTTGATCAGACTTTCGGCATTGTTCTCCTTCAGAGTATTCTGTGCGATGACAGCCGCCTGTGCGACCGCGTCCTTTTTTGCCGCATCGTTGGATTTCGCGTCGGTCAGAACTTTTTCCAGAAGCTCAACCGCCGTGTCTCTGGCTTTCTGGCGCGACAGGCGCGCCTCACTGAAATAGCTGGCCGCAGGCGCGTTCGCCTGTACGGATGATGATGAGCCGGAAGTCGTCTTGGACGACCCGGATACCGGAGCATCCGCAAGCTGGGCTTCCCCGAATTCATGATCCGCCGTTGAGGTAACCGCGTTGGTGGCGAGCAATTGATTGTCGCCCGAGAACTGCCAGTTTAAATACACCGCCGCACCGAGCGCCACAATCAAAGCCGCAAGAACAAGCTGACGCTTTCCCATAGTCATAGAATAAATTCCCCCCGTTTAAAATTATTTTGCTTTTATAACGCATACCCGCACAGAAGTAATATCCAGCGCTGTTGTCACAGCGGAAATAATATCCTGCTGTACGGCCGGATTGTCGCCGCCGTCACAGACAACGACAACACCCTTTATGATCGGCTGAACCTCAGTTACCGCAAGCGCTTTCTGGGCACCGTCGGCATCCTTGACAAGTATGTAAGTGGTCTCCGTGTTGTCATTCGCCTCGTTTTTGGTGGTGGAACCGTCGGATTTGTCCTCGGTGGTCTGATTGCTTCTTTTTTCCTCGGTAGCATACACATACTGCTTACTCCGTTCAAGCGTTACCAGGACCTTGGCCTCCCCCGCCCCCTGTATCCGGTTCACAATATCCGTCAGGCTGGTTTCCAACTCTTTGGCGTACTGCTCGGCCGTAACCACGGACTGGGACGATACGTCTTTCGTATCGGTGCGGTCATGGTTCAGATAGCCCGAGAGGAAAATCAGGGCGATTCCGATCAAACCGCCGATAATAATGACCTTGCGGTAAAAATCATTGTCCGCCAGCTTAGAGAAAACCGTCTTCTTTTCCTCCTCGAAGCCGCTATCCTTAGCTTTCATCGGAAGATACCTCCATTTTCAGTCCTAACGTTTTTTCCAGATGAGCCGAAGCCTTTTCTCTGTCCTTGCCATACCCTTTTGCCAGAATGACAACCACCTTGTTAATTGATATGCTGCCATCTTCGTTTGTATCCATAATCACATTAACATTTTTGCATTTAATATCGATATTGTTCAACTCCGATACGACTAAGTTCGTAATACTCTCCTGCGCGGCGGCGGAATACTGCTTTTCCACCGTTTTTTCAAGCTGTGAATTGACTGGGCTGTCTGAATCCGTCTGAATGCTCATGGAGATTTCCGGCACGATTTTTGCGAGCGGAACGATCAGCGCGCAGATCACAAAAGCGCCGATGACAAATTTGACCATCCTTTCCATGGAGCCGCTTGGAACAAGCCCCTGCAGCATTGCGGCGACAAGGGCCGCCATGCAGATTGCGGCCGACCATTCCCTGACCGCGTTCATGACCCACCTCCGATAATCAGCAGAATCACGGTGGAAACCATCAGGATCATCATGCAGCACAGAATGATACTGATCAGCGTTTCAATCACGTCCCCCGAAGCCTTCAGCAGCGAGCTGATTTCCTTCAGCTCAAAGATATCGCCGATCCCGATGCAGACCTGAAGGGTCAGCAGCCAGACAAGGCACTGAATAAGAATCGGCAGGAAAACAAAAAGCCCCGCAAGCAGTCCGAACGCACTGACACCGGATTTCAGCATTTTGACGCACCCGTTGATGGTATGGAGCGCCTCCCCCAGCGCGTTGCCCACCACGGGCACAAAGCTGCTGACGACAAACCTTGCCGCGCGGGTCCCCGTTGTATCCAGTGCCGTTGCAACAATGCCGTGCATGGTCAGCAGTCCGGTAAAAATGGTCATACAGAACCCCATAATCCATTTCACGGCCTTGCTGAAGGCTTCGCACAACCCGTTCAGGTTGATGTTCGGGGAAATCGCGGACACGATGGAAAGCGCCAGAAAAATGTTCATCATCGGCACCAGGATATTGGAGGACAGCAGAGAAATCACATTTCCCGCCGCCATCATCAACAGATTGTAGGAACCGGCCGTGGCGGGTTGTCCGGCCACGATCATGATTCCCGCCAGGACCGGAACACAGGCCAGCAGAAACCCGGCGGCCGTTTTGATCACCGCCGCCGCGCTGGAAATACACGACACAATCGGGTTTACAACAATCACACAGATACAGAGCGTGGAAACCATGCCGATGACTCCGCCCAGCGACTTTTCGCCGAAGGAAAGCTTCATCCCGTTCAAAAGCGCGCACAGAAGCATGACCGCGATTACCGAAACGGCCGCCCGGAACGGCTCCCCCGTTTTGCCCGCTACCACGGAAAGGATCTGGTCAAACAGGCTTTTCGGCGTGATGGAGGGAATGCCTTCCCAGTTGGTATCCTCAATTCCCATCTCTTCCAGCGCTTTTCTGGTGTCATTGGGCAGTTTGTCCGCAAGGTCCGCCGCCCCGCTTTCCTGAAGCTGGCGGGAGTAATAATCGTCCTGCTTCGACGCGGCGTGCACCGGCAGGGAAAACGCCGTCATCAGGAGCAGCAGAACGGCTAAGCATACAATTTTTTTCATCCTTATCCACCAATCAATCCTACCGCCGTGCTTGCGATCTTTTCAAAGAGCGGCAGCGACAACACCACAATCGCGATTTTTCCGGCGAGCTCCACTTTCGAAGCCAGCGCGCTTTCCCCCGCGTCCCGGCAGGAATCGGCGGCGAACTGCGCCAGAAAGCAGATTCCAAGGGATTTGAAAAGAATTGCGGCGTACTCCGCGGAAAGTCCTGCCGAGGAAAGCAGGGTATTGATCTGCTGAACCGCGGGGGCAATATTCTCCAGTATCGCAAACAGGATGAGAGCACCGGCGCAGATACTGACGACGACGGAATATTCCTGATGATACCGCCTCAGCATAACCGCAAGAATCGCCGCGATCACTGCAATTCCCGCAACGGCAATCATATTCATGGCTTACAAACCGAATATGGATTTAATAGACTTAAACAGAGCGTCTATTTGCTGGATAATCATCATGAGCACTACGATCAGACCGGCAATAGTCGTCATCATTGCCTGGTCTTCCCTGCCCGAACGAATCAGCAGCTGGTTCAGCACCGCAACGATGATGCCGATCGCAGCAATTTTAAAAATCAAATCCACATCCATTTTTTGATTCCTCCATCCTTAACATAGCAGGAGTGCCGCCGCCATTCCGGAAAACACGCCAAACATTTGATACAGCCTTGATTTTCGTTCCTTTTCGCCCCTTGCCTCTTTCAGGTTCTGGGCCGTGAGCTCATAATAGAGAGCGCAGTGCGAAAGCTGCCCATCGGTATCGCTTACGCCGAAGCCGCTCCCAAAGCCTTTCAGCAATTCCACATCTTTATCGTTAAACCCGCCGCTTTTCGCACAGCCTTTGACCCCGGCCTGCCACGCGGACTGGAAGTCTCCGCTCTTTTGAAAAGAGTCCCCGCACTGCCGCAGAAACTCCAAATCGCTGCCGTGCCTCTGCACGATCTGCTCTACCGGCAGCGCGGAAAAGCGGATTTCCGTCTGTGCGGAGGAAACAAAACGCAGAAACCGTTCGAGCTGCTCCACCCGCACGGCAAGCCTATGCGACTCCATATACCCCGCAAGCGCCCCTGCGGCTATCAGAATCAAAGCGCCCGTCAATTTTAGCAAGCAAATCACCAGCCTTGTAAATTCCTTGTATTTTTCCCGGTTCCCTGTGCCCGTTCAGCATGGCCACACAGCCGAAGGCCCCTGTTTTCAAGAGGCGCACCGCCTGTTTTTTCATCAGGAATTCCTCAATGCTGCCCGCGTGAATGGAGGAAATCATGCTGACGCCCGCGTTCAGGCTCTGCTCCACCGCGGCAACCTCGTCGTTTCCGCCAAGCTCGTCACAGATTATGAATTCCGGAGAAAGACAGCGGACGGCCTGCATGATTCCTTCCGCCTTGGGGTACCCGTCCAGCACGTCGCAGCAGAAGCCAAGGTCGTTCTGCGGTATCCCCAGACAGATACCGGCCAGTTCCCCGCGTTCGTCGACCACGACCACCTTCCGGATATCCCCGCAGGTGCCGCTGGACAGCTGGCGGGCAATGTCGCGCAGGAGGGTGGTTTTTCCGCTTGCGGGCGGGCCGGCAATGAGCAGGCCGGAATGAATCTCCTTTTTCAGGGAATGAAAAATTTCGGCAGCCGATCCGGGAATCTCCCGGGAAACGCGGATGTTGATGGAGGAAATATCCCGGATACCGGTAATTTCACCGTTCTGGAACACTGCGGTTCCGCTGATGCCGACCCGGTGCCCCCCGGCCAGCGTGACAAACCCGTTTTTGATCTCATTCTGATGGCTGTAAATCGAATAGCTGCAGATATTCCGGAAGCATTCCTCAATATCTTCCCTGGTGGAAATCATGGCATCCCTGCCCGGATAGCACGTCAGTCTTCCGGTTTGATTCAAAAAGTAGATTCCGCCCGTACAGCAGATGGAAATTGGTTTATTGACGCGGAGCCTGATCTCCTGCGCCTGTTTTTTAATGTCTCCGGGCAAAAGCGAGAAATGGCCTGCGATTCTGCCGCAGATTGCTTTTGCCGCCGAGTCAAATCTTGGGTCGCTGTAGTTATCCATATCCCTTGTCCTCTCTTTCAATAACATAGATATGGACAACTTGGCCGTGTTAGAACCAAAAAAATAACTCCGCGGGAGGATTTCCCGCGGAGCCGATTTCTCTTTTTATTCCATTGGAAGGCGGAGAGCCGTCCATTTCTGCAGATTCATCTGCTGAAATTCGATTTTCTGCGGATTCTGATCCCGCAGAAAATTTTCCAGATCCTTTTTTAAGGAAGCATCCTTTGTATTCCGGTACAGTTCCAGCGCATAGGGCTTTGCAGCATCCGGAGCGCCGTACATGATACCTACGTCGACCGTTTCCAGCGTCCCGCTTTGGTACCGGCCGATATTATACCTGACAATCCTTCCGTCGATATTTGCGTAGCAGAGGATCAGAAAGCTGACGGCGCAGGTCAGTACGATGCTGCGAGCCAGATTGATCTTTTTAAACCGGGAGACGATAATAAGGACAAAAATCACCGCCAGAACCGCCATGAACCAACTGGTATATACCCGTTTCGGGGTCAGCCCGTAGCGGGCGATATACAGAATCATCTTGCTGAGGGCGGAAGCAATCAGCAGAAGGGTCTCCGTTGAAAGGAAAATATGAATGGCCCTCATCAGGCGGAATTCCCCTTCCTCCCTCCGGATCAGTACGGAGGAAAAAGTGATCACGGCAAAGTTGATCGTCGCGACTTTGCAGAGCTCAAAGAACCCCCGCCGGGCAAATTCCGCAAGCGTCAGCCCGTTCTGCCCCTGCCCCGAAAAGGCGCTGAACAGGGAGGCTGTCTGCGCCCCGAAGAAAATCAGGTACAGAATGCACAGGAGCACGATTCCCGTTACAGCGGCGGCCGTGGGAACGACTCTGCACTTCTCGGAAAATTTAGCGGCTTTCTCAGCCGTAATCGAGTCGGCCCGCCTTTTCTGGATATTGCCGTACAGCAGGCCGAACAGATAGCTTCCCGTCAGAAAGGCCGGAAGAAGCCGGAACAGAAAATTGACGATATGGGTTCCCACGTCGGCGGAAAACTGCTTCACCAAAGCCTGAAATGCCCCGTCCGCCTGCATCAGAAGCGAAAGGACAATCCAGAGAACCGGCAGCGCCGCCAGCGCACCGCCCAGTGAAGCCAGAAGGACCCTGCTTTTCTTGTTTTTCACCGCCGAACGCCGGATGATTTTGGAAGCGCAGCCGAAATTCAAAAACGGGATTTTGAAAAGCTGATTCACCATATCGGGCATAAAACAGGCACCCAGCCTTTCTTCCATCCGGCCCGAGGTCAGTACCGCGACCCAATAGACCGCGCAGCCCATCAAAAACAGAAAGTTGAGAAACTGCAGAGAGACATTGGTGAACAGGGAAAAATTGACGGACGACAGAACCACCAAAGCCAGCCAGAACCAGCTGTTTTTCGGAACGGGTTTTCCACGGTTTTTCAGGTACAGAAGTACCAACGTACAAAACGCGGCGGTAAAGAGGGTCACGCCCAAGCCAAAGCATTCCGGCGTAATCAGCCAGACAAAAAGATAACCGCACACCAGAAACAGCAGTGCAAACAGGGTATCCGTACCGGTAAAAGGAATCGGGATTTCCGATCTTTTAGCGGCGGGAATTTGGCCGTACCCCAGCGTTGAGGGCAAAACAGGCGCACCTGTGGTTACGGGTACCGAAGCGGTCCCGTTTTCTTCAGCGATATTCATAGTAATCTCCTTTATTCCGTATCGGTATATTCCAAAATATCCGCGGGCTGGCACTTCAGTTCACGGCACAAAGCTTCCAGAGTGGAAAAGCGGATTGCCTTCGCCTTATTGTTTTTTAAGATGGATAAATTCGCCGGCGTGATTCCTACCTTTTCCGCAAGATCACCGGAGGTGATTTTCCGCTTCGCCATGACGACGTCTAAATTAATGATAATGGGCATATTTTTCCATCCTTTAAATCGTGAAGTCATTTTCGCTTTTCAGCTCAATCGCCTGCTCAAAGACGTTTTTAATGACACGGATAATCAGCGCAAAGAAAGCGCAGGCTACCGCGACAATAAAAAACGAGGCATAATAAAAGCCCGAACCAAAAGTGATGACGCCAGCGGCGATACAGCTCCAGGAAATAATCCGCAGCATTTTTGTGTTTTCCAGCACAAAAACGCTGCCCACACGGATATTTTTCAGCAGGGTATTCAGGCAGTAAAGCAGGATAAAACCCGGTACCGCGCAAAGATAGATGGTGACGCGAAACGGCAGGTGCAGCGCCTGTATCGCCGGAGCATCCCCAAAATACCAGCTGACAATCGCGGGCGCAGCGCATACGCCCACCGCCAGCAGGACGGCAAACAGTCTGGTACAGAAAATAGAAAGCGTCAACGATTTTGAGTTGTTCCACATACAGCAGAATCCCCCTCCTATGTTTTCCTTTGTATTATATCATATCAATTACTAATTATCAATATTATTTTATTTTTTATCGATATATTTTATTCGTTGTTCAATAATTTTGATGAAATATATTTTGCAGCCAAAGGATTTATTTGCGCTGCTAAAAAAATGACATAAAAAAATCGCGGAACACAAAACGTGCTCCGCGGATTTTAAAGCATTCTATAAAAAGTCACTATTGAATCATCTCATTGAATTCCTCTTCGGAAATGACCGTTATCCCCAGCTGCTGCGCTTTTGTCAGCTTGCTGCCGGCGTCTTCTCCCGCCAATACATAATCGGTCTTTTTAGAAACGCTGCCGGACACCTTCCCGCCCATCTTTTCTATGATGGCGCCCGCCTGCGTCCGGGTCAGGGTCGGGAGCGTTCCCGTCAGCACAAAGGTCTTGCCGTAAAAGCGGTTGTCGTCCACCACTGTTTTACAGAGCATATTGACCCCCGCGTCGCGCAGCCGGCCGATCAGATGCGCCGTATTGTCCAGTGCGAAAAACTGAACGACACTGTCCGCCATTACCCCGCCAAAGCCGTCGATCGCGGCGATTTCTTCCGCCGTAGCATGGAAGATCGCGTCCATATTCCGAAAACAGGAGGAAAGCAGTTTGGCGGCCTTCAGACCGATATGGGGAATTCCGAATGCATAAACCAGCCGGTAAAGGTCGTTTTCCTTCGACCTCTCAATTGCGTCGATCAGATTCTGAGACGATTTTTCACCCTTGCGTTCCAATGACACGATCTGGTCGTGACGCAGAGTATATAAATCCGCAGGAGAGGAAAGCAGTCCCTGCTGAATCAGCTGTTCAAGCACCGCCGGGCCAAGTCCTTCAATGTCCATGGCATCGCGGCTGGAAAAATGGATCATATGGCGCAAAAGCTGCGCCGGACACTCGGGATTGGTGCAGCGCGTAGCCGCCTCACCCTCCTCGCGCGCCACCCTGACCCCGCAGGACGGACATACCTCGGGCATGACATACGGTTCGGAATCCTGCATATGCGATACAACGGAAACAACTTCCGGAATGATTTCCCCGGCTTTTCTCAGGATGACGGTATCACCGATACGGATATCTTTTTCATGGATAAAGTCTTCATTGTGAAGCGTGGCGCGGCTTACCGTCGTTCCCGCCAGCGTGACCGGCTCAAAAACGCCCGTCGGGGTCAAGACGCCGGTACGCCCGACATTGATTTCAATACTGAGCAGTCTGGTTTCCTTCTCTTCCGGCGGATACTTGAACGCTTCCGCCCATTTGGGGAATTTTGAGGTGCTCCCCAAAACATCGCGCTGAACAAAAGAATTGACCTTGATGACGGCGCCGTCGATGGAATAGTCCAGCGAGCCGCGCAGCTCCCCGATCCGGTTGACCTCGTCTATGACCTCCTCCACCGTGGAACAGGAGGTAAAAAAAGGCGGTACGGCAAATCCCAACTCCTTTAAAAAGTTCAGGGCATCATCATGGTTGTGAAGCTCCTCTCCGACCAGCTGCTGCACATTGAACACAAAAATGTCCAGGGTGCGGGAAGCGGTAACCCTGGAATCCTTCTGCCGGAGGGAACCCGCCGCGGCATTGCGCGGATTTTTAAAGGGCTTTTCATCGTTCAGCTCCTGACGCTCGGAAAGGCGGAAAAAGCTCTCATGCGACATATATACCTCACCGCGCACTTCCAGAAACGGCAGCGGCCGGGTCAGCTGTTTCGGTACGGTGCGGATGGTTCTGAGATTATCCGTTACATCCTCTCCAACTGTGCCGTCTCCACGGGTGGAGCCCCTGACAAACTGGCCGTCACGGTACTCCAGCGAAACGGAAAGACCGTCAAATTTCGGCTCAACAATGTAGACCGGGTGGTCCACGGCAGCACGCACCCTGCGGTCAAAATCAATCAGCTCCTGCTCGGAAAAGGAATCGTGCAGGCTTTCCATGGGAACGGTGTGCACGACGGGCTGAAATTTATTCAGGACCTCCGCGCCAACCTTCTGCGTGGGAGAATCGGGAGTGACCAGCTCTGGAAACTGTTCTTCAAGCTGCTGCAGACGGCGGTACATCATATCGTACTCATAGTCGTCGATTTCCGGCGCGTCTTCCGTATAGTACTTTTTATTATGATATTCGATTTGCTTCCTCAGTTCTTTCAGCTGCTTTTTCGCTTCTTTAACATCCATGAAAATCAACCCTCTCGCTACTAATAATAGCAGATTAATTTATGTTTGCAACTACCTGCGGTACATCGCCTACAATGATTGTTTCCGCAACGGGGACATTGGTGTCCACTTCCGTAGTGGTATCAAAACCCGGCAGAAAAGAATACACACTGGTGTGCACATTCAGAATGATCTGATGCTTCGTCTGGTTGATTCCGGCGGACTCAAAGGTGCTTTTGAAGTCCGCGTTCACGTTTCCGGAAAGCGTCAGCCTGAGCGGCACCTTCGGGCCCCAGCCATGAAGCAGATCACTGCCTGTAAGCGTTCCCAAAGGAACGCCTACATCCATATGGCCGTCGTCTCCGATTTCCTTCTGTACATTGGAGATAATGGCAGATTTCAGTTCATTCATCTTTACCATCTGCGTTGTAATCGCCAATATTTTGCCCCTACTGTCCCGTTCCACCGATACCAGATCCTGATAGGTCACCCCGTTTTGGGCCAGCTCTTCGGTTACGGCGTTGTTAATGGTGTCGATGGATTGAATGCGGGCCTGATTGGTCGTAATCGATTTGATGATGGGACGAAAATGGGAATCAATTAATATTATAAACCCCAGACAAAGAATTATGACAATCAGCGATTTCCAGTAAATTCGCGTATGTATACGGTTACCATATCCGAACCTGTGCCACCTTCTCATAGCAACACCTCCCAAGTCTCATACCTTCATAATACTCGGAAGGAATCAAAATGTGAAAGGACAGCAAAAAAGCGCAAAGAAACCTGAGTTCCTTTGCGCCGTTTACGATCGAAAATTATTCGGCAGGTACCTCTTCGACAGCCTGCTCAACAGGTTCGAGCAAAGCTCTGATCGAAAGGCTGACACGCTTTTTGTCAAAATCGATCTCGGTGATTTTGGCTTTTACAACGTCGTTGACCTTCAAAACATCCTGCGGCTTTTCGATTCTGTGATCGGCGATTTGAGAGATATGTATCAAACCGTCGATACCAGGAATAATTCTTGCGAAAGCGCCGAAAGCGGTCATGCCGACAATCGTAACATCGCAGACTGTGCCCACAGGATAATCACGCTTGAGGATTTCCCACGGATTGTCCTCCGCACGCTTGTAGCCAAGGGAAATCTTACCCTTTTCCTGATCGAGTCCCTTGATATAAACCTGAACCGTATCGCCGACATTGACGACCTCGGAAGGGTGCTTGATCCTGCCCCAGGAGAGCTCGGAAATATGGATCATGCCGTCGATGCCGCCCAGATCGACAAACGCGCCGTAAGCGGTCAGAGACTTGACAACACCGGTATATTCCTTGCCTTCCTCCGCGGTTTCCCAGAACTTCTCCGCCTGTGCTTTTCTCTCGTCCTTCAGTACGGAACGGATGGAGCCGACAGCGCGTCTGCGGCCGCGGTTTACTTCGATAATGCGGAATTTGACTTCTTTCTTCAGCAGGTCCTCCAGCGGATCGCCGCGGGAAGCGGTAGCCTGAGAAGCGGGGATAAACACACGTACGCCGTTTGTGACGGCGATGACGCCGCCCTTGATGACCTCGGTGACAATGCCGGTCAGAACAGCTTCGCTTTCCTCAGCTGCGGTAACGGCTTCCCAGCCCTTCGCGGCATCCAGGCGCTTCTTGGAAAGCATGATGGTTCCTTCCTGGTCGTTGGTGCGCATGATGAGAAGATCCATCTCATCGCCTACCTTAACAAGGTCCTCGGGCCGTACGTTGGGATCGGCGGAAAGCTCCGCGGCAGGAATAAAGCCGGCCTGCTTTCTGCCTACGTCGACATAAACTTCGCTGGGAGTAATGCCGACAACTACACCGTGTACCTTTTCATCTGTATTTAAATTCTTTAGGGATTCCTCGAGCATTTCCTCGAAGTTTCCCTCGGCATTATTCTCCATTAAATTTTGACCAGCACCCTCATTGATTTCTGACATGGTATCAAGTACCTCCTTTATAATGCTTGCCGGCGTTGAAGCACCGGCAGTAATGCCAATACATTCGGATTCTTTTAGAACGGACAGCGGCAGCTCGTCCGCTGTTTCTATCAGATAAGTGGTGCAGTTTTTCATGCACACATCACGAAGTTTTGCTGTATTGGAACTTTCCCTGCCGCCGATCACAATCATTGCGTCGCACTGTCTGGACAGAAACTCCGCTTCCGATTGACGCTTAGCAGTCGCATTACATATTGTATCAAAAATTGTTGCATTTGTATATACCCTTTTTAGCATTTCCAAACAATTTTCCCATTCAGAGACGCTGAAAGTCGTCTGAGCAACCACACAGGGAGAATCTTCCCGTGCAACCGGAAAACGTTCCAAAATATTTTGCAGCTCCGCGGCATTTTTGAAAACATAACATTTTCCTGTGCAGTGCCCCCGGATACCCTCTACTTCCGGATGATGGGCATCGCCGGCAATCAGCACCGTTTTTCCCTCAGCGGAAGCTTTTGAAACAATATTGTGTATTTTTGCGACGAAAGGACAGGTTGCGTTCACAAAATCGGCTTTTTTCTCAAGCAGGCTGTCATAAACCGCCTTCGGCACTCCGTGGGAGCGGATGACCATGGTCGAATCCGGAGGTGCCTGATCGGGCGAGTCCACGATTGTCACACCGCGCGAGGCAAGCTGTTCCAAAGTCTGCGGATTGTGAATAATCGGGCCCAGCGTGCAGACCTTCTTCCCCTGATCCAAAAGCCCATTGACCATTTCCACTGCCCTGTTCACGCCGAAACAGAAGCCAGCGGAACGGGCGACGATGATTTTCAATGTTTTTCCTCCAGCATGTTGTTGATTTTTTCCGCGATCGTTCCCGCCGCCGCGCGGAGGGAAACGGACGAATGGTCCTTCAGCCCCAGTTTCTCAAAGGGAATCGGCTCACCAAAACGGACGGTCACCCGGCGAAACGGCCTGATGACGCCGTCGCAGTAAATGGATACCGGCAATACAGGCGCCTGTGCTTTATAGGCAAGCATGGCCACTCCGGCTTTCGGCCGGAACGGCGCGTTGTCAAAGACACATTTCCCCTGCGGGAAAATCCCCAGAATCCCGCCGTCATACAGGATATGCAGAGCGGTCTTCATGGACTGCGCGTCAGCGCTTTCCCTTACAACCGGGAAAGCGCCCATGCGGTACAGCCACCAGCACGCCAGCTTTCCGTGATTTTCAAAAAGTTCGGACTTCGCCATATAACGGACCTGCCGTCTGAAAGGCGCCGCAAGAAAAAGCGGGTCGATCACCGATTTGTGATTGCTGCAAACAATCAGCTTTCCGCTGCCGGGAATATTTTCAACTCCCCTGTACTGTACCCGGTAAATGAGCCGGGCCAGAGGGGCAGCCAGACGAAGACAGAAAAAATACAGCATTCTTTCAGACCCCTGCGGCCAGAAAAGTGTCCAGGTCCCGCTCGCGAAGTTCGGCCATTTTCTCCATCACAAAACGGGAGGCACTGCGATATTCACTGCCGGAGCCGTTTTCAATGCCGAGTTCGTCCGGCTGGATCAGCTTTCCGTACGACACCATGCATTTGTGGAACATTTTCGGCACCCCGCCGTCCTTTGCAGTAATGCAGCACGGCAGAATCGGGGTGTTGTATTTATGGGCAAGCATCACCGCGCCCGACTTCGGCTGAAGAAACTCCCCCGTTTTGGAGCGCGTACCCTCAATAAAGACACCCAGCGCCTGCTCGTTTTCAAGCAGCTCTCCCGCCCGGTTGATCGCTGTTCTATCGCCTCTTCCCCTTTGTACGGGGAAAGCGCCGAGCGAAGAAAGCAGCAGCCCCAACGCTTTGTTTTCAAACAATTCCGCTTTGGACATGAAAAAAATCTGACGCTGCTGTGTAAAAGCCAGCCGGACCGGGTCCGACAGGCTGACATGGTTGCAGCAAACAATCACCCTGCCGTATTCGGGCATATTTTCCCTGTTATTCACCCGATAGGGAATAAAATATTTCAGAAAGCCCTGAACAAAAATCTTGCCAAAATTATAAAGCGGCGTACGTTTCATAGTCTCACCAGTTTCATTTATTATATTGCAGATTTTCTTTAATAATTGCAACCAGCTGTTTCACCGACTGCTCCAGCGTATTGCCCGTAGTGTCCACGATCACGGCGGTTGCAGCGGGGACAAGGGGCGCGACGGCACGGTGCGAATCGTTGTAGTCCCGCGTTTTCAGATCGCTCAGCACATCGTTATAATCCGCATGCTCGCCCTTTTTTATCATTTGCTCGTATCTTCTTCGGGCCCGTTCCTCCGGAGAAGCAGTCAGAAAAATTTTGACCTGCGCGTCCGGCAGCACGACCGTTCCGATATCGCGGCCGTCCATAACCACATCATTGTTCTTTGCGATATCCTTTTGCAGGGAAAATAAGAAATCCCTGACGGCGGGAATTGCCGAAACATTGGACGCCGCCATGGAAACCCCTGCGGTGCGGATCGCGCTGGAAACGTCTTCTCCGCAAAGAATCACCTTCTGCTCCCCGTTTTGAAAGGTCAGCGTAAGATGGACCTGCCGAAGCAGCGGAGTCACGGCACGGGCGTCCGACGTGTCCACTCCCTGTTGCAGCATATAAAGCCCGACGGCACGGTAAAGCGCGCCGGTATCTACGTAAATAAAGCCGATTTCCCTGGCCGCACGGCGGGCGATCGTGCTTTTGCCCGCTCCGGCAGGCCCGTCAATGGCAACTGCAGTCATTCGTTTTCCTCCTGCCTGTTCAGTGAATTTGCCGCAAGGCGGCCGGTGCAAAAAGCGATCTGCAGATTGAAACCCCCGGTGTATGCATCCACATCGAGCACTTCCCCGGCAAAATAAAGTCCCCTGACCAGCTTTGATTCCATGGTTTTGGGATTGATTTCCGAGGTTTTCACTCCGCCGGAAGTGACAATGGCTTCCTCGATCGGCCGGAAACCAGAAATGGAAATTTTAAAGGATTTCAGCAGGCCCGCAAAAGACCTGCGCATTTCCCTCGTGATCTGGTTGCATTTTGTTTCAGCGGGAATCCCGGATTTTTCTACGACGATGGGAATCATTTTACTGGGCAGCAGCGCCGACAGCGAATTTGAAAAGTCCTTGTTATGGTTCAATTCAAAATCGCGCTGAATCCGGGCGTCAAGCTGCTCCGGAGAAAGCGCCGGCTTCAAATCGATCGAAACACAGTAGCGCCCCGGTGACATCTCCCCCATATGGGCGCTCGCGCTCAGAATCATGGGGCCGGAAACGCCGAAATGCGTAAAGAGCATTTCTCCGAAATCCTCATAAATATTTTTTTTCTTTACCGTATCCCACACCTTTATGGCGACATTTTTCAAAGAGAGTCCCATCATCCTGCGGCACTCTTCGCCGTAAGCGGTCAGCGGAACCAGAGAGGGACGCAGCCGGGTCACCGTATGCCCGGCCTGTCTGGCAAGGCGGTAGCCGTCGCCGGTGGAACCGGTCCCGGGATAGGAAGCACCGCCGCAGCAGACCACAACGGAATCGGCCGGAATTTGGGAACCGTTCTGCAATTCCACTCCGAAAACTACATGGTCTTTTAAAATCAGCCGTTTTACCTCGCCGGTTATGACGTCCGCCCTACTGTCCCTCACAAAATCGACCAGCTTATCGACTACGTCGGCCGCTTTGTCCGACTGCGGGAACACCCGGTTTCCTCTCTCCGTTTTGACCGGAAGTCCCAGCTCCTCGAAAAAGCGGATGGTGTCCTGCGGGGAAAACCGGTTGGCGGCGCTATAAAGGAACCGTCCGTTTGATGGAACAGAAGCGATGAAGGTCTGCACGTCGCAGTTGTTGGTGATATTGCATCTGCCCTTTCCCGTAATCATCAGCTTCCGGCCGGGGCGGGTGTTTTTTTCGACCAGGCAGACGCGCAGCCCGTTGCCCGCAGCAGTCCCGGCGGCCATCAGGCCTGCGGCTCCGCCGCCGATAATCAGCGCGTCATAAGGCCGGTTCAATGGATTTATCATCTACCTTTTCATACACTCCGTATTCATCCCAAATATCTTCCAGACGCTTAAACACCTGAGAAACCTCTTCCGACTTCTTCAGCGTGGTCGTAACAATCAGCGCGTTGATCAGGCTGAGCGGCGCCACCAGCGAATCCACAATGGATGCGATATCGCTGCGGGCAAGCAGAAGGTTGTCCGCCTCCATTGCCAGAGGGGACAGCGCGCTGTCCGTAATGGCAACGACCGTAGCACCCCGGTTGTGGGCAAAGTTCAGCGCTTTGACCGCCTTTCTGGAGTACCGGGGGAAGCTGATGCCGATCACAACATCCCGCTTGTCCACGCGGATCATCTGCTCAAAAATCTCACCTTCGCTGGTAGACTGCACCAGAAGGACGTTTTCAAAAATCAGATTGAAGTAATAGGATAAAAAGGTGGCCAGAGCTAAAGAGCTTCTCGCACCTAAAATGTAAATTTTGCGCGCCTTGACAATGGCGTCCACCGAACGGTAGAAGTCCTCGTGCGGCGTTTCCTCCATGGTTCTGCGGATAATATCGATGTCCTGATTGAAAACGGAATCAAGGATATCGTTGTTGCCGATGCGGCTCGCCGTTACTTCCATTCTCTGGACGGAGGTAAGCTTGTTTCGGATCATCTCCTGCATGGCCTGCTGAAGCTCCGGGTACCCAGTGTACCCTATTTCCGTCGCGAAACGGACGACCGTCGACTCGCTGACCCCGACGGTTGCGCCCAGCTTGGAAGCGGTCATAAACGCCACCTTGTCGTAGTGTTCCTCAATATATTTTGCAATCAGCTTTTGCCCTTTTGAAAAGTCGCCCATCCTGTTTTTTATTCTGACGGCTAACAAATTATTCATTCTACCAACTCCTGTTACTCATATTAATTCGAAACGGAATAAAAATCAAGTGCCTTTCTATGTTTTTGCAGGAAGTAATTCCCAGCGATTCATTTTTCTGCCCTTCGCAAAAAAAATTCCCCTTTACAGGGGGAGCATTAGAGTGTGTATGCAAATCGGAAAAACGACGGATATTTCGCTGAGGAGGAGGGACTTCAAGGAAAAAAGCACACGAATACTTTCCGTATTCGGAGCATTTTTGACGACGAAGGAACCCTTCTCAGTAGAAATAGACTATATTTTGGAGTTTGCATACACGCTCTATCATAACCATCTCTTATTTCAGCCATTTGCCGACAAACCGGTGGAATCTCTGAAAATACAGGGCAACGAGGGAGGAAATCGCGTAGTCATACACGGCGAACACAAAATTGCCGGCAACCAGAAAGACCCACGGAAGATAAATCCCGAAAACGGTAAAGCTGTCTTCCGGTACGCCGAGCACCCGGATACTGAGAAAAAATCCCAGGATCATCGCGGCATTAAAAACCGCAAACTTCAGGAAATAAGACAAAACACGGCGGTGCAGCCCTTCAATCTGCGCTTTCAGAATCGGGTAATAGCCGAAAAAAACGACGAACAGCATGGCAGCCTCTTTATCCCCCGCAAGCAGAAGAGAAAGAACCGACGACGCAAGATAGACAGGCCACGCCCAGCCCACACCCAGCTCGACGACGACCACGATGAGTAAAATGCCTGCAAAAGCGGGCAAGGCATAGGTTCCGATGGAAATCAGTCCGGTCAAAAACATCGTCACGGTGCAAAGCGCCGTGATGACTCCGCAAAAGGCCAGACGAATCGTTCTGCTCAAATCGATTCCTCCCCGAACAAAATCAGCAGCAGGGGATCAAATCTCCGCCCATACATTCGCAGCAGCAGTCGGTACAAATCAAGGAAGAGCAGATATCGCACCCGCTGCAGCTGCCGGTGCGCGGCACATTGGGGTTGTACCCTCCATACACGCCGTTGCGCTGATTGGTAACCTGATTCATAGCGGCGCGGTATTCGCCGTTGTAGGGGTCCATCTGGCAGGCCCTGGCAAAATTATTGTAGGCCTCTTCCAGCCAGCCCCTTTTGTACAGCACGGTCCCCTTTAAGAAATACCATTCGGCATTCCTGCTCTCCGACGGAACGCCGTTGAGAATCTGTTCCGCGTCCGCAATGCGGCCCAGCATAATCAGATTCCGCACGTCATTGAAGCCGGAGGAATAGGAATTCCCGTAGCTCTGGCCGGTATAGCCCGTATTTGGCGCCGTATACCCGGCGTAGCCGCCGTTTTTCTGCTGTTTTCTTTGTGCGACAACCGTATCGTAAGCCTCGTTAATTTCTTTCATCTTTTCACCGGCAAGGTCGGCGATCGGACTTCCGGAATAATTATCGGGGTGATATTTTTTGGCAAGTTCGCGGTAAGCGGCTTTTATCTCGTCGTCTGTCGCCGTTGGAGATACTCCCAATACCTTATAAGGATCTGACATGCACTTTCTCCTTCTTAAATAGTAATTCTTTTTGTATTTCCGGCAAGCCCTTCAAAACAACGTTCTGAATGATCTCGCCAAAATGATCCAAATCCAAAATATTCAAAGCGGCCGTCAGTTGGGAAAGCGTCAGGTTCAGAACCTCATTTGCATAGCTTTTCGCCTTTTCCAGTTCCTCCGGACTGCTGGCATCATTTAAGCCGCATTGGATAATAAACGGGTTGAACGACGCTGTTTTCAGATCCTTTTCCATATCGTCCGCGGCGTCAATAATATATACCCAGCGGCCTAAAAAATAACCAAACTGCCGCAAAATCCGTACTTTGGGAGAATCCGGCTCCCCGTCCTCCCCGGCAGATGCCTCGAAAACCTGCTGCAGCATCTTCGCCGTCGGCTCCGCGCAGGAATCAAGGCATGGGTCGGGCGCCTGCTCCGCGGCCTTCTGTTCTTCCATGGAAGCCGAAATAATCGCGTCCAGCCGGGGAAAATCGGCGGCGGCTTTTCTGTGCGCCCGCGCCGCGAGAAGCAGCAGGGCATATGCGCGAAGCTTTCCCCAGAAGCGGGAATCCGCAATATCGTCCCTGATTTTATAGTAAGTCATAATGACGGAAAGGGCTGAAGCAGAGACGAATTCCGGTTCCCCGGAACTGCAGAAGGTGCATTTTTTTAACGGATTGACAACGCAGCGTCCGCTTTGAAAGCCGGGACACTCCGGACGAAACGCAAGCAGCATCAGTGCATAGAAAGTGCAGTCATAGCTTAAAGTAAGACGCGACACCATTCCGTAGCTTTTGCCCAGCTGACGGCACAGGGAACAGTATACCCCCTTGTACTGTTCATACTCACGGACAAGCAGCTCCGATTTTTGCGGTCTTACATAACCAAACACAGAATCATCCTTATAATCATAGCATATTTTAAAGTATTCGTATATTATTTTACTATATCTGACACCATAATTTAATGAACGATATGTAAATTTTATAGATTCCACATTCAAAGGAAAAGAATGGCTGAAATTTTTTCCAATTTTATTTTCAAAACTAATTTTTGCACAAATTCATTCACTTTAAATTGTGCATAATGTATGGTAATATCATTATATAAAGAAAAGAATTCTTTTCTTTGATACTCTTATTTAAGACAGTAAAGAAAAGATCCATCGGCGGGTTATTGTATTTGTCAAAGGCACATGCTATAATTTGCTCAGAAGGAAATCCCATTATTTAGGAGGTTAAGAATATGAAGCTGTACGACATTGATGTGGTAAAACTGATTGAACTCTTGGACAAAGCAAAAGGGAATGTCTACCTGATTACCGAGGACGGAAACACCCTGAATCTGAAGAGCAAGCTCTGCCAGCTGTACGGTGTGCGGGCGCTTTTGGAAAGCGCGAAAAATTCGACGGTTTCAGCCGAACTGAACGTAGAAAATCCGGAAGATGAACTGATGTTTATCAACTATATGATGAGCAAATAAATTTTTACCGATAATGACAGCCGCCGCTGCAGTACTGCAGCGGCGGCTGTTTTCATACAATGCCGGTTATTTTTTCAGTTCAAACCGCGCGACCCTGTCGCGGAGCAGACCGGCCTGAGCGGACAGTTCTTCCGCGGCGGCGGCGCTTTCCTCCGCAGTTGCCGAATTGTTCTGGACCACCGCTGAAATCTGCGAAACACCCACATCGATCTGTTCAATGAAATTGGCCTGCTCGCTTGAAGCGGCGGCGATCTGCGTGACCAGATGATTGACTTCCGTGGATTTCTGAACGATCTGATTGAGCAGGTCCGCCGTTCTATCGGCGATTTTGGTTCCGTTGTCCACAGCCCTGACGGAATCCTCAATCAGCGTGGTGGTATGCTTCGCCGCCTCCGCGCTCTTGCTGGCGAGGTTTCTGACTTCGTCGGCCACCACGGCAAAGCCCCTGCCGGCCGCACCCGCCCTGGCCGCTTCCACCGCGGCGTTCAGCGCCAGAATATTGGTCTGGAAAGCGATATCGTCAATGGTTTTAATGATCTTTGTAATTTCGTCGGACGATACCCGAATGCGGTCGATCGCCCCGGTCATCTCCCCGATTGTCTGTTTGCCAATATCCAGCTGCCGTTCCGCGTCCTGCGCAAGCTGTTTGGCGTTGCCCGCGTTCTCCGCATTCTGTTTGACCTGCCGCGATACTTCATTGATGGAGGCCGACAGCTCTTCCAAAGAGCCCGCCTGTTCGGTCGCCCCGCTGGAAAGCGCCTGCGCCCCGTTGGCGATTTCGCCCGCCCCGCTGGCTACCTGCTGGGCCGCCACTTCAATTTCCCCGAACACCTTATTCAGAGAATCAATGATTTCCAGAAGCGCCTTTTTAATAGGGGCAAAATCCCCGACATAGTCCTGCTCAACTTTCAGACGCAGGTTTCCGTTGGACATATTGACAAGCACGTCGGATATTTCCTCTATGTAACTGCTCAGCTTTCCGGAAGTATCTTTGAAAATAGCCGCCAGTTCGCCGAGTTCGTCCCTCGTATGTACCTCAATATCGGAATGGAGCTTTCCGTTTCCCATATCCGTCGACAGCGCGACAATACTGTCAATCGGAGAAAGCGACCGTCTGATCTGATAAAATACGACGGATCCGATGGCGGCGATCCCTATGAGGCCGACAATTCCGACGAGAACGATCAGGACGCTGATTTCCCTCAGGGCTTCCGACTTCTGGACAACAAACGTGCTGGTCCAGTTTTCGTCGATTCCCTCAATTTTCAGCGGCTGGGTAACCCTGAACTCCTGACTGCCTGTCTTGCCGTCGTATTTGGTCCCCGCCTTTGTCTGATCGGCCGTATTGGAAACATAGTTCGAACCGGCGGAAAGAATATAATTGCAGGAGGTGGAATATCCGCCCAAATCGTAACTGAGATGATTGATGGTATCCGTCAGGATATCGGTGTTAGCCACTCCCAGAAAATTGTTGTCCTCGTCCAGAATCGGATTGCTGATGGTAATCAGCCAGACCGTTTCCCCGGAACTCAGCTGATAGGAATACGGCTCCGAAATATGCGGCTTTTTCGTCTGTTTGCTGACCGCATAATATTCCCCGTCCTTGTAGGTACTGTAATCGCTTAACGTATCCAGCTTCTTTTCGGTGCCGAATTTATAGGCGTAATAGGACCGGCCGTCCGCGGTCTGTTCAAACATGGCGTTCGGTTCAAACGCCACATAGGCCGAAAAGATGCGCGAGTCGTCCAGATATGCGGACAGATCCTTTTTGATAAACTGATCGCGCGTATAGGAGTCCAGCTCCTTGTAGCGATAAACTTCGAGTGCCAACGCTTTTGACAGGGTCTGCATGTTGTTCAGATAGGAGGACGCCATATAGGCGTTGTTTTCAGCCAGATTATTGATATTGTTCACGACCGTTTTTTCCTGTGACGCAGACAGGTAGATGTTCAGGAACACACACAGCGCCACCATCATAACGGCAACGGCAGAAATAATCCGGAGCGGGATTTTGAATACCAGCTTATTTTTGTCGGCTTTCAGATGAATCTTTCGAAACCGAATTTTATTGAAATTCAGTTTTGGAATTTTGACTTTGGGTAATTTAATCTTTTTCATTTTTTTCTCTCCTCTCAACCGCGCCGCATCAGGGTTATAGCCGCGCCCTGATGATTAATGTTATATATCGACATCTTTTTTGCAAAATGAAGCAAGCGGGATATGAAAAAAGCATTGTTGTAAAAACTCACAACAATGCTTTGTTTTTGAAATCATTTCTATTTAATTAATAAGCGGCGCTCAACGGATTCAGTACGCCGTAGCCCTTATTTTGTATGTCGTCAATAAACTGAATGGCCTTGCCCGCTCCCAGCGCAACGCAGATCTGGGAATCCTCGGCAAGCTTCACCGGCATTTTCGCCTTTTTGGAAATCAGCGTATCGACTCCGTAAAGCTGGGCCGACCCGCCCGTCAGAATAATGCCGTCCGAATAAACGTCCCCCATCAGCTCCGGCGGCGTTTTTTCCAGCATCTCCTGAATGGTCCGGACAATCTGCATCGCCGGTTCAATCAGGGCTTCCAGCATTTCGTCGCAGGAGATATCCGTCCACTGCGGCAGCCCGGTCATTGCATTTCTGCCCTTAATTCTGTGACTGCACAGATCCTTTCTGGGATACACGCAGCCAATCGCGGTTTTTGCTTCCTCAGCCATCCGCTGACCGATAATTAAATTGTATTTTCTTCGGATATACTTGATGATTGCTTCGTCAAAGGCATTCCCGGCGACCTTAATGGAACGCGAGATCGCGATGCCGCTCAGGGAAAGCACCGCCATATCCGTCGTGCCTCCGCCGATATCGACGATCAGGGTGCCGTGCGGCGTGGAGATATCCACACCGGCGCCGAGCGCCGCGGCCACAGGTTCCTCAATCAGACAGATTTTGCGCACGCCCGCCGCGCTGATCGCGTCCACTACCGCGCGTTTCTCAACCTCTGTAATCTGGCACGGCACGCTGACGACAACGCGGGGCATAAAAACCCTGCTCCCGCTGATTTTTTTCAAATAGTTGCTGATCAGATACTGCGCCAGATCAAAATTGGAAATGACGCCGTTGCAAAGCGGATGGGAAACGGAAATCTTGTCCGAGGTACGTCCCACCATCCTGTAGGCTTCCGAGCCGATTGCCACAACTTCGTCCGTTTCCACATTAACGGCAACAACTGCCGGTTCATTAAGTATAATGCCTTTCCCGTCAAGGTAAATCTTGACGGCTGATGTACCAAGATCTATCGCAATGTCAGTACCCAGCACGTAATCACATCCAATCTATATTCATTTTATTATATTATTACAAAATCAGAAATTTTTCAACTTAAAGTGCGCGGGCCACTGCAGCACACGTTATCTTCTTTGCTCCTCCGCTAAGCAGAACACAGCCGCACTCCCCCAGCGTGGCGCCGGTAGTCACAATATCGTCTATCAGCAGGATGTTTTTTCCCGATGTCTGCTCCCCGTCCTTTATCCGATAGACACCCCGGACATTGCTGCGGCGTTCCTTTTCGCTCAGCTTGTGCTGTTCCCGGTTGTTCCGGATTTTGACCAGATACTCCCGGTAAGGCAGGCCGAGGCGTTTTGCGACCGCCCTTGCCAAAAGCTCCGACTGATTATAGCCTCTCGCTTTATAGCGCTCCCCGGAGATGGGAACGGACGTAACGGAATCGAACCGCGCTTTGGGAAAGCTTTTTCCGATTTGCGCGGACATGCCCTCCGCATAAAAATCAGCAAAATCCTTTTGCCCGTAAAATTTGAACCGGAGAATGGATTCCCGGATTTTTCCGCTGTATAAATAGGGTGCGGTACATAAAATAGTTTCACCGGAACCCGGCAGATAAATGCATTTTTCGCCGGAGGTATATGAAATTTCTTTTTCGCATTTTTCACATATGGATTGCCCGGATGGAACGATCCCGCGGCAGAAAATGCACTTCGGCGGAAAAATCATATCCAGAAGCACGGAAAAAAGCTTAGCACTCATTCTGCGCGCCTCCGGTCAGAAAATAGTAGAGTCCGGAGTACCGGCGCATTTTTTTATCGTTTTCAACCATGTGCTGAATCGCTTTCTGCGACCCGACAAGAATCAAAAGGGACTTTGCACGCGTAATCGCGGTATACAGCAAATTTCTGTAGGAAAGCTGAGGCGCTCCCTGAAACATGGGCATCACAACGGCGGTGAATTCGTTTCCCTGGCTCTTGTGCACCGTCATGGCATAGGCAAGCTCCAGCTCCGCCGCGGTCTCCAGCTCGTAAAGCACCATGCGGTCATCCATCTGCACCGTAACGGTGGAAGCCCGGCGGTCAATGCCGCACAGAATGCCGAGATCGCCATTAAAAACGCCCTCCCCGCTTGTCCCATCCGGTTTCACCCAGGCCAGGTTATAGTCGTTTTTGATCTGCATCACCTTGTCGCCCTCCCGGAACAGGGTGCCGTTAATGGTGATTTCATTTTTCGTTTTCTCCGGAGGATTGATCACTGCCTGCAGCTTTTTGTTGAGCTCCACGGTACCCAGTTCCCCTTTTCTGGAAGGAGACAGTACCTGGATATCCGACAAAGGCGAGTATCCGTAGCTTGCGGGCAGACGGGCCGCACACAAATCAACAATCGTGGAACTGATTTCTGCGGGGCTTCCGTACGGCAGAAAGAAAAAGTCGCTGTTTCTGACGGAAAGCTCCGGCATCTGTCCTTTTACAATTCTGTGCGCGTTCATAACAATCAGGCTTTGCATGGATTGGCGGAAAATCTGATTGAGCTGGACAACGGGCAGCAGTCCGGTGGCGATCAGATCGCCCAGCACGTTGCCCGGCCCGACGCAGGGCAGCTGGTCGCAGTCGCCGACCATGATGAGACGGCAGCCGAGCGGCAGGGCGCGCAGAACCGCCTCGAAAATATTGGCATCCACCATGGACAGCTCGTCAATGACCAGCGCGTCGCATTCCAGAAGATTTTTCTCGTTTTTGGAAAAGACAGGCAGATCGTTTTCATCCCATTCCACCTGCAGCAGGCGGTGGATCGTTTTCGCGTCCTGTCCTGTCAGCTCGGACATCCGCTTGGCCGCTCTGCCGGTCGGCGCGGCAAGCAGAACCTTCTCCCCCTTCGTCTCCAGAATCTTGATGATCGCGTTGAGGGTGGTGGTTTTTCCGGTTCCCGGTCCCCCCGTCAGAATCAGCATTCCCTTGGAAAGAGCCTCTTTTATCGCCTGCTTTTGCCCGTCGGCGTACTGAATCTGAAACGTTTCCTCAATATTTGAGATATAATTGTCGATTCCAAGGATGGACTGCGCCGGAAAGCGAAGCATCATGTTCAGCCTTCCCGCGGAGTACAGCTCGGACCGGTACAGCTTGGGGGTAAAAATATACTCCCGGCCATCAAAAAGGACGGCGCAGACAGACGCTTCCGCCTTCAGGGCTTCCAGCGTGTCAAAGGCCTGCTCCGGCCCAATGCCGAGCATCTTCTGCGCGGCGGTCAGAAGCTTGTCCGCGGGCAGGCAGGTGTGGCCATTGCTGATATTGTGCTTCAGAACGTGCAGAATGCCTGCGCGGACCCTGCAGCCGTCGTCCTGCGGCCGCTCAAGCGAAGCGGCAATATCGTCGGCACGCTCAAAGCCGATTTCCAGCCCGTCCCCGCACAGGCAGTAGGGATCCTCCTGCACGCGCTCCGCGGCCTGCGGGCCATAGAGCTTCCAGACTCTGACGGCCTCGTCGGGCGAAATGCCGAAGCTGCTCAAATACAGCATGATTTCCCGGATGCCGTGTATCTTTTTGAACTCATCGCCCATTTTTTTCGCCTTTGCCCTGGTAATGCCCTTAATGGCGCAAAGGCGCTCCGGTTCCTCTTCCAGCACCTGCAACGCGTTCATGCCGAACATGTCCACAATTTTCCCGGCGGTAGCCGGGCCGATGCCCTTAACAGCGCCCGACGAAAGATATTTCAGCATAGCGGCCGCAGTGGAGGGCTTCGAGCGCTCAAAGCCCTCCACCTTAAACTGGGTCCCGTAGTTCGGATTGTTGATCCAGCCGCCCACAACGCGCACTTCCTCGCCCGCGCCGACCAGCGGCATCGTGCCCACGGCCGTAACCAATTCTTCCCCGTTATTGATTTCTATAATCGCATATCCGTTCTTCTCATTTTTAAAAATGACCTGTTCTACCGAACCGGCCATTTCCAGCATCTGATCTTCCCGCATGAAACTCCCTCGTATTTTATGATTCATAAATTCAGTATAATACATGAGCTATGTATTTGCAAATTTATTGACATAGAATATCCGGCAGTTCTTTGGGAGTACAGACCTCTACCCCGGGGTTCCGGTTGGAAATAATTCTGCATACCACGTTTGTTTCTTCATCCATTCCCTTGTCAAGACAAATCAGCATTTTTTCATCTCCGCGGATCCATTTCAGTCTTTCGATCGCGCTTTCCAGCAGCATTTCGGCGCCTTCATCGTGGCCTTCCACGGAAACGACCAGATAAAGCTTGCCCGGACGGGAGGGCCTGAGCATCCAGAAAATAATATTCCTGACGATTTCAGCGGCGCCGATGATGGCCAGAAGAACAAAAGCGATTTTTGCAAGGATCTCAAGCATAAAAAGTCACCTCAACACAGTTTATGTGCCGAGGCGACCAAATGCTATGCTTATTTTGCCAATGCGGCTTTTAGAGCGTCGACCTTGTCGCGCTTTTCCCACGCAACGTTCAGGTCCTCACGGCCCATATGGCCGTAATTGGAAATCGCGCGGTAAATAGGACGGCGAAGATTCAGGTTATGAATAATCGCCGTGGGACGAAGGTCAAACACCTTTTCCACCGCCGCCGCGAGCTCGTCGTTGCTGTATTGGGAAGTGCCGAACGTATCCACCATAATGGAAACGGGTCTTGCCACGCCGATCGCATAGGCGATCTGAATTTCACACTTTTTCGCCAGGCCCGCCGCAACAACATTCTTTGCCGCGTAGCGCGCCGCGTAAGCCGCGGAACGGTCGACTTTGGTAGGATCCTTTCCTGAGAAAGCGCCGCCTCCGTGCCTGCCGTAGCCGCCGTAAGTGTCAACGATGATTTTTCTTCCGGTCAGTCCGCTGTCGCCCACCGGACCGCCTATCACAAAACGGCCAGTCGGGTTGACAAAGAACTTTGTCTTGTCATCCAGCCATTTTTCTGGGATCACCGCTTTTATCACACGCTCGATAATATCCTTTCTGATTCGCTCCAGAGTGACGTCGGGGTCATGCTGGGTGGAAACGACAACGGTGTCCACGCGCACCGGTTCGTCCCCGTCGTACTCCACGGTTACCTGTGTTTTGCCGTCCGGCCGCAGATAGGACAGGGTACCGTCCTTTCTGACCTGGCTCAGGCGCTTCGACAGCCTGTGCGCCAGTGAGATGGCAAGCGGCATCAGCTCCGGCGTTTCGTCGCAGGCGTATCCGAACATCATGCCCTGGTCGCCCGCGCCGGTCACATCGTTTGCGTCCGTCGCGCCCTGCTTCGCCTCATAGGACTGATTGACACCCATCGCGATATCGGGCGACTGGATATCGATGGAGGTGATCACGCCGCAGGTGTTGCCGTCAAAACCGCAGGCGGGGTCGTCGTAGCCGATGTCCTTGACTACCTGCCGTGCAATCGACGCAATATCCACATAGCAGTCGGTAGAAATCTCTCCCATGACATGGATTACGCCGGTGGTGGCCGTTACTTCACACGCAACGTGGGCTTCCGGGTCCTGTGCAATAATTTCATCCAGCACAGCGTCCGCAATCTGGTCGCAGAGTTTGTCCGGATGGCCTTCCGTTACTGATTCCGATGTAAAAAAATGTCTTGCCATTGAGCAATCCTCCTAAAATAAAAATAAAAAGAAAATGCCGTCCGGAAAATCCGAACGGCGTGTATAATTACCTCATCTTTCGGCTTTACCGCAGGAATTAGCACCTTACGCTTTGTAGGTTGCCGGACATCATAGGGCCTGTTCCCTCCGTCACTCTTGATAAGGGCATATTTAATTTTCAATATGATTATAACATACATTACATTGATCGTAAAGAACAAAAATAGGCAAAGTGCATGTCCCTGACTGGGGATAAACTGTACGGTTTCAATAAAGAATTATCTTCTGCCGATTCTGTTGTGCAGAATCGGGCTGACACGCTTATAGGTCAGCATGGTCACAGCGGAGACCAGCACCCCCTTCAGCAGGTTGAACGGCGCTACCGCAAGCATGACAAAGGATGTAAGATCGTTGATGGAAGGATTGACCGCGTGGCCCATCGCGACAAGCGCGTCCAGCGGCATATTAAACACCTTGGCGTAAAACGGCAGCAGCACAAAAGCGTTCAGCAGGCTTCCCGCCACAATCAGCGTAAACGTACCGACCGCCATACCGATCAGCGCGCTTTTCTTCGACTTATGGTGTCTGTAGATCAATGCGCTGGGAATGACAAACGAACAGCCGATGATAAAGTTCGCGATATCGCCGACTCCGCCCGTCGAGCTTCCGTGAATGATAAGGTAGAGCAATATCTTGACCAGTTCAATGACAACGCCGGCAAAGGGGCCCATGGCAAAGCTTCCGATCAAAACGGGAAGCTCGCTCAGATCGATTTTATAAAAGCTGGGCGCAAACCAGAGCGGTATTTCCACGACCATCAGGACGGCGGCGATTGCGGACAGAATTCCGATTTGCGCGATGCCTCTGGTATCCAATAATTTCGCTGACTTTTTTTCATTTGTAATCGTATTCATGATTTCTCCTATCTTCTTCATAAGTATTTTCGCTTCGGCACTAAAGCGGAGTGAAAAGGATGCAGGGAACACGCGGGTTACTTCATCTTCCTCATTTAAAAACTCCTTTTCTTAGTTGCCAACGAAAAAAAAGTCCCACAGTAAAAACTGCGGGACGAAAGCATACGCAAATACGCGCAATCTTCTTCCATCCGGACTATACCGTCGGCTTTGGAATCAAACCAAATCAGCTTTCGCTCGCGGGCTCGTCGGCTTACGCCGCTTTACCGCCGGTGGGGAATTACACCCCGCCCCGAAGACAACTTTATTTAATTTATATTATTATAGCACTATGAAAATTGTGTGTCAATCTTTCTGCAGATATTCTTTTGGAATACTCTGATTGACAATATTGTTGATGTATTTCAGGCTGAACGCCGGAGTATAACGCTTTACGCCGTGAACGGTGGCCAGAGCATCCGTGTACTGACTAAGCGGATAGATCGTAATGCCTGCGCATCCCTTGCCGTAGTGCGTGACGATCGGCTTGAATTTCATATCCGTAAAGGTCGTTTTGTCCGTTGTAAAATCCTTGGTCATTGTAACGGTCAGAATGCCGCTGACCATATTGTCCCCGCTCTGCTGGGCGGAAACAAGGTTGCCGAACGCAAAAATGACCGGGCACTGCGTCCCGTCCTTCCGGGTCAGGACCGTCAGCTTCTGCAAAACATGGGGGTGATTTCCGAAAATGATATCCGCTCCCCAATCGACCATATTCTGCGCAAGCGTTTTCTGCTTGTCCGAAAGCGTATAGGTATTCTCATTTCCCCAATGCACGGAGATAACCACGACGTCCGCCATTGATCTTGCTTTTTTGATCAGTTTTTCTATCAGTTCGGTTTCGTTTGCGTAAATCAGCCGGTATTTGGAATTTTTGGGAAGATAAAGCCCGTTTGTCATTTCCGTAATGCCGATATGGGCGGTTTTGATTCCCTTCGACTCCACGATCCGGATATTCTGCAAATCTTCCTCATCGCGGTAGGCGCCCACGACCTTTACGGACGGTTTGGTCGCCCAGTAGTCCAGTGTGGCGGCAAGGCCCGCTTCGTTTTTGTCCAAAACATGGTTGTTGGCGTGATTAATGACGTCAAACCCCAGATTGACCAGCTCGTCCCCCAATTCCGTAGGTGAGTTGAAGCGCGGATAACCCGACGGCGGCGCGATTTTTCCCGCAATCGGTGTTTCCTGATTGATGACGGAGATGTCCGCGTTCTTGATATCCGCCGCTATGCGCGTATAAACCGGAGAAAAATCAAAGCCCTTCCCTCCCGTCCGGCTCTGCGCCTGCTTATAGATCACATCGTGAATCAGGTCGTCGCCGACGCCCAGAATCGTAATGGAAACCGGCTTTTGAACCGGTTTTGACTCCGCTTTTGAGACCGCTTCCGACGAAGCCGCCGCATGCACCGGCGCGGATGCGCCGGACGGCGCTTTCCCCTTTCCCTGATTCTGCAGGAATAAGACCATGGAGGCAACACAGGCGCCTGCCAGAATCACAGCCAGACACACACGGAAAACGACCCGGGATAGATTGTTTTGATCCTTCTTCATATAAAAACCCCTAAATAGTGATTTGAATACTTCCCCGCCAGGCGGTTCAGTATGTTTTTCTTCAATAAAAATGCGATATTTTATTGAATTCACGTTTTATTTTTCTACATTATAACATGGCTGCCGGCAGAAAGCTACTTTTTACCCGCACAAACACACCCGTTCAAAACACAAAAAGGCCCTGCCCTTTCGGGCAAGGCCTTAACAAACAAGAGTCACAGATTACTGAGCGTTGATCTTGATAACAACGCCGGAGCCAACTGTGTGGCCGCCTTCACGGATAGCGAAGCGGAGGCCCTCTTCAATAGCGATCGGAGTGATCAGCTCAACGTCCATTTCGACGTTATCGCCGGGCATGCACATCTCAGTGCCTTCCGGAAGAGAGATAACACCTGTAACGTCTGTGGTTCTGAAATAGAACTGAGGACGATAGTTGTTGAAGAAAGGAGTATGACGGCCGCCTTCATCCTTGGTCAGGACGTAAACCTGGCCGCGGAATTTTGTGTGCGGATGAATGGTTCCCGGCTTTGCAAGAACCTGGCCGCGCTCAATTTCCGTTCTCTGGATACCACGGAGAAGAACACCGACATTATCGCCGGCCTCTGCGAAGTCAAGGGTCTTTTTGAACATTTCCAGACCTGTGATAACGGACTTTCTGCGCTCTTCGGTCAGACCGATGATCTCAACTTCTTCGCCGACCTTAGCCATACCGCGCTCGACCCTGCCGGTAGCAACAGTACCACGGCCGGTAATGGTGAAGACGTCTTCAACAGGCATAAGGAAAGGAAGGTCGGATTTACGCTCAGGAGTCGGGATGAAGCTGTCGACAGCGTCCATCAGCTCATGAATGCATTTGTACTCCGGTGCGTCCGTATCCGTAGATTTGGATTCGAGAGCTTCAAGGGCGGAGCCGCGGATGACCGGTGTGTCGTCGCCCGGGAACTCGTACTCGTTCAGAAGGTCACGGATTTCCATTTCAACAAGATCAAGGAGCTCGGGATCGTCAACCTGGTCGACCTTGTTCATGAATACAACAATATAAGGCACGCCAACCTGACGGGCCAGAAGGATGTGCTCTCTGGTCTGCGGCATCGGGCCGTCAGCAGCGGAAACAACAAGGATAGCACCGTCCATCTGTGCAGCGCCGGTGATCATGTTCTTTACATAGTCGGCGTGGCCCGGGCAGTCAACGTGAGCATAGTGACGGGCAGCCGTCTGATACTCAACGTGAGAAGTATTGATGGTAATACCGCGCTCTCTCTCTTCAGGAGCCTTATCAATATTTGCATAGTCAACGAAATCAGCCTCACCGCTGAAGTTAAGGACCTTGGTAATCGCCGCGGTCAACGTGGTCTTGCCATGGTCAACGTGGCCGATAGTACCAATGTTTACGTGGGGTTTTGTTCTGTCAAATTTTGCTTTTGCCATTGGAATTCCTCCTTTTTATTTACACGATAATAATTTTAACGATTCAGCTATGCCTATCATTTTATCAATAACATCAATAAAAATCAAGCGTATTTTTACAAGTTATTCGGACTTTTTGCTGCGTGAAGAAATAATGTTTTCCGAAACCGACTTCGGCACTTCCGTAGAAGTGGCGGGTTCCATGACGTACTGGCCTCTGCCCTGTGTCTTGGAACGCATATCGGTTGCGTAGCCAAACATTTCAGAAAGCGGAACATGCGCCCTGATCTGCTCTGCCCCCGGAATCGCATCCATGCCTTCGATCATGCCGCGGCGGGAGTTCAAATCGCCGATGATGTCGCCCATGTACTCCTCTGGCACGGTAACGGTAACCTTCATGATCGGTTCCAGAATGACCGGATTCGCCTTTCTCATAGCCTCTTTGAAAGCCATGGAACCGGCGATTTTAAACGCCATTTCGGAGGAGTCGACCTCGTGGTAAGAGCCATCGTAAAGGGTTACCTTGGTGTCGACTACCGGATAGCCGGCGAGAACGCCGGTGAGCATAGCGCCCTGAATACCCTGGTCAACGGCAGGGATATATTCCTTCGGGATCGCGCCGCCGACGACGGCGTTGACAAACTCGTAGCCTTTGCCCGGATTCGGCTCAATGCGGATCTTAACGTGGCCGTACTGGCCGCGGCCGCCGGACTGACGGGCATACTTGGTGTCGACGTCCGCATTTCCGCGGATGGTTTCCTTATAGGATACCTGCGGCTTGCCGACGTTCGCTTCCACATGGAACTCTCGCAGCAGTCTGTCGACAATGATCTCAAGGTGAAGCTCGCCCATGCCCGCGATGATCGTCTGACCCGTTTCCTCATTGGTATATGCCTTAAAGGTAGGATCTTCTTCCGCAAGCTTTGCGAGGGCAATGCCCATTTTTTCCTGGCCGGCCTTTGTCTTCGGCTCAATTGCGACTTCAATAACCGGATCCGGGAATTCCATGGATTCAAGAACAACCGGATGCTTTTCATCACAAAGCGTATCACCTGTGGTGGTGTTTTTCAAACCAACCGCAGCCGCAATATCACCGGCATAAACAACGTCGATATCCTGACGGTGATTGGCGTGCATCTGAAGAATACGGCCCAGACGTTCGTTGTTATCCTTGGTCGAGTTGTAAACGCTGGAGCCGGCCTGAATGGAGCCGGAGTAGACGCGGAAGAAGCACAGCTTTCCGACATACGGATCCGTGGCAATCTTAAACGCCAGAGCGGCGAACGGCTCTTCGTCACTGGAATGGCAGTCCTGTTCCTCGCCGGTTTCCGGATTGACACCCTTGATCGCGGGGACATCCGTCGGAGCGGGCATATAAGCGATAATAGCGTCGAGAAGCTTTTGAACGCCCTTGTTTCTGTAAGAAGTACCGCAGGTGACGGGAACCATATGGTTGGCAATCGTGGATTTACGGATTGTAGATATGATTTCTTCCTTCGTGAGGGTCTCCCCGTTCAGGTATTTTTCCATCAGAGCATCGTCCTGCTCCGCAACATGCTCAATCAGTTCGGTATGATACTTGTTGGCAAGCTCGAGCATATCCTCCGGGATATCCTCCACTTTCATGTCCTTGCCCATATCGTCGTAGTAAATATCAGCCTTCATATCGACAAGGTCGATGATGCCCTTAAAGGTATCCTCGCTGCCGATGGGGAGCTGGATCGGCACGGCATTGCACTTCAGCCGATCTTTCATCATCTGGACAACACGATAGAAATCCGCGCCCATGATGTCCATTTTATTTACATAAGCCATACGGGGGACATGATATTCCTCAGCCTGACGCCAAACCGTTTCCGACTGCGGCTCAACACCGCCCTTGGCGCAGAAAACCGTTACCGAACCGTCGAGCACGCGCAGCGAACGCTCAACTTCCACGGTAAAGTCAACGTGGCCAGGGGTGTCAATGATGTTGATCCGGTGGCCCTTCCAAAAGCAGGTAGTCGCAGCGGAGGTAATGGTAATCCCTCTCTCCTGCTCCTGCACCATCCAGTCCATGGTCGCAGCACCATCATGCACTTCGCCAATCTTATGGTTAATCCCTGTGTAATACAGGATACGTTCCGTTGTTGTTGTTTTACCGGCATCAATGTGCGCCATAATACCGATATTGCGGGTTAATTCAAGTGATACCTGCCTTGGCATAGTTTCCTCCTTAAAGTCTGAGATGTTGGGATTTGTACACTATTTCAGGTAACAGACCAACATGTGTTGGATTACCATCTGTAATGAGCAAATGCCTTATTGGCCTCCGCCATCTTATGCGTATCGTCACGCTTCTTGGCAGCGCCGCCAGCACCATTTACAGCATCAAGAATTTCACCGGCAAGTCTCTCTCTCATCGTCTTCTCAGATCTAAGTCTTGAATAGTTGGTTATCCAACGTAAGCCTAATGTTTGTCTTCTTTCAGGGCGAACCTCCATAGGAACCTGGTAGGTTGCACCGCCGACACGGCGGGCTTTGACTTCGAGGGCCGGCATAACATTTTCCATAGCGGCCTCAAAAACCTCCAAAGGCTCTTTCCCTGTTTTCTCGTTAATAATATCAAATGCGCCATAAACGATCTTCTGGGCTACGCCCTTCTTACCGTCGACCATAATATTATTGACGAGACGTGTTACAAGCTTGGAATTATACAGTGGATCGGGCAAAACGTCACGTTTTGCGATATTACCTCTTCTTGGCACTTTACTTCCCTCCTTCACATAAATGATATCACAGGTACTCGAAAGCGACAAACTCCCGTGGCCAACACAGAGGCGTTTCTATATGAAAAACGCCGCTGCATTCTGTTTCAAAACATGCAGCCGTTCGGTTTCTGTCAATTTAAACTACCTTATTTTTTCGCAGCCTTCGCCGCGCCGGCCTTCGGCCGCTTTGCGCCATACTTGGAACGAGCCTGCATACGCTGTGCTACACCCTGCGCGTCAAGCGTACCGCGGATAATGTGGTAACGCACGCCAGGCAGGTCCTTCACACGGCCGCCGCGGATCATCACGACACTGTGTTCCTGAAGATTATGGCCGACACCGGGGATATAAGCACTGACTTCAATTCCGTTGGAAAGCCTGACTCTGGCGATCTTTCTGAGCGCGGAGTTCGGTTTCTTCGGAGTCGCGGTCTTTACCGTTGTGCAGACACCACGTTTTTGCGGGGAATCCTGATCAATGGAAATACGTTTCTTGGAATTCCAGCCCTTCAAAAGCGCAGGGGCTTTCGCCTTTGCTACAGCAACTTCTCTGCCCGTATGGACTAACTGGTTAAATGTTGGCATAAGACACCTCCTCACATCAATTTTATTATGTTAAGCGAATAGATAGTATATCCGCCGTAACAGTAAAATAATCTTTAAACAACTTATTCCTGTCCTGAAGGATCAGCCTCAGAACAGGAATGAAGCGCTCAATCAGTAAACCATCACAATTGTTTATTATAAGGCTACACCGCGTCGTTTGTCAAGTCTTGATTTACGGGCTCTATCCTCACGTCGCTGTAGCATTTCATACCCGTACCGGCGGGGATCAGCTTGCCGATAATGACATTTTCCTTCAGTCCGAGCAGCGGGTCGACCTTTCCCTTGATTGCGGCGTCGGTCAGGACACGCGTCGTCTCCTGGAAGGAGGCGGCCGACAGGAAAGAATCGGTGGCGAGCGAAGCCTTTGTAATACCAAGCAGAACCGGTGAAGCGGTAGCTTCTCTCAAGTCCGTCTCGCCGTTTTTGATACGGTCGCGGATGACCTGGTTCTCTGTTTCCAGCTCCGCCTTCTCAATCAGCGAGCTCGGCAGAAGCGTGGTATCACCGGAGTCCTCGATCTTGACCTTCTTCATCATCTGGCGGACAATGACCTCAATATGCTTATCGTTGATATCAACGCCCTGCATCCGGTAAACGCGCTGGACTTCCTCAATGAGGTAGTCCTGAACGGCGTGGGTACCGCTGATTGCAAGAACGTCGTGAGGATTGACGGAGCCTTCGGTCACCCTTGTTCCAGCCTTGATCAGCTGACCTTCCGCGACAATCACGCGGGAGCCGTACGGGATCAGGTAGGACTTGGAATCGCCCGTTTCGGAGTTCGTCACGACGACATGGCGGTTCTTCTTGATCTCCTCAAAGGAAATTGAGCCGGCTATCTCACTGATAATGGCAAGATGCTTTGGCTTGCGGCCTTCGAAAAGCTCTTCAACACGCGGCAGACCCTGTGTAATATCTTCCGAGCTGGCGACACCGCCGGTGTGGAAGGTTCTCATGGTCAGCTGTGTGCCCGGCTCGCCGATGGACTGCGCCGCGATAATTCCGACCGCTTCGCCGACCGCGACCGTCTGGCCGTTCGCAAGGTTCGCGCCGTAGCATTTCTTGCAGACGCCGTGCTTCGCGCAGCAGTTCAGCACGGAACGGATTTTAATATGCTCTACGCCGCTCTTGACAATCACGTCGGCGTCCTGGTCGTTCATCAGCTTATCCTTGGAAACAAGGACTTCGCCCGTCTTCTTATCGACAAAATCATCGACAAGATATCTCCCGAGCAGACGCTCATGAAGGGTCTCGATCGCTTCCTTGCCCTCGCGGATGTCGTATACCTCAAGGCCGTCGGTTGCGCCGCAGTCGTCCTCACGAATGATGACGTCCTGGGAAACGTCGACCAGGCGGCGGGTCAGGTAGCCGGAGTCGGCCGTTCTCAGAGCGGTGTCCGCCAAGCCCTTTCTGGCGCCGCGGGAGGAAATGAAGTATTCCAGAATGTTCAGGCCTTCACGGTAGTTGGCCCTGATCGGAATTTCAATGGTTTTACCGGATGTGTTGGCAATCAGTCCGCGCATACCGGCCAGCTGGCGAATCTGGCTCATGGAGCCACGGGCCCCGGAATCCGCCATCATGAAAATCGGGTTGTAGCGGTCCAGGTTCTTCTGCAGCGCAACGGAAACATCCTCCGTCGCCTTTGCCCAGGTTTTCAAAACCGCGTTGTAACGCTCATTGTCGGAAAGAAGGCCCATCTTGAACTGGCCGTCAACATTATCGATCTGCTTTTCGGCGGTTTCAATGATCTGCTTTTTCTCCGGCGGAATCGTCGCGTCGCTGACGGCGACCGTAATCGCGCTCAGGGTGGAGTATTTATAGCCCTGCGCCTTGATGCTGTCCAGCACGTCGGCCGTCTGAGCGGTGCCGTGCGCCTTGATGCATTTGTCAATAATGGCGCCCAGCTGCTTTTTGCCGACCAGAAAATCGATTTCATACTTAAACAGGTTATCCGGATTGGAACGGTCGACGTAGCCCAGATCCTGCGGAATCGGCCTGTTGAAGATCATACGGCCAACGGTGGTGTCCACCAGCCGGGAAACCTCTTCCCTGTTGATTTCCATTGTTCTGCGGACCTTGATCTTAGCGTGAAGGCCGACGATCTTGGAATCATAGGCCATAATGGCTTCGTTATAATCTCTGAATACTTTGCCTTCGCCGGGTTCCCCGTCCTTTTCCAAAGTAAGGTAATAGGAACCCAGCACCATATCCTGTGTAGGAACGGTAACGGGGCGTCCGTCGGAAGGCTTCAGCAGATTGCCTGCGGCCAGCATCAGGAAACGGGCCTCAGCCTGCGCCTCTGCGGAAAGCGGAACGTGAACAGCCATCTGGTCGCCGTCGAAGTCCGCGTTATAAGCCGTACAGGCCAGCGGATGCAGCTTTAAGGCACGGCCCTCAACCAGTACCGGCTCAAACGCCTGAATACCGAGTCTGTGCAGCGTAGGCGCGCGGTTCAGCAGAACCGGGTGGTTCTTGATGACGATTTCCAGCGCGTCCCAAACCTCGGGTTTCGCGCGCTCCACCGCTTTTCTGGCGGCCTTGATGTTTCCGGCGGCGCCGGTTTCCACAAGGCGTTTCATGACGAAAGGCTTGAACAGCTCCAGCGCCATTTCCTTCGGAAGGCCGCACTGGTACATTTTCAACTCCGGGCCTACCACGATAACGGAACGGCCGGAATAGTCGACGCGCTTGCCCAGAAGGTTCTGGCGGAAACGTCCCTGCTTGCCTTTCAGCATGTCGGAAAGGGATTTCAGCGGACGGTTGTTCGGTCCGGTTACCGGACGGCCGCGGCGGCCGTTGTCGATCAGGGCGTCGACGGCTTCCTGCAGCATGCGCTTTTCGTTGCGGACAATGATATCGGGAGCGCCGAGCTCCAAAAGCCTTTTCAGGCGGTTGTTTCTGTTGATTACACGGCGGTAGAGGTCGTTTAAGTCGGACGTTGCGAAACGGCCGCCGTCGAGCTGTACCATCGGACGGATATCCGGCGGAATGACCGGAACCACATCGAGGATCATCCATTCCGGACGGTTGCCGGAAAGGCGGAAGGCTTCGATCACTTCCAGACGTTTCAGAATGCGGACACGCTTCTGGCCGGAAGCGCCGGCAAGCTCCGACTTGAGCTCTTCGGAAACAACGTCGAGGTCGATTTCCGCCAGAAGCTTTTTGATCGCTTCGGCACCCATGCTGGCTTCAAAGTCGTCTTCATACTTTTCACGCATATCGCGGTACTCTTTTTCGTTCAGAAGCTGCTTTTTCTGCAGCTCGCGGACGTTGCCGGGGTCCGTTACGATATACAGTGCGAAATACAGAACCTTTTCCAGCATACGGGGCGATATATCAAGGATCAGTCCCATTCGGGACGGAATCCCCTTAAAATACCAGATGTGGGAAACAGGAGCGGCCAGCTCGATGTGGCCCATGCGCTCGCGGCGAACCTTCGCCCGGGTTACTTCAACGCCGCAGCGTTCGCAAATCTTCCCTTTATAACGAATTCTCTTATACTTTCCGCAATGGCATTCCCAGTCCTTTTGGGGCCCGAAGATACGTTCACAGAAAAGACCATCGCGTTCGGGCTTGAGGGTACGATAATTGATCGTTTCCGGTTTTTTTACTTCGCCATGGGACCATTCTCTGATTTTTTCCGGTGAAGCAAGTCCGATCTTGATTGATTCAAAAACATTAAATTCCATATTGCAACCCCATTCTATTATATTTCGTCGCTGCCGTCAGAATTAAGGTCAAAGGGTTCGTCCTTATCAAATTCATCTTCCTCATCACTGTCATCGCTGGTGTCGTCTTCAATATAGTCGTCCACGTCGTCAAACAGGCTTTCGTCGTCATCCGTGTCCTCCACCGAATAGCCCTCAAGGTCGTCGGCAACATTCGGCTCGTCAAAGCTTTCGTCCGAAGGATTGAAGCCCATGTCGTCGTCATCGTCAAAGTTCTGCTTCAGATCGATTTCCTCGTTGTTCCGGTTCAGCACCTTGACGTCAAGGCCCAGGGACTGCAGTTCCTTAATCAGAACCTTAAACGATTCCGGAACGCCCGGCTTCGGAATGTTCTGGCCCTTCACGATCGCTTCGTAGGTCTTTACGCGGCCCACGACGTCGTCGGACTTGACGGTAAGAATTTCCTGCAGGGTATACGCCGCGCCGTAAGCTTCCAGCGCCCAGACTTCCATTTCGCCGAAACGCTGGCCGCCGAACTGCGCTTTGCCGCCCAGTGGCTGCTGCGTGACAAGGGAATAAGGGCCGGTGGAACGGGCATGGATTTTATCGTCAACCAGATGGTGCAGTTTCAGGTAATACATAATTCCGACGGTAACCGGGTTGTCAAAGAACTCGCCGGTACGGCCGTCCTTCAGAACGGTCTTGCCGTCCTCGCTGATGCCGGCCTTCTTAAAGCATTCGACAATGTCGTCCTCATGCGCGCCGTCGAATACCGGGGTCATGATCTTCCAGCCGAGCGCCTTTGCGGCATAGCCGAGGTGAACCTCGAGCACCTGTCCGATATTCATACGGGAAGGAACGCCCAACGGGTTCAGAACAATGTCGAGCGGGGTGCCGTCCGGCAGGAAAGGCATGTCTTCCACTGGAAGGATACGGGAAACAACGCCCTTGTTGCCATGGCGGCCGGCCATCTTATCTCCCACGGAAATTTTACGCTTCTGGGCAATATAGCAGCGGACAACCTTGTTGACGCCGGGGCTGAGCTCGTCGTGACTGTTTTCGCGGGTAAATACCTTTACATCGACCACGATACCGTATTCGCCGTGAGGCACTCTCAGAGAGGTGTCCCTCACCTCTCTGGCCTTTTCACCAAAGATGGCGCGCAGCAGGCGCTCTTCGGCGGTCAGCTCCGTCTCGCCCTTCGGCGTGACCTTACCGACAAGAATATCACCGGCACGCACCTCGGCGCCGATGCGGATGATTCCGCTTTCGTCCAGGTCGTGAAGCAGATCCTCGTTCACGTTCGGAATATCCCTTGTGATTTCCTCCGGCCCGAGCTTCGTGTCTCTGGATTCAATTTCGTATTCTTCAATATGGATGGAAGTGTAAACATCGTCGCGGACAATCTTTTCGCTGATGAGAACAGCATCCTCGTAGTTGTAGCCTTCCCATGTCATAAAGCCGATCAGGGCGTTTTTGCCCAGACTGATTTCGCCGTCCTTGGTCGCGGGGCCGTCAGCAATGACGGAACCGGCCTCCACTCTCTGGTTGACATCGACAACGGGAACCTGATTGATACATGTTCCCTGGTTGGAACGCATAAACTTAGTAACATGGTAAATTTCGACGCTGCCGTCGTCACAGGTCACCCGGATTTCATCCGCGCTTACGCTGCGGACAACACCGGAGTGTTTGGCGATCACGCATACGCCGGAGTCGACGCCGGCTTTATATTCCATGCCGGTTCCGACGATCGGAGATTCGGTTTTCAGAAGCGGAACCGCCTGCCGCTGCATGTTGGAACCCATCAGCGCGCGGTTAGCGTCGTCGTTTTCCAGGAAGGGAATCATCGCGGTGGCGACGGAAACAACCATCCTTGGCGAAACATCCATATAGTCCGCTTTTTCGCGCTCAATTTCAAGGAACTCGTCGCGGTAACGGGCGTTGACCTTGGCATTTTTGAAACGGCCCTGCTCGTCGAGCGGTTCGTTCGCCTGCGCAACGATATAATCGTCCTCAATATCCGCGGTCATATAAACCACTTCTCGGGTAACACAGCCGGTCGCTTTATCCACGCGGCGGAACGGCGCCTCAATAAAGCCGTACTCATTGATTCTGGCAAAGGTCGCCAGATAGGAAATCAGTCCGATGTTCGGACCTTCCGGCGTTTCAATCGGGCACATGCGTCCGTAGTGGCTGTAGTGGACATCACGGACTTCGAAGCCCGCGCGGTCTCTCGACAGGCCGCCGGGACCCAGGGCGGAAAGACGGCGCTTATGCGTCAGCTCCGCAAGCGGGTTCGTCTGGTCCATGAACTGCGACAGCGGGGAGGAACCGAAGAATTCCTTGATCGCCGCCACAACGGGACGGATATTGATTAAGGAATGAGGGGTCAGGACTTCCAAATCCTGTGCCTGCAACGTCATTCTTTCACGTATAACGCGCTCAAGTCTGGAAAAACCAATTCTGAACTGATTCTGAAGCAGTTCGCCGACCGAACGGATACGGCGGTTTCCCAGATGGTCGATATCGTCAAGATTGCCGAGGCCCATGGCCAGGCAGTTCATATAGTTGATCGAAGAGAAAATATCGTCGATAATGATGTGCTTCGGAATCAGCTCATCCACTCTGGTCTTAATGGTTTCTTTCAGTTCCTCGTCGGAGGAACAGGAATCCAGAATTTCAGCCAGCACGCTGAAACGCACTCTCTCGTTGATTTCGCACTCGGCTTTCGCGTCGAACTCGACAAAGTTGTTGATGTCAACCATGCCGTTGGAAATCACCTTTACCTCGCGCTCGTTGACATTGACGAACGCGATGGACACGCCGGCGTCGTCAATTTCGTGCGCCTTGTCATGAGAAAGAATTTCACCCGCTTCCGCCATCAACTCGCCGGTAAGCGGGTTGACAATGGGACGGGAAAGCTTCTGGCCGGTAATGCGTCCGGCAAGATTCAGCTTCTTATTGTATTTGTAGCGGCCGACACGGGAAAGGTCGTAGCGGCGGGCATCAAAAAACAGGCCGTTGATGTGGGACTGAGCGCTCTCAATCGTCGGCGGTTCGCTTGGCCTTAATTTTCTGTATACTTCAAAAAGAGCCTCTTCGGTGTTTTTGCAGGGATCTTTTTCAATAGTGGCGTTCATACGGTCGTCGTCGCCGAAATATTCGCGGATTTCCTCGTCGGTTCCAAGGCCGAGCGCGCGGACAAAGACCGTTACCGGAATTTTCCTGTTTTTGTCGATACGGACATAGAAAACGTCGTTGGCGTCGTTTTCATATTCCAGCCACGCGCCGCGGTTCGGGATAACGGTGGAGCTGAACAGTTCCTTGCCCGTCTTGTCATATTCCATTTTATAATAAACGCCGGGTGAACGGACCAATTGGGAAACAATCACGCGTTCCGCGCCGTTGATAACAAAAGTTCCGCTGTCCGTCATGAGCGGGAAGTCGCCCATGAAAACCTCGGATTCTTTTATTTCCCCGCTTTCCTTGTTGAGCAAGCGGGCGGTAACTCTCAGAGCGGCCGCATAGGTAGCGTCGCGCTCTTTGCATTCTTCCACACTGTAATTCGGTTTGTCGTCGTCCAGTTTGTAATTCACAAAATCCAGCACAAGATTGCCGGTATAGTCAGTAATCCCGGAAACATCTTTGAAAACCTCTTTGAGGCCTTCGTCAAGAAACCACTGATAGGAATTCTTCTGTACCTCGATCAGGTTTGGCATGTCCAAGACTTCATCAATACGCGCGAAGCTCATGCGAACATTTTTGCCTACTTGCACCGGTTTGACATTCACCATTGGCTCGATCACTCCATTCATATATTTACCATCTTCGCAATAAATAAAGCACAAAAATAAGCCGCATCCATCTCCCCTTTTGGAAGGTTTTCATGGGAACCTCTTGCCTTTTTGAAATTGTTGTGATATGATAGAGCAAGATAGACATGAGTATATGTTTCCATGATGATGCAGTATATTATTTTATTACAATATATTGTGTTTGTCAAGCCATGTTTTACAAATTTATTATTGAAACGGTAAAAATCCGACGACTAAACAGCCGCCGGATTTTTTTATGTTCATTTTTCCCCTTTTTTCCCCATGATATCGCCTGTGTCGCCATTGCTGAGGGAATCGAAGGTATAGGAGTCCAGTTTTTTACGTACAATGGACGAAATCTCGTCGTAGATCTGATGAACCTTACAGCAGGTGTTATGCTGGCAGGCGTACTCGTCCTGCTGGCATCGGCTGATCATATACGGGCCTTCGACCGACTCAATCACTTCCCGCAGGGTGATTTTGCCGGGTTCCCGCGCAAGCATGTAGCCCCCGTGCGCACCCTTGTACGAGACGATCAGGCCGCCCGCCACCAGCTTGCGCAGAATTTTCAGCGCAAACCGCAAAGGCACATGGGCCTGGTCGGAAATGGACCTCGCGTCTATTTTTTGATTGGATACCGCCAGCATTTCCACAATCCTGACGGCGTAATCGGCTTCCAGTGTCATGACCATTGCAGTCATCCCCTTAATCCAGGAAATCTTTCAGCTTTTTGCTGCGGCTTGGATGGCGCAGCTTGCGCAGAGCCTTCGCCTCAATCTGTCTGATACGCTCTCTGGTAACATTGAATTCCTTTCCGACTTCCTCCAGAGTGCGGGAACGGCCGTCTTCCAGACCGAAGCGCAGACGGAGCACCTTTTCCTCCCTGGGGGTCAGCGTGTCGAGCACATCGGCAAGCTGTTCCTTCAAAAGCGTGTGGGAAGCGGCATCCGCCGGCGCCGGGGCGTCGTCGTCCGGAATAAAGTCGCCGAGATGGCTGTCCTCTTCCTCGCCGATCGGCGTTTCCAGAGAAACCGGCTCCTGTGCGACGCGCATGATTTCACGCACTTTGTCCACCGGCATATCCAGCTCTTCGGAAATCTCGTCGGCGGTCGGCTCGTGGCCGTTGGTGTGCAGAAGCTGACTGGAGACCTTCTTTACCTTATTAATGGTTTCCACCATGTGAACCGGGATGCGGATGGTCCTTGCCTGGTCGGCAATGGCGCGGGTAATCGCCTGGCGGATCCACCACGTCGCATAGGTGGAAAATTTAAAGCCCTTGGAGTAATCGAATTTTTCCACCGCCTTAATCAAACCTAAGTTGCCTTCCTGAATCAGGTCCAGGAACTGCATGCCGCGCCCCAGATAGCGCTTCGCAATGCTGACGACCAAGCGGAGGTTTGCTTCGGAAAGGCGCTTTTTTGCGGTCTCGTCCCCGTCGGAAATACGGATGGCAAGGTCGATTTCCTCCTCCGGCGTCAAAAGGGGAACCCGGCCGATTTCTTTCAGGTAAACCTTGACAGGGTCGTCGATCGCGATTCCTTCCGTGCTGAGCGCAGATTCCATGTCTTCGTTTTCGTCCACCTGCGTGTTAAAATCAAGATCATCCAGCGCCGCGTCGGCAAAGTCTTCAATAATTTCCACACCCTGTGCTTCCAGCGTATCATAGAATTTTTCGATCTGCTCGGGTTCAAAATCCAGTTCTCCGATTGCATCCAGAATTTCCTTGGTCGAAAGCTGTCCTTTGCTCTTTCCCTGCTCGATCAATTCCCTGATCACTGTTTTCTTGTCCGGTGCTCCCATAAATTAGTCCCCCTATTTCTTCTGTGACCTCAGCTTTTGCAGGTAATCCTGTATCTCCTGCGGCTCTGCTGAATTTACGTTTTCTACGCTCATTTTTTCATATTCCTGCTGAATAACATCGATATATTCCTCTGCGTCCCGCATCGTGACGGAAACACCGTGAAATTTCGCAAAAATCTTGGCAATGGAAGAAATCTCCTCCACGGAGAACTCTTCCGCTATATCTGTAAGGCTGACCGCCTTAGCATTCCTAATTCTTTCCATTATTGTCCCATATACACGGCGGTTAAACGTTGTCGCAAATTTTTCGGCCGGCAACAGCCTTTCTATTGCTATAGCGTTCTCAGGGTATTGAACAATATACGCAATCAGCGCCTCTTCCGCGCTTGCAGCCCTTAAATGCTGCACTTTTTCGGGATTAATGCTGTCGCGCACACCCGCCGACTGCTGCTGGAACGCCCTGAACGCCTTTTGCTCCTGATTCTTTTTCAGTTTCGAGCGGTTCTTCCGTACCTGCTGCAAAATGGCCGTACGCTCAATTCCGATTTCCTCCGCAAGCTTTCCCGCGTATACCTCCTGCTCAATCGGGTTGTCCAACGTCGCCAGCACCGCGGAAGCACCCGTGAGATAATCTACCCCGCCCTGCGGCGTCTGAATATTGCAGCCCTGCCGGATTTTCTGCAAACGGTATTCCACGTCGTTTCCGCTGGCGTCAATCAGCTGCTTGAATTTCACCCGGCCGTTCTGGCCGTTCGATCGTATGTATTCGTCCGGATCCTTTCCTCCGGAAATCGTAAGCACTTTCACAAGCAGCCCCGCTTCGCGGAGAATCGGGATGGCGCGCGCGGTCGCCTTCTGCCCCGCCTCGTCGGAATCGTAGGAAAGAACCACTTCTTTCGTATACCGCGCCATCAGGCGGGCCTGATTCGGCGTCAGCGCCGTGCCCAGCGTGGCGACCGCATTGGTGAACCCGGCCTGATGCATGGAAATCACGTCCATGTAGCCCTCACACAGGATCAGCTGCTCGGTGCCGCTGTTTTTGGCAAAATTCAGCGCGAACAGAAAATTGCCTTTATTGAACACGGGCGTGTCCGAAGTATTGAGATATTTCGGCTTTTCATCGGTCAGCACGCGGCCGCCGAAGGCAATCACGTTCCCCCTCAGATCGATGATGGGGAACATCACCCGCGAAAAAAAGCGGTCCACAGCTTGTCCCGACCTGCCCTTGAAAGCGACATTGGCCAGAATCATTTCGTTCTGTGTATAACCCTTCTTCTCCAGATATCCCACCAGAGAGTAACGGGAAGCCGGAGCGTACCCCAGTCCGAAATGGCGGATCGTATTGGGCGATAAGGCGCGGCGGTTCAGATAATCCATTCCCGCCTTCCCCTGCTCTGAATTTAATATCGAATAATAGTACCGCGCGGCCTCGCGGTTGATTTCCAGAATACGCGCCCGCAGCCTGGCCATGCCGTCGTCGACCTGGTTTTCCGGCACCTGAATCCCGGCGCGCTGCGCCAGAAAGCGAACCGCCTCCATGTAATCCAGATTTTCAATGCGGCGGACAAACGTAATGACGTCGCCGCCCGCACCGCAGCCAAAGCAGTAAAACGAACCGTTTTCCGGATACACGTTGAAGGACGGCGTCTTTTCATTGTGAAAAGGACAAAGTCCGACCAGATTCCTGCCGCTGTGCCTGAGATTGACATAAGAAGCGACGACTTCGGATATTTCGCAGCGCGCCTTCAACTCCTGCATAAAAGCTTCCGGCAATGGCATATCGTCACCTCATTTTTATTCAAATTTATATTTTCCAGGATTTCGGCACATAAATATCCTGAAACAGCTGGACCGCAAAATGATCGGTCATCCCCGCAATATAATCGCACGCGGCGCGCTCGATTCCGTCCTGCTCCGCAGTCAGGCACATATCGGGCGGGAAACGCTCGGGCCGCTGCAGATAATAGCTGTACAGCGAGCCGATCAGGTTCGGAACCTTTTTCTCTTCCGCCTTTGCGTAAGGATTCAGGTAGACGGACTCAAACATAAAATCGTGCAGCCTGTCAAAGGCCTCCTGAACCCCCGGGTCCATTCTGATTTCCCCGTTCCGGCTGTTGTTCACGACGGAATGGACCAGAGTATCAATTCTTTCCGTCCGCCGTACGCCCAAAACGGATTTGATGTCTTTCGGAATATCGCTTTCCAGCAGTACCCCCGCCCGTTCGGCGTCGTCCATATCGTGATTGATGTAGGCAATCCGGTCCGCCGTACGGACAACCCTTCCCTCGAGCGTCATTGCTTCCCTGCCCTTGGTATGGCACAGGATTCCGTCGCGCACCTCTTTTGTCAGATTGAGCCCGGCGCCGTTTTTCTCAAGCTTTTCCACGATACGCACGCTTTGCTCGTAGTGGCGGAACCCGCCGGGACAAAGCTGGTCCAGCGCCCGTTCCCCCGCGTGGCCAAACGGCGTATGCCCCAGATCATGGCCGAGGGAAATCGCCTCCGTCAGATCTTCGTTCAGCCGGAGCGCCCTTGCTATGGTGCGGGCAATCTGTGAAACCTCCAGCGTGTGGGTCAGGCGCGTGCGGTAGTGGTCCCCCTCCGGGGAAAGAAAGACCTGCGTCTTATGCTTCAGCCGGCGAAAAGACTTGCAGTGAAGGATTTTGTCCCGGTCCCGCTGATAGGGCGTGCGCAGATCGCACTCCTCCTCGGGAACATCCCTGCCCAGCGTATTCCTGGAAAGCGCGGCATAGGACGAAAGGGTCTGTTCTTCAATCTCCTGTGTACGTTCACGGACTGTCATCATATCACCGCCTGTTTCTATAATCCTTTGGGTTTCATATAGATATACGCAGGATGATACAAAATTCCTTCAATTCTCAGGAAAATTTAAAAAACTTTTCTCCTGTGACCTCCGCCCTGCACTGACCGCAGGTGGCATCGGCCAGTTTTTGTTCAAAGGAGCGCATATCTTCGTCGCTCATATGAAAAGATAGCCTTACAGAGTCGGTAAACTCCGCATTGTCCACCGTCCCGCCGCTTTCCGGTATCAGCGCGCTTACTCTGCCGTACTGATTGTAATCGCAGCAAACCTCGACCGTCAGGCAGGTTCTCATCGTAATGATTCCGGCCTGCTCCAGCGCGATGGACGCCCCGTGGGAATAGGCCCGCACAAGGCCCCCGGCGCCGAGCAGAATCCCGCCGAAATACCGGGTGACGACGACCGCCGTATCCACCACGCCGGACTTCATCAGCACGTCCAGCACCGGAATTCCCGCCGTGCCCTGCGGCTCGCCGTCGTCCGAATAGCGCCTGATCTGTCCCTGGCGGAGCGAGTACGCGTAGACGTTATGGGACGCGTTCCAGTTTTTGGATTTTATGGAATTGATGAATGAAACCGCCTCTTCCTCGGTTTTTACGGGCTTTACGCAGCCGATAAAGCGCGAGCGCCTCTCGACAAACTCTGCAAGGGCTTCCTTTTTAACCGTTCGATACTCAACCACGGGCATCCTCCACAAAAAATAAGCGGCGCAGAAAGCCTGCGCCGCCTAAGCTAATCCAAGAAAACTCAATCGTGTCAATTACTTGCCCATACCGTAACGCCTCTTAAACATATCAACACGTCCGCTTGTATCAACAAGCTTTTGCTTACCTGTAAAGAACGGGTGGCACTTGGAGCATATTTCAACGCGGATGTTTTCCTTCGTGGACTTTGTGTTTATAACATTCCCGCATGCGCATGTGATCGTAGTCTCTTTATACTTGGGATGTATATTTTCCTTCATTACCTGTCACCTCTTTCAACCAAACTGCAATTTAACATTTGAATTTTACCATAGAGATTCCAAAATTGCAAGTAAAAAATCGTATTTCAGGAATATTTCTGCTTATTTCGGACTTTGCTTGTGGATATACGCCGCAAATTCTTCCAGGCACATGGAATATTCCCGCATCTTTACGGCGTTGCCGCTGCCGACATACCGAAAATGACGCGGGCTGAACGCCACACCGGTGATCGCGGTCTTTGCTTCGGTGTACCGCAGCACGAAACCGTACTGCACGCTGTTCTTGACAAGCCATTTATACTGCGGTGTAGTGGAAAAATCAGTACCCGCGGTTTCTCCCTCCGCCGCAAACTCCACCGCCATGCCGGTCTGATTTTCATTGTACCCTCCGCGCCCGACGGTATTCTGCACCTGATTTTCCGCCCGTACCTGCGTAAAACCCTGATTCTTCACCAGATCCTGTACGGCGGCGGCAAAGAGCTTGTCCTGCTCCTTCGCGTCCACATAGCCCCTTGTCAGCTTCAGGGGACATCCCGCGGATTTCGCATCGTCCATCATTTTTTGGAGCGCGGGAACGATTCTGGTATCGACGGTGATTCCCTCCAGCTGCCCGGGCTGAACCTGAAAATCAGACTTGATCGGGGTGGACGCGTTTACCACCATTAGATTATAGGAATCGTCGTAGACAGGCAGCGCCCCGCTTTTGGAAGAGGTTTCCTCGACCGTACCGGAAACCGAAGCGGACGCCGGTTTCGTGAACGGATGCTTGAGCTGGGCCCACACCAGAATGGCTCCCGAGGCAACCGAAATACAGACGATGACCGCAATGACGGTCATAACGATTTTTATTTTTCGCACCTGATCGGCATTCCGCCAGCCGGTGCGGCTTTTTATGATTTTTTCTCCGCGTCTGCGCAATGAGCCGCCCCCTTTTCTACGGTTCGCTTTACCGCAATCCGCCAAACCGATTTTCCTTTGCGGATGGAAAACCGGCAGCTTTCTTATAATGATATCATTGTATAACTTAAATCAAATAATTTCAACCGCTTTCTCAATTTCAGGCTTGTATACAATATCTGACAATTCATTTGATTTATGGTGATAAATATAATATCATATATACTGGGTGAAATTTTTGATTTCTATTTTTACGTTAGGATTGGAGTCTTAGAACATGAGAAAAACCAAAATCATATGTACTCTCGGCCCTGCGACAGATAATATCGATGTACTGCGGCAGCTGATGCTCGCCGGCATGGATGTCGCCCGACTGAACTTCTCCCATCAGACCTCTGCGGAACAGAAGGTGCGCGCGGACGCGGTCAAAAAGCTGCGCAGCGAACTCAAGATTCCCGTCGCGCTTCTGCTCGACACCAAAGGGCCTGAGATCCGTGTCAGGGACTTTAATCAGCCAAAAATTACACTGAAAACCGGCGAAAGCTTTACGCTGACCAACCGGGATATTGTCGGTGATGAAACCATTGCTTCCATCACCTTTGAGCGGCTTCCGTTGGAGGTTTCCACCGGGGCCAGAATTCTGATCGACGATGGCCTGATCGAGCTGAAAGTACTTTCCTGCACCGAAACCGACATCCACTGCAGCGTCGTCAACGGCGGGACCATCTCGGCCCATAAGGGAATCAACGTACCGGGCATCAGGCTCTCCCTTCCGTTTATCAGCGAAAAGGACAAGGAAGATATTGCCTTCGCCGTACGGGAGGATTTTGACTTTATCGCCGCTTCTTTTACGCGCAGCGCAAAAGACATCATCGACCTGAGAACGGAGCTGGAAAAGCACAACTGCCATAAAATCCGCATCATTGCGAAAATCGAGAATTCTGACGGCGTGGAAAATATTGACGATATTATCCGGGTATCGGACGGCATCATGGTCGCCAGAGGCGACCTCGGCGTAGAGATTCCGCTTCAGGAAATCCCCGTCATTCAGAAAAAGCTGATCAAAAAGGCTTACAATGCCGGGCTGCAGGTCATTACGGCGACTCAGATGCTGGATTCCATGATCAAGAATCCGCGCCCGACGCGTGCGGAAGCTACCGACGTTGCAAACGCCATTTACGACGGAACCAGCGCCATCATGCTCTCCGGTGAAACCGCCGCGGGGAACTACCCGATTCAGGCTTTGAAGACCATGGCGATCATTGCGGAGCGCACCGAACAGGATATCGATTACAAGGGCCGCTTTGAAAAACGCGATTTCACCGAACAGCCCAATGTCACCTCCGCGATCTCCCACGCAACCTGTACAACCGCTCAGGACCTCGGCGCGGTCGCGATTATGACCGTAACGAAATCCGGCAGAACGGCCCGCATGATTTCCAAGTACCGCCCCGAATGCCCGATCATCAGCGGAACCACCGATCCCACCGTCCAGCGCCAGATGAATCTTTCCTGGGGCGTGGTGCCGATTATGATGGACGAAAAGGACAACACCGACGAACTGTTCGATCACGTAGTCGACGTTGCCCGCAGTCAGGGCCTTGTCAAAAACGGCGACCTCGTGGTGATTACCGCCGGTGTACCGCTCGGCGTTTCCGGCACCACCAATCTTCTGAAGGTCCAGCTGGTCGGCGACGTGCTGGTGTCCGGCATCGGCGTTACCAAGGGCGCCGTCTGCGGCAACCTGTGCGTCTGTGCCGACGAAGACGAGGCTTTGAAAAATTTTAAGGACGGCGATATCCTCGTCATTCCGCAGACCAGCAACAAAATTCTCCGTATCATAAAAAGCGCTGCGGGAATCATCACCGAATTCGGCGGAATGAACTCTCACGCGGCGATTGTCGGGCTGACGCTGGACAAGCCGGTGATCGTCGCGGCGGAAAACGCGGTGCAGATTTTAAAGAGCGGCACGACGGTCACGCTGGACGCGTCCCGCGGCATTGTGTTCAGCGGAATTGAAAAATGTACGCTGTAAGCCATCCGCTCAGCCTCAAAAAAGCCTGAGGTTTCGTATTTGAAAGATACAAAAACAGCCTGACACTGTGGGGAAAACACAGGTCAGGCTGTTTTCATTTCTCTTTAGCTTGCCTCGTAAAAAGCCTTGATTCCCTTATAAGTCATATAGACGTCCAGCTTCGCCACAACCTCAAACGGAGAATGCATCGAAAGAACTGGAACGCCGACGTCGAGAACATCCACATTCAGGTTGGCAATGTATAATGCAACGGTTCCGCCGCCGCCGCCGTCCACCTTGCCCAGTTCGCCGATCTGCCACAGCACGTTATTCTGCTCAAAAATGTTTCTGATTTCGGCGACGAATTCCGCAGACGCCTCGCTGGAGCCGCTCTTTCCCCGGGAGCCGGTGTATTTGGCCATACCGACACCGTCATTGATATAGCAGGAGTTGGTCGGCTCGTACGCGCTGGCGTAGTTCGGGTCATACGCGGCCGTCACATCGGCGGAAAGGCATTTGGATTTGCTTAGAACATGCCTTGCTTCCAGCCCCTCGGCATGAGCCAGGTCGGAAATGAAATAACGCATAAACTGGGAGTTCAGGCCGGTGTTTCCGTCGCTGCCGATCTCCTCCTTGTCGGCCAGAACTGTAAGGATGGTACTGTCGGGCGTTCCGGCATGCAGCGCGGCCATCAGAGCCGGATAGGCGCAGACCCTGTCGTCGTGGCCGTAAGCGCCGATCATGCTGCGGTCGAAGCCGATGTCGGAGGCTTTGAATGCCGGTACGAACTCAATATCCGCGGAGACAAAATCCTCTTCGGTCATACCGTATTTGTCGTGAATCAGCTTCATAATGTTCAGCTTCACCAGATTTTCACCCTCGTCGGCCCGGACGGGACGGCTGCCGGAAACGATGTTCAGGTTTTCGCCCTCGATCGCTTTGGAAAGCTTCTTTTCCATCTGTTCGGCGCTGAGGTGCGGAAGCAGATCGGTTACGCAGAACTGCGGTTCGCCCGGTTCCTCGCCGATGCGGATTTCCACGGAGACACCGTCCTTGCGTACGGCAAGCCCGTGCATGGCAAGCGGAATGGCGGTCCACTGATATTTTTTGATCCCGCCGTAATAGTGGGATTTGAAGAACGCAATATCGTCTTTCTCATAGAGCGGATGGGGCTTCAGATCAAGCCTTGGCGAATCGATATGGGCGGCGGCGATACGCACGCCGTTTTTGCAGCCGTTCTTACCGATCACCGCAAGGATCACAGCCTTTCCGCGGTTGTTGTAATAAACCTTATCTCCCGCCTGATATTTTTTCTGAGGGTCAAAGGGCACAAACCCGGCCTTTTCAGCCGCCTTCAACGCAAAAACGGTCACTTCGCGCTCTGTTTTTGCAAGATTCAAAAACTTTTTGTAATCCTCGCAGAAATCATCGGCTTTTTTAACCGTCTCATCCTCCATTTGAAAATAGCCGTTTTTCCGGTTGAGCAAAAGCTCCTCCGTCAGCTTTTTCAATTCGTCTTTTCCCATATTTTTAGCCATCGATCGTTTCTCCTTTGCTGTTAAATTGATATAGTTTTTTATAATTCGCATAATTTTTTAAAACGGCGTCCACATAGTTCCTCGTCTCCTCGTAGGGGATGCTGTCAAGCACGGCGCCGTCTTTGGAAATATCCGGATTTTTCAGCCACGTGTTTACCGTACCGATTCCGGCATTGTACGCGCTCAGCGCGGTGGCCTTCTCGCTGTACCGTTCAAGCAGAAGGGCCAGAAGCTTGCAGCCGTAACGAATGTTGATGTCCGGCGCGTAAAGGTCCTCTTCCTCATATTTCGTATCGCTTTTCAGCTTGGTCTGTATCCACTCAAAGGTATCCGGCGTCATCTGCATCAGGCCGACGGCCCCGGCGTGCGACCGGGCGTTCGGGTCAAAATTGCTCTCCGCCTTGATCACGGAATAGACCAGCGCGGGGTCGAGCCGGTTGGCCGTCGCCTCTTTCGCCACAAGCTGTGTATATTGAAGGGGATACGCCCTTTTCATAAAAAAAGTATACCCCCGATTCAATGCAAAATAACCGATCAGCAGCAAAACGGCGGCGGCCGCGCAGGCCAGAAGAATTCTTTTAAAATGTTTCATGCATAATCTCCGATAATTCTCTCCAAAAGCTGATTCACTCTTTCCTGGATATCGCCGTCACTCATAGTGCCGGTAAGCTGATATTGCGCGCGGGAGCTGTAATAGGCGTCGTCCTGCTGCGTGCTCATCCGTGCCCTGGCCAGCTCCGGCGTGATGGAATCGCGGTTTACAATGCGGTAAAGCCGGACTTCGGCGGGCGCGGTGACGGCCACGGAGGTCGTGCAAAGCGAATCGGCTCCGCTTTCAAAAAGGAGCGGAGCGTCCAGAATAATCGCCTTCGCCGTTTGTTGCCGGTATTCGGCGATTTTGCGGGTCACTTCCTCTTTGATGAGCGGATGGGTGATCGCGTTCAGCCGCTGTGTGCTTTTTTGATCGGCAAAGGCGCGCTGCGCCAGCAGCGTGCGGTTCAGCCGGTTGTCTTCCCCGACAATATCATTCCCAAATTCGGCTTTTAAAGCCGCAAGGCATTTTTCGTCCGCAATGGTTTCGCGGGCGATCCGGTCCGCGTCCACAATCAGGCAGCCAGCCTTCTGAAAGGCGGCGGCCACGGTCGATTTTCCGGCGCCCGTCGGGCCGGTCAGTCCGATTACCAGATCAGTCAAAATGAAGCACCTCAAATCCAGCCGCGCGGATCAGCCGGTTATAAACGGCAAGGCCCACGCCTTTCGGCTCCGGGCAGCGTGCGTAAACGGTTTTCGCGTGAATTTCGTCAAGGCGGCGCAGTGCGTCGAAAAGCTCGCGCGCCTGCTCGCCGTAATCGTCTTCCCCGCCGTAGCAGACGGTCGGAACCGTCAGCTCCGCATCCTCCCCGCTGTAGCAGAGGGCCGCGGTACCGTCGCCGCCGTGGCTGTTTACATAATTTCTATATGCGTCAAAACTGCCGTCAATGATAATTACGTTCGCTTTCGGCGAATAATGCTTATATTTCATGCCGGGAGAAGAAGCGCGAACGCCTTCCTTCAGCGGATGCAGCACCGCGCTGTCCATTTCCACCGTTCCCAGAACACTGCGGAGCTGCTCCAGCGTAATGCCGCCCGGCCTTAACAGGCGCGGGGGATCGCAAGCTAAGGTAACGACGGTCGATTCCACCCCGACCCCGCAGGGCCCGCCGTCCACCACCGCCTCTATTTTCCCGTCCAGATCGTTCAGGACGTGCCCGGCGGTCGTGGGGCTGGGGTGCCCGGAAAGGTTGGCGGACGGCGCGGCAAGCGGAATCCCCGCGGCATCGATCAGCGCCCTGGCGGCGGGATGGGACGGAAAACGGATCGCGACCGTGCCGAGCCCGGCGCTCACCTCGTCCGGAATTTTGTCCGACTTCGGCAGAATGATCGTCATCGGACCGGGCCAGTATGCCTTTGCCAGCTTTTCGGCTTCGGGCGTTACTTCCCGAACCAGCCGGCCAATCTGGTCAAAATCAGAAATATGTACAATTAAAGGGTTATCCATGGGCCTGCCTTTCGCGGCAAAAATACCGGCGACGGCTTTTCCGTCCAGCGCGTTGGCGGCAAGCCCGTAAACCGTTTCCGTCGGGATGCCGACCAGACCGCCGTCCCTGAGAATCCGGGCGGCGGTAAGGATGTCTTCCCGGTTATTTGCGTTCAGCCTTAGGGTCTGCATACTTTATTCTCTCTCTTCCGATTGGTTGTCTATGGTGTTTTGAAGCTTTGCGGCTCTGTCAGCCGTAATCAAAGCGTCTATCATTTCATCGAGACTTCCATTTAAGATATCGTCCAGGCGGTAAATTGTCAGACCGATCCGATGGTCGGTCATCCGCCCCTGCGGATAATTGTAGGTGCGTATCCGCTCGGAACGGTCGCCGGTTCCCACCTGTGACCGGCGTTCGGAGGCGATTTTTTCGTCGTGCTCCCGCAGCTTCGCCTCATACAGCCTGGAACGCAGCACTTTCATTGCCTTGTCTTTATTTTTGTACTGGCTCCGCTCATCCTGGCATTCCACCACCGTGCCGGTAGGCAGATGGGTGATCCGGATCGCGGAGGAGGTTTTATTGATATGCTGGCCGCCCGCTCCGCTGGAACGGTAGGTGTCGATCTGTAAATCCTTCGGATTGATCTCGATTTCCACTTCGTCGGCTTCCGGCAGAACGGCGACCGTGGCGGTGGAAGTGTGCACCCGGCCCTGCGTCTCCGTTTCCGGCACGCGCTGCACGCGGTGCACGCCGCTTTCATATTTCAGGCGGGAATACGCCCCGTCGCCGGTAATCATAAAGCTGATTTCCTTAAATCCGCCCAGCTCTGTTTCGCTGACGTTCAGAATTTCCGTTTTCCAGCCCTTCGTTTCCGCGTACATGCTGTACATACGGTACAGGACGGCTGAAAAAAGGGCGGCTTCCTCGCCGCCGGCACCGCCCCGGATTTCAACGATGACGTTTCGGTCGTCATTGGGGTCGCGCGGCAGAAGCAGGATTTTCAGCTTCTCGGAACACCGCTCGATATCCGATTTCGCGGCCTGAAACTCCTCGTCGGCCATTTCCTTCAGATCTTTATCGAGGCCGCCGTCCTCCAGCAGCTCGCGCGCTTCCGCCATGGAGCGGACGGCCTTTTGGTATTCCCTGTATTTTTCGACGATGGGCGTGATATTTTTATGCTCCTTCATCAGTTCGGTATATAGTGTCTGATTGGATAAAACCGAAGGGTCATAGAGCTTCTGGTTCAGCTCCTCATACCGTTTTTCAAAAACTTCCAGATTTTCAAACATAGTCATTCTCCTTTATTGATTCTATTGATAAATAAAGGAGCTACAATTCATGCTGCGGCTCTTCTCTGATAATCTTTTTGATATTTTTTTCGCATTTCAGTCTGGGGACCATGATCTCATGCCCGCAGGAGGTACAGCGAATTTTAAAATCCATGCCGGAACGAAGAACAAGAAAGGTTTTACTTCCGCATGGATGCGCTTTTTTCATCTGCAAAATATCACCCGGCCTGACATCCATGTTAAGCACCCCGCTTTCCTCAATTTACTTTCTTTAGAACACATATAATATAGTATATCACTAAATCCGCTGAACCTACAATATATTTTTCATATTTGCTTGCCCGCTTACTGGGAAAAAGGGTATAATCTGTTTATAATTATGAAATAAAGGCCGTGATCGCATGTCTACGAAGGACGAAATATTAAAATACCTGCAAGGGCGCAACGACTATGTTTCGGGCGGGGAGCTCAGCGAGCAGCTGCTGGTCTCCCGCACCGCCGTATGGAAGCACATCAACACCCTGAGAAGCGCGGGCTATGAAATCGAATCCGTTACAAACCGCGGCTACCGCCTTGTTTCCTCCCCCGATCAGATCACGCCGGAGACCATTCTTTCTGGTCTGAAAACAAAAGCGCTCGGAAAAACCGTTTTCAGCTTTGACAGCATCGATTCCACCAACGCGCAGGCAAAACGCCAGGCTCTTTCCGGCGCTCCGAACGGCAGTTTGTTTATTGCGGAGCGGCAGACCGGCGGCAAGGGCCGCCTTGGCCGTACCTGGGAATCCCCTTCCGGAACGGGGCTGTGGTTTTCCGTGCTGCTGCGGCCGGACAGCCTGCCCGTACAGGTAACGGGCATCACGCTCTTAGCCGGGCTCGCCGTCTGCCGGGCGATCCGAAAACAGACGGATACCCCGGCCATGATCAAATGGCCGAACGACATTGTGATCGGAAGCAAAAAGGTCTGCGGCATCCTGACGGAAATGGCTGCGGAAATCGACCGGATCGAGTACGTCGTCGTCGGCATCGGCATCAATGTGAATATGGAAAATTTCCCCGACGAGCTGTCCGGAAAGGCAACCTCCCTGCGCAGGGAATGCGGCCGGCCAATCGCCCGTATAGGACTGCTTCAAAAAATCCTGAAGGAATTCGAAGAGATTCTGTGCGATGATATCGACCGTCCCGAAGCGATCCTTGCGGAATACAAAACGCTCTGTGTTTCCTTAAACCGCACCGTCGCCTTTACCCGGAACCAGCAGTCCGTCACCGCGACGGCGGTGGATATCTCCCCCGCCGGGGAACTGATCGTCCGGTGCGGGGACGGAAGCCTGTTATCCATCAACGCCGGAGAGGTCGCCGTACAGGGAATATACGGGCAGACATAAAAACTCGCTGCTTTTCCGGCAGCGAGTTTTTGCATTCCTTATTTCTTTTTGAAGCTGTCTTTCAGAGATACGCAGCGGTTAAAGACCGGGTGCTCCGGCGTACTGTCGCGGCTATCCTGGCAGAAATATCCCTGACGCATGAACTGATAGGAATGAACTCCCTCCGCTCGCGCGAGGGACGGTTCCACCTTACAGTCGGTCAGCACCTTGAGGGAATCCGGGTTCAGCTGGGTAAGGAAGTCCCCCGCTTCCGGGTCCGGCACGGTAAACAGGCTGTCATACAGACGTACTTCCGCATCGGCGGCGGTTTTTGCGTCCACCCAGTGGATGGTGCCCTTGATCTTTCTGCCGTCCGGCGTATTGCCGCCGCGGGTCTGCGGGTCATATTCCGCGTAAACCTCGGTGACATCGCCGTTTTCATCTTTCTTACAGCCGGTGCAGCGAACAATATAAGTCGTTTTCAGCCGCACTTCATTGCCCGGGAAAAGCCGGAAGTAACCCTTTACCGGCTCTTCCATAAAGTCTTCCTTCTCAATCCACAGTTCGCGGGAGAAAAAAACCGTCCTTGTGCCGTCCTCGGGGCGCTCGGGATTGTTCTCCACTTCAAATTCCTCGGTTTTATCCTTCGGATAATTTGTCAGGACCAGCTTGACCGGATTCAGCACCGCCATGGTGCGCTGCGCGTTCCTGTTTAAATCTTCCCGCAGGCAGTGCTCCAAAAAGCCGTACTCCACCGTGCTGTTGACCTTGGAAACGCCGATACGCTCACAGAAATTCCGGATGGAGGACGGCGTGTAGCCCCTGCGGCGAAGCCCGCAGAGCGTGGGCATGCGGGGGTCGTCCCAGCCGCTGACATCATTGTTTTCCACCAGCAGGCGGAGCTTGCGCTTGCTCATGACGGTGTTGTTGATGCCCAGACGGGCAAATTCGATCTGTCTGGGCTTGTCCGGCAGATCGATGTGGTCGATGACCCAGTCGTAAAGCGGCCTGTGGTCTTCAAACTCCAGCGAGCACAGCGAATGGGTGATTCCCTCCAGCGCGTCCTCGATAGGGTGCGCGAAATCGTACATGGGGTAAATGCACCAGGTGCTGCCGGTGCGGTGGTGCGTCATATGGTTGATGCGGTAAATCACGGGGTCGCGCATGTTGAAATTCCCGGAGGCCAGATCAATTTTGGCGCGGAGCGTCATTTTCCCATCCTCAAATTCCCCGTTTTTCATGCGCTCAAACAGATCGAGGCTTTCCTCCACCGGCCTGTCGCGGTACGGGCTGACCGCCGGGTTTGTCAGGTCGCCCCGGTTCTCGCGCATCTGCTCCGGAGTCAGCTCGCAGACATAGGCAAGGTTCTCCCGGATCAGCTTGACGGCCAATTCATACATTTTCGGAAAATAATCGGAGGCATAATAAAAACGGTCGTCCCAGGTGAAACCCAGCCAGCGGATATCCTCCTGAATGGCGTCCACGTACTCCGTGTCCTCCTTGGTCGGGTTGGTGTCGTCCATCCTCAAATTGCAGATGCCGCCGAACTTCTCCGCGGTACCGAAGTCGATGCAGATCGCCTTCGCGTGGCCAATGTGCAGGTATCCGTTCGGCTCGGGCGGAAAACGGGTGTGGACCCTTTTCCCCTCAAACCTGCCCTGCGGAGCAATATCCTCTTCTATAAAGGTATGAATAAAATTACCGGAAGCTTCCGCTTCGCCGCCAGTCGTTATTTCGTCACTCATTTTCGTTTCCGCTCCTTATGCCTGCAATTTTTCAAGACCGATACGAAGCCTGCGGATGGATTCCCTCTTGCCCAGTATGGCAAGGATTTCCATCGCTCCGCCGGGCGTGACCGTCATCCCCGCCGCCGCGATGCGCACCGGCCAAAGCAGGGTCCCGTTTTTCACTTCCAGCCTTTGTGCAAGCGCAATCAGCAGCTCGTGCAGTCCTTCCACCGACCAGTCGTCCGTCTTCTCCAGTTGCGCAATGGACTCTTTCAGCATCTGAACCGAATTTTCAAGATTGGTCCTGCTTTTCTTATTCACAAAGAAATCGGCCGGATATTCCGGCAGTTCCTTCAAAAATCCGATCATTTCCGGAATCTGCGTAAGCTTGGTCACGCGGGGCTGTAAAATGGAAGCGAGCACCCGCCAGTTCAGCTCCGCGTCCGGAAAAACCTCTCTGAAATACGGCATGGCGTTTTCTATAAATTCCTGCTCCGACATGGCGCGGATATATTCCCCGTTAAACCAGGTCAGCTTATCGTAATCGAACACGGCGGGCGATTTGCTGATGCCGTCGATCGAAAAATTTTCAACGAGCTCGGAAAGCGTAAACAGCTCGCGGTTTTCCTTCGGGCACCAGCCCAGAAGCGCGATATAATTGACAATGGTCTGCGGCAGATACCCTTCCCGTATCAGGTCCGCAAAACCGGTGGAGCCGTGGCGCTTGGACAGCTTGGAAACGCTGCCGTCCTCATTTTTTCCCATAATCAGCGGAAGATGGACATAGGTAGGCACGTCCCACCCGAAAGCCTGATAAAGCAGGTTGTACTTCGGCGTAGAAGTCAGGTACTCGCAGCCTCTGACCACGTGGGTGATCCGCATCAGGTGGTCATCGATGACGTTCGCAAAATTATAAGTCGGATAACCGTCGGATTTAATGAGAATCTGATCCTCCAGCTCCCTGTTTTCAATCGTGATGGAACCGTACACAGCGTCGTCAAAGGTGGTGGAACCCTCTATCGGCATCTTTTGGCGGATCACATACGGCGTGCCCTCCTGAAGCAGCCGGCCGACCTCCTCTTTGGGCAGGTCGCGGCAGTGGCGGTCATATCCCCCGGAAAAAGTCCCGTCCTCTTTGCTTTCATGCAGCGCGTCCAGCCGCTCCTTGGTGCAGAAGCAATAATACGCTTTTCCTTCCCTGACAAGCTGTTCCGCATACGGTTTGTAAATATCCTTGCGCTCGCTCTGTACGTAAGGGCCGTACCCGCCGCCGATGTCCGGTCCCTCGTCGTGCTTCAGGCCGACTTTTTCAAGCGTATTGTAGATAATATCCACGGCGCCTTTTACAAGCCTTTCCTGATCGGTATCCTCAATACGCAGTACAAAAGTGCCGCCGAGCGATTTTGCAATTAAATATTCATACAAGGCCGTACGGAGATTCCCGACATGCATAAAGCCTGTCGGGCTCGGTGCGAACCTTGTCCTTACTGTTTTTTGCTGCATTGATTGCCAGACCCCTCTCGTTGTTATGAAATTGGAAACCTGTTTATTGGTTCATTATACCAAACTCGAGGGTAATATTCAATGAGAAGCAGTTTGATTTTTATTGAAATAGTCTATATATTCCTCAAGGCACAGATTCAGTTCTTTCATTTTCTTCGCGTGTTCCACCCCGACATAGCGGAAATGCCATGCTTCGTATTTGATATGGGTGATATCCTGCTTGTCCTTTGGATAACGGAGGATAAAACCGTAATCCTGTGCGTGCTCCGAAAGCCAGTGGAATTCTTTGGTACCGCCGAAATCTTCAAGCACACCGTTCACATCAATGGCAAGCCCCGTAATATGCTCGCTGGTACCCGGAGGCGCAACCGATCTGGCAGCCTCGCTTACCGCGTCCTCATAGCTGATCCCTGTTTTGTAAAAAGCCTCAATTTCTTCCGAATAGAGTTTCTGCTGCTTCTCATCATTGCGATAGCCTGAAGACAGCCACAGGTGGATATCATCCTTTAAAGCGGCGTCTCGCATCTGGCGAAACGGTTCGACAATTCTTGAGTCCATGTCCACATTGAATTCATGTACGATTTTCGATTCGAAGGTATCCGGAAGCGTATGCTCGTAATTGACCAGAACAAGCCTCCAGTCATCCGGCTGCTTAAACTGCTGACCGGCCGGCCGACTCGACTGGCTTGGGCTCGACTGTGTGGCGGAGGACGAAGGCACACTGCTGCTGGCTGTCGGTTTTGCTTCGGTGTTTTTTGCGTCCACGTGTTCAAACGCCATAACAAAAACGACAGTCGTCGCCGCCATGAGAGCCAGTTCTACTATGATAACAGCAAATGCTGAAAGTGTTTTCCGAATTTTATTCTTTTCCTGATACATCCTTTTCCCACCCAATAAAAACAAATCGTTTTTATTATAATACAAACCCGACTAAAAATGCATCCTCCTTTTTCTGTCAATTACATTTTCCCTGCGTATAATATAACATTGGGAATAAAGAGATGATATTTCATGTATGACCATTATCCGTTTCAGCCTCTTCCTCTTTCCTATACATATCATGCTCTGGAATCTTATATCGACGCGGAAACAGTAGAAATTCATTTTTTCAGAAAGTTTGAGCTGACATGAACAACTGTTGTGGTGAAAAACTTGTAACACTTGCTGCGGCTATTTCCATGCAGATTGCCCATTGCGTCACAAATGACGAATTGGCAGTATTAGGAGAACTCTTCACAGTCATTGGTGATCAGTTGTCCCTGCTGGCTGTCGCAAATCCGCTATGCTGCCCGGACAGCGGTAAAAAAGTGCCGCCAAAACAGGAAAACGACAGCGCATGAATCCACCGCAAGTGCGGAGAATACTCTTCGGGGTGAATTTATGAATGAAGAACCCAGCCATCTTCCGCCGGAATTCAGCATGCTTTTCTCAAACGATCTGAGAGTTCAGGAATACCTGAATTCAAGGCCCGCTTCTCAGCGATATCAGGCGGAAAAATATCAATATGAGAACTATGCAAAAAATGAGTCGCCGCACAGCGTCCGGGAAAAAGAGGACGAAGAATAGTCAGGTCAGCATCAGAGCTTTTTCTGATGCTGATTTCTTTACGATTGCTATCCTTTCAGGTTCGCTGTAATCGCGTCATCAAAATCAGCGGAGAGATTTTTGAGCAGTTATCGGTAAAAATAGAAGTTTTCACTTGCAAGGCTTTGGATGTTGTGATATACTAATTAACGTTGTTTCCGGGTGTGGCGCAGTTGGTAGCGCGCTTGACTGGGGGTCAAGAGGCCGTGAGTTCAAGTCTCGCCACTCGGACCATGGGCAAGTCCTTATAGGACTTGCCCATTTCTTATGCAAATATTTTTTGTCTTTCACGACTTTGAAAGGGCTTTTAAGCGATCACGGCCAAAGTTATGTAGTTTTCGATTGTTTTTAAAGGCTCAATGTCAATAGTTGCCTTGCGGAGGGAAACTTTCACTTATTTTAGCGGGTTAAGTGAAAGGGTGTTTTTCTATTTTGAAGGAGGCAATAAGATGACAGAAGAAAATTATAAGTATCGCACAAGTCCTCTTTTCCTTCGCAATCAGTAGGAGAAACTGCAAATTCCGGTTATTCCTAAATTTCAAATTCGATCAGACGATTTCAACGATTTGCTTCTTATTGGATTTGATAAAATCAGCACAAATGATACAAAGCATTTCAGCCGAATGGTTCATTTCTTCCTGTATGATTATAAATTTGAGCGTGTCTGGAAAAATCCCGATACCGATCTGGAAAAGCTAAAACACTATCGTGCGGTGCTCTCTCCTGATTTCAGTATGTATGTCGAAATGGCACCCGTTTTGCAGCTTTACAATATGTTCCGGAATCGCTGGTGTGGCGCTTACTTTGCGTCAAAGGGAATCCGCGTCGTTCCAACCGTTAGCTGGGGAGACGAGAATACGTTTGAGTTCTGCTTCGACGGAATCGAAAAAGGCTCAACGGTAGCGGTGTCCACTTATATGGTGTCGGAACACGACAACCGCCAGGACCAGAAAGAGTTTTTCCTAAAGGGCTATAACGAGATGCTCCGCCGGATCGAACCGGAAAAAATAATCTGCTACAATACGCCATTCCCCGAGATGCAGGGCGATATTGTGTTTGTCGACTATGAACTAAGCTCGTGGAGATATATGGGCGACGACCCGTACACGCCGTCCATATATGCGAAATACATCTGCGGGGAGGCACCCCTTCCTGCAGGAAGCAATCTCATTATTAAAAGCGGATATGTTGTAAGTGAGAATGATGAGTACTATAATAACATTATTCAGACTGGAATGGGCAGCGCCTACGGGGGAATGTGGAAACCGAACCCCGACAAAGCAAATGAAAGGATTTTATGGGGCCCTCCAAATACGATCCAGAAATATTATGTAGAAAACAGAAAAGGAACAAACGGTTATTGGGTATCTGTAAAATACGACAGCAGAGGTTGGGCGATCAAAACTCGGCATTATACAGACCATGATCAACCGTGGGCTCATACGGACCCTCATGATAAAATTATGAAATGGGATTCAAACAATGGAAGACCGGATTTCTCAAATGATGATATTAACTATCCGCCGAAAGAATATCCGAACGGAGCGCCTGAATTTAAATTTTATAAATATAAAGGAAAGATGCCTATGAAGTTGACGGTTAACGGAGATGCCTATCAGTTCAAAACTCTGAGTGAATTTAAAAGCAGTATGTCAAGAGGCGGAGACGTGAAGTTTGAGTGGAAAGGAACTGACTACACCATCAGTTCCGTCTGGCCGAACGGAAAAATGAAATTTTCGGCTGGTCCGTGTACCCGCGTAGAAAAAGACTGTACAGTTTACGATACCATCGATGAACTTTTGGAATATAAAGTGGGCGGCGACCGTTTGCGGGATATTATTACGCAGGCAGAAATTATTGACAGGACATTATGACAGTTTCCTATCTGGAAAAGATGAACCATTGTCGCGCCGCTATTCCGAATTTCAGTATATATGTAGAAATGACCTTCGCGCAGCTTTATGTGTGCTTTTTGGTGTAAATACTCCTTGCAGATTTCCCGCAAACTGTTGATATTACCGGGTTTCTCCAAGTCCTATAATTTCACTCCGACCATTGAAAAGGCCGTCGACTTTTGTCGGCGGCCTTTTGCTATGCCAGCATTCATGCGGTGTTGTAGATAGTAAGTCCTATAAGGACACTCGAAAGCAAAATTAAATGACAGGATTTATTTTAAATGGTATAATTACTTTAATAGTAACAACACTTCTTTCTGTTCAGGAGTAATTTATATTATGATTTACGAAAGCTCTCCTTGGAAACAAGAACTTAAAAGGCGTGTAAAGCAAATTGAAAAATATAATACTGTAATACGCTTTGATGATAAATTTGATGCAACATATATTATTATGGAGAAGAACCTCATGTTTTCTGCATTTGCTACCAGAAAATTGATTGAATGCGAAAAGCTAAGTGATAGTGCTGATTCCTATTCCTTTCCAATAAAAGCATACAGACCATTAAAGTCTGTTGATCGAATACATCGTTGGCCAGATGAAGATACACATGATTGGAATCATCCCGTTCAGTTGACTGCTTTAGGAAAAAATATCTGCAACTGGCTTATTCATTCATACATATTTTGTCTTTTGTTTGAAGAAAACGGGCCTGTAACAGGGCTTTATGTGTCTTCGGATTATGATAGAAATAAATATCTATATGAGATTGAATTGAAAAGCTGGCTCGATTATTTGAACTATGTCGCAGAGGATAATATCGTTGATATGGAATCTCATTATGATGATAGTAAACATGATTATATTGTCATTAGGAAAGAGCGCGGAGATTATTTGTAAATACTACTTGCCGACTGCCTGCAAACCGTTGGTATTACTGGATTTTTCCAAATCCTATAATTCCACTCCGACCAAAGAATAAGCCGCATGGATACTGAAAAATTCAGCGTTCATGCGGATTTTGCTGTTTTTGTGTGGTTTTATGAAAGACTCAAAAGGCCAATATTGGCACTTTTATGTGGCGTTTTGTCTTTACCCTATGTCTTCCTACTTAAAATCGTCGCTAATATCGTCAAGTCCAATAAGATACAAAAGAAAAATAAAGTGACAGATTTTACTTGGAATGTTATAATTTAATTAAACCATATGTTCAGAAATGAGCGCAATAAAAAGGTGAATGCTATGAAATATCACAGTTCCATTTTAGAGGAAGAAAAATGGAGTATCGACATTGATTTATGTGCTGATTTTAACGCTATTCTGTGGCACCGGCTAAAAAATATGGGATACACTCCATCGTCCGCAAAACACAGCGCTACTGAATATTTTAAGGTGAAGAAGCTGCAGATTCCACAAAAAAAACGGCAGGCATGCTATTCAAAAGAATTTTCCTGTCCGTCAGGTTATGAAGCAGCCTTGTCCGAATTCCAGTCACGCGTGGAAAATGGAAGCGACTTAACAGCCTTTATGACTACGAGGCGGGTAAATCCAAATTTCAATGACCTATTGCTCAATGACTGGAATATTCATCATTTTCATTTAACGCGGCGTTTTCATCCGAACGGATTGGCAAAGCGGAGCGACTACGAGCTATTTGTATATTTTACGGATACAACAGCCTATTTTTTGCAAGTATACCGTCATCAGAAAAAACATCTGTTCGCGTCGCAGGATTTGGTTCGTATTCTTCATGACAATTGGCCGGAACTTATTTCCAACCGGAAGCTAAATGACGTCCTGTCACTTTATCCCCATGCCCCATCGGACGAAGAATACGACTGCTTACGTAAGGCCCATGTCTTAACGATGGTGGAAGTTAAGCCCGGCACCGTTTATTTCCCGTTGGGAGGCGGATATGCGAGCGACGGCTCATCGACAGACGCGGTACGGCTTTCGGACCATTGGCATAATCTTCTCAAACGGATAGAGATAGAAATGGTCAGCAAACCCAAGGAACTCATTTCCGCTATAAAAACAATCTGTGAAAATGATGAACAGGCAGCGGACGTGTCTTTCAAATTGATTGCCGTATCCGGTCAGGAACTGCTGCTGTTTGAAGAAAGGAACAGTATTGTCATGCAGTTTTTCTTAAATACAGACAGACCCGCAAGATTATGCAGGCCCGCTGATTTATATCCATCTGATATTTAATCGAAAAGAGCCGCAGATTATGGCATAATAGAGGAACCCTGCAGTTCATTATAAAACGCCTAAACTGCAGGAATCGTTTCAGAAGCATATGGTAATTTCTGTAATCATATAATAATCGCATTTCGGCAATTAATGTTCAAGAAAAATCGGTATAATGGAAGAACATTAATTTGATTGGAGATGTAAACGATGGTAAAAGCAGAGACAAAGGTAGAAACAGCAGAAAAAATAAGGCGTATGCTTCAGGAATTAGGTTGGTCCGATGAAGTAATAAATGATTATCTTGTAAATTCTCCGGACTTAGGAACTCAGATTCCTACGACACCGAAACAGCAATGACTACATAACATGAAGCTTCCAGGAAGTATATTGCCGGACAATATCTCCCATGCTTTTCCCTTTGAAATCTGACATTGTCTGAATAGTTTTGTATAAAACAAGAAATCCGGTCCCAAAGGGGTCTTCAATGGATCGAATACGCCGGTCTAATTTTTTGATTTCTTCTTGTGTCATTTTGTTGTTACCCCCTAAAATATTTGTTTTTATTATAATCGATTTTTCGTCAATTTTCGACACATGTAACATAATGTAACAAATTTATCTTTTAGATGAAAATGAAAATGTTTCTCCGACAGCCGCAAGGCAACAGCAAAACGGGCTCATCGAATTCATGGAATCCCGATGAGCTCTGGTCTTTATTCATAAAATCATCAATTTGGCATGTTATCTCGTAGTACAAGTTTCATTATTGGATTTTACCACATAGACTTATATCAGATATGTCAATTCTCTGAAATAAACAGAGCCTGGCAAATATAATAATCCTTCTTCAAATAATGAAATGATGATTTACCACCAATTCCAATCTGAAATAGCAAATAAAAAGCCCTCCCAGACGGTAAGACTGAGAGGGCAAATTATTAAAGAAGATACTGAGAGAATCCCCCGTTGGCAAGCCGGCCGACGGGGGATTCAGCATATTGCCGCGCTGCAGACATCAGAGGTCATTTTCTACAAACTGAATGGCAACACCGTTAGGATCCTTCACAAAAAAGAAAGAGGCCCCCGGTACTTTTTTGGGTCCGCCGAAAGGGGCGAGTTTTTTGGATTTGACCATGGCAAGCGTATCCGTAAGCGATTTCACTGCAAACCCCAAGGAGATACCGTCTTTTTCCGCGCCGACAGATCTGCCGTTTTGCAGCAGCTCAATCTCAAAGCCGTTTTCGTCTTCGAGAAAAGCGATTTCTGTACCCGGATTGGGTGAAAAGCGCCGCGCTACGGAGAGCCCGACGACCTCCCTGTAAAATTCCACGGACTCGTCCAGTTTTTCCGTCGTAATCGTGCACCAGCAGCAGTTCATAAATTGATCCTTCCCTTCGTGTCTGCTGTCGTTTTGGATTATATCAGCAGTAATTTCAGTATAGCATCGCAAAACCGCATTGTAAAGCTATGTAAACTACTGAAGATACTGCTCCGCCTGCTTCCTTCGTGCTCCGATCAGTTTGATCAAGGACCACATCAGCCACGCGTGAAAAACAATATCGATGATATAAAAAGTAAAATCGTCAAGCGACAGATAAAGCACAACCAATGTATCCAGCACGACCAAAACCAGGGTGGCTACAACGGGCCAGAACCTTTTCTTTGCAAGCAGGTAAAGGAGCAAATACACGGAGGCAAAAATCACAGAAAGCACGATCCCTGAGACGAAAAGAACCGTGGATGGGGACTCTTCATTCCACGACAAAGCAATGCCGAGAACAAGCTGAGGAACGGTTGCACTGAACGGAAAAGAAAGAGAGGCATTCATCAGAATCAGGATCAGGTTCACATAAGTAAGGCCGACAAAAGTCAGAAAAGCTCCCATTCCCGCCCTGTCGTTTGCAATGATCGGGTTCTGGCTCTCTTGAGCGGAACGAAAAGCGGACAGTACGGTTTCTTCCATTGGCGTTCCCGTTTCCAGATAAACGCCGTCCAGTATCAGTCCGACGGGGTGATTTTTCAAGTCAAGCCTTAGGATGATCTCGCTTCCATCCACCTCAAACGGACAGAACATACCAACCCCCTTCACTAAAAAAGGGGAATATACAACCGGGATCCCGTCAATACGGAGTTTGATTTTTCCTGAAATTTTACATCCTTCAAAAACAATTTCATGCTTGATTCCATTTACAAAAATATCCCATTGGCGCATCGGCAATCACTCTTTCTCTTTCTTTTTCTTAAATTATACTGAATCGATTTCAAATACACAAAGGTAATATCTGGAAGCCGGAATACCCAAAAACAAGAAAGCGCCTGCCCAAAGGCAAGACGCTGTTTATTTTCGCTATTCGGCTGCCATCGCATCGGCTTTGTTCCTATGGACTGTCCCCCAAGGATGCTGGGGCGGCGCATAAATTGAATATAATTTTATCGGGATATTTCCGATATTGATTAAGTTGTGCCATTTCCCCGCTGGGATTATGATCGCATGATCCGCAGAAACCCGTCTTTGAAAATATAAATTATCTTTCTGATCTCCCATTTTGATCATTCCCTGCCCTTGTTCAATACGGAGAAACTGGTCAAGGTCCGGATGAATTTCCAAACCAATGTCATCCCCGACGTTAATGCTCATCAGAGTAAGCTGCAAATGGTTTCCTGTCCATAAAGCGGTCCGAAAAGTATTATTTTTCCTGGTAGCTTCCTCAATGTTTATCGTAAAAGGTTCGGGGCCATAATCCTTAGAAATCATATGATTGCAGTTGTCCTGACAGGGGCACCTGTTATACATAGTTCCTTACTCCTTTCCATTCTTGTATGCCATCATATGAGGGATGCTCCTGGAAAGTGCCGAATAAGAACCGATCATGTGAAAGAACGGCCGCAAGTAAATTAACGCCGGAAGTATTGAGGCCTTGTAATCTCTCTGTGCACAAAGGCATATATTGAAATTATCCCAACAGAAAAGAGGTAAATGAATGAGCGGCACTTACAACGTTACTCTGCATACGCCAATGGGGGGCCAAAAGGGAACCGTAACCCTTGTTGACGATCACGGAACGCTAAGCGGCTCTATCCGTTCTATGGGAAGCACAAGCTTTTTCAGGAACGGGAAAACCCGTGGAAATTCCTTTGAGTTTTCCGGAACTCTCGGCCTCGGATTTTTTCAATTAAGGTACCTTGCGAAGGGGACCGTAGAAGGGGATATCATCAAAGCTGTTGCCATGACCAATTCCGGAACGTTCCAGATAAACGGAACACGGGCGGCATAAGAAAACGCGAGCATGAGAAGCGCCTTCTGAAAATGCTGAAAATCCGGCGTTCATAAAAAACAGCCCTTTCGGCCTTTACGACTGAAAGGGCTGTTTTCTCCTGTGTTACAAACAGGATGATCCGGATATTAGACAACAATCTTGGCATATTATTTTTAAAAGCAAGGTTGGTGTATGTACTTTGACACTGAATATGATCATCGGATTTATCATCCCGTGGATAGCGGCGCTGATCTTCATACGGGAAAGAAAGGTACTGTTTCTGATCGCCCCTTTTTCCGCCGCTATGGCCTTTTTGATTAACGATATCGGATTCCTTTATTACTGGAAGCTGTATCCTTTTCATCTTTATAATCTCGCGTCGCTCCCGTTTACATTGGGGTTATTCTGCCTTTATCCATGTTTTGCAATTTATTTCATACGTAAATATCATTTCCCCGATCATGCCGTCTTAATATTGTCCAGTCTTCTGCTGACTTTAACAGAAGGCTGCGGTTTTTTCATAAAAAGAGTTTATTATCTGAACCAATGGAATATTATAGCGACTTTCTTATCTTACTATATCGCGCTTCTGGGTTCCTATATCTTTTATCGAATACTGAAGCGAAACGGATATCTATAGCGGCAGGCTGCCGAACCTGCCCTTATACCTTTTCCCGGAAGAAGCGTTCCAGGGCAGCAGCCGCTTCGGCTTCATCAGGGCCTTCTACGGAAACGCGGATTTTTTCTCCCTGCTTGACCGCGAGCTGCATAACCGCGAAAAGCTTCTTCAAATCGGCGGAGCTTTTATCTCTGCTGATTGTAACGGAAGAGCTGTATTTTTTTGCTTCCTTTGCAAGGATGCCTGCCGGACGGGCATGGATCCCCATCTCGTCCCGAACGGAATAGTAAAATTCTTTCATAGGAAATCTCCTTTTGCAGTAAAAAGGTATTCATTACAAGCAGGGTCCCGGTGAATTTACCGCCGGGGATCCTGTTCTGTCATTCTGTAAAATTACTTTACCAGCCCGGTAATGATCTTATAGAGTTTACGGACCTCTTCAATCCTGGTATCCCCCGTCTCCTGATCGATGATGGAGGAATAGACATGCGGGATGATTTTCAACACCCCGGCATCCAGAACAATCTGCAGAATTTCGCCGAAGTTTTCCGTGGTGATCCCTCCGGTGGGCTCCAGCCCGAAATCCGCGTCGGCACAGGCCTTCGCCACTTCCGTGAGCTCATCCCGTACCTTCAGGCCGCCCATCGGGAAATATTTCAGCGAATCCGCTCCCTGCTCCTTCGCCATGGCGATTGCCGCGGCAACCGGCGCAATCACAGGCTCCAGTTTCCCGCTCACCGGACCGGTTGAAATGCGCACGTAACCCGGCCTGCCGCAGGGGGCCACCATCGCGTTCAGGAAAGGACCCTCTCCGGTCTTTCCGCGGGTAAACCCCGTGGCCGTAAAGGTCTGATTGATGTGTTTGGGAATGATCTGGGAAGAAATTTCGGCCACCGCGCGCCACTGGTTCGGGTTTCCGGCGCCAAGTCCTACGGAAATATTGTTGTCCACCGCTTTCTGATAAATTTCCATATCCTTGACCGCGCTGGCGACATCGGGATAATTGGCGGACAGAATCCCCACTACCACATGGCCGTCCGCCGCCGCCAGAATTTCCCGCGCGTTGCGTACGGAATTGGTCAGGCAGTTCAGCGCGACGCGGCCTTTGTAAAATTGAATTTCGTCCATATTAATCTCCTTTGCTAAGACGTTTCATGCTGTTGTAGATTGTTTCCAGCTCCTGCGCGGAACGCAGCGGACGGGGGTCAATGGCAATTGAGCCTAAATTCGCCTGATAATCGCGGGTATAAATGGCCGGATTCCCTTTTTTCAGCTGTTCCACAACCTCTTCGGCACTGAGGCCGAACTCTTCTCCGAACGTAATCTTGCACCGGTAAATCAGCCGTCCCGCCTCGTCCTGTACAATCTGCGTACGGCATCCGGGGATGGAGCTTATTTTTTCGGCAAACTCTCTGAGCTGATCCAGATTGACCGCAGGCTGGTGCTCGCCGGCAAGATATTCTTCCATGGCCTTGAGCAGGCCCATGATATTTTCTTTGCCCACCTTCATGGCCCGTCCGATTCCCTTATACTGCAGGCGCATATTGGCGGCAAGTTTTTCCGTTTTGCAGACAACCAGCCCGCTGGTGGGGCCCTCGATCGCCTTGGCCCCGCTGTAGCAGACAAAATCCGCACCCAAACGGTTGTAAAGGCTTAAATCTTCCTCCGCAGCAGCGTCCACAATGCAGGGAATCCCCAGCGAATTTGCCAATTCGATTGCCGAACGGGCATCCACCATTTCTTTCTGTACGCAGTGATGCGACTTCACGAATAAGATCGCCAGCGTTTTTTCACTGACCGCGGAGCGGATATCGCCCAAGGTGGATTTGTTGGCGTATCCAACCTCCACCACTTTTCCGCCGCCGATCTGGATCATCTCGCCGACCGGCGCACCGAAGTCCACATTCTGCCCTTTCAGGAGAATGACTTCCCGGCGCTGTGTGTCGGGGAGAAGCTCGTACAGATGCTGCACCCTTTCCAGACTGTCTTTGCAGATCAGGGAGGCGACCGAAAGCGCGATGCCCGCCGAGGCGCTGGAGGTAACGCACGCATTCTGTGCGCCGACCATGGAGCCGATTTTCTTCCCGGCATATTTCATCAGGTCTTCTATAACGACATAGTGGTCGGCTGCTTCGGCAACCGCCCGGCCCACTGCTTTGGAAACCGTGGACACTCCCAGAATGGTCATGCGCCCGGAAGCGTTTATCACCTCCTGCAATCCGTTTTGGGTGTAAATATTTGCCATGATATCAGTTTCCCTTCTTTTATGCTTTCGTCCGTTGTATTGCGGCGTTCTTTACAGGATTCCCAGGAAGGCCGCAGCAACGGAGATCACAACGATCGTTCCCAGAATCAGGTTGTAGCGGGGGCCGCGCTTTTTCAGGTAGAAATAGATGAGGAACACCGCAAGCAGCGGCAGCAGGCCGGGAACGATCAGATTCAGAATATCCTGAAGTACAATTTTGTTTCCGCTCGAGAACACAAAGGTCAGCGGAGTGCTGAGCTTCACATAGCTTGCCGAAAGCGCGCCCATCATGGTAAGCCCGATGACGTTGGCGCTGAAAATAATGGACTGCATCTTTCCGCCGTTCAAAAGAGAGGTTACGGATTTCTTTCCGAGTGTATATCCCTGGTGAATCAGAACATACGAAACGCCGATCGTGATCAGCGGATAAAGAATCAGCGGAAGCAGCCCGCCCACCGGCGAACCGTTGGAAGCAAAGGGCAGGAAAATGGAAATGAGGATCGGCATGAGCGCCGCCCAGATAATAGCGTCGCCAATACCGGCGATCGGGCCCATCAGGCCGGTTTTCAGTCCGGTAATCGCATCGTCCGTCACGTCTTTGCCGTTCGCTTTTTCTTCTTCCATCATAATGGCGATTCCCTGAATGACCGCGCCGAACGTACCCTCTGTGTTGAAAAACACAAGATGGCGTTTGAGCGCTTTGCTGAGCTCCTCGTCCGTGTCATACAGCTTTTTCAGCACGGGAGTCATGGAAGCGCAGAAGATCAGGCTCTGTAAACGCTCATAGGAATTGGACAGCTCTGCGCCGAGGTAGTAAATCCACATCGCCTTGGTGATGTCTTTTTTCTCCAGCCGGCTGGTTTTCTTCTCGGCCGGCTCTTTCAGGGCCTCTGTTTGTACCGTCGTCATATTGTCCATTTTTACGCCTCCTCCTTAATCTTGAACAGGTTCAGCAGCAAGGCAGTGCAAATCGCAAAGATTGCCATTGCCATGGTGTCCAGTTTCAGATACTGCACGGCGAAAAAGCCGATGATGAAAAAGGGCAGCAGCTTCTTTTTGCCGATCACCATCAGGGTAATCGCGAAGCCCAGTGCCGGAAGAATTCCTCCCATGACCTCGAATGAGTGCATCAGCCAGGTGGGAACAACGGTCATAAATGTTTTGACCGCGTCGACGCCAAGATAATCGATGACAAACACGATTGGAAAACGGATGACAAATCCGAGCAGGGCCGGGAACAGAAACGCGGCCATCAGGATTCCCTTCGTGTTGGCCTGCTCCGCGTAACGGTCTGCCATATGTACCCAGATGGCGTTGGTGGAACGGCGGAGCTGGTCGACGAAAACGCCCAGAACACCGAATGGAATCGCCAGCGAAATAGCGACCTCCGGTTTCATGTTGGCAAGCACGCCCAGCGGGATCGCCACACAGCCCGCAAGCGCGGGATCGCTGGGAACATTGCCGCCGGGAGTGGAAGTGACCCCTAAATAGACCAGCTGCAGCCCCGCGCCGATCTGCATGGACAACGCCATGTTGCCCGTGAGTATGCCGACAAAGATACCGATGACAACGGGCTGAAGCAGCATGGATGAAAAGGTGTAGCCAAGCCGCAGCCGGGAGAACCAGTAATAGATACCCATTGAAATAGCAAGTGGCAAAACGCTCATTGTTGTTTCCTCCTCAAGTATTTAGTTTTGATGATACTTCTTCAAGATTCCTTCCAGGTTCTGGGGAGCGTCCTCCGGGATTGTCTGAAAAATGATTTTCACACCTTTCTGCTGCAGTTCGGTAAGGATCTCCACATCCGCATCGTCCAGCGTGATATTCTGAAAGACCACTTTCCGGTTCGGCGCTCCGCCAAGACCGCCTACCTGGATGTCGGTAACCCGGATGCCTCCGTCATAAACCTCTTTCATTGTCTTGAGATTTGGCAGCAGAAGCAGCACTTTTCCCTCGCCGAATTGGTCCGCATTCCAGTTCTCAATAACATCCTTCTGGGTATAACAGCTCACCTTGACATCCCGCGGCGCGGCCAGAAGATAAATCTCCATCATGAAAGGATCTTTTGCAAGCTCATCACTGACTACGACGATTTTGTTCGCCCCGGACTGATTGACCCATTTGGTCATGACCTGCCCGTGAATGAGTCTGCTGTCAATTCTGCACAGAACAATTTCAGCCATTTTTTTCCACCTCCTTTTCCTGAAGCGATTTTGTGATCTTTTCGATTACATCCATAACGGAAGATTTCCCCGTCTCCAAAACAGAATCGAAGTCTATCCTGCCTTCCTCCATCAGCCCGAGACACGCCTCGATCAGAAGCGGGGCATTCAGCCCGGAAAACACCCTGATGTTTTTTTCCCACCCTACGAGCGCGCCCGCGTTGGTCGTGGTCCCGCCAAACATATCGGTAAGGATCAGCGACCCGTCGGGCATTGCATCGGCAGCTTCCCGGACAAGCGCAAGATATTCCTGAAAGGTAACCTTTGGTGTCAGCGGCACTTCCTTCACGAAATCGACCGCGCCGATCACCATCCTGACCCCTTCCATCAGGGACATCCCCCACCCTCCGTGAGTCAGCAGTAAAATCTGTGGTTTCCCCATAAAACACTCTCCTAATGGCTAAAAAATCGAATTGTCATATACTTTATTATTCTGTAATTATTGTAGTACACTACATTACCCGCGTCAATTCACAAATCAGATAAAGAAACCCTCCTGTTTTTGTAATTTACTACAAATCGTATCAATTCAATGTAGGCAATCAAAAAAAACTATGATATAATAAAAAAATAATAAGGATCGGCTGCATGACAAAATTATTTGGTGTTCTTAAATAGTACTATTCCCTTTTATTATGCCAGATCAACTGTAAAATGTTGGATTGCTGACGCAAAATCCTAATTCAAATATGGAGGTACCCATCCGCAATGGCACAAGAGAACGATTGGTCCAGTCTGATTACACGGATGAACGCAATGTCGAACCAGTTTACAAAGACCGACTGGAAAATTGTCAATTATATTAAAAAGAAAGCGGAAGCCATTCTGAACTGCAACGCGCAGGAGCTTGCGAAAGCAATCGGCACATCCGACGCAAGTATCATCCGCTTCACCCAGAAGGTGGGATATTCCGGCCTGAACGAATTCAAATACGTGCTGCAGCAGCAAATTGCGAAACCCGCAGCGGAGACCGGAACGGGAGATTATGCCGCTCTGCTTCAGGACAACATAACGCTCCTGGAACTTCTGTATCAAACGGTCAAGCCGGAAAATGTGGACCTGCTGCGTAAAAAGATGCTGGCTGCGGAAAGGATTTTTATCGTCGGCCTGGAAATCAATCAGCATGTGGCGGAAATTCTGGCGTTTAAATTCGCGAAACTCGGATTGCCGATCTGTGCTGTAACAAACTACGACGTGCTGAAGGTCTACAGAAAAATTTCCACCCCCCGCGACCTGTTCATTACCATCTCACTTTCCGGGGAGGATGAGCTTCTCTCGGAAACGCTCGCAGATTTTATTAACAACGGCAGTTATATTGTGCTGTTCTCCAACCATGAAAAATCCCTGTGCGCCGCCTACACGGACCTGCTTTTCCTGATCCCGAAAACGGACCTTCTGTCAAGCTCCAACGTAATCTGCCGCGAAATCCTGCTGCTTCAGCTTGGAGACATGATTTTCCAGAATTTTCTGGCGAAGGACAGCCCCTCCTACAAAACATTTCTAAAAACGGCTTCCTATGCCGTCCCCGACGACGAAGACGATTAGCAGAAGAATGGCTATAAAAAAGATCGCTGCCCCTGTGAAATAAAAAGGGACAGCGATCTTTTTGTTCTGTTTCACGATTTCAAAGCACAAAATCCGAACTTCAAGCTTCCATCGCTTCGCTGAAAAATTTATTGTGTACCGCCGTGACGGCCTTATCCGCATCGGAGCGGTCGATCAGGACCGAAATCTTGATTTCACTGGTAGCAATCATCTGGATGTTGATATTTGCTTCAAACAGCGCTTCAAACATCTGGGCGGCCGTGCCGGGATGCGTTTCCATTCCCGCGCCCACAATGGAGACCTTGGCGACATTTTCATCGTAGACGACGCTGGTCGCGCCGATCAGCTCCACATAGGGGCTCAGGATATCGATCGTCTCCTTCAGGTTGGCCTGGCTGACCGTAAAGCTGATATCCTTTGTACCGTTTCTGCCGACGGACTGGAGAATAATATCAACATTAATATTTTTCGCGGAAAGCTTTGAGAAAATTTTGAAAGCGAGGCCCGGTCTGTCGGGTACGCCGATGATTGAAACGCGGGCCACATCCTCGTCTTTCGCAATACCGCTGATCAACATTTTTTCCACTTTCGTTGCCTCCTTAACAATTGTGCCGGGTTTTCTTGTCATGCTGGAAAGGACCTCGAGCTGAATTCCGTACTTCTTTGCCATCTCAACCGAACGGTTATTGAGCACCTGCGCGCCCAAAGTCGCAAGCTCAAGCATTTCATCATAGGAGATGTAGGCAAGCTTCCTTGCGTTTTTTACCTTGCGCGGGTCGGCGGTATAAACGCCCTCCACATCCGTAAAGATCTGGCACAGGTCCGCATTCATCACTGCCGCGATGGCGACCGCGCTGGTGTCCGAGCCGCCCCTGCCGAGCGTCGTCATGTCGTTGTAGCGGTTGATTCCCTGAAATCCCGTTACAATAACGATATTTCTTTTATCCAGTTCCTTCTTGATACGGTCGGGCACGACTCGTTTGATTCTCGCGCTGCCGTAGGCCGAGCTGGTATAAAACCCGGCCTGCCACCCCAACAGCGAGACAACCGGGTAACCCAGCTTTTCAATCGCCATTGCGAGCAGCGAAGCGGATATCTGTTCGCCCGAAGTAAGGAGCATATCCATTTCTCTTTTGGAGGCATAGGGATTGATTTCTTTTGCTTTATCGATCAGATCGTCTGTCGTATCACCCTGTGCGGAAACGACGATGACAATATCGTTGCCCTGTGAATAGGTCTTTGTGACGATGTCCGCCACATTAAAAACACGTTCCGCATTCGCAACGGAACTGCCGCCGAACTTCTGGACTATAAGGCTCATTCGGTTCCATCCCCCATATTAAAGTAAAAGTATTATTATTCAATCGATATCTGCGCACCTTTTGAATCCGTATTCAAAATCTTGATCTCCCAGCCCGTAATCCCTTTTTCCTCCAGATGGTTCGCCGCGTATTTGGCAAAGACATCCGTATCGGAGGCATCGATCATGGAGATAATCGTCGGGCCGGCCCCGCTGACATAAGTGCCGAGCGAACCCAGTTCATAGCTCAGACGGAACACGTCGTCCAGATGATCGATCAGGCTGGCCCTGTACGGCTGGTGAATCTTATCCTGCACCGCCACACGCAGGTTTTCCAGTTTGCCGGAAAAGAGCGAGGCCGCCATCAGCGCGGACCTTGAAAGATTATAAACGGCGTCGCTTCTCGAATACTCTTTGGGAAGCACGGAGCGCGCCTTCTCTGTTTTCAGTTCAAAAGGCGGAATAAACAAAGCAAACCGGATCTTTTCCGAAACGGGAACGCTCACGCTGTAAACCCTTCCCGCTTCCATGGCGGAGGCGGCAAGGCCGCCTTCGATCGCGGGCGTGGTGTTATCGGGATGTCCTTCGATTTCAGCCGCGAGGTTAATCAGCTCCTGTACCGAAAGAGGGCCGCCCAAAAGGCGGTTCGCGCCGGAAATTCCGGCGACAATGCACGCCGAGCTGCTGCCCAGACCGCGCGCCATCGGGATATTGTTCAGCTGAACGATTTTAAGGCCCGGCAATTTGCGGCCGCACCGCTCATAAACCTGCTTTGCGGCCCAGAAAATCAGGTTGCTGTCATCCGTCGGCACCTGAATATTGTCTTTGCTGGAAATATCAACGGTATCGGATTCTTCCATCCAAACCTGATTGTACAGGTCCAGCGCAATTCCAAGGGAGTCAAAACCGGAACCAAGGTTTGCGCTGGTAGCCGGTACCTGAATTCTTATCATATCATATCAACATCCTAATCCTAAATAAATGAATTTACAGATCCCCTATGCGGATGGTATTCTTTACCGTTACACCCAGCGGTTCCAGTTCCGCAAGCTTCGCGACGATTTCTTTTTCCCGCATGACCTCTGTCACAAAAGCGATTTCGCCGCGGGCCGGTTTCCTGCGGGAAAGCCGGGTAACTCCGCCGAAAATCTGATTGATGTTTTTAAAGGCGAGGTCCTCGTCGTCCGTTTCGGCGCGGACGAACATGGCGACCTCGTTCAGGAGGTAGTCCTCCACATAATCCTTTGAGCCGTCTTCCCAGTAGAGGTATTTTCTGGCCCTGAAATGCTTCACGCAGTCAATGACGTCCGCAACAACCGCGCTTGCGGTCGGGAGCTTTCCGGCGCCCTTTCCGTAGAACACGACATCGCCCGTCGAGTCGCCGCGCACCATAATCCCGTTGAACACGTCGTCGACATTGGCAAGCTGGCTTTCGCGCGGAATAAACATCGGGCAGACAATGATCTGCAGTTTTCCGCTCTCCATCATTTTGACCTGTCCGATCAGTTTGACCACTCCGCCCCAGGCGGCGGCGTATTCCACATCCGCCAGAGCGATCTTGGTGATGCCTTCGGTGTGCACCTGATCGGGGTAGACGTGCTTGCCGTAGGCCAGAGAGGACAGGATGCAGATTTTGCGGCAGGCGTCCTGGCCCTCCACATCCGCAGCCGGGTTGCGCTCCGCATAGCCCAGCTTCTGGGCAAGGGCAAGTGTATCCTCAAAGGTCATCTGCTCACGGATCATTTTGGTCAGTATAAAATTGGTGGTACCGTTTAAAATACCCGCGATTTCCACCACGTCGTTTGCCGCAAGACACTGGCTGATCGGGCGGATAATCGGGATGCCGCCGCCGACACTCGCTTCGAACAGGAAATTCAGGTTGTTTTTCTGCGCGATTTTCAGCAGTTCGGCCCCTTTGGCGGCCACCAGCTCCTTATTGGAGGTAACCACGCTTTTTCCCGCTTCCAAGCAGCGTTTCACATAATCGAAGGCCGGGTTCAGCCCGCCCATTACTTCCACCACGATTTTTACTTCCGGATCATTCAGGATTGTATCAAAGGATTTTGTGAATTTGCTTTCAAACGGACTGCCGGGGAATTCACGCAAATCCAGAATATATTTGATATCGATTCGCTCTTTGGCGCGTTTGGCGATATTCTCCGCGTGATTGGTCAAAACCTCCACCACACCGGAGCCGACTACGCCGTATCCCATTACAGCTATTTCTACCATATGTAGCACCCCTTACTATTTCTACTGATCTCCGAAAAAAACAGATAAGCACTTTAACAGTTTACCACGTTTCAGTGTGACAATCAATTTACAAATTAACCGAAATGCAGATGCCCGCGAACAGGCATCCGCATGAAAATGACAGAGCGGTCAGTCGGCCGCAGCCGCCAAATCCCCTTGGGGACGGCCCGGCTTCGACGGTTTATCCGGGCGGGAATTCCTTGCGGACGACGTATGGGACTCCGGCGTTGTGGAAGACGTCGGAGCTTCTGAGGAAGTGTCGGGATTTTCGTGCGACTCCCCGCCGCTTGAAACGGCGCTCTCCCCGCTTTCCGTACCGGACTCAACGGGATGGGAAACAACGGAGGAGGCCGATCCGGCGTGGATACCGTCACAGATAGCCGGCATATGGCTCTTGTCGTACCAGCCGATCTGGGTATCCTTGTCGTTAGCCGGGTTCGCCAAAAGTCCGGTCACTGTACAGAACCTGGCCGAAACCACGTTGGGATCGTAGGTAAAGGTCAATTTCTCTTTATTTTTCAGATACGACGCCATAATATTCTTCCATGTAGAGGCGGCATAGGTCGTATTGGTCAGATGCGCGGGCGTCAGATAGCCTGTCCAGATGCCGGCGACCGCGTAGGGCGTTCCGCCGATGAACCAGCTGTCCTTTTCATCGTTGGTGGTACCCGTTTTGCCGAACACCTCCCACCCGCTGATCGCCGCGCCGCGCCCGGTTCCGTGGGCGCCCGTCACGACATTGTTGAGCAGATGATGCATGATAGACGAGGTGGCGGAGCTGATTGCCTGAACGGAAGTCTGATTGCGGTTGTCCAGAATCACATTGCCGTCGTGGTCGTCCACATGATAAAAGGTATAGGGCTGATAATATTTCCCGCCGTTCGCGAAAATCTGGAAACCGGCCGTCATCTCGCGAACGGTAACGCCTTCGCTCAGGCCGCCGATCGCCATAGGCGCGCGGTTGTTGTCCGCGGGAAGCAGGCTGGTAAAGCCCAGCTTTTCTTTCAGAAAATTAAAGCTGACGTTTGGCGTAATGGCGTTTCCGACCTGCGCCGCACTGGCGTTGAGGGAACGCTCCAGCGCCCATTCCAGAGGAATGGGGCCCCAGTATTTTCCGCTTGTGTTCCCCGGTCCCCAGTTTTTCGGACCGGAGCTGCCGTCGCTGAACCAGTTCGGCAGCGGATTGTCATTGACTAAAGAAGAATAATTGTATTTTCCGGATTCTATCGCCGGCCCGTAGACCGCCAAAGGCTTGATGGTGGAACCCGGCTGTCTTTTGGAGTCCGTAGACAGACTGAACAGGCGGTTGCTCTTTTTCTCCCCTCTGGAACCCACCGTGGCCAGCACCCGTCCGGAGTAGTCCATGGCAAGGTACCCCGCTTGCATCTTGGTATTGCTTCCGAAGAGCTTGTCCGATTTGAACGTATTTTCCGCAATGTTCTGCAAATCGGTATCCATTGCGGCGTAAATCTTCAGTCCGTCATGGTAAATCATATCCACAGCCTTCTCGCTGGAGCAGTTATAGTGCTCCATCAGGCCGCTCTTGACGTCTTCAAACAGGGTATCCACATACCAGTTCCAGATAGGAACGTCGTCTACGACATTTTCGGCTTTCTTCCCCACAAAGGTCATATGTTCCGATTTTGTCATCGCGGTGTTGTACTCCGCGTCCGTAATCATTCCCTGAGCATGCATCTCATTCAGTACCGTCTGCTGGCGTTCCTTGTTCTGATCCGGATGGACGAGCGGGGAATATTTCGTCGGGTTCTGCGTGATGCCCGCAATCGCGGCACACTCCGCTATATCACAGTCCTGAATATTCTTGCCAAAATAAAGGTTCGCCGCGGCCTGAACGCCGTTGCTGCCGCTGCCGAAGGGGACGACATTGAGATAAGCGGCGAGGATTTCCTCTTTGGTATATTTTTGTTCCAGATTCAAGGCACGGAAGATTTCCTTTACCTTTCTGGTAAGACTTACGTCCTTGTCCCCCGTGATGTTTTTAATCAGCTGCTGGGTAATGGTAGAACCGCCGTAGCTGCTCCCTTTGGAAAACAGCGTAGTCACCGCGCCGGCCGTCCGTATCCAGTCAACGCCCTTATGATCCCGGAAACGCTTGTCCTCGATCGCGACAATGGCGTCTTTCATGGACTGCGGTATTTTGTCGTAATCCACCCACACCCGGTTTTCACTGCTGTACAGGCTCTGGTACTGAACGGGGTTGGAACTGTCGTCGTTGGGGCCGTTTACATAGATGAAGCTCGTATAATTCAACTGCAGCTTATGCAGGTCATAATCGACGGATTCATTGCTCAGGCTGAACACAAAGGAAAGCAGCGAGACAGACACAATGATGCCGGTAATGAATAATATAGTAAAAACGGTGAAAAGACTCTTTAATACAATCCGACCAACGGACCTTGCTTTGCCGTCTTTTTCTCCGTTTCGGGAGCCGACATATTGATTGATATCGGTTTTTCTCATCGGGAACCACCTCCTTGATAAAAAATGGATTATTGCAACAAAAAATGAATAATTTTCCAATATTTTCAAATAATACCTATGAGGTGATGCTATTTGAAAAGAAACTGGATTGTGCTGCTGGGTACAACTGTTATTATAATCGGAATGTTAATGTGGGGTTTTTCTCAAACGAGAATAAACCAAATACCTGAAGTTTCAAGCTCAGATATATTAGATAATTCTACCTCAAATGAGGCTTCAAGTCAAGAAAACAGCGAAATTCCGACCATGGCAAGCCGAAGCAGCAGCGTGAACACCTACACGGTAAAGGAGTATGAAGGGCATATCGGAGTCTTTTACAACAACGAGAGCACTCCCTATCAGGAGATCGACGTCGACGTCGCATCGCTGCCACAGGCGGATCAGGTGCTTTTAAAAGATGGAATCCGGGTCACGGACGTTGACCGCCTGAACAGTATCATTGAAGATTATGAAAGCTAAAAGAATGCTTTTCGCCGGTTTTTGTGCTATAATTTGAAGCTGTAAAATAACATTGCAATACAGGAGGCAGCTATGGATTGTTCACCCTTTGTAATCGGTGTTGCCGGCGGCACCGGTTCAGGAAAAACAACGCTTTCGACGAAGCTGAAACAGGCAATCGCCGACGACGCCATCATTTTATCCCATGATTTTTATTACCGCGCAAATTCCGATATTCCATTCGAACAGCGTGTCAAAATGAATTATGACCATCCTCACGCATTCGATACCGATTTACTGATTGAGGACGTAAAAAAACTCAAAAGCGGCCGGGCGATCGACCATCCGGTTTATTCTTTTGTCACCTACACCAGAACCGGCGAAACCGTACACATGGAGCCGGCACGCGTGATTATTGTGGAAGGGATCCTGATTTTTGAAAACAAAGACCTCCTGAATTTAATGGATATGAAGCTGTTTGTGGACACGGACGCGGATATACGGCTTCTCCGCCGTCTGACCCGGGACGTGAAAGAACGCGGCCGCAGCCTGGATTCTTTTATGTCCCAGTACATAAATACGGTCAAGCCCATGCATGAACAGTTTGTAGAACCCAGCAAGAAATACGCCGACATCATTATTCCCCAGGGCGGAGAAAACCCCGTCGCCCTGCATATGCTGATCGACCATATCAAGGCGCTGATCCGTAAAACGGACAAGCTTGCCGTTACCCGTTAACAAAAACGCTCCGCGGAAAATCCGCGGAGCGTTTTTGTTCGTCTGTTCTATCAGATATCGGTGGTAACAAAGCCGATGGGATTGCCGCCGGAAGCGTTCAGGCGGTGGAACGAATCCTTGAATTCATGATACGGAGTCGAACCGTATTTTGCGACCATAATCACAGAACCGGCAAGCCTTGCGATATTATCCGCCTCCGGATACCGCACTTCGGAAGGCGTATGAATAATCACATAATCGAACTTTTCGGAAAGCTCCCGGAACAGCCCGGTAAATTTTTCGGAAAACAGTACGTCCGCGGGATTCTGGGATGCTTCCGTGCCGGAAACAAGGCTCAGGCCCTTGACGGAAGTCTGTGAAACCGCCTCTTGTGCGGAACAGGTCCCGTTCAAGGCATCTGTGAGGGAATGCTGCGGTTTTACATTCAGCAGCTTTCCGATCCCGTTTTCACGGAGGTCCGCGTCAATCAGAAGCGTGGTCTTTCCGGAACAGGCCAGCGCGCCCGCCATTCCGGCCGCCACGGAGGCAGCGCCGTTGTGCTCGCAGACATCGGTGACAAGGAAGCTGGTCTTTCCCTGTGCACAGTGAACCGCCGCGGCACGAAGCTTGCGGAAGCTGTCTTCCTTCTTTTCGCGGCCGCCTTTCTTCGGAACCGTTCCCAGAAGCGCGGTGTTCAGCGCTTCGCTGACATAGCGGCTGTTGCGGATCGTTCTGTCCGTCAGCACGACAATAATGCCGTAGCATACATACACGATAAAGCCGATGACGAGGCCAATGATACCGGCCTTGAGCATGGTGGACTTATTGGACTCCGGCTCCGCCGGAATCGCAGGGTCGGCGATCACCGCCGTCAGCTTCGGGGACGGGAACGCGCCGGTAAGCTTTTCCCCCAGCACCTCGGCCGCTGTGTTGGCAATACGGTCCGCCATGGCGGCGTTCGGGGTTTTCACGGTCAGCTTGACGACCGGAGCCGTATTGACCTGAACCGCGCCGATCGAGGTGATTTCCTTCTCATCGATCCCAAGCTTTTCGGCGGTCTGAGAAATCATATCTTTGCCCGTCGCAATGGCGATGGCGGTCTGCACCCTGCTGTTCAGAATGCTGGTGTACTGCAGCCGGTAGTCCGTCTGTGCGTCCTCGGGTACCTCACAGGAAATGATCATGGTGGTATCGCAGGTATATTCATTGTGGACAAATTTGAGGGGCATCAGCCCAAACACAATTCCAAAAGCAGCGACGACGATGATAAATTTCAGGATGCTCCTCTTAAAATATTCCAGTATTTCTGAAAAGCTTACGAAAAGTTCCATATTTAACCTCCAAATATCGTTGATCAATCTATATTCATTGAAGCTCCGGCAAAATCAAGGACCTGCTTCATAATGGTTTTCCAGTCGTAATTCTTCTCCGCGAATTCGCGTTCCTTCTGCGCTATGGACGGGTCCCTGCGGCAATTCCGGACAAATTCGATGACGGCGTCCATATCCACCGCCGTCCCGTCGTTCGGCAGCCTGAGCGCAAACGGCGTATCCCGTCCGATCTTCGCGTCGTCGTAGGCATACAGGAAAGGCAGCGCCGCGGCGCAGTATTCGCGCGCTTTTAAGGAAGAGCAGGCGGTCAGGCCCCTGCGGTAACAGCCGAGAGAGGATACCCCCACGTCGACCGTTTTATATATATCGGAAAGCTCCTTCCCCTTTTTAAAGCCGCAGAACGTTACGTCTTCGGTCAGGCCAAGCCTGTCCACCAGCGCGCGGAATTCGGGCATCTCTGTGGCGTCGCCGCCGACCAGCACAAATTTCAGCGCGGGCGCGCCGTCCGGTTTTTTCTTTTTATACTCGCTTATTCCTTCAAGGACCCGGTCGTAGCCCTGCCACCAAAGGGTACCGGCAACCCCGAGAAACACAATGTCCTTGTCGACGTCCCCGCAGTGAGGGACGGACGATATCCCGTCGATGTTGATGCCGTTGTCTCCGTTCATGGCTTTGACTCCGAAAAACGAGTCCGCCCGGTTTCCGTACAGCACCACCGCGTCCACATACCGTTTCAGCCTTCTGCCCGACAGACGGTCGTCCGCCACCGTTACGGCCACCTTTGCGGCGGTCACGGCACGGTTTTTGAGCGTTTTGGCATATTGGATGTTGCGGATATAGTCCCCCAGATAAGGATAATTCGGGATTTCGACCACAATGGTTTTTACCCGGTTTTCCCGCGCGGCCCTGCAGATTCTGAGCATGTCGGAGCTGACGCGGTCAAGACGCAGATACAGGACGTCAAAGCTGTGTTTTCGAACATACTCAAGGGCGATCCGCGTAAGCTGCTTCATGATTCCGCCGGCGGAATCAAAGCCGCTTTTCTGCGGCTCGGCGCCGAAGAACTGAAACGTGCTCCCCTGCCACATGGAATAGGTCACCTGGTAGCCCAGCTTCTCAAACGCGCCGACCTGGCCCTCGATTTTATTTTTCACACCCAGATACAGCGGAGCATCCTCCTGAAAAGTAAGATACATCAGTTTCATTGACTGATCTCCTTGTAAAAGTTCCGGTAGTTTTTCTGCGCATTGAATTTTTCGGCCCATATTCTGCGCGCATTCCGGCACAGACGGTCATAATCCTCATCCGGCAGCTCTTTCAGTTTCTTCAGTCGGGACAGCAGCTCTTCCGGCGAAAAATCCGACGGAAGCAAATAGCCGTTTTCCCCGTCGTACACCGCTTCCCGGGTACCGCCGACATCCGTGGCGATCACGGGAACGCCGAAGGAGCAGATTTCCATAATGGAAACCGGGATCCCTTCGCTGGCGCTTACATTGACAAAGGCGGAAAGGTCATGGGAACGGTAATAATTCATGATGGCGGCGTTGTCCATCTGCCCCTTCCATTCCGTACGGACACAGTCCGGCAGCTTCGACGCCATCCCCTCGACTTCCCCGCGCAGCGGCCCGGAACCGATATGCGTCCACAAAATGGGGAAATCCGCTTTTTCCAGCGCCTGCACGATCAGATGCAGACGCTTGACCGGGGCTATGAAAGAACAGGATACGATATGCAGACCGTTTTCTCTGGTACCGTGTTTTTCGCCGTGGTCGGCCGTCCCCAGAAAAGCGGGCGCTATTTTTTCCGCGTACCGGGGATACCGTTTTTGAAGGTACTCCGCGCCGGAAGCGGAACAGGGCAGCACTCGGTCGATCCGGTCCAGCAAAAACTCCCTCATCGGAAGGTAATTCATTTTCGCAAACTCACTGTAAAGGTCAAAGCGGTGGGCACGGGAAATCTGTTTCACCCTTTTTCCCCGCCGTTTCAACTCCTGCGCAAGCAGCGCCCCCGCAGCCGCGGCGTCAAACAGCCAGTAGCTGTAAATGGTGACTTCATCGGCAGAGGCAAGCTCCGGGATCTGTGCCAGCGCCGTATCAATCTCGTAGGCGCGCTTCATAAAGAAAAGCACTTCATGCGCCCTTTGCAAGGTAAATGTCCCGGACTTCATCATACTGAGCAGCTCGTCCCGTACAAAAGGCCTGAGCATCAGCCCGGCGTAGGCCGACTTACCGCCCGGAACCGTTTTGAGCGGAACACAGGAGATAAAATCAGGCAGCTTCTTTGTAACGGCGGAATTCGGTTTCAGGTTGCAGGGACAAATCAGTACCCGGTCGTATCCGCTGATATAATTGACCTCATTGAGCAAAAACTCTTCCCCGTTGTCGTATGGAAACGAGGTGGTAAGCAGCAAAAGCAGCTTCATGGCTGTTCCTCCCATGTCAACCATCCGCCCCGGGCATGGGAAAGCGAGCGTGCGTGCGTTCCTTTCGCAATCAGCAGCGCCGCAAGGTAGATCCCCACAAAGAAGCAGATATAGGTGATGTTAAAAACCTCGGTAACCCACAGAAACGCAAAGTTGCGCGGAATATATACAAAGTTTTTCAGGGCGAGCAGCCCGAAGGCAATGGTCACCCAGGAACGGGTCAGCAAGGAAGAGAAAAAGCGGAAGATGACGCCGATCATCGCGCTGACCAGGACGACCCCTAAAATGCCGTAGGCGACATAGGCCTCGGCCACATAGGAGGTGCCGAAACCGCCCCCGCTCAGGTAACGGTCCGGATCGACCATAAAGGTCAGGGCATGTCCGAAATTATGGGTGGTGCGGACAAATTCCGTGTTCTGCACCTCGATGATCGGGGTCAGGCCGAACAGGGTTTTCGTAACAATATTATTATGGACGAACAGTTCAAACGGATAGAATAAATACCAGTAGGCTGTGGAAGGATTGAACAGATCGATATGGTTGACCGTCTGGACAACGACGCGAAAGCTTGCCCCCTGGGAATCGATAAAGCTGACGAGCATTTCTCCCAGTCCCCTGTCCGTGTCCAGGCCCGCGCGGATCAGCGCCAGAAGCTGAAGCAGGTACATGGCGGCAATTCCGAACACGCCCCCGTAGGCAACCGTTCTTTTTTTCAGAACCCTTTTCTCTTTTTCCAGCATAGAGTCCCGCAGGACAAAATAGGCGATCAGCATCAGCGCTTCCGTTACAATCGTATTTCTCCGTCCCGTCAGAAGGGACGCGAGCATGTAGGCCCCGTAGACGGCAAGCGGCAGCTTCATCTGATTTTTGCCGGGCAGAGTGGCAAGAAAAACCGCAAACGCCGGGACAAAAAACATGGAAAGGCGGCTGACGGCGGAAGGAATACTGGCCGTATTGGTGTAAGAGCTGAGATACCCATCTCTCAGAACCGCCAGACCCGAAGTGAACAGGATATAGAAAAACGGAACGGAACTGATATACAGTACAACCGCGCTGATCTGACGGATAATGGGATTCAGGTCGTTCCGGGTGACGGCGTGGATTCCTTTTGTCTGTATCGCAGATTCCCTGCGGTAAAAAAACGGTCCCATGGCACGGTAAACCGCGTAAACACAAAAAAGCGACAGCGCGACAATCTGGAGGGACTGAAACAGCTTCGGAAAATCATCCGCCTCCAAAAGCATCAGCAGCTTATGGTGATAACCAAACCAGGAAGTATACACACGCCCCAAAAGGAGGATATTGTAGGCCCCCACAAAGATCAATAACGCAAAATCACGCCTGATATTGACAATCAGGCTGCTGATAATTGCAACATTCATCATGATGAATGCAAAAAACAGGACGTCGACCGCCGCTTCCGCCCTGCCGAAAACGGTCATCAGATTGGCGGCGAACATCAACAATATCGTAATTCCAAAAAGGATGGTATCTCTCAGAAAATCGGATGTTTTTATTTTTAGCATCGGCACACTTCCCAAATAGATTATTGGTTATTATAACATGAATCTCATGTTTTTACCAATTTAATTTGCTTTGCGGCTGTCTGTAAATGCAGCATCCGGGGTAACGTAAACGGTTTTATAGTTTACATAAATAACCATGCCGGGTTTTGCGCCCTGAGGCTTGCTGACATTGCGCACCTCCGTATAATCCACGGGAACCTTGGATGAGTCCTTTCCCCTGCTGTGGAAAGCCGCCAGCATGGCCGCTTCGTAAATCGCGGTTTCCGTCACAGCGCGCCCCTGCGTCGAAAGGATGGTGTGGGAGCCGGGAATGTTTTTCGTATGGAGCCAGAGGTCGTTGTTATTGGCCTGCTTCATCGTCAGGTGGTCGTTCTGACGGTTATTGCGCCCCACCAGAATGGGAAAGCCGTCCGAGGAAACAAATTCGATGGGTCCCATGGCCGCAGGCTGCTTCTGGCGGCCTTTCGGCGCGCGGATATAGCCCTGTTCGATCAGCTCGGCGCGGATTTCGGAAAGGTCGCGCTCCGTCGCCGCCCGGCTGAGCTCCTCAAACACGGTGTCGATATAGCTGAGTTCCTGCTGAGCCTGCTGAAGCTGAGCGGTCAGCATCTCCTCGGCGGTACGCGCTTTGCGGTATTCCTTATAATATTTCTGCGCGTTCTGGGAAGCGGAAAGTGCGGGATTCAGCTTGACCTTGACCAGAGGCATCGACTCCTCATAAAAATTCTGCAGTTCAACCATCGCCGAGCCTTTCGGGATATTGTACAGATTGGCGTTGATCAGGTCGCCGCAGATCCTCAGGTCGTCTCGCTCCGCGCAGTGCGCAAGCTCCGCCCGCTGCAGGTTCATCTTCCGGCTGAGACGGTCGGAGGTGGTGGTCAGAACGCGCAGCAAATCCTGCGAACGCACCCGCATACGGTCAATCCGGTCGCGCTCGTCGTAAAACGCGTCCAGAAGGGTGGAAAAATCGCAGTACGGTTTCACAACCGCGGTCAGACCGTACTGCTCAATATTCATAAAAGAGAAGTCCATCGGCTTCTGGACGGGGCTTACCACCATGTGCGGCGTTCCGCCCACATTTTTGACCGTATCCGCCATTCTGCCCAAAAAGAAAGCAAGCCGTTCCCACTGCTGGGCAGACATCGATTTCGTGCTGATATCGCTCCCATGGCCGGTCAGATGTTCTAGCTCGCGGCAGACGATCGGGGAAACCCCCTGCAGCGTATTTAAAATAGCTTTTGAAAGCTCCATGTCCGAGGGGACCCGCTGAATTCTTTCGATTATGTCAGGAACAGAGTCCGTTAAAAGGCACAGCTTGTCCTGCGGCGGCGGCAGCTGATACGTCAGCCCCGGCAGCACCAGGCGCTCGGAAGACATTTCCGCGTCCACCCGTTTGAGGGCGTCGATGATTTTTCCCGCTTCATCGACGAAAATAATATTGCTGTAGCGCCCCATGATCTCCATGACCAGCGTCAGGCGGATTTCGTCGCCCAGTTCGCTGACCGCGTCGAAATCCAGGCAGAGCATCCGCTCCAGCCCGGGCTGACGCACTGCGGCAAGGCGCGCCCCGGCCAGCCTTTTGCGCAGCAGCATGCAGAGCATCGGCGGGACCTTCGGATTTTCCGGGACAGAGCGCGTAAAATGGATCCTGGCGCTGTTGGCCCTTGCGGACATCAGCAGCTTCAGGGTTTCCCTGTACGTGCGCAGGGAAAGAACCATTTCCTCTCTGTTCGGCTGGTAGATCTTATCCACCCTTGCGCCGATTGCGCTTTCCTCTATTTCTTTTTTGATATGATGTAAAAATGCTCCGTCAAGAGCCATTGATATTCCTCCCGTGTATGTGCATTACAGATATTTCGCGGGGCTGTGCATCCGCTTTGACTCAAAGAAGGCTACGTCGGGGAATTTTGTTTTCAGCTTTACCGCAAGCGGTAAAATCACGGGATTTTCCGTATGGAAATGCCCGGCGTCGACCAGAGTCACTCCCATGTTTTCGGCATCCAGCAAAATATTGTGCTTGCTTTCCCCGGTTACGAACGCCTGACAGCCGGCCTGTGCCGCGTCATAGACCAAATCCGCACCGCCGCCGCTGCAAAGGCCCACGTGCGTGATCGTACGTTTTCCGTCCGTAAAGCGCAGCCCGTCGCAGCCCAGCACTTCCTTGACAAACCGCGCGAAGGCTTCCGGCGTATATTCGCAGCCGGTTTCCCCCTCCAGTGCCTCGGGCAGGCCGGAATCCTCGTATTTCCTGAGCGTCCGCACATTCCTGAGCCTCAGCCGCTCCGCCAGGCAGGTGTTCACCCCGCCAGCCGCCATATCGAGGTTGGTGTGGGCGCAGATTGCCGCGATGCCGTATTGGGCCAGCAGATAAGGCGCGGAATCCGCGGAAAGGCTTTTCAGCGGATGAAAAATGACCGGATGGTGGCTGACAATCAGTTCCGCCCCGAGTTCATGGGCCTCCTGAACGACTGCGGGCGTAATGTCCAGCGACAAAACCGCCGAAGACACCCCGGCTTCCCTGTTTCCGACCAGCAAACCCGGATTGTCAAAGCTCATTGCCGACCGAAACGGCGCAAAGCTGTCAATGTAATCGTAAATCTCACCAACGGAAATCATATTACCGCTCCTTTTGCATTTTTATTTTGATTTGTTCCGCCGTACGGATCAGCGCGGCGGCTTCTTCCTGCCGGCCGGAAACGGACAGTCCCCCGGCCTTTTTTTCAAGCTGGGCGATCACCTTACGCATGTACGCGCGGCTGTCCTCCGTCGCGGCGTCCAGCTTCCCGATATAGGGGTACAGGCTGTCCGTGCCGGTTTTTTCGGGAGCATACTGTACCTGCATGGCCGAATAAGCATGGCCGTCTTCCACAGCCGCCTGTTCCTGCAGAACCGCAAAGCCCTGCTGCGCAAGAAATTCACGCAGCTGGGGGATCGACGTCATCGGCTGCAAAATCAGCCTTTTTTCTCCGTCCCGCAGCCAGGGCGCGTTTTTAATAATCCGGATCATCATTTCGCCGCCCATTCCGGCGATGACGATATCGTCCGCCTCCACGGAAAAAATCGCTTCCAGCCCGTCGGACAGACGTGTGGAAACAAGCTCCTCCACACGGTAGCGGCGGATATTCTGCTGTGCGGACTGAAGCGGCCCCGGGCGGATATCCGCCGCAATGGCGCGGGAAACAAGCCCCTGCTTCGCAAGCCAGATCGGCAGGTACGCGTGGTCGGTGCCGATGTCCGCCAGGGCCGTACCCGGCCGGACCATGGAGGCGCAGAGCTGAAGCCTGCCGCCCAAAGTGAATAAAGGATGAAGTCCCATCCGGCACACCCCTTTATAAAGTGATATTCGCCGGCTTCCCTACGGACAGAAATGCCCGCACAGCTTCCTATCGGCATCAGAGGAAACCGGGACAGGGGAACGGCAGCCCAAAAAAGCACGCACCGTCCCCCATACTTAAGAACCGCCCGGCAACTTGATTGCCGGGCGGCCGTGTTCAGAAATTCTTTTATTTAGACGCGATGTGATCGTTCAGCTTTTTCAGCATTGCGTCCGGATCCACGCCGTGAACCAGGCAGGCCTGCTCAAGGGTTTCTCCGCGGGAAGCGGGGCAGCCCAGACAATGCATGCCCATTTCCAGGAAATAAGGCGCCGTGGTTTCGTCAATATCAAGAATATCACCAATAATGGTATCTTTCGTTATAGCAGCCATTGTTTAGAATCCTCCAGCTTTTCAATAGATTTCATGTATATTATAATACCCGTGTCCAAGCTTTGCAATACATTTCTGATTTGGCGAAAATAAAATACCCCGGAAATCAATCCGGGGTACCTGGTCACGAATAAGAAATATCAGGCTATATGCTTATTCTTCCCTCATCTTTGCAAAGCACTCGCTGCAATATACAGGACGGTCTTCACGCGGCTTAAAGGGGACCTTTGCTTCCTTGCCGCAGCTTGCGCAGATAGCGGTATACATTTCACGCTCTGGCTTGGCAGCATTTTTACGAGCATCGCGGCAGGCTTTGCATCTTTGCGGCTCATTTACGAACCCTTTGGAAGCATAAAATTCCTGCTCACCGGCGGTGAATACAAATTCAGCGCCACATTCCTTGCAGATGAGAGTCTTGTCTTCGTACATTTAATTTACCTCGCTTTGGATAAAGATATTTGCCCATAGACGGATTTGCACCGCCGCCTTTGATTACCAACGCTCTACTTAAGCTACCCGGGCATATGAAATGAATATACTAAACTAAGAGCAACTGTTTTAATTTCAGCCGAACCCGCTGCAGAGCATTATCGACTGCCTTTGAGGAAACACCGAGTTTCACCGAAATATCGTGGTAACTGCAGCCGCCCAAATAAAGCGTAAGCACCTGCTGTTCCAGCTTTGAAAGCAACTGTTTCATCCGCAGCTGCATGGCCGCGTAGCTTTCGCTGTCCATCAGCACCGCTTCAGGATCCGAGGCGCAATCTGTCATATCCATGTGCGAACCGTCGTCGCTGAGAGAAACAAAATTATTCAGCGGAAGATTTTTGCGGCTGGCCGCCGTGCGGTAAGCCATAATAATCCGGTTATTGATGCAAACGCCGGCATATGTTTTAAAACCGGCCTTCCCGGCTGAGTCATAAGTACGCGCCGCATTTAAAAGGCCCAAAAGTCCTTCCTGGCACAGATCGTCGGCTTCCAGCATCGCACAGCGAAACGGCGCCGCCTTGACTCTGATCAGCGACATATAACGCGCGGTAAGTTCCACAAAAGCATCCGAATTTCCGCTGTTCACAAGGCAGGCAAGCTGACTGTCGGTATAATCTGCCATTTTATTAAAATGGTTGTTATCAACCAAGCCCAACACCTCATGGCTCACATTAAACTTGAATTCTGCATCTATCATACCTCATTGTGTCTATTAAGTCAACAAATATTTTGCTTTTGAAGCTAAATATTTGTTTTATTTAGTTAAATTTTATAAAAATACCAATTTTGTCGGACAATGTCTGATTTGACCTCCGCAATATTTTTCATTTACACAGATCAAGCCCTGTTTGTAAAGCAAAAATCCTGATCGGCTAAAATCACGCCCGACCGCATCAAAAGCACCCGGCATACGGCAGCTGCGCCTGCAAACACGTTTGGCCCGGAGGTTCCCTCAGAGGGCCTCAAAGCGAAGTGTGCAGAAAACCGTATTGAATAGGCCATAGCCGTGGGTGACATAGGCGGGTAAGACGCTTTGCATCCGAAAATCCATCGATTTTTTATTTACAAACAAGGCCTGATAAAGGAACATTTTCATTATATCATAAGGATCGTAAAACATCCAGAAAAATCTTAATCAGCGCTTTTCTCCGCTCCCGTGGGAAGCGGAAGCTTTTCCATCAGCACGGCGCGCCTGACGGAGGCTTTTCCGTATTTGTTTCTGACATGCTCCATACGGCTTTCCAGCTGTTCCATTTTTTCATCGCACAGGACACTGTGAAAAAGGGATGTCTGCTGCATTTCCGACTCCGGCAAAAGGCCGAATCCGCTGATGCCCAGCGCCCGCACAGGGCAAGACCATCCGTAGCCTTTCTGAAACAGCTCTTTCGCCGCCCGCGCCAGATCCATCGTCAGCCGGGTGGGAACCTCCAGCTGCATCTGATGCTGCGAAACACGCAGGCGGTTATCCTTGATGGAAAGCTGAAGGCCCGAAGCGATCACCCCGGCGTCCCTCATGCGGAAAGAGACTTTTTCGGCAAGATACAGCAGCACCGGCCAGACCTCATCCAGGTCGAAGAGATCATGAACGCAGGTGATGCTGTTGCCAATGCTTTTCGGCGCGGAGGAAACCTCGCTTGAGCATACCCCGGAATCATCCAGCCCGTTCGCGTTTTTCCACATGTCGTATCCCATTTTCCCGAAGGAAGAAACGATGTATTTGGAATCGGTGCGCGCCAGGTCGCCGATCGTTTTGATTCCCAGCGAATTCAGGCGCCGGGCGGTCACCCTGCCCACTCCCAGAAGGGAATCCGTCGGAAGGGGCCACACCTTTTCCCTGAAATTTTCCCGGGTAATCACGGTAGTGGCGTCCGGTTTTTTCATATCGCTGCCGAGCTTCGCAAAGATTTTGTTGAAGCTGACCCCGATGGAAACGCCCAGGCCCAGCTCCGATTTTGTACGGTCCCGTATCTGATCCGCTATCTCCGGCCCGTTTCCGAACAAGCGGGTGCTTCCGGTCACATCCAGCCAGCATTCGTCGATGCTGAAAGCCTCCACCTGATTCGTATAGCTGAGATAAATCTGTTTTACCAGACCGGAGAAATACAGATACCGGTCAAAATGAGGCGGAACGACCAGCAGGTCCGGACATTTTTGCTTCGCCTGCCAGACGGGCTCCGCCGTTTTCACGCCGAAGCCTTTGGCCCGCTCGTTTTTAGCCAGCACAATCCCGTGACGGTCCTCCACGCTGCCGCAGACCGCGACGGATTTTCCAAAGAGTTCGGGATGGTCCCTGCATTCCACGGAAGCGAAAAAATTATTCAGATCACAGTGTAAGATAACCCGCTCCACGATACATTCCTCCGCATACCGTTTTTCAGTATCCCCCGCCCTATCTTAATGGGTACTGGGGAATCTGCTTATTTTTCATTGTAGAATCAATAGAATACAGAGTATCGAAAAACCTGTCATGCACCGAGAAATCATGTCAAGACGGTAAGCGCGGCCAGCGCAGAAAGCAAAATCGTCCCGCAAGTTTGCGGTTGCATGACTTCTTCGATTGGTAATAGAACAAATGTTTGATATTATTATATACCGAGGAGCGGATTCTGTAAAGCGTCCATTTTATTCCAAGTCAGGAATTGCCAACAGAATTCGACAGGAGTATAATCATTTTAGAAAAATAAAGGGAGGAATGGGGATGGTATGAACTGCACCCCAAAAGTTAGACAGTATGATATACTGAAACTAACGGAAGGGGTGCAGTTTTTATGCCCAAAGGAATACCACTCAAGAAGTATACTGGTAAATTTAAGCAGCTGGTAGTAGAAACAGTCCGAAAGGACGGATTAAGCTATCGTGAAGCAATGCGCATATTTGAAATTGGCGGAGCAGAACGAATCAAGAAATGGGAACGAATTTATCTTGAAGAGGGACCGGCAGGGTTGTATGTCGAGCGTCGAGGCCGAGCCAGTGCCGCCAGCGGAACCCAGAAAGGCCGACCACCAAAACTGGACAAGCAGATGGAAGAAGATCTGATCGCAGAGAATCAGCGACTGCGTGCAGAGGTGGCGTACCTAAAAAACTTGCAAGCCTTGGTTTTGGAAGACGAGCGAAAAGCGCGCAAAAAACGCTGGTGATTCGAGGACTGAGGCAAAGTTATTCATTGGAAATTCTGTTGGAAGTGGCTCAGCTTGCGCGCTCGACTTACTACTACCATGAGAAACGGCTGGCAAAGGCAGATAAATACGGCAACGCCAAAGAGGGCATTGCCGCAATTTACCACGAGAACAAAGGGCGCTATGGCTACCGGCGTATTACCGCAGAGCTGCGCCGCCGCGGTTTCCCACTAAACCACAAGACGGTGCAGCGGCTGATGAAGCAGCTTGGCCTTGTCTGCCGTGTACGGATGAAGAAGTACCACTCTTACAAGGGCGCGGTTGGCAAGGTTGCGTCAAATCTGCTGGAACGAAACTTCGAGGCGGAAAAGCCAAACCAGAAGTGGGTGACCGATGTCACAGAATTTAGTCTGTTTGGGCAGAAGCTCTATTTGTCACCAATTCTTGACCTGTGTAGCCGTGATGTTGTAGGTTACTCAATCTCGGACAAACCAGCGCTCTCCATGGTGACAGAAATGCTGGACAAGGCTTTTGCAAGAATTCCAGACGGGACAAACCTGATCCTGCATTCCGACCAGGGCTGGCAATACCAGCACAAGCAATACCAACGTATGCTCAAAAAGAAAGGCGTCCGGCAGAGTATGAGCCGAAAAGGCAACTGCCTGGACAATGCCGTGATTGAGAACTTTTTCGGTCTGCTCAAGAGCGAACTGCTATATTTACAGACTTTTGAGTCCATGGAGCATTTTAAAACTGAACTCGTCGATTATATTGACTATTATAACTACCGCCGCTCCAAGGCAAAGCTAAGGGGCCTGCCGCCTGCTCTTCACAGACAACAAGCCCTCTCGGCTGCCTAATTAAAATATTTGTCTAACTTTTTGGGGTCAATTCAGTATCACGTTCCTACAGCATGGGGCTGTATGGTCTGGACTCCTTTACCGTGGCTGTTGAAGCCGACATCAGCGTCGGTCTGCCCGGTTTTGACGTGGTCGGACTGCCGGACGCGGCAGTGAGAGAATCCCGGGACAGAGTGCGCTCCGCGATGAAAAACTGCGGGTTTCAATTTCCCGTACATAAAATAACGGTGAATCTTGGTCCGGCCGACAAGCGCAAGGAGGGACCGATTTACGACCTGCCCCTCTTTGTCGCGCTGATGAAAGCAAGCGGCCAGCTTGACGCCGGGGTGGAGGACAGCGTGTTTATCGGAGAGCTGTCGCTTACGGGAGAGGTACGCCCCGTAAAAGGCGTGCTTCCCATGGCGATCAAGGCAAAGGAGGCGGGCTTTCAAAAGCTCTACGTACCGGAAGCGAATTCCGCCGAAGGCGTGGTCGTGGAGGGGATTTCCGTTTACCCCGTCAGGGACCTGCCGACGCTGATGAGGCATTTCGCCGGAGGGGAAGAAATTCTCCCCGCCTCGGAAGTACCGGCATCGCGGCAAAATCATCCTCCTTTACCGGACTTTTCGGAGGTGCGGGGGCAGAACGAGGCGAAGCGCGCGCTGGAAATTGCCGCGGCGGGCGGGCATAACGTTCTCCTGATCGGCCCTCCCGGCTCCGGAAAAAGCATGCTCGCGAAACGGATTCCATCCATTCTTCCCGACATGACGTTTGCAGAAACCATTGAAACCACCAAAATTCACTCCATTGCGGGCACCCTTCCGGACGGAGTTTCCCTGATCACCTCCCGCCCGTTCCGTTCGCCCCACCACACGGTATCGCCCGCGGGCCTGTCCGGCGGCGGAAACGTTCCGCACCCCGGAGAAATTTCCCTGGCGCACAACGGGGTGCTGTTTCTGGACGAGCTGCCCGAATTTTCCCGCGGAGCAATGGAAGTCCTGCGACAGCCGATCGAGGACGGCAAAGTGACGATTTCCCGCGTCAACGGTACCATCTCCTATCCCAGCGCCGTGATGCTGGTGGCGGCGATGAACCCGTGCCCCTGCGGTTACTTCGGGCACCCGACCAAGCCGTGCACCTGTTCCTCCGGCGCGGTCTCCCGCTATCTTTCCAGGGTTTCCGGTCCGCTGCTGGACAGGCTGGACCTGCACATAGAGGTCCCGCCGGTAGAGTTCGACGAAATCAGTTCCCGGGAAAAGGCCGAAAGCTCCGCGGTTATTAAAGAACGAGTAAACAGCGCCAGAAAGCTGCAAAATGAGCGTTTCAAAGGCACGGCCGTTACCTGCAACGCGAGAATCACGCCAGATATGCTCCAGGAGGTATGCCGGCTGAGCGAGCCGGGACGGGAGCTGCTGAAAAAAGCGTTTGAAAAGCTCGGGCTTTCGGCAAGGGCCTATGACCGGATTCTGAAGGTTTCCCGCACGATTGCGGACCTGGATCAAAGCGAAGAAATCGAACCGCGGCATGTCGCCGAAGCGGTGCAGTACCGCAGCCTTGACCGAAAATACTGGACAAAAGAGCTCTGATCCCATGAAAAATCCCTGCGGCCGAACTGGAACCGGCCGCAGGGATTTTATGATATCGGAATTTAATATTTGCTGCTCTGACCGCTTTCGGAAACGGAACCGGCGTCAAGAGAGGAAGCCGTGCCTCCCGCTCCGTCCGGGACGCTTCCGGCGGAATCCTTCAGCTTCAGGAACGCAAGGGATTCCTTGAGCTGCTGCGCCTGTGCGCTCAGTTCCTCGCTGGTCGCCGCGCTTTCCTCCGCCGTTGCGGAGTTGGTCTGCACCACGGCGGAAATCTGATCGACACCCATCGTGACCTGATTGATGGAAGAAGCCTGACCGTCCGAGGACTTTGAAATCTCCCCGATCAGACCCGTAGTCTTTCTGGTGCTGTCTATAATTTTATTGAGAGACTTCGCGGTCTCATCCGCGATCTTTGTGCCGTTTTCCACCGCCCTGATCGAGCTTTCAATCAGGTCCGTAGTATTTTTTGCGGCTTCCGCACTCTTGCTCGCAAGATTACGGACCTCATCCGCGACAACGGCAAAGCCTTTCCCCGCCGCGCCGGCACGTGCCGCTTCCACCGCGGCGTTGAGCGCGAGAATATTGGTCTGGAAGGCAATGTCCTCAATCGTCTTTATAATTTTGCCGATCTCCTGTGAAGTTTCGCTGATCTGCGCCATGGCTTCCACCATCTGCTGCATGTGCTCGTTTCCGACCTCAACTTCGCTGGACGCTTCCAACGACAGCTGACTCGCCAAACGGGAATTGCTGGCATTCTTATTGACTTCGTCCGCAATTTCCGTAATGGAGGCCGAAAGCTGCTCAATGGAGCTCGCCTGCTCCGTAGCGCCCTGTGAAAGCGCCTGCGAGGCGGAGGAAACCTGGCCTGCACCGTTCGCCACCTGATCCGCCGATCCGTTGATACTCGAGAAGATATTGTTCAGATTGTCGATAATGGTGTTCAGGGACGTTTTGATCGATACAAAATCACCCTTATAATCCTCTGTTACTTCAATCGTACAGTCACCCATGGAAAGGCTGTCCAGAACCACGGCAATCTCTCCTATGTAGCTGGTCAGTGTATCGATTGTATTGGAGAAGGTCTCCGCAAGAACGCCAATTTCATTCCTGCTTTTGATCACAGGTACTTCGGAGTGGAGATCGCCTTCCGACAGTTTCTCAATACGCTGTACAAGGCCTTCGACCGGCTTGGCGATCGGCCCGGCGATTCTGAAGGCAACCACGACGGACAAAAGAATGAAAAGAAGCATTAAACCGACGGTGATGGCGACCGCGGTATAGCATCCGCTCATCATCTCATTGACATTCGCGCTGACCGCCATGGACCAGCCGTCCGTACCGCTGATCGGAGCATATCCTACCAGCTGCTTGGTGCCGTTTAACGTAATGGTCGCGCTTCCCGTTTTTCCTGAAGTCATATTTTTGACGATTGACGCGGCACCCGCGTAGGAACTGTCTTCTTTCGCCTTATTGATATAATTAACGAATTCAAGGACATTTTTTCTGTCCTTATGGGCGATGATCGTACCCGATTTGTCAACGATAAACCCGTACCCGGATTTGCCGACGGCAATATTGTCGATCATCTGGCTGAAAGTATCGCTGGCCAAAGCCGCGTAGACGACGCCGCCATGGTTGCTTCCGTTGTTCACCTTGGCCGCAACGTAAAGCACAACATTGGAATCGGTTTTTCTGACCACGGGGCTGGAAACATAGGTGGTCCCTATTGTCTGTGCTGTCTGAAAATAGTTGCTGTCACTGATGTCGGTGCCGTCCAGCGTTCTTCCGTTGGAATCCGCAAGACCGACTTCCATGAAACTATACCGCTGGCAAAGCGTCTGCAGCACTGCTTTTCTGGAGGAAACGGGCAGCGTTTCGTCGGTGATCTGTTCATTGGTGGCGATGGATTCCGCCCTCAGCTTATACATATCGATCGCCTGCTGCACGGCATAATTATAAGCAACCGAATTTGTGTTGATCAGGGAAACCATATTGCTGCTGGAATTGGAGTAAAGCAAAAAAGCGTTTGTCACGCCGCAAACGACGCTGATTGCAACCGCCAGGCCCACCATTCCGAGAAGAAGAGTTTTTTTCAGGCTGGTCTTCTTTTTTACCTTGATCTTCTTTTTTCTTTCTTTTTTCACTTAATACCACGTACCCTTCTGAAGTGCTTTTTCTGGAGTGCTTTTCGCTACAGCTCAAGCACGAAAAGTAACGCATTCTCACACACAACCACAACCAAAGAATGCTTTTCCCTATTCTATATCGACAATATTTCGTAAAATTTAATCAATTTAGACAAATATTTTCACCATAAATATTATTTATTTAATTTTTGGATGACCAGTCTGGCAATGGAGGAACAGGGAGCCTGTTTTTCAACCGCGCCGATCTCAAATGCCACCATCGGCATTCCATAGACTACGGAGGACTGTTTGTCCTGTCCGATGGTATAGGAGCCCTTCTGCCGCATTTCCAAAAGCCCATTCGCTCCGTCCTTGCCCATACCGGTCAGGATAATGCCCATGGCGTCCTTACCGGCCGTTCTGGCCACCGAGCGGAACAAGACATCCACCGACGGGCAATGGCCGCTGACCTTTTCCCCCGCGGCGCACTTCACATAGTAGCCCTTGAAATCCTTCTCCAGGGTCATATGCTTGTCCCCGGCGGCAATCAGTGCCTGCCCCTGCACGACCCGGTCCCCGTCACTCGCCTCTTTGACCGTAAATTTGCAGATTTTGTTCAGCCGGTCCGCATACATCTTGGTAAAACCCGCGGGCATATGCTGCACCACCAGAATCCCCGGTATATCGCCGGGAAGCTGCTGCAGAATTTCGGCGGTAGCCTCTGTGCCGCCCGTAGACGCTCCGATAGCGATAATATGCTCCGTCGGGTCCTTGCCTGACAGAACAAGCGGGAGGGAAGCGATCGAGGCAAGGGAGGGCGTGTGCTTTACCTTTGCGGAAGAAGCGATCTTGATCTTGACGCACAGCTCCTGACAAAAAATGGAAAAGTCGTTGCTGTCGCGCAGGTTCGGCTTCAGCACAAAATCAACCGCTCCCGCGCTTAAAGCCTCAAAGATTCCAATATCGAGCGAGCTGACCAGAACCACCGGAACCGGATGGACGGGAATCAGCTTTTTCAGGAAATCCGTCCCCTTCATATCCGGCATTTCCACATCCATGGTCACGACGTCCGGAGACAGGTCCATGATTTTTTTCTCCGCTTCGGCCACATTGGATGCGCTCCCGATGATTTCAATATTCGCGTCGCTCAGCAGCGCTTTCTGCAGCGCTGTTCTGAAAAAGAGAGAATCGTCTACAATGAGGACCCGGATTCTTCGATTCATCGGCATATTGATACTGATCCTTTCTGATAGACTGACGGTTCAACATATAAAAATTTCGAGGTATCTCTCTGCACTGTTTCGGAATGTCCGATAAAAAGATAGCCGCCCGGCTTCAGCACGTCGTAAAACTTGTTGATCAGCGCATTTTTGGTCGGCTGGTCAAAATAGATCATGACATTTCTGCAGAAAATCAAATCAAACGGCTGCTGGAACGAAAACGGTTCCATAAGATTCAGCCGTTTAAAAAAGACCTGATTTCTGACTTCTTCCTTTAATTCAAAAAGATTTTCGCCCTGTTTGATAAAATACCTTTGTTCCCAAGCCTTTGGAATATCCTTCAGGGATTCCGTTCCGTACAGTCCGTGTTTCGCCGCTTCCATAGCTTTCAGGGAAATATCCGTCGCGAGGATCCGGAAATCCCAGCCGGCCCTTTTCAGCCCAAAATAATCCATCATCGTCATGATGGCGGTATACGCTTCCTCCCCCGACGAGCACCCGGCGCTCCAAATGCGGATGTCCCTGCGGGCGTTCATCTTTTCCTGCATCGGCAGGATGGTATTCTTTAAAAAATTGAAATGTGCGGGTTCTCTGTAAAAATAAGTATGGTTCGTCGTAAGCTTATTCAGCATTGCGGTGATTTCGTCGGATTTATTCTGCTTTATCAAATCAAAATAGTCCGAAAAATTGTCAATTCCCTTTCCGAGCAAAACGGATTGCATTCGCGATTCTATCAGCTGTCTCTTGTTGGTAAGGTTAATCCCGTAATTGCCTTTTATGTAAGCTACGATATCGTTGAACTCTTTATCGGTCAAACGTATCATCGTTTTCCTCCGCGAATTTCATATCTCCCCTGAAACATCAGTGATTGTTGTAAAGATTGAGGATATCCAGAATCAGGCTGATGCTGCCGTCGCCGAGAATGGCGCATCCAGTGATGCCGGTTTCTTTCACATTGTACTGGTTGAGGTAAATCGGCAGGGATTTGACGACCACCTGCTGTTCCCCCAAAAGAGCATCCGCAAAAATGCAGTACGCCTTCTCGTGCGTCTCCACAAGAATGACGATGCCGCTGCCGATGTCGGTAATTTCGGTTTCGATCCCGAAAATCTTGTACAGCCTGAGGACCGGATAATACTGGTTGCGGACCATGATGATCTCGTTCATGTCGGTGTCATAGTGGAGGCTGGACTGATCCACCTTGAACGACTGGCGGATATTGTTGATCGGAATCGTAAACACCGTCTCACCGACGGAGATTTTCATGCCGTTCACAATGGCCAGCGTAAGCGGGATTTTAAAGAGAATTTTGGTTCCCTTCCCGACCTCGCTGATCAGGGAAACGTCTCCGCCAACCTTCTCCACATTCTTTTTTACAACATCCATTCCAACCCCCCTGCCGGAATATTCCGTCACGACGTCATTGGTGGAAAATCCGGGCATGAGCAGAAAGTTATAGATTTCGCGGGTGGAATACTCTTTTTCCGGCTTTTTCAGGAGTCCCTGTCTTTTTGCTTTCTCCAGGACGGATTTTTTGTCGATGCCCTTGCCGTCGTCCTGCACCGAAATCAGAATTTCACCGCCCGTGTTCTGAGCGGAGAGCGTAATGGTGCCTCTGGGGGATTTATTCGTCTGCGCGCGCTCTTCCTTTGTCTCAATCCCGTGGTCCATGGCGTTGCGGACCAGATGCATGATCGGATCGCCGATATTGTCAATGATGGTTTTGTCCACCTCGGTGTCCTCGCCGACCATGACCAGCTGGACATCCTTGTCCAGCTTTTTGCTCATATCGCGCACGATACGGTTCATTTTCTGGAATACGCCGGAAATCGGAACCATCCGGATGGACATTACAACTTCCTGCAGCTCGTCCGTCAGCTTGCGCAGCTGGCGGGACGCCTTGTTAAAGTTATTGTCCACTCCCGCGCCGCTCTGGGCGGAAGGAGTCGTTGTCACCATGGACTCGGTAATCACGATTTCCCCCATCAAATCCATCAGGTTGTCCAGCCTGGAAAGATTGACGTTGATCAGATTCTGCTTAACGGAGCCATGATTGGTTCCCTGGGTTTCCTGACCGGCCGCGCTGTTCCCCGAAGCCGTTTTTTCCGCAGATTCTGCTCTTGACGCATTCCCCGGTTTGTCCAAAACGGTATAATTTTTGGTATAGACAAAATTCTCAATAATTTTCAGCACGCTCGCCAGGCCCTGCTGCTCTTTAAAAGAAATCAGGAAGCCGTTCCTGATGATTTCTTCGGCGCTGGCGGGATTCGTTTCGATATCCTGCGGAAAATACCGGATATCCTGATAAATATCCCTGATTGCATTTACCAGAATGACGGCGCGAAGGTTCTCCATTTCTGTTTCTTCATCGAAAAACACCCTGACAGAATAGGGATAATCCGGATCTGCCTGAGCGGGAGCGGCAGACGCCTGAATCTGTTTGGAAGCTTCTTTCACAGGAATGGCTTTGGACGGAACCGCAGGCTGTTCGGGAACCGGAATCTGAGACTGAGTTTCGGCGTGTCCGGGTTCTTTTTGAGAAATCTTTTTAAGGAAATCGTTAATTTCCTGCTCAAAAGTGCCGATATCTGTTGTGAGCGGCTCATTGTTTTCCACCTTGGATATTTCGTCCTTGATAAAGTCGCTGGAACGGAACATCAGCTCGAAAAGCTCCGCGTTGTACTTTTCGTCGATGCCGTTCTCACGTACATAGTAAAATAAGTCTTCCGCCTTGTGCGAAATCGTCATCAGACTGTTGAACTGCATCATTGCGGAAGAGCCTTTAATCGTATGCATGATCCTGAAAATCTCGTTGATGCTGTCGGTATCGAAAGCATTCGCCTTCTCACAGTTAATCAGGATTTCATCAAGGTGCTCAAGCAGGTCGTTTGCTTCAAATAAATATACTTCCAGCATGGATTCCATATTGTTGTCCATTAATTTTCACCGCCTAATAATACTTTGTAATATATATATCGTAACAAATTTTATAAAATTAACGTCAATTTATATTTTCGAGGTGATTTTATGCCCGATAACCTGAGAATTACCGCACCCGTTACCACAAATGAAAGCCTTCCTAAAATTTCATCGACAAAACAGCCGGAATCCATGGTGCCCATCGACCCTACGAAGGTGCTTCAGCCAAATACCGACAAGCAGGGCAACCAGAACAGCAACTTTGATCTGCTGCTGAACCGGAATTCCGTTTTCAGTAAATTTCTGCAGCAGCTGGGCGAAACGCCCGCGCTTTCACAGACTTTGCAGAAAATCGTATTTGAAACTTTCAGCCGCTCGGAAAACGTCCATGACAACAGGCCGGTCTCCCTGCTGATGAAACAGCTCTCCGCCGCAATGAAAATGCAGCCGGACGACATGTTGAAAAACCTCATGTTTCAGGGAAGCAATCACACGAAATTTTCCGGGCCCGTGTTCGACGTTCTCCGAAACCTGATGAACGAATATCCGGAAAGCGGCCTGGAAAAGCCTCTGGCCGATTTTCTGAAGGCGTTCGACGGGTATTTTTCAATCTCGGAAACCACATCGGCGATCGCCCAGAACCTTGACATCCTCGCCCGTCAGATTCCCGGCGCCTACGGCAAACAGCTGCGGGAGCTGGCGGATCAGATGATGACCGAGCAGCCTGTCAACAGCCTGGATAGGAACCTCAACCTGCTGAAGGAGAAAGTTCTTCCCCTTTTGAGCAAGTATGTCGCTTCCACCAACGACTTCGGCGCGGCAAGGGACACCATTACCCTTCTGGTCCATCATACCGCCCGCCTGAACATCAGCTCCCATCAGGAAGTCGTGGAGAAGCTTACGGCACTGCTCGACTACTGCAAATACGAGCTCAACCTGCCCGAGGACAAAATGAGCCAAATCCGGGCCATGTTTCTAAAGAGCGTCACCAACGCCGCCCAGAAGCCGGAAAACCAGCTGTACGATTCCCTGATGAAGGTCCTTTCCGAAAACCTGCGCCAAAGCCCTTCCGGCGCAAGCCAGTCGGTTTACAAGGATACGGTCCTTTCCCTGCTGCTGGACAACAGCGTTTATATGCCCTTCACCCATCTTCTGCTGCCGCTGAATTACAACGGTCAGTTCCTGTTTTCAGAAATCTGGATCGAAAAAGACGACGACAGCGAAAAATTTTCAAAAAGAAGCCGCGGGGAACCGAAGCCGGTCCGGCTCTATCTGTCGTTCGACATCAAGGCTCTGGGAAATTTTGAAGCTTCCATTGCCCTTTCCCATGGGAAAGCCGACATCCAGATGCGCTGCCCGCCCGCTTTAATGAAAAACAGCCGGGAAATCGGAAGCCGGATTTCCGAAATATTTGCCAAAAACGGCCTGTCCGCGCAGAGCGTTGAGTTTCTGCAGGAAGGCAGCCCAAGTATAGAAAAGCGGGTTTTAAAAAGAATCTACGAAAGGAAGAATGTCATCGATGTCACAGTATGACCGGACGAATCACGCCGCCGCCCTGCGGTATGCTCAGGATTCCCCGCACAGCGCACCGGTTGTCGTCGCTTCCGGTTCCGGCTACGCGGCGCAGAAAATCATAGACATTGCGCAGGAGAACGGCGTGCCGGTTTATCACGACGACTCCCTCGCTTCCCTCCTTTCCCAGCTGGAAGCGGGAACGGAAATCCCCCCCCAACTCTATCAGGCCATTGTGGACATTTACGTATATTTTTTAAACTACTCCTTCGAGGCTGCGGGAAAAGGAACGGCCCCTTCGCAGAAGGACCCCGTACCCGCTCCGGAAAAAAGCGCGGAAAAACAGATATTTTCCGAGCTGTAATACTAATTATTTTGAAATTAAGCCGATATATATCTATAGGATTTTTTATATGACCTGATGATTGCGCGCCGCCAAAATAATGCCGGGATTGGCGGCACAAAAACTCTTACCGAAACGGCAGCGGTAGAAAAGGGAAAACAGTATGGCAGAAACAACAGCGGTAAAAAACAAAATTACGACCTCGGCCAATGAGAATATGACGACGGAAAAATATCTTACCTTCTTTATTGACGGGCAGCTGTTCGCAATTCCGAGCAGCCAGGTGGTCGAGATCATCCGGATGCAGCCCGTCACCTTCATCCCTAATTTGCCGCCTTTTATCATCGGCGTGATTAATCTGAGGGGAAAAATTGTTCCGCTGGTGGATATCAGGCTGAAGTTCAACAAGGCTCCAAAGGAGTATGACGACCACACCAGCGTCATCGTGGCTGAGACCGGCGATCTGAGCGTCGGATTCATCGTCGACAGTGTAAACGACGTCACAAACGTTTCCAAAAACCAGATCAGCGAGACCCCCAGATTCGCAAGGGACACGGCAAACCATTATGTAAAGGGAATTGCCACCCTGAACGAAAATGCGGTAATGCTTCTGGATATTGAAAAAATCCTTTCAGACGGTGAGGAAGTCCAACTCCCTGTTAAGTAATTTTGCCGAATACGTTTGTTTGGAGGTTCTTCCCATGTATCCGCTTTCTGAACAATATCAGCACTCGCCCTGCGAAATCAAGACTCTTACCAACGAACTGCTCACTACCGGAATCCTCAGCGAAATCCGTAAGGACTCCGTTAAAATTCAGAACAGTTTTGACATCCTGCCGACCCTGCATTGCAATATGCCTGTGAAAATCAATATATACAATGAATCTCTGGGTTTCAAAGTACTGATTGGGAAGGTTTTTCTTTCTACCCCGGAAATGATGACGATTACGGATCTGCAAAGCCTTGCCGAATTTGAGCGGAGAAGCTTTTTCCGCCTGAAAGTCAACATCCCGACGCGGGCTTTCCTGCTTCAGAAGGATTCCTCTCCCGAAGAGGAGGAAACGAAGCTGTTCGGCGTAACCGTGACGGATCTGAGCCTGAGCGGCGTATTTATCAAAACGAGGGAATATCTCGATATTGGCCAGTCCTTTATCATGACGCTGGATCTGTATGATATGGAGGTCACCTTTTGCTGTCAGGTTCAGCGGACCAGTTCCGTGGATTATGCACTGAACGGGTACGGCTGTTCTTTTCTGGATAACTCAACCCGCCAATTTGACCTTTTGTGCAAATTTATTTTTGAAACGCAGAGGGAACAAATCCAAAACTCACGCGAAGAAAAAGACGAGTCGAAATAAGATATACATATTTTATATTGATGATAGGGTGGTAAAAATGGAGAATGAAAAAAATCTGGCATTATCGGATGAGGAAATCGAAACCAATGAAATGAAGGGCAAATACCTGACCTTCTGGACCGATCACCAGCTGTTCGGCGTTCCGATCGCGGACGTGGTCCAGATCATTGGCAAACAGGAAATCACACCCATCCCCGACTCCCCCAGCTACGCCAAGGGAGTCATTAATCTCCGCGGCGATATCATCCCCGTGATAGACGTACGCCTGAGATTTAAGAAAGAAGAAGTGGAATACGACGAGCATACCTGTATTATCGTAACGAAAATTGAAGAAACCCATATCGGGTTCATCGTGGATTCCGTCGACGAGGTTACGACCATCGGCGACGAGAATATTTCGCCCGCTCCAAGGATGTCCAAGGATCGTACCACGGCGTATCTGACCGGTATCGGGAAGGTGGACAACAAAGTCGTCATGCTGCTGGACACCAGCAAAATACTGAATGAGAAAGAAATTGAAATTGTCAGTAACGCTGCAAAAACAGAAGCAGAATAAATACATAGAGGGGAACTATAAAAATGCGATTGGATAATATAAAAATCTCAAAGAAACTGATGTTTTCATTTGTCGCGGTGACGGCGCTGTCCATAGTCTGCAGCGGGGCCGCGGTTTACCTGTACCTGAAATCCAGCACCCTTTTCCCGCTGGCCATTGTGCTGATCGCGGCGGCCTTCCTCATATCGGTCATCGCCGCGAAGCTCAGCTCGTCCGGAATCCGCCGCCCGCTTGCGGAGCTGACGCAGGCCGCCGAACAGATGGCTCAGGGAAATCTGGACGCGGCCGTTCAATATCAGTCAAAAAATGAAATCGGCAAACTTGCAAAGACATTTTCCGATACCATCTCGGATCTGAAACAAAACATCAATGAAATCACGGAAGCTTTAGGCGAAATGGCAAACGGCAATTTTGACATTCAAATTTCCCGTGATTTTCAGGGTGATTTCGCGGAAATCAGGACGGCGCTTGAAAATATTTCTTCCAAACTGAACACTTACATGGTTCAAATTGACCGTTCCGCCGACCAGGTCACGAGCGGCTCCGTACAGGTCGCAAGCGCGGCTCAGGCTTTGGCGCAGGGCGCTACGGAGCAGGCAAGCTCCATTCAGGAGCTGTCGGCCTCCATCACCGAAATTTCAGGACAGGTAAAGCAGAATGCCGCCAACGCGGCGGAAGCGAACCGGGCTTCTACCGAAGCGGAAAATAAAATTCAGGGCGTTTCTCACGAAATGAATCAGATGCTGCAGGCGATGAGCGAGATCAGCGAGTCGTCCACCAAGATCAGCAATATCATTAAAACCATCGACGATATTGCGCGCCAGACCAATATTCTCGCGCTGAACGCCGCCGTGGAAGCGGCCCGCGCAGGTGCGGCGGGCAAAGGCTTCGCCGTTGTCGCGGATGAAGTCCGCAATCTTGCGAGCAAGAGCGCGGAGGCAGCCAAGGACACCACCGCCCTGATTGAAAATTCGCTTTTGGCAGTCGAAAAAGGCAAGAAAATTACGGACGCCACCGCGGCCACTCTGAACGACGTCATTCAGGCGACCCTGAAATCCACCAATCTGATCACCAGCATTTCAGAAGCTTCCAACGCACAGGCGACCGCAATCAGCCAGGTCACCCTGGGCGTGGACCAGATTTCCGCTGTGGTTCAGACCAACTCCGCCACCGCCGAACAGAGTGCGGCGGCAAGCGAAGAAATGTCCGGCCACGCACGGAATCTGAAAAAGCTGGTCGGCCAGTTCCATGTCAAAGCCGACGCGGACGGCGAAATTCCGGAATCCGCCGATACACAGCCAGTATTGGATATGGCAGCCGGACAGGATTTTTCATTGCCGAAATACTAAGCGATTCCGCTTTCCTAAAACGGGGAGGGCATCAGACCACGGTCTGATGCCCTCCCCGTTTTCTGTTCAATAATTTTCCGCCGTTTTTACATCACAGATATTTTCGATAACGATATTCTGTACGTCGCGCTGCATGCACAAATCCATCAGGACATCCGGCTTATTGAAAAGGCGGATCACCGGCCTGGACGGATTATAATCGTTTTGCTTGACAATAATGGCAAGCTCTCCGCTGCTCAGCCTGACGCATGAGCCAATCGGGTAAGGGGCGACCTTGTTCAGGAACGCCCGTACAATGGCAAGGTCGAACGCAATGCCGCTGGAACCCATGATATATTCAATCGCTTCCGCCGGGGTCGACGGCTTTCTGTATGGCCTGAACGAGGTTAAAGCATCGTAAACATCGGCTACGGAAATAATCCTTCCGAACAAAGGAATATCGTCGCCGGAAAGGCCGTTGGGATAACCGGTCCCGTCGTACTTTTCATGATGCGTAAGCACGCCGGCGCAGATTGCATTGTTGGCCAGATGGTGCTTTAAAAAGAATTCCGCGCCCTTGGCGGGGTGCTGCTTGACTATATTGAACTCCTCCTCCGTCAGTTTGGAGGGCTTAGCAATAATGGAAATAGGTACCGCCATTTTTCCGATATCGTGAAGCAGGGCGCACAGGCCAAGGTCATACAGATCCTGTGTTTTCAGCCCCAGCTCCAGCCCAATGGCAATGGAAAGAATGGAAACTCCCAAAGAATGGTTATATGTATAATCGTCATACATCTTCAGGTTTGCAATACTGATTTTAGCCTCTACGTTACATCTTAACGAGTTGACAAGCTTTTTGGAAATATTCATCGTCTGGTTGATGCTGCTGACGTTAATTTTCTGTGCTACCTGGTTGAACATGTTGTATACCTGATGGATATTGCTGAGGGCTTCCTGCCGCAGCTCCCTTTTGACCGGCTGCCGGGCATGCGTTTGCGCCGTGGTGATCGTTCGCTCTTTCTCCTGATCGGTATGAATATAAGCGCCAAGAATATCGAATTCGTGCAGTCTTTCAATATATGCCTGTGTCAACATCTGCCCGCATCGCAACATAATGATTTTTGAAGTGATGCTGTTAAACAGATAGATATCTCTGTCCAGGATCATTCCCGCCTTCAATTTGTCGATCGGAACAAAAGTCATATTCTATACCATCCCCTTTATATCTTCAAATTCGGATCAATTGTATCCATGTATCCATATCATACCATATTACGATATATATCGTCAAAAGAAAATGCTTCTTTAAAGATAATTTTATGATCTTTTATCCTTTTGCTAATTTTTTAGCTATTTCATACGATATATAAGACAAAGAAGTTACTATGGAAGGCATTTTCTGTCAGGAGGTAAATTTATGATCAGTACAGCGTCATCCAGTCTCGCATCTTCCTTAAATGCGACTGCGACTTCATCCAAGCGCCTGAGCGGTCTGGTATCCGGCCTGGATACGGACACCCTGGTCAAACAGCTGACGTCGGGAACACAGAGTAAAATAGACAAACAGGGACAATTAAAACAAATTGCCCTTTGGAGACAGCAGTCCTACAGGGAAGTCACCAAGGCCCTGCAGGAGTTTCAGTCGAAATATTTTTCCTCGGCCACCAGCAGCTCCAGCATTCTGAACGCGGCCTTTTTCAATTCAACATCCATCAAGAACACCTCTTCCTTTTTAAATGTGAGCGGAAGCGCAAGCGCCGCTAAAAATATGGTTGTGACCGGAATCACGCAGCTCGCACAGCAGGCCGGTTTCGCTTCAAAGCACAAGGTGTCGGATCAGACGATTTCCGGCGCCGTGAGCGACGTCTGGCGTCCGAGCACGGTTGCGGGCTCCACCATTACGGTCAATTATGACGGCAAGGATTATCAGCTTGCCCTTGACAGCGATTTTACGTTTGCAAAGGACGACGATATCAGCAAGGTTACGGATGCCCTGAACGCAAAGATCGCGAAAACGGACGGGCTGGCCGACAACGTAAATTTTAAAGTCGAAGATGGAAAAGTAATTCTGGCGAAAACAGGCTCTTCCAGCGCGGATATTAAAATAACGGACGGAAGTGACGGTCTTCTCAAAGGCTTGGGCTTGTCGAAGGATACCTCCGGCAGCACCGTGATAGAGGGCGGAGACACCAATACGGACAGCTTCTTTAAAAGCACGCTGACCGCCGGTTCTACACTGGATATTGAAATCGACGGTAATGCCTATACGCTGACCATCCCCTCCGACACGTCCATATCGTCGGAAGATTCGCTCGGCACCCTGTCTGTGAAAGCTATTCTGGAGGAAGCGATCCGCTCCAATCCGGATTTAAAAGATAAGCTAAGCGTGGACATTACCGGCAATACCGTTTCTTTCAGCAGCTCGGCGGGAGCTTTGAAGATTACGGGCGGAAGCCAGAACCTGCTGCAGGGCCTTGGCCTGACAAAAATTGAGGACAAAAATTTTGCTCTTACCGGTACATACAGCTATGAGAATCTGGTAAGCAGCTATCTGGGCGATTCCCTTTCCGGTTCCACCCTGACGGTCAGCTTGGACGGAGTCGATAAATACATCACCTTTAAAGAGAGCGATAACCAAAAAGGCTTATATTCCACGCCTGAAAAGCTGGCCGAATATATTCAGAACTCCCTGACGGCGTCCTACGGAAAGGATGCCGACGGAAACAGCAAATTTCAGGTTTCTTACGACGACACTACCAAAAGCTTGAATTTCAAGGCGGCGAGCAGCACCTCTATCATTGCGATTGAATCGAGCGACGTGTCCGGCATCCTGGGGAAAACCGGAGCGCTGGGAATTTACGCGGGCGAAACGAACCGCCTGAACACCAACAAGGACCTGGAGGACGTACAGGAAAACCTGGCGACCCCTTTGGTCGCGTCTTCTGCGGACGGTACCTACGGCATTACCATCAACGACAAGACCTTTACCTTTAAAAGTACCGATACCATCAATACCATTCTCAAAACCATCAACAACGACGCGCAGGCCAACGTAACCATTACCTACTCCAGCGTCAACGATACGTTCAGCATCACCGCCAAGAACGGCGGCAGCGGCAGCCGCGTGGACATTGAAGAGGTCGGCGACGGCAACCTTGCCGCGGTGCTTTTCGGGACCGTACCGCCAAAGGGCGCGAGTGAAAGCACCGAGGATTATACTCTGCAAAAGGCACAGGACGCGGTCATGACCGTCAGCTTTGACGGCAACCCGGCAAACGCGATTACAATCACGCGATCGGAAAACAAGTTCACGCTGGACGGCGTCGACTTTGAATTGCTTGCAGAAATGGACTCCACTGTAGAAAAGCCTATCACATTCTCCGTCAACAACCAGACGGACGATCTGTACGACAAGATCAAAAGCTTTGTCGACGACTACAACGCGATTATCAAGCTGTGCAACGACAAGGTCAGCGAGCGCAAGGACACGGACGAGACCTACGATCCTCTGACGGACGCGCAGAAGGCGGACATGAGCGAGGACGAGATCAAGAACTGGGAAGCAAAGGCGAAAAAGGGAATCTTAAACGGCGATTCCATCTTGAGCAATCTGAGTGTTGATCTGCGCAGCTCCATGACGGACCAGGTCGCGTCGATGAAAGCCGCTCTTTATGAGATCGGTATCGCGACCAAGGCCAACGATTATTCCGCCAACGGCCAGTTGACAATCGACGAAGAAACGCTGAAGAACGCCCTGAACAACAACCCGGACAAAGTCGCTTCGCTGTTCACCAGCGAGGACGGCATTGCAGCCCGGATGCAGAGCATCATCAACAAAAACATCAAGACCACCGGTGGAGACGGCATCTTGATTACAAAAGCCGGTGTGGACAACAGCACAAAGGTAGACAACAGCACCCTGACACAAGCGGTAACCGATTATAACACGAAAATCAAGGAGCTGAAAACGCTTCTTGAAACGCAGCAGGAACAATATTACGCGAAATTCACCCGGCTGGAACAGTATCTGAGCAACATGAATTCCCAGGCCGCCCTGTTCCTGACCGACACTTCAAGCTGACAGCCCCGATAGAATCAAACCCGCAGGAGGATGAAAATCATGCAGAGCAATCCGATTATGCAGTATAAGGAGCAATCCATCAACACCATGTCCAAAGGAGAGCAGCTGGTCACTTTGCTGAATGAAGCGTTAAAGAACCTCCATTACGGTTCTATGATGCTGAAGGACAAGAACTACGCCACGGCTGAAAAATGTACCGGAAAAAGCAAGAATATTTTCAGCTACCTCTCTTCCGTATTGGACTGGAATTATGAAATCACCCATGATTTATATGATCTGTACTATTTCTTCAATCAGGAGATCATCAAAGCGGAAGTCAGACGCGACGCCGCCGTGCTGGATGAATTGGTACCGCTGGTGGAACAAATGCGGGATACGTGGGAAGAAGCGGAAAAGCTGAGCCATATGAATAAAAACAATGGGGTTTGACACCCTTGCCCTGCGGAGGACTTATGTCAACAGAAAATATCATTACCTGCCTTGACCAAAAAGTGATCTTACTGACTCAAATCTGGGACCTGACAAAACAAATTGAATTGCGCTGTACGCAGGACGATATTCAGCTGGACGATTTTTTGGAACGGCGCGGCGTGTTTATTGAACGTATCAATAAGTGCAATGACCTGATTGGCCGGCTGACCGCAGAACTCCCGCCGGAGCAGTGGGAACGCATGACAAAGCTTCTGAACGGAAAAGGAACGGAAGCGGACTGCGGAAACGAAGAGGACCGGCATATCCTGAAGCTCTCCAGGAAGTATCGTTTCATTCTGCAAAAAGCGGCTGCGCTGGATCAGTCCGCCCGCGATAAACTCCGGAAGCAGTGTGACGAACTCAGAGAGAAGATCAATCAGGGCCGCCGGACCGAAGGACATGACGGCATATTTCAAAACATCAAATAATTCCGATAAAAAACAAAGGTTTTCTTTCAACCTGCCTGAAAGAAAACCTTTATTTTTTATCCATTATGTTCATTCGGATTAATATGTCCTGATCCCATTGGAGAAAGATTTGACCACCATCCTGCCGTCCTCTGTATAAAAATAGACTGTCCTGCCGTAGTTCAGTCCCGTATCTTCCGCACAAATCCTGATTTGCAGCTTATTCAGGGTATTTTTGACCTCCGAAACATTGCGCTGGCCAATATTGCCGAAACTGGAATCATCCGCAACCTCAAACATCTTTGCTCCCCCGGCAATCTTAGCCGTAATCCGCCGGCGGTTGCAGCCCAGCTTTTCCATTTGAAGGAGCATTTCCGGGATACAGGTGTCCGCAAAGCGGAAACGATTTTCTTTGGGATTGTTAACCGGGTAGGTTGGGAGCATGATATGTCCCAACCCCCCTATTTTCATTACCGGATCGTATAAACAGATTCCCACACAGGAACCAAGCGCGTAAGTCACAAGCGAGTCCATACTTTTGGCAACCTTCATATCCGATATCCCGATCGTAAACGTTTCACTCATAGTTGAATACCTAACTTCTCCATTAATCTATTCAGGGACTCAATAGAAGGCACCAGCAGCATATTCGCCGTAACGTTGTCGTTGCCGCTTAAAAAATCATCTTCGATAAAGATAATTTTATCTGAAACGGAACCCATTTCTATGGCCGGTACGCTGAGGATAGCGCCGACCATATCCACAGTGATCGCGGGCACGGTGGTTTTCAGGTTCATCTCCGAAAGCGTTCCGATGGAACCCGTATACGACGCGATCATGATATTTCCGATCTCCGAGATGGCGGAAAGCTCCATATCGGATAACCGGTCACAGCTGACCTCCTGAACGCCCAGCAGGGAAGTCAGGATGGATTTCCCGAAATCCTGCTCAATGATGAACATCATGATTCCTTCGATGTCACCCTTCAGCTTTGACAAAATACCGATGACGACGTTTTCCGGGCCGCCCAGCAAATTCGCGGCTTCTGAGATATCCAGAATTTTGACGACCGGCGTCGTCATGTTTACTTCCGTATCCAGCATTTTTGACAGGGATGTAGCGGCATTTCCAGCCCCGATATTGCCGATTTCTTTTAAAACATCAATGTGCATTTCATTCAGTTGATCAAGCTTTTGAATGGACATCATAAACTCCGTACCGCCGCACTTCGGCCGTAGCAAAAATAAGCATCCAGTATGCGGTTTTATTTGGAAACTTATCAAAAGAAAATCAGGGCAGGTCGGAAAGAAGGACTGGGGCGGAAACAATTCCTTCCGGACCCGCGTAGAATTTTGTATTGCTGTAGTCATTGTTGATATTCATGATGAATGGCCCGATCGTCATTTTTGTTCCGATATAGATAATGCTTATTCCAACGATTTTGTAGTCCGACAGTTGGTTCTTGGTTTCTTTCAGCTTCTGAATTTTCGCATCGATGGCTTTGATCGCTTCCCCCATCTGGATTTTTTTCATTAAGGCGGCCTTCACCATCAGATTTTCTCTTCCTGAATCGTTCCTGCCGCCCAGAGCAGTCAGTTCCATAAATTTTTTCTGAAATTCCTCGAATTCATTCTGAGCCTGCGAACGCTGATGTTCCAGCTGCTCCAAACTGTTTTCTTCTTTTCCGATTACGAGCTTATCGTTAAGCTGTTTGGACTGGATCGATACCTGCGTCGTTGTATAGGACGGCGCTCCGATATTTTTGACAACTATTTTCTGCCCGGCCTGATAACTGCCGCCGATCAGGGAACCTCTGCGCCCTTTCAAAATGATGGAACCCTGTGCGGTCGCCTTGCAGTTCATGAGGATATCCGCGTAAATATCGTTTTCAGAAATTAAAATCGCATTTTCAAAATACTTGCCGACGATATTTCCGCCCGCTTTCAAAGTCCCCTTCCCCATTCCGTTCATCCCGTTGGAAATAGAGATGGTTCCCTGCGCTTCTATCAAAGCTCCCTCGGCCATTCCGCGAATGGAAATGTCTTTTCCCGCCTTGACGGAAAAGCCCTCTCTCACATCGCCCATAACCACCACCGAACCAATCGCGTTGATGTTGCCGGAAGCGCTGTCCACATCGCCGCGCACATAAAAGACCTCGCTGACATTGACGGACGAGTTTTTGCATTCAATGCATCCATCCACACCGGCAATCAGGCTCAGTCGGTCTTCCGAAACGACCGTATTATTTCCCGTGGGCAAGGCCGGAAAGCGCCCCGGCTTAAAGGGAACCGCCCGACTGAAAATATCCGTGCCGTCCGTACCGTCCTTCGGCGGCGTAATCGTACAGAGAACCGTATCCTTCTTTACGTTCTTGACAATCTCCAAATCGCGGAAGTCGATGGTTCCGTCTTCTCTTTCCTTTGGTTTATAATCCGTACTGGTGTTGAAGAAATAATCAATAGAGCCGTCGGTGCCGTCAACGGGATAGGTACCCTTCGCGCAGAGTATCTCGGAATAGAACTTTTCCTCCTTACAGAAAAGGCGGATTTGCTCTTCGCAGATGCCGTAAGTGATTCCCTGCTGAGCCAAAGCGGCGCTGACATCCTCATAGGAGATTTTCTGTCCGGAATACGCCGGTTTGATTCTCAGGTACGCCGCCATATTGTCCATGGATACTCTGATATCGATCCGGGGCGGCTGCTCCTCTTTCACCGGGCTTTCCTGATTCGCATTCTCCGCATTGATATTAATTTGGTCTAAACCGGACTCCGTACTCATTTCATGACTCCTCCCCAGATTTTGAGGTAACCAGCTTTACCGCAAAGAATTCACAGTCTGCATGATTTCATCCGAAAGCTGCACCATTTTGGAATTAAACTGAAAAGCTCTCTGCATCTCAATAACGGAGGTCATCTGATCCGCGATATTCACGGCAGAATCCTCCAGATAGTTTTGTTTCATTTCCGGGTCGGTTACCGCGGCAGCCGCGCCGGAAAGGTTGCTCAGCTGAAAACAGGTGTTTCCGGACCGGACAAGCCCGTCCTCATTTTCCACGGAAAAGACCCCGATGGCCGGAGTATCCTCTTCCCTTTCCATGGCGATCCGGCCGCCGTTGGCATCCAGCACATAGCCGCCGTCCGAAGAAACCAGATAACTGGCTCCGTCTTCCACCGAAAGATGGAAATTTCCGTTACGCGTATATTTTACTTCCCCGTTGGACTCCACCGCAAAATAATTGTTGGGGTTTACCAGCGCGTAATCAAGAGCGCGTCCCGTCTGTCTGAGGCCGCCCTCGTTAAAAATGGTGTCGGTCTTTTCCACCTTCGTTCCGTGGCCGCTTTTCAACTCGCTGTCGGCTCCCGGCTCCGCGTGGATATTCGTATAAATCAAATCCGCAAAGGAGGCGTTGGAAGGCTTGTAGCCAACCGTAGACACGTTTGCGATGTTGTTTGCCGTGACATCAAAGCCGGACTGCAGGTTTATGGCTCCGGTAGCCGAGGTATAAAAAGAACTGATCATCGTTCATCCACCCTTCCTGTGCTAATTATATTTTGGCGATATTGGTGACGGCATCCGACAAAACCTGATCGTACATCTTGATTGCCTGGGAACAGTTCTGCAGATTGCGCTGGGCCGAAAGAGCATCCGTCATTTCCTCGGCGGCGTTTACATTGGAACCTTCGATCGTTTTCCACATGATATCCGGATTTTGTACAAGCACTGCATTGGTACCCGTGAACATTCCGTCGCCGGATATCCGAAGGTTATTGTAATCGTCAAAACCGTAAACGGCGATTTTGTCGACAACATTTCCCTCGACCGTCAGGTTTCCCTGCGCGTCGGCGGTAAACTGGTCGGTTCCGATCCGAATGGGGCCGTTCTGTCCCATCACGCGGCCGACATTGTCCAAAACAAGATATCCTTCCGCGTCAACGTTAAAGCTGCCGTTGCGCGTGTAGACCGTTCCGTTTGCCCCCTGGACCGCGAAGAAGCCCTCGCCCTGAATGGCAAAATCCAGCGGGCGTTCCGTATTCTTGAGGGTGCCCTCGGAATGAATGACGTTGGTTTTATCCGCCGCTGTAATCAGGCTCATGGTGCCGATGGGCGTTTTCTGTGAATCGACGCGGTTAATCACCATGCTGCCGAATGTGGAGGCGGTGACTTCCTTCTTCTTATACCCCGGCGTTTCGATATTTGCCAAATTGTTGCTGACGCCGGTCAGGATCCTGCTCTGTGTCAGCATCCCGGAACCGAGCGCGTAAAATCCTCTGACCATGGCTGTTTCCTCCTACATTCTATTGATTCAGGTATTCCGCCAGAGATTTTTTCAGCTTTCTCAGCGCGCTGGAATGAATCTGCGACACTCTGGAATCGCTGATCCCCATCACGCTGGAGATTTCCTTGATTTTCAGCTGTTCCTTGTAATACAGCGAAATAACCACCTGTTCTTTCTCATTGAGCAGTTCGATATCCTTCGCAAGCACGGCCTGCAGCTCTTTTTCCGCCACAACCTGCTCCGGCCCGTGAATAGAGTCCCCCGACTGGCTGACCTGAATATTTTCAACGCCCTTTTCATAGATCATCTCTTCAAAGGAAAGCATATTGAGCACGCAGGTTTCCGCCTGCATTTTTTCATAGTCCGGCAGGCCGATCTGCAGAAAATCCGCGATTTCCTGATCCGTAGGATTGCGCCCCAACTGATGGTTGAGCGTGTTTTCCGCCTCGCTGATATTTTTGGCGATGCGTTTGAGCCTTCTGGGGAAACAGTCCTGTTTGCGTATGTAATCAATCATGGCGCCGCGCACTTTGATGGAAGCATAGGTTTCAAACTTCACTTTTTTTTCAAAATCAAATTTCTCCACAGCGTCCAGAAGAGCGATCAGGCCTTCATTGACGATATCGTCCATATAGTTGAAATACTGGTAGCGACCGACTGTTTTCAACGCTATGCACTTCACGATATAGCTGTACTGAACAACAAGCATATTCCGCAGGTCGGTGTTTCTTGTCTGACGATATCTGGTCCATAACTCCGCTGCTCCTATCTTTTCCGTTTCCGTATTCTTCACTGCAGCCGCCCCCTCCTTTCAAGCTTAAAATTGATCATGGAATCCTCTGTTTATTCCAAAGTAACATTGGCAACCGCCTGGATCTGAACATTGGAATTCAGTTCGTTAAACGACAGAACCACCGCGTTGGGATAAAACTGCTCCAGCATTTTGCTGAAATAAATCCTGACCAGCGGGGAGGTCAGGATAATCGGGATATTGATCGCGTCCTTAACCTTTGTGATACACTCCATCAGCTTGGATATGATCTTCTGCGTGGACTGGGGGTCGAGCGAAAGATAAGTGCCCTGATCGTTTTTGCTGATGGAATTGATGATCAGCCTCTCGACCTCGCTGTCCAGTGTAATCACCCTGATCTGGCCGCCGTCGGACCATTTGCGGGTGATCGTGCGCTTCAGGGCCTGCCGCACATATTCGGTCAGGACCTCAAGGTCGCGGACAGTGGAGGCGTTGTCCGAAATCGTTTCCAGAATGGTTTCCATATCCCTGATGGGAACGCCCTCCTTCAGCAGGTTGCACAGAACCTTTTGAAGGCCGCCGAAGGTAATCTGGTTCGGGATGACGTCGTCCACAATGGTGGAACCGGTCTTTTTGATGTTTTCCAGCAGCTGGTTCAAGTCCTGTCTGGAGAGCAGCTCATGCGCATATTTCTTGACGGTTTCGGAAAGGTGCGTTACCACCACGGACAGCGGGTCAATTACGGTATAGCCGTAAATTTCAGCCATTTCCTTCTTGTCCCGGGTGATCCACTTGCTCGGGATGCCGTAGGCCGGCTCAATGGTCTCTATGCCGTCGATGGTCCCGGTAAGGTTGCCCGGATCCAAAGCAAGGTAATAGTCGACCAGAATCTCGCCGCGGCTGACCTCCTCGCCCTTGATCTTGATCACATACTGATTGGGGTTCAGCGTGCCGTTGTCCCTTAACCGTACGGCCGGAATGACGATTCCCATGTCCACAGCGAACTGCTTCCGGAAGGTAACCAGCCGTTCAATAAAACTGCTGCCGCTGTTTTCGTCGACCAGCGGAATCAGGCTGTAGCCGAATTCCATTTCAATGACGTCGATTTTCAGCAGGTCGTAGATATTATCGATATTTTTGAAATAATCCGTATCGTCCGCCTGCTGCTGTGTTGCTGCGTGAGCCGTTTCGGCCTTGGCGGCCACAGCCGCCGCAAGCTCGTTCCTTTTCCGGAGGTTGAATCCGGCAAACAGCATACCGACCGCCACGATCAAAATCTGCGGAACCGGCATACCGGGGATAAAGCAAAGACTGATCATGGTACAGCCGCTGATGATCATAACGACGGGATGGGAAAAAAACTGCCGCGAAACGTCCATGCTCAGGCTGGAATCGGACGCCGCGCGCGTAACGATCATACCGGTCGCGGCGGAAATCATCAGTGCGGGAAGCTGCGATACAAGACCGTCGCCGACGGTCGCAATCGAATAGACATTCAGCACCTCCTGAAAGGTACTGCCACCCTGAACCATGCCGATCACGGTACCGGCGATAAAATTGATAAACGTGACGATGATGGAGGCGATCGCGTCGCCCTTTACAAACTTGGTGGCGCCGTCCATGGCCCCGTAAAATTCCGCCTCGCGCTGGATATCCGTCCGGCGCTGGCGTGCCGTCGATTCATCGATCAGCCCGGAGCTCAGGTCCGCGTCGATCGCCATCTGTTTTCCCGGCATCGCGTCCAGCTTGAACCTTGCGGAAACCTCGGAAACACGTTCCGCGCCTTTGGTAATAACCAGAAAGTTGACAATGACGATGATCAGAAAGACGATGAAACCGACGATGACATTTCCCTTTAGTACAAAGCTGCCGAAGGTTTCAATCACCTGTCCGGCTTTCCCGGACTGGGTAAGAATCAGCCTGGTCGAAGAAATGTTCAGTGCCAGACGGAACAGTGTGGTAATGAGCAGCATCGACGGAAAGACGGAAAACTGGAGCGCGTCCTTCACGTACATGGTCATCAGCAAAATCATAACGGAGATCGTAATATTTATGATAAACATCATATCCAGCAAAAAAGGAGACAGCGGAATGATGATAAATCCGACTATGAGGATGACAAAAATTGCTACGACGTTATCGAGGACCTTCAATATCACCTCATCTCCTTTTTCAATGAATATACCCAGGCCATAATTTCAGCAAGAATCACATAATATTCCTCCGGAATTTCCCGGTTGACATCAACCGTTTTGTATAAAGCCCTTGCGAGCTGTACATTTTCCGTCATCGGGATATGGTTTTTCTCCGCAATCTCTATAATTTTCAGCGCAACGTGATCCTGCCCTTTGGCAACCACAATCGGGGCGCTGTTTTTTTCGATATCATATTTAAGCGCTACGGCAAAATGGGTCGGGTTCCTGACGATCACATCCGCAGTCGGCACCTGCTGCATCATTCTCTGCATGGAGATTTTGCGCTGCCGTTCCTTGATCTGTCCTTTAATCTGCGGGTCGCCCTCCATCTGTTTGTACTCTTCCTTGATTTCCTGCTTGGACATCTTGATATTCCGCTCATACTCCCACCACTGGTACAGATAGTCGAAGGCGGCGATCAAAATAAAAACCATGGAAAGCTGTATGACAATGTCCATGATGGAATTCAGGATGAACTGCACGGCATCGAAAATATCTTCGAACATCAGCTTCGTAAAATATTTTGCAATGTTCATGAACGACGAGTACAGGATGTAAAAAATAACGGAAATTTTGAGCATGGCTTTGACCAGTTCGGTGACGGAACGGATGGAAAACATCCGTTTGATTCCCTGCAGGGGGCTGATCCTGGAAAACTTCATTTTCAGGTTCTCTTTGGACACCTTAAATCTGGTCTGCGCCCCGGTAGCGATCACACCGACCGCTATGGCGGTGAGCATCATCGGCCCGGCCAGTGAAAAAAGAGCGATCAGCGCATCTTTGGCCACGTCCATTGCAAATTCGGCCGAAAGCACCGGAATCGTCTTTGCATAGGCAATATACCGGGAAAGGAAAAGGGAAAGAGAATGATAGATAAAGGGAAAAAGCATCTTTAAAATCAGAAAAAGCGACAGAATGGACAATGCGCTGATTACGTCGCTGCTTTGAAAGATATTGCCTTTTTTTCGTTCGTCTTCCCTTTTTTTCGGGGTCGCTTTTTCGGTCTTGCTGCTGTCTGCCATATCATCCCCCCTAAAATCAGATCCGAACGGAACCGGAAGCTACAGCAATGCCTGAAACACCTGATTGATATTGTCAAACATCAGTAAAATCAGTTTTTCAAGAAAAGATGCCAGAGGCGGCGCCATAATGATGATGATAACGAACCCAAGGATTACTTTCAGCTGGATATTGATGACGAAAACGTCAATCTGGGGAACAGCCCGCATCACCAGGCCCACGGCGATCTCGGTAATCAGCTCCGCCGCAAGGACGGGCAGCGACATTTTCACCGCGTACACCAGGATGAGGGAAAACATGTCGATGAGCGGCTGGTACATGGCCGGTTCAAAATGGAGGGTACCGTAGGGAACCATGACGCACAGCTTCACAAAAATCTGAATCAGTGTCAGATGGCCGTTTACAGCGAAAAAGATCAGAATAAACATCGTATTGATAAACGATGCGGAAAGAGGCATGGACACATTGCTTTGCGGGTCGTAGATCTTCGACATGGAAATACCGATCTGCATGTCCATATTTTCGCCGCTGATGAGCATGACCGACAGAAACAGCTGGATGACATATCCCACCATATAACCGATCAGCAGTTCTTTCAGCAGGCTGACGGACAGGACCAGAAAAGAAGGGATTTCCAGTGTCTGGGCGGGAACAAGGTGGTAGGAAAAAACCGAAAGCATCAGGGTGAGACCGACTTTAAGAATAACCGGAAGATTTTTTCTTCCCAAAATGGGGTTGAACAGAATGCAGCCGGACATTCTCATGAAAATGAAAAGCAGAAGAGTAAAATCATAATTCAATTCCATTTTTCGTTTATGACCACACCTTCCTGCCGTTCTGGAAAAGAGGCTGTTTTAATTTAATTTTGTTATCAGGCTGAATATGTAGATGGTAAAATCATTCATGGTTTCCATCATCCACGGTCCTAAAATCACCAGAATCAGTGCGATGGCCACCAGTTTGGGAACAAAGGTAAGGGTCTGCTCGTGAATCTGCGTGGCCGCCTGAAAGATGGACACGATCAGTCCCAGTAAAACACTGACAATCAGAATGGGCGCGGACAGCTTGAGCGCCGCAACCATTGCAGCCTGTATCACTTCCGTGATTTGCGATGTTGACATGCCTGCATCCTCCCACAGTTATTTGAAAGCCAAGCTACAGATTGAAACTGGCCGCCAGGGTTTTGAACAGGAGTCCCCACCCGTCCACAAGCACAAAAAGCAGCAGCTTAAACGGCAGCGAGATCATCGCCGGAGGAAGCATAATCATGCCCATCGACATCAGCGTGCTTGCCACAATTAGATCGATAATCAAAAAGGGAATAAAAAGCAGGAATCCGATTGTAAACGCCCGCTTCAGTTCACTGGTCATAAACGCGGGAATCACTACCGTAATGGACAACTCATCGACCGACTTGACCTCCTTTGCTTTGGAAAGATTGATAAACAGGTTCAAATCCTCTTTTTTTGTCTGCTTGAGCATAAATTTCTTCATTGGGACAGCCGCCTTATGCAGGAACTCCTCCTGCGTGATTTTCTGTTCCTTGTAGGGCTGGTACGCTTGCGTATTCACTTCATTGAGCACGGGATTCATGATAAAGAGCGACAGAAACAGCGCGATCCCAATCAGCACCTGATTCGGGGGCGTCTGCTGCAGCCCCAGCGCGTTGCGAAGAAAAGACAGAACAATGATAATCCTGGTAAAGCAGGTCGTCATAATCAGAATGGAAGGCGCAAGGGCAAGGACCGTAAACATTTCGATGATTTCCAGAGTGTCCATTCCTTTGCCGTTCACATCGACATTGACGGACGCCGCGGAAGCGCCGACCGGGAGCAGAAAAATCAGCGCAAGAGAAATCGTAATCAGAATCAGAGCCTTTTTACTGAGCTTACTTTTTTTCTTTTTTGTCTTCGGAGTCTTCAGTTTTATCGGCTCTTCTGAATATTGCATCGCTTATTTTCACATCCCATCTGCTTTTCAGCGTCGAGTTCAAAACATCAAGAAAGGTATCCTTCTGCAAAGATCCGGGGATGTTCAATTCTGCTTCATCCAGTTCTTTCAGAATCTCGATATTGTTGTTTGCAAAACCCACCAGATAGTACCGTTTGCAGACTTCAATAATGACAAGCCCTTTGTCCTGTGTCAGGGCCACCCGCTCCAGTACCTTGATATTTCCCGATTTTGAAACGTTGTTGACCCTGTTTGCCATGAACCTGCTGAATGCATAGCAAAGATACAGCACAAAAACAATCGCAATCAGGGAAAACAGAAGCGGCAGGATATCTGAAAAAAAGCTGAGCAGCGGCAAAGCACCCCAAGCAAAATTCAACACGGTTCCTCCTTTATTCAGCCGTCGGCATCATCACCCTAAAATACCGTTTACCGTTTTCATAATGCGGTCCGGCTTGAACGGCTTTACAATAAAGTCCTTTGCGCCCAGCTTCAAGGCTTCAACCACCATTGCTTCCTGACCCATGGCGGAGCACATGACCACTTTGACGTTTGCATCCATCTCCTTTAATTGCTTCAGGGATTCCAGACCATCCATGACGGGCATTGTGATATCCATGAGAATCAGATCCGGCTTTTCCGCAGCGTAGACGGTAAGAGCTTTTTCTCCGTTTTCCGCTTCGACAATTTCCGTATAGCCATTCTGCTGCAAAGTATTTTTAATCATCATTCTCATAAAAGCCGCGTCGTCTACCAACATAATTTTTTTGCTCATTTCTGTTCCTCCTAAAAATACACCTAACGGCGTTTATATTAATTTCATTATTTCATTATTGCTCAGCACTTCTGTAATTCTTACACCGTAAAAGTCGTCTACCACAACGACATCTCCCTTGGCAATCGGCTTGCCGTTCACGAAGATATCGACCTGAGAACCGGCCTGCTTATCCAGTCCCACAATCGTTCCCGAAGTGAAATCCAGGATATCTTTGATGGGCTTTCTGATCCGGCCGATTTCCACGGTAATTTGAAGAGGGACGGACATAATCATGTTCAGGTTACTGCTCTGATCGCTGGTAAGAATCGAATCGGCTTCGTCAAAGCTTTGATAGGACATTCTTCCCACATTGTAATTCTGCTGATAACCCGGCTGCGGTTCCGGTTTTGCGGCGGGTTCCGGCACCGTCGTCTGTACCGGCTCCGGTGTCTTCTCGGCGCTGCAGGCGGCTGGGGGGCTCTGGGCGTTTCCGGCTGCGGGGAAGGCGCAGGCTGCTGCACCGGCTGTGGATGTTTTTCCTGTGGGGCAGACGAACCAAAGTTAAAGGAGGAAATAATTTCTTTCGCGAGGTTGACTGTCATTAAGCTGATAAATTCACTATTGACCAGATCCCCGATCATCAGATTGAATTTAACGGAAACAACCAGTTCATCGCTGCTGAAATATTTGCTTTTAAACTGTTCGGAATTATCGATCTGAAAGGAATTCGGCGGCGAAATATTGATCGCCATATTCAGGAATTGGGAAAGCGCGGTGGCGGAGGCGCCCATCATCAGATTCATTACTTCACAAATGGCTCCAATGCTCATCTCATCCATAACAAATTCCTGATCGGAATAATCGGTATGAAGCAGAAGTCCCACAATTACCTTTACATCCGACTCTTTCAGAATCAGGATGTTTTTTCCGCTCAGGCCGCTGACATAATTGATTTCGACCGCAACGGCCGGCTCCATGGATTCAAAATGGACCTCAGAGGAAGGCTGTATTTCAACATGCGGCGTCGTTATGTTGACCCTCTGTTCCAGCATTTCCGAAACAGAAGTCGCTGACGAACCTAAGCTGATATTCAGTATCTCCCCTATCGCATCAATTTCCATAGGAGAAAAAGTTTCTTCATTATTCGGCTCCATAGAAATCACCTTTCATCGTTTATTGCAGAGATTTGTCAATTTTAACTGCGTATTTTTTCTTTTTTGTTCCTATTACGCCGGTAAACCACGGCAAATTCTCCACTTCCAGGACAATAGAGTCTTTGTTTACCTGAGTATTGAGGGGGATAATATCGCCGACCTGCAGATTCAGCAATTCTTTCAGGCTGATTTCCGTTTTGCCTAATATTGCACACACTGTCAGCGGAGAGCTTTTCAGCCCATGCATAATAGCCGACTTACGCTGCTGCTCCATCATGGGGTCGTCTTTTTTCGGCGGCTTGACATACTTGGAATTGAAAAAGCGAAATACTTCTTCCAATGAGGAAGCAGGCAAACAGATATTCATATTTCCCTTCAGGTTTTCAATCGTTATTTCGATTGCAACAATCGCAACCGCTTCATCCGGCTGTATGAGCTGAATTAACCGGGAATTGGTTTCAATCATATCCAGGGTATGATCGATTTCCATATAATTGCTCCAGGCATTATTTAAAAGAGGAGTGACCTGCTTAAACAGATATTCGAGCAGCGAAAGCTCAATATCCGTATAATCTCTTTCAATTTCGTAGCCCGTTCCGTTGCCGCCGAGCATACGGTCCATGATGGAGAAGGAGATGGGACGCGACAGTTCGATCAATATCTGTTTATCCTCTATTTTATTTTCGGCATTGTGCATTCCGAAGATGGCGACCAATATGGAATCACCCAAAGCGTTGTTGAACTCCCGGTACTCTTCCTCTTCGACCTGCAGGATTTCCATCTGACAGGTCGACCGGAGCATTCCGCCAAGCTGAAGGCTGAACATCCTCGAAAAGTTATCGAAAACATTATCCAAAAGCTTCAGCTGTTCCCTTGTAAATTTTTTAGGCGACATGAAGTCGTACTCTTTTACCTTGGAAGCCGTCGTCTGTTCTTCTATTTCATTAAAATTAACATGACCACTCTGCAAATTGCCCAACAATTCATCAATTTGCTTCTGTGATAATACTTCTGCCATAAAACCTCCCATTCCCCGCACACAAGGCATACGGAAAATTTAATACTGTCAAGCGAATCACTTGCTGCTTACAGTGCCCTTACTGTCAGCAGACCCAATGTCCTTATAAACCTCATCCAAAACGGAACTGACCTTACCCGCTTTGGAAATATAAATTTCGACCCTTCTGTTTTTTGCCCGGGTGGCTTCCGTCCCGTCATGCGGTACGATCGGCCGGTATTCTCCGTAGCCCTCTGAAACCATTTTGGCCGGGTCAATTATATTTTTCAACTGGACATACAGCAAAACATTTTTTGCCCTGTCGGATGACAAAGCGCGGTCAAAAGCCTGTGCGGTGGTAGTGGTGGAGTTACCCGCGCGGGCGGTATGGCCATAGAAACGGATTTCGCCGATCTGATCCGGAATGTTTTTAATTCCGTCACAGACAAAGTCCAGAATTTTTTTCCCATCATCTCGCAGTTCAGAGCTGTCTCCGTTAAAAAAGATGCTGTTCTGAAAAGTCAGAAAGGTGTAATTATCTTCTTTATGTACCTGCACGGAATCCTGCAGGCCATTTTTATGGACGTAATCGTTTAAATATTTGTACAGGCTGTCAAAGTCCGTTACCTGATCGCTTCCGTCCCCGCTGCCGGCCTCTTCCCCCTGTCCGGATTCGGAACTCACATTGCTGGCACTGGCATCGGCATCGAAATAAGAGCCGCTGTCAGAATTCAGGGCATCCGACTGTATGGCCTGTTCCATGGTCGCGGCCGCTTGTTTATTCGTAGAGAAAGCTTTTACAAGCTTCTGCCATTTGGTAGCGTCCATGGTCGACATGGCAAACAGCATCACAAAAAAAGTCAGCAGCAACGTTACCATGTCCGCATATGTATCCAACCAGTTCGGGCCGCCGCCGCCGGGATCCGCTTTTTTTCTGGCCATTTTCTCACACCCCCGCTTTTATATAAATACGCTGAAACTCAGCTTCTGTTTTTGAACAAAGTTACTTCTTCTTACTGCGTTTTGGCTTTTTTCCTTCAGGCACGCTGGACGTGCTTTGAGAAGGACTCTGCCCTCTGTTTCCGGATTCGATTCTCTTCTTTTCGCACACGTAAGCGTTCAGTCTTTCCTCAATATGTTTCGGGTTATCTCCCGCCTGAATCGCCATAACGCCTTCCACAACAATTTCCTTACACACCATTTCTTCATCATGACGCATATGCAGCTTGTGAGCAAGCGGCGTCAATAACAGGTTGGACATCATAGACCCGTAGAATGTGGTTACCAGTGCCGTAGACATGCCCTGTGCCATTCTGGTAGCGCCGCCGTCCGCATTCATGTCCAGATTGGCAAGCATATTGATCAGTCCGATCAGGGTACCGATCATGCCGAACGCCGGGCCGAAGGTGGAAAACTTTTCGTAGAACTGCCATGCATGGGAATGGCGGTCCTCCAACCCGTCCAATTCGTCGTCCAGGATTTCCTTTACCTTTGCCGGGTCAATGGCGTCGACGATCAGCATAATGCTGTTTCTGAGGAACGAATCCTGCTCCTGATTTGCCTTATCTTCCAGAGAAAGCAGACCCTTTCTTCTGGCTTCCTGCGCAAAATCCACAATCGTATCGATGTACTGCTGCGGATTGTACCTGTTCCGTGAAACAACGATTTTCATATGCTTCGGAATGTCTTTGAAATAAGTAATCGGGAATGCAATGACGGTAGCGGCAATCGCACCGCCAAAAGTAATTGCCATGCTCGGTACGTCGACGAAATTCATGATGGTTGACCAAATAACTCCGGCGGAAGGATCGAAAACGATTCCGAAGATAACCAATCCAAGGCCGGCTATCAAGCCTATGATACTGGTAAAATCCACATAAACACTCCCTTGGTAAAGATACATATTACGGAATATCCCGTTAAGTTCATCTTATAATTTAATGGTATTCTGAAATATCTGCCGATTGTAATGAATGATTTTATCGATAATATCCTGTCTTTCTTCCGCGACAAGAAAATATTTTCCCGTGGTCAGGGTGATTTTTGTTTCCGGTATATTTTCTATCGTTTCAATCAGATTGGAATTCAAGGCAAACGAAACACCGTTTAAGCTGGTTAAATTTATCATCTCAATTCCCCTTTTTTAACTAACTGACCGTTTCTGAGGCCGCAGTTGACCTCAGAAACGGCAGTCATTCAATTATCTCTTTAAATTGACGAGATCCTCAAGCATTTCATCGCTGACCGTGATGATTTTTGAGTTGGCCTGAAATCCGCGCTCGGTGATGATCATCTGTGAAAATTCATTCGCCAGATCCACATTGGAGGATTCCAGCGCGCTGGTGACTAAGCTACCGGTTGCGCCGCTGCCCGGGGTGTAATATGTCGAAGTTCCTGTATTGCTGACCGGCTTTAAATAAGAACCGCCCTGCAAGGTAAGGGCATCCGGGTTCGGGATGTTGGCAAGGGCGATTGAGCCAAGCGTTGTCACGGTACCTCCTTTTTCTCCGGTAATTTTTCCGTCGCTGCCAATGGTGATATTTGTATAGTCTTTGTAATCTGCAACCTTAATCGCCGCGGGAGCCGTAACTTCACCAGTTGTCGCATTCGGTAGCGGAACTAATGCACCAGACACCACATTGCTTCCACAGATAATTTTTTTATTGCCGTCTATCAGGTTACCGTCTCCGTCAAACCCCAAGGAACCAACCCGGGTGTAAAGGTAGCCGCTCCCGTCCTTGACGATAAAATACCCTTCGCCGTCGATATAGCAGTCCGTTGGTCTGCCTGTTGTAGCCATGCCGGAACGGGTGTTGAGCACATCCACCGTTGCGGCGGTAGCGCCGTAACCGATCTGGACAGGGTTGCCGCCGCCAATGCTGCTTGTGGCATTCGAGGCGGAAGAGCCGGAGAGCGTCTGATAATAAACGTCGCGGTAGGTTGTTCTGGAGGACTTAAATCCGTAGGTGTTGACGTTGGCGATATTGTTGCCGATGACGTCCATACCGGTCTGGTACGCTTTTAATCCGGCTACTCCGGAAAACAATGATCTCATCATAAGTTTGATCTCTCTCTTTCTTTTTGAAACCGCATGAGCTTATCTGTCAGTCAAAGCTCAATAACTTCCTCAAGAGGTCCAGTTATAAAATTACGGCTCCGTCAATATTTGTAAATACGTTTTCTGTCATTTCCCGGCCGCTCATGGTTGTTACAACCGTACTGCTGGGAACATTCACAATAAATGCAGTCTGCCCGTTTAAAATCAAAGCGTCTTTAATGCCTTTCGATTTTGCTTTTTCAACCGCGCCGTTGATCTGGGAAACGAGCTGCGGGGAAACCGGAATATTTCTGGAATCCATGCGCTGCAGTGCGTGTTTGGAAAAGGTAAGCTGCTGCTGTTCCACAGTCTTGCGGAAAAGCTGCCCGAATTCGCTGTTGCCCGGATCAGCAGCGCTGGTCTTCTGCGTATTTGTGCTGACGGGGGGCACCGTGTAATTCGGATTGATAAACGAGGAATAATTCTTTTTGAATTGAATGTCATCCATGACTGTGCTCCTAACTGTTTCGTCCTGTAAAAAGCGGATTCAAACCGATTCTCCGCTTGTATCCGGTACCGAATCATCTGGATCATCCGGCGTTTCCTCGGGTGGTGTTGCGGCATCCGGATTGACGACCTTCATGACGGAGGAAAGATCATACGCCTTGCCGTTGACAACAAGGACATTGGAACCGGTAGCAAAGTTGACGCTGTCTACAATGCCGGTATCTTCCGTATACTTTCCGTTCGTGTCATAACTTGCGACCACAACCTTTTTGCCGACAAGGGACGCCCCGTATTGCGTATAAGTTATTTGCGAAAGCTCCTGCATGGCCTGCAGAGCGGAAAACTGAGCCATCTGGGAAATATACTCCGTATTGTCCGTCGGATTCATTACATCCTGATTGGCAAACTGGGCGGCCAGAAGCTGCAGAAAGTCATTCAGGCCCAGTACAGATGAATTTTGGGAGGCAGCGGTTTGCGAAGTGCCGGAAGCGGAATTGGTACCGGAAGTGGAATTCGTGCCGTAGGAATAGGCATTGATCTGATTGATTGCCAAATGAAGTCCTCCTTTCCTTGAATTTTACAGCGAATAGGCCTGCTGCTTCAGCAGCTGCATAACGGAAAGAAAATCGCCGGTGCTGGTATCGTCGTCCCGTAAACCGACCCGGTGGAGCTGCTGATTGTGCTGCTGTTCTTCCTGTTGCTGCTGCGCCTGATCCTGCCGGCCCTGCTGATCCTGCTGGTACCATGCCTTTTCCTGGGCGGGTTCTGAAATCTGCACCGGCTGGGTAACGGTTGTCTGCAGAAGGGTACGGATGTCGGAGCTGTTTTCCATCAGCATGCTCTGGGTCTTGGGATTCGACGCCTGAATGGAAACAGTCAGCACACCGCTTTGCATTGCCAGCTTCACTGACACTTTCCCCAGATCCCGGGGATAGAGGTCCATCTGAAACTCCGGTTTGCCCGCCTTATAGTTGACAAGGATCTGGTCGGCAACCTGCTTGCAGGTCGTCCTGGCGGCATCCGACGGAGCGTCGGAAATTTTGATCACCACATTGCCCGTCCGGTAAATGTCCGAAAACTGCGCCGTGCTCTGGCTTTGACCGTCTGCCGGAGCAGCATCCCTGTCATCAGCAGGAGAAACATTCTTCGGCCGAATTTCAAGCGTTGGAGCAGAAGCAGAGAGCGTTTTCTCCGTACCGGGTTTTGCCTGCACCTCTGAAAGTGTCTGCTGCGCCGGTAAACTCTTTTCCTGCGGCTGTGCTGGAGACTGGACGGAAACGGCGGTTGCCGCATCCGAAACCTGCTGAGAGGGATTGACACCCGGCTGATGATTCGTCAGCGGAGCCATCTGTACAGGAGCATCGGTACCGGCGGCAATAGGAGCCTGAACGGACTGTGTTTCCGCACTTTGGCGGGAAGTCACCTGTGCGTCGGCTGCGCTTACGGACGAGGCCGCATCTGCCGTCATCTGCTGAGACGCATTGCCGGACACCGGGATATTCACTGCCGTCTGCGGGAGGGTATCCGCCGTCAAAAGCGGGGTCGCGGTTTCTGCCTGCGGCTGGATTTGCTGAAGGAATCCGGAACCGGCCGGCAGCTGCTGGACGGTATCCGCACTCAGAACCTGGTCCGCAGTCATTGCCTGCGGTAAAACCTGTAACGGCTCCGGTACAACGGATGGGAACTGTCCGGATGGCAGCAGCTGGCTCAAAAGAGAAACATCCGCTGCATTGAAAACCGGTAAATTTCCCTCGGAAACAGCTTTGCCGCCTTTTGTTTCCTTTTCTTCGGGTTCAGCGCCCGTCTGGGCCGTACTTTTCAGCGCCCTGCCAAGGGTCGCCAGCTGCATGAAAGTATCAAAGGCGTTCGTGGGATTCTTTGTCTGGGATGCTTTGGAATTTTGCGGTACGGTGGAACGTGTGACTTGCTGTATCGTTTTTATCACCTCCTTATCAGAATATTTTATAAATAAAAATATTTATAAGCATTTAAACGGCGCCGCGCGCCTGCCCGACATATTCATCCATTGCGAGCTCCTCGCTTTTCTGAATCTGCTTGAGATACTCCGCCAGCTGTTTGTCGCGAAGCTTTTCCAGCCCCGAAATCTCGCTGTTGACGGCTACAATGTCGGCTTTTTTCTGTGCGATAATATCTAAAAGCTGTTTTTTCTGATCGATTAAATGTAAAATTTTCTGATTCAGGGTATTGAAATACGTTTTATAAATAAGCATATCGCCGGCACTCAGCCCATTTTGCAGCTCCTCGAGCATTCTGCGGTTGGTAGCTGTGAACTGATCGTTCAGCGCATAAATTTCTTTTTCCAGTTCGGTCAGCTTCATCTGCAGCAATGCAAGCTCGTTCTTTTTGACATCGAGCGTCTGCTGTTTAAAGCCGAGTACTTTTTCAAGCGAAAATGCAAACTTTTTCATCTTACAACTCTTTCATCCTGTTCAGGGTTTCTTCAAACGAAAAGCTCTCATCGGTTCTCTGACACAAAAAAGCATTGATCGCGTCTATTTTTTTAACCGCCTCGTCCAGTCTTGGATTCATCCCCGGCTTATACGCGCCGATCGAAATCAAATCGTAATTCTGGTAATAGACGGACAGAAGGTTCCGGACCTTCGCGGCGGCCTGCTTATGTTCCTCCGACACAATATCGTTCATCAGTCTGGAAATGCTCCCGTTCACATCGATCGCGGGATAGTGGTTTTTATGGGCAAGGGAACGGGTCAGAACAATGTGACCGTCGATGATACCCCGGACGGTGTCGGAAATCGGCTCGTTGGTATCGTCTCCCTCCACCAGCACCGTATAAATGCCGGTAATGGAACCTTCCCTGAAGTTTCCGCTTCGCTCCAGAAGCTTGGGAAGCTCGGCATAGATGGAAGGCGTATATCCTCTGGCAACCGGAGGTTCCCCGGCCGCCAGGCCGATTTCCCTCTGTGCCATTGCAAATCTGGTCAGGGAATCCATCATCAGCAGGACGTCCTTGCCCTGATCCCTGAAATACTCGGCAACCGCGGTGGCGACCGTAGCGCATTTCACGCGGTACATGGCCGGCTGGTCGGAGGTGGCGACCACCAGAACGGAGCGCGCCAGCCCTTCCTTGCCCAGGTCCTTTTCAATAAACTCGGTAACTTCCCTGCCTCTTTCCCCGACAAGAGCGATTACGTTGATATCTGCTTTGACATTTTTCGCAATCATTCCCATGAGAGTGCTCTTGCCAACGCCGCTTCCGGCGAAAATCCCCATTCTCTGCCCCTTGCCGATCGTCAGCATCCCGTCTATCGCCTTGACGCCAAAGGTCAGCTGCTCACTGATCCTGGGCCTTTCCAGAGGATTGGTATAAGTGGAATCGACATCGTAATACTGCCGGATATCAAATTCGCCCAGTCCGTCAATGGGCCTGCCCGCGGCGTCGATGGTCCTGCCCACCAGGAAATCCCCCACCGGAACGCGGAGCTTGCTGCCGGTGGAACGCACCAGGCTGCCGGGGCCGATGCCCTTGATATCGCCGTAAGCCATCAGCAGGATATTGCTGTTTTTAAACCCGATGACTTCAGCCATGACTGTTTTTTCGTCGTTGGAATTGCGGATGACGCAGATATCGCCGACATTGGCCCTCAGGCCGGTGGTCTCTATCATCATACCGACGATATTTTTCACCTTGCCGATATAACAGAGCGGATTCAATTTTTCCAAAACATCGTAGGAATCCTGAAAATTCAACATTTTTCGCTCCATCTTTAAAAATTGACTGTTATACCTGGAGTGCCTGTTTGATTTTTTCCATCTGCGTATTTACGCCGGCATCGACCATCCGGTCAGGCATTTCTATAATACAGTCGCCGTCGTCCATATCGGGAGAGACTTCAATTTTAATGCTGTCGGAGACATCGCTGAGCGCCTCAACAATGGACTTGTCCACCTTCTGAAGCAGCGTTTTCGTGTTTTTGGAGACGAAGATTCTGACCCATTCCTGATTGCGGTAGGCATCCACAGCGCTGGTAATGATGGATTGCATCGCTTTTTCATTCATGCTCAGTTCCCGCCGGATGACTTTTTCCGCAATCGAGACGGCCAGCTTTTTAAGATCGGCCTCATATCTTTGCAGGATTTCGGCCTTCCTGGTTTCGACGGTATCCAGCATCCCGGAAAGCTCTTCGGCGGCCGCCCGATTCTCTTCTTCGGCTTTCTGCAGACCGGCCTGCCGGCCTTCCTCATAACCGTCCCGGTACCCGAGCTCCCGTCCTTCTTTTTTTCCTTCCGCAAAGCCCCTGCCGTAGCCTTCCTCCCTGCTTTGCACCAGAACCTGAGCGGCTTCCTGGTTCATCTGCTGGGTGGATTCCCGCACCTTGTTCACGGTGTAATTCTGGGCGGCTTCTATAATCTGCTGAGCTTTCTGAAAGGCTTCGTTTACAATCTTTCTATGCTGATCCTCTTCCAGAGGCGGATCAGGCGCTTTCGGAACGCTTCCGTTGTTCGCCGGGAAAGCAGTCCCGTTTTTAACCGTGACATACTGGGAAGCTTTGATAACGTTAGGCAATAACCTCATCCTTTCCGCCCTTGCTGATGACTAACTCGCCTTCGCTTTCAAGACGCCGGATAACACCGACAATACGCTGCTGTGCTTCTTCGACATCCCTGAGCCGGACGTTGTGCGTGAATTCCAGATCGGATTTGATGGTTTCGGTTGTACGGTTCGACATATTTTTGAAGATGACGTCGGAGACCTCCTGATTGGCTCCCTTGAGCGCGAATACCAGATCCTTGGAATCCACTTCGCGCAGGAAACGCTGAATGGACATATCGTCCAGAACGGTGATGTCTTCGAAGACAAACATTCTCTTTTTGATTTCATCGCAGAGCTGTGCGTCCTTACGCGTCAGTTCATCAAAGATATACTTCTCGTTGGCGCGGTCCATATTGTTCATAATGTCGGCAATATAATTGACGCCGCCGAATTCCATGAAGTCCAGAGACATCAGCGAGGAGAATTTATTTTCAAGGTTATTTTCCACAATCCTGATAATTTCAGGGGAAGTGCGGTCCATGGTGGCAATCCGCTCCACGACGTCAAGCCGCTTGTCCTTCGGAAGCTCCGCAATCACCATAGCCGCCTGATCCGCTCTGGCATAGGAAAGAATCAGGGCGATGGTCTGCGGATGCTCGCTCTGAATCATTGCCATCAAATTTTTGTAGTCTGTTTTCCGGATAAACTCAAAGGCCTTGGTTCTCAGCGACTTGGTGACGCGTTCCAGAAGAGACGACGCCGTCTGGGCGCCATACGCCTTTTCCAGAACATTTTTTGCGTATTCCATGCCGCCTTCCGTAATGACTTTCTGAGTCAGGCAAACCTGATAGAAATCTCCGAGGACATTTTCAATTTCTTCGGAAGACATATGGGACATTCTCGCTATTTCATAAGTCAGCTGTTCCACTTCGTCTTCTTTCAGATATTTATAGACCTTGGAAGCATTTTCCGCTCCCAACGAGATAATGACAGCGGCGGCTCTCTGCTGGCCGCTCATTTGTTGATTAGCCATTGCCATCGTCTCCTCTCAGCCAGGATCGGATCAGTTGAGCGGCAATTTCAGGATTCTGTGAGGAGAAGTCCTGAATTTCTTTTGTAAGAGCCTGTTCCTTGGACGCTTTTTCAGCACGTGCGTCTTCAATCGCCTGCAGCTCAATCGCTTCTTCCTCCGGCTGCTGCTCTTTCTCCTCTTCCAGACGGTCTTTCAGAGAAGCATCCTCCTGATTTTCGTCCTCTTCCAGTTGGGCCAGTTCAAGCATCTTTTTCTTCTTGCGTCCGCGCGCAACCATCGCCGCAACAAGGATAACGATCAACAGGGTGAGCAGCGCGACACCGCCGAGAATCAGAATCTGGTTTAACGGGAGGGCCGTCGGCGACGGGCCGCCGGTCTGCTGATCCCCGCCCGGGAAGACGGCGTTGTATACAGCCACCTTATCCGGCTGTATGGCGGCGGCGTAGGCGGCAAGCTTTGCAATCTCCTGCTTCTGGGTGTCGTCCATCATTTCCTTATTGACGGCAACGGAAATCGTCATGTCCGCAACGCTTGCGGCATCTCCCTGAATCTGCTGTTTCACCTGGCTCACAAGATATTTGTAGCTTTCGCTGTCTTTCGTGTAAATCGTATCGCCGTTCACGGTCACGCCCGGATAGGTCGTGGTTTCCGTATTGGATTCGGTCCCGGCGGCTCCCCCGGTTGTTTTCTGGCCGCCCGTTTCCTGCTCCTTCTGCGTTTGGGATTCGCTGATAACACCCTTATTGTCCTGTGACGGATTATAAGTGATGATCTCCTGTACTTTTTTATCCACATCCATTACGCTTTTGGCGGTCACTTTTACATTGTTCTGGCCAAAAAGCGGCGTCAGGACCTTTAGAACGCTTTTCTCAATATCGTTTTCATATTCCTTTTCGATTTCAAGCTTAAACTGTGAAATGTTGACCTGGTTCCCTCCGTCCGTGTCGGAAACATTCAACTCATTGCCGGTGGCCGTATCGATGACCGCAACGTCGTCCGTTTTTAAATTCGGCACGCTTTTCGCAACCAATTGCTTGATTCCGTTGACCTGGGACGATTCCAGCGTCTTTCCCGTCGCCAGCGTTACCGTGACGGAAGCGGTCGGTGTCTCGGAATTTTCATCCCACGCATAGCCGCTGCTGTCGGGAATGCTGATGGTCACATTCGCGTTCTTGATGCAGTCCAGCGTTTTGATAACGGCCTCCAGCCTTTGGTTCAGCTGGTATTTTTCTATGGTTTTCTTTTCAAAATCAGTGGACATGATATCGACATTATTGGTAAAGAAATCATAGTTCGGGGCCGTTTTCGGATACCCCTCGTTGGCCAGTTCCATCCTCAGGGCATTTTCTTTGTCCTTAGGAACCATGATGGTGCCGTTGTCCTCTTTATAACTGATATCCCGGTCCTTGAGCTCGTTCATAACCTCAACGGCCTCTGTATGATCCAAGCCGGGATAAAGCACTACATAGGGCTGCCTGTTCAGCAGGATCCCTGCGATTACAGAAAGCAGGACAATTCCGCCCAGAACGCTTATGATGATTATTTTTTTCTTCTTTGTCAAATTTGCCCAAAAAGTTTTGATTGGGTCAATATATTTTTTAATTTGTATATTCATTGTTTAACCCGCAATCACCCTTCCAGTATACTTTGGCCTAAACACTGATCCTCATGACTTCATTATACGCATCAAGGGCCTTGTTGCGGAGCTGAACCAGCATCTGCACGGAAAGGGTTGCTTTTGTAGATGCAATAGCGATATCATGCAAATTGTCGGACTGGCCGGTGGTCAGCTTGTAAAGCTCCCGGTCAAGGTCGGCGTTGGTCGTTTTTACATTCTGGACAGCGTCCTGAAAAAGGTCCTGAAACGGAACTCCCGCGGTATTTCCGGAAGGAGATACTGTTCCGGAACTTTCAGGGGCAAGAACGGAATTGATTTTTTCGATCGGCGTTATCTGCACTTTACGTTACCTCCCTAATTCCAAAGCCTTTACCGCCATTCCTTTTACGGCGTTAAAGGCGGTCAGATTTGCATCGTATGCTCTGGTGACCGACATCATGTCCAGCGTTTCCTTGATCGGGTCCACGTTCGGCATCATCACATAGCCCTGTTCGTTCGCGTCCGGGTTGGTGGGGTCATAAACGGGGGTAAACTCGCTGGGATCTTCCGCAATTTTTGAAACCTTGACCCCTTTCGGCGTCTGCTCCGATTCATTTTCACTCATTTTTCTGTCAAAAATGTGCCGGAACGAATTTTGTTCCGCCGGTTCATAAACGACGATTTTTCTGCGGTAGGGTCCCCCGTTTTCCGTTTTGGTGGTGGAGGCGTTTGCGATATTCTCAGAAATAACATCCATGCGAAGCCTGCTCGCAGTAAGGGCAGAACCGCTGATATCCAGCGAATTTAAAAAGGCCACACGAATTCCTCCTACTATTTCAATTTAGGGAAGCCCCTCAGGCTTTCCCGTCCGTAATGGCGTATCTCAGACGTGAAAAATAGTCCGAAAGCTCGCGCAGGGAATAATTATAGTTGATTTGTGTCCTCGCAAGCTCTATATTCTCTTTTTCCGCGTCCACGTTATTTCCGTCCAGCCGTAAGGATTCGTCATCCGACACGCTGGTCTGCGGAGTTGTACTTTCAATCCGGCTGATCAGATCGCCGCTGTTTTCCCCGCCCTCGGCCATCAGCTTTTTCAGCTGGTCCTCAAAGCTGACGGACTTACTCTTATACCCCGGCGTTTCAATATTGGATACGTTGTCGGAGATTTCCCGCTGCCTGACCCACAGGCCGTCCAAGTCCTTGTTTAATAGCGCAGCAGAAACACTGTTGAACCAATCCAAAGCAATCCCTTCTTTCATTCATTAAAGCGCGGTCACGAATTTCTCTGAATAACTTGATAAATAATTTCAAAGATATAAATTCGTGACCAAGCTTATAAACAATAATAATTGTTTTATATCATATATTTTACCTAATTATATATGCAAATAATGACAAAAGTCAACTGAAATTCGTTTAAAATCCTCTTAATTCGAAATATTTCGATTGTATTTTTTATTTCATAATCATACAATCATTGATATAGTAAAAAAGTATTTAGAAATTAAGCATTTTTTTCTAAACATTTAATGAAACATGCCGATAATTTCTGCAGAGGTGAGTATTGATGATTATTAATAGTGCTGACCATAATTTCAATTATATAACCAGCCAATATCCCGCCAAACAGCCGGGCCGGGTTGACACCGACGGCACAGCGGCCGGGCCGGCGTTTTCCGGCAATCTGAATAAGGCGGTAAATGCTTCCAAGATGGATAAAATTGAAATCTCGCAAGGCGCTGCGCGCCTTTCAAATAACAGTCAGTTTATTTCGGAAACCAAAGACAAGATTGTTGCGGAAATAAATAAGGATAAAGACGAGGAAGCCGTCAGCAGAATCAAGGAACAGCTGAATGTCAGGCAATATGCCGTAAGCCCTGTGGAAATCGCGAAAATTCTTTTGACGGACAATAACGAATGAATATACAAAACAAATGCAAAAAATCAAAGGGCGGGTGAACAGAGAGAATGATCGAGAAAGAGCTTACTGAAAAACTGCTGAAATTCCTTCGCGATTACCTGAATTTTTATAAAAGCTTTCTGGAGATTGAATCTGAAAAATATAACGATTTAGCAAACAACAACGTCACCACCCTGGACGGGCATGTCAGAAAAGAAGAGGCGTTCATGCTCAAGGCCAGAGGGCTTGAATTGGAGCGCGACAAGCTGGTCGCACAGACCGGCAGTCCAAAAGCGACCTTCCGGCAGCTGATCCCGATGTTCGAGCCTTCCCTGCAGCCGCAGGCCAAAAGCATTTTTGACGAACTCTCGCAGGTGACGCTGGACCTGAAGGAGATCAACCTCCGTTGTAATCAGCTCACCGAGCTAAAGCTGCACAGAATCGAAAAAGACGTCAGTAAACTGAAAAACAATCCCGAACTGCAACGGATATACTCCTCAAAAGCGGAAGAGGGATCCACTCCCCCCAGCATTCTGTCCAAAAAGGTTTAAGGAGGTATTCCCATGTCGTCAACTTTTTCCGGGTTCTACGTTGCCAAAAGCGGAATTCAGGCAGCCCGGGCCAATCTGCAGATAACCGGTCAGAATATGACCAATGTAAATACCACAGGCTACACAAGGCAGCGGGTGGACTCCTATTCTGTCGGCCCGACCGGCAGCAACATGCGTTATACGGGCGGCAACCTTGCTATCGGCAACGGCGTGTACTGCAGCGGGACCAGTCAGATCAGGGACCCCTATCTGGATATCCGCTACCGCGCGGAACATGCCTATGTGGGCAAAACCGACGTCCAGCTGGATACCCTGAGCGACCTTGAGGATATTTTTGACGAATCCTCCAAGGACGGACTCAGCGCACAGTTTTCGGACCTGATCACACAGCTGAATACACTCGCGTCTTCCCCCACCTATTCCAGCGAAAACATCGTCAAAAACTCCGCCATGCTTCTGACCAAGGCTTTCAACAGCGCGTCCCAGCGGCTGTCGAAAATCCGAAAAGAGCAGACAAAGTCTCTCCAGGACGACGCGATTACAAAAGTAAATAATCTTTTAAAAAATATAGCGCACCTGAATCAGGAAATTAAAAGCTCGGAAATTTCCGGCACCTCCGCGCTGGAACTGACCGATCAGCGCAATACCATGATCGACGAGCTGTCAAAGTACGCCAATATCGAGGTTTCCACAAAAACGGTGGAGATCGGTTCCGACCGTTCGGTTTCGGAACTGCACATCGACCTTGTGTCCGGCGATCAGAAATTCAGTCTGGTGGCGAACGGGGATTACAGCGAATTCAGTATGACGACGGACAGCGGCACAGTCAAAATGGAGCTGAAGGATGTCGCTTCCGACACCTCCGTTCCGGCAAGGGACTCCGACGGCAACATCCTCAAAGATGCCGATGACAACCCTATCCCTATGACCAACGCGGACCTGACGGAAGGAGCGTTCGGCGGATATCTTTCCATGCTGAACGAAAGCGGGGAATTCGACCCTGTCACCGGGGAACGCGGCCTCGGCTATTATGAGAAGATGCTGGACAAGCTCGCCGTCGATTTTGCGGACACAATGAATCAGGCAAACAGTACAAATGAAAGCGGAGTTTACAACAAGCCGCTCTTCACCACCACGGACGGCACGTCGACCACCGGCATCACCGCCGGGAACATCAGTATTTCCACCGCTTGGAACACCGCGACCAGCTCTTATATCACCGCCACCAAGCAGACGGGCGATGTGGATACTTCCAGCAATGGCGACAACGTGCTTTACATGATCAGCGAGCTGGGCAAAGACAAAACTTACAAAACTACGGACGACGCGGATGCCAAGACTCTGTTTACTACCTCCATCGACTCGTTTATGTCGGACTTATCGGTTTCCGTGCTCGCCCTGCAAAAAAGCGACGTCAACCGGCAGAACACCACTTATAATTCAACCCTTACGGAAATCGACACGCAGAGAGCCGCCGTATCCTCTGTCGACGTCAACGAGGAAGGCATCAACCTGATTATGTACAACCAGGCGCTGACCGCTTCTTCCCGGTTTATGACTACGCTGGACGAGGCGCTGGAAACGATCATCAACAAAATGGGCATCGTCGGAAGATAATCCCCACGGTTTAAAAGGAGGACGGCAGTATGAGAATCACCATGGGCATGGTCATGAAGCAATACAATAAAAACCTCAATAATTCCTTAAACGCGCTGAACGAAGCAAGCCTGCGGGAAACAACGCTGCGGAAGTTCAACAAAGCGTCGGAAGACCCGTTTTCGGCTTCCAAGGCATTTGCGCTTCGGCGCGAATACCTGAAAAACCAAAGCTATCAGAGCGAGTTGAGCGACGCGGCGGATAAGCTTACAACCGCGGACTCCACCCTTCAGAGCATCAGCAAGGTCCTGTCGGAAGCGGGATCGGGCGAATGCATACAGGCCATCAGCGACACCACTTCCGATACCGGCCGGAGCGCGATTGCGAAAACGCTCCGCGGGTATCAGCAAACCATTTTGACGCAAATGAACACCCAATTCGGCGAAGGCTACCTTTTCGGCGGCGCCAATACCAACAACCCGCCTTTTTCCGTCGGCGCAAGCGGGAATCTGTTGTACCGCGGGATCGACGTCAATACGGGCAAAATCGAGGCCGGTCCCACCCTGAGCTATAACGGCGCGCAGATCACGCTGGGCGATACGCAGTTTAACGGCTATACATTTCAGGTTCAAACCGGAGCCACTCCTTCCGCTTCAGTGGATACCGATTCGCAAACGCTGACTGTCACCCTGCCGACGGGCGCGAAAAACAGCGATGTGCTGGCAGCGCTGAAAGGCTCTCCGGACTTATCGTCTTTCGACTTGTCAAAAGCGGCGATTTCGGGCGATTTGAACCGCCCGGTGGACACGAGCCAGACGGCCACGGCGACGGATACGATCGAGCCGGAAGGCCTGAAGAAGCTGGCCAGCGAACAGACTTTCGTCAACATCGGTCTGGGGCTCAGCACGGAAAACGGCACGGAAATCAACAGCCAAAGCGTCTACAACTCCGCTTTGCCCGGCATCTCGTTTATTGGTTACGGCGCCAACGACAACGGCGCTTCCAACAATCTTTACACCCTGCTCGGACAGATCGCCGACAAGCTTGACGGCGGTGAGAATGCCTCTAACTTTACTTATTCTTACGATGAAATAAAGCCCCTTCTGGACAATTTCAGCGATCAAAGCGACGTCCTGACCGATAAAATATCGGAAGTAGGCTCAAAATCCAATTTTCTTTCGACCACTCTGACGAACCTGACGTCTATCGGCGATAAAGTCCTTGAAAAAATCGACAACACCGAATATGTGGATTTCGAGGACGCCGTTATGGACCAAAGCTACCAGCAGTACGCTTACACCGCTGCTTTAAAGATTGGTTCACAGCTTCTTCAGCCGACCTTTTTGGACTTTATGGATTAGGAATCATGCAGCAGGCGAGGTGAGTGAAAATGGAACAGCTTCTGGATATCATTCATGTTCCCATTTCTTTTGAAATGAAGGTCCACAATGCGAAACTGGAAATATCCGACGATACCTTTTCCCAGCAGGGGATTGTGGATTTTACGGATTTAACCCCGTATACATCCAGACTGTATTTCGATACGCATGAGTACAAATACAAAGCAAGATCAACCGCCGCGCAAAACCAAGCCGGTCAGGTTTCCTACGAAGATCAGATTCTGATGTCCATGAGCGGCACCGCCGATCTTGCAAAGGAAGAGAAAACGCTGATGGAAACACAAAACAGCACAAGCACATTGGGCGCCTTTGCTTTTCAGCATCTTCAGCCCACCATTCAAAGCACAATCGGGATTCCTTCCTATCCAACCGATTTTTCCTGGGACGCGCAGAGTCTTTCCGTCCAATACGAAACGGACAGGCAGAATTACGATTGGCTGACGAAAAACAGGCCGAAGCTGAAATTTACCCCCGCAAGCGTTGAGTTTGTCGTGAAGGAATACGCTCATGTGGAGTTCAAATATCTGGGCAAGCCCCAGTACGTTCCGCCGTCGGCCAGCCCCGACTATGAGCCGCCGAAGCTCAATGTGACCGCATAACGCAAAATAGATACAGCCCCCCTTGGGAGGCTGTTTTTTCTGACAGCTAACAAGGAGGAAATTATGGACACGAATCAGGCAGAATTGCAGAACACGGAAACCAACGTTCAAAATATCATTTATTTTGAAGAGGGGATTTTAGGCTTTGAGGATATCAAGGAATATCTTCTGTACCATGAAAAAGGGAACGGGATTATCTGGAGCCTGCAGGCCGCCCACAGCGACATCCCCTCCTTCGTGGTGGTGGACCCCTACCCGATCGTCCATGACTACAGTCCCGTTTTCCCCCAGTCGGAGCTGGACTATTTCGGGGAAACGGACGCGGAAAACCTTTGTGTTCTGGCAGTGGCGGTCATCAAGCCGAATTTGAGCGAATCCGTCATTAACCTGAAAGCGCCGATCGTGATCGACGTCAACACCAAAAAGGCGAAACAGATCATTTTGGAAAATTCAGATTACCCCATCCGTTATCCATTATTCAGCGATAAAAGATAGGAGGCGCTTCCGATGCTCGTCATCAGCCGAAAAGTCTCCGAATCCATTATCATTGGAGACAACATTGAAATTATTGTATCCGAAATCAGCGGCGACCGCGTTAAAATCTGCATCAACGCGCCAAAGGAAATTCCGATTATCCGCAAAGAGCTTTGGGATACCCGCGCCATGAATGAGGAAGCCAGCGTGGCGCCTAAAAAGCAGGCCCTTGATCAGCTGAAAAAAGCTTTGCAGAAAAAGCCAAAGGAGTAAACTGCTCCCGAACTCCTTCCGTCGCGCCCGGCGGACCTATCTCCCGAACTCCCTCCGTCGCGCTCGGCGGACCTATCTCCCGAACTCCTTCCGTCGCGCCGGGCGCGACACCTCCCTCAAAGAGGGAGGCAAGGAAAAGGCCCCTTCTTTGAGGGGGCTGGCAGGCGCAGCCTGACTGGGCGAGTCCCCCACCCAGTTCCCGAACTCCCTCCGTCGCGCCGAGCGCGACACCTCCCTCAAAGAGGGAGGCAAGGAAAAGACCCCTTCTTTGAGGGGGCTGGCAGGCGCAGCCTGACTGGGGGAGTCCCCCACCCCAGTTCCCGAACTCCCTCCGTCGCGCCCGGCGCGACACCTCCCTCAAAGAGGGAGGCAAGGAAAAGGCCCCCTCCGTGAGGGGGCTGGCAGGCGCAGCCTGACTGGGGGAGTCCCCCACCCAGCTCCCGAACTCCCTCCGTCGCGCCGGGCGCGACACCTCCCTCAAAGAGGGAGGCAAGGAAAAAATATTTTGAAATTCTGCAAAATACCCTAAACTTTTCCAGATTCATACCGAAATATCAGTTGTAAGCAAAAAACTTACACAGTATCTTGTTTCTGCTGCGACAGGGCCCGTCGGGGCAGGAATCCAACCGCACAGCAAAGAACATGGACGTTCTTTCAAAAAGGCGTGACCGGCTTTTTGCCGCACGTACTAAACAAAATTCAGGAGGAAAAAAATTATGCGTATTCAACACAATATTGCAGCCTTAAATGCAAACAGAATGCTGGCCAGCAACAACAACGCCGTCAGCAAAAACCTTGAGAAGCTGTCTTCCGGCTACCGCATCAACAGCGCTGCCGACGACGCCGCAGGCCTTGCGATTTCCGAGAAAATGAGAAGCCAGATCCGTGGATTGGATCAGGCCGAAAACAACGCAAACGACGGTATTTCCCTTGTACAGACCGCTGAAGGCGCTCTGAATGAGACCGCTTCCATTCTGCAGAGAATGAAAGAGCTGGCCACCCAGTCTTCTAACGGTACTTACCAGAACGACGTTGACCGCGAGAACATCAGCAAAGAAGTTGAGGCCCTGTCAAAGGAAATCGACAGAATTTCCTCTTCCACCAACTTCAACAAGATCAACCTGTTGGATGGCACCCTTGGCACATCGGAGATTACTTCTTCCTCTAATAACGCAGTAATTGTAGCTCATGCCGCAGAGAAAGGCACCTTTGAAGCTGCCGCTGTTGGAACGCCTGCCGCTTCAGGATCGTACACTGTTTCCTATCTTGATTCCAATGGTAAAAAGCAGACTACAACCATAAACTTTACGGATGCTGCTGGTACTCCTGATGCAAAAACTAACGGTGCTGAGATTGCTAAAGCATTAAATGAGAATGCTGTTATTGCTGCTAATTTTGACGTAGCTGCAGATGCAGGCACAGGCAAACTTACTTTTACTGCAAAAGTAGCCGGTAAGGACGGAGCCAGTGTTCTTACTGCTACAACCGCTGTTACGGATAAAGATACTGCCAAAAACGAATATTCTACAATTACGTTTACAGACGCTCCTACTGCGGGTGACACCGTTTCCATTGGCGGTCGTACCTATGAATTCCAGGCTGCGGACACTCTTACAGATGTCAAAGCCGGAAATATTGCTGTTGTAATTGGCGACGTGAGCAGTGGCGATGAAGCCGCGGCAAATCTTACAGCTACTCTGGCGGCATATGATATTAGTTCTGCGAGTAATTCTACTAACATCGTTACGATTTCTGATATGAAAGAAGTCGGTGGCAAGGGTCTTACTTTACAGATTGGTGCAAGCGCTTCTGAAGATCAGCAGGTTTCGCTGAACATTGCCAGCATGAGTTCCAAGGGCTTAGGCATCGACAAGATTTCTGTCGCCAGCCAGGACAATGCAAATGCCGCTATCGACACCATCGAAACCGCTATTAACATCGTTTCCGGCACAAGAGCCGACCTTGGCGCACTGCAGAACAGACTTGAGCACACTGTAAACAACCTGGGTACCACCAGCGAGAACCTGACTTCCGCTGAGAGCCGTATCCGTGACGTTGACATGGCTGCTGAGATGATGGAAATGACCAAGAACAACGTTCTTGCTCAGGCCGCTCAGTCCATGCTTGCTCAGGCAAATACACAGCCTCAGAACGTTCTGAAACTCTTACAGTAATTCTTTTTCCTACAGCGTATTACTTCATTTACAAAGCGCCCACGGACAATGTCCGCGGGCGCTTTTCGCATTGCAGTGTAACTCGCTCCCGAACTCCCTCCGTCGCGCCGGGCGCGGACCTGGCTCCCGAACTCCCTCCGTCGCATCCGGCGCGGCACCTCCCTCTAAGAGGGAGGCAAGGAAAAGGCCCCCTCTCCGAGGGGGCCTCAGCTTGTAGGCAAACTGCCAGACTGCGGGGGTTCGCTTTTTAGCTCAGTCCCGCCGCCGCGTTGGGATAGGTGTAATTGTAACGGTTGAACTTCACCGCTTCATAATCGCCGTAATTGTAAACGTTCGCTTCGCCGAGCCTTCTGTAGAACAGGCCGGCATAGAATTTGCCGCCCGCCTGATTCCAGCGGATCAGGTCGGAGCCGAACGCGTTGGCGTTGGTATAATTGAGGTCATGGGTCAGCGAGTCGGAGTTGGACAGATTGATGTATCCGGAATTGACCCAGCCGGTGCTTCCATTGGAAAGCTGTACCTTATACCAGCCGTCCTTCGTGTTGGCGAAGTTGCATTCGGTCACATTGAGCGAAGTGCCCGACAGCACGCCGCAGACCTCATTCCCGCCGATACCGGGCTGATCCCTGACGATAGTGTCCTTCGTCACAGTCGCCGCAAGCGTTTCCCCGGAGAAGAGCGCAGGCGGAACCACCGCGTTTTTCATGATCCTTCTGAAATCCATCTCCGCGCTGCTGTTGAAGTAGCCCGCGCCGACATTATAGGCAAAGCTGATCAGGCAGTCGGCCTGATTCTGGCTCATCAGGAAACGGTTGTTCTGAATCATTTTATTCAGTTCGGTTGTGTAAGAGGAATGATTGATCTTGTTGATGAGAAGCGACCATGCTTCCGTCTCCGTCATATTGTTGTAGAAAATCGCGTTTGCCCCGAAGGTACAGCCGTACCCGATCGTGGGCACCTGATTGGACGTCAGCTGGTCGGCGTATACGGTCGGGCTGTAGCCCTCCCATTTGGCAATCAGGGAAATCATCTGGTCGCTGGCCCTGCGCTCCTCGCTGGAAGTCGTAACGAAATCCTGCTGGTTGGAAACATACGCGTTGGTGGTATAGCCCGTAGAACTCATGCTTCCGTTCAGCGACGAATAAGCGGTAAAGGAATAGGTTCCCGCCGCACTGAAGGTCGTGGTAGCCGTCCATTTTTTCGTATCGGTGTTTTGTTTGGACTCGTTCGTACAGGAATCGGCGTTCAGCGCTCTTTTGCTGCCGTCCGGCATCGTAATGACGAACTGCACGCCGTCGCGCGTGGTGTCGGTCACCGCGGTCAGCGTTACCGTCGCGCCCGTACTCGCAATATTCGGAGATGCAAACGCGGTCTTTACCGGTTCCGCATCCGTTACCGTTACATTGCACGCCGCCGTGTAGGTTCCCGATTTGGCCGTGATCACGGCGGTGCCGTTGGAGACGGCATAGACATATCCGTTTGAAACCGTGGCGACATTCGAATTGCTGCTTGTCCAGCTGATATAGGTTCCGCTCGGGGAAATGCTGGCCTGAATATACAGCGTCTTCCCTACCGGGATGCTCTGGGCTGTGGTGGAGAGCGAAAGCGCGGTGGTATTCGTTACATCGTCGGAATAATGAAGCTGAATATACTCCGAGCTGACATAGCCTGCAACCCCGCTGGCGGTCTGCACCTTGGTCCAGGCCGAATTGGAAGTGTCCAGCACCGTCAGGCTCGTCCCCCTCGGCAGGTTTGCGAGAATTTTGGCGCTTGTATCGGGCGATTCCCTGAGCCGCAGCATGTCGGCCGTTACGCTCGCACCCGTAATGGTGTGGGAATCGGAGCCTGTATTATCCCCGGAACCGGGATCCGCTCCGGTGTCCGTATTGGTATCCGTGCCGTTATTGTTGCCGGTCTGTGTGGTGGAGATGTTCAGGAATTCCTTGCTGCAATAGCCTTCCTTTCCATCGGAAGTCTTTATTTTTGCCCATGATGCATTGGAATTGTCCGTTACCGTCACGGTAACGCCTTTGGCCAGCGTAACAAGGATGCTGTAGCCGGTCCCCGCGCCGCTGCGTACATTCAGGGAAGCGGTCGTCACCGCCGTGGCAGTGCCGGTGGTTCCCGTGGAAGGCGGGGGATTGGTATCCGTATTCGTGCTGGTCCCGGTGGAAGTGCTGATATTCAGATACTGCTTGCTGCAATAGCCCTCCTTCCCATCCGACGTCTTGATCTTTGCCCAGACGGAATTGGAATTATCCGTTACCGTCACAGTGACGCCTTTCGCCAGCGTAACAATGATCCCGTAGGTCGTTCCCGCGCCGCTGCGCACATTCAGGGAGGAAGTAGTTACCCCCGTAACAGTGGCGGCGGCTCCCGTTCCCGTGGAAGGAGGGGTATTGGTATTCGTTCCGCCGGAAGTGCTGAAGTTCAGATACTGCTTGCTGCAATAGCCCTGTTTTCCGCTGGGAGTCTCCACCTTTGCCCACTGGGCGTTGGAGTTATCCAGCACCTTTACGGTCGTCCCCTTGCTGATGGTCAGGATCACTTTATAATTGGTACCAGCGCCCTCGCGCAGGTTAAGATAGTCCGTGGTCAGCGCCGACGCCGACGACGCCGTGGAACCGGTATTGGCGGAGCCCGTATTTGTCGTCGTACCGGAGCCGGATGAAGCGGACACGTTTAAAAACTCCTTGCTGCAATACCCCTGTTTGCCATCCGCTGTCTGCACCTTCAGCCAAGAAGGGTTGGAGCTGTCGATCACCTTGACGGAAGTCCCCTTCGGAAGGGTAACGATAATTTTGCTGGTGGTGCCCGCGCCCTCGCGCATATTTAAAGACGCTGTGGTAACCGCGGTCGTCCCGGAAGACGAGGCCCCGGAATTGGAAGCGGCGCCGGAGATGCTGAGATACTGCTTGCTGCAGTACCCCTGTTTGCCGCTGGAAGTCTGCACCTTCGTCCATGTTGCGTTGGACGAGTCAAGAACCGTGACGGTGACTCCTTTGCTGAGCGTCAAAATGACTTTTTTATCCATACCCGCGCCTTCGCGCAGATTCAAATAATCCGTTGTTTGTGCGGTCGCAGCCGCCGCTACGGAAACAGCCGGCGGCAGGGTAATCATAACACCTGCGGCACAGATCAGCGAAACCGTTCCCGCTACAATCCGCTTTTTCAGACTTTTCAATTCATTCACTCCAATTATGTATTATTGATTCAATATAAAATAAACCGGCAGCAATCCCTGATAAGGAACAATTTTTCTTTCCTGTAAAATACAGGCGCTGCCTTACAATCAAATAAGTTCTGGCATCCGTTGACATTACTGGTTCGATTATACCTTAAAAACTGGCAATTATCAAGTTAATATGTCAAATGTTAACAATTTCCGCCCCTTTGGAACAGGTGATTTTTTCCGGCTGCCGCATCCATTTTTTTAATCTCTTTTTTATAGAAAAAAGCGGAAGATATCGGATACACCAATTGACATTTTCAGTAAATTGTGCTATTTTTAATAAAGGTAGTTAGCTTTTGCTAACTGATATGAAAAACCATAAGGAGGGCAAGCAATATGTCTGACTATCGTATTAAAAATATTGTTGCAAGAGAAATTCTGGATTCCAGAGGCAATCCAACGGTTGAGGCGGTCGTAACGCTGAACGACGGCACCGTGGGAACGGGTTCTGTTCCGAGCGGAGCGTCCACAGGCTCGTTTGAGGCCCTTGAGCTTCGCGACGGAGATTCTGCCCGCTACGGCGGAAAAGGCGTCTTGAAAGCGGTCGATAACATCAACACGGTGATCAACGATGCTCTCAGCGGATGGGACAGCACCCGCACGGCGGCCATCGACCAAAAGCTGATTGAGCTTGACGGCACCAAAGAGAAGTCCAAGCTGGGGGCAAACGCCATTCTGGCGGTTTCCCTTGCGGCGGCAAGGGCTGCGGCAAGCGCGCTCCATCTGCCGCTGTACCGTTTTATCGGCGGCGTAAACGCCGACACCCTCCCCGTTCCCATGATGAACATCCTGAACGGCGGAGCGCACGCGGCAAACAACGTGGACATTCAGGAGTTCATGATTATGCCCGTAGGGGCGCCGTCTTTCCGGGAAGGGCTGCGCTGGTGCGCGGAAGTGTTCCATAAGCTCGCTTCCATCCTGAAGGAAAGAGGGTTGTCCACCTCCGTCGGCGACGAAGGCGGCTACGCCCCCAACCTCGACACGGACGAAGAAGCGATCGAGCTGATTTTAGAAGCGATCAAAAAAGCGGGCTACCAGCCTTCCAGGGACTTTGTTCTCGCGATTGACGCCGCCTCCAGCGAATGGAAGTCCGGCAGCGGCTACCTGCTTCCGAAGCATCATACCTCCTATACGACGGACCAGCTCGTCGCGTACTGGAAGACCCTGAGCCAGAAATACCCGATCCGCTCCATTGAAGACCCGCTGGGCGAGGACGACTGGCAGGGCTGGGAAAAGCTGACGGCAGAGCTGGGTGATTCGGTACAGCTTGTCGGCGACGATCTGTTCGTTACCAATACGGAAAGGCTAAAGAAGGGAATCAACCTGCACTGCGCGAATTCCATCCTGATTAAACTGAATCAGATCGGCTCCCTGACAGAGACAATGGACGCCGTGAAGATGGCGCATAAAGCCGGCTATACGGCGATCATCTCCCACCGCTCGGGCGAAACGGAAGACACGACCATTGCCGATCTGGCGGTCGCGCTGAACGCGGGGCAGATTAAGACCGGCGCCCCGAGCCGCAGCGAGCGTGTCTCAAAATACAACCAGCTGCTGCGGATTGAATCCGATCTGGGAAACGGCGCCTGTTTCCCCGGGGACAGCTGCTTTCATTAACAACCGTTATTCTTCATAATTGATTTCCAGGATGATACACGAAGCAAACGGATAAAAGCTGTTCCAATAGGTCCGCCCGACGGAATTCACCTGATATCCCAAGCTTCTGAGAAAATTCGCGGCTTTGTATCCAACTTTTTTATCAAAGAATCTGATAATAACCGTTTGCATGCGATCACCTCAATTGAAAAGAATGGATCAATATCAGGATATTCCATAAGCCGCCGTCTGTTTCATAAATTCCGAAAGCAAAAGTAAAGAGATGGAAGCGAAAGCTTCCCGAAAATCAGCAAAGCAGGCAGAGTGACCACTCTGCCTGCTTTTGATGAAATCGAACCATTTTAAACGCGTTTGCTTCTTCGAGGGTGACTGCCGTAAACCGGCCGGACAGATTTTAATCCGTTTCCTTCTTTAAGCGGAATTTTCCGACAAGCGACCGCATGATCTGCACCTGCGTAGAAAGCTCCTCGCTGGCGGCGGCATTTTCTTCCGCGGTCGCCGAGTTGGTCTGAACCACCGCGGCGATCTGATCGGCGCCCTGTGTCACCTGACTGATGGACTCCGCCTGACGGCTTGACGCCTCTGTGATCTGCGCAACGGCATCCGAAACGGATTCTACGCTCTCCACTACCTGAAGAAGGGCTTTCGCGGTCTGGTCCGCGATTTTTGTGCCGTTCTCCACCTGTCTGGCAGAATTTTCGATCAAAGCGGTGGTGTTTTTCGCCGCCTGCGCGCTTTTGCTCGCCAGATTACGGACCTCGTCCGCCACAACGGCAAAGCCCTTTCCCGCGGCCCCCGCTCTCGCCGCCTCAACAGCCGCGTTCAAAGCGAGGATGTTGGTCTGGAAAGCGATATCCTCAATGGTTTTGATGATTTTTCCGATTTCCCCGGAGGATTCATCGATCTGAGCCATTGCGGACACCATTTCATCCATATGCCGGTTGCTGGCTTCTATTTCGGTTCGGACAAGGCTTACATTTTTATTTGCTTCGGCCGCATGCTCCGCATTCTGTCTGACATGGGTGGAAATTTCGGTAACTGTGGCCGCAAGCTCTTCGACGGAACTTGCCTGTTCCGTCGCGCCCTGCGCCAATGCCTGCGCCCCGTTGGCGATCTGGGCCGAACTGGAATCCACCTGCGCCGCGGAGCGGCTGATCTCCGTCAGGGTGCTGTTCAGAGAATCCGTGATCTTTTGGATGGAGGCTCTGATGGAAGCGAAATCGCCCAGGAATTCCTGCTGAAGCTCAAAATCAAGCTGTCCGTTCGCAATGCTCCCCAGCGCGGAATCAATTTCCGCAATATAATGCTTCATATTCTCTACCGTGTAAAAAAGGGAATTTGCCAAAACCCCGACGTCGTCCTTTGTTTTGACGGAGGGAACTTCGGAGTGAAGGTCGCCGCGGGAAAGCAGCTCCAGCCGCTGGCTGAGCTTTTTCAGCGGAATCTGAATCGCGTCCGTAAATTTCCATACGGCTGCCAAGCCGATCAGTAAAGTCAGGAACGCAATCAAAAGCACGGCGGTGGAAACGCTGAAGGTTGCGGCGTCAATCTCCTTTTGGGGAATCATCGCTATGACCTTCCAGCCCGTATTGGGAGAAGTATAAACATTGGTAAGGAATTTCTCCCCGCCCAATCCGGTGCTCTTTACCCCATCGGTTATCTTCTCCGCATTTTCCAATCCCGTGATTTTCAGTTCTTCGATTTTCTTGAGGTTATGCTCCTTGTCCATGGAGTCGGAAATAACGGTTCCGTTCTGATGGACGAGGATCAGGTATCCGCTCTTTCCGATCTTCACCTGATTAAGCATTTCCGTCATGGAATTCAGGTTGACGTCAATTCCGGAAACGCCCAGAAGATCATTGCCGTCGTATACCGCCTTGACCAGGCCCAGGATAATATTGCCGTCGTTTTCGTACGGCTCCGTATACACATATTTCCCTTTGCCCGTAATCGCGGTCGTGTAAAACAGCCGCTGTGTGGGGTCGTAGTTCGGCACTACCGCCCCGCCCTCCGGACTCTGCATATATTCCTTGCTTTCCAGCCCGTAATAGACGTAGGTGACATAGGGATGCGCCTGCCGGAAGGAGTCGAAGGACTGGAAAATTTCCTGCTCCATCCCGCCCGCTTTGGAAGACCGGATTACCCTGTCGTCGTTTTCCCCTCTGTTCACATAGCTGGTCAGATGCCCCTTCGACGTTTTCATCAGGCTCGCCGGCGCCATATAGTCAAGATTGTACTGAATCTCTGAAAAGAAAGTTTCCATGTTTTTATCGGCCAGCTTCAGCTGCTGGCTGCTGGACTCGACGTACTGCGACTGAATCTGGTTGGGCAGTATGAACAGGGACATCACTGCAAAAGGAACTGCAATCACAATAGCAAAAATGATGCTGAGCTTTTTCTTCAAACTGGATTTTTTAACTGATTTGTGAGATTCTTCCCGAATTGTTGCGGAACGTTTAAAGAAATGAAACATTCTACTCTTCAACCTTTCATCAATATACTTTCCGGAAAAGGGCTTTCAGGAAAAAAATACCAAATCGGGAATGAATAAAAAAAGAGGCGGTTTATCGCCGCCTCAATCATCATTTCCCGTTTTGCATTCCTCCAACCGTTGGCCAAAGCCTTTATAAATGAAAATTGCCGCGTTCCTGCTGTGTGCCTGTCTCCGGATCCTTTTAACCCGCTGTCATAATTGGCTCAATTGACCCGTCTGCAGCGGAAGGCGCACCTACGGGCGCTGCACAGGCGGCAGCCGTAAAGCAGGACACGGCGCTTTCCGGCCAGAGCAATCAGGCATAAATTATATTAAGAAACGAATCTGCCTTCTCAAAAAAGGGAAGGCAGATTTCTATTTTTAGGAGGATTATGATGAACAGTTTTGTTTCAAGAATAGGCGGAAAGAGGCTCCTCAGCAAAGCGATTATCAGCCGCTTTCCCAGCCCGTTTCCGGAAAGATACATTGAGGTCTTCGGAGGGGCCGGATGGGTAATGTTCGCGCTTCAGAACATCGCCAAGTTAGAAGTTTTCAATGACATCGATGGGCAGCTGATCAATCTTTTTCGGTGCGTAAAATATCACTGTGAAGAGCTTCAAAAAGAAATCAGGTGGGCGTTAAATTCGCGCGAAATCTTCTTGGATTTCCGGGAACAGGAGCGGTGCAGAGGTCTTACAGATATCCAGCGGGCCGCGAGATATTTTGTCCTCATAAAAGAGAGCTACGGCTCAGACGCACGTTCATACGGCTGCTCAAGGCGCAATCTGCACGATCCGGTTGAATACCTTTCTGCGGTGCAGGACCGGCTGAGAAATACCGTGATCGAAAGCAGGGACTTTGAACCGCTCATTAAAACATATGATAGAGCTGGTTCGCTGTTTTATCTCGACCCACCCTATCACGGGACAGAGGGGTATTACCCTGACACGTTTTCCGAGGACGATCATAAGCGCCTTGCCGAGATTCTAAAAGGTATCAAGGGCCGGTTCGTTCTTTCTTATAATGATGATTCATTCATCCGGGAATTGTACAGTGGTTTTTCGATTGAACCTATATCGCGGCAAAACAGCCTTCAGACCAGATACCAAGCGGGTGGAAAGTTCAAAGAACTTCTCATTATGAATTATTAAATCTTTCGCGTGTTTTTTTTAGGACATAAATAACCGGATACGTTATATCCTAACAAAATCACATGAAAATTCTGGAATGGTGTTATTATCCCCTTAGGAAAGGGGGGAATAATGCATGATAAGAATCTACTTATCTAAGCTGCTGGGAGAGCGAAAGCTGACGCAGAATGATCTCGCTCAGATGACCGGTATACGTCCGACCACCATCGGAGAAATCTATCATGAGATCGTCCAAAGGATTAACATCGACTACATTGACAAAATTTGTGAAGCATTAGGATGCACCATTGCAGACCTGATGGAGTATGTCCCAAAATCTCACGCCAGCCATAATTCTCCTGATTCCGTGCATACAAAAACGGAAAGCCCGCGCCACCGATAAAGTGGAAGGATTTCCGTAATTTTATGCAGTTTAAGGGCCTTTAAGACGGTTTCAAACCCGTTTTAAAGGCCCGCACTTTTTGTATTTTGTGTGCAAATTTTTTGTATTTTATTCGCAAAGCAACAGCCGCTCTCTGCTGTGTCTTTGCTTTCGTTCTGTTCCGGATTGTCAAAAAGGACGAAAAGAAGGCGGGCAGCACCGAAACCGCCTGAACTTGATAAAAACTTTGTTTAACCCTTGCTCAACAAACGCTCCGAACAAAGACTGCCGCCAAACGACAATTGTCGTTTGGCGGCAGTCTTTTGTAATCAGATCATTCTTTTTATAATACACCCATATACGGGTGTAGCCCTACGTCCGCGGATATTTTCGTGATACGCCAAAAGTCGCCGTCTTTGACGACCGTCAGCGCAGCGTTATAGTCTCCGGCGGGACCGCCCGATGTTGCAGTGGAAAAAGAAAGCCGAATCGAATATTGGTCGCTTCCCGTCTGCGTCTGATTGGTGATTTTATAGCTTTCTATCCAAGGGCTGGACATTCCTGTTACCCAATTGGGATTGTATTGGTCAAGCTGTTTGACATACTCCTTTTTGAGTTTGGAATCCATTACGGAATATTGCATCGCCCCGCTTCTGCTTTTCAGGCCATCGGCCCATACCACGGCGGCGGATTCCGGCGCGCATACCCCCACCCGGTCCATTGCATCCATCAAAAGCCGGGTCCTTACTTCGTATTGATCCACCTCGGCCACCGCTGCCGCAACGCTGATATATTTACAGTGAAAGAAGTACCCTGCCGCATTAAAAAGCGCCGCAACCAGCAAACAAACGACAATTACAAGCCCAACGAACCTTTTTACCTGCTTTGAGAAAAACAGTTTCATACAAACTCCCCCCTATCATAACATTTCCATAAAGTGTATGACGGGTAATGGAGAAATAGGAAAAATTCCCGCAGTTGAGAGGGAGTCCCAAATTGTGAATTGAGCTAATGATTGTATTATAGATTCGTGCACAAACCTATCCCCCAAAATTATAAAAGCTCAATTTTAATTGTATTATAGCAGAATAATTAATGATTTTCAAGAAAAAAACTCACAATTAATCCGATGCGGCTTTGTCTATGAAGCTGTTAACAGGAGCACCCCTGCTATTCGGGAAGAATATGATTGTACAATCAGGAAAAAGTGAAGTATAATAAAATAAAGCAGGTGATGATTATGAAGGGAAAAATCATTCGGAACTTAACAGATTATAACGGAAGACCGGTTTGGGTGGAATTTGAAAACCCGGACGCATGCAGCTGCGCAAACTGCGGAGCCTGCCGGTCAAGCGATGCCGAAGCGCATCTTTACACCAGCGGGGTATATCGTGCCGAGGGCCATTTCCTCGTTTCGCTTACGAACGAAGAACATCGTTTTCATGAGTTCACGCCGCGTATCCTCGCCATTTACGAGTGGCAGGAATAGAGAACGGCTATCGGATATCATCCACATAAATTTTAACTTCTCAGAAATAATAGTAGAAATAAATCTACAGGAGTTAGTTATGGGGATTGTAAATATGAATAATAAAAATCAAACCTGCATTGACGAATGCAACAAATGCGCACAGGCATGTTTGGAATGTATGAAAATGTGCCTTGACGAGCCCGACGCAGCAAACAGGAAGAAGTGCATTGCCAAACTTCATGAATGCGCCTCTATCTGTAAGGAAGCAGCATCCTTTATGGCGGCGGATTCTTGCCATGCGATGGAATTATGCAAACTATGCGCGACGATTTGTAATGAGTGCGCTCAGGAATGCGGAGCATTTAAAGACGACCACTGTGCGAAATGCGCCGCAGAATGCAGAAAATGCGTGCGGGAATATCAGTCCATGCAGTAATCGACGGCGGGATTTGTAGATCATATTTTAAATTGAGTTTGCGGCTCTCACTTCACGGTGAGAGCCGTTTTTTGATAAAATCCAAGCGATTGGACAGGCTAATTTCCGAAAGGAGATTGAATTGATGAAAGAAAAATCGCTTGTGCCTGATCCAGACTCGGTTTCTCCCGCACATATTCCAACGGTTCCGGCTCCGGTGCCAATACGAATGCCGACCCCCAGAAAGGATAAGGAAACTACGAAACCTGCTCAAAACGGAAGTACGAAAGACAGCGACCCAACCATGTGATTCTCTTGCCGTCCGCAGCGGGCGGCATTTTTGCACTCAGAAGACCGCTCTCCGGATGAATGGTTTTCCGGATATAAAAAACCGGGAATCCAACATTCATACGGATTTCCGGGTTTTTATTGGAGTAATAATGCAAAAAAACTGCGGAAGGAGATGCATAATACCTCCTTCCGCAATTCTGTATGAAATGATATAAGAGAACTTCATTTCCTACATATAACTTACTATTTCAATCCACAGTCCACAGAGTTGAACCGACATACTAATATTAGTATTAATCATTCAAAAAACTTGTCGAATCCTTCACCTCAATAAATTATTTCAGTAATTTATAAGTAGGAGTCATATTACACGTAGAGATCGGCATAAGATTATAGTAAGATGAAAGAAAAGAGATGATAATGATGCTGATCCGCGCGCCACCGATCATGTCAAATCAACCAAGAGGAGACGAAAAAAGTAGCCAAAATCCAAAAAAGGAAGAACAGGCTATGCCTGTTCTTCCTTTTTTGGTGCGCGAGATGGGACTTGAACCCATACGTCATACAACACACGCCCCTCAAACGTGCCTGTCTGCCAGTTCCAGCACTCGCGCGAATCAGCGAGATTTATTATATCATTTTATCCGTTCGATTGTCAACCCCAAATGATGAATTTTTAAAAAGTTTGTCAATTAAACTGCAAAATTCGTCGTAAGTCATAATGCTGTTCAGAACGCCGACCATCGAATTTACCGCCAGATGCTCCGGCAGCGCCAGCTCCTTCAAAAATGTCCTTCTTTTCTGCGCGCTGTTTTCCCCGCCTGACAGGCCGGCAAGATAAAGGTCCGTCTTGGCAATCTTCCGTCCCGCGGGGGCTTCATCCTCGCTGCAGGTAACACCCGCGCGCCGCAGGGCGTCAACGATCGCCTGCACAGGCACCCCTTCCACCCCGAGCTTTCCTTCTTTAGAAGGCTTATCCTTGCGGCCCTCTTTTCCGAAAATATCGGGAATATAGGCATGCTTGATTTTATCCGGGCCGACCGCGCCGGAAAGATAGTTCCGGATGAGGAATCCGGCCGAATCGCTGTCCGTCAGAATCAAAATTCCGCGTTTGTCCGCCAGCCGGCGGATCATTTCCATCTGTTCTTTATCGCGGAAGATCCGGAATCCCCGCGTCTCTATAATTAAACCGTCAATGATCGAGGAAAGCTTGATCTTATCGTACTTCCCCTCTACTATGACCGCTTCCTTTACTTTAATCAAGCCGTTTTCTCCCTTTCCGCTATGAGTAAAAGCTGCGCGATCAGCTTTTCCATAATGATGCGCCGGTCGCCGCGCGCGCTTTTCAGCGCGGTATCCGCCCCCAGAAGTGCCTGAAGGCTCTGGCGCAGCATGGGAGTGGTCAGTTTCTTCGCGTCCCGCTCCGCGTTGGTGAGCCTGAATTCCTTGCGGGCATAGTCAAAGTGCTTTGCGGGCTCCGACGCGGTGAATCCGCTCTGAATGGAAACCCTGACGCGGTACATGTCGACATACGCGGAGGAAAGTACCGCCAGAACGGAAACAGGCTCCTCATTCTGATAAAACAGCAGGTCCAGAATCCCGTAGGCTTTGTCGTACTGGCCCGCGATAATCGCCTTGGACAGATCATACACCCGGGTTTCCAGATTCTTCACCACCAGCGCGTCAATCGCCTGCGCGGTGATCGCGCCTTCCTTTACAAAAGCGCACAGCTTTTCCAACTCGTTGAACAGCGTCTGCAGGTCGTTTCCGCAATAACCGACAATACGCCCCGCGTTCTGCCGCGAGAGCTCACAGCCCCGTTTTGCCGCCGCGGCGCACAGGGCTTTCTCAAGGTCCGGCCCGGAGCGTTTTTTCAGGTGAACCGTCACGCCCGCCTGATTGACCGTATCCATCAGCTTTTTCCATTTCTTATCTTTTTTATAATCGATTTCCGCGGACGGCAGATAAAGCACCAGCACGGTTGTGTCCGGAACGCTTTTCAGAAGCTCGTCCAGCTTGGCCGCTTCCTGCGCGCGCAGGCCTTCCACATCCAGGTCGGAAACTGCCACGCATTTGCGCTCCGCCATGAAAGGGAGCGCTTCCACCGCCGCCGCGATCTGATCGACCGCAGCGGAATCGTCAAAGCGCTGAAAATTAAAATCCAAAAACGCGGTCCCCGCGGCTTTGGCAATCAGTTTTTTCGCATAGAACCCAACCAGGTATTTTTCTTCCCCATGCAGAAAATAGAGGTTCGAAAAATCCGCCTTTTCAATCTGTTTTTTCAGCTCCGCTTCGGTAATTTCGGGCATATTACTCCCTCCTTAATTGTAAAGTCCCGTCGTCCTTGATCTGCAGCACAATATTTCCGGCGCCGCCCGTCACAATCGGGTTCAGCTTTTTTATCTGTGAAACGTTCCCCATCGTTTCCCCATCCGCAGAAAGGACGGTAAACAGGGGATGAAGCAGGTCTGCGTTTTTCGGAACGGAATCCGCCGCCGCAAAATCGGAGGCAAGCCATTCCTCCGGCAGGCCGTCAAGCTTTGCCCCGGCGGGGCAGACCAGAACCGACACGCCGCCGGCCGTAATCCGCGCCGCGGCAGCGGTGCCGTCAAACCGCACCTGCACCTTTGTATTCTCCCACAATTTCGTATCGGCAGAAAGATCGTATGGATCCACGCTGCCCGTTTGCGGAACCGCCTTCCGGATAAACGTATCGATCATCCCGTCCTTTGGGATCACAAGCCTGTCCGGCGTAAACGCATTCATCAGCTCCGCCGCATTTTTTGCTTCCTCCGCCGCCAGGGTCAGCGGCTGAAGGACGTCCAGCTTCGTTACCCCCTGGCTGCGCAGATAGCTGCCGATGGTTTCCGAGCGAAAGCCCCCGCAGCCGATCACCGCCGCGCGGCCGTTGCGCGTAAGAACGACGGACCCGGCGCCGTCCAGAACGGCAAGGCGCGTCACGTTGCGCATGGAGAGCTGATAGGAAAAAATACCGGTCAGAAGCAAAATCAGCGAAAGCAGCGCGGTGACCCGGAACAGCTTCCAGCTTTTCATCATCAGGACGGTCGCGGCAATCAAAAGAACCGTACCGGAGAGCCAGACCGTCACAAAGCCGTAGGACGCCGAAACAGAGGCGAACGGAGTTTGCGCGAGCCAGTGCGCGCAGGCAAGCATATATTTCGCCAGCAGGCCCGAAGCCAGCGCAAACGGCATGGCGAGAAAGGACTGCGGGGCAATCAGATTGATCACGGCGGCAATGGCCGCAAAATTCATCATCAGCGTGGAAGGGACCAGCTCCAGAAGGTTGGCGACCGGCGCGGCGAGCGAAACGCTTTGAAAGGAAAGGATGACGATCGGCAGCGTAAAAAGCACCGCCCATACGGTGGTCCCCAGAATTCCGTTGACCCCGCGCACAAGGGGACCGATCTTCTTTATTTTATCATATTTCCGGTTCAAATAGCCAGCCGTCTGTCCGGAAAATAAAATCAGCCCCAGTGTTGCGGAAAACGAGAGTAGCAAGCCCACATCCGCGGCGGCGTACGGGTTCGACCAACCGATCAGCAGCACGGAAATGCTCAGGGAATTCAGCGAATCCGGATGGCGGGACAAAAGCATGCCCGAAAGGTAAATCAGGCACATTATCCCGCTGCGCGTAACGGACGGGACAAAGCAGGTAACCGCCATAAAGCAGACGACGCCGGCACCGGCCAGAGCCGCCGCGGGCTTCTTCGGCACCCTGAAAAACAGGAGCAGCATCAGGATCAGCTCGGCCATCGTCGTCATGTGCAGCCCGGAAACAGACAAGATATGGGAGACGCCGATAGCCCGGAAATCGGCGGTCACCTGCGGGGAAAGGCTGGTCTGATCGCCGAAAAGGACCCCGTTGACCAGCCTGGCCTCACTGGGAGGCAGCATGGAGCGGACGGATTTCAGCAGCGCGGACCGAAGCTTCAGCGCGTAATAGTACGGCGGCTTTCGCGTAGGGGGGCTCACCCGCACATTTTCATATTCATAAAGGTAGGAAAACAGGGTGATTCCCTTGGAAACGTAGTAGGAGCGCGAGGAATAGCCCTCCCCGCCCGAAGGCAGGAACAGATGCACCTTCCCTTTGATATGGGAATACGGCTCCACATTCAGAGCGCCCTGTGACGAAATCCGTATTTTCAGCGGCCTGGGCGCATCTTTCAGGGAGATGTCGTTGACTTCCACAATATAATAAAACCGATTGTACGCCTGATAGGGAAGCTCACAGACAGTACCGTCGATCACCGCGTCCCGGCCGGCAAGCAGCTCCGCCGGTTCCACCTGGGACTGATGAACCGCGTAAAAGCTGCCGAACGCCAGCGTCACTGTAAGCAGTGCGGCGGGAAACACGCCAACAGCACGCGTTTTCGGCAACAGCGCGGTAATCAGGAACCCCGCCAGAGAGGCACAGGCAAGAACCAGCGATAACTCCGGGCCAAAATAAACAGCGGCCGCCAGTGTCAGCAGATAACAAAAACCCACCAGCACAAGCGGCCGCTTCATCATAACTCCCCCGAAATAAAAATGTCCGGATTATTTAAAAAACAACGGCAGAGGCTCCAGATAAATAATATCGTCCCTGTCCTTGGCGTCGCCCTCGGCGAGCACGCAGGCGCGGCCGACAATATTGCCGCCGAACTGCCTGACAAGGTCCTCCATCGCAGCAAGGGATTCCCCCGTGCTGATCACGTCGTCCACAATCAGGACGCGCTTGCCGTTCAGTCCCTTATAATCGTCTTCCGCAAGATAAAGCTTCTGCACATGATCCGTGGTGATGGATTTCACCTCTACGTGAATGGGGTTGCGCATGTATGCTTTTACGCTTTTGCGCGCGACAATGTAACGGCGGCAGCCCTGACGGGCCATTTCATAGCAGAGCGGGATCCCCTTCGTTTCCGCCGTCACGACGACATCATGCTCCGGGCATTTCTCGAGAAGCGCGGCTGCCGTTTTCTCCGTGATCTCCACGTCACCGAGCATCACAAAGCCCGCGATGTCGAGCGTATCGCTGATCGGACAAATCGGCAATTCGCGCTCGCAACCCGCAATTGTCATCTTGTAATATTCACCCATTATTATTCGACCTTTCCGATTGAAATCAAACGCTGTTTATCAGCCCGGAGGCCACTTCATGGAACGGCCCCCAAGCAGGTGGAAATGCAGGTGCGGCACACTCTGGCCGCCGTCCTTCCCCACATTGCTGACAACACGAAACCCTTTTTCCAGATTGTTTTCTTTTGCGAGCTTTGCCGCCACTTCAAAAATATGGGCGACAATCGCGCTGTTTTCCTCCGTGATATCTTCCACAGACTGAATATGTTCTTTTGGAATAATCAGAATATGCACGGGCGCCTGGGGATCCAGATCGTAAAACGCCAGCACACGGTCATCCTCATATGCCTTTTTACTGGGAATTTCGCCGTTCGCTATTTTGCAAAACACGCAGTCCACACCGAGACCTCCTTTGTCCTAACAATACAACGCTATTATTATAGTATCATTTGAGCATATTGGCAACAATTTTCTCAACTTCCGCCAGAGCGCCGTCCAGCTTTGACAAATCCTTCGCACCGGCCATGGCACTGTCCGCCCTGCCGCCGCCGTTGCCGCCCGCAAGCTGTGCGACCGCGCGCACAATCTGACCGGCGTTGACGCCCTTCGCCAGTGCTTCCTTAGCGACGCACGCGGCGATGTTGGCCTTTCCGTCCCGGGTCCCGGCAAACACGGCAACCATGTCCGGGGCATGGTCACGCGCTTTGTCGCAGAGGGCGCGCAGCGCGTCCGGCTCCGTTCCGGGGAACACGGCGGTGATGACCTGAACGCCGCCCACCTGCTTTGCGCCGGCAATCAGGCTGTCGATCTGAATTCCCGCCAGCCTGGAGTTGAGCGCCTCTATGGTCCTGTCCTTTTCCTTCAGCTCTGCGGAAAGCTGGGCTGCTTTCTGCACCAGCTCGGAGGAATTGTTCAGCTTCAATGCGGCTGCCGCCTCGTCGATCTCGTCGATGGTACGGTTCAGCAAATCGAGCACGCCCGTGCCGGTAACGCCCTCGATCCGGCGCACGCCGGCGGCGACGGAGCTTTCCGACAGGATTTTAAACAGGCCGATTTTCGCGGTGTTGTCCATATGGGTACCGCCGCAGAATTCACGGCTGAAATCGCCGACGGTGACGACGCGGACGATATCGCCGTATTTTTCGCCGAACAGGGCCATCGCGCCCAGCTTCTTTGCCTCTTCGATCGGCATTTCACGGCACTCCACGTTTGTTCCGCTCAAAATCACCTGATTGACAAGCTGTTCGACCTTTTTTAGCTCTTCCTTCGTCAGAGCGGAAAAATGCGTAAAGTCGAAGCGGACATGCTTTTCATTGACAAGCTGTCCGGCCTGCTCCACGTGGTCGCCCAGCACCCTGCGCAGCGCGGCCTGAAGCAGATGCGCGGTCGTGTGGTTGCGCATAATTGCGAGGCGTCTTTCCTGGTCCACAGAAGCTTTCACTTCTTCATCGACGCTGATCTGCCCGGCCGTCACAACGGCATGATGCAGATAATTTTTCGCATGGTTCTTGGTGGTATTTCTGACCTCCAGCATCGCGTCGGCGGACTCGATGGAGCCGGTATCGCCGACCTGCCCTCCGCTTTCCGCGTAGAAGGCGGTCCTGTCGAGCACCAGGGCAATCTCGTCGCCCGCGGTTGCGGATTGTACGCGTTCGCCGCCGCGGATAATCGCAAGGACCTTCGCCGCGGTCTCCATCTGCCCATAGCCGAGGAACCTGGTTTCCGGAACATTTTCCAGCAGATCGCTCTCGCCTTCCCAAGCGTCCGCTCCGGCGTTCTTTCTCGCGGCCCGCGCGCGTTCGCGCTGCTCCCGCATCAGGCGCTGGAATTCTTCTTCGTCAACGGTCATGCCGCGCTCCGCCAGAATTTCCTTCGTCAGGTCGATCGGGAAACCGTAGGTATCGTTCAGTCGGAATGCGTCCGCGCCGGAAAACACCTTGTTGCCGCTGTTGTCAATATAGCCGCTCAGAAGCTGAAGCCCCTGATCGATCGTTTTTGCAAAGCTTTCTTCCTCCACGCCGATGAGCTTTGTGATCATGGCGCGTTTTTCATCCAGTTCTGGATATGCGTTTTTATTCTCGTCGATGACTGTCTGCGCAACCTCCGCAAGGAACGTGCGGCTGATTCCGAGCAGGCGCCCGTGGCGCGCGGCACGGCGGAGCAGGCGGCGCAGGACGTAGCCGCGGCCCTCGTTGGACGGCATGACGCCGTCGCCGATCATAAAGGTGGTGCTGCGGATATGGTCGGTGATGACCCGCAGGGAAATGTCCTTTTTCGGATCGTCGCCGTATTTGACGCCGGAAATGCGGCAGATATGCTTCATAATGTTCTGAACGGTATCGACAAGGAACAGGTTGTCCACGCCCTGCATGATGCAGGCAAGACGCTCCAGCCCCATGCCGGTGTCGATATTCGGATGCTCCATCGGCGGGTAGTTGCCCTTGCCGTCGCTGTTGAACTGGGAGAACACCACGTTCCAGAATTCGACGTAGCGGTCGCAGTCGCAGCCCACGCCGCAGGTCGGCGAGCCGCAGCCGTACTGTTCGCCACGGTCAAAATAGATTTCGGAGCAGGGGCCGCAGGGGCCGGAGCCGTGCTCCCAGAAATTGTCCTCTTTTCCCAGGCGGACAATGTGCAACGGGTCGACGCCGACTTCCTTCGTCCAGATTTCAAACGCTTCGTCGTCATCGGTATAAATGGTGACCCAAAGCTTATCCACCGGCATTTCGAGCACTTTGGTGCAGAATTCCCACGCCCACGCGGTGGCCTCGTGCTTAAAATAATCGCCGAAGGAAAAATTGCCCAGCATCTCAAAATAGGTGCCGTGCCGGGCGGTGATGCCGACGCGCTCAATGTCCGGCGTACGGATGCATTTCTGGCAGGTCGTCACTCTTTTGCGCGGGGGAGTCACCTCTCCGGTAAAATATTTTTTCATCGGCGCCATGCCGGAATTAATCAGCAAAAGGCTGTTGTCGTCCTTGGGAATCAGCGAAAAGCTCTGCAGGCGCAGATGCCCCTTCGATTCAAAAAACGACAGATACTTTTCACGCAGTTCATTTAACCCTGTCCATTCCATTGCAATAACTCCATTCCGCCTGTCAGGCAAAAATAATTGACTTTGAAATTGCGGCGCGCCGCAAAAAAATAGACTTCACCGTCCACAATGGGACGGAGAAATCCGTGGTACCACCCAAATTGCGCCTGAGCGCCGCTTGAACCCCCTTAACGCGGGGAAAACGCCGCGGTTCTTCACCGCGGGGCTGCGGGTTGGCTTCGGTGACGGCAGCCGCGGAAATCTTTCAGCCGTGAATTTCCTCTCTTTTGCAGTGCCCGGCACCTTCGTACCCTTCATCGCCTTTATTGCTGTGCCGGGGTTCCCGGCACTATTCATTTTATTTCATCCTGATTATAAACTGAATCCCGCGGCTTGTCAATATAGTTGTCGGTTATTGACCGATTTTATCGGCCAGCGCGTCGGCAATCTGCTTAAAGACCGGTCCGCAGGTCGCGCCGCCGCCGGTGCCGTCCTCCGCAAACACCGTGATCACGTACTTCGGATTTTCATACGGATAGAACCCGGAAAACCAGGATTCCACCGCCTCCACCCCGTTCACATACCGTCCCGTCTGGGCGGTCGCGGTTTTCGCGCCCGCCCCGCCCTTGGCCGGTTTGCCTTTTTTGCTGGTTCCCGTCTCAATGGATTCCTTCATAAAATCCCGGAGCAGGTCCACCGTGTTCTGTGAAATCACCTGAGTGCTTTCCTGTGCGGGCGCTTTCGCCGTGTATTTCAGATTTTCATCCACAAGACCCTCGTACAGGTAGGGCTGGGTATACTCCCCGTTGCTTGCGATCGCGTTCACCATTGCCGCAATCTGCAGAGGCGTGGCGGTCAGATCCCCCTGCCCGAACGAAAAGTTCGCCAAAGCCCTCGGGATATTGAGGCTTTTTAAGGTGGGAAGATTGCCCGAAGCCGACGAGACGCCCGGCGCGATCTCAAAGGAACGGCCAAAGCCCATGCTCTGTGCCATCAGCAGGAACTGGGCCTGGGGCACCTGCTTCATGAGACTGATGAAATAGGTGTTGCAGGACTGCGCGATCGCCGATTTCATATTTTCGGCGCCATGGCTCTCTCCGTTAAAGCAATGGAAAATGCCGCCGTCCACGTCGATCGAGCCGGTGCAGGTGTACTGGGTGTCCGGTGAAATGCCGTATTCCAAAGCCGCGGAGGCGGAAACGAGCTTGAATACGGAACCCACGTTATACGCGGAAAGGCAGCGGTTGACGAGCGGAGAGCCCTCCGCTTTCAGCGCCGTCGCGATGTTGTTCGGTGAAAAGTCGGGCAGGCTGACCATCGCGCGGATTTTGCACGACGGCACCTCCGTAACGATCACCGCGCCCTTGGTCAGATATTTCCCGGCGGCTTCTTCGGCGATTTCCTGAATATTCTTATCGATTGTCAGCACGACCCCGCTGTTGTGCAGATACGAGGAATCGCTGATTTTTTTGTCCTCTCCCGCCAGCACGCGGTTGACGGCGTCCACCTTATAGGTGACGGAAATCTGCCCCTGATTCTGCGTCAGCTGCTTGTTGAACGCTTTTTCTATCCCGGCGGCGCCCGCACCGGAGCCGTCCAGATAGCCTATGGTGTGAACGGCGGGCTGTTTGTCGGCATACCTTTTCTCAACGGGAAATACGTCGATCCCGTTTGTGGTAATGCTTTTCGGCAGCTTCAGGGCAAACGGCTTGCCCGCGGTCAGGGATGGATAAACACTCTCCAGCTCCTTTTCCGTCAGCACCTTGCTGAGCGCCGCCGCCCCCTCCACGCTCGGCGCAATGGCGGCGGCATACTCCGTATCCGCGCCCGTCAAAGAGACTTTATTGCAGTCGTAAATGGTCCCTCTTGTTTTTGCCACAACCAGCTTGTAACTGCTCTGGTTGTCGGCGGTCGCGGCAAGCTGGGCGCCGTCCGACACCGTATACAGGCTTAAAACGCAGAGAAACAGACAAAGCATAAATACACCGAAAAAAGCGGCTGTTCTTTTTTCCATAAAAACACTCCCCCATACTGGTTAGGATTCCCAATATGGAGGAGCTTTAATCATGATTTTCCCTGCCAATGCATGGAATCGATACGATAGGTTAGGTTCTTGCCTTGCGCAGGATCGCGCCCTTTTTTATGGGCCGGTCGGTTTTCAGAAATACGGTCATCGTGGCGTGGGGCGCCGAATCGATCGGGTTCCAGTCCCCGTCATATAATTCGTTCAGCGGAAGCAGGAACGGACGGTTTCCCGCCTCCAGCACGTCGGCGGTATCGCCTTTGAAAAAGCGGTTGCGCTGGGAAAGCGCCGCCACGCCGTTTTCATAGCTTTCACAGACGGCAATGACATCGTATTCCCGCACATAGCCGCCGTTTCCGTACACCTGCCCCGGTTCGGTCCCGAAGTAGAAGCCGGTGCTGTACTCGCGGTGGCTGATCTTGTTCAGCTCCTCCATGATCCATGGGGAGACCTTTTTTTCCGGGTCCGCGCAATATTCGTCAATGGCGTTCCGGTAGGCGTTGGTCGTCACCGAAACATAGTACGCGGACTTTGCCCTGCCCTCTATTTTCAGGCTTGTCACGCCGGTTTTCAGAATTTCCGGAATATACTCGACCATGCATAAATCTTTTGAATTCAGGATATAGGCGCCGTGGCCGTCCTCGGAAACCGGCATGTACTGGCCCGGGCGCTTGGCTTCCATCAGCGCGTATTCCCAGCGGCATGGCTGCGCGCAGTCGCCGCGGTTCGCGTCGCGCCCGGTCAGATAACTGGACAACAGGCAGCGGCCGGAAAACGAAACGCACATAGCGCCGTGCACAAAAACCTCCAGTTCAAGCTCCCGGGGCGTTTTGGCGCGGATTTCCGCAATTTCCCCGAGGCTCAGCTCGCGCGCCAGCACAACGCGGGAAGCGCCCAGACCGTATAGCTCGCGGGCGCTGACGTAGTTCGCGACGCCGGCCTGTGTGGACATGTGGATATCCACCTTCGGAGCGTATTTCTTCGCCATCGCCATCACCCCGAAATCCGCGATGATCAGCGCGTCCACCCCGGCTTCCTGCGCAAACCGCAGAAATTCCGGCAGACGCGAGAGTTCGTCGTTGTGCGGCACGGTGTTGCAGGTCAGATAGACCTTGACGTTTTTTCCGTGCGCGTATCGCACCGCCTGAACCAGTTCTTCGTTTGTAAAATTGGACGGCGCCGTGCGCATGCCGAACTCCTGTCCGGCCAGATAAACCGCGTCGGCGCCAAAGCTGATTGCCGCGCCGAGCCGTTCCCTGTCACCCACAGGGGAAAGCAGCTCAACGCGTTGATTCGTATCCGTCAATTTCTGTCCTCCAAAGCCTTCTATTTCAGTCCCGCCTTTTTCAGATTCGCTTCATGCTGCGCATTGGTTGCAGCATAATACGCTTTTCCGTCTTTATCATGGCAAAAGTAATAATATTTGGTGCTTGCGGGATTTAAGGCCGCGTCGATCGCATCCGCGCCCGGGTTGCAGATCGGCCCCGCGGGCAGACCCTTGATGGTATAAGTATCGTATTTGCTCTTATAGGTTTCGCGTATATTGGACGGTACGGCCGCCTTGGTACGGTACGGATAATAGGTGGTCGGGTCCGAACGCAGGCGAAGCAGGTCGCCCTCTCCGCCGCTGTTCAGGCGGTTGTGGAAAACGGAGGAAATTTTGTACATATCGTCTTTGTCCGCCGCTTCCGCCTGGATCATGGAAGCCAGCGTCATCAGCTGGTCAATCGTCATATTCTCTGCCGCCGCCTTATTGCGGATCTGCTTGGTCAGCTTCTTGCTGCAGTTGCTGATCAGCTTTTCGACCGCCTGCTCGGGGTCCTCGTCCTTATAAAATTCATAGGTGTCCGGGAAAAGGTAGCCCTCAAGCTTGTAGTAGCGGTCCGGCTCGTTTGTGATTGCCTGAAGCATTTCATAGCTTTTATCAAAGGCGTCGGAATTTACGACGGAAAGCATATCCTTGGAAGAGCAGACTCCGTTTTTCTCCATCAGGTCCGCAATTTCAAGGATGTTGGCGCCCTCTTTGAAGGTGATTTTAACGGTATCCACACGGTTCATATTAGACTGAAGGTTATTGATAATGGCTTCATAGTCCATATTGGTATCGATCTTATAGCTGCCGTTGCTGTAATGGCCGTCCGCTTTCGTCAGCTTGGAATAAACCTGAAAGAAACCCGTGTCGCGGATAATGCCGGCGCTGTTCAGAACTTCCGCAACCTGCCTGGTAGAGGCGTTCTTCGGTATTTCGACCGTCACGCTCACCTTTTCCTTGCCGATTGCAAGCATATCGTTGATTCCCGTAATCAGAAACTGCGAAAAAAGGATGGAAGCAAACAGAACCATAATGATCCAGATGAACCGGAAAAAGCCCTTGTTTTTTCTGCCCTTTTCCTTGTTGCGGAGCTGGTGCGCCCTTTCTGCTTTGATTTCCGCTTCATCCTGCATGGACTTTGCCCTCTGCGCCTCGCGCGGGTCGCTGTAGCTGCTGATGACGCTGTTGGCCCCGGCGTCGTCCGTACCGCGCAGATCGGAAGAAAGGTCCGTACCCGGCGTACCGCCTAAATCCTCATCGGGAATATTCAGCTTAAAGCTTTCCACCTTTTTCTGGTGGTACTCGTTAAGGTCCCTGTCGTCGTTCATGGATACGTCCTCCTGTTTTGACCATCAGGATGGCCACTTCAGTTTTTCTGATTTGCCATTCTCCGGATGTATTTCTCTGTAATCAGAATGTCGACCGGCTTGTCGTAGTAGCCGTGGGGCAGATTCCACTGGACACAGCCGGAATAGCAGATTCCGACGGTGGTCCCGCCGAACTCCGCCAGAAAGCGGTCGTAATACCCCTTGCCGTAACCGAGGCGGTACCCCTGCGCGTCAAAGCTGAGTCCCGGCACAATGCAGAAACCCCGGGAAAAATCGGTCACCCTGCGGCACTTCGATACGATCGGTTCCAGCACGCCGAAGCTGCCTTTTTCCAGATCGTCAAGAGAGGTGATATAAAAGAATTCCATATCGTAGGTGTCCGGAACGCAGCGCGGCGCGGCGACCAGCTTGTGATTGGCCAGCGCGGCCTTGATCAGGGCAATCGTGTCCACCTCGATCGGCTTGCTGACATACGTAAAGACCGTGTCCGCCAGCGCGTATTCCCGCAGCGCGAGCAGCCTGCTCTGGATCGTGGAATCCAGGCTGATTTTCCGGTCCTCACCCAGCTTTTCGCGGAACTGGCGGTAGCGCGCGCGCAGATTCATCTTGATTTCCCGGATATTTCTTACATACATTGCATCGACTTCCTAAGCATCTTTGATTTTTCAGCGCCGAACAGCACTTCCACAATTTGAAGCGCAAATTCGACGGCGACGCCCGCGCCCCTCGCCGTGATGATCTTTCCGCTGACGCAGACCGGTCCGGAGGACACGGTTTTTGCGTGCAGCTCCTGCTCATAGCCCGGGAAACAGGTCGCCGTATGTTCTTTCAGCAGATTCATATGGCCAAGGATGGAGGGGGCCGCGCAGATCGCGCAGAGATATCGATCGTTTTCCGCGCAGTAACGGATGACGGCTTTCACAATCGGGGATTTTTCAAGATTGAGCGTTCCCGGCATTCCGCCCGGCAGCACCACCATATCCAGCCCGTCCGTCACCGCTTCCTTTTCCTCTATGTCGGCGGCCACTTCGATTCGATGCGACCCGGTGATTTTTTTGCCGCCGACGCCGACCGTAACTACGTCGCAGCCGGCGCGCCTTAAAACATCGACGGTCGCCAGCGCTTCGATTTCCTCAAATCCGTTTGCCAGAAAAAGATAAATCATTTTCACACCTCCAAAATTAATCCAGCGGCAATCCGAGATACGGCGCGGCCGAAGCCTGCCGCAGCGGGTCCAGCGAAGCCCCTCCGAGGGGCTTCAGCATTCCGAAATCGGATATTTCTCCCTGCTTTCCCAAAAGGGTCTCCCACACGGGCAGGCGGAACGTATACCGTTCGGCCGGCAAGCCGCTGATAATGTTCGCCGCAAGATCACGGATGGTATCGCCGTCCGCCATCAGCTCCAGAACCGTACAGGCGTCGGAATCCGTCCGGCGGCACAGGGCGTACGCGAATTTTTCACCGGTGCGGGAGCAGATCATTCTGTCTCCGTAGATTCTGCCCATTCCGGCGGCAAAGGCAAACGCTTCGTCGCTCCAAAGCACGGAACCGGTTCTCCCCGCCAGCTTTTCCCGGCGGAGCCCGTTCATCTGGCCATACGTCAGAAGGGTTCTGGCAGAAATCCCCGAATCGGCCAGAGAGCACATTTCCTCCAGCGACAGGGAAACGGTACCGACCTGAAAGAATTTCGTATAGTCGGACTTTTCATAAAGGCCGTACAGCCCCGGTTCGGCGGGAAGCACCGCGGAATACTGATCCCCCCGGTTGGCCCCCACCAGCGCGGCCGCGGCCAGAAGCGCCGCCATACAGCCGTGCCCGCGGTACTGCGGCAAAGTAGCCGCCGCATAAATATAGTGCGCCTGCACGGCCGCCGGGCCGGCAAGAATCCGGGCGGGCAGCAGATAAACGACGGACGCGGTTTTCTCCCCCATTTTATAAACCAGACAGTTTTCGGGCTTATAATAATTATTGAGAAAATATTTTGCCGGACGCACCGGCTCGTGAAAGCAGCTTGCCCAGATTTCGGCAAGCTCGCCGCGCATTTCCCAGTCAGCAAAACAAATCATACCAAACCGTCCTTCTTTTTCGCAGGGAAGCCGCGGGCTACAGCACGCCCGCCGCAATCTCCATGACTTCGCCGTGAATCTGTTCAACCGTTTTCAGACCCCCGCTGTCCGCGCACTGAACCGTTTTCCAGTTCAGCCTCTGCACCGCGTAGTCCGCGCTGATACGGCATGCGCGCAGGTACTCCGCGTTGCTTTCGTGGATATCCTTCTTCTCCTCGTTTCCATGGTACCTGCCGCTCAAAAGCTTCTGGGAAACCTCCAGCGGCATATTGAGGTAAATGGTCAAATCGGGACGGGGCAGTCCCAGCTTGTCGTATTCATAATCCTGCACCCACTCCACAAAACCGGGCCACTGTTCCCGCGGCAGCTTGGAAAGCTGAAACACGATGTTGGAGGTGGTGTACCGGTCGGCAATGATCAGGGAGCCGTTACGGTAATCCTGCCGCCAGTGTTTTTGGTAGCTCGCATAACGGTCGACCGCGTAAAACGAGGAAGCGGCGTACGCGTTCACATCGTCGGGATCGGCGCCGAATTCCCCGTTCAGGTACATCCTGGCCAGAACGGAGGACGGTTCGTTATAGTCCGGAAAGGAAACGCGGCGCAGCTGCACGCCCTGTCCGGCCAGCGCTTTGCAAAGCAGTTCGGTCTGCGTTGCCTTTCCGCTGCCGTCCAGGCCCTCCATGGTAATTAATTTTCCGCTCATCAGTTTTCCCCTATTCCATTAAAAAACTCGCGCACCTCGTTGATTTTGCCGCAGGACATCTTGCCCTCCGGGCATGCACCGCGCAGGCAGGGCGGCCCGCAGTGCTTGAAAAGGTGCGGCGCCACACCGCGGACAAGCCGCAGCATTTCCACCGCAACGGCGCGGATTTCCCACTGGGCGCGGTTGCAGCAGCGGTGGGAAAAGAAATTATACAGCGAGCGGGCGTTCATCGTGCACACCATCTTGGTGTCACAGGCGTTGGGCAGAACAAACCGCGCGTCCTCAATCGCCTGCTTCTGCGCGGCGCGCTCGGCGGATTTTTCATCCTTCCCGGCGTCCGTCAGCGCTTTTTTATGCTTCTCCTTTAAAAGAGACGTCAGCTTTTCGTAGTGTTTTTGGTCCTCCTTCATGGCCAGAAGGAACTCCGCCTTCGCTTCGGGGATCGCCTCAATCTCCGGCGGAATCACATATTCAAAACAGGCTTCCGTCACGTAGCGCTGGCTCTGCACGCTGTAGGAGGCGATGCGGTGGCGGGTCATCTGCGCCAGGAAGGAACGGGAGACCCCTTCGATCCCAAAGGTGAAGGACGCGTGCTCAATCGGGCTTTCATGCCCGATTTCGGCCAGCATGTCCACAAAGGACGCAACCTTCTCGTCGGTGAGTCCTTCCGATATATCTTCTATGGAAGCAGGCGAGTAACAGAGCTTTGCCGCCTGCGCAACTGTTTTTTCCGGTTCGGGAGTATAAGCAATCAAAGTAACCTTTGCCATAAAAAATCCCCTTTTGCACAATGATGTCATGATTAAGAATATTATAGCAAACTATTGGGTGCGGTTCAATATGAAACTTTCCCACCCTTTTTGCCGCAAAAATAAAAGCCCACCCGTCAGAAAGGTGAGCTTCAAAAAGGCAATGAACTCAGGTGTTGGAAATAATAATCTGTTCTACAATGTCGGCGACGTCTTCACAGTAATCCAGCGAATTCTCCATCGTATTGTAAAGATTCTGGAGCCGGATCACATCGATCATTTCCATTTTGTTTGCCGGGTCGAACAGTTCTCTCATTGCTTCGCTGAAAATAGCGTCTCCCTCTTCTTCCAGATGGTTAACATAAACAGACATTTGCTTAATGCTTTTCAGATTTTTCTTAAACTGCTTAAAGTCGGCCATTAAAGTACACAGGCCTTCGCAGCTTTTGACGATCAGATCCACCAGCTTGACGGTCGTTTCATTCGCCTCGGAAATATGCATCATATAAATCTGATTCCCGATATCGTCGATACTGTCCGTAATAGACTCGATCGCGCGGACCATATCCATCATATCCGAACGGTCGATCGGTGTGATAAAAGCGTCCGCAATGAGGTTGGAGCAGTAATGAACGTGCTTGTCCCCGTCATGTTCAAGCTCTTTCAGCAGGGTGATTTCTTTTTTGTCGATCATTCCATCGGTAAACGAGGTCTGAAGCACTTTTGCAGCCTGACAGGAAATACCGATTCCCTTTTCAAACAACGAGAAATAGTCCGGCCCTTTAGCAAAAAAATTACTCATGATAGTTTCCCTTACCCTTCAAATACACAGATTCTTTCCTATATACATATTCTATACCGTCTATACCATTCTAAAAGATCAGTATAAACAGTTTGGTCATCGCATAACCAAGAATCAGGCAGGCAGGGAAGGTCAGTACCCACGCCATTACCATTTCTTTGGCAATTCCCCAGTTTACGTCGGAAAAACGCCTGGCCGCGCCCGCACCCATCATAGCGGTGCCTTTCGTGTTGGTGGTGGAAAGGGGAATTCCGGAGCATACAGTCGTAACCAGCATACACAGAGACGCCACGATTTCAGCGGAAAATCCCTGATACTTTTCCAGTTTGACCATATCGATGCCCATGGTCTTGATGATGCGGTACCCGCCGACGGAGGTACCGATTGCCATCACAAGCGAGCACAGCAGCATAATCCAGATATCAATATGTACCGTTGCCGGAACAGGCTGATTGTTTGCAAGAAGAATCACAAGCACAAAAACGCCCATGAATTTCTGACCGTCCTGTGCGCCGTGGCTCATAGCCATTAAAGCGGCGGAAGCGATCTGTCCCAAAGAAAAAAAGCGGTTCGCTTTGGCTCGTTTCACCCTGCGGAATAAAAAGCCGATCACCTTGGTGACGACATAGGCCGCAAAAAAACCGACGATCGTCGAGATGACAATTCCCCACAGCACCTTTTGAAATTCGGCCAGCTTAAAGGCGGAAAAGCCGTTGTAGGCAATTCCCGAACCCATCAGCCCGGCAATCAGCGCGTGGCTTTCGCTCGTAGGGATTCCGAACTTCCAGGCCGACACCGACCATATTACTATGGAAAGCTGAGCCGCGCAAATGGCGATCAAGGGGTTGGAGCCGGTTCCGACATTGACGAGATTCGCAATAGTGCTGGCAACAGCCGTACCGAAGCACATGATGCCCACCAGATTAAAAGCCGTGGCCATTAAAACGGCCGCCCGCGGGGAAAGAACCCGGGTCGAAACAACAGTGGCGATTGCATTCGGCGCGTCCGTCCAGCCGTTGACAAAGATGGAAGCGCACACAAGGAGAAGTGCGACTATGAGCGCAAGTGACATGAAATTAACCTCATTTCGTCCTGTCGAGGGATGAATTCTTAGCTTCGATTAACATCTTACATTTATTTAACACAATTATAACAGAATCTTAATAAAATATAAATAGAAAAGATTTGATAAAAGGACGAATTAATCAGGGTGGAATCAGCTAATTTTGTATTGATTGCTTATTTTTTGCAGATTTTTACTCTATTTTAATGATTAATATTACTATATATTTATTATTTTATATTATTTAATTCGTTTTTCAAAATTTCGAAAAATCTGACTTATAATAGGAAAATATTTCTGTAACACAATGAAACAGCCGCCATAAAATGGTATTGAGAAACAAAGGTTTCACTAAATGTGTTAGGAGGATTATTTTATGGATGGAAATAGCACGGAAACATCTGCAAATGTGCAAAACACAGGAAATTTTAACGAAGCTGTATGCATAGACGGACTGCGCGTATATGATTCATGCAGTGAAGAACAGTAAACACGTTTGATACATACGAACCCGAATGCCCTGCCTTTCTTTCATCGCCCTCCGGAATAAAAAAGGAAAATTCTGCATGTTTCGGAAAAATAGTCATACACTATTCCAGAGGTGATTGGCTTGGACTATACAGGATATTACGAATTCCCATTTCCGTCGGATCTGCCCGAGCAGGACAGAAAGGTAAAGGATTTCTTTTTCTCCCTGTCGGATGACCTGCAGCTGAAGCTGCTGAACGGAAGCACTTCCTACGAGCATTTTCACGACCGCGTTGCGGAGTATATGGGAAAACAATAGGGAACGCTGCCGCCCCGTGTGGGGCGGTTCTGTTTTTCTTCCCGCTTTATTTGGAAATCCTGGCAAGCCGGCGGAACAGCGTTTCATCCAGCTGCCGTTCCACGTTCCGTTCAAAAGCACGTTTATAGGCGGAGCAAAAACGGCGGCAAATCCTGTTGTCGGACCTTCTCTTACATTTTTCACATGGCGCGCAGATCATTTTTTGCTTTCCCCCTTTTTCAGACTCTTTGCACGCTCTCCGCGGTTAAATGCTTTCAGTCCGGCCCACGTCGGTTTCCATCCGTAATAACGGCACAGGGCCATATATCCCTGAAGGACCTCGTATTTCATGGGTATTTCCCCTTTCCATTCATAAGGCTTTTCTCCGCCGGCGCTCCCCAGTCAATGGTCACTTTCACGGCGGATCCCCTTTTTTCGCCGCAGATCTGCTCCGTTACATACCGCAGATTTTCCCTGTTGTGTGCGATCTCTCCGGCCGTTCCCGATAAAATATGTACGGTGACGGCCGGTTTTCCTGTGTCGCGCATATGCATCACCTCGGTAAAAAATATGAATTCCGGTGTTTGTCCTATTCGCGCCAAAGCGCTCCCGGCACGTTAATTCCAAAATTATTCGGAAACGGAAAAGGCCTCCGGATCCCAAAGGATTCGGAGGCCGGAATATTCACGGAACTCTTCCATAAATATAGGAAGAGAAAGCGGGTGATAAAATGAATACAGCCGTCTATCTGCGGAAAAGCCGTGCGGAAGAGCTGAGCGACACGGTTGACGAAACATTAAAGAGACACAGGGAGACCCTGCTGGAATTCGCCGCAAAAAGCGATCTGACTGTGGTAAAAATATATGAGGAAGTGGTTTCCGGGGAATCGCTGTACGCCCGTCCCCAGATGCTGCAGCTGCTGGCCGACGTGGAGCACGGTCAATACGACGCCGTACTCTGCATGGATATCGACCGTCTGGGGCGCGGCGCCATGAGCGACCAGGGAGTCATTCTGGAGACACTGAAAAACGCGGACACAAAGATCATTACGCCGCGCAAGGTGTACGACCTGAATAATGAGATGGATGAGACCTATTCGGAATTTGAAACCTTTATGGCCCGGCAGGAGCTGAAAGCAATCAAGCGCCGGATGCAGCGGGGAATCCAAAAAACCATTGCGGAAGGGGGATACATCGCCAACGCTCCTTACGGATACGTGAAAACGACGGTCGGCAAGAGGCCGACGCTTGCGGTCCTGGAAGAAGAGGCCCGGTTTGTGCGGATGATGTTCGACCTGTACGTCAATCAGGGAATGGGCAGCCAGCAGATCGCCGACACGGTAAACGCCATGGGCGCAAAACCGCACCGCTCCGAAAAGTTCGGCAGGTCTTCCGTCATGAAAATACTGCACAACCCGACTTACATAGGCAAAATTGTCTGGAACCAGAAAACGCAGTTCCGGAAGGGTGCGAAAGACGGCAGAAAACAGATCACCGTGAAAAATCCCCGTGATCAATGGACCGTTGTACAGGGAATCCATCCGTCCATCATCGACGGGGAGCTCTTTGAACAGGCGCAGAAAACGGCGGCGTGCCGGTCCCATCCTCCGGCAAATACGGGCAATGTGGAAAATCCGCTTGCCGGTCTGGTTTACTGCGCACACTGCGGCTCTTTGATGCAGCGGCAGGTAACCCGCGGCGGCGGAACCTATCTGCTTTGCCAGAAACCCGGCTGCATGGTATCTTCCTCCCTTCCCCTGGTGGAAAACGCGGTGCTGAACGCGCTGAAACGCAGCATGGGCCGTTTCATGATCACACAGGAGGATTCTGCGATGCGGCAGTCCGACAGCGGGGAAATGCTCAGTGCCCTCGAATCGGAAATTAAAACCACCGACGGCCAGATGGAAAAGCTGCACGACTTTCTGGAACAGGGAATTTACGACCCGGATACGTTCCTGACACGTCAGACCTATTTAAAAGCAAAAAGGAGCAAGCTAAAGGAGATAAAAGAAAAAGCCATGATCCGGCATTCCGGCAGCTGCGATATCACCGGTAATAGAATCAGTACCGTGCTGGAAGCTTACGATTCGGCCTCTTTGCAAAAAAAGAATCTTCTTTTAAAAGCGATGGTGGACAGAATTGTCTATTGCAAGGAAAGGGGCGCCAGACCAGCGCAGTTCACACTGGAAGTATATCTGAAACCGTTTTATCCGTAGTCCAATCCCTCTTCCGGGCACATCCGGGCGCGGCTTTGCCAAAATGGGAAAGAGACTTCAGAAAATAAGGCCCGCACATTGACAAAGTACCGTAAAAAATGGCATACTACAAGAAAAAGGAGGGGTTATATTTGAAATGGAAACAGGAAAGAAACCGGATTTTTGCTGAAAACGAGTCCGGCCGAATCGTCGCAGAGGTCACCTTCCCCGACATTGACGAACAAACGGTCAACATCGACCACACCTTCGTGGATGATTCCCTTCGGGGCCAGGGAATTGCCGGCAAGCTGATGGAAACAGCCGCGGTTTTGCTGAGAAAGCAAAACCGGAAAGCGCGCCTTACCTGCTCCTACGCCATGAAGTGGTTTGATAATCATCCTGAGTATTACGATATTCGCATAAACAAGCCATAAATCTAACTGCTTCGACAGGAAGCATTCAGATATTATTTTTCTTACAAATCAAAATAGTCTTATTTCTACAAAATAGCATAAAAATATTCATAAAAATTCCATAATATATCTGAACATTTTGTTTATTTATCCTATTTTTTTTCATTCCTTAAAATTTCTAAAATTGCGACTTTTTTCGCTATTGCAATTTTGAAACATTTCCTCTAAAATTACAACATGTTGCGCAACGAATAAAAATAAAGGATGTTTTTAAAATGCAAAGAATAAGCGTAAATCTCAAGCTTCTGAAAGAAAAAATTATGGAAATCGAAAAAGACGGAATGGGCTTAATTGAACTGCATATTGTTGCAAGCCAGATTGACGACAAATTGATTCACCCCACCTTCCTTCATCTGGAAGGCATTTCCGAAACCGGCGAATACAAAGACTACGAAAGTGTTGACGAATGCCCGGCTAAACAATACCTGTTGAAAAATATGCCTGCGTAAGCGCATCTCTTCATGTAACGATACATAGCACCTGCCGGGTATTCTGGAATTGATGATATCATTATGAATATAATAATAAATTTAATAAATAAATACCAAACCTGCTTTCGCACTCGAACCTGACCACCAGAGTGTACTTATAGCCCGTATACTCTTCTGATAAAGATTGCCTTGAAGATTTAAGGGTTTATTTCCCACCGGATAAGCACGACCTGATTGAGCATGCGACAAACGTCAGGCTTAGAAGCGCTGATGTCATTACCGTGTTCCTTGATCTGGAGCCGGTACCATTCAACAGGGGCTTTTATTCGGTAGATATGACCTTTTTCTTCGATGTATGCGTAGACGTATTCTGTCCGTTGGCCACAAACCCCTGCATTGTAAATGGTGTATCCATATTCAATAAGAGGGTAATTTTGTATGGCAGCGAGGGCAACGTAAAAATGTTCAGTTCCGATTGCACGCAGGACGACATCGACAGCCCATCTTCTGTGTGCGGCAACGTGCTCCCCAAAGCAACCTGTCAGATTGCGGAGCCGATCTGCCTGTCCGCCAGAATCTGCGACTGCCAGTCGCATTGCAATGAAAGCTGCTGCCGGATTCCCGACTCTATCTGCAGACATTTCGGGGGACAGCTCGACTTTGCTTCCGATCGCACTGTTTATGTTACACTCGGCATTTTTACAATCGTTCAAATTGTCAGAAACGTACAAATGCTGATTCCTGCGTATGACTTCTGCATCCCGGAAAAAGAATGTGTCACTACATCAGACAATCCATGCGATATGTTCCGCCGCATTGAGTTTCCGACCGACGAGTTTTTCCCGCCCAAAGTCACTGAATGCAGCTGCAACGACCGTTCCCGCAAAGCATAAAGTCAGACAGCAGTCTGTTACGTACAGATAAAGCCCGCCTGTTTTTCAGGCGGGCTTTGGATTTATGTCGCTTTGATCAGACTTTTTGCAGGCGGGCAAAATTCGCCATCAGCTTTTTTGTTCCGGCTTGTTCAAAAGCAATCTCCAGAAGGGTATCGTTGCCCATAGGAGAAACGGAAAGGATCATCCCCGTCCCAAACGTTTTGTGGACCACGCTGTCCCCCACCTTGAACCGGACCTTCGGCGGCTCGCTGTGGATCAGGTTCGACGGGCCGAAGCTGCGCGCCGATTCGGTCGTAACCGCCCTTGCCTCAAAAGCGGAGGTGGGAAGGGCCGTTCCCGGCGTCGGCTTTTTCCATTCCCTGGTGCGGCTGCGGACAACCAGTTCCTCGGGAATTTCCTCAACAAAGCGGGAGGGCTTGTTGCGGGAGGTGCTGCCGAAGATCATGCGGCTTTCCGCGTTGACAACATACAGTTCCTCTTTCGCCCTGGTGATGGCGACATAGGCCAGACGGCGCTCCTCCTCGATTTCCGAAGGATTGTAGATCGCCTGCATCCCCGGAAAAATTCCTTCTTCAAATCCGGGCAGGAACACGACCGGAAATTCCAGGCCCTTTGCCGAGTGGATGGTCATCATGACCACGCTGTCGGAATTTGCGTCAAAGTTATCGATGTCGGTCAGCAGGGAGACTTCCTCGAGGAAGCCGGAAAGGGTCGCCTCTTCGCCGTTATCCTCCTCGTACTTGATCAGGTTGGACGCAAGTTCGTTGATGTTGTCGATCCGGTCCTGCACGTCGTCGTTCTCGGAAGACTTCAGACTGCCGATATAATCCGTTTTGTCAAGAATCAAATGGTAAAGCTCATTCAGGCTCGTATTTTCATCGTTTGCGGCGTCAATCAGCTGCTGCATGGTCGCGGCAAACTGCAGAAGCTTGGGCGCGGTGCGCTTCAAGGGTTCGTACTGATCGGCGTTTTTAATCACGTCGAACACGCTTTCCCCCAGTGTGGCGGCGATTTCCGTAGCCTGTGCAATCGTCTTGTCCCCAATGGAGCGCTTCGGCTGGTTGATGATCCTGCGAAGCCGGATTTCGTCGTAAGGGTTGTTGATGACGCTTAAATACGCAATCATGTCCCTGATTTCCTTCCGCTCATAGAAGCGCAGGCCGCCGATAATGCGGTAGGGGATGCCGGATTTTACAAAGATTTTTTCAAGGATATTCGACTGGGAATTCATGCGGTACAAAATCGCATGGTCGGAAAATTTCCGGCCGGCCGCAACGCCTTCCAGCACCTTCTTCGCGATAAAATCCGCTTCGTCCTGTTCGCTGAAAGCGGTGTGTACGCCGAGCTTCTCCCCCGCCGGATTGTCCGTCCAGAGCGTTTTTCCTTTGCGCTCCCTGTTGTTTTCAATGACCGCGTTGGCCGCATTCAGAATATTTTTGGTGGAACGGTAATTCTGCTCCAGCCGGATCACCTTCGCGTTTGGAAAGTTCTTTTCAAAGCTCAGGATATTCTCGATGGTTGCGCCGCGGAATTTGTAGATGCTCTGGTCGTCGTCGCCCACAACGCAGAGGTTTGCGCTCTTCTGGGCAAGCAGCTTTACCAGCAGGTACTGCGCGTGGTTGGTGTCCTGGTACTCGTCCACCATAACGTATCTGAATTTGTTCTGATAGTACTTCAGCACGTCCGGGTTCTGCTGAAGCAGGTACACCGCGTTGCAGATCAAATCGTCGAAATCCATGGCGTCCGCTTCCTTCAGCTTTGCCTGATAAAGCTTGTACGCCTGTCCGACCAGCCCCAGCCTGCTGTCGCTGCCGGCCTGCTGCAGGTATTCCCCGGGCAGGATCATGCTGTCCTTCGCGTGGGAAATCGCCGAAAGAATGGACTTATAAGAGAGAATCTTATCGTCAATGCCAAGAGTTTTCTGACATTCCTTCATCATCCGGCGGGAATCATCCGTGTCGTAAATCGTAAAATGATTGGAATAGCCGAGCTTCTCCCCGTCGTGTCTCAGCATGCGCGCACAGGTGGAATGGAATGTGGAAGCCCAGATATCGTTCCCTTCCTCCCCAAGCATGGCGATCAGCCTGTTTTTCAGCTCTCCGGCAGCCTTATTGGTGAAGGTAATGGCAAGGATCTGCCACGGGCGGCAGGGCTCCACCGCGAAACGGCCTTTTACCTGAGGCGGCAACGGCTCGTCCGCGCTCAGATACCGTCTGGCCGCTTTCAGGTCTTCCTCAGTCAGATCACCGGAAATGGTTTTGCTTATGTAGGCGTTTCCGTAACGGATGATATTGGCGATACGGTTCACCAGCACGGTGGTTTTCCCGCTTCCGGCGCCGGCAAGGATCAGCAGGGGGCCGTTTACGCAGAAAACCGCTTCCCTCTGCCTGTCATTCATTCTGAAAAATTCCTTATCCAGAACATTTTTCCTGATCTCTATCACTTGATCCGTAGTAGTATTGTTCATGAATTCACCGCCAGAACTTGATAATTTGGGCGGAAGCCCGCCCATAGGTTTCTTGTTGCATAAGTTTAATTATACAATATTTCGAATACAATAGCAAATAGAAATGGGGGAACATACAAATACCCGCACCAAACCGAGTGCGGGTATTTCATAAAAAATATATTATTTCGTTATTTAATAATGCCATATTATCCAAGGATGCTGATCAGCACACCGGCCGCAACCGCGGAACCGATGACGCCGGCCACATTCGGACCCATTGCATGCATCAGCAGGAAATTGCCGGGATTTTCTTCCTGGCCAACCTTCTGCGCCACGCGGGCCGCCATAGGAACGGCGGAAACACCGGCCGACCCGATAAGCGGGTTGACTTTTCCGTGTGTCGCCCAGCACATAAGCTTACCAAACAGCACACCGCCGGCAGTGCCAAAGCTGAACGCCAGCAGCCCGAGAACAATAATCTCAATCGTCTGCAAGGACAGGAAAACCGTTCCTGTCGCCGTTGCACCGACGGTAACACCGAGAAAAATCGTAATGATATTCATCAATTCATTTTGAGCCGTATTGGAAATGCGTCCCACCACTCCGCTTTCACGGAACAGATTGCCGAGCATCAGCATCCCCACAAGAGGGCAGGCGTCCGGAAGCAGCAGGGAAACGATCACCGTTACAATAATCGGGAATAAAATCTTTTCCAGCTTGGAAACCGGACGAAGCTGCTCCATAACGATACTGCGCTCTTTCTTTGTTGTCAGCGCTTTCATAATGGGCGGTTGAATAATGGGAACCAGCGCCATGTAGGAATACGCCGCGACCGCAATCGGACCCAGCAGCTCCGGAGCAAGCTTTGAAGTAACAAAGATGGCGGTCGGGCCGTCCGCCCCGCCGATAATTCCGATAGAACCCGCCTGTTTTCCCGAAAAACCAAGAAAAATCGCGCCGATGAAGGTAGTAAAAATCCCGAGCTGGGCAGCCGCGCCCAATAAAAAGCTTTTCGGGTTAGAAATCAGCGGGCCAAAATCGGTCATCGCACCAATGCCGAGAAAAATCAGAGGAGGATAAATACCGAGCTTAACGCCCTGGTACAGATAGTAGAACAGTCCGCCGACCTGTGTGACCTGATAGTATTGCTGGCCATTTAAAACCACAATCGGGTAATTTCCCACCGCGCCGCCGTGGGCAGCCATATAATCGGAAACAAGCTGCATGGTCGTCTGCGGTGGAACCATAATGGCGGGAAAAAGATTGACAAGCAGCATACCAAACGCAATCGGCAAAAGGAGCAGGGGTTCGAACTGCTTTTTGATGGCGAGATAGATCAAAACGCAGGCAATCCCTATCATAACGTAGTTGCGCCAGTCGTTTACGGAAAATCCGGACGCTTGGAAAATTCCCTGGATGGATCGCAAAAATTCATTCAGTATCATCAATACCGGATCAGTCCCTTCTGTTTTTCAATTTTAAAAAGGGCGCGTACTCTCCAATAATCCCGCCATTCCCCATGCGGAGCGGCTGGGCTGCGAAGAGCGGCGGATACCGGTCACCCTCCCGGCGGACGTGCCGTATAAAGCGTAAACAGCTGCGGAAATGACCGCTACCGTTTCTTCGGGAATACCGCCCTGAACAGACAATGACTGGAGGGGGGCAGCAGCAAGCGGCTCAGAAATTTCCTTTTTGCCGTCTGAATTGGTTTGCAGTCCGCTGAGTACCCTGCCATAGCCTTTAATAACATAAGTCAGAAAGATCAGCACAATAAAAACGATGACCAGGCCAGTCAGTAAAACGATGACAGAAAGTTGAATTTTTTGGTCAAGACTCATAATTTTATCCCCTCGCTTCTGAAATTTCATTCTATCAAAATGAACAAATAATGAATGATTCTATCTAATTATAAACGAAGAAGGTATTTATTTCAATTATATTTTACTACTTTTTGATTTTTATTGCATAAATGTGACGTGCGAATTATAATAAATTCATAAAGAAATATTGGAAGGGAGGGTGGATTTCCTGATGACAAATGACGAATTCAGGCGTTCTTTCCGGGTACCTTTTCACAACAGCCTGGGGCTGGCCGTTTACAGCTGCGGAGTCCAGCGCTGCGGCGCGTGCCATTCCTGGGGACCCGCCGTACGCGACCATTACCTGATTCACTATATTTTGTCGGGACACGGCGCTTTTACCAGCGGCGGACAGGAATACCATCTCTCGGCGGGGGACGGCTTCCTGGTGGAACCGTCGCATGTCGTCCATTACGTTGCGGACAGGGAAGATCCGTGGGAATACTGCTGGGTCGGCTTCAACGGCAGCGACGCAAAAAGGCTGATGAGCCAGACAGGCCTTCTGGACCGCAGCCCTGTTTTTCACTATGATGAAGACCGGCTTTTTGAGGAGCTTCTGTTGAAAATCTGCAATGCTTCCGGGTCCAGCCCGAGCGACGAGGCGAGAATGGAATCCGGCCTTCTGCTGTTTCTGGCCGCGCTGATGGACAAATTCGGGGTTCCTTCCACACAGCAGGCAAACGGGTACGAGTATGTGCAGAAGGCGATCAAGTTTATCGAATACAACTATTCCAGCGATATCGGCATCACCGATATCGCCTCCAGCGTGGGAATCAGCCGCAGCCACCTGTACCGGCTGTTCATGCAGCATATTTCCCTTTCGCCGAACGAGTATCTGATGCGCTACCGCATCGGCAAGGCTTCCGAGCTTCTGGAATCCGGGAATCTGTCGGTCGGCGAGGTCGCATATTCGGCGGGCTTTTCCGATCAGCTGTATTTTTCCCGCGTATTCAAAAAATGTATGGGCACGCCGCCAAGCCGTTTTACCTGCTATGAGCGCGCGGCAAAAACGAAGGAGGACTCAAAATGAGCGAAGCAGCCGAACAAATCGCAAAATGGGCGGAGGAAATTGAAGAATACAGCTCGGTGGACTGGGAAAGGCTGCCGGAAATATATTTATATATGGACCAGGTGCTGACCTATATGAACAAACAGCTCTGCCTTTTTGAGCGCAACGAAAGCACCAGTCTTCTGACGTCGAGCATGATCAACAACTATGTAAAGGACGGGGTCCTTCCCCGGCCCGAGCAAAAAAAATATTCCCGCGAGCATCTGGCGATGCTGATGGTCATCTGTATGCTCAAGCAGGTCTTATCCATCCAGGACATCTCTTCCCTGCTGAAAACCCTTTTGGAGGACGCTTCCAAGGACGAGATGTACAGGCGTTTCTGCGAAGCGCACTCCGTCGCGCTGAAGGAGGTCGGCAACCGCGTCCGTTCCACCGCGGGAGAAGGCGACGCCGAACTGACCAGGCTGGCGATCGAGCTGTCCATAGAGGCCGCCGCGCGCCGTACAGCGGCGGAAAGAATCCTGAGCGAGCTGGCTGCCGAACAGGAAAAGAAGGCGAAAGCGGAAAAAGGCAAAGGCGAAAAAAAAGAAAAATAAACCAAATCGCACAAACCGGAAATCCAACCGTCCCGTCGTCATACGGGGCGGTTTTTTCATTCCCCGCTCCACATAAACGATGCGGATCTGTTAACCATAATGACGGATGAGCATAATATAAAAAAGACAAAAGAAAGCGAGTGATTACTATGTGTGGAATTGCGGGATTCTGTGATTATCATGACGATTTGAGCGAGGAGGCGCTGTTCTGGCGCGCTCTGGCAAAAAGAATGGGAGCAAAACTCAATCACCGCGGCCCGGACGACAGCGGCGTCCATGTTTCGGCCCACGCGGCGCTGGCCCACACAAGGCTTGCGGTTGTGGATATTGAGGGCGGCAAACAGCCGATGACCGCTGTGGCGGACGGATTCCGCTACACCATCGTGTACAACGGGGAACTGTATAACACCGGGGAACTGCGGTCGGAGCTGAAAGCACTCGGCTATACGTTTGAAACCAAAAGCGATACGGAAGTCCTTTTGAAATGCTACATTGAATTCGGATTTGCCTGTGCGGAAAAGCTGAACGGCATTTTCGCCTTTGCGGTAGACGACGAAAGGCGCGGCTGCTGCTTTTTATGCCGCGACCGTTTCGGCGTAAAGCCGCTGTTTTATTCCATGGAAAACGGGCGGCTTGTGTTCGCCTCGGAAATCAAAGCGCTGTTTGAATATCCGGGAATCAACCCTGTGATTGACCGGCAGGGGCTGTGCGAGATATTCGGAATCGGACCGGCCAGAACCGCCGGAGTCGGCGTATTCAAAAACATACTGGAAATCAAGCCCGGCTGCATTGCCGTGTTTGACAGTCAGGGTTTTGAAACATATCCCTATTTCAAGCTGAAGAGCTACGAGCATCCCGACAGCTACGAGGACAGCGTTAAGCGGGTACGGTACCTTGTGGAGGACGCCGTCACCAGACAGCTTGTTTCCGATGTGCCGCTCTGCACTTTTCTTTCCGGCGGCCTCGATTCCAGCATCATCACCGCACTGGCGGCAAGGAATTATCGGGCGGCGGGCAAAACACTTTCCACCTATTCCTTTGATTTTACCGGGAACGACAAGTACTTTAAGCCCACGGCCTTCCAGCCCGGCGCCGACAAGCCATGGGTCGCCAAAATGGCGGAGCTGTTTCAGACCGACCACCATTATCTGGAATGCGACAACGTGATGCTCGCCGACAAGCTTTACGACGCCGTTGAGGCGAAGGATTTGCCGGGCATGGCGGATGTCGACTCTTCCCTGCTGTATTTCTGCAGCCTGATCAAGAAAAATCATGTGGTGGGCATCAGCGGAGAATGCGCGGACGAAATCTTCGGCGGTTACCCGTGGTTCCATAAGAAAGAGGCATTTGAAGGCCACTGCTTCCCATGGTCGCCCGACCTGTCCATCCGAACCGGGCTGCTGATTCCCGAAATCGCCGACGCGCTGCACATCGGGGAGTATGTGAATATGCGGTATGAAGAATCCATTGCCGCCGTTCCCGTCCTGGAGGGCGAAAGCGCGCAGGAAAAGCGGCGCAGGGAAATTTCGTTCCTGAACATCAACTGGTTTATGTCCACCCTGCTTGACCGCAAGGACCGGTCGAGCATGGCAAGCGGTCTCGAGGTTCGTGTGCCGTACGCCGACCACCGGATCGTGCAGTATGTGTTCAACACTCCCTGGGAATACAAATGTCACGACGGCGTGGTGAAAGGCCTGCTGCGCGACGCGGCGCGGGAATGGCTGCCCGAAGACATTCTGATGCGCAAAAAGAGCCCCTATCCCAAAACGCATAATCCGGCCTACGAAACGCTTGTGAAGCAAAGGTTGACGGAAATCCTGTCGAACAGGGAAGAACCGCTTCACAAGCTCGTCAGCGAAACCGCCGCCGCGGAGCTGCTCAGTGAAAAATCGGATTACGGCAAGCCGTGGTTCGGCCAGCTGATGGCGGGTCCCCAGATGATGGCCTATTTGCTTCAGATCAACTACTGGCTGAAGAAATACGATATCGCGATTGAACTGTAATTCCCCGTCCCGATGAAAGCATTTCCCGGTTGCAATTTGGAAGCTCCTGTTATACAATAAAACAAATTTCAAACCAGAAAAATACATCCTATAATAATTGCAAGGGAGTATCATCATGACTTTTTCCAAGCGAATCCTTGTTTTTCTTCCCGCCGAAGCACAGCATCAATCGCTGCTCGAACAATCCGCCCCGGACTGCCGGTTTACGTACAGCTCCTACAGAAGCGTCACCAGAGAGCAGGTGCAGGACGCCCAGATCATCATCGGCAACCCGCCGGCGGAGTACCTGAAGAATTCCCCGAATCTGGAGTGGCTGCACTGCAACAGCGCCGGGGTGGATCCTTACCTGAAGGAAGGCATCCTTCCCAAAGGCACGGCGCTGACGAATTCGACGGGGGCGTACGGCCTTGCGGTTTCCGAACATATGCTTGGCATGCTTCTGGAAATCATCAAACGTCTTCACACCTACCGCGACGCGCAGAAGCTGCATGTCTGGAAGGGTCAGGGCAAGGTGAAGTCCATTTATCGTTCTACCGTACTGGTGCTCGGTATGGGGGATATCGGCGGCGAATTTGCCCAAAAGGTAAAAGCGCTGGGCGCGTACGTCATCGGGCTGCGCCGCACCGGCGGAGAGAAGCCGGAGTACGCCGACGAAATGCATTTGACCACGGATCTGGACAGCCTTTTGCCACGCGCGGATATTGTCGCCCTCTGCCTGCCCGCCACAAAGGAAACCGATCACCTGTTTTCGCGCGAACGCCTCGCCCTGCTCAAAGAAGGCGCGATCCTCCTGAACGTCGGACGCGGTACGCTTATCGATACCGAAGCGCTCTGCGACGCGCTGGAAAGCGGGCGCCTCTTCGGAGCCGGCCTTGATGTGACGGACCCGGAGCCCTTGCCGGAAGATCACCGGCTCTGGGATATCCCCAGCGCCGTGGTCACGCCCCATATATCGGGGCTTTATCATTTGCAGGAAACCCTTGAGCGCGTGGTGCGCATTGCTGCGGAAAACCTGAAGCATTACGCAAACGGTGAACCGCTCAACAACACTGTCGACTTTGCCACCGGCTATCGGGTGAAAAAACAATAAAGAGAATTCAAAGATTTTCTCAAAGATAAAAACGCTGCAGCCCCGTAAAAATGTGGGGCTGCAGCGTTTTACTGTTCCGCCGAAATATTCTGTTTTTTCATTCCCTTAAGGTATAAAATAATAAAAACATCGCAAGCTATAATGAAAAATTCATACAGAAAGGAATGTTCCATATGGCACAGCTAAATCAAATGGAATTGCAGAACTTGCGGCATATGCTGGGAGCACACGATACCGCCTGTGAAAAAATGCAGACTTATGCTCAGCAGGCAACGGACCCCCAGGTGAAATCTTTCTTTGAAAAGGCCGCTCAGGATGCAAAGAACACCAAACAACAGCTTATGACTTTTTTACAGTAGGAGGTGTAAACGATGCAGGAAAAAACAATGGTAAACGATGCTCTGTCCATGGAGAAAAGCGACCTGACTTTTTACGCTAACGCGATTTCCGAATGCGCAAACCAAAATCTGAGGTCAACGCTCCAGCAAATCCGCAACAAGTGCGAAACTTCGCAGTACGAGCTGTACAAGCTTGCCGAGACAAAAGGTTTTTACAAACCGGCCGCACAGGCAAACGAGCAGGAGATTCAGCAGATCAAAACGCAGCTGCAGGGCTGATCTTCCAGAGACGCCCGGTGATCTGAGAGCATTTCTATCAGTTCAGAAGCCCCTGAGTGAACGAAAAAATCCGTTCACTCAGGGGCTTCTTTCTACCTGGCAGTTGTTTGCCCTTTCGGTCTGTACCGGGTTCCGGGTTCTTGGGTCACCAACGCGAATTGTCAGCGGTGACTCGCTGCTGATCGGACTTGGGCGGTCGTACAACGGCGCGCGTTCCGCGAGTCCCTGCGTATTTCATCCGTTAAGGCAACCCTGATTCTTTCTCCCGACTTGTGCCGGGTTCCAGATTCTTGGGGTCATCAACGCAAAAACAGGGGATGCCCATGCGGGCATCCCCTGTTTTGGTGCTGGTGATCGGACTTGAACCGATACGGTGTTGCCACCGAGGGATTTTAAGTCCCTTGCGTCTGCCGATTCCGCCACACCAGCAATTTAACAGTTGCTATTATAGCATAGCACAACGGCAAAATCAAATAGAATTTTCCTGTCAATACTGAATTTGAATCTGGTTTTTTCGGGAATATTCTTTTGTGGCGCTGTCACGCACCACTTCGGACTGATTTTGACGCAGCAGCTTGCACAGCTGATACACATCCACCCAGATTTCGTTGACGCTTTCCTTCTGACTCTCGTCGAAAATCAGCTGAAGGCCGAAGTGCAGATGGCTCACCTTAATATTATTGACATTTTCCTTCGTACTATAACCCGTATGGCCCACATATCCGATGACGTCGCCGGCGGTCACCGTCTGGCCGACCGCGAGATTGGCGGCATAGGGGCGGTTCTGCCTTAAATGCGCATAGTAATAATAGCGCTGTTTGTCAAAGCTGCGGATCCCGATGCGCCAGCCGCCGTACTGGTTCCAGCCCAGCGCCTCCACAATACCGGATTCCACCGCGATGATGGGCGTGCCGGTCGCAGCCATCATATCGTGGCCGAGGTGCTGCCGCTTGTATCCGTAAGTCCGGGATGCGCCGAAATCGTCGTATTCCTCATACGGAAAGGTTTTGGCAATCGGTGAAAATCCGATCAGGCCGTATTTCTCCTCCCCGCTGCCGTCGGTATAGGTACCGAGAAGTCCGCCCAGAACCGCCGTGTACGCCTTAAAATAGTAGGGATAATATTTCATGTCCTTTGTCAGGTCCGCCATGCTCTGCGTTTCCAGCTTTGACATCAGAACGTCCAGGTCATTGCTCTTATAGCGTGAAAAATTTCCGCCGTACTTCGCGGCAAGATAGGCAAGCAGTTCGATCCAGCTTACCTTCTTCTCCTCTTTCTGAGAGGCAATATCCAGATTCATTGCTTTTTTGAGAGCAAGATACGGCACGTTGAACTCAACGTACTTTATGTAATCACCGGAGGAAGACGACGCTGAACTCTCCATCTGTGCATCCGCGGGCACACTTTCTCCGTAACGGCCTGAAGCGGCGGCAATTCCTGCCGCCGCCGCGAGGACAAGGATAAAAGCAATGAGCCTTTTTCTCTTCATAATCATACGATTCAACAAGCAATCACCTACTGTCTATCCATTATTATGAAGGAAGGGCTGAAAATATTGCAAAAATTCAAAGGTCATCCGCGTCCTGATCCGGTTTTTCACCGTCTCTGGCCGTGCCGGTATAACTGCCCAGCACATCGGTCGGAATCTCGCTTTTGCTCATATTGGGAAGCGTAGCCGCCATTTTGTCTACATCCGTATATTCTTTATTTTCTTTTTTCCTGTTCTTCCGCCAATTCTCAAACATAAAAAATCACCTCATGCTTATTATGAACAAGCAGAGGTGAAATATGAATCCGCCTATTTCAGCACCGCGCCGACGGTCCGGAACATGATCTTGATGTCGTTCAGCAGGGAAATATTTTTCATGTATTCCAGATTATATGCCATTTTAGGCGGTAAAATCTGTTCCACATACACTTTCTCCGGGTCTTCGGCCGCATTGAGCAGGCTGTCCTCATCCTTGAACGCAATGCTCGAGGTAGCCGTAATGCCGGGCCGGATCAGCAGCGTCGCCATATATTCCGGGGCATAGACATCCACATATTTGCGGACCTCCGGCCGGGGACCGACAAGGCTCATACTTCCGCCAAGGACATTTAAAAGCTGTGAAAACTCATCGAGCCGCAATTTCCGGATGAACCTTCCGACTTTTGTCACACGCGGGTCATCGCCCACCGTCAGCGGAGGTCCGATTTTATCGGCATCCTGTACCATTGTTCTGAACTTGAAAATTTTAAAGTCCTGATTGTAGCGTCCGACGCGAACCTGCCGGTAAAACACAGGCCCTCTGGAGTCGATTTTGACGGCCAGCGCCAAAAGAAGAAAAAACGGCGAACAAACCGCAAGAATCAGCAGCGATACCACGATATCAAACGCACGCTTCGCGCCGAGCGAAAACCTGCGCTTGTTCAGCAGAGTGAGATATTCCTTCGTATATTTGTTTCTCATTCCCTTGGGGAGTGCTTTAAAATCCACGACATGATCTCCATTCCAGATTTTGTATCTTTCCTATTATAGCACAAGTTTTCGCTTCATAACAATTTTTTGTATTGCAGAGCACAATATGTTTACAATTCCCATGCGATAATGCTATACTATTCACATATTACAGCAGATTAACGAACGGCGGGCACCTGAAAGAATCGTGCTTTTGTTGAAAATTGCTGTACTTTGAAATAACGGACGAAGGGGATAAAAAATGTATTATCTGGGAATTGACCTTGGGGGAACCAACATTAAGGTTGGCGTCGTCGACGAAAACAGTCAAATCATTGCTACGGCGAAAAGGAAGACCGCCGTACCCTGCCCTCCTGAAGATATGTGCGAGCAGCTTGCTTCCACCGCAATGGAAGCGCTGCGCAATGCAAATCTCACCTTGGACGACGTGCCGTGGGTGGGCATCGGCACCCCCGGTACCGTCAATACGGACACCGGCGTGGTGGAATTTTCCAACAACCTGTATTTTAACCATTTCGAGCTCAGAAAGTTTCTGGAAGCAAAAATGAATAAAAAGGTCATCGTGGAAAACGACGCGAACGCGGCGGCCTACGGCGAGTATCAGGCGGGCGCGCTCATGGGCGCGAAAAACGCAATGGCGATTACGCTCGGCACCGGAGTGGGCAGCGGCATCCTCATCGACGGTAAAATTTATTCCGGCTCCAATTACGGCGCGGGAGAAATGGGACATACCGTGATTGTCTTTCAGGGAAGGCACTGCACCTGCGGCCGCGACGGCTGCTGGGAAACATACGCCTCCGCCACCGGCCTGATCCGCTCCACCAAAGAGGCGATGGAGAAATCCGCCGACCGCAGCAGTCCCATCTGGAAGCTGGTGGACGGCGACCTGAACAATGTGGACGGTCGTACCGCCTTTGACGCAATGCGCGCGGGCGACCCGATCGGGAAAGCCGTTGTGGACGAATACATCGAGTACCTGGGCTGCGGGCTGGCCAACTGCATCAACGCATTCCAGCCGGACATTCTCTGCATCGGCGGCGGCATCTGCAACGAAGGAGAAACCCTTCTGAAGCCGCTGCGCGAATATGTCGCCAAGGAAGCCTATTCCCTCAGCCCGCAGGGGCAGACCAAGATTTGCAGGGCATTGCTGGGAAACGATGCGGGAATCATCGGCGCGGCACTGCTGGGCAAATGATTCCTCATCACCAAATATGACAGAAGAAGGCTGAACGATGAGCATTGAAAAATCTGTATTTGGAAAACTGCCGGACGGCACCGTAATCGACAGCTATACCCTGCGCAATAAAAGCGGGATGACTGCGCAGGTGATCACCTACGGCTGCCGCATTGTCAGGCTGCTGACCGCCGACAAAAAGGGCAATTTCGGGGACGTGGTCCTGGGACACGACACACTGGACGGATACCTTGAAAAGGGCGACGTTTTCGGGGCCGCCGTCGGCCGTTATGCCAACCGGATCGGCGGGGCGGAATTTGAAATCGGCGAAAAAAAATACAAGCTTGCGGCAAACGACGGAAAAAATTCCCTGCACAGCGCCCCGGGCGGGTTTCAGGACCGGGTCTGGCGGCTGAAATGCAGCGACCATGACGACGACGCACCGTCCGTCACCTTTGCCTACCTCAGCGAAGACGGGGAATGCGGATTCCCCGGGAACCTGAACGTAACCGTTCAGTACACCCTCAGCACGGACAACGCGCTGATCATCGATTACGGCGCGCAGACCGACCGTGAAACACCGGTCAACCTTACCAACCATTCCTACTTCAATATCAGCGGGGACGTCGGAAACAGCATCCTTTCACAGGAACTGCAGATCAGTGCGGACGCGATTACCGCGGTCGGAACCGACCTGATCCCCACCGGCGGGCTGACCCCGGTCGCCGGTACGCCGTATGACTTCAATAAGCCCAAAACCATCGGGCAGGACATCCGGGCAAACGACAGCCTCTTGAAAAGCTGCGGAGGCTACGACCATAATTTCGTGATTAAGGGCGCGGACGGCATGAAAAAAGCCGCGGAGCTGTATGATCAGCTGAGCGGCAGGGCGATGCTGGTCTTTACCGATATGCCCGGGATACAGATTTACACCGCGAACAGCTTTGCCCCCGGCGCAGCCGGCAAGGCGGGAAAAAAGCATTTGGCGCACCATGCGGTCTGCCTGGAAACACAGTTTTTTCCCGACTCGGTCAATCACCCGGATTTCCCGTTCCAGAATTTAAAACCGGGCGGGAAATACAGGCACACGACCATTTATAAATTTACGGTAAGATAACAGGAGCCCCGGCAAAGCCGGGGCTCCTGTTTCCGCTAATCCGCGACCGCGAACTGGCTGTTGTAAAGATTCGCGTAAAACCCCTGCTTTTGCAGAAGCTGTTCATGCGTTCCCTGCTCGATAATGCTTCCCTTGTTCATCACCAGAATCAGGTCCGCCTCCTTAATGGTGGAAAGGCGGTGGGCCACGATAAAGCTGGTTCTCCCCTTCATCATTTCGGTAAACGCCTTTTGAATACGGATTTCCGTTCTGGTATCGATAGAACTGGTCGCCTCGTCCAGAATCAGAATCGGCGGGTCGACCAGCATTACCCGGGCAATGCAAAGCAGCTGCCGCTGTCCCTGCGAAATATTGCCGCCGTCCTCTGAAATCAGGGTGTCGTACCCGTTCGGCAGGCGCATGATGAACGAGTGGGCGTGCGCCGCCTTTGCCGCGGCAACGATCTGTTCCTCCGTCACGTGTTCGCTTCCGTACGAAATATTGTCGCGCACCGTTCCGGAAAAGAGCCAGGTCTCCTGCAGCACCATGCCGAACATTTTCCGCAGGCTGTCGCGGGTGACATTTTTTACATCGACCCCGTCAATTTTGATGGTGCCGCTGTCCGCGTCATAGAAGCGCATCAGCAGATTGATAATGGTGGTTTTTCCGCACCCGGTCGGGCCCACAATCGCAATCCGCTCGCCCTTTCTCGCCTTCAGGTTCATATCCTGAATCAGTTTGGCCTCCGGACGGTAGGAAAAATACACGTGCTCCACGTCCACGTTCCCCTCGCTGTCCGTCAGGGCCAGCGCGCCGGGAGCGTCCGGTGTTTCCTCCTCCTCGTCCAGCAGCCGGAAAAGGCGGTCGGCGGAGGCAAACGCCGTCTGAATCTGGGTGATGACCGCGGTCACTTCGTTAAACGGCTTGGTATACTGATTGGCATAGGCTAAAAACGAGGTGATCTGTCCGATCGTCAGCGGACCGGGACGACCCGTGACCGCGCAGAGCGACCCGATTGCCGCGACCGCGGTGTACACAACGCCGTTGACAAAACGGGTGCTGGGGTTGGAAAGGGAGGAATAAAACTGCGCTTTTACCCCGCAGTTGTAGAGCCGCCGGTTAATCTTGTTGAACTCTTCTTCCGAACGGCTTTCATAGAGGAATGTCTTTACGATTTTCTGGCCGCTGATCATTTCCTCCACATAACCGCTGAGCTCACCCTGGGTCGCCTGCTGTTCAATAAACTGCCGGTGGGAAATCCGGGCGATAAAGCCGGCCACAAACAGCGAAAGAGGCGTAACCAGCACAACCACCACCGTAATGACCGGACTGATGGTGAGCATGAAAACAAGCGTTCCCAGAATGGTCACGACGCCGGTAAAAAGCTGGGTAAGCCCCTGCAGCAGGCCGTCCGCGACCTGATCGACATCGTTGACGACACGGCTGATGACATCGCCGTGCGCGTGGCCGTCAACGTACCGGAGCGGCAGGCGGTTGATCTTCTGATAAGCCTGTACGCGCAGGTCGCGCACCGTATGATAGGTGATTTTATTCGTACAGTACGCCATTACCCACTGAAACACCGCGCTGATCACAATGGTTCCCGCAAGCATAACGAGAATGGGAATCATATCCCTGTGGCCGACATTGGAAGGTCCAATGATGTGGTCGACCGCTTGACCGATCAGGATCGGTCCGTAGAGGGTGAGCGAAATATGAATCAGCGCGCTGACGAGCGCACCGGCCAAAAAACCGGAATATGGCTTCGCGTAGCGGAACAGCCGCTTTAATGTGGAACCTTTCATTTTTTGCTCACCTCGTCCCTGCTGAGCTGCGACAGGCAGATTTCCTGATAGACCTGGCAGCTTTCCATCAACTGTTCGTGCGTGCCGATTCCGGCGATCTCGCCGTCGTCCAGCACGATGATTTTATCCGCGCGCCGGATGGTGCTGGCGCGCTGAGAAACCATCAGCACGGTCATGCCGGAGGTTTCCCTTTGAATCGATTTTCGTAACGCCGCGTCCGTCGCGAAGTCCAGCGCGCTGGCGCTGTCGTCCAGGATCAGAATCCGCGGGCCGCCGACCAGCGCGCGGGCAATCGTCAGCCTTTGCTTCTGACCGCCCGAAAAATTCTTGCCGCCCTGGTTGACCGGGCTTTGAAGCCCCTGCGGCAGAGCGGACACAAACTCATACGCCTGCGCGATCTTCAGCGCCCTTTCCATTTCTTCCTGTGTCGCGTCCCGGTATCCGAAGCGAAGATTGCTCTCAATGGTACCGGAAAACAGAACGGTCTCCTGCGGCACCATGCCGATCTGTCCGCGCAGAGCGGAAAACGGATACTCGCGCACATTGACCCCGTCGATCAGGATTTTCCCCGACGACACGTCGTAAAAACGGGGAATCAGATTGAGCAGCGTGCTCTTTCCGGAGCCGGTGCCGCCGATAATGCCGACGGTTTCCCCGGGCATAATGGAAAAGTCGAGATTCTTCACCGCGTATTTGTCCGGCCCGTCGTAAGAAAAGCTTACATTTTGAAACTGAATTTTCGGCGTATCGGGCACAGGGGCAACCGGCGCCCCGACAGGCTCCGGAACAGAGGAAACGGTGTCAAACACTTCGTTGATCCGCGAAGCGGAAGCGGAGGCTTTTGTAAAGGTCACCACCAGATTGGCGACGACGATCATTGCCAGCAGGGTCTGCGACATGTAGTTTACAAACGCGATGACCTCTCCCTGCGTCATCGCGCCGGAATCGACCCGCCAGCCGCCGAACCATACGATGGCGATCACCGCGAAGTTCATGATCGTATAAGTAAGGGGGTTCAGCAGCGCGGAAAGCTTGCCGACCCGGATGGCGGTCGCCGTCTGGTCGTCCGCCGCCGCATTGAAGCGCTCCTCCTCGCTCTTCTGCTTGGAAAACGCCCGGATGACCCTTACGCCGCTCAGCCCTTCGCGGGTGACAAGGGAGATCGCGTCCAGCTTTTTCTGCATGACCCGGAAGAACGGCACGGAACGCGTCATAATAATGTAGAGGACCAGAGCAATCAACGGAGTCGCGGTTAAAAACACGACGGAAAGCGGTAAATCCACCAGCATCGCCATGATAATCGCGCCCACCGCAAGAAACGGGGCGCGGATGACGAGGCGGATCAGCATCGCGACCGCGTACTGAAGCTGGTTGATATCGTTTGTCATGCGGGTAATGAGGGACGGAGTCCCGAAACGGTCGATTTCCGAATGGGAAAACGTGTTGATATGTTTGTAAAGTTCGCTGCGCACCACGGTTCCGAAACCCTGTGACGCGATGGAGGCAAGCTTCTGGCAGATCAGCGCGGAACACAGGCCGGTTACGCCGAGCAGGAGCATGATTCCACCCATGCGCCAGACATAGCCGACGTCGCCGGTCCGCACGCCGTTGTCGATCATCTTTGCCGTGATGATCGGCACAATCAGTTCAAAGATTGCCTCGATCAGCTTAAAAATCGGCCCGACAATGACCTGCTTTCGGTATTTTTTCAAGTATTTCGCGAGCTTCAGCATTTTTTGAATCATTCCTCTGTTCTATCTTGTGAATTTCGTGTATTATTATAGCATATCGATACCCATATGAGTAATATTGATTTTATCTATTTCCCATACTGGTTTCATATAGATTCCGGAGGAAAAAAGGATGGATTTAAAACGCCTTGCATATTTTGTGGCAATCTGTGAAGAAGGCAGCATCAGCGCGGCCGCGAAAAAGCTGCATATCTCCCAGCCGCCGCTGAGCCACCAGCTTCAGCTGCTGGAAACGGAGCTGGGTGTCAAGCTGGTGGAGCGCGGTGCGCGGCACGTCACGCTGACGGACGCTGGAGTTATTCTTTACAAGCGCGCGGGCAATATTCTGGAGCTGGCCGACGCCGCCGCGCGCGAGCTGGGCGAGTACGGGGAAAAGATGAAGGGGACTTTGCGTCTGGGCGTCACCTCCTCCTCCTTTCTCCCCCTGCTTGACCCGCGGATTACGGAATACGCCAAGCTGTATCCGGAAGTGAACTTTGAGCTTCATGAGGGGAACACCTTTCAGATGATCGAGCTTCTGGCGGGCGGCGTCATTGAAATCGCGGTCATCCGGACCCCGTTTCACGCGGAAAACACATCGTGGTACAGCCTGGAAAAAGAGCCGATGATCGCGGTCGGCAGCCGGAAATATTTCAGCAGCGCACAAGACGGCCGGATTCCCCTTGAAGCCCTGAAAGGCAAACCGCTGATTATTTACCGGCGCTATGAAAAGCTGATTGTATCGGCCTGCAAAGCGGCCGGATTCCAGCCGGATATTTTCTGCCTGAACGACGACTCCCGCACAGCCCTGATGTGGGCGAACGCGGGACTGGGCATCGCCGTCGTCCCTTATTCGATGGACTCGTTTTACCGCAGTCCCGACTGCCTGTGCAAAATTATCGACAGCCCCGTGATGGAGACCCAGATCACGGCGATCTGGCGGAGCGACCGCGCGCTTTCCGCCGCGGGCAAAAGCTTCCTGACCGTATTTAAAAAGCAGCGGTAATAAAAAAGAACCCGTCCGAAAGCCGGACAGGCTCTGAGAAAGCTTCCGCTATTTTCTTCTGAACGCCGACTTCGGCGCGCCGCAGATGGGACAGACCCAGTCGTCCGGCAGCTCCTCGAAGGAAATGTCCGGATCGTTGTATACATAACCGCAGATGGTACAGATCCAGCTTTCCCCGTCGTTATTGTCGTCAGATGGCTGCTCCTTCTGATAGGTCGGCGCGTTTTTCGGCGCCTTGCCCTTAATCACCTTGTGGTAATAATCGTAGGTCATCGGCACGCCCCTGGACTCATCGCTGCCGGCGACCACTTCCGCGACAAAAATTGTGTGGGTCGGCGTCTCCGCGCTGCTTACCACACGGCAGAGAAGCCAGCAGCAGATATTTTCCTTGATGACGGGCACGCCCTCCGCCAGAATTTTATGGTGAACATTGTTCAGTTTATCCGTATCGCGGCCGGAATTGAAGCCCAGCGCGCCGATGACGGCGCCGGAAGTATCCTCCGATAAAACGCACACGGTAAAAAGCCCGCTTTTGACGATACAGTCATGGCTGTAATTGTCGTGGTTCATGCTGACGGCAATCATGTTCGGTGTGTTGCACACCTGAAAAACCGTATTGACAATACAGGCGGAAGGCTTTTTTTCGTCCTTTACGCCGATGGCGTACATTCCGTATGTTAAGTTAAAGAGAACCTCATTTTTCATATTGATACACCCCCCGTTTCCTTTATCTCAATCATATCACTCTCAAGCGGCCGATACAAGCGCAAACTCCCGGATTCAGACACAATTCACACAATTTTCAGGTATTATTCCCCTTTATTTTACTCCAATACTGCAGGAAAGCCTGCTCCGTTTTATTTTGTCCGTACTCATAATAACGAACGTCCTTTAACTCGTCGGGCAGGTATTGCTGGGCAACCCATTTGTTCGGATAATCGTGGGGATATTGATAAAACTGCCCCTTGTGCGAGTTGTCCTCCCCATCATAATGTTTATTCTGAAGCTGACGGGGAATATTCCCGATTTTTCCTTTTTCTATGTCGGCAATGGCGGCGTTGACGGCGCAATAGGCGGAATTGGACTTCGGCGCGCTGCACACAAGGATGACCGCGTCCGCAAGCGGAATCCTCGCTTCCGGCAGCCCGACCTGAATCGCGGCGTCCACCGCGGCTTTGACGATCGGGATAATCTGCGGGTAGGCCAGCCCGACGTCCTCGCAGGCGCAGACCATCAGCCTGCGGCAGATGGACGGCAGGTCGCCCGCCACGATCAGGCGCGCCAGATAGTGGACGGCGGCGTCCGGGTCGGAGCCGCGCATGGACTTCTGGAACGCGGAAAGGATATCGTAGTGCTCGTCCCCCGCGCGGTCATACCGGAGCGCGCTGCGCTGGGTAAGCTCTCTGGCAAGCGGAAGCGATACGCGGCAGACGCCGTCCTTTTCCTCGCCGGAAAGCACGCAGAGCTCCACCGCGTTCATCGCCTTGCGCACATCCCCGCCGCAGGCGGAGGAAATATACTCCTCCGCTTCCTTCTCAACGGAGACGGGCCTTCCCTGCTCCTGCTCCATAAAAGCAAACGCACGCCGGACAGCCGGGAGCACGTCCTCTTTTTCCACCGGCTTGAACTCAAACACCGTCGACCGGCTGAGAATGGCGTTGTACACATAAAAATACGGGTTTTCCGTCGTGGAGGCAATCAAGGTGATCTGCCCGTTTTCTATGAATTCCAGCAGGGTCTGCTGCTGCTTTTTATTAAAATACTGAATCTCGTCAAGGTAAAGCAGAATCCCGTTCGGGGCGGCGAGCGTGTCAAGCTGTTCGACCACCCCGCGGATATCCGCCGTGGATGCGGTCGTACCGTTCAGCTTGTAAAGGGCCCGTTTCGTCTGCTTCGCGATAATGGAGGCGAGCGTGGTTTTCCCGATGCCCGACGGCCCGTAAAAGATCATATTGGGGATTTCCCCCGAATCGATTATCCGGCGAAGGGCCTTGCCCTCCCCCAGAAGATGGCGCTGGCCGACAAGGTCGTCCAGCTTCTGCGGGCGCAGCCGGTCCGCCAAAGGCGCTGCCATATTGTAACCACCCCACCTGACTTCAATAAATTATTCGTACAGCGGATACCGGTCGCAGATTTCCGTGACCATCCCGCGGATTTTGTCCTCGCTTGCTTCAAAATCATGGATCGCAAGGCTGATGCATTCGGCGATGATATCCATATCCCCTGTGTTCAGCCCGCGTGTCGTAATCGCCGGCGTGCCCAGACGCACGCCGCTGGTAACGAACGGGCTGCGCTGCTCGTTCGGCACCGTGTTTTTGTTGGCCGTAATGTACACGGAATCAAGGCGGTGCTCCAGCTCCTTGCCGGTCAGCTCCAGGCCGCTCAGGTCCACCAGCATCAGGTGGTTGTCGGTTCCGCCGCTGACAAGTTTGACGCCGCGTTTCAGCAGGCCGTCCGCAAGAGCGGCGGCGTTTTCCACGATTTTGCGGCCGTAATCCTGAAACTCAGGCTTGAGCGCTTCGCCCAGACAGACCGCCTTGCCGGCGATCACATGCATCAGAGGGCCGCCCTGCGTTCCGGGGAAAATCGCCTTGTCTATTGCCTTCGCGTACTCCTCGCGGCACAGAATCAATCCGCCGCGCGGGCCGCGCAGGGTCTTGTGAGTCGTCGTGGTGACGATATCCGCCCACTCCACCGGACTCGGATGCATGCCCGCGGCGACAAGGCCCGCAATGTGCGCCATGTCCACCATCAGATACGCCCCGCAGGCGTCGCAGATTTCACGGAAGCGCTTGAAATCGATGGTGCGCGGGTACGCACTCGCACCGGCCACAATCATTTTGGGCTTTTCTTTGACAGCCGTTTCATAGAGCTTGTCGTAATCGATCCGTCCTGTTTCGGAATTAACGCCGTAGGGAATGAAGTGAAAATATTTTCCGGAAATGTTGACCGGAGAACCGTGAGTCAGATGGCCGCCTTCGGCAAGGCTCATGCCCATGATGGTGTCTCCCGGGTTCAGCAGCGCGTAATAGACGGCAATGTTCGCCTGAGCGCCGGAATGGGGCTGCACATTGGCATATTCCGCATGGAAAAGCTCGCAGGCGCGGTCGCGCGCAAGGTTTTCCACGACGTCGACATACTGGCATCCGCCGTAATACCGTTTCGCGGGATAGCCTTCGGCATATTTATTCGTCAAAATGCTGCCCATTGCGGCCATTACCGCAGGTGAAACAAGATTTTCAGAAGCAATCATTTCAAGATTGCGCTGCTGGCGCTTCAATTCCTCTTTCATCGCCGCGCCGACTGCGGGGTCTGCCTGAGAAACAAAGCCGATGGAGTCCATCATATCACTGTACATTTTCTTCATTCCCTTTCCCAGAGTATTTTATTGTTCATTATACACTTTCGTGTGTTAAAACGCAACCTTATGCACTAAATACAGGATCAGCAGATGCACCGGGTAAAAAGCATAAAAGAAATATTTCCAGTTCCATTTTCCCCTTTTCCCGTTGTAAGCGAGAATCGGAAACCCCGCCAGCGCGGCATAGAGTTTGATCGGACCGGTCAGCAGGCTGTAGCCGGTATTGAAAACGGTAAAAATCAGCACGCCCTTCGTCCTGTAATTTTTAAAGCAGTAAAAGATGATAATCAGGACCACGCCGAACCAGCCGTAATCCGTATGCAGCACTTCGGCAAGCAGCGCGCAGGCGACGGCAAGGAGTACCGCCGGGGCCGGCCGGGCGATGAGGTAAGTGTGAAGGATCGCAATTGCCGCAAGGCCCAAAAAAAGCGTAAAAAACACATTCTGGCTCTGCGGGTAATACATCGTCCCGCGGAACGCCAGATCGTACGGAACTTCGGAAATCAGCGCAAAGAAAAAAAGGCGCGTCAGATAGCGCTTAATACCGGATGTGTAAAGGAGTCCCTCCGAGATAAAAAAGCAGAAAAGCGGAAAGGAAAGCCGCCCGATGATGCGGAAAAGCGGAACGGACGGGAAAAAGATTGCGCCGACATGATCGATCAGCATGGTAATCACTGCCAGCATTTTCAGCTGCGACCTGCTCATATTCTCTCCACCTTCCCTTATTACAGCATTTCCAGTTGGTTCTGCAACAAGGTTATGTTCCTCCCCCACCAAAGGCGGGGGAGGAACATATTTTATCTTGCAAACTGAAATGGAATTGCTATAAGATTCATTTATAACATGATATTGGATAATCCTGTCCTTGTCAACTTGTACTTTTGCGATATTTCATATAAAATGAAAGAGGATCAGGCATCGTGACGATCACGAAACAGGAGGGATTCATCATGACAAAAAAACAACTTGCCGCTCTGGCGGTGGAAGCGCTAAAAAAAGAATACCCGGGGGCTGTCTGCTCCCTGACCTATACCAACCCGCTGCAGCTTTTAATCGCGACCCGGCTGTCCGCACAGTGTACCGACGCGCGGGTCAACCTTGTGACGCCCGCGCTGTTCGCGCGTTTCCCGACCCTTCAGGCCTTTACGGAAGGCACTGTGGAGGAAATCGAGGAGCTGATTCATTCCTGCGGGCTTTATAAGACAAAGGCGCGCGACATCTTCGCCATGTGCCGGATGCTGAAGGAGGAATACAGCGGCGTGGTGCCGGACAGCATTGAGGAGCTTACCCGTTTGCCGGGCGTGGGCAGAAAAACCGCCAATCTGGTTGTAGGGGACATCTACCACAAACCCGCCGTGGTTACCGATACGCACTGTATCCGCATCTGCGGGAAAATCGGCCTCAGCGAGGGCAAAGAGCCCTTCAAGGTGGAAAAGCAGCTGCGCTCCATCCTTCCGCCGGAGGAATCCAACGATTTCTGTCACCGGCTTGTCCTGCACGGCCGGGCGGTGTGCACCGCGCGCAGTCCGAAATGCGAGCTGTGCTGCATGAAAAAATTCTGCAAATACGCCCTCTCCCTGGCAAAAACATCCTCTAAAAAATAGTTTCAAGGAAGTATTGAACGAGGGCCGCAAAAACTATATAATAATGGAAGAAGATAGCAAATTTTGCAGAAGGGCGGTATGTTTTTTATGGCCATGGGATGGACGGAGGATTTATCCGTAGGAGTAGACATAATCGATCAGCAGCACAAGATTTGGTTTGAAAAGGCAAACCAGCTGTTTGACGCCGGCAAAAACGGCAAGGCGAAAGAATTCATCGCACAAATGCTGGATTTCCTGGATGAATACACAAAGATGCATTTTCGCGACGAGGAAAAATACATGCTCAGTATTCATTACCCCGAATACGGAACGCAAAAGGAGCTTCACACCAACTTTATTGCGGAACTGGCGAAGCTGAAAGCCGAATACGCCAGGTCCGGCGGAAATATCGCCGTGATTATCAACGCCAATCAAATGGTGATCAACTGGCTGATTCAGCATATCTCCACACAGGACAAAAAAATAGGCCAATACGTAAGGAGCCATAAAGCCTGAAATCAGGTTTCAGGCCATTTTCAGCACGCTTGATTGGAAATAAGATCAAATAAAGTTAAAAATAACAGTTGAAATCGTCCCGCCAACATGATATAATAGCTTTCGTTGTGGGGGCGTAGCTCAGCTGGGAGAGCGTACGGTTCGCATCCGTAAGGTCGAGAGTTCGATCCTCTTCGTCTCCACCAAGCCCAAGACGCTGACCATTAAAAGGTCAGCGTCTTGGGCTTTATAGATTGATGAAGAAACGAACTCCGGCGCAAATACGGAGAAAGAGCAAGATGGCCCGCGCACCAGGAAAGAGGCAGAGACTCGCGGAATGCGGGCGGAAACTGGACCCCCCGATTCTCTTGGTCTCCACCAGATTTTTATCAAAAGAAGCCGATTTCTGCAAAAGAATCGACTTCTTTTTTTATATGATAAAATGAAATATAGATTCGGCCCTGACGTGATTGAGCGGATCAAGGACTGACTGGTATTGGCTTTCGAGCCGCAAAGGGAGGAACTATTCATGCGTAAAATCTTCACTTTTATTCTGATTTTGGGTATATTTTGCTGTTTATGCGGGTGCAGCAAACAAAGTCCCGGTACAAATTCCGGCTCGTCCCGGACGGTATCACAACCCGTGTCAAGCTCTGCAGATTATTCTGATTATCAATCTTATACGGTGGATGATCATGGCAATATCTTAGACTCCAAAACCGGGAAGGTCGTTACGAATGACATATTAGCCGTTGACGGCAGCGGAAACATTGTGCTGAAAGAAAGCCAACAGGTCGTTGTACCATCAAAGCAAGTGCAGGAAAATAAAAAGCTGTACAGTTCCTCGCAAAGCACTTCCTCGCAAACCACAAATAAAGCAGACAGCGCATCAAAAGCCGAAGAAGCGAACCGCTCCTCTTCCAGCAAAAGATCCACTTCCTCAGCAGTAAAGCCTGCCGTTTCGTCAAAACCTAAGCCGCACAGCGAGCCGGTTCCCATGGACAAAGCAAAAAACTGGGATTCGCTATACGGCTCAAAGGAATGGATTTTCTTTAATACGGAAGAAAACAGACAGAAGTATGACGGCTCTTCTGCCTTTGTATGCAGGTTTTCCGCAGGGCAGGATTCGCGCGCAACGATTTCTGTGGAATCCTATTGTTTGTTAGACAAATGGAAATATCCTTTGAACAGTGACGATGTAGTACGAACAATGAACGGTCAAAAATATGTTCAGATCTTTTGGAGCGGGTATAAGGGGGACCTTTATACTTTTGTCGGCAGCGAAGATACCGTCATCCTTGAACTGAAATGCTACGATGCTACCGGCCATAATTGGCTGTCCGACGAGTTGAAATTCAAACGTACCGAAAATAATTCTTTACAACTGATAAGCGGAGATTACAATGAGTTCGGACTGAAAAACGGTGATGTTTTTGTACGATAATCTGCGCATTGGCCGCAGTAAATGTTTATGCCGCCGCAAATGAGTTTTGTGCTGTCTGTGTGCGGGTGGAGAATAAACTTTTTTGACCTCATCCGGTGCGGACAAAAGCCGCATTTCCCAAGGTTTCAAGAATCTGAGAAAAAATAAAAAAAGCAGAGCATATTCGATGAAAGACTTTAAAATGGAATTCTCACAATACCCTTTTAAAGGTCACCGATATGCTCTGTAATTATTTATGTCGGAAAACTGCCTGGAGTCAGAGAGGAAATCTTTGAAGCGCCGGTATCGCTGTCCGTGATGCGACAGGCATGCTCAGTCCAGTTTTTCCGTATGAGATCCTGCCTCAGAATAAAAATTGCTTCGCGTTGTAACAGCTGATCACAATAATTACTGCCATGAGGACAATAAAGAGCTTACGCACCTGTTCGTCGTTCAGGCGCCGGTTCAGACCTCGCCCGGCAATTCCCCCCATGACTCCTCCCGCTACCATTGCGATCAGCCAGATCATCCTGCACTCCGGCACACTGCGCGTGGCAAGAGTCGTCAGCAGGCTGGCCAATTGGCTGATAAAAATGATATACAGACTGTTTTGGGCGGCTGTTTTCGTGGACATAGAGAAGAAATAGTAAAACAGTACCAAATTGATGGGTCCGCCGCCGATGCTCAGAAAGCTCGATATAAGTCCAAGCAGGAGGCCGATCATCAGGCAAGCCGGAATATTCCGGATGTTATGCGTCCGGATACGGTCGCTTTTGACCGTATACAGCAAGGTTCCCAGAACAATAACTGCAAGGCTGACAGCCTGATATCCTCCTACCCGCTCAGGCTGAGCGGCCGCGGCCCGCAGTAAGCTGAACAGGTTATTCCCCAGAATGCCGCCCGCCGCCGCGCCGACGGCCAGAGGGGTGACGGTTCTAAAGGCCACCTGGCTTTCTCCGTTCAGCAGTTCCTTACACACCGAGTAACAGGACATGCTGAGCACCATGCAGCCCGACAGAAAGCTGATAGTTGAAACCGACGCGACGGACAGGCTGTCCAGAACCGGCTTCACAATGACACCGCCGCCGATCCCGCAGATCGCCCCGGCGACGCTGGCCAGAAAGCTGATAAGCAGCAAAATAATGGTCATGACGTGTAACGCTCCTTAAAAATAGAGGCACGGCGCACAGCGCTGTCCCTGTTCAGGCCGCGCAGACTCCGCGGCACTCAGCCGCAGCAGGGATGATCGGAAGCGCCGTCCCTGAAAGTGCTGTTTTTGTCGGGGTCCTTCATGCACAAATGCACCGCCGCGGTCGTAAAGGTCTGGGGCAGAGCGAGAATGTTGGGATTTTCCCCAACAAATTTCCGTTTGGCATCCTCAAGCGCCTCTTCGAAAGTCGCGCGGGTTTTCAACCCCATTCCCCGGGCAATACCCGGCTCTCTGGCACCCACGATATAAATCGCGCTGGTGTGCATTTCCGCAATATGCCCGCAGCTCATCATGGAAAAGCCATGGAAGGGGTGGAACGCATTCGCAAACCGATATTTTCGGATATAGTCCTCATTGGTCGCAAAGTATTCTCCGTAACGGTTCATGTCCGGCAGAATCTGCATATAGTCGTGCTGGAACAGGTTGTACAGCTCCCGGAGATACGGCCAGCGTTCGTCGTGGAAATAGCCGTCGCAGATGCTGGAAACGATGAAAACACAGTGGTCGCTGAGAATCCGCTTGTGCCGGATGACCTGCGCCGAGAGGGCCTGCATCATCTGGATCGGGTTCGTTCCCATACCGTTGCCGTAGTGGAAGTTCGTGGGCATGCCGAACACGACGACGTCATATTTCTTTTCGGCCCAGTGGATATAGGTGCGCTTGTCAGCCATCTTCCAGCTGATCGGCTGCATTTCCTTTGCCCAGCCCGAGTTGATCTCGATCTGGCGGGATTTCGTATCCAGAACGGCGTCGCAGCAGAAGAATTTCTTTCCCATTTTCCCTTCCATAAACTGGCCCTGCTGATTGAACTTGTTCCGCATCTCGCTGTTTGTGGACACGGGGACGAAGTCCTGACGGTGCATGACTTGGGGAACATGATGGGCCGCGATACTCCGCCAATGCGTGATGCCTGTCGAGCAGTGTTTGTATCCACCGGAATATCCGCCGTAGGGGTTGCCCTGCGTATGGCCGATCAGGATGGCAACGTCAGCATCATAAACATACTTGTTCATGATGACGTGATCGCCGTTTGCGGTGTAGCCAAGATCGATCAGATGCTCATAATCCTCGCTGTCATGGCTTGTGATCTGTCCGGAGGGGTAAAATTCATTAAAAAGATCCGGTCCAAGAATAGCTTTCATTTCCGGAACGGTCGCTCGCGGATGAAGGCCGTTCGAGATAAGAAGCAGAACGTCCTTTTTTTCAACGCCCGCGCCGTAAAGCTCGTCGAGACAGACCCGGATTGCCACCTTTCGATGGCTCGTGGGCTGATTGCCCCCCTTTACGATGTCTGGGATGATGATGACAGCCCGGCTGCCCTTGTGCGCGAGCGCTGAAAGCGCCGGCATGCCGATGGGGTTCCGGACGCTCTCAAGCGTCGCGTGATAGAGACTGTCCCAATCCTGTGGAAGGCAGGGTGGGTCCGGGACGGTTTCACCTGGGATAAAAACGTCCGTATCGTCGGGCAGCTCGGCACTCATCATGCCCTGACCATATTCAAATTCTAATTTCATTGCTTCCGTTCTCCCTTCCCATATCTTTAGTGGCGACCCAGTCACAGCCCGTTCCGCATACATTGGGCACCACCACGTCGCCGATCCTTACCGGAGCGCTCAGGCAAACCGTATTCAGCATGCGCATCACCTCGCGGATTTTCGCTTTTGGTACGGCTCCGGACGTTTTGACCGGACAGCACGGATGCGCCGCGTTCCGGATATGTACGATGCTGGTCAGCACCCGGGTAGGATCCGTAAGCTCTTTTTTACCGTAAGCTTCACCGCGGGGACAGCCAAAATTCGTGACCCGGTAGCCATTTTCTTCATCCACGCGCAGGTGGCAGCCCTTTGGGCAGACAATACAGATCAGTTCAGTCATCGTTTATTCCTCCTTAACGGCCAGCTCCACGGTCAGCCCATCCCCAAGCGCCTTGTTAAGCAATCCTGCCGGAATTGTGATTTTTTCCATTTCTCCGGGTGCCAGATGGTCCCGCTTAAAACTGCAGAGCACGTTTTCACCGTCCGTCACGCGGACCGTACCGCCGTGATAGACGTTGTTTACGCGGAAAAAGACATCGACGGACTTTTCCACCTTGCCGGGACGAATTTTCTGAGGCACCGTATAATTGACGCGCGGCCCATTTTTGAGGTTCAGCACCCGGCCAGGCATCTCCTCCCCGCCCGCTTTGACATATTCGGCTGCGGCCTTTCCGGCGCGCTGGCTCTCCGCAGTAACAAAATCGACGAGGTCATGCACATGAACCACATTGCCGCAGCTGAACACGCCCGGCATTTCGGTCTCCATATTCTCGTATACGACCGAGCCGTTGGTACGGCTGTCCATGGGAATACCTGCGGCGCGGGTCAGCTCATTTTCAGGGATGAGTCCCACGCTCAGCAGCACCGTGTCGCAGTCCAGGCTTATCTCCGTACCGGGAATCGGCTTTCTGTCCGGTCCGACTTCGGAGATCAGCACCTTCTCCACCCGCTGCTTACCAACGATTCCGGTGATAGTATGAGAGAGATACAGCGGAATGTTATAGTCGTTCAGGCACTGAACGATATTTCGGTTGAGCCCATTGGAATAGGGACACAGTTCCACACAGGCAAGCACCTTCGCGCCTTCCAGGGTCATACGCCGCGCCATGATGAGACCAATATCGCCGGAGCCCAGAATGACCACCCGTCTGCCGACCATCCAGCCCTCGACGTTGATATAGCGCTGGGCGGTACCTGCCGTAAAGATGCCGGCCGGCCGGTCGCCGGGAATACCGATGGCGCCGCGGGTGCGCTCCCGGCAACCCATCGCCAGGACGACCGCTTTTGCGTGCACTTCGAGCAGCCCTTCCGCGGCGTTGACGGCGTATACGGTCTTGCCCTCGATCAAAAGCACCATCGTATCCAGTTTTAACACCACGCCCATAAGATTTGCCTTATGGATAAAGCGGGCGGCATACTCCGGGCCGGTCAGTTCCTCTTTAAAGTAGTGCAGTCCGAAGCCGTTATGAATGCATTGGTTCAGAATGCCGCCGGGCTCTTTGTCCCGTTCCAATATCAGCACGCTTCCCGCTCCGTTTTCCTTTGCCGCGCAGGCGGCCGCCAGACCGGCCGGACCGCCGCCCACCACGACAATGTCGTATTCAAGCTTCATAATCGTCCGCCTCCTTGATTGGCGAAGTGAGCAGGAAGGTACCCTGCTCGTCCATGAGAATATCCATGGGCGAGACGTTCAGTTCCCTCGCCAGTATCTCGTGAACCCGGGGACCGCAGAAGCCGCCCTGACACCGCCCCATGCCCGCGTTGCACCGGCGCTTGATGGCGTCGATGGTTCTCGGCTGTATGGGCCTGTGGATAGCCTCCACGATCTCGCCCTCTGTCACAGTCTCACAGCGGCAGATGACCCGACCGTAAAGCGGATTTTGAGAAATGATCTTCTCCTGCTCTTCCCGGTTCAATTCGCGGAATTTGATCCGCTTCCTTTTATCAATAAAGTTTTTCTTTTCATTCAGGACAAGGCCGCAGCCTTCAAGAAGCTTCGCGCCCTCTTTTGCAATTGCCGGCGCACTGGACAGCCCCGGGCTCTTGATTCCCGCCAGATTAATGAAATGCGGGCAGATTCCGGATTCTTCAATAACAAAATCCGGTATCTGCGTGTTGGGCCGCACACCCGCATATTCGTGAATGATCTGCCGGAAATCAATGCCGGGCACCGAACGGTGGCCGTGTTCCTGAAGCTCCTCCAGCAACGGGGAAACGGTGGCCACGCAGTCGCCGTTTTCGACCACATAGGAATCCGGGCCTACAATCAGATTGCCGTGTACGGTGGGCGCCACGAGCACACCTTTAAAGCCGTGCTCGTCAGGGCACGGAAAAATAACCGAATTGATGAGTTTTCCCTGATTTTTGTCCAGCACGTAGTACTGTCCGCAAAAATTGGTCTGTTTCAAGTCGTTTCCGCCCACCAGCCGGTAGACGTCCGCCGAGAACGCGCCGCCCGCGTTAACGACATACTTTGCCTCGTAAACGTCCGTCCCGGCCGTCACCTTAAAATGCCCCTCCGGCACTTTCTCAATGGCCGTAACCGGACTGCAAAGCCTGACCTCGGCGCCGTTGGTCACGGCGGTCTCGGCCATGGCAATGGCATACTCCCAGGGGTTGATAATCGCCGAGGAGGGTGCGTATAAGGCGGCGATCAACTTGGGATTCAGACCGGGCTCCAAAGCCAGGGCTTCCTCCGGGCCGACAATGCGCACGCCCGGCACGCCGTTGGCTATGCCCCGCTCGTAAAGGGCGTCCAGCTCTTTCCTCTCCCGTTCATTAAAAGCAATGACAAAGCTGGGGATCTCCCGCCTCTCGACATCCAGCTTTTCGCAGATTTCTTTGGCCAGCCTCACGCCCTCCACGTTCAGTCTGGCCTCCAGGCTGCCGACGGGACAGTCGAATCCGGCGTGCAGAATAGCGCTGTTCGCCTTTGTCACTCCGTTGGCCACATCGTTGGAGCGCTCGCATACGCATACCGAAAGGTCATACCGTGACAGTTCATAAGCCATCGCCGCGCCGACTACACCGCAGCCCACAATCAAAACATCATACATACATTATTCTCCTTACCACCATTTGATCTGATCGGTGACATACTGACGGATATCAATGAACGCCTTATCGGTTACGTCCCGGGGACGGGGCAGTTCCACCTTCATATCCTCTTTGATGGTGGTAGGCTTATTGCTGAGGATCAGAATGCGCTCGGCCAGATAAACAGCCTCTTCGATATTGTGTGTGATGAAGATCACCGTACTGCCCAGTTCCCGCCACAGGCGGATCACTTCGTCCTCAAGATAAAAACGCAGCTTGATATCCATCTGGCCGTAGGGCTCGTCCATCAGCAGAAGGTCCGGATTCATGGCAAAAGCCCGACCGATGATAATGCGCTGCTCGGTGCTTACCGACAGCTGATGAGGATAAGAGTCGCGAAACGGCTCCAGGCCCATGAGCTTAATGATGGTTTCCACCCGTTTGTCGATTTCCGCCCTCGGAAGCTTTTTCAGCTCCAGGCCGAAGCGCAGGTTCTGCTCTACCGTCTTCCATGGGATGGCGGAAGGCTCCTGAAAGACAAACGCCAGATTATGCTTTTTGGGGGTCGCGGATTCCCCGTCGATCAAAAGGTCGCCCTTGGAGGGCATATAAATACGGGTCAGCAGGTTTAAAAAGGTGGTCTTTCCGCAGCCCGTCGGGCCTACGATACAGACGAACTCCCCCTTTTTGACCTTAAAGCTGATGTTGTCGAGAACATGCAGGTTCCCGAAATATTTGGTGAGGTTGTTGACCTCCACTTTATATTCGCTCATCATGCGCCTCCTTACAGTGCTAGGTCGGTGTTTTCGCTGATCAGCTTACGCAGGCGCAAAAACTCCGGGTCAACGGCATTGCGCGGCCGCGGCAGATCGATCTCGTAGACGTCCTTGACCGCCGCCGGACAGTTTGTCAGCAGGATAACCCGATCGGCCAAATACAGGGCTTCCTCTATATTGTTTGTCACGAAAATAACCGTGCGTTTTTCGGCTTCCCATATCCGCAGGACTTCGTCCTGCATGGCGTAGCGGGTCTGGGCATCCAGCTGGCCGAACGGCTCGTCCATCAGCAGGATTTCCGGATTGTTCGTATAGGCGCGGGCAATGCCCACCCGCTGCTTCATGCCGCCGGAAAGCTGATTGGGATAGCATTTCTCAAAACCCTGCAAGCCTACCAGATCGATGTATTTCTGTGCGATTTCCCGCCGGGTTTCTTTTTTCATGCCTTTTATCTTGAGACCGAACTCGACGTTTTCCATAACGGTTTTCCACGGCATCAGTGCCAGCTTCTGAAATACCATGCCGATTCGCTCGTCGCTGCCCCGTATTTCCTCTCCGTCCAGCAGGATGCGCCCTTCCACCGGTTTTTCCAGTCCGGCGATCATATTGAGCAGTACGGATTTCCCGCAGCGTCCGGGGCCCAGAATGACCAGGAATTCAGATTCTCTGACTTCCAGGGACACTCCGACAACCGCGTCAAAAACCCTGTTCTTGACGATATAGCTTTGGGAGATATTTTCCAGTTTCAGCTTGATTTTTTTGCTGTCCATGGCAAGATGATCCTTTCTAAGACTTGAATAATAACAGCCAGCAGCGCTCCCACCAGACCGATGCAGATCATTGAAAGCAGGCAAAGGGAATAATCTCCCGAATCCATGCCGCGGGTAATCAAAAAGCCCACGCCGGATTTTCCGCCCAGCATTTCAGCGGCCAACACCACCATCCAGCCCGCGCTGGTGGATGTCCGGATGCCCGCGAATATGGCGTCCAGCGAAGAGGGAATGGCGATTTCAAACAGCATCTGGCGCTGGCTGGCGTTAAAAATGCTCCCAACGTCCAAATACAGCTTCTGTACGTTGGCAATGCCAGCCTCTGTATTCACCACCACCGGCATCAGCGCGCCGACAAAAACGATCAGGATCTTCGGGAACTCGCCGGTTCCGAACCACATGGTCACCAGCGGTACCCAGGCCAGAGGAGGAACCGAGCGGAAGGCCGTAAACATCGGCCCTAACAGGGCGTTCGCCTTTTTGTTCCAGCCGATCAGTACGCCGAAGGAAATACCGATCAGCCAGGACACGCCCAACGCGATGAAAACGCGCTGGAGGCTTGCCCAGATATGGCCCATAAGGCTCAGGTTCTTAATGGGCTTTTGCAGAAACAGGGTAAATCTGTCGGCGATGTCCTTTGGCGAGGGAAAGTTGCTGCCTTCCGCGGAAGATGCCGCGAACCACAGGATCAGCAGCAGTGCAACGGATACGAACGGAAGTACGCTGTAAATTTGACTGCGCCGGCGTTCCCTGCGTTCATACTCGCTGCATACGATCGTTTCTTCCGTTTTTTTCATTTCTTCCACCCCAATACTTTGTATTCGATCCTGCCCAGCAGCGAGGTGAACAGAACCCCAATGGCGCCGATGACCACGATGCCGAGAATAATAATGTCGGGCCGGGCAAACTGACGGCCCTGCTGGATCATATAACCCAGGCCGGTACTCGCGGCCAGCATCTCCGCCGCTACGAGCGTGGCCCACGCATTGCCCAGCGCCACCCGTATACCGGCAAAGGTCATGGTCATGGCGGAAGGAATCCCGATTTTTCTGAAAATCGTGAAAGTAGAGGCGCCGCATGTTTTTGAAAAATTGATCAGCACGGGACTCGTCTGCCTGATCCCGGTGTAGGCGTTGATCACACAGGGAACGAAGGCCGAGAAGAAGACGATGAACGCTTTTGCTTTCAGGCCCACGCCCAGCCAAAGGATCGTGATCGGAATCCACGAAACGGGCGGGATCGGGCGCAGTATCTCAAAGATCGGGCGCATAAATTTGTCGAAGGCACGGAACCAGCCCATGAGCAGTCCAAGCGGTACACCGATGACGATCGCCAGTCCGAAACCTGTGAGCGCCACCTGCAGGCTGCTCAGGATATGCAGGCCCAGCGTCGCGCCGTCGGGATTGGGGTCCATCCATTTTTCAAAAAACAGTTCGATGACTCTGGACGGCATGGGCACGTACCGGCTGGGCAGCCAGCCTGCCGCGACCGCCACCTGCCATAGAATCAGGAATCCCAACACGCCGATAATGGAAAGCATCGTAAGCTGATAATCGCTGCGCCGCTTTTGATGCTGTACCAGCCGGACGCGTTCTTCGTCTGTCAGTCTGGCTGCTGCGTATTCTTTTTCACTCATATTCGTTCCTCCTTAAAGGCTTGTTACCGGTGGATTGACCAGCTACCGAAAAACGCCGCATAATGCCGGTGCTGAAATAAACGCTTATAGAATCTTCGGGATCGTCCGATTCAACCGGTTAAGGAGGCCGGGACGATCCCATAAGATCTTGCTGTTTTTCGGAAGGCACCTCTTTACGAAAGATATCCCAGCTGCGTCAGCGTATCCTTACAGGACTCGGCAATCGAGGAGTCGACGAGACCCTTGTCCAGAATGTTCTTACGGTCCGCCGCCGTATAGCTTCCCAGCCCGATAAAGAAATCCAGTGTTTCAAAAAGATAATTGGTAGCCTGAAGAACCTCTCCGGAGCCGGAACGGTCCGTCACTTTGGTCGTCATATCGGTATAGCTTTCCTTGACGGAGGGGCATTTGAAAATCTTCAATGCGCGCTCACAGATCGACTCGCTGGACGCCACGCCCTCATCCTCGCAGGACTGCACATAAAGTTCCACTGCCTTGGACATGTTTTCATCGCTCTCCTGGCACCATGCCGCGGTCATGTAATAGACCATCCAGGTCAGTTTGAGCAAATCTGCTTTGTTTTTAACGGCGTCCCCCGTCGCGCACAGACCGCAGACGTTGTTCAGGCCCATTTCGCTCATGTCCGTCACACGCACGAGTCCGCTGTCGTCCGCGTTGTACGCTACGGCGTTCCATGCGCAGACCGCATCACCCTGACCTGCCTTAAACGCAGTCAGACTACTGGTAACGTCCATACTGACAATATTCACGTCGTTGATGCTGGAACCGATGCTTTTCAGATAACTCGCGCACATGTACTGCAGGGTCGTTCCGCTGTTAAGGATGATGGTCTTGCCTTTCCACAGATCCGGATTCGCAGGATCCTTTGCAAGGTCGCTGTCCGGACGGACGAAAAGAGCGGTGTTCAATTCGTTGTCGCACAGCCCGATCATGTGGACGTCGTGGTTCTTCATGCCGTTCAGAACGCCGGGGCCGCCCACGTCGCACACATCCCAGTTTGAGCTTACCTCCATCATCGCCGGGCCGTTAATGAAGGATTCATATTCCACATCGATGTTCAATTCTTTGAAAAATCCCATTTTGTCGGCAATATAGAAGGGCATGCTGTGTGCGGAACCGGAAAAGAACCCGACCCGCAGGGTCGTGGGCTTGTCCAGCGGGGTAAGGCCGAAGGTGGTGCCGGATTTTTCCGTGCCCGCAGCGCTTCCCTCCGCACTTGAGGCCGCAGGGGACGTGGAGTCCGCGGTTCCGCCGCAGCCAGCCATCGTCGCGCAGATCATCGCAAGCGTAAGAAACAGTGCAAGTGCTCTTTTCATGTTTTTCATGTTTTTTTCCCCTTTCAATCATAAAATCTTCCCCGTAAAAAAATGTCGCCGCAATCTGAAAGATTAAATAGGGCAGAAGCCTCCGGCAAAAATGTCAGAAACAGACCGCACATCTGCAACAGCACGCAAAGTTCTGCATTATTTTCCATTTTTGCTTTAATTTGCGTGAACATCTGCTAAATATTTTACAATTTCAGTTGATTTTTGCGACACTTTCTTTTCGATACCCATCGATTTTCCTCATTACAAAGGTACCATTTCCCCTTGTATACTTCAAGAGATTTTCGTCAATTTTACATACGGTTTTACCCAAACGTTTTCATTCCCACTTATTTGCGGTTTTTACAGCCGATTTTTTGTGATATCTGTCAATCAAGTTGTACCTTTTGCATAATTTCTATAGAAAATTCCATGATAAGCTGAAAATTGTTTCTGCGTTTTTATTGTTTTTTGCGTATTTTTGTGCTATCTTTTTAAGCAAAGGAGCTGTTGTATATGACTTTAAAGGAAATTGCGGCTCAAGCTCATGTATCCATCTCAACCGTCTCCCGGGTACTTAACGCCTCATCGCCGAGCGCCGCCGGCAAAGAAATTCAGGACCGTATATGGAAAATTGCGCAGGCGGGCGGTTATATGCCCAACAGGGAAGCCCAGTCTCTGAAGAAGTCCGGCAAGACCCCGCCGCAGCCGGTAAGTTCCATCTACTGCCTCGTGGCCTGCTCTCCTGAGGAGGTGCGGAAAGATCCTTTTTTCACCCACGCCATCGCCAGTATCGAGCGCGAAGCCTTCCAAAACGGCTATACGCTGAAATACACCTTTTATTCGGGCGGAATCGAAAACGGCTCTACCGCTCAGTTTATGCAGGAGGCTTCCAGTGATCAGCTCATCATCATCGGGAGGTTTCAGTCTCAGCTGTACCAGCTTCTGAGCAAGCATTTCAAAAAGACCGTTTATCTTGGATGGAACGATCTGGACGTGAGATGCGACGGCATAATCTGCGACGGTTATCTGGCTTCCCAAGAGGCTGTACGTTATCTGTACAGCCTTGGACACCACCGCATCGGCTTTGTGGGAACGGATCGAAACGAGGCCCGCTTCCGGGGTTATCTGCACGGGCTGGAGCTGCTGGGCCTTGAGCGCAGCGAACGGAACATTGCCACAAATTCGGTGCTTTCCTTTGAATGCGGCTTCCGGGGTTTGGAGCGTCTTCTGGCGCAGGGTATGGACGCCACAGCGCTTTATTGCGCCAACGACAATACTGCCATCGGGGTACTGCAGGCCTGCAAGGGGCACGGTCTCCGGGTGCCGGAGGACCTTTCGGTAATGGGTGCGAACGACATCGAGACAGATCGGTATGTCTCGCCGATGCTCACAACCATCCATATCCCGTTGGACGAGATGGGAAAGATCGCGACACGCGTGCTCATCGACCGCATCAACGGCGGGCATTCCCTGCCTCTGAAGGTCATCGTGCCGTGCCACATCGTGCGGCGGGAAAGTTGTTCTGCTCCTCCCGCCGAGCCGCGTACTGTCGAAGGTCTTCCCCCGGGAGCAACAAGCTCCTGTGTGGAGCCAAGGCCATGAACGGAGTTAAAAAGCAGGAAAGGGATTTGAATCACAAAGGTTCAAATCCCTTTCCTTTATTCTGAATATGGAATATAATAAAAATTAATGGACAATCGGTAAACCGTACCCTGCTTCTACCCGATCGATCAAACAGGTAGGACAAGATTCAAAAGACAAGTTAACTTAGAAAGCAGTGAAAACTTGGACAGTTATCGGAAGCGGTATCGCAAAGATGAGACTTTCAAACGTTTCGGATATTTCGTTATGGGTGAGCGGTCGGGCGAGTGATTATCCCGTTTTATCCTTCTTTATAGCTAATGATGGGGGTCCCTACTTCTATATTTTCAAAAATCGTTTTCGCCAGATAGAACGGTGCATTGATGCATCCGTGAGTCCCGTTTCTTTTATAGATCTCTCCTCCAAAGGAATACCTCCAGCTGGCGTCGTGCAATCCTGTATTTCCGAAAAAAGGCATCCAGTAAGTGACATTGGCTTCATATCCCTGGCCGCTTAAGACGGCGCCTTCTTGTTTGTAATTGAGCATGTAAACCCCGGTTACAGTGGACCATCCCCTGTTGGGGTTTCCGGTTACCACGGAACCGCTGGCCAGAAGCTTTCCATCCAGATAAAACCACACATGCTGTTTCGTTATGTTGATTTCCAAATAGGTATCGCCGATTTCATCTTCCCCTCTGGATAAAGCCCTTTGGACATAGACCGGTTCTTTTTCCACTACCTCGCCGCGTGTTATATTTTCCAACAGCGCTTCCGCTTCGGCATCCCGGTCGATTTTCCATCCGTAAAGACCGCCTTTCACCGTAACGGTTTTCCCCACAGATGTTTTGAAGTTTCTTGCCGCTCCGACCGTATCGTATTTTCTGCTCAATTCATTTACATACTTTTGAACTGCGGCTTTATTGATTACAACCTCTAAATCTTCGCTGACAGTAAGCCATTTATGGATGGCATCCCCATTCACTGTTTCCTTTTTACCGTCGAATTGATAAGTAATATTGGCTGATACATACCTGTTCAGCAGGTTCTCTACTATGTGCGTTTTATAAGAGCTCAAGGTATATTTTGGCTCTTTGTAGCAATACGCTTCCTCTAAATTTAAATTTGTTTCTCCCCTCTCAATACTCGTCTTTATGGCTTTGTTCAATTGATCCTGAATGATTGTATTTCCATATACTTCTTTAACCGCCTCGTATAACCCGTTGGAATACTAAAAACTGACATTTTGCGGTTCCGCGGCAGTCCTATTGAAACAATTCAGCTGGTCAATTTTATTTTTTAGAAGGTCCTGATTGTAAATGTATAAATCACTGATCGTATATTTTTTACCTTCGAATAACGAGCCCATCCATTGAAACGGTCTTTGCAGAGGATAAATTTCGGAAATCCCGACTTTTTCATGATACTGCAAGTCTATATCGCGTCCTGCTATCTTCTCTGTTTCCCCATTTCTTTCCGTTAACTGCAGTTCGTAGCCTTTCATATAGTCTCTTATCGCCTGATTTGCAGTGCCGTACGCTTTTAATGAGACATTCGCTCCATTTATTTCCGTATTGAAAAAGAAATGACTGCAGAAGTACAGCGAAATCAATGAATAGATCAATGCAACGGAAGCGGCCGAAATGGCGATATTTGCCACAAGTCCGCTTTTCAGAAGCTTTTTTATATCAATATGTCTCATATGGCTCTATCCCTACCATCACATCTATAATCAATCCTATCATATGTGCGCATTTTTGCTTTTAAAACTCTAATACCGCGGTTAACTTCTTTTGCGTTTACAGATTTTAGCTGATATAATACTTAACAAGTACGTTATTTATAAAATGCAAAGGAAGGATTCCATCATGATTTTATCGGATAAAACCATTATTAAAATGTTAAAAGAAAAAACATTATTGATAGAACCGATCGGGGAAGAGCAAATACAGCCCGCAAGCGTAGATATCCGCCTTGGAAACACATTCAGTATTGTGGAAGACTCACCCGACGGAATCATTACCTTACAAAATGAAATCAGATATAAAACCATTCAAACGGATAAATATCTTCTTCTCCCCGGGCAGTTTGTCCTTGCCACTACATTGGAGTATTTTGTAATGCCCGATAATCTGACCGCATTTGTTGAGGGAAGAAGTTCCCTTGGAAGATTGGGCCTGTTTATCCAAAACGCCGGATGGGTGGACCCTGGATTTGAGGGAGAAATCACTCTTGAATTATTTAATGCGAACCGCTGTGCGATCGAACTGCAGTCCGGCTGGAGAGTGGGACAGCTTGTATTTGCCCAAATGGATGATATTGCCCTCAAGCCCTATCAGGGGAAATATCAGGGGCAAAAAGGTGCCACAGGTTCAAGAGTGTTTATGGATAAAGAAAAAAGTGACATTTCCGTTCTTTAAAGCAGGCAGAAGCAAATCGGGAAGCCGGATTTATAAGTGGTCTATTGAATCAAGGGGACAAGTCCATGTCAAACAAATCAAATTGGATTTACAATAAGCTGCTGGAATACTATGGAGATCTCGGCTGGTGGCCGGGGAATTCCTATGAAATTATGGCCGGGGCCGTTTTGGTTCAGAATACGGCGTGCGGTGGCTGTCCATTTATAAACGAATGTGATTTTCCGAAACGGCAAAAAAACATGCCTTTGCAGTAATAAATCCTGTAGCCAAAACACGTTGATAGGCTGCACAAAATGAGCAGCTATAGGGAAACCGTACTGTTTCTATAACACGCAAATAAACAGAATTCTTGTGTCAACAAGAAGCCGTCACAGAAAGAAGGTCATGCTGCAATGGTAATATACTATAGCTCAACTGGTAATTCAAAGCATGTTGCTATAAAACTGCACGAAACATTTCAAGGGGATCTGGTGGATGTTTGTGAGTTTGAAGAGCCTGCCGTATTTTACTTAGAAGATGGGGAGCCTCTATTTCTGACGACGTTTAATTGTTTTTGGGGGATTTCAGACCGGATGGAAACATTCATCCGAAAAAGTGAATTTATGAACGTCAGTAAAATAGTCGTTATTATCACATGCGGCGGATATTTAGGCGGAGGAGACGCCGCGATAGAAAAGCTTTTTTTAGAAAAAGGACTTCCTAAACCAACCGTCTACTCCCTCGTCATGGTCACAAACTATTCGATACTGCATGACATACCATCCTTGGAGACGCAGAAAAAGAAATTGATTCATGCAGAAAAAGTCCTTCATAAGATCATTCAAGGGACACAAAAACCCTATCGGAGCAACTGGCTCATACGCCGATTAACGCCCGGCATTCACACTTATTATGAGAAAGCCCGAAGCACTTCCCCCTTTACTGTGAACCATTCCTGCATTCGTTGTGGGCTGTGTGTGAAGAACTGTCCGGTTCATGCGATAGAAATGAAAGAAAACAAGCCGTTTTGGGTGCTCCTGAAATGCGATAATTGCCTGCGTTGTCTTCATCATTGTCCGGTTGCGGCAATCAACTATAGAGATTCCACCCGGAATCGTCTGAGATATACTTACGAGTCTTGCCTGCAGAGGCTTTTATAAATTTTAATTTATCCGTCTGATTATGAGCATATTGTGATGGTGAGATAATAAAAATCAGCTGCTCAAGTTGATGGATCATTGCAAAGGCACATCAAAATGAGATGCAAAATTATAGAAGAACGTATGATACAGCACCATTGCAAAATGGGAAACCGATAGATTGCGTCAGTTTCCCATTTCTTTTTATTGGTGCATTTAGCGGCGCCGGAATCATAGCGGGTTTTTGAAAACGCTGCTAAGCAGTTTCCCGTCATGTTGCGAAATTGTTCCAAACGGAACTTTCCGTACGAAATCCTTGCGTTTCGTTATACGGAATAGAAATTTCGGCATGGTCGCCCAGCGTATAGATCACAGTGAAACTCACAACTATTCCGTCCTTTTTGAAATAGAGTTCGGACTGGTCCAAACTGTCCTTTAAAACCTGCGGTGTAAAATATGTCTGAAGTTCTTTGGAAAGCTGCTTTTTTACGGCCGCGTCCGCCGCTTTGTACAAGGCGCCATTATTCACAATCAGGTCCTGTTCCATAACGGCCTTTTCCGCTTTCAGATCATAATTCACTGTGCGAAGCGACCGGAACGTATGCGTATTGTCTTTTGTCAGGAAAGAAGTCTCAAACACCGCGCTGACAAAATCTTTTGAACTAAATTCCACACGTCCGGCTGTTTCGGCCGTGATACCCGTCGATTTACTATCCGCCTTTACGTTGTCCATAGTACTGAGAGCTTCCTTTTTCATCTGCGAATCGACTCCGGCATATCTGTTTCCTTCAAATTGCGGGTATTCTGCTCTGATCTCCGTATCGCCTTTTTTGTATTCCGCAGAAATCGTAGACGGCGCCACCCCGAAAGGTATGGCGGAAGAAACGCCGGAAACCGTACCGCCGTTTTTTGACGGGACCTGTACGGCAGAACCGGAACTTTCCGATATCTGAGAGGAACCTGCGGCATCGGAGCCGGACTCCTGTGAACTTTTCGGTGCGCTCTGTGCGGTGGGTATCGCGCGGATTTCCGAGCCGCATCCGGCAAGCGCAGTCAGTATCGCCATTCCGATACAAAAAGCCATCCATTTTTTCATAAATCAGTGCCCCTTTTTAATAATGCAAGTTTGATTTTGCTTGTTCCATTATAGACTTCGTTTCCAAAAGTTTCCAGTTACAGATAAGTAATTATGGTTACAAGGGTCCGATATTGTCAAGGCAACCCGAATGCGGACTTTCCATGGGGCAGAAAGCATATGTAAATTCTTTATGAAGCGTTAATTGAGGGATTGTAATGCTAACTAAAAAAGTTAAAAACGTTTTAAGCCCGGCTCTCATCGTGATACAATATTTAATCTTCATGGGCTGCTGTCTCGCTTACGAAAAGCAGCAGGGTTTATTGATTCGTTTGCCCGAGATAACAGCGCTGAATATTGGAAAAAGGGCTTTACATGATTCTATAAGTTTATTCCCTGTGATCGTGCTACTAATCATTACGCTTTTTAAGGATAAATCATTAAACAATTTAGGAATTACCTTAAAAAGGCCCTTGCTTATCATTGCGTTGTTCTCAATATACCTAATTATGTTTTTTCTCAATGGTGACTTTTCGATGAAAGGGTATTATTCGGCCTTTTTTCTATTTGATTATTGTCGCATTTTCGGAGGAATTAATTTTCAGAGGATATTTATTTTCGAAAATAGAGGAGGAAATGGGATTCTGGATAGCCGCAATTATAAGCGGTGTCCTTTTCGGTGCAGCACATTCGTTGGTGCCAGCTATTCTGTATGATTTTACCCTGGGACAATTAATAAGATCAATTTTATCGAATTTATTAGGTCAAGGGATATTGATAAGCGGAGTTTTCGCTCTATTATATAAAAAGAGCCATACTTTGTTTGTCCCGGTCTTAATTCATGCTGTTTTGGATTATTCCAGTATCTTATTTATAAAATGACATTTCGGTTATGGGCATATTTTTGATATACTGATTTTCAATCGTACTATTAAGGGGTTTAACATGTGGGAATATACAACAGTGACTTTCAACAGCCTCTTTGACACGGTGAAAAGCTTAAAGAGGAAAAGCGATGCGGTGCTGGAACGGTACGGCAAAGACGGCTGGGAACTTGTGAACTTTCAATGTGCCGGCGGTCTGGGTTCTATGATGATCTTTGTGTTGAAGAGAGAAAAGAAATAAAAGGACACAATAGAAAACTGACCTCAATTAAGAACAAAGGAGAGCAAAACCATGGAGAGCAAAATTGCAAACACAGTCAACCTTCGTTACTCCCCCGTAGCCGTTCTTTTTTCCGACAGCAAGCCGGAAGGCGCCCTGCAATTCGCACAGGGGCGTCACGGCTGCGTGGCGGCAATGCTGATGTCCGCGGCGAAAGGAAGAGCCGCCGCTTTTGACCGTCAGACATTCGGCTGTCTGGGCGGGGGGACCGGCCTTGGCTTCGGCAATCAATACACCAAATTTCCCGGCGGAATCGAGTATTACCTTTCGACGGGCAATCAGGAGTTTGCCCGCAGCGAGACCGCCAAAAATTTTCATACCTCCACCCCGCTGGATATAGGGGAAAGATATTATAAGACCCCGGAGCTGGCAAAAAAGTTCATCGATTCCCTGCCTATGACGGACGTCCCGACCGAATACGTCCTGTTTCAGCCGCTGGAACAGGTGGACGGGAACGAAACGCCCGAAGACATCGTATTCCTGGCAAATCCGGACCAGCTTTCCGCGCTGATCGTCCTGGCCAACTACGACAGGGAAGCCGGAGAAACGCAAACCGTGATCGCCCCCTTCGGCGCCGGATGCCACAGCGTGTGCATTCTGCCGTTTGCCCAGGCAAAAAAGGAACATCCCAGCGCAATTATCGGCATGACGGATATCTCTGCGAGAAAATACATCGATAAGGACCTGCTCTCTTTTGCCGTCCCCTATCAGATGTTCTTACAAATGGAAAATAACGTGGAGGGCAGTTTCTTGCAGGGAGCGACCTGGGCCAAGGTATTGGAGAGAAACCAATAACACAGATCATTCTATCTACAGACAGGCGGCGGACAGGATTTTATCCTGCCCGCCGCTTTCCTTTTATGCTTATTCGCTTTTTGTGCCGGTATAGATGAGAACCGCGTCACGCAGAAACGCGGCCAGCCCCGGCTGGTGCTTGTCATAATAGGCGGTGAAGCGCGGATCGTCCACATACATCTGCGCGACCCCGGCGTGCGCTTCCCTGCTGTAGCTGTCCCAATAGAAGGTCAGCCACTGACGGTGCAGGTCCGCCGCCCGCTGCGCAAGCTCCCCGGCGGGGTCCCCCGTCCGGTAGGCGCTGAGAAGCGTCTGCATAATTTCCTCACCCAGGGCGGTAACCCGGCCGTACTCTTCCCGCGTCATATTCTTCAGCTTTCGGTTGCTTCTGTCTACCGCTTCTTCTCCGTACTTCTCACGGATTTCCGCTCCATATTTCCGTTCGTTTTCGTCAACGAGCTTCTGCTTAAAGCCTTCAAATTTTTCCTGATCGGCCATATCTGTCTCTCCTTTCGCGTAAGCCAGTGTTTTTTCCACATTGGCGATGAGCGCGTCGAGCCGCGCCCTTTTGGCAAGGAGCTTCTCACGGTGGGAACTCAGCGCGTCCTTCACGGCAAAATCCGGTGCGCTGAGGATCTTCCCTATTTCCTCCAGGCTGACGTCCAGCTCACGGTAAAACAGGATCTGCTGCAGGCGGTCGACCTGATCCTGCCCGTAGATACGGTATCCGGATGAGTTGATCCTCGCCGGCTTGAGAAGATTGATCTCATCATAGTACCGCAGCGTACGTGTGCTGACACCCGACAGCCGCGCCAGCTTCTGAATCGTGTATTCCATGAAATCCCCTCCCTGCAAAAAGATCATACACCTTTCCGTTACGTCAATGTCAATAGCCTGTTTTTTTCAATCGATTTTTTATTTTTGCTTTTACCGCTGTGTTCTTTTTTGGGCAGGAATACGCCGGAATTTCCTCTCATATACTGGTAGAAAGCGGTTCTGTGCAAAGAAAGGACAGCCGCTTACCGCCATTTTATAAGGAAAAGGTGTGATGGATTTGGTGATACATATCGTGCGGCAGGGGGACAGCATCTATTCCCTCTCCAGACGCTACGGCGTTTCCATACAGAAAATCATTGCCGACAACAGCCTGGAAAATACGGAACGGCTGATGATTGGGCAGGCGATTGTGGTGGACGCGGACAGTGTCGACCACACCGTGGCTTCCGGAGAGTCGCTGTATTCCATTGCCCGGCGCTACGACACCACGGTGTTCCGCATTCTGAGCGCGAATCCCTCTATCACCGACCCCTCCAGAATCCGGGCAGGCCAGGTCATTACGATTCCCCTTTCCACCGAAAAGCTGGGAACCATCGATGTAAACGGATACGCTTTCCCCAACATCAATACCACTACGCTCGAAAACACCCTGCCCCATCTCACCTACCTCAGCATTTTCAGCTATCAGGTCCGTCCGGACGGCAGTCTGGCCCCCATACAAGATACCCCGCTGATTCAGGCCGCGTGGAATCAGAATGTCGGTCCCATGATGGTCATTACCAACATTCAGGAGGGAGCCAGCTTTAACAGTGATCTGGCCCATACCATTCTGGCGAATCCGGATATTCAGAATACCCTTTTGGAAAATATCGTAAGGACGCTGAACGCAAAACAATATTACGGGCTGGATATCGATTTTGAATATATCTTTCCAAATGATAAGAACAACTATAACAGCTTTATCAAAAAGGTCGTCGACAGGCTGCGTCCGCTGGGCTATATCGTTACCACCGCTCTCGCGCCGAAAACCAGCGAGGGACAGACGGGGCTGCTGTACGAGGCGCACGACTATGCCGCGCACGGCACCCTGGTGGACCACGTCATCCTGATGACCTACGAATGGGGCTACACCTATGGGCCGCCCCGCGCGGTCGCCCCGGTCAATCTGGTGGAGAACGTGCTGCAATACGCCGTCTCCGTCATTCCCAGCAAGAAGATCCTGATGGGGATTCCCAATTACGGCTACGACTGGACGCTGCCCTTCGTTCAGGGCAGCGCCGCCCGCTCCCTGACCAACCCCGGCGCCGTCAGCCTCGCGTCCAGAGTAGGCGCGCAGATCATGTTCGACGAGGAGGCACAGTCCCCCTTCTTCAATTACTATGAAAACGGAAAACAGCACGTCGTCTGGTTCGAGGATGCCCGAAGCATTCAGGCAAAGCTCAGGCTGGTGGATCAATACAATCTGGGCGGTGTCAGCTACTGGACCATCAACAGTTTCTTCCCCCAGAACTGGATCGTGCTGAACTCCATGTACAATGTCAGAAAAGTAAGATAAGCAGAAAGAAGGGCTTGAGCGGGATGCTCAGGCCCTTCTTTCCGTTACAGCCATGAACGGTTCTTTCTGATATAGAGGGACTTGACGATCTGCGCAAACAGGGTATATCCCAGTACAATCACCGCCAGCCAGCCGAAATAAGGAAGCGGCAGAGCCGCCAGCCCAAGATATTCGCCGAGCGGCGTAAACGGAATCGCTACGCCGATCGCCATAATCACCGTAGTCAGAAGGACAACGGGAGAAGCCGCGCGGCTCTGGATAAACGGCAGCTTCGGCGTACGGATCAGGTGGACGATCAGCGTCTGCGAGATCAGGCTCTCCACAAACCAGCCGGCGTTGAACAGCGCGACCAGCGCCGGATTGGAGGCCGTATTGCAGCCGAACACAAACCACATCAGCAAATAAGTCGCGATATCGAACACGGAGCTGACCGGCCCGATAAAGATCATGAATTTGCCGATGCTCGAAGCCTCCCATTTACGCGGCACGCGCAGGTAGTCCGCATCCATATTGTCCCACGGGATGGAAATCTGGGAAATGTTGTACAGAAGGTTCAGCACCAGAATCTGTACCGGCATCATCGGCAGAAACGGCAGGAATGCGCTGGCAACAAGCATGGAAAGCATATTGCCGAAATTGGAGCTTGCCGTCATCTTAATGTATTTGATGATATTCCCGAATATTTTCCTTCCCTCAATCACGCCGTGTTCCAGCACCATCAGGTCTTTTTCCAGCAGGATGATGTCGGCGCTCTCCTTGGCGATGTCCACCGCGGTATCCACGGAAATCCCGACGTCCGCCTTGCTCAGCGCCTGCGCGTCATTGATGCCGTCGCCCATAAACCCGACGGTATGGCCCAGCTCCTGCAGCGCGTCGACAACGCGCGCCTTCTGAACGGGGGAAAGCTTCGCGAAAACAGTGGTATCCTCCACCTGCTTTAAGAGCTCGTCCTCGCTCATTTTCTCCAGTTGGGAGCCGAGCAGGATTTTGTCAACCGGCAGGCCGACCTCGCCGCAGATTTTCTGCGTAACCCCTTCATTGTCGCCGGTCAGCACCTTGACCTGTACCCCGTACTCCTTCAGGGCACGTATGGCGGTGGCGGCGGATTCCTTCGGCGGGTCCAAAAGGCCGAGATAGCCCATCAGCGTCATGCCGCTTTCGTCCTTGACGCCGAAAACGCCCTCCACGGCCGGATTCTTTTTCTGCGCGACCGCAATCACTCTCATTCCCTGTGCGTTGAGCTCGTCCGTCATGCGCACGACCTGTTGGCGCAGTTCGCCGGTCAGCGGGACAACCTCCCCGTCGTATTCGCAGAAGGAACAGATCTCCATGACCTCTTCCACGGCGCCCTTTGTGATCACCTGCGCCTCTCCGGTTCTGTTTTTCAGCACGACGCTCATTCTGCGGCGGGAAAAGTCAAACGGAATCTCATCGACCTTTGTGTATTCGTTGTTCAGATAGGTGATGCTCTCTTCTCCGGCCTTCTCAATGACGGCCAGATCGATCAGATTTTTCAGCCCGGTCTGGAAATAGCTGTTCAGGTAGGCGTGCTTCAGGACGCGGATGTCTTCCTCCCCCCGCACGTTCAGATGGCGTTCGATAATGATCTCGTCGCGCGTCAGCGTACCGGTTTTATCGGTGCAGAGGATATCCATCGCGCCGAAATTCTGGATGGAATTCAGGTGCTTGACCACTGTCTTCTGGCGCGACATACTGACGGCGCCCTTGGCAAGGTTGGTGGTCACGATCATCGGCAGCATCTCCGGCGTCAGGCCGATGGCGACCGAGATGGCAAACAGCAGCGCTTCAATCCAGTCGTGCTTCGTGATGCCGTTGATCAGGAAGACGACCGGCACCATCACCAGCATGAAGCGGATCAGAAGATAGCTGACGGCGTTGACGCCCTTGTCAAAGCTGGTGGGCGCGCGGTCGCCCGAAAGCTCCTTTGCCATATTGCCGAAATAGGTGAAGTCCCCGGTGGCGAGCACAACGGCGGTAGCGGCGCCGCTGATGACGTTGGTCCCCATAAAGCAGATATTCCGCAGATCGAACAGGTTATGCCCTTCCGTGGTCTTACCCGGCTCCGGATACTTCTCCACCGGTTCGGCTTCGCCGGTCAGGGCCGACTGGCTGACGAACAAATCCTTCGCCTTCAAAATCCGGACGTCCGCGGGAATCATGTCGCCGCCGGACAGCACAACAATATCGCCGGGCAGCAGTTCCGCCATAGGAATCTCTTCCCGCCCGTTTTCGCGGCGGATCACCGTCGCGGTCGTCTTGACCATGGATTTCAGCCCTTCCGCTTCCTTTCCGGAACGGAATTCCTGAAAGAAGCGCAGCCCCCCGCTTACCAGGACCAGAAAAAGAATGACGATCACGGCCGCCGGGCTTTTTTCGTCCGGCTTTGCGAGGACCACCTCCGTCAGGAAGGAAATCGCGGCAATAATCAGCAGGACAAGGGTGAACGGGTTGACAAAGGCTTTGATCAGCTGCACGTACCAAGGCTTTGGCTTCTCATGGGAAATCTCATTGCTTTTGTACTCTTCGGAAAACATTTCCACATCGACAATGTCCAGTCCCTTTTCCCTCGTTTTCAGGGCGGAGAGCAGCATGTACTTCTCCATTCTGGAGTACTCCGCCAGCTTTTGCGCAATGGCCTGCGCGCTGATTCCGGTTGCCTGCAGTTTATTCTTTTTCATTTTTCGCACCTCTCTTTCGGGTATGAATCAAGCATAGAAATCCCCCTGCCGGATTTTGTGAGGCAGGGGGACAATAAACCGTATTGCTATCACATGCTATTCAACTACAAGCAGATGATAGTCTCTTTTCTTCGATAAGTCAAGACCAAACCAGAAAATCAGTTTTTCAGGTAGACAGGCTGTGCCTTGACGTCCTCGGCGTAGTCCGGAATGAGCGAAGGCAGACGCAACTTGCGCTCGAGGTACTCCGACCCGATGCCCGTCGACGAGAACATCAGCAGGAACATCATTCCCGTCTGAATCCAGAAAATCGTAACGTCGGTAAGGCCGTGCACGGAGACCGCAACGACGGCGGCAAGGACAAGAATATTCAGATCTCTGCCCAGATTGTTCTTAAACCGCAAAGCCAGCAGTTTCAGCTGCATAGCCACATAAAAACCGATTGCGCCGAACCCGATAAAACCGAAATTCAACAGGGTATCCAACAGCAGATTATGGCAGTGGTAGGTTTTGTACCCGCCCAGCTGCTCACAGATCATCTGATAGGAAAGCGCGCCGGTTCCCAAAAACGGATGGCGTACAATTCCCTTGATCGCGGTTGTCCAAATTGAAATCCGCTGCCCGCAGGTGCTGTCGATCGCTTCAAGGCCCCTTGGGAAAATCGACGGAAAAATAAGGCTGACGGAAATAAACGCAGCCGCAAGCAACACCAGACCGCCCGCCAGTCGGTATCTCTTTTTGTAAAGCAGCACGGTCATAACCGCGCACGCGGTGGCGACAAAGGCCGAAAGGCTCGCTGACAGGTAAAGCCCGACCAGATTGATGCCGATAACGCCCAGATAAAAGTTTTTGTTCTTTGCCTTTGTAAAAATCCGATAGATGGCAATAATGATAATAAATTCAATCATCATGCCGTAGCAGTTCGCGTTGTGGAACGCGGAAACCGGGCGGTACCGGGGCGCGGCGCCGTAAGCGGTGATCTTCTGAAAAACCGCGATCATCGCGCACCAGATACTCGCAATGCAGGACACATCCATGACCTGATCGAAAAGCTGGCGCGTCATGACGCTTTTGACATAGAAGGCGCAGGTCGCGGCGGCCAGAATCACAATGGCATAGAGCATGCCCCAGTAATTGTTATAGGTGGCGGACACAAAAAAGGGTATGATTAAAAAGCCGAGCAGATATTTGGAGTACGGAGACGAAAAAGCTTTCGTCCTTTTTTTGCAGTTCATCATCGTCATCACGGCGATCCCGCAGGTTACGGCAACGCTGAAATAAAAGGGAGTAAAAATAGAGACTGTCAGCAGCAAAACGAGCAAACTGTCAAAATCACGGACAGGCAGCTTTGTCTTCTGAAAATCAATGTTGATCATGCTGATAAGGGCCAGACCCCTTTCTTCACATATTCCTACACTGTTAAACGGTGGACCCAATTCATCCACGATATCTAATACCGCTTAATTATACTCATAATGCAAATACGAAACAAGGTAAATTATCAATCGAATATTCCGCTTGGTCACATTACAATTTGGTGATTTTGACGGAAATTGTTGCGAAATTTTGAAGTTTTTTTCAAATATTTATTACTATGACAAAAAAGCGGCTGACTATAGTATAATGAATTTCATTAAGATTAATACACGGACGGGGATAAATTCATGATGGATGCAAGCAAAATTTCCGGGCTGTCGGAAGAAGAAGCGGAAGCGCGGCGCCGGCAGGGTCTGGTGAACGGCACAGAAGAAATAAAAACCAAAACGGTCGGACAAATTATTAACGGCAACCTGATCACGCCCTTCAATATAGTAAATACCATTCTCGCGGGCTTGATTTTAATGGTGGGTTCCTACAAGAACCTGTTGTTTATGGGCGTCATTTTTTCGAACATCCTGATCGGAACCATTCAGGAAATCAAGGCGAAAAAGACGATCGACCGGCTGAAGCTGATCGCCGCGCCGAAAGCGCATGTCCTGCGCGGCGGCGTCAAGCAGGACCTTCCCGTCAGCGAGCTGGTGCTGGACGACATAATGGTGCTTTCCTCCGGAAATCAGGTCTGCGCCGACTGTGTGATCGCGGACGGCGAATGCGAGGTCAACGAGGCGCTGATTACGGGCGAAGCCGACCTGATCGTCAAAAAAAGCGGCGACCGTCTTCTGAGCGGAAGCTTTATCGGAAGCGGAAGCTGCCTTGCGAAGGTCGAACATATCGGCGCCGAAAATTACGCGGCAAAAATTACGAAAAGCGCCAAATACCTGAAAAAACCGAATTCCGAAATCATGACATGGATCAATAAAATCATCAAATACACCGGGTTTTCCATCATCCCGATCGGCCTGATGCTGTTTTATAAACAGGTCTATATTTCCGGACAACCCTTCGACCGCGCGGTCGTCAGCACCGTGGCCGCGCTGATCGGCATGATTCCGGAGGGGCTTGTCCTTCTGACCAGCGTCGTGCTGGCGGTGAGCGTGCTGCGCCTGGCCCGCCACAAGGCATTGGTGCAGGACCTCTATTCCATCGAGACCCTCGCCCGCGTCGATACGCTCTGCCTGGATAAAACGGGAACCATTACGGAGGGAACCATGCAGGTGGACGCCGTCGTCCCCCTGTGCGGCATTTCCCGGCAGGAGGTCGAGGACGCGGTCGCCGCGGTGATGAATGCGGTCAATGACGACAATCCGACCTCCAACGCCCTGAAGGCGCTGGACCGCAGGCCCCCCGCGTGGAAATGCACAAATACGGTCGCGTTTTCTTCCGCCCGGAAATGGAGCGGGGCGAGCTTTCAGGAAGCGGGCAGCTTTCTTGTGGGCGCGGGCGAGTTTGTCCTGAAGGACGATTTTGAACAGATCAGGCCGGAGGTTGAAAAATATTCCTCCCGGGGGCAGCGCGTACTGCTTCTGGCCCACAGCAAGCACCCGCTGGACGGCGGAGAGCCGCCCGCCGGCATCTCTCCCCTTGCGCTGATCCTCCTGAGCGACAGAATCCGCAAGAACGCCAAAAAGACCCTGGAATACTTTTCTTCCCAGGGCGTCGATCTGAAAGTGATTTCCGGCGACAACGCGGTCACGGTCGCCAATATCGCCAAAAAGGCAGGGCTGAGAAGGGCCGACAGCTATATTGACGCGACCACGCTGAAAACCTATGAAGAGCTGAAAGAAGCGTCGGCGGGATACTCCGTATTCGGGCGCGTTACGCCGCAGCAGAAGCTCGACCTGATCAAAGCGTTAAAAGAGCGGGGACACACGGTCGCCATGACCGGCGACGGCGTGAACGACGTGCTCGCCTTAAAGGAAAGCGACTGCAGCATCGCGATGGCCTCCGGCAGCGACGCTTCCAAAACGGTTTCGCAGGTGGTTCTTCTGGATTCGGATTTCGCAAGCATGCCCCGCATCGTCAACGAGGGGCGCCGTTCCGTCAACAACCTGCAGCGCTCGGCCTCCCTGTTTCTTGTAAAAGCGATATTTTCCGCGATCATCGCGGTGCTGTTCATCTTCTGCAGCTGCGACTATCCTTTCCAGCCGATTCAGTTTACGCTGATCAACGCCGTGACCATCGGATACCCGTCGTTTATCCTGGCGCTCGAACCCAACCGGGAACGGATCCGGGGCAGGTTTATTGTCAACGTGATCAAAAAAGCGCTGCCGGGCGCGCTGACGATGGCGCTGAACATCGTTCTGCTTGTGCTTCTTTCCGGCTTCCTGAATTTTACACAGGAGCAAATCTCCACGCTTGCCGTGATCATTACCGGATATACCGGCCTGATGACCTTATTTAAAGTCTGCATGCCGTTCAATCTGAAGCATGCCGCGTTATTTTCCGTCATGGCCTCCGCTTTTATCATCGCGCTGGTTTTCTTCCAGCCGTTTTTTGCCGTGGTGGACCTGACCCTGCCCATGGTGCTGGTGCTGGTGCCCATGGTGCTGGCGGCCACAAGCCTGATGACCGTCATCCTGCATATGATTGAAAAAGTGATCATGAAAAAAATCGGGAATTAGGCCCTCAGTCCAGCTTGATTTTCCGGAAGTAGGCCTCCGTCGTCATTTTTCCGGGCCGGAGGTACCTGCCGAGGCCATAAAGGCATTCGGGGTCCTCCGTAATATAGTTCATCCGGCTCTCGCAGGTCAGGCTGGCCTGAAAGCCGAGCTTCCGGATGATCGGTACCGACGCGCCGCTGATGGCGCCGAACGGATAAACAAACGCGCTGGGAGTATGGCCGGTATTCTCTTTTACTTCCCCCTGCATTTTGCTGAGGTCCTCTGTCAGAAGGGAGGTGTAGCTGCTGACGCTTTCTCCACGTTTCATCCCGGCCCCGAGCCGGCCGTTTTTGTTTTCATGAAGATTATAGGTATGATTCTGAATTTCCACCCGGCCGGATGCGATCATTTCATTCAGTTCGTCCCAGGTGCAGTGTGAATAATTGGCGTGCTCCGCGCTGACGCTGTCGGAAAACAGGTCGGTATAGTAGCCGATCGGGGAAAGCACCATTTTCATATTGTATTTTTTAACAAGAGGATAAGCGTATAGATAATTGTTGTAGTACCCGTCGTCAAACGTGATCATCACGGGTTTGGACGGCAGCGGCTTCTTCTGATTTACATAATCCAGCAAGTCCTGTACGGCAACCGCAGTATAGCCTTTTTTCCGGAGATACTGGAGATCCTTTTCAAAGATATCCGGTGAAACCACATACACGCCCTGATAGGATTTGTCTTTCAGCATACTGTGATACATCAGGACAGGCAGCTTGATCCCCTTGCCGTTATCCGTCGCTTTGGCGGGGTTCACCGCGCCGAAGGCGATGATCAGCACAATGGCCGCCGTGGTGAATAACATCAGGGACAGCCTGCGGTTCATGCGGACAGTTACAAACATAGGAATTCTCCTCCTATGGAAATATATGGAGCACGACCGGCAGATATCACAAAAGGACAGGGCAAAGCGTTGGCTTTGCCCTGTTTCCTTTGGGAGTTTATTTTTTTGTTACGGACACAAGAAAGTTTTCTATTTCACCATAGACTTCCTGTTTATTGGTTTCGCTCAGAAGCGCGTGACGCGCCCCGGGATATAGAACCAAGCGGACATCGTGGCCGGTTCTCCTGAGCCTTGCCGCAACCTGTTTGACCCCTTTTCCAAAATCGCCGACGGGGTCTTTTTCGCCCGACAGCAACAAAATGGGAATTTTCGGCATCTTCTTAAACCAGCGGGAAGAACTGATCTCAGCCTGCAGGTAAACGATATCCCGGTAGCCGGAAACAGTCAGGTCAAACCCGCAGAGCGGGTCTTTCGTATATTTCTCCACCTCGGCCTCATCGCGCGAAATCCAGTCGTTCGGCGTCATAAACGGCGCAAAGGCCTTGTTGTATTTCACGGTGGAAAGCTTTGCAAAAAGCGGATCGTGGCTTTTTTCGCCCTTCTTTTTGACAATGGCGTCGCCGAGCCGTTTCTGGGCGGTAAGCACCCCCGAGCCGGGACTGCCGCAGGTACCCATATAAATCACCCCGTCCAGCTCCTCGCCGTATTGGGCGGCGTAGGAACGGGCCAGAAAAGAACCCATGCTGTGTCCCATCAGCACATACGGCACATCGGGATAATCCTTGCGGATCAGGGCATACAGCTTATGCATGTCTTTTACAAGGTTCTGACAGCCGCCTTTGCCGAAATAACCGTACGCCCCGCCAGCCGAAACCGATTTTCCATGGCCAAGATGATCGTTGATGGCCACGGCGTAGCCGCCTTTAGCCATTTGGCGGGCAAAATCCATGTAAAGGAGGCTGTGCTCCGCCATTCCATGAGCAATCTGCAGCACAGCCCGGACATCCGCCTGATCGGCAGGCTCCATAATCCGTGCAAAAATCCTTTCGTCATCTGCACAGGAATCAAAAGACATCTGTCTTTCTACAATATCCAATTGCGTCACCTCTTCATGCTGCGATTGTATTCTGTGTATTCATTATATCGCAGAAAAAGAGGAAAATGTGATACGATTTGTAAACAAATTTATACGGAAATATGATAAATGACCAAATAATGAAAAATGGTTCCACCAAGCACAAACAAATGCCACACGGAGTGCATATACTTGACTTTTTTCCCCACTCCGTAAATCACCGCGCCGACTGTGTAAAACACGCCGCCGGCAATCAGGTCAAAAATAGCGCCCGGGTCAAGGTGCGTGAGCAGCGGCTTGAAAAAGAAGATCACAAGCCAGCCGAGGGCCAGATAACAAATCATGGAAAACGTTTTGAAGCGCTTGAGATCGATCGCGTTGAGCACGATGCCGACAACGGCCACCGTCCAGACAATCGAAAACATGACCCAGCCCGTAACCCCGCCGAAGCACAGCAGCGAAATCGGCGTGTAGGTTCCCGCAATCAAAAGAAAAATGGTGCAATGGTCGAGTATCTGGCAGATTTTTTTTCCCGGGCAGACCCCGAGCGCGTGATAAAGCGTGGAAACCGTATACAGCAGGATCATGGTTACGCCGAAGACGGAATCCGCGGCAAGCGTCAGCGGATCGGGGCGCCCGTTGACCAGGAGCGCAGCAAAGCCCGCTATCGCAAGACCGGCCCCGACCCCGTGCGTGGCGGCGTTGATCACTTCCTCCGTCATGGTATAACTGGGAAGCTCCAGCTCTTTGCGGCGTGCGGTCCTCCATTCGGATTTGCTCATACTGTTATCGTTCATAATATCAACTTCTATCATAAATTATTTTATGTAGTATTAAAAACTATATAACAGTTTACAACGACGCTTTCCGTTTGTCAAGAGCCTGCCGAAACGCCTTCCAGATTAAAAGGAGGAATAAAGCTCCGGCTCGCCGATTCCATTTCCTGCACGAAGCCGTCCAGATTCAAACGGAACAGATGCTCCTGAACCTTTTGATATTCCCGTTTTGTAATTCTGCGGTTGATTTCGGGGTAATCCGCCGCTTTTCCGCAGGGCACATACTGCGCCATCAGGCTGACAAGCGCCCCGTCCGGCAGATTTTCGCCCAGCCAGTCCAGAACGGCAAGGGAATTGCGCGTATTGCCCGGCAGAATCAGGTGCCGCACGATCGTGCCGCGCGTCATCATCCCCTCGTCGTCAAATTGGGCCGGGCCGGTCTGCCGCGCCATTTCCAGCACGCAGGCCTTCGCGCGTTCCGCGTAGTCCGGCGCGCCGGAATATTTCAGGGCAATCGGGTCATCCGTGTATTTCAGATCGGGAAGATAGATATCGATCAGTCCCTCCAGCAGCTTCAGCGTTTCCAGGCTTTCGTAGCCGCCGGAATTGTACACGACCGGAATCCGGGATTTCCGGAGCTTCAAAGCCTCGATGACGGCGGGGACAAACTGTGTGGGGCTGACCAGATTGAGGTTGTGCGCGCCCTGTTCGGCAAGGCGGTCGAAAATATCCGCAAGCTCCTGTACACCGACTGTTTTCCCCACCGCCTTTTCGGTGCTGATCCGGTAATTCTGGCAGAACACGCATTTCATGCAGCAGCCGGTAAAAAAGACCGTACCGGAGCCGCGTTTTCCGCTGATACAGGGTTCCTCCCAAAAATGCAGCGCCGCGCGGGCGACGACTGGATCGGTCCCCAGCCCGCAGAACCCGGCTCCTTCGGTTTCCGTCCGTTTGGCTTTGCAGGCGCGCGGACACAGCATACAACGCTCCGTTGTCATGCTTTTTCCCCCTTCAGGCACATCATCGCGGCAAGGCCCCCTCGTTTTCCCCCGCTGGCCCGGTGGGACCAGAGCCACTGCGCGTTGCATTTTGTGCAGAGCTGCGCCACCTCGATATTCTGTGCGGGCACGCCCGCTTCCATGAGGATGCGCCGGTTGGCCTCCCATAAATCGATCGTATATTTTCCCCCGCCTTTCTCAACGATGAATTCGTGCGGACGGATTTCGGTCAGCGCGGCAAATTCCCTGTAGACGGGGGCATCCACCTCAAAGCAGCACGGGCCGATGGACGGCCCGACGGCGGCAAGGAGCTCCTTCGGGCTGCTGCCGAACTCCCGGACCATGGCTTTGACCATTTCGGCCCCCATTTTGGCAACGGTACCGCGCCAGCCCGCGTGGGCAAGGCCGATCGCGCGGCGCTCCGGGTCGAGAAAGAACAGCGGCACGCAGTCGGCGTAAAAAGTGGTCAGGGTCACGTTTGTTTCATTGGTGATCAGTCCGTCCACGCTGTTCCTGTCCTTCGGCTTCCAGACGCCTGTTCCGCGGTGTTCCGGCCCCACCCGGCGCACAATCGTGTGGTGGTCTTGGGCCGACGCAACCAGCGTGGAATAATCGAAGCCCGCCGCGGAACAAAACCTCTGAAAATTCCGCACCACGTTTTCGTCGCTGTCGCCCCGTCCGAAATTCAGGTTCATAGAAGCGTATTCCCCTTCGCTCACACCGCCGGTCCGGGTGGAAAAGGCGTGATTGACGAAGCCGTATTTTTCAAAAGAGGGAAAAGTCAGAAAGACAACACCGTCTTTTTGCCGCAGCTCCATATTTTTACCGTTATCGCTCATAATACCCTCCGTAGATTGGTTATTCCCGCCTGAAACGGGTCTATGCGAGCCCGCCCAGGCTGGGAAAGCTCTCTCAGGATATTCCATAAAAAATCAGTATGATTTTAGCATAACAAAAAGGGGAATGCAAATCCGGGCGTAAAAAAAGAGGAGAGCTTTCAGCTCTCCTCTTGAGGCCCTTCGTCCTCCGTTTTATCCTTTTCGGCATTGACCGGAAGGATCGTCTTTTTTACAACCATGCCCTCGTATTTCAGCTTGAACTGCACCCGGCCGTAAAACCTGCGGTGACAGTGCCAGCAGATGAACTCCGCGCGGTAGCTCTTGTTCTTGAGCTGCCATTCGCTCGTCCTGTGCGCCCGCCCTCCGCAGAGATCGCATTTGAAATGCATATCGCTCCGTTTGATCAGCGGGTTGTTCAGATCGCAGACAATCAGCGTCTTGAAAAGGATCCGGTTGTAAAACTCATCCGTTGTCGCGTCCTGAATAAACGGTTCCAGCTGCCCGGGGGCATACAGCTTCTGAAAACATCGCAGAGACAGCAGGCTGTCTCCCAAAGCACGGTGATGGTCAAAGCCATCCTCGTCGATATCCAGCAGCTGTGCGGAAGTACTCAGGCCCATTTGCTTCGCCGGGTCGTAATCGAGCCTCTTTTCGCAGTAGGCCTGAAGATCCACATAGCGCTTCAGGAAGGGGATACGCTCGTTGCCGCAAAAGTAGCGGCAGTTTTCAATCAGCGCAAGGACATCCGACGTACCCCACGTCATGAACACCGCGTCGCCCGCCCATTTCCGGAACCGGCTCACAACCTGCATGAACTGCAGCCCGTCCTTCAGGTCCTCGTTGGTAATACTGGTCAGCGTCTTGATCTTCCCGCTGATTTTCTTGCCGACCTGCGGACGGATCAGGGCCTCAAAGGTATCGACCACGTTCAGGTCACGGTCCACCTTTACCGCGCCGAACTCAATGATCTCGTTCATAAAGCCCTTGAGCCGGCGGTTGTAGGTTCCGTTCCATTCCAAATCAAGTATTACAAAACTCATATCATTTATTTTTACTCGCCTGTTTCATCCGAAGCTCTTTGCTCAGTACCATCTTACGCATGCGGATGCTTTTTGGCGTCACCTCGACCAGTTCATCGTTGCGGATAAACTCAAGGCTCTGTTCCAGACTTAAAACCGTGTGCGGAGTGAGCTTCAAAGCATCGTCCGAACCGGAGGCGCGGGTATTGGTAACATGCTTCTTCTTACAGATATTGACGACGATATCGTCGGATTTCGGGCTGGCGCCGACAATCATGCCCTCGTACACCTCAACGCCCGGCCCGATAAACAGGCGGCCGCGGTCCTGCGCGTAGAAAAGGCCGTAGCCGGTGGACTCGCCGGTTTCGTGCGCGATCAGCGAACCCTGCGCGCGCGTCTGTACATCGCCCTTATACGGCTCATAGGAATCAAACACATTGTTCATGATTCCGTTGCCGTTGGTGTCCGTTAAAAATTCCTGACGGTAGCCCATCAGGCAGCGGGCCGGAATCTTGAACTCGAGATGGGTCATGCCGGTGTCGCGCGTACCCATGTTGAGCAGTTCGGCCTTGCGGTTGCCCAGCTTTTCCATGACGGCGCCGACGTAGCTGTCGGGCACTTCGATCATGAGCAGTTCCATCGGCTCGCATTTTTTTCCGTCGATGGTCTTATAGATCACGTGCGGCGCGGAAACCTGAAACTCGTAGTTCTGGCGGCGCATCTGCTCGATCAAGATGGAAAGGTGCAGCTCGCCGCGCCCGGACACCTTAAAGGTATCCGCGGAGTCGGTCTCTTCCACACGCATGGCGACATTGGTTTCCACCTCTTTAAAGAGGCGGTCGCGCAGGTTGCGCGAAGTGACGTATTTTCCCTCTCTTCCGGCGAATGGGCTGTTGTTGACCATGAACATCATCGAAACGGTGGGCTCGTCTATCTTAACAAAGGGCAGCGGCTCAATACAGTCCGGTGCGCAGGCGGTTTCCCCGATATTCAGTCCGGTAATGCCGGAAACGGCGACCAGATCGCCCAGCTTAGCTTCCTGCACCTCCACCCGCTTCAAGCCCTCAAACTGATACAGCTTGGCAACCTTTACATTCTTCTGCTCGCCGTCACGGCAGCAAAGGACGACGTTTTCCCCGCTGTGGACCTCGCCGCGCTCCACGCGCCCGATCCCGATCCTGCCGACGTAGTCGTCGTAGTCGATATTGGAAAACAGGACCTGTGTCGGCCCGTTCAGATCGCCCTGCGGCGCGGGGATATACTGAAGGATGGCGTCGAAGAGCGGGGTCATATCCTTCCCCGGCACATCCGGGTCCAGAGTGGAGTAGCCGTCGCGGCCGGAAGCGTAAACGACCGGGAATTCCAGCTGGTCGTCATTGGCGCCCAGCTCAATAAACAGGTCGAGCACCTCGTCCACAACCTCCGCCGGCCTCGCGCCCGGACGGTCGATCTTGTTGACTACCACCAGCGGTTTTTTGCCGAGGCCGAGCGCCTTTTTCAGCACGAAGCGCGTCTGCGGCATACAGCCCTCAAACGCGTCCACCAGAAGCAGGACGCCGTCCACCATCATCAGGATACGTTCCACCTCGCCGCCGAAATCAGCGTGTCCCGGAGTGTCCACGATATTAATTTTGACGCCGTCGTACATGACAGCCGTATTTTTGGAAAGGATGGTGATGCCGCGTTCGCGCTCAAGGTCGTTGGAGTCCATGACCCGCTCCGCAACATTCTCATTGGCACGGAAAATGCCGCTTTGTTTCAGCAGCTGATCGACCAGCGTGGTTTTTCCGTGGTCGACGTGTGCGATAATTGCAACATTTCGAATGTCATTTCTTAAATCCATAATTGATATTCCCTCTTTAATCTAAGTTCACAAAACTTTAATATTATATCACATTCCCATAGGTTTGTGAATAAGCGCCGCGAATAAAACGCGGGCCTACCCAACAAAAAAGCGCCGGCAGTATACCGGCGCTTCGCAATATTGGAGCGAACGACGAGGCTCGAACTCGCTACCTCCACCTTGGCAAGGTGGCGCTCTACCAGATGAGCTACATTCGCAGATTTGGTGCGTGAATAATTATATGACAAAACCTGACCTTTTGTCAAGGGAATTTTCAAAAATATTCTCCCCCTTTTTTCAATTCCCTATTTCGCATCCTTATGCTATAATAACAGACAAGACTAAAACCGAATTGTTAGGGAAAGGTGACCCTCTATGAGTTATTCCATTAATCTCGGAGACTGGAACTCCGTTTTCGCGGTGCCTTGCTCCGTAGTTGACCAACATATCAAGCTGGCCGGTTCCGTCCAGCTGAAGGTGCTTTTATGGGAGCTTCGCCACGCGGGCGATCCCTTTGAAGCGGCGGATATTGCGAAAGCGCTGTGCATCGACAAGGCCGACGTTGCCGACGCCATGCTGTACTGGCAGCAGACGGGGCTTTTCTGCGAAAAGAACAAAGAACTGTCGCCTCCGGAAAAAACGGAGGCTATACCTGAAAATAAAGAAGCTGGCCCGAAGGAAAAAGAGCCGGAACGCGAACCGGAAAAGCCCGAGGCGTCGCCCGCCGAAAAACCGCGCAAGCTGCTTTCCCGCCCGCAAAAGCCCGACAACGCCTTTGTCGCGAAAAGGATCGGCGAATCGACGGAAATCGCCTGCCTGATGCAGGAGGCCGAGCAGATTCTCGGACGGCTGATTTCCAACGGGGACTCCGCCATGCTCCTGATGCTGCACGATGATTTCGGGCTGCCCGCGGACGTGATCATCATGCTACTGCAGTATGTGGTCAGCATCGGCAAGGCAAACACCCGTTACATAGAGAAGGTAGCCATGAACTGGGCCGACGAGGAAATCTTCACCCATGAAAAGGCGGAGGAAAAGCTGCGCAGGCTGGACGAAAGCCAAAAGGCGTGGCGGGTGGTAGAGCAGGCAGCAGGTATTCCCCACCGCGCGCCTTCCACCAAGGAGCAGGCGTTCGCCTCGGTCTGGGTCATGCAGTGGAAGTTTACTCTTCCGCTGATTCACGAGGCGTATGAGCGCAGCGTGGACAACACCGGAAAATTCAGCATCAGCTATATGAACAAGATTCTGGAGCGCTGGAACCGGGAAGGCATTTCCACTCTGGAGCAGGCGCAGAAGGACAAGGAGCAAAGGGCGGCCGCGCGCAAAATCACCAAGCCGCAGAAAACCTCCTATGATATCGAAGAATACGAGCGTTCCAGCGTTTTTGACAATTTTGACAGGAAGTGATCGCATTGGGCTACAGCAGGAAGATTTACGAAAGCGCGGAACAGATTCTTGCCGAACGCCGTAAAAAAGCGGAGGACACGGCCGCGCAGCGAAAGGCGGCGTTTTACGGAATCTGCCCGGAAGCCGCCGAAATCGAGTCCGTCCTGTCGCGCACGGCAATCGCCGCGGCAAGGGCGGTTTTGGGCGGCGGCAGCGCCAGAGAGCAGCTCACCCGGCTAAAAGCGCAAAATCTGGCCCTTCAGAGCCAATTAAAGGAAAAGCTGAATTCCTTCGGCTACGACGAGCATTATCTGGAGCCGGAGTATGCCTGCAGGCTCTGCGGCGACACCGGGTACGTTGACGGCAGGATGTGCGAATGCATGAAGAAGCTCCTCCGCGCGCAGGCCTATGATTCCTTAAACGCCCTTACGCCGCTGAAGCTCTCCACCTTTGAAAGCTTTTCACTGGATTTTTATCCGGACAAAGCCGAAGGCGACACGGCAAGGTCCCCGCGCAGCATCATGGAAGGCGTGTACCGCAACTGCCGCCGATACGCGGACAGCTTTTCCCCCTCCTCCCCCAGCCTGATGATGCAGGGCGCTACGGGGCTGGGCAAGACGCATCTGTCGCTCGCCATTGCCAACGCGGCCATCCAGAAAGGCTTCGGCGTGGTTTACTGTTCCGTCAACAACATGATTACCAAGCTGGAACGGGAACATTTCGGCCGCGACGAGGGAAACACCGGCAGCATGATCCTGGACTGCGACCTGCTGATCCTGGACGACCTGGGCACGGAATTCCGGACCGCGTTTTCCTGCGCCGAAATCTACAACATCGTCAACACGCGGCTGATGACCCAGAAGCCGACCATCATCAGCACAAACCTTTCCATCCAGGAGCTGCAGGAGCGGTACACGGAACGCTTTGCTTCCAGAATCATGGGGGATTATGTGCGCGTCCTTTTCAGCGGACGGGACAACCGGCTGCAGAAGCTGCTGAGAAGTCAGTGCTAAAACAAAACGGGGGCTGCGTTACGCAGCCCCTTGCTTATTTTATTCGGTATTTTCGCCGAGAGCGTCCAGGCTCTGCGCTTTCAGGTAGGCGTTGATAAAGCCGTCCAGATCGCCGTCCATCACGGCGTTGATATTGCCCGACTCAAAGCCGGTGCGGTGGTCCTTTACCAATGTATAGGGCATAAAGACATAGGAACGGATCTGCGAGCCCCACGCGATTTCCTTCTGGACGCCCTTGATGTCCTCGATGCGCTCCAGATTTTCACGCTCCTTGATTTCGACCAGCTTGGATTTCAACATTCTCATCGCCACGTCGCGGTTCTGGTACTGGCTGCGCTCCACCTGGCAGGACACCACGATTCCCGTGGGGATATGGGTCAGGCGCACCGCGGAGGAGGTCTTGTTGACCTTCTGTCCGCCCGCGCCGCTCGCGCGGTAAACGTCCATTTTGATGTCCTCGGGGTTGATCTGGACCTCCACGTCGTCGTCGATTTCCGGCATCACTTCCAGGGAGGCAAACGAGGTGTGCCTCCTGCCGGAGGCGTCGAACGGGGATACGCGGACAAGCCTGTGCACGCCCGCTTCGCTCTTCAGGAAGCCGTAGGCGTTGATGCCCTCGATCAGGATACTGGCGCTTTTCAGCCCCGCTTCTTCGCCGTCCAGATAGTCCAGCGTTTCCACCTTGTAGCCGTGGCGCTCGCCCCAGCGGCAGTACATGCGGTACAGCATTTCCGCCCAGTCCTGCGCCTCCGTGCCGCCGGCGCCCGCGTGGAACGTCAGGATTGCGTTCTTGCCGTCGTATTCCCCGGTCAGCAGCGTGGAAAGGCGCTGCGCTTCCAGCTCATCCTGAAATTTTTTCAGTTCCTCCTGCGCTTCGGGCAAAAGGGACAAATCCCCTTCCTCATTGGCAAGCTCTATCAATGCCAGCGTATCGCCGTACGAATTTTTCAGCCGTTCATACGCGGCAGCCTTATTTTTCAGCATACTGGAACGCTGCAAAACCTTTTGAGAAGTGCTCATGTCGTCCCAGAAGCCGGGCTGGGCGGCTTTTTCGTCGAGCTTCGCAATCTCTTCCCGCATGCCTTCCAGCCCAAGCGCTTCCGCCAGATCGTTCAGATCCGGCTCCAGCTCCTGCAAAGCAAGCTTCATTTCTTCAAACTGCAGCATATTATCATCCTTCAAATAAATTATGATTTTTCCATTACGGGATTTCAATCCGCTTATCGCATAATTCCGTGTTCCCCTCCGCCGGAAACGGACGGGAAACACTGTTGAATCTTTCAGTGAAAAATGCAATGATTGTTATTAATTATAAATTATTCCGTGTATAATGTAAAGATGAAATTACGGAACAACGCCCCGCACACCGCGCCGAACGTAAGCCTGACGCGCGGTCAATTATGAATTAGGTGAAAACTTATTGAATATATTATTGAAGTTTCTTTTGAAATTATATACAATAGTTTAATATAACAGGACTGATATCTACATTATGGGAGGATAAACTATGATTGACTATACAGGTTTAAACTGCCCTGTCTGCGGAAAACCTTTTGCACGGGACGACGATATCGTCGTCTGCCCCGAATGCGGCGCGCCGTATCACCGCGAGTGCTACGCGAAGGTGGGCAAATGCGTTTTTTCGGACAAACACGGCACCCCGGCCGCGTGGACTCCCCCGCAGAAGGAACCGAAGTCCGCCGACCCGGCGGCAAGCGGGGCGGAAAACAGAACCAAACGCTGTCCGCGCTGCGGCAGTCTGAATTCACAGAACGCGATGTTCTGTGACCACTGCGGCCAGTCGCTGACCATGAACCAGCAGGATGTCGCCGGTTTCCCCAAAAGCGGCGGTTTTCCTCAGAACGGCTTTCCCCGGAACGGGTTCCCTCAGAACGGCTTTCCCCAGGCGGGCGGCCCCTTTCCGCCGGGTCAGCCGGGCCAGCCGGTGCCGTTTATCTTTGACCCGATGGGCGGCGTGAACCCCAACGAGCCGATCGGCAGCGTCCCGGCGGGAGACCTCGCCAAGCTGGTACAGGGCAATACCCAGTATTATCTGCCGGTATTCCTCAACCTCAAACGTTTTCACAGAAACCGTTTCAATTTCAGCGCGTTCCTGTTTTCGGGCGGCTGGATGCTGTACCGCAAACAGTACAGAATCGGTTCCGTGATTACCGCGGTCATGACCGTCCTGTACCTGATTTCCACCTATGTGTCCCTTAATTTTTCCATGCCGCTGCTGGAATCCCTGATGCAGCAGCAGGGAATTTCCATCGATACGGTTTCGCCCACCTATTCCCAGCTGCTGCAGGTTTCGGAGCAGCTTGCGCAGCAGCCGGTCCAGCAGATTCTTCTGTTCTGCGTGCCGACCATCATTGCGCTGATCCAGATCGCCATCATGCTGGTGGTGGGATTTAACGGGAACAAGTGGTATTTGAATCACTGCATCGGCAAGATCGAGCAGATCCATCGTCATACGCCGGAGGCGACCCTTGCCGCGATTCAGCTGCAGGAGCAGGGCGGCGTGAACACTTCACTGGCAATCGGCCTTTTGATCTGTTATATGATCGTGTTCTATCTGCCTCAAATATTTTAGATATTAGGAGTGTAAAAATGAAAGTAACAAAAGCTGTCATTCCGGCCGCCGGGCTGGGGACCCGGGTGCTGCCGGCAACCAAATCCATGCCGAAGGAAATGCTGCCGATTGTGGACAAGCCCGCCATCCAGTATATTGTGGAGGAGGCCGTCCGTTCCGGTATCACGGATATCCTGATTATTACCAACCGCGGCAAGGGATTGATTGAGGACCACTTTGACCGTGTGCCGGAGCTGGAGGCAAAGCTGACCAGCGGCGGCCCGGATAAGGAAAAGATTTTAAAGGAAATTATCGATCTCTCCCACAAGGCGAACATTTACTTTGTCCGTCAGAAGGAAACCCGCGGCCTTGGCCACGCGGTGAACTGCGCCCGCTCCTTCGTCGGCGACGAGCCGTTCGCGGTCCTGTACGGCGACGACGTCATCATCGGCGAGGACCCCGCCTGCGGCCAGCTGATCCGGGCTTACGACGAGTTCGGCAAGGGCGTTTTGGGCGTGAAGCAGGTGACCGCCGAAGCGATCACCAAATACAGCTCCCTGAAGGTGGAGCCGATCCACGATAACTACTTCAGCTGTACGGATATGATCGAAAAGCCGTCCCCGGACAAAATCATGTCCCTGTATTCCATTCTGGGCAGATGTGTCCTGACGCCGGATATCTTTGATATTCTGGACCGGACCCAGCCGGGCGCGGGCGGGGAAATCCAGCTGACCGACGCCATGTGCGCGCTGGCCCGCTCCGTGGGCATGGTCGCGGTGGACTTTACCGGAAAGCGCTACGACATGGGAAACAAGCTGGGCATCATGCAGGCACAGGTGGAGGTTGCGCTGAAGCACCCGGATGTCGGGCCTTCGTTCAGGGCGTACCTGAAGGAGCTTTGCAAAACACTGTAATTTTTGTCTTGACTTCATAATGCTGTGCTGATATAATTACTCTGTTAAGCCGCAGTTTTCGGCTTACTATCCTTGCTCCGGATTTATTTCGGGGCCAAAGTCCAAAAGGAGGTGCAAATAATGTCAGATGTAAAGAATTCCTATGAAACCGTATTTATCCTCTCCACAAAGCTCGGTGAGGACGCGATTGCCGCTTTGGTTCAGAAGTTCAAGGATTTGATCGAGGCAAACGGTACCATCGACAGCATTGATGAGTGGGGAAAACGCAGACTTGCATACCCGATCATGAAGCAGGAAGAAGGCTACTACACCTTAGTGAACTTCACAAGCGCTCCCGAATTTACGGCTGAGCTCGACAGAATTTACAAGATTACCGACGGTGTCCTTCGTTCTCTCATCATAAAGAAAGAAAGCTAAGAAGGAAGAGTGATTTGAATGCTCAATGTCGCTGTTTTAATGGGCAGACTTGTTGCCGACCCTGAACTTAGGCATACGCCGAACGATGTTTCCGTAACAAGCTTTACAATTGCCGTCGACCGTTCCTACGTGAAAGCGGGAGCGGACCGCCAGGCCGATTTTATTGATATTGTCGCGTGGCGCAGCACGGCGGATTTTGTGTGCAGATATTTCCACAAAGGCCAGCTGGTTGCGGTACAGGGTTCCATCCAGACGCGTTCCTATACCGACAAGGACGGAAACAAGCGCAAAGCGTTTGAAGTCGTTGCTGACAATGTGCATTTTGCAGAGTCGAAACGCGACAGCGCAGGAGCGCAGGGCAGCAATTATCATTCAAAAACGGATGTTACCGCTGAGCAGCCAGTTCCCGCTTACACAAGCGGCGATACCGGCGATTTTGAGGAGATGCCTTTAGACGACGATCTGCCGTTCTAAGCATTCCCTCTGCAATACTGATGAGAAAAGGAGGCTTATTGCCATGGCTGATAGAAACGACAGAAACGACAGACAGGACCGCCGCCCCGGCGGACGCAAGTCCCGCAAGAAGGTTTGCGGCTTCTGCGTCGACAGAGTGGATTCCATCGATTACAAGGATGTTGCAAAGCTTCGCCGCTTTATTTCTGAGAGAGCCAAGATTCTGCCCCGCAGAGTAACCGGCACCTGTGCGCATCATCAGCGTGAGCTGACCATCGCCATTAAGCGCGCGCGTCATCTCGCACTGCTTCCCTTCAGCAGCGACTGATGCCGCTGACTGCAAATTGAATTTTCAGAGCGGACGCATGAGCGCCCGCTCTTTTGTTTTCCCCTGAAATGATAACAAAACAGGGACGGAAATTTCCGTCCCTGTTTTGTTATTTCTCATGGTTTCCTTATTCGGCGGGAGCGGGATGAACGGTCCTGTCGTCGTCCTGAATCCTGATATCCCCCAGCTGGCCGCTGAAAATTTCCAGCTTGCCCTGAAGCTTTGCGCCGTTGTTCACCGTAACCGTGCCGGCTTTCAGATCGCCGATCACAATTGCGTTGCTCTGGCAGATAATGCTGTTCTTCGCCTGAATATTGCCCTGGAGCCTGCCGTTGATCGTCAGGTTCTTGGTCCTGATATCGCCGATGACAACGGAATCGCTGTCTATGTTCATATCCTCGGTGGCGGTGACATTGCCGCGGACCGTACAGGCCGAAAGCGTAATGCCGGAACCCTGAATGTCGCCGACCTGCTTTCCGTTGATCTTGATATTGCCGGTGGTCGTAATTCCGCCTGTGACCGTTCCGTAAATCTCAAGATTGCCCTCCGATTTGATATCGCCGGTAATAACGGTGCCCTTCGATATCACCGTGGTCTGCTTGGATGAATTGTAATCATTGGCGGTAGGAAGCTCATACGGCTTCTGGGGCTGAAAATCCGGTTTCAGCGGCTGGAATTCGGGTCTGCCCGTTTCAATCGGCTTAGGCGCGCTGAACTGCAGGTCCTCCGGCTCGTCTTCCTTTACCTCGAGTTTGAATTCCGCGACATTTTCTTCACGGGCATATTCTACCATTTTGGATTTGCCAAACCGCATGGAAGAAACTTCTTCCTCTTCTTCATAATCCGGGCCGTCCCAGATTCTTTTCAAAATACTGATCAATCTGCTGTTATCGTTTTTTCTGACTGCTTCCATCGTCCTGCCTCCACAAACGTTGTTTTATCATGATATAAAAAAATATATTCCACCACTTTCTTTAATAATAATCTATTTTTTCAAATTTTTCCAGTATTATTTGCAAAAATTTTAACTTTTTTGTAATAAAATGTATAAATTCGGGATTTTCGAATGATTTTGCAGGAACCACGCAAAAAAATTTCACACGGCCCCGTTTTGGCATCGGAGAAATTTTTTACGAAATTGCAAGACGGCGGCACCTGAAAGAAGGAAGACGCGTACATTATATCAATTCATTTACACTTTTACAGCCATGGATATTCATCATGCCGTCCCATTGAATGGAAATGAGCAAATTGCGCTGTGAAAAATGCCGGATGGTAAAACGAAAAATTCATTTTGCTTGAATTCTATATAGTAGCATGATATAATCATAAAAAGTTTACACAACGTTCACAGGCGTCCCGGATGGGCCGCAAAAATAAACTGAATTGACTGAGGAGGCAACTTGACATGAAAAAAATTGCAGCACTGCTGCTGGCATTGGTAATGACAGCGGCGGCATTTTCAGGATGTAAAAAGGTGGAAACCGCGTCCGGCTCCGGGGAAACCGGCGGCGACACCATCAAAATCGGTGTATTTGAACCTTTGACGGGTGCAAACGCCGCAGGCGGCGAGGCCGAAGTCGAAGGCATAAAAATCGCCAACAAGCTCTATCCTGAAGTTCTCGGCAAAAAAGTGGAAATCGTTGTTGCGGACAACAAATCCGACAAGGCTCAGGCTACCACGGCTGTCGCCCGTCTGATTGAAAAAGACAAGGTTTCCGCCATTATCGGCTCGTGGGGTTCCAGCTTTTCCATGGCTGCCGGCGATCTGGTAAAGAAAAACAAGGTCCCCGCGGTCGGCGCTTCCTGCACAAACCCGCTGGTGACAAAAGGAAACGACTATTATTTCCGCGTCTGCTACCTCGATCCGTTCCAGGGAACCGTCATGGCAAACTACGCCTTTAAGAGCGGCGCGAAAAAGGCCGCCATCATTCAGGAGGTTTCCAACGACTACGCAGTCGGTCTGGCTACATATTTCAAGGAGGCCTTTGTCAAACTGACCGGCGACCCGAACTCTGTTGTAACGACCGTTAACTACAACACCAACGATCAGGAATTCGGCGCGCAGCTTTCCACCGTAAAAGCCGCCAATCCGGACGTGATCTTTGCCCCCGGCAACTTTACGGAATCCGCTCTGGTTATGAAGCAGGCCCGTCAGCTGGGCATCACCGTCCCGTTCCTCGGCGGCGACACATGGGATATCGACGAGTTCACCTCCGTGGGCGGCACCGACGTGGAGGGCGCCACCATTTCCACCTTCTTCGACGATTCCGCCCCCGTAACGGAAGAGGGCAAGAAGTTTGTCGAAGCCTATAAAAAGGAATACCCCGACAAGAACATGGCCGCGGTCAGCGCGCTGGGCTACGACGCTTACCTCGTCATCATCAAGGCGATTGAGGCCGCCAATTCCTCCGACTCCACCGCTATCCGCGACGCTTTGGCAAAGACAAAGGATGTAGAAGGCGCAACAGGAAAGCTGACCTTTAACGCGGACGGAGATCCCGACAAAGATTCCGCCATCATCAAAGAAGTTAAAAACGGAAAATTCACTTACAAGGATACGGTTACGATCACAAAATAACGAATAATTTGATGTAGGGATGTTGTGCTATGACACTGGAACTGTTTTTACAAAATCTGGCAAACGGGATTGCGGTGGGAAGCCTGTACGCCCTGATAGCCGTCGGCTATACAATGGTTTACGGAATTCTGCGCCTCATCAACTTTGCCCACGGTGATATTTTCATGATGGCGGCCTACTTTACCTTTTTTGGTGTTGCGGTCTTTCACCTGCCGTGGTATTTCGCATGTATTTTTGTCGTCGTGCTGACCGCGGGGCTGGGTATGCTGATCGAAAGAGTGGCCTACCGCCCGCTGCGCGACGCGCCGAAGGACTCCGTCCTTGTTTCGGCGATCGGCGTTTCCTTCCTTCTTGAGAATCTCGCCACCTATATTTTCAGCGGAAAACCAAAGGCTTTTCCGGATTTTTTAGGATTGATGTCCACCATTTCGCTTGGAACGGTCTCCCTTCAGAAGGTCGCGCTCGTTGTGCCGCTCGTTCTGGTTGTGTGCATGTCGATTCTTCTGTTCGTCACCAACAAAACCAAGCTCGGCATGGCGATGCGTGCCGTTTCAAAGGACTATGAAATCGCGCGCGTAATGGGAATCAACATCAATCTGGTAATCGCCGCAACCTTTGGCATCGGCTCCGGCCTGGCCGCTATCGGCGTGATTCTGTGGGGAATGAAATACCCGCAGGTATCCCCCCTGATGGGGGTTATGCCCGGACTGAAATGCTTCATCGCAGCGGTCATCGGCGGGATCGGCAACATTAAGGGCGCTGTTCTGGGCGGCTTTATTCTCGGCCTGATTGAGGTTATGCTGGTTGCGTTCTTCCAGCCGCTGACCGGTTACCGTGATGCATTCGCCTTCATCCTCCTGATTTTAATCCTGCTGGTAAAACCGACGGGGCTGATCGGGGAAAAGACAACGGAGAAGGTGTGATATGATGAAAGATACGAAAAAGCGCAACATCATCTGCACCGCGATTCTTGCGGTCATTATACTGGCACTGATTTATTTCGCGAACAACTATCTGGACGCGTACGTCGTCAGAATCCTGAATCTGTGCGCAATTTACACCATTATCGGCCTTTCCATGAATCTGATCAACGGCTTTACCGGCCTGTTCTCTCTCGGCCAGGCCGGTTTCATGGCGATCGGCGCGTATACGGTGGCGATTTTCACGCTCCCGCTGGATATGCGCTCCACCATCTTTTATATGGAACCCATGAATCCGGCCATTGCCGGGATTCATCTTCCCTTTGTCCCGGCGCTGCTCCTGGGCGGCGTGATCGCCGGAGCCGCGGCCTTTCTGATCGGCGCGCCGGTGCTGCGGCTGCGCGGCGACTATCTGGCGATCGCTACGCTCGGCTTTTCGGAAATCATCCGCATCCTGCTCACCAACCTGCAGAGCGTAACGAACGGACCGCTCGGAATCAACAAAATTCCGGATAACGCGAACAACATGTGGTGGTCGTTCGGTGTCGCCATCATGATCCTGATCCTGACCGCGCTGCTGATCAATTCCAGCTACGGGCGCGCGTTCAAGGCGATCCGTGAGGACGATATCGCAGCCGAGGCAATGGGCATCAACCTGTTCAAACACAAAGTCATGTCCTTTGTCGTGGGCGGCTTTTTCGCCGGCGTCGGCGGGGGCCTTTACGCTTCCCTGCTCGGCACGGTGGACCCCAAGCAGTTCTATTTTACGCTCACCTACAACTTCCTTCTGATTATCGTTCTGGGCGGCATGGGCAGCATCAGCGGCACCGTTATCGCGTCGTTTATCGTAACCTGCGGGCTGGAGCTCCTGCGCACCTTCGACGAACCCCTGACCGTTGCCGGCTATGAGGTTTCTCTGTTCCGTCCCGGCTTCAGCATGGTGATCTTCTCCCTTCTGCTGATGATCATCGTTCTGTTCTACAGCAAGGGCTTAATGGGCAGAACGGAACTGACCTGGGACAGGATTTTTCACTTCTTTGAAAAGCACAGGTCTAAAAAATCCCCGAAAAGCACAGAAGGGGGCAGCACGAAATGACACCGGACAATAAAAGCATCAATGAAACAATCGATAAAAACATCGTACTCAGAACCGAAAATATGACCATGCAGTTCGGGGGCGTCGTCGCTGTCGACAATCTGCACCTGACGATCCGGGAGCATCAGATCGTAGCCCTGATCGGCCCGAACGGCGCGGGCAAAACAACCGCATTCAACATGATTACCGGCGTGTACACCCCTTCCAGCGGCAAAATCTTTCTGCACGGCGAGGATATCACGGGCATGAGCCCGGACAGAATCACCCGCAAGGGCGTGGCGCGTACCTTTCAGAATATCCGCCTGTTTAAGGATTTGTCCGTATTCGACAATATCATCATTGCGAAGCACTTTTCCATGAAAAGCAATCTTTTCAGCGCAACCCTGCGGCTTCCGGGCGCGGTCCGCGCGGAGAAAAGGATGCGTGAGGAAAGCGAAGAGCTTCTGGAAAGGATGGGGCTGGCCGACGTGAAAGACGCCGTCGCAAGTTCCCTCCCCTACGGGCAGCAGCGCCACCTTGAAATTGCGCGCGCGCTGGCCACCAAGCCTGAGCTTCTTCTGCTCGACGAACCCGCGGCCGGGATGAACCCGCAGGAAACCGAGGACCTGACCGCCTCTATCAAGCAGATCCAGCAGGATTTCAACCTGACGGTTTTCCTGATCGAGCACCATATGGATCTGGTGATGGAGATATCCGACCGGATTTATGTGCTGGACTTCGGTCAGACGATCGGCAAGGGTACACCCGCCGAAATACAGAACAACCCGCGTGTGGTAGAGGCTTATCTGGGGGTGGATGAAGATGCTGAAAATTGAGAATTTATATGTTTCCTACGGCGGTATTGAGGCGGTCAAGGGCATTTCCTTTGAAGTGCCGGACAAGAGCATCGTTACGCTGATCGGCGCAAACGGCGCGGGCAAAAGCACGACCCTGCGCACCGTGGTCGGCCTGGTCAAGCCGCAGAGCGGCAGGATCATTTATAATGACGAAGACATTACCGGAAAGCCTTCGGAGGAAATCGTACGGCACAGAATCACTCTGGTTCCGGAAGGCCGCCGTATTTTCCCGAACCTGACGGTTTTCGAAAACCTGAAAATCGGCGCATACATGAGAAAAGACGATTACTCGGAAGATATCAAATGGGTTTACGAACTTTTCCCCCGCCTGAAGGAACGCTCGTGGCAGCTTGCCGGAACCCTTTCCGGCGGTGAACAGCAGATGCTGGCCGTGGGCCGCGCGCTCATGAGCAAGCCGGAGCTGATTATGATGGATGAGCCTTCGCTCGGCCTTGCCCCGCTGGTAGTCAAGGGTATTTTTGAAATCATCAAGGAGATCAACAAGCTGGGCGTCACCATTCTTCTGATTGAACAGAACGCCAATCTGGCGCTTCGGGTGGCGGACCAAGGGCACGTGCTTGAAACGGGACGCATCAAGCTTTCCGGCAAGGGACGGGAGCTTCTGGAAAACGCCGAAGTCAAAGCCGCCTATCTGGGCAACAAGAAACACGAGCTTCCGGCGCAGTAAGGCGCAGTAAATGGATAGCAAGATTCCCGGCCCCCTCCATGAGGGGGCCGTCAGGCGAAGCCTGACTGAGGGAGTTCGATATCAGCAGTCTTTTTTCACTCCCTCCGGCGCGCCGGGCGCGTCACCTCCCTCTGTGAAGGAGGCAGAGAACTTTTGTCTGTAAAACTGACTGAGGGTCCATGACAATGTCATGGACCCTCAGTTTTATTTGGTATGCAGTTTTCTTCCGTTCGTTTTCTGCTGTGCGGGAGCGCTTTTTTCTTTGATATAAACCAGCCTGTTGTAGCCGTCGCTGTTCCGCTCCGAGAAGATATCGAAAATTTTCAGCGACTGGAGCAGCGGGGTCAGCTTTTTAAAGCCGTAATTTCTGACGTCAAAATCGGGGTAGCGGCGAACCAGCATGTTCCCGATTTCACCGACGAAGGCCCTTCCGTCGTCGTCAGATATTTCCTGGACGATCGTCCGGACGGCGCTTTTGATCGTTTCCAGGGGCGTCATTTCCGGCGCAACCGTTTCCGTGGCTTCCCCTTCCGCGGGCAGATCGTTGGACGCTGCCGTTTCACGCGCCAGGACCTCCAGATAGCGGAACTTGTTGCAGGCGGATATAAACGGAGGGGGCGTTTTCTTCTCCCCCATGCCGACCACGTTCATACCGGATTCGCGCAGCCGCACCGCAAGGCGCGTAAAGTCGCTGTCGCTGGAGACGATGCAGAACCCTTCCACATTTCCGGAGTACAGGATGTCCATCGCGTCAATAATCATCGCGGAATCCGTCGCGTTCTTCCCTGTGGTGTAGCCGTACTGCTGAATGGGAGTAATCGAAAACTCCAGCAGCACGTTTTTCCACGAGCCGAGCGCGGGCTTCGTCCAGTCGCCGTAAATCCTTTTGTAGGTCGCAACGCCATCATTGGAGACCTCATCCAAAATGTACTTGATATATTTCTCCGATACATTGTCCGCATCAATCAGTACTGCAAAGCGGTTGTCCTGCGGCATTAAAATTACCTCTCTTTTCTTTATATGTGTCAGTAAGGATCCAAACCTCTTTTTATCTCATTACTTAGTATAAATCATATGGAAGAAATTATCAAACGGTACGGCGATCCGATTTATTCAAACGGATAATGGACGCCCCATTCGGCGCGAAGCTGGTCCATCAGGCCCAGAAGGCGAAGCGTTTCCCCGTGCGGCATTTCGTCACAGGCCAGCTTTCCGCTGCTGATCGCTTTGACCGCGGCGCGCACCTCGTATTCGTAGCCCGTAAAATCATGGGGCAGGCTGACCGTTTTTGGCTCTTTTTCTCCCTTGCCGTATATCTGAACAGCCTGCGCCATATGAAAATTGTCCAGCACGATATGCCCCTTGTCGCCGTAGATGACCGCCCTGTTTTCGTAGGGGCATAGGAAGGTAAAATTCAGGACCGCCATACGGCCGTTTTGAAAGACAAGCGTCACGCTGTCCTGACAATCCACCCCGCGGGCCGTTTTGACGCAGGCAGACTGAACCTGCGAAAGCTCGCTGCCGAAAAACATGGAGGCAAAGGTCAGGGGATAAATACCCATGTCGAGCAGAACGCCCCCGGCCAGCTCCGGATTGACAACGCGCTCGATATGCCTTAAATCCTGCCCGAAAGATACCGTCATTGTGAGAGGCTCGCCGATGACACCGCTGTCCAGTATTTCGCGCAGCTTGTCCGCAAAAGGCATGAAGCGCGTCCACATGGCTTCCGACAGAAACAGCCGTTTGCTTTCCGCAAGGCTGAACAGGTCCTCGGCCTGCTTCTGATTGACGGTAAGCGGCTTTTCGCACAGGACATGCTTGCCGTGCTCCAGACAGAGCCTGGCGTGCTCATAATGATGCGAATGCGGAGAGGCAATATAAACGAGGTCAACGTCCGGATCGCTTACAAGCTCCCCGTAGGAACCGTAGGCCTTCTGAAAGCCGTACTGATCGGCCATGCCTTGTGCCCTGGACAGCTCCCGCGCCGCAATCGCGTACGGGGTTACTTCGTTCATCTGTGAGACCGTTTTTGCCATTTTCCCGGCGATATTCCCGGCACACAAAATGGCAAAATTCAGATTTTTCATACATTTCTTCCTCCACTGTCTTATTATCATAGGGTTTGGTGCTTCCATCCTGTCAAATTCCAAAAGGCTTCCTTTCTGACTTTTATTATGAAAATTCCATAACTCATAACATCCGTATACATAGAATACTATAAAATTTGCCGGGTTTCAACAGCTATCCCTTTTGCTCAGGATAAATTTTACGCTTATTTTGCCATCTATTGAGGTTTGAGATTTCTGCCGCGCAATGTTAGTATAAGGATAAAATGATTGAAACATGGAGAATTTATGAAAAAGACTGTCTTCCTTCACAAGTTCTTATGCGCGGCAATCGTTTTGGTTCTTTTGGGCGCCGTGATCGGAGCCGGCGGCACCAACCCGGGCACGGGAACCGGCAGTGTTCCTTCTTCCCCCGGATCTGCGGCTGACCGCACGGACAGATCATCGTCGCAGCCCGCGTCTTCGGAGGCCGGGAGCACAGCTTCGGCAGGATCGTCCGGTTCATCGAAAGCGGGCTCCTCTTCCCCATCAAAAAAAGCGGCCCCATCCTCTCCGCCTGCATTCCAGCATCCCGCAAAAATGCTGGTCGGATACTACGGCGGCTGGTCGGCATATTCCGGATTTTCTCCCGACAAGATCAGCGCTTCCAGTCTGGATGTTCTGAATTACGCGTTTGCGAAAATCGGAACGGACTTAAAAGTAACCGTAAGCGATTCCTCAATAGATTACTCGAACTTTAAGAAGCTTAAGAATTTGAAACGTACATATTCCAAACTCAGAACCGTCATTTCCATCGGCGGCTGGAGCGACTCCGGCCGGTTTTCCGACGCCGCGCTCACGGAAGCCTCCCGGGCTGCTTTTGCAGACAGCGCGGTCCGCTTTATGAAGGCCAACGGCTTCGACGGCATCGACATCGACTGGGAATACCCCACCGGAGGCGGGCTTGCCTCCAACGTCACGCGTTCCGCGGACCGAACCAATTTCCGCCTTTTGATGAAGGCGCTGCGCGGCAGGCTGGATGCACAGGGGGCCAAGGACCATAAGCACTATATTCTCTCCTTCGCCGGCGGTTCGGACAGCAGCTACGCGAGCCGGATCGGCCTTTCCGCCGTTGCGCAGTATGTGGATTACGGAATGATCATGACCTACGACCTGCACGGCTCCTGGGAGCCGTATACGGACTTCAGCGCCCCCCTCTATCCCCCTGCGGGGCAGTCCCCGCAGGCAAAGTCCAGCGTGGACGCGGCTGTGCGCAGCTGGCTGAACAACGGCTTCCCTTCCGGCAAGCTGATTCTGGGCGTACCGTTCTACGGTTATCTTTATCAGGGAACCGTCGGTGCGAACAGCGGGCTGCACCAGAGATTTTCTTCCGCGGCTCCCATCGGCTACGATACCGTTCAATCAAAATATCTGAGTAAATCATCATTTAAGAGATACCGTGACTCTTCTGCGCAGGTACCCTGGCTGTTTGACGGCAGCACTTTTATCAGCTACGACGACGCTGTTTCCATTCAGAAAAAAGTGCAGTATTCCAATTCAAAAAAGCTGCTGGGCGTCGGCGTGTGGGATTTGGGGTTTGACAAGGCGGGCACCTTGATCAAGTCGGTCGGACAGGCACTCAAATAAGGCAGATACCTTAAAAAGCAGCGGAACCTTTTTTAAAGGATCCGCTGCTTTTCTTATGGCATGGATAAATATCGGCCGGCACCCCAAGCAACACCGCGGTCGCACTCTTCCTTTGGCACGACCGCAAAGCGGCCTGGCATTTCCGGGATCTTGCACCCGCGGGGAATAAACACGGAGGTACCGGCAAATTTCAGCATCGGCAGGTCGGTTTCTCCGTCCCCCATGGCCAGGACCTCCTCCGGCCGGAGTCCCAGTCTTTCACAGACATAAGAGAGCGCGGCGCCCTTGTTCGCTTCGGGAGGATTGATTTCTCCCACATAGGGATAGGAACGCCCCGTAGCCAGATGAGAAATTTCTTCAGGCCAGGTCTGGAACACCCTGTCTATGGACTGTTCGCTGCCTACGAGCATCACTTTGTTGACCTCTTTCAGCGGCAAATCCTGAAAGGTGGGCACCTCTGCCCTTTTGAACAGCTGAAAAGAATCCATCACATCGGAAATCCACTGTTTATCCATATTCTCCGGAATCCACAGCCGGATGATATCCGGCTGAAAGGCCATGACGGAGATATTTCCGGTTTCCGCGCCCTGTCGATAGACCGTCCGCAGATCTCTCGCGGACAGGCAGTTTTCCGCCCACACCTCGCCACCCGACAGAATCAGAGAGCCGTTTACCAGAATCAGCGGGCCTGTGATGCCCAGCTCCGAACAGATGGCCTCCACCCCCTGCAGCGGCCGGCCCGTAGCCAGAACGACCTGAATTCCCCCGGCTGCCGCCGCTTTGACGGCATTGGCGTTTTCCGGACTGATTTTCCCCTCTTCATCGGTCAGGGTACCGTCTACATCCAGCGCCATGAGTTTGACAGACATAGGATTAACCCTCTTTCAAAATCAATTCTTTTTGCCCAAAGGCAGACTTATCCCCTTCCTGGTTCTATTTGTATTATAAAGAAGAAAATGGTAAAAATCAACCTTCTCAGGTTTTCGGCCCGATTCGGCGCTTCTTCGATCTCTGTCCTGGTTTTAAGCACAAGAAAAGGACCTGCGCGCGCAGGTCCTTTTCTTGTGCTTTCTCAGCCGAAGATTTCCTTCAGCTCCGCGCGGCTTGCGTCGTCGGTCAGCGTCAGGATATCGTCATCCTCCAGGATTTGGGTATCTCCCTTGGGGATCAGTGTGGAATTGTCACGCGTAATCGCAATCAGCACTGTTTTCTTCGGGATGGACAAATCTTTCAGAAGCTGATTGGCGGCCTTGGAATTCGACTGAACCTTCATCTGGACAATCGAATAATCTCCGCGGTTGAGTTTCAGGAGCGTGAACATATCCTTCATGTTCATTTCTTCCACTACGAAGTGCGCCATCAGCTCCGCCTGGTTCACACCGATATCCACACCCATGCCGCTGTTGAACAGCCATGCGTTTTTAGGATTGTTGACTCTGGCTACCACTCTCGGCACACCGAATTCCATTTTGGCAAGGGTGGAAACAACCAGATTGATTTCATCCGCACCGGTAACGGCGGCAACTACGTTTGCAGAAGCGATGCCCACGCTTTCCAGCACTTCCGGGTCCGAGCCGTTGCCGAACACCAGGGTTTCCTGAGGCAGTTCTTTTTCCAGCTTATGAAAAACACTTTCGCGGTGCTCAATGACCCGTATTTCGTGGCCGTTGGAAAGCAGCAGGGTGGCAAGATAGGAACCGACCTGTCCTCCGCCTATAATGATGACTTTCATTTCAATTCCCCCTTTTTATGCCAAGCCCAGCATCGATTTCAATTTGTGAGCAGCGGAGGCAACCACCGTAATATAAAGAATGTCTTCCGCTTCCAAAGTGGTACCGCCCGTTGGAATAAATGTCTTGTTGTACCGGCTGACACCGGTTACATGGATTTCTCCGATCGCCGTTATCTCCTTGACCGTATGGCCGACCAGCAGGGGCGGAACCTCAATGCGCACCACATTCACATTTCCGTTCCCCATTTCAAACACACTGTCCAACTGGTGATACGTCAAAAGTTCTGTCGCCCTTTCAATGCCCCACGCCGTTGTGGAAATGGTCTGGATTCCGATCCGGCGGTAAAGATCGGCCTTGGTCGAATCATAAAGGCGCGCAACCACACGGGGAACACGGTAAATATTTTTGGCGATCCGCGCGATCACAACGTTGGCTTCATCGCTCGCCGTACAGGATACCACAGCATCCACCTGATCTATCCTGGCTTTTTTCAGTATGTCCCGGTCAAACCCGATCCCGGTCACTTTGTTTCCGCTGAAATCTTTTCCAAGATTCTGAAAAGCTTCCGGATTGGAATCAATTACCGTTACCTGATGTCCTTTTTTTATCAGATTGAGGGCCAGTCCCGTCCCCATTCTTCCTAAACCTACTACGATCACTTTCATGCCGTTCACCTCTCTGTTCTTTTTTCATAACGCTTGGCAATTTTCTTTCTTAAAAACGCTTTTCTTACTTCTTCAATCACCAAAATCAACGGAGGCCAAGCACATAGAATCAGAAAATCCTGCAAACCAAGCGGCGCCGTGTGGAAAACGGACTGCAGCGGGGACAGATAAATCAGAGCAATAATCAGAACAATTTCAAAGACAATCCCGAAATTCACCTGTTTGTTGCTGAACAGGCCGACATGGAAAACAGACTGTTTTTCCGTACGGCAGTTAAACGCGGCCCCGATTTGGGAAAAGACGATACCGGTAAGCGCCATGGTGGTCGCCTTAATATAGACCGGATCCACTCCGCCCGCAAGCGGCACAGCGGGCCACCCGTTTTGCAGATTGACAAAAAAGTAAGAAAAGGCCGAAGCAATAGACCCCAATAAACCATACCACAAAAATGCCTTGACGACCAGCTTTTTTGTTAATAAGGATTCTTTTTGATTGCGCGGGGGCTGGTCCATGATGCCTTCCTCCGGCTTTTCCGTTCCCAGGCCCAGTGCGGGCAGCATATCGGTACCCAAATCGATGGTAAGGATCTGCATGACCGTCAGGGGCAGCGGAATGGCTCCGCGGGAAAACAGGAACATGGCGGAAGGAACCGCCTCCGGCATGTTGGAGTTCAAAATATAAAGCAGGAATTTCCGGATGTTGCTGTAAACCGCGCGGCCTTCTTCAATAGCATGGACAATCGAAGCAAAATTATCGTCCGTCAGAATCATATCCGCCGCTTCCTTGGCCACATCCGTACCGGCAATGCCCATGGCTACACCGATATCAGCCTTCTTGAGCGCCGGAGAATCGTTCACGCCGTCGCCTGTTACGGCGACGACTTCGCCCATTGCCTGCAGGTTGGACACAACGCGGAGCTTTTGCTCCGGAGCCACACGGGCAAAGATGATTTCATCCTTCAGATATTCCCTTAACTGGTCGTCCGAAAGCTCTTCCAGCTCCAGGCCCGACACAACGCGCGGGTTCGGGCTTTTCACAATGCCGATGCGTTTCGCAATGCTCTCGGCCGTCAGGCCGTAGTCTCCGGTAATCATAATGATGCGGATGCCGGCACGGTGACATTCTTCGACGGCGGCGGCAACCTCCGGACGCGGGGGATCAGCCATGACCACCAGCCCTACAAAAACCAGATTCTGCTCAATCGTTTCGGGCGTGTAGGCGCTCATCGCTTTCGGGATGTTGTCCTCTTTATGCAGAAGACGATACGCGACCGCCAGAACGCGCAGACCCTCATAGGCGTATCCGTCGTTTGCCTCCATGATCTTCTGACGCATCTCTTCCGTCATCGGCTGAACCTGGCCGTTCACACGGATAAATTCGCTCAGCTTCATGACCTCCTTCGGCGCGCCCTTCACATAGGCGATGCGTTCGGTTCCCTCTATCGGTTTCTGCAGCTGATGGATCGTCGTCATTCTTTTACGCCGCGATTCAAAGGGCAGCTCCCTCAAACGCGGGGTCAGTTCCAGCTGTTTATGGACGTCAATTCCGGCCTTCTGCGCTACCACGCCCAGGCATGCTTCCGTCGGGTCGCCCAGCACCGTGTAGCGGACCGATTCTTCGTTCGGCGGCAGCAAACGGGCATTGCTGCATAAGGCCGCGCCCGTCAGCAGCAGGTTCAGGTCCTGATTTTCGCTGGCAGTGACCTTTTTTCCACCCTCAAGGATCTCTCCTTTGGGTTCATAGCCGACGCCGGTGACGTCAAACTCTTTTTCCGCCAGCCATAAATGGCTGACCGTCATTTCATTTTGCGTAAGCGTACCGGTTTTATCCGTACAGATAACGGAAGTGCTGCCCAGCGTTTCCACCGACGAAAGCTTCTTCACCAAAGCGTTCCTCTTGGACATGCGCTGCACAGCCATGGCAAGCGACAGGGTAACGGTGGGAAGCAGCCCTTCCGGAATAAAGGCGACGATCATCCCCAGCGCAAAAACAAACGATGCGGCAAAGGGCTCGTTTACAAAGAAGTATGACGCCAGAAAAAACAGGATGCCAAACATGATTGCAATGATGGAAATCTGCTTTGTCAGGCGGTTCAGCTCTTTTTGAAGAGGGCTTTCTTCTTTTTCCATGTTCTGAGTCAGGTCTGCAATTTTACCGAACTCGGTTCCCATGCCGATCCCCATCACAACGGCTTTTCCGTTGCCCTCCGAAACATTCGTGCCCGCAAAGATAAGGTTCGGCGTTTCAGCCCGCGTCAGGTCGTCCTTCAATACGGCGTCCTTGAGTTTGCGGACCGGGTTTGATTCTCCCGTCAGCGTGGACTGGTCCACCTGCAGGTCGTTGCATTCGACCAGACGGGCATCCGCGGATATTTTATCCCCTTCTTCCAGGAGCATAATATCGCCGGTAACCAGATCCTCGGCCAGAATTTTCTGCTCTTCCCCATCCCGGATCACCCGCACATACGAGGGCAGCATATTCTTCAGGGCCTCCGTAGCCTTATCGGCACGGCTTTCCTGCCAAAAGCTGAACACGCCGTTGATGACATTGACCAGCCAGACGGCCACGCCCAGCTGGGGCATACCCGCAAAAAAGGCCACCGCACCCGCCACCCACAGCAAAATTGCCATCAGATGAGTGAAGTTGCCCAAAAAAGTAAGAACGGCGGATTTTTTCTTTTTGGAACTGATCAGGTTTTTGCCCTGTTCCTTCTGTCTCTCCTGCGCCTGCGCCTGTGTCAACCCCTGTGGAGTTGTTTCCAGGGCTTCATAAGCTTTATCTACGGGGAGTTTATAAATGATTTCTTTATCACTCGATGTATTCTCCATGGTACTCAATTGTTTGCCAATCCTTCTTTCTGTAAGAATAAAAGTTTCATTTGCTGGAAAAAAACGTGAAGAATAGTGAGAACAGGGAATTGTTAATAAAGTATGTATTCCCCATTGATAGAAAATCATTATAAACCTTTGTGGACCAATCTACAATTTGTACAGTCAAATCTTAATATAATATTAATATGCGTAAAGCGACAAAACGGGACAGGTATCCCGGCGGAAAATCTTTCCTGTTGGGCTTATTTACCTTACTGTATTCTGTGCAGCCAGAATTAGGATACCCAAACCAGATAAAATAAACAGGGACAACAAAAAGCGCCGTACGGCGCTTTTTGTTGTCCCTAATAAATAGCCCCGTCCGTGACTGTTTGAATTGACGGGCATGATCCGTTAAAAATCCACTTTGATCTGTACGGCGGGTGAAAATGTATCGGATCAGTTTCCCAGCACAACGGCCAGTCGGCATTTAACGAAAAGAGTTCGTATTCCGATGCTTTTGTTTTTTAATGGCGTTCCAGTTCTGTGCCGTAATGCCGATATGGCCGATGCCCAGAACAATAGCGGCAGCGCCCAGCCAGACCGCCCGCGCATAAACGGACAAAAAGAGCACCGCGGCCACCGGCAAAACAGCCAGCGGCAAAGGGATTCCTAAAAAGGACCTGTAAAAATCTGCGGATACATGCTTACCGGTAAAATACCTTCCCCAGCAAATCAGATAGAAAAGCATGAGAAAGCCGGCAGCGCCTAACCATATCGTCCAGAAATCGATTTTTCGTATATTAAGGTCATCAAAAATCAACACCAGCGTGGTGGTCAGGACCTGCCCTGCCCTCTCGAAAACCAGCAGTATTCTGTTTTCTTTTATTTCCCTGAAGTCCACCGGCAGGTTTAACCCATAGAAAATATTGGGAATAAACAGGCAGCATAAAAAAATTAATCCGATATAAGAAAATCCCAATCCTCCCAAGCTGTTTCCTCCCCGTCGCGATCATTCGTACCGGTCCTGTATACGCTGAAAAACCTCTTTTCGCTTTTCCATTATCTAATCGAGCGGCTATCGCCCGCTGTATGGACTGCCCCGATGAAAGCAGGAATCTAATCTTCATCTTCGATTTTATTATAATCGATCAACGGATCGTGTTCAACTCCTTTTTAGCCGTCATGATCGATCACAATACATAAATAAGCACAAAAACGGTTTTCTATTCTGAATTACGCAATTTGGGAACAGCATCTTTTTTAAACTATGGTATACTGGATTTACCGTACGGTTAGGGGAAACGCTTAAATTTACGAAATACTCTTGATAGTACCAAGGAAGACCAGTAATGAAAGCATTGTATCGTACGATACGACGCTTTTACTACGGTAATACTCCCGTTGCTTATAACTAATATGGGGGTTGGTCCCTCGAATCATTTTACAATCATATGCTTCATTTTACTTAGGACGCGATGAATTCTATGTCTCATCTTAACAAAAGTACTGTCAACACAGTACTTCTTCATAAGAACTTCAAAAGGAAGCTTATCTAAGTCTTTAAAAAAGGCATCTCTCTTACTACTTTGCAATACAGATTGATGTGCAGCCGTGTTATTCTTCACTGCTTTTTGAATATCAACGTGGCAGGAAATCATTCTTTCGTTGATTTGTTGAAAAAGATCCTGTCCCTTTTGTGAATTCAAAAATATTAAGGAAGTACCCTTATCATCAAACAATTCTGGCAGGATATTTTCTATACCCCAAAAATCTGCTAATGTTATATCGCTTTGCCTGTTTACACCTTTAAAACGACAATGATAACAAGAAGGACGAAGATAAATATTTTTCAGAAATCCTTGCATCATTAAATCTTTGTCAAATGTTACTCGATACTCAGTATTATCATTGAACTGAAATGATACGGAGTATCTCTTCCAACTTTCATTCTTCTCTCTAAAAGAAATTCTCCGCACCGACGTACCAGAGCCTCCCTCCCGATAAGCAAGATATTTTTCCCACACTTTGGGTGATGGAACGCCATGGCAAATAATGTCCTGGCAGAAAAGATTGTCATACTCTTTTCCTATGTAAGATTTGAGTCCGCCAATTTGGCACGGAGTACCGCTGAATAAGACAATCCGCCCATCATCCAAAAAGGTTTTTGCTTCCTTATAAGTTTCCCCGATTCTGCTTTGCACATATTTGGATCCGCAAAATTTTTCAAACTCCGATTTTGTTTCCGCACAGCTGTGACATACCTGAAATTTATCATTAAATTCTGCCCCAAAAACGACGCCACCATGATCAATGATATTCTCCGCGAGCAAAGTAAAAATACCGCCGGATGAACTCTTCATTCTGCTGTTTTCATCCTTATTGTATGCCGCATAAGCTTCGGGGATATTATTAACGATCTCTTTATGTAAAATCGGACATACTTTTTCACAATGGCCACAGTTAATGCACTCAATTTGATTGATCTGAGGATACCAAAATCCCTCCCGATCACTTTGCATTGTGATACAGCCCTTGGAACAGCTACTGTAACAGGCATAGCATCCACAACAGTTCTGAGGTTCCAATATGGATAACATAAAATCACGTTTCCTTTTTAGCGAAGTGTACTTTTATTTTTTCAAATGGAGCTTTAAACATCTGTTTTTCTGAAGCGTTCATCCCAAAATACCACATGGAGAAAGCGAAAACAATTGTGTAAACAAAACCAAACCCAACAAATTTCAACATGCTGTTAATTTCCAGCAAGTATTTCAATGCAACACCTACGGCACATGGTAAAATGAACGCGGGGGCAAAGCCTAAGATCTGTTTCCAAAAATAAAGTAAATTTAGCCCTACACGTTTATGATAGTACCAATTCATAATAAACCCGTTTCCAATAGTTAACGCAATTGCCGTACCAATAGCGCATCCTATAACACCTAAGAACGAACACAAATAAACACTGATAATCACATTGGAAACAGTTATCAAAGCATAAATTGCAGATCTGAATTTATGCATATTTTTCGCTTTTTGTATCTCTATTCCTAAATTTTGTATTAGCGGCACTGTCACTGGAATCATTAACCATAAAGCAACGTGATATGCGATTGTATAAGAAGTGGCGTACTCGTTTCCCGCCCATATTTTAATAAAATATTCTCCAAAAAATATAAACCCTGTTAATATAAAAGAGAGTACTAAAAACTGCACCCTTCCAACACGTGAAAACAGGTCCATCAATGTTTTGTTATCATCGCTCTCCGCCACAATCCGATTAACTTTGGGGATAAACACGGAAGAGATCGCAGTCGAAAAGGAGAGGTACAGTGTATTAAACTGTGCTCCAATAGAATAAACCGCAACATCAGAACTGCCATTCATTTTCCCAAGGATAATTTTGTCGACGCTCCAGTTTGCCTGATCGGTAACCATATTTAAAAAAATATAAAAAGAAAAAATCCAAATTTCCTTCAAAAGCACAAAATCAAAATGATTAAAAAGGAAACGAGTTTTCAATTTTATAAAGCAGAACCAAACATTTATTCCAAAGCTAGCTAAAGTTAACAAAGTCGTTGCCACAACTAAGCTGATGGATTTGTAACCCATCAACAGCAACGGTAATGTGAGAAAGGGATTGAGAACTGTACGGAAAAGATTAACAATTCTTTGAAAAAAATACTGTTCTTGCGACGTTACAATAGAGTCAAATACACTTGCAGGAAAAGAGACTGCAATGTTGAAAACCATTAACTCTATTAAAATCTTCGCTGTTTGAATTTCATGTTCTGTAAGACCGCCTGAAAAAACTGCTTCTGTATTCATTGCTAAAATTGCACCTGCGATCAGAGCGATAACCGCAATGAAAGAAAAAATCATTAAAAACATGCCGTTTAAGCGGGCAATATTTTCTTCTTCCTGTTTGGCCCGATATCGCGAATAGAAACGCATATATGCGCTGCCGAACCCAAAGCTCAGTAAACCCAAATAGCTTACAACAGAATAGACCAGATTGTAAACACCATATTCGCTTTTTCCTAACAGGCGAAGCATAACAGGGGTATACGCAATAGCAATTATGCTTTGCACTGCCATAGTAACATAAGAAAGGACAACACCCGCTTTTAGCTGGTTGATTTTTGACTTCAATAATTTTCACCCATCAACTTTTCGATCTCTTTTCCGGCTTCTAACGCCTTCTTGCAATAGGCTGGCATAAATTCTTGCAAATGTTTACGAATGCTATCTTCATGTTTTTTTAGCCATTCAAAGGCGATGATTAAATCGTTTTTATTTTTCAAAGACTGTACAGGTATCACATAATTTTCGTAAGTACCAAAAATATCTTTTGCAATTCCTTTCGCCTTCACTGAATATCCAACGGCTAAAGTAGGCACGCAGGTAGAATAAGCTGCAATAGTGGCATGCGTTCTTGCGCCAATAAACATGCGGCAACGAGCTATGTAACCCTTTAGTTCCATGCAATTATGGTCTTCAATCATGACTATTCTGTTGGTATATGCAAACCTCTTATAGAGTTCACCTAAGGGTTTACGGTCATCATTATCACTCCAGACAACATGAGGGATTAAAGCAATCCGCATATCAGTATGATCTATGATATGCTGCAAAAGCGCTTCATAGTTATTCATAGTGATTCCGTTGTCTTTTTCACAGCCAATAATAAGTGGGCTGACATTAATTCCAACAGTGTTTCCCTCAACAAATCCATCTGGTAAGGGAAGTTCCACTTTATCAAGTTGAAAAGCAGGATCGGGATACAATTTAGTGTTTTTATCAACGCCAGCTTTTAGTAAAGCATTATAAGTAATACTTTCTCGAGCGGTAATTAAGGAGAAACTTTTTAAATTGTTAATTTTAAACTTATTCTTTATTGGATCTAATAGGCCTTCATCTATGGAGCAGCCCCACAAGACAGATATTTTGCAATATTTTCTTAACCTTTGATCGACTAAAGAGATAAACATGGATTTTCCATACGAATAATTATCACCACCGATAGAAATGACAGCATTTGATTGCTTAGCGATATTAATTGTCATTTTAAGCTGACAAGATTCAAAAGGAATCCTATGAAACAAACGACCTGAAGCGAGGTTGATAAATTTTAAATGCTTTTTAGGTATACCAAATAGTTTATAATTATCAAAGAATTCAATATTATCAGAACAGATATACATTTCATCTTGGAACTGGTTATTGCTTGCTACCCGAATAGAAACTCTGCCGTTTCGAGATAAGATTTTTGTACTTGAACGCACCAACGCTTCACAACCATGATTACAACTTCCACCATGATGATATAATAAAAAATTATACATTTTTTATTCTCCCTATTTACTTATTCCCTATATCTTCATCAGTTTTTTCAATTTACTCTTTTAGAAAATATTTAATTCAGCTAAAGTGAGCACTACCCGCTATGTTCTATGGACAAGAACACATACAATATAAATAGTCAGTTTTCCTATAACCGATTCATTGCATATAGAATTAGTATAGATGCAACTACAATTCTAATTCTCCAAGCTTCTCTTAATATAAAACTTCTCAAGCCATTTCGCCTGCTCTTTGATATCATATCCTGCTTCTCTTATTTGTTCTAAAGTATCTTTTCTTTCATAGCCATTGGAATACTTTAAAATCTTCTTTGCCCATTCTAAAGGACTTGCTTGAAGTGACATCGGTTCAATTAGATCTGTGATAAGAGCCTCGTGTGGAATAACGTCGGATACTATACAACGTAGTCCTGCTGCTTGTGCTTCTATAGATACAATACCAAGTCCCTCAAACAGCGACGGAAATACAAAAACATCCATTGCCTGATAAAGTTCTGCTGTATCCATTCTTACACCGGTCAATATAACGCTGTCCTCCAATCCTAATTGAATAATCTTCTTTTCTATTTGCGGCCGTAGTTCGCCGTCACCTATTAGTAATAAGATAGCATTTCTATTTCTATCGTGGATAGCTTTAAAAATATCAAGTAAAAATAAATGATTTTTTTGTGGATTAAAGCGGCCTATATGCCCAACTACAAATTTATTTTGCAATTGTAATTCTTTGCGTTTAACTTCCCGTTTGAACTGAGAGAAACTGAATTTTTCAATATCGATAGCATTTTGAATAATATTAATATTTCTATTTTTTACTTGTTTTTTCCCATATAACCAAATAGCCGCATCTTCTGAACAGGCAAATTTTTCGTCTGCAATCCATCTAATAGGATATTGAAAAATATCTTTTGCAAAAGCAATTATCTTATTTCCTGCAGAAGAAGTGTTATGGCTATGTATAAAAGTTATAAGTTCATGCTTCCGTGCAATTGAAAGATAAATAGCCGCAGTACCCTGAGCATGACCATGAATGATATGATATTCCCCTTTATGTCGCTTAAAAAAAGTATTCCATGCTTTTCTATACGTAAAATAATTGTTAGAAGTTAATTTAGGTATATAATAAATTTTGCCGCCCAAATCATAAATCTCGTCATCATAGAAACATTTATCATGGGTTTGAACGATAAAATCAAACTGTATTTTACTACGATCGATATGGCGGTAAATATTCATGATAAAAGTTTCGGCACCGCCTGCATTCATCGCACTAAATACTTGCAAAATTCTCTTTATATGCATGACATTCATCCTTTTCGTTTAATGCGAAAATATTATTGTTTGATATGGTAAGACCCCTGCAGAAGTAAATTTTACAAATAAGCACATATAAATAAAAAAAACAATTCCAAATAAAGCATAAAAAAACTTACGCGTAACGGGATTGGTTTCACACATAATAATTTTCGGAATTAGCAATGTAAAAAAAGGAATAAAAAATTGAAAACATCTTGACATGACTGGGACATAAGCAAACACAAAAGTATAGACCAAATAAAAAAAGGCAATATTGAACAGTGCATTATTACTTTCATTTAACTGAATTAATTTATCTCTGTATATCATTGCAAATACAAATACAATCATTCCGAGAGCAATACTATAAATAGGAAGAATAGAATCTACCGCATTATTAAAAGCCCCAAAATATTTTTGATTAATAAATTCCATTGCTATCGGCTGCATAATTATGGCAATTACCCCGCCAAAAATTGTACCAAAAATATAATTTTTTCGTTCTATTTTGATATTTGCTAATAAAAAAGCGGGAGCAACAATCAATGTGGATGAATGGAATAAAGCAGCAACAATAATACATAAAATTAATTTAATGTAATGCTTATTTTTAATATAACGAAATCCATAAAATAAAATTGCAATTGCTATAATCTGCCTTAACAAACAAAAAGATTGGAAATATGTACCCATTGTAATGAACAAATAAAGAGCCATGGGGTGAAAGCCAATGTAATCATAATAGCATTTGCAAAAAATAGCCACAACCAAAAAACTATTTACGAAAATAAAGGCTTCATAGCTATCTGTAAAAATCTCTGTCAATCTAAGGAGTGCAACAAATCCCCTTTCCCAATCTGGCAATACCGGTTGGGCTATAAACATTTTATAGTTTATATAATCTGTACCTACATTGTAACGTAAAGCCGATACCAAAAATAATATTGTACCAGAAAAGAATATGTATATATTTCTTTTCATTAAAGGGGCAGATTTTCCAAATTGGATCATTTGAGTTCCATTAATTAACTGTAATTCGTACCGGTACGCCCGGTAAGCTAAAAAATTCACTGAAAGCAACATTAAGATATATATGGCCAATTCTGGCTTCACCGTCCAAACTCAATTCATATAGTGTCTCGATAAATCTTAGCCATCGCGGCAACCGCTTTGTCCAACGAATATTTTTTAACATCTTCCAAATTGTTACTTTTTATTTGTGCAGATAGTTGAACATCATTATGTATTTTCAACACACGATTGACAAACTCCTCTTCGTTATTAAGAGAATATAAAAATCCATTTCTTTGATTTTTTACAATATCGCTTTGACCCCGAATATTAGCACAAATAATCGGTAGACCACTCGCCATACCCTCGATAATATTAATTGGTAATCCCTCTTGTTTACTTGACGTTATTAAACAGTCTGCCAGTTGATATAATTTATTCACATCTTTACGATATCCCACAAAATTTATTTTGTTTTCTAAATTCATTTTTTTTGAAAAATCAACACATTCATTCAAAGTTTCCCCACATCCAGCAAAAATGAGCTTAAGGTTTGGTATCTGCTTAGCTATATTAGGCAATGCATTTATAATAAATCTGTGATCTTTCCTTTTTATAAATTCCGCCACATAAATTAATATGTAGTCATCAGCAGAAAATCCATATTCGCTACGTAATGCCATTTTCTCTTCTGTACTAACAGGTTGAAAGCGTTTTAAATCGACTCCCACTCCATTAATTTTTTCTATATGTCCTGCTTTAAATTTTCTACTTATTGCAGTTTGATAGTCCTCATTATTTATGGTAATTAAACAGTCCGTAAAATTAGCCAAATACTTTTCCATAGTGTAATACAAGATCCAGTTTCGCTTTGGCGCCCCCTTATAAAAATGAAACCCGTGAGCCGTATAAATAACCTTTGTCCCATTTTTCCGGGCACATTTTGCAGCCAGCCTGGTTACAACCCCACCCATCGGGGTATGACAATGAATGATATCATAGTGTTCAGTGTTAATGATATATTTAAGTTGATGATAGGCTTTTATATTATCTATCGAATAAGGGGAGCGATTGAAACACACCTTAAAATGCTTATTGCAATTTCGAATTAGCTCTTCATCAAGAGAAGCATAGTGCACCTCCCACCCCTGTTCCTGAAACCATTTCATAAACGGGATATTAAATTTTGAGAAATTTGCAAGGTGAGAAACAAAGAGAACTTTTTTCATTGCATTATACCATGATATATCCCAATATCTTTTTCCCCATGTCCTGATACGCCATAATTTGCTTTTCAATTTCGGTAATAGCGGACTCATTTTTTCTTTCCACTAAAATAATCGAATCACACTGAGCGGCTTTATCAATTGTTTCTGGGTCGGCAAGAACGTTACCGGCAAAAAGGAATTGCGGACAATTTTCATTCCTTTCAGTAAATAGGCTGGAAAGTCTTTGCCCCACATGGGAAATATCATCTTTCGATATACTACCGGCAAAAAGAAGCTTATTAACATTCACCGTCTGTTTTAAGGACGCTATAATATTTTCAAAAACAATTCGCAGCGCATCCTCTTCAGATAAATTGTAATCCTTATTACCTTCCAGCTTTTCTATCCATTTATCTATAAAACGCGCCATTACTTTCCACTCCCATTTTCGTTTGGTATTCTGCCAAAGTATTGCAGTTTATACATCTTTCTTATTTCGTAATCATTTTGAATGCTGTTATTAAAAACATCCATAAAGAAAGCCAATAAAATGCCAAGCAAAATACCGCCCAAAAATCCCAAAAACATAAATTTGATTATGCTTTTGCCGTATTCCAAAAATGCCGACTGACCGGTTAATTCTGTCTGCAATGTAGATGCATCCGGCTGTTGCAAATTTTTAAGTTCATCCTGTTTTGCATTTAAAGATTTCGTCAGTTCCGCACTTTGCGCTAAATAATTTTTCTGGGTTGCATAAATATCCATATTAATACTGCTATATTCCGAATTATTTATGACCTCAAGAGTATGCTTTCCCAGCCGATCAGTCATTTGATCTTTATTATCGATGATATACTGAAGCAGATAATCCTTTATTTGCGTACTCATTGTTGTGTCGGGAGAGGAGACCAAAATAGATAATATTTGGGTTCCCTGATCATTCGCATGGTCTGTTATGCTTATTAACTCCTTAAGAAAACGCTCTTCCGTGTTTAAATTCAAATCTTTGATCATGGATTCATACATAGAACCGCTTTGGATCAATACAGAATAAGCGTCTACAATCTGTTCCGCATAATCTGGAATTTGATATGTTATGTCCGGAACAATTTTATGATCGGTTTTTACATATATATCTAATGCTGCAACATTAACATTATAGGGATTAATCTTCATAAAAATACTGTTTATGTTGTATTTAGCCGCTTCATTTTGCTTTGATTGAATAATTTTTATTGCATTTTCAAGGCTTGTCTTTTGGTTTTGATAAGTTTCTGCCTCTTGTTCATAATTCGTCTTTAACTTATCAGATGAAGTCCCGCTGTCTGCTCCATTTAATAAAATTGGTACTGTCTTGTATCCTCCGCCTAATACACAAAAAGCAAGCGCTAAGATAACTATCATTTTCCATCTTCGTAAAATAGTGATCATAAACTCCTTTAGATCAAAAACATCGTCCACTCTATTTCCCCCAATATAAATTTATCAACTGATTCTTTTGGTAATCGGAATAATTCCATTTGAGTCTAATTGTTTCAGCTCATCATTGACTTTATCATTCTTATTTTTGTTTTCAAATCCTTCCGTACTTTCTTTCATAAACATAATCTTTATGGTCTTAAAAATAAGTTTCAAATCCAACAGTAAAGAATAATTTTCAATATATATCAGATCAAGCCTTATTTTATCATAAGGTGTAGTATTATACCTACCAGCTATTTGGGCATAGCCAGTCAATCCGCCTTTAACCTTTAAACGATATTTAAATTCTGGAACCTCTCTGCAATATTTTTTAACATGTTCTACGCGTTCCGGTCTTGGACCGACAATACTCATATCACCTTGTAAAATATTAAAAAGCTGTGGCAATTCATCGATTCTTGTCTTACGCAAAAATTTCCCTAAAGGCGTAATTCTAGGGTCATTATCCGTAGCTGGAATAGATTTTCCATCTTTCTCTGCATCAACAATCATACTGCGAAATTTGCAGATGGAAAATACTTTCCCTCCGATTGTACAGCGATCTTGGCGAAAAAACACCGGCCCTCCATCATACAGCTTTATTGCGATTGCAGTAATTAACATAATTGGAGATAGAAGTAAAAGCAGTACTCCTGATATAATAATGTCTATTGACCGTTTGATAAATCTTTGTTCATAGGAAATTCCATCATTTTTACATAGCAAAAGAGGAGTGTCAAACAGATCTATTGTATCTGCCCCACGCATAATAATGTCAGATATTTTAGGAGTAACATAGACCCGTTTGGATTGCTCAAAACAAAATTTTAAGATCTTATTGCGAGTTTCGGTTTTCACATCATAAATAACAATCGATCTAAAATGGTCAACTCTATTCAGTACATTTTCTAATCCTGTTTCCAAACTGACACTTTCACTCACATGAAATTTTTCCGGTCTGGAATTCAACTTGTGAATAAAGGTATCCAAAGTGGCCTTTCCGCTTTTTCCATAAACAATCAGAATATCACGAGGAGAATGTATTTTAAAATAAAGTTTGTTCATCCACCAAGCCCATAACGATGCAACAATAAAATCAGCACCGGTTAGAATAATCATAGGCAATGGTCCCATCAAATGACGGCATATCAGCATTACCTGGCAATAACTAATTACATTTGTAATAAATATAGATAAAAATTGGGAATAGATAATTTCTGTAATGCGTAAATAGCCTATTTTATATGCACCATAAATATGAGAGAACGTGTATAACAGAACTGCGTATATAATTACAACCAAGATATTTCCCTTGTTCTTAAACGTATCAAACAACATATTGTCAATATAATAACTATACCATAAATAAGCAAACATACCGGATAGAACAAACAAGGAAATTAACGTAGATAGATGTGCTATTATCTTACTGTATTTTTTCGCTGTCTTCATAATATTCATCCTTTTTCCAGTCAATGGAGATAACAAATCTAAATCCAAATAATTATGGAACGTATAAATTATTATAGCATATATTTCCCGTAAATTTAACAATTTTTCTTTAATTTTTTTATAGATTAATTGATATAATTATAGCATTTATTGAATAATCTCCCTGCTAATGGTATAATCAAATAAATTGATTAATAAGGGAGATTTTCTGGTGTTAGCATATAATCTATTGCTTTTATGGATCATTATATCCGGCATATTTCTATGTGAAATACATAAGGACAATCATAACATCAAGTTAAGAACAACCCTATTCATTGTACTATCTTCTATAGCGATGATTATTTTAGCATCTTTACGTGGAAGTACCGTTGGGATTGATTATCCAAATTATTCCGGTTATTTTACCGAGGTTTATACTGGGATACATAAACAAGGAGTCGCTTTTCTACTAAGCAACGCAAATATATATCGGCCTGAACTTGGGTATAGCTTTCTAAATTATGTAGTAGCTTTATTCACAAATGATGTGCATGTTTTTATGGCTGTGGCGTCTATTGTAGTGGTAGGATTGACCGCAGTCTTGGTATATAAATATTCTCCTATTCCATGGGTAAGCATGTTTGTATTTGTGAGCTTCGGCTTCTTCGGAAATTCATTAAATTTTATAAGGCAGTGTATTGCCATTTCAATTTTTTTATTTTCAATTAAGTACCTTAAAGAGAAGAAATTCTTACCATATCTCGGAATTGTTATTCTATCAGCATCTTTTCACAAGGTAATGTGGATTATGATACCTCTTTTCTTTATTGCGCGTATCAAAGTGAATTGGAAATCTCTCACAGTATACGGAGGGTTAACCGCTCTCATTATGGGCTTATCCTGGCCGCTATTTAATCTTATAACAAAATATGTTTATAAGTACTACGCTACAAAAGAGGGCCTGTATTATATGATGGGGCGCGATTGGCAGACTGCGGCAATACCGGTGATTACAACGGTAACTATCCTGATCGTCAAAAAATTCATTCTGCAGCGTGATCCTAAGAATGTAGTATTAATTAATTTCTCAATTTATTCCGGGCTTCTTTATATCATGACCTGTCAGCATTTCCTCTTCCAGCGATTTGGAATGATTTTCTTCACCTCTGCTATCCTGATTATCCCAGGATTGCTTGCCAGCGTAGGTGTAAACAACGAGCAAGTAGATGTATTGAGAGACACAGAAAGCCTCAAAATCTATAAGAACAAGGAACAAAAGAAAAAGGCGCTTCAGGAACGCCGTCAAATTAAAAGCAGCCAAAATATGCGCAAGTATATCTACTATTACGCAACTGCTGCCGTTCTGTTTATTGGATTCCTTTATAATGTCTGGATACTGATGGCAAACAGAGTCAATCTGATTCCGTATGTTACATTTTTTGCTAAAAAATAGTCTGCTAAACAAATGAGAATCCCATACGAAAAGAACCTTCACCCTATAAAATTTTTTCAGGGGGTGAGGCTTTTTTCTTTGCTGAAACCATAAAATATAGTCGGGGCAGTCAGGGTGTAAAAAATGCAGAAAGTCCAAATAGAAAAAAGGAAGCCCTCCCAACCGCTGAAAAGCAGCTGAGAGGGTCGCCAATGTGAATTGAGCTAATTATTGTATCATAGGTCCGTGCACAAACCTATTCCCCCTATTATAAATAGCCCAATCTTAATTATATTGTAGCAAAATAATTAATGATTTTCAAGAATAAAATCAATAAATCAATGTTTTATTTTATTCTTCATGGTCTCTGTGGACTGCATACGCAATGAATCCGACTATTATTGCCAGCACAGCGACTGCCGCTGCGACGATCAATGAAAACATTGAATTACCTCCTCGCCTTTTTCCGTCAGGGCGTCTATTCTTTTTTATCCTCTTCCGCCTGATACCGCTGATTCAGCAATTCTAATTTTGTTTTTGCTTCATCAAGAAAGGTAAACCAGTTCTTTCTGTATTTTTCATCGCTTCTCAGATATTCAAATTTTTCTCCCTTGAGCAGTATACTGTATCCTTCATCTGAGCGGATATTAAAACCCAAACATTTTTCCTCTAAAAGTACGTATTTACAATTTTGCATATCCCATCCGAAAGAGTATATCGTATCTCCTATACGGCACGGGAATAATTTTGACAATTCAGCCATAATGCCTCCATTCATTCTCATGGTTTGCAGCGGTCATTGTATTATGATCCATTTTCTGCAATATTGAAAAGATTATCCGTTATTCAGTGCGCTAAGGATTAACCGTACTATAAATTATTCGATGAACGCACACAAATTTTTGGGGTAGCGCTGATAGATCATTCAACATTCTGCTGGAATGGCCTGCATAATTCAACCTGCTTATCGCAAACTATTTACGAGGTGATTTTAATGGCTCAAGGTTTACAGGATCTTTTGGCATCGAATAAGGATATCAGTCAGTACTTTTTATCGCTGCCTACCAATGTACAAAACGCAGTTACCGGCAGCGGAGAGGAAATCTGCACACTGGAAGATCTTCTTCGCCTCATTCAATCAATATCCGGAACCTGCTGAGAATGATGCGAAAAATAAATCCCCTGACGTCCGTCAGGGGATTTTCCTTATCATAAATTTTTATCTGTTTCCATGCGCACCGGGCCGCAGTACGTCCGTTCACAGCGGTGCTGTAACAAACAGGTTTTCCCCCCGGTCTAACTCGTCGAAGGCGAGATTCAGCTCATCGCGGGTATTCATTACAATCGGCCCGCCCCAGGCAATCGGCTCGTGCAAAGGCTTCCCGGAAAAGAAAATCATACGCAATGCAGAGTCAGGCTCTGCCGACACGGAGAGGCAGTCCCCTTCCTCAAACAATACGGCCGATTTTAATAAAATCAGCTGACCGTCAATGAGGGCGTTCCCTTCAATCAGGAATACAAATACGGTTTCATCCTTTTTTGTGGGGAGCTCAATTTTTCCGCCCTCTGAAAGTGCTATGTCATAAATCGTTGCCGGTATATGGGCCGGAGTCACCCCCACTGCATCCTCAAAACTTTCTGACAGGACACGGATATCCGCCTTCTCTTTTGTGGCATGGCCCATCATTTCCGGCGTAATGCTCAAATACGCCGGGGCGGTCATCTTTTCCGCACGGGGCAGGTTCAGCCACAGCTGAAATCCGAGCATTCTCCCGGACTCTTTCGGCATTTCCTGATGCAGAATGCCCCCTCCCGCTGTCATCCACTGGCTCTTTCCCGCATGAATGGTCCCTTTATTTCCCAGACTGTCTTCGTGTTCTATTTTTCCGGAAATCAAATAAGTAATCGTCTCGATTCCTCTGTGCGGATGCATGGGAAACCCGGCGATATAGTCCGACGGGTCTGTGGAATCAAAGGAATCCAGCATCAAAAGCGGTCAAAATCTTCCACGTCATGGTATCCGATCACACGGACAAGCCGCACCCCGGCACCATCCGTCGCTTTTTGTCATCGGATTATTTTTTTAATCGTGCGTTTTTTCATATCCATTTTCCCTCCCGGCGATAAATTGTTCTGTAATTTGCAGTATAAAATTTCAACAAGCGCGATCCCCCGAAAGGCATCTTCCGGGTTCAAACTTAACCTTCGGTATTTCCGTTCATGCCGGCAAAGGGATATGCCAAAAAATGTTCAACCTCTGCATTCCTGTTCCCCATATTGACAAGCAATATTTGAAAATCATAGTATGTAACAACTCCGATCGAAAGGTGGAACCAAATATGTGTTGGCTAATACCATTTCTGATTTTAGCGGGATGCGGCTGTGGGCGTGGCTGTTGCTGCCGCAGATGTAAATAACAGATCGTGGCACTCACTGATAGTGGGTGCCATAATACATAGAAAAGCGCCTTGAAGGTCGTTTCTGAACACAAAAGTAATCTGCCTCCGAATTTCCTCATATTATTTTGTGAGGTGAGAATATGAACGACAATGCCAGCGGCGCCTATCTGTCCGCCAGGGTCGACGAACCATATCCGGTTGTAACTGTTACTGAAAAAAACTGCAGATATGCATCAATCATTTCAGACGGATATGCGGGAGAAGGGTCCGAATCAACCGCCATCGCCCAATATGGGGTACACCGCCTGTATTTAAAGGATTTGGCAAATTCATATGAGGCATACGGGGCAATCATACAAGTAGAAATGATTCATTGGAGACTGTTAGGCGATCTCGTGTTACAATTGGGTAACGCCCCGCTGCTCCGATCATGCTTATCCGGAAGGTACTGGAGCGGGAGTTTCCCCATGTACCGCAATACTTTTGCACAGATTATTCAGTCCGACATTGAAGGAGAAAAAGCTGCCATTGCGCATTATCAAAGAATGATCCGACAGATCGGAGACACCCAAATCCAGAATTTATTCAAACGGATCATTCTTGATGAAGAAAGGCACATCGAAATACTTACCGGGCTGAAGGCAGCCGCAAAATAAAACACCCGTCTTTTGAATAATCTGCTTTTTCTCTGCCAATCCTTCTATCAAACTTCTTTTCTGTTTTCTCTCTCTGTCCGGGTCGCTCTGTAACAGGAGCGGCCTTTTCAAATTAGTAGAATTTTAACCCAATCTTCACGCCGATTTCACATTGGGCCATTATACTTTAATCATTCCAAACAGCTTACAAGTCCTATATGAGGAATCATATACTTCTTTTTCATTAATACCCCTCTGTTGCCGCTCCTGAATTGGAGCGGCTTCTCTATTCCCATAAATTACCTTTGCAAAATAATTACAAATTTGTTACTATTTAATTGTCAATTACACAATTGGCAATCCTCCTATTTTTTCTTTGGGCCGCCCAGGCGTTAGGGCGGCCCTTTTTAATAGGAAAATCATGGATTTTCACTCCTGATTGGGTTCCCTTCCTTAAATTTGAGTTTGACATTCTGCCTATAATTAGGTATAATTAATTTAATGTTCACCTTGTTGAGCATATATTTAGAAATTGAGGTATACTACTACATGTACGAAGACAAAACTCTAATTTGCAAAGACTGTGGCGCCGAATTTGAATTTACTGCAAGCGAGCAAGAATTTTATGTTTCTAAGGGGTTTACCAATGAACCGCAAAGATGCAAATCCTGCCGTGATGCACGTAAAAACGCAAGAGGAAATTCAAATAGCGGCGAACGCGAGATGTTTGAGGCTACCTGCGCATCTTGTGGTAAAACTTGCAGAGTCCCTTTTAAACCTCGTGAAGATCGTCCTGTATACTGCAGCGATTGCTTTGCAAACAGAAGATAATATAAACAAGGTTTTGAATGTGTCCCGAAAGGGGCACATTTTTTATTTGTTTTCCGCTCTTGCTTATCCCCGCGCTGTGTTTTATTTCCGCAGGATATCCGGCGTTCATTTCGGTTTTGGTTGCTTTCTCACTTTGTCGAGATATTCCTCCGGGTTTCTTCCGGCATCCTTCGCCGCCGCGAACAGCGCTTCGCGCAGCTCTTCTTTCGTCCAATCCTCATATGGCACGTATTTGTGCAGGATAATATTTTCTTCGTCATCCGTATAAAACTCGATCGGATCTCCGTCCTCGATTCCGTTGATTTCGCGAAGCTCTTTTGGAACGACAATACGCCCCGTGTTATCAATTTTGCGGACAATTCCTGTTGCCCTCATAGATTTTTCCTCCCTTAAATTTCCCTATCCCATGGAAAACGGAAATACCCGATTTTCCGCCATGGCCTTTTCATCAATAGTATATCAAACAATACACGGAATCCGCTATTTAAAATCCAATCTGCCGGGCAAAGCCGCGGCGATCCGGCACAACTATGGATTGATTTTACAGGTTATTTACGGTATTGTTGCGCCAATATCGTGCAGCAGAAAAATCTTTGTTCCAGATTATATCACATTCTCTCAAAAGCCGGAACTCTTCGGAAGAACTCGGGCATAAAAAACGGCAGCTGATATTCGGACATTTCAAAATGTTCCAAAATACAACCACCGCTCTGTTTGACTGATTTGCTTATTTCAACACCTGATTATTTTGAAAAAAATCTTTCCATGGGTCATTGCCGCCGATCCTCTGGAGTGCATCCTCCATAGTAATGCCGTCGGGGGCAACCGTTTCCAGTTCGTCCCAGGCGATCGGCATGGACACTTTGGCCCCTTTTCTTGCTCTTACGGAATAAGGTGAAACACTTGTAGCGCCTCTGCCGTTTCGGATCCAATCGATAAAGATTTTGTTTTTCCGTTTTTCCTTCCGGACATTGCTTGTATAACGGTCGGGCCACTTCTGTTCCATCACTTCGGCAACGCGTTTTGCAAAGTCGTGGAACACGTCCCATGAAGCAACGGGTTTAAAAGGGACGACCACATGGTACCCCTTGCCGCCGCTGGTCTTCAGATACGACTTGAGCGAGAGCTCGGCAAGAATGCTTTTGATATCTTTCACTCCCCGGCGGACCGTACCGAGGTCCATTCCCTCGTCCGGATCAAGATCGAATACCATTACGTCGGGGTTTTCAAGCTTGTCTACGCTGCTCCCCCAGGTATGGAATTCCAGCGTGCCCATCTGGGCTTCGGATATCAGTCCGGATACGTTCTCAATATAGAAGTAATCTTCCGTTTCTCCATCGTTGGTGGGGACCGATACTGAAACGACCCCTTTACTGTCCGAACCGGGATGCTTTTTAAAAAAGCAGCTTTGCGATATTCCCTTAGGACAGCGCACGATGCTCAAAATTCTGCGGGATACATAGGGCAACATGCGCGCCGCTGCTTTTTCATAATACCGGATCACATCTGCCTTGGTTATTTCAGGATCGTGAAACATGATCTTGTCCGGGTGGGTGATCTTGACGCCTTCTATGATAAGGTCATCGCCAGCTGCTTTCATGGGTTTCTCCACATTTTCGGCGGACGCCCGAGGCTGTGCCTCATCATCCGCTTCCTCCTTTTTGATATCCTTCGGGTCTTTATCGGTCCGCAGGCCCTTGAAGCTTGCCTGCCGTAACAGATTTTCTTCGGTCCACTGTGCAAACTTGATTTCCGCAACCAACAGGGGGGCAAGCCATGTGATTTTTTCGTGAGTTCTCGCCTGCGGCGCCCGGCTGAAAGGAGCCGCTTCTCTTTTCAAAGCTTTAAACCGATTCTCAAGCTCTGCCGCGCTGCGGGCGCTCAGACCAGTTCCGGCCCGCCCGGCATAGACCAGTTCTTTTCCTTCATAAACGCCAAGGAGCAGCGAACTCACTCCGCTTGTCTTTTTATCGGACAGGGTATATCCTCCAATGACGAATTCCTGTCTTTTATCACATTTAAGCTTGATCCAGTCACCGTTTCTGGTCCCGCTGTATACGGAGTCGGCTCTTTTGCCTACAATCCCTTCCAGATTCGCCTGACTGGCGGCCGCGAAGCTTTCTTTTCCATTGCCTTTGATATGCCGGCAATAATAGAGATTTTTCGGTGAACTCTTCATGAGCGTTCCAAGCGCTTCTTTTCTGTCAATCAGACGCTGTCCCCTTAGGTCCGCTCCGTCCAAAGCCAAAAGATCAAAGACGATATAAGTGCAGTTTTTCCCTTTCGGATCTTTCATATAGTTTTGCAGAGCCTGAAAATCCGTCCTGCCGTGGGCGTCCGTGACCACCATCTCACCGTCCAGAACCATTGCCCCTCCGGCGGCCAGATCGATAAGGGAATTGGCAACTTCCGGAAACCGGTCCGCATAATCGTTGCCGCTGCGCGTTTGCAGCCGAACGCTGTTGCCTTCCACAAACGCCAGAATCCTGTAGCCGTCGTACTTTACCTCGTAAAGCCAATCCTCGCCTTCGGGAACCGTGCTGACAAGTCTGGCAAGCTGTACATCCGCCTTTTCAAAAGGATTATGGGTGAACTTTTCGCCCTCGCCTTTTTCAATTTCCTCTATGGTGCGTCCGGTCCGGATACTTGTGGTAAACCCGGAAATTTCATCGCCGGTTTTGCTGTAATCATCTTTTTCTTTGAGCAAAAGCCAGTTGCTTCGGGTCTCGTCCGCTTTTGCTTTCATTCGGATCAAAGCCCATTTGCCCTTCAGTCTTTTGCCTTTCAGGATAAACTTAAGCGAACCCGTACGGAGTCCTTCCGCTGCATCCGTCTGGGGTTCCCAGAAACCTTCATCCCAGAGCATTACGACTCCGCCGCCGTATTCGCCCTTGGGAATTAGCCCTTCAAAGTTTCTGTATTCCAGTGGATGATCTTCCACCTGTACGGCAAGCCTCTTGTCATGGGTATCATAGGAAGGTCCTTTGGGTACCGCCCAGCTTAAAAGTACTCCGTCCCATTCGAGGCGGAAGTCGAAATGATCCCGGCGGGCAATATGATGCTGAACAACAAATTTCAGGCGTTCTTCGGGATTTTCCGATTCACCCTCCGGCTCTTCGGTTTTTTCAAAATTTCTTTTCCGATTGTATTCTTCCAGTTTTGTAACCATATGATATGCACCCTTTTGACAAACAGCTCCATCAGTCCGGAACCTGAGCTTTCCGTTATTATCCGCCGGTTCCTCGATATTTATCCTGTTTAGAAATCATACGAGCCGATTTTCAATTATTTGCGGTGCTTTGGTTATACTAAATCCGGAGGTGACAGTTTTATGCCAGTGGCAAATCATTCCGTTATTTCATTTGGACTTGTGGCGATTCCTGTGGCTATGTATACGGCCACTCAGGATAACGATATTCATTTTAATCAGCTGCACAAGGAAGACCAGAGCCGTGTACGGTATAAAAAGACCTGTGCTCATTGCGGAAAAGAACTGAAAAGTGAAGATATCATCAAAGGCTATGAGTATGATAAGGACCAGTATGTCGTCGTATCGGATGAAGAAATAGAAAAAATCAAGACTGAAAAGGAAAAATCGATCCAGATCCTGCATTTCACGCAATTAAACCAGATTTCGCCGGTTTATTACGATAAGACGTATCAGGTGATCCCGGATAAGGGCGGAGAAAAAGCCTTTGAACTCCTGAGGTCCGCTCTGATGAAGGAACAGAAGATTGCAATAGGCAAGACTGTTATGGGGACAAAGGACACTTTGATGGCGATCATCCCGCGTGAAAACGGGGTGTTGATTTCAACCATGTTTTATCAGGATGATATTAAAGATCTCCAGAAGTCTTACGATATTCCAGAGCCAAACGAACAGGAATTAAAAATGGCTCAGGCGCTGATTGACACAATGGACACGCCTTTTGATCCGTCTCAGTATAAGGATGAATACCAGGGAAGGCTCAAAGAGCTCATTGAAGCAAAAATCGCCGGAAAGGACGTTGTCGCTGCCAGTTCCGAGGAGCAAACCGGAAAAGTGATCGATTTGATGGATGCGCTGAAAGCCAGCATTGAAAAGCAGCATGAGGATAAAACAAAGAATGAGCCGACAAAAAAGAAGGTAGGTAAAACGAAAGGTGCGTAAAGCAGCGAATTTCTGCCCGTGTTCCGCGGGTCCCTGCCTTTTTCTATTTGTAAATTTAAAAGTTCTGCTGCTCCCGACTTGTGCCGGAGTTCGCTGTGGCACCCCCTCAAAGAAAAAAGACACCCCCTCACGGGGTGCCTCTTTTCCGTTGTCTAATAACGGTAATATTGATACAATTTCACGTTGCAGCTATCGAAAACTATGCTCATTATCTCCATAACAACAATGGCATTTAAACGTTAGCATATATCCTTTCACCAAATTCGTATGCTTCGCGCAAATGGATGGTTTTGTTGATATGAGGCTTCCCATTGGTATCTCCGCAACCGCCAGCTAACACCATACCTTTGTCATGGAATCCGATATAATTGACCAATGCGAATTTGTAATAAGATACCGCCTGCTCAAAGGTCCAGAAATAGTTGTCCGCTGCCGTCATAAGCAAGGCACAATCTTTGACCGGATATTTTTCATAGCGCCCCAACGGTGGATTTGGACCTTCTTCCGCAATACGGTAGAATCGTTCAATAAAGGCTTTCAGCTTGGACGAAATTATCCAAAAGTAAAGCGGTGAGGCAAATACGATCAAATCTGCCATCTTGATCTTCGGTACAATATCATTAAAAGCATCTTTTGAATACAAGGCTTTCCGTAACGGCAGGCATTGCAACCAAGGCAACCTTTTACTTCATGCTTCAAAAGCGAAATCATTTCAACATCATGCCCTGCTTCTCTGGCACCGCTTGCAAACGCGCTGGCCAGTTGGGATGTATTACCGTTAGCACGCCCGCCGTCTTGAACTACTAATATCTTTTTCATAATGGCTTACCTCGTCAAATTTCTGCTTATCTTGTAATCCTCATTATTATAAAAAATACATACTTGCGATTGCCCTTAAACTTATATGCCATTATATCACAAAGGTAATAAGTTTTTGTACTAAAAACAAAGCCCCCGTAGGAATGAGCTTTTAAAGCATCGTCCTACGGAGGTTTTATTAGGTCTTAGCTTTCTTGGAATCGACAAAAGCCTTTCCCATAACTTGTAATAACTCAGTTAGGGTGTCTTTCTTGACCGATTCTATCGTAACGCCGAATTCTCCGAGCTGAATTTTGCCAGCAAATCGACTTTCTTTTCCACTTTATTTGCAATTCTTCGGATGGAATCACGATGAAGAAAAAATACAAGTGCAACACCAGCCAAAGCGACGAAACCTGCCTCAAGCCCAAAATTCAGAAAAACCGGAATCAAAAACAGCGTGGGAATCGCCAAAGCACCAAGCGCCAGATATCCCGTCGCAATAACAATACAGAGTCCGGCTAGATTGGCGATCAGTCCCCACAAGGGGGAAAGCAGCACGATATACGTACAGATGACAGCGACGCTTCTGCCGCCGCGAAATTTGTGCCAGAACGGGAACCCGTGACCGAGTGCGGTGCCTAAGCCCGCATAAAGGATTGCCGACGGGCCCAGTGATTTGAACAAAAGGTATCGGCAGAGGAGGCAGGGCAATACGGTTTTAAAGACATCCCCGAGCAGAGTGATAGCGGCCCACTTCGCACCCAACTGCTCCAAAATATTCGCCATGCCCGGATTCCCCGTCCCAATCTCAAAGGCGCTTTTACCCGTTTTATAGCGGGCGACAACATCGGCCGTCAGGAGACAGCCGCACAGATATCCGATGACGATACATAAAAATTGCATATCCACTTGATGTCCTCCTGAATAAGAGTTGCTTCGCTTATTTGATCCCCTTGCAGATGGGGATGAGTGCAAGCAGAATCACGATGCCCACGATACCGACGAGGATGCCGTTGATCATCATGCCCCATACCATAGTCATGCACATGCCGACGCCCAGCGCCAGCGCGCCTACGATGCCAAGCAGGACGGTTATAACAGTTTTGCCATTCCACTTGATGGGCGCTTTATGCTCCATCCTGCGGCGGACGGCGATCATTTCAAGCAGAATCATAAGTCCGACCGTACCCATCACAATGCCGGGTCTGAATGCATTCCATTCGGGCAGTAGGGACATGCACATACCGATCGCCAGCAGAATTCCTCCGACGGTTGACATGACCAGGGTGACAAAATCGCTTCTTTTCATAATGTAAGTCCTCCCATTATTATTGAATGATGCCTCATCCATTTGATGGGCTAATCTTACTGTCTAAATGTTTATGATTTGCTTACGAAATGTTTGAAAAATATTAAAATGCCCCGCCCATACAAAAATGTGGGCGGGACACCGGTATTTTCAGCCTACGCACGGCGCAGATGATTGTTTGCGCCGATTACCATGAAAATGCCGATGGCAAACAATAGCTGTGCGCCCGATTAAAAGGCCAGCACAATCCCCCTGTCGTCGGCGTAAAGGGAGCTAATTCCTCCGGTCGGGACGACGAATATTTCTTTGAAGTGATATTTTTGCCCGATGGCAACCTTTAAGCGTTTTGCAAGGCCCGGATTGTTGCAGTGAGAAATGACAAGACTTTCGCCCTCCGTCCTTTTTCCGCTGCTTTCGATCAGCGAAAGCAGCTTTCCGATCATTTGGTTGATCCCTCGGGGCTTTGCGTACAACGCGATATTTCCGCTTCCGTCCGAGCCCATCACCAATTTGATATTCAGTACACTGATCAATTTTCCTGTGATCCTGTTCAGCCGCCCGTTTTTCTGCAGATTGCCATACTGTTCCAAGACAAAATAGGTTTTCATGTTTTCAATAAAGTGATTGATCGCCTGAATGATATTGTGCCTGGATGTCCCCTTCAGGAGCAATTCCCGTATTTTAACGGCAATCAATACCTCTCCGGCGGATGCGCTTTTGGAGTCAAAGATATAGGTATCGGCCTTCCCACGTTCATCTGCGAGCATTTTGCCCGTAACCGCGCTGGCATAGGAGCCGGAAAGCCGGCTTGACAATGTGACCACAAAAGATTCCCGGGCGTTTTCAATCGCTTCCTGATAAATGAGGGGGGACGGAGACGCGGAGGCGACCTTTTCGGTGCAGCCTTTCATTTCCGCCATAAAACGGGTCAGATCGAGCGAATTATTGTCTATGAATTCATTTTTGCCTAAGATCATGGTCAGGGGAACCGATGTCACATCCAAGCGTTCTTTGAGCTGCGGCGTCATATCGCAGCAGCTGTCCACGATGATTTTACACGTCATGCGCAACAACTCCTCAAATCTTTCACAATGCAGAACTTTTCTGATTTACTTCACATCCGGCGCAGCACCCGGAACATTCCCAGAGATCATCCGCCACGGGAGCCCAGCGCTCGGCGGGCATTTTGCACTTCGCGGAAAGATCGCGAACGTTTTCGGGACTTTCCAGATCGGTGGAGTGAGCGTCGGAGCTCTCCACCATCGACGCCAGCCGGCCGGGATTATCCAGCAGAGGGCAGGGGCGCAGGTGGTTTTCATTGAAGGGCTGGTCCTTCCGGTACGCCATGAACAGGGGCGACCGCAGGGCTTCCAGCAGAGTCTTTTCGCGGATGTTGGAGTCCGAGTAGTGGATGAACGCGCACGGTTCGATGTCCCCGCCCGCGTTGATGTGGAAGTACCGTCTGCCGCCGGCAATGCATCCTTCCACATACTCTCCGTCGTTCCAGAAATCCATGGTAAAGATCGGCTTGGTCTCCCGGAATTTACGGATCTGGCGATACATGAACGCTCGCTGTTCGGCGCTGACCATCAGTTCCGGCACGGCCGCGTTACCAACCGGCATGTAGGTAAAGAACCAGCAGAATTTGGCACCCCAGTCGATCATCTGGTCGAAGTATTCCTCCGAGCCGATCATTTCGCAGTTCTTGCTCGTGTAGCAGCAGGAGATGCCGAACGGAAGATGTTTGGCTTTTAGGATCGCCATAGCCTTCTCTACCTTTTTGAAGGTCCCTTCCCCACGGCGGAAATCGGTGTCCTTCTCGAATCCTTCGACGCTGATGGCGGGGATGAAATTTTTGACCCGCAGCATCTCGTCTGCAAAGGCTTCGTCGATCAGCGTGCCGTTGGTGAAGGCGGTAAACTGGCAATCAGGATGCGCCTCGCAAAGACGAATGATGTCCGCTTTCCGCACCAGGGGTTCCCCGCCCGAATACAGATAGAAATAAGTACCCAGCTCCGTGCCCTGCCGGATGATGCTGTCGAGCGTCTCATAGGACATATTCAGCCTGTTGCCGTATTCGGCCGCCCAGCACCCGGTGCAGTGCAAATTGCATGCGGAGGTCGGATCCATCAGGATCGCCCATGGGATATTGCAGCCGTACTGTTCCGAAAGGGCTTCCTGTTTCGGAAAACCGAACAGAGCGGCGTTCAGCACAAAATTGCGGAAGGTGCTCTTCAGAACGTCGTTGTCGATGTCCCTCCAGAGCCTCATAATATACTGATGCCAGACGTTCTCCGGATCGTCCACGATTTTATGGATCGTCTCTTTCGGGCCGTTCGATCCGGAAAAATCCTTCCCCCATCCGATGCGGTCGACCCATGCCAGAAGTTTCGGCAGATTCTTTTCAGGGTCGCCCGAAATGTAGTTCATAGCTTGCTCCAGAGCAAATGCCTGGGTTTTTTCTTTTATGTTCATCGTCGATTCTCCCTTACGTTTTTGTTTGATCCCTGTCTACAGCCTTTTCTTATTTTGCCAGCAGGACATGGGCTTTTTCGCACACCTCGTACATTTCGTCATATTTCTGATCGATCAGTGGAGAGACTTTATCGGTCCTTTTCCTGCGGATGTTAAGGAAACAGAAATACGGCAGAATCCAGCCGATGAAGGCGGGGATCGCCAGAATGATGCAAAGCGGCAGCATACCGGCGAGATAGGCAAAAACGGAGCCTGCCATAAAGGCGGTCCCGACAAGGCCGACGCTGAACGCGGCGATCATGGCTCCGTTGGTCTTGGACTTTTCCAGGCTCTCGATCTGGCTGGCACAGGATTCAAACTGGCGCTGCAGCCTGCCCAGCTCCGCTTTGTTGCGGATCTTTCGGTCGCGCTTGAACTTCATAGTGATGGAGCCTACGCCCTGCACGGGGGTGGAAGTGTCCTCCAGAGTCCAACCGAAATTGGCATATCCATCCGCATACACAGACTCCATGCTGCGGCTCACCGTGATGTCCTTATACTCGTAGCCGATGAAATTATTCTCATTCTTCGTAATCTCAGCCATCATCAATAGCTCCTTTTCTTAAGTTTCGGATGACTTTCATCCATTTAACGTGTTCATCATAGCCGCGAAGTGTTTATGAATTGCTTACGAAATGTTTGAGAAATATTAAAATAAAAAACAGCCTTCCGAAAAACGGAAAGCTGTTTTTGCCTTTCTAGTGATTTAAGCCTTTAATCTGACTGTAAACGTCGTCCCTTCACCGGGCTCACTTTTAACAGATAAAGAGCCGCCCGCAAGCTCAATGACCCGCAGCGAAAGGGCTAAACCGAGACCGTTGCCCTCCCCGGAGTGGGAGGTATCGCCCTGATAGAATTTGTCGAAGATGTGATTCATAGTTTCTTCGCTCATGCCGCAGCCGGTGTCTGAAACCGTTACGGTCACCGTATCCTCGTCCGAGGTTTGGGTCAATGTGACCGTCCCGCCCGGATCGGTGAACTTCAGCGCATTGGAAAGCAGATTATTCCAAACGATCTCCAGCATGCTTTCGTCCGCGCGGATCACGGCGCGGTCCTCGATGTCCGCCACGAATTCGATATTCTTTTGCTCCCACAGATCTTCAAAAACGAGCGCGCACTCGCTGAGCTGCCGACACAAGTCAAAGGGTTCGGCGGAGGGGGTGATCTGCTGGTTTTCCAGTTTGTTGAGTTTCAGAATATTGGTAACCAGCGATGTGAGTTTCCGGGAAGCCGAAAAAATCGTGTCGGTATATTCTTTGCGCTGTTCAGCCGATAGGTTTTCTTTTTGGAGCGCCATGGCGTAACTCTGGATCACCGACAGCGGCGTTTTGATCTCGTGGGACACGTTGCTGATAAAATCGTTTTTCAGCGTTTCGATGCTGCCCAGTTCCTCCACCATCTTGTTGAAGTCCTCGAACATCACATCGATGTAGTCCTGCCTGTCGGCCCGGTGCATCGGCTCCAGATAAACCGAAAAATCGCCCCCGGCGACTTCTTTGGCCGCTTCGCTGAGCTTTTGCATCGGCCGATCGAATGCCCGGACCTTTTGCCGGGCGACGACAAGGCAGAAAACGGCGGTCACGATCGCCCAGTATCCGAGCATCCCCCAGATGAATTCCGGCGGCATGCTGCCATAGTCCACGTACTCGTCATAAATCATCCACTGTCCGGCGGACAGGGTCAGCAGCACAAAGTAGGTCAGCGCGTATTCCTTCCATGTGAAATGCTTCCTTTTGACCCGGTCGTCCCTTTCCGCCTTTTTTTCCTTCAAGATAGCACCGCCTTGTATCCCAACCCGTGCACCGTGACGATTTTGAAATCCTTGCATAAGGAAAACTTGTCTCGCAACTTCGTGACATATACATCCACGGCCCTTAGGCTGGTGTCGCTGTCGACGCTCCAGAACTCGTCCATCAACTGCGCGCGGGAAAAGGTGTGCTTTGGATAGGAAAGCATCTTATAAAGGATGTTGAACTCCCGGGCCGTCACAGGAATTTCTTCCCCGTCCACCGTGGCGGTCCTTGCATCCGCATCCATCGCGAGGCTTCCAACTGTCAGCTTTTTTTCATTGGCAATATGCGCGCGGCGAAGCAGGGCGCCGACCCGCAGCACCAGTTCGTCTATGTTGATGGGTTTAACCATATAATCGTCGATGCCCGCCCCAAATCCCTTTTGCTTTGAGGAGATGTCATCCCTGGCGGTCATAAAGAGGATGGGGACCGTTTTGTCGATATTCCTTACCGCTTCGGCAAATTCAAAGCCGTCGATTTCCGGCATCATGATGTCGGAAATGATAAGATCGTACGGATTGTTATACATGAGGTCATAGGCCTCCCTTGGGTTCAGGCAGCCCTTGGCGGCATAACCGCTGTCGTTTAGGTATGTGCATACGATTTGATTGAGTTTACTGTCGTCTTCTACGACAAGAATATTCACCATATGAAAACCTCCCTTGCTATGTGGATCATAACAGACAAATGTTTGAGAATTGTTAAAGTCTCTATTTATGAAAAAATCCTGCCTTTAGTATAACTTATTTTTGCCTATATTTGTTGTTTCATCACAGAATAAAGCTCTACGAGAAAGAAATGTCAACCCAAAATCAAAGTACAAAAGTATCGATATCCCTGACGGGCGGCTTATAAGGCGCACTTTTTCACGATTCCCTCAAACCTTTTCACGTTCCCTAACTTTTTCAAGAAAGGTAATGGAACGCTACAGAGCAGGGTGCGTCTTTTCACGATACGGGTGTAAAAAACAAAAAGCCGCCCACCAGGGCTGCCAATTTCTCATATAAATAGAAAAAAGCCCAGTATTACTGGGCTTTTTCATGCGTCAACATTGTATCAATATTGACGTTCTTTTATGGTGGAGATGACGAGAGTCGGGCGGTGCAATTTCTGCCCGCGTTCCGCGGGTCACTACCTTTTTCTATTTGTAAATTTAAAAGTTCTGCTGCTCCCGACTTGCGCCGGAATCCGCTGTGGGCACCCCCTTCAAAGAAAAAAGACACCCCTTATGGGGTGCCTCTTTTCTTTGGTGGAGATGACGAGAGTCGGGCGGTGCAATTTCTACCCGCGTTCCGCGAGTCCCTGCCTTTTTTATTTGTAAATTTAAAAATTCTGCTGCTCCCGACTTGCGCCGGAATCCGCTGTGGGCACCCCCTTCAAAGAAAAAAGACACCCCTTATGGGGTGCCTCTTTTCTTTGGTGGAGATGACGAGAGTCGAACTCGTGTCCGAAAATCACTTACCAAAGCTTTCTACGAGTGTAGCCGTTGATTTTACATTCCCTCCCCGCAGCGCCCAAAGGCAGGCTCTGCGGCTCAGTAGCCTTTTGGTCATGACCGGGGTAAAGGCGTTCCCCGGTTCACGTTCACCGCTAATCGACGCCCTTATCCGGGCCGCGGTGTACCCGGTAAGGACGGCAGCCTAATTAGGCTGCGTACGCAACAGTATTGTTGTCGTTTAATTTTAAGTTTGCGGCTTTTAAAGCGGTTCCGCGCCGCTACTCGCTTACTAAGGCTCACAATCCCCGTCGAAACCTTTACATCCCCATATTTAACCGGCAGTAAACTTGTTTGCCTGATCCTATTATACACGCATTCCAAAGAAAAAAATACAAGAATATTTTTCTTACCGGTTCTTTTCCTTCATCGCGCGGTCGATATCCCGCTTTGCGGATTTCGCCGCCATATCTGCGCGTTTGTCATAAAGCTTTTTGCCTTTGCACAAACCGACCTGCACCTTGACCATGGACCCCTTCAGATAAACGGACAGCGGTATCAGCGAATAACCGTCCTGCTTGACCAGCCCGAACAAACGCATGATCTCGCGCCTGTGCATTAAAAGCCGCCGCACCCGCATAGGGTCCTGATTAAAAATATTGCCGTGTTCATAAGGGCTGATATGCATTCCGTTAATCAGAAGTTCTCCCTTGACAATGGAACACCACGCATCCTTCAGATTTACCTGCGCCTTGCGGAGCGATTTGACCTCTGTTCCGCGAAGCTCGATGCCCGCTTCCATGCTTTCTTCCACAAAGTAGTCGTGAAAGGCTTTTTTATTTTGCGCCAGCGTTTTTAAATTGTCTTTTGCCATTTAAAAAAGCCTCCCGTCCACGATGTTGGTATATGAGCATATCATACTCATTGAAAATTGTCAAGCATTCTGTCAACTACATCTCGCTGCGGCCCTCGATCGCGCGGGTCAGCGTTACCTCATCCGCGTACTCCAGATCGCCGCCCACGGGAATTCCATAGGCAAGCCGCGTCACTCTGACGCCGAGAGGCTTCAGAAGGCGCGAAATATACATGGCGGTCGCCTCGCCCTCAACGGTCGGATTGGTCGCCATAATGACCTCTTTCACTTCACCGTTGTTCACACGCGCCAGAAGCTCCTTGATGCAAAGCTGATCCGGACCGACGCCGCTGAGCGGGGAAATGGCCCCGTGCAGCACATGATAGGTCGCGTTAAACTCGTTGGTACGCTCCAGCGCGATCACGTCGCGGGGGTCCTCCACCACACAGATGACGGATTTGTCCCGCGCCTCGTTGCGGCAGACGGGACAAAGCTCCTGGTCGGTCAGATTGCAGCATATTTTGCAATAATGTATTTTTTCGTGAGCGTCCATAATGGCGTCTGCGAAATTCTGCGCGCCCTCTTTGGAAAGGCCGAGCACATAATAGGCCAGCCGCTGCGCGCTCTTATGTCCGATGCCGGGCAGCCGCTCGAACTGCTCAATCAGGCGCGACAAAGGCGCCACGTTATAGGATGGCATCGTTAAAGCATACCCGGCATATTGATGCCGCCGGAGATTTTCTCCATGCGCTGGCTCTTGTCCGCGGCGGCGGCCCGGAGCGCCTCGTTGACCGCGGCGAGAACAAGGTCGGAAAGCATTTCCACATCTTCGGGGTCGACGACCTCGGGCTTGATATCGATGGCCTTTACCTCCATCTTACCCGTTACCGTTGCCTTTACGGCGTCCCCGCCGGCTGTTGCGGTATATTCCTTTGCTTCCAGCTCGGCTGTCGCCTGATCCATATCCTCCTGTATCTTCTGGGCCTGGCGCGCCAGCTGCTGCAAATTGGAAGCTCCGCCTCCGCCGTATCCCTGCGGCAATCTTGCTTTCATATCAAATTCCTCCTGTAAATCCTTTTATTTTTTGATAACCTGAATGCCCTCGCTCTCAGCCAGCCCGGCCAGCTGCGCGAGCGGATCCGTTTCCTTTTCGCTTTCACGGGCCTTGTAAGGGCCCAGCTTATAGGTCCTGCCCGTCACCTGCTGAATCGCCCTGCGCATATTTTCACGCTGGGCGGGCTCTCTCAGCAGCCGGAACGCCATATCGTTCGGCGCGTCGATCAGCACATAGGCACCGCTGATATAAGCGGCGGAGCCGTTGAACGCGGCCGCAATGGTATGGGAATAATTTTTCAGGATCTGAAGGATCTCCGGCCATTCGGAAAGGCGCTTCGCGTCCTTCTGCAGCTCCCCGATCTCCTTTTTTGGTTCCACAGCGGAATCGTCCGGCCTCTCAGAGGAAGGCTCCGGCGGTTCCTCCTGCAGCATTTGTGCGGGCGGGCTTTCCGGCATCCTCTCCTCCGGCTTTGGTTTCGTTTCCGGCTCCGCCGCCCTGACGGGCTTCGGCTTCGAAACGGCCGTGCCGCGCTCAAGGGCTTCTATGCGGCGAATCAGCGCGTCCGGCGTGGAATCCAGCTCCGGCGAACACAGGCGGATCATCGCCATTTCAAATTCGACGCGCCTGTCCCCTCCCCGGTACATCCGCTCCAGCGCGGACTGCATGGTATCCAGGCCGTGCAGAATGGCGGGCAGCGGCGTGGAAAGCGCCTGTTTTGTCAGGCTTTCGTACTCCGCGTCGGGTACGGCGATCATGTTGTGGGCATCCTTCGTAGTTTTGATCAGCATCAGATTCCGGAAATGGGAGGACAGCTCCTCACAGAGCCTCGCCATATCCTTGGAAGAATTGTGCAGCCGGTCGATCAGCTCCAGCGCGGCGCCGGAATCATGTTCCTTTATAGTGTCGGTCAGCTCAAAAAGATGTTCCCGCCCGACCAGACCGGCCGTTTCATTCACCACTTCCACCGTGATGTTTTTTCCACGGCCCAGGCACTGATCCAAAAGGGACAGCGCGTCGCGCAGGGCGCCGTCCGCCAGGCGCGCAATCAGGAGCGCGGCCTGCGGGTCGAGCGCCGCGTTTTCCTGCCGGGTAACATAAGTAAGGCGCTCCGCGATTTCCTTCGGCGGAATGCGGCGAAAATCAAAGCGCTGGCACCGCGACAAAATAGTCGCGGGCAGCTTGTGTACTTCCGTTGTCGCAAGGATAAAGATGACGTGGGCGGGCGGCTCTTCCAGCGTTTTGAGCAGCGCGTTGAACGCTCCCGTGGAGAGCATGTGCACCTCGTCGATAATATAAACCCGGTATTTCGCGGCCGCCGGGGTAAAATTGGCTTCCTCCCTCAAAGAGCGGATATTGTCTACGCCGTTGTTGCTGGCGGCGTCGATTTCCACAATGTCCATCAGCGAACCGGCGTCCGCGGCGCGGCAGATCTCACATTCGCCGCAGGGGTCGCCGTCCGCCGGGTGCAGGCAGTTGGCCGCCTTGGCAAGAATCTTCGCACACGTGGTTTTCCCCGTTCCCCTGGAACCGGTAAACAGGTACGCATGAGCAATGCGGCCCGCCGTCAGTTCATTTTTCAGCGTAACGGTGACCTGCGGCTGGCCGACAACATCGGCAAACACCCTTGGCCTCCATTTCCTGTACAGAACCTGATACACGCGAACACCACCCCCAGACAAATTGAAAGCAAGACAGACCGTCATAGAACGGTTTATCATGCATCAGGATATGCAGACGAACAGACCGCCTGTATCGCGCGGGGCAGTCCACTTAATGCTGCTCGGTTCCCCGCCTGACATGGTTCATGGCGTCCCGCCGTACAGAGCCCGCCCGCCTGCATATCCTATTGCATGCATTTCTGCCTTGCTTCTCATTTCCGACTATCCTATTATAAACGATCCCGTTAAAAAAGACAACCTCTATTTTTTGAATCCCCCCCGCCCGCGTTGCTGAAAATCCATATTGACAATGGAAGGAAACGTGCTATTATACATTTAGATAAATTTCTAAATGAAAGGAACTGATGCTGTGTCGTTTCCTGAAACATTTAAGGCTCTTTCCGACCCGACACGCAGGGAAATCCTGAATATTCTGAAGGGCGGGGCGCTGCCCGCCGGGGAAATTTCAGAGCACTTCCCGATGACCGGCGCGACGGTTTCCCATCATCTGGCCATACTGAAGGACGCCGATTTGATTACGGACCGTAAATCCGGCAAATTTATCTACTATGAATTGAATCTGTCCGTCTTTGAAGAGGTCCTGAACTGGTTCCAAGGTTTTCTTAGATAAGGAGAATGTATGCAATGAAAAATAAAATCGGTAAATATCTGTATTGGCTGGCCGCGGTGTTTCCCTTTCTTCTGTCGGCGGCCTTCTATTCCCGGCTGCCGGAGACGATGCCCACGCACTGGGATATACAGGGAAATCCCAACGGCTATTCCTCCCGCTTTTTCGCCGCGTTCGGGCTTCCCGCCATCCTTCTGATTTGCACGGTATTTGTAAATTTCAGCATTTCCGCCGACCCGAAAAAGCAAAATATCGACCGCTCCCCGCAGATGAAGCTGATCTCCAGATGGCTGATCGTCATCGTCGCCAACGTAACGCAGGCTTCTGTCATTGCGAAAGTGCTGTACAAGGACTTCAATATCAGTGTGCTGATCACCGTCCTCGTCGGTATTGTGATTGCCGTCTTAGGCAACTATCTTCCCAAATGCAAGCCGAATTATACGGTGGGAATCAAGCTGCCGTGGACGCTGGCCAGCGAGGAGAACTGGAGAAAAACGCACCGGTTGGCCGGTTTTGTCTGGATTGCGGGCGGGATTATGATCGCCGCTTCCGCGTTTACTCCCTATAAATGGCTTATGATCGCGGCTGTCGTCCTGCTGAGCGTTATTCCGGCCGCATACTCTTACTACCTCTACCGGAAGGGCGATGTCTGACACCGCCATTTGAGAATTCCCTTCTGACCGGCGACAATGGCTGGTCTGAAGGGAATTCCTGTTTTACCCCCAAAACACGGTGTATTGCCTTAAAAGTGCAGAAAAGACGAAATAAACAAGGAAACAGCAACCAGGTCACATTTTTTATGTTTTGGCTGTGTAATCATGATATTTAGGCTGATTCCCCTAAAATATCTGACGAATCGTCCGATATACAAAACAATGGGAAATTTTAGTTCTTTAGGGGGTCTTTCAATGAAGAAACCAGCCATCTCTACGATGATTGGATTTGGGATCGGGATCTTTTGTATCATTTATTCAATCAGATTATCAGGAAATTTCAGTTCCTTTTTAAACTGGCCCTCTGTTTTTATTACGGTAGGCGGCACAACAGGCGTTATTGTCGTTTCGTTCCCGCCAAGCAAATTGAAAACGCTCGGGCGGGTTATGAAAAAATCTTTCAAAAAAGTGCAGTATGATTTTGTAAAAGACATTCAGACGATCGTGTCACTCAGCGAGATTGCCAGAAGCAAAGGGCTTCTGGCCCTTGAAGACGCTGCCCCCAAGTATGCCGACGACGAGTTCCTTCAGAAGGGGATCCTGCTGATCGCGGACGGCGTCGGCGAGGATGTGCTCAAAAAAGCCCTCCGGTCGGAAATCTATTTCGCTAAGAAAAGGCATCAGGACGGGCACGCCATGCTGGATATGATCGCCTCCACCTCAACCTCCCTGGGCCTTCTCGGAACGTATATCGGCCTGATTCCCATGCTGGAAAACCTGGAGGACCCGACCAAGTTGGGACCTTTGATGGCAATCGAACTGGTTACTTCCTTTTACGGCGCCTTTATCGCCTATGTCGTTTTTATGCCGATGTCAAAAAGGCTCAAGGTGATGAGCGCGGACGAAGCGCTGAGAAAGGAATTTTTGCTCGAGGGGCTGACTTCCATTATGGAAGGAAAAAATCCGAGGACTATCCAGGAAAATATGATTTCCTGCCTGACGAAAAAGGATGTCAAAAAAATGGGCTCGGTCAGTAAGCAGATACATGAACTGAAGATGAAGGGGGTTGCATAATAACTCATGCCGGAGGATGAAAAATATTTCGATATGGACGAACCGGAAGGCGGAGATGATGATGAAGCTCCCGCTTGGCTGACCAGTTACAGCGACATGATGACCGACCTACTGGCGATCTTTGTAATCCTGTTTTCCTTCGCCATGATGGCCGTATCTCAGCAAAACTACAGCATCAGGACTGAATTGGAAAAGAGCAAACAGGCTGCCGCCGGCAACGCATCCGTTGCTCAGGAGACGGTAAGCGGGACAGCAAGCCAAGCGGAAAATCAAGCGGCGAATAATGATTTTGATGAGATTTATGAATCCATTCAGAAAAAAATCAATCAAAGCGGTTACTCCGAATCTATTTTGCTTGAAAAAGGCGAGGGATTTATTAAATTCCGTTTTAAGGACAACGTGCTGTTCTATCCGGACAGCCCCACTATGAGAGAATCCAGCTTCGATATCCTTCAATATATGGGCAGTCTTCTTTTGAGCGTGGACGACCAGATCGGTTCCATAGAGATCAGCGGACATACCGCCATGGCGGGAGATGAGTCCCAGAACAACTACTTTGCGTGGGAGCTTTCGTCCGACCGCGCCATTGCGGTACTGAAATTCTTTTCCAGCAAATGCGATCTTCCTCAATCCAAAATGATTGTTTCGGGGTATTCATACTACCATCCGGTAGCCGGCAACGAAGTGGAGGAAGGACGGTCACAGAACCGGCGCGTGGAAGTAAAGATCAACCGGACGGGATCCTCCGGGGATAAAATGGCAAGCTCCGCCGATGAACTCAATTAATAAAGAACAGCAATAACCTTTTTCCCCGCAGAACAGTTCTCCCCTGCCGCAGCGCGTAGGACGGCAGGGGAGATTTTTCGTCTTTCCCGTAAAATTTTCTGCACAACGGCATTCGATTTTGCGATATTCATGCTATAATAACCTTACAGCGCAAGCCGAAGCAAAGCTTCGGGCGCCTGAGAGAACATGGAAGCATGACAGGCGCACATCTTGGGAAGAGAAAAAAATACCTTTGTGACGATTGTCATGCCATCATGAAAAGAGGATTCAAATAGGAAGGTGGATACCGCATTGTTTGATAACTGGGAAGAACTGAAATCCGCTTGTCTGGAATGCCGCAAATGCGATCTGTGCACCGGGCGGACCAACGTTGTGTTCGGTGTCGGAAACGAGAAAGCCAGCGTGCTGCTGATCGGAGAAGGCCCCGGCGAAAACGAGGATTTGCAGGGGGAACCGTTTGTAGGCCGGAGCGGGCAGCTGCTTGACAAAATGCTGGATGCCGTCGACCTTGACCGGCACAAAAATATTTACATCGCGAATATCGTCAAATGCAGGCCGCCGCAGAACCGCGACCCGCTGCCGGAAGAGCAGGAGCTGTGCATCGGCTGGCTGCGCAACCAGGTGGCGCTGATCCGTCCGAAAATCATTGTCTGCCTCGGCCGCATCGCCGCCATGAAGATCATCAAGCCGGACATCAAAATCACCAGGGAACACGGTATTTTCTTTGAACGGAACGGCGTTCTGATGATGGCCACGCTCCACCCCGCCGCGCTTCTGCGCAACCCAAGCAGCAAACCCGACGCGTTTGACGATTTCATCAAGCTGCGCGACAAAATCAAAGAGCTCGGACTATAAAAGAGGGCAGCCGGACCGGCTGCCCTCTCTGCTTCTGAAAAGCAATCAGCTATTTTGTTTTGGGTTCATAGGGCATGGAAAATACGTCGAGGAATTTCTGCGACAGCACGTCATACTCATTGTTCCGCAGGATGTATTCCCTGCCGCGGCGGCCCATGGTGTTCAGCTCTTCTTTGGAAAGGCCGGCAAGCTTCTTCGCCGCCTTCGCGATGGCCGAGCTGTTCTCCGACGGAATGGAAATTCCGCATTTGGCGTCCTTCACCATGTCGTTTCCGGCTTCAATCGCGAAAATGACCGGCTTTGCGGCCATCATATAGTCCATCAGCTTGTTCGGGCTGACCCCGAAACGGAACAGCGGCTGCCGCTGCAGCCCGACGTAAAGGGCGTCCATCTGACTTAGCAGCTCCGGAATCTGGTCGCGCCTGACCGGCTGCAGCATCTCCACGACATCGCGCAGGTTCCTGTCGATTACCTGCTGAGCGAGGCGCTCGCGTTCCGGGCCGGGGCCGACCATAATCAGCTTGATTTTTTTGCCGCGGAGCTTCTCCCCCGCCTGGACAAAACTGTCCAGCGCGTTGGCGATTCCGTGCGCGCCGGTGTAGCCGATCAGGAAATATCCTTCGTCATGGAACTGCTTCAGCAGCTCGTAATATACCGGCGGATCCGCCATCGGCTTTTCCCAGTCGGCTTTGACGATCCCGTTGGGGATACAGATGTATTTTTCCGGCTTCAAGCCGTGCTCCACCATATGTTCCTTCGCGTTCGGCAGAAGCGAAACGACATAGTCGCTGTTTTTATAGCAGTAATTTTCCGCCGCCTGCATCAGCATGATATAGGGGTGGCGCGGGCTCATGCCGCCGAGCTCGATCGGGCTGAGCGGCCAGAGGTCGTGCACCTCGTAAATCAGCATTGCCCCGTATTTTTTTGAGAGCCGGTGCGCGGGATAGATGTCCAGCGGATACGTGGAAGACGCAATGACCGCGTCGGGCTTTCCCTGCGCGGCGATCTGATCGGCGTATCGATAAAGGCCGTGCAGAAAGGACAGCATATTTCTGATTCGCCCCACGCCGTTGCCGTGGTACTCGGGGCCCTCAATCCAGAAATAGCGGACGCCGTCCAGCGTTTCCTCCATCGTCTTTTTCCCCTGCAGATCCGGGTTCACGGTGCGCAGATGGGAATAGGAGCTGGCGACAATCGTCACATTGTGACCGGCGGAGGCCCAGCGCTTCGCCATAAAATACGGGCGGAACTCCATTCCGTGCCGATCGGAACCGGCGTAGTGATTGATATAAATGATATTCATAAATTACCTCTTACCCTTTTACAGGAATTGCCTTGGTTTACGGACGCCCGCCCATTTCCCGTGACAGAGCATCCGCGATCTTCTTCGACGCGTTACCGTCGCCGAACGGCATCTGTTCGTGCGCGGCCTCGTCCACAACGGTATGCATCGCCTTCCGGTAAATGTCCTCCGTAGTGAGCGCGGAAAGCACATTCCAGTTTCCTTCGAGCGTCTCCACCCATTCGGTTTCCCCGCGCAGCGTAATGCACGGCACCTTCATAAACCACGCCTCTTTCTGCAGGCCGCCCGAATCGGTCATGACCTGACAGGCGTTGGAGGTCAGAAGCAGCATTTCCAGATAGCCGACCGGATCGAGCAGTTTGATATTCCGGAATCCGCACTTTTCAATCGCTTCCTGCGCGAGCGGCCTTGTCCTTGGGTGAATCGGCAGCACGACCAGCTGCGGAAGCTGCTCGAAGGCCTTGAAGATCGCAATGATCGCGTCAAGCCCGCCGTCGGTCGTTTCCGCGCGGTGCAGAGTGGCAAGACGGTAGTTTTTCGGCTCGATGCCGAGCTGAGCGAAAATGGCGGTTTTGGACGGATTGTTTTTCGCAACCTGCAGAAAATGCAACACGGAATCCAGCATCACGTCCCCGCAGACGGAAACGCCGGCGGTAACGCCCTCTTTTTTCAGGTTGTCCGCCGCGGTCTTCGTCGGGCAGAAAAGCCATCTGGAAATATGGTCGGTCAGAACACGGTTCTGCTCCTCGGGCATGCGCATGTTGTAGGAGCGGAGCCCGGCTTCCACATGGGCGACCGGAATGTGCAGCTTGGACGCGGCCAAAGCGCCCGCCAGCGTGGAGTTGGTATCGCCGTAAACGAGCAGGATATCCGGCTTTTCTTCCAGAAGGACGTCCTCGATTTTCATCAGCATTTCGCCGGTCTGGTGCCCGTGGGAGCCGGAACCGACCCCCAGATTGTAAGCCGGCCTGGGAATGGAAAGCTCCTCAAAAAACACGTCCGACATATTGCGGTCATAGTGCTGGCCGGTATGGACCAGCACCTCTGTGCAGACCGGCTTCAGCGCCGCCGATACCACCGACGCCTTGACAAACTGCGGCCTTGCGCCGACTACGGTTACAATTTTCATCTTCCGTTCCCCCGGCTCAGCGGCAGCGGACGTCGGAATCGTCCATGTCGAGCGTGGAGAAGCTCAGGCCCTCAAACGGAACCGCCTGACCTGTTTTCTGGGACTTGTAGGCGGCCAGAATAATCTTCATGGCCTTGATTCCCTCTTCGCCGCTCACAAGCGGGTCGGTGTGCGTGTTGACCGCACGGATATAATCGGCGTAAAGCAGATTGTGGCCGCTTCCGTAAACATCCTTCGGATCCGTGCCGGCCAGCGCGGCAATGCGGGAATCCTGTTCCGCCGGGGTCTCAAAGTTCCATGTTTCCACACGGTTGACGGCAATCCCCCCGATGACCGCGGTGCCCGTGCCGCCCAGAATGGTCAGCGTTTCCTCCAGATTTTTGGGGTATACGCAGGTGGTGCCTTCCACAAGGCCGATCGCGCCGTTTTTGAAGCGGATCAGGATGGCGCCGAAATCCTCGGCGTGAATATCGCGCAGATAATTTCCGGTCATAGCCATAACGGTCTCGGGTTCGCCGCCGAGGTTCCACTGAAGAAGGTCGATATCATGGATGCACTGGTTCATCAGCGTGCCGCCGTCCTGTTCCCAGGTGCCGCGCCACGGGGCCTGCTCGTAATACGGCATCCCGCGGTTCCAGAAAACGCAGGCCGTTCCGCTGACCAGCTTGCCGAAGCGCCCGTCCCCGATCGCCCTGTGGAGCTCCTGAATCGGCGCGTTGAAGCGGTTCTGGTGGCAGACGCCGAGTGCAACGCCCTTTTCCTTCGCCTCACGGATCATCTGCTCCGCGTCGGCGGTGCTCAGCGCCATTGGCTTTTCAATCAGGACATGCTTGCCGAGGCGGATGCAGTACAGCGCGATTTCCGCGTGATAGCCGCTCTCCGTGGCAATGGCGCAGCAGTCGATCTCCCGCTCGTCCAGCGCCTTTTTATAGTCCGCGTAAACAGCCGGTTTGACGCCGGTCGCCTCCAGATAATCATTTGCTTTTTTCTCGGCGTTTTCCAGCACCGGGTCACAGACCACAGCCAAATCCATGGTTTCGGCGTTTGCAATCGCCGCGGCGATATGATTTTTTGAAATGCGGCCGCAGCCGATCAAAGCAAAACGAAGCTTCTTCATCATCATTCTCCTTTATTACATTATTTTCCAAAACATCCCTGTTTATTCCACACAAAATTCCCCCGTCACTTTTCGGAAACGGGGGAGAATCTTTTATAAAAGCTCAATATTGGAACGGTCTTTTACATCCTTCATGGCGTTTCTGGTATCAAAAACCTCTTTGGAGAGCTTTTGGATCCTGTCATAGTCAAAGCAGGCGTGCGCCGTGCAGATGATGACGATATCCGCGTTTCTCAGCAGGTCGTCCGTCAGCTCCTTCGCGCCGGTGTAGGTAACGCCCTTGTGCCGGTATTCCGGAATATACGGGTCATAGTAAGTGGTGTCCGCGCCCTCTTTGACGAGGTGCTCGATGACGTTCAGCGCCGGGCTTTCGCGGTAATCGTCGATATCCGATTTATAGGCGACGCCGAGAACGAGCACCTTGGCGCCGTTCATCGCGGTCTTATTGCGGTTGAGGACCTTCATGGCGCGGTCGACGACATACTCGGGCATGCCGGTGTTGATTTCGCCGGAGGTCTCGATCAGGCGGGTGTGGTAGTCGAACTCGCGGGCCTTCCAGGCAAGGTAAAACGGGTCGAGCGGAATGCAGTGGCCGCCGAGTCCCGGTCCCGGATAAAAAGCCTGAAAGCCGTACGGCTTTGTTTTGGCCGCGTCGATCACGTCCCAGACATTGATGCCCATGCGGTTGCAGATGATCGCCATCTCGTTTGCAAGGCCGATATTGATGTTGCGGTAGGTGTTTTCGAGGAGCTTTTCCATTTCGGCAACGGCCGGGGAGGAAACCTCGTATACGCCGCCCTCCAGGACATTGCGGTACAGCGCGGCGGCAACCTCCGTGCCGTCTTTTCCGACGCCGCCGACGACCTTCGGGGTATTTTTCGTCTTATACTGCTTGTTGCCCGGGTCCACGCGCTCCGGCGAGAAGGCAAGGTAAAAATCCTCGCCGCATTTGAGGCCGCTTGCCTCAAGAATCGGCTTTAAAAGCTCCTCCGTGGTCCCCGGATAGGTGGTGGATTCGAGAATGATCACCATGCCCTTGTGCAGGTATTTGGCAACGGATTCCGTGGAACCCTTCACATAGCTGATATCCGGCTGCTGGTACTTGTCCAGCGGAGTGGGAACGGCGATCGCCACCGCGTCCACGCCCTTGATGAAGGAAAAATCGCTGGTCGCGGAAAGGGCTCCGCTTTCGACCACGTGCTTGAGCGTATCGCCCACAATGTCGCCGATATAATTCCGGCCCGCATTGACGGAATCGACCTTTTGGGACTGAACGTCAAAGCCGATGGTCCGGTAGCCGGCCTTTGCAAATTCCACGGCGAGGGGAAGTCCGACATACCCCAGGCCGACAATACCGACAACGGCGGACTTGTCCTGAATTTTATTCAATAACTCAGTTTTCACGTTTGACATTTAAATTCTCCTCATAAATCAGATATTTTGCAGCGTCGTGCAAATATAATCGATAACCTCTTCTGTGATATAGCCGTGCATCGGCAGGCTGAAAACCGTTTTGCTGAGCTTTTCGCTCACGGGCAGATCGCCCTCCCGGTAGCCGAGCGGCGCGTACACCTTCTGCAGATGCAAAGGCAGGGGGTAATAAATCATGGTGGGGACCCCCGCCGCCTTCAGGGCGTCCGTCAGCTTTGAACGCTGCTCTTCGCTTTCCGCTTTCAGCGTATAATATCCATAGCTGGAGAAAAATCCGTCCTTTAAGACCGGCACCCGGAATTTGCCTTTCAGAAGCTCGGCATAGCTGGAAGCGGCCCAGTTGCGGTGCTGCGTCTCCTTGTCAAACTCGTGAAGCTTCGGCAGCAGAATGGCCGCCTGCAGGGTGTCCAGCCTTGCGTTCAAACCGATACGCACATTTTCATATTTAAAAGAACCCTTGCCGTGTACGCGGATGGAGACAAGCAGCCGATACATCTCTTCGTCGTCCGTAAAGACCGCGCCGCCGTCGCCGTAGCAGCCGAGCGCCTTTGCCGGGAAAAAGCTCGTCGCGGAAACGTCGCCGAAGCTGCAGGCCTTCCTGGAGCCGATCGCGCCGCCGAACCCCTGTGCCGCGTCCTCCATCAGGAAAAGGCCGTACTTTTTGCAGAGCGGCTCTATATTTGTAAAATCGGCGGGCTGGCCGAACAGGTCGACCGCGATCACGGCCTTTGGCTTTAGTCTGCCCTCTTCCAGCACCCTTTTAATCTGTTTTTCAAGGGATTCGGGATCCATGTTGAAAGTATCTTCGTCCACATCGCAGAAAACGGGGGTCGCCCCTAAAAAGCTGGCTACTTCCGCCGTAGCGAAAAAGGTGAACGCCGGAACAAACACAGCGTCGCCCTCGCCGATCCCCTTCGCCATCAGCGGCATCAGAAGCGCGTCGGTGCCGTTGCTGGTGCTGACGCAGTATCTGCGCCCCGTATAGCTGCAGAGTTCTTTTTCCAGCTCCTCCGTCTGGGGACCGGAAATAAAATGGCAGCCGTCGATCACATCGGCAATGCCTTTATCAATTTCGTCCTTTAAATGGCGGTATTGCGCGCCAAGATCGTTAAAAGCAATCTTTTCCATTTATTTTGTTTCCTCCTGAAGGCCGTTTTCGGCCTGCACATATGTTTTCCCGCATTTGGGGCAGACGAAATCCTCACCCAGTTTCTCCCCGCACTCACAGGCCCATCCGTGCTGACGGGCGGGATTTCCCATCATGACCGCATGATCGGGAACGTCCTTTGTCACGACGCTGCCGGCCGCGATAAACGCGTTTTTTCCGATTCTGTGGCCGCAGACGATGGTGGCGTTCGCGCCGATGCTGGCGCCCTCCCCGATGGGAGTATGGGCGTAAAAGGCCGCGCCGCGCTGGGGATATTTGCAGCGCGGGCGCTGAACATTGGTAAACACCATGGAAGGCCCGCAGAACACATAGTCGCTCAGCTCCACGCCCTCATAAATGGATACGTTGTTCTGGATTTTACAGAAACTGCCGATCTTTACCCCCGGGGCCACAAACACATTCTGTCCAATGGAGCAGTTTTCGCCGATTTGGGAACCGCCGCCGATGTGGCAGAAATGCCATACTTTTGTACCGTTTCCAATTTTCGCGCCGTCATCCACACACGCGCTGGGATGTACAAAAAAATCTTCCTTGCCGTTCACATTAACACCATTCTTTACAAACTGCGGCAAAATTTTTTTATGCTTTCGCCCGGCCCGACAGGCCGCCACAGTTAAAAATTATTCTGCTATAACTTGTACATTATATAACCAACGGGGCTTTTAGTCAATATTTCAAAAGGCAATATAGTTGACATTAACGATCAATCGTATTATCATTTACTTTGATTTATTGGTAAAACTGATACTGCAACATTTCCAGTTAAGTTGCAGAATTGATATCCGTTTCTCCCCATTTTTTGGGGGCCGGAAGCGCATCCCGTCTTACAGCCGCAAACGGATTTGCTGTGAAAAGGGAAAATCAACTGAAAAAAAGAGGATGACAAGTATGAGTCAGTTCGTGAAACGAGAAAAATTCATTCCATACAATCTGCCCAACATCACCGACCTGGAAATCAACGAGGTCGTCGACACGCTGAAATCCGGCTGGGTGGCCAAAGGTCCCCGGACCAACGAATTCGAGAACGAATTCGCCGCGTATCTGGGCGCGAAGCACGCAATCGCCATGAATTCCTGTACGGCGGCGCTGCACGTGGCGCTGCTGACAAAGGACATCGGCCCGGGCGACGAAGTCATCACCACGCCGATGACGTTCGCCTCCACCGCGAACACGATTATCCACACGGGCGCGACCCCCGTCTTTGCGGACGTGGACTTTAAAACCGCCTGCATCGACCCGGATGAAATCGAAAAGAAAATCACGCCAAAAACCAAGGCGATCGTTCCGGTGCATTACAGCGGACAGGTCTGCGACCTTGACCGGATTTACGAGATTGCCGACAGGCACGGCCTGTTTGTTTCGGAGGACGCCGCGCACGCCCTTTGGAGCCGCTACAAAGGCAGGCTGATCGGCAGCGGGCTTCCGGGCGCCGCTTCCTACAGCTTTTACGCCACGAAGAACCTGTGCACGGGCGACGGCGGCATGCTGGTCACCGACGACGACGAGGTCGACCGCAGGGCGCGCATCTTCGCCGGACAGGGCATGAGCAAAAACGCGTGGAACCGCTACGCCAAGGGAGGCACCTGGAAATACGACATCTGCGAGCCCGGCTTCAAGTACAACATGTTTGACATTCAGGCGGCGCTCGGCTTAAAGCAACTGTCCCGTCTGGAGGAAATGCAGGCGGCGCGCCTGAAGATCGCCGCGAAATATCAGGAGGCGTTCGGCAAAATCGACGCGATGGACCCGCCGTACGTCCCCGACTACACGACGCACTGCTGGCATCTGTACGTCGTGCGCATCGTCCCCGAGCTGCTGACCATTGACCGCGACCGGTTCATCACCGAGCTGAACGAGCGCAACGTCGGAACCAGCGTACATTTCATCCCGGTAACGTATATGAGTACCTACACGGACCGTTACGGCTACAAAAAGGGTGATTTCCCGAATGCCGAAAAGCATTTCGACCGCCTGATTTCCCTGCCGCTCTACCCCACCATGACGGACGAGGAAGTCCAGTATGTCATTGACGCCGTGAAGGATATTGTGGAAACCTATCACAAATAACCGCCGATCCTGACAGGACTGACAAAGCATATCCAAAATAGAAAAAACGCTGTACCAGGACGGTCAGCCTTTCCTTTGAGTGAAAAAGATAACCGCAGCTTCGGACGGGGCGGTTATCTTTTTTCGTATACGAAAAACGGAGCCGTGTAACGCGGCTCCGTGAGAGTGCCGAAAGACTTTGTCAGGCGCGACTTTATCGACTGCCTGACGGATCTTATTTGTTATCCTCGTAAATGATCCTGAGGCCTTCAAGCAAAAGCGTGTCGCAGAAATGGATGCTGCGTTTACACAGCGGAACAATTTCACGCGAAAGGCCGCCGGTGGCGACGACCTCGCATTTCTCCCCGAGCTCCGCTTCCATGCGCCCGATCATGCCGTCGATCATACAGGCGGTCCCCAGCAGAATGCCGGAACGCATGCTCTCAATCGTATTGTTCCCGATGACGCCCTTCGGCGGCTCCAGGCTGATGCGCGGAAGCTGTGAGGTACGGCGGGTCAGCGCGTCCAGAGAGATTGCGACGCCCGGAATAATGGCGCCGCCCAGCATATTTTTATCCCTGTCCATCACCTCAAAGGTCGTCGCCGTCCCCATATCCAGAACAATACACGGGCCGTCGAACATTCTGCTGGCGGCGACACAGCCGACAACGAGATCGGCACCGGTCAGTTCGGGGTGTTCGATTTTGTTTTGAATGCCGGTTTTTGTCTTCGGCCCGACACAGATCGGTTCCACCCCGGTCAGGTAGCGGATGGCGCGTACGATATACGTGGTGAGCGGCGGAACCACCGAGCTGACCGCCGCGCCCGTAATATCGCACAGCGAAACGCCGTGGATATCCAGAATATCCCGCAGCTCTATGGCGTACTGGTCCTCCATACGCGAGCAGTCGGTCGCCATACGGGAGACAAAAAGCAGCCTTTTATCGTCGTAAACACCGATCGTTATGTTGGTATTGCCCATATCCAATGTCAGAATCATCCTCTTAACTCCCCATCTTTTTCAGATTCTCAAATTATACCAACTATTTTTTTAATATGCAATGCTAAATTGATAATAATTTAACGATTATTGCAAAAGAAATTTTTTCCCTGTATAATTTAAGCTTGCGCGATTTTTGTCTTACCGTGTTTTTCCAGGTGAAAAAAAGGGGAAAACCGACCTAACTGTATCAAAACGCCTCGGCAGAGATTGCCGGGGCTTATTTACGGAATAAATTCTGAATCAGAACAGCGCACTGATAGAACATGGCGGACCAGTACCAGGCGGTGACCAGCTGGTAAATTGCCGTGACGGCCGTCCATTTCAGGCTGCCCATCTCACGGCGTACGGCGGACAGCGCCGCGACGCAAGGGGTGTAAAGCAGCACGAAAATCAAATAGGAGCATGCGCTCAATGTGGTGAAGTTCGCGCGCAGGGCGTCTGTCAGGCTGCCCGGATACAGCACGCTCATGGTGCTGACGACTGACTCCTTCGCGACAAGCCCCGTCAGAAGCGCGACCACCGGTTTCCATGTACCGAAGCCGCAGAGCGTGAAAACGGGGGCGACCGTCCTGCCCACCGCGGCGATGATGCTGTTTGAGCTGTCGTTGGTCATCCGCAGCCCGACGGTAAAGGACTGAAGAAGCCAAACTGCCACCGTCGCAATAAACACGGTAGTCCCGGCTCTCTGCAGAAAATCGCCCACCCGGCGCCGGACGTGAAGCCAGACCGTCCGCACCGTGGGCAGCCGGTAATCCGGCAGCTCCATGACGAACGGCGCGGGGGCTCCCTTCAGGATACTGTTTTTGAACAGCAGCGCGGACAGAAGGCCGACGAGGATGCCGAAGGAGTAAATCAGAAACATGGCAAGCGGCCTGCTGCCGACAAAAAACGCCGCGATAAACAGGGAATAAATCGGAGTTTTCGCGCTGCAGGACATGAACGGCGTAATCAGGATGGTCAGCCGCTTGTCCTTTTCGCTCTCCAGAATCCGGGTTCCCATGACCGCCGGAACAGTACAGCCGAAGCCCATCAAAAGCGGTACGAACGCGCGCCCCGACAGCCCGATGCGGCGCATCGGCGCGTCCATGATGAAAGCGGCGCGCGCCATGTAGCCGCTGTCCTCCAGCAAAGAAAGCAGCAGGAAGAGCAGCAGGATCTGCGGCAGAAATTCCAGCACCGCCCCCACCCCCGCTATGATCCCGTCCACAATCAGGCTGCGCAGCCAGGACGAGGCGCCGGCGGACGCGAGCGCGGCGTCCGCGTTCGGAGAAAGACAGGATGAGATAAAATAGTCAACGCCGTGGACCAGATAAGAGCCCACGGAGCCGAAGGTGATGTAAAAGACGAAAAAGATCAGCAGAAAGAACACGGGAATGGCCAGAAAGCGGTTGGTTGCAATACAATCGATTTTTTCCGAGACGCTTTTGGCCGACGCGCTGTGCTTTTTTACCGCTCTTCGCGTAATGGCCTCTATGTAACGGTACCGCGCGTCGGCCAGCACCGTATCCGGGTCTTTGCAATCCTTCCCCGGCTTGGGAATAGAATGGTAGGCGGCCGGCCTTCCTGCCGCGCTGTCCGCGGCTTTCAGAAGCCCGGACAATCCCTCCCCCTTTGATGCCGAAATCGGTACGGCCGCAATGCCGGTCAGCCGGGACAGCAATGCACAGTCCACCGAATCCCCACGTTTTTCCACCACATCCATCATATTCATCGCGATGACGAGCGGGATGTTCAGCTCCATGAGCTGCGTAGTGAGATACAGATTCCGCTCGATATTGGACGCATCGACAATATCGATAATCAAGTCCGGCCTTTCCCGTTCAAGGAACCTTCCGGCGATCGCTTCCTCCGGCGAGTACGGCACGAGCGAATAAATGCCCGGCAGATCAACGATTTCCAGCGTATCGTTCCCGTACCGGGCGCTGCCGCTTTTCTTCTCCACGGTTACGCCGGGCCAGTTGCCCACATAGGCGGTGGAGCCGGTCAGGGCGTTGAACAGAGTCGTTTTTCCGCAGTTGGGATTTCCCGCAAGCGCAACGACATAATGATTTGTTGTTTTACGATCATTCATAGGCAGTCCTTAATGAAAAAACAGTCTGACGGTCAGCGACGAAACCACAAAAGCGGTCAGATCGGCTGTCACCGCCGCTGGAATCGTATGACGCGTTTTTTTGACGCCGACCGAACCGAAATACACGGCGATAGCGTAAAAGGTCGTTTCGGTGGAGCCGGACATCACCGACGCCACGCGGCCCGCAAAGCTCTCCGTGCCGTTGTTCTGAAAAATCTGTGCCAGAACCGCCGTCGCGCCGCTGCCGGAAACCGGCTTGATAAGCGCAAGCGGCATCACCTCCGGCGGCAGGCCCAATAAACGGGCGGCGGGCGCCAGAAGCGAGGAAAGGATATCCAGAGCGCCTGAGGCGTTCAGCATGGACACCGCCATCATCAGCCCCACCAGGGAGGGAAGGATGGAGATGGAGGAAGAAAAACCTTCCTTTGCCCCGGCGACGAAGGTGTCGAACAGGGGCACGCCGCGCATCAGCCCGAAAAGCACGATCAGGAATACTACGACAGGGATGGCGTACACGCCCAGTTTATCCACTTTTTCTTCCCTCCAGCAGCTTTGCGGCCGTGATCCCCGCGGCAAGCGCACAGACGGAAGTCAGCCACACCGCCGGCAGAATGTCAAACGGCGCGGGAGAACCGTACTGAGCCCGCAGGGTCCCCATAAAGGTGGGGATCAGCTGAATGGACGCGGAATTGATCACGACGAACATGACCATGGAATTGTCCGCGGTCTGTGTCGGGTTCAGCTTCGCCATTTCCTTCATGGCGGCAATTCCCAGGGGTGTGGCGGCGTTGCCGAGGCCCAGCAGATTTGCGGTAACGTTCATGCAGATTGCCTTTTCGGCGGGGCCCCCTTTTTTCAGATTCGGGAAAATCCGCCGCATCAGCGGGTCAAACAGCTTGGACAGCATCAGTGTAATCCCGCCCGCATCCGCGATTTTCATCAGACCGGTCCAGGCGCACATCATGCCCATCATGGTAATGACCAGTTCCACCGCGCCGGCCGTCCCGCTCATAATTCCGGCGGAAAGCTGCGGCATCCGCCCCGTAACGGCGGCACAGATGACGCTCAGCACAATCAGCCCCGCCCAAATATAATTCAGCAGTGCGCTCACCCCTTTCCGGATTGTTCCGTATTATATGTATTCATAAAATTTTCCGCTTATCACATATTTTTTTGCTTTCCAAACATGCATTTAATTGACATTTTTGGAAAAATATACTATAATTTTGTCGTTAAATTGAATAATCAAACACTGATTTTAAAGTGAAAGGTGATGAATAAAATGAAGTCTACCGGTATTGTACGTAAAGTTGACGAATTAGGGAGAATTGTGTTGCCGAAGGAGCTCAGAATAACCCTTAACATAAACGAAAAGGATCCTCTGGAGATTTTTGTTGATGAGGACGGTAAGATCATTCTGAAAAAATACGAGCCCGCCTGTATTTTTTGCAACAGCATGAATGACGTTGTTTCGTTTAAAGGCCATAATATCTGCCACGAGTGCATGAAGAAAATCGCGAACAGACTGGAGGAATAACGGCGTTAAAGCCGCCCTGCGCTGCAGGGCGGCTGATTTTTTCATTTCCTCTTGCTATGAATGAAGAAAAGAATTATGATAAGAATAATTCCATAGTAAATACGGAGATGGCAAGATGAAATTATCCCAGAGCGAAAGACAGTATTTTACGGACTGTTCCCTGGAACTGCTGAAATCCGAGATCGTTCAGCGGATGGGGACGTTTATTCAGCACGCCAATGTTTCGTGCCTGGAGCACAGCATTTCCGTGGCTTATTACAGTTACTGGCTGTGCAGGAAACTGAATCTGAACGTGGACTGCCGGAGTATCATCCGGGGCGCGCTGCTGCATGATTTCTTTCTGTACGACTGGCACGTGACGAAGAACCCCAAGGGCCTTCACGGATTTAAGCATCCTCTGACCGCGCTGGAAAACGCCGAAGAGCATTTTTCACTCAACGACTGTGAAAAGGAGATCATCGTCAAGCACATGTGGCCGCTGACGCTGACCCCGCCGAAATGCAGGGAGGCGCTGATCGTCAGCCTTTCGGACAAATTCTGTTCCATCATTGAGATTTTGAGAATCTACCCCGCGCTGATTTCCCGCTAACGCAGCGGATTCACCCCTGCGCACAAAAAGGCCCGGAGAAGCGTCTGACGACGCCAATCCGGGCCTTTTCTACATCCTGTCGGGAGAATTTTGCCGTTACGGCGAAAAACGCCTATAAAAGCCGGGTATCGTTGATAATCAGCTCAAACTGCAGACCGAGGTACATCGCCGCCTGCCGGCAAAGCACCATGCGGGTCATAAAGATTTCAAAATACTCCATAACGGGGCAGATCTGCGTATCGATCTTAATGTCGAGCATCGCCGTCTTTTTTTCGGCGTCCACTTTGGTGGACGCCCGTTCCACCGCGTAATTGACACGGTCGTGGATATCCGCGCTGACGGTCTCCTTATCGCGCACGCGGGTGCGGCGCACATCTCCTTTGTCGGAAAGAATCAGCGCCGCGGCAATCGGATTGACGGCGGCGGCGGTCCCCTCGTCGTGATTGCCGATAGCGGCGACGATCAGAGCCACTTCGTTTGGGGGCATCCCGAGCCGGTTCAAAATCTGAAAGGCCATCAGCGCGCCGCTCTGGGCATGGTCGACACGGTTGACCACATTGCCGATATCGTGCATGTACCCCGCAATGGCCGCCAGTTCGCAGGTACGGTCGTCGTAGTGCAGGGTGCGCAAAATATAGCTTGCGTAATTGGAAGACCGCTTGGCATGGGCAAAGCCGTGCTCCGTATAGCCGATTACCCCCAGATTCTCGTTGCCGTTGGTGATATACGCATTGATTTCTTCATTTTTCAAAATATCTTTGATGGTAACTTGCTTGTATTTCTCCATTTATTCTCCGTTTACTGCGTCAGCATCCGATACATTGCTTCCATGCACACCTGTGCGTGAACCATGAAGCGGTCAATGTCAATATTTTCATTCGTATTATGCAGGCGGCGGTCGGGTTCGTCTGGGAAGAACGGGCCAAACGCAACGGCACGGCCCTCAAAGGCGCGCGCATAGGTTCCGCCACCGGTGGCGTAGACCGCCGCCGGTTTGCCGGTAACCGCCGCGTAGGCATCCTGAAGCAGGGTGATGAACGGACTGCTTTCCGGAAGGAAGAGCGGCTTATTTTCCTGACTCAGCGTGGTTTCCAGTCCGTACTGCAGAGCTTTTTCCGCGATGGAAGCAAAAATATCCTTTCCCTTTGCGGTCACCGGATAACGGATATCGATCCCGACGGACGCGGAGCTGTCATAAATGCCGGCAAGCCCGAGGTTCAGGGTCAGGGGGCCGGATTCCTCGTCGCTCACATAAACGCCGAGAGATTCTCCGTGCAGCTCGGTCCCGATATTCCTGTTGACAAAGCTGATCAGCCCGCCGAGCTCTTCCTCGGAAAAGATTTCACCCAGCAGCTTCATCAGATGAGTCGCGGCGTTGAAACCCTCCTGCGGCTGCATGGCGTGGGACGCTTTGCCGATGGAAGTGATTTCGGTCCCGTCCTCCGTCTTTTCAAAGCTGAAATCCCCCTCCAAACGGGAAGCGGCGCTTTGGAGCTTTGCAAGAACTTCGTCCGTACACATCACGACCGCCTTCGCCTTGGCGGGGACGGCGTTGACAACGGTACCGGCGGAAAATTCGCGGACCACCGCCGAGCTGTGCTCCCGCGAGGAGACAGTCAAACGCATGATCCCCTTTTCGCGGTTGCAGATACCGTACTCGGAATCCGGGGTGAAGGCCATAACGGGCATCTGCTCCGATTTCAGGTACATTTCCAGATCGTTGCTCGCGGTCTCCTCTCCCGCGCCGAAAATAACCCGCAGGCGGCGCTTCGACTTGATATTTTCATCCTTCAGAACCTTTAAGCAATACAGGGCGACCACCGCCGCTCCCTTGTCGTCCGCCGTGCCGCGGCCATAGTACAGGTTTCCCTTCCTGGTAAGCGTAAACGGGTCGGTATCCCAGCCCTCCCCCGCCGGCACGATATCCATGTGGGCGACCACCGCGGCGACCTCGTTCCCCTCTCCGTACTCCGCGTGACCGGCATAGTTACCGACGTTCTTTGTGGCAAAGCCCATATCGGCGGCCATTTGCAGAATCCGGTTCAGAGCCTCTGCGGGCGCCTTGCCGAACGGCATTCCCTCCACGGCCTCGCCGCGCACGGAGGGGATGGCAACCAGTTGTGCCAAATCATGTATGATAGCATCCTGATACTTCAAAATTTTGCTTCCAAAACTCACGGATATTCTTCCTTTCCTGTTATGTCGCTTGTTATGTCGCTTTTATTATAGCACAAAAAATACCAAAAAATAAGGGTGAACCGAAGTCCACCCTGTAAAATCGCTATGAAATTTATCCGATCGCAGAGGGATACTGCCCGCGGATGACCGCAAGCGCCTCTTCGTCCGCGACAACCGTCAGGTCATTGTGGAGCTGAAGGATGGACGCCGGGACTTCCGGGGTGATCGGCCCGAAGAGCGAACGGCAGAGAATCTCCGCTTTGCTGGCGCCGTTGGCGACCAGAAGAATCTTTTTCGCCTGCATAATCGCCTTGATGCCCATCGTGAGAGCACGCTGCGGCACTTCCGAGGCATTTTTAAAGAAACGCGCGTTCGCATCGATGGTTTTCTGCTTTAGCTTTACACAGTGCGTCATTTTGTCAAAGTCGTCGTCCGGCTCGTTGAACCCGATGTGGCCGGTGTGTCCGATGCCCAGAAGCTGCAGGTCAATGCCGCCCAAGCTGGTGATGACGTTGTCATACCGTTTACATTCCGCGTCGATATCCTTTGCAAGCCCGTTCGGAACATTCGTGTTTTCAATCGGAATATTGACCTGGCTGAAGAAATTTGTATTCATATAATAACGATAGCTCTGTTCGTGTTCGCCCGACAGCCCGCAATATTCGTCAAGATTGACGCTGTGCACCCTTGAGAAGTCGATATCGTCTTTTTTATACCATTCTATCAGCTGCTTGTATACACCAAGCGGTGTGGAACCGGTGGCAAGGCCCAAGACCGAATTCGGAAACAGAATAACCTGTGCGGAGATAATGTTGGCCGCTTTCCGGCTCATGCTCTGATAATCCGGTGCGCTGATAATTTTCATAAACCTCTTCCTTTCCTGTGGCGGCTGAAGTTCGAAAAAATAAAAATTATTTTTATTTTCGGCGGAAAATATCAAAAATTTCTTTTCTAAATTAAATTATAGCACAAAAGACAAAAAAAACTACGGGGCAAAATCAATCAATCTCACCCCGCAGTATGTCCATTATTTATGCACTCCGTCCAACAGCGCGACCGCTTTCTCCCAGGGCACCGGCGGACTGATGAAATACCCCTGAATCATCCTGCAGCCGCAGCTGTAAATACAGTCGATTTGGGCCTGCGTTTCCACGCCCTCCGCAATGACTTCCAGATTCAGCCTTTTCGCCAGCCGGACAATCATGTCCACAATATCGCGCCCCACCCGGTCGGTTACCACCTCGTCGATAAAGCTTTTATCGATTTTCACCGAATGGATGGGGAGATTTTTCAGATAGGTCAAGGATGAAAATCCCGTCCCGAAATCGTCAAGGTACACGGAAATGCCATGGCCGCTCAGAATTTCGAGCTTTTTGATGACCCCGTCGAAAGATTCTATGAGGGTGGATTCCGTTACCTCGATCGCCACGCTGCCGGGAGTCAGCCCATAGTAGCGGAAGCGTTCCAGCACATAATCCACATAGTCCGCCTGCAGCAGCTCCACAGGGGAGGTGTTGAAGGAAACCCGGAGCCCGCGGCCTTGTACGCCCTGTGCAAAAGCAAACGTCCGATCGACGACAGACCGTCCCAGTTCCTTGATGAAGCCGGTGTTTTCCGCCATCGCGATAAACGTAACCGGCGATACCATCCCGAATTTGGCGCTGTTCCAGCGGGCCAGGGACTCAAAGCCGACAATCGCCCTTTTCTCATAGTCGTACTGCGGCTGAAAATAGCAGCAGAACTCGCCATTGTGAATGGATAGCTTGAGTTCCCGCTGCATCTGATGCTGGCGGTCAATCGTAATTCCGAATTCGTCGTTAAACAGGGCGTAGCTTCCCTTCGACGTGCTCTTCGCTTCATGCAGGACAAATTCGCCGCGGTTAATGATTTCATCGAACCGGTCGTTCTCGATGATCTCCCGGTAATGAAACAGGATCGCGCCGACGCTGCACGTCAGCTGAATGACATTGCCATGAATCAGAAACGGCTCCTCAAACAGATGCAGAATCGTTTTAGCACAGCTTTCAAGCTCTTCCGGAGTATTCACATTGGAGATCAGGAGGGTAAACTCGTCCCCGCCGATTCTGCCGACCAGCGTGTTTTCTCCTTCCACGGATGCCAGACGGGCCGCCGCCGAAGCGAGGAAAGAATCCCCGATGTCGTTGCCGAAGGTATTATTGACCGACTGGAAATTGTCGATATCGAGGAAAATGGCGGCTCCGTTTTTGCTTTCCGCACGACAGAGCCTGATCCATTCGGAAATATTCTTTTCCACTCCCTTGCGGTTCGGCAGATTCGTCAGAGGGTCGGTATAGGTGTAATAGCTGATATCCTCTTTACGCCGCATACTCGCTTCATAGCTGCTTTTTTTGAATTTAAAAAAGCCGACGGAGGCAGCAACGAATTCAAGGATCAGCAGTCCGAATAAAATTCCGCTCATGATCAGGATCTGATTGCCGGGAGCCATGATTTTATTTTCTTCCACCATGACCGCAAACATCCAGCCGTCGGTTCCCTGGATGCCGCTGTATCCGATCAGCTTATCGACTCCATTGATCGCACAGACTCCCCTGCCCGACTGCCGGGAAAGAAAATCACCTTTCATTCTGCTGATTTCCGGCTGAGAGGACTCACCGATGTATTGGAAAAAGTTGCTGAACCGATCCTGTCCGCTTCGGTTGGAAACCACTGTTCCGTTATGGGAAAGAATATAAATGGAATAATCCGAATCAACGGCAATATTATCCATGATGTTCAGCTCTTCTTTGTCCGGCGTCGTTGCGACCAGTACGCCGACAATTTCCCGGTTACGGATCACCGGCACCGCATACGCGATAATTTTGCTTTTTGAATCAAATAAATCGTACAGTTCCCCCGAAATATTGGCGTGGCCGGCCAGCGCCTTCTGAAAATATTCCCTTTCGCCAATCATCATCGTCTTGCCGTCGTTGGTAACCGCCCGGCCGGACCTGTCGACATAAGCCACCCGCACGAAATTTTTTCTTCTGGCTTCATCCGAAAGGATTCTCATTTGTTCCGCCGTGCTTTGGGTAAGCCCGTTCTGCTGCGCAATGGCGCTGAGCGCGTCCAGATTACCCACAATCGCCGCGCGAACCGCGTTTGAACCCTGTTCCGATATTTTTTGCAGCGAAGTCTGCGTATTCGCTGTCAAAATACTGCGGACACCAAAGACAAAACCCAGCCCCAGCGCAATCAATATTGCGACAATCCCGACAATAATCAGAACCATTTTATTTCTCTGGTATTTCATTTAGCCACCCATTTCGACAGATTTTGCGTAATTGGATAAGTGAATGGTTCTAAATCCTTTTATTAAATGATTTTAAAATATTTTACAAGCTTTTAATATTTTATTAATTATAATATCGGACCTTCCTTTTTAAATTTGAGTCCGAACGAATAAATTTATTCGCCCTGCAAACAATTTCAACGAACGCAAAGTGGGGTGATATAGGATGAAAAAAAATGCGTTTCTATTTTTGACCGGAGGAACTGTATATCCGGCGCTGGAAATGATCTGTCGCGGGAAGACGGATATTTCCATGGCTGCGGCAGGCGGGCTGTGCTTGTGCCTGATTGACCGCGTATGCAACCACACGATGAGAAGCAGACCGATTTCCGTCAAGTGCTTTGCCGGTTCGGGAATTATCACCACAGTGGAATTTGTCACCGGGCTTCTGGTGAATGTCGCTCTGAAGCAGAACGTATGGGATTATTCCGCACTGCCGCTGAACATTATGGGGCAGATCTGCGTACCGTTTTCCCTGCTGTGGTTTGTGGTCACTCTTCCCGCCCTGGGACTCTGCGGGCTGTGTGAAAAAGCCCCTTTCCTTGCCGAATAGCAAAATATCCGCCTCCCCGCATGAAACGGAGGCGGATATTTATTTAAGAATTTTAATGGAATGCATTGACACAAGCCCCTAAAATATGATATTATTATTCTCGCACTTGTGATGGAGAGGTGTCCGAGTGGTTTAAGGAGCTAGTCTTGAAAACTAGTGATCCCGCAAGGGACCAAGAGTTCGAATCTCTTCCTCTCCGCCATTTAAGAAACTTCATATTTGTTTTGTTTTCACCAATAAGGAGAAATACCCAAGTGGTGAAGGGGCTCCCCTGCTAAGGGAGTAGGTCGGGTAACCGGCGCGAGGGTTCAAATCCCTCTTTCTCCGCCAAAACATTATGAACCATTTTTTCGGATTTGGTTCATAATGTTTTTTTGTTTTGAAACAGGGATTATTGTTTAGCTTAACACACCCACAAAATTATATTTGACCTGAATGCTCTGGCTTTTATGGCCGTCTTCGTCCGTCTGTTCATGCACATCCACGTGATCAATGAGCTGGAACGCCGTGGCCCGGTCAAGGCTGTTAATGGAAACGCACTCCTTAATCAGCTTGATCCAGTTTTTTACGTCGCTTTCGCTGTTTACTTCCTCTTGGGTACTCTGTCGAATGTCCTCGGCCTTTGCTTCCAGCTCGGACAGTTCGCTTTCGTAATCGGATAGCATCTTCCGAAACAGGCTTTCCGGCACATTGCCCGCTATCTTTTCCTCAAACAGTCGCTTACTGGCATCCTCCAGAAACGAAATACGGTTTGTCGCGTCGCGCAGGGCTTTTCCCTGCGCGGCTTTTTCATTTTGCCGCTCCCGCCCGGAGAAGGACAGCAACCTGTCCATCAGCTTCTTTTCGTCGGTGACTGCCGTCTGCGCGTAAAATTGGATATCAGACAGGATGATGCTTTCCAGCGTGTCCGCATCCATGAAGTGCATGGAACAGCTTTTGCTTCCACTGTTGGCATATCGGCTGCAACGGTAAAAACGGTATTTCGTGCCGCTTTTATTTACCCGTTCATTGAATGCCATTGCCGCTCCACAGTCGGCGCACCGGATGATTCCTGAAAAGACGTTGATGTCGCCGCTTCTCGTTGCACGGATGGAATTACAGGGACTTTGGCGTTTTGTTTTATCCAAACGTCTTTGAACGCATTCCCAAGTGAAGCGGTCGATAATCGGTTCATGTGTCCCCTCGACGATTACCCAAGCGTCCGGGTTGGTGACAAGCCGTTTTTTCGTTTTAAAAGAAGAAACCTTGCGCTTGCATTGTACCATATCGCCTATGTAGACTTGATTTCGCAGCAATTGCAGGATGGTACCACTGCCCCACTGTTGCAGGGTATCGCTTCGCGTAGCCCGCTTTCTCGTTTGCTTGAAGTAATAATCGGCGGGAGTATCCACGCCCTCGGTGTTGAGCTTGGTCGCTATATTGCGTCCGCTCTCGCCAGCCGCGAATTCGCGGAAAAGCCGTTTGATAATTTCGGCGGCGGGCGGGTCGATAATCAACAGATGCTTGTCTTCCGGCGATTTTACATAACCGAACGGCGGCTTGCTCCCCATAAATTTACCCTGCTTTGCGCTGATCTGCCGAGCGGAGCGTATCTTTTTGGAGATATCCTTCGCGTACATCTCGTTTAGGATATTTTTGAAGGGCGCGATGTCATTATCTTCTTTGGCGCTGTCGTAACTGTCGTTGACTGCTACATACCGGACGCCGTGCTCAGGAAAGAAGAAATCAGTATATTGCCCGGTCATAACGTAGTTACGCCCCAATCGGGAAAGGTCTTTCGTCAGAACAACACTAACATAACCTTCTTCAATATCCCCAATCATCCGTTGGAAGCCGGGACGCTCAAAATTCGTTCCCGTGAAACCATCGTCTACGTAAATATCGTAAATGTTCCACCCCCTTTCTTTGCAATAGGCCATGAGCATGTCGCGCTGATTCGAAATGCTCATGCTTTCGGTGTTGCCGTTTTGGTCGTCCCTGCTCAACCTGAGATAGATGGCGACATAAATCTCTTTGGTAATGGTTCGCGCTTTCGTCATTGTGAAACTCCTCTCGATGCTTCACAAAAAGCGCGGCTTATGGTGGACGATTTATCATTTGCCTATCTATAGTTTACCATATCCACCGGGAAGCACAATGTTGTCGCGCTTTTGCACCAAACGTTCCGCGATCCTTCGGCAAGCAATGGAATAAAGCAGATCGTCCAGCGTCGCTTTATTCTCAAACGTACCGACAAGTTGAATCGACCGCTTTCCGGCCTTAAATTTCGCGATCGTTTCGCCGGAACCGATTGTTCGCCTTTCCAATTCCGTTATCTGCATAAATAACTCACCTCCTAAGTTACTGTTGGTTCCCAACGTGTCCCGTGGAGAAACACCAAAGGGCAACACCAATTTAGAATGGTGCTGCCCTCTAATCTTGCTCCACACTTCGGGTCAAGTTGGCCCGAAGTCAAAACTTCGTTCATCAACAGAGGGAGCAAGCCGCGCTGAAAATTTTGGGTCGTCGTAAGACAGTAAGTCACAGCGCGGCACTCCTGATATGATATTGTATTGCAAAACAGATAACCCGGACGGGCGGCGGCTTGTCCACCCCATAGGAATTTCACCTCTCCCCATTCTGATGGCGAGGCGTTCTCATTGCCTGCGACGGCTCACGGTCAAACTGGCCGTTTCAACGCTCGGGCTGTGACGGAACGCAAGTATCCGGGCTTGTGTGCTTTATCCGGCGGGGCCAAGTCCCGTCTCGCCTGCGGCATGGGCCTTGTCGCTCTCTCCATCCTCTGGCAATGGAGGTCATGGCGGGCCTGTCACTCAACGCACGCACCCTTCGTATTCGGGCATCTTTTTATTTACTTGCCAAGTTACGTTGAGAGAAGAAATCTCTCTCTACTTCTTAGGACTGAGAAGAGCGTTTTATTAACCCGGATAAAAAATCTTATCGGCAAGGTATTTTTGCAAGTGGATTAGGGCGCGTTTTATCGAATGGCTTATGGCGACCGGATTTACGCCTTCCAAACTGGCAATCTGGTAGTAAGTCAAGTTGTCCATGAAATGCAAAAGCAGCCTCCGGCGCTGTGTTTCGGGAAGTTGACCGATAGCCGTATAAAGCTGCCGGTAGCTTTCCATTCTAATTACGAGGTCGGCGGCATCTGCCTGTGGATCGTTTATAAACGCGCCGCTTAAATCGTCTATGAAATCCATGTAATCAAGATGTCGTCTGTCTTGCCGCCTTTGAGAACGGATTTGCCGGTCGGACTGTTCCAGCAGTTCCTTGACCGAAGTTGAAACCTCAACGCAAATTCTGTTTCCATTGGCGATTTTGTATGTGATTGTTACAAGGGGCTTGTCCATTTATGTTACCTCCGTTCAGCTTTGTTGTGGGTTGATGGCTGATGAACGGAGAATGGTGGGGAACGACAGTCTGGGAAGATATGACGTATAGACTCGGCGTTGGCTTCGGGCCAAGTTGACCCGAAGTGATAGAGTCGCAATACTGAAAAAAGAAATAAAAAGGCACCTATGCGGGGAGGCCCCCGCAAGGTGTCAGATGTAAAATGAGCGCAGTATTCGCCCATGAATATTTTTGCTACTTTTTTGAAACCGCGAAGTATTACGCTGTCAGCTAAGCCAAACCGTTACGGTGGGGTAACGGTTCCTTCCACACGAAAAACAACGACTTCGGGTACATAATGACCTCCTGTCCCAAAGCCGCCAATAAAAAAGGACGCACTTATCACGCCCTCCGTAATCCTATTCTTTCAAAAAAGAAACGGTGGCTTCGTATTTGCATTCTGAATTTTGCGTTATCGTTATGAGGTTATTTCCATCCTCTAAATTATTTCTTTAGACATGATTCCTGTGCATCATTTGAACAATGCTTGACTGTTGGAGTACTGCAATCGAGCCTACCTGTGAACCTCAGATGAAAATTCTGCTTCTAAGAGACGAAAGACATGACACGCTCTGCCTGATTATCAACCACATGGTTAGTGATGGAGCCGGCTTCAAGCAATACCTGTATCTGCTCTGTGACCTATATTCCAAGTGTGAAAAAGATGCGAGATTCAGTAAAAGCCCTGAGCCCCTCGGAAGGCGCAACCTGAATCAGCTTCTGAAAAATCTGAGTTTCAAAGAGAAACTGGCAATATTGTTTTCAAAATCAAATTATGGGAAGCCCGATCCCGCTATCGTTATTACGCTGACAGGGGACTCTTCCCATCCGATTATCTGCAGAACACAGATAGAGAAAGAACAGTTTGACGCCATACGGCATTTTACAAATGATTGCCATGTGAGTGTAAACGACATGATCCTCACAGCGTACATCCGTGTTCTTCATCAAATAACAGGGTGCAAAAAAATAACGGTTCCATGTCCCGTTGATTTGAGAAAATATAAAAAGGAAGGCCAGCAGTGCGGCATTTGCAACCTGACCGGAAATTACTGGTGTGACGCGGAAATAGCCCCAGGGGAGACATTTGCCGAAACCCTCCAGAAGGTGTCCGGGCAAATGCGTTCCCAAAAACAAAGCAACGATTGCCTGAAAGGACCAATGCTGTTTCATATGCTATTCCATATACTGCCCTTTTCCGCCGTGCAGAAATCTTTTCTCAGGATTTCGCCCGTTCCCGTCACTTCCTATTCGAATTTAGGCATCCTCGATAACGAACGGCTCTGTTTCGGCGGACACGAGATTGAAGACGCATTTATCAGCACGGCAGTGAAAAAGGTGCCTTACTTTCAGCTTTCAGTTTCTACCTATCAGGGACGCTGTACCTTGACGAGCAGTTTGTACGGCTCGGAGGAAGATCGAAAATTTGTCAGCGGCGTTTCAAATCAAATCGTTCAGGAAATAGGATTGAATTTTGCATAAATAGAAAATGCCAGCAAGCCGCCAAGGCAAGACGCGTATTTGCCTATTCTACGATTTCTTCCTTTTTCTGAAAATCTTCCAGGCTGCATAACCGAAAGCAGCTATGATACACACAATAACTGCGACTGTAGAATACTGGCTGAGATATGGCAGAGCAGATTCCCAGGCGCTTCCCAGAAAGGCGCCGGACAGAACCAGGGCAGTATTCCACACTGTACTGCCAATCATAGTCAGCACCAAGAACAGCGGAATATTCATTTCATTACATCCGGCGGGGATGGAAATCAGGCTGCGCATCAGCGGAATACAACGGCAGATAAATACGGCCTTGTTCTGATATCGGGAAAACCACCGTGTAGAGCGGTTCACATATTCCGGCTTCAGATGCATAACCTGTCCGAATTTACCGGCAAACAAAGTCTTCAGGCGCTCCGCTTTTAAAATACGCCCGAGTCCATAGAGGACGACAGCTCCAGCCAGCGAACCGAACGTGGCAAAGACAATAACCAGCGGAACATTCATGGATGTGCTGAGTGTCAAAGCCCCGCCGAACAGCAACACCACTTCCGACGGAATAGGCGGAAATATATTTTCAATAAAGATCAAAAGAAAAATTCCAAGATAGCCAAAACTATTAATGATGGAGATGATACCGTCCTGCATAATCGTTACCTCTGATTCCATTTAGAATGCCTTTGATTCCACAGGGTAAAACCAATGTCGGCAAATTTGTAGGCAACCCAGCCCAGAATAATTCCCAGAATTGCTCCGGCAAGAACATCGCTGGGATAATGCACGTAAAGATACAGTCTGGAAAAAGCCATCAGCACAGAAAAGATGGCGATTGGAATCCACAGCCTTTTCCTGCTGAAAAACAGTGCGGAAGCCGTCGCGAAAGCAGCAGCGGTATGCCCTGACGGAAAAGAAAAATCATTTGGGCGTGGAACAAGGAGTTGAATTGCCGTGACGTCGCACGGCCTGACGCGGGCAACCCATGGTTTAAGAATCAGGTTGCTGCAGACTGCGGTCATTCCAATCGCCAGAACAATCGTGAAGCCGGCCTTCCGGTATTCAGGAATGAAGCACAGAAAGGCCGCTGTTATCAGCCAAATTGCCGCATAGTCTCCCAGTTTGGAAATGAACGGCATGATCACATCTCCAAAGCCGCTGCGTAGGTGCTGCTGGATAAAGTCCAGGAGGGAGAGCTCAAAAGAAATTAACGAATCACATCCTTTATGCATTTGATGATGACAGTATATCAGCAACATTTAAACTTTCGCTTTACAGCGGTTAAACAGGAGATAAACTATTACTTAAATGCATTTGAACCCAAAGACGCCCGCCCGTACTGATTTAAGTCAGTACGGGCGGGCGTTATATGTCTCTCTTATGCTTAAGCTATCCCCCCGAAGCGGTATCCTGCACCCCACACCGTTTGAATGTAGCGTGGTCTGGCCGGGTCCTTCTCAATTTTTTCCCGCAGACGGTTGATATGAACGGCGACCGTCGCGTTATCGCCCATGGCATCCATTCCCCAAATTTTTTCATACAGTGTTTCCCGATCGAATACAATATCGACGTTCAGCATGAAAAAAAGCAACAGCTCATACTCCTTGTTTTTCAGTTCGATTTCTTTCCCATCCACATAAACACGGTGGGTATCCGTATGAATCTCAATCGTATCGATCGATACGATTGCAGGAGCTCTCCGGGAATGTGTCAGTCTGGCATATTGGGCCAAATTTGCTTTCACACGCGCCACCAGAACACCGGGAGAAAACGGCTTTTCAATATAATCGTCCGCACCGAGGCCAAGGCCGCGGATCTTATCGATATCCTCCCGACGGGCGGTCACCATCAGAATCGGAATATCGAGCGTTTCCCTGACTTTTCGGCATACGGCGAAACCGTCCATACCCGGCAGCATCAGGTCCAGCAGAATCAGATCGAATTCTCCGCTTAAAGCCCGTTCCAGTCCCGTCATCCCATCTGCGGCAATTTCCACTTCAAAACGGTCGATTTCCAGATAATCCCGCTCGATTGCAGCGATATCTGCATCGTCTTCAACGATCAGTATTTTACTCATCGGTTCCAATCTCCTTTGGCAGCGAAACAGCAATGGTAAGCCCGCCCTCCGCAGCGTTTCGCGCTTCCACGGAACCACCCATTTGCTGCACCGCCTTTGCGACAATGGCAAGCCCAAGGCCGCTGCCTTTCTCCGGATCACGCCTTGCCGGATCCGTGCGATAAAACGTGTCAAACAGCTTCGGAAGGTCTTCCTCTGCAACGCCCGGTCCGTCGTCCGTCAATGTAACGATCGCAAAATTCTCCGTATTCTGCAAAACAATAGTCAGATGTCCCTTTTCTTTGTTCTTATATTTCAAGCTGTTGTCGGCAATATTCATCAGTACGCGGTGGAGCTGTTCCGGATCGGCATTCACAGCTGCCGGTTCCAGCGCAGGCTTTACTGCCAGACTCAATCCGCGTGTTGCATACTCTGCTCCAAAGTTCTTAACAAAATCTTCGATCAGAGAGTCCAGGTGCAGCGTTTTCATATGGAGAGGATACTCATCCAATTCCATTTTGGAAAACAGAAAAATCTGCGATACCATCCGCTCAATGTCCTCTGCCTTGGCCTTAATGGTAAGAAGATATTTTTTCCGCGCTTCCGGTGTTTTCGCAACACCATCCAGTAACCCTTCCACATACGCTTGGACGGAAGTAAGCGGTGAACGCAAGTCGTGAGAAATACCCGCAAGCAATTCCTTTTGGCTTTCCTCATGCCGCCGAGTCTGTTCCACAGATACTTTCAGTCTTGCCGCCATTTCATTGAAGTCGGCGCATACCAATGCAAACTCATCCTGATTGTCATAGTGGATATGAAAGTCCAGATTGCCGTCGCGGATTTGGTGCACACCGTCCGCCAGAATATCCAGCGGACGTTCAATTTTCTGAAACACAAACTTTGTCAGAAAACGATTGGTCAGCAGAATTGAGAGGAAAATCGTAAACACCAGGATAAGCGCAACCAGTACGATCAGCATTTTTAAAGTTGCATTGGAAAATTTTGAGGAACTGCACAGTAAGAAAATTTGATAATGATCGTTTCCAACTTTAATTTGATGGGCGTAAAGGCTGCGGTTTCCGCTCGAAAGAGTCCCCTCGTTTCCAAGCGAGGCTGAAGCTTTCAAGAGAGCAGCGTCGGCGGCGTTTGCATTTCCGTATCGATAGTAATTGGTACCGTTTGCTTCAACCGTCAATGTCATTGCTTCGCGGTCAAGCAGACTGCTCAGCAAAGTCAGTTTTTCCAGACGTTCTTCCGGGGCCGCTTTTAACGCCTTTTCAACAGCGGCAGAGATTCCTTGCCCTGCATGGTAAAAATCTTCGCTGTCGTCAAAGCTCAAACCCGTTCCATTTGTGACCGCGTACCAGATAACTCCAATGCTTCCCAGCGCAATCAGCAAAGTAATTCCGACAGGGACTAAGATCATTAACAAATTAGATAGAAACAGACGCTTTTTAATGGTCATACTGATTGCCGCCTCCAATTTATTTTATCATAGCATAAATTGATGACAGAAATGATAAACTCCAGATAAACTATTCAAGATCCCAACGTTTGTCCGGCTTCATGACTCTCAGCCTTGTCTTCCGATTCCTGAACCAAGGATTTCTTTTTGGTTATTGAAATCAGGTGTGTCCTGCAGGCAAGTAATCCAACGGCGCAGGCCAGGAGCACACAGGGCATCAGCGAAAAGGAAACGTTCGCGAAAAGCTGTCCGAACAGAGGGGCCATGAAAGTGTTTCCGGTGTATGCAAACGACATTTGTAAGCCCATGACCGCCTGTGCATTGTCTTTCCCGAAGTAGACGGGCGTCTGGTGCAGCATGGAAGGATAAATCGGTGCGAGCCCCAGCCCGACAAGAATAAACGCGCCGATTGCAAACACGGCGGGTAAAGGCAGGATCATAAAAACAAAACCGACAATCAGAAAGATGGTGCCTATACGGATTAATGCTTCGTTGCTTAATTTTATGGAAACAAACCCGCTCACCATACGCCCGACCGTTACCCCAAGGAAGAACAGCGATACCCATCCGGCCGCGCTTTCCGGTAAAACCCCCTTCATTTTCACCAGATAGCTGGCTCCCCAAAGCATCATGGAAGCTTCCATCGAGGCATTCAATAAAAAGGAAAGCATAACAAAAACAGAACCTTTTGCCCGAAGCATCATGAGCAGGCTACGCTTTTCTTTGCCCTGCCGCACTTCATCCGCAGGTTCGGCGGACGGGCTTTCAAACTTCTTCCACATAGGAAGAGAGAAGGCCAGCAGTGCAACCAAAGCGAACTGGATAATGGATATGCTCAGATACCCGCTTCTCCAGGTGCGCCCCCAAAGTGCCAGGACAGAAATCAGAGCGGGGCCGAGCATGGCTCCCACGCCCCAGAAGCAGTGCAGCCAGTTCATATGCTTTGCCTCATAATGCTCGGCTACAAATTCATTCAGCCCCGAATCCACCGCTCCGGCTCCAAGGCCGAGCGGAACAGCACAGGCCAGCAGCCATGCAAAGGAAGGAGACAGGGAGAAGCCCAGCAGCGCAATGGCCGTCAGGGCGACGCTTACGACCGTGACCTTACCCGTACCGAACCGGCGAATCAGCCGATGCGAAAATAAGCTGGACAGGATGGTGCAGGCCGATATCATGATGGAAACGAATCCCGCGTTCCCTACCGGGACTCTGAACTCCATATTCATGATAGGCCATGAGGAACCAAGCACGGCGTCCGGAAGTCCTAAACTGATAAACGAGAGATAAATCAAAGCTAAAAAAATCATCTGGAATCTCCTATACTCATCTGCTAAAATTCCGTTTTCTGAAATTGTCCTCTCAGCCCGGACCGGTAAGCGGATACCGCCTGCGCGATTAATCCGGCAGTAATATCGGAATCCAAATCCCTTTGATAGATTACAGAGGGGAATATCTCCCGTATCGTCTGTGTGGGGATTTCCCTTTCAAGCGTTTTCTTGAAAGCATCGGTAAAGAAATCGCCATACAGGACGACATGCCCCGGATTGACAATGCCGCAGAAAACGCTGATCAATCTGGATATTGCGGGGCCAGCCTCCTGCGGTTTTTCATAGTCAATCGAAAGCCAGTCGATCCCCAATGGCAGCAGGGACACTTCACCGGCAAATCCAAAAGCTCCTTTCAGGATTTTGCCGTCAATCACGATTCCTGCACCGGGGCCGAAGCACTTCGGAAAGTAGATTCCCGCAATGACGGAAACTTCCACGTTTCTGCTGTATCCAAATACAGCAGCATTGACATCATTTTCTATGACCACAGGCAAATGATATTTTCCCTGAAAATGCTCTGTGAAAGAAACGCCTTCCAATTCTGTATAGTCATTGGTCAGGATAACGCCGCCGCGCTCGACCCCCGGCAGGGAGAAGGCGGCGATGCTGATCGTCGGATACGCGCGCAGGGATAAATCCAGCATGGCCTCAAAGCTCGCAAGCCGTACATTGTCAAAGGATTGTTCCGCCTGCCATACTATCTCGCCGTACAAATTTCCGACACAGGCACTGATGACATTTTTTCCGTTCCGTATCCGTGCCGACAGCGCGAGCACATGGGCATATTCCGCATTGAAGGTATAGGCCTGTGACGGCCTCCCTCCGGTAGCAGAATGCATTTCGCCCAGAATCACTTCCCCGCTTTCCACAAAAGCATTCAATATGTTTCCGACCGTAGCAAAGCTGAGCCCCGTCCGCTGCGTCATCTCTTTGATCGTGGAGGTTTTGCAGGAACATAAATCCCAGAGAACGGTCTGAGCATTGCTTTGTTTCATATCCAACATATTGATTCCCATCAAAATCACCTTTCTTATCAGCTGACCTTATCCTCGCCACAGCAGCCCGGCTTGACCATTGGCTTTGTTTTGCCGTGAAAATCGCTCCCGCGTGTAACAAACAAGCCAAATTGTTCCGCCTTATTCAAAAACCACCGGGCAGTTTCGGGGGTGTGGTAACTGCTGTAAACTTCTATCCCTTTCAGCCCCAAAGAAATCAGCTGATCGATCCTCTCAAAATTGCCCTGCAGATTCACCCCCGGATGGGCCAGCACGGATTTACCGCCGTTTCGGTGTATGATCCCGATTACATCCCTCATATCGGGAAAGGTCATTCCGACGTAACAGGGCTTTCCCTGCGAGCAGTAATCCCAATAGAAATTGACATACGGGTTATCGTTTCGGTCGCCGCCCTCCCTGTAAGGACGCAAAATGCCGCTCCCGAGATATTTTTCATTTTTCAGTAAGGCTTCGGCAAAAGCCTCCCCCGTCCAATGCTCACTCCAATATCCTCCGGCGGTGATCGCTTTCAACTCCGTCTCGGTAAGGGTAAAGCCCATGCGGTTGATCAGCCGAAGTCTTTCTTTGGATGCATCGGCACACTGTCTTCTCACATTTTGTTCTATGGCCTCAAAATCAGGGCTTTCGAGCTGAATATCATAGCCGAGGACATGAAAATCGGTATTTTGATAAGTACAGTCAATTTCGACGGCCGGATAGCACCTTAAGTGTTCATGTCTTGCTATTTCAACTGCTTCCTGAGAACCTTTCACGCAATTATGATCGGCTATTGCCATGATGGTAACACCCGCTCCCATGCACATCTGAACAAGCTTTGCGGGTGTGTATTCCCCATCTTCGCTGTAGCAGGAATGAATATGCAGGTCGATATTATGAAACCCATTCATCTATTTGCCCTCCCATCGTTAATAGCAGCGAACGCCGCTGAATATTCTCAGGGATTGAACCGCCAAAATATATTTTCCATATTATTATAACTAATATAATAACTTATGAAATAAGTATAAATCAAGTGATTGGGAAAGTCAATAGCTTCAAATCGCCTGAACCACTCTCGGCGTCTGTTAAAACATCTGTTTGACAATTATTCTAATGAAATCGGAAATATATTTCCCTTATTATCCATCAGGCTATATTCCATCAACTACTTTACATAACCACGATACCGCAAAAGTAGAATCGGAGGGGATCACTCCCTTATCTGAAATAAGAAAAGCGCCACCAAACTGGCGGCGCCGGAATCACTTAACGAAATGAGATATTGTCTTTTGAAATTCCATACTTTCTGGTTATGGCAGATTTAATTTTTTCTTCATTCAAGAAAGGAACTTTATTTATCTCATCAATAAATCTCCTCGTTGCTTGAATGTGCATATTCCTGCTGCCAACAAAGATGTCTATATCGATCACGCTCATTCCCTCTGCCGTGTTGTTGGCGATCACGGTGACTTTGTTAGAATCCATCAAATTCCCCTCCCTATCTGTTTTTATAATAATTCCAATAATAAAAAAAGTCAACGCTCTTTTTCATATCCTCCCAATTTGCCGCCCATACAGGGCGGTTTTTCCTTCTTCGACATATTATGCCACAAAATAAGAATGATTCCTGTTATAATAAACTTGACCCCCATAGAACACAAAGGGTGATAAAGCGTAAGAGAAAGGATGTTCAAAATGAAAATTATTGTTGATAGAAATGAATTGGAAAAAAGACTGATGCAAGCCAGAAAAGGAAAACTGATTGAATTTTGTATTGTCCCTTCTCAATTTGATTCCGGCAGATTGAATCCGGCTCTGCTACATATCGGTACCGTATATAACGATGGTTCCTATGAAGATCTGGAAAGCATTTACGAATTCAGAAGATTGCAGTTAGTCGATGATTTCTGATTCCCGCGGCTCCTGTCTTACGGCAGGGGCCGCTTTTTTTCATAAAACCTGATCTCCGGACACCCTAAATCCGAAAGGAAGCAGGTTCATAAACAGTAAAAAAACAATAAAAATTCATCGGTATCTGATTCGACAGGGTCACAGCGGTATTTTCCTTTCACTGAATAAACCGCCGAACATTCTCATATATATGTAGATGTATCCGAATATAGGAGGCATTTGCATGGCAGTGACCAGCAATCATGTAATCTACCGTGGATATACCGATTCATCGCCGTATCCGCCAATCAGAATTCAAGCTCCCAACAAGGATTACGCCAACATATTGATGGATGACCTCGCCGGTCCAAAAGGGGAATTCACCGCAATGAGCATGTATTTTTACCAGCATAACATGGCAGGTAAAGATTCAGGAGATTACGGCGCCGTCATCATGCGCATAGCCATTGCGGAGCTGCATCATATGGATATTCTGACGGCGGTAATACGCAAACTGGGCGGGAATCCTCAGTTTCGTGGCAGCAGCAAATCCAACAAGCGATATTGGAATGCGAACAGTGTTTCCTATAGCCAGGACCTGTGCAAAAGCTTGAAAATTGCCTTGGAGGGTGAAAATCACGCCATCGAAGCATATGAAAACCATATACAAATTATTGAAGACCCGTATATTAAGAACATCCTTACAAGGATCGTCGTTGACGAAAAGCTGCACAAAAATTATATTACACAAATGATTGAAAAATATTGTACATAAAATTTCAGCCACAATGGATTTCTCCATTGTGGCTTTTTTATTTCGGGTCCGCTTTTGAAAAGATAAAAGTGCCTGTAGAAAGCATTCCTGATTGTATTATTCCAGTGTTGCGGCTACGCGCTTCAGCTCGGATATGATGCCGATATGCTGGGGACAGACGGATTCGCACTGCCCGCACTCGATACAGTCGCTGGCGGCGCTCCCTCCCTGCGTTGCCCACATATAACCGTGTTTCGCAATCTCGAGGCTGCCAAAAATAAGCCGGCGGTTCATCGCATCAAAGATATCGGGGATGGCGATTTCCTGCGGGCAGCCTTTCGTGCAGTACCGGCAGCCCGTGCAGGGGATGCCCGGAATCTGGTCGAACGCCGCTTTTGCCTTGGCAATCACTTCCCGCTCGGAGGGTTCCAGCGGCCGGAAGGCCGACATCGTGGCAAGATTGTCTTTCATCTGTTCGACGTTGGACATTCCGCTGAGCACGGTGATGACATGGTCGAGCGACGCAGCATACCGGAGCGCCCAGGAAGCGAACGAAGCGTCCGGGTTCCCTTCGCGCAGCACCTCCGCCACCGACTCGGGTGGGTTGGCGAGCAATCCTCCCTTGACCGGCTCCATGATGATTACAGGTTTGCCGTGCTTTTTCGCCACCTCGAAACACTTACCGGACTGTACGGCGGGGCTGTCCCAATCGGCGTAATTGATCTGCAGCTGCACAAATTCCATTTCCGGGTGCCGGGTGAGAATTTCATCGAGCGCCTCGGGTTTGTCATGCATGGAGAACCCCACGTGCCTGATCAGTCCTTTCGCGCGCTGCTCGAGCACGAAATCCCACATGCCGTAATCGTCGAACGCTTTGGTTCGGTCGCCGCCGCAGTTGTGAAGCAGATAAAAATCAAAATACCCCGCCCCGGTCCTCCGGAGCGACGTGTAAAACATCTGTCTGGCTTCTTCGGCGTTCTTTGCACCTGCCCAGGCGGGCAATTTTGTGGCCAGCTGAAATTTTTCACGCGGATAGCGGTCCACCAACGCAGTTTTGACTGCTTCCTCGGATTTTCCGCCGATGTAACCGTAAGCCGTGTCAAAATAGGTAAAACCCGCCGCAAGAAACTGATCCACCATGGCTTTCGTCTGTTCGATGTCGACCTCCTTGCCGAGCATCGGCAGACGCATCAGTCCAAAACCGAGTTTGGGAATGTCTTTACCCAGATAATTCATTCATTTTCCTCCTTATCCTATTGACTCTTACACTGTTTTCCTACAGCATTTCCAGTTGATTCTGCAACAAGGTTACGTTCCTCCCCCGCCTTCGGCGGGGGAGGAACGTGTTTTGTCCCGCAAACTGAAATGGAATTGCTGTAGAATGATTCTACAACTTAAACTTAACTTTAAGTCAAGGCTTTTTTGAAAATTTTTATACCTGCCGTTGAAGCGACGGCTTAGACATGGAGATTCATAATCCGGATGTTGAGGCGAAGGATATCCGATAAATTCATCCAGCCATCACCAAAAATTCACAAAAGATCAATACACTGAGAATGTTAAGGAGGCTTCTGCATTGGAAGAACTGGTTTCTAAGGTGTTTCTATACATACTGAATCATCCGGCTAAAATCTGTATCGCCGCTGTGGTCTTTGGGTGTCTTCTGGGGATAATGAAAGCAAGAAAAACATGGCCGTGAAAATCCCGGATATTTCGGTTCCCGCCGACGGCGGGAACCTTTTTTCTGTTTGGATTAACTGGAATGGAAGAAACAACATAAAATGGCTCAGGAGGTGTTCGTTTGTATTTAGAACCACAATTCAATCAAATGCAAAACATTTTGAAAAGCCCGCCCTCCGCATATGCCATGGTGAAAGGCGGTCCGGGGTTTCCCAATATAAATGGTATGGTCTGCTTTTATCAGTTAGCGGACGGTGTTCTCGTGCTCACACAGATCAACGGTCTTCCCCACAGCACGGGGAATTGCCCCGCCGATATCTTCGGATTCCATATTCACGAAGGAAATCAATGTACCGGAAACGCTCAGGACCCCTTTGCCAACGCGAAAGCGCATTACAACCCAAATAACTGCCCTCACCCCGCACACGCGGGCGACATGCCCCCGTTATTCGGGAATCACGGATTCGCTTTTATGGCGTTTATGACGGACAGATTTTCAGTGAACGAAATCATAGGACGTACCGTCATCGTCCATTCATCACCGGACGATTTCAAAACCCAGCCGTCAGGAAATTCAGGAAACAAAATAGCATGCGGCCAAATCGTACGAAACGGCATGTAAGATTTTCATTGTCAGGGAGTGCGGAACGTACTCCCTGTTCTTATTTCCCACGCATCGTTTCGGGCGGCCGCCCGCAGACCGCGCTCAGCATCCCCTGACGATCTGCTCCGCGCACTTGATTCCGTCCACCGCGGCGGAAATAATGCCGCCCGCGTACCCCGCGCCTTCCCCGCACGGATAAAGCCCCTTCACGGCAACGGACTGCATGCCGTCGCCGCGCAGGATGCGCACCGGCGACGAGCTGCGGCTTTCCACCGCGGTCAGAAGCGCGTCCGGATCAGAAAAGCCCTTCAGCTTATGTTCCATCAGAAGAATCCCCTGCCGCATGGAATCGGCAATAAAGTCCGGCAGGCAGTCGTCCAGGCCGCAGGGCGTTGCCCCCGGAAGATAGGTCGGCTGACAGCCGCCGATCTTTTTAGACGGCACGCGCCTGAGAAAATCTTCGACCCGCTGTACCGGCGCGCGGTAGTCCCCGCCCCCCAGCTGAAACGCTTTTTCTTCCAGCCTGCGCTGAAATTCCACCCCGGCGAGCGGATGCCCGCTGCCGAAATCTTCCGGCCCGACGCTGACAAGCAGCGCCGCGTTCGCGTTTCTTCCGTTCCGGGCGAAATTGCTCATTCCGTTCGTTACCAGACGCCCTTCCTCGCTCGCGGCGGCGACCACCTGTCCGCCCGGACACATACAGAACGTATAGACTCCCCTGCCGTTTTTCAGGTGTACGGCCAGCTTGTAATCGGCCGCGCCCAGAGCCGGGTGGCCGGCAAACGAGCCGTACTGGGAACGGCTGACCAGCTCCTGCGGGTGCTCGATCCGGGCGCCGACGGAAAACGGCTTCTGCTCCATCGGCAGCTTCAGGGAATACAGCATTTCAAAGGTATCCCGGGCGCTGTGGCCGACGGCCAGAATGACGCGGTCCGCGTCCAGCGTATAGGACGAGCCGCCGCGCGGTTTTACCTCCACCCCGGTCACCCTGCCGTCCTTCATCAGGATATTTTGCAGACAGGTTTCAAAATGCACCTCTCCGCCGAGCGCAATGATCCGCTCCCGGATATTTTTGACCGCACCGGGCAGCCTGTCCGTACCGATATGCGGCTTTGCCAGATACAGAATTTCCGGCGGGGCGCCCGCGGCCACAAATTCCTCCAGCACCTTTCGGGCGCGGGAATCCTTTGTCCCGGTATTCAGCTTTCCGTCCGAAAAGGTACCGGCGCCGCCCTCTCCGAACTGGACGTTGCTTTCCGTGTCGAGCTTTCCCGTTTTCCAGAAAAGGGCGACCTGTTCCTTTCTGCGCTCTACGGCGCTTCCGCGTTCAAACACGACCGGCCTCTGCCCCGCCTGCGCTAAAATCAGCGCGGCAAAAAGCCCCGCCGGGCCGAAGCCCACGACCATGGGACGGATTTCGCGCGGTTTTCCGGCGGGAAGCTCGTAGCGGTAAGGCTGCGCTTCCGTAATTTTAGGGTCGTGAGGGCTGTGGTTTTGACCGCAGTCCACATCCACCGTACAAATAAAATGCACGTCGTTCTTTTTGCGCGCGTCCACGGATTTTTTATAAAGCTTACAGGCACGGATCCGGTCGGGAGCGACTTTCAGCCGCGCGGCGGCCTCCCGCTTCAAATCCTCCTCGGTTCCATCCAGCTTCACGCTGATTTCAGAAATTCGATACATGGTTTCCCCTCTACAATTTTAATAAGGAACGCGCGGCGGCGCTTCCCGCGGTAATTCCGGAGCTCCACGCCCAGTGAAGGTTGAAGCCACCGCAGTCGCCGTCTATGTTCAGCAGTTCCCCCGCAAGGTACAGACCCGGGCACGGCCTAGATTGCAGATTTTCGTCCATCTCCCCCAGCGGGACCCCGCCCGCCGTAATCTGGGCGTCCTTCCAGGACAGCGTTCCCAAAACGTCAAAGCGGAAATCCTTGACCCGGTTGGCAACGGAAACAAGCTCCGCCTGCTTCAGCTGTGCGGCACGCTCCGGCACCCGGGAAAGCGCGGCCCGGACCACCTCCCGCCCTACCAGCTTATGGACGCATCCGCCCAAAAGATCGCCCGTCGGCAGCGTTTCCGGCCCTTCTTTTCTGCCTTTGAGCATGGAAACGATCTGCTGAACGGAATACTCCGGCAGCAGGTCGAGCGAGATCTCCGTTTTTCCGCCGGTACCGGCTTCCCCCACCAGACGGGAAAGCTCAAAAATACAGATACCCGACAGCCCGTTTTCGGTAAACTGAACCTCGCCGCTGACGGTTTTCACGGGTTTGCCGTTGAGAAGGAGAGTCGCCGCCGCCGCGCTGCGCGCCCCTTTCAGCGGTTTCGCCAGGCGGGGATCGGTTCTTACCTGAACCAGAGCCGGAAACAGCTTCGTAACGCTGTGGCCCAGAGAGGACGCGATCTGATACCCGCTTCCGTCGGAGCCAAGCTGCGGATAAGCCTTTCCTCCGCAGGCCAGAATCAGGCGCTTTGCGCGAATCTGTCCGGACGCCGAGGAAATTTCAAACCCGGACGCGGATTTTCTGACCGAAACAACGGGAAAATCGCAGACGGTTTCCACCTTCATCCGCTCCAGCTGCAGCCGAAGCACGTCCAGAACGGCGGAAGCCTGCAGGCTGTTCGGATAAACACGGCCCTCGTCCAGCTCCCTGCAAAGCAGGCCGAAAGACAGAAAGCGGTCGATGATCTTCTGTGGGGGACAGGCATTGATAACAGGCGCCGCCAGGCCGGTATCCCCGTGATAATGCGCGATGCCGGCGTTCCTGTTCGTCAGGTTGCAGCGCCCGTTCCCGGTCGCCAGCAGCTTTTTTCCAACGCGCGGATTGGCTTCCAGCACCGCTGTTTTCGCGTGAATATGCATCCGTCCGCATTCCTCCGCCGCGGCCGCGGCGGCCATCAGGCCGGACGCTCCCCCGCCGATGACGGCAATATCGCAAGAATCCATGATATCCTCCTAAAACTGCCGGACCCGCTCGGGCATTCGGCAAAAGTTACTTACAGTATAAGGCATTTTACGGGCAAATGGCAAGCTGTTTGAAAGCATTCCGTGATCGGATTCTTCCTTGCTGTGGATCTGCATTTGATTGGTCCTGACAAAAGTTTCTCAGGATTTTTGACGGATATTCCAAAGCTTTAGAATAAAAGACGACAAAACCGGCGCGGCTCAAAAGAACCGCGCCGGTTATCTATGAATATTCAGGGAAGGATAACAGCTTAGCCGAAATATCTTGCGAGCAAGCCCTTGAAGCCGGCGCCGTGGCGGGCTTCATCCTTTGCCATTTCATGTACGGTATCGTGGATCGCATCGTAATTCAGCGATTTCGCTCTCTTCGCAAGATCGAGCTTTCCGGAGCAGGCGCCCGCTTCAGCATCCGCGCGCATCTGAAGATTCTTCTTGGTGCTGTTGGTTACGACTTCACCGAGCAGTTCCGCAAATCTGGAAGCATGGTTGGCTTCTTCCAGTGCGTATCTCTTAAACGCTTCGGCAATTTCGGGGTATCCCTCACGGTCGGCCTGACGGGACATTGCCAGATACATGCCGACTTCGCAGCATTCGCCGTTGAAGTTTGCAACCAGCCCGTCGTAAACTTCCTTGTCGATCCCCTTTGCGATGCCGACTTCATGCTCGCAGGCAAACGAGGCTTCCTCGCTCTGCTCTACAAACTTCTCCTTGGGAGCCTTGCACTGCGGGCAAAAATCAGGGGCTTCTTCGCCCTCGTAAACATAACCACATACGGAACATACAAATTTCTTCATCTTAAATCCTCCATATTTAAATATTTATTCTAAAGGCGTCTGCCTTTTTAAGCACTCTGAGCACAGTCCGTGAAACTGAACATCCGTGGAATCGACAGCGACGCAATATTCTTTGGCAATTGCATCTTTGACCGCCGCAGGGACAAATTCGCCGGGAATATCAATCACAGCACCGCAGGAGGAACAAATAAAATGCGTGTGCGGTTCCGTATTTCCGTCAAACCGTTCCTGACCGTTCACCGTTCCCACACTGACAATGACCCCGTCATTTTTAAACTGGGCCAGATTGCGGTAGACCGTACCAAGGCTCAGGTCCGGGTAGGCCGGCTTCAGCGTTTGATACACCCATTCCGCCGTGGGATGAATGGACGTGCTTTTGATCGCATTTAAAATCGCTTCGCGTTTTCTGCTGTAATTTTGTTTCTTTTCCATACCGCTCTCCACAATTAGTAATGATTACTGTTCTTGTTTTATATATTAACATACTGTTTTCGGATTGTAAAGTGGTTTTACAAAAATATTTTTAATAATTGAAAATATTGATGCGGAAATTATCATTATCGGTTGATTTATGCCTGTTTTCTGATACAATAAGCAATGGATTTGAAAAAGAGAAATATCGGAAGAGGATTTTTATGAAATACGGGACGATTATCAAAGAATATTTCTATATTACGGTCAGCACGCTGTTAATTGTTGCGGGCGTCTATTTCTTCAAATTTCCGAATAATTTCACCTTTGGCGGCGTGACCGGCCTTTCGGTCGTTCTCGGCAGGGTCACCCCCATCTCGCCCGGCACCGTCAACCTGATTCTGAACGTGGTGCTCCTGATTCTGGGCTTTCTGTTTCTGGGGAGAAATTTCGCCGTTAAAACCGTGTATTCCAGCCTGCTGCTTTCCCTGTGTCTTTCGGGCCTTGAGCACTTTTGTCCAATGAGTAAGCCGCTCACCGACCAGCCGATGCTGGAGCTGATATTCGCGGTGGCGCTGCCCGCGTTCGGCTCGGCCCTGCTGTTCAACATTGACGCTTCCAGCGGCGGTACCGACATTGCGGCCCTGATCATGCAAAAACACACCACCTCCGACATTGCGCACACGCTGTTTTACAGCGACGTGCTGATTACCCTGTCCGCCTTTTTTGTGTTCGACATCAAAACCGCCCTGTTCTCCACCGTCGGCCTGCTGACCAAATCGCTGGTCATTGACAATGTGATTGAAAGCATCAACCTCGCCAAATATTTTAACGTGGTCTGCTCCAATCCGGAGATCATCTGCCATTACATTGTGAACGAACTGAAACGAAGCGCTACGGTCTGCGACGCGCAGGGGGCTTTTTCCCACAAGCACAAATATATCATCTTCACCGCCATGCGCCGTCCACAGGCGGTACAGCTCAGGCGGTACATCAAAAAAGTGGAGCCCGACGCCTTTATCCTGATTTCCAACACCAGCGAAATCATCGGAAAAGGCTTTCACGGCTGAAAGAAAATCCTGCGGAAGCGAAGCGGAAGATTTCCGTTTCGCTTTTTTATTGACAATTCCGTCATTTTGATCTATTATTAATTTAGTAATTTACTAATTTACTAATTCAATACAACAATTCCATTTCTGTCTGTGAGACAAAACACGTTCTTCCCCCCGCCTTCGGCGGGGGAAGAACGTAACCTTATTGCAGAATCAACTGGAAATGCTGTAAATTTATGAGGTGAGGTTATGAAAATTCCTGCGACACTGAAGCACAAGCCCGTGATCGTATCGGAAAATTATGAAAACATTGACGGAAGAAGCGCTTACCATTCCGACACAAAGGGGCTTTCTTTGGGGCTGGCGCAATGGAACGACCGCGGCAAGGTGGACATTTCCGCAAAGGTATGGCGCTATACGGGCGAAAAATGGTCGCGCCAGTCGGAAGAGCTGCCGCTGCACCGCGTGATCGACCTCGCCATTCTGATCTGCCGGGCAAAGCAGTATTTTTCGGAAGCCTACCGCTTTGAAAAGCTGTACGACCCGGAGCACACCACCATCGACCGCATCGGGCTGCAGGGCGACGCCATGACCGTCTCCGTCTGTACGGACAACCCGATGATCGACGAGGATATCCGGCTTTTCTCACAGGTGCTCAGCAACAACGATGAGTTTTTAAGCGAACGCCTGAAAACGCTTGCGCGCATTCTGAAGGACATGGGGTATTAGAAAGATGGACAAGCAAAGCAAAAAGGAACTGACCGCAAGATATAAGGAACGCAAAATCACCGGCGGCGTATACGCGGTTGTAAACAGTGCGACCGGCAAAATGCTGGTCTTGTCGGCTAACGACCTGCAGGGCAGCAAAAACCGGTTCGAGTTTTCTCAGAAAACGGACGGATGTATGAACTTAAAGCTGCGGGACGACTGGCGGAAATACGGAAGCGACGCCTTTCGCTTCGAGGTTCTGGAGGAGCTGGCAAAGAAGGAAACTCAAACTTTGGATGAATTTGCACAGGATATCGATACTCTGTACGAACTTTGGACGGAAAAGCTCAGCGGCAAAGACCTGTATTGACCAAAAAAAAGTAAAAAAGCCTGTCAGGCATCGATAAAGCTGCGGCAGGGCTGGCGCTCAAGCGCCGGCCCTGCCGTTGTCGTATTCCTGTTCCCAAACCAGTTTCTCATACTCCCCGGCCGGCATCGGTTTCGCGAAATAAAAGCCCTGGATCGCATCGCATCCCGCTTTTTTCAGGAAATCTACCTGCTGTTCCGTCTCGATCCCTTCCGCGACGGTAGTAATGTTCAACTGTTTTGTCATGGCAATAATATGATTTACGATGATTTCCGACCGACGCTGCTCCTGTTCGTCGCTGACAAGGAAAAAACCGCGGTCCAGCTTCAGCGTGTCCAAGTTTAAGCATTTCAGGGTGTTCAGCGAGGAATATCCCGTACCGAAATCGTCCATGGAAAGCCGGAATCCGATCCGGTGAAGCTCGTCTGTCAAAGTGACAAAGAGCCGGATATTATCAAAAACGGCGCTCTCCGTCAGTTCGAGTTCTATCAGATTCGGCGGAATTTCATGTTGAATCAGCGGCTGGCAGATGCTGTCCACAAAATCTGCCCTGTATAAATCCGTTCTTGAAATGTTGATGGAAACCGGCAGAGGGTCCAGCCCCAGGTCAAGCCACTTGCGCTGCTGCCTGCAGACCTGCTCCAGAATATTGAGATCAAGGTCGATCACGGAACCGTTCTTTTCAAAGATGGGAATAAAGTCGTTCGGCTGAAGCATGCCGTATTTCGGGCTGTTCCAGCGTACCAAAGCTTCCGCTGCACAAACGGTCCCCTCCGGCAGACTGTATTTCGGCTGATAATATACCGTAAACTGGTTCTCCCGGAGCGCTTCCTCCATCTGCTCCTCTATTTCCCTGTTTCGCTTCATTTCCCTGCGCATGGCCTCATCAAAGAAGGCGTAGTTACCGCCGAGGCCGCCCGCAACGGCTTCGCGCGCAAGATTTGCCCGGTCGATCATTTTTCTGACGGAAATGTTTTTATCCGAAATTCTGTAAATTCCAAATGTAAAAGCCTGTTTTTCTATAAAATTCACATTGCTCAGCTGATGCGCCCTCGCGGTAAAACAGCGGATAAAATCAAGGGCTTCCTGATCGTTTCCGCACCGCACAAACGCCAGAAACGAGCCGTCCTTGCTCCTGGAGCACAGCTCCCCTTCCTTCAGAACGTCGGTCAGTGCCCGCGAAAGGCGGCAAAGAAGCTGGTCCACCGTCTGATGGCCGTAAATATCATTGATCACCGCCAGCTTATTGATATCAAAAACGAGGATGCAATACTTGCCGGCAGGATTCCTGCCGAGCTTATCCCCCACATCCATTTCAAATTTATAGATATTGGAGATGCCGGTAAGACTATCGTAATAAGCCATCTTTTCCAGCTTGCTCTCGCTCTGCCTGTGCCCGTGAAAAATATAGAGAAGAAATCCGCAGTAAGCCAGTACCGTCGCGCCCGCAAGAACCGCTTCCCGGGCCATGAGCTCTCTGGAAATCCCCCTGAGGTACGGCTGGGCGGAAGCATTCAGCATATGATAAAGGCTGATCGCGTTGACAATCGCGCTCAGGCAGACAAGCCCAAGGGAAACAGCGGCCATAAAAACAGATTTTGTATCATTTCTTCCGAATTGTTTCTTCAATCGTACACCGCCTAACAAAAGTTGGATGGGAAACCGATTTCTATTTTAGAATACTACAAAATTCCCCAAATTACAATTCAAATTTCCCATAGGAAAATTTGAAATTTTCCGGGCTTAAATTTTGTAATTAAAATTATATAATCTTATTGACAAATTATATAACATGTATATAATGTTAATAAAGGAATTGAAGAGGTTTTACCGGCGGGTCCGCGCCCGGCGCACCGAAGAGAATGGGAGCCGCAGGAGGTTTCCGTAAAACTCCCTCAGTCAGGCTTTGCCTGCCGGTTCCCTCAAAGAGGGCGCCTAAGGGAGCTGTATGGCCTGACCGGCTGCCTGAGCAGGAATACACGCAACAACAAATTGGATTGGGATGAGCATCATGGGAAAAAGCGTATACAGCCTGGTACTGATCGATGATGTTGTAGACGCCATAGACAAGATTGCATATGAAAAGAAGACGAGCCGCAGCAATCTGATCAATCAGATTCTGGCCGAATACTGTTCGTACTCCACCCCCGAAATGCGCATGCGGGATATTTTTGAAGGCGTAGAGCAGATGATGTCCGACTGGGAAAGCTTTCAGGTACAGCTCCAGCCCAGCGACGCGATGATCTCTATCCGTAGCGCATTAAGGTACCGATACAAGCCTACTGTCCGTTATATGTTGGAGCTGTACCGGACGTGCGGGCCAACGGTGGGCGAGCTGCGCGTTTCGATGAGAACGCAGAGCCGGCAGCTGATTGAAATTCTAAACGATTTTTTTGATTTCTGGTTTGCATTGGAAAACAAATATATCGGTTCCCTATTCCCGCACGGAGAGGTTTTCTGCGAAATTACGCCCGGAAAGTGCGCACGGCAGTTTCTGCTGCCGCAGGACAGCGCCCGGCAGACAAACGAAGCCATCGCGGCCGCGATTTCGGATTATATTCATGTATTCGATACCTGTATGAAACTGTACTTTGCCCATCTGGACGAACCGGAGAAGGCCCTTGCAGCTCTTGAAAAGAAATATCTTCAATATAGTAAAAGCGGTGTCATCATATAGCACCGAAGACGAGCGAGGAGGTTTGATTTTATGAACGCTCAGAAATTTACCCAAAAATCACTGGAGGCTATCCAGGAAGCGCAGAACATCGCGATTGAACACAATAATATGCAGATCGAGGAAGAACACTTGCTGCAGGCGCTTCTGACGCAGGAAAACGGCCTGATCCCCCAGCTTTTTAAAAAGATGGATATCCAGCCGGAAGCCGTTCTGCGCAGCGTGGAACAGCAGGTCGCAAAGCTGCCCGGCGTGACCGGTCCGGGACGCGAGCCGGGAAAAGTCTATGTTTCGGCGGATGTGGACGCGGCGCTGGTCGGCGCGGAAAAGGAAGCCGAGCGCATGAAGGACGAATACGTCTCGGTTGAACATATTCTGCTGGCCCTCCTGAACCACCCGAACGCCGGGGTACAGACCGTTTTCAACACCTTCGGCATCAGCAAAAACAAATTTCTCGCCGCGCTGTCCACTGTGCGCGGCAATACCCGGGTGACAAGCGACACCCCGGAGGAAACCTACGATTCGCTTTCCAAGTACGGGCAGGATCTGGTGGAGCTGGCGAAAAACCACAAGCTGGACCCGGTCATCGGCAGGGACTCCGAAATCCGCAACGTCATCCGCATCCTTTCCCGCAAAAGCAAAAACAACCCCGTCCTGATCGGCGAGCCCGGCGTGGGTAAAACGGCCATCGCCGAGGGCCTTGCCATCCGCATTGTGCGCGGGGATGTGCCGAACAACCTGAAGGAGCGCAAGCTGTTCTCCCTGGACATGGGCGCGCTGATCGCCGGGGCAAAGTTCCGCGGCGAGTTTGAGGAAAGGCTCAAGGCCGTCCTGAACGAGGTCAAAAAGAGCGACGGCAGGATCCTTCTGTTTATCGACGAGCTGCACACCATTGTGGGCGCGGGCAAAACCGAAGGCTCCATGGACGCGGGCAATATTTTAAAGCCCATGCTTGCGCGCGGCGAGCTGCACTGTATCGGCGCCACCACCCTGAACGAGTACCACCAGTACATTGAAAAGGACGCGGCGCTGGAACGGCGTTTCCAGCCGGTCATGGTGGAAGAGCCCAGCGTGGCGGACACCATTTCCATCCTGCGCGGGCTGAAGGAACGGTACGAGGTTTTCCACGGCGTCAAAATTCAGGATCAGGCGCTGATTGCGGCCGCCGTGCTTTCCAACCGGTACATCTCCGACCGGTTCCTGCCGGACAAGGCGATCGACCTGGTGGATGAAGCCTGCGCGATGGTCCGTACGGAAATCGATTCAATGCCGGCGGAGCTCGATGAGATTTCCCGGAAAATCATGCAGCATGAAATTGAGGAAGCGGCGCTGAAAAAGGAGACCGACTCCCTTTCCCAGGAGCATCTGAAGGAAATCCAGAAGGAGCTGGCCGACCTGCGCGCACAGTTCAAGGAAATGAAAGCAAAATGGGAAAACGAAAAGCAGGCTATTTCCAAGGTCCAGAAGCTGCGCGAAGAAATCGAAAAGGTCAATGCGGAAATTGAAAAAGCGGAACGCAGCTATGACCTGAACAAAGCGGCGGAATACAAATACGGCAAGCTCCCCGAGCTGACCAGGCAGCTGGAAGCGGAGGAACAGATTGCGGAACGGACGCAGGCTTCCGACTCCCTGCTGCGCGACAGGGTCACCGACGAGGAGATTGCGAAGATCATCGGGCGCTGGACCGGTATCCCGGTTTCCAGACTGATGGAAGGCGAGCGCGAAAAGCTTCTGAGGCTGGACGACATCCTGCACGAAAGAGTGATCGGGCAGGACGAGGCCGTGGAAAAAGTAACGGAAGCCATTCTCCGTTCCCGCGCGGGCATTCAGGACCCCAACCGGCCGATCGGCTCGTTCCTGTTCCTCGGCCCTACCGGCGTAGGCAAAACCGAGCTGGCCAAAGCGCTGGCACAGGCGCTGTTTGACGACGAGCACAACATGGTGCGCATCGATATGACCGAATACATGGAAAAATACTCGGTGTCCCGTCTGATCGGGGCGCCTCCGGGCTACGTCGGCTACGAGGAAGGCGGCCAGCTGACGGAAGCGGTGCGCCGGCACCCGTACTCCGTCGTGCTGTTCGACGAGGTGGAAAAGGCGCACCCCGACGTGTTCAATATTCTGCTGCAGGTTTTGGACGACGGCAGAATCACCGACTCCCAGGGCAGGACGGTGGATTTTAAAAACACCATCATCATCCTCACCTCCAATCTGGGCTCCAGCACGATTCTGGAAGGGATACAGTCGGACGGGCAAATCAGCGGGGAAGCCAAATCGCAGGTACACGCCATGCTCAGGCAGCAGTTCCGCCCGGAATTCTTAAACCGTCTGGACGAAATCGTCTTCTACAAGCCGCTGACCAGACCGGAAATCGACCGGATCGTCGATCTTCTGATCGAGGACCTGCAGAAGCGTCTGGAAGAAAAACAGCTCGGCGTAAAGCTGACGCCCGCCGCCAAAGAGTACGTCGTGGATCAGGGCTATGACCCCGTTTACGGCGCCCGTCCGCTGAAAAGGCTGATTCAGAGCAAGGTGGAGACCTTGATCGCAAAGGCCATTATCTCCCATGATTTAAAGCCCAAAACAACGTTGACAATCGATTACGATGGCAGTAAGCTTATTATAAAAGAAAAGGAAACGGGGAATGAACCATCATGACGTACAGGATTTTCGGAGACACCATCGTGGCCCGGATCGACCGCGGCGAGGAAATTGTCCAGAGCCTGAAGGCCATCTGTGAGAAGGAAAACGTCAGGCTTGCCAGCATTACCGCCCTTGGCGCGGTGGGGCACGCGGTCGTGGGCCTTTACCGTGTCGCGGAAAAAAAGTATTATTCCAACACCCTTGACGGGGAAATGGAAATGACCGCACTGACCGGAAATGTCACGGAAAAAGACGGAGAAGTGTATCTGCACCTGCATGCCAATTTTGCCGACGCGCAGGGGCATGTCTTCGGCGGACATCTGAACGAAGCCGTCGTCAGCGCTACGTGCGAAATGTTTATCCATACCGTAAAGGGTTCTGTGGGACGCCGCCCGGATGAAGTTACGGGATTGAACTTATTTGATATGTAAAAATGATCTGCTCAGATAAAATGATATAATAAGGAATGAGGAAAATCACATGGTAAAACACATTGTCCTATGGACCCTGACAAAAGACGCCAGGAAAAACATTAACGCGGTCGCGGAGGACCTGCAAAAAAGGTTCAAAGCGCTGCTGGGCGTGGTGGACGGGCTGACGGCGATTGAAGTCGGCCGCAACTACAACGGTGGCACCTTTGATCTGGTTCTGTACTGTGAATTCACCACTAGGGAAGCGCAGGACAACTATCAGGACCACCCCGCGCACGTCGCCGTGAAGCAGGTCGTCCACTCGCTTGTGTGCGGCAGGGACTGTGTCGATTACGAAATTTAACAGGTTTATTCTTTAAAAGAAGCAGGGAAGACAGCGATCGGGCTGGCTTCCCTGCTCCTTTCGTTTTGCGCGAATATTCGGCATCTGAATGGTACAAAAATCGTTTTCACCAATATTATAGTGTAAGGGGACTCAAAAAGAACGATATTCAGGATACAAGGAGGCTTCTGAATTGAATGAAATCAGTACGTTGAACAGCCTAAAGGTCGGCCAAACCGCTACTGTGAAAAAGCTGCGCTCAACCGGAAGCATGAGACGGCGGCTTCAGGATATTGGATTGATCGAAGGAACACAGGTCGAATGCCTTCAAAAAAGCCCTTCAGGCGACCCCATTGCCTATTTAATTCGCGGCGCGGTCATCGCGCTCAGACAGGAAGACAGCAGCAACGTGATGATCAGCGCGAATTAATCCGGACTCAATGCAATTCTGCGAATACAAATGAAAATTTGCGCTTGCAGAATTGCTTTTCATAAAAAACTGATAAGGAGTGATTGTGGTGGGATTGGCGGCAAACCCGACCGGGATCAAATGGATCGATTCCGGCCTTAGCATAAACAGGGAAAATCCCGACGACAGGATCGTAGCGCTGGCCGGAAATCCCAATGTGGGCAAAAGCACCGTTTTCAACGCCCTGACCGGCATGAACCAGCACACCGGCAACTGGCCGGGCAAAACCGTGACGAACGCGCAGGGAAAATGCTCTTACGACGGAATCAACTATATCATGGTCGATATTCCCGGTACATATTCCCTGATGGCGCATTCCGCCGAAGAGGAGGTAGCGCGGGATTTTATCTGCTTTGGAAATCCGGACGCGGTCATCGTCGTCTGTGACGCGACCTGTCTGGAACGGAACATGAACCTGGTGCTGCAGACCATCGAAATCACCGACCACGTTGTAGTCTGTGTGAATCTGATGGACGAAGCAAAAAAGAAACACATCCGTATTGATTTCGGCAGCTTACAGAAGGACCTGGGCGTTCCCGTCGTCGGCGTTACGGCCCGGAGCGGAAAAAAGCTCGGGAAGCTGATGGAAACGGTCGGCAGCCTGAAAACGGAAAATTTCATCAGACCGATTCAATTAAAATACATTGCGCCGATCGAAGAAGCCATCTCCATTGTGGAACCCGCCGTGAAAGCATGCCTCGGTGAAAAGCTGAATTCCCGCTGGGCGGCGCTGAAGCTGATCGACAACGACGAAAGCCTTCTCAAAAGCATGGGCGACTATCTTGGATTCAATCCCGCGCTGGAGGAACCCGTCGCCTCAAAAATCGAGCAGGCCAGACGGCGTCTGGAGGAAAACGGCATCAGCGGCGAAGCGCTGCGCGACCGGATCGTTTCCTGCCTGATTATCACCGCCGAGGGGATCTGTGCCGACGCGGTGAAGTTTGAATCCGACAGCTACAACGCAAGGGACCGGAAAATCGACCGGATACTGACCAGCAAATGGAGCGGCTTTCCCATTATGATTCTGCTTCTGATGCTGATTTTTTACATCACCATTACCGGCGCGAACTACCCATCCGCGCTGCTTTCGGATGCCCTGTTCCGCTTTCAGGATATTTTGCTCGCGTTTTTCAGCCGGATCGGCGCGCCCTCGTGGGTTTCCGGCATGCTGGTCATGGGCATTTACCGCGTGCTTGCGTGGGTCGTATCGGTGATGCTGCCGCCCATGGCGATTTTCTTCCCCCTGTTTACCCTGCTGGAGGACTTGGGGTACCTGCCCCGGATTGCCTTCAATCTGGATAAATATTTCAAAAAAGCCCACACCTGCGGAAAACAGGCGCTGACCATGTGTATGGGGTTCGGCTGCAACGCGTGCGGCGTGTCGGGATGCCGGATTATCGATTCGCCGCGGGAAAGGCTGATCGCCACCATTACCAACTGCTTTGTTCCCTGCAACGGGCGGTTCCCCACCCTGGTCGCGATTATCTCCATGTTCTTTGTCGGAACGGTTTCCGCGCCGTTTCAATCCTTTTTCTCCACCTGCCTGCTGACGGGCACGATCATTCTGGGAATCTTTATGACTTTTATCATCTCAAAGCTTCTCTCCGTCACCATCCTGAAAGGAATCCCCTCCTCCTTTACACTGGAGCTTCCCCCCTACCGCAGGCCGCAGATCGGGAAAGTGATCGTCCGCTCCATCTGCGACCGCACCCTGTTCGTTCTGGGCAGAGCGGTGGTCGTGGCCGCCCCCGCCGGGTTGATTATCTGGCTACTGGCAAATATCCATGTCGGCGGAGCCAGCCTGCTGCTCCATTGCTCGAATTTCCTCGACCCGTTCGCAAATCTTCTGGGGCTGGACGGGGTGATTTTGCTCGCGTTTATTCTGGGATTTCCCGCCAATGAAATCGTGGTGCCGATCATCATCATGGCGTACATGTCCACAGGAAGCATTCTGGAACTGGGAAGCCTGGAAGAGCTGAAAAACCTCCTTCTCAGCAATGGGTGGACCTGGCTGACCGCCGTATGCACCATGCTGTTTTCCTTAATGCACTGGCCGTGCTCCACAACCTGCCTGACCATCCGGAAGGAAACGCAGAGCTGGAAATGGACGGCTGTCTCGTTCGCGGTTCCCACCGCCGCGGGCATGGTGATCTGTTTCCTCTTTGCCGGCACCGTAAGGCTTCTGGGCTTGCTGTAAGCCTGACAAGGGAAATGCCGTACTGCGGCAGTGATCGGCTGTGCAGCGCGGCATTTCTCTTTGTGTTTTTACAGAATATCTTCTCAGTGTTCCATCATCTTGACGCCGTTGCTTGTACCGATCCGGTCCGCGCCGGCATGAATCATATTCATGGCATCCTCATAGGTCCGGACACCGCCGGAAGCTTTTACCCTTGCTTTTCCCTGTACGGTACGTTTCATCAGCTCAACATCGCGGACAGTAGCGCCTCCGGTACTGAAACCGGTTGACGTTTTTACAAAATCGGCGCCCGCCTCCACAGCGAGTTCACAGGCTTTTACTTTTTGTTCATCGTTCAAAAGACAGGTTTCAATAATTACTTTTAATAACGCCTTTGGATGTGCTTCGCGGGCAACCGCCCGGATATCCTGAAGCACGGCCTCATAATCCCCGTCAAGCAATGCACCGATATTGATCACCATATCCACCTCACCGGCGCCGTCCTGTACCGCCTGTTTTGTTTCAGAGGCCTTTCCCTGTGTGGACATTGCGCCGAGCGGAAAGCCGACGACACAGCACACAGTGACTCCGGAATCCTTTAAAAGCGTATTTGCCAAGGGCACATAATACGAATTGACGCAAACGGAAGCAAAATGGTGTTCCCTTGCCTCCTTACAGAGTGTTTCTATCTGTCCTTTGGTTGCGTTCGGTTTTAAAAGTGTGTGATCGATATAAGTTTCCAGTTCCATTATTTTCCTCCTGTATCATTCATGAAAGGCAGGCTCCGCCCGTATTTTCACCGAAAATCGGTGGGCCGCTCTGGTGCCGCGGCCCATCGGTAAAATCAGACTAATCTCTGGTCTTTACGGAATCGACGTTTTCTTTTGTAACCAGAGTGGATTCAAGGATCACGCTCTTTTCAACCTTTTCGCCCTTCAGATATTTGACGGCGGTCTGAACCGCGTTTTTGCCCAGGAAATAAGGGGGCTCGTTGATGGTGGCCTTCATCTTATCTTCCTTAATTGCTTTCATGGTATCGTCGAGGCAGTCATTGCCCACCAGTACGATGTCCTTTGTCCGTCCGGCCGCTTCAATGGCTTCGAGGCATCCGAGCGCCATCTCGTCGTTCGCCGCGTAGACGGCCTGAATATCCTTGTTCGCCTGAAGAATATTTTCCATGACCTTCATTGCCTTGGCTCTGTCAAAATCCGCGCTCTGCGTGGCAACCTTCTTGATGTCCGGATATTTTGCAATGACATCGTTAAAGCCTTTGCTTCTGTCCTGCGCAACATTCGTGCCCATGATGCCCTGAATTTCCACTACATTTCCTTTGCCTTTCAGCGTATCGGCGATAAACTGTCCCTCAAGGCCGCCCGCTTTGATCGCGTTAAAGCCCATGTGGCTGACGACTTCCCCGCCCTTTGCGGCACGGTCAATCGTAATCACCGGAATTTTCGCGTCATTCGCTTCCTGAATGGCGGATACGATCGCGTCGCTGTCGGCCGGGTCGATGATGATGAGGTCCGGTTTCTGTGTAATCAGGTTTTCAACATCCTTCATCTGGGTGGACGCATCGTTCTGCGCGTCGGTTACGACCAGCTTGGCTCCCAGCTCATCCGCACCTTTCTGGGCGCCCTCTTTCACGCTGACAAAGAACGGATTGGTCTGCGTATTCATTGAAAGACCAATGACGAGCTGTTTGTTCGAGCTTTGGGCGGGTGCAGCGCTCTCCGCCGCTTTTGATTCAGCGGTGCTGGTTGCGGCTCCGGTGGAACAGCCCGCGGCTGTCGCGGCAATCATCGCTGCGGATAGTACCAACGCCAATAATTTTTTTGACCTTTTCATAAACTTCTCCCTTTCTTTCTGCCAATTTATTGATTAACTTTAGCTGACAAGTCCTTGAATTTCTTGTCGGCCAATACGGCGATAAGAATGACAACGCCCTTCACAATATTGGTGGCAAACGGGTTTACGTTCATCAGTGTGAGGATATTGTCAAGCACTCCAAGAATCAGCGCGCCGATTACCGTCGGAAGAATAAAGCCCTGGCCTCCCGCCAGACTGGTTCCGCCGATGATAACGGAGGCGATGGCGTCCATTTCATATCCTTCCCCCGCCGTGGCGGCCGCTGTACCAAGCCTTGCGGTGAGGATGATGCCGGCCAGACTGGAAAGCAAAGCGATGATGATATAGACAATCCATTCGTTCTTCACAACGGAAATTCCGGAAAGCCTGGCCGCCTCACGGTTTCCGCCGATCGCGTAAACCGTGCGCCCGTAAGCGGTGTGCGTAAGTAAAATATAGGCGGCCAGATAAACGAACAATAGAATAATAATCGGAACGGGAATTCCGGCAAGGCTGCCTTTTCCCACAGCCTTATAGATATCCGACTGTACGGAGATCGGCGTGCCGTTGGTATAAACCAGAATGCAGCCTCTCAGGAGGGTCATCATTGCCAATGTGGCGATAAAGGCTGGAATGCCACACTTTGCAATAAAGAATCCGTTGATGAATCCACAGATAAGACCGGTTAAAAGACCGATGCCGACGGCGAGCGGAACGGAATCCGTCGTCTGCAGCACACCGGCTGAAAACGCGCCGGCCAGTCCCACAACGGAGCCCACCGAAAGATCAATTCCGCCTGTCAGGATCACAAACGTCATCCCTGCGCCGATAATGGCGGTAATGGAAACCTGCCGGATCACGTTCAGCATGTTGGAGGCGCTTAAAAAGGCGGGCGACAGGAATGCGGCGACAATCAGGATCAGGACAAGAATGATGCTCGTTCTATGTACGGTTAAAACCCGAAAAGTTTTCTCTTTCGCATTCATTCACCAACACCTCCTGCGGCATAGGCCAAAATCAATTCCTGATTAGATTCATTTCTATTTAAGGACATGACAATTTTTCCTTCCCTCATAATCAGTATTCGGTCGCTCATCCCAATGAGCTCCGGTAAATCTGATGAAACCAGAATGATACTTTTCCCTTCTTCCGTCATCCGGTTCATGATTTGATAAATTTCCGACTTGGCGCCGACATCGACCCCGCGGGTAGGCTCATCCATAATACAGATCGACGGGACCGTTTCAAGGATTTTTGCAAAGACCACCTTTTGCTGATTTCCGCCGCTTAAATTCTGTCCCAGCTGGTTGTAGGAACTTACCTTAATATTCAGGGAGCGAATGTTCTTGGTTACCATTTTCTCCTCTGCCTTATGGTTCACGAAAGAATGGCTGCATATTTTTTTCAGCGATGACAGCGAAATATTTTCCTTTACGCTCCGGATGAGAATCAGTCCCTCGTTTTTCCGGTCGTCGGAAACAAATCCGATTCCGGAACGGAGCGCTTTGCGCGGAGTGCTGCAGTCCGCCGGTGCATTCCCGATTTTTATTTCGCCCTTTTCCATGGGGATGGCTCCGTACAAAATTTTGGAAAGCTCGATATTTCCGGACCCCATCAGCCCGGCGATGCCGAGGATTTCTCCCTTTTTCAACTCGAAGCTGACGTCCTTTACCCCGCGCCCCGTAATGTTCTTTGCTTCCAAAACCGTTTCCTTCCCGGAATACTCTCTGTGGGGATACAGGTCCGAAATGTCCTTACCCACCATCATCGACACCAGCTCCTGATAGCCAATGTCCCCGATATTTTTTGTCGCCACATTTTTTCCGTCCCGGAAAACCGTGACCCGGTCAGCCAGTTTGAAGATTTCATCCAGACGATGGGATATGTAAATGATCGAAATACCCTCCTGCGAGAGCGACCGGATGATGGAAAACAGGATATCGATTTCCTCATCGGTCAGCGCCGCTGTCGGCTCATCCATAATGATAACCTTTGCGTTTCTGGACAGGCACTTGGCGATTTCAACCATCTGCGCCTGTGCAACAGACAGCTTATTGACCGGAAGCTGTGGATCAACATTCAGCTTCAGCCGTTTTAGCAGTTCTTTTGCTTTCTGATTCAGCGTTTTCCAGTCAAACAGCCCGTTCTTCTTTTTGGGAAGAGCTTCCAGAAAAATATTTTCGGCAACTGAAAGATATGGGATCAGGTTGAATTCCTGATAAATCATGGAAATTCCTTTGTCTCTGGCTTCTTTCGTAGAGTGGAAAGAAATTTTTTCACCCTCAAAATACATGTTCCCGGAAGTGTAGGGATGCGCGCCGGAAATAATCTTCATCAGCGTGGATTTGCCCGCGCCGTTTTCACCGCACAGAGCATGAATTTCGCCTTTTTTTATTTCAAGGTGTACACCGTCAAGTGCTTTTACGCCCGGAAAAATTTTGACAATGGAATCCAGTTTTAAAATGATATCGTCTTCCGGCATTCTTTGACCTCCTTACTTAGTAGGCACATGCACAAACCAAAATAACGCTCGGATAAGGGGTGAATTCCCCGGTGCGGACAATCGCCCTGGAGGATTTGGTTTTTTCTTTCAGGTCCACATGGTCTACATACTCTATCGGAATATCCTTTGGAAGCACTTCTAAAATCTTCCGATGCATGTCCGGGCTGACCGTTTTCAGTTCTTTTGCAAGAATCGCCTTTTCCACCACAATGCTGTCCAGAATTTCTTTCAGAACGTCAAGATACTTTGGTTCGTTCGGCTTCCACGCCAAATCTACCTTTTCCACTCCGTCCGGAACGGGCAGACCGGCATCGCTGACAACCAGCGTATCCTTATGGCCGAGATCAGCCAGCACATGGGCAAGCTGCGCGTTTAAAATTCCACCTTTTAACATTTGCGTTCTCTCCTTTGACTGTTTTCAGGACGTTTGCTTCATTTATGTTCCGACAAGAACTGATCGATCTCGCTGCGCACAGGCATGGAGGGAGTCGTCCCCATCCGTGTGACGGAAATGGACGCCGCCGCGTTTGCAAACCCGCAGGCTTCCCAGATATCCTTGCCCTCCGCAAGAGACGCAACCAGCGCGCCGTTGAAGGCGTCTCCCGCGCCCGTAGTGTCAAGCACATCCACCTTGGGTACGGGAAGAATTCCGTGCTTTTGCTTCGTTGAAACGAACACACCCCGTTTTCCAAGGGTAATGACAACGGTTTTTACCCCTTTTCCGAAGAAATACTCCGCCGCTTTCTGTGCGTTTTCCTCGCTGTCAACCTGAATGCCTGTCAGAATTTCCGCTTCCACCTCATTGGGCGTAATGATGTCGACCTTTCTCAGGAGCTCGTCGCTGATCGGCTGTACGGGAGCCGTATTGAAAACAACGGTCACGCCGTAACGGTGCGCCATGTCCACGACGCGCTCCACGGCATCCACATTGGTTTCCAGCTGCGTTAAAAGATACCCTGAGTTTTTGACGACTTCCTCAACGGAGTCCACGTTTTCCTTCGTAATTTCGGAACATGCGCCCAGCGTAACCATGATCGCGTTCTGGCTGGTCGTTTCATCCACCATGATCAATGCGGCACCGGTTTCACTTTTTTCCGAAAAAAACACATGGCTTGCATCCATATCCAGTTCCTTCATCGTATTCAGTGCGATATTGCCGAAGGTATCGCGCCGGATTTTTGTCACCATTGTGACATCCGCGCCGGCTTTCTTGGCCGCGACCCCCTGATTGAAGCCTTTGCCGCCGGGTCCGATCCGGAACACCGACCCTTTTACGGTCTCTCCGGGTACGGGCAGATGGGGCGCTCTTGACATCAGATCAACAACAAAGCTTCCGAATACGGTAATGTGTTGCTGTTTCATAATCATTCCTCCATTTAAAAATATGTAATCGGTTCCATATTATGGTATAAAAAATCACCTGAGCCCTTTTAATTTTTCGGAACCGCGCAGAATCAGTTTCGGCATCAGAATGGTCCGCTGGATGTTGTCCGTATTTTTACCGGATTCCAGTTTTTCCATCAGCAGTGTAATGGCCACTTCACCCATGGCAAAGGTGGGACGATCGATCACCGATATCTTGATATTGAGAATATTCAGCATTTCAATTTCATCAAAACCAAGCAATGAAATATCTTCCCCGATCTTCTTCCCGGTTTCATTCAGATATTTAATGCACCCAAGCGTCATCATATTGTTGGAAGAAAAAATAGCGGTGGGAAGCGGCGACATGGCAAATATCTTCTTCGTGATTTCATATCCGCTTTCAAGCCTGAAATCGCCGTAGAAAATCAGGTTTTCGTCCAACGGAATCTGATAGGCTTCGAGGGCCTGTTTATACCCTCTGAGACGGTCGCGCCCCGGCTTGGAAGTCTTGGGGCCCGCGATAATGGCGATCCGCCGGTGCCCGTTCTGAATCAGCGCCTGCATTCCCTCAAAGGTACCGGCAATATTATCAATAAACACGCCGTCAAATTTGGAATGCTTCACATCTCTGTCGATCAGGACAATGGGAATGCCGATGCTTTCCATAAATTTCAGATATTCCGCATTGAATTCATTTGCGTCTGAGGTCGGCGTAATAATGATTCCCTTCAGCTTCTGCCCTTTCAGCATTTTCAGCGAGCGCCGCTCGTTCTCTTCGCGCTCGTTGGTGTCACAGAGCAGAATATTCAGGTTGGATTTCTCCGCTTTCATTGTAATTCCCTTGATGACCTCGCCAAAAAACGGATTGTTGATATCCGGTACTACAACGCCAATGGTATTTGTTTCGTTTTTACTCAGGTTTCTTGCCAGAACATTGGGAACATATCCCTTTTCGCGGATAGTTTCCTCCACAATAGCTCTGGTTTCCATCTTTACATAGCCGCTGTTATTGATGACTCTGGAAACCGTTGCAGGGGATACTTTTGCAATTTTTGCGATGTCTTTTATTGTAAGCAATGGTCAATACACCCTTCGCAAAGATTTTGTTGCAGAAAATTTATAAAACTGGTTTCATAAATTTATAAATTATTTGGTTCATCTCTTAGTGTGCTTTTATTATATCTTAATATTTTTTAGATATCAATTATAATATTACCTAATTATATAAAGTATAATTAGACAATTTAAATAATGAAATCGATTTCATCATATCTGTTTCACAGCTGAATTGATAGCTTGGTAATACATCCATTTAGAGAATTCTGACATGAAAGGAGAGCTTTGTCAGGCACAAAGAATCAATCCGGACAGCAAAATTTCAATGGGTTCTGACGGTTTTATGGAATCCCTTTCATATATTCACAGGGACCAAACAGCCCTATTGATCCATAGCAAAAGGACTCAGAACAAAGTGGACTGATCCCCAACAAACAGACAAAGGAATAAAAGGCCTGTCGCAGAATAGATAGGATTTAGGCGGCCTTGCTCCGAATTTCGGACGGAGTGAGGCCGTTTTTCAGATTGATTCGCTCATAATTGTAAAACTGAACATATTCAGCCACTGCTTGTTCCACTTCGGTACGGCAGGAAAAATTCATACGATATAGGCATTCCGTCTTGAGTGTACCAAAGAAATTTTCCATAGCGGCGTTGTCATAAGGGCACCCGGGGCTGGACATGGACGGCTGAAAATGATATTCTTGACTTAGGTCAAAGTATGCTTGCGAGGTGTATTGAGACCCTTGGTCGCTGTGGAGGGCAAGTCCACCAGCGACCTTCTCTTTTTGTACGGCATCCCGGATGGTATCCGTCACCAGTGAGGCGGTCATGTCATTGCCGATACGATAGGCCAAAACCATTTTGCCGCACAGGTCTACTACCGCGCACAGATACAGCATTCCTTTTACAGTAGGGAGGTAGGTAATGTCCGTAACCCAGAAACGATTGGGCAAGGGCTGCTCAAAGGATCTCTGCAACAGGTTCGGATATTTATGTACTGCCTGTTTGTAATGGACATAGGGTCGACGCCGACGTATTTGTGAAAGCAGATCATCCTTTCGCATGACGCGCAGAATGGCTTTCAAATTGACTTTTTTTCCGGTCTGCCGCAGAATCCAGCGGCGCACCCGACGGCAACCGTAGGTCTGTTTACAGCGCTGCTGACAGTCCGCAATCAAGTCCGTCAGCCATTGGTCCTTTGCTTCTTTTTTCTGTCGATTCCGCCATGCATAGTAGCCGCTGCGGGAAACCCCGAAGGAACGGCACATGGCCTCAATGCTGTATTTACCACGAAATCGTTCAATGACGCGATATTTCAGTTTCACTTCCTTCCAGCTTCGGACAGAAAATTTTGCAGCAGTTCTACTTTCATCCGCAGCTCAATCAATTCGTTGTTCCGTTGCGTTTCTTTGTCAGCCGGTTTTTGTCTCGGCCGTCCCTTTGGACGAGGAACATAGCCATTGGCAATCAAGCGGGCTTTGTGATTCTGGCGCGTGACCAGCTTTTTAATTTGTTTTTTGCTTAGACCATAACTTTCCGCTATTTCTCGGTTGGTTTCGCCTGCTGCCTTTCTCCGGAACACTTCTTCGCTTAGAATTTCAACTTTTGTATATTTCCTGGACATGAAATGACCTCCTGTCGTAGTTTCCATTCTACAACAGGAGGTCTCTTTTTTCACTGTCCGTTCTTCGGGGGATAGTCCAAAGATAGTTCTGAGTCCTTTTTATTGTCGGTTTGAAAAGCAGGCAATTTTATGCCTTACATAACTCCCTGCCTTAAAAGCTGTCCATTCAATTTTATGAAACAGATAAATGGTGCCTCCGGTAATAAAGCAGAGCAGCCAGCACCACCAGAATGCAGAACGCCGCATACAGAAAGAAGAGCTTGCTTTGCAGGCCGCCTGAAAGGATGAAGAGGGAGCCGAGCGTCGCCAGAATGGGAACGGCAACCCCGCGGAAAGCACTTTTGATTTCTCCCGCGCGGTAAAGCGCAAACACCTTGTAGTACAGAATAATATAAAAAATATAGCTCATAACGATAGCGATTTCAGAAACATCCGAATTGGGGAGCAGCCCGAATTTGACGGTGATAAAATGAATTGCCGCCCAGAATGTGGTGATAACATAGCAGAAGATTGCGGAATTCACCGGCATTCCATGTTTTCCGTCCTGCTTTGAGAGCTTTCCGGCAAGCGGGAACATCCCTTTTCCGCGCAGAGCCATGGAGTACGGAAGGCGGATATAACCCAGAATAATGCCGTTTGCCGTACCCATTACCGCAATAATGACGAAAATCAGGACCAGCTGCGCACCGAAACCGCCGAACAGATTTTTAGCGACCGTATAGACATGAGCGTCCTGCAGCGCGACGATTTTCTGAGGGTCCAGCAGGCTGGAAACGCCGACAAAATACGCGACATAGGTAATCAGGATAATGACCGGCGCAATCACCAGCGCGCGGGGCAGGTTCTTTTTGGAATCGCGGATTTCCGGCGCAATGGAAGTGGAAATGGACCAGCCGTCAAAGGAATAGGCAATCGGCCCAATGGCGGAAAGCCAGGCCGCTCCCCCCAGGGTAGAGGGGGCAACGCTTTGAAATCCTTTGGCGGGATTGCCGAAAAACAGGCCGCATACCGCAATGACGGCCAAAGGAAGCATCTTGCTGATGGTGGAAAAATTCTGGAACCCACCTCCCAGCCTGGCGGACAGGGAATTCATCACAAAGTTCAGCGTATAAAAAAGGAATCCGATCAGCATTTGATTCTCCAGTGTGCCTTCCCATCCGAACAGAAGACAGATGTAAATGCCGACCACCCACGAAACAACCGCGGCAATGGTGGGCAGGTACACGAAAATCTGGAACCAGCCCATCCCGCAGGCGAGCTTTTCGCTCGCGAATTCCTCCACATACGTGATGACCCCGCCGGGGCGGTCGGTGCGGGAGGCCAGCTCGCTGATGCAGAGCCCGCCGAAAACGATGCTGGTCGCACCCAGCACGAAAACAAACACGCCAAGCGGGACGCTTCCCCCGGTAGCCGCCAGAATATTGTCGCTCTTAAAAAAAATTCCGGAGCCGATGCAAATACCGATAATCATGGTTACCGTAGTGAATAATCCGTAATGGCGCCTTGTCTGTTCCATATCGTATGATCTCCCCAAATCGATTTTCCTGCCTGATTGCAGCGTTTCTATTCTATCACAGCGCAATGTGTTTGGATAGTGTCTGAGCAAGAAAAGATCTCTCTTTTGCCGGGAGGGCAAAGGAGAGATCTTTTCCTATTTTTTATCTTTTCTGGTACAGGAATGACAGGATGCGCACCGGCTGCAGTCGCCGCAGCATTCCTTTCTGTGCCGGTAGGAATACCGGACCGCAAACACAAGCAATACGGCGATCACCGCCAGAATCGCATAATCAATCAGCTGCATAACGCTCCTTTCCGCCGTCAGCGGCAAAACAAAAGACCGACATGATAGACAAAAAACGCCACGATCCAGGCGACGCCCGTCTGGTAAAGCACCATGGCCACCGCGTTTTTCGTGCTGTTCATTTCCCGCCGGACGGCGCTGATCGCCGCGACACAGGGCGTATAAAGCAGCGTGAAGGTCAGGTACGACCACGCGGTCAGCGGGGTGAAAAGCTGGGACAGCGCCGCGGGCAAATTGGAAACACTGGTTCCGGTCAGAACCGCAAGCGTGCTGACGACCGCTTCCTTGGCGGTAAAGCCGGTAATCAGGGCGGTGGAAACACGCCAGTCGGTAAAGCCGAGCGGGGCAAACAGCGGCGCGATCACCTTGCCGACGCCGGCGAGCATGCTGTCGGCGCTTGTGGCCACCACATTCAGGCGCGTGTCAAAGGTCTGAAGGAACCATATGATAATCGTTGCCACAAAGATAACGGTAAATGCGCGCGTTAAAAAATCTTTTGCTTTATCCCACATCAGCAGCGCGACGCTTTTCGCGCTGGGAAGGCGATAGTTCGGCAGTTCCATGACAAACGGCACCGGTTTCCCGTGGAAAAGCGTGCTTTTCAGGATCAGCCCGCTGATAATGCCGACGAGGATACCGGTAACATAAAGGGCGATCATCACCAGCGCGCGGTGCTTCGGGAAGAACGCGACGGTAAACATCGCGTAAATCGGCAGCTTGGCGCTGCAGCTCATAAAAGGCGTCAGGAGGATGGTCATTTTGCGGTCGCGTTCACTGGAAAGAGTACGGGTCGCCATGATGGCGGGAACGGAGCAGCCGAACCCGATCAGCATCGGCACAAAACTGCGGCCGGAAAGCCCGATCTTGCGGAGCAGCTTATCCATGACAAAGGCGACCCGGGCCATATACCCGCTGTCTTCCAGAATGGAAAGGAAAAAGAACAGCACCACAATGATGGGTAAAAACGAAAGCACGCTGCCGACCCCGGCGAATACGCCGTCGATCAGAAGCGAATGCACGACCGGGTTGATGCCGTACGCGGTCAGGCCCGCGCTGGCGGCTTCGGTAAGGAAGTCGATGGCGAGGGAAAGAAGGTCGCTCAGCGCGCTGCCGATCACCCCAAAGGTCAGGTAAAATACCAGCATCATAATGGCAATAAAAATCGGGATCGCGAGATATTTATGCGTCAGGATTTCGTCGATCGCCACGCTGCGCCGGTGTTCTTTGGATTCCCCTATTTTTACAACGGAATCCTTGCACAGTCCTTCGATAAACGTGTAGCGCATATCCGCCAGGGCGGCTTCCCGGTCGGTGCCGAGCTCCCGTTCCATTTCCGTTACGCTGTGGCCCACCATATCCTTTTCGTTGTCCGAAAGGCCCAGCGCGTTCATCATGGGATCGTCGCCCTCGACCAGCTTCGTCGCCGCGAAGCGCGGCGGTACGCCGATCCGTTCGGCGTGATCCTCCACCAGATGGGCTACGGAGTGAATGGCTCTATGTACTGCGCCGGTGCAAAAGTCCTGGCGCTTCGGTTTCTGCTTCGCCGCGGCGGTGCTGATCGCCGTTTCAATCAGCTCGTCGATTCCTTCGTTCTTGCTGGCCGAAATGGGAACGACCGGCACACCGAGTTCTTTCTGAAATTTTTCTATAATAATGGTCCCGCCGTTGGCGCGGACCTCATCCATCATGTTCAAGGCGATTACCATGGGAAGATTCAGCTCGATCAGCTGCATGCTCAGGTAAAGATTGCGCTCAACATTGGTTGCGTCCACGATATTGATAATCCCGTCCGGATGGTTGTTCAGTATAAAGTCGCGGGTGACGATTTCTTCACTGGTATAAGGGGAAAGAGAATAGATGCCCGGAAGATCCACCACCGTTACGTCGCGGTGCCCGCGGATCACCCCGTCCTTTCGTTCAACCGTAACCCCCGGAAAATTTCCCACATGCTGGTTGGAACCGGTGAGCTGGTTGAACAGCGTTGTTTTTCCGCTGTTCTGGTTCCCGGCTAACGCAAAAATCATCGGCTTAACGTCCCTTCCACTTCAATCTTTTTTGCATCCTCAATCCGAATGGTCAGTTCGTAGCCCCGAAGATGGATTTCAATCGGATCGCCCATCGGCGCAACCTTTCTCACCATCACCTCCGTGTGGGGAGTCAGTCCCATATCCAGCAGCCTGCGCCGCAGCGCGCCCTCACCCCTGACTTCAACAATCTTTGATCTACGGCCGATTTGCAGTTCATTTAAGGTCATAAGAGCCTCCATCATCTGATTTCTTGTTAACTTGTGATGCTCCTCAGGCATTATATGTTAGCCTATGCTAACATATAATATTTTAGTCTGTACAATGGAATTTGTCAAGGAAACCATGGCTAATTGTTAAATGTTTTTCAAAAACCGATTCCCGCATTCTTTCTCTTGCTTTTTTGTTTTAAGGCGCAAAAAAGCGGCCGCAAAAGCGAACCGCTTTTCTTAATTTAGATGATGAAATTTCCGTTCCGGAATACAGCGATCTGTTTTCCGTCCCACGTAGTACCGGTAATCTCCATATCCGCGCTTCCGAACATAAAATCGCAGTGGATTTTGGAATAGTTGGAGCCGAGTTTTTCCCGTTCCTCCCGCTTTAATTCCGCGCCGTTTTTCAGATTGTCCGGGTAGGAAGCGCCGAGTGCCAGATGACAGGAGGCATTTTCGTCAAAGAGCGTGTTCAGAAACAGAATCCCCAGCCGTGAAATGGGCGAGTCGTACGGAATCAGCGCCACTTCGCCGAGGTAGCAGCTGCCCTCGTCGAATCCGATCAGATTTTTCAGGGTATCCTCTTCCTTTTCCGCCTGAAAACCAACGACTTTTCCGTCCTGAAAATCCAGATGGAAATTTTCGATCAGCTTGCCCTGGTAGCTCAGCGGCTTTGTGGCGTATACGCGGCCGTCCACTCTGTATTTATCCGGCATGGTAAAGACTTCCTCGGTCGGCATATTCGGATTGAAAACCGCGCCGTTTTTCGCCTTGTCGCAGCCGCCCGCCCAGATGTGGTCTTTAACAAGTCCGACCGTCAGGTCCGTTCCCAATCCGTTTTTAAAATGGAGGGACTTGAAGCGGAACCCGTTCATTAACTCGCAGTGATGGCTGAGCTCCTCATTGTGCCGCTCCCACTCGGCGACCGGGTCGTTATCCTCCGTAATCCGGACGCTTGTGAGAACCGCGTCCCACAGCGCGGCAAGGGCCTTTTCGCCGCTGAGGTCAGGAAAGACTTTTTTCGCCCACGGGACGGTCGGAATCGCGACGATGGACCACTGGCCGTAGTTCGCCATGGTATAGTATTCAAACGGCTCAAACGCGGTTTCTTTCGCCATACGGACAGTTTGGAGCTTCTTTCCGTCAATTCCCGCCAGAAGTCCGGGAGTCGCGGACTCGACATACAGGAAACAGCATTTTTGGTCGATGCAGTTTCTCTTCTGCTCAATCTTCCACGGAGCTATCCGGGCCAGCGTTTCCGTGCTTTCCTGCTGAAGGGCAAGCTTCGTTATCGCTTCGTCGTTCCAAAGGACAAGCACTTCCCCGGCGCCCGCCCGGTATGCTTCCTCCACACACAGGCGGGTAAAATACGCACACTCCACGGACGACGTAAGAACAAGCATCTGTCCCGGCTGTACATGGACCCCCATGCAGACCGCCAGGCGCGCATATTTGCGCAATATTTCCTCTTTTACCATCCATAATCTCTCCTTCTGTTTGATGTTCAATGTTCCCCCTGCAAATCAGTTTATACCCATTGGGACCGCAATCAATCCCATCCCTGCTTCTGCAGCTTCTGCGCGGAAGCCTTCAGCTGTCTGCGCCGCTCCGGATAGTCCGGCAGGACCTGCCCGACCAGCGCCCAGAAGCGCGGGGAATGGTTATGCTCGACGGTATGCGCAAGCTCGTGGACGATCACATAGTCGATCTGCTCCGGCGGGACGAGAATCAGCTTCCACGAATAACTCAGGCGGTTTTTTCCGGAGCAGGAACCCCAGCAGGTACGCGCCGAGCCAATCCGCACGCCCGAGGGCCGAAAGCCGGTGCGCCCGGCATAATCCTCCGTCCTGCGTGAAAGGACGTCCTGCGCAATCGACTGATACAGGCGGACAAGCTTCGGTTTCAATGTTTCAAACGCTTCCTGCGGCAGGAGGAAACCTGTCCCGTCAAAAGCGACGCGTTCCCCGGGCAGTACCGGGTATTCCTTCCCCATCAGCGGCAGCGTCGAGCCCGGGGAAACGCGGAATTTCTGCCGGGCAGCGGCGTTCGCCGCCATCTGAGAGGACTTTTCCTCGATCCATTCCTGCTTTTCACGGACAAAGCGGTCGATTGTTCCCTGAGCGGCCCTGAGCGGGGCGCGGACGGTCACGTTGCCGTCCCGGTCCACACAGATGGCAACGGTTTTGCGCCGGGAACGGATCAGCTGATATTCCATTTACTTCCCCCTGCGTTTCATTCCCCGGATGACCGCTTTGGTCCGGTCGTCCACACGGAAGGATTCCACGATTTTCTGCAGCGTTTTGTTGTAGGTCCAGTCGTCCAGGCCGTCCGTCTGCAGATAAGCCATGGTCTTTTCCGGATATTTCACAAAACAGACGGACAGCGCCCACGCCACGCCCATCTTGACATAATAGCCGTCGTGGCGCACCCGGTAGTAGATTTTCAGGACCGGATCGATGGTTTCGTCCGTAATAAAATAATCCATCAGCATGATGACGGCAAAGCGCAGCTCGTATTCCCTTCCGCTTTGCAGATACGGCTGTAAAAAGACGAACAGCCTTTCCCGGTCCTTCGCCGCCGCTTTCAGGGTGGAGCAAAAGCCGTCGCACACCGCCCAGCTGTTGATTCTCGGGACAAAGTCCGCGATCAGGGCGAAAAGCTCGTCCTGCTCCATTTTGGCATAGCCGATGAGAAACCCGCGCAGCATGATTTCTTCCATGGAGGCGTCCCGCAGCCCCGCGAGGCAGGCGCGCCAGTCGCCCTTCCCGATCTGCTTTGCAAGTGCCCTCAGCTTCGGGATACGCACGCCGAGAATATGCTCCACCCCGGGGACAATTTTATACTGCATTTCGCGGTACGGCTCGTCGGCCAGCGACAAAAGATGCTCCGAGAGCGAAGGATAACCGGTGTATACAAAATCGTTTTTCATATCGTTTCCCCTGTTATGATTTGGTAATTCCATTATATATTCTTTGGGGAAGAAAGACAACAGCCGCCGGTCAAAATGACCGGCGGCTGAAAGGCTTAAAGAAATCTTTCACAGCAGGAAAGGAAATAAATCAGCAGCAGCTTGATCAATAAAAGAATGATCATATCAGTTCTGCCTTTGATGAATCATGCTCCTGCTGCCGAAATAGGTCGTGAGGAAATAGCCCCCGTAGATAACAAGGAAAAACACGGCGGTAATGAGGGTGTTTCCCAAAATATCCAGATGGCCGAACTGCGCCACCAGCGAATTGGCGACATAGATGCCGACCGCCGAATGGACGACCGCAAGAGAAAGCGGAAGCATAAAATAGATGGCGATCTGGACAAACAGGGAGTGATCGATCATCCTCTGTTCCGCGCCGAGCCGTTTCAGCAGGCCATAGCGCTCCAGATTGTCGGAAGCTTCGGAAAGCTGCTGCAGAGCAAGCACGGCGGCGCTGGTAATCAGGAAGACCAGCCCGATATAGATCGCGAGATACGAAATCATCGTCTTGATCCCCGTGCTCTGATCGTAGACCAGCTGTTTGGTAAGAGATGTGTGATAGGGGGTGGAAGACTCATCGGCCGATTCTTCAGGATAAACCTTTTCTACCGCCGCAACGAACTGTTCGTCGGTAACGCCGTCTTTATACTGGAGATTGAGAAAAGCGATCTCTTTTTTCAGGCCTTCCACCAGCGCGTCCGGCACAATCAGCGTTCCGGGATCGGCCATCATCATGCTTGTCTGGAAGGCGGTATCCAGATACTGGCGGCTCTGCGCCTTCAGCGTTTCCCCGTTCAGCACAACCGTACCCTTATGATTCAGAAAATACTCGATCACGGGCTTCATATCGACGTAGCTGCAGTTGATCAGGAATTCATCGTCCCGCAGGGAAACCGTGGGCCTCCCCTGCAGCTTTGCGGCCGCGTTGTAGTCGCTTTGCGAAACACAAACCACCGCAGCGTCTTTACTCTGTTCCATCAGCTTGCCTTGTGACGGCGCACCCGGCAGAAACAGCTCGGAGTACTTCAGATGATCGGTGTAATAAGCGGTCATCTGTGCGTACGATCTGGTCAGTCCGTCCAAATCGACGCCATGGGCAATCATCTGCCCGGCGATATCATCCGCCAGCGCATTGCGTTTCAGTTCGTCCTCCCCATACGAATAATAATAGGTGTAGGTCGCGTCATACGGCGTAGCGCCCTTCAGGTCCTTGCTGAGCACGTCGGAAAGCCCTATCCCCGTGGACAGCGTGCCGATGGTGACCAGCAGCATGATGCAGATGACGGACATGGAGACGAAGGTCGTATTGATTTTAGAATTGATCTGGCGCAGCACGAACATGTTCAGGTTTTTGAGATACAGCTTTTTGTTCGCCTTCACCACGCGGAGCAAAAAGCCGGACAGGGACATAAAGAACAGCAGCGTACCGATGCTGCCCAGAACAATGGCCGCCGTAAACTCGGAATTCACCTCCATCATGCCGTTGTCGATAATCAGGTGGTAGGCGGTGAGGATACAGACAAGCGCCACCAGAAACAGGATCACCGAAATCCAGAGATGCGTAAACCGCAGCTTCTGATTTTTCTTCGAAGCGTTCAGCAGATCGATCAGTTTATACCGCGAGACCGCAATCGTATTGAAAACAATCACGATCAGAAAGATGATTCCGAAATACAGGACGGTCTTATAAAACGCGTGGGCGGAAAACGTAAAAAGGAACGCTTTCATGTCCACCTCGAACAGCTTCGCGGTGACAACGGAAAGCCACTGGGAGGCAAACACGCCGACCAAAAGGCCCACCGCAAGCGAAAACACGCCGATAATCATCGTTTCCAGAATCAAAATGCGCGATATCTTGCCTTTCGCCATGCCGAGCGTCATGTAAACGGCAAGCTCTTTTTTCCGGCGCTTGATCAGGAACTGGTTCGCGTAAACGACCAGAAAGCCCAGAATAATGGAAATAAAAACGGACACATAGTCGATCGTGGTAATCAGCGACGCAATGATTCTCGCCTGCGCCTTGCTGACCTCCAGCAGCGCGGTCTGGGAATCGATGGAATTGAAAACATAAAACAGGCTTACACCGAACGTCAGGGTCAAAAAATAGACGGTGAAATCGCGGATGCTTTTCGTGACATTCTTGAAAGCAAGCTTAGAGAACATTGGCGTTGTCACCTCCGAGCAGGGTCACGACCTCAATGATTTTATTGAAGAACTGCCTGCGGGTGTCGCCCCCGCGGACCAGCTCGTTGAAAATCCTGCCATCCTTGATAAACAGGATCCGGTGGCAGTAGCTGGCGGTAAACGCATCGTGCGTGACCATCAGGATGGTCGCTTCCAGATTGCTGTTGAGCGTTTCAAAGCTTTCCAGCAGCATCCGGGAGGATTTGGAATCCAGCGCGCCGGTGGGCTCATCCGCCAGAATCAGCGCGGGCTGGGTGACGATGGCGCGGGCCGAGGCGACGCGCTGCTTCTGTCCGCCGGACATCTGGTACGGATACTTTTTCAGGACATCCTCGATCTCCAGTTTCTTCGCGACCTGGCGCACACGCACGTCGATTTCCCCCGCCGGAGTCTTGATAATGGTCAGCGCGAGCGCAATGTTTTCATACGCGGTCAGTGTGTCCAGCAGATTGAAATCCTGAAAGATAAACCCGAGCTGTTCGCGGCGGAACCGGGACAGCCTTGCGGAGTTCAGCCGGGTAATATCCTTTCCGTCGATGATGATATGGCCGGCCGTCGGGGAATCAATGGTGGAAATACAGTTCAGCAGCGTCGTTTTTCCGCTGCCGGAAGCGCCCATGATGCCGACGAATTCCCCTTTTTCCACTTCAAAGCTGATATCGTCCACCGCTTTGGTCAGGTTGCCTTTATTTCCGTAATATTTCTCAACATTCTCAACCGTCAAAATTTTTTGCATCTGTTTTTCTCCTTTTCAAATTGTATTAACAGTATAATACAATTTTACGGAACAAACCATTGATTTCCCTTACGGCAGACTTACAGTTTTGTAAGCTTGAAGCGGATCATTCAAACATGTTGCTTCTCGGGAAGACGATGGAAACCAGCGTCCCTTTTCCTTCGGTGGACGCGATGGAGATGCCGAGGTTCAGCTTATCGCAGAGCTTTTTGCACAGATACAGCCCGATCCCGGTCGATTTTGCGGAGGTTCTTCCGTTTTCGCCGGTAAAACCTTTTTCAAACACCCTGCCCAGGTCTTTTTTCGAAATACCGATCCCGTTGTCCGAAATCATCAGTGTAACGCTGTTCTGATTCTGAAGCCCGTAAATTTTGATTTCCGGCTCCCGGCTCCGGTACTTTACGGAGTTCATCAGAATCTGGCCGATAATGAAGTCCGTCCACTTCCCGTCGGTAAACACCGTTTTGTCCAGCGCGGAGGTTTCCACATGGGTCCTGCTTTCGATCAGCGCGGCGGAATTCTTTTTGAGCGCCGAGCCGACAAGCGCTTTCAGCGTGATGCTTTTGATGACGTAATCCTTTTCCACATGGTTGCTTCTGGAATAGAAAAGTGCCTGCTCCACATAATTCTCTATTTTTGATAGTTCCTCATTCAGGCTGAGTGTAACTTCGTTTTTGTTGTTTTCAATCATCAGCCTGCTGGAGGAAATCGGCGTTTTGACCTCGTGCACCCATGTCTCAATGTATTCCCGGTATTCGCTGGAAGCGCGGCGGTACCCGGCAATCTCGTCGTTCATCGCCTTGCCGGCCGTCTTCACACATTCGCAAAGCAGCTTTCCCTCAAGAAAGGACGGCTCGTCCAGCATTTCGGAAATCAGATATTTTTTGTCCAGCTTTTCCAGGTTTTCAAGCATTCCGTTATAAAATTCCCTTTTCCTGAGAAATTCCAATGCCAGCGCAGCCGCTTCCCCCGCCAGAAACACCAGCGGAACAAAAAGGGCGGCATAAGCGCCCACTTTCAGAACGGACAGCAGTACGGCCGCAAAAAAGGCCGTCAGCACCACAAAGAGCAAATGATAAACCTTATCCGCTAAAAAATTTTTCAGACTCATACCAGATACCCCAGACCCCGTTTGGTCGTCAGATAATCGCGCACGCCGATGCCGTCCAGCTTTTTGCGCAGCCGGTTGATGTTGACCGTCAGCGTGTTGTCGTCCACGAATTCCTCCGACTGCCACAGGTCGTTCATGATTTCCTCGCGGGAAACGATGCGGCCCCGGTTGCACAGAAGCACGTGCAGAATGCGCAGTTCGTTTTTGGAAAGCTCCGTCTCGTTTTCCCCGAAACGCGCGGTCCCGCGGGAAAGGTCGAGCTCCAGCCCCCGGTGGGAAAGGACGCTGACCGGTTCGGACGGATAAGCGCGCTTTAAGACGGAGGCGATCCGCGCAAGCAGAATCTGCGTATTGTAGGGTTTCGTAATAAAATCGTCCGCACCCAAACTCATGCTCATCAGTTCGTCGACGTCGCTGTCGCGGCTGGTCACGATGATAATGGGAAGCTGGGATCTGCGCCGGATTTCCCGGCAGATATGGTACCCGTCGTAAACCGGCAGGTTGATATCCAGAAGCACGAGCTGTGGATTTTCCTTCAGGATCACTTCCGGCATATGGGCAAAATCATCCGACGAAGCACAGGGATAGCCGTATTTTTCAAGGAGCCTTGTCAGCTCCTGTCTGATTTTCACATCATCTTCCACAATAAAAACAGAGGACACGCAAATCCGCCCTTTCTACCAAAATATCATTGGTCCCATTTTTCTGATTTTCATTATAAAGCATTCCGTGTTGGGAAGCAATTGGGCGGTTTTGTAGAAACTGCGAGAAAAAGCTTGGAGAATGCCTCTGATTTTAGAGATCGCTTCATTTACTTTCTAAGCTATTAATGATAGTATATTGTAAATCATGCTCATCAATATAACCGGGGTGTTACCATGAATCAATTACTGCTGATTACCACCGGGGGGACCATCGCCTCCGAACCGACGGACGAAGGGCTTGCGCCGTCGCCGAGCAGCCGGCAGCTGGCCGACTTCATCGGCGGGCTGACCGCCGAATACGACGTTGACGTTGAAGATTTATTTCAGCTTGACAGCTCCAACATACAGCCCGAGGAGTGGCAGTGCATTGCGCGCACCATTGCCCGCGAATACGGCAAATACGACGGAATCGTTCTGACCCACGGCACGGACACCATGGCGTACACCGCCTCCGTACTTTCGTTTATGCTGCGCAACATTCCCATTCCGGTGGTCATCACCGGCTCCCAGCTGCCGATCAGGCATCCCCTGACGGACGGCGTGGAAAACCTGCGCTGCGCCTTTGCAATGGCCTGTTCCAAAAAGCCCGGAGTCTTTCTTGCGTTTGACCGCAAGGTCATTTTAGGAACACGCGCGGTGAAGGTGCGCACCACGGGCTTTGACGCCTTTGAAAGCGTCAACTGCCCCCCCGCCGCAACCGTCGACGCGGGCGGCTTAACGTTCAACGAAAGCATTCTGCCGCAAATGGGAGGCGGATTTTCTCTGGAGGATCAGCTTTGCACCGATGTTTTTCTCATCAAGCTGACTCCCGGCCTGAACCCCGAAATTTTCGACATGCTCCTGAAAATGAACTATAAGGGAATCGTGATTGAAGCGTTCGGCGCGGGCGGGCTGAATTTCATCCGCCGCGATCTGACCGCACAGCTGCAAAAGATCGTGGAGCGCGGCATTTCCGTTGTCGTATGCAGCCAGTGCCTGTACGAACGGAGCGACTTCACCATTTATCAGGCCGGACAGAAAGCACTGCAGAGCGGGGTCGTCCAGGGATTTGACATGACGACGGAGGCGGCTGTCACAAAGCTGATGTGGGCGCTGGGAAAAACAGAAAAATCCGGGGAAATAAAGCGGATTTTCGCCACAAATTATGTGGGAGAGATCAGCCTTACATAATATTCTGCACTCTTTGCGTAATAATATTGACATATGATGTATTCTGTTATATAGTATTAAATACTATATAACAGATTTACTATAATTACAAAGGAGTGCTGTTATGATTCAATCCGTATGCGTATTCGGCGATTCCGTAGCCGAAGGTATTGTTTTTGACAGTGTCCGTAAAAAATACATCCTTTTGAAAGACAGCTTTGTCGGCATGATTGAAAAGAACAGTCATATTGCCATCAGAAACTTTTCAAAATTCGGCTGTACCGTCACAAAAGGCGGCGAGGTACTGAAAAAGCACATATCCGAACTGGGCCGGTACGACTACACGGTGCTGGAATTCGGCGGAAACGACTGCGATTTCAACTGGGCGGAGGTCTCGGCTTCCCCGGAAAGCAACCATGTACCGAACACCCCGGTTTCCGTATTTGAAGAATATTATTCCCGGATGATCGACGAAGTGAAAGCGTGCGGCGGCAAGCCGGTGCTGCTTTCCCTGCCGCCGATCGACGCGAAACGGTACTTTGACTGGATTTCACGCGGGCTGAATCCGGAAAATATTCTCCGCTGGCTCGGCGACGTGGAATTTATCTACCGCTGGCACGAAATGTATAACCTTGCCGTCAACCGGCTGGCGATCCTGCACCATGTCCCGCTGATCGACATCAGCAGCGCGTTTCTGAAAACCGGAAATTATCAGAACCTGATCTGCGAGGACGGTATCCATCCCAATGAAAACGGACACCGGCTCATCGGCCGGACCATTGAAAAATACGCTCTTATAAACGCATAAGACAGAGAAAAAACGCCTAATCCCGTTCTCAGGGATAAGGCGTTTTTGTATCGGTCAGGCCAACCAGATAATCTACGCTCACCCGATAATACCGGGCAAGTCTTACAATCAGGTGCAGTGGAATCTCCCTTTCCTCCCGTTCGTATTTGGAATACAGGGACTGGTCACACATTAAGTAGCCGGCTATCTGTTTTTGGGTAAGGTCACGGTCTTCTCTGATATCACGGATTCTCAATTTCATTATGATCACCAAATGCATTATACTTTAGTACAATCTGTCCATTGACAATATGGACTATTTGTCCTAAACTATATTCGGGGTGAGAGTAGTGGATCATTATAAGGAAATGTATTACAGCCTTTTCAACAAGATTACAGATATCATTAATGAGTTACAGAATATACAGCAGGAGTCGGAGGAGGTGTTCCTTTCCCATGAAGTCAAAGAAAAGGAACATACCATTCTCTATCCTCATAGGGAAATCTGGAGAAAGCCATAGACTTTCAATCTCCGAATACCGTGTCCCTGATTTTCTTTTCGGCAAGGCCGAGCGCCTCCGCGCTGATTTTTGAGATCATTCCCTTTTGCACTTCGTCGTAATATCGTTTCGCGCGGGCCAACTGTTTGGTCGCCTTTGCGACTTCCGTCTTATAATCCATCATAATGGCCGTGATTTCCGCGCGGTATTTTTCGTCTGTTTTCTCCGCGACCGCGGCTTTGTAAATATCGATGACCTCGTCGTCCGGACGGGACGGAAAATATTCATGCGGGGAAGTGCTGTCAAACAGGGCCACGCTCAGCTCCCGCAGAATCACCATATCCAGGCTGTTCGGGTCAAACGCGCAGTGGTAAATTTCCGTATCGAATCCCGCCGCGGTGGCATACTCCGCAATTTTTCCCAGGAAAGTCGACTTCCCGGTGCCTGGCCGTCCTTTGATAAAGTACCGTTTTTCAAGGTCCTCTGTCAGATTGTCAATGTAATCATAAGCGCCGTTCACGGTTGCCGCGCCGAAGTAGCGGTGAACCTGCGCCCCCTTTTTTCCCAGTGTTTTTTCCCCGATCACCTTTTCAATTGTCCGGGCCGTCAGTCTGTTGGCGGCGGCGAAATCCATATTGGAAACGTAGATTTGCTCCCATTTGTCGTGGATGGCGCGTGCGGCGGAAAAATGCCGGACCGCGCCCGCCAGGCAGGCATGGGTCTGACTCAGGTTGTCGTCATTGAGAATTGCCGCCACGGGATATTCCTCTTCCCCGTAAAGCGGAAAATTAATCACTCCCGCGTTTTTTTCCGGGATAAGGACCCCTTCCATGGAATTGTCCAGACAATTGTGGATCAATTGCGCGTGACAGCCGCTGTCACGCGCGGCGGAACAAAGGCTGCTTACAATGTCCGACACGACGATGGACGGATAACCGCTGAGACGGACGACCGTTTTCAGGCGGCCAAAATTCGATTGAAAAAAGCTGACATATCCCCTTGAGCTGTTGGAACCGATAAAATAGTTCAAAGAAAAATCCGGCAATGAAACGTCCTCCCCCCACATATTGTTTATCACATTATATGATTGGATTTTTAAGACATGCATAAAAGCGGCAAACCCGCCGGACGGGTTTGCCGCTTTCCAAACTTTAAAAAATTCAGTCCCTCTTGTTCGCAATATCCCTCGCGACCACAACGCCGGTTACGGAAGCCTGCATCAGCCCGCGGGTAATGCCGGCGCCGTCGCCGATGGTGTACAGATTTTCGATTTCGGTCTCAAAATTCTTTTTGACCGATACCTTGGAGGAATAGAACTTGACCTCCACCCCGTAAAGCAGGGTGTTCTTGGAGTAAAGCCCCGGGGCCAGCTTGTCAAACGCGCGGAGCGACTCCACAATGCTGGTCAGATGACGGTGAGGCAGCACAAAGGACAAGTCGCCCGGCACCGCGTTTTTCAGGGTGGGCACCGTCGTGGACTTTTTCAATCTGGTGTAGTCCGTGCGCCTTCCCATCAGGAGGTCGCCCAGCCGCTGCACCATGATGCCGCCGCCCGTCAGCATGTTCCCCAGCTGCGCGATATACCGGCCGTACTCGATCGGCTGATTGAACGGCTCGGTAAAGCGGGTGGAAACCAGCATGGCAAAATTGGTATTTTCGCTGTGCTTGTCTTCGTCGGCGTAGGAATGGCCGTTTACAACCGCGATCCCCCCGCCGATACCGCCGTCGTAATGCTCCTCGCTGACAATGCCGCCTGGATTCATGCAGAAGGTACGCACCTTATTTTCAAACGTATCCGAATAATAAACCAGCTTCGCCTCATACAGGTTCTTGGTGAGGTGGTCCATCACCGCGTTCGGTACTTCCACACGCACGCCGATGTCGACCTCGTTGTTGGTGGTGGCCAGCTTGTTTTCCTGGGCAATGCGGGCCAGCCACTCGGCGCCGCCGCGTCCCGGCGCGGCCACCACGTAGGGTGCGCGGACAAGGGTGCGCCCGCCGGAACGGTCAACCAGCCACACGCCTTCCGCTTTTCCGTTTTCCACAAAGATGGAATCCGCCGTGGTGTGTTCCCTGAACTCGAAATTCGGCCTGGCGGAAAGGTAACGGTACATGCCCCTCAGCACTTCAAAGGAGTATTCCGTACCCATATGGCGCACCGGGCAGGGGATCAGCTGGATATTTTCCCTGCGTGCCTCATAGGACACCTTTTCCGCAAATTTGTCGCTTTTTCCGAAAATCTTGTCCGGAGCCCCGTAATGCAGATAAATATCGTCGGCGTAGCGGATGAGCTCCCGTGCCTTTTCCACCGGCATATAATCCGTGATATTGCCGCCGACTTCCTCCGAAAGGGACAGCTTTCCGTCCGAAAAAGCGCCGGCGCCGGCCCAGCCGTTCATAATATTGCAGGTCTTGCAGTGGGCGCACTGTCCGGAGGTCCTTGCCGGGCAGGCGCGCCGGTCAATCGTGCTTCCGCTGTCTACCACCAGCATCTTTTTCCCGGGCGCGAGCTTATCCATCTCCAGAGCCGTAAAAATGCCGGCAGGGCCGGCACCGATGACAATCAAATCATAATCGTACATATTTTCAACCTCACAATATTCGTGTTAATCGCTATTTTTTAACTACAGCATTTTCAGTGGATTCTGCAAACAAGGTTACGTTTCTCCCCCGCCTTCGGCGGGGGAGAAACGTGTTTTATCTCGCAAACGGAAATGGATTTGCCATAGGATTTTTTCTTCAGGCAAAACAATGGTATTATAACATATCTATTTCGTTTGTCAAATGTTTTCTTCCATCATGCGTAAAAGGACCCGCTCAAACGATTCGTCGTCCTGCCTGCTTCTCTTTTTGAACTTTCCGATCCTTGCCCCCGCGCGGCGCATTTCCTGGCCGAGCGCGCGTTCAAACAAAAGGCGGTCCATATTGGAATCGTCGTAGACCATGCCGTTCTGGTTCAGCGCCTTTGCGCCCTTGGCAAGCGCCATGGCCGCCACGCCGAAATCCTGAGTGACGACGATGTCCCCGCTCCCGGCCAGATTGACCAGGCGGATATCCGCGCTGTCACGGCCCTTGTCCACCGTAATCACTTTGCTGTACCCGTCGTCGAGCAGATGGCTCGTGTCGGTCAGCATGATGACGGGCACCTTCTGTTTTTTCGCCAGCCGGACAATAATTTCCTTGACCGGGCAGGCATCGGCATCCACCAGAATATTCATCAAACAACCGCCGCCTTCTAAAATTTCCCAATTCCGGCGCCCCAAGCTTCGCTCCGGTTTGCGCTACGAGATTATTATAGCACGAAACCGCAAGAGATGGATTGTATTAAAATATAACAGAATTGTAATGATTTATTACAATTTTTACATCATAATTGACTTTTACAAGCACCCGGAATATGATGTAGCTGTAAAGTTATGCCCGAATGGAGGAGATTTATGAGGAAACTGAAGCTTTTCATACCGTTACTATCGGTTCTGCTGGTTTTGCTGACCGCATGCGCGTCAAAAACGGAAACTCCCGCCGTCATGCTTGCGGAAACCGCCCCGTCTGAAATCAGAGCCAAAAGCAACGCAAAAAGCAGTGCTGTTCAGAAATTTTATACAAACGACAAATTGAGTTTTTCACTTGCAGTCCCCGATAGCTGGGAGGATAAAAATTATACCCCGGTGGTTACTACGGAAACCATGTCGGACGGCGGCACAAAATATACGAAAGTGGATTTTCTTTTTCAAAATGACAAAAACTGCTCACTGCTTACGATTTTCCTTGTTTCAAAGGACTGGTGGGAGAAAACAAAGGGCGGAACGCTCGATCCCAAACCCACCTATCTGGGAACAAAGGAAGACGTCGTTTACTGCTTTACTCTGCCGAAAAACTCTCCTTACGAAGTAGGAGAAAAATCGGATCTGTTCAACAGTATGGTTCTGCCGGACAGCGACGTCCTCAACCGATTCAAGATTCTGGACGCGAATGCTTCCTCCAGCGGTATTTCCACCGTGGAAGGAACGCTGGAAGAAATCATGACGCAGACCATTACCATCAAGACGGACGACGGCCGCTCGATCACCTTCCTCAAGGATGGAACCGATGCGGATACTTCCGGCAAGGGTCTGCAGCTGGGGCGCAGGCTGAGAATCTATTATGAAGGCGCCATAGACGGCTCCAACACAAGAGCCGTAACCGTTACCAAAATCGAAAGGCTGAACTGAACACGCGAAAAGGCTGCCGCTTGTGCGGCAGCCTTTTTATTTTCCTTTTTTCAGGTTCTTTAGCACCGGAATGACGCCGCGGAGAGTGGGGACGCACGCAAAGAGCATTTTCTCCAGTTCCGGATTTGCGGGAACCGTGTCCGGTATCATAACGGTTTTCATCCCCGCGCGGTAAGCGGAAAGAATTCCGTTCGGAGAATCCTCCAGCGCCATGCACTCCTGCGGCGGAACCTGAAGCGCCTGGGCCGCTTTCAGGTAAATATCGGGGTCGGGCTTGCTTTTTTCAATCATGTCGCCGCAAATGATCTGATCAAAGTATCCGGTTATCTTTGTATTTTCAAAATGGCTCATGGTGCTGCTGCGCGAAGAGGACGTTGCGACCGCGATTCTGTAGCCTTCCCGTTTCAGATAGTCCAGCAGTTCAAACAGCCCCTCTTTTACCGGGACGCCGTTCTTTTTGATATAGTCCCTGCTGTAATCCACACTGATCTTTCTGAATTCTTCAAACGGAAAGTCGGGGCCGTATTTTGTTAAAAACAGTTCTTTTTCGGCGGCGGCGGTAATTCCCATCGCCTGTTCAATCAATTCCATCACATTGCCGCACCCGAGCGCTTCTCCGGCCTTCTTCCAGCCGTCGATCGAAAGGCGTTCGGTGTCGAACATGGTCCCGTCCATATCCAGTACCACTGCTTTCATCATGCGTAAACCTCACTTATTCATTTGATTGGGGGAAAGAGCGCTTCCCCGCCCTGCACCTTTGCGTAATTTGTCAACACACCGTCATCCGGATCAATCCGGATTTTCTTTTTCGCGGCAATTTCCAGCCGTCCGCCGAAATCCCGCAGCCGGGTAAGCTGCTCTGCCAGTCTTTCCTGCTGTTTTTTGGTCAGTCCCTCCTTTTGCGCATATTTCTCAAGCCCGGACTGCGTTTTCCGCAGAAAATCCAGCCCGCGGGCGATGGTGTTTTCATCATAGGCATGCATATAACAGAGCGCCTGAAAAGCGCCGCCGTCAATCATCCAGTAAATCGGCCTCTTTTTATAAATACGGATATGCTCGCGGTAAAATTCGTTTCTGTAATAGTTTCGGATAACATCCACCGCGCTGCCGCTCCCGCCGAGCGCGGAAACGATCAAAGAGAGATTCTCTTTCAGCGTTTTTTCGCCGAACACAAGCTTCACAAAGGAAATTAGCCGCACGGCAAGGTCGTTTTCCAGATACGGGGTAACGGGCAGGATGTCCGTCCCTCCCTGCGGGTCATAGCCGGGGACGGTATACCGCCCGAACATGCAGCCCAAAGCGAAGCTGAGGAAGCTGCGGATATCGCGGGAAAGCTCCGCGCGGCGGATGGTGACGTCCCCATCCTCCACCTGCGGCTTCAGCTCGTTTTTAAGACCGTAAAGGTCAATAAAAATCCGGTTGAGCTCTTCCTCATTTTCCTTCATCCGCTGAAAACGGAGGTCGGTAAAATCCTTCCACGCCGCAAAGGCATCGGCAATTTTACAGTCTTTTTCCTTCGTCCTGAAACGAAGCAGCGGATGAGTCTGGAAATTCCAGCTGGTTTCAAAGGAATCCCAGTCCTCCCTGGAAATTTCGATATTTTCAGCAACCAGCATACCGACCCGCCGCTTCACGGTTTCATCCACCCGCAGCGGAAGCTTAGCGATGTTGCCCGCCTGATAGTTCAGCGTGGGATTCATCAGGTTCAGCATGGCAAAAGCGCAGCTGCTGGACAAAAATCCAAGAATATAATAGAAATCGTCCTCCCGGTTCGGGAAAACGGAGGAACCGGCGATGTCGAACACAAAGCCCTGCGGATAATACCGCACGCCGAATTTGGAGGAGCTGACGAACGACCAAGACACGCTCCGCTCAAAATAAAAGCCTTGGCCGGGAAAGGAAGCGGACTGTCCCGACTTTACGCGGAACTCGCTGATCTCCCGCCCGAAATGCTGAAAATTGACCACATACTCCTGATTGCCGTACCACTTCCGGAAATCGCCGCCCTTGTTATAAGGGTACCATTTCTGGCTGCTCTGCAGACAGTCGGCCCGGTCGATGCAGTGGAAATGGATGTTTTCAGGAGCTACCTCGTACCAGAAACGAAGGAAGCGCTGATTGTCACAGGTAAAAAGCCCGTTCGTAACCGCCGCGCTTTCGGAAAGGGGTGGGACGGAGGAGAAGATCTCCCCCGGCTTTTCGCCCGCCCAATAGGCGATCGGCATGCCGGGAATCCGGGCGAACTGCTTTGCCGGAGTCTCAAAGCGGTAGGAGCAGCGCGGGTTCCGCACCGCTTCCCTCACCTTTTGTTTCTGCACCTCCATGCCGCCCCAGAAGTCGGAGAGCTTCAGATACACGCCGGGCCTGCTTTCCGGCCCGTTTTTCAGCACAAAGGTACAGATCGGCACGGTGGCCTCGTCAAAAGCGGAATACTCCAGCTGAATCAGCGAGGAGATCGATTTTTCCCGGATGATGTATTCCCTCAGCTTCTGATAGGATTTGATGAACATCCAGACAAACGGCGACATAAACGCGCAGTAGCCGTCCGGAATGCAGAAGCCGAAGCTGCGGTAAATAAACACGGAGAACAGGTCCCCGGCATAGTCGCGGTAATGCCGATTGACGTAGGATTTCAGCTTTTTATTCATCCGGTTCAGATAAGGCGGATTCGTCGCAACCACCGTGTATTTCCCCGCCATTGCGCGGGCCTGCCGCAGCAGCGGCAAAAGCTTGTGGACGGTATCTTCCCGGTACGCGAGCGCAAACAGGCTGTCGCACGGCTGCTGCCTGATTTCCTCCACCCGCCGGAAAATCCGGTCAAAGCCGGCCTGCTCCACACGGAGCAGGCTGCCGTATTCGGCGGCCCCGTGAAGGGCCGAAAGAAGACTTTGCAAATCCGCTTCGATCTGCCCGTCGCCGTCCGCCACAAAGGACAGCAGGTCCCCGCCGATCCCGGACCCTTCCCGGATGACATACAGGTTCAGCGGGATTCCAAGCGTCAGAATATCCTCATTGTATCCGCGCGCCTTCATCAGCAGCGCAAAGCAGGCCAACTGCCAGGAACGCCTGTCGATGTCAAACCCGTAAAGGTTGCGGCGAAGGATCAGCTCCGCCGCGTCCCGCGGGCTCACCCCGCATTCCCGGTAAATTTCAATCAGCAGGTCAAACGCGTAGACAAGGATATGCCCGCTGCCCATGCACGGATCGAGAAGCTTCAGCTCCTGCGGCGGTACGTTTTCCTGAACGGCGGCATTTTCCGCCCCGAGATAAAATTCCAGCTTTTCTCTGAGCGCGCTGTCCGGATTCCGCTCCAGCCAGTACTGGCCAAGAGAATTGTCCACCATGCTGCGCACGACCCAGTCCGTGGTAAAAAACTGCGTGGCCGCCGGGACGTCCTCTTTTTTCACCCTGCCGCCGTAAAGGCTGATGACCTCGCTGCGGCGGGCGTCGTTGTAATACTGGTACAGCCAGCCGATGATCTCAACCGCTTCCCGGAAGTCCTCCTCGGAAATCCCGTCCACCAGGCTGCGGACGACTCCATCTTCCTCCCGGAAGGACAGCTGCAGCAGCGGCTCGAGATACTCGCATTCGCTTTCAAAATACTCCGGAAGGATTTTGGCAAGGGACCGGCAGACAGAAATAAAAAGCGCGGTAAAGCGCTCGTCCGACCGGTCCTCCGTCGGCTCTGCCGCCAGGATATCCGGAAGGATCTGTCCCGTCTGTTCGGAAGAAAGGACGCGCACCTTCCCCGGCAGATAGCCGTTGACCTCCATGAACCGGATGCCGATGATACGGATAAACCACGTATAGGAGACTTCCTCCACCACGGCCTGAAAGCCGGTGTTTTCAATGTCCTGCGTCAGTCCGGGAAACGGGTTCCGTTTCTGCGCCGTCAGTTCGACGGCGCGCCGGGAGACGGACGCGATAAGCTTTTCTCTGGCGCCAACCGCAAAGGTCCGGATTGCCGCCTTGTTCACCTTACCATCCCCCTTCTCTCCGAATGAGACTATCATACCATATCTTCGCCAAAAAGTTAATCTTATTGACACCGATTCCCAAAATGATATATGATTAGAACCATAGGAAGAAACGGGAAGTGCTGAAACATGTTAGGAACCATTGTCAACGCGCTGTCCATTGCGCTGGGAACGGCGCTGGGATTGATTTTAAAAAGCGGTATCCGGGATCATTACCGTGAAACCATTATGGACGGGGTCGCGCTGTCCGTCCTGCTGATCGGAATGATGAGCGCCATCAAGACAAACGATCTGGTGCTGCTGATTTTCAGCCTGGTGATCGGCAGCATCATCGGCGAGGCGCTGAAAATCGAGGACCGGCTCGCGGGGCTGGGCCAGCTGATCGAAAGCAGGACTTCGAGCACGGACGGCAGCGTCGCAAAAGCCTTTGTGACCGCCAGCCTTGTGTTCTGCGTCGGCTCCATGGCGATCGTCGGCTCCATTGAAAGCGGGCTGACCGGCAATCACCAGACGCTGTTCGCCAAATCGGTGCTCGACGGCATTGTGTCCATTTTCCTCAGCTCGACCATGGGCTTCGGCGTGATTTTTTCCGCCGCAGCCGTATTCCTTTATCAGGGCATGATCACGCTGCTGGCGTCTTCTCTCAAGTCCCTGCTGACCAACGAAATGATACGGGAGATTTCGGCCATCGGCGGCGTCCTGATTATGGCGATCGGGCTGAACATGCTGAAAATCAAAAAAATAAAGGTCGGCAACATGCTGCCGGCCATTCTTCTTCCTTTTCTGTATTATTTCATCAAAAAAGCAATCGGTATCGCATAAGTTCTCCCGATATCGGCATATCCCGAAAAGGCCGCTGCCGGATTCCCGGCAGCGGCTGTTTGTTGAGTACTTCGAAAGATGCTCAGCATTTGGATTTGAATACTCCGTCCTGATAGACCTGTGTCACGGTGTCGTCCGGGTAATAACAAAGGACGGTGCCGTTGTGCTTGCTGACAATGATGGACGGCTCTATGGACTCGCTTTTGTCGGAAATCAGAAACTGGTAGTACTGGTTTCCCTGATACTCAAAGTTTCCGTTGATCAGGTCGATTTTGTATTTTGTATAATCCATACGGATCATATTTTTGACGGCGTTCATTGCTTCGTTCCGGTCGATGTTCTGTACCGACTGCGCGGGCTGAAAGATTTCCGGTTTACTGTTCTGAGCCGTTCCGGCTTTTGAGCAGGCGGTCAGAATTGTCAATAAAGCCACTAAAACAATCGCAGCCGCAAACTTCCCTGTTTTCATTGAAATTCCTCCCATATCATTTTCACTTTACAAATTTATCATAGTATCCGCCGGCGGTGAAAGCAAGAAAAGCAACAGAACTGTAAGTGGTTGCTACAAAACTGTAAACGATGGCGGCAAAAAATGATAAATCTGTATTTTTTGATAGGCGGGAACGGAAAATGAACGAGGCGCTTTCCTTGTAAGCCGGCAATTTCGTGCTATAATAAATCCATCATTACAGACTGATCCTTCGCCGCGCTTGATGCGAAATCCGGCGGCCGGCTGTAAAATCATTTCAGGTTGTGAGGAAAATTCATGAAGCAAAACAGAAGATACCCTAAGATCACTCTGACCCGCAAGGCGGAAAACAGCATTCTGTCCGGACACCCGTGGATCTACAATACGGAGATTCTCAAAATTGAGGGCCCGTATGAAAACGGCAGTCTGGCCGACGTTTTCAGCATCCGCGAAAAATATCTGGGCACCGGGTTTATCAACGACCACTCCAAAATCAGGATCCGGCTGATTTCCCGCAGCGCGAACGACGTCTTTGACGAAGCTTTTTTCGAGCGCCGCCTGCGTCACGCGTGGGAGTACCGCAAAACCGTGATGGGGGACGACGTCTCCTGCTGCCGGATCATTTTCGGCGAGGCGGATCTTTTCCCCGGGCTGACGGTGGACCGCTTTCGCAACATACTGGTCGCACAGACGCTTTCTCTCGGTATGGAAAAGCTGAAGCCCGTTCTCTTCCCTCTGCTGTGCAAAATTCTGAGGGAGGACGGCCAGAACATAGACGGCATCTACGAACGCAACGACGTCGCTATCCGCGAGCTGGAAGGGATGCGGCAAAATAAAGGTTTCTTCCCCATCGCCGGGCTGGAAACGCCGCAGGCAACCCGGACAACGATCACGGAGAACGGGATCGAATACGCCGTCGACTTTGAAAACGGGCAGAAAACCGGATTTTTCCTCGACCAGAAGTACAACCGGCAGGCTGTCGCGAAAATCAGCCGCGGCAAGCGGGTGCTGGACTGCTTTACCCACACCGGCTCCTTTGCGCTGAACGCGGCGAAGGGCGGAGCGGAACACGTACACGCGGTGGATATTTCCGCCGACGCGGTCGCTATGGCGGAGGAAAACGCCGGGCGCAACCAATTGCAGGAAAAAATGAGCTTCCAGACGGCCAATGTGTTCGACCTGCTGCCGCAGATGCCGATGGGCAAAAAGGACGGCTACGACCTGATCGTGCTCGACCCGCCAGCTTTTACCAAATCGCGCCAGACCGTCGACCACGCGATGAAGGGGTACAAGGAAATCAACCTGCGCGCCATGAAGCTGCTGCCGCGCGGCGGCTACCTTGCGACCTGCTCCTGCTCCCATTTCATGACGGAGGACCTCTTTTGCAGCATGCTGCGCAGCGCGGCGTTTGACGCCCAGGTGTCGCTCCGCCAGATCGAAGCGAGGCAGCAGTCCCCCGACCATCCTATTTTATGGAATGTGCCGGAAACCAATTACCTCAAGTTTTACATTTTTCAGATTACCTGAACCACTGTGCACCCCGGAAAATCAGGAGCGTTCGCGCCTGATACCGGGGCGCTTTTTTTAGAAAAAAGCCCTTGACATTTCTTCTTTAACGTAGTACTATGTCAACAATATATATTACTAATTTGATATGAATTGTAATATTACATAAAAGGAGGAGCCCTATGAAAACAAAATCCCACTCTTTTCACAAGCTGAATCGTCCCCTCTTTCTGTATGACCGAATGTGCGCCTCCTATTGTTGTAACAGGAAATCGATTTTGTAATTCCACGGGATACGAAATACGGAAATAAAGATGCAGAAGGAGTAACGACAATGAGTGAAAGAAAATATAAGTTTGAGACCATACAGGTACACGCGGGACAGGAGAAGCCGGATTCCGCAACGGACGCGCGAGCGGTTCCGATTTACCAGACCACTTCCTATGTATTTAAGGATTCCGCGCAGGCCGGGGGGCGTTTTGGCCTGACGGAAGGCGGCAATGTCTACGGCAGACTGATGAACCCCACCTCCGATGTGTTTGAACAGCGCGTTGCCGCTCTGGAAGGCGGCGTGGCGGCGCTGGCCACCGCGACCGGTGCGGCCGCCATTACCTACGCGATTGAAAATGTCGCTCACGCGGGCGACCATATCGTCTCTGCCAACACCATTTACGGCGGGACCTACAATCTGCTGGAACATACGCTCGCGGCTTTCGGCATCACCACCACGTTTGTCGACCCCGACGTGGAAGGCAGCTTTGAAAAAGCGATTCAGCCGAATACCAAGGCGATTTTTATTGAAACCCTCGGCAACCCGAATTCCAGCATTATCGACATCGACGCGGTCGCCGCGATCGCGCACAAAAACGGAATCCCCCTGATTGTGGACAATACCTTTGCGACGCCGTACCTTCTGCGCCCCATTGAGCACGGCGCGGACGTAGTCGTCCATTCCGCGACAAAGTTTATCGGCGGACACGGCTCCTCCTTGGGCGGAGTCATCGTCGACGGCGGCAACTTCGACTGGGAGGCCTCCGGCAAATTCCCGTGGCTGAGCGAGCCCGATCCGAGCTACCACGGCATCAGCTTTACAAAAAACGTCGGCGCGGCGGCCTATGTGACCCGAATCCGCGTAATCCTGCTGAGAGATACCGGCGCGACCATCAGCCCGTTTAACTCCTTCCTGCTGCTGCAGGGCCTTGAGACCCTCTCCCTTCGCGTGGAGCGTCATGTTGAGAACGCTCTGAAGGTAGTGGATTTCCTGTCCAGACACCCGAAGGTGGAGCGCGTCAATCACCCCGCCTTACCGGACAGCAAATACAACGTTTTATATAACAAATATTTTCCCAACGGCGCAGGCTCCATCTTCACGTTTGAGATCAAAGGCGGCGCCGAGGAAGCCAAAGACTTTATCGACCGTCTTGAAATTTTCTCCCTGCTGGCAAACGTGGCCGACGTGAAGTCGCTGGTCATCCACCCGGCGAGCACCACCCACTCCCAGATGAACGAAAGCGAGCTGCTCCAGTCCGGCATCAAGCCGAACACCGTCCGTCTTTCCATCGGCACCGAGCACATCGACGATATTCTGTACGATCTTCAGCAGGCGCTGGCGTAAGCCTTGCGTTTCCGGCAAGACGCGCCGGAGGGAGTAAGCGTTCCCCCGGTCCGGTTTCTATCAAACTCCCAGGCTTTGCCTGCCAGCTTCCTCAAAGAGGGAGCCCTCCTTGATCGGCAGCCTGAAAGAGCGGCAGCCCTGTAAAACAGGGCTGCCGCTCTTTCCCGTTTGGGCCGTGTCTTTTATTCTTCGGGCTTTACATGGACATCGAGCTGATTGTGAGGAATCCGGATGCCCGCCTCGTCAAACGCAAGCTTTACCTTTTCCTGCATATCAAAATAAAGGGTCAGGTAATCGTCCGTTTTGCACCATGCCCTCACCTCCACCGTGATGCCGTTTTCCCCGTGCTCACTGACCACGACCAGCGGAGCGGGGCTGTCGAGCACCATGGAATTCCGTCCGGCCAGATTTTCGAGCAGGCTTTTCACCCTTCCAAGATCCTCGTCATAAGCGACGGTATATTTCAGGTCCAGGCGGCGGGTCGCCATGGCGGAATAGTTGACGATGACTCCGGAGGTGATTTTGGCGTTCGGAATCACGACCTCTTTATTGTCGAAGGTCCTGAGCGTGGTAAACATGGTTTCGATCCGCTCCACCGTTCCTTCCGTTTCCTCAAAGAGGATGTAATCCCCGACGCGGAACGGCTTTGTAAAGATGATCTGTGCGCCGCAGGCGATGTTGGCCATATTGTCTTTCACGGCAAGACCGATCGTCAGGCCCGCCGCGCCGATCGCGGCAATAATGGAGCCGATGTTCATACCGAGCTGAGCCGCCGCCGTAATGCATACGATCATTTTCAGCAGCACTTTGGCGAGAGAGCTGATAAAAGTGACGAGGCCCGTGTCCGTCTTTGAGCGCGACATCGCGCGGAACATCAGTCTGACCGCCTGGTTGCTGAGCCACCAGCCGATCCCTAAAATCAACAGCGCGCCCAGAATCCTCGGCAGGGATGATTCCAGAAGCAGAAGGAGCTGCTGTCCGTATTTTTCAAAGCTGAATTCCAAAAAAATTACCTCCCTTAACGGTTCAGTGATCTGTTTTCCTGTTTTTGGAGATGTCAAAGAATAGCGCATTCTATTGAATTACACAGAAAAAGGTTATAAAATAGTAGAAAATGATAGAATAAAAGGTGATTCAATACATGAAACAATTTCTTGCAATGCTGACCGTACTGGCAGTCTGCCTTTCTCTTTCCGCCTGTTCAAAAAAAGACGGAAGCAGTGAGTCCTCCAGTCCGGCAAGCAGCGCCGTGGTCAGCGAGACGGGTTCTTCCGAACCGGATACATCCTCCAGCTCCGGAGTTTCTTCCGTCTCCTCCGCGGCGGTGGCCTCTTCGAAAGGGACCTCCTCCCAAAAGCAGAGTGCTTCTTCCGCGCCCGCTTCCCCATCCCAGCCGGAAAAGGCCCAGACCGTGCGCGTGGTGATCCCCGAAGGGTATACGCTGTCGCAGATCGGCGACCGGCTGGAAGCGAACGGCGTCTGCAAAAAAAGCGAACTGCTGAGCACCGCGAATTCCTACGATTTCAGCTATTATTCCCTGATCGGCAAGCTCGGTTCCAACGCGAACCGCTGCTATAAGCTGGAAGGATACCTTTTCCCCGATACCTATGAATTTTATAAGGACATGAAGCCGCAGGACGCGCTCGGCAAAATGCTGAGAAACGCGGAAAGAAGGATCGGCGGCAGCTACAGCTATTCCGGTATGACCACCGACCAGATCGTCACCCTTGCCTCCATTATCGAGAAGGAATCAGGAAACGTAAACGAAATGTCAAAGGTGTCCTCCGTGTTCCACAACCGGCTGAAAACCGGCATGAAGCTGCAGGCGGATGTAACGGTCATCTATGTGGAAAAATATCTGAAGCCCAACCTCACCGGAGATATCAACCGCTACAATTCCTATTATAATACCCGGAAATGCCCCGCCCTGCCGGTCGGCGCCATCTGCAACCCCGGCAAAGCCGCGCTGAACGCCGCGGTCAACCCGGCAAACACCGACTACCTTTACTTTGCCGCCGATTCCAGCGGAAATTACTACTATGCGAAAACCTATGAGGAACACAAGCAGAACCTGAACAAAGCGGGCATCATCGAGGGCGGCAGCATGCAGTAACCGCTCCGGACGAAAGGAGAATCGTATGAAAGCCGAAATCAGATATCTATACAACAGCGGATTCACACTGAAAACGGACCGCCATCTTTTTATCTTCGATTATTACCTTGACTCCCCGAAAGGCTGTGGGCTCGAAAAGGGCGTCGTCGACCCGGAGGAAATCAAAGACCTCGATGTGGTCGTCTTTGTCTCTCACAGCCACCCCGACCATTATAACCCGAAGATTTTCAGCTGGCGCAAAACCGTCGGAAAAATCCGCTACGTACTCTCCGACGATATCAAAACCTCCGAGGACGTAATCAGGGCCGCTCCCGGAAGGGAATACGATCTGGGCGACCTGAGCGTGCGCACGCTCGATTCCACCGATATCGGCGTGGCGTTCCTCATTCAGGCGGACGGCCTGTGCATTTATCACGCCGGGGATTTAAACGACTGGTACTGGAACGGGGAGCCCGACAGCGACAACCGCGAAATGACCCGCCGTTACAGGGAACAGATCGACACGCTGAAGGGCGAAGCGATCGATATCGCGTTTGTTCCGGCCGACCCCAGGCTGGAGGAACACGCGCTGCGCGGTCTGGACTACTTTATGAGAACAGTGGGCGCAGAGCTGGCGGTACCGATGCATTTCAGCGAAAACACCTCCGTGTTTGAGGAGCTGAAATCCGACAGCCGTACGGAAAGCTACCGCGACCGGATCGCATTCTTTTCCCAAAGGGGAGAAATGATTCCCTATCCGAACGCCGACAAATAAAGCGGGAACGTGTTCCTGACTGTCGATAAAGCCGTGCAGCCTCTTTTTGGCTCCCTCTTTGAAGGAGTTAACTCCCTCCGGCGCGGACCATGCGGTCGGCAAGCGCCTACGGCGATTCTCTTAGCCGTTTTACGTTGAATCGTAGGCAAGATGCTCCGAGACTCCCTCCGGCGCGCCGGGCGCGCCGCTTCCCTCACGGAGGGGGACTCATTGGCTTTCTTTCGCTTTAACACGATTTCTCATCTTTCGATACTCTCGGAGCGCTTTTCGGTTGAAAAAGCGCTCTTTTTTATACATACCGTTTTCCCTGCCAGGTATCCTTTTGGACAAGCGCGCGGTCAATGCCGCCGAGCACGGAAATTTTATCCACACCCCAGCGCGGCGCGATCAGCTGATCGTGGGCGCCGTCCCCCGTAATCCGTTCGATCACCGTTTCGGGCGGCAGAACCTCCAGCTGGGAGCAGACGACATCGAGATACCCTTCCCTGGTCATGGGGACGACTTCTCCCGCCGCAAGCTGACGCTCCATGGGAGTCCCCCGCATGACCTGCAGGAGATGGATTTTCACCGCGTCCGCTCCCAGTGCGCCGACCGCCCGGGCAGTGTCCAGCATCATTTCCGGGGTCTCCCCCGGAAGCCCGTTGATGATGTGTACACAGACACGGATGCCGCGGGATTTGAGCGCCTGAAAAGCCTCTGTAAATGCGGCGCAGGAATGGCAGCGGTTGATTCTCCTGGCGGTGGCGTCATGGATAGTCTGCAGCCCCAACTCCACCGTCAGATACGTTTCCCCGGACAGTCCGGCCAGATAATCCACCGTTTCCGGTTTTAGCGCGTCCGCGCGCGTCGCGATGCTGATACCGCACACGCCTTCGGCGCCCAGGGCGGATTCATACAGTTCCCGCAGCCTGGGAAGCGGCGCGTAGGTGTTGGTGTGCGCCTGAAAGTAGGCAATCACATCCGCGCCGGGTGTTTTTTCGCGCACCCGATTGAGCTCCATGCGCACCTGTTCGGCAACGCTCCTGTCCGCCCCGTGGGTAAAGTCCCCGCTGCCAGACAGGCAATAGGTGCAGCCGCCGAAGCCTTTGGAGCCGTCCAGATTCGGGCAGGTGAAGCCCGCGTCGATCACCGCCTTGAAAACCCGGCGGTCAAACCGCTTTTTCAGATGATAGCTCAGCGTATGATACCGTTTATTGTCATTGGAATAAAGAAAAGGACTTTTCAAACCGCCGCTCCGTCCCGGGAGTTCAGATACATTTCAGAAAGATATTCCTTACCCGTTTCCGTTTTGAAATATTTTTGCAGAACGGACCGTGCCTGCGCTTCGGCCATGCCGTCCTCATAAAGATTGACCAGAAAATCCGCCTCGACCAGAATCTGATAATCCGGGCCGCTGATTTCCGTATAGGTGTGGTGGTGGCCGATCAGAAAACAGACACGGTCGATCACCGCCTGCGGGATACCGGCTTCCAGAAGGATTGTTTCCGCGACCGGAGGGCCCTCCAGCTCCTGATATTTTCCGGAGGAGGAGCCGTATTTCCGTTCGCTGTTCCGGATTCCGATATCGTGAAGGATGGCGGCAAGCTCCAGAATCTCCATTGTGTTTTCGTCCAGGCCTTCCAGCTCGCCGATGGACTTTGCGAACGCGTATACCTTCAGCGCGTGCTGTACCCTTTTCGGGTCCCCCTCGTTGTAGCGGACCATGGCTTTCAGGATTCGGTTGTTTTGGCTGTTCATTTGTCTCTCTCCTTCCTTTTTCAGGTTTCTACTGTACAAAGCTTTTCAGCTTTTCCACGTCGAGCAGTTCGAAGCTGTCCCCGCGAAAGGCGAGGATTCCCTCGTCGCGCATCCGGCCAAGTTCGCGGGACATGGACGGGCGGGAAACATTGAGAAAATCCGCGAGCTCATTGCGGTTGTACGGCAGAGTGAACCGCTGTTTTCCCGACTTGCGGTACTGCTCGAAAAGATAAGTGCAGAGCTTTCCGCGCATACTTTTGATCGTAAGAAAGTCGATTTTGCGGTTCAGATAAAGCGCCCTGTCCGCCACAAGATGAATCAGATTTTCCGTCAGCAGGGTGTGCCAGCGGCAGGTTCTGCTGCACGGCATTAAAATTTTAGACGGCCGGATAAACATCACCGTGCTTTTTTCCAGCGCGAAAATCGTCGCGGGGGAACGCTGAAGGTCGGACAGAGCCGCCACTTCCCCGAAAATTCCCCCGGGCCGGATTTTATTTAAAACGATCCGTTCGCCGAGCGGCGTTTCCTTCGTCACCGCGACCGTGCCGTCAAGCACGATTCCGACTTCCTGCATCGGTCCCGAGGCCTGAGCGATCAGGCCGCCCTTTGCGTAATCCGCTCCGCGGGGAGAAAGGCAGTTCAGCATCTGTGCGATCTCGGCCGGGGTGATCCCCTTGAACAGCACGCATTTTTCGAGAACGCCGATGAATGTCTCAAAAATAAAACCACTTCCCCTTGAGGTGTTTTCCCTTACTGTAAACCCGTATAGCCGCAGTCCTTACAACATTTCCAGTTGATTCTGCAACAAGATTGCGTTCCTTCCCCGCCTTTGGCGGGGAAGGAACGTGTTTTGTCTCGCAAACTGAAATGGAGTTGCTGTTGGGCATATTGGAAATACTTAAAATGATTATAGCTTGATTTCATCAAAAAAACAACCTGAGCGCTCCGCTTTTGGACGATCGGATCATTGAAAAGCGGCCCGATATGAAATATAATAAATCCATAAAAGACGGAGGTGTTTTTATGAAAGCGAAATTTCTGCACAACAACCTGAATGTGTTTGATTTAGACAAGAGTATCGCGTTTTACAAAAAGGCGCTCGGGCTGACGGAAATCAGGCGCAAAACCGCCTCGGACGGCTCCTTTATCCTTGCGTTTTTAGGGGACGGACAGACCGGGCATCAGCTTGAGCTGACCTGGCTGTGCGACCGCAAGGAACCGTACAACCTGGGCGACAACGAAATCCACATCGCGTTCAGTGTGCCCGACAAGGCGGAAGCCTATGCCCTGCACAAGGAAATGGGATGCATCTGCTACGAAAATCACGACATGGACCTGTATTTCATCTCTGACCCCGACGGATACTGGCTGGAAATTCTGGCGGAAAACAGGAACTGAACTGAAAGGCCGCCGCTAATGGTTTACGGAAAAACGCGCCCTGACCCGGATCAAAACCCCGGTCAGGGCGCGTTTCTTATCTTTTGAATGATTTATGTAAGCATTGAAGACAGGCAGGAAAATGCTTCTTTTGAAAATCAAACTTCTTTCTGGACGCCGCGGCAATGACCGCGCCCGCGCTGATATTTCTCATTCCGCAGCCGAACGTCATAGATACGACAAGCTCCCGTTTCAGTTTCAGCACCGCCGCAAAGACCCAACCCAGCGCGTACCCCAGCACGGCAAGCAGCAGAATGGACCCGGCCACCGCAAAGAGGCGCGGCGTCATATTACGGATAAAGGGCGCCACCTTGGACGAATTGGCGCAGACCACCAGCATCAGCGCGATTTTCCCGAACGGCGCGAGCTTGGGCGACAGGGTCTGTTTGACCGTGCCCCCGGTAAGCTGATTCAGCGTCATCCCAACAAGCGCGGGGATGCCCACCATCAGCAAAAGCTCCTTCATCATGCCAACAGTGTCGACCTGCACATTCGATCCAACGAGAAGATGCAAACTGAACGGCACGCTGAACGGAGCCAGAAGCGTATCGATCAGCAGAAGGGAAAGCGTGAACGGAGCGCTGCCGCAATAGATGGAAACCCACATGGTGCTGACCACGGCGCTCGGCACAACGAATTCCAAAACCATCCCGGTAATGATATACGGGCTTTGGGGAAAAAGCAGATTCCCCGCGCCGAGCGCGAGAAGCGGCAGGACCGCGTGTAAAATCAAAACGGACAGAAACAGCGGCAGGGGGTGCTGCACCACCCGCCTGATGTCGGAAAACCTTGACCCCAAGCTACCGCAAAAAGTCATAAACGCAAAAATATAAGGCACCAGAAATAAAATCCGGCTGAACTGGGGCGCGAAAAGCACGCCCATAAAAAGGCAGAACGGCGTAACCAGCGCCATCCATTTCTCAACAAACGCATTAAAGCTCCTCATAAACCGCACAAGAGCCCCTCCAATACCGTATTCGCCGTTATCTGCCGAATTCCGCGAGGTTCAGGCCCTGATTATGCTCCTGTGCCCAGCGGATGCTCCATTCATTCGCGAAAATCAGAAGACGGTTTCCCTTCAGGTCCTGGATCCGCTTGGTGTCGGACGTCAGGTTCAGCGTCTTGGGGTCAAGCTCTTCGTTTTCGATCCAACGGATATACTGATACGGCAGCCCCTCCATGCGGATGTCGACGTTATATTCGTTTTTCAGACGGTATTCCAGAACGTCGAACTGAAGGGTGCCCACCACGCCGACGATCACCTCTTCCATACCGCCGCCCAGCTCCTGAAAAATCTGGATGGCGCCCTCCTGCGCGATCTGTGAGATTCCCTTGACGAACTGTTTTCTTTTCATGGTGTCCACCTGCTGCACGCGGTTGAAATGCTCCGGCGCGAAGGTCGGGATCCCGCCAAACAGGAATTTTTGCGGCGGGGTGCAGATGGTGTCGCCGATGGAAAAGATGCCGGGGTCAAACACGCCGATAATATCGCCCGCGTAGGCCTCGTCGATCACCTCGCGGTCCTGCGCCATCAGCTGCTGGGGCTGCGAAAGCTTCATCTTTTTTTCGCCCTGCACATGCATGACTTCCATGTTCTTCTCAAACCTGCCCGAACAGATGCGCATGAACGCGATTCTGTCGCGGTGCGCCTTGTTCATATTGGCCTGGATCTTAAAGACAAAGGCGGAAAACTCGTTGGTCAGGGGGTCGATCAGGCCGGTGTCCGCCTCCCTGGGAAGCGGCGGGGTGGTCATGTTCAGAAATTCCTCAAGAAACGGCTCCACGCCGAAATTGGTGAGCGCCGAACCGAAGAAGACCGGAGAAAGCTTTCCGTTCCGGACGGCTTCCAGATCAAATTCGTAGCCCGCGCCGTCGAGCAGCTCGATATCATCCACCAAAGTCCTGCGGTGGTCCTCGCCGATCAGCGCTTTTAGCTTTTCATCGTTGAGTTCGACTTCCGTTGCCTCCACTTCCCGCTGACCGTTGTTGGCGGTAAAGGCGATGATCTCTTTTTTATTTCTGTCATAGACACCCTTGAATTCTTTTCCCGAGCCGATCGGCCAGTTCATGGGAAAGGTCTGGATGCCCAGTTCCTTTTCAATCTCTTCCAGAAGGTCGAACGGACTTCTGGCTTCCCTGTCCATTTTATTGATAAAGGTGAAAATAGGGATATGCCTCAGTGTGCAGACCTTAAAAAGCTTGCGGGTCTGCTTTTCAACACCCTTGGAAGCGTCGATGACCATGACGGCGGAATCCGCCGCCATCAGCGTACGGTAGGTGTCCTCTGAAAAATCCTGATGCCCAGGGGTATCCAGAATATTGATACAGTAGCCGCTGTAATTGAACTGCATAACGGAAGAAGTAACCGAGATTCCCCTCTGTTTTTCGATCTCCATCCAGTCGGAAACCGCGTGCTTTGCGGTTTTTTTCCCTTTGACCGAACCCGCCAGCGTGATGGCTCCGCCGTAAAGCAAAAGCTTTTCCGTCAAGGTCGTCTTTCCCGCATCCGGGTGGGAAATAATAGCGAACGTCCTTCTTCTCTTAATCTCATTTACATAACTTGACAAATTACTTCCTCCAACCAACTACAGCATTTTCAGTTGATTCTACAACAAGTTTGCGTTTCTCCCCCGCCTTCGGCGGGGGAGAAACGTGTTTTGTCTGGCAAACTGAAATGGAATTGCTGTAAAAATACACTTGTTCATTGTAAAGCATTTACTGAAAATAATCAAATATAATTTTGCCGTTCTTTTGGGCGAGAATAAAAAAGCAAAAGGGAATTTATCCCAAAAAGCAGGGGGCAAAGCCGGGGTTTTTAAAACGCAATCCCAGAAACACTCAGGAAAACTGCCACTTTTTGCTTTCACCGGCTTGTTCTGTTATTCTTTTGGGGGATTTTGACGCATTTTAGGGGATGGAGTTTTTTGGTGTATTTACTTGACATAATTAGTAATAAAAAATATAATTGAAATTGTATCGTTCCTGCTGTATTGTGCAGTGTTGCTACTTCAAAATCGAGAAGAAAATGCATGCCTTTTGCGAATTTCAGTGGGTAAAAACATGGTGGAACAACGAAAACAATTGGAGGAAAATTATGAAAAGAAAGCTCGTCTCTCTCGTATTGGCGCTTGCAATGATTGCATCGCTCTGCACAACTGCCGCTTATGCGACGGACACCAGCACCGTTACTTCCGCAGCCATGACTCTTGACAGCACCAAGCTGGCTTTAAGAGTCGGCGAAAGCGCTTCCCTGACGGCTTCCGTTATGGGATGCATCATGAGCGACGCCGTTCTGACATCAAGCGACCCCGGTGTGGCGACCGTCGTAGGCAATACGGTAACGGGCGCCGGTCTGGGAAAGGCGGTCATTACGGCGACAACAAGCGACGGACAGACCGCGACCTGCAACGTACACGTGGTCCTGAAAGGAATTGATGTTTCCGCCTGGCAGGGCGGCATTAACTGGAGCAGTGTAAAAAGCAGCGGCGTTGATTTCGCCATCATCCGCACCGGCTACGGCAGCGAGCAGTGGGATAAGCAGACCGACGCTTATTTTAACGCCAACTACGACGGAGCGACCGCGAACGGGATCAAAGTCGGCGTCTATCACTTCAGCTACGCAACGACCGTGGCGGCGGCGGCTGAGGAAGCGAGAATGTGCCTCAGCATCTTAAATGGCCGCAAGCTCGATTACCCCGTATTTTACGATATTGAAGACAGCACTCAGCGTGTTCTTTCGCGGGAGCTTCTTTCCAGTATCGCCCAGACCTTCTGCTCCGCGATCGAAAGCGCGGGCTACAAGGCCGGTATTTACAGTTCTCCCAGCATCTTTAACTCCAACCTCTCCAGTTCCGTTCTGGACCCCTACGACAAATGGGTGGCGCACTGGGGCGTAGACGTTGCCCGGTACAGCAATCCGTATACCGTATGGCAGTACGGTTCCGCGACTGTTCCCGGGATCAGCGGTGCGGTCGACCAGGACTACTCCTATGTGGATTACTCCTCTTCCAGCCAGCCCACCAATCCGGTGCAGGATCCTTCCCAGACGCCCTCTACAACCACTTTCAGATCAGATACCACAGCGCCGTATTCTTTCGGCACCAACAGCTCTTATATCTATAAAATAACCACCACCTCATCCGTCATGCCGAAGGCGGTTTCATCCAACCCTTCGGCGGTTTCCGTGGCGTTTTACCAGAAAACAACGGGCGGTTATCTTTATCGGATCACAAATGTGAACCAGGGTTCCGCTACCATTACCACCACCCTGGGGGACCTTTCCACCTCCTTCACCGCCAACGGCAGGGCATCCGGAGTGATTTCCGACACGACCTATCCGTTCACGATCAAGCGGGGCGCGACTTATCAGTTCAAATTTACCCCCAGCGGCACCAGCGCCGCTCCGGTATTCACTACGGGGAACGGAAGCGTGCTCAAACCAGTCCTTCAGCAGAAGGTCGGTTCGAGCTACTATTATAAAATCAGCGGCCTGAGCGCCGGATGCACCGGCGTTTATTCCACCCTGCCCGGCCAGCAGCCGGTCCGCCAGTGCGTCGTGACCGTGGCGTAATATTAGGAAAACGAGGCGGCGGAGAATTCTCCGCCGCCTGAGAGTATCGAAAAATTTGTCAGGCGTCGAGAAATCGCGCAAGACAAGGCGGCAAGCGCCGACAATGAGGGAGCATACTCTCTGTATGTGACCGAAATTTGCAAGCGTGGCTAACGCAGTAAGCAAAATTGTTTTACAATTTTGCGGTTGCGCGACTTTATCGATGACCTGAGGCGGCGGAGAATTCTCCGCCGCCTTTTTATCGCCTGGTTTTCTCATGGAAAAACAGGATGGACGGACCGTCGGCCGTTCACCGCCGGGCAAGAAACCGTCTGATTTCAATTTCCGCGCTTTCCGCCGAATCCGAGCCGTGAATCAGGTTCTGCCGGGTGCTGAACGCATAATCGCCGCGGATGGTTCCGGCAGCCGCGTCCTCAAAGCGGGTGGCGCCGATGATCTTGCGCGTTCCCTCAACAGCGTTTTCCCCCTCCACAATCATGGCGAGCACCGGGCCGGATACCATGTATTTGACGATGTCGGGGAAAAAAGACTGGTCCGCAAGATGGGAATAGTGCTCCCGCAAAACAGCCTCGTCCAGCTGCAGCATTCTGGCGTCCGCAATTATGTATCCCTTGTCCTCAATTCTTGCAATAATTCTGCCCGCCAGCCGCCGTTTCAACGCGTCCGGCTTCAAAAGAATACAGGTTCTTTCCATTGTTTCATCCTCCTGTCGGCATTGATGATTCCATCGATCTTTTATTCAGTATATCATAATTTTAGGAAGTTTTCATGGAAACGGATCTATCTTTTTCTTGCTTTTCCCGCCTATCCCGCCTATTAAGAATTTTTAATAAATAAATTTTTAACTGCTATAACGTAAAAATCGACTGAATGATTTGACGCGCCGGGCGAACACTAATCCGGGAGGTGATAACGGTGGAGCTTCCGCTGGGTTTTGGCATGGCGCTCGCCCAAAACGTGCAGGCAATGGAGTATTTTTCGGCTCTTCCTCAACAGAGGCAGGAGAACATTGTCCAGCAGACGCACGCGATCCAGTCCAAGCAGGAAATGCACGATTATGTGCAGAGCCTGATAAACAAATATTAACAGTCATATCTCTGCTGAGCGCGGAGAAGATATTAGCGGCGGGGCATTTATCATCTTTATAAAAACGTGCCTTGTGCATGGATATATACCCTGTTAGGGCGAGGCCCAAACCTCGCCCGGTCTACATATTGGATTCCCGCTACATGGGCGGGGCTTTCTCTTTGGTGTGCTTTGCTTTTCCCTGAAGCTCCGGAACGGACTGAACATCATTTTTCGGGATATGCGTCTTATGGTTGCTTTCCGTTCCGTGCGGTTCCTTCGGATCCGGGCGTCTCATCCCTGCTTTTGCCAAGATTCTTCCCCCTTAAACGTCGTTGTTTTTGATGGACTGTTTTTTGGCGTTTTTATTTTGATTCTGATTTTCCCGGGTAATCGGCGTCTGTCCGTTCGCCTTTTTCACCCGGCTTTCTTTGTTGTCCGGCTGGCTGTCCTTCGGCAATGCATCCACCTCCCTTTACCGTTATTATGTGCACAGGGAAATACCTTATGCAATTTTCGGAAAGAGGGCGCTATTTTACATATTCGTACCCCGCATCCTTGCCGGTCAGGTCAAAAAGGAGCGTATTGTCCTCATACAGGCGGAACCGTACGCCGGAGGACATATTTTCACGGATGATCCGGGACATTTCGCCCGACTGCGGCGCAAACAGCTTGTGGGCGGGCTGGGAGAGAATGTCCGCTTCCAGCAGATATTTTCCCTGCTTCAGAAGAAATCCCTGCTCCGCACAGCGGAGCATTCTGACGCCGCGGTAGGTGGCAAAGCGGTATTCTTTGCCCTGAAAGCAGACAACGGCAATGCATCCCTGAAAATGAAACAGTCCAAACGGAATTTTGGCAATGGAAACCATTATGCTGCAGGAAGGATCGGGAAAACGGTTGCACTGCACCCAGAGATAGCTGGAGGGAAACGAAGTCCCCCAATCCTTTTCAATGTATCCGTCACCCCCGCCAAAATCGATTTTTTTGCCATTCAGGATCATGGAACCCGTCAGGGAATGCTTCATGCTGATGACGCCGTGATTGCACTCCATAAAGGGGACAAAGCGAAACGGACCCATAATGTCCGACGCAATCGGTGTAAGCGGACCGTAGCGGATATCCCCCGTGCAGCGGATGCCCGGGCCGGCCAGATCGATATGAACGCCCTTTTCGGTAAAAATATTTCTGCCGACGCGTACGGAAAACCTTTTCCGGCAGACGCGGAACGCGGAATACGGATAAGCCAGCTGAAAAGAGCCTTCCCGGGTAATCACCTGAAGGAAGGCCCTTTTTTCTCCCCGCGGGCTGAAGCTGACTCCCGGGATGAAAGCGACGGCGCCGTCCGCGTTTTGGTGCTTGAAGTACCAGCCCTCAAAGAAGGAACGGGTTTTGTGAAGGGAGTGGTAATCAGTCATGCTTGATCCCTCTTAACGCGGGACCGCCGATCAGCTCTCCCTGTGCGGTGAATCTTGACCCATGGCAGGGGCAGTCCCACGTTTCCTCCTCCGGATTCCAGTGCAGACGGCAGCCCAGGTGCGTGCATTTCCGTGTCGGCGCGGAAAACAGACCGGCCGTCAGCTCCACGGCGGAGGTTCCGAAGTCGGCCAGCATATTTTTGGCGGACGCCGCCGCGTGAAAGCGCTGGGGAGAAAAGACTTCCGCTTCCCCGTTCCTTCGCCCGCAGATCATATCCGTAAGGATCATGGCGGAGGCCATGGAGGTCGTCATTCCCCATTTTTGAAAGCCCGTCGCCACATACAGGTTCGGGGTGGACGAAGCGTAGCGGCCGATATAAGGAAGGTTGTCCCACGTCACGCAGTCCTGCGCGGACCAGTGGCAGACCTCCTCGCTTTGCGGGAAAAACTGTTTGGCTGCGCTGCGGAGCTTTTCATAGCAGCCCGTCCCCGGATGCTTGCCCGTGCGGTGCCCGGCTCCGCCCAGAAGGACATACTCCCCACAGGTACGGAACGAATAGCCGTCCGGGTCCGCGTCGATATACATTCCCGCGAGGCGGCCTGCATTTTTCAGCGCGATGACATAGGAGCGCTCCTGATGCATCCGCGCAAAATACCAGCCGGGGACATTGACGATCGGGAAATGCGTGGCAATGACGATCTGGTCCGCCGTCACCCTTCCCCGGTTGGTAATAATGGAATCGCCGCGGACGATCAGCACCCGGGTGTTTTCATAAACCGTAAGGTCTGCCGAGATGGATTTCAGAAATTTCAGGGGATGGAACTGAGCCTGACCGTTAAATTTCACCGCCGCCAGAACCGGAAACGGCAGGTCGGTTTCCGTTGTAAACTCCGCGTCGATGCCCAGTTTTTCCGCCGCCTGCGCCTCGGACATCAGTTCCTCTTCCCTGTCGAGGGAATAGATAAAGGCGGGTTTTGTTTCAAATTCGCAGTCAATGCCATTCTCTGTAATGATCTTCTCAAACTTGCCGATTGCCTTTTGGTTGGCAACGGCATATTGCCTTGCGGATTCTTCCCCGAAGTCCCGGATCATACTGTCATAGATCAGATCATGCTGTGAGGTGATCTTTGCCGTTGTGTTTTTGGTCACGCCGCCTGCGGTCTGCTCCGCTTCCAGCACAGCGACGTTCCGTCCCTCCTTCTGCAGAAGGTACGCGGTCAGAAGTCCGGCCATGCCCGCCCCAATCACCGCGGTATCGACCACGATGTCGTTTTTCAGCGAGTCCCTTTTCGGAAAGCTGCAGCTTTCACTCCATATTGATTTCATTTCAGATCCCTCCGCCATTAAGGTTTACTAAAAGAAAAACAATATGCAAAAAGCCGCCTGATTTCCGGCGGCTTTTTTGACAGGGCGGACTCCCTCCCGCTCCCGTTATCCTTCGTTCAGCGCAAGAGGCAGACGGACGACAAAGGTGCTGCCCTTTCCGACTTCGCTTTCCACGCCGACCTCTCCGCCGTAAAGCGCGGCAAGGTGCTTGACGATGGACAGTCCCAGACCGGTTCCCCCGATTTCCCGCGAGCGACTGGCGTCCACGCGGTAGAAGCGCTCGAACAGCCGGTCAAAATGCTCCGGCGCGATGCCGATTCCGGTATCCTTCACCCGGATGATCGCCATCTGACGCTGGCGGCGCGCCGTCACGGAGACGCTGCCGCCGGACCTGTTGTATTTGATTCCGTTTTCGATCAGATTGCCGAACATCTGCTGAAGCCGGGTCGGGGAACAGGCTACAAACAGCGTGCTGTCGGCGTCCAGCGTAAGCCTGATCTGGCTTTTTTCCGCCAAAGGTCCGAGCCGCTCGATGCACTGCTCCAGCTCGTTCCGGACACTGCACCGGCGCACGGAAGGGTCTTCCTTCGCATTCTCAATCTGCGACAGCGCCAGCATATCGTCGATCAGCCGGTGCAGCCGTTCGGCTTCTATATCCAGTACGTCGTAGAAATAGCGCCGGGTCTCCTCGTCCCTGTCCGCGCTTTTTAAAAGCTCGATACTGCCGCGGATGGAAGTCAGCGGTGTTTTCAGCTCATGGGTGACATTGGCCACAAACTCGCTTCGCATCTGCTCCAGCTTGTGCATCCGCGTGACGTCGGTGATGACGGCGAGGGCGGACTGCTCCTGCCGCCCCGCTATGGGAGAAACATAAACGGTAAACTGCTTTTCATTGGGCCCGCCCAGCACCGTCTCTTTTCCAGCCGCGGAGTTTTCAATGGCACGCTTCATCATATTTGCTATTTTTCCGATCAGCAGGCTGCCCTCCAGCTTTCCTTTTTCGGCAAGGCTCTGCTTTTCCAGAAGGCGGCGGGCACTCTGGTTCAGAAACAGGATTTCATTTTCGGCGTTGACCGCGAGCACTCCATCGTCCATGCCCTGAAGCACGCCCTCCAGCTGATTCTGTTTGCTGACCAGCTGGGAAACAGCTGTTTCGGTGCTCTGTGCCATCATGTTGAAAGAACGGGCAAGCTCCCCTACTTCATCCTTGTAACTCCCCGTCACACGGCTCGAATAATCGCCGCCGGAGATTTCCCTTGCCGCGTCGGTCAGCTGCTTGAGCGGCTCCGTCGTGCGGTAAACAAGAACGCCGGTCACAACGCAGACAATGGCGATACCCAGAAGCATGCTGAGAGCGGCAACCATCCACAGCCGGTACAGGACCCTGTCGAGGTCCGCGGTGGGAAGCGCGGCGCGGATAAAGAAGCGGTCCTTGATATAGACGGCCTCGTAATAATAACGCTGGTTCAGGCTTGCGCTGATGCGCGTATCGTATCCCCGGCCGTTTTTCCGTGCCTGGATGATCTCGGGCCGGCTGCTGTGGTCCTGATTGATCTCTTCCCTGGCGCTGTCGCCGGTCACTTTGCCGTCCAGGCCGATGATGCTGATACGCATTTCCTGGCCGGTTTTTTCCAGTTCGACACCGACATTGGTCGCGGCGGCCTCGGGGTCGCGCTCGATCTCTTCGAGCTGGGTGGAAAGGATGCTCAGCGCAGTGTCGAGCCGCCGGGTGAATTCGGTCTGATACTGCCGCTGGATCTGAAGCGCAGCAAGCAAAAAAGCCGCGATAAATCCGACCACGATAATGACCGCATTGCTGAGCATCAATTTCCTTTTCATAGCCGCCTCCGATTAATTCTGTCCGCTGAATTTATATCCCACCCCGCGCACCGTCTGAATATAGGCCGGATCGTCGGGATTATTCTCTATTTTCTGGCGCAGGTAGCGCACGTGAACATCCACCGTTCTGGTATCGCCGTAGTACTCAATTCCCCACACCTTATCCAGAAGGGTGTCGCGGGTAAGCACCTTGCCGCTGTTTTTCATCAGCATGACAAGCAGGTCGAATTCCTTCACGGTCAGCTCGATCGCGGCATCTCCTTTGGTCACGCTGTGCCGGGTGATATCCACGGTCAGGTCGCCGCTTGTCAGCACCTGATCCGCCGCGTTATCCTGCCGCGCCGCCCTGCGCAGAACGGCGCGCACGCGGGCACAGAGCTCCTTGATGCTGAACGGTTTCACAATATAATCATCCGCGCCGATTTCCAGCCCCAGCACACGGTCGATTTCTTCACCCCTCGCCGTAAGCATCAGCACCGGCACGGTGCGCGTGCTCTCGTTTTCCCGCAGCATGCGGCAGACGGCAAGGCCGTCCGGCTGCGGCATCATCCAGTCCAGGATGATTGCGTCCGGCACCCGCTGCCGGACAGCGTTCATCAGCTGGGTCCCGTCCGGAAACTCCGCGGTTTCAAACCCGCTGTCCTTCAGCCCGAAAGAAACCAGCTTACGGATATTCAGCTCGTCGTCCGCAATATAAATCAGAGCCATGTGGTCCTCCTTTAGCTTTCTTTGGTATTCAGGTCGGGATGCATCCCGGTCTCCATATAAATAACCCATTCGGCAATATTGGTGGCGTGGTCGCCCATGCGCTCAATATATTTTGAAATGAAGAGAAGGTCGACCTCGCGCATTACGTTCTGCGGATTCTGGGTGATGATGCCGCAGACTTCCAGTATGATTTTCGAGAACATGCCGTCGACGATATCGTCGCTTTCACAGACCGCCTGAGCCGCTTCCACGTCGTGGCTGAGGAAAACGTCCATTGCGCGGCGGAACATGTCGTGCGCCGCCTCCAGCATCTGCACCACGTGCGTGATGGCCAGACTGTTGGTGTTCAGCTCCCCGATGGTGAGAATGTCGCAGATGTCCGCGCACTGGTCAGCCTCGCGTTCAATATCCGTCAGGATTTTCAGGCAGGCCGCGATCACCCGCAGGTCCGTGGCGATCGGCTGCTGCATTGCAATCAGGTTCATGCACATTTTCTCGATATTGTGCTCGAGCCGGTCAATTTCATTGTCGCCGTTCGCGACCTCCGCGGCCTTTTCCAGGTCCATGGTGCGCAGGGCGGCAATCGTGTCCTCTATGCGCTGATTGACCGTGTTGCCCATGTCTGTCATCTGTGTGATCAGACTGGCAAGCTCCCGGTCAAAGATTTTTCTCGGCATGATATTTCCTCCTTTATTATACAATTTCCTTTCTGAAATAGCTATAGGCAACTGACTCTTCCGACCGCAAAATCAGCCGAAACGTCCCGTAATATAGCGTTCCGTGCGCTCATCCTTCGGATTGTTGAACATGGAAAGCGTATCGGTGTATTCCACAATTTCCCCCAAAAGAAAAAATGCAGTCCTGTCCGCGATACGCGCGGCCTGCTGCATATTGTGCGTCACAATAATCACGGTATACCTGGCGCGCAGGTCGTCCATCAAATCCTCGATTTTCAGTGTGGAAATCGGGTCAAGGGCGCTGGTCGGCTCATCCATCAGAATAATGTCCGGCTCCACAGCCAGCGCACGCGCAATGCACAGACGCTGCTGCTGCCCGCCCGAAAGGCCGAGCGCGGATTTTCTGAGCCGGTCCTTGACTTCCTCCCAGAGCGCCGCGCTTTTGAGCGACTGCTCTACAATTTCATCGAGCTTCTGTTTATTTTTAATCCCGTGAACACGCGGGCCGTAGGCGATGTTATCGTACAGCGTCATAGGGAACGGGTTCGGCTTCTGGAACACCATGCCGGCGCGCTTGCGCAGCAGGGTGACGTCGGTGCGGGGATCGTAGATGTCCTCGCCGTCGATCGTTACCTTTCCCGTAATTTTACAGTTTTCGATCAGGTCGTTCATCCGGTTGATCGTTTTCAGGCAGGTGGATTTTCCGCAGCCGGAGGGACCGATAAAAGCCGTTACTTTATTGTGGGGGACTTCCATATTGACGCTTTTCAGCGCATGGAAATCTCCGTAAAACAAATTTAAATCCTGAATTGATATCTTTGTTTCCATATTCCTATTCTCTTATCCTTTCCTGAGAGTCCTGGAGAGCAGCGCCGCAAGCCGGTTGAGTAAAAAGACCAGAATCAGCAGCACGGACGCCGTGGCAAATGCGATGTGCATGGCGTCGGGCGAGTTGGCCTCCCGCGCGGTCTGGTAAAGGTGCAGGGTCAGCGTGCGCCCGCTCGCAAAGATCTGCTGAACAAATCCCTTCGGCATATTATAGGACAATCCCGAGGTGAACAGAAGGGCCGCGCTTTCGCCCACGATTCTTCCCATGGCGAGAATCACGGCGGTCAGCACGCCGGGCATGGCGCAGGGCAGCACAATCCCCATCACGACGCGCAGCTTTCCGGCGCCGAGGGCCAGAGCGCCCTCCTTATAGCTGCCCGGGACGGACAGGAGCGACTCCTCCGTCGTGCGGATGATCGTCGGCAGAATGCACAGGGTCATGGTAAGGCATCCGGCCAGAAGCGATGTCTGCAGGCGGAACAGGATACAGAAGACCGTATAGCCGAACAAGCCGAAGATAATGGACGGAATCCCCGAGAGAATCTCCGTGGTAAAGCGGATCGCTTTGACCAGCCTGCCCTGCTTTGCGTACTGCGTCAGATAGATTGCCGAGGAAATGCCGATGGGGGCGGAAATCAGCAGAGTGATGACCACAATATACATGGTGTTGATAATCATGGGCAGAATGCCCTTTAAGTCGTCATTCGTTTCCGAATAGGCTGTGGAAATAAATTTCCACGAAATGTAGGAGACGCCGTTGACCAGGATGTAGAAAATAATCCCCAGAAGCACGATCACCGTGACCGCCGCCGCGGTATTGATCAGCACCTTCAGGAAGGTATCGAAGGGGCGCTTCCGTTTCCCGTAAAGAGAGCTACTCGGCATCCATCTGCACTCCCTTCCTTGAAATATAAGTAAAGGTGATATTGACGATCATGATAAACACAAACAGCACCAGCCCGATGGCAAAAAGCGCCTGACGGTGCAGACCGGAGGCATAGCTCATCTCCATGGCGATACCGGTCGTCAGGAAACGCACCGTTCCCAGAAGAGACGGCATATTAGCGACGTTTCCCGCCACCATAATGACCGCCATCGTCTCACCGATCGCGCGGCCGACGCCCAGAATGACGCCCGCAAGGATTCCGGACCGGGCAGCCGGGATGCTGACCTTGAAAATCGTGGCGGTGGGTGTTGCACCCAGCGCGAGGGACGCCTCCCGGTAAGCCTCAGGCACCGCTTTTAACGAGGTCTCCGTTACGCTGACGATAGTGGGAAGCACCATGATGGCAAGGATCAGGATCGACGCCAGCAGGCTGTCGCCGATGGTGTTGTTCCGGAACGGCGGAAAATCGCGGATGGCCGGAACAATGACCAGCATCCCGAAAAAGCCGTAGATGACGGACGGAATTCCGGCGAGCAGTTCTATCGCCGGGTGGACCAGACGGGCAAGCTGCGGTTTCGCCGTTTCCGCAAGGAAAACAGCCGTCAGAATCCCGACGGGAACCCCCAGCAGAATGGCTCCCACCGTCCCCGCAATGGAGGAAAGGATCAGCGGCAGGATGCCGAAGATGTTCGCCTCCGCGTTCCACTCCCTGCCGAACAGGAACTGCCCCAGGCCGATCTGCAGAACGGCGGGAGAGCCCGCGGCGAAAATGTACACGGTAATGAGGACGACCGAGCCGACGGACACACAGGAAAAGACCAGAAAAATGGATTCCGCAAGCTTTTCCGTCCCCTGCGTCCAGAGGGACAGAACCGCGCACACGATTCCGCCGACCAGCACATAAATGGACGGCCAGAGGTAGGCAATCGAAATTTTGCTGATATTCAGCTGCGTGACCGCCGTCTGGATGCTGGAGGTGGTAATCAGGACAATCAGGGGAGTAACCGCGGACAGCACGAACGCCGTCCCGGCCATCACCGGTTTTTTGAACAGGAGCAGAAGGATTCCAGCGGCCGGAAGAAGCACCCCGGCAATCACCGAAATTCTGGTAAGAAGCGGAATCGTGACAAGGCCGCTGAGTTCCGCCCCCTGTACGCGCATCCCTCTCACCGTCGCCAGCTGGAAAGCGCTGACAATATATGTTGTATTTTTAAAAACAAACTGAATGTACGGAAGAAAAAACGCAAGGACGGAAATAAGGCCTAACAAAATTGCCAGGCCTTTTTTCACACTATTCTTTTTTTTGTTTTTCAGCGCGTTCTCCGCGCTGTCCATTGCTATGCTCATTTTGCCAGTACCAGTCCAGCTTTCTTGATAACATCCTGTCCTTCGTCCGATTTGATGAATTCAAACCATGCTTTTACAAGATCGCTGTCGGTGCCTTTTTTATAGATTTCAATGAAGGGTCTCTGCGCTTTGTAGCTTCCGTTTACAATATTTTCTTCATTCGCTTTGATGCTGTCGACATCGACCGCTTTGACGGTATCGTTTACCGAGTCGAGGGAAACGTAGCCGATTGCACCCTTATCGCTGCCTACTTTGGTAACTACTTCACCGGTGGAGGAAAGCTCCGCGGCGTATTTGCACTTTTTCTCTACCTTGAAGATGCTTTCAAAGCCGTCGCGCGTACCGCTTGCCGCTTCACGGCCGAGCACCGTGATCTTGGCATCGTCGCCGCCGACATCTTTCCAGTTCGTAATTTCGCCCGTGTAGATTTTGGCAATCTGATCGGATGTAAGGCCGCTGACCTTGTTGTCCTTATTTACCGCGATCGCGATACCGTCGATGGCGATCTGTACGATTTCATAATCTTCCGGTTTCTCTTCGTCCTTCATTTTTCTGGAAAGGTCGCCGATCAGGGCCGTACCCGCGCTGACCGCCTTTGCCGCGTCGCCGGAACCAGTTCCGCTTTTTTCAACCGTTACGCCGGGGTATTTTGCCTGGAAAGCTTCGCCCAGAGCCTGGCAGACCTTAGCCATGGAAGTGGAACCGTTGAGTGTCAGCTTGCCGCTCAACTGCTCTGTGGCAGACGACCCGCTCTCGGATACCGCTGTATTGGATGTATCTGCGGCGGAAGCAGCGGAAGAAGTTCCTTCAACTTCCGAACTACACCCCACAAATACAGACCCCAGAATCGCAGCTGTTAAAACAGCAGATATGATTTTCTTCATTTTGGACAGTCCTCCTACAAAATTATGTTTTTCGGTTCTTTAACACATTGCCATTTTACGAATCCAATGTTAAATCCCTGTTAAGCTTAGTTTAGATTGAATTTAAATAAATATGCCGCCTGGAATCGGCTTTGAAATTCATTTTACAAAATATATTTTCTTCTCCTTTTCTTTACTTATATTATTAGTCCTTGTTTGTAAAATCAAAGGTCCTGTGTATTCGACTGAAATCGCGTCTGACCGCGTCAAAAATGCCCGGCATACAGGCAGACTGAGCCTGCATGCACGTCTAAGTCAGAAGCGTTTTTTTAGCCGTCAGGAATGATTTTGATCAATTTACCATAACCCGCCGAACATATTTTGTGAAATTAAAGATTGACGAACCGGAAAAAATATTGTAAAATTAATAAATCAATTTAAAGCGATAAAGTATTTATAACTTTAAAGCAATAAAATCAGAAATAGGCGAGAGGATGGGTATTTCATGAAAAAGACACTCGCATTGCTGTTGGCCGGGGTGATTGCGCTTTCCGCGGCGGCCTGTACTTCCAGTACTTCCGCTTCTTCTGCCGCAGGCCCGGCGGCCGGTTCGCAGGCGGCTTCCGGAGCGGCTGAAAAGAAACTGAAAATCGGCATTGTGCAGCTTGTGGAGCATCCCGCGCTGGACGCGGCGTATAAGGGCTTTGTCGACGGGCTTGCAAAAGAAGGCTATGTCGACGGGAAGAACATTACGCTGGACTACCAGAATGCGCAGGGCGAGCAGCCGAACTGCCAGACCATAGCGAGCAAGCTGGTCAACGACAAATCCGACCTGATCCTTGCGATCGCGACCCCGGCCGCTCAGGCAGTTGCGAACACGACGAAGGACATTCCGATTCTGGTAACAGCGGTGACCGACCCCGCGGACGCGAAGCTCGTCGCTTCCAATGAGAAGCCGGGCGGAAACGTGACGGGTACCTCCGACCTGACCCCGGTGGCCGAGCAGATGAAGCTGTTGAAACAGCTGCTGCCGAACGCGAAGAAGGTTGCGATGCTCTACTGCTCCAGTGAAACCAATTCCAAATTCCAGGTGGACATCGCGAAGAAGAGCGCGGCCGAACTCGGGCTGGAATCAGTGGACGCGACGGTTTCCAATTCCAACGAGATTCAGCAGGTGGTCCAGTCGCTGGTCAGTAAGGTCGACGCGATCTACGCTCCGACGGACAATATGATCGCCGCCGGCATGGCGACGGTTTCCATGGTTGCGCAGCCCGCGAAGCTGCCGATCATCGTGGGCGAATCCGGCATGGTGGACAACGGCGGACTTGCTACATACGGCATCAATTACTACGACCTCGGGCTGCTTACCGCGAAACAGGCGGTAAAGATTCTGAAGGACGACGCAAAACCGGCGGATATGCCGATTGAGTATTCCACCAACTGCGACCTGACCATCAACAAAGAGGTCGCCGAAAAAATCGGCGTGACCATCCCGCAGGAACTGCTGGATAAGGCGGGTGCCGCAAGCACTGCCAGCAAATAAACACCAAAAACAGAACAGCACGGCGATAGGGGGAAATCCCCTATCGCTCATGTTGCGTTAAGGAGAATTTACAATGGGTCTATTACAGGCAATGCAGGGCGCGGCGGCGCAGGGTGTTTTATGGAGCATTATGACGCTGGGCGTTTACATCACCTTCAAGGTACTGGATTTTGCCGATCTGACGGTCGATGGCAGCTTTGCCACCGGCGGCGCGGTCACGGCGATTTTAATTTCTCACGGAATGAATCCTTTCCTCTCGCTTTTATTCGCTTTGGCCTCCGGTATGGCCTGCGGCTTTATCACCGGCTTTTTACACACCAAACTGGAGATTCCGGGGATTCTGGCGGGGATTCTGACCATGATCGCCCTCTACTCCATCAATATCCGCATCATGGGGCAGGCGAACATTCCCCTTCTCGGCATCTCCACCATCATCACCACGGTTTCCGGGCTGTATCCGGTGCTCAGCGTGAACATGATCTCGCTCATGATCGGCCTGATTTTCACCGCCGCGGTAATCCTGTTCCTGTACTGGTTCTTCGGTACCGAAATCGGATGCTCGGTCCGCGCAACCGGCAACAACGAATACATGGTCCGCGCGCTGGGCGTCAATACCGATAAGACAAAAATCCTGGGGCTGGTACTGAGCAACGGCCTTGTCGCGCTGTCCGGCGCGATGGTGGCGCAGAGCCAGGGGTACGCGGACGTCGGCATGGGCACCGGCACCATCATGATCGGCCTTGCGTCCGTCATCATTGGCGAGGTCCTGATGGGCAACCGCTTCTCATTCGCCTACAAACTGATTTCGGCAGTCGTCGGCTCCGTGATCTATCGCGTGATTATCGCCCTTGTGCTGTGGTTCGGCCTGAAATCCACGGACCTGAAGCTTCTCACAGCGATCATGGTTGCGGTGGCTCTGGCCATTCCGGTTGTGAAACGGAAGTTCCCCGCCTTCTTTAATAATCTGGTGGAAAAATGGCAGAGTTTCTTCAGCCGCTTCAGAAAAGGCAAAAAAGCATCTGCCGCAAACGGAGGGGAAACAAGATGATTCAACTGACAAATGTAAGCAAAACCTTCAATGCCAACACCATCAACGAGAAAAAAGCGCTGATCGATTTGAATCTGACCATTGAGACCGGCGATTTCATTACGGTCATCGGCGGAAACGGCGCCGGAAAATCCACGCTGCTGAACCTGATCGCGGGCGTTTTCCCCTGTGACGGCGGGCAGATTTTACTGGACGACATCGATCTGACCAAGCAGCCCGAATACCGCCGGGCAAAGCTTCTGGGCCGCGTGTTTCAGGACCCGATGATGGGCACCGCCGCGGACATGGGCATTGAGGAAAATCTGGCCATGGCGTATCGCAGAGGCAAAAAACGCGGTTTGGGCTGGGGAATCAAAAAAGGCGAACGGGCCGTCTATAAAGAAAAACTGGAAACGCTGGAGCTCGGGCTGGAAACCAGGCTTTCCAGCAAGGTGGGGCTGCTGTCTGGCGGCCAGCGTCAGGCGCTGACCCTGCTGATGGCTACGCTTCAAAAGCCGAAGCTTCTGCTTTTGGATGAGCACACCGCGGCGCTGGACCCCAAAACCGCGCGCAAGGTGCTGGAGCTGACCGACGAAATGGTCAGCCGGGACAGCCTGACCACGCTGATGGTCACACACAATATGAAGGATGCCATCCGGCTGGGCAACCGCCTGATTATGATGCATGAAGGCAGAATTATTTTCGATATCAAGGGCCAGGAAAAGAAAAACCTGCAGGTAAAAGACCTGCTTGAAAAGTTTGAGACCGTGAGCGGAGACACCATGGACAACGACAGAATGCTTCTGTCATAACCCCAGTTAAGAGCCCGCCGCGTTTTAGGCTTTTTTGGCTCCCTCTTTGAGGGAGCTGGCAGGCAACGCCTGACTGAGGGAGTTTCATAGAAACCTGACGGGGTACTCCCTCCGGCGCGCCGAGCGCGCCACCTCCCTCACAGAGGGAGGCTCATTCGGTCTGTGCTTGTTTTTTGCACGATTTTCCGAAACCTGACAGTTTTTCGATGTTCCTGGGCGCGGCGGAGAATCCGCCGCGCCCTCTCTGTGCCTTTTTTCTTTTCCGACCGGTATGTTTTGTCCATATCGCGGTGAAAGGAAGCGGAATTTCCGGTTATCCTTCGTACAATATCCCCAAATTTTAAAATACCCCTTTACTTTAACGTGCTAATAAGGTAAAATATTGATATTGGAGAGTCCAATGAGAAGAGAAGTGGGGTATTTAAAATGAAAAAAATATTATCTTTATTATTAGCGGCGGGCATCGCCCTTTCCTGCGCCGCCTGCGGCGGCACAGCTGCCGGCAGTACCGGTACCGCGTCGGCCGCGGACGAATCCTGGACCAAGGTTGAGAAAGCGGGCAAGCTGGTGCTCGGCCTTGACGACGCCTTCCCCCCGATGGGGTATGTGGACACCAAAACGGGCGAACTGGTCGGCTTTGATATCGACCTTGCCAAGGAAGCCTGCAAGCGCCTCAACATTGAGCTGAAAACACAGCCGATCGACTGGGACAGCAAAACCGCCGAACTGAACAACGGCAACATCGACTGCCTGTGGAACGGTTTCAGCAAAACCGACGAGCGCGAAAAAGAATTCAGCCTGAGCATTCCCTATATGAAAAACGAGCAGATCATCCTTGTCAAGACGGATTCCTCCTATCAGGGGCTTGAGTCCCTGGCCGGAAAGACCATCGGCGTGCAGTCGGATTCTTCCGCGGAAGTCGCCCTGAATGAAAATGAGGATTTCAAGAAAACCTTAAAATCCGTTGTACAGATCGACGATTACTCCAAAGCGGTCATGGAATTGCAGAACGGCACCATCGACGCGATCAGCATTGACGAAGTGGTTGCACGTTATTATCTGACCAACAACCCGAACGCCTATAAGGTGCTTCAGGACAAGGACGGCAAGGACGCTTCTCTCGCCACCGAGGACTATGTCGTGGGCTTCCGCAAGGCGGACAGCGCGCTGACGGAAAAGATCAACGGCGTCCTGAAGGAAATGGCGGCGGACGGCACCATGGCGTCGATCTCCCAGAAATGGTTCGGCGAGGATGTTACCACCGTAGAAAAATAGAGCGATTTCACGTTGCATTCTGAGGGATAACTGTAACCGAAGAATCCATGTTATAGCTGTCGTCTGGGACACTCTCTTCACTCAGAAGGACAGGTGCAGATTTTTCCCCTGCGCGGCATAGAGCCGGACTCTGTCCGGTTCTGTGCCTTTGGCTTTTTTACCCAATCATTTTATGGAGGTCGGGTTCATGAATTATCAGGCGCTTTTGACACAGATGCTGGAAGCAACCCTTATGTCACTGCGTATCTTTTTCGTCACGCTTATTTTTTCGCTGCCGCTCGGCCTGCTGGTGGCCAAGGGACGCATGACGAAGGTCAGGGTCGTCAATCTTCCGGTCAGGCTTTACATACTGCTGATGCGCGGAACACCGCTGATGCTGCAGCTTCTGTTCTTCTTTTATGCCCTGAAGCCCCTGTTCGGGATTCAGCTGGACCGCGTTCTGGCGGCGGAGGTCGCCTTTGTCCTGAACTACGCGGCGTATTTCGCGGAAATCTTCCGCGGGGGGATCGAGGGGATTCCCCGCGGCCAGCACGAGGCGGCAAGGGTGCTCGGTTTTACGCGCGGCCAGACCTTCTTTCGCATCATTCTGCCACAGGTCGTCAAGCACATTATCCCGCCGATGGGCAACGAGTTCATCACGCTCGTAAAGGACACCTCCCTGGCGCAGGTGATCGGCATCGTCGAGCTGCTCAAGGTAACCTCCAACTGGGTTTCCTCGGCGGTCAACATGACGCCGCTGGTGATTGCCGGCGCGTTCTATCTTGTGATGAACGGCGTGGTCACCCGGTTCTTTACGATGGCCGAAAACCGGCTGGACTATTATCGTTAGGAGGATGGAAATGCATATCTTAACCGCCAAAGACATCTGCAAAAGCTTCGACGGCACAAAAGTGCTGAACGGCATTTCAATAGAAGTAACCAAAGGACAGGTACTTGCGGTCATCGGGCCGTCCGGCTCGGGAAAAAGCACCCTGCTGCGCTGCGTTACCCAGTTGGAAACGGTGGATTCCGGCGAGATCACCATCTGTGGGGATACACTGGTGAAAAACGGCGAAAACGGCAAAGCCGTCTATTCGGACAAGGCCGCATGCAGCAAAATCGGGCTGCATATCGGGCTGGTTTTCCAGAATTTCAATCTTTTCCCCCACCTGTCCGTGATGCAGAACATTACGGAAGCGCCCATCCGCGTACTGCACCGTTCAAAGACGGAGGCGGAAGCTTCCGCAAAGGAGCTTCTGAAGAAAATGGATCTGGCGGACAAGGCGGATGCCTACCCCTGCCAGCTTTCCGGCGGACAGCAGCAGCGCGTATCCATTGCCCGCGCGCTCGCAATGAATCCGGATATCCTGTTTTTCGACGAGCCGACCAGCGCGCTCGATCCGGAGCTGACGGGAGAAATTCTCAAGGTCATCCGCGAGCTTGCGGCGGAGCATATGACGATGGTGGTTGTCACCCACGAAATGAAATTTGCCAGGGACGTGGCCGATTACGTGGTCTTTATGGACAACGGAACGATTGTCGAGCAGGGAAATCCGGAACAGCTTTTCGGCAATACGCAGAACGACCGCACCAAAGCCTTCCTTTCCCGTTTCAATGAAAATTAAAAGAGACCGCTGCAAAATAAATAAGCAGTGACAAATCAAAATCGTGCCCCAAAACGAGAAAATGCGTCTTGCTACGGCTTTGAAAGCCCAATCAAGACGCATTTTTTGTGCATTATTTTTTATGACGTTGTTTTCAACAGCTTCTTTGCTTTATGCCCTTTTGACCGGCTGGGTGTGGTCCTTCAGCCACTGGAGCTCTTTTCCGGAAAGGCCCGGGGAAAGCTTCTCGTAGACCATATGATGGTAATTGTTCAGCCACTCCAGCTCGTCGTCCGTCATCAGCTCCGTCAGGATTCCCGCGGTATCGATCGGGAAATAAGTAATGGGTTCAAATTTTAAGAACTGTCCGTACTCGTTATTGACAAAATCAGTGACAAGCATGATATTTTCGGTGCGGATTCCGTGCTTTCCCTCTTCGTAGATACCCGGTTCGTTGGTGATGGTCATGCCCTTTTTAAAGGCAACATTATTGCTGATCCTCATGTTCTGCGGACCCTCGTGCACCCCGCTGAACATGCCCACGCCGTGGCCCGTGCCGCAGCGGTAGTCGATTCCGTGCTTCCAGACCTGCTCGCGGCTGAGGATGTCGATATTGCCGCCGGTGCAGCCTTCCAGGAATACGGCCGTCGCCAGCGCGATATGGGCTTTCAGCACATAGGTGTAATGCTCCTTTTCCTCCCGGCTGAGCGGTCCCAAAGCGAAGGTACGGGTGATATCGGTGGTCCCCTCCAGATACTGTCCGCCGGAATCGATCAGCAGGAAATCCCGATTTTTCAGGGTGCTGCAGGTTTCCGGCTTCGGGCTGTAATGCATCATCGCGGCGTTCGCGCCATAGGCCGCAATGGTGCCGAAGCTTTCGCCCTTGTTGTTCGGCTGCTTTGCCCTGCACTCCCGCAGCATATCGCAAACTGTGCATTCGGTGACAGTCTCCCCGTTCTTCATCCTATCCTCGAATTGGACGCAGAACTCCACGAGCGCGCGGCCGTCCTTGATATGCGCCTCTATGATATTTTTAATCTCCGTTTCATTCTTGACCCCCTTGAGGGCAATGACGGTATCGCCGCCCTCTTTGACGGTCACATGCCGGTTCTGCTTCAGCAGCTGATACAGGTCGTAATTGACGGTGACCGGGTCGACCAGAATCGTCTTGTCAGAGCTGATTTTTTCCAGCGCGCGGTCGATTTCCTCGTATTCCCTGACCGTAACGCCGTTTTCCTCCAGGTAGGCAAGTGTTTCCGGCAGGACGCGGCCGGTATTGATAAACAGGTAAGCGGAATCGGTATAAACAATCGCGTAGGAAACCGCGAGCGGATTGTATTCGATGTCGTCCGCGCGGATATTCATCAGCCAAGCGACGCAGTCCAGCTTGGTAAAGATTTCCCCGTCGGCATGCTGCTTTTTCAGCTCCGCGCGGACCTGTTCCAGCTTTTCTTCGCAGGTATAGCCCGCGTACTTTACGTCGTGAACAAACACCTTGCTTGCGGGCATTTGCGGCCTGTCCGTCCAGATATCCTGAATGAGGTCGACCGCCTTGATTTTCAGCTTTTTTTCGGCGAATTTCTCACGCATTTCCTCGACGGCGGCAGCGGAAAGCATTTTGCCGTCAAATCCGACCGTTTCACCCTCGTTCAGCTCCTCCGCTAAAAATTCGGTATAGGTCGGCACCCCTTTGACCGCCATGCGGTACAGGGTGATTTCGCTGCCCTCCAGCTGATGCGCGGCCTGGATAAAATACCGCCCGTCCGTCCAGAGCCCGCTTTGCGTTTCCGTAACCACCAGCGTTCCCGCGGAACCGGTAAAGCCGGAAAAATAGCTTCTTGCCGCCCAGTAAGCGGGCAGGTACTCGCTCATATGAGGGTCGGCGGAAGGCACAATACAGGCCTGCACGCCGTTCTGCTTCATCTGGCTGCGCAGCGCGGCAAGCCTTTCATTTACGCTGTTCATGATTCATTTCCCCTTCTATCTTAAAATGGCATCTTCCCTGAATCTGTATTACAGATTTCCAGTCGATTCTGCAACAAGTTTACGTTTCTCCCCCGCCTTCGGCGGGGGAGAAACGTGTTTTGTCTCGTAAACTGAAATAGAATTGCTGTAGTGCGAATATTAAAAAGTATAGGCTCAATCATAGGGATTGTCAAGCCGATCCCCCTTGGGCCACTTCACTGGGCCGGGAGTTTTCCCCGGGCAACAAATGCCGTCCGGGTGCTGACTCGGGCGGCATTTTCAATATGAAAAAGCACGGGTACAGTTCATTGACTGTTCCGGGTTTCTTTTCCTTTTATTTTGATTCGGATTTCTTTCCGTCCCAGTTGACGACCGGCGCGGCTCCCTTCATGGCAGCCTGCTCCATCAGCTTGAGCATTTCCAGGGCGCTGCGGAAATGAAGCGTCTGATTCTGCTCAACCCAGGTAATCGTACCCTGCCAGGTGGCATTCTTGCGGTACTGCACGTTTACGACAAAGGTCGTCGGTGTTTCATTTATGATTTTATTCATTGTCTCTTCCACAGCGTCATCCACCCTTTTTATTTTTGGCTTTGCCTTTTTTACTTCAAATTCCCGTTCTTGAAAAGAAGCCTGAGGAAAGGAAATGCTATCAAACAGATCGTCCATTCCGCGCAGAAGCTCGCATTCATTGCGAAAAGGCATGATCCTGTTGTAGTGCTCACTGTAAACATGCCCTCTCAGCGTTTCATTTTTTATGGGATTCAGATAGATAATGCTTCGGGAGTTGGCAGGAGCCTGTCCCCTTTGCCCGTTTTGCATCTTGATCACCTGTGTTTCAAATATGTTCTGTTCCGCTCCAGTCGTCTTCCTGTAAACCGGAGTACGAAGCCGCCTGCCGGCATCCAATGCAGAGGATCAGCCAAGGTTATTTTAACATAACCATATAAAATAATCAAAGAGTTTTCAGCGTTTTTTTATAAAGCCCTATCCTATATAGTCAGGATACTCACCGATATCGTCCCCATTTTACACGATCGTTCGGCCCTTTTCAACACTGTTTACGGAAATAAAGGGATCGTAAAACCTGCCGGACTTGCAACGGACAGGCGCCCGACGGCATATAATGGCAAACGACAATATAAAGGAGTGGTTATATGCTTGGTGCCGTACTTGGATTTGCGCTCTCCGGACTGCTGTTTTTTATTCTTCACGTCACAGGCTCGGGGTCCTTTCCCAGACCGCTTACGGCACAGGAAGAGAGGGACTGTCTGGAGCGGCTGAAAAACGGGGACATGAAGGCCAAAAATGAACTGATCGAACACAACCTCCGCCTGGTCGCCCATATCATCAAAAAATACTACGCCAACTCAAACGATCAGGACGACCTGATTTCCATTGGAACCATCGGTTTGATTAAAGCGGTAAATACGTTTGACAGCAGCAAGGGAATCCGCCTTTCCAGCTACGCGGCCCGGTGTATTGAAAATGAGGTGCTGATGTTCTTCCGCTCTTCCAAAAAAACCGCGCAGGATATTTCCATCAACGAGCCGATCGACACCGACAAGGATGGAAACGCACTGACGCTGATGGACGTGATGGCTACGGAGGACAACATTATTGACAACCTTGACTGTAAAATCAAATCGGAGCAGCTTAAACGGTATATCCGCGAGGTCCTGTCCCCCCGGGAGCAGACCATTATTGAGCTTCGGTACGGTCTGACCGGCCGCAGTCCGCTGACACAGCGGGAAGTGGCGCAGAAGCTGGGCATCTCCCGCTCGTATGTATCCCGCATTGAAAAAAAGTCGCTCGGCGCTCTGTATAAGCGCTTTACAAAATAGTCTGGCTGATACATAAGTATTGAGGGTACCAAAAAACTGTCAGGCGTCGAGAAATCGCGAAAGACATGGTTCCCCTATCAGGGGAATTGCCGCGAAGCGGCAAAAGGGTTGGCAAGCACCGTAATTTGCAAACGCAGTAAGCAAAATTGTTTTACAATTTTGCGGTTGCGCGACTTTATCGACCGTCTGAAGTATTATCCGTTTGTCTGAACATCCCCCGTTCCGGTTTTGCCTGTTGACTTGACACGGCAAAACGGGCATGATATAGTAAAAGTGATAAAAATAGGAATTGGAGTTGAAAAGATGCGCAATTTTTCTTGCTGACTATGAATTGAATAGTGTACTCCAAAAGAAGCAGCGTTTGGGCTGTTTGTTTTGCTGTGCGTAAGCAGGAAAGTTGCAAATCTCGTACCCCGGAATTCGGAATAAAGTTCAGAACATCTCCATGCCTTTGTGCGTGGAGTGTCCGGCGTTGTATTTTCGGTCTGCAGGAATTGACTTTCCTGCGGACCTTTTATTTTTTATCGGAGGTGTATGCTTATGTCGCTGATTCAGATCAGCAACCTGACTTTCTGCTATGACGGAAGCTATGATCCCATATTTGAAAACGTCTCCTTCCAGATCGACACCGACTGGAAGCTTGGATTTACAGGCCGGAACGGACGGGGGAAAACCACGTTTCTGAATCTTCTGATGGGAAAATACGAGTATGCCGGAACGATCTCGTCTTCCGTGCCGTTCGATTATTTCCCCTTCGACGTTCCGGACAAAACACAGGACACGCTGGACGCGGTCAACTGTATCTGTCCTCAGGCGGAGCTCTGGCAGCTGAACCGGGAGCTGTCCCTGCTGGACGTTTCGCAGGACGTCCTGTACCGCCCCTTCGAGACACTGAGCAACGGGGAGCAGACCAAGGTTCTGCTGGCCGCGCTGTTTCTGAACGACCATCATTTTCTGCTGATTGACGAGCCGACCAACCATCTGGACATGGAAGCCCGCAAAATCGTCGGCGATTATCTGAACGCAAAAAAGGGATTTATTCTGATTTCCCACGACCGTACGTTTCTGGACCGCTGCATCGATCACGTCCTGTCCATCAATAAAACCAATATAGAAATCCAGAAAGGGAATTTTTCTTCCTGGCTGCATAACAAGGAAATGCAGGACCGGTTTGAGGCCGAGGAAAACGCAAAGCTGAAAAAACAGATCGGCCAGCTTTCCGCCGCCGCGAAAAGAACCGCCGGATGGTCGGATAAAGTGGAAAAAACAAAAATCGGCAGCCTGAATTCCGGCTTGAAGCCGGATAAAGGCTACATCGGCCACAAGGCCGCCAAAATGATGAAGCGGGCGGGCGCGATTGAAGAACGCAGGGAAAAGGCGGCGCAGGAAAAGGAAAAGCTCCTGAAAAATACCGAAACAGCCGAAAGCCTGTCCGTCAAGCCGCTGGAATACCCCAAAAACAGGCTGATAGAGTTTGAAAACCTCTCCGTGCTTTACGGGGACAAAAGGGTCTTCGACGGTCTTTCCCTTACGGTCAGCCGGGGCGACCGGATCGCGCTGTGCGGCAAAAACGGCTGTGGAAAATCCAGTATCCTCAAACTGCTGACCGGGGAAGAAATCAATTTCACCGGCAGCCTGCAGGTGGGAAAAAATCTGATCATTTCCTATGTTCCCCAGGATACCTCCTTTTTGCGGGGGAATTTAAAAGACTACGCGGAAGAAAGCCATATTGACGAAAGCCTGTTCAAGGCGATCCTGCGCAAGCTGGACTTTTCGAGGGTGCAGTTTGAAAAGGACATGGCGGATTTCAGCGGAGGCCAGAAAAAGAAGGTGCTCATCGCGAAAAGCCTGTGCGAGCGGGCGCACCTGTATCTTTGGGATGAACCGCTCAATTTCATCGACGTTCTGTCCCGTATGCAGATCGAGGAGCTCCTTCTGAAATACCGGCCGACCATGCTGTTTGTGGAACACGACCGTTCGTTTGTCGACTCCATAGCAACCCGCCGGATCCTGTTTTAAGCTTTGAAACAATATAACCAAAGTCAGCCGTGTGAAACTCCCGAATTTAATGGATTATTTCGCTTGTAAAACAAGAAAATGATGTTATAATGATAATGTACACTAATTTAGTATACATTAAGTTTAAAAGAGGTGTAATACGGTGTCACTGTTGGAAATAAAAAATCTGCGCGTCAGCGCAGATGACAAAGCGATATTAAAAGGGATCAACCTGTCCGTAGGCAAAGGGGAAATCCATGTGCTGATGGGACCCAACGGCGGGGGGAAATCCACGCTGGTCAATACGGTTATGGGACATCCCCAATACCGTGTGGACGAAGGTTCGATCGTGTTCGACGGCAAGGACATCACCCGGGAACCCACGAATGAGCGCGCAAAGGCGGGGCTGTTTTTATCGTTCCAAAACCCGGAAGAGGTTCCGGGGGTCACATTGGAAAACTTTATGAGGACTTCGCGCACGGCAATTACCGGCAAGCCCGTGAAGCTGTTTGCCTATCAGAAAGATCTAAAAGGAAAAATGGAGGAACTCGGCATGGACGGGGAATACGCTTCGCGCTACCTGAACGTGGGGTTCTCCGGCGGCGAAAAGAAAAAGTCCGAAATCCTGCAGATGCTGATGCTGAACCCAAAGCTCGCCATTTTGGACGAAACGGATTCGGGGCTGGACGTGGACGCGGTTAAAATCGTTTCACAGGGTGTGGAAAAATTCAAGAACAGGGATAATTCTCTGCTTGTGATTACGCACAATACCAAAATTCTCGAATACCTGAACGTGGATTATGTCCATGTCCTCATGGACGGAAAAATCGTGAAAACCGGTCCCCGCTCGCTGATCGACCAGATCAACGAAACCGGCTTTCAGCAGCTTTCCGTGTCCGCCGCGGGCTGACGGAGGAGGAAACCGAATTGAAAGATACAGGTGTCAGAAAGACCTATGTGGAAGATATCGACCGCAGTATTTACGACGTGAAAGACAAGGTCAACGCCTCTTTTCAGGTTGAAAAGGGACTGACCGCAAAGATCGTCAACGAAATTGCAATCAAAAAAAACGACCCGGAGTGGATGCGGCTTTTCCGGCTGAAATCTCTTCAGGTCTACAACCGTCTCCCCATGCCCTCCTGGGGCCCGCCGCTGGACGGACTGGATATGGATCAGATCATCACCTATATCCGCCCGGATACCGGGATGAGCGCCAAATGGACGGAGGTCCCCGACGATATCAAAAACACCTTTGAACGGCTCGGCATTCCGAAGGCGGAACGGGATTATCTTTCCGGCGTCGGCGCGCAGTACGATTCCGAGGTGGTTTATCACAACCTGCGCGAGGAAGTCAGCCGCCAGGGCGTGATTTACACCGATATGGAAAGCGCGATTCACGACCCGGTGTACGGGCCGATGGTGAAAAAGCACTTTATGAAGCTGGTTCCGCCCGAGGACCACAAATTTGTAGCGCTGCACGGGGCGGTCTGGTCCGGCGGGTCGTTCGTATACGTGCCGCCCGGAGTCAATGTGGAAATACCGCTGCAGTCCTACTTCCGGCTGAACGCGCCGGGCGCGGGGCAGTTTGAGCATACCCTGATCATCGTGGGCGCGGGCGCAAGCCTCCATTTTATCGAAGGCTGCTCGGCTCCCAAATACAACGTGGCCAATCTGCACGCGGGCTGTGTGGAGCTGTACGTGGGCGAAAACGCGCATCTGCGCTACTCGACCGTGGAAAACTGGTCGAAGAACATGTACAATCTGAACACCAAGCGCGCGCTGGTCGGAAAAGGCGCCAGCATGGAATGGGTTTCCGGCTCGTTCGGCTCCCATGTATCGTATCTGTACCCGATGAGCATCCTGAAGGGCGAAAAGGCCCGTATGGAGTTCACGGGCATCACCTTCGCCGGAAAGGGACAGTCGCTCGACACCGGCATGAAGGTCGTCCACGCCGCGCCCTACACCTACTCCAATATCAGCACCAAATCGATTTCCAAGGACGGCGGGAACTGCACCTACCGCAGCTCCGTCAAAATTCTGCCGGACGCGCACGACTGCAAATCCTCCGTTTCGTGCGAATCCCTGATGCTGGATGACCGCTCCCGCTCAGACACCATCCCGGTGACGGATATCCAGAACGACAATGTCGACATCGGGCACGAGGCGAAGATCGGGCGCATCAGCGACGACGCGATCTTCTACCTGATGAGCCGGGGGCTGTCCGAAGAGGACGCAAAGGCGATGATCGTCACCGGCTTTGCGGAACCGATCGCAAAGGAGCTTCCGATGGAATACGCGGTGGAAATGAACAACCTGATCAGACTGGAAATGGAGGGGTCCATCGGCTGACGCCGGTGCAAAGGAGGCATTCATGAATACGACTTTTCAGAAAATAAACAGCCTGCCCGCTCCCACCTGGGGCTGGCTGGGCGTAAACGGCACGGATGTTCCGGCGGAAATACCGGAAATCGCACCCTGCAAAAAAGAAAATAAAATCGTCCGGGTTCCGGACAGCGTAAAACTTTTCAGCGGCGTGCTTCCCGTCCCGGAGCTGGAAACAGCGCTGGGGGCCGATGCCGCAAATTTTGTTCAGGACCATTGGAATTGCGGCATCACCGCCGTCGTTCCCGCGGGGACCCGGCCGGAACAGCCGATCTTCCTTTCCTACCATATGGATGAAAGCAATCCGGCCGTTGTAGACAGAAATACGTTGGTGGCGGAGGAGGGAAGCGAGGTCACGGTGGTCATGAGCTATCTCTCCAAAGAAGGCGTTTCCGGCTTCCACAGCGGGCTGACGCGCCTGTTTGCGGGAAAAAACGCCGTCATCCATCTGGTACAGGTTCAGCTGCTCGGCGACACCTGCGTAAATTTCGACAACATCGGCGCGGTAACGCAGGAGAACGGCGCGGTCGACGTCGTACAGGTGGAGTTCGGCGCCAAGAGCTCGTACGCGGGCTGCAAGACCCGTCTGCTGGGGAAGGGCAGCCGGATGGACTATAACACGATTTACTTCGGCGATCAGGACCGTTCCCTCGATATGAACGTCGTCGCGGAACACGCGGGTCCGAAAACGAACAGTGAAATCAGCGCCTCCGGCGCGCTGCTGGATGAAAGCAGCAAGATTTTCCGCGGCACCATCGACTTTCTGCGAGGCGCAAAGCAGGCGGTCGGCCACGAAAGCGAATACAGCCTGCTGTTCAGCCCGAAGGTGCGCAGCCGCACCGCGCCGCTGATTTTATGCGGGGAAGAAAATGTCGAGGGGCAGCATGCCGCGACGACCGGAAAGATCGACGAAAACAAGCTGTTTTACCTGATGTCGCGCGGGCTGGACGAACTCGCCGCCAAAAAGCTGGTGATTGAAGCACAGTTCCGTCCGGCAACCGAAAAAATTCCGGACGACGCGCTCAGGCGCGCCGTATCCGATTTTGTGGAAAAGAGGCTGAATAAAATTGAATCCTTATCTCAATGATTTTCCCATTTTGCAGAAAAAGGAAAACGGCAAACGTCTGGTCTATCTGGATAACGCCGCCACCACCCAAAAGCCTCTCTCCGTTTTGAAAGCCGTCGAGGAATACTACCGCTGTGAAAACGCCAACCCCTACCGCGGGCTGTATAGCCTGAGCGTCCAGGCGACGCAGGCGTACGAAAACGCGCGCCATACGGTCGCCGAATGGATCGGGGCCGGGGACGACAGCGAGATCATTTTTACGCGCAACGCCACGGAGTCTCTCAATCTTGTGGCGTACAGCTACGGCCTCCCCTTTCTAAAGGAAGGGGACGAAGTGACCCTCTCCGTCCTTGAGCATCACAGCAATCTGGTGCCGTGGCAGATGGTCGCCAAGGCAAAGGGCGTCAAATTGAACTTCTTATATCCCGACGCGTCCGGGCGCCTGACCGATGAAGAGATCGAAAAAAAGATCACCCCGAACACCCGTGTGGTCGCGGTGACGTATGTTTCCAATGTTCTGGGCACGGTGAATCCGGCCGCGAAAATCATCGACGCGGCGCACCGGGCCGGAGCCGTCGCCGTTCTGGACTGCGCACAGAGCATTCCCCATTTTCCCCTGAACGTCGGGGAGCTCGATGTGGATTTCGCCGCGTTTTCCGGTCATAAAATGCTTGCGCCGATGGGCATCGGCGTGTTGTACGGCAAAAAGGCCCTTCTGGAAAAGATGCCGCCCTTCCTTACCGGCGGCGAAATGATTGAATATGTGTATGAGCAGGACGCGACCTTCGCCCAGCTTCCGCAGAAATTCGAGGCCGGAACCCCGAACGTCGGCGGCGCCGTCGGCCTTGCAGAGGCGGTCCGCTATCTGCACAAGGTCGGTTACGATACGATTCAAAAGACGGAGGCCGAACTGCTTGCGTATGCTCTTCAGGGACTTGCGGCCATCCCGCATGTGACGGTGTACGGAGACAAGTCCGGCACCCGGGACCGCTGCGGCGTCATCTCCTTCAACGTGGACGGGGTGCATCCGCACGACGTGGCCACGATCCTGAATGAAGACGGCGTGGCAATCCGCGCGGGCCACCACTGCGCCCAGCCGCTGATGCGGTATCTGGGCATCAACGCCGCGTGCAGGCTGAGCCTGTACTTCTACAACACGAAAGAGGATATCGACATTTTTCTCGAGGGCCTGAAAAAGGTCAGGGGGTGGCTCGGTTATGGAGCTTAAAGAGCTTTATACACAGATTCTTACGGAACATAACAATTCCAGCCGCAACAAGCACCATATTGAAAACCCCACAACGGTGCTGAAAGGGGTCAATCCCAGCTGTGGCGACGAAATCGAACTCGAACTGAGAATCAAGGACAATATCATTGAGGACGCCGCGTTCACCGGGGTCGGCTGCGCGATCTCACAGGCGTCCGCCTCCATCATGATCGACCTGATCAAGGGCGAGCCCGCCGACGAAGCGTTAAAGCTTGCCAGGACTTTTCTGGGGATGATCAAAAACGAAATCACGGACGAAAAACAGTTGGAAGCGCTGGACGAGGCGATCGCCTTCCGCGATATTTCCCACATGCCCGCGAGGGTAAAATGCGCGGTCCTGGGCTGGCACACGCTGGAGAACGCCGTGGAAAAAGACAGGGAAAAACACGAAGCAAAATAAAAGACTGACAAAAGGACGCCCGCCCGGCGCAAAACCGGACAGGCGTCCTTTTTACAGAAAAAACTTGAAACTTATTTGACAGGAGAAGATTTCCCCTGATTCGCCACGCGCTCCATTTTGGCTTTCAGCAGCTCCTGATCGCCCAGATAGTATTTGCGCAGGACATGGAACTCCCCGTCGAACTCATAGACGAGCGGGACGCCCGTCGGGATGTTCACTTCCATGATTTCTTCTCTGGTCAGCCCGTCAAAATGCTTGACCAGCGCGCGGATGGAGTTGCCGTGCGCGGCGATCAGGACCCTTTTGCCGTCCTGCATATCCTTTTTGACCGCAGCCTCAAAATAGGGCAGCACCCTGTCTATGGTATCCTTCAGGCTTTCGCAGAGGGGAAGCTCCTGTTTGATTTCGTTTCTGTACGCGGGGTCGAATTTCGGATTGCGCGTGTCGTCCTCCGCGAGCGCCGGCGGCCGGACGTCGAAGGAACGCCTCCAGATTTTCACCTGGTCCTCCCCGTACTTTTGGGCGGTCTCCGCTTTGTTCAGCCCCTGCAGCGCTCCGTAATGCCGCTCGTTGAGCTTCCACGATTTTACAACCGGCAGCCATTCGCGGTCAAGCTGCCCAAGCGTCAGATTCAAAGTCTGAATCGCCCTTTTTAAATAGGAAGTATAGCATATGTCAAAATCATAGCCCTCCTGCTTGAGCAGAACGCCGGCTTCCGCCGCCTCGCGCCTGCCGTTTTCCGAAAGGCCGACATCCGCCCAGCCCGTAAAAAGATTTTTCTGATTCCACTCGCTTTCCCCGTGCCGGACCAAAACCAGTTTCATTTGATGTCCTCCTTCGCCGTCCGGTATTCCCTGAACCGTTGGCGGACGGTATATCTATTGTCTACTATTTTAGTATACAATATCTTTTCCCAAAAATCAACAGCAATCCGGAGGGCCCGTGACAAATTACGCAAGCTCTTCCGGCCTGACGAACTGGCTGTTGTACAGGCTTGCGTAAAATCCGTTTCTGCCGAGCAATTCCTCGTGGTTTCCCTGCTCCACAATATCGCCGTCCTTCATGACCAGAATCGTGTCGGCGTCGCGGATGGTGGAAAGGCGGTGGGCGATGACAAAGCTGGTACGGCCCTTCATCAGATGATCCATCGCTTTCTGGATCAGAAGCTCGGTACGGGTGTCCACGCTGCTGGTCGCCTCATCCAGAATCAGGATCTGGGGGTCGGCGAGAATCACGCGGGCGATGGTCAGAAGCTGCTTCTGGCCCTGAGACACATTGCTGGTATCTTCGTTGAGAATCATGTTGTAGCCGTCCGGCAGCGTCCGTACAAAATGGTCCACCTGAGCGGCCTTCGCGGCGGCGATGACCTCCTCGTCCGTGGCGTCCAGCCTGCCGTAGCGGATATTGTCGGCGATGCTGGCGTTGTAAAGCCAGGTATCCTGCAGGACCATGCCGAACAGGGAGCGCAGGTCGTTTCTTCTGAAATCGCGGATATCGTAGCCGTCAACCAGAATCGCGCCCTCGTTCACGTCGTAGAAACGCATCAGAAGCTTGACCATCGTGGTTTTTCCGGCGCCTGTCGGGCCGACTATGGCGACCTTCCGCCCCGGCTGGATATCCGCCGAGAAATCGTTGATGATGATCTTATCCGGATGATACCCGAAGTGGACGTGCGCGAACTGAACGCTTCCCTGAATGTGTACGTTCAGCTCCGTATCCGGACCGTCGCCGGTGTTGACGCTGATCGGGAAGCTGCTTTCCGGCACCTCCTCCGGCTGCTCCAGAAACGTGAACACACGCTCCGCCGCGGCCGCGGTCTGCTGCAGGACGTTGGAAATATTGGCGACCTGCGTCATCGGCTGCGTAAACTGGCGGACGTACTGAATGAACGCCTGAATATCGCCGACGGAAATCCTGCCGTTAGCGGCAAGATATCCGCCTAAAATGCAGACCGCAACATAGCCCAGATTGCCGATGAAGCTCATGACGGGCATCATCATGCCGGACATAAACTGGCTTTTCCACGCGGAGGAATACAGCGTATCGTTGTAATCCTCAAAGGTTCTGGTCGACTCGGCCTCGCCGTTAAAGGCTTTGACCACAACATGGCTGGCGTACATTTCCTCAATATGGCCGTTGACGTGTCCAAGGTAAGTCTGCTGGGCCATAAAATGCTTCTGTGATTTTTTGATAATGGTCAGAATGAAGGTCATGGAAGCGGGAATAATGCAAAGCGCAACCAGCGTCATCTGCCAGCTGATGGACAGCATCATAATCAGGATCCCGATGATGGTGGTGACAGAGGTGATAATCTGCGTGACGCTCTGGTTCAGGCTCTGGCTGATGGCGTCGACGTCGTTCGTGATGTGCGAAAGCACTTCGCCGTTGCTGGTCGTGTCGTAATACTGAAACGGCAGCTTCTGGATTTTGGCGGCGATTTCACGCCGAAGCTGATAGGTTACCTTCATGGATACGCCGGTCATAATGTAACTCTGGAGATAGGAGAACAGGGCGCTGACCAGGTACAGGCCAATCAGCCACAGCATAATGCCCGCGATGTAACCGAAGTCGATGCCGGTCCCCGCACCGGTGATCTGGCTCATGATACCGGTAAAAAGCGCATTGGTCACGCTGCCCAGAATCTTCGGGCCCACAATGGAAAACACGGTGGACGCCACGGCGAAAACGAGGACGGTAATCAGCGAAAATTTATATTTGCCCATGTAGCGGACCAGTTTTTTGAACGTTCCCTTAAAGTCTTTGGCCTTTTCCCCATGCATCATCATTCCGTGGGGACCGCGGCCCGGAATCGACTTACGCGGCTGGGAGGTTGTTTTACTCATGCCAGTTCCTCCTTTGAAAGCTGTGACGACGCAATTTCATAATAAGTCGGGCAGGACTTTAAAAGCTCCTTATGCGTACCGATTCCTACGATTTTCCCTTCGTCCAGTACAATGATCTGTTCGGCGCTCATAATCGTGCTGACACGCTGCGCCACAATCAGGACGGTGCTCTCGCCCGTGTGCTTTTTCAGCGCAGAGCGCAGATCCGCGTCGGTTTTATAATCGAGTGCGGAAAAGCTGTCGTCAAAAATATAGACAGGCGGTTTTTTTACCATTGCGCGCGCAATGGAAAGGCGCTGCTTCTGTCCGCCGGAGACGTTTGCGCCGCCCTGCGCGATCTCCGAATGAAACCCCTCCGGTTTTTCGGAGATAAATTCCATTGCCTGGGCAACTTCCGCCGCGGTGCGGACATCTTCCTGTGCCGCGTCTTTGTCGCCGTAGCGCAGATTGGAACCGATGGTGCCGGACAGAAGGATTCCCTTCTGCGGTACATAGCCGATCTGATCCCTCAGCTCCTTCTGGGAGACATTCTTTACATTGACGCCGTTCACCAGCACTTCGCCGGCGGTCACGTCGTAAAAACGGGGGATGAGGTTCACAAGAGTCGTTTTGCCCGAGCCCGTCGAGCCGATAAAGGCGGTCGTCTGTCCCGGTTTGGCGGTAAAGGTGATATGCTGGAGCACATCCTCGCTTGCGCCGCTGTACCGGAAGGAGACGTCTTTGAAATCGATATAGCCGGTTTGATTCCCGTCAAAGGATACGGGATGCTCCGGGTCCTCAATAGAAGGCTCCACATCGAGCACCTGGGCAATCCGGTTTCCGGACACCGCCGCGCGGGGCACCATAATGAACATAATGGAAATCATCAGGAAGCTCATGATGATCTGCATCGCGTACTGCATGAACGCCATCATATCGCCGACCTGCATGGCGGAAGCCGCGATCTGATGCGCGCCCACCCATACAATCAAAAGCGTGGAGGCGTTCATGATCAGCATCATCACCGGCATCATGAACACCATAATCCGGTTGACGAACAGCGAATTCTTCGTAAGGTCGCGGTTCGCGATATCAAACCGTTCCTCTTCAAATTTTTGTGTTCCAAAAGCGCGGATGACCATCAGGCCGTTCAGGTTTTCACGCGAAACCAGATTGAGCCGGTCGACCAGCTGCTGCACAATCTTGAACTTGGGCAGGGCGACGCTGAACACGACCGCAATCATACCGACCAGCACGACGCAGGCCAGTGCGATGATCCAGCTCATGGACACCGATTTGTGCACCGCCATAATAATCCCGCCGACCCCCATAATGGGGGCGTAGCAGAGCATGCGCACACCCATCATCAGCAGCATCTGCACCTGCGTGACATCATTGGTGGTACGCGTAATCAGAGAGGCCGTCGAAAATTCGTCGAACTCGCGGTTGGAAAAGCTTTCTACCTTTCTGAATACCGCGCGGCGCAGGTCGCGCGCCACCCCGGCGCTGAGCTTTGCGGCGAAATAGCCGACCATAACGGTCGCCGCGCCGCCCGCCAGCGCGATGAGAAGCATCAGAAGGCCCATTCTGAGGATATAAGCGGTCTGGATGCCGGAGATATTCATCCCCAGTTCCCGGTAAAAGCTTCTGCACATTGCCGTGCCGCTCTGCAGCAGCATGGATTCGGAATTTTTCAGCGCTTCGCCGCGCGCATTCTCAATCACGCCGGCGGGCAGCTTTTCCAGTACCGGCCCCAGTGCGTAAACTTTACTGAGGTCCATTTCCGAAACATCTGTCTTTCCTCCCGCGGAGGCCGTCAGGCTTTTGCCGGACTGCTGCGCAAGGGTCTTCATGGTGTTGATCAAGGTCCAGGCTGATTCCCCGAACGCCCGGTCCAGCTGCGTAAGGGTCGCACTGTCCACACTGCCGCGCACATAGATATCCTCTGTTTTCAGCAGCGGATACCGCCTGACGGCATCTTCGTGGCTGTCGCCCGAACCGGAGGAAGGAATCAGAGTGTAGCTGTCCGCGACAGCCTTTTTCTGCTCTACTGTCATAAATTTCGTCACAAATGCAAGCCCTTTGGCGCTGATCGCTTCCGGAGCGGCGTCTTCGATGCCGCTTTGCTGAATGCCGATATTGACGATCTCGGACATGTAGTTGGGCAGATTCAAATCCGCCATCGCCTGCCCGAACAGCAGGGCAATCGATATCAAAATCATGAGTGTATAAGGCTTTAAGTATTTCGCCAGTTTCTTCATATTTTGTTATAATCCTTTCATCTGGTCCGCCCGGAGATTTTCCATAATACCGTGCAGCTTATTGACAAGCCGGGTAAGCTCCGCGGTATCCTCCGGCCCCAGCTCTTCCATCACTCTGTCGAACCAATAATGGAACTGCCGATGGGTCTTTTCAAGCTGTTCCGCTCCCTTTTCCGATAATTTCACATAAACGACCCGCCGGTCGCTTTTCGCCATGATCCGTTCCACCAGCTGCTTGTTTTCAAGGGCGTTCAGCATTTGGGAAACGGCGGGCCTGCTCATTTGCGCCGCCCTACTCAGGTCGGTAACCTTCGCTCCGGGACTGCTTTCGCCCGCTTCCTGTGTCAGCCGCCGAATCGTATGCAGCGTAAAATACTCGCCCCGGGATACGCCCTCCATCGACGGTCCCCACGCATGAGCCCTTTTCAGGTTGTGCATTGCCTGAATCAGTTTCTCCTTTTCCGCCTGGTCCATACATTCCCTCTCCTTTGTTCTGTTTACGAATATTAAGTACCTTAATAGTTAACTACATGAAACATTATTATACGCAATCTTTTTCATAAATCAAGACCCTTTTTTCACTTTTAACGCATTGTTTACAGACTATCCATATATTTACCGGATTCTGGCAAGTTATGACGCATAAAAAACGCCCCGCTCAAAACCGGCAACAGCTTGAAAAAAGGCGAAAAAGAACGTTGCCTCCCCCCGCCGAAAGCAGGAGGAGGCAACGAAACGAATTTCTCTGTATGAACAACTGCTGTAAAATCAGTTGAGAAGGGCAGATTTTATATGCGATGATTAAGATTTTGCCGGCTGCTGCTCGACCGCGTCGGCGGCGGCTTCCAGCCACTGCGCGTTGATCAGCTCGACCAGACCGGAATCGCAGTTTTTTGCAACCTCGGGGTCAAGCGGGCACTTGCCCAGGACCTTCAGACCGAATTTTGCGGCGATCTCTTCCACATGGCTCTCGCCGAAGGGCTTGATGATCCTGCCGCAGTCCGGGCACTTGACATAGCTCATATTTTCCACAATACCGACAATCGGCACATTCATCATTTTCGCCATGTTCACCGCTTTGGCCACAATCATGGAAACAAGCTCCTGCGGAGAGGTGACAATGATGATGCCGTCCAGCGGAATGGACTGGAACACGGTCAGCGGCACGTCGCCGGTCCCCGGAGGCATATCGACAAACATGTAGTCCACGTCCGTCCAGATCACGTCCGTCCAGAACTGCTTGACGGTATTTGCGATGATCGGGCCGCGCCAGACGACCGGAGCCGTTTCCTCATCCAGCAAAAGATTGACGGACATAACGTCGATACCGGTCTTGCTTTTGACCGGAAGCAGGCCGAGTTCGCTTCCCATAGCCTTTTGGTGAAGACCGAATGCTTTGGGGATGGAGGGGCCGGTGACATCCGCATCGAGGATGGCTGTGTGGCTGCCGCGGCGGTTGAGAAGGACGGCCAGCATGGAGGTCACCATGCTTTTGCCTACGCCGCCTTTGCCGCTGACTACGCCGATCACTTTATTGATTTTACTCATTGCGTTTGGGGCTTCCAGAAAATCGGCCGGGCCGGCGGCGCGGGAAGGGCAGTCCTCGCCGCAGGAATCGCAGTTATGCGTACAATTTTCTTCGCTCATGATAATCATCCTTCATTTCAAAATACGATCTGCGGCTTGCCGCAGAATCCGATCCATAGAACAGATATATTGTAAAATTATATACTAAATTTGTCAACTTTATCCCTGAAATATTTAAAAAACAGGCCGACACAGCAGCCTGTTTTTAAAGATTCCCGCCGCGGCGGAAAATATCCAAAAGGAAATATTTTTTACAAGGGTATCGTTTGGAAAAGGCAGTCAGAACTCCATTTTCAGACTGCGCAGGAACAAATCCGAAAGCACCGTTTTCGGCTCCTTCTTCCCGTTGATCACCACATCCACCGCGCGGCAGATCGGCAGTTCCACCCGGTACTCTTCCCCCAGCCTCAAAAGCGCCGTGGTGGTCGCCACCCCCTCGGCCAGCTCGCCGTAATTTTCTCCCCTGACGAACAGCTCGCCGAACCTGCGGTTATGGCTGAACTCGGAAAAGACGGTCGCCTCGTAATCGCCCAGGTGGCTGAGGCCGTAAGCGGTAATTTCATTGCCGCCCATCGCCTGGATCAGGCGCGCGATCTCCCTTGTCCCTCGGGACATCAGGGCGCCCTTCAGCGCGGTGCGGTTCAGCCCGTCCAGCATTCCGCCCGCAATGCCGATGACATTTTTGGCGGCCGCGCCCACCTCGTTGCCCAGCAGGTCGGTCCCGTAATAAAAGCGGATCAAATCGCTTGAAAACGCCTTGACCAGATATTCCTTGATCTCCATGCTGTGGCTGTCAATGACCATGCAGTTTGGAATTCCCCTTACGAAATTCTGCACATGCCCCGGCCCGACCCAAATGGCGCAGGGCACCTTCGGCGCGTATTCCTCCACAATCTGCGTCAGGCGCCTGCCCGTTTCCGCTTCCAGCCCCTTCATGCACAGCACAATCGTTTTGCCGCCCAAGCTGAGAGCGGACAGCTCCCGCATCAGCGAGCGAAAGCTCTGCGCCCCGATGGAAACCACCAGGATCTCCGCAGTGCCCACCGTTTCGGCGAGATTTTCCGAAAGAACAATCCCTTTATTCAATGTAACCAGTCCATTGGTGCGCGTCTCGAGAAGCGTCTTCATTTTCTGAGAGCCCGCGCGCCCATAGAGGGTAATACGATGATTCAATCTGTCAAGATACCATGCCAGGAAGCTGCCCCATCTTCCGCAGCCGATGACCGATATATCCATTCCATCGCCTCCTTTTTTTATTATACCATACTGCCCGGCTTTTTACAGCAATTCCTCCCGGAGCCCGTCTCAAAGAATTTCCAGCTCAAACCAGAACACGCTTCCGCTGCCCTCCCGGCTCTGCACGCCGTACGCGCCGCCGTGCATATCGAGAATGGCCTTTACAATGGAAAGCCCCAGCCCCGTGCCGATCTGTGCGCGCTTATGCGCCTTGTCTACCTTGTAGTAACGGTCCCAAATATCGTTGAGTTTGTCCTCCGGAATCCCTTCGCCGGTGTCGCGGACGGAAATTTTCACTCTGCCGTCCCGCACCAACTGCGTAATTTCAACAACCTTATCGTTCCCGGTGTAGGTGATGGCATTGTTTACCAGATTGTAGACAACCTGGGAAATTTTCAGCTCGTCGGCGTTGACTGTCACGTCCTCGTCGGCGTGAAAGGTAATGTTGTAATCCGTCAGCTTGGAATAGCGCTGCAGAATCGTCCGGATGCTCTGCGTCAGATTGAAATCGGCTCTGCTGAGCGGCTGGGTGCCGGACTGCAGCTTGGAAATATCGAGAACGTCGTTGACCAGCGTGGTCAGGCGCGTGGCTTCGTCAATGATGATCTGTACGTTTTCCGGGGTATTTTCCCCGGGCAGATCGCGCATAACCTCGCTGTAGCCGGTAATCATGGTCAGCGGCGTGCGCAGGTCGTGGGAAATATTTGCGATCAGGTCCCGGCGAAGCGCTTCCGTTTTGGAAAGCTCCTTCGCCGCGTAGTTCAGGGTCTGGCCCAGCTCCGATATCTCCCTGTAGCCCGTCTCGTCGAAGGATACGTCGTATTTCCCGGTGCCGAGGACCTTTGCCGCCTCGTTGATCTTGATGATCGGCTTCGAGATCTTTTTGGACAGAAACAGCGCAAGCAGAAGGGACAGAATCAGCATGACAACGGTGATGCAGACAAGCTGAATCCGCAGGGTGTTTACGGTGGAATCGATCGGCGAAATCATGGAATTGAGCAGCACCATTTGGCGGGTGCCGTCCCTTTTCTCCACAATCTGCGCGTAGATAATGCTTTCCACGCGCGGCGGCTCAAGCCTGCGCTGATAATTCTCTACGCTGAAATCGCGCGTCAACCGCTCAAAATAAGTACCGCCCTGCGCTTTCGTCACGGCGTAGACCTGTGCAAGATTGAAAAGGCTCAGGCGGCTGATGACGCTGTTCGGCAGGGAATCTTCCTTATAGTAGATCACTCCGTTCTGGTCGGAGACAATAATGCACATCTGGTTTCTCTGCGAAAGGCTCTGTACCGTTGCGGACAGGGAGCCGGAATCGATGTTTTTTGCGATCGTCTGGGCAGACGTTCTGATTTCCCGGGTTTTAATGGCTTTGTAGAAGCTGTTCAGAAAGACCACCTGAAACACCCACAGCAGGACCAGAATCACTGCCGTAAAACCGGCGAAAGAGGCAAAAATGCGCCATTTAATACCGATGCGCTCAAAGTGTTCTTTCAACTTCAAAGCGGTACCCCACCCCTCGTAACGTGACAATGAACTTGCTGTATTGCTTCAGGCTGCGGCGGAGCAGCTTGATATGGGTATCCAGCGTGCGGTCGTCCCCGTAAAAATCATAGCCCCACACATTGGTAATCAGCTTTTCCCGCGTCAAAGCGATGTTCTTATTGTTGACAAGATAGAAAAGAAGGTCGTACTCCTTGGGGGACAGGTCAACCTTTTCCCCGTCCACGGTGACGATCCGCCCCGTAAAGTCGACGGTCAGGCCCTCAAACCGCTGTACCTCCTTCTGAGCCGCGGCGCTTTCCGGGCTGGCGCGCTTGATGATGGCGTGAATCCGCAGCATCAGCTCCTTCGGGGAAAACGGCTTGACGACATAGTCGTCGATCCCCAGCTCAAACCCGTGGATTTTGTCGTATTCTTCGCCCCGCGCGCTGAGCATCAGGACGGGCGTGGTGCTGTATTTGCGGATTTCCCGTACGGCGGAAAACCCGTCCAGCTCCGGCATCATGACGTCCATCAGGATGATGTCGAAATCGTTGGGGTGGCTGCGGCAGATCGAAACCGCCTCCATACCGTCCCCGGCCTCGGTGACGGTATGTCCCTCAAACGTGGCGTATTTTTTAATCAGTTCCCGGATCTTTTCCTCGTCGTCCACTACCAAAATATGATACAAGCTGTCCGCCTCCGCTTTTTCCTTCAATTTATACATCATCATTATAAAAGATCATTGTGAAGACTTTGTGACCGTTCAACGATCGTTTGATACAATCCCCCGCGGAACGGGATGGCTTTATTGTACCACAGATCATGCTTGCAGGAACAGTGTTTTTATGCAATAATGAAATTATAATGATAAGATGGATGGGGTATGAAGATGAAAAGTCCATACGCTCCCGCAAATCAATTATTCCCCAAAAAGCGCACGAGGCTGCGCTTATTTTGCGGCATAAAATATTTTACCCTGAAAAGGTATTTCAAATGGATGCTGAATGCCGGACAATTTGCCCGTACGTTCAGCCGCGCCCCCCTGCCCTGTCTTTGCTTTGCCCACGCGACTCCGCTGCTGCGCAGCCTGAAGGATGTGGATATGCAGCTGCAGTATCATAAAATTGCCAACCTGAAGCTGGCCGCCGAAAAGCTGGACGGCATTCTGCTCCGCCCGGGGGAAACGCTTTCCTATTGGAAAGCGATCGGCAGGCCGACGCGCCGCAAGGGATACCTGGAAGGCATGGTGCTGTTCTGCGGCACGGTACAGCGGGGGATTGGCGGCGGGCTCTGCCAGCTTTCCAACCTGATTTACTGGATGACGCTGCATACCGGACTAACCGTTACGGAGCGCTACCGCCACAGCTACGACGTATTCCCGGACTCCGGCCGCACACAGCCGTTCGGCAGCGGCGCGACCTGTTTCTATAATTACCGGGACCTGATGATCAAAAACGAGACCTCCGCGACTTTTCAGCTTTGCCTGCGGGTTACGGATACCGAGCTCGAAGGGCAGTGGCGTTCTTCCGCAGAGCCGTACTGCGCCTATGAGGTGTATGAAAAGGAGCATCATATCACACACGAATACTGGGGCGGCTACACCCGGAACAACGTGCTGTACCGGAAAGCCGTCCGGCCTGACGGCACCGTATTGCGGGACGACTATCTCTGCGAAAACCACGCGATCATGATGTACGCCCCGTTTCTGGAAGCCGGAGACAAAGAAGCTGCGGCAGACGAATGAAATCTGCCGCAGCTTCTTTGGAAATGTATATGGATACTTGGAGGTATGAATCAGTCAAAAACGCCTGTGGAGAGGTAGCGTTCACCGGTATCCGGCAACAGTGCCACAATCAGTTTTCCTTTGTTTTCCGGGCGTTTCGCAAGCTGGGTCGCTGCAAACGCGGCGGCGCCGGAGGAAATGCCGACAAGCAGTCCTTCGCTGGAAGCGAGGTGCTTGGTGGTTGCAAAAGCGTCCTCATTGGCAACGGTAAGCACTTCATCCAGAATGTCCGTGTTCAGAATATCCGGAACAAAGCCCGCGCCGATTCCCTGAATCTTGTGCGGTCCGGATTTCCCTTCGCTGATGACCGGAGAAGAAGCGGGCTCCACGCCGACGATCTTCACGTTCGGATTCTGGGATTTCAGGTATTCGCCGACACCGGTAATGGTGCCGCCCGTTCCGATACCGGCAACAAAAATATCGACTTTTCCGTCGGTATCGCGCCAGACTTCGGGTCCGGTTGTCTCACGGTGAATTTTCGGGTTCGCCGGGTTCACAAACTGGCCGGGAATATAGGAATTCGGAATTTCCTTCGCAAGCTCATCCGCCTTTGCGATTGCGCCCTTCATACCCTTGGCGCCCTCAGTAAGAACCAGCTCGGCCCCCAGAGCGGCAACCAGTCTGCGGCGCTCGACGCTCATGGTTTCCGGCATGGCAAGGATCAGGCGGTAGCCCTTTGCCGCCGCGACAAAGGCAAGGCCGACGCCGGTGTTTCCGCTTGTCGGCTCAATGATGGTGGTATCTTTATTGATAAGTCCTTTGTCCTCAGCGTCCTTGATCAGCGCGTAGCCGATTCTGTCCTTAACGGAAGAAAGAGGATTGAAATATTCCAGTTTTACCGCAACGGTTGCTTCCAGACCTTTTTCCTTTTCATAATTCGTCAGTTCCAAAAGCGGAGTGTTTCCAATCAGTTCGGTTAAATTTTTAGCGATAGACATAATCATCTCTCCTTAATTCATGATATTGAAGGTAACAAATTTTTTTGGGGCATCAACCTGTTTGGCAAGCTGCAACAATAAATATTGCGCCCCGCTCTGAGAAAGAACAGCCGGTTCACCAACATTCCCCCAATCAATATTAAACATATCTATTTAGTAATGTATTCGATTTGACCTTATTATAGAACTCATATATGATAATGTCAATAGGAAAAGTAATATTTTTTATTGCAACGATTATAAAAACATAGTATCATGTTTAATAAGGGATTACAAAATAAGGAGTGGCCTATGAAACTTTCTACAAAAAGCCGTTACGCGCTGGAAGGAATGCTGTATCTGGCGGTCTTCGGCAATGAAAAACTGCTGAGCATCAAGGAATTGTCCTCGGGGATTCAGGTTTCGGCAGCATATATGGAGCAGATCTTTTTCAGTCTGAAAAAAGCCGGGCTGGTGTCCACCATACGCGGCGCGAAGGGCGGCTTTCTCCTGAATCAGCCGGAGGACGGGATCACCGTCGGCAAAATCATTCGCGCGATGGAAGGCAATATGGTGCCCGTCGAGTGCGTGAGCAGCCTGTCCGCCTGCAAAAGCAAGGTACGGTCAAGCTGTATCAGCCGGAACGTATGGGTACGGATTTCCGCGGCAATATCCGATACGGCCGACAGTCTGACCCTGCGGGAGCTGAAGGAAAAATATATCGCGGAAAACGGAGGGCGCTCATGAAAATCTCGACAAAAGGAAGATACGGGCTGCGCGCCCTGCTCGATCTTGCCATGAACAGCGGCGAGGGCTGTGTCTCCCTCTCCGGAATTTCCCAGCGGCAGGACCTGTCCCTCAATTATCTGGAAAGTATTTTCGCTTCCCTGAAGCGCGCGGGGATCGTCATCGGAATTGCGGGCGCGCAGGGCGGCTATGTATTGGCGAAGCCGGCGGAGGAGATCACCCTGCGGGACATCATGACCGTGCTGGAGGGCGACATGTCGGTTTACGACAATCTGGGAGAAAGAACCAGCATCCGCAGCTTTCTGAACCGCAACGTCTGGGATGTGATTGACCGCAGTGTGGACGAGGTCCTGACCGGCACCACGCTCGAAGACGTGCTCAAGGATATTGAAGCCCGGCACCTTTCCGCAGACTGCTCGGAACTGTAATATCCGTCTGTAAAAAAGAAGGAACGCCCATGGACTGAAATCATTTCGGTGGAGCGTTCCTTTTCTTTATTTTATTGTATCTGCGTCACAGGTCAGTTCCCGACCTCAATGCTGATTTCGTTGAATTTATCCGTCAGGTCCTTGATGGCCAGCTCGTTTTTCCGCTCTCCGGCGGCATCGACCACAATCCCGCCGTGGTGCATCATCACCAGCCGGTCGCCGTAATTGACGGCGAATTTCAGATTGTGCGTGACCATCAGCGTCGTCAGTTTCTTTTCACGGACAAACCGTTCCGTGAGCTCCATGACGTTTTCGCTGGAGCGCGGGTCGAGCGCCGCGGTGTGTTCGTCGAGGATCAGAAGATCAATCGGCGTCATGGTGGAAATAAGGAGCGCCAGCGCCTGACGCTGGCCGCCGGAAAGGCTGGCGACCGGAAGATCGAGCTTCTCTTCCAGGCCGAGCTTTAACAGCTCCAGCTGCGAACGGTAAAAATCGATTTTCCTTTTATTCACCCCGGGCTGCAGCCCGAAGGAACCGCCCTTATTGTCCGCAAGCGCCATATTTTCCAGAATGGTCAGCTCAGGACAGGTCCCTTTCGACGGGTCCTGAAAAACACGGCCGATGAATTTGGAATGCTGGTACTCTTTCAGCCGGCTGATTTCCTGATGGTTCACGGAAACGCTGCCGCTGTCGACGGCGATGCTCCCGCAGAGAATGTTGAGGATGGTGGTCTTTCCGGAGCCGTTGCTGCCGATGACGGAAACAAACTGTTCTTTCTCAATTTCCAGATTGAAGTCGGTGAACAGCACCACCTCGTTGACCGAACCGGGGTTGAAGGTTTTACAAATATGCTTCATACTGACGAAGCTTTCGCCCGTCTCAGATTTGGGTTGGATTGACATTTTGCTTTTTCCCCCTCCCCATGAACATATTGTTGGATATCAGCGCGACGGTGAAAAGGACCGCCATCAGCAGCTTCAGATAATTGGTCGGAAGGCCGAGCTGCATGGCAATCACGAGACACGCCTTATAAATAATGGCGCCCAGAATCGCCGCCGTGGTGGCTTTCATCAACCTGATTTTCCGGAACAGGTTCGTGCCGATAATCACCGAGGCAAGCGCCATTACCACCATGCCCGTTCCGCTGGCCACGCTGGCGGACTCCGTCTGCTGGCTTAAAATGCTGCCCGCCAAAGCCGTGCAGCCGTTGCCGATGGCAAGACCGATGACCTTCATGGTTCCGGGGTTCCTGCCGAGAGAGGTGACATACTGCGCGTTGTCCCCCGAAGCGCGGAGCAGGAGTCCGGATTTGGTCTTCAGGTACCTGTCCAGCAGGATCTTCACAATGACGCAGGAAACCGCCGCGATGACCACCACCCGGTAATTTTCCGGAAGTCCGCCTGCCAGAAAGCCGGAAAACCCGGAATTGAAAATGGTGTTTTTGTCGTAAAACGGCATCACCGCGCTGCCTTTGGTAATGACAAGGTTCACACTCCAAAGTCCGGTCATCACGAGAATACCGGAAAGAAGGTCGGTAATTCCCAGCCTTACGTGCAGGAAGCCCGTCAGGCAGCCCGCGGCGGCGCCGCAGACAAAGGCCGCCAGGCACGCCAGCCAGGGGTCGGTTCCGACGGTAATCAACGCCGCCGTCACACACGCCCCGAGCGGGAACGTCCCGTCGACCGACAGGTCCGGGAACCCCAGAACACGGTAGGTGATGTATACGCCAACGGCCATGATCCCGTAAATGAATCCCTCTTCCAGCACATTGACAGCCAGGCCCAGAATGATATCCATGGAGCGTTTACCAGCTTTCTGTTATTTCGTTACCGCCGTGGCGCCGGAGTATTCCGACGGCAGGGTCAGGCCGAGCTGATCCATGACCGCTTTGTTGTAGACAGGGGTGCAGTCCTTAACCATATAAACCGGCGTTTCGGAAGCCTTCGCTTCCCCTTTCAGGATTTTCGCCGCCATCTTCCCGGTTTCCTTGCCCAGGGCGACATAGTCGATGCTCTGGGATGCGAGGCAGCCGTTTTTCACCTGTTCCTCTTCCGAGCCGAAAACGGGGATGTTTGCCTTTCCGGCCGCCTGAAGGACGGAGGAAAGATTGTCGACGACATTATTATCGGTAAAATTATTGATGCAGTCAACGCCCTTGGAAACGGCCGTCGCAGCCGCGGCGGCAACCTCGGAGGCGTTGGTCACGCCGACGTCGACGACTTCAAAGTCATATTTCGGGGCAAGCTCCGTGAACTGCGCGAGCTGGGACACGGAATTCGGCTCGCTGGTGGTATAGAGAATACCGATTTTTTTCGCATCCGGCAGGAACGCGCGGATCATTTTGATCTGCTGCTCAAGCGGAAGCACGTCGGACGAACCCGTGCAGTTAACTTCCGGCTTTTCGTTGGACTTGACGATTCCCGCGGCGACCGCGTCGGAAACGGCGGTGAACACAACGGGGATATCGGTGCTTTTCGCCGCGCTGTACGCGGACATGGCCGCCGGAGTTGCGATTCCCATCATCATGTCATATTTCTTGGAAACCATGTTTTTCGCGATCAGGTCGCCGTTCGCGTTATCGCCCTGCGCGTTTTGAAAATCAATGGTGATATTGTCCCCGTCTTTGAGTCCGGCTTCTTTCAGGCCCGCCTGAAACCCGGTGTAGCAGTTGTCGAGCGAGGGATGCGTTGCGTACTGAATGACGCCGATCTTGAAATTTTTCGCCGCGCCCTGGCTCTGTGCTTCCGAACCGGCTGCGCTTGCCGCGGAGCTGGCCGCCGTACCGGATGAGCATGCCGTAAAGGAAGCCGCAAGCGCTGCCGCAAGAATCCCCGCCATGATTTTTTTTACTGTATAATGAAATCTGTTTTTCATTGTCGTTTCCTCCTGAAAGTTAAGTTGTTTCGTTTTTGCCGCGGTTGATTGACACAGCCTCGCCATCGTATCCCATACATTGCCATTTCCGTCACTCCTTAACCTGGATTCCCTTAGAAATAAAAAAAACCCTTGCCCCTGAAAACAGGGACAAGAGCATTCGCTCCTGTGGTACCACCCAAATTGACGGTTAAACCGCCCGCTTTTTCCATACACGACTTTCCATGATGTATGCTTCCTTGGTAACGGGCGAAGTTCCCGTCAAAAGCTAATAGGCAGAGCCGGCTGCTCCGCTTTTCATTTTGCCCTCATAAGTCCATTCAGCCTGCCTCACTCCTCCGCAATCCCACCATCTGCGGCTCTCTGCGCGAGCGATCTGCCTGCCTACTACTCTTAATCATCGGTTTATGGTTTTTATTCTCTTTGACAGCTATTATATGCAAAACACGGAAACTTGTCAAGCACTATTTTTTCTTTTCGCGGTTCTGGGCCTGATAAGATCGTAGCTCTGGCCGATCCATGTGTAAATTTCCTGCTCCGGAACGGAACCGTCCATCTTTACGGTATTCCAATGCACCTTGTTCATATGATAGGCGGGCGTCACCGCGGAATAAGCGCCGCGCAGCAAATCGGCAAACATCGGGTCGCACTTCAGATTGATATTGACGGCCCCGCCGCGCTCATAAATAAAGGCAAAGGCTTTTTTGTTGGCCCGGTGCCGCAGAACGGCCCACGCCTGCGCCGATCCGGGATCGTCGTCAAACGGATAGTCCTCATATGCGCCGGGAAATGTCAGGCAAAATTCAATCAGCGCGCGTTTTGTCAGCATACCGCAGCCCCTCCTCCTTAGGTATCATGAAAGATTCCCCGGAATGTATCCGAAAGCTATTCAAATTGTAAGCGATTTTCCTGTAAAGTCAAGAGGATTCGGCTGATATAAAGATTATATAAAGAAAAAACATTCTTTTCGCAGGGACTACATATTTAAATAATCCTGTCGATATTTAGTATAGAAGAGGTTTCATCTCTGTCGGATAATACGATAAAAGAATTATTCCGAATTGGAAATGAGCTTCTTTCTGTATTGTTCGGCATGCATTTTAAGATATCGGAGGAATTTCGTTTGGATATTTCAGTTGTTTTGGGAGTTGTGATTTCGTTTGGTGCTTTGATTCTGGGATACACCTTGGAGCACGGAGTGCTGAGTTCCCTTTTTCTGCTGAGCCCCTTCGTCATTGTTTTTGGCGGTACCATGGGCGCCGTCGTACTTTCTTACAAGCTGACCGATATTCTGTCGGCGTTTAAGTCCCTGGTCGGTACGTTTTCCAACAAATCGTCGGGAGATCCAACCAAGGTCATTGAAAAAATCACCTTTATGGCCGATGCCTGCCGGCAGGGAGGAATCCTGAAGCTGCAGGAGCTGATTAACGACTCTGAGCTGGACAGCAACGAATTTCTTGTTTTAAAATCCGGCATGGTGCTGGCGCTGGACATGAAGTCCGACGAGGAAATCCAGTACGCGCTGGAATCCAACATCCGCGCTTACACAACACAGAAGCAGCTGGAAATATCCGTGTTTACCAGCGCCGCGGGCTTCTCTCCCACCATGGGCGTAATCGGCACCGTAATGGGACTGATTCAGGTACTGTCGAACATGACCGACGCGGCGTCGCTCACAGCTTCCATCGGCGTCGCTTTCATCGCTACGCTGTACGGCGTCGTAATGGCGAACCTTGTCTATATGCCCTTTGCCAGCCGCCTGAAAGGCGTTCTGAAGCGGCAGCAGATTTTAAGGGAAATGATGACGGAGGGAATCTGCATGATCGCACGCGGAGAATCTTCGCGCAGCATCGAAAATAAGCTTTCCGTCTATTACCAGCTATTTCCGCACGGCGATAAGAAGTATAAGGAAGGTATCGAGAAATAAATCAGGGGGAAACATATGGCTAATAAAAAGCATGTTGCTTCAGAGCATGAAGAAGAAGAAAACAGCGAGAGATGGCTTCTGACCTATTCCGATATGATTACCCTTCTGCTCGCTTTATTTATTATTCTCTATTCCATGAGTACTGTCGACGCAAAAAAAGTCGCGAAAATGGCTGAGAATTTCGGCACGGCGATGGGGAACAGTTACTCCACAAGCGCCAACGCGGCAGGAACCGGTACAGGTACAGGCACGGGTACCGGAGCTGGCACTGGCACAGGAACTGGAACGGGCACAGGAACCGGTACAGGGACGGGCGCAGGCACGGGGACGGGAACCGGTACTGGCACTGGCTTTGGCGGATCCGCGGTAAATCCCGACGCGCTGGATCAGGTTTACGACGTGCTGGAAAACTACGTCCAGAAAAACAGCCTGCAAAATTCGGTCGGCCTGGTCAATTCGGACACCTATGTAAAGATCCACCTGAAGGACACGCTGATGTTTGTTCCGGACAGCCCCAAAATGCTGCCCTCCAGCGAATCGGTGCTTCACGAGATCGAAGGCGCCCTGTCGCAGGTATACGACCGCATTGATTATATTACCATCAGCGGGCATACCGCGGACGTCGGTGAACATACCGTCGCGAGCGATCAGGTTTCCTGGAGGCTGTCCACGGAGCGCGCCATCACGGTGATGAACAGCTTTGTCAGCTACGGAATGAAGCAGGACAAGCTGTCGATACAAGGCTTCGCCCATTTTTCGCCGATTGCTTCCAACCTGACCGAGGAAGGCAGAGCCAAAAACCGCAGAGTAGAGATCACCGTGGTCAAAAACCCTCCTGCCGGTAAAACGGAAAGCAAGGCAAATTAAAGGGAAATCTGCCATCTGTATAAAAGTCCCCAGTCGGTACAGAATATTAAAAGAAATTTTTAATAAAGAGGTGCCGACCATGACAAATTTACATTGTGACGTAATGACCTGTGCCAACAACAGGGACAACTTTTGCTGCAGACCCGAAATTCAGGTCAGCGGCCGTCAGGCCCGGGACAGCGAGGAAACCTGCTGTTCTTCTTTTCTGGATGCGACGGAAGGCGCGCAGAACTCCGTTGGCTGTTCCCTTCCCAATACGGCGCTGGACATCTACTGTGAAGCGGAAAACTGCCGGTTTAACTCAAACGAGCGGTGCGGCGCGAATGAAATCAGCGTCCAGTCCGGAAACGTCCAGCCGCACTCACAGTCCGCAACGGCATGCGCCAGCTTTGAAAACAGATAGGATTTCGGAAATCCCCATAACAACAGACAGGATGGGCGGCGCCGCAGGGCGCCGCCCATTTTTATATCTGGAATTGATGGGGATATCTTCCTGTCATATTTTGTAACAATTGTTGTGATACGGTCCTACATATGCTATACTGTTTGTGTTAATTTTACTTGTTGATTAGAAGGTGCTAAGATGAATCATAATAAAAATTACAGCAGGAGAGGACTGGTCCTTCTGACGGCCGGTCTGCTGCTTTTATCCGGCTGCGGCGGAAATAAGCAAGCTTCTTCCAGCGCCGCCCCCGCGAGTTCCGCAATACAAAGCGCGGTTTCTTCCGCGGTAAGTTCACAGGAGGCTTCCTCCTCACAGACGCCGCCTTCTTCCTCTCAGCCGGAAAATTCCGCCGCGGTGCAGGAAAGCGCCAAGGCGGACGCAAGCTACCTTGACAACGCGGTATTTATTGGGGATTCCGTATCCCTGAAGCTGAAAAACTACGTCACCGCAAAGCGCAAAACAGAGGCGGGTTTCTTTGGAAAGGCACAGTTTCTGGCCGCCGGCAGCATGGGCAGCGGCAACGCGCTGAAACCCCTTGGCACTTCTTCCATCCACCCGGCCTATAACGGAAAGAAGGCGCTTCTGGAAGACAACGTTGCGGCGATGGGCGCGAAAAAGGTCTACATTATGCTGGGAGCCAACGACCTGGCCCTGTACGGCATCGATGGCTCCGTAGAAAACATGTCCAAGCTTCTTGCGAAGATTCAGGAAAAATCCCCGGACGCCAAACTATTCGTTCAATCCGCGACCCCCATCATCAAGGAGCAGCAGATGACGACCCTGAACAATCCGAATCTTTCCGCTTACGACGCGAAGCTGGCGGAAATGTGCAAAAAGAACGGATATTATTACATTGACGTTGCGTCGGTCATGCGGGACAGCGAGGGGAACCTGATTCCCGAATACTGCAGCGACCCCAACGACCTCGGAATTCATTTTACGGACAAAGCCTGTCAGGTATGGATTGATTACATTTTGACACACACTGTAAAATAAGGGAGAATACCGATGAAAAAGCTTCTATCATTGCTGCTCGCCGCGGCAATGCTCTGTTCTCTGGCCGCGTGCGGCGGCGGAACAAAACAGGCCGACCTTTCTAAGGTGATGGCGGATATGAAGGCGGCCGTTTCCAATAAGGAAATGATGGATTTGTCCGCCGAGGACCTGATGCCGAATTACGGAATTGACACCGCGGACGTCAAGCAGTTCGCCGCCTACGTTGATTCGACCGGCATCAAGGGCGACGAGATCATCTTCCTGGAGGGAAAGGACGCCGACGCGGCCAAGCGGATCAAGGAAAAGCTGGACGCCCGCTACCAGCAGAAGGAAACCGAAATGAAGGACTATCTGCCGGAGGAATACGCGATGCTGAAAAAATGCGGCGTCAACCAGAACGGAAATTACGTCAGCATGATTGTCTCGCCCCAGTACGAGGAGCTGAACAAGATATACGACGCCGCGGTCAAGGGCTAAACAGCCGAGCGGCGGCTTTTGCAGGAAATGGTACAAAAGCCCGGAGGAACGAAAAAAATCACGTTCTTCCGGGCTTTTCTTCTGCTTTAAGAGAAGTTTTGCGGCTGTTCACCTTCCCGCTAAAATATTGCGGTCCATGAGGGAACCAAAAGAAAAGGGAGTTCGATTTTCCATCTGCAAACTTTCAAGGTCACACTTTGATTTTGTCAAGCACCTCGCCGATGCTGCCCTGAATCACCAGATTGGCGTTGCGGTCCTGCGGGGTACTGGTGCGGTTGATCAGGACCAGCCGGTCCCCGCCGTAGTAGTCGATCAGGCTTGCTGCCGGATAAACCGCAAGGGAGGTCCCGCCGATGATCAGCATGTCCGCGCGCTCAATCGCCTCCACCGCGCCGTAGAGCGTGCGCTGATTGAGGCCCTCCTCGTACAGCACCACATCCGGCTTAACGGTGCCGCCGCAGGTGCAGGTCGGAATTCCCGTGCTGTTCAGGATGATTTCCGCGTCGTAAAGCTTATGGCAGCGCCGGCAGTAGTTGCGGTGAACGGAGCCGTGCAGCTCGTAGACCGTTTTGCTCCCCGCCATCTGGTGCAGGCCGTCGATATTCTGCGTGACCACCGCGGTCAGTTTTCCCGCCCGCTCCAGCTCGGCAAGCTTTCTGTGGGCGGCGTTCGGCTTTGCGGTCAGGCAAAGCATCTTGGCCCGGTAAAAGTCGTAGAATTCTTCCGTATGCGTTTCATAAAAACTGTGGCTCAGCATCGTTTCGGGCGGATAGCGGTAATGCTGGTGGTAAAGCCCGTCCACGCTGCGGAAATCCGGGATTCCGCTTTCGGTGGAAACACCGGCTCCCCCGAAAAACACAATGCGTTTGCTCTCGTCAATCATGCTCTGCAGCTTTTCAATATTCTGTTCCATTACACAGCCTCCATTCTTGCTTCTTCTATTTTGCGCCTGTGGCGGCAATTTTTCAAGAGAAAATTCTTCCGGAATAAAATACCCGGTTTGCATAACGGATTGATTTCGACTATAATAATACGGAATAAAAAAACGGGGCGGTGGCTTTGAAAATGCAGGAAAAGGCTTTGCGAATCATCAACGAGGTAAAAAAAGCAGTGGTCGGAAAAGACGTGATTGTCCGGAAAGTGCTGATGGTGATTCTGGCGCAGGGGCACATCCTTCTGGAGGACATCCCCGGCGTTGGAAAAACAACGCTGGCCCTTGCCTTTTCCAAGGCAATGTCCCTTGATTACAAGCGGGTCCAGTTCACGCCGGACGTAATGCCGACCGACGTAACGGGATTTTCCATCTACAACAAGGCGACCGGTTTATTGGAGTACAAGCCCGGCGCGGCGCTGTGCAACCTGTTTCTGGCCGACGAGATCAACCGCACCTCCAGCAAGACGCAGTCCGCGCTTCTGGAGGTCATGGAGGAAGGCAGCATCACGGTTGACGGAATCGCCCACCCCACCCCGAAGCCCTATATCGTGATTGCGACCCAGAACCCCATCGGTTCGGTGGGCACGCAGATGCTGCCGGATTCCCAGCTCGACCGCTTTATGGTCCGGCTGACCATGGGGTACCCCGAGCTGCGCGACGAAGTGGAAATTTTGAAGCGCAAGCAGGGCGAGGACCCGCTGGAGTCGGTCCAGAAAGCCGCCGACGCGCGGGAAATCATCGCCATGCAGAACGAGACGGACACCGTCTATCTCTCAGACGATCTGTACGCATACATCGCCCGGCTGGTAAGCGCGACCCGCGAAAACAGCCTGATCCGGTTGGGCGCGAGCCCGCGCGGCTCCATCGCGCTCGTCAAAATGGCGCAGGCGAACGCCTACCTTTCCGGCAGGGACTATGTGGTCCCGAAGGACGTACAGTCCGTTTTCACCGACGTGGTGGAGCACCGGATGATTCTGAAGCCCCAGGCGAAAATAGGCAACGTGACCGCAGCCGGCCTGCTCAGGGACATTTTGAGGGACGTCCCCGCGCCCGCCGTCGCGCAGAAATAGGGGCGCGCCATGTTCCGCTGTCGTGCCGCCTACTGCGCCGTGCTTGCCGCCGCAATTCTGTTTTTTATCTTTTTTAAAGAATATCTGGCCTTTTTTACGCTGGTGCTGATTCTCATCCTGCCGTTCTTCTCGTGGCTGTTTCTGGTGCTCGCCGTACGCAAAACAACCGCGGAGCTTGCGGCGCAGAATGTCACCCCGTACAAAAATCAGGAATTTTCTCTGTATATTACCCTGAAGAGCGCGTCCGCCTTTCCCCTGCTCCGCGCAAAGCTGCACTTCTCCTGTGTAAACTCGCTCAGCGGCGAAAGGCAGGAGCAAACCCTGTTCACGCCGGTGAACGCCCGCTCGGAGCAGACCGCGGAATACCGGATGCAGTCCCGCTACTGCGGCCGTATCACGGTAAAGCTGACGCAGCTTCAGTACTACGACCCCCTCGGAATATTTCAGATCAGCCGGAAACCGGACCTTCGGGCCGAATGCTTTATCGCTCCCCGGGTGCATCCGGTCGATTCTTCCATCGATATGACGGCGGCCGCGGGCACGGAAAGCAATACCTACTCGGAAGAAAAGCCGGGGGACGACCCGTCTGAAATTTTCGACGTGCGCGCGTTCCGCAGCGGCGACCGCCTGCGCAGCATCCACTGGAAGCTCAGTTCCAAGCTGGACGAGCTGATGGTAAAGGAATTCAGCCTTCCGGTCGACAGCGGCATTCTGGTGCTGTTGGAGCTGCTCGCGCCGGATATGGAGACGCTGGACGCACTGATGGAAACAGCCGCCTCTTTATCGCATTTCTTTACGGAAAACCGGATCATCCACCGAATCGAATGGTACGGAAAAGAAGAGGACCGGCTGCATACGTCGCTGATTCAGAGCGACGAGGATCTGGCCTCTCTGCTGAACAGCCTGCTTTCCGCGCAGTCCTACCGCGAGGAACCGTATGTCCTGAAGTCCCGCAGCAAAACGGAGCAGGACGCCGGAAGCTTTTCCCACGCCGTTTATATCACGGGAAAACTGACCGAAGCGCTTACGGAGCTTTGTGACCGGCCGAACGGAGAAAAGATCACCGTGCTTTTTGTCGGAGGAGAAACGGACGACGAACAGCTCCGGCTGGCGGACGCGCTGCGCGCGATGAACGCGGAAGTGGCAACGGTCCATCCTGAAAAAATCCAGCAGTGCCTTTCCGGCCTGATTCTATAAAGGAACAGGTGTGCCGCATGAATACTGAAAATCATCTGCCGGATTCCCCCGGCCTGAAAATCTCCCCGCCCCGCCTGAGCGGACAGACGCCGTCGCCCGTAAGGAACACGGTGTTCCGGCTGATTCTGATCCTGTCCGGCGTTTTCGGCGCGGGCTGGTGTTTTATTTCCGCCTTTGCGCTCCCCGTGCTTCCCCTGACGGTTTTATCCTACACCCTGCTGTTTACCGCCGTATTTGCGCTGATTGATTCCTTTAAACGCTTTCAGCCCCTGTTGCTGCTAATCTTTTGTCTGGCGTACTGCGCGGCGGTCTGGTACCTGCGCCAATGGATCTTTCAGGGCTTCCTCATCACCATCAACCGGATGATGACCGCCTACGCGGAGCATTCCGACTTTGAATTCCCCATCTACCTTGTTTTGGCCCCGGCGGCGCAGTATTCCCAACTATGCACGCTGTTTGTGCTGTTTGTCCTGTTTCCCGTCACGGGCCTGATGAGCAACGCCGTCATCAAACGGAAGAGCTTCTGGCTGGCCTTTCTGTCCACTTTTCCCTTTTTGCTTGCGGCGCTGGCCTTTACGATCACGCCGTATTTCCCCGCCGTGCTTCTGCTGTTTCTCTGCTGGACGCTGCTGATACTGACGCGCCTGTCCGCCGAAAAGAAGAAGGGCTCCGCCAAGGCGAAAGGCTTTTCCGTCAGAAACGACGCGGTATCATCCCGAAGCGGCCTGCTGATGATTCCGGCGGTCCTACTGAGCTTCGCGCTGATTATGAGCACGTTTCCCCCGCAGAGCTACCGGCATCCCGAGGGGGCGGAAAAGCTGCGCACGGAGCTGATCGACACCGCGACGGACGGTACCTTTTTGAACGGCGGCAAAGCCTTTGCCGGAAACGTTTCCCATGTGGACCTGTCCGGCGCCGGGAAAGTGGAATTCACCGGAAAAACCGCCCTGCGCGTCAAGACGGACCGGCCGTATCCCCTCTACCTGAAAAGCTTTGCCGGAAGCGTCTATACCGGCTCAAGCTGGGAGCTGCCGCCGGATTCCGACTACACCGATATCAACCAAAAGCTGGACGGCTTAAACGTTCAGAACCTATCCGGGGCGTACGCCTCCCTGTCCCGCCGCGGGAATACCCCGGACTTTCAGCCGTTTGGGATTCAGGTTCAAAATGTCGCGGCGGCAAAGCAATGCATTTACGCGCCGTACAACCTGACCACTACCCCGCAGCAGATTTCGGGCGTGCGGTTTATCAACGATGCGTTTATCCGCTCCGGCGCTCTTTTCGGCACCGGTCAATACAATTTTTACGCATACGCCCTGTCGGAAGAGGCGACCCGGTCCACTCCGTGGAGTATCCTTTTATCGCTGGCCCCGAATTCCCTGCTCCGGACAAGGGGCGCGGCAGATTATTTAAACGCGCAGAGCAGACTGGACAGTCTGAATTCCACTAATATTGCGGATTATTACAAAAGCACGCTCCCCGACCAACTTCTGAACAGACTGGATGGGGAAACCAAAACCTTTGTCAGCAAAGAGCAGGAGTACCGCCTGTTTCTGTACGACAAATATACGCAGCTGCCGCAGGGTACAAGAGAAGAAATATTGAGCCTGATGAAGCAGGACGAGCGGCTGAACGGATTCTTTGTACAGGACTTAGCGAGTTCCTACTCTTATTCGTCCGTAGACAGCATTGCCAACGCAGTCAAGCGCTATCTGAGCGACCACTGCTACTATACCCTTTCGCCGAAAAAACCGCCGAAGGGCAGGGACTTCGCCGACTATTTCCTGTCGGAAAGCCACGAGGGCTACTGCGTCCATTTTGCCACCGCCGCCGCCGTCATGCTGCGGGCCATGGGTGTTCCGGCCCGCTATGCGGAGGGCTATATCGTCACGACCGGGGACTATCTGAACGCGGGAAGCGACGGCTGGGCGGATATCCCCGACAGCCGGGCGCACGCCTGGGTGGAGCTTTATTCCCCCGGGCTGGGCTGGCAGCCGTTCGACGTCACGCCCGGTTTCAATCCGGCCCGGAATCTGACGCAGGACAACAATCCGGTGAATCAGTCCCCGGTTCTTAGCGCAGAATCCGGCAATCCATCCGCGGAAAGCGCCGTGCAGAGCGAGCCGGAAACCGCTTCCTCCCAGCCCGCGCAAACCGAATCGTCTCCATCCGCGAGCTCCGCCCCCGGCGCGGGGCCGCAGGAAAACCCGGATCTGAGCAATTCCACTTTGCCGCTTGTCCTTATCATTGCTTTGATTGCCCTTCTGCTTGCCTGTACGGCGTTAAAGCGCAGAATCGCATTAGCACACCGTTTGAAATTATTTGAGCACACAGACGTCAACAGGGCCGCAATCGCGGTCTATGCCTATCTCACAAAACTCACGGAATACGGCGGAGAAATCAGTGAGGAAATCGGCGGTCTCGCGCTGAAAGCCCGGTTCAGCCGTCAGGGAATCACGGAGAAGGAACGAAAAAGGATGACGGACTATGCGGAACAAACGGCACGCGAATGCTATGGACGACTGCCGAGGGCAAAGCGCTTCGCATTCAAGTACCTGGACAATTTAATTTAGCCGCGCAAAACGGTCAAAAAGCACCGGGATTGGATGGATATTCCGCTCCCGGTGCTTTCGCTTGTAAAATAATAATTACAGCATTTCCAGTTGATTCTGCAACAAGATTACGTTTCTCCCCCGCCTTCGGCGGGAGAGAAACGTGTTTTGTCCCGCAATCTGATATGGAATTGCTGTAGCTATTTTTGTGATGATATTCGTCGGTGTTTATTTTGTCATCAGGCCGCAGATCTGATTGGAAAACGCGACCGGGTCGTCGATGCTGACGCCCTCGATCAGCAGCGCCTGCGTATACAGCAGGGAGGCGTATTCCTTTAAGGTGTCCTGATCCTTTTCGTAAAGCTCTCGGAGCTTCGCGAAAACCGGATGGTTCGCGTTGATTTCCAGCACCCGCTGCGCCGTGACCTTTTCATCCGTCGGCATGGCGTTGAGCACCTTTTCCATCTCGATGGAGATCGCGCCGTCGGTGGACAGGCATACCGGATGCGTTTTCAGCTTCTGCGACAGGATCACCTGTTTGACCTTGCCGTCAAGAGCATCCTTCATAAAGGTCAGCAGGTCCTTGTTCTCCTCCACCTGCTTTGCGGCTTCCTTCTTTTCCTCCTCGGTTTCCAGCCCCAGGTCGTCGGCGGAAACGGAACGGAACTCCTTGTCATCGTACTTTATCAGCATCCGCAGGGCGAACTCGTCCACATTGTCGGTCAGATAAAGGATTTCATAGCCCTTGTCCTTCAAAGCCTCGGTCTGCGGGAGCATATCCACCTTATCCGTGGTTTCGCCGCAGGCGTAATAAATATATTTCTGGTCCTCCTTCATACGGGAAACGTATTCCTTGAGCGTGACCAGCTTCTTTTCGCCGGAGGAGTAGAACAGCAGCAGGTCCTGCAGGACATCCTTATGCATGCCGTAATCCTGATAAATACCGTACTTCAGCTGCAGGCCGAAATTCTTGAAGAATTCCTCATATTTTTCGCGCTCGTTTTCCAGCATCGTTTCCAGTTCGGACTTGATTTTCTTTTCCAGACGTCCGGCGATGATTTTCAGCTGGCGGTCATGCTGCAGCATTTCGCGGGAAATATTCAGCGAAAGGTCCTGAGAGTCGACAAGGCCGCGTACAAAGCTGAAATAATCCGGCAGCAGGTCCGCGCACCTGTCCATAATCAGCACCCCGTTGGAGTAAAGCTGAAGGCCCTTTTCATAATCGCGGGTGTAGAAATTCATCGGCGCCTTGGCGGGAATGAACATCAGGGCGTTATAGGTTGCGGTGCCCTCGGTGCTGGAATGAATCACCCTGATCGGATTGACGTAGTCCATGAATTTGCTCTTGTAAAATTCATTGTACTCGTCTTCGGTGATCTCATTTTTATTTTTCCGCCAGATGGGGACCATGCTGTTCAGCGTTTCGTTTTCGGTATAGGTTTCGTATTCATCCTTGCTGCCCTCTTTCAGACGGCTTTTTTCTACGTCCATCTTAATGGGGTAGCGGATGTAATCGGAATATTTCTTGACAAGGTTCCGGATGGTATAGGAATCGAGATACTCGTCGTAATTGTTGTCGTCCGTATTCGGCATGATCTTCAGAATGATTTCGGTGCCGTGGCCTTCCTTTTCGCAGGGTTCCATCGTGTAACCCGCAGTGCCGCTGCTTTCCCAGCGGTAAGCCTCTTCCCCGCCGTACGGCTTGCTGACGACGGTTACCTTTTCGCTGACCATGAACGCGGAATAGAAGCCCACCCCGAATTGGCCGATGATTTCAATATCTTCCTTCTGCTCGTTTTCTTTTTTAAAATTCAGAGAGCCGCTCTTGGCAATGGTGCCGAGGTTGTTTTCCAGTTCCTCTTTCGTCATGCCGCAGCCGTTGTCGGTAATGGTCAGCGTGCGGTTTTCTTTATCCGGAATAATCTGAATGCAGAAATCATCCCGGTTCAGTCCGGTGTCGCCGTCGCTCAGCGTCCGGTAATAAAGCTTGTCAATGGCGTCGCTGGCATTGGAAATCAGCTCGCGCATAAAAATTTCGCGATGGGTATAAATGGAATGAATCATCAAATCCAAAAGGCGTTTGGATTCCGCTTTAAACTGTTTTACTGCCATAATCAACCTACCTCTGTCCATCAATTTTAGCACTCTCTTGTTTTAAGTGCTAAAAGTATTTTAATACAAGCCCCTAAAAAATGCAAGTAGGTGAATTGTTAATTTTTTGTTGCGGGCGGCGCATTATGGCTCCGGAACATAGCTGTGGTCGACGGTAAGGACCACAAAATAGGTCGGGTCGAGCTTACTGATCTCCTCCGTAATCCGCCGGGTCAGCTCGCTGTCGCTCATGGGGAACGCGAAGGAAACGCAGACGTCAAAAATCAGGTTGGAGTGGGTGGTGCCCCACACCACACGGAAATCATGCATGCTGATTTCCGGAGAAATCCCTTTGATGATCTCCATAACCTGCTTTTTCAGTTGGTTGGTGCGCTCGTCGTCCGTCACAATCGGGTCAAGGTGGATCACGAGGTGGATTCCCTTCTCGCTGAGAAAATCCCGTTCGATATTGTCGATGATATCATGGCTCACCATGATATCCTGTTCGGCGGAGACCTCGCAGTGAACGGAGGCAAAGCAGCGCATGGGGCCGTAATTGTGGACGTTCAGATCGTGAATCCCCAGAATCCCGTTGTAGCTCATGATTTTGGCGTAGATTTCGTCCACCAGTTCCTTGGTAGGGGCCATCCCCAGAAGCGGATTGCTGGTTTCGACAATCAGCCGGACGCCCGTAATCATGATGAGCAGGGCGACGATCACACCCATGTATCCGTCAAGGTTAAAGCCCGTAAAATAGGTGATGAGGATACCGGCCAGCACGGACAGGGTGGAAAACACGTCGTTCAGGCTGTCCGCCGCGTTGGCGGAAACGGTGGTGGAGCCGATGGTGCTGCCGACCTTTTTATAGAACAGGCACTGCCACAGCTTGATCAAAGCCGACAGAACCAGCACGCCGATGGAAACCAGACTGAATTCGGCGTCCTCCGGGTTCAGAATTTTATCGAAGGAACTCTGAACCAGCTGAAAGCCGACCATCAGAATGGCAAACGACACAATCAGGCCGGAAAGATATTCAATGCGCGCGTGGCCGTACGGATGCTCCTCGTCTGCGGGCTTTCCCGCCATCTTAAAGCCGACCAGAGTAACGATGGCCGAGCCGGAATCCGACAGGTTGTTGATGGCGTCCGCGGTGATCGCGATGCTGTGAAAAAGAATCCCCGTTGTGATCTTCATGAGAAACAGCAGGATATTCGTCACAATCCCGACCGCGCCGGAAAATTTCCCGTAGCGTTCCCGCACCTTGCTGTCATCCGTTTTCTGATAATCCTTCACAAACAAGCGAATTAAAAACTGAAACATAGCTACACCTCAAAAAGGCTGCCTCCACAGCAGTCGATTGCCGTAAACAGCGGAAAATCCTCTATCTGCAGCTCTTTCACGGATTCACAGCCAAGGTCCTCAAACGCAAGGACCTTGACGGAACGGACGCATTTCGCCGCAAGCGCCCCCGCGCCCCCGATCGCGCACAGATACACCGCCTGGTTGCGCCGGATAGCGTCTACTACCTCTGAAGAGCGTCCGCCCTTGCCGATCATGCATTTCAGGCCCAGATCCAGCAGGCGGGGCGCAAACACATCCATGCGCGAGGAAGTGGTCGGCCCGCACGCGCCGATCGGCAGGTGATCCGGCGCGGGTGTCGGTCCGGCGTAATAAATCGCGGCGTTTTTCAGCCCGAACGGGAGCGGCTCCCCCTTGTCAAGCATGGCGAACAGCCGCTTATGCGCGGCGTCGCGCGCCGTGTAGACCGTGCCGCTCAGCAGAATCCTGTCGCCCGCGCGCAGCGTTTTGGCGGCCTGTGCCATATCGTTCGTATGAATTTGCAGTCTGTCCATGCTAACCTCACAACTATCAGAATAGGGAACTGTATTACAGTTCCCTATCAATTTATTTTATTCTCATTTATTATAGCATATACCGGAATCAATTAAAACATATTTTTCTTTCTCAGTATCAAATAGGCAATCCCCATACAGACCAGGGAAAGCGATACCGGGAACCAAAAATTCGTCAGCGGAATCCCGCTCACATTCATGCCGTAAACACCCGAAATAACAGTCGGGATGGAAATCAGGAGGGTAAGGGAAGCCAGAACCTTCATGACGATGTTCAGGTTGTTCGAGATCACGGAAGCAAACGCGTCCATGGTACCGGACAGAATGTTGAGGTGGATATTCGACATTTCGATTGCCTGTTTTACTTCTATCAGCACATCCTCGACCAGATCCTGATCGTCGTCGTAAAGCTTGACGACGCGGCCGCGCATGATTTTTTCAATGGTAATTTCATTTGCTTTGAGCGAAGAAGAAAAATACACCAGGGATTTTTCAATATCCAGAAGCTGGATCAGCTCGGAATTCTTCATGGATTTGCGGAGCTCGCGCTCCACAAAGTTGCTGATCTTATCGATCTGTTTTAAGTATTGCAGATACCGTGACGCGACGCGCAGCATAAAAAGAAGGACAAAGCGGGTTTTCATGTTGGTCTGAACGCCCTTGACAACGTCCTCCGAAAATTCATTGATAATCGGGTTTTCTTTGGTGGAAACGGTGATCACGTTTTTTTCCGTCAGAATAATGCCGACCGGCGTGGTGGTATACGTAATATTTTTACCGGCCTTTTCAATCACCGGGATATCGATGATGATCAGCGTGCTCTCGTCCTCCTTGTCGATATGGGAGGATTCCTCTTCGTCCATGGCCGCGCGGAAGAAATCCGGTTCAATCTGAAAGTCGGCAATCAGACTGTTGATTTCCTCGTCGTCCGGCGCCACGCAGTTAATCCAGCACCCGGGTTCACAGGAAGGAATCGGCGAGATGTGACCGTTGATCGTCTTGTAATAGGATAGCATTGCGCTCATCTCCTTTATGAAATTGAATGAAGTGTCGACTTAAAGGGTCAGGTTTCACAATGCCACCCCCAGTATGTTCAAATTTGGATGTCTTTATTCCAAAAGCTATTATAGCACAATATCAGGAGATTACAAGAGCAATCGGGGTATTTTGAGCAATATTTGTTCAAATCTGTTCTAAAATGCTCTACATGGCTCATTTTGAATGAATTAGGGAAATTCTAACCGGATTTTATCGTGCATTTTTGATAGAAAGCAAAAACGGCGGATACGTTCCCGTATCCGCCGGAAGGCCGCTATGTACTGTTATTTGCGGTTGAAAATCGACATGATGTCGGTGAAGTCCTCGTCGTCGATCGGGGTGGGCTTGCTGACCGGCTTTGCGGGCTCGTCCCGTTTGGCGTCCTGCTCCGGTTTGTCCGAAGGGAAAGCCGTTCCGTTGGTGGTGGCAAAGCCCGTGGCGATGACCGTAACGCTCATTTCGTCGTCCATGTTTTCATCGAACGCCGCACCCCAGATAATGTTGGCGTCCTGATGCGCCTGCTCGGCAATCATGGAGGAGGCTGTCTCAATTTCATCCAGACCGATGTCCGGCGAAGAGGTAATATTGATAATGACGCCCTTGGCGCCGTTGATGGCGGTTTCGAGAAGCGGGCTGGAAATCGCCATATTGGCGGCGGTTTCCGCTTTATCCTTGCCGGAAGCCCTGCCCACGCCCATGTGCGCGTAACCGGCGTCCTTCATGACCGCGGTAACGTCCGCAAAGTCCAGGTTGACAAGACCGGGCAGCTTGATCAGATCCGAAATGCTCTGTACGCCCTGACGGAGAACATCGTCGGCAATGGAGAAAGCGTTGATAAGGGTGATGCGCTGTTCGCTGACCAGCTTCAGTCTTTCGTTCGGGATGACAACAAGGGAGTCCACATGCTCGCGCAGGGCGGTAATTCCGCTTTCGGCCTGCTCCATACGGCGCCGGCCTTCAAAATCAAAGGGTTTGGTCACAATTCCGACGGTCAGCACGCCCATGTCGCGCGCAATCTCCGCGACGATCGGCGCGGCGCCGGTGCCTGTCCCGCCGCCCATACCGGCGGTGATGAAAACCATATCGCTGCCCCTGATGGCGGCCGCGATGGCTTCGCGGCTTTCATCCGCGGCCTTCTGCCCCATTTCCGGCTTGGAACCCGCGCCCTTTCCGTGCGTGACTTTTTCCCCGATCTGTATTTTCTGTGTGGCCTTGGAACGGTAAAGCGCCTGTTTGTCCGTATTTACACTGATAAACTCAACGCCCTGGACACCCATAGTGACCATGCGGTCAATCGCGTTTCCGCCGCCGCCGCCCACACCGATTACTTTAATCTGCACAATGTTGTCAAAGTCATTGTCAATCTCGAAAGACATGTGCTGCATCCCCCTTAATATACGTAATCATTCGCGCCCGGCGGGCTGCCGCGGCTGCAAACATTCTATTTTTTTTATATAATATTAATTTAACACTTATCGGTCACAATTTCAATAAAATTCTATCTTGTTCAGTATAGTATAATTCGCGGATATTAATATTCATAAAAAGAACTATCCGCTGCTATTTTGTGAAGCCTGACTCGCTGCGGAAGAGGACGCGGGAGAGGGAACCGAATAGTTGGGATCAAAGAAGGCGTTGTTGTCTTCCACCGCTACGGAGAGATTCAGCGTGCCCCGTTCGTTGTCCTTGATTTTTCCCGCGTCGAAAATACTTTTTGCAAAACGGATTTTGTAATCAAAATCGGACGGCAGTCCAAGGTTCATAATAATGCGCCCGTCGTAGACAACCTGGATTTTGTATGGATTGCTGAAATCCATCTCCGTAATTTTTTCAAACTTGTTGCCGCTGACCGCGGCGCTGAGGCTCTGAAAGGTCTCTTTCTGAGAAGCGTCCGCGTAAACGACAGCTTTCCCGGCCTCGGCTTTGGAAAGCGAAAGCCCTTTGATGGAGGTGCAGTTTTCCGGCATCTTTTCCGCCAGCTCAAGCACCTTGCCGTTTGCGCCGACCACCGCGTATTTCCCCTTGTACTCGATCGCGCCGGAAACGGCTTCCTCCGTTACTTCGATCACGATCCTGGCAGGAAGGCGCCGGGAAACCTTCGCCGTGCCGATATACGGCAGTTTTTGCTGAATAGCGGCCGCCGCGCTTTTGGTATGGGCAAGGAAAAGATTTTCCCCTTTCCGGATTCCTCCCGCCTGTACAATCGCCTGCGCCGGATAGCGGGAGGTCCCGGCAACCTCTATGGTCTCTATTTTAAACAGGACGGTCAGGGAAACGGCCACCGCCCCCGCAATCACCGTGAGAAACAGGAAAACGTAAAACAGCAGAAGGAACCGCCGCCTGCGCCTTTTGCGGTTATCCGCCCTGCGCTTCGGCGAAGCGTATTTTGCGCCGCCGCGCGCGCCCGCGCCCTGTTCTTCCCATTCGGAGACAGGACGGTATTCCCCGCTTTTCTTGTCGTAGACGCGCGGGACGGCGTCCTTGCTGTTTCTTCGGTTCCTGTCCATTCGTAATTCCTCCGGTAGTGGGATTAAAGTCTTTTAATGTCCGCTCCCAGCATAGCCAGGCTCTTTTCAATGCTCTCGTAGCCGCGGTCCAGATGCTTCAAACCGGAAATCAGCGTGGTGCCCTGCGCCGCAAGCCCCGCTACCACCAGGGCGGCTCCGCCGCGCAGGTCCGCGGCCTCCACCGGCGCGCCGGACAGCCGGCTGACCCCCTCGACGATCGCGACGCGCCCCTCCACCTTGATGTTGGCTCCCAGGCGCATCAGCTCTCCGACATGCTTATAGCGGCTTTCAAAGATATTTTCAACAAAAATACTGGTGCCGTCCGCCAGCGTGGTCATTGCCATCACCGGCGCCTGCGCGTCGGTCGGGAACCCGGGGTAGGGCATCGTCCGGATGCTTTTGACTCTTCCCAGCCGTTTCGGCGCCGTTATTTTAATGTTGCGGCCCAGAATATCGATCTGGCACCCACACTCTTCAAAAGCGGGGATAACGGGTGAAATATGTTCGGGGATAACGCTGGCAATCGTGAGCGTGCTGCCGGTAATCGCAGCCGCCGTCAAATAAGTCGCCGCCGCGATGCGGTCGGGAATCACGCTGTGTTCACACCCGGTCAGGCCCGTGACTCCTTCAATAACGACGGTGCTTTCTCCGGCTCCCTGGATTTTAGCGCCGCAGGAATTCAAAAAATCGGCCAGATCCCAGATTTCGGGTTCGCGCGCCGCGTTGGTAATGACCGTAGTCCCCTTCGCGCGGCTGGCCGCGATGATGATGTTTTCCGTAGCCCCCACGCTTGGAAACGACAGATTGATACAGGCCCCCTGAATCCCGTTCGGCGCGCTGCATTTCAGACAGCCGTGGTCTTCGTTAATGATGACTCCCATTTTCCGCAGCGCCAGAAGGTGCAGGTCAATGGGTCTGGGGCCGAGCTCACAGCCGCCGGGGAAGGAAAGCTCCGCTTTGCCCATCCGGCTGACGATCGCTCCCAAAAAAATAATGGAGGAGCGCATTTCACGCATCAGAAGGTCCGGAATCTCATCTTCGTTTGCACTGCTCGGGTCAATGGTCACGTCGCTGCCGGAGCGTTCCACACGGCAGCCGAGGTACCGCAAAATCTTTAAGGATGTGTCCACATCCGACAAAATAGGACAATTATGTAGTATGCATTGGCCACTACAGAGTAAAGAAGCCGCCATAAGAGGCAATGTGCTGTTTTTTGCACCGTGAATATGGATTTCACCCTGTAATTTATTCGGTCCCTGTATTAAAAGCTCTGACATAACAACACCCCCACATAGTCTAATCACATACTATGCGGTCTTTTGTTCTGCTGTGAATTGCTTTCTCAGGCGCCTGCCAATACCTCTTTCATGATTTTGTAAATTCGTTCATTGGTATCAAGAATCGCCATACTGTGCGCGTTTTCCCCCAGCGACCGGATGGTTTCGGGCTGCCCGAAAAGGTCGTCCACCATTTTGCACAGGGCTGGGCCGGAAAGATCTTTTTCCTCTAAAATAGCGGCCGCTTTGCGGCTGACCATGGCCATGGCGTTGTGATACTGATGATTTTCCGCCACATTGGGCGACGGAATCAGAATAGCCGCTTTCCCCTGCGCCTGCAGCTCGCTGAGAGAAATCGCTCCCGCGCGGCAGATCACAAGGTCCGCGGCGGCAAGGCATTCGGGCATATTGCTGATATATTCCCGGATATCGATATTGGGATGCTCCGACAGATTCAGCCCCTTTTCTTTCAGCAGGTCGGGGAACCATCCGCCCCACTGGCCGTAGCCGTGAATATGCTGGAACCGGTCCGTCCGGGCGCTTTTGACAAGCAGGTCGGCGGCGGCCTCGTTGATTTTACGGGCGCCGAGGCTTCCGCCGAACGAAAGGATCATCGGACGCTCGTCCAGATGCAGCGCTTTACGGGATTCCTCCCGGTTCGCGCGGATGACGGCCTGTCTCACCGGGTTGCCGGTAAGGACGCATCTGGCCGCCGGTTCGAGATATTTCTGAGCGTCCAATACCGCGAGCATCGTTCTGTCCGCGTGTTTGGAGAGCATTTTATTGGTCACGCCCGGAAACGCGTTCTGCTCGTGGATGACCGACGGAATTTTCATCTTCATCGCTTCGCGCAGGACCGGCCCGGCCACATAGCCGCCGGTACCCACACAGAGATCGGGCTGAAACTCCCGAATGATTTTGCGGGCCTCCCGGCTCGAAGTGAAAACATGGACCACGGTCTTTACATTTTTTTTGATATTTTTCCAGTTCAGCTTACGCTGAAAGCCGGAAATGGTGATACTCTCAAAGTCGAAACCCGCGGCGGGAACCAGCCGTTCCTCCATCCCGCCCTTCGCGCCGACGTAAAGGATCTGTGCGTCCGGCTCCTTTTCACGAAGATACCCGGCAATGGCAAGCGCCGGGTTGATATGTCCCGCGGTGCCGCCGCCGGCAAATAGAACTTTCATGGCAATACCCCTTTTATATTGACCGCCAATGGCGGGTGCTAAGTTTTTTCAATCGCCGACGTTCGCGAAATGGAGAGCACGATTCCCATCTCCGCCAGCAGGATGACCAGCGACGTGCCCCCGTAGCTGAAGAACGGCAGGCTGATACCGGTGTTCGGAATGGTGTTGGTCACAACGGCGATATTCAGGACCACCTGAAGCCCGACCTGAACGACCAGCCCGATCCCGAGCAGCATGCCGAATTTGTCCTTGGCCTTGAGCGAAATGGTGATGCCGCGCCAGACCAGCATGGCAAACAGGATGATGATGATCAGCGCGCCGATGAAGCCCAGCTCCTCACAGACGATCGCAAAAATGAAATCGTTCTGCGGTTCGGGAAGATACAGATATTTCTGCCTCGACTGGCCGAGCCCCAGCCCGAGCAGGCCGCCGGAGCCGATTGCGTAAAGCGACTGCCGCGTCTGCCAGGTGTCCTCCATAATCGCCTTGCTCGCCGTGGAAAAAGGGTCCAGCCAGGCGACAATACGGTCATTGGCATAGCTGAACTTCTGCGTAAACAGAACCAGGTAAGCGACCGCCGCGCCGGCGCCGCCGAACGCAAGCCCGAACCAGCGCAGGCGGACCCCGCCGATAAACAGCATCACCCCGGCCAGAAGCACCATAATGACGGTGGCGGAAATATGGGGTTCCAGCACCAGCAGGCCGACTGTGGCGCCAAGAATCAAAATATACGGCAGAACGCCGTACCGAAAGGTATCCATCCGTTTGAAATTGAGGGAAATCAGGTGGGAAAACACCAGTATCACCGCGAATTTGGAGAGTTCGGACGGCTGGAACTGCCCCAGCGGGCCCAGATCGATCCAGCGGTGAACGCCGTTGATACGCGGCATAAAAAGCACAAGGGCCAACATCATAAAGGATAGAAGGAGAAAGGGAATGGCGAACTTGTGCAGATGGTGGTAATCGAAATACGAGATAAAAATCATGGCGGTAACGCCCAGAACCGCAAAGACAGCCTGACGGCTGATAAAGAAGTAGCTGCTTCCATGGCGATAGTACGCGTTGGCATAGCTCGCCGAAAAGAGCATCACCAGACCGATGACAAGCAGAGTGAGAATCAAAAACAAAAAGGGCATATCCATGCCTGAACGCACGGAAAAGATCCGGAACTTTTTCCGGATTCCGTTTGGTACCGACTCCCTGGTGTCCTCTTCTTTTTTCCGGGAACCGCGGGGGGCGGTATGGTCTTTTTCTTTTGTTCTCGTCATGGTATCCCCCTTTTTCCATCTCAGGGCATGCATTCCTGTCTATTTAAGCATATGGGAAATAAAATATTTGTCACAATTAAATACTGCGCACACACGGCGAAAATATTCGGTCAAAATCCATAATATACGAGAAGGGCGGAGCCGATGCCGAACAGCACCGTCACCAGACCGAACACGCGGCAGATTTTCAGCTCTCCCCATCCGCACATTTCAAAGTGATGATGAATCGGGCTCATTTTAAAGAGCCGCTTTCCGTGCGTTGCCTTAAAATAAGACACCTGAAGCACAACGGAAAGAATTTCGCAGATATAAATAATACCGAGCGGCAAAATCAAAATCGGAAGATTCAGCCCGAAGCCGAGAGCGCACACGATTCCGCCCAGAAAAAGCGAGCCGGTGTCCCCCATAAAGACCTTCGCCGGGTTCATGTTCCAGATCAGGAAGCCGAGGCACCCGCCCGCGGCGGCGGCGGCAAAAATACTGATCCCGTGAATGCCGATCATGCCGGCGATCAGCATGAAAAAAAGGCTTACGAAAAAAGTAACCGTAGCGTTCAGCCCGTCGATGCCGTCCGTGAAATTGACGGCGTTCACCATTCCGACAATGCCGAGCAGCGCGATGACCCAGTACCAGACGCCCAGATCGACGCTGCCCACAAACGGAATCAGCGTGGCGGAGGTGCTTCCGGCCAGGCGCAGCGAATAGAGATAGGCGGCCGCGATGATAAACTGCAGAACGAGCTTCTGCCGCACGTTCAGTCCCAGATTGCGCTTTTTGACAACCTTGATATAATCGTCGAAAAATCCGACCGCCCCAAAGCCGATTGCCATCAGCAGGCCGCCGAAAACTTTCGTCCTCATCATCATTTCCAAGGAATTCTTTTCGGTCACGCTGTAATAAAGCGGCACACAGACCAGAACGGCGGCGACAATCCCGATCATAAACATAAAGCCGCCCATCGTCGGGGTACCGTTTTTCTTCTGGTGCCACCTGGGACCGACCTCACGGATCGTCTGGCCAAAATTGATCTTATGCAGAAAAGGTACCATCCATCTGCCGAGCAGAGCGGTGATTCCAAAGGAAAGAATAACCGCGGAAATGATCCAAACCGAGTTCATATGTTCTGACTCCACCTTTTTATCGTTGTCGCCCGCACGCAAAGTACAAGCATTTTATTATACCATAATTCTTTTGTTTTTTTAATCCCCGATTTGAAGGCTGTTCAGCGCGTCGAGCACCTCGGCAAACGAAATCCCGCAGGCAATCGCCGCCGCGGCGGCGGCCAGCGCGGGACCGACCCAGTCCAGGCTGTCGGCCGCGAGCCTGACCCGGCCGATCACGCCGACCCCGATCATTTCAAAGGCGGCAAACCCTTCCGGAAGCTTCCGGATATTTCTCGCCGTAAAGTCCGCGCTGTCGCTGACCGTGGAATAAGTAAGCGGCTTCAGGGCGGCGATTTCAGGCATGGCGGAAAAGGCGTAGTCCGCCACGCAGACCGCAAATCCGTCGGCGGCCGGGCGCTGGGCGTCGCAGAGAAGCAGAACCGCAGGCTGCACATCTTCCGGAACACTTTCCCCCGCCGGCGCGAGCAAATAATTTTCGTGGCCGCAGAAAGCCAGAATATCGTTCAGCACCGAAATAGTATGCCCCTTTTTATCGCTTACAGCAATCAGCTTTTTCGCTGAATGAAAGTTTGCCAAAATTGTCATCCCCCTGCTCTAAATGATTACTCCACCTGATTCGGCTCTATAAATCCGACGGTTACCACCGTTCCGGGCGCCACCTTGGTGCCCTCGGCAATACTCTGTGAGTTGGAAACCGGGTTGGTCCCGTTGGTCAGCGCCGCACCGGAGATACTGATATTGATTCCCGCATCCGCGGCCTTCTTGTTGGCGGCGGAAAGGGAAAGCCCGGTCAGTTTCGGCACCGTGACCGTCTTGCTGGAACCCGAATCGTCCGTAAACAGCACCACCGTACCGTTCTGCGGAATGGTTTTGCCCGGTTCCGGAACCTGAGAAACAATTTTGTCCCCGTTTCCGTAAACCTTCGGCGTCAGCTTCATCCTGGCAAGATCCGCTTTGGCCGCCGGAATGGTCTTTCCCACAACGTCCGGAGCGTTTACGTCAAGCTTCGCCAGCTCCGAATCGGTATATTTGCGTTCCACGCCGAGGTACGGCAGGATTTCCTCCATCGTTCTGGAGAAAACAGGGCCGGCTACGGCGGCGCCGTAGTAGCTGTCGCCGTGCGGTTCGTCAAAGAACACCAGCATGGCTACCTGCGGATCGTCCGCGGGGGCAAAACCCAGATAGGACGCGATGTACTGCATGGTCCCGGTCTTCTGGAACACATCCATTTTCTGGGACGTACCGGTCTTTCCGCCGACGCGGTAGCCGGGCAGATAGCCGTTTTTCGCCGTGCCGATGGTGGCGTTGGTCTGCAGGATTTTGCACATGCGCTGGGAAATGTCGGTGGAAATCACCTGACGCTTCGGCGTTGTATCGGCGGATTTCACGATATTGCCGTCGGCGTCGATAATCTGGCTGACCACATGGGGCTGCACCATATAGCCGCCGTTGGCGACCGCAGAGGCCGCGGTAATCATCTGAATAGGCGTAATACTGAAGTTCTGCCCGAAGGATTCCGTGGCAAGCTCCACGGGGTTCAGCTGGGCGGCGGTATAATAGATGCTGCGCGACTCGCCGGGCAGATCAATGCCCGTCTTGGCCGTCAGGCCGAACGCGGTAAAGTACTTAAAGAAATTGTCGGGGCCCAGCCTTTCGCCGAGCTGTACGAAAACTGGATTGCAGGAATTGCAGAGTCCCTGCACAAAGGTTTCGCTGCCGTGGCCGTACGACCTCCAGCAGTGAATCGTTCTGTCCGACACCTTGATGGAGCCGCTGCAGAAGAAGGTCGAGTTTTCATTGACCACGCCCTCTTCCATCGCGGAGGAACCCGTCACCATTTTGAAAACGGAGCCCGGATAATAGGTATCGCTGACCGACTTGTTTCTCCACTGCTTTTCCTGCGCGGCTTTCAGCGCGGCGGTTTTCTCTTTTCCCTCGGGCATCGCGGCAATCTGGGCGGCCTCCGTCGGGTCCGCTACGACAAACGGATTGTTCGGGTCGAAATCCCCTTTGACCGCCATTCCTAAAATCGCGCCGGTCTTCACATTCATGACGATCGCGCAGGCGCGGTTGCCGACCTTGTTGGTGATAACGCCTTCCTCCAGATTTTTTTCAAGGAAGTGCTGGACCACCTCGTCGATAGTCAACACAAGGCTGGAACCGTTCTGGGCTTCCACCTTCTGCTCATACTGAAAGGGCATATCCGTACCGATGGCGTTTTTCGCGGTGACCAGCTTTCCCGGCACGCCGGTCAGATAGCTGTCGTACTGCTTTTCAATGCCGTAAAGGCCTTGGCTGTCCGTACCGGTAAAGCCCAGAACGGAAGCCGCGAACGCTCCGTACGGGTAATATCTTTTATAGTCCTCGATCAGCCGGATTCCGCTGCCGATGTCATTGTCCGCCTTGAACTTGAGGACCTCATCCTTTACATCCGTTTCCACCTTGCGCTTGAGCTCGTCGTAATATGTTTTTTTCTTGCTACGCTCGATGATTTCGTTTTTGTCCATGCCCAGAATCTTCGCCAGGCCGTCCGCGATTTTTTCCCGGTTCTTATCCGTGATAAACGCGGGCTCCAGCACTACCTTCCACACGGTGGCGCTCTGGGCGAGCGGCTTCATATTGCAGTCATAGATCGTACCGCGCTGGGCGCTGATGGAGGTATCCTTCAGCTGCTGGTCGACCGCGCGGGTCTGAAGGCTCTCCCCCTCCACCAGCTGCAGTCTGGCAAGACTGAAAATAATCGCGCCGAAGCCGACGGCGATCAGCACGACCAGCACAAAGATCGTACGGCGCCACATTCTGATTGTCGTCCCTTTTGCCATTGCTGTTCCTCCAAAAAGACTATGTTACAAAAATGAGAGTCAAGATTCGCTCTCAACTCTCCTTTTTTTGCATACCAAACCAAACATCTCAACAAATTTGGGTAGTAATACTTATTTATCAATTATTTTTTTTATGACAATAATTGCAGGATAGAGTTCCAAAGCGAAGTGAGCCAGTTTTCATCCCCGCTCTTCTGGACAACCTGCGTTTTATCCCCCTTGGAAAGAGAGATCGGCTCCACCTGATTCTGTTCAATTTTTTTCAGGCCGAGCTGATTGGTCGCATAGTTTTCCACGGTCTGCAGGGAAAGCTGGGAGTCGGATTTCATTTGAAGCTGCGTATAAACACTTTCGCTTTCGTTGAGCGTTTTTGTCGCGGCGTTCAGGTCCTCGGTCAGCTCGGTCAGCTGTACCTGTCCGTAAACCATGGTTCCCACAATGCCGACCATAATGGCAAAGGTCAGGAAAGTGGATACGGCGCGGAAGAAGCCGATCTTTGTCCTTCTGTTTTGCTCCAGTTTTTCCTTGGGAAGTTCTATAATATTGCTTTTTCTGGCGGGTCCCTGCTGCTGTCGTTTGGGTTCAAACAATGCAAAATCATACGCTTCGTTGCTGTTTGGAGAAGCCATATTTTCACTTCCTGTCATAAAATTTATTTTAAATGGATTTTTTACAATTTAATGCAGACGCGGAGCCTTGCGCTGCGGCTGCGGGGATTTTCTTTCAGCTCCGCCTCACCCGGTGCAAGCCCTTTTTTGTAGAGCAGCTCTGCTTTCGGCTTTTTGCCGCACACACAGACCGGAAAATCCGGCGGGCAGGTACAGCCCGTACACCAGGAAGCCATGCGCTGCTTTACGATTCTGTCCTCCAGCGAATGGAACGTAATGACCGCGAGTCTTCCGCCGGGCTTTAAGATGGAAAACGCGGCGTCCAGTCCTTCGGACAGCCTGTCCAGTTCCCCGTTGACCGCGATTCTGAGCGCCTGAAAGGTTTTCCTCGCGGGATGCCCCTGTTCGCGGCGGACCGCCGCGGGGACGGATTCCTTGATGATCTCCGCAAGCTCAAGGGTCGTCTGAATCGGTTTCTGTTCCCGGGCCTTTACGATTCCCTTTGCAATGCCGCGCGCATTCCTGTCTTCGCCGTAACGGCTGATGATCTGCGCAAGCTCCTGCCATGAGAGGCTGTTGACCAGCTCCGCGGCGGAAACGCCCGTCCGGCTCATGCGCATGTCAAGAGGCGCGTCCGAATGGTAGGAGAACCCGCGCTCCGGGTTGTCCAGCTGATAGGAGGACACCCCTATATCGAGTAAAACGCCGTCGGCGGGGACAAGCTTCAGGCTTGCCGCCACTTCGGCCATTTCGGAGAAATTCGCCTGATAAACAGTGGAACAGCGGTAGGATTTCAGCCTTTCGGTCACGGCTCTGACCGCGTCGGGGTCCTGGTCGATGGAAAGGAGCCTGCCCGTAGTCAGCCTGTCCGCAATGGCCTGCGAATGCCCTCCGCCGCCCGCGGTCCCGTCAATATAAACGCCGTCCGGATGAATATCGAGGCTTTCAATGGTTTCATCGAACAAAACCGGCTTATGAAGAAATTCCATACTGATACCGCCCGCTTAAAGCTCAAGCATATCCATTGCCTCGGCTATGCTTTCCTCTGTCAAATTGGAATTGAAGTCATTCCAGCGTTTGCTGTCCCAAATTTCCGCCCGGCTTGACGTACCGATGAAGGTTACGTCCTTTGTAAGCTGCGCGTGGTCGCGCAGGACCTGCGGAATGAGGATACGCCCCTGCTTGTCCGGTTCGACTTCCGCCGCGCCGGAAAAGAAAAAGCGCTGAAGGCCTCTCGCTTTGGAAATCGGCATTGCCTTTACCTTGTCCTGAAGCCTTGTCCACTCCTCGGGTGAAAGCACAAACAGACAGCCGTCCAGCCCCTTTGTGATGTAAAAATGCTCGCCCAGATCCTCACGGAATCTGGCCGGAACGATCACACGGCCTTTCGTGTCTATATTATGTTGGTACTCGCCGATCAACATTGCAAGCCACTTTTCGGGTAAAAGCACGTCTTGAAAACCACTTTGTGCTACTTACCCCCACCTTTCACCACTTGTGTTTTGATTATAGCGTATTTATTTTTAAAATGCAACTGTTATTTTTTTGATTATGTCAACCAAATTCCCTTGTTTTTGCATATAAAATCCTATATTGGTGCAGTAAAAAAACCACGATACAATATCTTGTACCGTGGTTTTTAAAAAATTGGAAAATTTTGTTTAATTTTGACCGGAGCGCTGGGACGCTTTAATATTCTGCCTGGTCTGGCGAAGCTCCGCAAGGTTGGCGGCGAGACCGTCGTCCGTGCGTTTCATCAGATCGTCTATGTAATCGTTGGAGGCCTTGCGCATTTCCCGGAATTTCGCCTGCGCCTGACTGAGCAGGTCGTTGGCCTTCTGCTGTGCCTGTTTGACGATTTCATCCTGGTTTACCATGGCCTTGGCACGTTCCTCCGCCACACGGACGACGGTCTCGGCCTCGCGCTTTGCGTCGCTGATGATCTGCGCGCGGTCCGCGCAGATTGCCTTTGCCTGCCGGATTTCCTGCGGAAGGCTTTCGCGGATTTCATCAAGGATCTGTTTTACCTCGTCGCCGTCCAGCACCGCGCGTCCGCGGCTGAGGGGAAGGCTCCAGGCCTTCTCTACCATATCGTACAGTTCGTCAATTAAATCTTCGGTGTTTAACTCACTCATCATGCGATTCCTCCCCTGCATTTAATCTTTCTTTGATGTCGCTCAAAATACACTCCGGCACGAAATTGGAAACGTCCCCGCCGAAACGGGCGATCTGTTTGACAATGCTGGAGCTTAAAAACATATTTTCGGCGCTTGTGGTCAGGAACATGGTTTCCAGATTGGGGTTCAGCTTTTTATTGGTAAGCGCCTGCTGAAATTCATATTCAAAGTCCGACAGGGCCCGCAGTCCCTTGACAATTGCCGTCACGCCGCGCTCGCGGGCGTAATCGGCAAGCAGCCCGTCGAAACCGACCACTTCCACGTCCTTCATCTCACAGGTACAGCGTTTCAGAAGCTCGATTCTTTCCTCCACCGTGAACAGTGTGTGCTTTTCCGGATTTACCAGAACGGCGACAATGGTCTTGTCAAAAACCTTGCGTGACCGGTTGATAATGTCCAGATGGCCTAAGGTAACCGGGTCGAAGCTGCCCGGGCAAATTGCAATTTTCATGATTCGGTCACGTCCTTATGTCTGTATAGGGTAAGCTGGATTTTGCCGTGGCGGTAGCTGCGGGCGCGGATAAAATCGCCCGCTGTTTCCGGCAGTTCCTCGTCGCGGGGATGCTCGCAGATAATGGTCCCGCCCGTGTTCATCACCTGTGCGGTCATCGGCAGCGCCCGCTGAAGCAGCCCGGTACGGTAGGGCGGGTCCAGAAACGCAAGATCAAAGCGCTCGCGGTTCTGCAGCAGAAAAGCGGCGAAATCCATTGTTTTGATCACCGCGTTTTCGGCAAGGCCCGTATGCTCCAGATTTTTCTCCACGACAGCAATGGAATTCCTGCTCGCATCGACAAAAACCGTCTGCTTTGCGCCGCGGCTCAGCGCCTCAATTCCAAGCTGGCCGGAACCGGCGAAAAGGTCCAGCACCCGTCTGCCCTCAATCTGGAACTGAATGGCGCTGAACAGCGCTTCCTTGACCCTTTCCGGCGTAGGGCGGACGCTTTCGCCCTCCAGTGTGGTCAGCCGCGAACCGCGGGCAGACCCGGTGATTACTCTCATATATGGATCTCCTTAAAAATTACAAAATAATCCTATAAACGTTATTATCCCATTATAAAGGCGCTGTGTCAACTTTTTTCCTCTTCCGGATGGAAATAACGGAACAGATTCTGCGCGGCCGGCTTCGTCATGCCCGGCGCGGCGGACAGTTCCGACAGATCCGCATTCCGGATCGCCCGGATGGTCTTGAAGTGCTTTAGCAGCGCTTTGGCGCGGGCCCGTCCCACACCCTCGATGGAGGTCAGTTCGGAGGAAATAGTTGTCTTTTTGCGCGCCTGCCTGTGGTATCCAATGGCAAAGCGGTGCACCTCGTCCTGAATGGAAGAAACCAGCGTAAAGGCCTTGCGGTTGGAATTGATGGCGATTTCTCCCCCGTCGGACGCAATGGCCCGGGTGCGGTGCTTGTCGTCCTTGACCATACCGAAAAGCGGAATCTTCAGCCCCGCGGCTTCCAGCACGGGCCGGACCGCACCGACATGTCCCTTGCCGCCGTCCAGCAGAATCAGGTCCGGCAGACGTCCGAAGCCGTCGGTAATATTTTTTCCCTGTGCGTCGAAATATTCATGAAAGCGGCGTTCAATTACTTCCTGCATGGAAGCGTAGTCGTCCTGCCCCTCCACCGATTTGATTTTGAATTTCCGGTAGGCGGATTTCAGCGGCCTTCCGTTTTCAAACACGATCATGCCAGCCACGTTCTCGCTGCCGGCAAGGTTCGAGATATCGTAGGATTCAATATAGAGAGGAGGCTGTTCCAGCCCCAGAAGCCGGCCGAGCTCGTCCAGGGCGGAGGCCTCCCGCACGGTCCGGCCCGTAGCCTGAGCCACCTGCTCCGCCGCGTTGTTGCGGCACATTTCCACAAGCCGGGCCTGCTCTCCCTTCTGCGGAACGGTGACCGTCACTTTTCTTCCCGCCTTCTGCGTCAGCCATTCCCCCAGAAGCTCCGTGTTTTCCGCGGAGCCGTCCAGACAGACGCGCGGCGGAATCCGGTCGCGCATGGTGTAATAGCGCTCTATAAATTCCCCGCGGGCAACCTTGGGATTTCCGGTTTCCCCCATTAAAAAAGTTTCGCGGTCGCAGAGGCGGCCGTTGAGAAAACGGAAAACTTCAAAGCAGCTTGTTTCGGCGCCCTGCGCCAGCGCGATAACATCCTGCTCCGGCACGCGCGCGGCCACCACCTTCTGCCGGTCGCTCATGCGCCTGATGGCCGTCAGACGGTCGCGGATGCGCGCGGCGCGTTCAAATTCCAGCGCCTCGGCGGCATCGTTCATCTTTTTTTCCAGCTGGTGCATGCTTTTGGCACTGCCGCCGCGCAGGAAATCGATGGCTTCCTCCACGTACTCGTTGTACTCCTCCTCGCCGATCCTCCCGCGGCACGGCGCGCAGCACTGCTTGATATAATAATTCAGGCACGGCCTCGCTTTGCCGATATCCTGCGGAAACCTGCGCGAGCAGGACGGCAGCCGGAAAATTTTCAGCGCCTCGTCGATGGCTTCCTTGGTCGCCCACGAACTGACATAAGGGCCGATGTAATTCGCGCCGTCGTCAAGGATCTGCTTCGCCTGTGAAATCCTTGGCCACGGCCCGGAGGTAATCTTAATATAATGATAGCCCTTGTCGTCCTTTAACAGGATGTTGTATTTCGGGGTGTGCTGCTTGATCAGGCTGCACTCCAGCACCAGGGCCTCGAATTCGCTGTCCGTCAGAATATACTCAAAATACTCCACGTTGGCGACCATGCGGCGCACTTTCTCGTCGTGGTTCTTTTCGGAACCGAAATACTGGCTGACACGGTTTTTCAGCGCCTTTGCCTTGCCGATATAAATGATCTTGCCCGACTTGTCGTGCATGATGTAGACGCCGGGGCTGAGCGGAAGGCGCATGGCGCGGCTTCGGAGCTCCCTGATATGTTTTTCATGGTCTGTCATGATACCCTCCTCTGCTGCGCAACCCGGAACAATCAGCACGGGTTGTAAATACAAAAAAGCACCGCCGGTTAAGCGGTGCTGTTTGGCAGAATAAATTACTCGGTAAAACCGGACTGAACCAATTCCACAAGGCTGTTTACCGCCTCTTCTTCATCCGTGCCGTCCGCAATAATGCGGATGGTGGTCCCTCCGACAATACCAAGGGACAAAACGCCCAGAAGGCTTTTCGCGTTCACGCGTCTTTCTTCTTTTTCCACCCAGATAGAGGATTTGTATTCATTCGCCTTTTGAATAAAAAATGTAGCGGGGCGCGCGTGAAGGCCCACTTGATTCTGAACCAGTACTTCTTTAACACACATTACTTCATTCACTCCTAAACAGAAAGTCGTTTCCGCATCATCATTAATAAATAAAAAATATCAGTTTCATTGTTATTTTTCTATGATTCACAGTTATTATATCACAATTCAGCATACCGTCAACTAAATAAAAAAACTTTGGATTGATGACCGAATCGGGTGGATTATGTTCGGCATTGCTTTGTGCAATGTGCCATAATTGTTGAAAACTTTTGTTTTCTCTGCTGTACTGTTCCCATTTTTCTTTCGGTTCATGCTTCGTTTCCGTTTTCCGTTTCGGTTTTTTTCGTCTCGGAAAGCAGTTTGGCTAAAAACTCCGTGTCCTCTTTTGTCAGATCGGCCTTTTCCAGCAGCTCCGGCCTTTTCTGCAAAGTACGCAGAACCGACTGCTGCCTACGCCATTTTCTCACATTTTCATGATGGCCCGTCATCAGTTCGTCCGGGACCCTGACCCCGCGCCACACCGCCGGACGGGTGTACTGCGGATACTCCAGAAGGGAATGAAAATGGCTCTCCTCCCGAAAGCATTCCTCGCTGGAAAGGACCCCGTCGACCATCCGGCAGACCGAATCCGCCAGCACCAGCGCCGGAAGCTCGCCGCCGGTAAGGACATAGTCCCCGATGGAGATCTCCTCATCCACGTACCGGTCGATAATGCGCTCGTCGATTCCCTCGTAATGGCCGCACAGAAGCGCAAGATTCGGGAGCTGCGCCAGCTCTTTCACACGCTGCTGTGTCAGGGTTTTCCCCTGTGGAGACAGGTACACCAGATGGGGCTTTTTCCCCAGCTTTTCAATTAAATCGTCAATACACAGGGCAATCGGCTCCGCCATGAGCAGCATGCCCATGCCGCCGCCGAACGGACAGTCGTCGACCCTGTTATGTTTATCATATGCAAAATCACGGATTTGGTGGCAGTACACCTCGATCGCGCCTTTTCTGCGTGCCCGCCCGATGATGCTTTCGGACATGACTGCCTCGCACATGTCGGGGAAAAGGGTGAGAAAATCAATCCGCATCATCAAAAATCCCCCTAAGCGGCCGTATCTGCATTTTACCATTCGTAATATTGATATCTATAATTACTTCCGGTATTGCCGGAATCAAATAGTTCTTCTTATTTTCCGACGTAATCTGATAAACATCGTTTGCGCCGGTGCGCATAATTTCCGTCAGGGTCCCGTAGTAGATGCAGGTATCGGCGTCAAAAACCTCCAGTCCGATCAAGTCCTGCATAAAATACCGGCCCTTGTCCAGCTTTACGTCGTCGCGGCTGATGTAGAGAATTTTGCCGCGCAGCACGTCCCCCTGCTCAATGGTGGAAATCCCCTCCAGCTTTAAAAGCAGCTGCGTTTTGTGGACGCGCGAAGAAGTGACTTCCAGCTTTTGAGCGCCTTTGTCCCAATAAAGCGTTTTGAACTGGGCCAGGAACTCGGCCGAATCGCACCAGGGATCCACGCGCAGTTCCCCCTGAAGGCCATGTGTCCCCACAATTTTGCCCGCCTCCAAAAACTGATTGACCATAATATCCTCCATGAATCAATAGGATTCCCCGCGGCGGCTTTTCTACACCTGCCCATTCGGCGTAACTGTCTGAGAGCATCGCCGCAGGCGTCCCGAAAGCGAGAACTCCCCGGTTTATTAGACCCCTCAGTCAGGCTTTGCCTGCCAGCTCCCTCACAGAGGGAGCCAAAAAGAAGTTGCTTTGCCTGACCGGCTGCCTGGAACGCTTAGTGTGTTTTTCTCAGGCGCAGGACGGGGATTTTCTGAACGAATTTCAGCAGCGTATAAAGCATGGCCACATTCACCGGGAGTAAAAGCAGATTTGTCACGACGCGTACGGAGAGAACCACAAGAAAGGCCTTGCCATACATGATGGAAAGCCACAGGGAATTCAGAAGGAAGTTCACCAGAACCATCACAATGGTATTGGCGGCCAGAACCCTCCATACCGTCACCGGTTTTTTGTAAAGAATGAGTCCGTAAACGAACCCGGAAAGAAAGGCGTTCAGGGTAAAGCCGGGAAAAAACGGACCCGCCGGGCGAAGCACGTAATTTACCACGTCCCCGATGGCCCCCACAATACCGCCGACAACCGGGCCGTACAAAAAGCCCGACGTTGCGATGGTCAGAAAGGAAAACCGTATCTGCAAAATGTCGGAAACGGGTACGGTAAAAATGCCCAGAACGGCATTTAAGGCGATCAACAGCCCGCACATTGCAATGGTTGTTACGTTCCTCAGCTCCTGAACGGATGATTTAACAGACTGAAAAGAAAAACTCAAAGAAATTTCCTCCTTTATGTTGTGTATTCATCTGCTACATAAAAGAGGGAATCCTCAGAGTATGCAGCAGCGGGATGCGAATTTTGTACCGCAAGTTTCCTTTTCGTCCGCCTGACAACTCCCCGTTCAGGCGGCACTTAACGCACAAAATTCTACTCTGCCATAATTATTTTCTGTTTGCCCCGTTACCCGGGGCGGCGCGTTTCTACAAAGCAGGGCCGCAACAGCACTGTTGCAGCCCTGCCTGAACGCTTAGTCAATCTCAACGGATACTTTCCCGTTGCTGCGGGTAGCGGCGGCGCGCATGACAATGCGAATCGCTTTGGCAATGCGGCCCTGCTTGCCGATCACCCTGCCCATGTCGTCTTCGGCAACGTGCAGGTGATAAACAACGGTTCCTTCCTCGTTGGGCTCGTCAACGTCCACGCGAACGGCGGACGGGTCTTCGACAAGTCCCTGTGCAATCGCAATCAGCAGTTCTTTCATTGTTTTATCCTCCGCGATTACAGTACGCCGTGTTTCTTGAACAGAGATTTCACGGTGTCTGTCGGCTGTGCGCCGTTAGCAATCCATTTCTTGGCCTTTTCAGCATCCACCTTCACGACGGACGGCTCCTCGAGCGGATTGTAATAGCCGATTTCTTCAATGAAACGGCCGTCGCGCGGAAAGCGGGAATCTGCAACAACTATACGATAGAAAGGAGCTTTTTTTGCACCCATTCTGCGTAATCTAATCTTTACTGACATGATGTTTCACCTCCACAAATTGATCAATATCTTCACCAAAAGGGAATTCCTTCTTGGATGAATTCAATTAAAACGGCATCCCCATGCCGGAAAAGCGCCGCTTTCCGCGGCCTTTCATCTGCTTCACCAGCTTCTGCATCTGCTCCAGCTGCTTGATCAGACGGTTGACGTCCTCCACCTTCATCCCGCTGCCCGCGGCCATGCGCCGCTTGCGCGAGGGGTTGATGACGGACGGCTTGCTCCGCTCCTCGGGGGTCATGGAAAGAATAATCGCCGCCACACGGTCCATCTGACGGTCGTCGATGTCCACGTCCTTGAGCTGTTTATCCATTCCGGGCATTTTGGAAAGCACATTCTTGAGCGGCCCCATTTTCCTTACCTGCACCAGCTGGTCGAGCAGGTCGTTGAAATCCAGCTTGTTCTGCATCAGCTTCTGGGCGGTCTTTTCCGCGGCATTGCGGTCAAGCCTGCTCTGCGCGTCCTCAATGAGGGTGAGCACGTCGCCCATGCCGAGGATACGCGAGGCCATGCGGTCCGGGTGGAAAACTTCAAGGTCCTGCAGCTTTTCGCCGGTACCGGCGAATTTGATCGGCTTGCCCGTCACCGCGCGCACGGAAAGCGCCGCGCCGCCGCGGGTGTCGCCGTCCAGCTTTGTCAGGATCACGCCGGTGATGTTCAGCAGCTCGTCAAAGGTTTTCGCGACATTGACGGCTTCCTGGCCGGTCATGGAGTCCACCACAAGCAGAATCTCGTGCGGGCCGATCTCGTTTTTGATGTTTTTCAGTTCGTTCATCAGGACTTCGTCGATCTGAAGACGGCCGGCGGTATCGATCAGGACCATGTCGTTGCCGTAGTCTCTGGCGTGCCTGACGGCGGCCCTGCAGATTTTCACGGGGTCTTCCCGCCCCATTTCAAAAACGGGAACACCGGCGTTTTCGCCGACGACCTGCAGCTGTTTGATGGCGGCGGGACGGTAAATGTCGCACGCGACCAGAAGGGGCCTGTGGCCCTTGTTTTTCAGCATCAGCCCCAGCTTTCCGGCGTGGGTGGTTTTACCGGCGCCCTGCAGGCCGCAGAGCATGATAATGGTCGGGGGGGACGGAGGGCTGGCGAGCTTCGCGTCGCTTCCGCCCATCAGAGCGGTCAGTTCCTCGTTTACAATTTTAATCACCATCTGCGCCGGGGTCAGGCTTTCCATCACCTCGGTGCCGACGGCACGCGCGCTCACGGTATTGGTAAAGTCTTTGGCGACCTTATAGTTTACGTCGGCTTCCAAAAGGGCAAGGCGGACTTCGCGCATTGCTTCCTTTACGTCGGCCTCATTCAGTTTTCCTTTTGATTTCAGCCGTTTAAATGCGGCCGACAGCTTATCGGCAAGACCTTCAAATGCCAACAGGGGCCCTCCTTCCTATTCGCAGAGCTTTTGGGAAATATCAAGAATCAGCTTCGCGTTGTTTTCAAGCTCATTGGAATATATGTAATGATCGTTGTATTCTTTAATCTGTTCGGCAGCGGAGCTGATGTGCTCCAGACCGCTTCTCATCTCACGGAAACGGCGGGCCAGGCCCAGGCGCTCCTCCATGTCCAGCAGCTGAAATTCGGCGCGCTTGATGGAATCGCGTACCCCCTGGCGGGTAATGCCCTGGTTGTCCGCGATTTCGGAAAGCGATAAATCCTCGTTGTAATAATATTCGATTACCTCGCGCTGTTTGTCGGTCAGCATATCCCCGTAAAAATCAAGCAATAACGATATTTCCAGATTTTTCGACATCCGATACCCCTCCATTCAGCCTGTAAAGTAATTAACTTTACAGTTACAAATTATACAATAAAACGCGGCGCTTGTCAATAGGAAAAAAGGCCGAAGCGCCGCGCTTTTTATTTTTCACCGGGATTGATTACAGAATCGATTTCAGCTGCTCTTTCAGGTAATCCTCCAGTTTAGCCATATCCACGGAAAAATTCAGCAGGAATTTCCTGTCGCGGACCTCCATCCCGCTGATGCTGCCCGGGGCGTCGTTCGGCATTTCATAGGTGCCGAACATCGGCGGCGGCAGGTACAGGATATTGCCCTCCCGCCCGGCGCCTTTCGGAAGGGAATCCATGGCATGGGAAAGCGCCCACGCGGGATCGACCGGCAAACGGCCGATTTTCACGGAGTTGACCGCGGCGCGGATCTCCTTTTTCGCGCTGTCCCAGCCGACCGTCAGGTTGGCGCTGACGCCCAGCTTCATCCCTTTGTAGGAAACGGGCAGATAGGCGTCAACGGTGTTGTCGCTGTTGACGGTAAGCCGCACTCCGGAAACGGCGCGCTGTCCGTTCTGCGCAAGCTTTTGGGTCATCAGCGCACCGACCTCTTCCCCGGTCAGCTCGGCCGGCTTTCCGGTGCCGGCGGCGACAAGGAGCTTTGCGGTCACCGCGGAAGAATCCGTTTCCCCGCCTGGCGCAAGGGGTGCGTTGGGGTCGTTCAGAGCCAGCGCAAACAGGATCCCGACGACCGCGAGCAGCAGAACAGGCACGGACACAAGAATGATCAGAGGCCCTTTTTTTCGGGTTTGCGTCGTTTTCAGAACAATTTCCCCCTCTTTACAGAATCAGGACGAACGTACCGGCAGTAATCAGAATTCCCCCGAGAATGGTCTTCATGTCTATTTTTTCATGCAGGAACAGAAACGCGAGGACAATTGTGATGACCACGCTGAATTTATCGATCGGAGCGACCTTGGAAACCGGGCCGATCTGGATCGCTTTGTAATAAAAAAGCCAAGAAAGGCCCGTTGTGATGCCGGACAGGACCAAAAACAGCAGGCTTCTCTGTGTAATGTTTTTGATTCCGGTATTCGCTCCGGTAAAAAAGACGATTCCCCACGCAAGAACCAGCACCACAACGGTTCTGACCGCTGTGGCGAGATTGGAATTGACATTCTCGATACCGATCTTTGCCAGAATCGACGTCAAAGCCGCAAACAGCGCGGACCCAACTGCGTAAACAACCCACATCACGCCGCCTCATCTCCGATCATTATTTTAATTCCACAATGGTAACGCCGGCTTCTCCCTCCCCGAACACGCCCAGCCGGTAGCTGCGCACGCTCGGGTGCCTTTTCAGGTGCTGCTGCACCGCTGCGCGCAGGGCCCCCGTTCCTTTGCCGTGGATAACGGTAAGCTGCTCAATACCGCTGAGCAGCGCCGAATCGATAAACCGGTCGACATTCATAATGGCTTCTTCCGTCGTCTGCCCGCGCAGGTCCAGTTCGGTCGTCACCTTTGCCTGCGCCCTGCCCGTGACATTTCTGGTAACCGTCCTGCGCTTTTCCTTCCCTTTTTTCTCCTGCACCAGCCGCAGATTGGAAAGCGGCACCCTCGTCTGGATGATGCCCGCCTGCACCAGAACGTTCCGGTTGTTTCCCTCCGGCAGCTGCAGCACCGTTCCCTGCTTGTCAATATCGTAAAGCAGGACGGTATCCCCCACCTGCAGCGGACGCGGCAGCACATACGGGCCCTCGTCCTTTCTGCCGTGAATGGGATCGGCCGTTTCCTCCAGAACGCGCAGCCCGGCTTTCAGCCTTGCCTTCTGCTCTGCGGAGAGCGTTTTGTTCTGCTGTTTTTTCAGTTCTTCCATTTCGTTCAGAAGGGCGTCGATCTGCCCGCGGGTACGGGAAACCAGTTCGGAAGCCTGCTGGCGCGCCTTCCCGATCTCTTTGTCCGCCTCGGCCTGGATGCTGCTGCGGATTTCCTGCGCTTCCTTCTGCGCCCGAACGGCTTCCAGATGTGCCTGCTCCGCTTTGGCGCGTTCGCCCTCCAGCTTCTGGCGGCTGGTTTCCAGGCTTTGGACCACGTCCTCAAACCGCGTGTTTTCACTGGATACCAGCTCTTTCGCGCGGTCGACGATCTCTTCGTCCATGCCAAGGCGCAAAGAGATGGCAAACGCGTTGGAGCGCCCCGGCACGCCGATCAGCAACCGGTAGGTCGGCCGCAGCGTCTGTACGTCGAACTCGCAGCACGCGTTTTCCACGCCGTCTGTCTGCAGCGCATAGGCTTTCAGCTCCGCGTAGTGGGTCGTAGCGGCCACCCGTGCGCCCTTTTTGCGCAGAGCCTCCAAAATCGCCATCGCGAGCGCCGCGCCCTCGACCGGGTCGGTCCCCGCCCCCAGCTCATCCAGCAGAATCAGGCTGTTCTCATCCGCCTGACCGATGATCCGGATGATATTCGTCATATGCGCCGAAAAAGTGGACAGAGACTGTTCGATGCTCTGCTCGTCGCCGATGTCGGCCAGCACCTGATGAAAAACGGAAATCTCGCTGTTTTCCGCCACCGGCAGCATCAGCCCGCACATGGCCATCAGCGTAAGCAGACCCACCGTTTTCAGCGACACCGTTTTTCCTCCCGTATTGGGGCCGGTAATCACCAAGGTGTCAAAATGAACGCCGAGTTCAATGTCCGTGGGGACGACCCGGTTCTTGTCAATCAGCGGATGGCGCGCCTTTTTCAGCAGGATTTTCCCCTTGTCGTTCACCGCCGGAAGGCTGGCCTTCATCTTATAGCCCAGGCTCGCCTTGGCGAAAATCAGGTTCAGCTCCACCGCGGCGCGGTACCCGCTGATGATCCCGCTGGAAAAGTTGCCGGTCTCCGCCGAAAGCTCGGCGAGGATCCGCTCTATTTCCGCCTGCTCCCGCGACTGCAGCACCCGCACCTCGTTGTTGGCCTCGACGACCCCCATCGGCTCCACAAACACGGTCGCGCCGCTTGCGGAGGTATCGTGCACCAGTCCGGCGATTTCTCCCCGGAACTCCGCCTTGACCGGCACGACGAACCGGCCGCCGCGCAGGGTGACGATCGGGTCCTGCAGATATTTCTGGTAGAGCGGGGAGCGGATCATTTTGTCGAGCTGTTCCCGGACGCGGGAGGACGCGGAACGGATTTTGCGGCGGATGGACGCGAGCTGAACGGACGCGTTGTCCGACATTTCCTCCTCGGAAAGAATCGCGCCGTAAATCCGGTCCTCCAGATATTTGTTGGGCATCAGCGAATCGAACCGCCAGTCCAGGCAGCTTTTTACCCCCGCGCTTTTCGCGCGCCAGTCCACAATCCCGCGCAGCGTGCGCAGAACGCCCGCGATGCGCAGCAGCTCGGCCATGTTGAGCGTGCCGCCCGCCTCCGCGCGACGCAGGGAATTGGTCATGTTGTACAGCCCGCCGAAGGACGGCGCGCCGAAGCGGGCCATCAGCGTAAAGGCCTCGTCCGTGTCGGCCAGGAGCCGCCGTACCTCGGAAAGGGAAACGGACGGGGTAAGCTGCAAAGCGAGCTCCGCCGCGTCCTCACACGCCGTTTCGGCCGCCAGCAGCTTTCGTATTTTATCGAGCTCCAAAGCCCTGTAATGTCTTTGCATCGTATCTTCCATAAGTTACCTCTACCTATTTCTATGAAAATGAAGTCTTCTTTATCCATGATATAAAGGCCGCCGAAACATCCTCACCCCCTGCCCCCTCCCATTTCAGGAAAACTGCCTATTTGCGCTTTTATAAAAAGGGGAAGGGTCAGGGGTGGGGGGAAACACTCGAAGAGAAAGCGCTCCGGTCTCACCGGCATCGCCGGCGGTTTTGCTACACAAAAACAAACTGAGTGAAAAACATGTAAAGGAGCGTTCCTCCCCCAATGCTCAGCAGCGTATTGTGCTTCCATTTGTGCAGAAAGACCACCGCCGCCACGGAAATCAGCTCCGGTGCGCCGAACGGCGCCGAAAAAACGGAGATCCCCTTCAGACAGTAGACGATCAGCATCCCCATCACCGCGCAGGGAAGCACCCTGCCCAGATAGCGGACAAACGCCGGCGTCTCCTTCCCCTGCGGGAACAGGAGAAACGGCAGGGCGCGGGTAAACAGCGTGATCAGCGCGATCACGAAAATCAGGATCAGGGCCTGACCGGACGTCAGCGTCATACGGTTCCCTCCCTTTCAGCGGCTTTCCCGAAAAGGCTGAGGACGGCGGCGATCAGCGCCATGGAGGGCAGGATAAAATTCCCCGGCCCGAACACGGCAAGGCACAAAACGGAACCGCCCAGTCCGACAAGGGCGGGAAAATGGTTCCTGTTATTTTCCCACTGATCCACAAAGATAACCGTAAAAAGCGCTGTCATTACAAAATCAATGCCCTTTGTATTGAAGGAGACCAGAGAGCCGATCAGGCCGCCCGCCGCCGCACCGGCGACCCAATAAAGCTGGTCAAGGAGGGAAACCCAGAACAGAAACCGGTTCTCGTCGACGCCTTCCGGCGCGCGGGCGCTGCACAGCAGGGAAAAGGTTTCATCCGTCAGCGAAAAAATCATGTAAGGCTTTTTCTTTCCCATGCTCCTGAACCTCTCCAGCATGGAAATTCCGTAAAAGGTATGTCGGGCGTTGACCATCAGGGTCATCAGCGCCGCCTGCAGCGGCAGAAACGGGCCGGACAAAAGTCCGATTGCCACAAACTGCATGGATCCCGCGTAGATAAACACGCTCATCAGCACCGCCCAGCCCCAGCCGTACCCTTTGCTGTTCAGCAGGATTCCGAAGGCGGCGCCTAAGAAAAGATAACCGAGCATCACCGGAATGGTGTGCGGGAAAGCCGCGCGCAGCGCGTTTTTATGCTTCAAAAGGTTTTCCCCCAATCATTCTAACCGTTCGTTGATTCGTCCTCTGTTTTCATCTGTCTGTAAAATTCCAGCGTATTAAAGCTGCGCTCCAAGGTGGATAAAACGTACTGCTCGCTCGCCGCGGAAAGCTCCTTCAGCCCCTGTTTCGACAGGCTGAAGGAAAAGAGCTTCTCAAAATCGGCGTAAATAATATGCCGCAGGCCGGTCAGCGCGCCGCGGCTCAGCCGGACGGCGGGTTCCGCAGAATCCGCAAAGCAGTCCCTGCAATCAATCAGTCCCTTGCGGGGAAGGAAGAACATCTCCTCCGCCTCATAGCACGAGCAGCCGGAGCAGCAGATCAGATTGGGCATATACCCCGCGAGCGAGAGCATTTTCATTTCCACGATCGCCTTGATCTGTGCGTTCGGCCTTAAGCCCTTGCACAGAAAGTGAAAGGAATTGAGCATTAAACGCAAAAAATCCCCGGCCTCGGCTTCCTGCGGCGCCAGCGCACCCGCCAGCTCACAAAAATATTGGGCAAGGGAAAGACGCTCAATATCCCTGCGAAGGTCAAAAAAAACTTCAATGGGCTGCGCGTCGTCAATTATGTATTTATCCCGCCCCTTGAAAATCGTGAGGCGGGAATAACTGAAAAGCTGCGTCGCGGAAAGTTTGCTGTTTTTTAATTTTTTAGCCTGCTGCGCAAAAGCGCGCACAACCCCTTCCCCGCTTGTAAGTACGGTGACAAGGCGGTCGCTTTCACCCACGGAATTCTCCCTGATGATCAGGCCTTTGGTCTCTATCTGCATCCGCGCCCTCCCGCATCTGCCTTTCTTCATTACTGTGTTTGCATTGGCTGTAGATCAGATAATCGCTGATATTTCCGGTATGTTGAAAACAATTCCAAGCTGTTTGTTCATCCATATTTTCCGCTCCCTTTTCATTTTCTGATTTAAGTATTTGCCTTAATTCAGCTTATATGAGCGGTAAATAAATGAATTAAACCCATAATCAGACAAATTTCACTGCAAAGATGTGCTTTGTCTAACCGTTGAAGGAATTGCTGTCAAACCCAAGGCTGCGCAAAACCGCGGTGCGGTTGCGCCAGTCCTCTTTTACCTTTACCCAGAGCTTCAGATTGATTTTACAGTCAAAAAAACGTTCCATATCGGCACGGGCCAGCGTACCGACTTTTTTCAGCATCGCCCCGTCCCTGCCGATGATAATCCCCTTATGGCTTTCCTTTTCGCAGAAAACCGTAGCCTCCATATCGGTGATGCCGCTTTTGTCCCCGCGCTCGTGCATGCTTTCCACCAGAACGGCAATGCCGTGCGGGACCTCTTTGCTGCACAGGCGCAGCAGCTTTTCCCGGATGATTTCCGCGGCCAGCACGCGCTCGGGCTGGTCGGTCAGCGTATCCTCCTCAAAGAAATGCCCGCCGGGCATCGCAAGCTTTTCCAGCTCTCCGGTAAGGTCCCTGACTCCGTTGCCGTCCATCGCCGAAACGGGGACCACGGCCTCAAAGTCGTAAAGCGCGGACAGTTCGGATATCTGCGCCATCAAAACGCTCTTGTCCTGCAGCAGGTCGATTTTGTTGATCGCCAGCACCGCCGGGATTTCGATCGACCTGAACCGTTCGATCAGTTCCTGGTCCGCCGGCGAGATTTTTTTGCCCGCTTCCACTACCAGAAGGCAGGCGTCCACCCCGGAAACGGACTCCGTAACGGAGCGCACCATGTACTCCCCAAGCTGATTATGCGGTTTCAAAAGACCGGGCGTATCAATAAAGACCAGCTGGTATTCCCCCCTGGTCAGAACGCCCATGATACGGGTACGCGTCGTCTGCGGTTTATTGGAAACGATAGCGACCTTCTGTCCGATCATCGCGTTCAAAAGGGACGATTTCCCCACATTCGGGCGGCCTACTATCGCAATAAAAGCGGATTTTTCCTGTTTCTGATCCACCATGGACTCTTCTCCTTATTTCTCTCGTTTTTTTCTGATATAATCGCGGATGCCGGTGGGTCCCATAACGATATAAACCATGCTTGCCGCAGTCACCGCAGCAAGCAGCAAAAGCATGGGCGGGCTGGAGGCAAAATACCGGAGGATCCTTCCGAAGGCCTCGGGCTGCCAGAAAACGCACACGCCGACCGCAGCCGCGAAAACGGCACAGACCAGAACCGCGCCCGCCGCCATATCCTTGATAATGCGCACCACGGGGTGAAAGCTCGCCGCCGTCAGGTCGCAGAGCTCCTCCGCGACGGTGTTGAACAGTTCGGCGGTCATCACCATGGCGGTTACAATCATAACGGCGGCATAGCTTGTCCGTGACATTTCAAAAAAGAACGAAAAGACAAATACATACAGTGCAGCCACCGTATGTATCCGCATATTCCGTTCATTATTGATGCAGTAGATGATTCCGCGAAAAGCATACCGAAAGCTTTTAAAAAACCGCAAGCTTATTCCTCATCCTCGTCCAATACATAGCTGCTTGTGCTGGGAAGGCCCAGCTGGGTCATGACCAGCTCTTCCTTCTCACGCATATGGACCCGCTGGATTCCGCCGTTTTCATGGTCGTATCCAAGCAGATGCAGCATGGAGTGCACGGAAAGGTAGCCCACCTCGCGCTCAAGGCTGTGGCCGTAGCGTTCCGCCTGTTCCACCGCCTTTTCCATGGAAATGACGATGTCGCCCAGAATTTTCGCACCGGTGGAATGGTTGATGTCGTACACGCCGTTTTCCCCCATGGGGAAGGAAAGCACATCGGTCGGGACGTCCTTTCCGCGGTACTGCCTGTTCAATTCATGAATCTGCTCGTTATTTACAAAGGTGACGCTGATTTCTGCGGGCGATCCGAATTTTTCCATACGCAGCACAGCGTTGCAGCAGCGCCGAACCAGCATGCGCAAACCCGTAGGAATTTTAACCTCTTTCTGCTTATTTTCAATGATAACTCTCACTTTTTCCATGGCCTTTAATGCCCGACCTCCTCGTTTTTCTCATATGCTTTGATAATGTCCTGCACCAGTTTATGGCGAACGACATCTTTTTCATTGAATCGTACCTGTGCGATATCGTCAATGTCGCGCAGAATCTTCACGACGTCCTTCAGGCCGGACCTGCGCCCGTCCGGAAGATCTATCTGGGTAATATCCCCTGTAATCACCATTTTGGAATTGAATCCCAAACGGGTGAGAAACATCTTCATCTGCTCCGGCGTCGTGTTCTGCGCCTCGTCCAGAATAATAAAGCTGTCGTCAAGCGTTCTTCCGCGCATATACGCCAGCGGGGCCACTTCAATATTGCCGCGCTCCACATACTTCTGATACGTTTCCGCGCCCAGCATGTCGAACAGCGCGTCGTACAGCGGGCGCAGGTACGGGTCCACCTTCTGCTGAAGGTCGCCCGGAAGGAAGCCCAGCTTCTCCCCCGCCTCCACGGCGGGACGGGTCAGGATAATGCGGTTGACCTCCTGCGCGCGGAACGCCGTGACGGCAAGGGCCACGGCCAGATAAGTCTTTCCGGTTCCCGCGGGGCCGACCCCGATGGTGATCGTGTGGTTTTTAATCGACGTACAGTACTTTTTCTGCCCGAGTGTTTTTGCCTTGACCGGCTTTCCTTTGGACGTTATACAAATGCAGTCCCCCGCAAGTGTTTCAATTTTATCTTCGCTGCCTTCATTCACAAGGGAAATACAGTAGCGGACGTTCTGTTCGCTTAAAGCCTCTCCCCGGTTGACGAGGGACAGCAGGCTGTCAATTGCGCGGACGGCCGGCGCAACATCTTCCGGATCGCCGGAAACCTTGATTTCACTTCCGCGTCCGACAATGCCCACATGGTACTCTTTTTCGATCAGCCTGATATTTTCATCAAAGTTGCCAAAAAGAGCGACCGCCTGTTCCATGCGGTCAATATTGATCCTTTGTTCAAACATTCTATCTCCTTTTGAAGATTTGCCCAGCGGTGGAAAACCTTCCCTCAGATAAATTAGGTCCATTATAACACAGTAAGCCTATTAAGTCACCATGATTAATGACAAAAATATCATTATTTTATTAATATTTCCGATTCCTGGGCAATATTTTCCTCACATTTTGCTTGGATTGTGTAAATCAGCCCGGAATCGGTAAATCTGGCGTCCTCGCTGGCGGAAATGATCTTCGCGTCCTTCAGTTCCTCCTTCTTTTTCTGTTCCATCTGCTCCTTTGCCTCGGCAAGCGCCTGCTCTTTTGTCAGCGTGATAGTTTCCGTTTTCTCCTCCGTCCATTTCTCCTCGTAAAAGCCCAGGGGCAAAACGGAATTCATCAGCTTCAGGTCGGTGTGGACGCCTTCCGTCCGGTAGTTTCCCTGCGGCTTTCCCGCAAAGGTGAGCGGCACGCGCGCGCCGAACAGGCACAGGCATCTGCGCGTGAGCGTTTTCCCCGTTGGCTTCACCTCGCTGCGCTTTAAATCGACTTCGGTCGAAAGGGTGCGGGAGGTTTCGGCAATGATTTTCCCGGCCGCGTGCCTGAGCGTGGAGTAGCCGAGGTTATCCTCGACAACACAGCTGATCAGCAGCTGCCCTTCCACAACGGCGTCGCCCTCGCTGACCTGCGCGGTGCCGGTATAAACGTCCATGGAAAGGATCTGGCCCGTACGGGCCGCCTTGATATTGCAGATCGTTTCGTGCTTATCGCCGACAATCAGCGGCCGGTCGACCTTTTCCTCCAGATGGACCTCTGCGGAGCATCCTCTGGTGTTGACCGAGAGCCACCCGATCCGGGGAAATTTCAGCATGAGCTTCTGCTGCAGCATCTGGGGCTGTACGCTTGATTTCAGCGCGCCGGGCGTGACGCCCAGGCGCACCAGCTCCGCCTCGATCTGTTCGGTCGGGATGGAGGTATTCCCTTTTACCTCGATGCTCCAGACATGGAGCGACAGCAGATGGACGATCACCATAAACAGAACGGCGCCCGCCAGAATTCCCCTGCGCCTGCGGATTCCCTTCGTAGCGAACGGAAAGCCGTGCCGCTCGCGGACTTTCAGCTTTGCGTTCGCTTTTCGCGCGCAGGGCCGCAGCGCGCGGTAGTTTTTTACGGCAACACAGGCTCCTCCCTCTTTTCCCGCCGCGATATCCCAAAGATAGATTCCGGCACGGGCACAGTTGTTCAGAAAGCGTTCCTTGCTGCCGCCGACAACGGAAAACCGGGCGTAGCCGAGGAGCCAGCGCGTCAAATGTAAAGAAATCATTCCGCCACCTCACACAAGAAACTCAATTCCTGTCAGGAATCCCGTTACCACCAGGGAATCCGCCGTCAGGCATTTGATGACCAGTCCGCGTCCCGTGAAGCGCACAATCAGTTTTCCCGTCTTGATTCTGACCGCTTCGGTGTCGTATTCCAGCACGCCGCTGCAGCCGTCGACAATCACTTCCTGATTTCCGTTTATCTCCATATGAGTGGGCATCTGCAGCGTTGACGTCAGCTTGCGGATATTGATTTTTTTCTCCAATTGAATCCCCGCCCTACATCGAATTTATCCTATAAAGCCTATGCGGCGGACGGCGTAAATATCCGCGCGGCGACATATATATAAGGTTATGAAAGGGTGGATCGTCATGAGAATAAAACAGGTCCTGCTGCTGACTGCGACATTTCTGGCCGCCTGCGCGCTGCTGATTTTTCCTGCGGCGGCGACGGCGGGGGCTAAAAACGGAATCGGATACTGCCTGCAGATTCTTGTTCCCTCGCTGTATCCGTTTATGGTACTTTCCGTTTTTGTGGTCAAAAGCGGGCTGTCGGAAAAAATCGGACGGGTGTTTGAGGTTCCGTGCCGCAGTGTTCTGAAGCTGCCGGGCAGTTCGGCCGCGACCATTCTGATGAGCGCGATCGGCGGATACCCGACCGGGGCGCGCGGTATCGCGGCGCTTTATGAAAACGGCTCCGTCAGCGAAAAGCAGGCTTCGCGCATGCTCTGCTTCTGCGTCAATTCCGGCCCCGCATTCGTCATTACCGCCGTTGGGGTCGGATTTCTGCACGACGAGCGCTCAGGGGTCATCCTGCTGATTTCACAGCTTGCCGCATCCCTGATTCTGGCTCTTGTGTGCAGCATCGGCGCAGAAAACGAAGCTCCCGCTCCCCGGGCGGGGAAAAAGCGAGTCAGGAACCGGGCCGCAGACGCCCTGATTCTGTCCGCTGCGGACGCGGCGCGCGCCATGATCAACATGTGCTGCTTTGTCATTCTGTTCGCGGCTTTCCTGAATTTGCTGCGCCAGTGGGCGGCGGGGCCGCGCGCCGCCGCGGCGCTTTCGGCTCTGCTGGAGGTAACGGGCGGCTGCTCCGACCTGGCGAAGCTTGGGGTGCCGCTGTGGGCGGTTTCGCTCGCGATCGGCTGGGGCGGAATCTGCGTCCATTTCCAAGTTCTGTCCGCCGTTTCCAATATCCGTGTGAACCTGCCCCGTTTTATGCTGTTCCGCCTGCTCCACGGCATTACCGCCGCGGCGCTCACCTGGGCTCTGCTGTGTATCTTTCCGGAGGATGTGGAAGTGTTCAGCACAACGTCCCAGCAGCTTACGGGGGACTTTTCCGGCTCCGTTCCCGCCGCCGCCGCGCTGATCGCGCTCTGTGCGGCGCTGATTTTCAGCCTGCCGCGTGAAAAGCTGGAAATGAAGGAAGAATAATGTTATAATAATATTGTCAAATTTTTTATGGAAAATGCAGGAATTTAAAAATCACCCGCTTACGGCGGGCGGGAAATCCTATAGGAGAATCAAAATGTTTGGGAAAAAGAAAGCAAAGCTTTTCGGCAATCACATAGAGACGGACTGCAGGCACTGTGCAAACGGCTCCGATTTCGACGGCGCAAGCGTGTGCAGGCTCGGAAGATACCTCGACCCCGACGGCGGCTGCGGCCGTTTTGTCTACGATCCCTTAAAACGCACTCCCGTGAGCATGCCGGCGCTCAAACCACACAGCGCGGAGGAATTCAAGCTGTAGGAAAAAGCCTGATACATACGGAAATCCGGCGCCTCATATGGCGCCGGATTTCTTTTTATGGAGAATCACTGGATCTGTTCTGTGAATACATCGCCGCCATCCCCATTCGAAAGCGCCTGCACTTTGGAGTCTTTTTTGTTAAGGAAATACATTCCCATCGAACCTGACGACACAATAGCAGCCACAAGCAGCCAGGAGAAACGGTAACCGGAAAAGGACAGAACCCTGCCCATAATAAGCGGACCCAGCGCGTTGGCGGTTCCCTGCAGGAACAAGCGGGCTGCGTTCATCCGGCCAAGATGGGCACTGGGAGAATGCTCCGCAATAAATTCCCCGATATTGATCACGATTAAAATCTCTCCAAAGGTGTACAGCGTTCCGGCAATCAAAAAGAGAGGAATATTCTTTGCGAAGGCAAACAGGACATAAGCCGCAAAGTAGAATATCCCTCCGCCGGTTACAACCGCGAGCGGATGGTATTTCATGGTCAGCTTCGTCAACAATGGGGTAAATGCGGTGCAGATGACGGGGTTTACGATGCTGATAAAGCTGTAAAAACGGGCTCCGTTCAATCCGTACAGTTCATTGAATTGCAGCGGCAACATAAAGCTCCATTGAATATAGGTAAAATCATAGATAAATAGAAATAAAAAGAAAAAGAGCAGCACCGGTGTTCTTTTCAATACCCCAAAAGAGAAAACATCCTTACCGGTATCCGCATGGTTAGACGTATCGGTATTCGCTTGCCGACCTTCTTCCGGCAGCCTGATATACAGGGCGATCAAGCCGGTTGACAGCAGGGTTGTTACCGCATCCAGAATAAATAAAAACGGCAGGTGTTTTTCAAACAGCAGCCCACCGATCAGCGGGCTGACTGCCATGCCGATATTGATTCCGAGATAGAGAAGGGAGTAGGAGGCCTTTCTGTTTTCCGGAACGGTGAGTCTTGCCACCATGGTCTGATACGCGGGAGAAGCGGCCACAAACAGATCGGCCGCAATCATAATAAACACCAGAATCGTGGTATGGTCTTTTGTAAATCCGCACATAAAATAGAAAAGAGAGCCAAGAGTCTGACAGAAAACCAGCATTTTTTTCTGGCCGACCGCGTCAATCAGCTTTCCGCCCAGAAGCAGACAAGGCCCCTGAGAGAGGAGTAAGAGGGCGGAAAAATTTCCGGTCTCTGTTTCTGACATGCCCAGCTTCCGGGAAAGAATCAACGTAAGAAGCGGAAGCACAAAGGAGCCGATGCTGGTGATGATACGGGCGGTAAATAACAGGTAAACTTCCTTTGGCAAACCGTTATAAGCCGAAAAGCTTTCTTTGATTTTAAATATCATTGCTGCTATCCCCGGTGCGCGCATAGAATAATGTGAATTCATAGGGTGCGGTTCCCTCAATTGGCTGTGCATGCGCGTCGCAGAAAGCAAGGAACTTGTTCAAAACGGCCATGTCTCGTTTGCTTAGATAGAGTGTTCCTGAAAAGAATTCTCCGGTCTCCGGAGAGGACGGTGCGCCGGATTCGTCAGAGGACTCAACCGTATCGGCCCAACGGTTAAAATTCTCGCTGACATGGTTCTGCAAAACCGCACGCCGGACACCCGCCGCCTCTTTGGGAATCTTTTTCAGACTGACGCTCACATTCGTCAGCCGGTAAAACTTCGCTGTAAAGCCGTGAATCTTTTCGGTGCGCGCAAGCTCCACAAGGCCGGCGGCTTTTAGCTCGGCAAGATGATGTCCCGCGCTGGACGGGGCAACTCCCAGCGCGTCCGCCAGCTGCTTTGCCGTCATTCCATTTTTGTTACGCCCCAAAAGGAACAAAATTCTTTGGCGCAGAGGATGCATATAGGTTCTCAGTTCCTTTTCCGTTGTAAGATAAAGGATTTTCCGTTCCATATCGGCCTCCAACATAACAATAGTTGTTATGTCCATGATTATACCATAATAATTATTGGTATGTCAAGATAAATCAAAGGAGGCAGGATTTTTCCTGCCTCCTTTTACCGGCCCGGAAATTTCGGGCCGTTTTTCGGAGTGGAAACCGAAGCAGACAAGCACTATCCCTTGCGGGGATACGTTTTCTTCCATTTCGGTTTCTCCGTATATTTTTTAGCGGGCGGCTTGCTTTTCGCACTTTCGGCAAAGCCGCTTTTTCCGGCTGTCTCTTTTTTGGCGGAGACCCTCTTTCTTGGTTCGGCGCCGGGCGCCGGGGTACGGCGGTGGCGGAGCTCCGACTTCGGGGTCGGGGTGGTAATCAGCATGGGGTAGGGATTGTCCTGCACCACCGGAATGGTTTTCCCGATCAGCTTCTGAATATTGCGCAGGTCGGGCTTTTCGTCGATGCAGCAGAAGGAAACGGCCGTACCGCTCATTCCAGCCCTGCCGGTCCGGCCGATACGGTGCACATAGGTCTCGGGGACCTCGGGGAGGTCGTAGTTGAACACGCAGGACAATTCCTCGATATCGATCCCCCTCGCCGCGATATCCGTGGCCACAAGCACGCGGATGCTGCCGTTTTTAAAGCTGTTCAGCGCCGTCTGGCGGGCATTCTGCGATTTGTTCCCGTGAATGGCCTGCGCGTTGATATGGGCCTTTTCCAGCTCCCTTACCACCCGGTCGGCGCCGTGCTTCGTTCTGGTAAACACCAGCGCGGAACGGATGGACTCATCCTCCAGAAGGGAGACCAGAAGCTTCCGTTTATTATCCTTGTCCACAAAATACAGGGACTGGTCGATCCGGTCGACCGTTGTTGCCGGGGGCGTAATTTCCACCTTTGCCGGGTCGGCCAGCATGGTGTCGACCATTTCTTCGATCTCTTTGGGCATGGTCGCCGAAAACAGAAGCGTCTGCCGCTTCTGCGGGATTTTGGCAATGATTTTTTTTACGTCCGCGATAAAGCCCATATCGAGCATGCGGTCGGCTTCATCCAGAACGAGGATTTCCACATTTTTCAGCTGAATATATCCCTGATTCATCAGGTCGTTCAGCCTGCCGGGCGTCGCGACCAGAATATCCACGCCGCGGCGCAGTTTTTCCACCTGCATTTTCTGGGATACGCCGCCGAACACCACACAGGTATGCAGCCGGGTGTAGCGGCCGTAGGAGCGAAAGCTTTCATAAATCTGAAGGGCAAGCTCCCTTGTGGGAGTCAGAACCAGGGAACGGATTTTCCTCGGCTCTTTCTGATCCGCCGGGCGGCCGCTTAAAAGCTGCAAAATCGGCACCGCAAAAGCCGCTGTTTTGCCGGTGCCGGTCTGTGCGCACCCAAGAAGGTCCCTGCCGGCGAGCACAAGCGGAATCGCCTGCTCCTGAATGGGCGTCGGTACGGCATAGTTTTCTTTTTCAAGTGCATCTAAAATTCTGTGACTGAGGTTAAGGTCTTTAAAATCCATATTTACTCCTAATTTATTATTTATAGATAACCTGGCGCTTTTTTGTTTTCAACCATGTTCTATATTTTCAATTTTTTAAAATTATAGCACAATTTTGTCCAATAGTCTAATGATCCCCGGAATGCATTCCCTTCATGTGGTCCGATACCGGACGGCGCGCATACTCTCCGCCCCGAAAACACATACTAACCGCGAAAGGAAGTGCTTTCATGAGCAAAGACATCAAAAAGGCGGTAATCAACGAACTCGACCGCCGGATTGCATTGCTGAAGGAACACCAGTCCGAGCGGATGATCACCACCGGCGATCAGTACGAAGAGCTGAACCAGGCCCTGTCAAAGGTGATCGGCGTACCGCTGACTGGGGAACTGGAAAGCATCAGGGAATTCGTTCAAACGCTGTGAAATATCGATAACTTGCGGAGGTAAATTATGTCTGATAATAAATTTGCGAAAAATCTGGAAAACAATCAGTATTTTCTCTCGCTGCCGAAATTTGTGCAGGAAAGCATCAAACAGACCAGCCCCGACGTGCGTTCGGAAGAGGATCTGCGCAAAATCGCCGAAAATCTGATCCGGGAAGCCGAGCCGGAGAAACCAAGCGGCACGCCCCGGTTCTGAGAAAAGCACACAGGCAGACGATAAAAATATCCCGTACCGGGGGCCTTCCGAAACTCATCGGATACCTCCGGTATTTTCATAGCCGGGCATTCCTTAACTTCATATTGACAAGCTGTTTGCTGTTTTCATAGTATATGACAGAACCGTCGAAAGGAGTTGAGGGTTAAAAATGTGTTGCAACTCTTGCTGGCGCTGGCGTCGGCGCAGATGGCGCTGGCGCCGCTGCCGTGGCTGTTTCTGATTCCGTAATTTCTGCCTCCTTAAAGTAACCGCGAACGTGTGGCGCCTGCTGTGACAGCGGGCGCCATTGCTTTTGCGCTCTTCCCTTCTCCCGCCATTTGGAGTATAATCGCAGACGAGGTGATATCGTTGAAAAAAGGAGTGTCTGTAGCGGGCTTCATTCTGGGCATTGTCATCACCGCCTGCGGTGCGGCCGTGACCGTTTTATGCTCTCTGGGATTTGCGAAAAAAGACTGATTTTCTCTCTTTTTAACTCTGATAACCGGCGGAAACCCGAACCGTTTTGCCGAGTCTCTAATATACTTTTATCAGGAAGGTCTGAATTTTTAGAGAGTCGGTGAAAAAAGATGTCATTTGGGCTTGCACTTTCAGGAGGAGGAACAAAAGGGGCTGCTCACGTAGGGGTCCTGCTTGCGCTGGAAGAAGCCGGGATGCGTCCCTCCTCCATTGCCGGAACCAGCGCCGGGGCTATCGTGGCCGGGCTTTACGCCACAGGGACGAATGCGCCGGCGCTGAAACAGATGGTTACGGATCTGTCCAAAACAGGGATATCCCTGTGTGATGCGGATTTTGTAAACCTTTTAAAGGCGGTGCCGCAGCTTTTGTTCCGCCATAAGATCGACATTACCGGGCTGTTCAAGGGAAACCGTCTGGAAAAGTTTCTTTGTGCGCAGACGGATAATAAAAATATTATGGACGCCAATATCAGAACCATTATTCCGGCGGTGGATATCAATTCGGGTGAAACCATTGTTTACACAAGCTCCCTGCGGAATGTCGCCGCTGTGGAAGGGGTAACGTGGAAAACGGATATCCCCATCTGTCAGGCGATCCGCGCAAGCATGGCGGTGCCTGCGGTTTTCCGGCCGAAGCTGATCGGCGATCTGTGCCTGGTCGACGGAGGCGTGACCAATACCCTGCCGGTGGACCTTTTGACCGCGGCGGGCGAATCCAACGTTTTGGCGGTCGACGTCACCAAGGAGTACGAGGTGCCCGCCAGAATGAATATTATTGATATTACAACGCATTCCCTGTCCATCATGAGCACCCGTTTAAAGGAGTTGAGCTCCCACGGGGAAAAATTGCTGCTGAAGCCACAGCTGCCAAAGGAATCGGGGCTGCTGACGTTTGAGCAGATGGAGCAGTGCATGGACGCGGGCTACGAAGCGGCGCAGATGAGTATGGCCGCAATCAAGGCAATATTCAAATAATCCCCGGAACAAAGACGATCTATGCAAAAGAAACGGTGCTCTCTTTCTTTAAGAGAGCACCGTTTCTTATACCCTTCTTTTAAATCATCTTTTCTTCTTCCAGATAGTTTTTCCACGCGCACAGCGCGTCCCGATATCTCCGGCGCGCAACCGGAATCACGCCGCCGTCCTCGAGCACGAATTCATTTCTGCGCAAACGCCTCACGCAGGAAAAATTGACGACATAACAGCGGTGGCAGGCATAGAACCGCCCCGCCGGAAGACGCCTGAAAAAATCGGTCAGCGGCCCGGCGGCGGTCAGAGTGCCGCCGTCTCTGCAATGCACCAGAATCATTTTGTTAAATACCTCAAGGTAAAAGATATCGCAAGCCGCCAGCACGGTGATCTCCCTTCCGGCGGTCTCCATCATACAGACAGAACTGTCTTCATACTGCCTGAACGCCCGGCAGAGCGCGGTATGCAGTTCCTGCTTCCGCACGGGCCTGAGCAAATAATGAACAGGCGCGGCGGCATAGGCGGCCAGAGCGGACTTTGCATCGGAGGAGATAAAAACGATCGGGGAAAGCAGCCCGGAATCCCGCAGTTTTCCGGCAAACGCCACGCCGTCCTTTCCATCCAGCACGGTATCCAGAAAAAGGATGTGATACTTCGTTCCGGGGCTCGCGACCGCCGACTCCAGCTGTTCGCAGGCGGTGTATCTGTCACAGGAAAAGGCCGTACGCCGGCCGGCCAGGATTTCTTCAATCATTTTCTGCAGCTGTGCGGCGCAGTCCGGGTCGTTTTCACAGACGGCAATATGGTAAACCATCCTCTTTTTTTCCCTCCGATTTGCACATCCGGATCCCTTTTCCGGCAAAATGCAATTTTTTCTTTCCCAGCATATCACCGTATCAGATTGTTGTCTATAGGAAAAATAGCCGAAAATATTTCGTAAAAATCTACCGTCCGCTCTTCATTATCAACCATTCGCGCAAAAGCATTTGTTATTTCAAAAGTTTTTGATTATTATTTATTTGAATTAATTTAAAGAATTATCATATCAGAAAAACTGTTCTTTGGAATATGGTCGTTTAAATATTCTCGGCTGGTTCCTTCGGTTCCGGCCCTCAAAACGGACACGGATGCAGGGACGCAATCGGGCAGGTGGCCAAAGGATGGAGGAAATCAAATGTCGGTGGAAGTATTTACTTTGGGAGGCTGGGACTTACAGAAGGACGGCAGGTCTCTTTTTACCGGAAGCAGGAGGTCCCATAAGAGTCTGGAACTGCTGAAATATTTTGTGGCGAACAGGGGGAAGCGCCTTTCTCCCGACAGCATTGTGGAGAATCTATGGGACGACGCGGATCTTGTCGATTCCAAAAACACTCTTCGGACTCAGATTTTCCGTCTGCGCCAGATGCTGCAGGAGGAAGAGCTGCTTGGAAAAAGCGGAAATGACGATTCGCCTTTCAACCTCGTCTGTGACGGCGGCTTTTATATTTTTACCCTTGGAAAAGGCTGCACGGTGGATACGGACCTTTTTGAGAAGGAAATCCGCGAGGCCGACGCAAAGCAGCACGGTGACCCAAATCTGGCGATCGGCCACTATGAGCGGGCCGTCCGGCTGTATAAGGGAGCCTATCTGGCGGAAATTCCCAACTGCGAATGGACCTTCCCCCTGCACACTCATTATTCCCGGCTCTATGTACAGTCTTTGCTCCGGCTTTTTAAGCTGCTGAAGGGACAGGGCCGCCACTCTGAAATCGTGGAGTATTTCGAGCAGGCCGTCTGCCATGAACCGCTGGAAGAATCTTTGCATCTTTGCTTCCTGGAAGCCCTTCTGGCCCTGAACGAATACAGCGTGGCGCTGAGCCACTACAATTATATTACCGAACGGATGTCCCGGGAGCTTGCCGTGAAACCTTCCGCGGCCATGAAAAGCATTTACAGACGAATCACCGCAGGGGAACAAAACGTCCATCGGGCCGATCTGTCGGACCTGAGCAGGAATTTCTCCCAGTGCGACGATCCGGACGGCGCACTGTACTGCGATCTGGAGTATTTCCGTATTATCTATAACCTTGAAGAACGCCGCCGGATGCGCGGGAGCAGAAACACCTTTCTCGGCCTTGCGACCATTTCCGGCGCGGGAAACGATCTTTTCCCCGCCCGGATGGAAATGGCCTGCAAAGGCTTGAAACGGATTCTGGAAGACTCCCTGCGCAGGGGAGACGTCTTTACACAGTGGAACCAGTACCAGATGATTCTGCTGCTGACGGACACCAAGCAGGAAGGGCTGATTCTGGTCGGTTCCAGAATCCAGAAGCGGTTTGAAAAGCAGGTCGGCAAAGGTTCCCTGACAGTCGTCATGGAATTCACACCGTTCAGCGATGTGCCGTCGCATTATCTGGAGCAAATCAACCGATAAAATTCAATTTTATTCGACAAATAACAACACTCTGTGAGGATTTTATCCTTTAACAGGGTGTTTTTTTGTTTCTGTAATTGAACTGTGCCTGAAATATAACTGGAAATAAATTCCTGTGTGCGGGAAATGAAATCCATTCAACCTCATAATGAAATCGGCGCCTGCTATAATGGGAACAAATCACAAAAGCAGAGAGAATACGGAGGATATATCATGAAAGCTTGTTCAGGGAAGAGTATGGTGCGAACGGCATCCGATACTTCCCCCACTTTTTTAATCAAGGTGGTACGTTCCGACCATTACAGCATACAGGGTTATATCCGCTGGCTGGAAAAAGATAAATATGTTCCGTTCCGGAGCAGCCTGGAGCTTTTTCATCTGCTTGAAGCCGGAATCTGTCAGAGCCGCGAAGAGCTGGCGCAGTTAAGATCGTGGGATTCTTGGGGGGAAAGTCGGGAAGAGGACTATCCCCAAAAGAAGATCATAGGGTAAAATGACAAAACAGTGCGAGGAGGAAGCGCGAATGCGCAGAGCAGGGCATTCATGGAGCAATCGGCGAAAAACGTGGAAACCGGATGAAACGGCTGCAAAACGGATTGGGGAAATTCTGTTGCTGGCCGTTCTCTGTATGGCTTTTCTGTTTTATACAATCCCCCATATGCAAACCGGCGCCCGTTTTACTGCTTCCGGCAGTGCCTCAGCCACCTTTGATTTTACCTCGGGAGGCAGAGGACCCCGCCTGAATTTAGAGGCCGTGCCGGAGGCTCAGCCCGGGGAAAGCTCCTCCGCAGCCGCCAAACCGGGCGCTGCGGAAAGCAAAGCCGAAAGTAACGCGGAAAGCACCGTCCAAAGCTCAGCCGCAAGCACGGCGGAAAGTACCGCGGAAAGCACGGCACCGCAGTCCGAAACGGAGTCCCACTCCGAAATACAAAGCACTCCGGCACAGGACGGGGATACAGCGAAAACGGAGAGTACAAACGCAGACGCTCCCGGCAACGTAACGGAAACCGGGCATTCCGCTCAGAGCGGAGCAGAATCTTAAAAGCGGGCATACGCCCGGGAGGTAATTATGGAGACGGAAACAGGAACGGTTGAAAGATCGGAGCCCAAAAAGGACTCTCCTAAAATTTTCCGAAAAATACTTAAGGCAGTCGGAAATGTGCTTTTTGCCTTATTGATGATCCTGATCGCTTTTATGCTGTTCTGCATGGTGCGCAGCAAAATTACCGGCGGCGCGCCGAAGATCGCGGGGCATTATATGCTGGTCGTGCTCAGCGGCAGTATGGCTCCTCAGTTTGACACCGGCAGTGTTGCCTTCGTCAAGCCGGTGGACGCCGCGGAGATCAAAAAGGGCGATATTATTACCTTCAAGGGTTTCGCGGGAAGCGATCAAATGACGACGCACAGGGTAGTTGGAATCAACCAAAAGTCAAACGGCCCGGAATTTCTGACCAAAGGCGACGCAAACCACGCCAACGACCCCGACCCCATACCGGGAGAAGACCTGATTGGCAGAGTCAGCTTCACCCTCCCCTATCTGGGTTATTTTATGAATTTCGCCCAGACCAGGAACGGGCTGCTGCTGCTGATTATCGTTCCCGGAGCGCTGCTGCTTTTCTTCGAGTGCCGCAGTTTATATCAAGCTTATTCGAATTCTAAAAAGCAGGTAAAGGAAGAAAGCAGTTCTCAGGAAATCCCCGCGCAAGCCGTTGGAAAGGAGGAACGATGATCAGAAAATCTGTTTTTATCAGCGTTCTCCTTGTCATTCTGACGGTCGGCATGCTGGGAGGGTCGACCAACGCCTATTTTACGGATACTCAGGTTCCCCCGGCTGAAATCAACACCGGCAATGCAGCCATCACAGTTGAGGTGACAGATCAGGGAAGCAAAGAAAAAGATGGCGGCCACAAAGGCAAATTCGAGGAGAAGCAATCCGATTCCCAGATTCGGTGTGAACCCGATTGCGACGATGATGACGATCAAAAGTATTACGTTGAATGGACCATTACCAATACAGGAACGACTCCGGTTACCCTGCAGGCAAAGCTTTCTGAAAAGTGGCTGTTTGTCGGCTCAAAAACAAAAGGCACGGAAACCGTGGAAAAGGGATGGCAACGTCCCTCACAACCGAAAATAGACCCTGAACCAATCAGCAAATGGTCTTATTCTTCTAAAAAAGCTACCTATTATTACAGATCTTACAAAAATAGAAAATCGCGCGACATTGTCGTAGAGCCCGGATCGAAAGCGACCTTTTATTTGGTATTTCAGGTAAAAGGCAATGCAGCTTCTTTAAAAAATTACAAACTGAATCTCAGCCTGAATGTCACGGCTACTCAAGTGATAAGAAACGCAGGCCATTCCACGATGGAAGCGGATGAAAGCACTTGATGAACAAGGGGTTAAAACAAATTCCACAAAGCTTAGACAAAATACAAGAAGGGTGGATCATTGTATGACAAAATCAAGAGTGAAACTTCTGACGGGAATAGTCGGCATCGTAACGGCCGTCGCCCTGGTCGGCGGCGGGACCATGGCCTGGTTTACTGACAAAAAGGAAGTCGAGGGCTCCAAATTCACCGCGGGCACGGTGGAAATCCAGGCGGGCCAGTCCGTAGTGGAGGATACCGACGAATCGGGCAAACCTCTTTACTACGAAGACGTGGCGCCGGTAAGTGTTGTCAGTGTAAAAAGAGGAACCTATAAAAACGGCGATCCTCTTCCGAAACCAGGCCCCAGCAACCGGAATGACCCGGATAAAGTTTTGATAAAAGCGGAAAAGAAAGCTGACTCCGAGATTTACAGCATGGGCTACGGCGGGGAGATCGTCGTTCAGTTTGACAATGATAAACCGCTCCGGAAAGGCGACGTGCTGGTAATAGAAGGTACGTGGGGAAACAGCGCGTCAAACTATGTTGAAACCGCCAAGGTTTATGTAAGCGACGACAACAACGATTGGACTTACGCGGGAACGGTTTCCAACCAAACAAATTCAAAAGGCGACTACCATAAGAGCATGGTGCCCAACCCGATCGATACGGCTTGCTATGTCAAGCTGGTGGACGCCACTCCAAAAACATTGTCGAATGGAGGAGACAACCAGAGCGACGACGGCTTTGACATCGATTACATCTGCGGCAGAAACATCATCGACGAAGCCAACTGGAACCCGGGCGACACAAACAAGCTCGCGTTCTACGTCACCAATTCCGGAACCAAGGACATTGACGTGCGGGTAAAGCTGGAAGGCCATTGGGAGACATTCCGGAATGATAAGTGGCAGAAGGATGAGAGCCTTACAAACGACGTGATCGACACCGTCGTCACGAACGGTACGAACTGGACGAAAAATGCTGCCGACGGTTTTTATTATTGCTCCAGCAATGATAAAGGCGGACTGAAAGGCACCTACGGCGGCGAATCTCCAAGCGCGACTGATACGATCGCCGTGCTTGATCTGACCGTTAAGCTCAGCGAAGATGCCGGCAACGAGTATCAAAACGCGAAGTATGTTCTGACCCCCACCTTCCAGGCGATTCAGCATTCTCACAGCGACGGCTGGGATTGGGAAAAATTTGATACGGAGTACAACATTGTTTCCAAACCGTAAACGCAGTTCATGACGCCCGCTCCCGATCACGCGCAGGAGCGGAACCAAATCCCCGCGGAACGCGGATGACAAGTAATCTTAATAAAATAATTTATATGGAGGAAAGAAAAATGAATTTTAAGACAAAAGTTTTGACGAGTGTTCTTGCAGTCGGGCTGACTGTGGCATTGATCGGCGGCTCCACAATGGCGTGGTTCACAGACTCTAAAGAAGTCAAGGGCGCTACGTTCCAGGCAGGTACGGTAACGCTCAGTGAAGATTCCGGCAAACTTGTTATCAGCGGGTTCGATAAGGAAAACATCAACCCCGGCGATGGATTTAATGCCAGTCTAAACATCGTTTACACAGGAACAAAACCCGTAAAGCTTAGAATTAAAGTTCCTGAAATTTCTTGGCTGGCTGCAGATGGAGAAACTGCATTGTCCACGGATAACGTCGACTATGGCTGGGACGCTATTAAATCAAATTGGCGTAGAGATGGAGATTATATCTATTATATCGGCTCGACTACTTATACAGGTACGGATGGGATAGAGCATACTCTTACTGACGGTATTCTTCCCGGTATTAAAGACGATGACAATGGAACAACAAAATACTTTGGCGCTGCTGCTGAAGCCGCAAGAACCATTCATTTCAGTCTGGATGGACTTTTCAACGGCGCAGAAACCGATAACCAATATCAAGGAGCAAAATTCACCCTTGGCGACTCTTCCGTCGAAGTCATTCAGGCGACCAACAGCGCGGCTTGGCCGGCAACTGGAACTGTCCCCCCGGCGATAGCTCCGGCAGCTTAAGGACTGCGAATTAAGCGAATTTCAACGTACAGCGCTTTAAAAAATCGTACCGGCAAGGTACGGGAAAAGGAGGGAAACCGACCATGCTGAAAGCTCCGAAAACAGTAAAATTTTTCATGGCGCTTCTGGCTGCCGCCCTCCTTGTCCCCGGGATGGTTCACGCGCAGGCGCAGAGTATTGCGACGGGGTACCAGAACGACGGCCAAAGCAGCGGTCTGAGCATTACCGCCCCGGACCCCGCGGCCGATGTCGGCAACCTGAACCCTGGCGACACAAAGTCCTCCCGCCTGCTGCTGAAAAACACCGGTGGGTATACGCTGACAGTATACATGAAAATGCTGATCGAATCGGAATCCGCGCCGAACGGCGGTTCTTTGGCGGACGGGATGACGCTGACCGTCAAAGACGGCGGCACTTACCTGACACAGGGAAAGCTTTTCCGCACGGCCGACGACGATTCCGTTCTGGTGGGCAAAATGGGTCCGGGCGCGAGCAAGACGCTGGATTTTAACGTCGACCTGCCCGGTCAGGGAACCGGAAACCAGTATCAGGGCGCTTCCATGCAAGTAAAATGGGTCTTTACCACCACCTATACGACCAGCAGCGGGGGTGGCGGAGGCGGAGGCGGGGGTGGCGGAGCAGAGGCCAACGTCACTACGCCCACGGAGATCATCGGCGCGGAAAGTGTCCCGACGGTCGGAACAACCCCCGGGGAAACAGTGACCGTGGCACAGGAAACCGTTCCAAAAGCCAGCCCCGCTACCGGAGAACGGTCCGTCAGACCGGTAGCCATTGCAGGGGCAGTCGCGGGAATGATTGCAGTCTGCGCGATCCTTTCCTTGAGGAAACGGTGGCAAAATCAAAACGTTTCATCGGATAACAATAAACACCCCTAATAGAAAAAAACAGGAACTGCCCGTTAAACGGTACAGTTCCTGTTTTTTCATTCTGCGGTCCGCTCCCTGCTGCAGTGTCACAGCGGCTGGGAGTTTTTCACAAAATCAATTTTATAAAACCCGCAATTTTGCAGTTGCACGATTTTATCGACAGCCTGAAAGCTGGTTATCTTATAAATTTTCTTTCAATACCTTCCCCAGCGCGGCGATTGCCGCGTCTTCGTCCGGCCCTTCCGCCGTGACCCTGACTTCCGTCCCCTGCTCGATTCCCATTCCGATCACCTGGAACAGTCTGGTCAGGTCCGCGCTTTTTCCTCCCGCGTGGATCATACAGGCAGACTGAAAGCTCTTTGCCTGCTTGACCAGCATGCCGGCCGGTCTGGCGTGTACGCCGATCTCGTCACGAATGACATAGGTAATACTTTTCATGGTTGATTCCCTTCCTTACAGCCGCCGGAACAGATATTCTTTTTCCGGCGGCCCTCACTGAAATTCCGTTATCCTTCCGGGCCGACAGCAAACCGGATTCCCAGGCCGTTCCTGAGATAAGGCAGATACGGCAGCGCTTCCTCTTTCACGCGCCCGATCACATTGATTCTGGGATCGGGCGGCAGCGGAACGCGCGCAATTTCCAACTCTCCCTCATAACGCAGGAAACCGGTGTTGGACAGCAAAATATCCCCCGCGCTGCATGCGGTCTCTTTTGCGGGCTGAAGCAGCCCGCGGTCCGGGACGGGAATTCTGCGTGACTCTACCGACCGGAAAACACAGTCGCTGGAATCCCGTCTGTCGTGATGGATCGTTTCCGCAAGATAACGATAGCGCCGGTCCAGTTCCACCGGCAAACTGACAAACCCCCGGCTGAGATCCGCCCAGGCGTCCCAGGATTTTTCCGAAAGGCTCACGTCCCCGACCAGCACCGTATCGCACGCCGCGTCAATAAAAAGTTCCAGCGCGTTTTGGATAATATCCTCGCGGCGGCGGTGCGCCTCAACGGTCGGCAGCCCCTCATACAGCGGCCCGCGCAGCATTCCGTCGCCCGGAATGAAAGCCATCGTCCGGAATCCGTATGTCTTGAGCTGCCGGTTAACCTGTGCGACATCCGCCAAAGGCAGCCCCGTCCAGGGCTTCGGGTAATAATTATGGCAGGCGGTAAAGCGGGTCAGGTCCGCTCCCGCTTTCCGCCAGCCGGTGATCTCCGCAAAGGAAACCGTAGAAGCGTTAAATACAATCTGAAAGGTATGGGAAAGCTCCGCCGCCTGCTGCGGGGAATAGCCGTCGTCCAGACGGATATGTGTGACGCCCCAGTTCTGAAGGTCGTACAGGGAACGGCAGCCGAGACGCTCCGCCGTGTCCGGCCCCACATCCATCACCAGGTCCATCCCGTATTTTTTACAGGAGGAAAGCAGCTTCTTCGCGGAAGACCGGAGGCCGTCCCGGCTTTCTTCCGGAATCTGCAGGGAAGTAAACGCGCATCGGATCTCCGCATCCGCCGCGCGTGCGATGATCTCCGCGTTTTTTTCCTCCGCAGTGCTACAATATAAGCAAACTCCCGTATTCATCGCAGTTTTCCGGCAAGTGCTTCGCGGACCCTGCCGTGCGCGTGGGCCAGTACCTGCTCTCCCCTCTCTGCGGAAACGTTCAGCAGCAGCATCACGATCGCGGTTTTGACCCTGCCGCCCGCCTCGCGCAGCGCGGTTTCGGCGGTCTCCCTGCCGCATGCGGTTGCCGCCATCACCATGTTCTGTGCGCGTACGGTCAGCTTTTCGTTGCTGGCCTGCATATTGACCATGAGATTTTCATACGCGTGTCCGATTTTCACCATACTCGCGGTGGAAATCATATTCAGGATCATCTTCTGCGCCGTGCCCGACTTGAGCCGTGTCGACCCCGTCAGCACTTCCGGGCCGACATTCGGCTCTATCGCCACATCCGCCTCTTTTCCGATGGCGGAGTCCCGGTTGCAGGCGATCGCCGCCGTACGGCACCCCAGCCGCTTCGCGTAGCGCAGGCCGTACAGTACATAGGGAGTTCGGCCGCTGGCGGCCAGCCCGATCACGGTGTCGCACGGCTTCAGCCCGATCCGCTCCAGATCCTCCCTGCCCAGCGTACAGCTGTCCTCCGCGCCTTCAACGGCCTCAATCAGAGCGCCCTTCCCGCCGGCGATCAATCCGACGACAGTGTCCATGGATACGCCGAATGTCGGCGGGCACTCGGAAGCGTCCAGAACGCCAAGCCTTCCGGAGGTTCCCGCACCCATATAAATGATTCTTCCGCCGGACCGCAGGCTGGCCACGGTATATTCGACCGTCTTTGCAACCTGCGGCAGAACGGCGCGCACGCCCGCAATCACCTTTTCATCCTCGCGGTTCATCACAGAGACAATTTCCATGGCGGACATGCAGTCCAGATCCCTCGTTTCCGGGTTTCTTGCTTCAGTAGTAAAGTGGGAAAGATCCGTCATTATAAAACTCCTTTATCACTCATGGCCTGATACAGCGCCAGAAATTCTTCCGCCAGAATGCCGAAAGCCTCCGCGCTCATCAATTGGTCTTCGGCGTGCGTCAAAAGCATGATCCGCTCATCTTTCTGAAAAACGGGGACATGATCTTCCCCGGACACTTCCCGGATCAGGTCCGCGTGAATATGGTGCCCCTTGTTAAAGGCGCCCTGTCCCTCGCGGATCAGCTCCTTTGCCTTATCGATCTCCTTCTCGCGCGCCGCCTGTATCGCCTCAATATATAAGCTCCGGGCGCTTCCCACTTCCGTTATGATTTCAAAAAGGGTAGGTTCTATATCCATTTCCTGCATATTTTCAACACTCCATAATTTTTCTGGCTTGCATAAGGGCCTGTTTGCCGTCCACCATTCCATAGATCCGCATATCAACGGCTTCGATCTTTTTGTCAGGATATTCTTTTTTTAATTTTGACAGCATATAACGCACCTGAGGCCCCAGTAAAACGACATCCGCACCGGGGATCACATTCGGGGCCTCTGCTACGCCGTAAGCCTGAATCTCACAGGGAAAATCAGTTTCCTTCGCGGCATTCTGCATTCTGGAAACCAGCAGGCTGGTAGACATCCCCGCCACACACAGTAAAACAATCTTTTTCATCGTCATCCCTCGTTTCTGAAAATATATTTATTCGCTGTCGATCAGCGCGCCGTGCATATACGCCTTGGCAAAGCCGTGCTCCCCGGCCTCCACGGACCGGATCAGGGCCATGGAATGATAGTATTCGAAATACGGCATGTCGTTGACCCCGCCGTTGAAGATACGATATTGTCTGAGTCCCGCAAACCATTGATCCAGTTCCTCCCGGGTCATGGAAAGATATACCGTCGGGGTAAAGCCCGCCAGGTCTTCGCAGTTTTCGCCGTAGAACAGCTGGATCTTCCGTCCCTCCCGCCGCAGCAGGCGCACGGCCTCCGTCACGGCCTCATATGTGTAATAATGCCTGGGGTGCAGGGTACCGCGGGCATGAGTGATGACACAGTCCGCTTTCTGCTCCCTCAGATAGTCCGCAAGAAGGGAAATAAACTTTCCCGTCTCCGGCAGCTCGCCGGAAAGATAGTCCAGCGCATAGCAGTCGCAGTTCAGCGCGGCCGCGGCGGCGGCGATCTCGCGGTGCAGCGCGAGATCGTATTCCTCCTTCTGTTCTTCCGTCGCCGTCGGGTCGGTCAGCCTTCCCTTTGTCACATGGACCAGCGTGCAGCGCGCGTGACGCGCCGCGTAGCGCAGCAGCATCGGCCCCCCCATGATCTCCGCATCCAGGGGATGCGCCCCGATACAGATTACCCGCTTATAGTCTCCCATATTCCGTCATCTCCCAATTAAATCTTTTTGCGGTACAGCTGATAGGTACGGTACACCTTCAGGCCGTGGCGCTCATAAAAGCGCATGGCGGCCCCGTGGGTCCAGAGGAAATAAAGATAATAGATGCCGCGTTTCCTCATTTCCATCATCTGAAGGTCGATCAGAACGCCGCCGAGCCCCTCCGACCGCAGGGCTTCCGCCACACCGATCGGGCCGAACCGCGCGTCATTCCCGTCGATCTTGCGCATACAGTAGCCGATGACGTGATCTTCCCGGTCCGTCGCAAGCAGGATCGTATCCTCCGCCTCCCGCGTGCGCAGGGCCAGCAGAATGTTGCGGACCCAGCCGGCGTCGAATTCCCGGCCCACAAAATTCAGAAGCTTTTCCATATACGGCATGGAAAAGGGGTGAAAGGCAATCCCCTTTTCCGCCAGCTCTTCAATATGCTTTGCCGTTTTTTCGGGGAGAGTATACGTAAAGAGGTCCCGCTGCATGCTGACGGCGTCCGTCCCGCGCGCGTACCCGTTCTTGTCGAAGAAGGGCACGCCGCCGGGATATTGCAGGTCAACGCCGGGAGCAAAGTAATTGGGGCTGTATGCGCACAGGGTGATTTCCCGTGTTCCCGCGGCTTTCAGTCTTGCTTCTTCCTCCTCCAGAAGCCTTTGCCCGATTCCCCGGCGCCGGGATTCCGGAAGGACAAAGAAGCTGCTGATCCAGCCGCGCTGCTCCTCCAGCCCCCGCGTCAGATAGGGATATTTTCTTCTGATTCCCAGGCTGAAGCCGGCCACATGTCCGTCAACGACGGCAACCAAAGCCAGTTCGGGGTCGAAATTCTCGTCAAGAAGAACCTCCTGGATAAAACGCTCCCGGGTAATCGTATCATAGAACAGGGAAGCATTCCAGCCGGAAACAATCCCATCGATGTATTCCTGCCGGTAAGGGCGTATTTCTATTTCAGACATTCTTACTATCTTCCTTTTGTTTTTTGTATTCTTTTTCCGCTGCGAGTTCCTGCTTTTCCATGACTTTGAAGAACGGCAGGAACATAAAGAAAATGATCACCATATTGACCAGCGTAATCACCATGGACTGCAGCTTAAAGCCGCTGCCGATGAAAGACGCAAGCGGAGCGGGCATTGTCCATACAACCATGGACACCATCGGCGGTGTGATTCCCAGAACGCCCAGAACGGCGTTAAGGATAAACAGCACGCTGAAGCCCAATACCCACGGCACGAACATCAGCGGATTGAGCACAACCGGCAGGCCGTACATCACCGGCTCGGCAATGTTGAAAATCGTGCCCGGCAGGGAAAGCTTGCCCAGGACCTTGAACCGCTCGGCCTTGCTCATGGCGCAGAGCAGCGCAAGCGGGAAAACGGAGCAGCGTACGTAGAAGTTGATCCACTGTTCCGTAAACATATAGGGAATCGCCTGATGCGCCGCAAAAGCATTGATATTGTCCGTAATCATGGTCGTCCAGATCGGCTGCATGACGGAAGAGACGATGTTGGAGCCGTGCAGGCCGACAAACCACAGGATACGGTCGAGGAAGAAGCCTGCAAACTGCGCAACCGGTCCGCTGCCGCCAACCACAAGATAAGCGCAGAGCTTGTTGAGCAGAGCCAGAAAATCAAAGCCTGCAAAGCCCTGACCGATGATGGCGCAGATCACGACTACCACGGACACCGGAATCATGCTGGTGAAGGCCGCCGCAATCATCGGCGGAACGGCTTCCGGCATCTTGATGGTGATCTTTTTGCCGATCAGAAAACGATAGACCTCTATGGCAAGAATGCTGATCAGGATGCCGCCGAAAAGGCTGGGAGAGCCGAGAATATAGGCGGGCCAGTCAAAATTTTCACTGAGCTTGGTAAAGTTGATAAAGCACAGGAATGACACAAAGGATACGACCGCCACCGCAATCGGGCTGACATTTTCGTCCTTCTTGTGATAATAATCCCCAAGAAAATATCCGTTCAGGACTGTCGTAATCAGGGCAAGCAGATTAATGGTCACAAAAACCACCTGCAGCAGCCACGGCCGACAGGGTTCCACAACCGCGCTGATCGCGTTTGCGACACCGGGAAGGTTCAGACCGCCGTCTTTCCCGAATAAGCCGCTCAGATTCAGGATCAGGGTGGCCGTCGCCCCCAGAATCATGTACGGCATCAGCGTGACGAATGTGCGCTGAAGAGCCTCCAGATACCGGACCTGTGAAAGTCTCAGCAGCGGCGGCGCCACCTTTTCTTCAATAAGATTTGTCACACGGTCGAGAAGCCCGCTTTTTTTTGTCTGTTCCCCCATAACTGATCTCCTCCTTAAGCGTTTGTTTTTTTCATGTATGTACCTCACGAGAAAACCGGCCGGTTTTCTAACCATAGTATAGCGGAACCGAAAGGCGAAATCAATACATTTACCAAAAGTTTTGGGAAATTTCTTAAAATTCTGCGAGGTTTCCCAAATCTGGCATATTAACGACCGAATTCTCTCAAAACTTTTTCCTTTTGTGCATGTTTTATGATATAATACGAAAAAGAGGAGAATGAAAATGAATCCAATTGAACAAATCAAGCTCTGCGAACCGCAGTTTACGCGTTCCGATCAGAAAATTGCGCAATACGTCCTGGAGCATCTGGATGTGATTGCTTCCTACCCCATTATTGAAATTGCGAATAAAGCCGACGTTTCAAAATCCGCCCTGCTCCGCTTTTGCCAGAAGCTGGGCTATACCGGTTTTTCGGAATTTAAATACGAGGTGTCGAAGCATCTGCTCTCCGGTTCCTTCAAGGACCCGAACGCCGTCAACGGCAGCGACGATATCGTCAATATTTATCTTTCCTGTATCAGCCATATCCCATCCCATATTTCGGACGGAAAAATTAAGGAACTCTGCAGCCTGATCGTTCATGCCGATAAAATCAAAATATACGGCGTTCATGAAAGCGGGCTCTCCGCCAGCTATTTTGCTTTCCGGCTTGCCTCCCTTGGGATTGACGCGGAAACGATCACGCTGCCGGGAGTTTTTAATGAAAAAGCCAGTTTTTCCGGCGCGCGGGATCTGAATATCTTTATCTCTGTTTCCGGTATGACGGCATGCGTCATCGAGGCGGCGGGCACGTCGTTCCTCCAAAAGGCGAAAACCGCCATGATTACGCAGAACAGCAAAGCAAAATATGCGAACCGGTATGACAGCCTTTTGATCATTCCCTCTCTGGAAACGGATAAAAACAAACTGTTTCTGGACTCTCAGGCCATCCTGTACATTTGCATCGACCTGATTATCAACAAGCTTGCCGAGCATCTATAAAGGGAAACGCGCCTTTTACAGTGCCCGTCAGGAGAGGGGCGGTTTGGATAAAAGCTTGGTTCAGTATAACAAAAACGGAGTCTGTGCCGCGGCGCAGACCCCGTTTTTCGTTTTATACGGCAATGTGTAAACCACTCAAATTTGACAGCTTGGCCCTAAGTCCAGTAAGGCTCCGAATCTTTGGCAAGCCGTGATAAAGCAAATAAGCGCCAAAAGCTCCGAAATCTCGTCGTCTGTAAACGTCTCTTTCAGCACGCCGGATTCTTCGTCACTGATATGTGTTGTTCTGCCGGACAGATCTGCGATATGGACAGCCAGCCGCGTCCGCGCATCCATTTCCGTTTTTGACGGAGCCCCCTTGGCCTTACAGTATTCACAGCCGTTATGAAAAGCCAGGGTGCGCCGGACTTCCTCTTTTAATTCTGCGGGAAACGTATCGCTGGAAAAAATACATTCTTCCAGAGAAGCCCATTTCTCCAATATGGCTTTATTATGCCCCAACAGCAGCTGAAACGGTGTAAGCCCGTTTTGTGAAAAAGAAATGATTGCCATAATTTTTCCTCCTTCATGATGTGTTCCATTGACAAATCAATTATAGCAGGAATATAATAAAAACTGTATTTTATACGATATAATATTACCATATTTATATTTCTATTGATATATATATTTGAAAAGAGTGTTTTAAATGAAAATAGACGAAATCGATGTGCAGATTTTGCATGAGTTGCAGGCGGACAGCCGGATTTCTATAAGGGAGTTATCTAAACGAATCAATCTTTCACCGCCTTCTGTTACCGAGAGGGTGAGAAAACTTGAGGATCATAACATTATTGAGGGATATACCATCCGTTTAAACAAAAAGAACCTTGGCTTTGCAATCGATTGTATCATTGAAGTCACAATGAGAGATGGACAATACGAGAAATTTAAAAGTTTTATTAAGGATTATAAGCACAGTGAATGGTGCTACAGAATTGCCGGGGCTGCGTGCTTTATCGTTAAATTGTCAGTCGCTTCTTTAGAGGATATCGAACAGTTTATAAATGCCATATCCCCGTATGCTCTGACGAAGACGTCCATTGTTTTTTCAAAAGTGGAAGTGAATAGCAGTATCAATAAGTTTTTTTAAATTTCATTTTGCAATAATCTCTCCCACTTTCCCGGTACGCGGGCTATCCTTTTTTTTCTCCATACCTGCGTTGGGGGTACTCTTCCATCATCCGCAAAAAACAGTCCGGCCAAAAGGCCGGACTGTTTTTTCTCCGTATTTACGCCGGGGTTCAGGCCCTAAGAAAGCGGATCTTCAATGAACCCAATTCCTGCCGCACCGGGGCCGGAATGCGCCCCCACAACAGCCCCAAGTTCACTGTGATAGATGGACCCCGAAAAATTTGTTATTTTTCTAAAATAATGAACGGCATAATCAATATCTTCCTGAAATTCTGCATTTTGAAAAGTAATAATCATTTTATTGATATTGGTAATTCGTGAAACCGCAATGTCCACCATGGTTTTCAAAGAATGTTTTCTTCCTATTACGACCTTCACCGGGTGCACAACGCCGCTGATGAATTCACACACTGGCTTGATCTGGACGAGTTTACCGACAAAAACGGCGGCTCCTCCGATTCTTCCGCCTGACTGCATATATTTTAAACTGTTCACTACAAAAAGCGTATTTGTTTTCTCGACGATCTTATGAATGAGATCGATAATTTCCTGGAAACTTCGACCGCTTTTAATAATTTTAGCAATTGCAATTTCTAATGCGGCTTGTCCACAGGCACAAGTATTGGAATCAATGACTTCAATTTGTACGTCTCTGTTTTTTTCCATAAAAAAGTTTTTTGCCATAATGGCGTCCTGAAAGCTGGAGGACAACTTAGAAGAGATTGTTGTGACAACATAGTTGGTAAACCCCTTGGCATGTCCTTCTTCAAATACTGCCAGCCAATCGTTCATATTGGGGGCCGAAGTTTTGGGAACATCATCCGGGTATTCGTCCATATGCCTATAGAAATCAGCTAAGCGATAATCAAGGTTTTCCCTGCAGTAATCGGTGTCTTCAAACTTCAAATAAAAGGGTACTTCTTTAATCTGATTCTGCTTAATAAAATCCCGCGCTAATCCCCCTGAAGAGTCTGTAACCTGACATATCAATTCATTCATTTATCTGCACCCTTATAAATTTAGTTTGTAAAACCCATAAACTCGTCATGCTCACTTATTTTTTGTATTCTGTAACAGGAAGGGTCTCATTATCGATAATTTCAATTATATTCTTTGCTCTCACGCTTTTCAAGTTTATACCGGATTTTTCTGTATAAAAATAAAAAGCACACCGGAAGGCAGTCACTGCTTCGCTTCTGACGCATTTTCTATCATGTTGATTTCCATAAGAGGACGCAGACGATTTATTTTACAAAAATACTGGTAAAACGCAAGTGCCGATTCTTTCTGTTCCGTGTTTTCAAGCAGCCGTGTCATTTCGGACAGTATGTGATTCATTACCGTGCCGGAACAATACTTAAATGCCGTGTTTCCCCAACGCGGCGCTGCATTCTGATCGAAATACTCCCAAAACAGCAGAATATTCTCAGACGGGACGCGCATTTGATACTTCGGGTGTCCTTCGATCAGCCCGTCATGCACATCCTTGCCAAAAAAATCCTCTCTGACCATGAACGCGCCTATCATCCGCCGGTCCTGCTCCGGCCTCTCTCTCTGGCGTTCAGTCAGCAGGCACACCGAATTTGGCTTCAGTCTCTCTGCAATTCGCGGCTGTCCCTTTGAATACCCGCTTAAATACCGTCCCGTCGAAACGATACAGGTCTTGAATATCTGTTCCGCATGTTCCGGCATAATGTCAAAAGCGGCGTGCGAGTTGGCTGTTATGGGGAAATTGAGCAATTTTTGCCTGCGCTCCTGTTCTGCCTGCTCCGCCTGACGCTGCCGGTTTAATTCAGCTTCTTTTTTAGCAATTTGCGCTGTGATATGCCGCTGCATATTCTTATCTTTCAAGACCAAATACTCTCTGAATGCATCCGGATAGATAAACTTTTTTTCGCCTCCAGGGAAGCACACCGTTATTGTATCGGCAGTTAAAGCCGTAACGACACCGGGGCCGAATGTCTTATGCTTAATTGCCTGACCGTTAATATCCATTTTTCTCCTTTCTAATGTGAAAAAGAACTTCTCATCCCGACCTGGCGACCAGAGATGGAAGCTCTTTTCAAAATGCGGCGGAGATAAAGATTATTGCTCCGTACTCACATCGGCATCGGCTCGTTTTTTTTCGCTGATGCGCAGAACAATATTACCCGCATCGGCCTGCAGTTCGATTTTATCGCTTTGAAATTCCGGGATATCACCGATCGTAAGCGTCGTCCCGACCGGCATATTTTCAAGATTGACCGTAACGGTATCGATCAGATATTCCGGTTCGGCGGCGTGAGGAACCTGCATCTGCATCTGCTCCAGAACGCCCGGCACTTTTTCCTTGTTGATAAGCACAATATCGGCAACGCTGTTGAATTTTTTTCCCGCCGCCAATACCTGGAAGCTGACATGGACTATTTCGTTGTTCATGCTGTTATATTCCAAATCCTTAATGAGCGTCGGATAGGTTTTCCCATCTACCTGAATATTCACCTTGCTTCCGTTGCGCTTGGTTCGCAGGAGTTGCCTTGCCGTCCTCTGATCGATCTGGACGGAGAGCGATTCCTTCAATCCTGCGCCATAGATAACGCACGGCACAATGCCTGAACGCCTCAGTTGTTTGGCCTTTGCGGCCGGGTCGCGCTTTTGCGCCAAAATGGTATTCATCTTAGCTCCTCCTACTAAAAAATTTTTGGTGTCTTGTAAAAAAGAAGGGCTTTTTATAGTACGCCAATCAGCGCAATACCAAAAGCCCTTCTTAAAGACGGTTCTTTTATATTTGATTCTGTTAGTCAGTATAACACAGATTTGAGAAAAAAGCAAATCTTCGTACCTGCGCCGGGGTTCAGTTCCCCATCATTCTATAGAGACAAGGTGCCGACCCTTTAAGATCGGCACCTTGTCTTGTGTCATTAGTACAAAATAGATGCATTTACAACTTGCCCGTTTATTATCGGCAGGACATGTTTCATAAGCTTTACGTTATGCTCATAATGGGAATATAGACTATTTCTTTGTTTGAAGATTCCGCAAAATTTCATGATAGCGTATTGTTGCCATTTCGCTTGTTTTACCCTTTTTACAGAAAGAAAGCCCGGCCAGCTTCGGAACAACACGCTCGACCACAATCTGTCCATCTACCATTTTGGATTCCAAAGTTTCTAAGGCTTCAAGAAACCGTCTATCCTCCTTAGCTCGGTTGTAAAAGGACAAGACGTAGGCGTATATAAAAAGGTTGTAGTTTCGGAAAGGGTATTCAACTTGCATGAATAATGTGCCAATTCCATAGTGACACGGGCCAATAGGCTTTCTGATTGTCCAATGCTCCAGCAAAAAATCCACGGCCTTGTCAAGTGCGGGTTCTTTGTTAAGATATTCGGTGAAGCGGAACGTGTTGAGGGCGTTAAGCGTGGGGAAAGGGTTTGAATACTCCGTTTCCGGCCCTCGGCCAAAGCTGAATTTATCGCAGCGCCAGCCGCCGTCTGTATACTGTATATCTAACAGATGCTGCAAGGTTTTTTGCAGTCTGACATCAGAAACATACCCCATGTGGCAAAGCACATTGGCGGCGTGGATGGTTTGGCATGGGTAGACAGCGCCTTGAGGATACAGCTTAAAACGTCCGTCCTCCTGCCAAGTGCTAAATATCAATTCGGAGGCTTCTTTCAGCAAAGGTTCTGTAGGCTCCATACCCAATTCCAATAGGTACATTACGCTCTCTAAAGTTGAGAACGGCGCACCTTTTATCAGACGCTTATCTGGCGTAGTCCAGAGGTCAGCTCCATTATCATGCCTATGGGACAATATCGCTTCCACATCTGATGCATATCGCTTCTCTACAGCCATCCCTTTCCCCTCCCTCAATTAGATCCAAACCTAATCAATTTCCTTAGCCATCTTAATATTCGTAGCTCACCAATAAATTGGAATACTTCAGAAAATATCAAGCAACCTTAAAATCACTATAACTGTACCAATCCCAAAAAGCGTTCCCAAAATGGCTTTATTATTCTTGGCAAGCCATTTTGGAAGGAAGATATCAAAGCCTATCTCATGATCATCTGTATATTTTTCCCCCACAACCGTTAACGGACATCTCCAACCAAACAGAATGAGAATCAATCCTTCTATCAAGACCAGCCCAATTGCGATAAAGGTATGGATATTGATCCTGTCAAATATACCTGTGAACAGAATATAGAAAATCACTAAGACAAAAAACGCCCAAATGATTGTATGAATCAGTTTTATGCATAGCAACTTCTTACTCATTTTCTCTCTTCTCAATAGGATCAAATTCCTGTTAATCTGGTGTATGTCTTAGTTTATAATTTCTCCTTTGTTATTGGCCATCTTATCACGCCAACGGCGAAGTTCCTCAGGCATCTGTTTCAGCCACGCTGTTTCCTCGCCAATAATTTTTAAAGGCTCCTGAGAGCGATATGATCGTGTCAAATTGCCTGGAAATTTCTTGTCAGTTACATTTGGGTCGTTTTCAAATTCCCCTGTGGGTTCCACAATATAAATTCGTTCTCTTCCATCTCCTCTTGCTAATGCCGCCGCAAGTCCTGCTCCATTAATACTGGCCGTGAAATAAATGTGGTTCATTTTGAGCTCAGGTTTGTAATTCGAAATCCCTCCTGCTGTCAGCAAATCACCCACCTGCAAATCTGCTTTTGTCCCATGATAAAAGGGACCTTTATCAGAAGGCATAACCTTATACGAATTTGATAATTCGTAATTCATTTTTGCCTTGTCTGGATCGCGTAACTCCTCATGGCATTTGGCAATGTTAAAATATAACGATGGGAAAGCACTCTTAACACTATCATCATTTAGTTTTAATGCAAACTGCAAAGATGTTTCCAACCATCTTAATTCGGCTGAAATACTATCTTGATGTCGGGCTACATAATAAGATGAAATAAATCTCTCAAAGTCATTTGTTGCTTCACTCCAGGCTTTAAGAAACAGCATACTTGCATCGTTGGGTTTGCCATTGTCTTCCATGCCCATACCGCTCAGACATAGTTTTATAATATTGTTATTTGGGTCAAATTGAATATTCATTTATTTTACCTCATCCTCTCTTTTCATAAAATTTCTCCACAAGTCATCAAGTTCGTGTTTATCTTCGTGTTTTATAAACGATTTGAAGTTGAAATATGCCTTTATAAGTATAACAGAAAATCAGACTAAGTATAGATACAAAATTGTATCTATAACTTAGTCTGATAACCATGGAGCGGGAGAGGGGAATCGGGTGGCCGTACATTCGCCCGCGTTCCGCGAGTCCCTGCTTTTTTCCCGGTGCGCAGGCCGCCTCTCTTTTTCTCCGCACTTGCGCCGGGGTTCGATTCCACCATCTTCCGAAAAAAACAGCCCGGCCTATCCGGCCGGGCTGCTTTTTTGGAGCGGGAGAGGGGAATCGAACCCCCGTCATCAGCTTGGGAAGCTGATGTTCTACCATTGAACCACTTCCGCATGTGCATTATTTTATCATAAAAATTTTAAAGAATCAAGTGAAAAATTCATTTCACAATTTCGGTGAACAATTTTTCATTCGTGGAAGCTTTATTGCCGACAGTGACAAGAACATATCTTCCCTGCTGCACAATTACAAAATTCTTCAGCAAATTGTACTGTTCAGGATTCAGGCTTTTAAAACCCGCGGCCTTGGAATTGATATGGTTGGCGGCGGCGGCTTTCAATTCGGGAAACTTTGATTTATCCGTCAGCAAAAAACAGGCGATTTCCGAAGCGCTGTCGGACGATTTACTCATGTACAGCGAACTGTCGGCAATAATCCCGTCGGGAATACTGTAATGCTTGGACAGTTGATTCCGGCTGACCTCAATCATATCGGAATAATGCATTTCACTGATAATTTCCGCGGTAATACTGGCGGGAGAAGGCCCCACCGAATTTTCTTTCACATTTTTAGCCCAAAAAAAGGAGCCTCCAAAAATAGCGAAAGCAACCAGCAGCGCGGCTACTGAGAATATTTTCCATCCCTTCCGGCTCAAAACTATTCTGCTCAATTTCTCGCCCCCACCCCACTGCTATTATTGTGTATTTTAACGCATGATCGAAACGACTTAATTTCATATGGGAATTTTTTCAAAATATAACAGCATTTTATGGAAACTCCAAAATTTTTTGTATGAGCGGAAGAAAACGTCCTATAATCGTCTGGCTTTACATAAATCGCAGCATAATATTTCTAAAATATAATAATAAGTGATTTCTTCCACACTTTCAACCGAGTTTTCAACATATTAATCTTACAGGGACCGGATTTTTCCCTATTTTTCAACTTATCAAATGAACGGTGGAAAAAATACGGTGGAATAATAGGAAGTTTCACAGGTTGACATAAAAACCGGTTATGTTGGCCGACCCGCAAAAGGAAAAGGCCGGATGATGATCCATCCGGCCCCGAACAAAAAGGAAATCAGTCTTTTGACTTTTCAGCAACCTGAGCGACCGCTTTTGCAACAAATGCATCAACAGCCATAGAACCAATATCGCCATCCTTGCGGCTGCGCACGGAAACGGTACCCTCCTGCGCCTCTTTATCCCCGATAATGAGCATATAGGGAATTTTCTGAAGCTGCGCTTCGCGGATCTTATATCCGATTTTTTCGCTTCTGGTATCGCAGGCCGCTCTCAGGCCGGATGCCTTCAGCTTTGCGACTACCTTGTCGGCTTCCGGCTGCAGGCGGTCGCTGATCGGCAGCACCCTGACCTGCTCGGGCATCAGCCACATGGGCAGCGCGCCGGCGTATTTTTCAATCAGCAGGGCCAGCGTGCGCTCGTAGCAGCCGATGGAGGTGCGGTGGATAATATAGGGATTCTTCTGCTTCCCGTCCGCGTCCGTGTATTCCATGCCGAACTTTTCGGCCAGCATCTGGTCGATCTGGATGGTGATGAGCGTATCTTCTTTGCCAAACACGTTTTTGATCTGGATATCGAGTTTCGGGCCATAGAAAGCGGCTTCGCCGACGCCCTCCACATAGGGAATCTCAAGATGGTTCAGAATCTTGCGCATGACGCTCTGCGCTTCGTCCCACTGCTCCGGCGTCCCGATATATTTTTCGCGGTCGTTGGGGTCCCACATGGAGAACCGGTAGGAAACGTCCTCGTAAAGACCGAGTGTCTTCAGCATGAATATGGCAAGCTCCAGGCAAGCCTTGAATTCGTCTTCCAGCTGGGCGGGCGTACACATCAGATGCCCTTCGGAAATCGTAAACTGCCGCACCCGGATCAGTCCGTGCATTTCTCCGGAAGCCTCGTTGCGGAACAGCGTCGATGTCTCATTGTAACGCAGCGGCAGGTCACGGTAGGAACGCTTCTTGTTCAGGTAAGCCTGATACTGGAACGGACAGGTCATCGGGCGCAGGGCAAAAACCTCGTCGTCCTTTTCCTCGTCGCCGAGGACAAACATGCCGTCCTTATAATGATCCCAGTGCCCGGAAAGCTTATAAAGGTCGCTTTTCGCCATAAAAGGCGTCTTTGTCAGCAGCCAGCCGCGGCTTTGTTCCTCGTCTTCCACAAAGCGCTGCAGAAGCTGAATCACGCGCGCGCCGTTCGGAAGCAAGATCGGCAGGCCCTGCCCGATCAGGTCGCTGGTGGTGAAGTAGCCGAGCTGACGGCCCAGAATATTATGGTCGCGCTTTTTCGCCTCTTCCACCTTCGCCAGATATTCCTCAAGCTCGCTGCTCTTCGGGAAGGAAATGCCGTAAATGCGCTGCAGCATCTTATTTTTGGAATCGCCGCGCCAATAGGCCGCCGTATTTGCGGTCAGCTTAACGGCTTTTACGCAGCCGGTGCTCATCAGATGGGGTCCGGCGCAGAGGTCGGTGTAGTCTCCCTGACGGTAAAAGCTGATCTTTTCCCCCTTGCCGGAATGCTCCTCGATCAGTTCCACCTTGTATTTCTGGTTTTCCTTCTTCATCAGCTCAACCGCCTCGGGGGGGTCAAGCTCAAAACGCTCGATCGGGATATTTTCCTTGATGATCTTTTTCATTTCCGCTTCAATTTTCGGAAGATCTTCCGGGGTCAGGGGGCGTTCCAGATCAATATCATAATAAAAGCCGTTGTCCACTGCAGGGCCGATGGCGAAGCCGGCGCCGGGGAACAGCCTTTTCACCGCCTGCGCCATAATGTGCGAGGTGGTATGCCAGTAAGCCTTCTTGCCCTCTTCACTGTCAAAAGTGAGGATTTCCAGCTCACAGTCGCCGGTTACGGGCGTTCGCAGGTCCACTGCCTTTCCATCTATTTTACCGACACAGGCGGCCTTGTACAGGCCCATGCCGATCGACTTTGCAATTTCAGCCACCGTGATGCCGTTTTCAAACTCCCTGACATCCTCTTTCAGTTTTACTTTTACCATAATCTTTCACTCCTTCAAATAAAAAAAGCCTTACCCCAAAAAGGGGCAAGGCTATCGCTCGCGGTTCCACCCAATTTCAGCGGACAAATCATCCGCTCTCATTGCAGCAGGTAACGGTGCTGCCCGGCATGCCTTTGGCAACCTGCGTTCGGCACGCACTCGGAGGCGGTGTCCTTTCTGCCAAACTGCGCGCACGCTTTCAGCTGCTGCATGCGCTCTCTGTTGCAATTGCACGGTGGAAAGGCTTCCTCGTCAACATTTTTTACATATTCTTATATATCGTTCATATTAGCACCGTCTGCGGAACTTGTCAACGGACGGCCGGGCAATTTGTTAATATTATACAGATTTTTTTCGGATCATGTGACTGAAACAACAATCGTCCTTAAATAATATGAACAGTTTGTATCGATTGCAAGCGATATTTCTTGACATTAGGGTACCAGAAGTAATACAATTATGAATAAGATGCACATATATGCATTCATGGGCTTAACGCACCCATCTTAATTAATTTTAAACTAAGAATATTGAAAAAGTAAGAAAGACAAGGAGGTGCCAACAATTGACCACAGCCACTGTTAGTTTGCTAACATGTATTATCATCGCGCTGGTCTGCGCGGTGATTGCAGGCGTGATTGCTTTCTTAGGCGGAATCGCCCACCGGAAAAAGCAGGCCGAGTTTACCATCGGTTCCGCTGAGCTGGAAGCCAAAAGAATCATCAGCGACGCGATTAAATCATCCGAAGCCAAAAAGAAAGAAGCTGTTTTAGAGGGCAAGGACGAAATCCACCGTTTGAGAAACGAGTCGGAACGCGAGCTGAATGAACGCAGAAAAGAAGTACAGCGTCAGGAACGCCGCATCCAGCAGAAGGAAGAAACCCTGGATAAAAAAATGGAAAGTCTGGAAGCGAAAGACGAAATCCTGACCAATAAAAACAAACAGGCGGATGAAAGGCTTGCCGAAGCGGAAGCCGTAAAGAAAAGCCAGTTTGATATGCTGGAGCGGATTTCCGGATTCACCGTGGACCAGGCGAAGGATTATCTGCTGAAGAATCTGGAAGACGAGCTCACCCATGAAAAGGCCGTCAAGCTGATGGAATTTGAACAGCAGACCAAGGAAGACGCCGACAAATCCGCGCGGGAAATCATTTCGATGGCAATTCAGCGCTGTGCGGCGGATCATGTGGCGGAGGCCACCATTTCCGTTGTTCCGCTGCCAAATGATGAAATGAAGGGCCGTATTATTGGACGTGAGGGAAGAAATATCCGGGCGATTGAAACTCTGACCGGTGTCGATCTGATTATTGACGATACTCCGGAGGCGATTACCCTTTCCAGTTTTGAGCCTGTTCGCCGCGAGGTAGCCCGCATTGCGCTGGAGCGTCTGATTGCGGACGGCAGAATCCATCCCGCAAGAATAGAGGAAATGATAGAGAAGGCGCGCCGCGAGGTGGATGCCACCATCAAACAGGAAGGCGAGCGTGCCGTGATCGAGGCCGGAGTGAACGGAATCCACCCCGAACTGATCAAACTGCTGGGACGGTTGCGTTACCGCACCAGCTACGGACAAAATGTTTTGAATCATTCGCTGGAAGTTGCTTTTTTATCCGGTGTGATGGCTTCCGAACTTGGTTTGGATCCTACAATCGCACGCAGAGCCGGTTTGCTGCATGATATCGGCAAATCGCTCGACCATGAAATTGAAGGTTCCCATGTCGACATCGGCGTCGACGTGGCTCGCAAATACAAGGAAAGCGAAACCGTTATCCACGCAATTCACGCGCATCACAACGATGTGGAGCCTAAAACAGTCATCGCCTGCATAGTACAGGCGGCAGACGCAATTTCAGCCGCCAGGCCGGGCGCAAGGCGTGAAAACCTTGAAAATTATATCAAACGGCTTGAAAAGCTGGAGGAAGTCGCCTCTTCCTTTGACGGTGTGGAACGCTGCTTTGCGATTCAGGCCGGCAGAGAGATCCGGGTCATCGTAAAGCCCGAAATGATCAGCGACGACAAAATGGTGCTTCTGGCCCGCGACATCTGCAACAAGATTGAGAACGAGCTGGAATATCCGGGACAGATCAAGGTAAACATAATCCGTGAAAGCCGCGCGATTGAGTACGCGAAGTAACTGGGCGGAACGTACTGAATGGCGCATAAGCGGCGGAGCGTAATATAGGGCGCTTCGGCGCATTGGGGAGAAGTTTTTGGGGAACAGCGAAAGCTGTTCCCCATATTCATTTCTTCCGCGCCCTTCTGTTATTGGGAATTCTCACCGCTTTGGCCTGTTTTTGACGTCAACCGGACCGGCGTCAATGCGTATTTAGGGATTTACTTGATAAAAATAAACTGTTACAATTACAATGAATTATTACAGAAGAGCCCGCAGGAACACTGGGGGCATCCATACAGAAGGTAGGCTTTCGAATGAATATTCTTGCAATCGGCGACGTTGTCGGCAGCATCGGCTGCCGCTTTCTTCGCCAGCATCTCCCGGTATTCAAAAAAATGAAAGGGATCGATCTGGTCATTGCAAACGGTGAAAATTCCGCCGACGGCAACGGCCTGACGCCCGTTTCCGTCCAGTTCCTGTATGACAGCGGCGTGGATGTGATCACCGCCGGCAACCACAGCTTCCGCCGCAAAGAAAGCTACGAGCTGTTTGATTCCAGCGAATATCTGATTCGTCCCGCGAATTTTCCGTCCTCGGTCCCCGGCAGGGGTGCCTGCATTGTGGACATGGGACGGGTCCAGGTAGGCGTCATCAATCTGATGGGGACGATTTACATGGAGAGCCTGGACTCCCCGTTCGACACGGCCGACCGCCTGCTTGCGGACATGCCCAAAATTACGCTGGTGGACTTTCACGCGGAGGCGACCGGGGAAAAACGTTCCTTCGGCTATTATCTGGACGGGCGCGTTTCGGCGGTTTTCGGCACGCACACCCACGTTCAGACCGCGGATGAATGCGTGCTTCCGCAGGGAACCGGGTATATCACGGATCTGGGCATGACGGGACCGATCCAGTCCGTGCTCGGCGTAAAACCCGAGCTGGTCATAGAGAAAATGAGGACCAAAATGCCAGTCCGTTTTGCGCTGGCCGAGGGCGACTGTAAAATGGAATGCGCCCTGTTTCAGATCGATGAAAAAAGCGGAAAAACCGTCTCTGTGGAGCGGATCCAGATCCAATAACAGCAATTCGTTGGTTTTTACAGTTTTTTTTTCATAATTTACGTGTTTTTGGTAAATAATACTTGCAAAACTTTGTGTTTCGTTTTATGATGATACTATGATTTTGCATAGTCTGGAGGATGGCCTATGGAAATATTGAAAGTATCGTCAAAGTCAGCGCCAAATTCCGTTGCGGGCGCAGTCGCAGGAGTGATTCGCGAAACAGGGTCTGTCGAGCTGCAGGCTGTCGGCGCCGGCGCCGCCAATCAGGCAATTAAGGCCATTGCGATCGCACGCGGATACCTTGCCCCGTCCGGAATCGACGTTGTCTGCATCCCAGCCTTTGCCAGCGTAGTGATTGACAATGAAGAACGCACGGCGATCAAATTGATTGTTGAACCCAGATAGTACCGACCCGTATTGATATCCTCACATGATGTGAGGATATTTTTTATGGCTCCTTATGCCCTTTTTTCACCCCGCCGGAAGGCTGTGAGAAATTAAGATTGAATCTGCCTGTGCACTATGATATAATATTAAAATGAAAAATAAGGTAATGCAATAAGTGAAATTTAGGGAGTGCTGAATGGTGATAAATGGAATTGACCTGAGAAACGCTATAATATCAGGCGCTAACAATATCGTAAAGCATAAAACATCGGTCGATGAGTTGAACATCTTCCCTGTTCCCGACGGAGATACGGGAACCAACATGTCCATGACAATGAGCTCCGCTTCCCGCGAGCTCTCAAAAAATACCAGCAGTAACGCGGGCGAAGTCGCGCACACCGCAGCTTCCGCCATGCTCCACGGCGCAAGGGGCAACTCCGGAGTCATCCTTTCCATACTGTTCCGCGGGTTCTCCAAGGGCATTGAGGGAATGGAGGAGGTCAGCGGCACCGATCTCGCCAACGCTTTGGGCATTGGCGTGGAGGCCGCCTATAAGGCCGTGATGAAGCCGACGGAAGGAACCATCCTGACCGTTTCCCGCGTTGCCAGCGAAAAGGGCAAGGCGGCCGCGGCCATTGACGACGACGCCGTTTATGTGTGGAGCGCGATCTGCAAGGGCGCTGCCGAAGCGCTGGAAAAAACACCGGAGCTGCTGCCCGTACTGAAAAAGGCGGGAGTAATCGATGCCGGAGGAAGAGGACTCTGTTATATTTTGGACGGAATGCTGAGCGTCTTTAAGGACGGTACCATCATTATGAATGAAGCGGACTCCCCCGAGGAGCAGGCGGCTGAAACCGACTTTTTCAGAAACGCCGCCGCGGAATTCGATCAGGTCATCAACTTTACCTATTGCACCGAATTTATCGTGGGACGCGACCTTGAATGCAAAAAAGACCCGCAGGAGCTTCGCGGCTACCTGGAAAGCATCGGCGACAGCGTGGTTCTGGTGGACGACGACGACATTATCAAAGTGCATGTGCATACGGAAGAACCGGGCAACGCGCTGCAGTCGGCTCTGGTATTCGGCCAGCTGTTGACCGTGAAAATAGAAAACATGAAGGAACAGCACCGGAAGGCCGCGGAGGCAAACGAAGAGGCAAAGGCAAAGGCCGTGGCTTCCCTGGAACCTGCGGAGCCTGCCGATGAGGTCGGGTTTGTCTCGGTTGCCGCCGGAGAAGGCTTGAAAACCCTTTTTACCGACTTGGGCTGTACGCACGTCGTCAGCGGCGGGCAAACCATGAATCCCAGCACAAACGACCTTCTGGCCACGATTCTGGCGACTCCCGCAAAAACCGTTCTGGTTCTGCCAAACAACAAGAATATCATTATGGCGGCCGAACAGACCATCCCGCTTGTGAACGACCGCACGGTAATCGTCCTGCCCACCCGCACGATCCCGCAGGGCCTTTCCGCCATGCTCGCCTACGATCCGGACGCAAGCACGGAAGTAAATACCGTCGCGATGATGGAGGCCGCTTCCAACGTCTCGACCGCTTCCGTCACCTTCGCCGCGCGCGACTCCGAGTTCGGCGGCCACAAAATCAAGGCGGGCGACATTCTGGGCCTGAACAACGGCAAGCTGGAACTGATTGAAAAAGATATTGTCCATACCTGCAGCAAACTGACGCGCTCCATGATTACCCGCGGCACTTCGTTCATTACTATTATTTACGGGGCGGACGTTACGGAGGAACAGGCAAACGAGGCTTACAACCGGATTAAGGCCAGGGTCGGCAACGAAACCGAGGTTACGCTCGTCAACGGCGGCCAGCCGGTGTATTATTTTATTGTTTCTATTGAATGATGCGTTCTTTATTTGAAAGAAATATCCGCGACCTGAAGGGCGTCGGCGAAAAGCGTGCCAAGCTGTTTGAAAAGCTCGGCGCGCCGACCGTCGGCGCTCTGCTGCGTCTGTACCCCCGTACCTACGAGGACCTGAGCCGCCCCTATCCGATCCGCCTGGCTCCGCTGAACGAGCCCTGCGCCGTACGGGCGACCGTTCTGGAGCGGCCGAAGGAAACGAGAATCCGCGCCGGAATGATGATCTGCAAGGTAACGGTCACCGACGGCGAAAGCGATATGGAGCTGACCTATTTCAACAATCCCTATATTCCTTCCATGCTGAAGGCGGACGAGGAATACGTATTTTACGGAAAGGTAACCGCCAATTTCCTGAAACGGGAAATGACCACGCCGGAATTTGTGCGCGCGGCGGTCTGTCCCCCTATTCGGCCCGTTTATCATCAGACGCTCGGGCTGACCAGCCGGATGATCGAAAACGCGGTCAAAAGCGCCCTCGATCTGCTTCCGGACAGGATACGCGACCCGATTCCGGAAGCAATCCGGGAAAAGTACGGGCTTTGCCCGCTGCGGTTCGCGCTGGAAAACATCCACCTGCCGCAGGATATGGAGGCGGTGGAAACCGCCCGGAAACGCCTGATTTTTGAAGAGCTGCTCATTCTGCAGCTGGGTCTTCTCCGGCTGAAGGGTCGCAGCCGCTCTATAAGCCTCCTGAGGCTCGATCACGACTGTTCCGAACGTTTTTACGGTTTACTCCCCTTTGAGCCCACACAGGCCCAGCGAAGGGCCGTAAAAGAAGCCATAGCGGATATGATGAGCGGATTCCCGATGAATCGGCTGATCCAGGGAGACGTCGGCTCCGGAAAAACCGCGGTCGCGGCGGCGCTTTGCTGCTGCGCCGTTGAAAACGGGATGCAGGCGGCGCTGATGGCGCCCACGGAAATACTGGCGCAGCAGCACTACGCTTCCCTGTCCGCCCTGCTGCGGGATACGCGCGTCGCGCTGCTGACCGGCTCGATGCCGGCCGCAAAGAAGCGGGAGATTCTGCAGGGACTGCTGGACGGAGAGATCCAGCTTGTCATCGGCACGCACGCCCTCCTTTCCGAAAACGTCGCGTTCCGACGCCTCGGCCTGGTGATCACGGACGAGCAGCACCGTTTCGGCGTGGCGCAGCGCGCGGCTCTCGCCTCCAAGGGCGACCATCCGCATATGCTTGTCATGAGCGCCACCCCCATCCCGCGCACGCTCGCGCTGATGATCTACGGCGACCTCGATATTTCGATTCTGGACGAGCTTCCGCCCGGCCGGCAGAAAATAGACACCTACGCCATTACGGGCGATAAACGCCTGAGGGCGTTCCGTTTTATCCGGAAGCATATCGACGAAGGCAGACAGTGCTACATCATCTGCCCGATGATCGACGAAGGGCAGAACGATATGGCGAGCGTGAACGAATACGCTGAAAAAGTAAGGACCCGGTGGCTTCCCGATTATCCGGTCGGCGTGCTTCACGGAAAAATGAAGCCCAAGGAAAAAGAAGCCATTATGACGGATTTTGCGCGGGGAAACATCGCGGTGCTGATTTCCACGACCGTTGTGGAGGTCGGGGTGGACGTGCCCAACGCGGTTGTGATGCTGATCGAAAACGCGGAGCGGTACGGCCTTTCCCAGCTGCACCAGCTGCGCGGGCGCGTAGGGCGCGGAAAATACAAGTCCACCTGCATTTTAATATCGGACGCTCAGAACGAAGAAACCGTCGCGCGGCTGAAAACCATGTGCGCGACCAACGACGGCTTTCAGATTGCGGAGCAGGACCTGAAGCTGCGCGGCCCCGGCGATTTCTTCGGCCACAGGCAGCACGGACTGCCGGAGCTGAAGATCGCCGACATGGTCCACGATATGGACCTGCTGAAAGAAGCCCAGTCCGTTGCGCGGGAAATTCTGAGCATGGACGCCGAGCTGGAGTCCCCGCAGCACCGGGGCCTGCGTGCGGAAGTAAAACAGCTGTTTGAAAACAGGGCGGATTAAGCATCCGCCGGCTGCGGCTGTTGAAAAATGGCTCCAGCAAAAATATTGCATAAAAATGCGCCTTGATCGGTGAATCCGTTTCAAGGCGCACTTTGCTGAGATCGTCTCTTTGTATATCATTTTCCGCCGCAAATCTGTCCTGCCAGCCGCTATGATCGGAATCTCTTGTATTGCGGAGGCTCCACCGGGATAATGTCATTGAACACCGCATAATTTTTGGTGGTGATTTTCCGGTCGATATGGATGGAGCCGAAAAACCATTTCTCGAATTTGACCTGCTTGACCAGCTGCTCGAAATATGCCTCCAGCTGATTGGTGCTTTCCTTGGGATTCACCGTATGGGACATCACCTTCGGGGCCGGTTCGTGGGTCAGAATATAGTCCACCGCCATATCAACCGCGGAAAGGTTCCTGACGCCCTCGCGCATTTCCTCCATGCTCGGCATTTCGCGCTCCCACCATTTTCCCGCGGCGATGCGCATCTGCTTTTCCGTGCTTTCCCCGCCGCCGAACACGAACAGCTTCTTCCCTTCTATGGTATAGACCTGTCCGCGCATGAGGTGATACAGGTTGCCGCTGATGTTCTGCACCCGGCCGCCGTTCCACTCCGTCACGGGATACTGCTCCAGCAAATCAAAATTTTCATGGGTCCCGTCAAGAAAAAGAAGGTTGTATTTTTTCTTGCCCAGCCTTTTCAGATTCTTTTCCTCTTTCGGGCCGCCGTCCCAGAGGAAGCCGAAATCACCGCATACAATCAGCGTGTCCCCCTTCTTCAGCTTCTTGGCCTGACCCGAGTCAAAACGACATATTTCGCCGTGAGTATCCCCTGTTATGTAAATCACTGTGATTCCCCCATCAAATCTTACAATTTAATTACATTTCCAAACTGCCCTTTATCTTTCGCAGAAATGCTGTTATACTAATCTACAGGTCTGTACGCCCCTGATAATATCAAACTTTACACATATAATATCACATCGGAGGAAAAAGTTCCATGAAAAAAACGCGCCAATTCCTGTCTGTTTCCATCCTTCTGATTCTGGTTCTGTTTTCGCCCGTCAGGGCGGCCGCGGCCACCTTCAATATTGATTTTGAACCGAACTGCGCCGCCATTGAACTGGTCAATCTGGACACGGACACCGTCGTTTATCAGAAAAACGCAAACGAGCGCCGGGAACCCGCTTCCACTACCAAAATTATGACCTTTATCGTTGCCAGCGAACATATTAAGGACCTCGAAGGGACGAAAATAACGATTACCAAAGAAGTCATGGACACGCTTCTCGGGACGGGCAGCTCCATGTCCAATATCAAGGTCGGCGACGAGCTGACCGCCCTTCAGCTGATGAACTGCATGCTGGTGCCGAGCGGAAACGACGCGGCGCTGTTTCTGGCGGACTATGTGGGAAAAGGAGATATCGACGCCTTTGTCGATATGATGAACGCGAAGGCAAAGGAGCTGGGCTGTACCGGCACACACTTTACCAACCCGCACGGCCTTCACGACGAGAACCACTACACGACGGCGCACGACCTTTACCTGATGACGAAATACGCGATGACCCTGCCGCATTTTACCGAGATCACCTCACAGGCGCGCGCTTCCTACAAACCGGTGGGCGGTCCGGGGGCGGGGACCCTGCGTACCCTTTCCACCACCAACCTGCTGATCGATAAAAACACGGGAAGCCAGTATTATTACCAGTACGCGCGCGGCATTAAAACGGGCCACACCGACGAGTCCGGCTACTGTCTTGTTTCTTCCGCCACCGCGGAGGGCTACAGCTATCTGTGCGTCGCGCTCGGCGCGCCGTCCGTAGACGCGAACGGCAAACAGATCAAGACACGGGGTGAACTGGTCGATACAAAGAAGCTTTACCAGTGGGCGTTTAAAAATCTGGAGCTGAAAAATATACTGAACAGCGAGGAGTCCATCGGCGAGGTCAAGCTGAAGGACGCCTGGAACAAGGATAAGCTGCTGCTCGTGGCTGAGAAGGATTATTCCGCGATGCTGCCGATGAATGTGTCGGCAAGCAGCGTCATCGTCACCAAGAACGTCCCCGACGCCGTCACTGCGCCCGTCAAAAGGGGGCAGGTCATCGGGACGGCGACCCTCAGCTATGCTAATCAGAAGCTGACGACCGTCAATCTGGTGGCCGCGGAAAGCGTTGAGCGCAGCGAACTGCTGCATTCCGCCAATACCGTCAAGGCCATTTTCACTTCCGTCTGGTTCGTCGTCATCGCGGCGGTGATCGTTCTGCTGGTCATCATCTACATTGTCCTTGCGCTGATCTACAACCGCAAAAAGAAGAACCTGCGCAGAGTAAAGAAATACAGGAAAATGTGATCAGACAGCAAAGCTGAGCCCCCGGCGTTGCCGGGGGCTTTTTATGGAATTACAGAAAAAAGCCCTGCTGTTAAAACAGCAGGGCTTTTTGTATTGGAAATGGAATTATTTAACTTCGACTTCTGCGCCAGCCTCAGCAAGCTTTGCTTTGATGGCTTCTGCATCGTCCTTGGAAGCGCCCTCTTTAACAGCCTTCGGTGCGCCGTCAACGAGCTCTTTCGCCTCTTTCAGGCCAAGGCCTGTAATCTCGCGGACAGCCTTGATGACCTGGATCTTGTTGGGGCCGACAGCCTTCAGGACAACGTCGAACTCCGTCTTCTCTTCAGCGGCGGCGGCAGCCGGAGCAGCGGCGGCGGCAACAGCAACCGGAGCGGCAGCGGATACGCCGAACTCCTCTTCCAGAGCCTTTACGAGCTCGGAAAGCTCAAGAACAGTAAGGGATTTTACATCTTCAATTAATTTTACAACTTTATCAGACATTGTGAATTACCTCCAAAATTTTTATTTTCAGGAAACCTTATGCGTTGGCAGCCTGCTTTTCCGCGATTGCGTTCAAAGCGACGACCAAGCCTTTCATTGTGCCGCTCAGCACAGTAACGAAGCCCGCAATAGGAGCATTCAAGCCGCCCAGAGCTTTTGCAACCAAAACCTCTTTGGAAGGCAGGGCAGCCAGTTCTTTGACTCCGTCGGCGTCAATGGCGCCGCCGTCGACAAATCCGGCCTTGAGTTCAAATGTTTTGCTGGTTTCAGCAAATTTAGCGAGGATCTTTGCGCTGGAAACATAATCGTCCTTGCTGATTGCCAGAGCGGTCGTGCCTTCAAGAACATGGTCGAGGCCATCGATCCCGGCGTCCTTCAACGCAAGACGTAGCAGGGTGTTCTTGACGACCATGTAGTCGCTGCCCGCTTCACGCAGCTCTTTGCGGAGCTTTGTGTCCTGAGCGACCGTGATGCCCTTATAGTCGACAATGACACCGGTGCATGCGCCCTTCAGGTTCTCGGTCAAAGCGGCAACCGCCTGCTTTTTTTGCTCTAAAATCTTCTCACTTGGCAAATGTATTCACCTCCGTCAGTTGGAATGCGGCGCGCAGGAAAATGAAAAAGCCCTTCCCGCATGACCGCGGAAAGGGCATAAATACATCATCATAACAATGCGTATCGGCCTCTATCCTCGGCAGGCTGGGCAAAACCCATTAAGCAAATGCGCCTGCTGTCTTTGGAATAAAGAACAGCGAATATTATACTATCACAGACCGTGCGGCCTGTCAAGCCTTTCGGAATCAGACGCCAACCTTGTTCGGGTTGATTCTGACGCCGGGGCCCATTGTGGAAGCCACGACGCAGCTCTTGATATACTGGCCCTTGGAAGCGGCCGGCTTTGCCTTTACGATTGCGCCGAGCAAGGCGTCAAAGTTTTCGAGCAGCTTCTGACCGCCGAAGGAAACTTTGCCGATTGTGCAGTGGATAATGTTGGTTTTGTCAAGCCGGTACTCGATCTTACCGGCTTTGGCGTCGGCAATTGCCTTGCCAATCTCGCGGGTAACCGTACCGGCTTTCGGGTTCGGCATCAGGCCGCGGGGGCCCAGAACCTTACCTAAACGGCCGACAAGGCCCATCATGTCCGGAGTCGTGATCAAAATATCGAAATCCATCCAGTTTTCGGACTGGATTTTCTGTACCATTTCTTCGGCGCCGACGAACTCGGCACCGGCAGCCTCGGCTTCTTTGGCGGCGTCGCCTTTGCAGATCGCCAGTACGCGGACCTTTTTACCGGTTCCGTTCGGCAGTACGATCGCGCCGCGGACCTGCTGGTCAGCGTGGCGGCTGTCTACGCCCAGCTTGACATGGACCTCAACGGTCTCGTCAAACTTGGACGTCCCGGTCTTGACGCAGAGATCAAGAGCCTCGTTTGCATCATAAAGCTTTGTACGGTCGATCAGCTTCATGCCTTCAACGTATTTTTTACCGTGTTTCATTGGTTTTCCTCCCTATTGAGTGGTAAAATCGGAGTAGAAAAGTTCCTCCCACCCGGGTGTCAATCTACGACTTCAATGCCCATGCTGCGCGCTGTGCCGGCAACCATGCTCATGGCTGTCTCAACGGAAGCCGCATTTAAATCGGGCATCTTTGTCTCAGCTATCTTTCTGACCTGCTCGCGTGTGATCTTTGCTACCTTTTTCTTGTTCGGTTCACCGGAACCGCTCTCAATACCGCAGGCCTTTTTAATCAGGACGGCAGCAGGCGGGGTCTTGGTGATAAAGGTAAACGAACGATCCGCATAAACGGTAATGACAACAGGAATAATCAGTCCTACGTCGTTTTTCGTGCGCTCGTTGAATTCCTTTGTAAACGCCATGATGTTGACGCCGTGCTGACCGAGAGCCGGTCCTACAGGCGGCGCCGGGGTAGCCTTGCCAGCAGGTATCTGGAGCTTAATCAAGCCCGTAACCTTTTGAGCCATTTGTTTGCACCTCCAAAATTCGTGGTAGATGGCGGAGCGGATGCTTTGAGTTTATCCGTTCCTCCCACAGGGGCAATGCCCCTCATAATCAGCGGTCTCCCGCAAATTATCGTGAAATGTTATTCCATCGCTTCAGCCTGATTCAGTTCAAGCTCAACCGGTGTTTCGCGCCCAAACATGGATACTGTTACGCGGACGCGGTTTTTGTCGACGTCGACTTCTTCGACAGTACCGACAAAACCCTCCAACGGGCCGTCGATAATGTGTACGGAATCGCCGACGCTGTAAGAAACCTCGATTTCCTTCTGTTCAACGCCCAGCTTCGCCACTTCTTCATCCGTGAGCGGAATGGGCTTGGACGACGGGCCGACAAAGCCCGTACAGCCCCTGATATTGCGGACAACATACCATGACTCATCGGTTAGGAGCATCTTCACCAAAACATAACCGGGGAAAATCTTGCGCTCGACATCGCGCCTTTTGTTATCTTTGATTTCCGTAACAGTTTCCGTCGGCACACGGATTTCCTGAATCAAATCATGGAGCTGACGGTTTTCCACAGTCTTTTCAAGATTAGAGGCTACCTTGTTCTCATACCCGGAATAGGTATGAACAACATACCATTTTGCGTCTTCAGGCATCGTAATTTCCTCCGCTTATCCTACTTTGCAACATTCATAATCAACCCAAGCAGGTTCATGAGCAACGTGTCGAGTCCAAAGATAAACAGGCCGATCAGAAATATTGTTGCCAAAACGACGCCGGTATTCCTAAATACCGCCTGCGGTGTGGGCCATACAATCTTTTTTACCTCATTTTTGCAGTCGCGGAAAAACTTGGAAGCATTCTTGCCCGTTCTCGCAAAAAAGTTTTCTTTTTTGGATGTATCTGCCATTCTTCGTCCCTCCGTCCGGCTTACTTCGTCTCTCTGTGAAGAGTGTGCTTCTTACAGAATCTGCAGTACTTGTTCATCTCAAGCCTGTCCGGATCATTCTTCTTGTTTTTCATCGTGTTGTAGTTGCGCTGTTTGCACTCAGTGCAGGCTAATGTGATTTTAACTCTCATGACGGCACCTCCCGTTATACGGAAAAATATTTAGGCCTTTTTTAAGGCCTCAGCCTCCCTCTTAAAAGGGCGCAAAAAAATAACCCCTTTATGAGGTATAAACATCATAGCATCTCGTGTGGAATCTGTCAAGCTTTTTTTACGAAACGGAGCGGATTTTGCCCGCCCCGATTTCCCGTCTTTATTTCATGTCGTTCAGATTGGCCGCGACAAATCTCTTTTCCTTCTTTTTCTTTTCGGGCTTTACCACTTTCCCCTTGAATTTCAGCCCCGCGGTGTAGCCTTTTTTCAGATCGTCGCTGAACATCGGCTTCATATTTTCCGCCGCCCGGTCGCTCACGCCGTTCAATACCACGATCGTAATAATGGAGCGCACGTCCATGTCGCCGTTGGCGTACATGTCGTTCAGAAGGTCGCAGCAGCGCTTGATGCTGTCCGTTTTTGTTCCCTGGGCGCAGAGCGCGTCAATTTTCGGCACCAGACGCTCCTTTGCGAAATGAATCGCGCGCACTTCCTCGTACTGATTTCTTTCGCCGTTGAGCTCCTCTTTCAGCTCCGGGAAAATACCGACGAAGCGGTTGAAGAAAAACACCGGGTCGGCATTGTTTTCGTCGTCTTTCTTGCGCTTCTTTTTCATTTTGGCCGCCGCCACGCGCTTCGGCCCCTCAATGGTCTCTATAAAGTCGTTCACAATGCTGTCGGCCTCGGTCAGGCTGTCCGTCTCGGGGTCAAAAAGCCAGATGGAAATGGACTTCCACTTTAAGTCCGGCTCTCCGTCCTCGGCATCGCAGGTTCGAAGCTCAAAGCGCTTTTTGTCCTGATGATAAAGAATACTGTAGGCGGTATTCTCCCCTTTAAACAGCACCAAACGGCCGCTGCCTTCCTGTTCCTCACCGGCCTTTACGAATCCCTGTCCGTTTAAAACCGCACCGACTTTTTCAGCAATCAGGTCAAATGCCTTCTGCTCCAAACAAATCACTCCTGAATCTGTATTTCCGCACACCGCTTGTCCGCACTGGCGGGACCCCGGTATGCACCTGTATTTTTCTTCTATATTCAACCAAAGATAGTATGGCTCACGATATTTATAAATTATACTACATAAACATTTTTTTGTCACCATACAATTTAATAAAATTCCGATTGCACCGCTAAAAGCCTTGTGGTATGATATGTATTTGTAGGATTATATATTATGATATAAATTAGGAAAAGAGCAGAGCTTTGGAGGATAATTATGAATAAAAAGAGGATCGCCGTCATTTTCGGCGGCAGCTCATCCGAACACGAAGTATCTTGCATTTCTGCGGCATCGGTCATCAACAACCTGCCGAAAGAGAAATATGAAATCGTCTGTCTGGGCATTACGAAGGACGGACGCTGGTATCTGTTCAGCGGCTCCCCGGAGGAAATCGCCGACGGGCGCTGGGAGCGCGACCCGCTCAACCAACCCGCGTTTATCGCCCCCGACAGAAGCATCCGCGGAATCGTGGTAGACGGGAAAATGGGGTTTGACGTGATCAAGGTGGACTGCGTGTTCCCCGTCCTGCACGGCAAAAACGGAGAGGACGGCACCATACAGGGGCTTCTGCAGCTGAGCGGGATTCCGTTCGTCGGCTGCCGCGCGCTTGCTTCCGCCGTGTGCATGGATAAGGCGGTCACCCACACGCTGCTGACCGCGGCGGGCATCCATCAGGCAAAATATCTTTGGTTCTATACGGACAAATACAAAACCGGCGCCGAGAAAATCAAGCGGAAGATCGACGCAAGGCTTGGATATCCCATCTTCGTGAAACCGGCAAACGCGGGTTCCTCCGTGGGAGTCAGCAAGGTAAGCAGCGAGGCCGGGCTTGACGAAGCGGTGAAAAAAGCGGCGCGCGAGGACGACAAGATTGTTGTGGAAGAGGCCATTGTGGGCCAGGAGGTCGAGTGCGCGGTACTGGGCAACGCGGAGCCGGAGGCTTCCGTTGTCGGTGAAATCGCGGCTTCCGCTGAATTTTACGACTACGACGACAAATATAAATCCGGAACATCCCAGCTCTATATCCCCGCGCATCTCGACGAGGCGGTGATGGAAGAAATCCGTTCCACCGCCCGCAGGGCTTACTATATGCTGGGCTGCACCGGCCTTTCCCGCGTGGACTTTTTCGTACGAGACGGCAAAGAGGTCATTCTGAACGAACTGAACACCCTGCCGGGCTTCACTTCCATCAGCATGTACCCGAAGCTGTGGGAGGCTTCCGGCGTCCCTTACGGCGAGCTGCTCGACAGGCTGGTGTCTCTTTCCTTTGAAATCCGGACACAATATTAATAAATCATTTTGGAGCGATGGAATAGAATGGACAACAGACCGATCGGCGTCTTTGACTCCGGGCTGGGCGGGCTGACCGCCGTAAAAGAGCTCTTGCACATCATGCCGCACGAAAACATTATTTATTTCGGCGACACCGGCCGTGTTCCCTACGGATCGCGAAGCCGCGAAACGATTATGAAATACGCCGGACAGGATATGGCGTTTCTGGAATCCAAAAATGTGAAAATGATTGTCGCCGCATGCGGCACCGTCAGTTCGGTTGCACCCGGAATCGGCGAAAAGCTGACCCTTCCCTACACCGGCGTGCTGAAACCGGCCGCGGCCGCGGCCGGGAAAGCCACCAGAAATGGGAAGGTCGGCGTCATCGCCACCACGGCGACCATCCGCAGCGGTTCGTACCGCCGCGGGCTTGCGGCCATCAACCCCGAAATCGAAGTTTTCGACCGCGACTGCCCGTTGTTCGTCCCGCTGGTGGAAAGCGGGTGGATCGCCGAAGACGAGCAGGTTACGCGCCTGGTCGCGCAGCGCTACCTGACCCCGCTGAGGGAAGCCGGAATCGACACCCTGATTATGGGCTGTACGCATTATCCGATTATCCGGCATATCATTTCCGAAGTCATGGGCAGCGGCGTGACCCTGATAGACAGCGGACGGGAAACCGCCGCTTACTGCTCCGCCCTGCTGAGGAAACAGGGGCTTCTCTGCGACAGAAGCGCGGACGGCGACTGCTCGTTCTACGTCAGCGACCGGATGGAAGGCTTTTCCCAGATCGCGGGTATCTTTCTCGGGAAAGATATCAAACGCGAGGTCAGCCATGTGGATATTGATCTCTATTAATTTGAAATGAACCGAATAAATTGCAAGGAGTAAACAAATGCTGGAAAATTACCTGATTTCCATTAAAGGCCGGCAGAAAATAGACAACGAAACCGGCGAAGTCGAACTGACCACCCTTGGTTCGTATGTAAAAAAGGGCAACAGCCAATATATCGTGTATAAGGAATACGACGCGGACAACAACAACGCGGTGCAAACCTCCGTTCTGAAGGTGGACGGCAGCTCAAAAGTAACCCTGATGCGCGGCGGAACCGACAGCACCCGCCTGATTCTGGAAAGCGGGAAGCGGCACCTCTGCCAGTACGACACGGGCTTTGGAAATATGATGGTGGGTGTTTTCACCAGCAGGGTAAAATCCAGTCTCGGAGAATTGGGCGGAAATCTGGAAGTCAACTATACGCTGGATATCAATTCCAATTTATCGAGCTTAAACGAACTCTTCATTACGGTCAAGGAGGCAAATAAAAAAGATGTCAAAAATAGTGTTGCAGGCGACCAGTGAACTGAAAAGCGCCATTCTCCGCGCGGTGGAAAAGGCACAGGCCGCCGGCGGTCTGCCCCAGGGGGAAACGCCCCCTTTTTCCATTGAGGTGCCCGCCGACCGCAGCCACGGCGACTGGGCGACCAACGCGGCCATGGTGTCCGCCAAGGCGTTTCGTTTGGCCCCGAGGAAAATCGCGCAGCTGATCACGGAGCATATCGCGCTGGACGGCACATTTTTTGACCGTTTTGAAATCGCGGGTCCCGGATTTATCAATTTCTTTCTGAATCAGCGCTTTTATTCGGAGGTTCTGAAGGATATTACGCAGAGCGGCGCTTCTTACGGCCGCAGCGATTTTGGCAAAAAGGAAAAAATCATGGTCGAGTTCGTTTCCGCGAATCCGACCGGCCCCATGCATATGGGCAATGCGCGCGGCGGCGCGCTGGGCGACTGCCTTGCGGCGGTTCTCGACGCCGCCGGCTACGACGTATGGCGCGAATTCTACGTAAACGACGCGGGAAACCAGATCGAAAAATTCGGCGCTTCCCTTGCCGCGCGCTACCTGCAGCTTTTTCAGGGCGAGGACGCCGTCGAATTTCCGGAGGACGGATACCACGGAGACGACATCCGCGAAAGGGCCGCCGAATTCGCGAAAGAGCACGGCGACAGCTATGTTGGCGCCGGCCCCGAGGAGCTGAAAAAGGCTCTGGTGGATTTTGCGCTTCCGAAAAATATCGCCAGGATGCAGGCCGACCTGAAAAAATATGGGATCGTTTACGACGAGTGGTTCCTGGAAAGCCGCCTGCACAACGACGGCGAGCTGGAGGAAACGATCCGGATTCTAAAGGAAAAGGGCCTGACCTACGATAAGGACGGCGCCCTCTGGTACCGCGCGACGAATTTCGGCGCGGAAAAGGACGAGGTTCTGGTCCGGCAGAACGGAAATCCAACCTATTTCGCGGCGGATATCGCCTATCATAGAAACAAATTCGCAAAACGCGGCTTTGACCGCTGCATCGACGTCTGGGGCGCCGACCACCACGGCCATGTGGCGAGAATGAAGGGCGCCATGGACGCGGTCGGGCTGGACGGAAGCAAGCTGAACGTCGTGCTGATTCAGCTGGTAAGACTCGTAAAGGGCGGGGAAGTCGTGCGCATGAGCAAGCGTACCGGCAAAGCGATTCAGCTGGCCGATCTGCTCGACGAGGTGCCGGTGGACGCCGCAAGGTTCTATTTCAACATGAGGGAAGCCAATTCCCAGATGGATTTCGACCTTGATCTGGCCGTTCAGCAGGACGCGCAGAACCCGGTTTATTACGTGCAGTACGCCAGGGCGAGAATCTGCAGTATCTTCAAGGCGCTCGCCGCCGAGGGAATCCTCCCGCGCGGCTGCACCGACGAGGAGCTCGCGCTTTTGACCGAACCCGAGGAAATTGAGCTGATCCGGCATCTTTCCTCCTTCACCGGGGAAATTGTGGCGGCGGCGCAGGACTACGATCCCGCCAGAATCACCCGGTACGTCATTACGCTGGCTACGCTCTTCCATAAATTCTATAACGCATGCCGTGTAAAAGGCGAAAACGAAGGTCTGACCGCCGCCAGGATGTACCTGTGCGGCGCGGTTTCCACTGTGATCTGCAACGTGCTTTCCATGTTTAAGATTTCGGCGCCGGAGAGCATGTAAGCAGGCTGAACATGTTAGGAGCAATGAAGAACAAATGAGTTTCCCTTTTCATCTTCCCCTGCTGCTGGATGGCGCTACGGCCACGAATCTGGCCGCCGCCGGAATGCCGGGCGGCGTTTGTGTGGAAAAATGGATTCTGGAAAATCCCGAAAGGCTCACAAAGCTGCAAAGCGGCTTTATCGAAGCGGGCGCACAGGCGGTCTATGCGCCGACCTTTGGCGCAAACCGGGCCTGCCTGAGCAGCTACGGTCTGGAAGCGGAAGTCGCGGACATCAATCAGAAGCTGGTAACGCTTTCCCAAAGCGTTGCGAAGCCCGCCGGGTTGCTGGTGGGCGGGAACGTCTGCCCCACCGGCCTGTTCGTACCGCCGTTCGGCGAATCGGATTTTGACGACATCTATGACATTTACCGCGAACAGATCCGTGCGCTGGACGACGCGGGGGTCGATTTTATCGCGATCGAAACGCAGACCTCGCTCGCCGACATGCGCGCGGCGGTGCTTGCCGCCAGAACGACCAATCTGCCGGTTTTCGTGACCATCACCGTGGATGAAAGCGGACACACCCTCACGGGAGGAAGTCTTCTGCCCGCGGTGATCACCCTTCAGGCCATGGGGGCGGACGCCATCGGCCTGAACTGCTCCTTTGGGCCGGAGCACATGCTGGAGCATGTGGAACAGGTTGCCCCGCATATCAGCGTTCCGATCATCGCCAAGCCGAGCACCGGGGTACCTATGTGGAATTCTCCGGAAAACAGCGGAAACCTCTCCCCTGATGAATTCGCCGCCCGGATGCGCAGGCTGATGGATGCGGGAGCGAGGATTGTCGGGGGCTGCTGCGGCTGTACCATGGAGCATCTGAAAGCATTGGCGCAGGTGGCAAAGGAGTTCGGCCCGCCGGAAATTCCGGAAGAACCGGACTGCTACGCCGCCGCAAATGAACGGGAAGCGTTTTTTCTGGGGGACGACATCGTATTCAGCGAACCGATCGCCTGTACCAGCTCGCTCGGCGAAGACCTGATCGATCTGGACGACGAGCAGGTTACCGCGGCGTTAGTGATGGTCAGCAGTCTGGACGACGCGATGCTGCTGAGCGAAAACAGCACGATGACGCGCCTGCCCATTGCCGTGTACTGTGACAGCCTGCCGGTGCTCGACGCGGCGCTCCGGTATTTTCAGGGCCGGCTGATCGTCGATTCTGCCTGCCCGATTGAAACCGACCTGATCGAGCCGCTCGCGGCGAAATACGGCGCGATTGTTTATTAAAAATATCAGAAAACCGGAAGCGCAACGCTTCCGGTTTTTTATCTTGAAATTTTATTTTTCATGCGCCTCTGTGTCATGAGGCTCTTCCGGCGGCGGTTCGTCTTCCTCATCGGGCTCGTTCCAGCTGCAGAAAGCAAGATACATTCCGGCCAGCGCGACAAAACAGGCCACGGAAGCACAGGCGAGCGCCCATCCGGTAATTTCAAACGGACCGAGCACCATGGAAATCAGCGTCAATACGATGCCGGCTTCAAAAAACAGAACCGCAAGTTTTCCGTCGCTCATAAAAAGCCCTCCCTTATTTTACAAAAATACTTCGTTGGACAGCGCCGCGAGCTGCTCCATGGAAAGCTGTTCCGCGCGCGCGTTCGGGACAATTCCCGCCCTTTCCAGCGCCGCGACTACCACTGCCCTGTCCAGCGAAAGCCCGGCGGCGACGGAATTGAGCACCGTTTTGCGCCGCTGGCCGAAAGCCGCCTTGACAAGGGCAAAAAAGTCCTTTTCCCTGTTGATTTTTACCGGCGGCTCTTTGCGGATTTTCAGATGGATGACCGCCGAATCGACGTTTGGCGGCGGAAAAAAGTTGTCCCGGTTCACTTCAAAAAGGACCTCCGGCTCGGCAAAGTAACGCACCGCCGCGCTCACCGCGCCGCAGGAACGGGTTCCCGGCAGGGCGCAGAGGCGTTCCGCCGCTTCCTTCTGCACCATGACCGTCACGGAGCGGATCGGCAGCCGTTCTTCCAGAAGCCGCATAATGACCGGCGAAGTGATATAGTAAGGCAAATTGGCGCAAACGGCCGTTTCCCCGACGGGGAACTCGGTTTCGATCAGCTTCCTGAGATCGGCCTTTAAAATATCTTCATTCACGATTTTGATATTGCGGTACCCGGAAAGCGTGTCGTCCAGAACCGGCAGCAGTCTTTTGTCCAGCTCTACGGAAACCACCTTGTCCGCCCGCTTGGCGAGCTCCGCGGTCAGCACCCCCACGCCCGGCCCGATTTCCAGCACGCCGACTCCCTTTTGCGCGCCGCACTCGGCCGCCATGCGCGGGCAAATTTCCGGGTTGATCAGAAAATTCTGCCCCAGCGATTTGGAAAAGTGGAAGCCGTGACGCGCCAGTATATTTTTAATGACTCTGATATCCGATAAATCCATTTCCTGTCCCCATATCTTTTTTGCTTACTCTTTTATTTCTTGATTATATCATACAAATTCCCACATTTCCATTGATTATCTGTCGAAAATACAATATGATAGGATTACTATAACATTTCCAGTTGATTCTGCAACAAGGTTGCGTTCCTCCCCCGCCTTCGGCGGGGGAGGAACGTGTTTTGGTTCGCAAACTGAAATGGAATTGCTATCATAAAGGACTGGGAGGCATGAAAATGAACCGTACGGACAAAGAAAATTATTACCTTGATATTGCTGAAACCGTGTCGGAGCGCGGTACCTGTCTGCGCCGGAATTTCGGCGCGATTATCGTCCAGCATGACGAGATCGTATCGTCCGGATACACGGGGGCGCCCCGCGGCCGCCGCAACTGTATCGATACCGGCGTCTGTGTGCGCGAAACGCTGGGGGTTCCGCGCGGGGAACGCTACGAGCTTTGCCGCTCCGTCCATGCGGAGGCCAACGCCATTATCAGCGCCTCCCGCCGCGATATGATCGGCAGCACGCTGTATCTGGTGGGAAAGGACGCCAAGACGGGCGGATACGTGGAAAACGCTTCCCCCTGTTCCATGTGCAAAAGGCTGATTATCAATGCCGGAATCACGCGCGTGGTTGCGCGGAACACGAAAAACACCTTCTCCTCCGTTTATGTGCAGGAATGGGTGGACAACGACGAATCCCTGAGCGGAAAATTCGGATACTGATACTATAATAAAATGCCGCTGCAATGTCGCAGCGGCATTTTTTATGTAAAGAAGTTCATGATCTGTTCCACAACAAAAACAACGGCGGTGGAGCCAAGCGCAACGGTAAGAAGGCCTTTTCCCTTATACGCAAGGACGAGGGCCGCAGCAAGGCCGAACACCGCGGAATACGGATTCCCCGTGGAGTACAGAATTTCGGGGAAGGTCATGGCCGCAAGCACGGCGTAAGGCACATAAGCCAGAAACGACCGGATAAAACGGTTGTGAATCTTCTTCCTGAAGATCGCCAGCGGAAGCATGCGGATGATATAGGTGACCAGCGCCATCAGAAAGGTACAGATCAAAATTCTCGGGTAATTCATTCCTGCACCTCCGGGTCGTCCACAGGGTAGCGCAGCGCGGCATAGGCCGACGCGATCACCGCGCAGAGGATGATGACCCATCCGCCGGAAATCCGGTTCAGGAAGGGCGTCCACCGGAAAAGGCAGCTTAAAACCACCGCGATGGCGATGGCCAAGGCAATGGGGCGCGTATGCTTTGCGGGCGGAATGATAATGGCGATGAACATCCCGTAGATCGCGATGCCCAGCGCGGTGCGGACGCTGACCGGCAGCAGGCCGGTGGCGGTGCCGCCGAGCAGGGTCCCCAGCGTCCAGCCGGTGTAAGGAGTCAGAATCAGCCCCAGAAGATACCGCGCGCCGACACTTCCGTCCTGCTTCATGGCGACGGCGAAAATTTCATCGGTTACGCCGAAGGAAAGGACCAGCCGCTGCAAAGAGGTCATGGCACCGTCCACTTTTTGGGAAAGGGAAAGGGACATCAGCATATAGCGGATGTTGATGACAAAAGTGGTTACGACAAGCTCTATGTAATGCCCGCCCGACAAAATCAGCTCGGTCCCGGCAAACTGCCCCGCGCTGGTCATGTTGCTCATGGTAATCAGCATCACCGCCCAAAGCGGCAGCCCGCCCTGCGTCGCCATCATCCCAAACGTGAAGGAAACGCTGATATACCCCAGGCAGATCGGCAGTCCGTCTTTCAGGCCCTTTTTAAATGTCAAAGCCTCTGTTCCGTGCATTTCCATGCTCCCATACGATAACAATTTTTAGAAAAACCAAAGGAATTCTTTCCGCCGTTGACATAGGAGAGAATCTCTTATTTACAGCAGCCCGCAGACCAGATCGCCCATTTCCTCACAGGTGACCTGCCGCATCCCTTCCGTATAGATGTCCGGCGTACGGGCCGTTTTCAGCACTTCGGATACGGCGTCCTCGATTGCCTGCGCCGCCTGCGGTTCGTCCAGCGAATAGCGAAGCATCATTGCGGCGGAAAGAATGGTCGCCAGCGGGTTGGCCTTTCCCGTCCCGGCAATGTCCGGCGCGGAGCCGTGGATGGGCTCATACAGGCCGGATTTTCCTTCGCTCAGGCTGGCGGAGGCCAGCATCCCGATGGAGCCGCTGATCATGGACGCTTCGTCGGAAAGGATATCGCCGAAGATGTTGGAGGTGACGATCACATCGAACTGTTTCGGGTCTCGGACAAGCTGCATGGCGCAGTTGTCCACATACAGATTGGACAGTTCTATATCAGGATACTCTTCTTTCCCGATTCTTTCAACCGTTGCGCGCCACAATCTGGAGGATTCCAGCACGTTGGCCTTGTCTACGCTGCAAAGCCTGCCGCCGCGCTTCTGCGCCATGCGGAAGGCCACGCGCGCAATACGCTCAATTTCCGGAACGGAGTACATTTCGGTGTCGTACGCGGCCTCGAAGCCATTGACCGTCCTGCGGCCCCGCTCGCCGAAATAAATGCCCCCGGTCAGCTCCCGCACCACCATGATATCCAGATCGTCGCCGATGATCTCCGCTTTCAGGGGGGATGCCCCGCGCAGCTGTTCAAAAATCCTGGCGGGGCGCAGATTGGCGAAAAGCCCAAGCGCGCCGCGAATGCCCAGCAAGCCCGCCTCCGGCCTCAGATTGCCTGGCACCGTGTCCCATTTGGGGCCGCCGACCGCGCCGAGCAGCGTGGAATCGGCGGCTTTGCATTTTTCAATCGTTTCCGGCGGAAGCGGCACCCCGGCCGCGTCGATCGCACAGCCGCCCAGAAGCGCTTCGTTATAGGAAACGGTAAATCCGAACCGGCCGGCGGCGCGGTTCAACACCTTCACGGCCTGGGTTACGATCTCCGGGCCGATCCCGTCGCCTTTCAGCAGGACGATTTGATAGCTTTTCATTGTGGTTCCCCCTTTAAGATTCTTTTACGGCGGCATTCTTTGTGCGGTTGATCGCGCAGATGATGCCTTTGATGGAAGCAAGGCTGATATTGTTGTCGACGCCTACGCCGAAGGCCGGGCTGCCGTCCGGCGCGGTCAGCTGAATATAGGAAACCGCCTTGCTGTCCGCGCCGCTGGAAATGGCGTGCTCACGGTAGGAAACGAACTGGTAGTCGGTGATGCCGACGGATTTGAGCGCGTTAAAGAATGCGCTGACGGGCCCGTTTCCGCTGGCGCTGATGGCATGGTCCTCGTGCCGGAATCGGATCACTCCGTCGAAATGGACCTGTGTGTCCCCGCTGATATCGTTTTCCTCGTAAAGCTTATACTGCTTGAGATTGTACGGGGCATTGACTTCGAGAAATTCCCTGCGGAAAATGCCGAAAATCTCATCGGGCTGAAGCTCGCGGCCCGCTTCGTCGCAGGCGGCCTTGACCATCGTACCGAATTCGGGATGCATCGCTTTGGGCAGCTCGTAGCCGAAGCTCTGCTGCATCACAAACGCGGCGCCGCCCTTGCCGGACTGGCTGTTGATGCGGATGATCGGCTCGTACTCGCGGCCGACGTCGGCGGGGTCGATCGGCAGATACGGCACTTCCCAGTAGCCGCCGCCGTTTTTCGCCATATACTCGACGCCCTTTTTGATCGCGTCCTGATGGGAGCCGGAAAACGCCGTGAACACCAGATCGCCCACATAGGGATGGCGTTCGTGGATCTTCATCTTGGTGCATTTTTCAAAGACCTCCTGAACGGCGCGCATGTTGGAGAAATCGAGTCCGGGGTCCACTCCCTGGGAGTACATGTTCATGGCGACCACCATCACATCCGCGTTCCCGGTGCGTTCTCCGTTGCCGAAAAGGGTGCCCTCCACCCTTTCCGCGCCCGCCATCAGGCCCAGCTCGGTCGCCGCCGTGGCGGTGCCGCGGTCGTTGTGAGGGTGCAGACTGATAACGACACTTTCGCGGTTTTTCAGATGCCGGCAGAAATATTCGATCTGGTCGGCGTAGCAGTTCGGGGTGCTCATCTCGACCGTATTGGGCAGGTTCAGAATCAGCCTGTTCTCCGGCGTGGAGCCGAGCACCTCCATCACCTTTTCGCAGATCAGCACGGAATTGTCGATCTCGGTCCCCGAGAAGCTTTCCGGGGAATATTCATAGCGGATATTCGCGCCGCTTTTCGCGATTTCCTCGTCGGTGAGTTTCTTGATCAGCTTTGCGCCCTCCACGGCAATCTCGATAACACCCTGCATGTCGGTGCGGAAAACCACCTTGCGCTGCAAAGTGGAGGTGGAATTATAAAAATGGACGATAACGTTCTTCGCGCCCTTGATCGCTTCAAAGGTCTTATAAATCAAATGCGGCCTTGCCTGGACCAGCACCTGGATGGTCACGTCGTCCGGAATCCGGTTTTGCTCAATCAGCGCGCGGAGGATTTCGTACTCCGTCTTCGACGCGGCCGGAAACCCGATTTCAATCTCCTTGAACCCGACATCCACAAGGGTCTGGAAATACAGCAGCTTTTCCTCAAGATTCATCGGGTCAATCAGGGCCTGATTGCCGTCCCGCATATCCACGCTGCACCAGACCGGCGCTTTCGTAATGACTTTGTCGGGCCATTGGCGGTCCGGCAGGCTGATCGGCTGAAACGGAATATACTTTTTGCAGCCTTCAAACATCATCCAACACTCCTTTGTCAATTGATCAGTTGATCGGTGAAATAAATAAAAAAAGCCCCGAACACAGAATTCTGTGTTCGGGGCGAATAAACAAATCCGCGGTACCACCCAAATTCGGCTCCGCAAAGCGGAAACCCTCGGCAAACCTCTAACAAGGCTCCGGCCTTTAACGCTGCCACTGCGTCCGCTTCTCCGTTTTCACATCGAAGACGGCGGCTCCGGGATGAGCTATACACATAGGCCTCCGCGCCGGCTCGCACCAACCGCCGGTTCTCTGCAATGCTTCTGCCGATGTCTTTTTCCCTTCATCGCTTTTGCATATTAAATTATTTACTATTATATTTTATGCGGGTCCCTTTGTCAAGGATTAAATTTTATTCCTGCTCCTTTTTTCCAAACGCGCGGTCGGCAGCCTCGCGCGCAAGGTCGATGACCAGCCGCTCGCTGTTCTGCTCGGATTTTTTCCGCGGGGGAATCGTTTCGTATACCTCGGCTACCATGGAACGCATCCACAGGCCCGGCGTAATCCGCAGGGAATACCCGCAGCCGTTGCTGGTCATCCAGTCGTAAAAATTGGCGCGCGGCAAGCCGTAGGCGGAAAGGATACACATTATACTGCCCCCGTGGGCGACCAACGCGGCGCTGCTCGTTCCGGAACGCATCATTTCCTGTACGATCGACTCAAACGCGGAGCAGACCCGCTGCATGAAAACGCCGCCGGATTCCCCGTTCGGAGGGGTCACGATCTCTCCGCTCCCCACCCAATGAGTAAAGCTTTCATCCTCCGCCGCAATTTCCTTCGCGGTTTTTCCCTCCCAGTCGCCGAAATCGCATTCGCGCAGGCCGTCGACCACCGTCGGCTGCGCGCCGGGGTAGAGGATCTGCAGGGTCTGCAGGCAGCGCTGAAGCGGGCTGCAGTAGAACACCTGAGCGGGCGGATAGGAGCTGTGCCGTTTCAGGTCCTCAAGCTGCGCGATCCCCTCCGGGGCAAGGGGCAAATCGGTACGCCCCACATACTGGCCCAGAAGATTTCCCGCCGTAATTCCGTGACGGATTAAATGGATAGTGTAAGATTTCATTTTTCGGCTCCTTAAGATTTTTCTGACTTTGGTCTTGACAAACGCAAAATTCCCAGATACATGTAGGCGCAGAGCGAAAAGACACGATATATAGCGGCTTTACAAAGCGTTATATTTGTTATATACTTTACAAGGCGTTAATTTTTCCATATTTCGACACAGGGGATAGTTCAATGAATAGCAGTTTCCCAAGAATTATTACTTTGCTGCGTAAAGAACGCGGATTAAGCCAGAAAAAGGCGGCCGAGGAACTGGATGTTTCTCAGGCCCTGCTTTCGCACTACGAAAAGGGAATCCGTGAATGCGGGCTGGACTTTGTGGTAAAGGCCGCTGATTTTTATGACGTTTCCTGCGATTATCTCCTCGGAAGGACTCCGCACCGCAGCGGGGCCACCATTAAGGTGGACGATATTCCGGAGCCGGACGCCATCGGCAAGGAGAATATTCTGAAAGGCAGCCTGCTGCCCGTTTTGAACAAAAAACTGCTTGCGAATTCAATGAATATTATTTTCAGCACGCTGCAAAAGTGCCAAAACAAGTCGCTGACCTCGGAAGTGTCGGCATACCTCAATATTTCCGTTTACAGGAGCTTCCGGCTTCTGTATTCCGCCAACCCGAAAAATCCGCAGGGCCTTTTTTCAGTTCCGCAGAAGCTGAGTGACGGGCGTTCCGGCGCGGCGATGGAAATCGCGTATTCCAACGCGGCCTGTCTGGCGAGCGGGGAAAACGCTGACGGGATGGAAGGGCTGGGAAAAACCAATCTGCCCGTGCTTTCACCGGAAAAAATCTCCGAAGAGTACCCGCTGTTTTCCAGCTCGCTGTTTAATCTGATTCAAAATGCCGAAGCGCTGATGGGCGCGAAAAAGCCCGTTAAATAAATTATATCATATCCGACTGAAATTGCAACCGGCCCGCCAGGCATTGGCGGGCCGGTTTTTTGTATTTCTACTTCTTCCGGGCTTCCTTTATTCCTTTGAAGGTAAGGGTAGCGTAGCCCTTTCTCATATACGGCAGATTAAAGACCGCACCGGGCTGCTTTGCGCCCTCCAGCACGGTCCGGCACAAAAGCTCGTAGATTTTGCTCTTGTAATAAACGTCATAATCGCCCGAAACCCATACGCGCACCGTATAGTCGATAAAAACGAGGCCCTTTTCCATCAGGCTTTTCAGCGCGGCGGAACGCGCCTTGACCGTCTCCATGGAATCCTCTTCGTCGGTAATCCTCACATAATTGAGCGCAATGGAAACCAGTTCCTCATTTTCGGAATTGTGCAGCTCCAAACGCACAATCGGATATCTTTGTGAATCCCTGATCTCCGTCAGGATATTTTTTTCTTCTTCCGTTAAGTTCAATTGATCAGATCCTTCCGTAATACTCTCTTTTATATTATACCCATTTTATACTTCCATGCAAGGATACGGAGCACACTTTCGTCAAGCCGCTGTTCGCTGACGGTCCCGTCCTGCACCGCGGCGTACAGCGCGTTGAAATCCCGCGCCATGTCGGAGGACAGCACAATATCGTTTCCCGCTGTAAAGGCGGCGATGGAAGGGCTTTTCCCCGCTGTAAAATCGGTGATGGCGCCCATGGAAAGGTCGTCGGTCATAATGACGCCCGTAAAACCCAATTCCCTGCGCAGGATCTCGTGCACCTTCGGCGAAAGCGAGGACGGACGGGACGGATCCATGCAGTTCACGATATTGTGCGAAACCATTACGCACTGCGCGCCCGCGTCGATTCCCGCCTGAAATGGAACAAAGTCCTGTTTCTGGAACACGCTGTAACCACGCTTGTCGTAGGCAATCCCGGTGTGGGTGTCCCGATTGTTGCCGTAGCCGGGGAAATGCTTGAGCGTACAGGACAGGTTCTGGCTGTTGTACGCACTGACCGATACCCTGACAAAGTCCGCCGTTTTGGAGGCGTTTTTGCCGAACGTCCTGCTGTAAATAAAATCGGAAGGATCGGTGGAAACATCACATACGGGCGCGAGGTTCAGATTCAGTCCGAGCTTTTTCAGAAGCTGGGCCTTCTGCACGGTATCGTCATAAATCCCGTTCAGGCCGGAAAGCCGGAACACCTGCTGCGGGGACCGGAACACAGTTTTCCTGAGCGCCGGATACTTGCTGATGCGGACGACCGTGCCTCCCTCCTCGTCCGTGCAGAGAATCATCCCGACTTTGCTTGCGTCCTGATAGGATTTGAGCGTAGCCTGCACCTGCGCCGTGGTTTTACCGCTGAAATCCGAAGCCATCAGGCAGTACCCGCCCGGCTGATAGTCGGCGGCGGCTTTGGCCGCTCCCGTCTGGGGGCAGCGGAAAACAAACACCTGCCCAACCTTTTCCTTCAGGCTCATGAACATAAGCTTCTTTTGGGCGGGCACGCCGTAATCGGCGAAAATCCCGTCAAGCGGCGACACGGCCGGGCTGCTTGACGCCGGAACGGCCGAGCTGCCCGTGGCCGGGTTTGACGGGCCGGAGGGTTCCCCCGCGGAACCGGCCGCAGAGGAGACCTTTTCCCCGGACGAAGCACCCGGCAGAAAAGGATTTCCCTGTGTGTAAACCCAAAACACTGCAGCGAGAGCCAGAACGACTCCCGCTGCTGTAAAAAGGATTTTCCTGTTCTTTTGATATCCTGTCTGTTTCATCTTTGTTCCCCATCAGTCCGACCCGCCGATGCCGGCAGCCAGCGGAGCGGTCAGGATTGATTTTCTTTCATCAGTTCCCGGTACAGGCGAATGTATTCGTTTGCGGAACGTCCCCAGCTGAAATCGCATTTCATGGCGCGTTCCACCAGAATGCTCCATCCCTCCGGATTGGCGTAGCCTTCCAGCGCGCGGTTGATTGCGCACCGCATATCGCCGGAGTCATAGGTCTGGAAGGTAAAGCCGTTGCCTTCCCCGTCGCCGCTGTCCCTGATGGAATCCTTCAGCCCACCCGTTTCGCGGACGACCGGGACGGAACCGTAGCGCAGGGCAATCATCTGAGCAAGCCCGCAGGGCTCGCTCCTGCTCGGCATCAGGAAGATATCGGAGCCGGCGTAAATCTTGCGCGAAAGCTCGGGTATGAAACCGAAGCAGGCGCAGAGCCTGCCGGGGTACTGGTTCTGCATTTCCCGGAAGAAATTCTCGTATTCCCAGTCGCCGGAGCCCAGAATCACAAACTGCGTGTTCGTTTCCCGCATCAGCTGGTCGAGCGCTTCCTTGACAAGGTCCAGCCCTTTGTGGGAAACCATCCGTGTCACCATGCCGATGAGCGGCGTATTCGGCTCCTGATTCAGGTCGAGCCTTTCCTGCAGCTTTCTCTTGTTCTCCGCCTTGCCGGAAGGGTCCTCCGCCGAATAGGGGGCGTAGAGCTCCGGATCGTTGGCCGGGTCGTAGCTGACCGTGTCGATCCCGTTCAGGATGCCGGAAATCTTCCATTCGCGCGCCTTTAAAATACTGTCGAGGCCGTGGGAAAACCACGGATCGAGGATTTCCCGCGCATAGGTCGGGCTGACCGTGGTGACGCGGTTGGCGCTCTCGATCGCGCCTTTGAGCATATTGATGCAGTCGTCGTACTCCAGAACCGGCATATCCGATTTGGGAATTCCCAGCACGTCCTCCACCAGCTCCTTGCCGTATTTGCCCTGATACTGAATATTGTGGATCGTCAGAATCGTTTTTATGCCCTTGTACCAGTCATTATTTGCATAAAAGATGCTGAAATAGATCGGTATCAGCGCCGACTGCCAGTCGTTGCAGTGAATGATGTCGGGTCTGAAATCAATATACGGAAGCATTTCAAGAGCCGCGCGCGACAGGAACGCAAAGCGCTCCGCGTCGTCGTAATGGCCGTACAGGCCGTGGCGCTTAAAATAGTACTGGTTGTCAATCAGATAGTAGATCACCCCGCCGGCCTTTGCCTCAAACACGCCGCAGTACTGGCGTCGCCAGGCGACCGGCACGGAAAGGCTCGTGATAAATTTCATGTTTTCCCGCAGCTCCTGCGGAATATCCTCGTAAAGCGGCATCACCACGCGGCAGCCGATCAGCCGGAGCCGGAGCGCCTGCGGCAGGGAACCCGCCACCTCCCCCAGCCCGCCGGTGGCTGCAAAGGGTCTTGCTTCACTGGTGCAGTATAATACTTTCATTTTTAAGCCTCCCTAACTGAAATGTCGGTTCCGATCAGACCACGCTGCCCTTGCTGATAAAAACGGGATAGGACTGGAAGCCGAGGAGCGAACGGTCGTTTTTAATGACGACGTCCTTATCCATGACGACATAGTTGAGCCTGCAGTTCGGGCCGATGACGCTGTCCTGCATGACCACGCAGTTTTCGAGCTTTGTCCCCTTGCCGACGCGGACGCCGCGGAACAGCACGCAGTTTTCCACCGTGCCGTCGATCACGCAGCCGTCGGCAATCAGGGAATTGGTGACAATGGAGCCCAGCCCGTAACGCGCGGGCATATCGTCGCGCACCTTCGTGAAAATCGGCCGGTCGGCGTTGAACAGCTCCGACCGTACCTTCGGCAGCATCAGGGACATGTTGGCGTCGAAGTAGGAATTCATGGAACAGATCGTCTGGGTAAAGCCCTTGAATTCATAGGCGAAAACCCTGTAATTGGAAATATTGCGCTGGAGAAAGTCGCGCTTGAAATTATACAGGTTGCGGCTGACGCAGTCCGCGACGATCTTCATCAGGGTTTCGCGCTTCATCAGCAGCATGCTCAGGCCATAGTTGCACTCGCCGTCGGCGCGCGGGTTGATAAGCATGTCGCGTACGCGGTTGTCCGGGTCGATGGTGTAGACCGTGGGGTCGCAGATTTTTTCCGGCAGCTTCCCCGAACGGTAAACGACCGTAATATCCGCGTTATGCTTGAGGTGGGAGGACATCACGTCGGTAAAATCGATATTGCAGACTACGTCGCTGTCGGAGACGATCACAAATTCTTCCCTTGAATTGGAAAGGAAAGTACTGATGGAGGAAAGGGATTCTATCCGGCTGTTGGACACGCTGCACTCCCCGCTGAACGGTGGCAGAATAAACAGCCCCTCCCTTTTGCGGGATAAGTCCCACGCCTTTCCGGAACCGAGATGATCCATCAGGGACTGGTAGTTGCTCTTGGTAATCACGCCGACTTTGTTGATTCCCGAATTCACCATGTTGGAAAGCGGGAAATCAATCAGGCGGTATCTGCCGCCGAACGGCACCGAACCCATGGTCCGTTTTTCGGTCAGCTCCCGGACCCGCTCCTCATGCACATTTGAAAAAATCAGTCCAAGCACATTGTTCCCGCGCATTATTTTTCCGCCTCCCCTGCCAGCGTGTCGGCGTCGATCATCGCTTTCGGCGGCACGGTAGTGCCGGGGGCAATGACACAGCCGTCACCCACGACGGCGACACCCCACTCATCCTTGTTTTCAATGTCCTCCGGCCGCGCGCCCACAACGGCGCCCTTGCCGATCACGGCGTTTTCGGATACGATCGCGTACTGGACAATGGCGTTTTCCTCCACCCGGGAACCCGGCATGATGATGGAGTCCTTCACCACCGCGCCCGGAGCGATGTAGACGCCCGCAAACAGCACGGCAAAGTCGATTTCACCGTACACGTTGCAGCCCTCCGCGACAAGCGAATTCTGCACCGTCGCACCGCTGGCGACATAGTGCGGGGGCATGACAGGGTTGCGGGAATAGATTTTCCAGTTTTCCTCGCTCAGGTCGAGGGGAATTTTCGGGTTCAGCAGATCCATGTTGGATTCCCACAGGCTGTCGATCGTCCCGACGTCCTTCCAGTAGCCCTCAAAGCGGTACGCGAACATCCGCTCGCCGGCGTTCAGCATGGCGGGCAGAACGTCTTTTCCGAAGTCGTTGGAGGATTTCGGGTTTGCCTCGTCCGCCTCCAGGTATTTGCGCAGCTTGCTCCAGGTAAACACATAAATGCCCATGGAGGCCTGATTGCTCTTCGGCACCTTCGGCTTTTCGTCGAACTGGTAGATCGAAGCGTCCTCACGCGTGTTGAGGATGCCGAACCGGGACGCCTCCTCCAGAGGGACCTCAATGACGGCAATGGTGCAGTCGGCTTCCTTTTCCTTGTGGTAGGCGACCATTTTCGAATAATCCATCTTATAAATATGATCGCCGGAAAGCACCACGACGTATTCGGGATGATATCGCTCTATGTAAGGGATATTCTGATAGATCGCGTTCGCCGTACCCTTGTACCAGTCCGATTTTCTGCCGCGCTGGTAAGGGGGAAGAACGCGCACCCCGGCGTTGATGCTGTCCAGATCCCACGGCTGGCCGCTTCCGATATATTCGTTCAGCACAAGCGGCTGGTACTGCGTCAGCACGCCCACCGTTTCGATTCCGGAGTTTACGCAGTTGGAAAGCGGAAAATCAATAATGCGGTATTTGCCCCCGTAGGGCACCGCCGGTTTTGCAAGGTATTTTGTCAGTACGCCCAGCCTGCTGCCCTGACCGCCGGCAAGCAGCATGGCGACTACCTCTTGTTTTGGCAACATTTTATGCTCCTCCCTGGTTATGATTTTATTTTTTTTCTGCTTTGCGTGTCGTTTTTATTTTTTGTGTAAGCGCCTCGGGTTTTGCGGTTTTTCTTGCCTTGCGGCGGCATTTCAGAAAGAGAACCGAAAGCGGGGGAAGCGTCAGCTCAACGGACTGCTCGAACCCGTGCATCGGTTTTGCGCTGGAATGGATGCTGCTGCCGTTCGTGATTCCGCTCCCGCCGAATTCAGCCCGGTCGGAAGAGAAGATTTCCGTATAGATTCCTTCAAACGGCACCCCGACGGAATAGGGGGTGCGCTCTACGGGCAGGAAATTACAGACGGCAATCACCTCATTTCCCGACTTGTCAATGCGGCGGAACGCGATGACGCTCTGGGTGTAATCGTCGTTGGAAATCCATGAGAAGCCTTCCCAGGAAAAATCGACCTCCCACAAGGCCGCGGTTTCCAGATAGAAATGGTTCAGGCTTTTGAAGAAATCGTTCAGCACCTGATGCTCGGGCTTGTTCAGCAGAAGCCAGTCGAGGCCCTGCTCGTAATTCCATTCGTTGCGCTGGCCGAACTCGGTCCCCATAAAGATCAGCTTTTTCCCGGGATGCGCCATCATATAGCACATAAACGCCCGCACGCCCGCGAATTTCTGCGCTTCGTCACCCGGCATTTTTTCAATCAGGGACCGCTTCCCATAAACGACCTCATCATGGGAAATCGGCAGAATAAAGTTTTCCGAAAACGCATAAAAGAACGAAAAGGTTATATTGTCGTGATTGAATTTGCGGTAGACCGGGTCAAGCGACATATAATGAAGCATGTCGTTCATCCATCCCATATTCCATTTGTAATTGAAACCCAGCCCTCCGCAGTACGTCGGCTTGGATACCATCGGCCAGGAGGTGGATTCCTCCGCGATCATCATCACGTCCGGGAAAAGGCCGAACACGGACTCGTTCAGCTTCTGAAGAAAAGCGACCGCCTCCAGATTTTCCTTGCCGCCGTTCTTGTTCGGAATCCATTCCCCGTCCTTACGGCTGTAATCAAGATACAGCATGGATGCGACCGCGTCAACGCGGATTCCGTCGATGTGATACTTTTCGAGCCAGAACACCGCACTGGAAATCAGGAAGCTGATTACCTCGCTGCGCCCGTAATCGAAAACCAGCGTCCCCCACTCCTTGTGCTCGCCCTTGCGAGGGTCGCCGTACTCGTAGCAGGGCGTACCGTCGAACCGGGCCAGGCCGGACTCGTCCTTGGGGAAATGGGCCGGCACCCAGTCCATGATCACACCGATTCCCGCCCTGTGGCACTTTTCCACAAAGCTCATAAATTCCTTTGGCTCCCCGTACCGCGACGTCGGGGCGAAATATCCCGTGACCTGGTACCCCCAGGAGCCGTCGAACGGATGCTCCGTAATCGGCATCAGCTCGATATGCGTATAACCCATGCTTTTTACATAGGGAACCAGTTCGTCGGCAAGCTTATCGTAGGAAAACGCGTTGCCGTCCGGATATTTTCTCCAGGAGCCGACGTGGAGCTCGTAAATATTCACCGGCTGGCCGTAATGCTTTTTCACCGCCTTATGCTTCATCCACGCGGTATCGTTCCAGTTGTAGCCCTCAATATCATAGTATTTGGAGGCGTTGCCCGGACGCGTTTCAAAATGATAGGCATAGGGGTCGCTTTTGAAGGTCTGTTTTCCGTCGGCGCCGGTCACACAGAATTTGTAGGCCTGATACTGCCGCATGACAAACGGCAGGAAGCACTCCCAGACGCCGTCGCTGATTTTTTCCATGGGATAATCCCCCGGCTGCCAGTCGTTGAAGTCCCCGGCTACGGAAATCCCCGCGGCATTCGGCGCCCAAACACGGCAGACCATGCCCTCTTTTCCGTCTTTTTCTGCTTTATGTACTCCCAGAAATTCATAAGCTTTTATGTTGGTCCCCTGATGGAACAAATAAAGCGGCAGATTTCCGTTATTTGATGCAGTTTCCTTTTGCATTTTAAACAGCTCCCTTCTGGGTTTCATCGTTCCTTTTATGCTTGAATTTATCATATCACAATTTCCCAAAATATCAATACTTTAGTAAATTATTTGTAATAAACATGTTATAAATTTAATAATTTTAGTTATTTTGTTATAAAACTACCTTGTTTTCAGCTGTAACAACGAAAGAAGCTGACGGACTGCCGGCCTGCATTTTCCGAACGGTTTTTCCGGTAAATGATTGTGCATAAGAATTAAAAATTGCTTAAGAAAATAGTCATATTCAACAATGAATATGGAATTGAGAATAAAATTTATGTATTTAATTTAAATTTTATATTGACAAATCCTTCGTGATCGGTATAATAGAAGTTGTTAAAAGAATATTAAGAGTGTGTAACTGATTCGATCAGGCATAAACTTTCATGGAATTTTAAATTTCATGGCAGTTTATGCCTTTTATTTTTCTGTGAGAATTCTGACGAAATCGGCCCGCGGCTCCTCCTCCCACTCGGCGTATACAGACCTGCCGCCGTCCGCCCGGAGCGGGCCGCCGTTTCAATCAAAATTCAAGTTGAGGGGATGTAAATGAATTACAGGGTAGCTAAGGTTTTAAACAGCAACGCGGTCCTTGCCCGGGACGAAGAAGAAAATCAGGTTGTCCTCATGAGCAAAGGAATCGGCTTCGGCAAAAGGGCAGGAGAAAAAATTCAGGACGATGCGGAGGACCGGAAAATATTTTATATCCATGACGACAGCGTCAATTCCGCAAAATTGAAACAGATCGACTCCCAGGTCCGGCAGGTGGAGGAGGTCACCAGAGAAATTGTAGAGGTGGCGCGCGAAAGGCTTCACATTGACAACAGCAAGCTTTACGGCGCCTTACTGGATCATATCACCTTCGCGGTAGAGTGCTTACATATGGGTTTGCCGATCGACAATCCGTTCTGCGGCGAGATCGCGATCCTTTACAGCAGGGAATACGAAATCGCACAGATCGCGGCCGAAATCATCAAGGAGCGGATCGGCGTGGAAATCGGGGACGGCGAGACAGGCTTTATTGCGCTCCACCTCTACTCCGCCAGGAAGAACCGGCACATCCGTTCCGCCATGAAAAGCACCCGCGTCTACAGCGAAATACTCATCATGGTGGAAAACGCCATCGACAAAAGGCTTGACAACACCCACGCGCCCGCGAAAAGCTTTCTGCTTTCCCTGCACTGTCTGGTTACGCTGACCGTCAACCGCAATCCGATCGTCATGAAGCTCAACCAGCAGGTCAAGCTGAGCATGCTCGATTCCTACCGAACGGCGCTGCAGGTCGCGAAAATGATTTACGAGGAGATGGACGTCCAGCTCAGCGAGGACGCGATCGCTTTTATCGCGGTCGATATTGAAAAGGTGAAACAGTTGTGACCGATTCGAGGGAACTCGATTCAAAATACTTTTTAGGAGGAAAAACAATGCAAAAGGTTTTAGCGGCACTCCAAAAACTTGGCAAGGCATTGATGCTGCCGATCGCATCGCTGCCGATCGCGGGTCTTCTTCTCAGGCTGGGGCAGGGCGACATGCTCAATATTCCCCTTCTGGCGAATTCCGGGGACGCCCTGTTCAGCAACCTTCCCCTCTTATTCGCAATCGGTATTGCGGTAGGTCTCGCGAAAGACAATAACGGCGCCGCGGGTCTGGCCGGAGCGGTCGCCTATTTCATACTCAACGCGGCCGGCCAGGCCGTCAACCACGCCCTGCAGATCGGCAGCATTTTCATGCCGGCGGCGGGCCTACCCGAAGGAATCACCGAAATCAACATGGCGCATTTCGGCGGAATCATCGCCGGCGTCATCGCCGGGCTGTGCTACAACCGGTTCCACAGCGCCAAGCTGCCCGACTGGCTCGCGTTCTTCGGCGGCAGACGTTTCGTTCCGATCGTCACGGGCGGGTTCTCCCTTGTGATCGGCGGGCTGCTCGGTACCGTATGGCCGACCTTCCAAAAGGGTCTGGACACGGCCGCGAACTGGATGACCGGCAGCGGAGGACTCGGCGAATTCATCTACGGCATACTGAACAGACTGCTTCTGCCCTTCGGCCTGCATCACGTTGTGAACACGGCTGTATGGTTTAACTTCGGCACCTACACGGGCGCGGACGGCAAAACCGTTTCCGGCGATCTGTGGAGATTCTTCGCCGGCGACCCCCATGGCGGCGTATTTACCGCCGGTTTCTTCCCGATCATGATGTTCGCGCTTCCCGCGGCTGCCCTGGCCATGTATGTATGCGCCAGGAAAGAAAATAAAGCAATTGTCGGCGGCGCCCTTTTCTCCGTCGCGCTGACCGCGTTCCTGACCGGCGTAACAGAACCGATCGAATTCATGTTCATGTTCCTCGCGCCCCTCCTCTTTGTTCTGCATGCCGCTCTGACAGGCCTTTCGCTGGTGATTTGCAACATGCTCGGCATCCGCGACAGCTTCACCTTCTCGGCGGGACTTTTCGATTACCTCATCAACTGGACCAAGGCGGCAAACGGCTGGATGATTATCCCGGTCGGCCTTGTATTCGCCGTTGTTTACTTCTTCCTGTTCGTCTTCTGCATCAAGAAATTCGACCTGAAAACACCGGGCCGCGAAGACGACGAGGAAACCAGCAGCTTCTCCGCGCTGGTTGAGGATCAGGGCTTCGATCGTATTGCGAAGCAATACATAGCGGCGCTCGGCGGCGCAGAGAATATTAAGGAGATCGATTCCTGCATCACCCGCATCCGCCTGACCCTTGTCAGCAACAAGGAGCTGAATGAAAAAGATTTCAAAGCTCTCGGCGCTTCCGGCGTCATGAAAGCAGGAACCCAGGTTACCCAGGTCATCGTCGGCACAAAGGCGGAGCTTTTGGTCGACGCAATGAAGAAATACCTCCCCGGCCACGACCACGCGACGGCCTGATTCCTCTCTTTTCGTTTCCCTCCCCCTTTCGGGGGAGGGAAACGATCTTTATTATTTTCATTCGTTGAAATCAACATCGGAGGTCTATCATGCAATTATTCGGCAGAAATAAGAAACAAACCATTTTAGCTCAACAAACCGGAAAAGCAATTTTAATAACCGAAGCACCGGACCCTGTATTTGCCGATAAAATATTAGGCGACGGAATTGCAATCCTTCCTTCGGAAAACGGGGTTTATTCGCCCGTGTCCGGAACAATTGTACAAATTGCGCATACGCTCCACGCAATCGGAATAGAAAGCGACGATGGGGTCGAAGTGTTGGTTCATCTTGGAATCGACACCGTAAAACTGAACGGCGAAGGCTTCACCTGCCATGTAGAGGTCGGTCAGCATGTCGCCGCAGGGGAAAAAGTAATGGATATGGATATTCAGGCAATCGCGGAAAAGGGCTACAGCACGATTTCCCCCTGTATCATCACCAATCTTGACGCGGTCAGAAATCTCGAATGCGGGCAAGGCAATGTTTCCGGCGGCAAATCGGTCGTCATGAGCTTCAGCAAGCAGTGAAGCCGGCCTCCTGTCAATCTGGAAAATAAAAGGGATGTTGCGCGCGGTCAGCGGACATTCCTTTTTTATTTGCAGAAAGCCCCGGGCAAAGCTGAAAATCTCCCTGTGCGGGTAACAGCCGGATGGCCGCCGATAAAGAAAGCACCCCAAAGCGGGCAACTGCCCGCTTTGGGGTGCTTGGCATTCAAAAGATTTCAGCCATGAGGTAAATTATTTATGGTCGACGACATTCATGTGCTTGATCAGGTCCAGAACCTTGTTGCTATAGCCCCACTCATTGTCGTACCAGGATACGAGCTTGACGAAGTGGTCGTTCAGCATGATGCCGGCGTTCTTGTCAAAGATGGAAGTGCGGGGATCGCCGAGGAAGTCGGAAGAAACGACCGCGTCCTCAGTGTAGCCGAGGATGCCCTTCATTTCGTTCTCGGAAGCCTCTTTAACGGCTGCGCAGATCTCTTCATAGGTGGTCGGTTTTGCAAGGCTGACGGTCAGGTCGACAACGGAAACATCCAGTGTGGGAACACGCATGGACATACCGGTCAGTTTGCCCTTGACTGCAGGAATAACAAGCGCGCATGCTTTTGCGGCGCCGGTGGAGGAAGGAATGATGTTGCCGGCTGCGGCGCGGCCGCCTCTCCAGTCTTTGCTGGAAGGACCGTCAACGGTCTTCTGGGTGGCGGTGGTGGAATGGACGGTCGTCATAAGGCCTTCCACAATGCCGAACTTGTCGTTGATTACTTTCGTCAAAGGAGCAAGACAGTTGGTGGTACAGGATGCGTTGGAAACAACCTTCATGTCCTTTGTATAAGTGTCGAGGTTAACGCCGCAGACAAAAGTCGGGGTCTCCTTATCCTTTGCGGGAGCGGAAATAACAACCTTCTTTGCGCCGGCTGTAATATGGGCGGAAGCCTTCTCGGTTGTGCAGAACACACCGGTGGACTCTACAACATACTCGGCTTCTGCTTTGCCCCACGGAATCTGGGTAGGATCCTTTTCGGCAAAGACACTGATCTTTCTGCCGTTTACAACAAGCTTGCCGTCTTCGGCAGCAATGTCACCCTTGAAGTGGCCGTGCATGGTGTCGTATTTCACCATGTAAACCATGTAGTCAACGTCAATAAACGGATCATTGATACCGACAATTTCAAATGTTTCCGGCTGAGCGACAGCTGCACGGAAGACCAGGCGGCCGATACGGCCAAACCCGTTGATGCCAATCTTAACAGACATAAAAATATACCTCCTGAAATTTAATCTTTCTTATTCCTATTTTATAGCATTTTAAGATATTTTACAAGTCATCTGACATAATTTTAACTAACTTTTTTCATCTTAATTCCCACGAAAAGGACTTTTTATCCTTTCACAGAACTGCTCCTGACTGTGGTACGCTTTTGCCAGAAATTCCAGACAGCTTTCTTCTTTCAGAACGCCGTCGGGCTGTTCGTCCTCCGCATTGTCCGCCGCTTCGCTTACAGCCGCGCCGGTCCGGGGTTCCTCCGCCGGAAGCTCATCGTCAGGCTGGGGCTTGTCCTCCCCGATCTTAGCGTACTGGATCAGGAACAGCACCACGTACAGCGCTAACAAAACATTCACCGGATACAGCCCGGCCGGGAAAGTACCGGCGCTGTGGAGATTGAAAAGGAGCATTACCGTGCCCGGAATTCCGGTGGCCAGCAAAAGCAGCGCCGCCGGAAGGCCGAATACATAGACCATTTTCCCACTTTTTTCATCTTCTATGCGCGCGAACATTTTTGCCTGGGCGAACAGGAACAAAAGCAGAAAGATCACCGCGAACGTGTCGTAGATATTTTCCGAGACATTAACGACCGCCACATAGGTGATAAACAGCGAAACAAGGCTGGCACAGCCCCATACGGACGGAAGCAGCGCCAGAAGCGGGTGGTGTTCAAAGGTGTTGCCGCCCGTCGCGAACTGATAGGAGGTCAGGATGATCACCCCGCCCGCGCAAATACCGATCAGCGCGAGAAGAACGGAAGGAACGGGATTTTCAGATTCGGCCGAGGTGAAAATGCCGACAGCGTACTGCAGGATGATCCCCAGTCCGGCCAGGGTGCCGAATACCGCCGCCGGAAGGCTTCTGATCGGGCTGTACTTTGGCTTTTTCCTTTTATCCAGGAAGCACATCAGGACCAGCAGAAGGACCCCCGCCGCAAGGCCGGCGGAAACAAACGCGGTCGTCTTCATGCCGTCGATATAAAAGCCGGTATCCTGATCCATCAGAAACAGGATCTGATAAATTCTGGTTGGCAGCGTAATCAGCAGGGCAACTGCGAACACAATCCAGGCATTCTTAATATTCATGATGTTCTGTCCTTCCAATCTTACTTTGCGTTTCGTTTGTCAAGGGATATGTACGGTTTGCTCTTCGACAGGGAACGATACGCCGGGCGCATGATCCTGCCGCAGGTCTCCATCTCCTCTATGCGGTGGGCGCACCAGCCCGCAATACGGGAAATCGCAAAAAGCGGCGTAAACAGGTCGCTCGGAATCCCAAGCATCTCGTAAACCAGCCCGGAATAAAAGTCGACATTGGCGGAGATGACCTTCATCTCCCCCTTGACCTTCGCAAAAGCCGCCGGCGCGAGCTTTTCCACCCGCTCGAACAGCTCGAATTTCTGAAGCATATCTCTTTCCTCGGCCATCCTGCGGGCTTTTGTTTTGAGGATGACCGCACGCGGGTCGGAAAGCGTATAAACCGCGTGCCCCATGCCGTAAATCAGACCGGAACGGTCGCAGGCTTCCCCGCGGACGATTTTTTCAAGGTAATTTCCGAGCTCCGTTTCGTCCTCCCAGTTATGCACATTCTCCATGATCTCGTTCATCATCATCATGACCCTGTGGTTGGCGCCGCCGTGCTTGGGGCCTTTCAGGGAACCGATCGCGGCCGCGATGGCGGAATAAATATCCGTGCCGGTGGAGGAAAGCACGCGCGCGGTAAAGGTGGAGTTGTTGCCGCCGCCATGCTCCGCGTGGAGAATCAGGCACAGGTCGAGCAGCTTTGCCTCCTCATCGGTGAACATGCGGTCGGGACGGATCGCGTTTAAGATGGCCTGCGCCGTGGAATGGGAAGGATCAATGGGATGGAAGTACATGCTCTGCTTGTCAAAATGACGGCGCTTCACCTGATAGGCATACGTCATGATGGTGGGCATCCGCGCAATCAGCTGGATGGCCTGGCGCATGTTATTCTGGAGGGAGGTGTCGTCCGGATTGTCGTCGTAGGAATACAGGGCCAGCACGGAACGCGCCAGCTTATTCATAATATTCTTGGACGGCGCCTTAATAATCATATCTTCCGCAAAATATTCCGGAAGCTCGCGGTAGCTGTTCAGGGTTTTACAGAAGGTCTGCAGCTGCTGCGCGTTCGGCAGCTCGCCGAAAAGCAGAAGCCAAGCGACTTCCTCATACCCGAAACGCTTTTCCGCAAGGCACCCTTCCACGATCTCCCGAAGGTCGATCCCGCGGTAGGTAAGCTTGCCCTCGTCCGGGATGCGCTCACCGTCCGCAATCAAATAGCCGTGTACGTTACAGATCGTGGTAAGGCCCGCCATGACGCCCGTGCCGTCCGGGTTGCGCAGGCCGCGCTTGACCTGATATAATTCAAATTTGTCCTGCGGAATTTTATTGTTCGCCCTGAACTCGTCACACAGGCTCTTCAGGCCCGGATTGTCCTGCTCAAGTACAATTTCTGCCATATCAGTACACCATTTCCCCACGCAAATTCAATAAAAAAAGCCGTCCCGCTCCGCATGGAAGAACCGACGGCGACGCCAATATCTCCTATCAACACTTTAGTATATAATATATATCACCGCGAAATCAAAGTCAAGTAACCTCGCATTGCAGAATCACTGATTTTGCAGCAAAAATATTTAAAAATTTCATTTTTATGTCAAATTCCGCCTTCAATGAAATATATTTATAATTTTATGAATAATCTTTAATATGCTCATGTAAAATGTAATACGGTAGCTTTCCTGTTCAGAAAACGGACCAGCCAAACCGCAGATAGGCCGCTGAGATTTTCCGTGCAAAACTCAGCCGCTTATCAGCCAATTTGATACTGCACGGAAGAATGGTGGTTGAAAATGAAAGGCAAAACCTTACTGGGACTTCTGCTTTTTCTGATAATGTTCCTGATCCCGTTTTTATCCATGGGTGCGAAAATTCCGGACAAGACAGACAAGCCGAGCTCCAGGAGTTCCTCGTCCGCCGTACAGTCCGGCCAGCAGCCACAGGCAAAACCGCAGTCCCAGCCCGTATCCCAGACACCGCAAAGCAGCGCGCCTGCAGCCCAGAATACGGCCCAATTTAAGATACTCGATACCAAGAGCAATCAGGTCCTGACGGTAAACGACCGGGATTTTCTCTACGGCGCGATCGTCACCGAAATGTCTCCCGAATCCCAGCCGGAAGCGCTGAAAGCGCAGGGCGTCGCCGCATACACCTATTACAGCCGTCTGCGTACACAGGAAAGGGCCAGCCCCACGGCCTCGCTGAAGGGCGCGGATTTTTCCGCGGACACACAGGGATGGCAGATTTACGTCACCAAAACGCAGATGCAGGAGCGCTGGGGAACCAAGTTCGACGAATACTACAACAAGCTTACGCAGGTGGTAAACGCCGTATACGGGCAGGTACTCAAAAGCGGGAATGATCTTGCCGATGCGACCTACTATGCCATTTCCTCCGGCAGGACGGAAACCTCCGAAGACATCTGGGGCGGGAAGCGCAGCTATCTGATCTCCGTCGCAAGCCCCGGGGATGTATTCGCCGGCGGGTACCAGACCACGGTCACGCTCAGCGCCGACCAGTTCAAAGCGGCGGCCCTGAAAGCAGCGCCGAAGGCAAGCTTTGGAACGGACGCTGCCAAATGGGTCGGCGCCGTCAGCCGCACCACCGCGGGTTCCGTAAAAACCATAGAAATCGGCGGGGTCTCCGTAACGGGCAACGACGCGCGCAACGCGTTCGGGCTGCGTTCGGCAAACTTCACCCTTACCTGTAAGGACAATGTTTTTACCTTTGTGGTAAAAGGATACGGACACGGCGTCGGCATGAGCCAGGTGGGCGCGGATTACATGGCTTCGCAGGGGTCGACCTACAAACAGATTCTGGCGTGGTATTATCCCACCACTTCGCTTACAGCGATTGCTACATAAAAAAGGCGGAAGCTCTGCTTCCGCCTTTTCACATCAGCCGCCCAGATAAGCCTTGCGGACCTTCTCATCATTCGCAAGCTCATCCGCGTCGCCCTCCATGGCGATCGCGCCCGTTTCCAAAACGTAGGCGCGGTTGGCGATTTCCAGCGCCTTCTTCGCGTTTTGCTCGACCAGCAGGACGGTGACGCCCGACTGGTTTACATCCCGGATAATGCTGAATATCTCGTTCACCAGAAGCGGGGAAAGGCCCATGGACGGTTCGTCCAACAGAAGCATTTTCGGATTGCACATCAGCGCGCGTCCGATTGCGAGCATCTGCTGTTCCCCGCCGCTGAGCGTACCGGCAATCTGTCTGCGGCGCTCTTTCAGCCGGGGCAGGCGCTCAAACAGCTTTTCAAAGTCGTCCTCGATTTTATCACCGTCATTGCGGATATACGCGCCCATCTCCAGATTTTCGAGCACGGTCATTTTGGAGAAAATACGTCTTCCCTCCGGGACCTGAGCCAGCCCGAGCTTAATAATCTTATGAGGCTCCGTCGTACGCAGATCGTTGCCCATAAAGGTGATCTCGCCGTTCTTCGGCTTGATGAGTCCGGAAATGGAATGAAGCGTTGTGGTCTTTCCGGCGCCGTTCGCGCCGATCAGGGTAACGATTTCCCCTTCCTGCACTTCAAATGAAATATTTTTAATGGCATGGATGGATCCATAGAAAACATCCAGATTTTTTACCGACAGCATAACTCCCATATCACTCACCTCCAAGATACGCGGCGATCACTTTCGGATCGTTGCGCACCATTTCCGCGGTACCTTCCGCGATAATCCTGCCGTAGTCCAGAACCACAATATGTTCGCAGATTCCCATGACGAAGTTCATGTCGTGCTCAATCAGCAGGATCGCAACGTTGAATTTATCACGGATCAGCATGATGGTTTCCATCAGCTCCATGGTCTCGGTCGGGTTCATGCCGGCCGCAGGCTCGTCAAGGAGCAGGACCTTCGGATTGGTCGCGAGCGCACGGGCAATTTCCAGCTTGCGCTGCTTGCCGTAGGGAAGATTTTTCGCCAGATCGTGCGCATGCTCGTCGAGGCTGAAAACCTGTAAAAGCTCGTGCGCGCGTTTGGAAACCGCCTTTTCCTCCTTACGGTAGGAGGGGAGGCGGAACATCCCCGCCAGAACGGAGTACTTCATCTGGCTGTTCATCGCGATCTTTACGTTGTCAATCACAGTCGCGTCCTTAAACAGACGGATATTCTGAAAGGTCCTCGCAATCCCGTTCTGAGTGATCTGATAGGTCTTTTTACCGACGATGTTGTTTCCGTCAAGCTCAATCACGCCCTTCGTCGGCATATAAACGTCGGTCAGCAGGTTGAAAACGGTGGTTTTGCCTGCTCCGTTCGGCCCGATCAGGCCGATAATCTCCCCTTCGTTGATGGAGAAATGCACATCCTCAAGGGCCTGAAGGCCGCCGAAAGCAATTCCAAGATTTTTGGTTTCCAGTACAGACATCGGTTAGCCCTCCTTATTCGAAGCCGGGTCCTGCTTTTTCCCTTTTACAGCACCTTTGATTTTATCCACTGTTTTCATCAGCGAAAATTCGCTGCGGCCCAGCAGCCCGGTAGGACGGAACAGCATCACGCAGATCAGCACTATGGAGTAAAGCAGCATACGGTAGCTGGCAAACCCGCGCAGCGCTTCCGGCAGAACGGTAAGCACGCCCGCGGAAATAATGGAGCCCGTAATCGAGCCCATGCCGCCCAGCACAACCATCACAAGGATTTCCACCGAACGGTTGAAATCGAACTTTGAGGGGTCGATCAGGCCGATCTGGTGCGCGTAAAGGCCGCCCGCCACACCGGCAAAGAACGCCGCCAGAATAAACGCAAGCAGCTTGTAATAGGTGGTGTTGATGCCCGAGGCCTCCGCGGCAATTTCATCCTCGCGGATGGAAATGACGGCGCGGCCGTGGCGGGAAGTCCCGAAAGTAAAGCTGATAAAGATGGTCAGGACGGCGATAAAGAACATATAGGTAAACATCGCCGTCAGGTTATGGCGAGAGTTCAGGGAGTCGATGCCGTAAAGGCCCTTCGCTCCGTTGGTAATGGTAAGATTGTTGGCGATCACGCGTATGATTTCCCCAAAGCCCAGGGTGATAATCGCCAGATAGTCGCCTTTCAGGCGCAGGGCAGGCACGCCGATGATGACACCGAAAAGCGCAGCGACCAGGCCGCCCAGCACCAGCGCGATAGGGAACGCGACCGGAAGCGGAAGCCCGGAGTGAAGGGTGAACAGGCCCGCGGCGTACGCGCCCACCAGCATGAATCCCGCATGGCCCAGAACCAGCTGGCCCAGCAGGCCGGTCACAAGGTTCAGACTGACGGCCATAATGATGTTGATGCACATCATGTTGATAATATCGGAATAATAGCTGTTCACAACGCCCTGGCGGATCAGCATGGTAAAGACCACATACAGAAGAATAACGATTGCCAGATTCACAACGTAAGAAATCTTTTTTCTTCTTGAAATACCCAACATTCGTTACACCTTCTCCCTTGTATTTTTGCCGAGCAGACCCGCGGGCTTTACCAGCAGGACGATAATCAGGATTCCAAATACCACGGCATCCGTCAGGTTGCTGCTGATATAGGCGTTCGTCAGGCTTTCGGCGACGCCCAGCAGGTAGCCGCCCAGCATGGCGCCGGGGATGCTGCCGATTCCGCCGAGCACGGCGGCGACAAACGCCTTCAGGCCCAGCAGACCGCCCATGATCGGCTTAATCTGCGGATATGTGTTGCAGTAGAGCACCGCGCCCGCGGAAGCCAAAGCCGAGCCGATGCCGAATGTAAAGGCGATGGTGGTGTTTGTGTTGATGCCCATCAGCTTGGCGGCGCCCGCGTCTTCAGAGGTCGCGCGCATCGCTTTGCCGATCTTCATCTTGCTGACCATAAGCTGCAGCCCCGCCATCATGACGACGGATACCAGAATATTCAGGACCGTGGACGAGGTAATCTGCAGTTCGCCGATCTGCAGCGGGCTGAAGGAAAACATTTTCGGCATTGATTTCGCGTCCGAACCAAACAGCAGCTGGAAAAGGTTCTGTAAAAAGATGCTGACGCCGATCGCCGTAATCAGCAGAGAAATTCTGGGTGCGTCCCGGACCAGAAGCCTGTGGTATGCTACGCGCTCAATCACGACGCCGATCAGCCCGCAGAAAAGAATCGAACCCAGCACCGCAAGCCACAGGGGAAGATTCATCATAATCAAGATAACAAATACGACGTAAGCGCCTACCATAATGATATCGCCGTGCGCAAAGTTGATCAGCTGTACGATCCCATAAACCATACTGTAGCCCAGGGCGACCAGCGCGTAAATACTGCCGATGCCCAGACCGTTGATGATTTGCGAAAAGAAATCCATAAACCGCACCCTCCTGCATTTAATTGAAACACTGATATTGTCCGCAGAAAACCCGAAAAGAGGGCGAATTTCTTCACCCTCTTTTCCCCTTTTGATTCCTAAATAGAATGGGGCAAACTTACTTTTTAAAGTTCTCTACAAATTTGTATTTTCCGTCCGCAATGGTCGTAATGACAGCTTCTCTGACCGGGTTGCGGTTTTCGTCAAATGTGGTGTTGCCGGTAAGGCCCTTGTACTCAATGCCCTTGAGCGCTTCGACAATCTTGTCGGAATCCGTGGAACCGGCCTTTTCGATTGCGGCGGCCATCATGCCCATGGCGTCATAGCCCAGAACGGCAAACATGTTTGCATCCGCGCCGTAGGACTCCTTGTAGGTTTTCAGGAAAGCCTGCAGATCGGGATCGGAGCTTTCGGCGGAGTACTGGCTGCAGAAATAGCAGTCCTTCACAGCGTCGAGGTTGCTCTTGTCAATCTTCTCGAGAACGCCGTCCCAGCCGTCCGCGCCAAGGAGTTTTGCGCTCAGGCCGATATCCTTCGCCTGTACGGCAATCAGCGCTACGTCGGAATAATAAACCGGAACCATAACGACGTCGGGATTTCCGGCCTTAATCTTTGTAAGCTGTGATTTGAAATCAACGCTGCCGCTCTGATAGGCTTCTTTGTTGGTAATGGTCATGCCGGCTTCCTTCGCAGCAGCTTCAAAAGCATTTGCAACGCCGGTGGAATAGTCGTCGCCGTTGTCATAGATGATGGCGGCGGTTTTTGCGCCGAGCTTCTGAGCCGCATAGGCAGCCATCAGTTCACCCTGGAACGGATCGATAAAGCAGGCGCGGAAGATATTGTCGCCGGCCTTTGTAATGTCCGCCGCGGTGCCGGTAGCCGTAATCATCGGCAGGCCGTCTTTTACCGCTTTCTGCGCAACGGCAATGGTCGGTTTAGAGGTAACGTCGCCAACCAGAGCAACTACCTGATCATCCTGTACAAGCTTGTTGTAAGCATTGACGGCCTCGATTGCATCGCCCTTTTCATCGTAGGAGATGTATTCAATCTGCTTTCCAAGAACGCCGCCGGCTTTATTGATCTTATCTACAGCCAGCTTAACGCCGTTATTTGTGGCAATACCGTAAACGGATACGTTTCCGGTCAGCGGTGCAAGTCCGCCGATTTTAATTGTCTCACCAGCCGCAGCGGCACTGCCCGCAGCCGCAGAATCCGTGTTCCCGCCTCCCTGAGCGCAGCCTGTTGCAGAAGCAGAAAGCATTACAGCCGCCAAAACAGCTGCCAATAAACGCTTTTTCATCATGTTTTACCTCCCAAGTAAAATAGTCTCTTCGCATTTTTATACTACAAGCCGAGTTGCCGAAACAACCCCGCTTTATGCCCTGACCTTAATATTCTAATGTTTTTGATTATACTACTGATGAAACATATTTGCAACTACATATTTACAATTATTCGTTTTATTTTATAAAATCGTAAAAATTAACAGTTTTTATTTGCTTTTTAAACTTCCGTCGTATATAAATGAAATATCGAATTACTAATATTGCAAATCCATTGGCTAACTATCGCTTTAAACCAGTAAAATTTTGTTCTGGTGCAGTATAACCTATCCAAATCATTCAAATAGAGATAAAATTGTGCAAAAAAGCGTCCCCGTAAAACGGGAACGCTTAAAAGCACTTGAATGAATCAGCCTTCTACAGAAGCATACATGAAATAGTCGAAGCCCATCGGGGATTGATAGTATCCCTTCACCTTCGGGTTCAACAGAACAATACGGGTACGATAGGTCGTCGGCGCAACCACCATATCACGCATCAGAATATCCTCAGCCTGATGCAGAAGCGGCATTCTGACTTTGTTGTCGTCCGTTGCTTTGATCTGCTCAATCAGCTTATCATATTCCGGGTTGGAATATTTACCGCTGTTGTTGCCGCCGTCGGTTACAAACAGATCAAGCATGGAAACTGCGTCATTGAAATCAACGCCGAATCCGCCGCGGGCGATCTGGAAGTTAGCCTTGTTGCGGGTATCCAGGAACACGGACCACTCCTGCTGGGAAATCGTGACGTTCACACCCAGCTCGGTCTTCCACATATTCTGCAAAGCTTCGGCGAGCGCATTGTTCATGGAAGCGGGATTGGTGACGTACTCAACGGACGGGAAGCCCTTGCCGTCCGGATAACCGGCTTCCGCAAGAAGCTTTTTCGCCTCGGCTACATTCTTCTCATAATCTTCCGCCTTGATGGAAATGTAATCTCCTCCGACATCGCGGAATTCTTTTGAGGAGTCCTCGTCCTGAAGACCGGTCGGAACAAAAGCGCCGGCGGGAGCCTGGGCTTTCTTCGTGATCTTATCGGCAATATAATTGCGGTCGATCGCAAGGGAGAAGGCTTTTCTGACTTTTATGTCGTCAAAAGGTTTCTTCTCGCAGTTAAAGATGCAGTAGTTTGTGCTCAGATCCGGCAGAATTTTGAAATCGGGCTTATCCTGCCAGGTGGCGATCTCTTCCACCGGAATGGTGTAGCAGAAGCTGATTTCGTCGTTCTGGTAAGCGGCAAGCCTCGGCGAATCGTCTTCCAGCAGCACAAATTTCAAGGTATCCAGTTTGATTTTATCCTTGTCGTAGTAGTTCGGGTTCTTCTCCATCGTAATGCTCTCTTTGTGGCTCCAGTCCTTGAGCTTGAAAGCACCGTTGGAAATATAGGTTTTCGGGTCCTGCGTCCAAGTATCGTTCCCCTCGACAATGTCCTTACGGACCGGGAAATAAGCCGTAAAGGAAAGCAGCTCTTCAAAATACGCGCACGGGGCCCTCAGGGTCACGACCAGTGTCTTGTCATCCGTAGCCTTGACACCCAGCTTATCTTTATCCATTTTTCCCGCGGCAATTTCGTTCGCGTTGAGAACCGGATCAAAAATATAAACATACTGGGAAGCTGTTTTCGGATCGACCACTCTCTTCCAGGCGTATTCAAAATCGCCCGCGGTCACCGGCTTGCCGTCAGACCATTTAATGTCGTCACGGAGCGTGATCGTATACGTTTTATGGTCGTCGCTCTTTTTGATCTCTTTTGCCTGCGCATTGATAATCGTGTGATCGGGTGAATAGCGGGTAAGTCCTTCAAACAGATGGTTCATGACGGTGGTAACGTCCGCCGCCTGGTTCAGGGCAGGATCCATCGTGGCCGGTTCCGCGCCGAGGCTGACGCTCAGCGATTGACTGGCCGGCACCGTGCTGCCTGTTCCTCCTGCGGCAGAGGAGACGGCTGCGCCGTTTCCGCAGCCTGCAAAGGCGGAACCCATCATCGCCATCGCAAGAACGAGGGCAACAATTTTCTTTTTCATAAAAATCCCTCCAATTTCTTTCTTATTTTCTCTTCTTTATTATTTCAATTTGCAGCGCAAATTAAAACCTGTTAAAACTCCCCGATACGATGACAGGCCGCAAAATGACCCGTTTCATATTCCTTGAATTCCGGCACCTCGGCCGCGCACTGTTCCGTCGCGTACGGGCAGCGGGTCCTGAAACGGCAGCCGGAAGGCGGATTCAGCGGGCTGGGTACGTCGCCCTCAAGCACGATTCTTTTTTTCGCGCGGCTCATCTTCGGGTCCGGAATCGGGATCGCGGAAAGAAGGCTCTGCGTGTAAGGATGAATCGGGTGGTCATAGAGCGAATCGCTGTCCGCAAGCTCGACGAGCTTTCCCAGATACATGACCCCGATCCGGTTGCTGATATGCTTTACAATCGCAAGATCGTGGGCGATAAACAGATAAGTCAGGTCCAGCTCCTGCTGCAGATCCTCAAACATATTGACGACCTGCGCCTGTATGGAAACGTCCAGCGCGGAAATCGGTTCGTCACACACAATAAATTCCGGATTCACCGCCAGCGCGCGTGCAATGCCGATCCTCTGGCGCTGTCCGCCGGAAAACTCATGGGGATAGCGGTTTGCGTGCTCGGAATTCAGGCCCACACGCTCCAGCAGGGAAAGGATCCTGTCGCTGCGCTCCTTACGGCTGGAAGCCAGATTGTGGATATCGATCGGCTCACCGACAATGTCGCCGACCGTCATGCGGGCGTCCAGGGACGCGTAAGGATCCTGGAAAACGATCTGCATCTTTTTACGGTAAGGGGCAAAGTCCACATGCGTGACGTCCACCCCGTCGTAGATAATTTTTCCTCCGGTCGGCTCATACAGCCGCAGGATGGTTCTGCCGGTCGTCGTTTTTCCGCAGCCGCTTTCTCCGACCAGTCCCAAGGTTTCTCCCTTATTGATATAAAAGCTGACGTCATCAACAGCCTGCACATAATTTGTCTTGAATATACCTCCGTTTACCGGAAAATATTGCTGAAGATGCTGAACTTCCAACAGCTTTTCGCTCATTTTGTGTTTCCCTCCCCGGCTTTTTCAAACTGCTCTTTTTGCAAGAGCCAGCAGGCGCTTTTGTGGCCCGGAGAAATCTCGGTAAACTCCGGCATCTGCCTGAGGCAGATTTTCATGCACCTGTCGCAGCGGGAAGCAAACGGGCAGCCCGCCGGAGGATACAGCAAGTCAACGGTGGTTCCTTCAATCGGAATCAGCCTCTCGTGCCCCTGCTCGTGGATTTTCGGGACGGAGTTCAAAAGACCGACCGTATAACAGTGCTTGGGATTATAAAAAATATCGTCCGTACTGCCGATTTCAACGATCTTGCCGGCGTACATGACCGCAATGCGGTCGCAAACGTCGGAAACGACGCCCAAATCGTGCGTAATCAGAATAATCGACATGTTGATTTTCTTTTTCAGCTCCACCATCAGTTCCAGAATCTGCGCCTGAATGGTAACGTCAAGCGCCGTGGTGGGTTCGTCGGCAATCAGCAGCTTCGGCTCGCACGCCAGCGCCATGGCGATCATCACCCTCTGGCGCATTCCGCCCGAAAATTCGTGCGGATACTGCTTCATGCGTTTTTCCGGCTCGTTCATACCGACCAGAGCCAAAAGCTCGACGGCCCTCGCCCTGCACTCCGCCCTGCTCTTATCCGTGTGCAGACGGAGCATTTCGGTAAGCTGGCTCCCGATGGTATAGACCGGGTTCAGGGAGGTCATCGGGTCCTGGAAAATGATGCTGACTTCGCTGCCGCGCATTTTCCGGAACTCTTTTTCTTTCATTTTTTCGATATGGTGTCCGTTGAACTCAACGGTGCCGCCCACCACTTTTCCGGGGTCGGCAATAATTCCCATCAGGGTGTAAGCGGAAACGCTTTTTCCGCTTCCGGATTCTCCAACGATTCCAAGCACCTCGCCGTGGTCAAGCGTATAGGATACGCCGCTGACGGCCTTTACCTCTCCGGCGGGGGTAAAAAAGGAAACTTGAAGGTTTTCTATGTCAAGCAAGCAATTTGAACTCATTTTCAAATCTCCTATTTCTTAAGCTTCGGATCAAACGCATCTCTCAGGCCGTCGCCGAAGAGATTGAATGACAGAATAATCAGGCTGATGGCAAGGGACGGAATAATCAAACGGTAAGGAAACGCGTTGATTCCGCCCAGCGCGTCGGAAGCAAGCGAACCAAGACTGGCCATGGGAATCGCGACGCCCAGCCCAAGGTAGCTCAGAAAGGCCTCCGTAAAAATCGCGGAAGGAATCTGCAGGGTCGTTGTGACGATCAGCGTCCCGATGCAGTTCGGAAGCAGATGCTTCGAAATAATCTGACGGTTGGAAGCGCCCAGCGCCCTTGCCGCCGTAACAAATTCCTGTTCCTTCAGCGTCATGATCTGGCCGCGTACGATACGGGCCATGCCGACCCAGTACAGCAGGCTGAAGGTAATAAAAATACTGATCAGCCCGACGCCGATTTTCTGCAGCCCCGCAAAGGCGGGATTGCTGTCGAACAGCTGAGTCAGCGGCGTTTTCAATGTTACCTGCAAAAGAATAATAATCAGCATATCCGGCACAGAGTAAATAATATCCACGATACGCATCATGATCATATCGACCTTGCCGCCGAAGTAGCCGGCAATCGCGCCGTAGATGCTGCCGATCAAAAGGACCAGCGCACTGGCAATCAAGCCGACCAGAAGGGAAATCCTGGCGCCGATCATCACGCGGATACCAAGGTCGCGCCCGAAGCTGTCCGTACCGAAAATATGCGGAAAAACGCTCTCCCCCTGGGAAATGCTTTTCAACTCCATCTCCGAGTACTGCATCGGCGTCAGATCTTCGCTGCCGCGGATCTGCTGGTCATATTGATACGGGTAAAAATTAGGAACAATAAACGCAAAGATCAGAATGAGCAAAATAACAATCATTGCGACCATGGCCACTTTATTTTTAGCAAAACGCTGCATTGCGTCTTTCCAATAGGTTGTGCTTTCGCGCATCACAACCAAGGATTCTTTTTCATCCGAGCTGGCAGGCAAAAAGTCGTCTGCGTTCAGCTGGAGGCTAAAGGGATTCTTTTTGAGCTTTATATCTTCCAACATCTTTTTCTGCCCTTCTCACTTCAGTTTAATTCTTGGATCCACCAGTTTGTAACAAATGTCCACAAGCACATTCATGAAAACCAGTAAGATGGCGAGGAAAAGAGTGGTACTCATCACCATCGGATAATCGCGGCCGGTAATACAGTTGATAAATTCACGGCCCAGACCCGGAATCGTAAATATTTTCTCAACCACAAAGCTTCCGGTCATCGTGTAGGCAAGCAGCGGGCCGACATACGTGATTACCGGAATGATCGCGTTTCTCAGCGCATGCTTGAACAGCATGGAAAATTTACTTACGCCTTTCGCCTTCGCCGTGCGTATGTAGTCCTGATTGAGCGCGTCCAGCATACTGGAACGCATCAGGCGCGTAATATACGCCGTGGGATAAAACGACAGCGCCGCAACCGGCATGATATAATGCAGCGGCGTTTTTAAACCGAGCGTCGGCAATATGTGCAGATTTACGCCGAACGTAATCAGCAGAAAAGACGCGACAACAAAACCCGGCACGGCAATTCCCATCGTAGAAATGACCATCAGCAGGCTGTCGACCCATTTCCCTCTGTTCAGCGCTGCCACGGAACCCATCGTCACACCCAGAATCAGCGCCAGTAAAATCGAGATCCCGGCAAGCCTGGCCGAAACGGGAAACGTCGAAAAAATAATATCGTTGGCGGTTCTGCCCGTCTGTTTGATGGACAGACCGAAATCACCGTGCAGCAGATTGTTCATATAATTCAAGTACTGCACATACTTCGGTTTATCCAGTCCGTATTTTACTGTCAAAGCCTGAGTCGTCGCCGGCGAAACCGCTTTCTCGCTTAAAAACGGGCCTCCGGGTATCATGTTCATCAGCGCAAAGGTGATCACGGAAATCAGAAAAATCGTCAAAAGCGCATAGCCGATACGCTTAATCACATAGTTTGTCACTACAGCCACTCCTTAAAATTCCTGTTTGCAGAAGGCAATGTCATATTTCACGCATCAAATAAATATGACCGGGTATCCTAAAAGGAATACAATACGAAATTATATCACAAATATGTCCTTAATTCAACACAGTCTATCATTTACCTTCATACGCCTATGTAGGACACACCCTTGTCCGGATGTGCCCTACATGCCATATCTTATTTTGTTATTATATCAATTTTTGATTCAGAATACAAGTTAATTATGTGGAATAGTCTTAAATATTCTGATTTTTTGCATATTTTTTTTCCGGATATTCAAAAAACAGGCCGGTGGAAATGGATCGGTCGCTGCGGCACAGCTTCTCTTCTCCCATAATTTGGAATCTTATTCTTGATCGGCCCTTATCTGTAAAATCAGGAGCTTACCGCATCAAAACGACCGGTATACGGCAGATTGCGCCTGCATGCGCGTTTTGTACATAGATTCCCCGGAGCGTAGAAAAGATCATGGAAAGCGGAGTTTGTAAAAAATATACGGAACAGGCCACCGACAAGGAACACGTATGGCCGGAAATTTCAGGAAACCCGGCGGGTATTTTCAAATATTTTTTATTTTTAAAAATCTATTGCATAAACCGTTGAATCGGAATATAATAGAGCAAACAAATGAATATATGTTCATATGAACAGGAGTGATTATAATGGAAGAAATAACCGACTTATGCGAAGAAAAATGCATTCACCCCAATCTTGTTGAAAATACACTCCACAGCATGCCTGATCTGGATACACTGTTCGCCCTTGCGGAATTGTTTAAGGTCTTTGGCGATACCACCAGAGTCCGCATCATCTGCGCGCTGTTTGAAAACGAGCTGTGTGTCTGCGATATCGCGGAAGTATTGGGCATGGGCCAGTCCGCCATTTCCCATCAGCTCCGCCTTCTGCGCAATGCCCACCTTGTGCGGGTAAGACGCGAAGGAAAGTCCTCTTTCTACTCCCTTGACGACGACCATGTCCGTCTGCTGTTTGAACAGGGCTTAAGCCACGTAAAGGAGGAAAACCCGCATGCATGAATACGAGAATGAACAACGGGAGCCCCTGTGCTCCTGCTGTGCGCACGAACACCTTGAACACGGGGAGTGTCATGAGCAGGAGCACGACCATGACGGCCACGGCGATCAAAAAGCCCAGCCTCCTTTGGCCTCCTGCGGATGCGGATGCAGCCACTGTGAAAGAGAAGAAAACGAAGAAGAAGAAAACCCGGACCGATTTAAAATAGAAATCATATCCTCCCTGCTGTTCTTTGCGTCGGGCTTTCTTTCGGAACACATTTTCCAGGCTCCGCCGCTGATCCCGGGAATCCTGTTCGGCCTGTCGGTTGTTTTATCCGGCTGGCGCATATTCAGAAGCGGCTGGCGTTCCCTTTTGAAGCTCAGGATGGATGAAACCACACTGATGGCGGTCGCGGTGGTCGCGGCCTTCTGCCTGGGGCAGTACCTGGAAGCGGCAATGGTCGCCATTCTGTACCAGCTGGGAGAAATGATTGAAGACAAGGCGATCGATCGTTCCCGCGAAAGTATCGGCAAGCTCGCGGAAATCCGCGCGGATACGGCACGCAGGGTGCGGGACGGAAAAGAAGCGATCGTTCCCGCGCAGGAGGTGCGGGTCGGGGACACCATCGCGGTCTATCCCTTCGAGCGGGTCCCTCTGGACGGCAAAGTCCTTTCGGGGACCTCCACACTGAACGCTTCCGCGCTGACGGGAGAAAGCGTTCCCGTAGACGCCTTCGCCGGTTCCGAGGTCCTGTCGGGTATGATGAACGAACAGGGCCCCCTGACAGTCGAAGTAACGCACGACCTTCAGAATTCCGCCGCCTCCCGGATCATTGCCATGGTGGAATCCGCCGTCGCACGAAAGGGCAGGGCGGAAAAGCTGATCACCCGCTTTGCGGAAATCTACACCCCGCTGGTGATGGTGCTGGCCGTCCTGCTGATGGTTCTTCCCCCTCTGTTTGGACTGGGAGAGTTCCGTGTCTGGCTTTACCGCGCGCTGGTCTTTCTGGTAGCCTCCTGCCCATGCGCGCTGGTCATCTCGGTTCCGCTCGGGTTCTACGCCGGGATCGGCGCCGAAAGCAAAAACGGCGTCTTAATCAAAGGCGGCAGGTTCTTAGAGGCTCTTGCGCTGGCCGACGCGGTTGTATTCGATAAAACAGGAACCCTGACCAGCGGCGAACTGAAGCTGAGCAAGGTGAACGCTCTGGGCAGTCTGGACGAAGCCGAACTTCTGCGGATCGCGGCCTCCGCCGAGCAGTACAGCTCCCACCCCGCCGCGAAAGCGGTGATAAAGGCCGCTGCCGGCGCGGAGCTTCTGCCCGCCGAGCAGGCTGAAGAAATTCCCGGCAACGGCGTTATCGCGGTGATGGACGGTAAAAAAGTCATCTGCGGCCGCAAAAATCTTCTGGAAGAGAACGGACTGAATATGGAAAACTTCTCCCCCGCCTCCATTTTTATTGCGGTTGACGGCGTCGTAGAAGGCAGCATAGAGCTGAGCGACACCGTGAAACCCGATTCCGCAGAGGGAATCGGGCTGCTGAAAAAAATCGGCCTGAAGCGGATCGTCATGCTGACCGGGGACAACGAAAGCTCCGCGGCCGCGGCCGCGGGGGATTGCGGAATTACGGAGTACCACGCCGGACTGCTTCCGGAAAATAAAGTATCCATTATGGAAAGCATCCGCACAGAGACCGGAAAGACCATCTTCGTCGGCGACGGCATCAACGACGCCCCGGTACTGGCCGCGTCCGACTGCGGGGTCGCCATGGGGCTTGGCACCGACGCGGCGATCGAAGCCTCCGACGTTGTACTTACGCTGGATAAACCCTCCAAACTGGCGCCCGCCATCCGGATCGCGCGCCGCGCGATGGGGATCATCCGCTTCAATATTGCCTTTGCGCTTGCCTGCAAAGCACTGGTGCTTGTCCTCGCCGCTCTCGGCTACTCCTCCATGTGGATGGCCGTATTCGCGGACATGGGCGTCTGCATCATTTCCGTTATCAACGCGACAAGGATTTTGAAATTCCGTTAATTGTACAACTTCCTATTGTCAAAATGACAAAACAGCCTTCCGTTCAAGCTGAACGGAAGGCTGTTCTTTTATTTGATCTTATAACTCGACTTGCTGGACCGCCTTGCGCAGCTCAAGCACTGCGGACGGAGTAACTGAAAGCTCGCTGATTCCGATTTTGACGTAGAATTCCGTCAGCGTAGTATCCGCGGCGGATTCCCCGCAGATGCCCACCCAGATACCGGCATTCTTTGCGCTCTCCGCCGTCTTCTCAATCATGCGCAGCACTGCGGGATGGCGCGAATCAAACATCTTGGAAATGGTATGGTTCATACGGTCGACGGCCAGCGTGTACTGCGTCAGGTCGTTGGTGCCGATGCTGAAGAAATCGACTTCCTTCGCAAGCAGATCGCTCAGCATGACCGAAGCAGGCGTTTCGATCATAATTCCCATCTCAATATCCGGAGCGAACGCGATCTTCTCCGCGGTCAGATCCTTTTTGACCTTCTCCACAATTTTCTTGATCTGTTTTACCTCGTCAACCGAAATAATCATCGGGAACATAATGGCCAGCTTTCCAAAAGCGGAAGCCCGGATCAGCGCTCTGAGCTGGGTAACGAAAAGCTCCTGACGATCCAGGCAGATACGGATCGCGCGGTAGCCCATCGCGGGGTTTTCCTCGTGAGGGATGTCAAGATAAGGCACCTGTTTATCCGCGCCCAAATCCAGCGTACGGATAATCACGCGCTTTCCGCCCATTTTTTCCAGCACCCTTTTATAGGCCTTGAACTGATCTTCCTCGCTGGGGAAGTTCTTGCTTTCCATATACAGGAATTCACTCCGGAAAAGGCCGATGCCGTCCGCATCGTTTTCCAATACCATGGAGACATCTTCCGGATGGCCGATGTTCGCGTTGATTTCAATGACCGTTCCGTTCTTTGTAACGGCTTTGGTTCCTTTCAGCAGATTTAACTCATGCTGATAATTTTCAAACTCCTGCTGCTTCTTCCGGTACTCCTCAAGCGTCTGCTCATCCGGCTCAAGGATAACGTCTCCCGCGGCGCCGTCTACAATAATGGAGGCTCCGTCCGTCAGCTCGCCGTATCCGCCCGCAAGCCCAACCACGGCGGGAATTCCCATCGTCCTGGCCAGAATGGCCGAATGGGAGCTTTTGGAGCCTTCGCGCGTGACAAAGGCAAGGACCAGGTCCTTATCCATCTGTACGGTCTCGCTGGGCATCAGGTCAACCGCGCCGACAATCGACCGGTCGGTCAGGCAGTCCAGTCCATTGGCAAGGGTCTCGTCAAGATTGCGGATCAGCCTCTTGGAGATATCGACAACGTCCGCCGCGCGGCCGCGCATATATTCGTCGTCCATCTGCGCGAACATCTCGGAAAATTGCCTGCCCGCCTGCCATACGGCGTATTCGGCGTTCACTTTGTCATTCTTGATCGCGTCCTGAATCGTGTTGAAATAATCCTCGTCCTGAAGCATCATGATATGTATCTGAAAAATCATGGAATTTGCTTCTCCAACACGCTTGAGCGCTTTCTTGTAGATTGCGTTGAGTGCCTCTACCGCCGCGTCTTTGGCAGAGTCAAGCCGGGACAATTCCGCAGAAACGTCCGTAATACTCTTTTTTTGAATATGATCGTCAATATTGACACAAAGGGTCAGTTTTCCAATTGCGTAACCCTTTGATGCAGCGACTCCGTGTATTTTTTTCATCTTACCACCAGCCTTACAGATTTTGTTCACAAAATTCTTTGATTTTCAGGCAGTCCGCCTCCTCATTTTCACCCTCAACCGTAACGGTGATTTCATCGTCCTTCTTTACGCAAAGGCCCATAACGGCAAATAATTTCTTTGCGCTTACTTTCTTGGAATGAAACGTAATGCTGATGTCCGATGAACAGGAAGACGCCAATTTCACAAGGAGCCCCGCCGGTCTTGCATGAAGCCCCACCTCATCCTTTACAATATGCTGGAACGCCTGCACACTAACCAAACCTTTCTTAAAATTTATTTTTAATATTCCTAATAATCAGATTTTCTATTTTGTAAATATGACTAAAAATATTGTATCAATTTTTCGTGATTTGTCAATCACTGTTTTTACCGCGGGCTCAACTTATTCGCCACTAATACATCACAAAGCTGCTTAATACTGTAAACCGCAGCCGTATCAGTGATTGCATTTTGTTGAATATAGTCATAAATATCCTGATTGTAATATCTTGGATCGATAATATGGATTTCCTGAAAATTTGTCGCCAAAAAGGGCACCATGCTGTTCGCGTAAGAATCCTTGATGATCAGCAGCTTTCTGCCATTGCTTACCGCAGAGCTCTTTACGACGTCGACACTGTGGTTTCCGCCGAGAAATACGGAGTATTTATCTTTCTTCTCCAGGTATTCTTTCCAGTAAAGGCTGTCCCTTTGCTGCTTTCCGGTCTGCTGTGTCAACGGAGCCGTCTTTTTATATACCGGCAGATACAGCACGTCGGGCTCCTGTGTGGTCAAAATCGCTTTGGAATACAGTGTTCCCAGAAAGGAGTCCGAAACCGCTTCAAAATCAAAATCTTCCTGCGGAGTCGGCCGGATACCCATAGCCTTTGCAAGCGCCTCGTAGCCCTGATAGGCGCCGAAAGTGTTCCAATGGTGATCTGTCTTATAATAGTAATCGTTCCCTGTCCGGTCGCTCAGCGTATCAAAAAGATCGATCACCTTTGTATTCTCCCCCGCGCCGGCCTGAATGGCGTTGAATTCCTCACGCTGGTCGTGGCTTGGCGCGGAAAAAGGAAGCCTGTCCCGCTGCTCCTGCGCGCCGGAAGGCACGGGCATAAAATAGAACGGGAGGCCCGTTTTTTTCGCGAAGAGGCGGATTGCCGCTATATTGCGTGTAAAGGTATCGGTGCGGTCAGGCAAAAGCACTTCATAAAGATGGCCGTCTTTTCCGAAATACACGCCGCCTTCCGCAGGGGTCCGGCCGTAATTGGAACCGAGATCCCGCTTCCCCATCGTCAGCTGTATACGGGTATTGAGCGCAATCGACGCCTTGCGAAACATAAAATGGTCGCCGACGTAGCTCTCTATGGAATCCATAAAGGAACCGTTCGCAAGGGTGGCCAGCGTCGCTTTCGGGGCTGACTCCAGAACACGGTTTTCGTCCTCTGAAAAGTCCTGTTTCGGAGCAAAGATCAGGTACACGGCTCCGATCAGGATCGTCGTTAGCAGAACCACCGTGACGGCGGCGGCTTCCGGCTCGCATTTTTTCATATTTTCTTTTATATTCCGAAATAATTTCATGTTATCCCCTTAAAACACCGATGTGATTCTTATCACGATATCGCGGAAATCAGCTTTCTGTCCGGCTGACGGAACAGAAAATGGAATCCTCACTAAAAGCGGAAATACAGGAACGGATTGTAAGAATTATCGATCAAAAAGGTCATTGACATCACGAAAAGGCAGAGAAAGCCAAGGCTCCAGACAATTTTTCCCGGCGTTCCGCTTTTGCGAAGCCTTTCCGTCCAATCAGCGACCAATGTTGAGCTGCAGAGCGCCGCAATGATCAGCAAGGGCGCACAGGTAACCAAAGAATAGACGCCCAATTTGTCCGCGCCGGGTGCGAATCCAAACATCGCCCCAAGCACCCCAAAGGCTTTCCGAATGTCGAGATACGAAAAGAATACCCATCCGATCACCGCGGCTAAAAAGCTGTATAACCACTGAAAGAACGCCGGAATCCTGTCCAGCCATTTTTGAAGGAACAGCTTCTCACAGATGATCAGAACCGCGTAATAAGCGCCCCACATCGCAAAATTCCAGCTGGCGCCGTGCCAGATTCCGGTGAGCACCCAGACGATCGCAAGGTTACGGACATTTTTCATTGTGGAGCAGCGGTTGCCGCCGAGAGGAATGTAAACATATTCGCGGAACCAGGTCCCCAGTGTAATATGCCAGCGACGCCAAAATTCCGAAACGCTGCGGGAAATATACGGATACCGAAAATTTTCGGGAATCTGAAAGCCGAACATCCCGGCAAGGCCGATCGCCATATCCGAATAACCGGAAAAATCAAGATAAATCTGGAAAGTGAAAGCCAGCGCGCCGAGCCACGCGGTCAGCGTACTGGGATTTCCCAGATACTGCACTTTGTCGGCAAGCATCGCGAGGTTGTTTGCCAGCAGCACCTTTTTAAAGAGGCCGACCAGAAACCGCCTGCCGCCGGAGGTGAATTTTTCCAGCGTTTCCTGCCGGTTCTGCAGCTGCTCCGCCAAATCTTCATAACGCACGATCGGCCCGGCGACCAGATGCGGGAAAAAGGAAATATACGCGCCGAAATCAATGATATTGCGCTGCGCCGGCGCTTCCCCGCGATAAATATCAATGGAATAGGAAAGCGATTCAAACGTATAAAAGGAAATGCCGATCGGCAGCGCAACCGCGGGCAGCGGCACAGAAAAACCGGAAACCGAGTTAAAGGTTTCCACCAGCAGCCCGGAATATTTGAAAAAGCCAAGCAATCCTAAATTGACACAAATACTGATGATTAAAAAAACGCGGGCTTTTGCCTTTTCATCACGGTATTTGCTGATAAAATACCCGGCAATGTAATCGAAAACCGTAGTGAAGAGCATCAGGAAAACGTAGACAGGTTCCCCCCACGCGTAAAAAATCAGGCTGAAAAGAAACAAACACAAGTTTTTAAACTTGCGCGGTACAAGAAAATAAGTAATTAGAACCACCGGTAAGAAAACAAAAATAAAAAACAAGCTGCTGAATATCATTTTACCGTTCCCCTGCGTTTTTATAATATCTCTATTTTACGTTATCCCGCCTGTTTTTTCAAGTGACAGTAAGAAAACAATCCTTGTAAAGTATCGTATCATTGCGCCGCCAACATGCAGCCGGTACGCTTACTTTTTAAAAGAGCAGCACAAAGCGGCGGCCTGGGCTTTCGCCCAAACCGCCGCTACGCAAATACAACTATACTTATTTTGTTGAGATAGTAATAATTTGATTAAAAGAGTCTGTGCAATCGATTACTTAGCCAACAGTAGCAACAAAGGTCTTAACACCGTTTACATAGATGCCAGCTTTTGCGCCAACCGCGCCGACGGAAGTGATCTTGTACAGATAATCGTTACCATTCTTGGAAACGAACTCCGCCTTGAAAACGCCCGCGGTGCCGACAGCAAAGCTCGGTGTCGCAGCAGCAGTAACCTTAACAGTGTACGCGCCCTTAACGGTCAGGTCCTTGGTTGTGTCTGTTGTGAAAGCAGGAGCTTTTACAGTAGCAACAAGGAGTTTCGTGCCGTTGAGGTAGATACCCGTTGCAGCGCCAACGTTGCCGATCGCGGTAATCTTGTAGAAGTAGTCATTGCCGTTCTTGGAAGCAAGTTCTACCTTGAAGACACCGGCGGTACCGGTTGTGAAGGTCGGAACAGTTGCGGAAGTAATCTTGAACTGATAAGCGGAACCCTTCGCGACGGAGAAGTCATCATTTGTGTCGGAAACAGCAACCGGAACTGTAGTTGCAGTCAGGTCAACAGTAGCTTCATAGCCGTAATCGTCCAGCTCATAACCATCTTCGTCATACAGGGTAGCCGTTAAGGTCGCCTTGTTTTCAGAAGCGAAGTCCGCATCAGTCTTCAGGACTTTCACTGTCGCCGTATTACCATTGGTTGTTACATCAAAGATTTCATCGTTTCCGTCAAGATCCCACTCAACATAGGAGCCAGTCGGAAGAGCAGTGCCACCCGGATAAGCGGAGGCAGTAAAGGTCTCGGAATATCCTACAGCAATGCTGGAGGAAGTTTTGTTAACCTGAATGCCCGCGAAGCTGAGAGAAGCAATCTTAAAGGTATCAACATCCCCGCTTGTGGACTTTTCAAGGGTATAACCATAGGTTTCAAAATCGTCTTCCTCAACAGTATCTTCGTCAGCCTTAAAGACTGTCGTGCCATTTGCAAGAGCCGTATCGGAAAGTTTCAGGGTTGCGCCGGAAACACCGCCGGTTACATAAAGACTACCGGCTTTGATAGTAATAATGCCGTCACCTTCAATGGAATCAACCGTTACAGCACCATCAAAAGTAATTGAAGTATCATCAGAAACAGAAATCGTATCAACATCGACAGCACCTGTCACAGAAACTTTCGTATCCTCTTCCTGTGTAGCAATCGTACCATCTTCTGCATTTGCAGGAGCTTTAATCGTTCCAACAAATTCCTCGTCATCTTCGCCAAGGTTTAAAGTAACTGCATAATGATCGAAGTCAATGGAACCAACAGTTACATTTTCACCTTTGAGGGTAATAACTCCCTCATCGCTCGCGACGATACCATTAATTGAAACTTTTGCATCATCATCAAAAGCAGTTACAGTATCAGCAGTGATTTTTCCAGTGGAAACAGGAGTCTCTTCATCACTACCATTAACATTGACTTCGCCATCCGCATCGATTGCGCCTACAGTACCGCCCTCGATTGTAACATTATAAGCTTCGATATCCCCTACACTACCGCTCGTTACTTCAACTGCATTAACAGCAGCAGCAGCATCATCATCGATAGTAATATCGCCGACCTTAGCATCGTCAATTGCTATATTAGCCGAATCAACATCAATCTCAGATACGGAACCGCCTGTGATATCCAAATCACCAAGCTTACCACTAATCTTCTTAACGGAACCATCGCTGACGGTTACATCAGAGTTATCCGGGAATACGAGTTCACAGTTTGTAACGACAACATCGTCATCGTCGTAAAGAGGATCCTCAACATCAGTATCTGACGTCAAGACAGTTTTGCTGCCGTCTTTGTCAACCGTGAATGAAGTAGAACCCGGGAAAACCTTTGCAACATCAATCTTTTTCTCGATTTTCGTCTTTAAGGTGTACTTATCATCGGAATCGCCAGAAATGTCTCCATTATCCTTAATTGCTTTTGCTGTAATGACAACATTCGTAGTCCCCGCGTCTTTTGTAATGTCTCCATTACTGTCTCTTTTTCCTACTTCCGCAGTAAGAATTTGATCTGCCACTGTAATTTCAACATCGCTTGAACCACTCGTAACCTCAACAGCAAAATCAGCGTCGGTAGTTGCAGGCTCGTCATCGTCATTGATTAATGATGGTGTCCAGAGTTGATATGTGGCCTTTGCATCGGTTCCTGGTGCCGCTTTGTAAAGCGCAATCTGCTGAGTGGAAGTCTTAGTCTGTGCAAAAGTTTTCACTTCGTCAACGCCAGTACCGGCTTCCTTGGTGGCATAACCGGAATCGTAAACACCAAATACCGGCTCATCTTTGTCCAGTACATAGACTGTCAGGTCTTTTCTGGCCTTTACGGTGACTTCGTTATCGTCATCGTCATAGTAAGTGCCTTCATACAGAACGGAAAGAACTTCTTTACCGCTCTCGTCAACATCTTTCAACTCCAGTGTAGCTCTATCATCGTCGTCAAAACTCCATTTGACCAGCTTGTCACCGGAAGCATGAGAAATCGCAGTGATCTTTTCACCGTCAATATCCTGATGATCCTTCGTTTCAAGCTCTGCGTCCAACCAGGAATACAGATCTACTACCTCATCCTTATTCTTGTCGCCATTTACGAGGTAGATCTCATCATCATGGTTAGTACTACTAACCGTACCGCTTGCGCTCTTTTTTGCAGCGAAAGCGAAGTTTGCCGAAAAGCTGGTGACTACAAGTGCTAAAGCAAGCACAAGAGAGACAACTTTTCCTGTGATTTTTTTCATCCTTTTTGTCCTCCTTAAAATAGTTCGTTTTGCGTATTTGCGTGTGCTATGAGAATTTAACATACATGTTCGCCATGGGTGTTAAGATTTTCTCCCCTGACTCGCAGCAATTTTGCGGTACACTCTGCCAATGATGCGTTTGGCATAGCCGCAGCCGCAACTACCGCTCATATGTTTAATTGGATTATAAGATATTTGGTAATCAATGTCAAGTAGATAATGGACATATTTTTCAATAAAATTTGCACAATCCCTTAAGATTTTCCAGGATTCAAGCCATCTTTCCCCAAAACGATGGAAAACATTGGAACAACAGGAAAATGATGCACCGGAATTTTCCATTTTACTCCTTCCGCCGCGCCGGGCGGACCATGCGGATCGTGCTTGCCGACTCCTTCCGTCGCGCCGAGCGCGACACCTCCCTCACGGAGGGAGGCAGGAGTTAGGCCCCCTCCCGGAGGGGGCTGGCGGGCGATAGCCCGACTGGGGGAGTTCCGCGCCGGCTGGGTCGAACTCCTTCCGACGCGCCGGGCCGGGGGAGTATCAGTTAATATTCGCCGGTTTTCCGTCGCACAGGCACGAAGGCGCCCGATTGGGAGAAATCACCCGAATTCCGCAGGGAACGACAGCTTCCGGGCCCCGGCAGCAGGGGCATTTGATCGTCAGTCCGGGGGGAGACAGCTCGTAGCAGCAGCTCAGCCGGTTGCAGGAGCACCCGCTGCCCCGCATCCACGGGCAGCCGGTACAGTCCGTACAGTGACGGATGGCGGGCAGATCGAGGTATTCGCCTGCAATGGATTCCTTTTCCATAGGATTCCCGTGGGTCATTAAAATATGAGAGGCGCTGATTTCCCCGAAAATATGGCTCCACGCGCGGGAAACGCCGTGCTGGGGCGCTTTTAAGATGTAATAGCCGTCGTAAAGCCGGGGGGACACCGCGTCCATGCTTTCCGGTTCCGCCGCGCCGGTCATCAGGATGTCGTCGGTGCTGGCCTCGCTTTTGCGCCGGTTATGGAAGATCACGCCCGACGCGCGGCATTCAAACGCGTAAGCGGCCCGTGTGGTCGGGCGGCCGAGAATTTCCGCGATATCCTGCGCCGGGGGCAGCTCCCGCAGCTGAGGGGCGAGCTGTTCCATTTCGTCATACAGCTCCGCCATTTGGCCGATGCTTGCCTGTTCCATCGGCGAAACGCGGCAGCAGGCCGCGTACGCGGCGCAAAACCGCTCCTTCAGGCGCAGAAATTCCCGCGCCGCCGCGGGCAGGAACGGCGAGGACAGGCAGACGTTCATACTTTCCACCGCCGAAGAAAACAGGTCTGTAAACGGGAATGCCTGTGCGGCGGGCCACAGCACGTCATAGTCCACTTTGTCGAAGCAAAAACTCCGGTCCGCCTGTAAAGGGAAAATACGGTCCGCCCCCGTTTTCGCCGCGAGAACCGGCAAAAGCCTCAGCACGGCGGTGTTCAGGTCAAAAGTTCCTTCCTTCTGTTTTTGGAACACATGCGCAAACAGGGCAAATTCCAGCATCAGCGGCCTTCCCTTTTTATCGCAGGGAGAAACCGGCAGATAAATCCTGTGAAAATAGTTCGGATTGACCCGGAGAATCCGGTCCAGCGCCCGCAGCCCGTCGTCATGCCAGTGGGTCAGCAGAAAGCCGCGGGACGTCATGCCCGCGTACCGCTTCATCAGGCCGGAAACACCGCCGAAAGCCGTTTCCCCGCAGTCCGCCATCAAAATGTTTTTATCCGCCCCGCACAGCACGACGCATTCGCCGCGGTTCATTTGATGCAATTCCACACTCCGCATTTCCACACCCTCATTCAACGCCTAAATCCGTTTATATCCCGAATAATACCGGTCCTCACGGAATTCACCCGTAAAGACGATTTCCCCATCCTGATTGTATTCCGTGCCGTGCCCGTGGCGCAGGCCGTCTTTCCACTCCCCGGTGTAGATCAGCCGTCCCTGTGCGTCGAAAGCCGCCCCGCTGCCGGTGGGGATGTTGTCTTTCCACCGCCCTACGAAAATAGAACCGTCCCTGGAGCTGTAGGATACCCCTACCCCGTCGCGTTTGTTGGCTTTCCAGCCGCCCACATAACAGATTTTGCCGGACTTATAATAATACGCGCCGAAGCCGTCGCGCTTGTCGTTCAGGTAATTCCCCTCATAGGCGGTGTAGCCGTTGTGCATCTGGGTACGCCCCCGCCCCTGCCGTAGCCCGTCGATCACCTTGCCGAAATAGGTATAGCTTTCCTCCGCGCTGATGACGATGCGTTTCGTGCCGCGCTCCACGCGCAGGGAAAGATCATCGCTGACCTGCGGCCCCCCGTTCAGCCCTTTCCCGGCGACCGTATAGCGGGCCGGCGGCGCTGGCGGCGTCGGCTTTTCCGTGCTGTAGAGTTCATGGTCGGCGGCATAATCCGGTTCAGCCGGGACCGACGCAGCCGGAAGCGGCACAGCCGCAGCCCCCGCCGCCGGTTTTTCCGGCGCGGGGCGGTCGTTTTCAATATAGACAAAAGGAACCGGTTCTTCTTTCTTATCCTGATCGGGGCCGGGCCATTCGGGAATCACGCTTTCTTTTCCCGCGCTCAGGTCCTTCATCACCGCCATGCGGCGTTCCGTTTCCTTTAACGGGCAGTAGAAAAAGCCTCCCCCGTCCGTTTCCGCGTAAATTTCCGGCTCGCCCGCGATGGCGTTCACCAGGCTCTGCCGGGCGGTCGCGCCGCAGCTTTCGCTTGGGAAAAGCTCCGCGCGCGCGTACCTTCCCGTTTCCGGAACGAGGCGAAGCAAAACGAGTCCGTTTCCCCCGTTCGGCTTTAAAACCGCCTCCGGGCGAGCCGTATTTCCCAAGTAATAGGCGGTCTGCAGCCAGGCGTGGTCCCTGCCGAACCGGGCTTTGCCGACGGTTTCCCCCGCGCCGTTGCGCGTCAATATGTAATAACCGTATTTCTGGCGGTACGCCCTCTGGAGAACCGTCTTTCCGCTTGTCATCCTCCACGAAAACTTTCCGGGGCCGATTTTATAGCGGACGGCGAACTCCCTTCCGGCCAAACAGCCGCCGGTTTTGCCCGATTTGCTCTTGTGGGTCGTCAGATAGCCGCGCCGCACTTCCGTAAGAACCGCACTGTTTTGGGCACTGCCGTCATACCGTCTGTAACAGACCGTATAAAACATCCGAAAGCCTCCCCCTCATGCAGTTGTTTCTATTATATATGATAATGCACGGCGCATGCAATAGGTACCGGGCAATTGGCCACGGTTGTTTTTCACTCTCCGCCGCCGGCATATTTCAGCTCGTAAAGATTGCGGAAATAGCCGGTACCGGGCATGGCCCAGTCATAAAAAGTGATTCTTTTCAGGTCGCTGGTTCCCCCGCTCTGAACGATGAGTTCGTCCGAGCATTCGGAGGTGCAGGCGCTGGTCGTCATAGGGGTAAAGAGCTTGACCTGAACACCCCATTTTTTCTTTGTCTTCGCGTCAAGGGCAAATTCATGCTCCAAAAATTTGCAGGGATAAAACAGGGAAAAGCAGTAGTTGCAGGAAATATTTTCAATAAACGGCGTAATAAAGCGGTATTCATAAGAAATATTCACGGCTTCCCCCGCCACACCCGGATAAAGACGGAACCGAAAATCCACTTCGGTACCGGTGGTCCCGCCGATATAGTCGTGCGCCTGCCTGACGGTCAAAAGCTGCTCCGCGCCCGTATAACGCGCGTTTTCATGCAGATTGAGATATTTCACGATCGGAATATGGTTCACGGTACAGGTAAACTTTTGAAAGGTACTTCGGATCATTGCTTCCTCGGGCATATCCACATAATGATTGAGCGACTGGCGCAGGACGACCTCCTGCGGCCTGAGCGTCTGAAGCACGATCTGCTGGCGCCCTTTGATCGTGCGCACCATTTGCGCGGCGTCCTCAGAGATGGAAATCACTTCCGTACGGTGAACATAATTGTAAAACGGTTCGCCCGCCTGATTCTGCACAAACCGGTCAACAAGGTCCACCACGGACCTTCCGTCTACGACGGTATTGATCTGGCGGCGGATATTCGCCGCGTACACCACATTTAAAAGCTGCCTGAGCTTCGCGTCATCGAAGGTGTCTCGGTTAATGACATCGCATATTTTCTGATAAAGGATGTCGGACTGCACCGGGCACCGGGAGACCATGCAGCCGGAAAAATCCATTTCCGAGTTGGCGTAGGCCTCTTCATAACAGCAGCGGATAAACCGGGGGATTTCAGCCGTGCACAGCTTTTTCGCGGCATCGTCGTCCACCGGCTCGGCTCCGGCCAGGGCTGACGCCGCGTTTTCCAGCTTTTCTGAAATCAGATAGCTGTCGCAGATCATCCGCGCATACGCCGAAAAGCGCCTGACGGTGCTGCCGGAGGTCGCGAACGACTGTACCACCCCCTGAGCAAAACCGGCGCCGATGACATCGGGGTGCATTGCGGACGGCATCTTGTTCAGCTTTGCGTGCCTCAGCTTGGAAACGGTGGATTCCGAAACGTGGAAAATACGCGCCAGACGCTTATACTTTATTCCAAGCGGTTCCCCTGAAAGAGATGTAAGAAAATCATTAAACAGCAATGCCTTTTTCATGCTTTTCGCATTCATATTTCTGCTCCCAACCTACGATGATGCTATGAATTTCCTTTAAAATCATCATTTTTTGGTATTATTTACCATATTATAGCATATTCACCCCGGCAGGGAAATAGAAATTCTTTACTCATTTACCGAAATTGCGAAATTTCCGGAATCAATCCGAAGACGTAGGAGCGGTGAGATCCATAAAAAGGCATTCCTCCCTGTTTCCGGTCAGGTCGGTCGCATCGCCGCCGGTACAATTATTCAGTACCGTTCCGCCCGCCAGCCGATAGGTCCCGTCCTTCGATATAATCGTATAGGAAAGAAGAGTCCCCTCCACCTGAAATTCCACCCGCCCGATGCCGTCAATGGAGGCGAGCTCCTCCGGAGACGCGCCGTCAGCCGGTTGCTTCGTGACGCGCAGCACATTGCCGGAAAGCGTAAACACAACGCCCGCATCCGAGCCCTTTGACGAAGAAATCTGAAAAGCGGTGGACGCGTACCGCTGGATGTAGGTTTCCGCAAGAGCCGCCTTCTGCTGGTTGGCGGCGCTTACCGTACCGCTTTTAAAAAAATCGCCGCCGAGGAACAGCACGGCGCACGCGGCCGCGATCACGATCGCCGTAAAGGCCACCGCGATAATCAACTCCACCAGCGTCATGCCCTTTTTACCGCGCAATTTCCTCATGACGCGCCGCCGTCCTTTGCTGAAAACGCGGTCATCTGCACGCATTTTCGGCCGCTGCCGTCCGTAAAATAGACGGCGGCCTTGATCCGATAGCCCTCAATGCCGTCCGCGTCCTTTTCCACGGAAACAAAGGTGAACTGCTGATCGTTTGGGGAAGACGGGTCCGGGAAATCCGCGTTTTCCACATATTTCGCCCCGAGGACCCCGGCGGTTTTCAGCGAATCCGCGTCCGCGCCGTGCAGCTCCGTAATAAGCGCGTCCGCGATTTCCTGCGCCTGGGCCGCCGCGCCGCTTTCCGTGCTTTTGGAAAGGACCGTCCGCTGGGAAAAGCCGATCGTCGAAAGCACCGCCGTAACGACCAGCGCCAGGATCACGACCGCGGCGAGGACCTCCACCATGGTCGTGCCTTTCCTGCTCCTGAAATTTAAAAACATCCTATTCCCCATCGGTATAAACACCTCCGGTAATCTCCGTTCCTCCGCCGCCGCCCGAACCGCCGGACGGGTCGTCTATAGGTTCGGTATCGTTGAAAAAGTCCTTCGCGTCGTCGCTGAACAGATTCAGCTGCCGTACTTCATACCACCCGGCTTTGATCTGATATTTGCGGACAATTCCATTTTGATCCTTGTATTCAACCTGTAGGGTGTTCGGAATACGCAGCCGCACAGCGTCGCCGGGGTCCTGCGCTTCCAAAATGAACCGGGCGGCGCTTCCGGAATGCGTGATTTTCGGCTGGCTGTCCCCGCCGCCTGCTTCCGTATCGCTGTGTCTGACATTGAGCGTAATGCTGTCAGATTGAAAGGCCACTGTTTTATATTCCGGAATTTCAAAATTCGTACCGGCGTTGACATAGAGAAGATTGATTTCTTTTGCATAATAAATATTGGAAATATTCAGATAGTATTCATCACTGTTTTGGTTATTATTTCCCAAGAGAGCGTTTCCCCATTTGCCGACATCATTCAGATACCAATAAACAATTTGTTCGTCATCATTATAATGGTTGGAATTTGGGTTCGCACGATATAATTCTCCCGGATTAATATTGGTATCTTCTATCTGCTTTTTATAAGAAACAAACGGCGGTACAAATCCGACCCCACTGTTATAACGATTTTTTAACAGGCCGGTGATAATTCCCTGACCGCACCAGTTGGAGCCCCGGTTGTTGTCCCAGCTGTCCCCTGTAATCATGTTCTCTTCGTTGCCGACAATAAAATCCACGTCATCCTGATTGATGCCGTCCGGAAGTGTACCGTCTTCTATTTCTTCCAAATCACCGGGTTTTAGATCATAAAGGTTGATATTATTCTTAAAGGAATAATATCTTCCTCCTTCAGCAATAAAATCTCCATCTTTCTTTACATCTTCTCCAAAATAAATAATCCCCTGATTTTTATCTGAGTAAGTTTTCAGGTTTAACGGCCGATAAGGGCCCTGCGATTCTTTATAACAATCGATACCTCCCGCAATATAAATAAAATCGGATTTTAGCGTCACTTGATTTCCATCATAAATAGTAATGGAAATCCCGTTATTTTGTCCCAAAAGATATATCTGTGGCGCGGTAAGCACATTATTTCCGGAGGTCTGCCGGGGCAGATGAGAAACCACCGGGTAGACAGACGTGGAATTTGGCGAAAACGTCGGATTATAGGGATAAAAGACTTCATTGCCTGCATATCCGTTGCTGGCCACAAGAAAATCATGGGCAACAGAACCGCTTCCCCCGCTCCCCTCATCCTCCTCCGTCGTAAACTGGTAGCCCAGCTTCCTGACGCGGTCGGAAGAACGGTACTTTGCGCTGGCCGTAATCAATTTATCTGTGTTGTCGTAAGAAGCGATCGCGTTGGATTCCCCGGCGGGACCGATTTCAAAGCCCGGACCTTCGGCGGTCTTTAAAACGGTGAAGTCGCCGGTATCGGGATTCCGCAGCACATACGCGCGGCCGTATTCTATAGCGGATTTTGCGTCGAGGTAGGCCTGACGGCCTTCCAGGCTGTCCGTGGCGGAATCCAGGTTGAATTTGGCGCTGAAAACCAGAGCGGACGCCAAAATCATCAGAGCCGCCGAAACCACGATGACATATGCCAGGGCAGCGCCCCGTTTGGAACCTGTTTTCATCCGCCCGCACCTCACTTTCAGAATCATTTTGATTATAGCCTGATTGCGGGAAGAGCGCAAGAATTTTCAGCGAATGGCGAATTTTGATAATTTAGGGAGAAAATCCCTTTATAAAAAACATTTTTTTGTAAATTCACGGAGTTTATTGACAGAAAAAACAATCGGTTTTATAATCGAACTTAAGAAAACAGGAATCGAAAATTAAACAAAAAAGAGGTAGGACGAATATGGTAAAAACCCTGAGAAAAACAAATAAAAAAGGCTTTACCCTTGTAGAGCTCGTCATTGTCATCGCCATCCTCGCCATTTTAGCGGCCGTCGCCATTCCGACTGTCAGCAACGTCATTTCAACTGCGAACAAAAACGTTGATGCGGCTAACGCACAGACCGTGGAGTTGGCGCTCAAATCCGCTCAGGCGGAAGCAACTGCCGGTACATGGGAAGGTGCGCCAACCGGAGATGACTTAACCGTCGGAAAGGCTTTAAAGTTCGAAGGGATTTCCGCACTCCCCGAAATAAAAGCCGGTGGCGCCTATCGTTCCAAAGACGGTAAAATAACTATTTCATCAAATACTTCGAGCGGCGTGAAATTCACCGAATCCTCCACACTGTCATCTGTTTTAAATAACAGTACTGATGGAACAGATTAAAATGGGGAATATTAATTTCCTTTTTAACTTAACTTATGGATTGTACGTTGCAAGCCCCGGGAAACCGGGGCTTGTTCCATACAGATGAAAAATGGATTGTCGCAAATAACAGGATATTGTATAATAGTATCGAAATTGAAACAGTAAAGTGTGGTGTCAGCCGCTTTGAACGTGATTCTGCTGCAAACGACCCGCAGGGCGCTTTACCTGACGTGGGTAAAATATACGCGAAAACCGGTTTTCGGGCTGCCGCAGTGCTTTGAGCTGCCCGAAAGCATGCGCGACGGAAAGACCTGCGACGATCTCCCCGCTTTTGCGAAATATGTGCGGGAGTGCGTGAATTCCGCGAACATGGGAACCAATAAGATCGTTTTCTGCCTGGAAGACGATCCCGTCGTCAGCAAAGAGTACCAGCACCTTCCGTGCAAAAAGAAAGACCTGCTTTCCCTGGCCGGGCTGGAAGCCGAAACCGTGCTTCAGGACGGCGTGGACGGCTATATGATCCAGAACTACGAATATAACCGTGTGAACCCGCTCACCGGGAAGCTGACAAGCTCCCTTTTCGCGGTAAAAACCAGGCTGCTCGGGGACATCCGGAAAGCCTTTTCCAGATACGGCCTTCGCGTCGTCAAGATCGTCCCGCCCATCAGCGGATTATTGCACGCGGGCAAATCGATTCCGGCTGAACGGGATCAGACGATCGCCCTGCTCGATTTTGACTATACAAAAACACGCCTTGTCCTTTTTCAGAACGGGATGCCCGTCTTTCAGAGAACCTTTGAAACGGTCTTCGACGAAATTGCCGAAATCATCATGCGAAACCGCTCGGTGTCCTTTGCCGACGCGGTCAGAAGCGTGACCGCCTACGGATTCGCCGTGGAAAACGACGAAACGGCGGCGCGGCAGATTTCCGATTTGCTGGACGCCTGCGTCAGCGAGGCCGTCCGCAATATCCGCATGGTCCTTTCCAGCGAGCGTCTGGAACTGAACCGGCTGATTCTGTGCGGGGGCTTTTCCATCGTACCTAAATTCGATGAATTCTGCGCCAGGCTGGAACTGGATATTCCAATTGAAAATATCGCTTCCTTTTCCGTTCCCCTGCCCGCCGTCAACGCAGCCGCCAAAAGGGCCGGGTTCCAGCCCGCCGCCTTCTTCACCGCCGCGGGGATTCTGGCCGCCAAAAAGGCCGAGGATATCGATTTTCTGCTTCTGGTAAAATCCATATCGGGCACGCGCGCGGCAAACGTGGCCGTGCTTTCCGTCATCACCCTGCTCGCAATCGGGGTTATGGCGCTGGAGCCGATCGTTTACCTGTCCGCGCTGAAACAGCAGGCACAGGACAAGCGCGCCCTGAACGATTTGAAATACACGGAGGTAAAAGCCCTTTTACAGGAACAGAGCGAGCTGGAACAGCAGCTTTCCAAACGGAAAAGCGACCAAAAGCTGCTTCCCTCCGGCAAAAGCGACGCGAAAGAAATCACAGGCCAACTGGTCAGCCAGATCACCTCAAAAGCAAAATCGGTGGACGGCTGTGAGCTGGACAATATGACCGGCGCCGTCTCCCTTACCTTTACGACCGCAAATTACAGCGACTATCTGGCCGTCAAGCGTCAGGTGGAGTCCAACGGCTATTTTGCAATTGCCGTGCCGTTCCGGGCCGAAGTCGGTTCCGACGGCCTGTGCGCCTGCAGCGTTTCCCTCAGCGTAAAGGACTTCATCCCTTTGGCATCGGGCGGTAAGGACGGTGGACAGCCATGAAAAGTGTAAAAGTATCCGGCGTCCTGCTCTATCTGTTCGGTTTTTCCCTGGTGCTTTTGCTTTATGTAAACTATATCTTTCTCCCCCTGAACCAGAAGGTTTCCGATCTGAACGGAGAGCACCTCGGCAATCTGGAACAGCTGCAGACCTATGAACTGCAGTCGGCCCGGCTCAGCGGCCTGCAGCAGAAGATAGACGGCCTGAAAACACAGCTGAACGAAGAGAAAGCCGATACGGCCGTAACGGGAAAAAACGTGGCCGAGGATATCGGAAAAATCGTCGGCTCCTCCGGAGTCACGCTGAAAAGCGTCAATGTCGGCCCGGAACAGGCCGAAAAGGGCAAAACCGCCGCAAGCGGAAAACAGCTTTACACGGCGTCCGTCGAACTGAACGTCCTGTGCACCCAAACGCAGCTGCCCGCACTGGTCGGTTATTTTGAAAGCGAGTCCGAAGGGGTCTATTTCGTCAACCGCGTAAAATACGAGGGGCCGGACGATGCCGGAAAAGTGGACGCGGTGCTCACCATGACCCTGTATTATTTTTCCAGGGGCGCCAAACAATGATCTCATTGAACGGGGCGGAAGCCGGGCGCGTTTACGACGCCGTTGTGTGTCTGTTCTGCATCCCTGCCGCGGCGGTGCTGGCAAACCTCTGCGTAGGGCTGTTCAACGCGCTGCCCGCGAGATGGTTCTGCGACTACGACGAGCAGCCGGGGGAGGACCTTTCCCGCAAAAGGCTCTTTTTCAAGCCGCACGGCATCTGGATGACGGTCTCCCTTTTCCTGTCGTTCATCCTGATTTATTTACAATATAAAGGCGATCTTTTTTTCTTTTTCGCCTTCTGCGCCGCGGCTGTCGTCCTCCCGATGGTTGCGGCGGCGGACAGTAAATATTTTATTATTCCCGATCAGTTTACGCTGGCGCTGTCTGTGATCTTTGCCGCCGTGTCCGGCTACGATCTTCTGAGCGGGACCCGCCTGTTCCACACGGGCTGGCTTTCCCCGCTTTACGGCGCGGCCGCCGGGCTGATCCTGATGCTTCTGTTTGCCGTCGCGGGCAAAATCGCCTATAGAAAAGAGGCGATGGGCTTCGGCGACGTCAAGCTTTTCGCCGCCGCGGGAATACTGACAGGGTTCCCTTCTTTCTTCCTCGTATTTTTTATGGCCGTTTTCCTTGCGTTTTTCTACATTCTTTCTTTGCTGCTGCGCCGGCGGCCGATACGGAACCTTTATCTTCCGCTCGGGCCGTATCTGTGCCTCAGCCTGCTTTTGTTTCTGGCGTTTCACCGCCAGATTGAGTCCTTCGCAGTCTGGTACATGTCTTTGCTGAATATGTAAAGGAGCCTATCATGAAAATTACGAATTTGAAGCTCGGACAGATTTTGATCAATTCCGGGGTGCTCACCGAAGAACAGCTCCAGCAGGCTTTGGAGCGGCAAAAGGGCACCAATGTGCGCTTAGGAAGGATTCTGATCGACAACCGCTTCCTGACGGAAATGCAGATCATCCGTTCGCTGGAAAAGCAGCTCTCCATTCCCTACCTCGACCTTTCCTCCGTCAGCGTGGACCCTTCCCTTTCGTCGCTGGTGCCGGAGGAGCTGGCGCGCTCCAATCTGATTGTCCCCATCAGCCGCTCGGGCAGCATTCTGACCGTGGCGGTCGCGGACCCGCTGGATTACAACGGGATCAACGATATCGGAATCTACACCAAATTAAAGATGAATCCCGTCATTGCGGAACGCGAGAAGCTGGAAACGAAAATCCGCGAGCTGTACACCACTCAGAAAGCGTTTGCCGCCGCGCGGGAGCTTTCCACCGCCCAGCCGGACATCCCGCTGGACCAGCTCGAGGGACAGACCGGGACGGACCAGCCGATCATCCGCTTTGTCAACAATATGATCGAGCAGGCGGTCCTGCTCAAGGCGAGCGACATCCACATCGAGCCGGAGGAAAAGTCCATGCGCATCCGCTTCCGGGTGGACGGGCGGCTCAGCCTTTATATGGAAACCAGCGCCGAGCTGATTCCCTCGGTGGTTTCCCGCATCAAGTTCATCGGCGGCATGAACATCGCCGAAAAGCGCATTCCGCAGGACGGCCGTATCAATTACCGGATCGGCGGCAAGGATATTGACATGAGAATTTCCGTCCTGCCCTGTGTATTCGGCGAAAAAGTGGTCATCCGTATCACGACCGCGCTCAGCTTCTCCCTTGTGAAGGAGGAGATCGGCTTTCTGCCGGAGAATCTTGAAAAATTCAACTCCCTGCTGAAAAACAATCACGGCATCCTCCTGCTGACCGGACCGACCGGAAGCGGGAAATCCACCACCCTTTACACCGCGCTGAAAGAAATCATGCGCGAGGATATCAACATTGTCACCGTCGAAAATCCCGTGGAAATGATTATCCCGAACATCACGCAGGTGGACATCAACGCAAAGGCGGGCCTGACCTTTTCCGCGGTGCTGCGCTCGATTCTGCGCCAGGACCCCGACGTCGTCATGATCGGCGAAATCCGCGACACGGAGACCGCGGAAATCGCCAGCAGCGTCGCCATCACCGGGCATCTGGTTCTCTCCACGCTGCACACCTACGACGCCCCGAGCTCCATTATCCGCCTGATCGACATGGGCGTGGAGCCCTACATGGTGTCCTCCTCCGTACTGGGCGTCATCGCGCAGCGGCTGGTGCGCACCCTCTGCCCCCACTGCAAAGAGGAATATCTTGCGGAGGAAAACGAGCTGGAGCTTTTAGGGCTGCCCAAGGATACCCGGCTGAAGCTGTACCGGGCAAAGGGCTGCAGCTACTGCAGCGGAAAGGGCTACCGGGGCAGGACCGCCATTCATGAAATCATGCCGGTTTCCACCGGAATCAAAGCCTGCATCAACAATGGAAAAAGCACGGACCAGATCCGGGAGACCGCCGTTCAGGAGGGCATGATCACGCTCGACGAAAATATCAGGAGAATCGTAATAGAGGGAAAAACCTCCGTACAGGAAATGCTGGAAGTTTACTCCCTGCAAATGTGAGGCTTGCAAGTATGGATTTTTTACAAATCGTTTCGGGCGGCGTTGCAAGACACGCCTCTGACATCCACCTGTCCGCCAATAACCGTCCCGCTTACCGCATCAACGGCAGAATGCATTTTCTCGACGTTCCCGCGCTGACGCCGGAAGAGGCGGACGGGATGATCCGCCAGTGCCTTTCCCATGAAAAATACGAAGAATTCCGGAAAACCGGCGACATGGACGCCTCCGCGGAAATCGGCGGGTGCGGGCGGTTCCGTATCAACGCGTTCCGTCAGACCCGCGGCGAAACGCTGGTCATGCGCATTATCAGCGCCGCGACTCCGGAAATTTCCGAGCTGCGCCTTCCGGCCTCCATCAGCCGGGTTCTGGAGCTGCAGGACGGCCTTGTGCTGGTGACCGGCCCGACCGGAAGCGGGAAATCGACCACGCTGGCGGCCATCATCAACGAATTCAACAAAAACCGGCACTGCCACATTATTACGATCGAGGACCCGATCGAATATCTGCACACCCCGAAAAACAGCATCATCAACCAGAGGGAGATCGGCGCGGACAGCGTTTCGTACGCGCGGGCGCTGAAAGCCGCCCTGCGCGAGGACCCGGACATCATTCTGGTCGGCGAGATGCGCGACCTTGAATCGATTTCGATTGCCGTGACCGCGGCGGAAACCGGGCATCTGGTGCTCTCCACGCTGCACACGATCGGGGCCGCCAAAACCATCGACCGTCTGATCGACGTGTTTCCTCCCCAGCAGCAGCAGCAAATCCGCACACAGCTTTCCCTGGTGCTGAAAAGCGTCATTTCCCAGCGCCTGCTGCCCACCGCCGACGGCAGGGGCCGCGTCGGAGCCTTTGAAATGATGTTCATCAACTCCGCGATCAGCAACCTGATCCGCGAGGGCAGAACGGCCAATATCTCCCAGTCCATCCAGACCGGGATCAGCCAGGGAATGATTCCGCTGGAACGCAGCGTCGACGACCTGCTGCGGCGGGGAATCATCACGGGCGGCACCGCCGGGGAATTCGGCTTTGACGCCGTCACGAGAAATTCATGACGTAAGAGGGGATTTTATTGCGGTATCAATATACGGCGGTTGACCATAGAAATAAAAAATCCCGCGGCTTTATCAACGCCGACAGCAAAGCCGACGCGATCGACCGGCTGCAGAGCGAAGGCCTGACCGCGCTTTCCCTGGCGGGCGGCGAGGGCAAAACGGAAGCGGAACCCACCTCTATCTGGGAGATGGAAATCACCGGTTCCGACATTCATAAGGCGAAAATCAAAAAGAAAAAGCTTCTCACTATCATGAACCAGATGGGAATTATGATGAAGGCCGGCGTGTCCCTTTCCATGGCCATGGAGGTGCTGATCAGCGGGGAAAAGGATAAAAAGGTCAAACGGATTCTGGAGGAAATGAACCGGGACCTGTACACCGGTATTCCGATTTCCGAAGCCATGTCGAAATTCAGGGCTTTCCCGAAAATCATCACCAACATCATCCAGTCCGGCGAAACGGACGGGCGGCTGGACACCGCATTTGAACGCTGCGCAAAAATTCTGGACAAGGAAATCGAGCTGACCGCCAAGCTGAAGGGCGCAACCGGATACCCGATTTTCCTTCTGTGCCTCACCCTGCTGCTGATGATTGTGATGAACGTGTTCGTGCTTCCGAATTTCGCGAATATCTTTCAGGAATTCAATACCGACCTGCCGGCCATTACGAGATTCGTCATGTCCTTTTCCTCGTTTATAATGGCGAGATGGTATCTGATCCTGCTGGTGGTTTTTGTCCTCGTATTTTGCTTTATAATATTGAAAAAGAAATCCGCTCCGTTTTCCACCGCGGTGGACCGGCTGATCCTGCGGATTCCGGCCGTCGGGCCACTGCTGCGCCAGTCGTATATCGCCCGGCTGTGCCGCATCATGTCTTCCTTGGTGGAATCCGGGGTGGATATCGTAAAGTCGCTTGAAATTTCGCGCGACGTGATTCCGAACCGCTTTATGAAGGAGCAGCTGACACAGATCATTTCCGAGGTGAAATTCGGCTCCGCCATCAACGCCTCCATGGCGAAATTCCCGATTTTCGACGCGCTTCTCGTCTCCATGATCAAAGTTGGAGAGGAATCCGGCATGCTGTTTGAAACGCTGGACAAGATGGCTTCCATGTACGAAGAGGAGACGGACGAAGCCACCAAACGGCTGACCAGCGCGCTGGAACCGGCGATGACGGTCATCATCGCCGTCATTGTCGGCACCGTGGTGATTTCCATCGTTATTCCCATGTTCAGTATGTACAGCGTCATCTCCGGCGGATAAAGCCGGTCAAACAACTGTCGGCGGGGTATTCCCCGCCGATGTCTTTGGAAATCTGCTGTTTTGTAAAAATACCGCCGTTTACTGTTTAAACATGCCCTGTACGTCGCCAAACATGCCGTTTACCGCGTGCATGGCTTTATTGGCGTTGCGTCTCAGCTTGCGGTTGTTTTTCATCATTTTGCTGCCCATAGAGGCAACTGCGATGCCGGCGACCATACCGGTGCCGACGCCCCTGACGAATCCCATCGTCTCTTTATACATAACGTAAAACCTCCCGACTGAAAATATAGAACCTGGGCCTTTCAATATCATCCCCTCTTTCTTTCCGTTTATATTTGAAAATTAATGCCAAATTTTTTGAATAAAGGAGTCTCCCATGCCAACACTGAACATTGTTATGGTCGAACCGGAAATCCCGCAAAACACCGGTAACGTTGCCCGCACCTGCGCCGCAACCGGAGCAAGACTGCATCTTGTCGGGCCGATGGGCTTTCAGATTGACGACAGAAAGCTCAAACGCGCCGGGCTGGATTACTGGCACCTGCTGGATATCACCTGTTACAATAGCCTTTCCGATTTTTTCAGTAAAAATTCGGGTAATTTCTACTTCTTTTCAACGAAGGCCCAGCACATCCATTCGGACATCCGGTACCCCGACAACAGTTACCTCTTTTTCGGCAAAGAAACGGCCGGACTGCCCGAAAAACTGCTGTATGAAAACCCCGGCCGCTGCGTCCGCATCCCGATGATCGACAACGCCGACGCGCGCAGCCTGAACCTGTCCAATTCCGTGGCGGTGGGCGTTTACGAGGTGCTCCGGCAATGGGGCTATCCGGAACTTTTGTGCAAAGGGCAATTAAGGGAATATCAATGGTGATACTTTTTTAACAAAGTTTCCGGAAAAGGCCGATTCGGCCCGCAATATGCTTGAATTTATCGACGGATTATTGTATAATAACGGAGGTAAATCGTATTTTCTGTTATCATAATATAAAGGAGTGCTATGCATGAATTATCTCAACAAGAAAACCGTGGAGGACATTGATGTTTCCGGAAAACGGGTACTGGTCCGCTGTGATTTCAATGTACCGTTCGATGCGGAAGGCAATATCACCGATCCGAAGCGTATTGATGAGGCACTGAAGACCATTCGGTATTTAATCGGTCACAAGGCAAAGGTAATCCTCTGCTCCCATCTGGGCCGCCCGAAGGGCGAATTCAACATGAAATACTCCCTCGCGCCTGTTGCCAGATACCTTTCCAAGGTCCTTGGCCAGGAAGTAAAGATGGCTTCCGACGTCATCGGCGAGAGCGCAAAAAGCATAGCCGCCTCCTTGAAGGACGGAGAAGTGGAACTGATCGAAAACGTCCGCTTCCATAAAGAAGAAGAAAAGAACGATCCTGAATTTTCAAAGCAGCTCGCCTCTCTGGCGGAAATCTACGTCAACGACGCGTTCGGCACCGCGCACAGGGCACACGCTTCCACAGCGGGCGTGGCGGCGTATCTCCCCGCGGTCTGCGGATATCTGATTCAGAAGGAAATCACCATCATGGGCGGCGCGCTCAGCAACCCGAAGCGTCCGTTCGTCGCCATTTTAGGCGGTGCGAAGGTTTCTGACAAAATCGGCGTGATCACAAACCTGCTGGAAAAGGTCGACACCCTCATCATCGGCGGCGGCATGGCCTACACCTTCATGAACGCGCTCGGCTACGCCATCGGCACTTCCATCTGCGAGAACGACAAGGTCGAGCTCGCGAAGGACATGATGGCGAAGGCAAAAGAGAAGGGCGTTAAATTCCTGATCCCGATCGACAACGTCGTCGCCACGGAATACAAACCCGACGCCGAGCATAAGATCGTCGATTCCGACCAGATTCCGGAAGGCTGGATGGGCCTTGACATCGGTCCGAAAACCTCCGCGCTGTTCTCCGAGGCCATTCAGGGCTCCGGCACCGTCGTGTGGAACGGACCGATGGGCGTTTCCGAATGGGACAATTTCGCCGCCGGCACGATCGCGGTTGCGAAGGCGGTCGCAAACAGCGGCGCGATTTCCATCATCGGTGGCGGCGATTCCGCGGCTGCGGTTGAAAAGCTCGGCTTCGCCGATAAGATGACCCATATTTCCACCGGCGGCGGCGCTTCCCTTGAGTTTCTGGAAGGCCTCGAGCTGCCCGGCATCGCCTGCCTGAACGACAAATAAAAAAACAAGCATTTGCTTGTACGTGAAAATGCGGCAGCCTGTCTGCCGCATTTATAACAAAATCGGAAAATTAAATTTTTAAAGGAGATATGCTTTATGAACAAAAAGCTGAGAAAAGCAGTCATCGCCGGCAACTGGAAAATGAACAAAACCCCCGCCGAGGCAACCCAACTGATTGAGGCGATCAAGCCCCTGGTAAAAGACGCGGACTGCGGCGTTGTCGCGTGCGTGCCCTATGTCGACCTTGCCGCCGCGCTGGAAGCCGCGAAGGGCTCCAACATCGGCATCGGTGCCCAGAACTGCCACTGGGAAAAGAGCGGCGCCTTCACCGGGGAAATTTCCGCCGACATGCTGGTTTCCACAGGCGTACAGTACGTGATCATCGGCCACAGCGAGCGCAGGACCTATTTCGGTGAAACGGACGTCACCGTAAACAAGCGCATCCGCGCGGCGCTGGACGGCGGACTTTCCGTCATCCTCTGCGTGGGCGAATATCTGGAGCAGCGCGAACAGGGCATCACCGACGAACTGGTCGCCATGCAGACCAAAATCGCTCTCGACGGCGTCAGCAAGGACGAGCTGAAAAAGATCATCATCGCCTATGAGCCGATCTGGGCCATCGGCACCGGCAAAACGGCGACCGCGCAGCAGGCCAACGAAGTCTGCGCCGTCATCCGCGCAGCCGTCGCGAAGCTGTACGACAAGGCGAGCGCCGACGCGATCACCATTCAGTACGGCGGTTCCATGAACGCCAAAAACGCGGCGGAGCTGCTCGACCAGCCCGATGTGGACGGCGGCCTGATCGGCGGCGCTTCCTTAAAGCCGGCCGACTTCGCGGAGATCGTAAAGGCCGCAAGCAGGTAAAAATACTCCGAAAGGCAGGTTGGTCAAAAACATGAAAAAACCTTTGATACTGATGATACTCGACGGTTTTGGGATCGCCGGAGAGAGCGGCAACGCGATCAAGGCGGCGCACAAACCAAACATAGACCGTCTCTTTGCAAATAACCCAATCACGCAGATCGGTGCCTCCGGCCTTGACGTCGGCCTTCCGGACGGCCAGATGGGAAACTCCGAGGTCGGCCATACCAACATCGGAGCGGGCCGCATCGTTTATCAGGAACTGACAAGGATTACAAAATCCATTCAGGACGGCGATTTTTTTGAAAATCCCGCCTTTCTTGCCGCCACAGACAACGCGGCGAAAAACGGCGGCGCCCTGCACCTGATCGGCCTGCTTTCCGCGGGCGGCGTGCACAGCCACAACCGGCACCTTTACGCGCTGGTCGAGCTGGCCAAAAGACGCGGCTGCAAAAAAGTCTACGTTCATGCCCTGCTGGACGGCCGCGACGTTCCACCGGATTCCGGAAAGGGCTATGTCGCCGAATGCGCTGAAAAGCTGAAGGAAATCGGCGTGGGTGAAATCGCCACCGTGATGGGCCGCTACTACGCGATGGACCGTGACAACCGCTGGGAACGCGTGGAAAAGGCATACGCCGCCATGGCGTACGGAGAAGGAATCCAGTGCGGCGACCCGGTTCAGGCTGTCGAGGATTCCTATCAGAAAAAAGTGACCGACGAATTTGTCGTTCCCACCGTCTGCGCAAAGGATGCCTCCGTCAAAGCGAACGATTCCGTTATTTTCTTCAATTTCCGGCCCGACCGTGCCCGCGAAATCACGCGCACCTTTGTTGATCCGGACTTTCAGGGCTTTGAGCGCAGAAACGGGTTCTTCCCCCTCACCTATGTCTGCATGACGCAGTATGACGCTACCATGCCCAACGTTCTGGTCGCCTTTAAGCCCCAGTCGCTGAAAAACACCTTCGGCGAATATATTTCCGACAAGGGCCTGACCCAGCTGCGGATCGCCGAAACGGAGAAATACGCCCACGTCACTTTCTTTTTCAACGGCGGTGTTGAAAAACAGTACCCGGGCGAAGACCGTGTACTGATCCACTCCCCCAAGGTTGCGACCTATGACCTGCAGCCCGAAATGAGCGCGTATGAGGTCACGGACGCTTTGGTGGAACGCATCAAGAGCGGAAAATACGACGTCATCATCCTGAACTTTGCCAACTGCGACATGGTGGGCCACACCGGCATTTTCAGCGCCGCCAAGGCCGCCGTGGAAGCGGTCGACGCCTGCGTAGGCAGAGTGGTTCATGCCATTTCCGAGGCGGGCGGCGTCGCTCTGATTACGGCCGACCACGGCAACGCCGATAAAATGTACGAAGAAGACGGTTCTCCTTTCACCGCACACACGACAAATCCCGTCCCGTTCTGTGTGGTGGGCTATCCGTGCAGGCTCCGCTCCGGCGGAAGGCTGGCGGACATTGCCCCGACCATGCTCAAAATTCTGGATCTTCCCCAGCCGCCGGAAATGGACGGCGTCAGCATCATCGAATGATTTTTCACTGGCGAAACTTTAAACTGATCCAAGAAACAGGCTGCCGAAAATCGTATGTGACCGAAATTTGCAGGTGCAGCCAACGCAGTAAGCAAAATTTGCTCTGCAATTTTGCGGTTGCGCGACTTTATCGGCAGCCCGAGCTCTTTCCCTTATGGGAAGGAGCTTTTTTATGCATATCCGACCGTATGAATTCCCTCCGCGCAGAAAAAGATAACAATTATGTTAACCTCGTTGCAATAGCACAGAAAAAATGATAAAATAATGAAATCCCGTAAACCAAGGGGTGACTGAACGATTGCTGAAAAGAATAACGGCAGCCCTGCTCTGTCTTACAATATTATTTTCTTTTTCCGGATGCGGAAAAAACGAACCGAAAAACGCGAATAAAAAATTCAACTACTATCTTGCCTCCGAACCGAAAACGCTGGATCCTCAGATCGCATCGGACAGTGCCGCCGCAGTGGCGGTCGAAGCACTGTTTGAGGGATTGGTGCGCCTTGGCGCGGACAATCGCCCCTACCCGGGCGTTGCGGAAAAATGGGTCGGCAGCGAAAACGATACAGTATTTACCTTCACCCTGCGCAGCAGCGCCAAATGGTCGGACAAGGAAAAAACGCCCGTCACCGCGAACGATTTTGTCTATGCGTTCCGGCGTGCGCTTTCTCCGCAGACCGGATCGCCGACCTGTTCCCGCATGTTCTGCATTCAAAACGCCAGAGAAGTAAACGCCGGAACGGTGCCCGCCGACCAGCTCGGGGTAACCGCCCCGGATACCCATACGCTGGTGGTGCGGCTCAACTATTCCTATCCGGACTTCCCCGCCATCACCGCGGCGCCCGTCTTTATGCCCTGCAACCAGAAGTTTTTTGAAAGCACTTCGGGGCGTTATGGTCTGGAAATAAAATACCTGATTGGAAACGGCCCCTTTGAAATAGACGGAAAGTACGGATGGTCCCACGGCCAGTACCTCAACCTTGTCCGCTCCGACACCTATTCCGGAAAACAAAAGCCGCTGCCGTCCAAGCTGAAATTCACCGTGCAAAACGAGGATAACGCGATTACCGACCCGGTCGACGCGCTGAAGAGCGGCACAGTGGACGCGATTGCCGTTTCCGGCAGTCAGGCCGCCGCCGCACAGGCGCAGGGCGGTACCATCACCTCCTTTGAGGACACAACCTGGGGACTCTGCTTCAACACGCAGTCCGAGCTGATGAAAAGCAAAAATATCCGGCGGGCTTTCCTCCAGGCCTTTGACCGGGCAAAGGTACTGCAGCACCTGCCGAAGAACATGTCCGCCGCAAACGATATCATTCCCCCGTCCACCACCCTGCTGGGCAAGCCTTACCGCAGCCTTGCCAACGGCGGCTCCTACTTTTTAAAGCAGGACAAAAACGCGGCGGCTCTTCTGGCCGCGGGGCTGAACGAGCTTTCCCTTTCAGAGCTGAAAAGCGTGACCGTCATCTGTCCCGACGACGTCAATGTCAAGCTGATGCTCAATGAAATGATTGCTTCCTGGAACGTTCAGTTCCACAATTACTTCAATATGGAGCCGCTTCCCGAAGACCAGCTCGCTTCCCGTATTCAATCGGGAGACTATCAGGTTGCGCTGTGCCCTGTCCAGCCGGCCAGCGACGGCCCGCTTTCCGTTCTGTCCCTGTTTAAAAGCAGCGAGAAGAACAATCCCGCCAAATGGAAGGATCCCGCTTTCGACGCCATGCTGGACAGCGTGGAGAAAAACGGCGGAGCGGATTCCGCCGCGATTTTCGCAAATGCCGAAAAGTATTTGAATGAACAGGGCGTGTTCTATCCCCTGTACTACGAAAAGCACTACTACGCCTGTGCAAAGGGCGTGACCGGGGTCGTTTTCCACCCTTACGGCGCGGGCGTGGATTTCATCCGGGCCGGAAAAGAATAAGGTCCCACATAGAAAAAGGCTTCCGCCCGTGGACGGAAGCCTTTTTTATGAAGCTGTTATCCGAAAGCAGCAAGAAACGCGGAGCCAATAATCACCGCCGCACAAAGGACTGCCACCGCGCGAATCAGCAGTTTACGCATGTCGATGCGGTGTCCCGGCGTTTTACGGATCTGCATTTTGATCTCCTCCTTTTCCTGCTGGCTTATCAGCTCATTATAGCAAAATCACAAAAAGAGCCATGAACATTCTGTAAATTTTCATAGCGAGCTTCTTATCATTCATTCTTATTTCAGAGGGATCATATGACCGGCCCGGAAAAGTCTCTCCTTTTGATTCCTCTCTGATACTCCACTTTGGCCATTCCGATGACATTTTCCCGTCCCCGCTGGTCCATGGCGCGGTAATACTCAAGCAGCAGTTTTTCCTCACTCCCGAGCGGCCCGGTCAAATCCGGCCGATCGGACCGCCCAAACAGATAATCCAGTGTCACATGATAATAATCGGCAAGAATACAAAGGGATTCGTAGTTTAATTGTCTTTTCTGATTTTCGTACATACAATATGCTTCTCGTGATATATTTAAAAGGGCTGCTATGTCATTCTGAGTGAGTTTATGTTCCGTGCGAAGCTCCTTTAATCTTCGAGCAACCACTTTATCATCCCCTTACGGAAATTATACAGTTTAGGAAATTTACAAGCAATTTATGTAACAAACAGTTACTAAATTTGCCGAAACTTGTGTAAATATGTTGACTAAGTAACAAAACGTTACTATAATGATATATGGTAATTCTATTACAGGATTTTTGTTACCGGCTTGTAAGTAGGAAAGGCGGTGTGTGAATGAGTGAGAAGATGGTAGAGTATATTGCTGAATCATGCAATCTGTATATTTCCAATATTCGGCTGTCGGAAAACAGCGCCGTCATTTTGCCCGTGGTAGAAAGCATGGATCCCGGCCTTTTTTCCGCCGAGGATTGGAGCACCAGTCTTTCTTACATTTTCATGAAACCACTAAGTTTTCAAACACCGGCCGCTGCCAAGGACTATTATTTAAAAGAGCTTCGAAAAAAATTTTCCGACGACAGTCTGACATAATCTTTGACAGCACTTCTTTTCCACCTGAAAAACAGCGTACTGAAAGCAGGGACTCCGCTTTCTTTTTTTAGTTTACATAACTATTGACATGCGAGCGGAATTGCAATAGAATAAGACTGCTTTGTGTATTACGTTTTTTGAGGTGAAATATGAACAGACAAAACCGCGACGGCCGGTCGCAGCGCAACGGTGTTGGTTCGGGGCCGCGAAACGCGGGCAGAAGAACAAATTTTGACACCGGTGAAATCGACCGGTACCATTATGTCGACCGCGATATTTACAGCAGCAGTCAGCCCGCACGGCGGGGAGGCAAAAAATACGGCAGGAAAAAAAGCGGCCTGAAGAAATTTCTCACGGGCCTCCTGTGCCTGATTCTGATTGTATGCGCGGGCGTCTTCGTATATGGAAAATATCTGATGTCGCGTCTGGACCGGTCGGAAGAAATCAACACTTCGAAATATATTGAGCAGCCCAGCGCCGCACCCACGTGGGGAGTTATTTCGGACAACCAGATCACCAATATTCTGCTGATCGGCACCGACAAGGGAGATGACGGGAACAGCAGCCGAAGTGATACCACCATGCTGATTTCCATAGACACAAAAAACAAGACGCTCCGTCTGGTTTCCTTTCTGCGGGATTTGTACGTTGAAATTCCCACAATGAAAAAGCAGAAGCTGAACGCGGCCTACACAAAAGGCGGCGCGGCGCTTACCATGCAGACTCTGGAAAACAATTTCAGAATCAATATTGATAAATATATTTCCGTTGACTTCGAGAATTTTGCCACCATTATCGATAAAATGGGCGGATTGGACATCGAAATGGATCAAAAGCTCTGCGACGCGGAAAACCGGAATATGGGCAGCAACCTGAAGCCGGGGGTCAATCATCTGGACGGCCGGCTGGCTGTGTATTACGCCCGGATCCGCGAGACGGACAGCGACTTTGGCCGTACCGGCAGGCAGCGCGAAGTCATGGAACTGATGATTAAAAAGCTGGAGGGCATGAGCCCGATCAAGATCAACAGCATGATGAACGAATTTCTGCCGCTGGTCAAGACGAACCTCACCGATTCGGAGCTGATGTATCTTGCTTCCATCGCGGGCTCCGTTTCCAACTATCCCATGAAAACCATGCATATTCCAAACCTGAACACCTATACCGAACCCACCATCAGGGGAATCGGCGAAGTGCTCGACCCGGATCTGCCGGAGAACTGTCAGCTCCTGAGAGCTTTTCTCTACGGTGAAGATGCCGGAACCGGCGAATCCGGCACGGCTCCAAATTAATCATATCATAATTCTGCCGTCTCATTGTACCGCTTCGGGATTGATTTCAATTCCGGAGCGGTATTTTTCGACAAAATTTATGATTCCGGCGGGTAAGTCTTTCATGTTTCTTGATTTTCTATTCACTATCGGTGAAAATAATGGTATAATATTAAAATTAATCACTTTATTTGAGAATACTATTCTCTTGGAGGCTGAAAAATGGACAAAAAAACTTTTTACATCACAACGCCTATTTATTATCCCTCGGGCAAGGCGCACATCGGGCACAGCTACTGCACCGTTGCCAGCGACGCAATCGCGCGCTACAAGCGAATGCAGGGCTACGACGTGATGTTTCTGACCGGTACGGACGAACACGGCCAGAAAATTGAGATCAACGCCGAAAAAGAGGGTGTGACCCCCAAGGAATATGTCGATAAAATTGTCGCGGGCTTTCAGGATTTGTGGAAGCTTCTGAATATTTCCAACGACCGGTTTATCCGCACCACCGACGATTATCATGTCAAGGCGGTACAGAAAATCTTCAAAATTCTCCATGATAAAGGAGAAATTTACAAAGGAAAATATGAGGGCTGGTACTGCACCCCCTGCGAATCCTTCTGGACGGAGACCCAGCTGAAGGACGGCAAATGCCCCGACTGCGGCAGAGAAGTAAAAAGGGCCAATGAGGAAGCCTATTTCTTCCGTCTTTCCAAATACGCGGACAGGCTGTTAAAGCTCTATGAAGACCAGCCGAATTTCATCCAGCCGGAGAGCCGCAAAAACGAAATGATCAATTTCATCAAGCAGGGACTGGAGGACCTGTGTGTTTCCCGCACCAGCTTTACGTGGGGAATCCCCGTCGATTTCGATCCGAAACACGTCGTATATGTGTGGCTGGACGCTCTGACCAACTATATCACCGCGATGGGCTACGGTTCGGACGATGATTCCGATTACCAAAAATACTGGCCCGCCGACGTGCATTTTGTCGGCAAGGAGATCGTGCGTTTCCACACCATCATCTGGCCCGCCATGCTGATGGCGCTCGGCCTTCCCCTGCCCAAGCAGGTCTACGGCCACGGCTGGCTTCTGTTCGGCGACGGCAGCAAGATGAGCAAATCGAAGGGCAACGTGGTCGACCCGGTCATCCTGTGCGACCGCTACGGCGTGGACGCCATCCGTTACTTCCTCCTGCGGGAAATCCCGTTCGGCGCGGACGGCGTATTCACCAACGAGGCGCTGATCGGCCGCATCAATTCCGACCTTGCGAACGATTTAGGAAACCTTCTCTCCCGCTCCACCGCGATGGCGGAGAAATACTTCGGCGGCAAAATTCCCGCCGAACGGGAGAGCGCGCCCCTTGACGACGAGCTGATTCAGACGGCGCTCGGCCTGCGTCAAAAATGCGACGACGCGATTGCCGGCTATCAGTTCAGCAACGCGCTGACCGAAATCTGGAAGCTGATTGCCCGTACCAACAAATATATCGATGAAACCATGCCCTGGGCTTTGGGAAAGGACGAGACAAAGCGCGCGCGTCTGGCCGCGGTTATTTACAATCTCTGCGAGAGCCTGCGTATCGTATCGATTCTGATTACGCCTTTCATTCCGGAGACGGCGCCGAAAATCCAGGCGCAGCTCGGCGCGAAGGCGGACGTGCTGACCTACGACGCGGCGGCGAAATGGGGACTTCTGCCCTCCGACACCGTGATTTCCAAAGGAGAAACCCTGTTCCCGCGCATCGACGTGGACAAGGAAATCGAAGAGCTGAACAAGCTGATCCCGAATCCCGCCGAGGAAAAGAAGGAAGCCCCCGCGGAAAAGGAAATCGAGGGCATTGCGCAGATCGGCATTGACGATTTCGGAAAGGTCGAGCTGCGCGTCGGTAAAATCATCGCGTGCGAACCGATCAAGCGCGCAAAGAAGCTGCTGAAGCTGACGATCGACGACGGAGAAGGACAGAGGACGGTCGCTTCGGGCATTGCAAAATGGTATCGGCCGGAGGACCTGACGGGACACAGCATTATTCTGGTCGCAAACCTGAAGCCCGCCGTGCTGTGCGGCGTGGAAAGCCAGGGCATGATTCTGGCGGCGGATGCCGGAGAAGACGTAAAAGTGATTTTCGTGGACGGAATTCCCGCCGGGAGCAAAGTCCGCTGATGGATATGCTGAAGCCTATTTTCGATTCCCACGCGCATTACGACGACGCGGCTTTTGACGACGACCGCGACGTGGTTCTGTCCGGGCTTCCCGGCCGCGGAATCTGCAACGTGATCAACTGCGGGGCGGATCTGGACTCTTCCCTCGCTTCCATCCAACTGGCGGCGGACTATCCGTATCTTTACGCCGCGGCGGGCATCCACCCGGAGTGTGTCAAGGACGCGCCCGAAAACTATCCGGAACAGCTGGAAGAGCTGCTCCATCGGGACAAGGTCGTCGCGGTCGGAGAAATCGGGCTGGACTATCATTTTGAGGACAACGCTCCGAGGGACGTACAGAAAGCGGCCTTTGAAACCCAGATTCTGCTGGCGGAAAAGCACCGCCTGCCAATCATCGTGCATGACCGCGACGCGCACGGCGACACCATGGAGATTCTTCGCAAACACAAGCCGTCCGGCGTGGTGCACTGCTTTTCCGGCAGTGTGGAAATGGCGATGGAGTGCGTCCGGCTCGGCATGTATATCGGTCTGGGCGGCGCGGTCACATTCAAAAACGCGCGCGTACCGGTGGAGGTGGCGGCCGCCGTTCCGCTCGAACGGATGCTGATGGAAACGGACTGCCCGTATATGGCGCCGGTCCCGTTCCGCGGAAAGCGCAACGATTCCACCCTGATCGCCTATACCGCCGCGCGGATCGCTGAAATCCGGGGAATCACCGCGGAAGAGCTTTTAACGGTTACGCGCAGAAACGCGGAAACACTTTTTCATATCGGATAACAATAACAAAAAAGGAAGCGCGTTTTTGAAACGGCTTCCTTTTTTATGATCTTTTTTTCCGTTACCACTGGCGGCCCGGGTCGTCGGCCATCATGTTGACCGTGCCGGCAGGGTAAAACACAGAGTAATGGTCGAGCACGGCGTTCGCGCCGTTCGCCTTGGAATCCGGGAACACCATCAGCATTTTATAGTCCTTGCTGACAACGTAACCGATGATCCTGTCGCTGCCCGAAGTCACATCGTAATCCGGCTTGCCGAAAACCTCTTCCGTTTTGGAAAGGGTGATTTCTTTCAGCCGGCTGTCAAACGACCTGACCTCAAAAAGCTGAGAGCCCTTGTTGAAGCCGAACACGAAGCCCTTCGTGGAATAGGTCGCGTAGGTTCCCTTGGCGGCGGCAATGTATTCGGATTTGTCTTCCTTTCCCCACTTTTCCTCTACATCCTCAATTACATTGGATTGAACCGCGAAGTCGCAGTCAATCGCTTTTCCTTTTACCGCTGTCTCTTTCATCAGCTTGAGAAGGTCCGCCTGAGCGTCGACCGGCTGGGAAGATTCCGGCGCCGAGCTTTCCTCGGAGGCGACGGAGGAGGAAACAGCTTCCGAAGAGGCCGGTGCGGAAGAGGCGACCTGTGAGCTTCCGGAAGAGTTGAAATTAGAGCAGCCTGTCATTGCCGCGAGCGTACACGCCGCACAGACGCAGGCCGCCAGTGTTCTTTTCACATTCAATGTCATAATCGTACTCCTTAATTTTCATAGTATGGTTACGCTTGGCCGGCGGACTTTTGTAAGTTCCGCCATGAACAACATACTACATCTCCACAGAAAAAATATCAAGTACTATGTGGAAGTATGTAGAAAGCTATTTTGTAAATTTTTTCTAAAATTACTTGTCACCTTTATTTTTTACCCCGATTTTCCTGCCGGAAGAGAAGAAAACTTAGGGCGGGAGGCAATGCCTCCCGCCCTTTTCCGGTCACCGTCCTTATTCGTTTTCTCTTACTTTTATGACCAAAGCAGTGATATCGTCGTCGTGGCCGTCGGTGCGGCGGGCAATCGCCTGCGTTACGATTTCTTCCGCAAGCTCCTGCGGGATCTGGCCGTTCCATTTCTCCACCGTTTCACAGATCCAGTCGTCCCCCGCGGCGAGCGCCCCGTCGGAAAGCATAATCAGCAGATCGTCTTTTTCCAGGCTGTCCGAGGACTTGGAAAAATTGATTTCGTTCAGGATGCCGATCGGCAGGCTGGGGGCGTCGATCACCACGGCCCGCCCCGATTTGCGCAGCACGCTGACGGACGCGCCGGCCTTCATAAATTCAAGATTCCCGTTGAAAAGGTCGAGCGCGGCCAAATCAACGGTTGCGAGCGATTCGTCGCCCGATTTCACCATCAGTGCCGAATTCACGATCTTGAGCGCGGCGTCGAACCCGATACCGGCCTTGACCAGACGGGACAGAATCCCGCAGGCCATCGCGCCGTCCACCGCCGCGCGGCCGCCCGTCCCCATTCCGTCGCTGATGATCGCGACCTGGCGGCCGTTGCCGTCGGGGAAGGCGTCCCAGCTGTCGCCGCAGAGCTGCCTGTTTCCGCAGGAGTGCTGGGCGCATCCGGTCTGCACGCGGTAGAGGGGACGCTCCGAAATCTGCAGCCTGCACTTCCCTTTTACCATGCTGATGCAGGGCTGCTGGAAGCTCCGGCCGCACGCGCGTGAAATTTCGTCCGTAAGCTCGGCTTTGTTCAGGCGGACGCCGTCCAGCTGGGCGGTGATGATTTCGATCGACATGCGGTCGAACCGGTCCGTGCGACAGCTGATGTCAATGGGCAGGATGCCCGCCCCGCGCAGGACTTCCCCGACCTTCTGCGCCGCGGCAAAATCGAACTGCTCGTAAAGCTCAAGCTCCGCCGCCATATCCTCCAGCATGTTGCTGGTGGTGGTAAACTGGTCGGAAACCATGCTGCGCACCTGCTGTGCGCGGCTGTCCGCCGCGTCCCTGATCATGAATTCATTGTAATTGGCGTTGACACTGTCCATAACCACCGGCAGCCTGCTGCAGTGCGTGGCAAACTGCGCGTTAAAATCAGAGCGCTCGATCTTCCCTTTCGCCCTGAGCTTGTCCGTCAGGTCGTTGAACGCGTTCATGCTTTCGCTGTAGTTGCGCTCCCAGCAGTAGACCTTTAACCCGCAGCCGCAGCAGACGTCGTCGATCGTTTTCTTATACACGCCGTTGATGTCCGGCGCGCACGCGGTATAAAGCTTTTTGGAGACTTCCTCCACCGATTCGGAGACGCTGCCGAGAGCCTTCGCGGCGTAATCGAGTTTCATGATGACCGAGCGGCGAAGGCCGTCGGAACGGGATGTATCGTCGGCGTGGGAAAACATGCCGATCAGCGGCGCTCCGACCCTCTGCGGCAGCAGCATATAAAACACAGTCGCCGCCATCACTTCGTAAAGTCCCCCGATGACGGCTTCCTGATTGCCCACCTGAAGAGAGGCGACCGCGTTGGAAAAAATAAAGGCGACCACGGACGCGAGCTGCCCGACCGGGGAAAATACGCCCGCCATCATGCCGCCGAGCGCGTAGGCGCCGGAAAGATAGTTCAGTCCCGAGGTGGAAAGGCTGAACACGATGCCCGCCGAAATGCCCGCCACGCTGCCGCCGGCAACACCGCCGTAGCGAGCGGCAAACAGGATCGCCACCACCGCCAGCACGCGTCCGAGCGAGACCGGGCCGATGCTCAGGTTGGAAAGCGACAGCAGGACCACGCCCGCCGACAGCGCCGCACAGGCGATTTCCTGCGGGTTCATGGTGCCGATGCTCCTGCCGGAAGCGATCACCTTGGACGTGCGCGCAAAGAAGTATGCCATCCCGCCGGCAAGGAGCGCTTCCGCCACATACATCGCCACGGTCGTCGAAGCGGAGCCGTTGACAAAGACGATGGCCATGCCCGTACAGAGCACCGGGAGAAACGCCGTCGCGGGAGCAAAGCCCGGATGCATTTTGAGCTTGATAAGGTCATTCAACGTCCAGCGGATCGCCGCGGCAGCCAGAACCGCCGCTATATAATGTACCGGCACAGCCGCCGGAGAAGGCAGCAGATACCCCGCTGTGCTCCCCAGCACAACGCTCCAGATCCCCGAGTACGGGAATGCCGCGACCGCCGCAACGCCGAACGGCGCGTATTTTCCGAATACCAGTCCCCGTGAACAGAGCAGCGCCACCGTGAAATAAACCACCTGTTTTGCAACAGCCTTTGTAGGGTCCAAAGCAGCCGTCGTAAAGCTGACGCGCCCCGCCTTCGCTTTTAACATTCCTATCACCGCCATACATTATTTGGAAACTTGTCCATTTTTTACTAAAAATAATTATACTATATGTATATGGTTGCCATTGTCATAACGCGCCGTAAAAATTTGACGTTTCCAATCGCTTTATAAGTATTTTTATGAATTGTACGGTTTTTTATAGTCTTTCCCCGGTTTCTGTGGTAAAATAATCGCAAGCGATTATTTTACCCGCTTCACCAATTTATAAAGATACCACAACGGCGCGGTGCGCCTGTGGTATCATAAAAATCGATAGTAATGAGAGGGTGACAACATGGAATACCAATTTTCCGACCGCGTTTTATCGCTGAAACCGTCGGCAATCAGGGAAATCTTCAAGTATGCCTCCGATCCAAGCGTGATATCACTCTCTGCGGGCAATCCCGCGCCCGAGGCCTTCCCGGTGAAGGAAGTCAGTGAGATCTCCGCGCGGATTCTGTCGGAGCGGCCCATCGACGCGCTGCAGTACAGCATCACCGAAGGCTACGCGCCTTTGCGCGAGCACCTCTCCTGCTACATGAAAAGCATACACGGCGTAGGCCGTGATTTTGACAATATTCTGATTACGAGCGGAGCCCAGCAGGTCATGGACCTGGCGACGAAATCGCTCTGCAACGAGGGCGACGTGGTGATCTGCGAAGCGCCGAGCTTTATCGGCTCGCTGAACACCTTCCGCTCCTACAACTGCCGCCTGCGCGGGATCCCGATGGAAAACGACGGCATGAACATGGACGAGCTGGAGCGTGCGCTGCAGGAGGAAACAAACGTCAGGTTCATTTACACCATCCCCAATTTCCAGAATCCGTCCGGCATCACCATGAGCTGGGAAAAGCGGCGGCGCCTCTATGCCCTGGCCAAAAAATACGGCGTCTTGATTCTGGAGGACAACCCCTACGGCGACCTGCGTTTCTACGGGGAGCACATCGAAGCGGTCAAGTCGCTGGATGAAGAGGGCCTTGTGATCTACGCCGGTACCTTTTCAAAGGTGATTTCTCCCGGTATGCGCGTGGGCTATGCGATCGCGCCGCGGGAGATTTTACAGAAAATGATCGTCTGCAAGCAGGGCGAGGACGTACACACCAATATCTGGTCCCAGATCGTCTGCCATGAGCTGATGACGAAATATGACTTCGATGCGCATCTGAAACGGCTGCGCGAGGTCTACTTGAAAAAATCCGCCATTGCGACGGCCGCGCTCGACAAATATCTGGCGCCGGAAGTTACCTACAATCCGATTGAGGGCGGTCTGTTCCTGTGGTGCACTCTGCCGGACGGGATCGATATGATCGACTTCTGCAGTCAGGCGGTCGGGCGCAAGGTCTGCGTCGTGCCGGGCAATGCGTTTCTGACCAATGAAAACGATCCCTGCCAGTCTTTCCGCATCAATTTTTCCACTCCCACCGACATCCAGCTGTTGAAGGGAATTCAAATTCTGGGCGAGCTTGCCCGCGATATCATCAGGAATTAATTTTGGAGGCATTCAAAAATGGAAACAGCCAACACCGAGCGCAAAAAGGTCATCTTCAGCGCCATTCAGCCGAGCGGCACGATTACTCTCGGCAACTACCTGGGAGCGCTCAAAAACTGGATCAGCCTGCAGGATGAATACAGCTGTATTTTTGCTCTGGCCGATCTGCACACCATCACCGTCCGTCAGGAGCCCGCGAAATTCCGCCGCAACGTGCTGGAAGCGTACGCATTGCTGCTGGCCTGCGGCATCGATCCGGAAAAGAGCCCGTTTTTCATCCAGAGCCATGTCTGCACCCACTCTGAGCTTGCGTGGGTCCTGAACTGCTACACGCAGTTCGGCGAGCTGCAGCGGATGACGCAGTTCAAGGACAAATCGGCCAAACACGCCGACAATGTCAACGCGGGCCTGTTCACATATCCCAGCCTGATGGCGGCGGACATCCTGCTGTATCAGGCGGACCTCGTACCCGTGGGAGCCGACCAGAAACAGCATCTGGAGCTCACCCGCAATATTGCGGAGCGTTTTAACGGCATTTACGGCCGGACCTTCACCGTACCGGATGCCTATATTCCCAAGCAGGGCGCGCGCATCATGTCCCTGCAGGAGCCGACCAGAAAAATGAGCAAGTCCGATGAAAACGCCAACGCCTATGTCGCCGTTCTGGATAAGCCGGAGGACATCATGCGCAAATGCAGGCGCGCGATTACGGACAGCGAAGCCTGTGTCCGCTGCGGGGAAGGCAAGGACGGCATCAATAACCTGATGGGGATTTACTCCTGCGTGACCAGGCTTTCCAACGAGCAGATCGAAAAGGAGTTCGAGAATAAGGGCTACGGCGATTTCAAGACCGCCGTGGGCGAAGCCGTGGTGGCGCATCTGCGCCCCATTCAGGAGCGGTACGCCGACCTGATTAAAAACAAGGATTATCTGGAGCAGTGCTATACCGAAAGCGCGCAGAAAGCGCTTTCCATTTCCGTACGCACCCTGAACAAGGTCATGAAAAAGGTCGGTTTTATTCCAAGAGCCTTCTGAGACTGACACGGTAATCAATCAAAACAGGGACAGTCCCTATGAGTGAAGTGACCCCGAAAAGTTAGACAGTATGGTATACTGATAACGACTGGAGTCACTTCATGAGCGGGGGCGTCCCTGTTTTATTGCTTTGTTTTCTTTTTTGGCAGGAATATAAAAATTTCTTCCCTGCTGCGGAATTTGTCTGACATATACTGTTAATGACCCGTCAAAGATAAATTCATAAATAAATGATAGGATAGAATATCCGGCGGAATTCATTTTGGACAGAAAGGCTGTGAACCATGCGCAGTAAGAACTCGATCAGGAATATTATTGTCAATGTCGGCAGCCAGCTGCTCAGTATTCTGCTGAGTTTTCTGTGCAGGACCATTTTTATCAGGACCCTCGGGGAAGCCTATCTGGGGATCAGCGGGCTGTTCAGCAATATCCTGACTCTGCTTTCTTTGGCCGAGTTGGGCGTGGGCACCGCGATCATTTTCAGCATGTACAAACCGCTGGCGCAGAACGACCGAAAGAAAATCGGGGCGCTGATGGCCCTGTACAAAAGGGCCTATCACACCATCGGGCTGATCGTCGGCATCGCGGGCCTCGCCTTTACCCCGTTTTACCCGCACTTTATTAAAAATGACCCCGGAATTCCGAATCTGACCGCCATTTATCTGCTGTATATTTTCAATACGGTCATCACCTATTTCTTCGCCTACAAGCAGTCCATTATTGTTGCGGACCAGAAAAATTATGTCTGCACTTTATATCAATACGGCTTCTGCATTTTGCAGAATATCCTCCAGATTGCCATCCTGTTTCAGACCCACAACTTTATTCTGTACCTCTGCGTGCAGATTCTGTTCAGCTTTTTCACGAACTTCTTCCTTGCGCGCAAAGCGGATCAGATGTACCCGTACCTCAGGCAGTACAAAAAGGAAAAGCTCGGCAGGGACGACAGGGCCTCCATCATCAAAAATATCCGCGCAATGTTTATGCACCGGATTGGCTTTACAGTGGTCAACGGAACCGACATCCTGCTGATTTCCCGCTTTGTGGGCATCGTCAGCGTAGGCATCTACTCCAACTACTTCCTGATTACCAGCACTCTGCGCCAGCTGACCTCACAGATTTTCAGCGGAATCACGGCCAGTGTAGGGAATCTGGGCGCGCTGGAGGACAGAAAGAAATCTTACGATATTTACCTTTCCATCAATTTTGCGTGCTTCTGGATTTTCAGCTTCTGCTCGATCAGCCTTTTCTGCCTTTTCAACCCGTTCATCGTCCTGTGGACAGGGCGGAAGAGCCTTCTGTTCGCCCTTCCCATTGTTTTTGTCATTGCCCTCAATTTCTTCGTCACCGGCATGCGGCAGGCGACGCTGACCTTCCGCGACGCGTTCGGCCTGTTCTGGTACGACCGGTACAAGGCGGTTCTGGAAGCCGCGGTAAACCTGATCTTTTCCATTATCCTGGTACAGCGGTACGGAATCATCGGCGTTTTTGCGGGGACCTTCATCAGCACCATGACGATCGATTTCTGGGTGGAGCCGCTGGTCCTGTTCCGGCACGGCTTCCACCGCCCGGTCGGAACCTATTTTGCGCGGTATGTTTATTACGCCGCGCTGACAGGGCTGACAGGATATTTCACCTATCTGTGCTGCTCCTTCCTGCCCGGCGCCGGGTTCTGGGCTTTCGCCGTGAAATGCGTGATCTGCCTTCTTGTGCCCAACACGGTTTATCTGGTTCTGTTCTGGAACACCCACGAATTTCAGTATTTGAAAGGCTTTGTAAAATGGCCCGGATCCCGCAAAAGTGAACGGAAAACGTAAAAATACCGTAAGCCTGTTTGGGCTTACGGTATTTCTTCTATATCATCAAATTGTAAAAGCTTATAGGGCAGAAGATGCCTTATTTACAGATATAATTCAGCTCGCCGACTTCTTTGCCGTCCTTGTAGTAGATGCGCGGCACGCGCTTTGAGATCATGCAGACAAGCTCATAGTTGATGGTGTTGTTGTAACCGGCAAGCTCCTCCAGCGTGACGGAGGCATCCCCGTCGCGGCCGAACACGGTCACAATATCGCCCTCTTTTACGTCGGGAATCGCCGTGACGTTCAGCATCAGCTGATCCATGCACACCCGGCCGATGATCTTTGCCTTATGCCCGCGCACGAGCATGCTCGCCTTGATATAGAGGTGCCGCGGGTAGCCGTCCGCATAGCCGATCGGCACGGTCGCGATTTTTACCTGTTTCTTTGCAATATATTTCCTGCCGTAGCTGACGCTGGTCTGCGGTTCAACGGTTTTCACCAGCGACACAACGCTTTTCAGCTCCATCGCGGGCATCAGCTCCACGGCATTTTTCATCCTGTCCGACGGCATCAAGCCGTACAGGATCACGCCGGGGCGCACCATGTCAAGCTGCATATCCGGGTAATCGAAGATCGCGGCGGAATTCGCGCAGTGGCGGATTTTGAAGGCGATGCCGCGCTGTCCCAGCAGGGCAATCGCTTTCATCAGGTTGTCAAACTGCATGATGGTATAAGCGCGGCCGCCGTTGCCCTCGTCGGCGACGGCGAAATGAGTAAAAATACCTTCCGGATCAAGCGACGGCAGCTTGCAGACTGTTTCGATCTCATCGATCACGCCGCCGTCCCTGGCGGGGTTCTGGTACAGAAAGCCGATGCGGCTCATGCCCGTATCCAGCTTGATATGAACGCGCACGGTAACGCCCGCTTTGACCGCTTCGGCGGAAAGCGCCTCGCCGTACCCGGCGGAGAACACGGTCTGCGCAATGTTCAGCTCGCACAGCTGCGCGGCCATGCAGGGCGGCGTGTAGCCCAGAATCAGGATCGGCAGGCGGATTCCGGCGCTGCGGATCTGCATGGCCTCCTCCAGATTGGAAACGGCGAACCAGTCCGCGCCCAGCTTTTCATATTCCTTCGCAAGGGCCTCCGCCCCGTGGCCGTAAGCGTCCGCCTTGATGACACAGCAGACCAGCGTTTCCGGCCTGAGCTGTTCACGGATCGTTTCAAAATTGTGGTCAATTGCGTCAAGGCTGACCTCGGCCCAGGTTCTTCTGAAAAATTCACTCATTCTATTCTTTCACCCGTATTACTTGAAGTATTTGACACCTGATTCAAAAATCATCTGGTCCTTCGCTCCGGGAACATTTGCGTACAGGTCTTTTCCTCTGCGCTCGGAATGGGCCATCTTGCCGAGAATGCGCCCGTCCGGGCTGGTGATGCCCTCCACCGCGCAGACCGAGCCGTTCGGGTTCCATTCGATACGGCCGCTGGGGACTCCGTCCGGGGTTCCATACTGGGTCGCGATCTGGCCCCCGGCAATCAGGCGGTCCATGACCGCGCCGCTTGCGACAAAGCGCCCTTCCCCGTGCGAAACCGGCACCGCGAACACATCGCCCGCGTTTACACCCGCGAACCACGGGGATTTGACGGAGGTCACGCGGGTATACACCATGCGGGAAACGTGGCGGCCAAGAGTGTTGAACGTCAGGGTAGGAGCATCCTCGCCCGGCTTTGTAATCTCGCCGTACGGCACAAGGCCCAGCTTGATCAGCGCCTGGAACCCGTTGCAGATACCGAGCATCAGACCATCGCGGTTTTTCAGCAGGTCGCTCACCGCTTCGGCAATCTTCGGATTGCGGAAGGTGGTGGCGATAAACTTTCCGGAGCCGTCCGGCTCGTCGCCGCCGGAAAATCCGCCCGGCAGCATGATGATCTGAGACTGACGGATCGCCTTTTCCATCCGTTCAATTGTAGCTTCAATATCGGAAGAAGTCAAATTCCGCACAACCAGAATTTCCGGCTGCGCTCCCGCGCGCTCAAAAGCGCGGGCGGTATCGTACTCGCAGTTGGTTCCCGGGAACACCGGGATAAAGACACGGGGCTTCGCGGCCCTGATCGCGGGCGCTTTTGCAAAACGCTCCGTAAAGAGCGGAACCTCCTTCGTAAGCGGCTGCTCCGGCGCTTCGTTCGGGAAAATCTTTTCCAGCGTGCCGCACCATGCGGCAACGAGCGCTTCGATCTCAAGCGTTTCGCCGCCCAGAACAATCCGCGGCTCTTCGCTGACGGTTCCCAGAAGAACCGGATGGAATTTTTCGTCGACACGGCAATCTTTTGCAAGCTCCACCACCAGAGCGCCGGAAGCGGGAGCAAACAGCGTTTTTTCTTCGATCGCCTCTTTGCGGAACACAAAGCCCAGCCGATTGCCGAAGCACATCTTCGCGACTGCCGCGGCTGTGCCGCCTTCCTTGACAACGGAAGCGGATACCACCGCGCCGTGATGAATCATACTGTAAATTTCCGCGTAGTATTCCTTCAGCTTTTCCCAGTCGGGAAGCAAAGTATTCTGATTTTCAGGAACCGGAAGCAGTACAACGGACGCGCCCGGATTTTGAAACGCGGCGGAAACGGTCCCGCTCGCCTTGGTCATGGCGACGGCAAAGCTGACCAGCGTTGGCGGAACGTCCAGCTGCTCAAAGCTGCCGCTCATGCTGTCCTTGCCGCCGATGGCGGGCAGCCCTATGCCGAGCTGCGCGCTCAGCGCGCCGAGCAGCGCGGCGGCCGGTTTGCCCCAGCGCTTCGGGTCGGTGTTCAGCCTTTCAAAATATTCCTGAAAGGTCAGCCGGGCTTTCAGCGGGTCCGCGCCGACAGCGGCGAGCTTGGACAAGCTCTCCGTGACCGCCCAGGCCGCTCCGTGGAACGGGCTGAACCGCGCGATGCCCGGAAGATACCCGTAGGACATCGCGGTGGCGTCGTCCGTTTCTCCGTGCATGACAGGGACTTTCGCCAGCATTGCCTCTTCCGGGGTCAGCTGATATTTCCCGGCAAAAGGCATCAGGACAGTCGCCGCGCCGATGCTCGCGTCGAACCGCTCGGCAAGGCCCTTCTGGCTGCAGACCTCGAGGCGGGAAAGGTTCTCTTCAAACGCTCCTGCAAACGGTTTGTTTTTCAGGCATTCCGGCACCAGGCTTCTGTAATACCGCGCCGGGTCCACCGCTTCAATGGTCACGCTGTTTTTCTGGGTCACGCCGTTGGTGTCCAGAAACGCGCGGCTGATGTCCACAATTGTGTCGCCGCGCCACGTCATGCGCAGGCGCGGCTCCTTCGTCACAACGGCGACCACCCGCGCGTTGAGGTTTTCTTCGTTTGCCGCTGCAATAAACGCTTCCGCGTCCTGTGGGGCGAGCACGACCGCCATTCTCTCCTGCGATTCGGAAATGGCCAGTTCGGTTCCGTCAAGGCCCTCATATTTTTTAGGAACTTTATTTAAATCGATTTTAAGGCCGTCCGCAAGCTCGCCGATGGCGACGCAGACGCCGCCCGCGCCAAAGTCGTTGCAGCGTTTGATTTTCTGAGCGACCTCCGGATTGCGGAAAAGGCGCTGGATTTTGCGCTCGGTCGGCGGGTTTCCCTTCTGCACCTCCGCGCCGCAGACCTCGATGGACTGTTCGGTGTGCGCCTTGCTGGAGCCGGTGGCGCCGCCGCAGCCGTCGCGCCCCGTGCTGCCGCCCAGCAGCACGATGATATCGCCCTCGTCCGGCACGAAACGCACCACGTTCTCTTTCGGCGACGCACCGATGACCGCGCCGATTTCCATGCGCTTCGCGACATAACCGGCGTCGTACAGCTCGGTGACCTGACCGGTCGCAAGGCCGATCTGGTTGCCGTAGGAGCTATAGCCCTGCGCCGCGCCCGTCGTAATTTTCCGGGTCGGCAGCTTGCCCGCCAGCGTGTCCTCAAAAGGGACGCGCGGGTCGCCGGAGCCGGTCACACGCATCGCCTGATAGACATACGCCCTGCCGGAAAGCGGGTCGCGGATCGCGCCGCCGAGGCAGGTGGCCGCTCCGCCGAACGGCTCGATTTCGGTAGGATGGTTATGGGTCTCGTTTTTAAACTGCACCAGCCACTTTTCTTCTTTTCCGTCCACGGTGACCGGCACCTCAATGGAGCAGGCGTTGATTTCCTCGCTCAGGTCAAGGTCGGGAATCTGCCCGCGCTTGCGCAGAAGCTTCATGCCGATGACCGCCATATCCATCAGGGACACGGGGCGGTCCGTTTCTCCGTACACCTCGGAGCGCGCCTCGTAATACGCTTTCAGCGCGTCCTCAATCGCGCCGCTGACCGCCGACCGCTCAATCGTGATATTTTCCAGCCTTGTGGAAAAAGTGGTGTGGCGGCAGTGGTCGCTCCAGTAGGTATCGATGACGCGCAGCTCGGTCACGCTGGGGTCGCGGGTTTCCTTCCGGAAGTAATCGCGGCAGAACGCCAGGTCTTCAAAGCTCATGGCAAAACCCATGGATTCGTAATAGGCCTTCAGTTCGTTTTCATTCCAACTGATAAAGCCCGTCACGCGAGCGACGTCCGGCGGAACGTCCGCTTTCACGTCGAGGGTTTCGGGCTTTGCTAACGAGGCAAGGCGGCTTTCCACCGGGTTTACCAGATAGCTCTTGATTTGGTTCAGTTCCTCTTCGCTTAAATTGCCCTTTACGGCAATCACGCGGGCGGTAGCCACTTGCGGGCGCTCCCCCTGCGTCAGAAGCTGAATACACTGCGCGGCGGAATCGGCGCGCTGGTCGTACTGCCCGGGAAGATATTCCATGGCGAACACGGTAAAATCCTCCGGAACCGGAACCGTTTCGTCATAAACGTCGTCCACATTGGGTTCGGAAAAAATAGTCCCCCTTGCGGCGGCAAATTCTTCTTTGGTAAGTCCGGACACGTCGTACCGGTTTATCAGCCTGAGTTCCTCAATGGAAGTCAGACCCAGATTGTCCACAAGGTCGGTTTTGATGTGCTGTGCTTCAACATCGAAGCCGGGTTTCTTTTCCACAAATACTCTGATTACGCCAGACATATTTCCCCCGTTCCGCCGCCTGAAGGCAGCCGATTCAACATACTTTATTCTCAATAGTATCACATTTGTTTTCCATTATAAAGAGGAGATGAAAACATTGACATTTTCCATAAAAAATCATATTCTGAAAGCAAAAAAACCGGCGGGGGACCGCCCCGCCGGCACTTTCGGATTCACTTGATTCTGCGGCACTCCATATAGAAGCGTTTGTCGCAGGCATGCCCCATGGAAAAGGTTTTCCGCGGAAGGGCCCCGTCGACGGCGACCGTTTCAAACAGGCTGCTTTTCTCCATTTTGGGAAGGAAGAAAGCCATTGCATTGCTGTCCCCGGCACAGAGCTTTTCCGCTACCTCGACGCCGTGTATGTAGTCCATTTTTCCGCCCACGTGCGCGAGGCGTGCGTCCAGAAATTTCTGCAGCGTACCGACCTCTAAATTGGACGGCGGATTCTTTACCCAGATATCCTTTTTCCGTCCGCCCGCCAGGCAGGTGATCCGGTGCCCTTCGCAGGGCACGTCGGAAACGTCGTAGAAACGGTACAGCTCCCGCATCAGCTCCTCCGGATTTGTCTGGAACACCACCCGCTGGATCGGTTCAAACTGCAGGGAATCGTCGTACAGGTTCACGACCTCCACAAGTGCCCAGCGCGCGGGATGGGTTTCCGCTTCCTTTGGGGACAGCGTCTTTTTCAGTTCCTCATAGCAGGCCTTTGCCGTCGCGAGGGAATGGTTGCCGTCGCCCACGGCAAAAAGCAGGTTGTCGCGGACCGGCAGACGGTCCAGCGCGTCTTCCAGCTTTTTGGCGGCCGCGGAATTCAGGCGGAAGCCGCGGATGCTCCCGCTTCTTTGCATCAGCTTTCCCTCGTACTCCGGGGTCAGATCGGAAGGATCGATTTTCTCAATCACGCTGCGCTCAGGGTCGTCGATCAGAATCATGATATGCGGCAGCTCCAGCGGCGCGCCGCGGCGGATTTTCACGCGGGGCGGAATCCGTTCCAGCACCGTTCCCTCCGTCGCGCGGATAGGCGTCTTGCTGCCCGCCTCGTACCGGTACTGCTCCAGGTCGAGCGCCATCATGACCCCGCGGCGGAGCTTTCCGTCCGCCAGAGTGCGCTCCACATAGAGGTAGCTGTTCTTTATTTCACGAAAAACGCCGTCCGAGAGGTAGCGTTCCATGGCGGCGTTGATTCCGGCGGCGTACTGCTCCGCGTCGGTCGTTTCCAGATAACATTCGGGGTAGACCATGTGGTAGGTGGAGGGAGTATCCCCCGCCGCCTTTTTCGCTTCCTGCCAGTACTCCGGCTGGGAAGTATATTGGTCACAGGCAACCACACACCAGTTTTCTGTCGGTACGTCCTTCGGCAGCAGGATATCCGCGGGTTTAAAATAAGGGTGCAACATTCAGAAATCTCCTGTTCTCTTACGAAATTCGGGACATCGCCCATTCAGTAATCAAATAGTAACACATTTCCGACAGTGTTCGCAACCTGTTTCAGCCTTTCTCCCGTGTCCGATTGAGAAAATAGCTGAAAAAGAAGATCGCCGCAGCAATCAGCACGATGGTGCCGCCCGCCGCCGTACCCGTATAGTAGGAGACGACCAGCCCGCTCACGCCGGAAAACAGCGAGATCAGGACGGCGGTCAGGTGATAGGAACGCATCCCCTTCGCAAGATTGCGGGCCGAGGCCGCCGGAAGCACCAGCAGGGAATTGATAATCAGCACGCCCACCCATTTGATCGACACGGTTACGATGGCGGCCACAATGATTACAAACAGCTTTTCGACAAAGCGCGTATTGATGCCCTTGCTCGCGGCCAGATCGGCATTGATGCTGGTCAGCAGCAGTTGATTGAAGAACAGGGACCAGATCACGAGCACCGCCAGCAGAATGAAAGCCAGCATGACGATTTCCCCGGGCTGCACCGTTAAAATATCGCCGATGAGATACCCGGAATATTTCGCGAAGCCGCCGGAAGCCGACAGCAGCACGATGCCGAGCGCCAGCCCGGTAGAGGAAAACACCCCGATAATGGTATCCGCGGAGGAAGTGCCGGAATCCATCACAGCCGAGATGCACAGTGCGAACAAAAGCGCGAAGCCCATCATGGAAATCAGATAATTGTCAATGCCCATCAATACGCCGATGGCGATTCCGGTCAGCGCGGAGTGCCCCAGCGCATCCGAGAAAAAGGACATCTTGTTGTTTACGATCATCGTCCCGACCAGCCCGAACAGCGGGGTGATCAGCAAAACGGCGAGCAGCGCGTTTTTCATGTAGTGGAATTCCGTCCACTCAAACGGCAGAAGCAGATCGATCAAGGAATATATTGCGTTCATGATTTCACACCTCCGGTCAGCTTCAGGCCAAAGGCTTCCTGCACCTCGGGCGTTCTCATCACTTCCCGGACGCTGCCGCTGACCAGAACGGTGCGGTCCAGCAGCACGGCGCGCGTCGCGTATTTTTCCACATGGGAAAGGTCGTGGGACACCAGAATGATCGGCATCTGATGTTCCGCGCGCATCGAGGTGACCAGGTCGTAAAAGACCTCTATCCCCCTGCGGTCCACCGCGGACACCGGTTCATCTAAAAGCAGAAGGTCCGGCTTCGGGTCCAGGGCAAACGCGAGCAGCACACGCTGCATTTCCCCACCGGAAAGGCTGCCGATCCGTTTGTTTAAGAGCGCGGGGCTGCCCCCGACCGCGGCAAGCGTCTGCCGGACCCGGTTCAGCCTTTCTTTGTTGTGGCCCAGCCAGACCGGGAACCCGCTCATGTTGGCACAGAGCATGTCGCCGACCGTAACGGGCATGGAACGGTCAAATACCAGATTTTGCGGAACATAGCCGATGCGGGGATTGGAAATCTTTTCCCCCTTAAAATTGTGGAACACAACGGTCCCCGTATAGGGAATACGCCCCAGCAGCGCTTTGAGCAGCGTGGTTTTGCCCGCGCCGTTGCGTCCGATCAGCGCCAGAATTTCTCCGTGATGCACATCGAAGGAGACGTCGTGAAGAATCACCCCGTCGTGCTTTCTCACCGTAAGGCTGCGTATCTGTGTGCTGCATTTGCAAGTATCCATGTCATTCCCCTTTTATTTCAGCGCCTCTTCGAGTGTTTTCAGGTTGCTTTCCATCGCGTCAAGATAGGCGTTTTTGCTGTTTTCCCCGGTCACCGCCGGGTCAAGCGAATATACCTTCACGCCGCTTTCATTCGCTACAATATTGGCGGCGGACTTCGGATACTGCGGCTCCGCAAAAACGGCTTTTACGCCGCTGCCCCGTATCAGCCGGATGGTTTCCGCCAGCTCGCGCGCGCTCGGCTGGCTGTCGGGCTCGCGGTTGACCACGCTCACAATGTTCAGGTCGAATTCTTCGGCAAAATACGGAAAAGCTTCATGGAAGGTAATGATATCCCTGTTCGTAATATGACTCAATTCGCTGTGCATTTTATCACGCAGTACGCTCAGCTCCGCCATGTAGGACTGTGCATTCTTCCGGTAAGCTTCGGCATTCTGCGGGTCGGCCTGTGCCAGACCTTTTTCGATGTTGGAAACCTGCCGGATGCAGTTCGAAATGGAAACCCAGATGTGCGGGTTCTTCTCCCCGCTCTCATCCGTCAAAAGGGAAATTCCCTCGCTCGAATCGATCACCCGCAGATTGGGAAGCTGAGAAGTCACTTTATTCATAAAGCTTTCCATGCCCGCGCCGTTCATCACAAACACATCCGCCTGCTCTATATTTTTCATGTCCTTCGACTGCAGCTGATAGTCGTGCAGGCAGCCCGCCTGCTGCCCCGCCATATTGTCCACCTGTACGCCGGGCACCCCGTCGGTGATGTTCAGGGCCATAATATATAAAGGATAAAAGGATGTCACCACCCGAAACCGGACATTCTGCGTTGTTCTTCCGGCACACCCGGCGGAAAAAAGCAGAATCGCGGCCGCCAAAATGACGGCGGCAGCTCGTTTCAGCATTTTGTACGGCCTCCTTAAATGCAAATCATTAGCAATATATAATATAAACCGATCACCGGTTCGTGTCAAGTGAAAAGGGACGGATAACCCTCCGTCCCTTCATCTTTATTTATGCGCGCGCCATCATAGCACGGATTTCCGGAAGTTTTCTTTCGCAGTCGTTCATCCCCATCTCGTAGATCCCTTTCAGCACCTCCGGGTTCTTCTCATACCGGCCCGTTACGATCGGCCTGCTGGGACGGACGATGACTGCTTTTTCCTCCGCCTCCTGTCTGCGGCAGACCTCAAGCTCATTGTTGTAAACCTCCGCGCGAACCTGCATGGTATTTACAAAATTCGGATACTCCCCATATTTTACACGAAGCACCGAACGCGGGAATTCCGGGCGCGGGCTTTTCCGGTAGGTGCTGTCACGGGTAAGCACGACCACATTCCGATTGTTTCCGTCAAAAATAGAGCGCTCGATCGGAATCGGAGTCGCGCAGCCGCCGTCCAGCAGTTCATGTCCCCGGTAGGAAACGGTGTTGGAAATGAAAGGCAGCGAACTGGAGGCTTTGACCGCGGTAAAATCCTCATCCAGATTCGCCTTGTCGAAAAAGACCGTCTGACCGGTTTTCAGGTCGGTAGCGCCGACCTTCAGGTCAACCGGAGAATTGAAAAAGGATTCATAATCGAACGGAAGAAGCGTATGGAAAAGTTCTCCGAAAATAAAGTCAAAACCAAACAAAGAACCGGTCCGGTTTAAATTTTCCACGCTGATATATCGCTTATCCCCGATATACTGATAAAAAATATCGTAATTCCTGTTCTTCTGCCTGGAAATATAGCTGAGCGCGTTGCAGGCGCCGGCCGAAATGCCGTAGACATTCGGGAACTCGATCCCATGGTTCAAGAAAACTTCCAGCACGCCGCTCGTATACGCCCCACGCATACCGCCGCCCTCCAGTACAAGGCCTATCGGCATAGCAAACACCTCACATCAAAAATATTATGTTCTATTATAGGCTAATCCCCGGTCGAAAACAAGCGAAGGAAATAAAAATGAGATTTTTTTGAAATTTTATATTGATTTTTAGAGCTATTTAAGGTATAATAATCGAGCACTCAAAAAATGGACGTTTAGCTCAGCTGGTAGAGCATTCGCTTGACGTGCGAAAGGTCATAGATTCGAGTTCTATAACGTCCACCATAAAAGGCAAGCAGTTTTTCTGCTTGCCTTTTTTCATGCTCTTTTTTATAATATATCTTCCTTTGCGTTAACTTTCATGCCGTCTTCGATGCCCGCAGATATAAGTTGTCTACCCCCAGGCTTCAAGCCATTTCTTTTGAGAAATTCTGTGGGAATGGAAATGAAACCTTTCCGAATAGTAACGCGGGTCTCATTGTCAAGCGTCTATAGTTGGAAGGGATATGTTCTTTCCAAGATCGGACAGCGCTGCGCGAAGAAAGCTTTCGTCCACCCATTTTTCAATAGGAAAGTCTTTCGCTATGTAACCGCGATCATAAAGAAATTTCTTCTGACCTTCCAGCGCCAGCAAACCTTCCTTGGAGAATCCGGGCGTCAGATGCTTGTAAAAATCGCGCGGCAGCGCCGTTACAATTTCACCGGGTGTCGCGTGAAGCTGCTTGGAAAAGAGTGCCAGAGTCCCGGAAAGGTTTGTTTTCGCCCATTCCGCGGCCAGAATTGTTTGTTTAAGGTACTCCACAACTACTTCTGGATTTTCGTCCGCCAACTGTTTGCTGACCGTCAGGATATGCGGATATTCTCCGCAGACGGTAGAAATCAAACCGGGATGCGCGCCAAGCTCAAAAATTGTCTTGAATTTTCCTGTCAGCATCAGCCGTAGGGCACGTACACCGCTGCTGACGATCGCGTCTACCTTTCCGGCCTCCAGGGCATCCGCCTCGGCTTTTCCGAAATGATTCGCTTTGTCCGATGTAATGTTGATCTCCGACTCGCTGGCCGGGATTTCCACAAATTCAACCTCGGCGGTACCGACTCCTCTCGCCGCGAGCACGCTGCGGAAAAGATGCTCGGCGTCAGATTTAAAAAAATCGACGGCCGGATATTCCGGACGCGTCGGCAGCGCCAATTTCTTATGGCGCAGTTCCTCCACATAATCGACAGGAGAATCCACGCGTGTCAGAATATAGGTTTTCTGCGCATGCATCGTAAGGCCAAGTAGGACGACCTCCGTCCCGTTCGACTTCGCCCAGATCGGCGGTACATTTCCGCCTTCCCGGAAGAGCGCGGGGTCCTGATAGGTAAAATGTGCCAACCACCTGTCACGAGGCAGGCTCTGCAGCAAAACGGGCCGGATTCCCAGCGGTCGAAATGCGTCATACAAGAAGCCTTCCCGATTTGCAGAAAGAAAACTGGCGTTTCCGACCGGGCAGATGGTGTAGCGGAATTCTTTGATTGCCATTCTTAAACTCCTTTTGTTTTCTTATCGGGTCGTCGGCATGTTCCGTGCCCGTTTGCCGTATTGCGGCGGGAGTTACAGGTAATATTCCAGCTCGTAGGTTTTTTCGCCGAACAATTGGGTGTAAATTTCTTTTTTGATATTGAAAAAATCTTCTGTGTTCCGGCTTCGCGGCCTTGGAAGGTCAACGTGGAACACTCGCTTAATTTCTCCAGGCCGGCTGGAGATCACCACTACCGTGTCCCCAAGGTAAATCGCTTCGTCAATGTCGTGCGTCACCAGCACCATTGTCTTTTTTTCCGCCTTCCAGATGCGCAGGATTTCGTTCTGCATTCCCATCCTGGTAATGGCGTCCAGCGCACCGAAGGGTTCGTCCAGAAGCAGCACCTTCGGATCAGTCACCAGGCTTCTCGCGATGCTGGCCCGCTGCTGCATGCCGCCCGACAACTGAGAGGGGAACGCTTTTTCAAACCCCTTCAGGCCGACCAGCTCAATATGGCGCTGAACAAGTTCCTTCCTTCCTTTCTTACTCACCGTTTTACGCGAAATCCCAAACCCGACATTCTTTTCAACGGTAAGCCAGGGAAACAGCCTGGACTCCTGAAAGATCAGACCGCAGTCCCCGGAGGAATCGGTGATTTCCTTTCCGTCCAGACGGACGCCGCCCTGCGTCGCGCTTTCCAGACCCGCTATAATGCGCAGCAGCGTACTTTTTCCGCATCCGCTGGTTCCGACAATGCTGATGAACTGACCATCCTCAAAGCCGATGTTGATATCCCGCAGCACTTCTATCTGCTGCCCGTCAATCGTAAACTCCTTATGCAGATGATCCACCTGTATAAGAGGATCTTTGTTATTCTGTGGCATGACGGTTTATCCTTTCGTTTAATGAAGCCGGAATTTTCCGCGCCCCGTTAAGGCGGCGGGCTTCGGTCCGGTTGCCCTGTTCACGCTTACGGTTTTCGCTCCGCAAGGCGCCAGACCAGAAGGCGCCGCTCAAGCAGCGAGAGGGCCTGGTTTAACAGGAGACCTACGGTTCCGATTGCAATGATTCCCATGATCACGATGTTCATACGAAACGCTTCTCGCGCGTCGTTCATCATATTGCCTATCCCTCCGGAAGTGACGCCGAATATTTCGGCGACCACAACGAACATCCACGAATTGGAAAGGCTGATGCGGATGCCCGTAGCAATGGACGGAAGCGCGGAGGGAAGGACAATCCGTCTGAAAATCTGTGAATCTTTTAAATTGAAAATCCGGCCTACCTCAACATAATTTCGGCCGGCGCTGTGGATTCCCTGATAGGTATTCAACACGGAAGGGAAAAATGCGCCGACCGCGATCAGCATGATTTCCGACAAATCGCCGAACCCAAACCAAATGATAAAAAGCGGAATCCATCCCACAATAGGGACATTCCGCACGGCATGGAAAAACGGTGAAATGATCCGGTCCGCCCGCGCGGAGACGCCGGTCAGAATGCCCAAAAAGAGCCCTGCCAGAGATCCGTAGAGAAAACCTTGCATCACGCGGCTGAAGCTCACCAGAAGATTTTCCAATAGAAAGCCGTTTTGAAGGGATTCCACGATCGTATCATAAACCTCTTCTGGAGAAGACACCAGGCTGTTGCCTGGCGATGCGTGGAACCAAGCCAGTACGATCAGGAGCGGCAGCACCAGTCCCATCGCTGTTTTGCGGATAAATTGGCCATGCTTCAAAGGATTGTACCCCCTTTCATAATTCCGATGCATTATTCGGAGGAGCGATATGTGGTACGCCAGCGAAGGACATGCCGCTCAATCCGGTTCACGACCAGGTTCATCAGGAAGCCTATGACACCGATGACAAAAACCATCGCGTACACAACGTCGTACTCAAACATGGTGCGCGAATAATTCATCAGATATCCCACTCCCAGACTGGCGGCCACCATCTCCGCACCCACCACAGTCATCCATGAAAGGCTTAGCCCGGTTTTCAGGCCGGTGAAAATCGAAGGCATCGCTTCCGGAATAATGACCTCGGTAAACCGGCGGAAATAACCGATGCCAAAGATTCTGGACACCTCCAGATGCTCCGATGAAACGCTCTTTACGCCGTCATAGGCATTGACCACCATCACATAGAACGTACTGAGACCGATAAACACAATCTTGAATTCGCGGCCGATGCCAAAAAGCAGAATCAAGAAGGGAAGCCACCCGAAAAGGGGAATCTGGCGTATCGCCTGTATGAGCGGATGAACAAGGCGGTCGACGGTCTGGAAAGTCGCCATCAGGGCTCCGACCGCGATTCCCCCGAGAACCCCCCAAGTGAATCCCAGAAGGACGAGAGAAAGGCTGACCCTCAGATTCTCCCACAGCACTCCGCTTACGGCCAGTCTGACAAGGCACTGAAACACGCTTTCGGGCGGCACAAGCAGTTGGGGAGGAACCAGGGAAAAAATCGTCGCGACCTCCCATACCGCCAAAACCACCGCCGGCAGAAGGAAGCCCGGCAGGATCCGTCTGATCCGCGATTCGGGCATGCCCGGCGTTCCCCTTTTCCGCACCGTCTTATGAATTTTTTCTGCGATATGCGCAAACGCCCGCACAGTCGGGGAAGCCTGCCCGTTTCTCTGGTTGGTACTCATGTTCGATCCCTTCCTTTATCTTTTCTTTCCGCCTGATATCTCCCGACGGTCCCCGGCCCGGACTTACCGCAGCGCCTGCCTGAGAAACCGGTCGTCAATCCATTCCTCAAGGGAGAAGTCCTTTTCGATATATCCGTGCTTCCATAAGAACTCTTTCTGAATTTCAAGGGCGGCCAGTCTTTTGGGTGACAGATTCGGCACGAAGTCATATTCCTTTAATTTCTGCACGATATTTTCAAGGCTGGACTCACCGGTCACTTCAAAAAACGTTTCGGCGGCTTCGCGGGTGTTATCCCTGATCCACTTTCCCGCTTTCACAGATGCCCGAAGCCATGCTATGGGGATCTCGGGATATTTTTCGGCAACCTCGGTGCTGACAGTCACCACCGTCGGCGTATTGGCAACCTGCAGCGTCCAGTCGGGATGATCGGCGATGCGATGGATCACTGTCACAAGACCTTTCTCCTCAAGCGGCTTCGATTGTCCCGGCCTTGCGTAGACCGCGTCCACGCGTCCGTCCAGCAGGGACTGCCCGTCCCGCCAGACCTGCGCCCTCAGCTTGCCCCCGCCCCAAAGGGCAACGGGATTTTTGGCGGGCTCCAGCTTCTCCCACGAGGGGTCCCCAGCTTTCCCTTCCGATTCCGGCAGGTCGACGAGCGTCACCTCGTCCTCTCTCAGCCCGCCGAGCCGCAGGGCCAGGAGGATAGCGCGGTGCGCCGTTGCGCGCGCGAAGTCCACCCGGTCCGGCTTTTCACGCAGAGAAAGGCCGATCCGTTTTCCCCGCAGATCCGCGATCGTATGTATTCCGTCCCTTGCCCTCACGACAAGCTGTCCGCCGGACCGGCTGAACGAGGTGGTGGCGATCAGCTTGTTTACCGGGGAAAGGGACCTTGCCCAAAGCGGCGGAATGCACCCGCCGTCGCGGAAAAGGTTCGGATGGATCGATGTAAAATGTGCCAGCCACTCGCTTTTGGGTTGCTCGCGCAGGAAGCGGGGCGCGGCACCGGCCTTCTCCAGTTCTTCCGCGAGCCAGCCCTTCTCAACGGCGATATGGGACGCGACGATCAGCGGGCAGATGGTGTAAAATACTTCTCTTTTTATGGTCATGTTTTCCCTCCATTCTCAGTACGGCAGGTCTTTTTCAGGCTTTGATGCTCGATCGGTCGAGGTGACGGTCGAAATAGGGATGTTCTTTTTCCTGCTGCCGCCGCAGGACCGCCGGGGACGTTTCGCTTATCTCCAGAGGGAGAAGCTCCCAGACCGTTGAAATATCGGCGTCATCCCCATACGCGTTCCGTTTGCGCGCGAGCATCTGTTCAAATATTTTCCCGACGATCAGGCAGCGGTGCACCCGCGCCTTTATTGCGAAAGAGTCTTCTCCGTATGAAACCGTCACGGATGCGGCCCTGTCGAACCAGACGCTGTTCACGAGATTGACGTTGCTGACGGATTTTTCCAGATTCTCGCTCAGGATCAGCGATTTTCCGTCCAGGCTTGTAAGCGTAGTATTTACGCTGACATACGGGGAACCGTCGGCGCTTACTGTTCCGACCGCTTTTACGGCGGCCGGTTCCTGAAGCAGTTTCAAAAGTTTTTCCGGAATCCCGACCGGCTGAGAAAATTCGCGCACGGTCAGTCCCCCCTTTCCAAATCGCTGTCCGCGTGATTCCCGCAGTGCTTATAATCGTCATTGTCTGACGTCAGCCCATACGACTTGCGGATTTCATGAAGGCCGCGCACCAGCCTCACATAATAGTCGAGCGGCGGGACCGGACGCTCGCCCAGGGACGCGTGTTTATGCGGATGCCAGACGGTGCTCAAAAAGACGACACCGTGCTTCGCGAAAAATTCACACGCCTGAAAATTGGATTCCAGCGCTTCCTCAACGGTCGGAAAGCCATACGGCTGCACCATCTCCACGCCGGCGACCACCTGGGTATACACATTGCCTTTCCCGAAAATTTCAACCGCGTCGATCGTCCGCCGAATCCATTCCGCGTTTCCGGGCCAGCGGTTTTTTCCGGGACATATGTGTTTTGAAATTTCCTCGTCCCACACCTCGACGTTCGGGCAGTAGGAGGTGAGGCCGGTTTCCTGATAGATGCGCCTGAGCTGCTCCCTGCTATAGGCGGGCGCCATGATCTGGCTGGAAAAGCGCCCTTTGAAATTGCGCCCGATAGCCTGCAGGATACGGATGTAGCGGTTCACTTCGTTCTCAAACAGGACCTCCCCGCTGTAGTCCATCCCACCGGTGAGGTAAATCTCCGATATGCGTCCGGGCTCTTTCAAAACCTCGCGGACTGTTTCGTAAATATCCTCGGCGTCCACCTCTTTGGCGGCACGATCCTCCCGGGCGGCCTGCTTCGCCCGGATCAGATCCGTGAAGAAGGCGCAGTACCGGCATTGGTCTCCCGTATCCCACAGATGGCAGTGCTTGTAGGTGTTGATGATCAGCCGCTGCGCGCGGGCACTGGCGATGCTTTCCATCGGCACCCCCCGGCTTGTTTTCTTTCCGTAATATTTCGGCCGAGGCGTGAAGTCGATCGTGTCGACAAACTCATCCCCGTCATAAAGGGCAAAGGCGCCGTTCTCCCTTTCGATCCGATAGGGCTCCCGGTAGTCCTCGTCAAAAGACACGGATGCGGTGGTTGCGTCGCGCAAAAGGATGGAACCGGGAATCTCCCTGTCTGTTCCTTTCGTGCTCCCATGAGAATAGAAAATCCTCATGGGTCCAAAACGATATTCATCGTTTTGGACCGCGTCGAGCGCCTCTTCCGTTAAATATGCGCCGCGCCGCAGCAGGTCGAGTTTCAAGATAATATGGAACGGCACGTCCGGGTAATCGGCAACCGCTTTTTCAAACGCCGATCTCGCTGATTCCGTCGTTTGGATGATCATTTCTCCGCTTCCTTCATTCAATGTGATATGGGATGCCGCCTTGTCGGTTCGGCCGGTCAGCCGCCCGCTTTTTCTTCGGAAGCGGCCTGTGCGGGAACCTTCAGGCCGGACGGCTCCTGTCTTTGCGGCGGGATCCACACCAGCTTTTTGTACTCTTCGATGATGCTTTCGATCCGCTCTTTCGGCCAGGAGTCATCCCACCCCAAACCGAGGTCCTGATTGACGAACACGACGTTGATATTGGTGCCTTTGGGCTTATGCTCGATCACCGTGAATACGTTGCAGGTGCGGTCCTCGCCCCTGCAGTCCACGCAGCGCCCGGTCTTGACGCACCCGGTCTTAAAAGGCCGGCCGCCAAGGTCCGTGCTGCGTATTTTCACGTGCTGCGGGGAAATCTGATACCGGATCCGGTTGAAGGCCTCATCCAAATCCTTTGTGATCTTGTTGCGGCCGACGATCAGAACCGAATTCTCGTGCCCGTAAAACATGCCGGCCACGCGGTTTCCGAGAGCGTCCACATTGACAAGCCTCCCGTCGCGCGTTACGGCGTTGGTTCCCGTCAGAAAATACCTGCACTCCGAACTGTAGGACAAGGCGCTGAGGCGTCTGGTTTCCGCAAAGGTCTTTCCCCTTGCGTGTCCCGTGTAAACCGTCGTTCCCTGCGCTTCCAGCGCCGCATAGATGCCAAGCTGCGCTACCGAGGTCGAATCACCGGTCCCCACTTTCTCGCCGGAGGGAATCAATTCGGTTACGATTGCCCGGGCCGCTTCCGCGTCCGGTGCGTAATAGACATTGAAATGGCGGTTCTTAAACGCTTTCAGAACGGCGACGATGTCCTCGTCTTCAATGGAAGAGTAGTCAATATCCAGTAATTTTGTGCTCATATTTTAGCTCCTTAATCTTCGTTTTGAGGAAAGAATCATCCATGTCAATATTTTTTCCAGTTGTCCTGCAGCTTCGTCTCCTCCAAAACTTTTTTCAAAGGCTCTTCGACGATGAGATCCTTCGCGTCGAAGGCATTTTTAATCAGACCCAGATCCTTCATAAGGCTGATGGTGCCCGAGTAATAATTCACAACCGAATCGTCAATTAAGGGTGAATAAATGTAGCTCGGATCCGTTCCCTTCGCGCCTTCGCGAAGGCCATCCACGGACTGGCCAGTGTGGGAGGCGATTACGTAGTAGTCCTCCTGATTTTCTTCTTTTGAAATCCACTGCGCCGCCTTCAGATACGCTTTCAGGAAACGCTCCGTGATGTCTGGATACTTTTCAAGGAAGCTGTCGGCAACGAACACGCTGGTCTGCGGCTTTTCATCCGCCTTGAATTCCGGATCGTCGGCGGTGGTGTACAGAATCTTGACTTGCCCTTTGTCCCTGGGTGGGAACAACTGCCCCGGTCCCCCGTAGACGGCGGCGTCGATATTCCCGCTCACCAGGGCTGCGACGCCGTCCGCAGGCGCAAGATTGAAGAATTCGAAATCCTTGATCGTCAGATTGCGTTTTGCCAGAATTCTGGCCAGAGTCACCTGAAAAGTGGTTCCGTTTGTGGTGGCGAGCTTCTTTTCGGCAAGATCTTCAATCTTTGTGGCCGTCGATTTGGCGGGCACACCGAGATAGGACTCTCCGCCCCTCGACTGGGAAGCGATCAGCTTGATATCCAGCCCGTTCGACTTGCCGACAATGGCCCCCAGGTCGCTTGTGGCGGCAAAGTCGATGGTGTTGCTGGCAAACGCCTCATTCACCGCGGGGCTGACGCCTTTAAAGAAGTTCCATTCAATTTTGATACCGTCTTTTTCAAATTCCTCTTCCAGCAGATGGTGCTCGTAAAGCACGCCGAAAGTCATCAGCGAAGCCTTGTTGCTGTTGCCCGCGGTAAAAGCCGTTCCCACCCGGATCACATCCGGTTTCTCCGAGGAGGCCGAAGTGGATTCCACAGCCGGACCCGCTTTGCTTGCGGGCGCGCCTCCGGAGGAAACCGACGGATTATTGCCGCAGCCGCTAAAGGCGATTGACAGCATCAGCGAAGCGGTCAGCAGCCCGGATGCGAATTTTATTGTCTTTTTTTCTCTGTTCATACTCCCTGTCTCCTTTTAACACACACATTTAAAATTGATTTATATAGAGACCATGTTTCCCCGGCAACGTCCGAACCGATACAAAAGCATCTTTGTCCGCCCCGCGCCCAGAAAAACATCGTCGTTTCTCCGCCTTTTCTCCCGTAAAGCCTGTCGGCAGATCGCTAATTTTTATTAAACATATATGTTTATTAATTATATTATACAAATTCGGCTGACAATCACAAGTTAAAATCTTTAGCTCTTAAAGGGAAAATTTTTTGTATTCTGAGACTTCACCTGTTTCTTCATCCGTACTGATGCAGCTTTGCATACCATTGAGTGATAAGAATCACATTTTCTATATCTCTACTGGATACTAAAAGGCCACCGGATTTTTAGTATCCGATGGCCAAAATCTTAGAATAACCTTTGCTGTTCACCTTGCGGTTCTTGCTTAACTTTTTGTTTATGCACTTTTCTGAAAGGGAACTGGACAACGCCGTAATTTATCTAACTTTTTGGGTCATTTCATTGCCAGTTCCGCAGGCGTTTTATAAAAGTGCCGCCATTTAAACATTTAACGATCAACGCGGGTTTCCATGACTTTTTTCCGCAGCGGTAACACACAGGGCGCCGATACGGAAAGATCGTCAATTTCCATCCTTAAAAAAGTCTCCGTCAGGGAAAGGTCCGCCCCGAGTTCACCGCAGATCCCTACAAAAATGCCGTTTTTGTGTGCATTTTCAGCCGTGATCCGGATAAGGGTCAACACCGCTTTATGATGTGCGTCGTAGAAATGCTCCAGACCTGGATTCTGCCTGTCGATCGCCAGTGTGTATTGAGTCAGATCATTGGTACCGATACTGAAGAAATCCACTTCCTTCGCAAGCTCATCACTAATAAGAGCGGCCGCCGGAGTTTCGACCATGATGCCCAGTTTTGTTTCCGGATTGTAGGCTGCCCCTTCCCCGGAAAGCTCCAGCTGAACAGCCTGCGCAATTTGCTTTATAGCCCTGACCTCTCCCACGGAAATGATCATGGGAAACATGATCGCGATGTTTCCAAACGCAGTAGCCCGGTACAATGCTCTTAACTGTGTTTTAAAAACATCCTGCCTGGTTAAGCAAATGCGTATGGCACGGCAGCCCATAGCGGGGTTTTCTTCCTTTGGCATTTCAAAATAGTCTGCCTGCTTGTCCGCGCCGATATCCAGTGTACGGATAATGACCTGCTTTCCCTTCATTTTTTCCGCCACCGACCGATAAGCCTGAAACTGTTCTTCCTCGGTCGGATACGTTTCTCTGCCAAGATAGAGAAACTCGCTGCGGAACAGTCCAATGCCTTCCGCGTCATTGTTCAGGACCGCCTCCACGTCTTGCGGCCCACCGATATTTGCAAAAATCTTGATTTTTCTTCCATCTATCGTAACGCTGTTTTTCCCTTTCAGGCAATGCAGCTGTTCCTGTTCCGCCTCTTTCGCTTCTTTCCTTTCAGAAAATAATTTCAGCGTCGCAGTGTTCGGCTCAATATAAATCCTTCCGGAAGCGCCATCCACAATTGCGTTCTTCCCGTTATATCTCAGGCCCAATTGCTCTCCGACGGCGACCATGGCGGGAATATTCATGCTCCTCGCAAGAATCGCAGTGTGAGAATTAACAGAACCGTTTATGGTAATGAAAGCAAGTATTTTTGATTTATCCAGCTGCACTGTCTCGCTTGGCGTGAGGTCGTCTGCGACGATAATAACGGGTTCATCCGATGTAAAAGCATCCGATTCGGCATTGGCAAGGATTTCAATCAGCTTTTGAGATATATCCTTGATATCGGCAGCACGTTCTTTCAGATATGGATCGTCAATAGCAGAAATTGTCTGAACGTATGTATCGCATGCCTTTTTCACGGCATATTCCGCATTGACCCGCTCCGATTGGATCGTATCCGTTATGGCATCGCAAAAATCGATATCCTCCAGAATCATCTGATGGATTTCAAATATCTTGGCGCTTTTCTCTCCCGCCTCATGAAGCGCCTTCTCATACAGCTTCTTCAGTCCCGCTGCTTCCTGCTGTTTTGCGTCCCGGTAACGACGAAGTTCCTCCTCCGTATTTTCCGCATGACGTTTAACTGCTTCCCTTCCCTTGCGCTGATAGAACACAATTTTTCCGATTGCGATCCCATCCAATACACCTTTTCCATTTAGGACTGTCATCCTGTTTCCTCCTTAGAATTGATATATGAAAACAAACGGGCAGGGCTGTATAAACCCTGCCCGTTGTATGAAAGCTCTGTTATTCTCCCAGACCCGATTGAATCGCATCGACCAGTTCACGCAATGCTTTCTGCTCATCTGTTCCATTGCAGATCAGTTCGACTTCCGTGCCGCACTTTACTCCTGCGGCAATCACGCCCATGATTGATTTTATGTTGAATGTTTTTTCATTTGACTGCATTTTTATATCGCTTTGATACTGCTGCGCCAGTTTCGCCAGCGTACCGGCCGGCCGGGCATGCAGTCCGTATTTTAATTGAATTCTTACTTTTTGACTTACCATATTGATTCCTCTCATTATTTAAATAAACAGCCCATACAGGTCTCTCTTTACGTCAACCGTATGAGACAGACATTATGAACTCTGTACTTTCCTCATCCCATTACTTTAAATCATTTAAAAACTCTTTCAATGAATCTAAATAGCGATCCGCAAGTAACTGAAGCATTTGCTTTTCGTCCTTAGCCGTTTCATCATAGACTGCATATACTGTGAACCCGTCTGCCTTTGCAGTACGGCTTGCCTGAATATTATCCTCTACAACAATGGTATTATCGCGTGTCGTATGAAGAATTTTAAGTCCCTCCCGCCAAATATTGGGATGCATCTTATTATATCCGACTTCTTGGCAGGTTAATATGCCGGCGAACATCTCATAGATTCCCAATCGTATAAGCGGCTTTTCTATTAATACACGGTCCGTAGCAGTGGCTGCGCAAAATCTGATGCCCATATCAGTGAGCCGCTGCAGCACTTCCAGCACTCCGGGCTTTAGGCGGATACTGTTTTCATAGCGATAGGTCATTTCCTGATCAAATTCATTCTTAATGTCCTCCGCCGAATCCGCAAGATTGAATCTCATGCGAAGATATTCCGCGGATTCCATAGAACCCATTTTAACCAAGGTACGTTCCAGTCCCGGCGGAAAATCGATTTTCTTCCTTTTCAGATATTCCACGCGTAAATTATTCCAATAACCCATCGAATCAAGAAGTGTTCCGTCCAGATCAAATATTACGCCTTTTATTTTCATACCATACTACCTCTTGAAACATATTCTGTTTTGCAGAGTTGTGTGCTTTTATGTACGCAAGTTTACACGTCCGTGTATTTTTCGAAACAGCTTTCCATTGACTTCTTAGGCGTGCCACCAGGAAACGCCTTCCAGCATTTTTTCCTGGTGGCATTGACGGGCATACCTGTCTTCTCAAAGTCTTTATTTTATACTTTACTTACAGATCCTTTGTCTAATAAAGTCCGAAGCTCAGAAGGAACGCCACCAGTACCGCTATGGGACCCGTGATGAGCCGGGAGAAAAGCATCGCCGGGACACCGGTTTCCACTGTCTCCGGCTCAGCCTCTGCCAATGTCAACGCGACCGGCAGGAAATCGCAGCCGACCTGAGAATTGATTGCGAACAGCGCGGGCAGAGCGTAGGACGGCGGAATCGTGCCCTTTCCGATCTGAACACCCAGCAATACTCCGATGACCTGCGCGATGACCGCACCCGGTCCCAATACGGGGGACAAAAACGGGATCGCACAAAAAACGGACAGCCCCAACAGTCCCGGCAAACTTCCGGCCAGCGGCTTAATAGCGTTAGCAAGCACATTGCCAACACCTGTGTAGTTGATGATGCCGACCATGATGCTGACAAATACCATAAATGGCAGGATGCTCTTCAATACGATTTCAACGGAATCACGGCCGGCCTGATAGAAGATGTTCACAACGCTTCCGATTGCTCGTCCGGAATTTGTAATAAATCCGACCATCCCTTTTGAAGAGGCTGCGGGCGCCTCCGCCGCCGCTGCTTTTGTCTCTGGAGCAGCTTTGGGAGCTGCCTTTGCAACGGTATCGGTTTCCCCGCTTTCCACGAGGCTGATGTTATCCTCGACGACCCCCGATACAAAATTGCCTTCGTTGATGTAGCGGCTCAACGGGCCCGACGGTGAGATCGGATGGGTGTCGATCGTTTTGACCCCGAGCTTTGGGTATACGCCGCACCGCAGTGTTCCGCCGCAGTCTACGATAGCAATAATCATGGTATCAGGCTCGACCTTTTCTTTAAAACCGTCTACGGCCGGAACATGCAGCATATCCGCGATTTTCTGCGCCAGCGGATGAATACCGCCGCCTGTAATCGACGCCACGACTTTGCGGGTCTCGGTCTCCTGCACGGTAAACGGGCCGCCCCAGCCCCCGGGTCCTCTCGTTACTTTTACTGTCGTCTTCATTTCGCCGCCCCTTTTCTCTTCATCATCAGAGTCGTAATAAGCTCAGTCACGTTGCCGCGGATAAATATGACGATAATACCCACAATAAAATACCGTACCGCCAGCGGCATAGCCGATTGCCCCAGCGTTGTAATCCCTGCGGAGATGCCCGCCCATACAAACAGTTCCCCTGGGTTAGCGTGCGGAAAAATTCCGAGTATTGGATGCGCAAACGAGAAACACGCGTCAATAAAGGCCGGCTTCTCTTTCTCCTCGACAAACCGCCCCATTGTATAGCACATCGGATTTGTCAGGAAAAACAGCGACATGATTGGTAAAAGCGTATAGCGCAGCAAGCGGAACCGCGTCAGTTTTTTCGCAAAATTATTGACGCGTTTCTCTCCAATCAGCTTAATTAACGCGTTGATCGTCGTCAGAAGCACCAGCAACGTGGGCAGGATCCCCGTGATTAGCCCCGTCAGGTTTTCGCCTCCGGCCTGGAACACACCGGTAAATACTTCTGCAAATTTTACTAAGAAATCCATAAAATGCCCTCCTAAATCCTATCAATTCGATTCCCTTTTACAATGTGACAGCCTGCCTGTTGCGCTGCTCGTCAATCAGCTCAATCGCCTTTTTCAAGGCCTGCACTCTCATTTTCTCAGCCACCCGGCTGACTGCCGTCTCCATCGTCAAACCGGTCAGTTCTGCCCGCCGCCTGAATTTGGCAAATACGGTTCTGCCCTGCATCTCACGGTATTCCACGACAACTCCTGTTTCATCCACCACGATAATGACAGCTACTCCCTTGCAGAAAGGGATCTTTGATTTTGCTCTCCCCATTGCCAGATATCCCGATCCGGCGTGCTCACGCTTCATCTGCCCCAGCGTACCGTACACGGCCTTTAATTGCATGTATGAAAAAAATGCCTGCAACGCCATGGCCAAGAACAGCCCGCCTAATACTATCGTCATAGAATCACCCCCCTTTATCACTTGCCTTCTCCTTTCTCACATTTGTCAGGTCGTGTGACGACTTACTCATCTTGCTCATTGATGTTATATTATTGCACATTAAATGTCAACATAATATTAAAAATTTGAACATATTCTACAGTTTAATTCCGCAACATGTTGGATCCGCAAAATAGTCATCACATATGTTCCAATGTATCGCAAATAATTGACAATACCGATAAACTGTCGCTATTATAGTAGTGTCATCAGGCACTCACAACCATTCCATCAAAGGAATGAAAATATAATCTTAACGGAGGTACCTACATGAAAACAAAAGCAATCAGGCTGCATGGAACAAAAGATCTACTATTAGAAGAATTGGAATTACCTGAAATCAGGGAGGATGAGATTCTTGCAAAAATGATGACGGACAGTGTCTGTATGTCTACATACAAGCTGGTTCAGCAGGGTAGCGCGCATAAGCGCGCGCCGGACGATCTGTCTGAAAAGCCGGTAATCATCGGCCATGAAATGGCGGGTGTCATCATATCGGTGGGCGCTAAATGGAAGGACAAATATCGGGCGGGCCAGCGGTTCACAATCCAGCCTTCCCTGAATTATAACGGAACATTCGACACCCCGGGTTATTCGTATTCTTATTTCGGCGGCGACTGCACCTATTGTGTGATTCCGAACGAGGTGATGGAGCTCAATTGCCTGATTCCAATCAAGGGGGAGTCCTTTTTTCAATCTTCGCTGGCGGAGCCGATTGCGTGTGTAATCGCGGGATATAACCGGATGTACCACACCTCGGATGTCAATCACGAGCACACGATGGGAGTAAAACCCCAAGGAAACCTCATTATTTTCGGAGCCTGCGGCCCAATGGGGCTCGCCGCTATCGATTATGCTCTGCAGTTGGAAAACGGTCCGGCACTCATCGTTGCCGTCGATGTCTCTAAGGAACGAATCGCGCGCGCCCAAGCCGTTTTGACTGTGCCAAACAACAGGCGGCTTGTATTTTTTAATGCGGAGTCAAGCAGCGACGTCGTGCAGGATCTTAGAAGTCTCAGCAATGGAGCCGGATACGACGATGTCTTTGTATATGCGCCCGTGCAGCGATTAATTGAACAGGCTGACAAGGTACTGGCAACCGACGGTTGCCTGAATTTCTTTGCCGGTCCCGTGGACAAGGGCCTGTCCGCAATGATCAATATGTATAACATACACTATGCAAAAACCCATTATGTCGGCTTCACCGGAAGCACCAACGACGACCTGCTTGACGCAATTCGTCTGTCGGATGAGGGGCGCATAAATCCCACCGTCATGCTGACACATATCGGCGGATTAAACAGTGTAATCGAAACGACCTTAAATCTGCCGCAGATTCCAGGCGGCAAGAAGCTGATTTACACGCAGATTGATCTGCCACTGACCGCAATTAAGGATTTTCGCAAATTGAGCGCGGAGAATCCGCTGTTCGGCGAACTGGCGGATGCCTGTGACCGTGCAAACGGCTGCTGGAGCGCAGAGGCGGAACGTATTCTGCTTGCACATTATAACGTTGATACAACAAAATAGGAGGATAAAATCATGCTGGCCAATCTCAAGGATATTTTAGCCGACGCCAAAGCGCGTCGATACGCAGTAGGTGCATTCAACGGTACAACATTGGAGAGCGTGCGCGCGATTATCGCGGCAGCCGAAGAACTTGGATGTTCTGTTATCCTGCAACATGCACAGAGCCATGACAGCATTGTCGACATGCATGAGATCGCACCATTGATGCTGCACTATGCCGGACGCGCGTCTGTCCCGGTTGCTGTGCATCTGGATCACGGAAGTTCATTTGAACGCTGCGTGCAGGCTGTCCGGCTCGGTTTCACGTCCGTGATGTATGATGCATCCGGGAAGGATCTTGACACAAACATCGCTCAGACAGCTGAGATCGTTAAGATCGCACACGCCGCGGGAGTCTCCGTGGAAGCAGAACTCGGCCACGTTTTCACATCGAAAGTTGTCGTCGGTGAGGGTACAAACGCAGACAGCGCCGACGACTACACTAATCTGGATGATATATACACCGATCCGGATATGGCCCGCCGTTTCGTGGATGCAACCGGAGTCGACTGTCTGGCCGTTGCTTTTGGAACTGTGCACGGCGTGTATCTCACCGAGCCCCGTCTGGATCTTGACCGTGTCAGTAAAATCCGCGACGCGGCAGATATTCCGCTCGTTATGCACGGGGGGTCCGGTGTTTCCAATGAAGATTACAGGACCGCCATCCAGAATGGTATCTGCAAGATCAATTATTATACCTATATGAACAAGGCCGGCGGGGAGGCAGTCAGGCAGTATCTGAACACAGATCATGATGCACTATTTTTCGATGCTATCTCACTTTGCGCTACGAGCGCCATGAAATCAGATATTCTGCGTGCAATGCGTGTCTTCTCCGGCAAGTAAATCCGCGCTGAGTTATGGAACGCTTTCTTTTTTCTAAGCATTGCGCTATAATGTATAAAAAGGAGCATGATGCAAATGTTCAAGACAACCGTGACTGCAATTGGCAGGGATGCCATATTTGACGAAAGTCCGATGCTGGTTCTTTTCGGCAAAGATTGTCCTGAAGAATTACAGGATGCCTGTATTATTCACGAATTCAAGGGCGAACAGAGTGACGGAATATTGCGTCCGGGCGGACATATGTTGTTTGATGATAAGGAGTACACTGTAGAACAGGTCGGCGAGGTGGCGAATGAGAATTTCAGCCGTTTGGGACACATGACGCTGATATTTGATCCGTCTGAAGACGTATTGCCGGGGGCGGTCGTGCTATCGCCCGCCGGTGTTCCGGAGGTCAGAATTGGGAGCTCAATCGTATTTATGTAAGCTGTGAGGGATTAGAGAATGGGTACTTCCGATGATACGCAATTGCTGGTAGAAATCGCACATCTGTATTATGACGACTACCTTACGCAGGATCAGATTGCGAAGAAATATAATATGAGCCGCTCGCTGGTCTCGAAACTGCTCACAAAGGCGCGCACCGTCGGAATCGTGCAGATCATCATCCACGACGCCGGAATGCGGCCTTACCATGTGCTGGAAAATCAGCTAAAATCGACCTTCAAGCTTCATGATGTCATCTGTGTCAATGTGGACGAAAGCAACCAGCCGAAGAAACGGCTGGGACATTTAGCGGCGAAATACCTGTTCCGGCGCATGTACTCGGCCAAACTGGTGGCCGTATCATCCGGTGAAACCAACTTCGCGCTGGCCAACAGCTTTTCCTCCCCGGTCCCATTTCCGGATGTGACCTTTGTGCCGCTATCCGGCGGGTTACTGCGTAATGACAGAGACACCCAGGCGAATGTTATCGCCGAGATTTTTGCGCGTCAGTGCGGCGGCGACAGTTTGCAGCTCCATGCCCCTGTAGTCGTCGATTCCCCGGAGGCAAAGCGGATTCTTATGAAACAGCACTTCATTAAGGATGTGCTGGACAACGCCAGAAATTCGGACCTCGCTATCGTCGGCCTCGGTAGCTCTCCCATCTATTTTGAAATGACAGAAGCCTACATGCACGGCATTGATAAATATACCGACAACGTCAGTGATCTGATTAAAGGCGATATCTCATTCAATTTTTTCAATGAGCACGGCCAGTTGGTGGATTGCAAATGGAACCAGCAATTGATGTCGCTGAGCTTAGATGAAATTAAGAAAATACCGGAAGTGATCGGGGTCGCCGGCGGGGACGAAAAAGTTGAGAGTATTTATATTGCCATCCGTTACCGATTGATCGACACGCTGATCACCGACATCACCACTGCAAAGAAGCTTCTTCATGTCAGTGCCCAGCAATATACAAAAGATTTGCGTTAACAAGATTTGAAAACGGAGCTTTTTCCTTTCTCCCGGCTTGCACCACGAAGTTTCGACCCAATGGCAAAATAAAAGAAGAAATAATTTGATGAAGTTATTTCACCAAAAAACTTCGCCTATAGAGTTGATTATAGCTACACCCCAAAAGTTAAACAGTTATGATATACTCGTTTTTGCACAATATAATCTCGTAAAAGGTCTCCCTTTTTAATGCAAAAAGAGATGCCGTTAAAGAAAGCCGCGGCCATTCCAATCGGTCTGGCCGCGGCTTTCCTGATATGATATAGTGCTGAATTTTCAGATGCTCCGGATAGTATGCAAGACGGGAAAATGAAACTACAGATAGTATTCGATCGACAGGGAGGAGTCCTCGAAAAAATGAGTGTAAATTTCTTTGCGGATCTCGATGAAGCGGGCGCTGCTGCGGTCCCTGGGGCGGTTCAGACCGACGGAGATCACTTTCTTGACCTCTCCCGGACGATTTGATAAGAGCACAATCCGGTCGCTCAGAAAGATCGCCTCGTCCACATCATGGGTGACTAAAACCATCGTCGATTTTTCTTTGTCCCATATCCGCAGAATCTCATTCTGCATGTGGATTCGGGTGAGAGCGTCCAGCGCGCCGAACGGCTCATCCAGCAGAAGCACGTTGGGCTGATTGATCAGCGCACGGGCGATGCTCACCCGCTGCTGCATTCCACCGGAAAGCTGCTTTGGCAACGCCTTCTCAAAACCTTTCAGCCCCACCAGTTCGATATGTTCCGCTATGGACCGCGCCCTTTGCTCCTTATCGATTTTTTGATGGATGCCGAACGCGATATTTTGCTCTACGTTCAGCCATGGGAACAGCCTGGATTCCTGGAAGATCACGCCCGTAAGCACGCTGGGGTGCTCCACTTTGCGCCCGCCGATCCGCACCTCGCCCGTGGTGGCTGTTTCCAGCCCGGAAAGAATCCGTAAAAGGGTGCTTTTGCCGCACCCGCTGGCGCCCACCACACTGATAAACTCGCCGCTTTCGATCTGCAAATCGATGCTGTTGAGCACCGGCAGGTCCCCGGACGAAAGCCTGAAGGTTTTTGAGACACCTGCTATCTCTATGTTTTTATTTTCAGCCATTTTGATATCTACTTTCCATCAGTCTCGTTCCAGCGCAAAACGTGCTTTTCGATTTGCTGCAGAACCGTATCGAGAAGCAATCCCACCAAGCCGATGGTGATTACGCCGGAGAACATTACGGGCGGCTGTGAAAGCTCGCGCGCATACATGATCAGGTAGCCGATGCCCGAGGCGGCCGCGATGGCTTCCGCCGTTACGACACAGGTCCACGCGCTGCTCACTCCCAGACGCAGGCCGGTAAAAATAAAGGGAAACGCACCGGGCAAAACCACCTTGGTAAGCATCTGAAATCGGGTTTTCTCCAGAATAGTGCCCACCTCCAGCAGCTTTTTATCGCTGTTGAGTATCCCGCGGCTGGTGTTGATCACCACCGGCCAAAAGGTACCGATTGAAATGAGCGTCACCTTGGAAGCTTCGTCGATCCCCATCCACAAAATGAGCAGAGGGACCCACGCGATCATAGGGATCGGGCGCAGAAGCCCGATGATGGAGGCCGCAAGGCTGTTTGCCGTTTTGGAAAGACCAATAATAACGCCAATACTCAGCCCCAGGACGGAACCAATGCAAAAGCCCTTGATAACCCGCCCCGCACTTACGGAAAGATCCTTTTGTATGCTGCCCTTCCGCACCATATCCAGATAGGTTTCAAAAATACGTGTGGGATAAGGGAAGATGGAGCGGTTGATGATTCCCTGCCGCCCCAGAATTTCCCAGGTCAGGATCAGCACCGCCGGCAGAACGCACCCCAGGCCGATCCTGATAACCCGGTTTTTCAGGTTTGAAGTCATACAAAAGCGTCCCTTCCGGTTAATTTTTGCTGATTCCTGCTTTCTCCAGATAGGAGGTGTCGATAATCTGGTTCAGGTCCACGTCTTTTATGGTACCCTGTTCCTGCAGGAATTCCTTTGTGTCCTGTAGGGTGCCGAGCCGTTCTTTGTCCAGATATAATGAAAATTCAGTGGAAGCAAAGGACGCTTTATAAGAGTTTTCCGCCACGCCGTTTCTCTTGGAAAGAATCTTGATCGCCTCGTCCTCGTGTTCCTTGCAATAAGTAACCGTTTTGTCCAGTGTTTTCAGGATGCGGGGAATCAGCTCGGGATATTTTTTGGTAAATTCCTCCGAAACGATAATGACGCTCGACGTTCTTGGAAATTGAGAGCCGTCTACCTGCAGCAGAGTGGCGGTCCCGTTGTCGATTACGGTCTGCAGCTGCGGAAGCTGGCTGACGCCGGCGTCGATATTGCCGGCCTCCAGCGCGGTGTTGATGTCCGTGAAAGAAAGGTTTACCAGCTGGATGTCTTTTTCGGTCAGGTTGACCGACTCCAGAATCCGCAGCAGGAGCATATGGGAATTGGAACCGATCTGCACGCCGACTTTCTTCCCGCGGATATCTGCGAGCGCATTGATACCGGAACCCTTTCGGGCAAGCAGGCCGTCGCCCTTGCCGTTTCCGGTCATATAGGCGGCGATGATTTTAAGCGGAATATCGTTGGCGGCCGCCTGGACGGCCGGCTGCGCGCCCACCTGACCGATATCGATATCGCCGGCGGCAAAGGCCTCGATGATCGGAGGGCCGGAAGCGAAGGTACGCACATCGAAATTGATGTTGTTTTTGCCGAATTCCTCCTTAAAATAGCCAAGCTCCTCCGCCAGGGCGGGTTGGGTCTGGCTGGGCTGGGTGGCGATATGGATGGTCAGCCCGCCGTAATCTTTTTCGGACTCCTGCGCCGAAGCGGAAGCGGAGGACGCGGGAGCGGAGGCGACCGCCTGCGAGGTACCGGAAGACGGAGCCGCGGACGCGCACCCGGATACCGACAGAAGGGTCGCCAGAATCAGCACCGGAATGAAAGGCTTACTCCTTTTTAAATGGTTTTTCATCATGAAATTTCTCCTCAAATTTTAAAAATAGTTATTGACCGGTTACGGTCAGGCGGTCTAAATGCTGCAGCAGGGGGTGTGCCGCCTCTTCCTCCTGCCTGCGTTTGTCAAAGCTCTGTTCATACGACGCGACCGGTTCGATCACCCAAACGGCGGACAGATCGATATCCCCCCGTTCTTCCCGGGCCGCTGTGTAATGCGTACGGAATTCCCTTCCCGCGATCAGCACCCGAAGGGGACGCCCCACGATGTTGTAGCCGCGCCGGTCCGGGGTCAGCAGGCTGATGGAAACGGTTTTCCCGAACCAGATGGAATACACGAGGTTTTTATTGGTTTGGGACGTTTCAATCCCCTCGTCGTACTCAAGGTTCCCATCCCCGCGCAGCCTGAGAGATTGTTTGAATGCGATATGCGGAGCGCCGTCCTTCCCCACGGTGGCCACGGCCCGGACCGTTCCGGGATCGGCAAGCGCCCGCTTGATTTCTTCGCCGAGTATTGCACTCATCATCGTTCTCCTCCTAAATTCTGGAAAGATCCGTATCGGGATGGTTGCCGCACCGCCGGTAATTGTCCATATCGATACTAAGGTTGTATTTCCGGCGTATCTGGTCAAGCCCGCGGGCAAGACGCACGTAATATTCCAGGCTGGGAGACGTCTGCTTACGAAAAATAGAACCGGGATGCACCTTCCACACGCAGCCGACCACGCCCACGCCGTGGGAGGATATTTCATCCGCTTCGGAGAGGGTGGATTCCAGAGCCTCCTCCTCTGTTTGAAAGCCGTTTGGCTGCGCGAGCTCCACGCCCGCCACGATTCCGGTGTCCACATTGCCGCGTCCGAATATCTCTACAGCCTCATACAAACGGTTTTTCCATTCCTCATAACCGATCGTCGCCGCCTTGCCCGGACAGATCCATTCAAACAGGCTTTTATTGAGCACCTCGAGGTCCGCCGTATAGGAAGCAAGGCCCGTGCTGTCGTGCAGGCGCCGGAGCTGCTCCCGTGAGAAGGCCGTGCTGATCAGCTGGCTCGGAAAACGCTTTCCCCCAAACAGCCTGGTGATTCCTGCCAGAATGTCAATATAACAGTCGAGCTCCTCGTCCAGGAAATTTTCCCCGCCCCTCAGCGTTCCGCCCGTCAGGAAGATATTGACATTGCGCCCCGGCTCCTTGAGTGCCTCGGCCACAGTCTCCACAATATCCTGCGTGTTCAGCAGCTCCGGCTTGTTGCCCGCGTGGTAAACGGCGGACATGGTACAGAACTTGCAGCCGTAGCCGGGCGTTTTCCAAAAATCGCATTGCTGGTGGGGATGGATGCACAGCCGCTGCGGGCGGGGAGAAACCACATGCCACATGGGAGTACCCCGTGAGGTTACTTTTTCATAATAATCCGGCTTTTCCCAGTAAGAAACCTCTTCAATGACGTTTCCTTCATCCACCAATACGATTTTTCCATCCACCACATCCACTTGGTAGGGGTCTCTGTCGCTATGCGCGTCCCCGCTACCCTCGTCCCCGACGTTAATGGAGGTGCCGTCCCGCATCGTAAGAGAAACAGGCGTCAAATCCTCCTTATTGCTGTAATCGCTGCGCAATTTGGTAAGATGGATGTCCGGATCGACGGCGGCGAGAGCCTTTTCGGTATAGAGAACCCCTCTGCGCTGCACATCGGTTTTTATAATGACAAACGGGGAAACGTCGGGATATTTCCGGATCACTTCCGAAAGGCTGCGCTCTTTTTCCCGCCAATTGCGATCATTACTCAAGCTGTATCCGCCTACTTTCTTTTTCATTGAATGATAAATAATCTACAGGGGCCGAGACAGTACTCCCGGATCCCTCTTGGGATTATGAAATGATAAAGCACGCGCATCTCCCCCTTGTTCCACCTTGTCAATCAGTTCCTGATCCGGGCGCATCATAACAGCAACAGGAGCATAGCAAACTCCTGTTGCCGAGCGTTTTACAGATAGCCAGGATTATCGATAAAACCACCGGAGCAGACCTTGCCGGTCTGCAATTCTGAGAGCAAAGTTTATAATCTACTAAACATATATTAATTATATATCATGAAAATCTCTTCTACAACATGACTAACTTTTGCATAATGGCAGAAATTGTTTGGATAGGACCTGGCGCAAAACAAATTTTGCTGCCGCAGTATCGTTTGTCGCCTTCTTCACGGATCGACCGTACTGTGATCCGGCTATTGTTTTTATATTCCCTATGGCTGGCGGAGCGCAGCTTTCCTGCTATCAAAAACGCTTCTCAAAAGCTGTTCCCGATCTTTTATGAAGATGAAAAGACCGTTCGGATCCCGTATTTTGCAGATTGGTTCCCGGTAAAGGAAAGCTTTCACACACCCCGGAATTTTCACATATATTGTGAAAAAAGAAGGTGACGTTTTATGTTCATTCATGTAGTCATGCCGGGCGAAACGCTTTGGCAGATTGCAAATCGATATGGTGTTTCCGCGGCGGAAACAGCGGCGGTGAATGGGCTGCAAAATCCCAACCGGCTTGTTATCGGTCAAGCCCTGGTGATTCCCAGCGAGGATTTTTATACCGTACGGCCCGGAGACACCCTGTGGAGGATCGCTCAGACATACGGGACCACCGTACGGGAAATCGTGCAGGCCAACCAGATTACGGACCCGGACAGTATCCGTCCGGGAATGATCTTGTATGTCCCCGCCCCCCGGCACCGTGTACAGCCCGGGGAAACCCTGGGGGGGATCGCGCAGAGGTACGGCGTGCCGCTGCAGTCCCTCATTACAGTCAACCGGATCGCTGATCCGGACGTGATCATTCCCGGAACCGTACTGGTTATTCCGCGCAGGGCAAGGCCCCCTCTCAATGTGAACGGGTATCTTTATATGCTGGGGGAGGACGCCGTTCCGATCGTCAGGGAGGACGGCAGATTTCTGACCTATCTGAGCCCGTTTGCTTATCTGATCAGGGAGGACGGGACGCTGCAGCCGATCGATGATGAACCCGCCGTACAGGCCGCTCTGGCGGAAAGAGTGGTCCCCATGATGTCCATCACCAATTTTACTTCGACGTCCCAGGGAGCGAATCTTGCGTCCGTCGTGCTGAACAGCCCGCAGATCGTGGAACGTCTGCTGACTGAAATCATTACCCTGATGAAAGAAAAAGGATACCGGGGATTAAACATCGATCTGGAGAACGTGCTTCCGGCCGACCGCGAAGCCTACAACCGCTTTCTCCAGCGCGCGGTGGACCGCCTGCATGCGCAGGGCTTCTTTGTATCCACGGCGCTCGCACCGAAAACATCCGAAGAGCAGGCCGGTCTGCTCTATGAAGCGCACGATTACGCGGCGCACGGCAGAATTGTCGATTTCGTGATCCTGATGACTTACGAATGGGGCTATCGGAAAGGGCCGCCTCAGCCGATTTCCCCTTTGAATCAGATCGAGCAGGTTCTTGACTATGCCGTCACGGTCATTCCCCGGGAGAAAATCTACTTCGGCTTCCAGATCTATGCCAGAGACTGGTTATTGCCCCATACCGAGGGGCAGGAGGCGGAAACGTTCAGCTCCCAGGAGGCGATCGCGAGGGCCGTCAGGTACGGCGCGGAAATTCAGTACGACCCGGTCGCCCAGGCTCCTTCCTTCCGGTATTGGGACGAACAGGGCAGGGAGCACGAAGTGTGGTTTGAGGACGCGCGCAGCGCCCAGGCAAAATTCGATATGGTGAAGAGCTATAACCTGCCGGGGATAAGCTACTGGGCCCTGGGCTATCCGTTCCCGCAGAACTGGACCTTGCTTGAAGATAATTTTACGATCAGAAAATGGAATTTCTCCTCATAATCCCTCCCGCAATGCTTGCTGCAAAAGCGTATTCCGTTCCGCTCCGAAGCATCGTCCGGCTGTACTCCCATGGAATTCCACATGCCCCGCACTCAAATAAAAATCCACCGGCGTAGCCGGTGGTATTTCATATGCGGGTATAACCCGCTATTACTGGCGGCCATTGCAATGGCTGGTACGGTCTGACATTTGCAAAGGATTGTTACTTGCTACCCTTAAAAGGGTCTTGATATTCTCTGAACGTTAATTGATCTTCTAATTTATCCTCTTCCAATTGATGTTGAATGTATTCGGTTATCCTCTTTGCATTCTTTCCAACTGTATCCACATAATATCCTCGGCACCAAAAGCTTCTGTTTCCATGCTTGTATTTTAAATTTGCATGTCTTTCGTGAATGATGAGGCTGCTTTTCCCTTTTAAAAATCCCATAAAACTCGCTACACTCATCTTCGGTGGTATCTCTACTAATATGTGTACATGGTCAGGACATACCTCTCCTTCTAAAAGAGCGACTCCCTTCCAACCGCATAATTCTCTCAGTATTTTTCCTATTTCTGCTCGCTTGCCTCCGTAAAATATTTTTCTATGGTACTTTGGTGCAAATACAATATGATATTTGCAGTTCCATTTGGTATGTGCTAAACTTTTATTGTCATTCATCTCTGAATGTCCTCCTTTTGATGTCTCTTGCAGTTGCCAGACCGCAAGCTTATTTTACATCAAAAGGAGTTTTTTTGTCTGTTTCAACGCTAAAGCTTTTTCCGCTCCACCGACATAGTCGGTGGTTGTTCTACAATGCAAAAGCCCGAAGAAACGCTGAAAAGCGTTTTCGGGCTTTTTTGTGTGATGCTGTTTTACGGAGCTATCTTGCAGCAGCTCTCCATGACCACCGGGCAATTTTTGAGCTGCAGGCTCCGGTACTCCGCCGGGCTTTTGCCGATGTAGCTCTTAAATAGTCTGGAAAAGTAATTGATATCGTGATACCCCAGCTGATAGCAGATTTCATAGGTTTTCAAATCCGTATTTTTAAAAAGGTATTCCGCGCGCGCCATCTTTACCATCGTGACGAAGCTGTTGTAGTGCATTCCGGTTTTAACGGCAAAGGTATTGCTCAGATAAGTATTGTTGATATAAAATTTTTCCGCGAGCACCTTCAGCTTGATATCGTCTTCCGAATGGCCCAGTATGTAAGCGCAGATTTCGCTGATGGTACCGTCCTCCACCTCCGGCTGATACCTGCGGATGAAGTTCAGCAAAAAAGTTATTTTCCCGCAGTAATATTCTTTATAGGTATCCGGTCCGCTTTCCTGCAGATATTCCGTGGCGTCAAAAAAGCGGATATCGATAAAATCGCTCAGCCAGGGGATTTTTGAATAAACCTCTTCGATGATATGGTGGTACAGCTTTCTGACAAGGATGTCGGCCTTGATCATATTGTCGCCCATCATGGTGTACACGCTTTTCACGGCGCTTTCAAAAATCTGCACCGTATCGGGGCTCCGGTTCAGGAACCCGTCGACAACCCTTTTTTCCTCCGCAGAGGGGTATGCCCAGCCAAAGTCGGTCTCCAGCGGGTTCCCGTAGGCGTCTTCCCCTTTTTTGCGGGTTTCCAGAAAGCGGTGCGCCCGCCGGAACAGCTCCAAAAGCTTTTCCCGGCTGGGAGGCTTGACAAGATAATCGAAAGCGCCCAGCACAATTCCCTGCCGGGCGTAATTGAATTCACTGTACTCGCTCAGGAGCACCACGCAGGAGCACAGGTTCTCCTGATTGATGACCCGCAGAAGCTGCAGGCCGTCGACCACCGGCATGCGGATATCCGTTAGGACCAGATCATAGGAAGAGGATTTCAGCATTTCCATTGCCTGTCTTCCGTTGTTGGCCTTTCCCGCCACCTCGAACCCGGAAACATTCCCCCATACCTTCAGCCTTTTCAGCTCCATGAGAAAAATATCCCGGTCATCCACCAATAAAACCCGATACATCTGCCGACACCTCCTAACAGAAACAAGCGAACCACACGGCTCTATTTTAAAATATTGCCCGGGGGAAGGGTAAAATACACACAGGCCCCCTTTCCGACCTCGCCGGTTATCCAGACTCTACCGCCCATTGCCTGAATGAGCTTTTTCACAATGGAAAGGCCTACGCCGCTCCCCTCGAATTCATCATCGGAATGCATGCGCTGGAACATGCCGAACAGATTCTGGGAATATTCCATATCGAACCCCACGCCGTTATCGCGGATATAAAATACATCCTCCCCGTTTTCGGGATGGAAGCCCGCGGTAATGACGGCGGTCTGTTCTTCGCGGGTAAATTTCAGCGCGTTTGAGACCAGGTTCACCACCACCTGATGCATCAGGGTCCCGTCGCACAGGACAAACGGAATCTCCTCCTGAAATTTCAACACGGTAGCTTTTTTGCTTTTATAGCCCGCCGCAAGCTCGTCGCACACGTCCTGAATCATCTGCTGCAGATTGACCGTTTCCTTGACGGGTTCCACTCCGGAAAGCCGGGTGTATTCCAGAAGCCTGTCGATCATGGCAAGCGTTTCCCCACATATCGTGCGGATATTGGAGATCAGCAGCAGGCCGTCCTCATCGATTTTATCGCGGTAATCCTCAAGGAAGATCCGCGCGTAGCCGTCAATGGCGCGTACCGGCGCTTTGATTTCATGGGAGATCGTAGAACTGAGCACCTGCAGGTCATGGCCGTCGTCGCGCGGGGATTTCTGCTCCTGTTCCTGAATTCCTGCAAAGGCCTCGTGTTCACGGGGGTCCATGACAAACTCACTCCAAACTTTTTATTTCTTCTTTCTCCACGGATTGATTCCGTATCAGAAAGCTGTTCAGCACCGGCTCCCGCCTGTTCGCAAGGGAAAGGATCAAATAGCTCAGCGACGGGTCAAAGGCCAGCCGGATGTCCTCCTGTGAAGGGCGGGACGGCGTCTGCGGATGGCTGTGAAAATTGCCGATCAGCTTCCAGCCGTTCTTTCGCATATCCGCGACCGCCGCAAACTGCTCCCGCACATCCATGGAAAAATGCTCCGGGCTTTCGTCGATGTTCCTCAGCAGATATACCCTTTCAATCGTTTTGCAATCGTTTTCGACGGTTCCCGCGATCAGCCCGCAGCTTTCGTTGGGAAGCCCGGCAATGCTGTGGCGTATCATTTCCCCTATCTGCTGTTTTTTTAATATTATCACAATAAACCTCCCGTATCTTCTAAAAAAGATATTAACTTAATTTAACATATATGTTTTATATGCTATAGAAATGTCAAATAAAAGGGCGTGCATTTCAAAGCTCCTCCCGGAAATGCAGCGCTTTAAAAGTATATAATACACATATGTTTACTGTATCAGTTATGAAATAGTTTAACATGCCGGCGGGCAAAGTCAATCGTCCGGTTTTGACAGCCAAAGATATTCCCCCCTTATGCTAAATTTATTCGCCTTGTCAGAGCGGGGACCGTATTCTATAATTAAATGTACAATTCAGAAGTACGGTAAGGAGGAATACTCAGATGGATGAGTCGATATATAAAGAGCTGAAAAAAGGCGGATTTATGAGGCAGATTCAAAACAGTAAATTTTCGCTGAGAATCCGTGTGGTCGGCGGTCAGCTGCAGGGAAAGCAGATTAAAAAAGTCAGCGAGATAGCCGAGCGGTACGGAAAGGGCTATGTCCATATGACGTCACGGCAGGGAATTGAAATCCCGTTCATCGACTTTGCAGACGTGGAGGCGGTAAAGGGCGAGCTGGCCGAAGTAGGGCTTCAGCCGGGGGCATGCGGCCCGCGCGTGCGTACGGTCACCGCGTGCCAGGGCAACGCGATCTGCGGAAGCGGTCTGATCGAGACCAGCGGGCTCGCTAAGGAACTGGACGCCAAATATTTCGGCAGGGACCTGCCCCACAAATTTAAAATCGGCATTACCGGGTGCAAAAACAACTGCCTGAAAGCGGAAGAAAACGACCTCGGTATTAAAGGAGGGCTTCGCCCCGAGTGGCACAGCGGAGACTGCACCTACTGCGGCGTATGCGCGGCCGCATGCCCCGTAAAGGCAATCAGCGTCAGCCGCGGGCCAAATTCGCTTGCGTTTGACGAAAGCCGCTGCATTTACTGCGGGAAATGCGTAAAATCCTGCCCCACAGACGCCTGGTCGGGGAAAAGCGGCTACATTACCTCCTTCGGCGGCACCTTCGGGAACGATATGGCCTTTGGAAAGCCGCTGCTTCCGCTGATTACAGAGAAGGAACAGCTGTTCCGCGTGGTAGACGCCGCCATCGCCTTCTTTCAGGAACACGGAAAGCCGGGCGAACGTTTCCGCCGGACGATCGACCGCATCGGCGAGGATCAATTAAAGGAAAAACTGGAGGAGGCAATCCGATGAGCAAGCAAAGCTATGACGCTTTTGTCGATATTACGGATGTGGTGTGTCCGATCACCTTCGTAAAGACAAAAGTCGCGCTGGAGGAGCTGGAAAACGGACAGACCCTGCAAATCCGGCTGAATGACGGAGAACCGATTCAGAATGTTCCCCGCAGCCTGAAAAATGAAAAGCACAAGGTGATCGAGGTGGTTCAGAACAGCGACGGAACCTACCTGCTCGGCGTGATAAAGGGCGGATTGGAATGAGGTTCAATACTGCTCTGCTTCATAAAGACAACGGCCCGGACAGGGCGACGGGAGCCACCCATACGCCCATTTACCAGTCCAGCGCCTTTGAACACAAAACCGCGGAGGAGCTGGAGGCGATCTTCAACAACCGTGCGCCGGGCTTCTCCTACACCAGAATCAACAACCCCACCGTCGAAGCTTTTGAGCGCCGCGTCGCCACGCTGGAAGGCGGTATCGGGGCGGTGGCCTGCGCTTCCGGCATGGCCGCCATCTCCCTGTCCGTTTTGAATCTTTTGAGCGCTGGGGATGAAATCCTTTCCGCCGCGGGAATCTTCGGCGGAACGATCGGCCTGTTCCGCGATCTGGAAAGCTACGGGATCACCACCCGCTATGTCGCGGACAGCGCGCCCGAAAGCTTTGAAAATCAGATCACCGGGCATACGAAGCTGCTGTTTGTCGAGACCATCGGGAACCCAAAGCTGGACGTCCCCGACATTTCTGCCCTGTCGCAAATGGCGCACAGACACAAAATTCCGGTAATCGTCGACAATACCGCCGCCACCCCCTTCCTTGTGCGCCCCATTGAGCTTGGCGCGGACATCGTCGTACACTCCGTGTCCAAGTATATCAACGGCAGCGGAAATTCCATCGGCGGGATCATTGTCGACAGCGGAAACTTTGCATGGGACCGGGAACGATATCCCGCGACCGCAAAATTTGTCAGGTTCGGGGAATTCGCCTACCTTTCCAAACTGAGAGGCGGGCTGTTCCGCAACACCGGCTCCTGCTTTTCCCCGTTCAACGCCTTCCTGTGCAGCCTGGGCCTGGAAACGCTGGGCATCCGGATGGAACGCCTCTGCGGCAATGCCCAGAAGCTTGCGCAACAGCTTTCGGGCAATCCCAAGTTAGCGTACGTCAACTATCCGGGACTAAAATCCAGCTCGTGGCACCAAACGGCCCGGCGGCAGTTTTCCGGCGGTTACGGGGCGATATTGACCCTGCGAGCCGGTACGAAGGAAAACGCTTTTTCCATCATCAATCATTTAAAATACGCGTGCAATATTGCAAATATAGGCGACCTTAGGACGCTGGTCATCCATCCCGCTTCCACGATCTATGCAAACAGCAGTACGATGGAAAAGGAAAACGCAGGCGTTTACGAAGATCTGATCCGTGTCAGCGTCGGTCTGGAAGATATTGAGGACCTGGCCGAAGATTTTGAAAACGCTGTCGGCGGACTATAAAACGATACGGAGGATTGCCGAATGCAAACCATCAACGTCCTCATTGTGGAGGAATTCCGGTATATTGCCGATCTGAATGTCCTGGAGCTGAAGCGGGGAGGCTACAGCGTCTGCAGCCGGTACGTTTCCAGCGAACTGGCCATGTGCCAGGCATTGCTGCAGGAAAAATGGGATATTATTCTTTCCGACGATTCCACGCCGCACTTCAACGCCATTCAGGCGCTGTCCGTGCGCAACCGCCTGACACCGAAAACGCCGTTTATCATCGTTTCCGAAGACGTTGCGCCGGAAAGCATCCGCTATGCGATGAAGAACCGCTGCTGCGCCTATCTTCTGAAAGAAAATTTACATCAGCTTGCCATTCTCGTGCGTAAAATACTGGAAAGCCAGTCCACCGGCCAAATTCAAAAGGAGACTTCCCTATGAAATTCACGAACGAACAACTTGAGCGGTATTCACGGCACATTATTTTGAGCAACGTCGGCGTGAGCGGACAGAAAAAGCTGCTGAACGGAAAAGTGCTGATCATCGGCACCGGCGGGCTCGGCGCGCCCGCCGCCATGTATCTGGGCGCAGCAGGCGTAGGCACCATCGGCCTGGTCGACGCGGATTCCGTGGACCTTTCCAACCTGCAGCGACAGATTATCCACGGCACGCGGGACGTCGGCAAGCCGAAGGTACTCTCCGGCAAAGAGACGATCAACCAGATGAACCCCGACGTAGACGTCGTTACGTATCACGAGTATGCGACTTCGGCAAATATTCTGGATATTATCAGGGACCGGGATTACGACTTCATCATCGACGGCACGGACAATTTCCCCGTGAAATTTCTGATCAACGACGCCTGTGTCATGCTGAAAAAGCCCTTTTCACACGCGGGAATCATCCGTTTTCAGGGGCAGACCATGACATTCCTTCCCGGGGAAGGCCCCTGCTACCGTTGCGTATTTAAAAATCCCCCGCCGCCGGACGCTGTTCCGACCTGCCAGCAGGCCGGGGTGCTGGGGGTCATGGGCGGCGTCATCGGAACGATTCAGGCGGCCGAGGCCATGAAGTATCTTTTAGGAGTCGGCGATCTGCTGAACGGGAGCCTGCTTACCTACGACGCGGCAAAAATGGAGTTCCGTAAAATCAAAATCACCCGTGACCCTGAATGCGCGGTTTGCGGAGACCACCCGACCATCACTCATCTGATCGACTATGAACAGAAGGCGTGCAGTTTTTCACCTGCCGGCCGGCACGAAGAAAGTAAGGAGATTTAGCTATGATAATTACGATCAACGGCAAGCAAAACAGTTTTGAAGCGGAAATGTCTGTTCAGGAGCTTCTGGAAAAGACCGAGGTCGATATGCAGGAATATGTAACGGTACAGCTGAATGATGAGATCATCAGCCGGAAGGATTTCAGCTCTATTACCGTCCGCGACGGGGACCGTGTGGAGTTCCTTTATTACATGGGCGGCGGTCAGTACAAAAAAATCGCATGATAAAAGCGTTGAAAAGACAGCCGTTCCGGCATTTGCCGGAACGGCTGTCTTTGGTTTCGCAGGGTTCTCAGATATAGTAATCCGGTGTGATTTCGGATTCCTCCAGAAATTCGCGGTACACCTTCTGGCGCATGACGGCAAAGTTTTCACTCGTCCGGCTGCGGGGACGGGCAAGCTCCACCGGGATGATCTTTTTGATGACGCCGGGCCGTTTGGACATGACCACCACCCGGTCCCCCAAGTAAATCGCTTCGTCAATATCGTGGGTGACAAGCACCATCGTTGTTTTCTCCGCCTCCCAGATACGCAGGATTTCCTGCTGCATATTGATGCGGGTCAGGGCGTCGAGGGCTCCGAAGGGCTCGTCGAGCAGCAGCAGCTCCGGCTGTCCGACAAGCGCTCTGGCGATGCTGACCCTCTGCTGCATTCCGCCCGAGAGCTGGTTCGGCCTGGCCTTTGTAAACTCGGTGAGCCCCACCAGCGCGATATGCTCGTCAATCCGTTTTTTCCGCTCCGCCGCGCCGACGCTTTTCGGAATGCCGAAGTCGATATTCTGCTCCACGTTGAACCAGGGAAACAGCCTCGATTCCTGAAAGACCATGCCGCACAGCTCCGAAGGCTCCACAAGGGGTTTGCCGTCCAGAGTAATCTGTCCGTCCGTCGCGCTTTCCAGCCCGATGATCAGCTTCAGCAGCGTGCTTTTTCCGCATCCGCTCGAACCGATGATGCTGATGAATTCCCCTTTGTTTACATCCAGGCTGATATCTGAAAGGACTTCCACCTGTTTTTTATCGATGATAAAATTTTTCTTGATGTGATTGATAGACAGTAATCCGCTCATAGCTACCCCCTCAGTCCTTCGTTTCCGCTTCATTCCAGCGCAGCAGGCGCTTTTCGAGGTGAACGAGCAGAAAATCGATCAGCAGGCCGAACAGTCCGATCATCAGGATGCCGACCAGCATGACGTCCGGCTGAGACACCTCTCTGGCAAACATCACAAGATAGCCGATTCCCGACGAGGCGGCGATCATTTCCGCCGCCACCACGCAGGCCCACGCATTGCTGGCCCCCAGCCGGATCCCCGCAAAAATGGACGGGAGGGCGGCGGGCAGCACGATCTTCAGAAGCGTCTCCATGCGGCTTTTCTTCAAAATGAAGGCGACCTCCACCAGCTTTTTGTCGACGCTTTTGATTCCATAAATCGTATTGATCAGAACGGACCAGAAAGAGCCGACCGTAATCACCGCGATTTTTGAGGTTTCATCGATTCCCATCCAGAGGATAAACAGAGGAATCAGCGCGATCATCGGAATCGGCCGGAGAACGCCGATGATCAGCGTCAGGGCACGGTCGATTTTATGGAACAGCCCGATCAGAATCCCCAGCACCAGCCCGCCGGCACTGCCCAGCAGGAACCCCGAGCATACGCGAAAAGCGCTCATCCGCATATGCCTTGCGATTTCGCCGCTGGCAAGCATGGACCAGCAGGTAGAAAAGATGCTTGACGGCGCGGGCAAAATGGCAGGATTGATGATGCGCCGCGCGCTCAATGTCTCCCACACAAAAAGCAGCAGCAGGGGAAAAAGCACGGGCAGCACCAATTCCGTAAAAACGCCGCTGTTTCCCACCTTCTTTTTTTGATTGATCATGAGAATGTTTCCTTCTTTACAGGTTTGTCAGAATCGGTCAAGGTGCCCGATCAGCGGGTAAGCTTCCCGCTCCCGCGAGGCCTGCACGCTGAACGTTTCCTCTCTGATTTCTTCGGGATCAATGATCCATACGGTCGAAAGGTCCGCGTCCTTACCGAAACGTTCCCTTACGGCAATATAATTTTTTTCAAATAATTCTCCGCAGATCACGGCCCGTACCGGAGTGCCCTTGATCTGATAGCTTCTGGAATCCTGTGTAAGGATACCGACGGCAACCTGGCGGCGGAACCAGATGCTGTGCACCAGATTCCTGTTTGTCTGAGAGGTTTCGATGATTTCAAGATATTGCAGCTTCCCGTCCGCATTGACGGAGACGGAGCCTTTAAAGACCACATGGGGAATTCCGTCTTGATCGGCGCTGGCCAGTACCTTCAGTGTTTTGGGATCGTTGATCAGCGCAATCACCTGATCGTTCAATTGTATGCTCATTTTTTCCGCTCCTTATATCCGCGCCAGATCGGTGTTGGGATGGTTCCCGCAGGTACGGTAGTCGTCGAAGTACGCTTCCAGACGGTACCTGCGCTGAAGCGTGTCAAGCCCCTTGGCAAAAGCGGTCAGGTAATCCAGGGACGCCGCTTTCTGCTTCTGGAAGTACGAGCCTTCCGCCACACGGTAAACCGTCTGGGCGACGCCGACGCCGTGCCGCGCGAGCTCCTCGGCTTCCGCAAGGCCCTTTTCCAGCGCTTCCTCTTCGGAGCGGAAACCGTTTGGCTTCACCAGCTCCACACCGGAGACGATCCCGGTATTGACGGCTCCCGGGCCGAAAATTTCAGCCGCCTGATACAGGCGCCTTTTCCATTCCTGATAGCCGATGTACTTCGCTTTGCCGGGGCATATCCAGTTGAAAATTTCTTCATTCAGGACTTCGATATCGGCGGTATACCCCGTCAGGATCGTTTCCTCGTGCAGGCGGCGCAGCTGCCGTTCGTTATGCGCGGTGGAAATAAGCTGGGTCATCACCTTTTTATGGCTGAAATTCTTTTCCAGCAGCTTCAGCATGGTGATATACTGGTCAATTTCACCATCCAGCAGCTCCTTCCCGCCCAGCAGGCTGCCCGAACAAAGCTGGATCATCCGGAACCGCCCCGGCTGTTTGAGCGCCTCGGCGACCGCCTCCGCGACGTCCTGATAATCCAGATGCTCGCGCTTTATATTTTTGGTTTTGCTGTAGGTTGCCGCGATCGGACAGAATTTACAGCCCATGCCGATATCTTTCCAAAAATCGCAGTTCTGGTAAAGATTAATGTCCATCCGCTGCGGCCTTGCGACCAGCACCTGCCACATAGGCTTTCCGCTGCTGGTCACTTTGTCAAAATAATCGGGCTTCGGCCAGTATCCGACCTCTTCAATCACTTTGCCTTCGTCGGTCAGCACGGCTTTTCCGTCCGCGATATCAATGAGATAGGGGTCGCGTCCGCCGTTGAATCCGGAGGGGGGAACGACACGGTCGGCCAGAATCGTTGTTCCGTCCCGAAGAATCAGCCCGTTGGGGATACGGTCGTTTTTTTCGCTGTAAATCCCACGATAAACAACCGCGTCCCTGTCGGGGTCCACCGCGTCGATCGCACGCTGTGTGAAGTCGACGCCCCGTCGCTGAACATCTGTTTTCAGAATCACGAAAGGAGATACGTCCGGGTATTTCTTTATGACCTCCTGCAGGCTGAGCTCATCCTCACGCCAGCTGTGTTTGCTCTCTGCCATGCTGTCAGCCCCCTTATTGAATTCCCGCTTTTACGGCGTACTCGTCGTTAAAAATCTGGTCGATCGTCAGGTCCTTACGGATAATATTGTTGTTCTTCAGATACTGGGCGGTTTCCAGGATCGCCTGTTTATGGCTGTCCTTCAGCGCCAGAAGCGGCGGCATGGAGGAAGCACTGGCACGCAGGGCTTCCTTGTCAACGCCGGTGCGTTTTGCAAGGATACCCAGAGATTCTTCAAAATTGGAATCACGCCACTCCGCCGTCTTCTTGATGACCTTCAGAAAACGCACAGCCAAATCGGGATGCTCCTTCGTAAATTCCGTCCTGCCGACAATGACGTTGATAATTTCCTTGTATCCCTCGGCATCGCTTATTTTCTTGATTCCGCCGCCCGCCACGGCCTTGGTCAGGCTTGGCTCGAAGGTAACGGCGGCCTGGATGTTTCCGGTCTGTAGCGAGGTGACGATATCGCCCGCCGCCAAATTGACAAGCTGGATGTCCGAGGTTTTCAGGTTGTTCTTTTCGAGCATTTTGATTAACAGCTGATGAGCCGTCGTCCCGACAGGCACGCCCACCTTTTTCCCTTTCAGATCGGCCACCTGACTGATACCGGCGTCTTCACGGGCAATCAGACCGTTTCCGTGCGTGCCGTCCAACAGACCGGAAATCACCTGAATACCGATTTCATTCGCGACACCCTGCACCGCCGGCTGGTCGCCCATCAGAGCAAAATCAAGGTCTTTCGCCGTCAGCGCTTCCAGCTCCGGCGGGCCGGACTGAAAGCTTTTGATTTCAACGGTAACACCGTCCTTGGAAAATTCTTCTTTAAAAAATCCTTTTTCATCGGCGTCCTTGATCAGCTCATAGCTGGCAAGATCGCCGACACGGATCGTAACGCCCTTGTCGCTGGAAGAATCCGCATTGCTTTGGCTGCCGGAGGCCGCCGGCACCGCGGATGCCGACGTATCGGAACCGGTATTTGCGCAGCCGGCGCCGGTAAGGGCAAGGGCCGCAATCAATAACGAGATCAGTAATTTTTTCATAAGGTTACCTCTTTCATATGTTTTCTGCATCAACCGCTGTATGGTTCATTTTCATCCGTTTGTCATGGGAACATCGGCGGCGGCAGCCGAAAAAATTGTCTGGAAAAACTTGATTGTCCTGGCATGGCGGCGGCCATATCCCAATTACAAATATTTTTTGATTTCATCGACCTTGTCGAGTGCTTCCCAGGGAAGGTCGATATCGATTCTTCCGAAATGCCCGTACGCGGCCGTTTGCCTGAAAATGGGCCTTCTCAAATCAAGCGCGTCTATAATGGCGGCCGGCCTGAGGTCAAACACGTTTTGGATGATCTCAATGATTTTGCTGTGCTCGATCTTCCCCGTCCCGAAGGTATCCACCGATACGGATACGGGAGTCGCTACGCCGATTGCATAGGCAATTTCAATTTCCAGCTTGTCGGCCACGCCGGCCGCCACCAGATTTTTCGCCACCCATCTGGACGCATACGCCGCGGAGCGGTCCACTTTGGTCGGGTCTTTCCCCGAGAAGGCTCCGCCGCCGTGCCGTCCGGTCCCTCCGTACGTGTCTACGATGATCTTTCTTCCGGTCAGCCCGGCGTCCCCCTGCGGGCCGCCGATCACGAAGCGCCCTGTGGGATTGATAAAATACTTCGTATTTTCATCCAGCAGATCGGAGGGGATCACCGTCTGAACGACATGCTTGATGACGTCCTCTCTGATCTGCTCCAAGGGTACCTCTTCACTGTGCTGGGTGGAAACAACGATGGTATCCACTCTGGCCAGCTTCCCGTCGTCGTCGAATTCCACCGTGACCTGTGATTTCCCGTCCGGCCTTAAATAGCCCAGGGTTCCGTTCTTGCGCACTTCCGCCAATTTTCTGGCCAGTCTGTGGGCAAAGGAAATGGCGGGCGGCAAATATTCCGGTGTCTCATTCGTCGCGTACCCGAAAATGATTCCCTGATCTCCGGCTCCGGTCCCGTAATCCTTCTCCGTATTTCCCTCTTTGTTTTCATATGCCTGATCAACGCCGAGCGCAATATCCGGCGACTGCTCGTCAAGGGAAACGAGGACAGAGCAGGTATTTCCGTCAAATCCGCCGCCAAGGCCGTCGTACCCGATTTCACGGATGGTTTGGCGGGCTATTTTGGAAATATCGACATACGCTTTCGTCGTCACTTCTCCAATAATCAGCACCAATCCGGTGGAAACGGCCGTTTCCACTGCTACGCGCGAAGACGGGTCCTGAGAGATCAGCGCGTCCAATACGGCGTCGGATATCTGATCGCAAATTTTATCCGGATGTCCTTCGGTTACTGATTCAGATGTAAATAATTTTCCCACAACATTTTCCTCATTTCTTTTCTTGGTTTACAGACAGTGCAAGAACCACAAATCTTTCTGGATGGAATGGCTGTTCTGCTCATGAAGGCCGGAACTACAGCGGCCCGAAATATTCATAGTATTCATATCTGTTTTAAATATTATATGTTTTATCCGGCGAATGTCAATTACAGGATGGCAATGCATAAACTTTTTCTTGGTAACACATAAAGAATATCTACAGCGAGCCGCAGCCTGTTTTTAAACCGTTCCAAATCGGAATAAAAAAGCCGGAAGCCTTCCGGCCTCCGGTTTTGCTCATTGTTATGAAAAATAAAGGCAGCCATAGAATTTCTACGGCTGCACCACGGTCTTTGACTTACGCGCCCGGTTCCTCTTTTGGGAATCATCCTTTGCTTTTTTTAGCGCCATTCTTCGGTCGTTTTCCTCCTGTTCCCGTTTCTGTTTTTTCATCAGTCTCTCGGCTTCGATCTGCTTCTTTTTATCATCCAGCTCTTTCAATACGGATGACTCTAAATCGTCATTTAACAACTTTAAATATCTTTGAAATGCATCTGGATATATAAACTGCTTGATTCCATACCGGTCTGAAAATTGAATCGTCAGCTTTTCATCATTCTGATCGACGACTACCCCCTGACCGAATACACGATGACTGACTTTTTCATTCCATAAAACCATGGGAACACTCCTTTCATCAAATATTTTCCACTGCAAAGCGTTATGCAGTTAGAAAAATCCAATAAGTCTGTCCTGAAAAATCGATTTGCCGTAAAATCAAATAATTTCGACCAAAAGGCAAGATTGCTTTTGTTAACAGCAATCTTGCCTTTGTTAAGTAAGGGATGGTGCGTCATATAAAAAATAAGTCTGGTTTTCAACTGATGTTATGCCAAATATTCTCCGCAGTTCTTTCCATTGTACTGTTTTTTGATCTTTACGGTAACGGAACCGTCTGGCTGTGTTTTCTCCTCTTCAATTTTATACTGAATGCGCTTATGTTTCAATTGCGCTTTATACTTTTCGACCTCCGTCTTTATATCGTTGACTGCCTCTTCATGCCCAAGATTTTCATTAAGCTGAAAATGAATGGTTTGCTCCAAACAAGCAGATTGAATCCGTTTCATTGTAAAATTCCTCCTTTTTTATAATAATATTGTAATCCTTTTCAAAATTCACGCGCAAGCAAAATTTTTGCGCTCCGGAAAAGTTCGTTAAATCTGCGCATGATAGTCCGTTGCATTTTTGTTTAAAAAGCACCAATTTGCCAATATTCAGCCCGTCTTCCCGGCCGAAGAAGTAGGAATTAATGTTCCCTTATGCTCCCTGCCCTAAATTTCCATTCGTTGCTTCCTGATTGGTTTCCGCATGGCAATCAGAAATCAACTGTTTTTTAAAGATCGTTCTGAAAAGCAACCGGACTAAGGGTCCCGCAAAGAACAGCTGCCAAAGCAGGGCCATGGGAAAATTTTTTACAACCGTTGCGAACCAGTCCGCAATAAACTGCGTACTGACGCCAGAAAAAACAACCGTTGCTACCAGACTCATTGCGGGACACATAAATCCAACCGTACAACCGGATATCATGACCGTAATAAAAAATGGATTGTCCTTTCCGGGCGAGACATGTCTAAAAGCCAGCTTCTTCCCGATTTTATTTCCGCACAAATTCGATATTGCAAACACGAACAGACTCATGTAGGACGTCTCAATCAGCGCGGGCAAAAATACAGAATTGCTCATTCCCCCCATTTTTTGTGCAACGTTGTACAATTCCATACCATAGGCCATGATAATCGACATCATTACACTGAAGATAAATCCTTGGAATTTTGTTTTTGGCATTGAATTTTCCTCCTAAGGTCAATATGCGCGCTCGCCATTCGGAACGGGGCCGCATACTTTATGGCAGCAAAAAACGCGTAAGTCCGGAATCTGGACTTACGCGTTAAAGCTACTCGATCAAATAGATATTAGCACAATTTTTGTTTTAAAGTCAAGCGAATCCCAATGAAAACATTTATCGCTGTATTCTGATACAATGTGACAAGATCAATGGCCACCGCACTGGCTGTACGATAATACCGGCCGAAGCTGTTTTCCTTGTTTGGCTGTTTTTGGGTATAAAAAGCGGTTAGAAACCCACAATATGCAGGATGGCTTCAGTAAACTTTGGGCCGGATTTTTGGGGTCTGAAATCAAATTCCCCTTATCACACTTAGAGTAAATTACCCTGCTCTTGAGAATAATAGCAATGATTGTTGCCGATCACCAAATTTTTTTGTTCACGCGAGGAAGCAGACAGAATGACAAATTACAAAATAACAGGAAAACAGATGACAAGCCTCTTTTCTCTGTTCTGGTTTGGGACTCTCGTCCTTTTCGGCGCCGATAAGGATGTAAAGCAGGACTTTTGGGTATCGATTTTACTTGCGGCTGTTTTCATGATACCGATGGCCGCACTGTATATCCGATTAACAAGGCTTTACCCGGAAAAAGATCTGTACGAAATGCTGTTTTCCATATTCGGGCGTTTCTTCGGAACCGTCATGTCGCTTATCAGCGTGTTTTTTTCCCTCTTTATCGGGTACAGGGTACTGGGCTCTTTCAGTCTTTACATCAAAACTACCGCTTTGGACAGCACTCCAAGAAACGTTACCTCCATATTTTTCATTATAATGACCATAGCGGCTGTTACATGCGGAGCCGAAACAATCGCCCGTACTTCGAATTTTCTGATAAAATTTGTGATCGGCTTTGTGTGCGTTTCCACTCTGATTTGCCTTGGTAATATGAATTTGGAAAATTTAAAGCCGGTGATGAATTCCGATCTGAAAGTGATTTTGAATTCATCCTATAAAATATTTATCATCCCATGGTCGGAAGCTTTCATCTGTCTGTCTTTCTTTTCCAAAATAGACCGAAAAGAAAGCACTAAAAAAATCCTCGTAAACTCTATGCTGCTGATCATATTAACCCATTTGGTGATAGGGTTGCGGAATGTGCTGGTTTTAGGACCGTCGGCATCAATCTATTATTTTTCGTCCGATATGGCAATCAGTACGGCTTCTCTGGGCGATTTTTTCGAGAGATTTGAAATACTGGTTGGCGTAAATCTGGTGCTTGCAGGGACTATAAAGCTCTGTGTCTGTATTTACTCCGCTTCTTTAGGGCTCTATCATATTCTCGGCAATACGGAGCGAAAGTTTCTGGTCGTTCCCTGTACTCTTATCATATTGACAACCAGCCTGTCGGATCTTCAAAAACTGAGCGATGTTTTTGACCGGATTCCCTCTCTGGTAATTTCCATGACTCCTTTTGAAGTGATTTTTCCCGTAATCATATGGATTTCCGCTGAAATCCGAAACCGCAAAAAGACAAAGCCGGCCGCCGATCTCCCCGGCGATCTTCCCGGCATCGTTCAGTAATACTGCGGCCCGATATTGTTACAGCCAGTGCAGTTGTTAAAAACAACTACACTGGCTGTACGGTTATGCCCCGTTTTGTGCGGAGATTTTCCAAGTCGGAAGGAATTTTGCCGGCAATCCGCACGGCAGGGACCTCCGGAAGCCCGAACGGGTCTCCGCTCCTACAAATTGCTGGTAACCAGTGTCTTCATCGCGGAGATAGCGGCTTCCTCGTCCTTACCGTCAGCCTGTACCGTGATGACGTCGCCGTGCTTGACGCCCATCGCCATCAGGTTCAGAATTTTGGAAACGTCCGAGCTTTTCCCGTCTTTGCCGCGGATGGTAATCGAACTGCTGAACTTTTTCGCTTCCTTTACCAGCATCCCGGCGGGCCTCGCATGAATTCCCAATTGATCTTTGATTGTATAAGTAAATTCTTTCATATCTTCTTTTCCTAATTCTAAATTTATACCAATTTTTTTACGATCGACAGCAGATTCCTTACCTCGTCAATCTTTGTGTTTCCGCTCTCTTTGTCAATAATGGAGCTGTAGACATGCGGAATGATTTTTTCCACGCCCGCCTGTAAGATAATCTCCATAATTTCACGGAAATTATCCGGGCTGATCCCGCCGGTCGGCTCCAGAATGAAATGGTTTCCGGCGCAGGCCTGCGCCACCGCTTTCAGCTCTTCCCTGCTTTTCAAGCCGCCCATCGGGAAAAACTTGATGGAGTTCCCGCCCATTTCCCGAATCATGGCAATGGCCGTGTCCACCGGGATGACCGCGGGCTGTTCGCAGTCCTTGGACAGCGGCCCGGTGGAGATCTTCACCATTCCGGCCGTTCCGGAGGGGGACACGAGCGCGTTGATATGGCTGGATTCATTCCCCACGTTTGCCCTTGTGCAGCCGACCGCGGAAAACACCTGGTTAAAGTGATTGGCCTTGACTTCCCTTGCAATCTCCGCGACCGCTTTCCACTGAGCGGGATTCCCGCCGCCCAGCCCGACAGAGAGATTCCCTTCCAGCACGTCCATGTATTTTTTCATATCCTCTACCGCGCTCGGAACATCCGGATAGCTGGCGGAGAGCACGCCGGCCTCCACATGCTTTTCCGCCGCCCGATAGATTTCTTCCGCGTTTTTCAGGCTTCCGGCCAGCACGTTCAGGCATACACGATGATGATAGTAATTGATTCCCATGATTTCATCCCTTCATAATTTCTTTCAGTCTGCTTACAATCAGTTCCTTGTCACCCTCGCACAGCGGTCTCGGGTCAAGGTCCAGCTTGCCCAGATTCAGAAATTCGGCCCGGCAGTAAATAATGGGGTCCCCGGCGCGCAGCTCCCTGTTGATGTCCTCGATCTTTTTGTCGCTGACCGCCGTGTCCACCGTCACTCTGGCCCGGTAAATCGCCCGGCCCGCTTCATCCTGGATCTGAACCGCCTTCAGGCCGGGAATCCTGTTGATCTCGTCGCACAGGTAGCGCACTTTTCCCAGATTCTCTTTGACTTCCTTTTCGCGGTCCTTGTTTTCATAGCGGTCCAAAGCCTTCAAAAGGCCCATAATGCCTTCTTTGCCGATCTTCATGGGGCGTCCGATTCCGTGGTACTGCTTTTTTGCATACTCGATATATTCCTTTTTCCCGGTCACAAATCCGGAGGTCGTCGCTTCAAGGGCCTTTGCCCCGCTGTATACCACCAGATCGGCCCCCATGGCGAGGTATTTCCGGAAATCCTCTTCCGCCGCCGCGTCGATGATCAGGGGGAGCTGGTGACGGTGCGCGATATTCCGCATTGTTTCGATATCCAGCATCCCCTTCTGCACGCAGTGATGGCTCTTGACATACAGCAAAGCAACCGTTCTTTCGTTGATGGCCTCTTCCACGTCCTCCGGGACGACTTCATTCACAGTGCCCGCTTCCACCGGCACCCCGCCTCCAAGCCGGAGCATCGTCGTCATCGGCGCCCCGAATTCGATACTGTGCCCCTTCTGAAGAACGATTTCATTCGGAAGCCCTGCGGAGTCCGGAAGGCGGTCCATAATCGATTTTTTCCCTTTTGAGATCAGCCCGGCCACTGTAAGGCAAATCGCGGCGGAAGCGCAGGACGCCACGCAGCTGTCCTCGCCCCCTGTGTACCGGGAAATAATCTCGCCTGCGCGGTTGATCAAATCCTCGATCACCACATAGGACTGCCCCCCGGCGGCCGCGGCCCGGGCCACTTCATCGCTCAGGGTGGAAACACCCAGCAGGGTTACGCGCCCGCAGCAGTTAACCACCCTTTTTAATCCGATATCCTGATATACACTCATTTTGAATTCTCTTTAATCCCTTTCACTGTTCATTACAGAAAAATCGCACCCAGAATCATGGCGCCCAGAATGGCGCCGCCGGTCATTTCTTTGCCCCACTTGTAGAAAATTGCCGCCCCGACAATCGCGCCGATTCCCGCAAAAACGTTATACTGTGTTGCCGCGACGACAATCAGCGGAGCAAGGTAACGTCCCACCGCATTGCCGGCGCCCATCATGATGCTGGTACCGCCGACGGTCATGCCTTCCGGCACTACCTTGCGGATAATAATCAGCACAACACCAATGACAATTCCAATCACCGCGCCTACGATTAACGCGGCAAAGAAATTGGAAAACGGGAACTTCCAGCCCATGGACAAAAACACTGCCGGGATGCCGATGCCTACGCCGGTCATCAGGCTTCCGCCGATATCCATCAGACCGACCAGCGGCCCTTCCAGAATTCTGGCGATCAGGAACCCAGCGGCAAAGCCCGCGGCCGCCGCGTAATCGCCGCTGCTCATCCCGTCGGTCAGCATGGCGACGATGGAGATTTCATTAAACGCGCCGGTACCGAATTTGATAAACAGATAGGTTCCGGCAAAGATCGAGGCGGCCGCTCCCATCACGAGCAGAATAAAGGTACTGTCTTTCATCATGAAGGCATCAAATTTTTCCGAAAATGTTCTCTTTTCCATTTAAGATTTCCTCCTGTATGTATCAGAATCATGAACCGATAACGAACTTGCCGAAAAATCCCCTGAAATAAGCGATCGCGACAAACATGATCACCACGATGCCGATCAATATCTGGACCATTCTGCTCTTATAGCCGTTTTCTTCAGCGGATTTTCCAATCAGAATTCCCAGTACGATACCGGGCACCGCATTTCCGGAAATCAGCGCGGAGACTCCGCCCAGCACGGTCCCCCATATTCCGACTACCTTTCCGGCATCAACAGCGGCCAGCCAGAAAATAGCGGGCATGACCGGATTGATCAGCCATCCGGTGGCGGGGGTCAGCACGTTTTTCGCAATCAGGGACAGCTTTTCCGGAATGAGCTGAGACATGGTGTTCAGAAAAACAACGACGACCGCGCCTACCGCGGAACCGGCCAGCATCATCTTTCTCGGATTCCAGACCGTCTCCTCCATATTTCTGTTTTTCAGCAGCAGAACCGCCGCGCCCCAGTTTGTAACGATTCTGTGAAACACATCCTGCGTCAAGGCACCGGCCGCGACAGCTGAAGCCGCTGAGGAAAAGAAAAATCCCAGTCCAAACGAAAAATGGGCGATCGGGTCCCCGTTGCAGGCGTTCATTTCGCCCAGTGTTCGGAAAGACCCCATTGCCTGTACTTCCGGCGCGTGAAACATGCGCGCCGCGCCGGCGGCGATGCAGCCCCCGCCGACAGCCCCGATAATCAAGGAATAAAGAATGATCTCCAACATTTAAAGCTCCTCCTTCGCAATATCAAGATACTTTACTTTCACCACGATTTTGGCGGTAATGGTATAAGCGACTTTCTCCCTCGGCCAGAAGAGCAGCATAAAATGCTCCGTCCGGCTCTTTGTATCCACCTTTTGAAAAAAGACTTCCTCGGCTTCCATCTGGATAATCGGTTTCCGGAACTCCGCGAAGATCTGTTTCCGCATATTCTGGAAAAGCTTGCCTGTAACGCTTTCCAAAGAATCTCCGCTTGCGGTAACCACAAGTTCGTGGCTGATTTCTTTCAGCAGCTGCTTGTTTTGCAGATTATTCAGCATACTTATTCACCGTGGACCTTGCGATAAGTTTCTACCAGCCTCTGGCCCAGCTCTTCCACATCCAGAAATCCCAGGCCGACCACCTTGCACCCTTCTTCCACGGCAGTACAGGCTGCCTCTACGGAACGAAGCTCGGATTTTGCCGGATAACCGTATTTGGTCTTTGCCGTCAGCGCGCCGGCGCCGCCGCTTCCGCAGAAGCTGACCCCGAGGTCCGCATTGTTTTCATGCATCACGTCCCCCAGCTTCATATCCGCGGCCATTCCCGGAATCACGATGGCCGTTCCCCCGGCCTTTTCCACTCCGCGGGCGACGGCCTGACCTTTCCCCATACGGTGTCCGATCACGACCAGCACCTTTTTTTCGCTCATTGTTCTGTTCCTCCTTTTGTCTTTTGGATTGTCATTTCTATATGGGTTGCCACAAGAAATACTTCTGTTTGATTGATGGGCAGATGTTCTTTTTCAAACAAGCCCCCGACAATGTCTTCCGCCATGTCATACACTTTTTGGGGCACCTGTTCGAAATCTTCCTCTTCCATATCCTCTACAAACGAACGGGTCTTTACCCTTTTGAGCAAAGCCAGGATATGGTTTGCGAACATGAAGTCCGCCTCTTCATCCATCACGATCCCATACGATTTCAATTTTTCCTTTGCTTCCCGATAGCACCGGATAAACTCGTTTTTTACAGAGATATCCAGCTTACTTTCATTTAACAGCGTGTTCCATGATTGCACTTTCATTACCTCTACTGTATATCGTTTTCTTTAATACAAGCTTTTGTTTCAGTTTCAGGGAATCGCCGATGGAATCCAGCACGGTTTCCTCGCAGGGCGTCAGTTCCATAACGTTAAAGTCGGCGGTCATGCCGACGGCGATCTCCCCCAGCCCTTTCAGGCCGAAATGTCTGGCCGGTACGCTGGTGCACTTCGCCACCGCGTTTTCCAGCTCTTCCCCGCAGTTGATGGTCTTGCTGACAACAGCCGCCAGGCTGTAAACAGGCCCGTTATAATTTTCAATATGTAAATCAGTAGAGATCATATCGCAGTCGAAACCGTCCCTCAGCGCCCGCTCAAACACGCGGAAGCTGAAGCTCGCGACTCCGTGGCCCACATCAAACTGGACTCCCCTTTCCCTGGCCCTGCGCGCCTGTGGGATCACATGTCCCTCTTCGTCGAGGATGCCGCCCGCCTTTCCGTGGAAGGAGTGGGTCACGACATCGTTTTTCTGCAGCAGGTCCAGCACCTCCGTAAATTCCGGAGGGCGGTTCCCGACGTGCACCATCAGCGGCTTGCCCACCTCGCGGGCCGTCCTGACCGCAAGCGCGATGGGCTCCAGCCCCATGGCGCCGACGACGCTGGCGCTGGCTCTGGCCTTCATCCCCACGATGTTGTCCGGATATTTTTGGAGCATCTCCTTCAGCCGGGGAATGTCGATATTCTTCCTGTCGCTCAGCTCATGGCCGTGGGTGAGCCCTTCTTTGGCGAGGTTTAAAAGGGTAAATACTTTTGTTCCGCTTTTTTCAATATAGTTCTCCCGGAAATCCTCGTAATTGTCCGCGCCGCTGCTCCCGGCGTCCAGAATCGCCGTAGACCCCCGCCGGATACCCAGCTCATCCGGTTCCATTCCCAGCGATACCCTCGGGTAACAGTGCGTATGGATATCGATGAAGCCGGGGGTAACGATACATCCCCGTGCATCGACGACGGTCCCCTGGGGATCGATGGAATCCCCGACTGCCGCGACAACTCCGTCCCTGACCAGAATATCCCTGACATCCCCGTGATATCCGTTAACCGGGGAAATCAGCCTCCCCTTTTTGATCGTTAGTACTTTCATCCTCATTTCCTCCTATAATGTATAAGAAAAACGCTATTTTTTCTTCTATGCTGATACTCACCTGCAGGGAGTTTTCCACCAGCTTAAAGAACTGCTCCATGATCTCGTAAATCACCCTGTGGTCATTCGCGATCCTGATGTACTCTTCCGCGATTTCGGGCGGGGTATCGTGATCCGAGCCCTGAAACCACCGTGGAACAGCCATGCTCATATGGATCACCATGCCGAGAAGCACATCCTGACTCATCCTGTAATTCTCCGGGAATTTGGAGGTATATTCCAAAAGCGTCAAAATCAGCTTGCTGATGATATTGGCGGCATAGGTCAGATTATGAAAGGCTGTTTTCTGCTGAACGGTTCCGGCTATTTCAAACGGGTCGTCCTTTGAGTTAAAGGAGGCCCGGTTTTTCTCCTGCAGGGGAATCTCATCGACCAGTTTGCCGTAGTCAAGAAACTCCTGAATGCGTTTGATGTCCTCCATCGGAAGTATCTGTGAGATTTTCAGAACCGGTATGCTTGTGATGTTCAGCGGGATGGTCGATATGACAAAGTCGACCGCTTTCCCGAAATTCATATTGGAAAGCTGATAAGGAGAAACCTGTCCCGCGATATTCAGCATGGGAAACACGTTGCCCAGCCGGATGGCCAGCAGGTTCGACAGGCCCTTGCCCGTTCCGCAGACCAGCAGAACATTTTTCTTCCTGTTTAATTGATTTTTGCAGTTTTTATATAAGTAAACGGCAATATAGCAAACTTCCGTTTCCGTAAAATCAATTGAAAAATCCTGTTTCAGGATGTTGGAACACTCTTGTGCCATGCGGTAGAAGTCGAGGTAATTTTCTTTTACCTCACGGATAACAATATAGTTCTCCTCTTTTTTCTCCTTCGCGTTGAGGAACAGGAACAGCGAGCTTTTCAGATGCCCGTATAAATCGTCAAAAAGAGAGGTCATATCAAACTTGTAGCTGCCTTTTTCTTCCTGCGTTTTCAAGAACTTTAGAATCTTCTGCAGGCTGGAATTGACCTTCTGCTCCTCGATTTCCTGAATATTGACGATGATTTCGTTTTCCATCAGAACGGACTTCAGATAACCCAGTTCCGTTTTGTCGATCTTTTTGTTCAGCCTTTTTAAAAGAGTTTCGGCATACCCCTGCGAATCGTCCGCAGAATCCCCGGGGCTGCAGAAGTATTTCCGTATATCGCCCGCAATGCAATAAGACAGCAGATTTAAAAAACCGCTGTTGGAAATCCAGACATTATACTGCTCATTTACTCTTTTGATCTCATTGCTGATCGTAATGATCCTTTGAAGATTGATGTATTTTTTCAACGGGTCGGGCAAAAGCAGATACCAGTCTTCCGCCGTATAGCTTCCCTTAAAATACTGAGCCAGCCGTTCCGCCAGAATATGGCGAATGGTAAATTCGTCCCCCTGAAGCTCATAGCCCCCTGTTTTGAGGGAGGACAGATGAATCCGGTTATCGAAATATTCGTCAAACCGCGGTACGATTCTCATCAGAGTGGACCGGGAGATATAAAATTCTCTGGCGAGCAGCTCCGCCGTGACGTCTCTTTTCTTCACATAGAAATAAAAGAAAAGGTTTAAAATGCGCTCATCTTCAATACTCTTCAGAAATCCCGCGTCCTTTTCGGGCCGTCCGGCAATCAGGATTTCCGAGCACCTGGGCTTTTGTTCGACCGGTATGTAGAACCCCCACTTTGAGCGGTGGCGTATTTCCACGTTTTTTTCCGCGCAGATTTTCTTCAGTTCATTGATGTCATACCAGACGGTCCGTTCACTTTTTTTCAGTTCGTCGCGGAAAAAGGTGATATCCAGCGGGGCGGAGGAAGTAACTAAAATTTTCAGTATTTCATATTGCCTTGGTTTCAATTTTCTATTCATTCTGCCGCCATCCTTCCCAAAAGCTTTCCCCGATCAATCTGTTTCCGTCATTCCGTTCCGCTATACCGCCGCATGTTTTTTGGCTGTCTGGACAGATTGACAGTGTTATCCGCCGTTCGTGTAAAATTTATGTTAAAATTATGTTATCATAATTTCCCTCCCGCGTTACCTTATTCTTTTGCAAAATAAAAATTTTTTCTGCAATTTTGAGACTCAGCAATTGTTTTATTCCCAAGAGGTTGTGCCGTTTCTCTCTGTCAAAATATAAAAACCAGCCAATTTTTCATTGGCTGGTTCAAACAGACGAAATATTTTGTCAGACGCGGGTGCTCCGGGCATCGGTCACTTGTCGTATCCTTTTTTACGCGCGGCGGCTTCGTCACGGATTTCTTCGCGCATGCCGCCGAGCGCTTCTTCTCTTCTTTCATTTTTCGCGATCAGATTCTTCCTCATTTTATGATCGGAAGTCGCTTTGATCGTCTCATCCGCCCGGCGCATGTTTTCGACCGTCATGTTGATGTTTTCCTGAATGCGTTCCACATTGTCCCGGCGGTCGTCCGGTTTGCTTTTCATAAATACAGCTCCTTTACAAAAGACTTCGCTATTATTATTGATAAAGCATCTCGTTTTATGAGCAGGAATACAGTTGTTTTGAAAACAACCGTTAAAACAAAGCCTGCTCAAGCACAAAAACGCCGCTTAACAGCGGCGCTTTTGCTGAATTCTAAGTATCGGAAGTCGTTCGTCATGAGCAAGTACGTATAAACAATCGGGAAAATTAAGCCTGATGCCCTTTTTCTCCGTAGTAAACCTTTAGGATCAACGCTTTCAGCTCTTCCATGGTGGGCTTTACGGGAGTAAACGGCGTACAGACGTCGGACATGGCCTTTTCCACAAGCGCGTCGATTTTGCCGAGCACATCCTGCTCATCGGGCACAACGTCTTTCATACGGGGAGGCACGTCGATTCGTTTGCGCAGCGCCAGGACCCCGTCCAGCAGGGAGGCTTCCCCCACAAAGGAAGCCAGCTCGTCATAACGGGCCTGCGTTCGGCTGTCGCGCGAATTAAATCGCAGTCCGTACGGAAGCACAATAGCGTTCGCCAGGCCGTGCGGCACACCGTACTCAGCCCCGAAGGTGTGGGCAATGCTGTGTACGATGCCCAGCGCGCAGTTGGAAAACGCAATACCGGCCATACAGGAAGCCTCCAGCATCTTTGCTCTGGCCTCCGCATTTTTTCCGTCCTCATAGCAGACAGGCAGATTCTGATATCCGTAAATAAACGCGGCCATTGCCATCCCGTCCGAAAACGGATTGGCAATCGGGGTGACATAGGATTCGATGGCATGGGTCAGCGCGTCCATCCCTGAAGCGGCCGTCAGGCTTTTCGGCATCGTCATGGAAAATGCCGGATCGAGGATGGCGACATCCGGCACCATGCGGCCTTTCAGGCAGCGAATCGAGTATTTCTTCTTCTTTACGGTATCTTTGATCAGAGCCGCACGGGTCGCCTCGCTGCCGGTTCCCGCCGAGGTGGGGATACAGGCCACGCGCGCCTTTACCTTTAGGTTTCTGATCTCGTTGGGGGGCATCACGTCGTCCAGCTCCCTATACTCCGGATTTTCATAGAAAACCCACATGGCTTTCGCGGCGTCCATGGCGGAGCCGCCGCCGAATCCGATCACCCAGTCCGGTTCGAATTCCATCATGTCCGCGGTTCCGCGTCTGACGGTTTCAAAGCTGGGCTCCGGCTCCACATCGGTATAGGCCTTCCATGCGAAGCCGGACTCTTCCAGAACGTCCGTGACAATTTTGAGCTGCCCCAGTTCCTGAAGAATGGTGCCGCTCATGACAATGTAGGCGCGCTTACGGACGGCGGGCAGCTCCTTCAGGTACTGCACCGCGTTTTCCCCGCAGTAGATATGTTCACAGCCGAGCTTGATTGAATACATTGTTGCTTTCCCACTCCTTTTAATCGTATACGATACAGTTTTTGATAACGCTGCCGGAAGCGTGTTCGCGGATCGCCTTTTCCAGATCCGGCAGCCTGTATTCATTCTGAATATAATCCTCGCTTAAAATCACACCCATTTTCAAAAGCTCCAGCGCCGTCATGACATGAAGCGGGGTGGTGTGGAACACGCCTTTGATGGTAATCTGCGAGTAGTGCAGCAGGGTGGCGTCCACCGTCAGCTCGCTGCCGGATTTTGTGCCGCCGAACAGAAGCACGAATCCCCCTTTGCGCACCATCTGCACGCTGGTTTTCCACACGTCGATCAGGCCCGTGGCCTCGATGACGATGTCCGCGCCGCGCTTCTCATCCGTCAGCTCACGGACAGCCTCCACCGGATTTTCCACACCGGTCAGGTTGCAGGTTTTCCAGACCCCCATTTTTTCCGCCAGCTTCAGACGGTTCTCCATCATATCCGTTACAATGACCTTGGCGCCCTTCAGCACCGCCAGACGCGCAAACATCAGGCCGATGGGTCCCGCGCCGTTCACGACGACGGTGTCGCCCAGATGGACGGGGCAGTTCTCAATGCCGTAAACCGCGCAGGAAAACGGCTCCATCAGGGAAGCGGTCTTGTGGGAAACGGAACTGTCCAGAACAAACATGTTCTGACGCACAATGGACTCGGGTACCTTTACGTATTCCGCGTAGCTGCCGCGGTTAAAGGTCATATTGGAGCACATGGAGTAAAGGCCTTTCTTGCAGTAATAGCACTCGTTGCAGGGGGCCGTGTTGTGGACCGCTACGCGGTCGCCCTCGTGAAAGCCCTTAACGTCTTTTCCCACTGCGGCGATCACGCCGGAAAATTCATGTCCGTAAGGATGCGGCGGCTTTAAAAGAGGATATCCTCTTTTAAAGTTTTTCACATCGGTGCCGCAGGTTGTTGAAATCTTATTTTGAATCAGTACCTCGCCCGGTCCGATTTCCGGGATAGGTACTTCCATGATGCGGATATCCTCCACACCGTACAGCATGGCAGCCAGCATTTTTCCATTCTCCCGTCATTCAGATTAATAGCCCATTCCGTCCTTTTTCTCATCCGCTTTTTTCGGCTGGCCGTAGCTCTTGAAGCTTTCCATCACCGTATCCATCTCCGCGTCGCTCAGCACAACGGGGGTTCCCACGCAGGAAGCTCTCCACTGCATTTCGGCTACGAATTCCAGATTGACGGCCAGGCCGAAGGCTTTGGCAAGGCTTGGGCCGCTGGTGACAAGGCCGTGGTTCGCCAGCAGAACGGCTTTGCTTTTGCCGATCGCCTTGGCGACGTTTTCCGCCAGCTCCGGTGTTCCGAAGGTTGCGTATTCCGCACAGGGGACCGTTGCCGCACCCGCGCCGCCGATAACGTAGTGCACCGCTTTCAGAGGGGTGTTGAGGCAGGCCAGCGTAGTGCAGAAGGTGGAATGGGTATGTACCACCGCGCGGGCGTCCGGTTTGTTCAGATACATCACGGTGTGAAGGCCGTGCTCACTGGAGGGTTTGCGGCTGCCGTCGATAATATTGCCCTTCAGGTCCATGACGACCACGTCTTCCGGCTCGGTGTCGAAGTATCCGAGGCCGGAAGGGCTGATTGCCATATAGCCGGTTTCCGGGTCATAAATGCTGATATTGCCGCTGGTGCCCTTGCTCAGGCCGGAAGAGCTCATTTTACGGCCGTACTCTGCAATTTCTTTTCTTTCCTTTTCCATCAACATAAGTCATTTCTCCTTTTCATACGCGGGGAATATCCCCGCCAATCGGTTCAAAGTTTGATATTTCTGAGATTCACCACCATGTCGCTCTTTCCGGTTTGCCAGAAGGCTTTGATGGTGCGCGCGAGCAGCAGAGGCGATTTGGGAAGGGCGTCCACCACGTTGCCCGCGTTGTGCGGCGTCATGGTCAGATTGTCCAGCGCCAGAAGCGGGTCGTCCTTCGGGATGGGCTCTTCCCAGTACACGTCCAGCGCGGCGCCGCCGATGGTCCTGTTCTGCAGCGCTTTCACGAAGGCGTCCTTATCCAGCACGCCGGCGCGGGAGGTGTTGATGAGATAGGAGGTGGGCTTCATCAGGCCGATCAGCTTCCCGTCCACGCTGTTTTTTGTTTCAGGGGTCAGGCGCAGGTGCAACGTGACGATATCCGCCGTTCTGAACAGTTCCTCCTGTTCCACCAGCCGGACCGGCAGTCCCATTTCATCCAGGGACTCCTGCGTTACGTACGGGTCGTAGGCGATGACCTTCATGCTCACTCCCGCGGCCTTTTTGGCGACCAGCTTGCCGATATGTCCAAGGCCGACCACACCCAGCGTCATTTCGCACATGGAGGTGGTATAGCCGTTATTTACGTATTCCTTGCGCCATTCGCCCTGTTTGAGCGCGGCGTGTGCCCGGGCGATATTGCGTGCTTCCGCGAACATCAGGCCGATTGCAAAGTCCGAGGTTGCTTCCGCGTTGCGGATGCAGTGGATAACGGGAAGGTTGTATTTGGTCGCGGCCGCGACATCCACATGCTCCATGCCGCCGCGGCAGGTCCCGATGAGTCTGAGCTTTTTTCCCTGTGCGATGAGATCCCCGGGAACCGGGCAGAAATGCGTGAGCAGGATGTCCGCGTCCGCGATTTCACGGTAGACCTCTTCGGGGACCTTCTCCGCCGTCGGGCCGTTCTTTTCTATGTTCTGCGCTTTCTTCTGAAATTCCTGGCGCGTTTCGGCCGGCCACACAATCGGAACGACCGTGCTCTGACCGGGTTCACCCAGGGACTCCGCCGCCTCCGTCAGCAGCTCACAGGGGACGACGATATCGCCGATTACTACAATTTTCATAGAAATTCCTTTCTTCTTAAACAAGCATCCATTCTGCCGTTTCAAAGCGGCAAAATGAATGCTTATCCGTCAGTCTCTCATACTAAGGTTTCGGGGTCAGGCGTTTACAGCCGGCTGGGGAGCGACATACGCTTCGCCCAGAGCATGCTTTTCCAGATATTCCTGTACAGCGCCCTTATTCTTCTTATACAGGACAAACAGCACCAGATACACGGCGACGACCGCGGCGATGATGATCGGGTTCATGGTCAGGAAAGCCATGGTGATGATACCGGCCGTGCAGTTGGACATAATGAAGCCGATGATGAGGGTGCCTCCGGCCAAAGCGGTGGTGGCCGCCTCAAATCCGGCGCCGGCCGCGACCTGGGTAAAAACGGTCGCCCAGTAGGAGGCCATCATGATCTTGGCCGCGAAAACGATGCAGCCCATCAGCCAGGACTTCACAATATTGCCGTTGCTCAGGCATACGGGGATTTCCACCATATATGGCAAAGAGGGAAGAACCATAACCGGAATTACCACGTTGCCCGGGAGCAGAAACGCAAGCAGAACGGCGAAGGGAATGACCAGCAGTCCGGTGGTCAGGGTAGCCGGCTCGCCGTAGCCGAGCGCGTCGTTGACGGCGATAATGAACTCACGGTCTTTCCCGTACTTGCTGTTCTTCAGCGTCTTGCGGGAATAATCGGTCAGAGTGGTAAATCCGGAGGCAAACAGCCCGGCAACCTTCGGGAAGATCGCCATAACGGCGGAGCAAGTCACGGATACGTTGACAACCTGTCCCCAGGACGCCATGTTGTTCAGCGCGGTAATATTGCCAATCACACCCAGAATAATACCGACAATCAGTCCTATGTACATCGGTTCTCCCATGAAGCCGATCTTTTTGCGGATCGTAACAGGGTCCGCCTTGATTTTATCCATCCCCAGCTTGCTGAACAGAATGTTCAGGACAAGATACATCGGGGCGTCGCCGTTGTGGTGCGGCGCGGTCATTGCGCAGGAGGGATAGTGATAATAAGTGGACCATCTCTTCTGCAGGACCTCCGCAATCAGCAGGGTGACCAGGTTGACAAAGAGCATCAGCGCAAACGCCATCGCCAGGTTTTGCGTCAGTTGGTACAGCATGGAGCCCCAGACGATGATCGAATAGTTGTTCCACAGGTCGGACGGCATAAAGATGTCGGTCCATTTGATCAGCCAGAGGATGATCTGGAAAACCAGACCGACGCCGATGAACATCATGCCGATGTTCGTGGAATAAGCCACGGAGGCGACCGCCTGCCAGCCGATGTCCAACGCGGGCAGATTCAGCCCGCTCGCTTTTACAATCTGCTGTACCAGCGGGGACAGGACGGCTCCGAATTCTGTGGTGATGAAAGCCATGCCCTTGAGTCCCACGCCGATCAGTACGGCGGAAGAAAACGCTTTTTTGGTGGGGGCCTTAAACAGCTTGCAGATAACAAAAATAATGAGGGGTACTGTGATATAGTTTCCAAAGGTGTCAAATACACTTTTCAATACTGCAAAAAACATAATTCCTTACCTTCCTCTTTTCGGTAATTTCTGTCTGAAAAAGGGGATCTTCCACGTATGCCGCTTTAACCCAGATCCAGCTTGCTCAGTACAGCAAGGAGCTCCTCTACAAACTCGTCTTCATTGATTCCAACCAGAAACCCCGTCGCATTCAGTACCGGGATTCCGTAGATGTCGTCCACCGGGCTTGTGTAGGCGATTAAATCATAGCCTCCGTTCGCGACTGCAAGTTCCACGCCGCCCGGCGCGACCTCCGTGGATTCCATTTTGTAGCCGTGCTCCGCCAGCACGTCCTCCAGTTTGGACGACAGCATGGCAGAACTGACCGTACCGGAACCGCATACCGATAAAACCTTCACTGCGCGCATCAAGATTCTCCTCCCTTAGTTTTTATTATGATTCGTCTTCCAAAGAACTCAGGCAGTCCATAATCTCCGCCTTGCTCCCGGAATTTTTCAGCTTCTCCAACAGCTCACTGTTTTGAATGATCTTCATGATTTTTTTCAGCATCCCTATCTGCTGCTTGGAATCCTTGACCACCAGCGGCAGAATCACTTCGCAGTCCAGCGAGGTTTCCCGGTCCCCCATCATATGAAAAACAACCGGCCTTTTCGGGATAATGACCCCGACCGCCGGCTTGATCACCAGCTTGTTGTTAGTGTGAGGGATTGCTAAGTTGATCTTTTTTCCCGGAAGCCCGGTGGGAAGGGTCTTTTCCCTTTCAATCACCGCGTCTCCGTATCCGGGCTTGACATATCCGGCTTCTTCAAACCGGGTAGCCATCAGCCGGATACATTCTTCGTCGCTGTTTACATCCGCATCCAAAACGATCAGCTGTTCATCCAGTAATGCTCCTATTCCAGACGCCTCCTTTTTCATTTCTCTTTCAACTAGTTGATGTGAATATCTCGCTGTTTACAACATACCATATTCCACCGGTTCAAAAAAGACCAAGTTTTTTCACATATTGTACAGTTAATTTTGCAATCCGCTGAACTGTTTTGTGCAAACCGGCACACTTAGTAACAAATAATCAACAGCAGCGCAAATGCAGAAACCGCCGCCGCCGCAACCCGGATGATCTTCCGCGTCTTCCCGATCCCGAATTTCTGGTAACGTTCATACCGGGTAAAAACCAGCGGACATACAAAAACGGCAATCCCCATGCCGAATAAAGGCAGGTAAGTCCACCGGGCAGCGGGTTGAAACGTGAACAGCAGAAGATTTGCGATGACGAAAACCAAAAGCACCATATAAAACGGTGTGCGGAAGCGGGTATCGTAATCCACAAACTGCCTGGTCTTATGAAAGCATTCCTCGCTGCAGCAGGGCAGCTCATGCTCCGCCTCCGGATTGATGATATATTTCCTGCAAAGCGTCGGCTTCCCGCAGTACAGGCAGGGCTCCTCCCCTATCTTTCTGGTAGCGCGCGCTTTTTCCCTCTGCTTTCTCGCCTCCTGCGCTTTTGCTGCTTCCCGGCTTTCCGCGCGCTTTTTGGCTTCCGATTTCATCCGGCACCCCTTCCTATTCCGCGGAATACTCCGCCAGCAGTTGTTTCACTTCCTCAATGGTATTGCTGTCGAGCACCCGCTCTTTCAGTCCGGCGAGCTTACCCAGATCGTACCGGCGGATCAGATATTTGATTCTGCCCACCTGTTTGGGCACGACGCTGAACTCGTCCAGACCCATTGCCAGCAGCAGCGGCGTCAGCCGTGCATCCGAGGCGACCTCGCCGCACATACCGACGGAAATCCCCGCGCTGTGCGCGCTGCGGATCACCGTATCAATGGAGCGCAGCACCGAAAGATTACAAGGGTCGTACAGGTGCTGGACGCGCTCGTTCATCCGGTCGGTCGCCGTGGTGTACTGGATCAGGTCGTTTGTCCCAATCGAGAAAAATGCAGCTTCCCTTGCCAGCTTGTCGCTGATGAGAACCGAGGCCGGTGTTTCAATCATGATGCCGATGGGAATGGTTTCCGTAAAAACAGTCCCTTCGGCACGGAGCTGATCCTTTGCCTTTTTCACCATTCCTTTTGCCTGACGCAGTTCTTCCAGTGTCACGATCATCGGGAACATGATCTTGACATTTCCATATGCCGAGGCGCGCAAAATGGCTCGCAGCTGCGTCAGAAAAACCTCTTCGCGGTCCAGACAGATCCGGATCGCGCGGTAACCCAGAAACGGATTGCTTTCCTTCGGAATGTCCATATAATCCAGCTGCTTGTCACCGCCGATATCCAGCGTGCGGATAATCACTTCTTTTCCCTTCGCGTTCTCCGCAATGCTTCTGTAGGTCTGGAACTGCAGCTCTTCATCCGGATAATCGTGCTGGTTCATAAAAAGAAATTCGGTGCGGAAAAGGCCCACGCCATCACACTGCTCCGCGCGGAAATTTTTCAGGCTTTCGGCGTCTCCGGAATTCATGCACACCGCCACCGGATGGCCGTCCGCCGTGACGGCGGGCTCCCCCGCCATGGCGGCGTAAAGCTTTTTTTGTTCGTCAAGGCAGGCTTTGTCCTTCCTGAAAGAGCAGGCAAAAGCCTCGTCGGGTTCCAGAATCCCGTAGCCGCAGTCGCCGTCCACAAAGATATTTTGGCCGGAACGGGCCTCCCGCATAATGCCGGCCGCGCCTACGACAGCCGGGATCCCCAGCGTTTTGGCCAGAATCACCACATGGGAGGTGATCCCGCCCTTTTCGGTAATGAAGCCCCTCAGGAAGCGCTTGTCAACCCGGATGGTGTCCTCCGGGGAAAGGTCCTCCGCCACCAGGATGAAGGGCTCCCGCATATTCCGCATTTCCTGCCCGCCGTCGGCAACGCCGTTCAGGCGGCGGACGATCTCATCGCAGACGTTGCGGATATCGTTCGCACGCTCCTGCATATACGCGTCGGGCATGGCGGCAAATTTTTTGCTGATTTTCTCCTTTTCCTGCTCAATCGCGTAATCGATTCCTATCTGTTCCTCCCATACGGTCTGAATCGGATTTTTAAACAGAAAATCGTCCTCAACGATCGTGCGGTACGCCTTAAAAATACCGGCTGTTTTTTCCCCGTCCTCAGCCAGGGTGGTACGGTACAGCCTTTCCAGCTCTTCGGCGTACTCACGACGCACCTTTCTGAAGCGCTCTATTTCCTGTTCACAGTCCTCCACCGCCTTTTTCTCCAGTGTCAGCTTCTTCCTGTGCAGAACCAAGGTCTGCGACAGGTCGCGTCCTCCCGCTCCCGCAAGGCCGGTAAATTTTTTCATTTCCGCAATGCTCCTTGTCATTTTGATAGATTTGTTTAATGCCGTTGATATGATTGGGGTCGCTGAAATAGCGGTAAATGCTTTCCAGCACCGCCCAATGGGAATAAGAGTCCTTCGTCGCAAGCCCGACCAGAATCCCGGCGGTTCTTCCGTCGGGGCATTCCAGCCCTTTTGGGGCAAGCGTGATACAGACGTCTATTTTCGGATTTGCATCTCCCTGTAAAGGAAAATGGACCAGTACCACGTCCCCCTGAATACGGTAGGTCTGCAGCTTTTTGTTCTGCATCAGATTGTACATTCTCTGTGCAAGACGCTGACCGGCCGCCCCCTGCCGCAGCACCTTGCTGCAGCTGTGGAGAGTCTGTTCCAGATCCGCCGTTTCCGGGAGCAGCAAAAACCGGTTCTGTTCAATTTTTTCATAAAAGATATCGCTCTTGGCGCGCGGCCGTTTACCGCGTTCTTTTTCCTCAAAATAACGGAAAAGGTCAAGGTACAGCTTGTCATCCTGCACCTTTCCGTCCACGCTGCCCTTGACCCGGTTGATAATTTCGCAGATCATGTCGTCGTAACGGGCGACGGAGCGGTCCCCGCGCAGGATTTCCATGATCCGGCGCTGCGTGTTTTCCGTAATGATGGGGCCGGTTTCCACGATTTTACTGTAGGAAAAGTTTTTGCCCAGCGGCACCAGAGAAACCACCAGCGCGTAGTCCCCCAGCATCCATTCGCGCAGCTTGCTCTGGCTGATGACGCGGTAATCCAGCGAAAGGCCGAACACATCCTGCAGCTGTTCCCGCAGCAGGACCGCCACGGCCATGTTTTCGGCACCGACAATCAGCACGCCCTTGCTGTCCGCGTTTTCCTTGACCAGATATTTTTCGCTGAGGTTGCTGACAAAATAGACGCACAGATACGCCAGCTCATCCTCCGAAATCCCCCCCTCCGGAAGATCCATCTTGGCCTCCTGCACGGCTTTGCGGGTAAAGTCAAACACAAACGGGTACATGGTCTTGATATCCTTGACCAGCGGGTTTTTATCGGGGATTCCGTATTTGATGCGGTAATACATGGGGCGGATGTGATGGCTGAGCTGCCTCTGCAGCCGTTCGCGGTTCGGAAAGGAGAGGCAGGCGATGCGCTCAAAGCTCAGCACCAGCTCCTCCGCAAATTCCGCAATAAAGGTATCCTCCTGCTCCTGGGACAGAAAGTCCGTTGTCTGGATACCGAGAAACAAAGTGGTTATGTAATAGGTTTCCTGCATGGCGACTTCCACTCCGTGAACGCGCAGCTTCTGGAGGCTGAACTCCACGGAACGGAAGGAAAGGCTTTTCATCAGGGCAAGCTGTTCGTCGCTGCTCAGCTGGATGATATTCCCCTTGCGGCTGCGTATCCAGGAAACCTGAATCATCATTCTGATTAATTCGATATTTGCCAGAATATAATCGCCGTGAATATCCGTCTCGTACTGTTTGATCAGGCAGCGGCACAGCTCGCCGAAGTCGATTTCATTGTGGTAGAGGCACACAAGGTTTTTCTGCAGAAACTGATGGATATACGTCTGGCAGCCGGGACTGGACAGCATTTGAAACTGTTCCCCCAGCATTTTCCGGATGGTCATTTCTTCACCAGAAATCAGATAACCGGATTTAATGGTACTGTTCAGGGTCAGGCCCCATCCTTCCAGCACGGCGCGCACTTCCCTGATATCGCTGAGAACGGTGTTTTTGCTGACCCCAAACAGCTCCATCAGGCAATTGATGGTAATGTTGGTGCTGGAAAGCGAAATATGGACCACTTCCATTGCGCGCCGCTCTTCCACCGAAAAGAAATAGGTCGTACTTTCCCGCAGCCGCTGGTCCAGAGCCGACGCGTCCGGCACTTCCGCAAGGATGGTCCGCCCGGAAATGACTACCTTTCCCAGTCCGTAGTACTTTAACCAATCATTGATTTTTTCCAGATCGTAATACATGGTGCGTTTGCCTACGCCCAGCTTTTCCAGAAATTTTTCGGGTGCAACACCTTGTTTCGTCGTCAGCAGGACGCGTAAAATATAAATCTGCCTGCTCTTAAGTTCCATTTGTGCCTCCCGTCTTCCGGCCTCAGTCGGAAAGATTTTGTAAAAAATGAATGACCTGCGGGCCCGCCGTCTGCTCATCCGTACCATTTACTTGTACCACAAGTTTTGTTCCCTGATACACTCCTCCGCTCAAAATACTTAAAATACTTTTTGCATTGATTTCTTCGGTGCCCTTTTTCAGAATGATGTCGCTTTTGATATTTTTGCAAAATTCCACCAATTCCGACGCCGGACGCGCATGAAGCCCCGTTTTATTATTGATGACGATCTCTTTCTGATACATTGTTTTCTCCTTCCAAGGCTCTGCCTTTTTGTAAGTTTATTAGTTTAAACATTTTATTGCATGTATCTTAACATATATTGTTCATATTGACTATTACCAAAAGCATTCATGGCGAAAAGCGCGATTTGTGCAAAGAATTGTTTCGGTTACTGTTTCCCATACAGTTTTTTGCGCAGTCACGTGCTTCCGTGTCCCGCAGAACGAAGAAAAACTTTTTCCAATCAAAAAAGCCATCGCCCGAAAGCGACAGCTTTTTATAACAACGGAGAAATTTCTGAAGGGATTTCAGTGAAAAAGAAACGTCAGACCACAATCAGTTCATTTTCCTTAGCCATATAGCGGGTCAGGACAAACAGCGCGCACAGCAGACCGCCATCCGCTATGGAGCTGCTCTCAAGCGCATATCCCTGAAAGGGACGGTACCCCGACAAAGTCCCCACCGTCTGATTCTGCCGGTTGTAAATCCGGCAGGAGCCGTCCCGTTCCATACGGATTGTCACGCCGGACTGTCCGGGGTCTTTTATCTGAATATTCAGGCGCTCCGCCCGCGGCAGCTTATAGGGAAAATGCCGCATATCTTTCGCGCCCGAGGAGACTTCATAGCCTATGGCGGCTGTTATCACCGGTTCCGTTTCTCTGGAGCCGCGGCAGACGATATACCGGCGGGAAGCAGGTTCGTCAGCGGATGCGGAAGAAGCTTCCGACCCGATAATGTCGGTGTAGTACAAAATTCCGTGATGATTGGCCGCGATTACTTTTTGAGGGCTGAAAGGGCGGCTCCTGATCTGATAGAGCGGTTGGCCGGAAGGATCACAGGCCACCATTTTAAACAAGCGGTTTTTCAGGATTAATTTCACCACAATACCCTCTTTCCCCATGTATCCACAAAGAAATGTGCGCACGGGCAGACAATTGTAAAATAATATTATGCTATAAACTTTATATCATAAATCCAATGATTGCAAGGGCAGGGGAAGATATGATCCCGAAAAGATGGGAAGATCGTTCCGGCCGTCAGCCGAAAAAAGCGCTGCCAAGGCCGCAGGGAGGCTGTGCCGCCTGAATTCCGCCGCCCCGGGACACGGAAAAACTGCCGGAGTTCTGACCCCGGCAGTTTTTATAAGGACGCGGACGGATTCTGTTTGGGTTATCGCTTCATAGACGCGATCAGGCTGTCGGCAAGGGCGTCCATTTCCGGCAGGTTATCCTCGTTCATGGCGGAATTCAGCGTCAGCTTCTCATCCAGCACGTTGATATCCTTCATCTCATTTTCGAGGAATTCACGCATCAGGGTCCCGGACTTGCACGCCCAGGAGCCGTTTTCCACAATCGCGACGGTACGTTTCTGAAGATTGAGCGCCTTCATATCCATCAGGAAATTGTGCATCGGCGGGTAAATCCCCAGATTGTAGGTAACGGAGGCCAGCACAATATGACTGAGGCGGAAGGCTTCCGAAATCAGGTAGGACACATGGGTTTTGGACACGTCGTACATCACGACATTGGTCATGCCTTTTTCCGCCAGCCTGGTCGCGAGTGCCCCCGCGGCGCTTTCGGTATTTCCGTACATGGTGGCGTAAACAATCATGATGCCCTGTTCTTCCGGCTCGTAACTGCTCCAGTGAGCGTATTTATCGAGAAAATATCCCAGATCGGTGCGCCAGACCGGCCCGTGCAGCGGACAGATGATCTTGATGTCGATCCCGCCCGCCTTTTTCAGAAGCGCCTGCACGTGCGGCCCGTACTTTCCGACAATGTTGGTGTAGTATCTGCGGGCGTCGTCGATCCAGTCGCGGTCGAAATTCACCTCGTCGTTAAAGAGCTTTCCGTCCAGAGCGCCGAAGGAACCAAAGGCGTCCGCGGAGAAAAGCACTCCGTTGGTCGTGTCGAAGGTCACCATTGCCTCCGGCCAGTGCACCATCGGCGCGGACACGAAGGTCACCACATGTTTCCCGAAGGATTTTGTGTCGCCCTCCTTCACTTCCTCCATGCGGCCGTCGATATGGAAACCGAACTGACGCATAAGCATGAAAGCTTTTTCCGTGCTGATAATTTTTGCCTTGGGGTAGCGCAGCAGGATTTCCTCTATGGACGCACCGTGGTCGGGCTCCATGTGGTTGATAACCAGATAATCGAGCGGCCTTCCCTCCAGAAGGTACTCCACATTCTCCAAAAACTGGCGGCAGGCCGACCAGTCCACCGTATCGAACAGAACCGCCTGCTTATCCAGAAGCAGGTACGAGTTGTAGGAAACGCCGCGCGGAATCGGATGAATATTCTCAAAAAGGGCAAGCCGGCGGTCGTTGCCTCCGACCCAATAAAGATTTTCCGTTACTTTTCTGACACAATGCATGATTCAATCCTCCTTGATACGAAATCATTGTTTTCCGGCTTCCATACCGGGTCAGACCTCAATAAACTGGTCTTTTTCCTCACCGCACTCCGGGCAGATCCATTCTTCCGGGAGCGCGTCGAACAGGGTGCCGGGACGGATATCGTTTTCCGGGTCGCCCACCGCGGGGTCATATTCGTAACCGCAGCCGTTGCAGACATAGGTGTGCCAGGAGGGCTTTACTTTCTTCACAACGGCCCGTTTCATTTTCTTCATGGGAGGCGCGGGCTTTTTGGCCTCCCCGTTGTCCAGCGCGGCGGTGAGCAGCGGGAGGATTTCCAGCACGTCGCCCACAATGCCGTAGTCGCAGTTTTTGAAAATTGGCGCGTTGGGGTTGTTGTTGATGGCAACAATGGTGGTGGCGTCCTTGATGCCTTTCAGATGCTGGCCCGCTCCGGAAATACCGCAGGCTATGTACAGATTGCCGTTGAATTTCTGGCCCGACATTCCCACATAGCGGTTCAGCGGCACATATTTCAGCGTTTCCGCCACCGGACGGGAGGAACCGAGCGCCGCGCCGGACTGAACGGCAAGGGCCCTGACCAATGCCATATTTTCCTTTTCCCCGATGCCCTTTCCGGCGCTGACCACCCGCTCCGCCTGGGTGATGGGAGTGTCGATGTCGATGCCGACGGTAAAGTCGTAGCCGTCCGCTTTCAGAGCCTCCACCAGTGCGTTCACCCGCTCTCCGGCGGCGCCCTCCTTGAGGATCATCTTCTTGCGCACGCCGGTAACGGGTCCATGCTGGGCACCGGACGGAACCGCGTCCTTTGGCATTTTTCCGATAATGTGCGAAGCGATGACCACCCTCTGAATCTCGTTGGTGCCTTCATAAATGGTGCAGATTTTGGCGTCGCGGTAGGCGCGCTCCACTTCCATGCCCTTGAGGTATCCGTTGCCGCCGAAAATCTGAAGGGCATCGTTGACGATTTCCAGACAGACATCGGAAGCATACTGTTTTGCCATGGCGGACTCCATGCCGTAAGGCTCGTGATTTTCCTTCAGCTCGGCGGCGCTGTAGACCAGAAAACGGGCCGCGCGAAGCTTGGTCGCCATATCCGCCAGCTTAAAGGAGATGATCTGCTGCTGACAGATGGGCCTGCCGAACTGGACGCGCTCCTTGGAATACTCCAGCGCGCTTTCGTAGGCGCCCTGCGCAATGCCCAGCGCCTGCGCGGCGATCCCGATTCGGCCGCCGTCCAGCGTGGACATGGCGATTTTGAAGCCCTCGCCCTCTTTTCCGAGAAGATTTTCACAGGGGACCTTCACGTCGTTGAAAATCAGCTCCGCGGTGGAGGAGGAACGGATGCCCATTTTGTCGTAGTGGTCGCCGAAGGTGAAGCCTTCCCAGCCCTTTTCCACAATGAACGCGCTGATTCCGTGCGTGCCGATGTCCGGAGTGGTGACGGCAAACACCACATAGGTATCCGCCTTGTCGGCGTTGGTGATAAAAATCTTGCCGCCGTTCAAAACGTAATGGTCGCCGTCCAACACGGCGGTGGTTTCCGTTCCGCTCGCGTCGCTGCCCGCGTTCTGCTCGGTCAGGCCGAAAGCGCCCAGCTTTTCGCCTTTGGCCAGCGGAATCAGGTATTTCTGTTTCTGTTCTTCCGTGCCGTAGGCAAAGATCGGCCAGGACCCGAGCGAGGTGTGCGCGGAGAGGATGACGCCGGTTCCGCCGTCCACCCGGGCCAGCTCCTCCACGGCAACGGCATAGCTGACCATGTCCAGCCCCGCGCCGCCGTACTCCTTCGGGTAGGGGATTCCCATCAGCCCCATTTGCCCCATTTTTGTCACAATGTCCGCGGGAAATTCATTCTCCTTGTCCAGCAGGAACGCCAGCGGCTTCACCTCCGCCTCGGCAAACTCCCGGACCTTCGCACGGAGAGCCTCGTGGTCTTCCGTTGTTTTAAAAGACATATTGATTCCTCCCTTTAATAACCAGTTATATTTCATTTTATGAATTCCATAAGAAATTTATAAAACAGAATCGTAAGGAAACGCGGCAGACCGGGAAAACCGGCCTCCGCTCAGCAATATACTTGATAAATCTTATCCAGTTTGGCCGCAAAAAAACACCGGCTATGCCGAAATATTTTCAATCCGCCTGAAACAGCATCTGGTGAAGACTGACCGCACGCAGCTCCGCGTCCAGAATGCCCTGAATCCGGGAAAGCTGCCGATGAACCGTACAGGGAGCGCTGCATTTCTGCTGCCACGCGCACTGAAACCCGGGCTGCATACAAGCGCTGATGAGCTTTTCCGCATCCATCACTTCCGTCAGGTCGTAGAGGCTCACCTTTTTCAGATCCGCCGCCAGCCGGCAACCGCCGCCCGCACCGCGGGTGATTTGAACCAAGCCGGCCCGTTCCAGCTTTTTGAGAATTTTATATACAAACTGCTGCGGCAGCAGTTCCCGCCGGCAGATATCCCCGGCCGTAAGCTGTTCCCCGTGGGACACCGCGCGCAGAATGCGCAGCGCATAATCCGTTTCCCTTGTAATCAGCAGATAAAACCCCTCCGCTCCATAAAATGGAAGTTTTTATTTATTAAAACCAGTGTATCATTCTGGATAAAGTTTGTCAAGTTTATAACCAATATTTTCTGCAATTCTCCAATAAAATTGTGCCTTCCTTCCAAAAGCCGTCCGTATCGGTTTTGTACCGCCCGAAAATAAAATATCGATTTTCATCGTCGGAATATTGCATCTCTCCCTTCATCATACTATCATAGAGACAGCACAGTCCGATTTTATTTTAGGAGGAATCTTTTTTGAAAAAATGCCTGATTGTTTACGACTCCTACCATCACGGCAACACGGCAAAGATCGCCTCCGCTATGGCGGAGACTGCCGGTGCAGAACTCTGCAAAGCGGACGGAATCAAAAATAAAAATCTTTCGGATTATGACATGATCGGATTCGGCGCGGGTATCGCCTACGGAAAACATTACAGCGGGCTGATGGAGGCCGTGGAGGAGCTCAGCCTGAACGGCAAACCGGTCTTCGTGTTTTCTACGAGCGGAATGGGAAATACCGCAAGCCACAGCGCTCTGAGTGATCTGCTGAAAAAGAAGGGCGCTGTCATCGCCGGGGACTTTGCCTGCAAGGGATTTGACACCTACGGGCCGTTCAAGCTCGTCGGGGGCATTTCCAAAGGGCATCCCAACGACGCCGACCTGGAGGCCGCCAATCAATTTATCCTGGAAATGGTAAAATAAAACCGCCTGCCGCTTCGGATTGCCGAAGAACGGCAGACGGGCCGGGGCAATCTTACCGATTGCCCCGGCCCGCTGTTTTGTGTGGGGATATTATTCAGAAAAAAGCGGGGTGGATAAATACCTTTCCCCGGTATCCGGCAAAAGCGCCACGATCGTTTTTCCGGCGTTCTCCGGCCGCTTTGCCAGCTCGGCGGCCGCCCACAGCGCCGCCCCGGAAGAGATACCCGCGAGCAGGCCCTCCGTTTTGGAAAGCTCCCTGCCGGTCCGGAAGGCGTCTTCATTTTTCACCTTGATGATTTCGTCATACACCGCCGTATTGAGTACCTTCGGCACAAAGCCCGCGCCGATTCCCTGAATTTTATGCGGTCCGGCCTTGCCCTCGGAAAGGACCGGAGAATCGAACGGCTCCACCGCAATGACCTTGACGCCGGGATTTTGGGATTTCAGATATTCCCCGACGCCTGTGATCGTTCCGCCGGTGCCGATCCCCGCGACAAAGAAATCTACCTTGCCCTCGGTGTCCTCCCAGATTTCCGGACCGGTGGTCTCCCTGTGTATCTTCGGATTGGCGGGATTGACAAACTGGCCGGCAATAAAGGAGTTCGGAATCTCTTTGGTAAGCTCATCCGCTTTATCGATTGCTCCCCTCATGCCCTTGCTGCCATCCGTCAGCACAAGCTCCGCCCCGTAAGCCTTTAAAAGGTTCCGGCGCTCCATGCTCATGGTTTCCGGCATGGTGAGAATCACCCGGTATCCCCTGGCGGCCGCGACGGAAGCAAGGCCAATACCGGTATTGCCGCTGGTCGGTTCAATAATAACGGAATCCGGCTTTAAAAGTCCCTTTTCCTCCGCGTCGTCGATCATGGCTTTGGCAATTCTGTCCTTTACGCTCCCCGCAGGATTGAAATACTCCAGCTTTGCAACAACCGCGGCTTTCAGGTCATGCTTCTTTTCAAAGTTCGACAGCTCCAGCAAAGGTGTTTTTCCGATCAAATCGGTCAGACTATGATAAATCTTCGACATTTACAGGAAACCTCCGTTCAAATTTAATGATTTACAGCATTTCCAGTTGATTCTGCAACAAGATTACGTTTTTCCCCCGCCTTCGGCGGGGGAAAAACGTGCTTTGTCTCTCAAACCGAAATGAAATTGCTGTAGATATGCAAATTTTCATATATGTTTAATATATAAAAATATTTTAACCTGAACAAATCCGCTTGTCAAGGCCGGCAGAGAGATTGCAAGTGGGATTTCCCGGCGCGGGCTATTGACACAACCCTTGTTTTCGATTATTATTTAATACATATAATATTACTATGATTTGGAGAATGTGATGAAAATTTTTACAAGGGCCTGTTCGCCCGTTCTCATCACCGGCCCCGGACAAAACGGGCGCTGCCGCCGGAACCTGAAATTTTTCATACACGGAGGGATTGCGCGAATGCGCGGGCAGATAGCCGCACCCGGTTATCTGCTTAGGATACGCATTTCTCTCTAATATGATTCAGACAGGAGACGGAAATATGGATTTTACCACACTTTGTATACACGGAAGCTCCGACCGGTACGACTATACCGGCGCCGTGAGCGTGCCTATTTTTCAGTCGGCCACCTTTGCGCACCCCATGGTCGGCCAAAGCACGGGCTACGACTACTCACGGCTGCAGAATCCCACAAGGGAGCATCTTGAAAAAACGGTAGCGGCGCTGGAAGGCGGCGCTGGCGCCAAGGCTTTTTCCAGCGGAATGGCCGCCATCGCGACCCTCATGGAGCTTTTTTCGCCCGGCGACCACATCATCGCGTCCGACGACCTCTACGGCGGCTCCCACCGCTACTTTCACAAAATATCCATCAAGAACGGCCTTACCTTCGACTTTGTGAACACCTCCGATCCCGCTTTGATCGAGTCCCGCATCAGGCCGGAAACCAAAGCCGTGTTTATCGAAACGCCCACCAATCCGATGATGCAGGTGACCGATATTGAAGCCGTTTCAAAAATCACCAAAGAGCGGAACCTGCTGCTCATTGTGGACAACACGTTTCTGACCCCGTATTTCCAGCAGCCGCTGAAGCTGGGGGCAGATATCGTCGTCCACAGCGGGACAAAATATCTTTGCGGGCACAACGACACCCTTGCCGGCTTTGTCATCACCGCCGATCAGCAGCTCTTTGACCGGCTGCAGGTTCTGAGCACGACCACCGGAGCGTGCCTTCCCCCGTTTGACAGCTGGCTTCTGATCCGCGGCATCAAGACGCTTGCCGTGCGCATGGAAAAGCAGCAGGAAAACGCGATGCGGCTCGCCGGGTGGCTGTGCGCACAGGAAAAAATCAAAGCGGTGCACTATGTCGGCCTGCCCGAAGACCCGGGGTATGCGATTTCAAAAAGGCAGTCCTCCGGATTCGGTGCAATGATCTCTTTTGAAGTGGACCGTGAGCAGACGGCAAAACAGCTTTTGGAGCGCGTCGGGCTGATCCAGTACGCGGAAAGTCTGGGCGGGGTGGAAACGCTGATTACCTATCCGATGCTGCAGACGCACGCCGACGTTCCCAAAGAAGAACGGGAAGCAAAGGGAATCAACGAGTGCCTGCTGCGTCTTTCCGTCGGGCTGGAAAGCGCGGAAGACCTGATCCGTGACCTGGAACAGGCATTGCGATAATCCGAAAAATCCGCGCCCCTCTTGACGAAATCCTTCTTTCAAGATATGATAAATAGGTATTATAAAAAATATGATCTTTATAAAGGAGAAACCCATGAGAATTTCTTCAAAAGGAAGGTACGGACTGGCCGCCATGATCACCATGGCGCAGAATTATACCACCAACGAATGTATTACGATTGTGAGCATATCGGAAAAGCTGGGAATTTCCAAAATTTATTTGGAGCAGGTGTTTTCCCTTTTAAAAAGGGCCGAGCTGGTGATAGCCGTCAAAGGAGCGCAGGGCGGGTACAAGCTTGCGATGCCTCCTCAGAAAATAAATGCATACGAAATCCTGCGGTCACTGGAGCAGTCCCTGTTCGAGAAAACGGAAGAGTCGGTGGAAAAGAAAGCCCCCGCAATGGAACAGGCCATGCAGCACTCCGTTTTTTCCGTCATCGACAACGCAATTGAAGCGGAGCTGAAAAGGATTTCCCTTTACGATATTGCGGATGACGTGGAAAAGAGGACGCAGGAAGGCGGATTCATGTTCTATATCTAAGGGGAGCCGGACCCGGAGGGATGTTTTTTGATACATCCCTCCGGGTTTTTTCTGATCTTGAGCCTCCGGCGGAACCTTTCCCGGCGGATTTTCTGAAACAGGGAGCCCCTCACCTTTGAAAGATTGAAAAGATTTCTCGAAATTTTCAAATCAACTTCACCATAAATACACATAATATGCCTATACTATAAACATCGCAAATACATTTGAATCCCCGGTCTTTGTTTGTGACGCGACGTCGGCGCAAGGGCCGGAAAATCAATTACAAGCCCCTCGGGTGAGGGTTTCAATATCTTTTTCATATTTCTCTTCTTTCTTAGAATACCGCCCGTAAAACGGCGGTATTTTTCTGTCTGCTCCCTATTGCCCTGTTCACATAGCCGGGGGTTCGTACAAAAAGGGACCGCCGCAAAACTTTCGTCTTGCAGCAGTCCCTTTGCCTTGGTCCTGCGGTCTGAGCCCGCTTCTAAAGAAGAAGGCTCCTTTTATGAAAAATACCGGTCAGGACTGTGCCTGTACCGCCGTCATGGCGACGACGCCGACAATATCCTGTGCCGAGCAGCCTCTGGACAGGTCGTTGACCGGCTTTGCGATTCCCTGCAGTACCGGGCCGAACGCTTTCGCTTTCCCCAGTCTCTGTACCAGCTTATACGCGATGTTGCCGCAGTTCAGGTCCGGGAAAACCAGAACGTTTGCCTGACCGGCTACGTTGCTTCCCTTCGCCTTGGACTGGCCGATGCTCGGCACCAGCGCCGCGTCCGCCTGCAGCTCCCCGTCGAGCGTAAGCTCCGGTGCTTTTTCCTTTGCCAGCTTCGTTGCTTCCGCCACTTTGTCTACCAGCTCGTCTTTGCCGCTTCCGTAAGAGGAGAAGGACAGCATGGCGACCTTCGGCTCCGCTCCGACCATATTTTTAAATGACTTTGCCGACGCAATCGCAATTTCGGAAAGCTCGTCCGCGTTGGGGTTAATATTCAGCGCACAGTCCGCGAAAACAAAGTTGCCCTCGCAGCCGTATTCGCAGTCGGGAACGGAAAGAACGAAAAAGCTGGAAACGAGCTTTACGCCCGGAGCGGTCTTAATGATCTGCAGAGCCGGACGGATCGTATCCGCCGTGGAGTGCGCCGCGCCGGAAACCATTCCGTCCGCATCGCCTTTTTTCACCATCATCACGGCCCAGAAAACGTTGTCCGCCATGATTTGCTCCGCCTTTTCCGGCGTGATGCCCTTTGCTTTTCTCAGCTCATAAAATGTATGAATATAGTCCTCGCGGCTGGTGGAAGTCAGAGGATTTACAAACTTTGCTTTTGAAAGGTCCAGCCCGCCGGCCTGTTCTTTTATCTTCGCTTCGTCGCCCACAAGAATCAAATTGGCGATTCCCTTTTCCAAAACCTCCGCGGCGGCCTGCAGGGTTCTCATATCGTTGCTCTCCGGCAGGACAATGGTCTTTTTCGTCTGTTTCGCTCTCTCAATAATACTCTCAATAAATTCCATGCTTATCACCTTTCTGCTGTTTTAATGATATCGACATTTTCACTATAACACTCACGTTTTAAGATTACAATCCCTTAATCCGTTGTTTTCATAAAACGCGTCGGCATTCTGTTACCAAGTCACAGACAAAATAAAAGAATCCGGTTATATTAATAAAAAAGAAAGGTGATCAAAGAATGTTCAAGACATTACTCAGAACAAAAACATATGATACCGTTTCCCCGAAAGAGGCTAAAAAAAGGCTGGAGGAAAATCCCGATCTTCTTCTGCTTGACGTCAGAACCCCCGAGGAATACAGGGAAATCCGTATTCCGGGAAGCAGGCTAATCCCTCTTAACGAGCTTGAGCAGGGAATCAAGAAGGCTGTGCCGGATAAAAGCCGGGAGATTCTGGTTTACTGCCTGAGCGGCGCGCGGGCTGCAGCCGCCTGCAGGCGGCTGTCCGCAATGGGATATACCCGCGTCGGCAATATGGGAGGAATCCGTTCCTGGCCGTATCAGACGGTAAGCGGCCGGTAAAATTTACGAAGGATGCTTTTGCAGGATTTACTGATTATCCGGATTTCGGCAGACTGACTGTAAAGGTAGTTCCCCTGTCAACCTCGCTCACGACTTCCATGGTTCCCCGGTGGGCTTCCACAATGGCCTTCGTGATCGTAAGTCCAAGGCCCAGGCCGCCGGTCAGCCTGTTGCGCGACCGGTCCGCCCTGTAAAACCGTTCAAAGATGTACGGCAGGTCCTCCGGCGGAATCCCCTTCCCGCTGTCGCTGACGATCAGTTCGGTACTGTGCTCCGCCGTGCGCACGCGCACCCGTACCTGTCCGCCCTCCGGGGTATATTTGAGCGCGTTGGAAACAAGATTGGTGACGACCTGGCTGATTTTATCCCGGTCGGCGCGAAGGATTTCCTCCTCCCCCTCAAAGGAGAGCGCGACGCCCTTTTTGCGGAACTCCGATTCAAAATTATGCAGAATGTGCCGGATCAGATCGGATACGTCAAATTCGGAAAGCGAAAGGGATGCGTTTTCCGCCTCATACCGTTCCAGCTTTTCCAGGTCGCCGACCAAGCGATTCAGCCGGATGATTTCTTCATGGCAGCTTTCCAGCCGGGCCTCATCCGGCTCCCAGATCCCGTCGAGCATTGCCTCCATGGAGCTTTGCAGGTTCGCAAGGGGCGTCCTCAGCTCATGCGCGACGTCGGCGGTCATCCGCTTCCTTAAATCCTGCTGCTTCTCCAGTGAGTCCGCCAGATAGTTGATGGTATCCGTCAGGCGCGCCATTTCCCTCGTTCCGGAGCTTTCCGTGATTCTCTGCCGAAAATTCCCCTTTGCGATCTGCCCCGCGGCACGGATGGATTTGGAGATCGGCCCACTCACCCGCTTTGCCATAAAGGTCCCCAGAATCAGCGCCATGACAAGCGACAAAATACCCACCGCAACCAGGATGGTGTTGACGCTGTTCAGGAAAGCGATGTCGTTATCCGTAAAATAATAAGGGCCGTAATACCCCAGCTCGACGTGCCCGACTTCCTTTGCGCCGGCCTTGACGGAATACGTCTTCTGCTCATACCCGCCCTTGAAGCCGGGATAGCGGCTGTTCATATTTTCGGACATATGGGTCAGCATCTGTACGCAGAGGCCGTTATTGTGGACCGTGGCGTCCCACACCGTTTTCCCTTCCGCGTTTTTCAGTCTGACAATGACTCCCTGTTCCAGGGCGTTCACGCCGATATTTTCAATGACGTTCGTATTCCAGCCGCCGTTCAGCCCGTTATACTGCTTTTCGATCATACTGACGATTTCGCTGTTCCTCTGCTCCCGCTGGTTGATGACATAGTCCTGAAAACGGTTCTGCAGCAGAACATTGATGCAGAAGCTGATAATCGCGACCATCAGAAGCGACATCACCGCATAGGAAAACGACAATTTGGATTTTAAACTGTATTTCAGCTCAATCGCCTCCGAACTTGTATCCGACTCCGTGAACCGTCAGAATATACTCCGGATTTCTGGTGTCCGTTTCGATCTTCTGGCGGATATTTTTAATATGGGTATCGATGACCCTGTCAAATCCGTTAAAATCGTCTCCGCTGACAATGGCGATCAGCTCTTCGCGGGTAAACACCTTGTTCGGGTGCCTTGCCAGCGCGCCGACGATTTTGAATTCATTGGGGGTCAGACCGGCCGGGCGGCCGCTCAGCATGACGTCGTAACCGTCCATATCCACGATCAGCTCTCCCCGGCGAAAAGAAAGGAGCGGGGACGAGTCGCCTTCCGTCCTGCGCAGAACCGCCTCCACCCGCGCCACAAGCTGGCGGGGACTGAACGGCTTGGTCACGTAATCGTCCGCGCCGATCTGCAGCCCGTGCAGGATGTCCTCCTCCTCCACTTTGGCAGTCAGCATGATGATGGGGACGTCGGACTTCTGCCGCAGCGTCCGGCAAATTTCCTCCCCCGTAGTGTCCGGGAGCATCCAGTCGAGAATCACAAGGGACGGCTTCTCCCTTTCAAAGCTTTCATGGGCTTCTTTTCCGCTGAAAACACCGCGCACGGCGTATCCGCTTTTTTCAAGATAGGACGTCACGACCTCCACAATTTTCGGCTCGTCGTCCACAACCAAAATCCGCTTTCTGTTCCGGTTCAATCCGTTTCCGCCTCCAATGACAAAAGCCCCTTTCTCAAAAGGAGCCTGCCGTTTTGATTATTATACCATATTTTCCTGCCGATTCTGAAAGCGGCGTATTATTTTCGTGGCCGGTCGTTGGTCTGACGGTTCATTTTACAGCAGTCGGGCACCCCGCCGCCGAACTGCTTCTGGTTTTCCTTTGCCATGCGGTCCAAAGATCGTTTGACGGAAGCTTTCATTCGTCTAAAAATTTTCAGCATTCAAATTTCCTCTTTCACAAAATTATCCGCAGCAGCCGGAGCCGCCGCCCGCGGGAACATAGTTCTGCACCTCGGCTTTGATCGCATTCAGGTCCGCCTTGCCGAGGTCGTCGACCACCTTTACGTAGCCATGGAGCATTCCCATTCCGCACTGGAAAGTAAAATCCTCCTCGGGCGTGATCGGCGGCGTTTCCTTATCCGTGCTCAGATTCAGCTGACCGCCGTATTCCGGAAAAACCATGATGCTGTTACAGGAATTCAGGCTGCCGGTATCAAATTTGATCTTCGCCGGAATCCCCTTTTGAAGAACGACCACCGCGGGCGTGTAGCCCTGATCGTCCACCTTAACCGTTACTTCCTGCTCCTTGCCGCTGATTTTTGCAACGCCGATGCTGTCCGTGGGGACCCCGCCGTCCGCGAATCTCGCCGGGGTGTTGCCGCAGCACCCGCCCGCCGCAGCCGCGCCGCCCGCGGAAAGGTCGGACTCCTGTGCAACCTCCTGCCCGGTGATATTGCCGAGATCGTCGACGACCGTAATATTGCTCCGGATCATCCCCATCCAGCAGGTATAGGTGATTTTCCCGGTCTCCTGCGGGGTAAAATCGATCTCGTTATCGCCCGGTTCCAGCGTTCTGGTAATATTGTACTGCGGAATCGTGATGGTCCGGTTGCAGCCGTTCAGCGAGTCCGCTTCGGCCTTGATCGTCCATTTTACCGGGACGCCCTTCTGTACGACAAGCGGGCTGTAGCTGCCGGGCTGCAGCGTTGTCGATACAGTCTGCACATTGTTTTCGATTCGGGCAATATTGTCGCCCCCGGCCGCCGCCGCGGAAACGCCGGGAAAACCGATCCCCGACAGGGCAAAGCCCCGGTTGAGCATCACGACGCCCAGAAGCATCACCAGAACGGCGCTGGCCTTCATCATTTTATGGGTGAATTTACTGCTCAGGAAAGAGCTGAGCGCACCGAAGCTGAACATCAGCGGCACGGTGCCGAGGCTGAAAACGAACATGGAGGCCGCTCCGGCCAGAACGCTCCCCGTACCCAGCGCGTAAATCTGCATCGCCTGCAGAGGGCCGCAGGGCATCAGCCCATTCAGAAGCCCCACATAGAACGGCCCGTGCTTCCCCTGATTGCGGTAAATTTTGCTGCCGAAAAATTTTGGCATCCGAGGGACAAATTTACGCAGCCACGGAAACAGGTCGAGCATATTCAGGCCCATAATCACCATAAAAATGCCGGAAAGAATCGCGACGATCCCCTTCGCCGTCCCCGAAAAGCTGACGACGGAGCCCAAACCGCCGACGATGCCGCCCACAATCGTGTAGGAAAGGACCCGGCCCGCGTTGTACATCAGGCTTGGCTTCAGCTTTGACCATTTGCCCGTATCGTTTTCCCCGTACCGGTAGGACACGCACTGCGAAAGATTGATTCCGCCGCACATCGCCACACAGTGCAGGGAGGTAATCAGTCCGACCACAAACAGAATTCCGTATCCCATATTCTGGGAGACCTCGGGAATAAAATTCAGGCCGACCGTATTTTGAACGATCAGATAGCCCGCGAAAAGAAGCAGGCCGACACCGATGAGCTGACTGACGAATTTTTTGTCCGCCGTCCCGCCCGCCTGTTCCTTCGCGGCGCTTTCTTTTTTTGCGCTCCGAAGGTTTTTATCGTCTGTTACATGATAATCCAGCTCTTCAATCGCGGCAATAATTTTCTCAAGGCGAATGATTTCCGGGTCGTAAACGACGGTCGCCGTCCCGCTGCCGTAGCTTGCGGACACCTTTTCCACCCCGGAAAGCCCGCTGAGTGTACTTTCAATTTTCAGGGCACAGTTCGCGCAGGTCATGCCCTCTATTTTCAGTGTTTTCTGTGCAAGCTTCCGTTCCATACCATTTCTCCCGTCCGAAGATGATTGTAGCTGCATCCTACCAGCCCGCTGTGAAGATTTTATGAAGATCAAGAAGAAATTCTCCGCAGGGTTCCAGCCCTGACCGAAAAAGCAGTACCGCCAGCCGGCGGTACTGCTTTTTATCATCTTTTCCAGTTTTCAAACAAGGTTTTGCTCTGCTGCAGGAAATCTTTTGAAATGGTGATCGTTGTTCCGTCGTCCGTTTTACTGTCCTCCAGAATCGGTACGGGGTTGCAGCCGTTTTTCTGCTTTTCCACCTGGCTGATCTGGAACCGGTTCCCGCAGTTCTGGCAGACCAGCTCGTCGCCCTCCTGCACATAGTACCCCCTGCCGGAGTCATAGCAGACCTGACAGGTGTTCAGCGCCGTCCTGATCGTGCCGTCCGGCGCTTTTACGGCGATCAGTTCCATATTGGTACCCCCGGCGTTATAGGGAATAAACTTCGCCGTCTCGGTAATCTCGCTTTTGGCTATGGAAACGTCCGCGCCCGTCTCTGCAACGCTGGTCAGCGACGCGCCGGACGGAGCAGCCATTTTGGGGGCGGTCAGCCCTTTCACAAGAAAGAAAGCCGCGGCCAGAAGGACCAGAAAACCCGCGCTCAAATAAATCGTTTGATTGCTCTTTTTCTTCGCGTCCGCCTTTCGGCCGGGGTTTGGTTTTTGGGATTTTGCCATTTCATGCACTCCTCTGATCTGTTTTGGCATCATCTTATCAACAGATTGTGGAGAATTTATGAAGATGGAAGCGAACGCAGAAGCAATTACCGCCCTACGGCGGCGTTCACCGCACTGCAGATATCGTCCAGCTCGGCGAGCGCGCCTTTTCCCAGGGTTCCGCACGCGAGCAAACTTTCCTTCGGTTCTATAAATTGGTAGCCGTATTTTTTCAATTTAGAAATATTTTCCTGCACAATCGGATTTTCCCACATATTCGTATTCATCGCCGGAGCGATCAGCACCGGTTTGTTCCTGATAGCCAGAATCGTGGTGGAAAGCATGTCGTCCCCGATGCCGGAGGCGATTTTCCCGATGATATTGGCGGTGGCGGGAGCAATCAGCACGACGTCCGCTTTCGTGGCGAGGGAAATATGCTTGATCTCATGCGGAAAATCGTCCTGAAACACATCCGTGTACACGCGGTTCTGCGTCAGGCTGCGGAACGTGAGCGGCGTTACAAATTTGGTCGCGCCGTTTGTCAGGATCACCTCTACCTGATATCCCTGTTTATAAAAGCGGTGGGCCAGATCGGCGGCCTTATACGCCGCGATGCTTCCGGTCACTCCCAGTATCATATTTTTCATCCTTGATCCTCCATCAGTTTTTTCAGCACGCTGTCCGCGACGCCCTTCGCAATCTGTTCCTTTCCGGAAAACGCCGTATAGCTTCCGCTCCCGTCCACCAGAAATCCCTCGTGGTTTCCCTGTACGACGGAATCCATATCGTTGGCAAGGACGTAAGTACAGCGGTTCTTTTTCAGCTGGCCATACGCCGTATCGATCAGCACTTCCCGGCTGACCCCGCTGAGCAGCTTAAAACCGACCAGAAGGGTCTTCGGGCTGGCGTCTTTGATCAGGCCGATAATCTTCGGTGTTTTTTCCAGCACCAGCAACGGATGCTCCAAATCGGAGCTGATCTTGTGCTCCGCGCTGAGCGGCCGGGCAAAAACCGCCTGTGCGACCGCCTGCTCCCACTCCGCTTCGGAAAGCGGAAGCGGAGCGCCGCGGAATTTTTCCGCCAGCGCCTGCGCAATGTGCTCCGGCGTCGTCACGCTGCTCACCTTATAATCGCTCACCGCCATGGAATGGATGACCGCGTCGATCTCCTGTTCTTTCAGCAGACCGATCAGCGTATCCTGCAGCTGGTCGGTCCCTTCGATATGCAGGACGCATATATTTCCATGCTCTGTCTTCGGAAGGCACGAGCCCGTTCCGCAGAGAAAATAGACGGTGTGTTCTTTCCCCGGAAGCCTTTCGGCCAGTTCTTCCGCAATCAGGCTGCCGAGTTTCCCGGTGGCCTCGTTCGCAATGGTTCGGACCGCGTCGATTCTTTCCCGTGTGCCGCCCGCGGTAACAATGAAATTCAAGCGCTCACATCCTTGCTTATCCATATAAATTTACTATGGTTTTAATGTATATGATTTCGCGAAATTTGTCAACTCGCCGCGTTCCGGTTCAGCGTATGTCCTGTATTAGAATTCTTCCTTTTTTCCCGTTTACTCCGTCAATTACAGAAACCAAAAACGCTCTTTCAAAATATTATGGAAGGAAGGCCCTTCTGGGACTATTTCATAATGGAAAGAAGCGCGATTAGGATGAATTCGGGCTACAACGGTCCCATCGGTTATCTGGACCGTATCAGACGCACGCGGGGAGCGAACTTCTGTAGAAACGCCTTCCTGAGAACGGAAAGGGGAAACAGGCAAAACGCCGTCAGGCTCATCAACGACGACAGGCTCCTCTTTGCCACCCTGTTTGTCCTGCAGCCGGAGATCTGGGAGCGGAACCTGTATCAGGAGCTCAGTGAACGCAACCGCACTGCGCTGAACATATGTCAAAAAATCAGGAGTGCAAAAAATCCGCAGGACGGTACGGGCGGGGAAATTTCTTTAAAAAGCGAGGACGTTCACTCCGTAATGCTCTGGATGTTCAACACCGGCGCGGGCGAAGACGGGCTGAGCGCCGAATTCGACCAGATTCTGGATATCACCGCGTCCGTGTTGGTGAAAACGCACCATGAAAAAACGGTTCTGCCGGTCATTGCAGACCTGATTTTCCGGCGCAACCGCAGGGGCGTATACAACCACGACCTGATCTGGGCTTTCTTCCAGGCCCGCGACCCGCAGTCGCTCACGCACATTGCGGGGAAGCTGCGTTCTTCCTACAAAAAGGACGTCGAGCTGGCCTGTCAGCTTCTGCACATTCCGGAGGATACGCCGCTGAACACAGGCAGGGACAAACAGAAGCAGTACGACGCCTACCTGTCGTGGCTGAAGGAAAACAGCCCCTATGTCTATTTCACGGGGGAAAGCCTCCAGCTGACCAACGCCCCCTCCGTCTGCGGGGTCAATCTGGAAGCAAAGTACCTTTGCAAGGATGTTTCTCCGCGCAACAACAAGCCTCTCACCCCCCTGACCGACGAGGAAATCGCCAATCTGGAGCATTTCCACGAAGTTGAGGAAGAAGAAAGGGCGGCCCTCGCGACATTTTCCCACAATCTTCATACCAAAAACGAGTCCTCGTGGAACGAATGGATGCAGTATCCTGTCAGCAAACAGGTCGACATCGCCAAATATGGCCGGAGGGAACTGGCATGATTGTGATAGCAGGAAATACGGTTCAGCCCGACAGCATAGGGGAATACGCCTCCGGCAGCATAGAGAGGACCATCCTCGATATGCTCGCTTCCAGCAGCGCGAAAAGCGTCTACGACTCCGTCGATCAGCTGAAATTCGAGCTGACGCTGCGCAAAGAAATCATAGCAGCCTCCCTGCAGCTTTACCGGAGCGGGCTGGGGTTCGAAATTTTCCGTGAAACCCGGTGCAACCCGGATTACTGGAAAAGGACGCAGGAGGGGGGCTTCCTGCTGAAAGACGGCGTAAAGCCGTCCAAAGCGATCATGGATATCTATGAAAACGGCTCCAAATACGGCACGGAATGCGCCACCGCCATGATGATCGTCTATTATAAGGCGCTTCTGTCCGTCTACGGGGAAGCCCTGTTCGACAAGACCTTCCCGAAAATCGAACTGATGAACTGGCACCATATCGACCCGCTTCTCCGCGAAGTCGGCTATATCAGCAAAAGAGACGTCTACCTGCCGGGGGACCGGCGGTATTTCGCGAATCCCGACGTCGACCCGCTGGTCCCGCAGTGGCAGGGCGAAAATGTCATCGACCTGGGCGACGGCAAATATTACGGGCACGGCATCGGCATCCGCAACGCGGACCAGATCATCCGCGCGCTCAACCAGAACCGGAGCGAAGACGCGGACGAAGACGCCCATCTGCTCGATTCGGCCGGACGGCCGAACTTTAACCGGCTTTACGGTATCTCCCGCCGCAGCGCCGCCTGACGTGTCCTTTTCCTCCGCGCCGCCCCTGTAAAAGCAGGAGCGGCGCTTTATTTTGCTTGTATTTGACAGATAAGTATTTTATAATAGAAGGCAATCCGTAAGCACCGGATGAATAACGAAGATTTGAGTGATGACAGTGGTCTTGATCGATATCCTGAAAGCGCTTGTGCTGGGAATCATAGAAGGGCTGACCGAATGGCTGCCCATCAGCAGCACCGGACATATGATCCTTGCCGATGAATTTATCAGGCTGAACGTAAGCCCCGCGTTTAAGGAAATGTTTCTGGTGGTCATTCAGCTCGGCGCCATCATGGCGGTCGTCGTGCTGTATTTCCATAAGCTGAATCCCTTCTCTCCCAAAAAGACGGCCGGTCAGAAGCGGGAAACCGTCAATCTTTGGCTAAAAGTTCTCGCCGCCTGCATTCCGGCGGGCATCATCGGAATCCTGTTCAACGACCAGATCGATAAAATCTTTTACAATTACCAGACTGTGGCGGTCACCCTGATTCTCTACGGCGTGCTGTTTATTGTGATTGAAAACCGCAACCGGAACAAGCGGCCCGCTATTCGCAATTTTTCTCAGCTGACCTACAAAACAGCCCTTTTCATCGGCATTTTCCAAGTGCTGGCGCTGATTCCCGGAACCTCCCGTTCCGGGGCCACCATCGTCGGCGCCATGCTGATCGGGACCTCCAGAAGCATCGCGGCGGAATTTACCTTTTTCCTTGCGATCCCCGTGATGTTCGGCGCCAGCCTGATCAAGATGCTGAAATTCGGATTCGCCTTTACCCCTGCGGAAGGGATGATTTTAGCGACCGGAATGATCACGGCGTTCATCATCTCGGTCTTTGCCATCAAGTTCCTGATGGGGTATATCAAAAAGCACGATTTCAAGGCGTTCGGTTATTATCGGATTGTTCTGGGAGTGGTGGTTGTCCTGTATTTCCTTCTGGCTGGAAAATAATCTTCATAAAAAAACTGCCCGCTCCGAAAGGGAACGGACAGTTTTTTTATGTCGGTTTTGCCCCGGCAGGCTTTTACCGGATAAAATTCGTGACCTGCGGCTCTTCCGCCTCCGGAATGGAAATGCCCGCCTGTTTTCCGGCCTCAATGGACTTTAAAAGCCAGGCCATGTTTCTGCCCAGAGTCCTCATGGTCTGCATCCCCTCCAGCTCCTGACGCACTTCCTCGGGCGTATTCCCGTGCACCATGTTCCAGTACTGAGAGGAAACAACCGGCATGCTCGAAATGGTAAAGTATTTGTTCAACTGGTCAAACGCGGCGGCTGCCCCGCCGCGTCGGCAGCTTACAACGGACGCACCCGGCTTGTACTTCAGGGCGGTTCCCGCATAGAAAAACCGATCCAGAAAAGACGTCAGCATTCCGGACGCCGCCGCGTAGTGGACGGGAGAGCCGAAAATAAAGCCGTCCGTTTCTTTGGCCTTTTCCAGCGCGTGGTTCACGGGGTCGTTGCCGAACACGCATTTGTTGCCCTTGTTCTTCTTGCAGAAGCCGCAGCCGATACAGCCGCGGATCGGCTGCTGGCCGACCTGAAAAATCTCGGTTTCCACTCCGACTTTTTCAAGCTCTCCGGCAACCTCGCACAAGGCCGTATACGTGCAGCCTTTTTCATGAGGACTTCCGTTGATCAGCATGACTTTCATTTTGAACCCTCCATACTTTATCATATTTTCAACCTCTCCGCAGGCGGCGGAGAGGTTCTCTTCAAAATTTCCGGGAACAGCGATCCGGCCCGTAAGGTGATCAGACCGGGCCGGTTACAGCAACCGGCCCGGTCTGATCTGCACACAGGAATACAGACTGAATTTTCAAAACGCAATACGTCAACGATCTATTCCGATTAAATTATGACTCCTGATCGTCGTAATGTCAATAATAATATGAGGAATTTTGAAATATTTTCCATCCGTTTTCAGGAATACCGCGCCGTTCCTTAATTGACAAAAGTTCTGTGCTGTGGTAAAATGATGTCAATATAAGCCATGAAGGCCGCAATCAAACATTTCTTTTGAATTTGATGAACCCAAAAAGCAGCTACTGAAGTAGTTCTTTTTGGGTTATTTTTTGTGATTGGAGAGGTTGCAACATGCATATTCCCGACAATTATCTGAGCCCCGCCACCTGCGCCGCTTTGGGCGCGGCCGTCGTTCCGGTCTGGGCGGTTTCCGTAAAAAAGGTGAAAAAGGAAATCACCAGGGCCAAAATGCCCCTGCTGGGGATCGGCGCTTCCTTTTCCTTTTTAATGATGATGTTCAATGTCCCGCTTCCGGGCGGCACAACCGGCCACGCGGTGGGCGGGACCCTTCTGGCGATCCTTCTGGGGCCGTTTTCGGCCTGTATTTCCGTTTCGGTGGCGCTGCTGATACAGGCCCTGTTTTTCGGCGACGGCGGAATCCTTTCCTTCGGCGCAAACTGCTTCAACATGGCGTTCGTGTTACCGTTTGTAGGGTATTTCATTTATAAGTTCATCAGGGACAGAGTGCGTTCCGAAAAAGGCGAATATCTCGGAATTGTCATCGGTTCGTACATAGGCATCAACACCGCCGCGCTGTGCGCCGCGATTGAGTTCGGCATTCAGGCGCTTCTGTTCCGTGACGCCGCCGGTCAGGCGCTTTACAGCCCTTATCCTCTGTCCGTCGCCATCCCGGCCATGCTGATTCCCCACCTTCTGGTTGCCGGCGTTGTGGAAGCGGCCTTCACCGCCGCCATTTTCGCATTCATTAAAAGGGTTTCCCCGGGCACGATATACGAAGGGGCAAAAGAAAAAAGCAAAGCCGTATACGGGCTGCTTGCCGCTTTGATTCTGCTGACGCCGCTCGGCCTGCTCGCCACCGGAACCGCCTGGGGCGAATGGGGTGCCGACGAAATCGGGGAGGTCGTTTCCAACGGCAGGGCGCTCGGCTTTATCCCTCAGGGAATGCAAAACGGCTTCAGCTTTGAAGCGATGATGCCCGACTATTCGGTCGGCGGTATCCCCGAAGTCGCGGGATATATCCTTTCGGCAGTCGCCGGCGTCGCCGTTTTGCTGATCGTATTTAAAATCGTATCTTCCCTCAAAAAGAACAATCACGGCGTTCACGAATAAATTTGGAAGGAAACCGTAAGATATGCCCGAATGGCTGCTGAAGGATGAAAATTACCAACCGCTTCCCGACAGGGACACCTTTATCGATAAAAGTATCTTTTCCCTGCTGCGCATCCTGTCGCGCATCCGGGCGCAAAGCGGCTATGTCGGCGGAAAACACGGCGTACACGCGCTCTGGAAGGTTGCCGGTACGTTTCTGCTGATCGTGCTGCTTTCCCTTTCCAGAAATATCTGGTTTCTCGCCGCCGTCGGGGCGTATCTGCTGGCGGCTTTAAGTCTGATGCCCGCCGAAAGGATTCTCCGCATTTTAAAAACGGGACTGGTCATTTCCTTCTTTTCGTTTCTGATCCTCCTTCCGTCGTTTTTTATGGGGAACCGGTACAGCCTGGTGATGATCCCCCTGAAAACGCTCGCGACCGTCACGGCGGTCGGCATTCTTTCCCACACCACGGGCTGGCACTGTGTCACCGGCGCGCTGAAAAGCTTCTTTATTCCGGATATTTTCATTTTTGTTCTGGATATTACCATTAAGTACATCGTCCTGCTGGGCGAGTTGTCGCTGGACCTGTTTTATTCGCTGAAGCTGAGATCGGTGGGAAAAAACACGGGAAAATACTCCTCCCTTTCGGGGATCGCCGGGACCCTGTTCCTCCGCTCGAAGGAAATGGCGGAGGACATGTACTCCGCGATGGAATGCAGGGGCTTTACCGGCAGCTACCGCGTCCGGCGGCGTTTCCGTTTTACGGCGGCGGATTTTCTGTATGTCATGGTCCATGCCGCGTTCATCGTCATTTTTGTTTGTTTAGGATGAAGAAATCAATGATTGAATTAAACGACGTATCATATTCCTACGAGGGAATTCCCGCGCTGAAGCATATCGGCCTGCGCATCGAAAAGGGCGAGTCCGTCGCGCTGATGGGCGTGAACGGAAGCGGGAAATCCACCCTTTTAAAGCTTCTGAACGGCATTCTCTTCCCCGACGGCGGAGAATACCGTTTCGCGGGGGAGAGCATTACACGGAAAAAAATGCAGGACCCCGCGTTTTCCAAGCGCTTTCATCAGCGGATCGGCTTCGTGTTTCAGAATTCGGACACACAGCTGTTCTGCTCCGACGTGTACGACGAAATTGCCTTCGGCCCGCGCCAGATGGGTATGGACGAAAGTGAAGTCGAAAAAAGGGCGGACGATTGCCTCGCACTCCTGAACATCCGGGATTTCCGCCACCGTCAGCCGTATCATCTGAGCGGCGGCGAAAAGAAAAAAGTGGCCATTGCCTGCGTGCTGGCGCTGAACCCCGAGGTCCTTGTTTTCGACGAGCCGCTGAACGGGCTTGACCCGCGGACACAGCGGTGGTTCGCCTCTTTCCTGATTCAGCTGCACGAGTCCGGAAAAACGCTGATCTCCTCCACACATGACCTGGAGATGGTGCAGGAGATTGCGGACAGAGCGGTCCTGTTTGACGAAAACCACACCATTGCCGCCGACAAACCGGCTCAGGAGCTGCTGGAGGACACAGAGCTTCTGAAAAAAGCAAATCTGATCGACGAATACTACCACAGGCACCCGGGAAGCGGTCATCAGCATTTCCATATTCATCCTTTTTAATTTTTTGTTTTGCAAAGTTCAAACTCTTTCCAATGATATTTTGCATTTTCATGGACAAAATAGCTGTTGGAAAGGAGGTCTTTTAAAATGATGAACAATGGAAAAAAAGCCAATGAAAGTATAAAATGTTCTGTTGACCAGTGTGAATATCACTGCCAGAGCCAGGACTACTGCAGTTTGGACTGCATCCAGGTCGGTACCCACGAGGCTAACCCGACAATGGAAGAGTGCACGGACTGTGAGTCCTTTCAGCGCAAACAGTAATTAAAACGAAATCATTACGAACCGAACGGGCAAAAAATTTGCTTCTTCGGTTCTTTTTTTGCTGTTAAAGCTAAAAAAGCACGATAGCCGGCCGCATCCGCGCCCGGCTATCGCATTTCTTAGAAGATTTCTATTTTCTGCTTGTGCGGAGCAGAATATTCAGTCCTGCGTCGTCCAGATAATTCAGCTCTCTGACAGAACGCACAATCTGGTCAGCCGCCAGCGTATCGTATCCGTTGCTGAAATACACGCCGGCCAAAGCAGTCAACGCCGCGGGACTGTTTATGTCGTTTAAAACATACAGCAGCTTCTGAAACAGATCAAACTCCCTCGCGCGGATCAATCTGTCAAAAAGGACCGTCACTGCATTTAAAACTCTCTTCCAGTTTTCATCCTTTCGGAAAGCAAGCTCGCCGTTCCCCCGGTATACGTTCCAGATCTGCCGGAAGGTACGGACGGTTGTTTCGCCGCAGCCGCCTTTTGCCAGACGGATACACTCCCCCGTCTTTCCGTTGTCCAGAATCAGGGATAAAAGATACAGGTACTCCGCGCTCTCCCTGCCGGCCTGCCGCAAAACGGCGCCCGCGGGGCGCGCGGCCGCCAGCGGTTCAAACAGTTTCCATGCCTTTTCATACTCCCGCGTATAAAAATACAGCTTCGCCCGCAGAAAAGTTTTGTCCGGTTCGTATTCGGGCTGCTTCGCCAGAATATCCCAGTAAACCACGCCGTAAGCGTAAAGCTTTTCCTCGATCAGAATATCCGTGAGCACGATGAGGTTGGGCGGGTCCTCCAGATTGGAAAAGAACGCCGTCAGCTTCGCGACGGCTGTCCGTTTATCCTCATACATCTGGTTGAGGACATGCCCGACGGAATAAAGGGTCTGGTAGTGGAAGGGTTCCTGCACGACCGCCTGCTTGTAGCATTGGAAAGCTCTTTCGTAATCGCAGAGCCGGACGTACAGATCCGCAAGAAGCAAAAGCGGCCCGGCCGGACCGTCCCCGGCCAGCCTCAGTTCGGGCGGAGGATCGCCCATCCGCATACATCGCTGAAAGCTGTCAATTGCCAGCGTATATCTTCCCCACTCCGAATAAACCGCACCCCGGAGCAGTTCCAGATCCGTACACTGAGGATAAACGGCGAGCGCCTCTTCAATCGCTTTCAGGGAGCGCTCATACTGCTTCAAGTGATCATACGCGATTGCGCGCCGGTAAACCAGATGGGGCGCGTAAGGCTGCGTCTCATCCATATTGGCGTATGCCCTGTCATAAAAGCAGGCCGCGTTCTTATAATCGGAATCCGACAGATACTCATTGCCCAGATGGAACTGAAGGAATGGATTTTCCGGCTCTTCTTCGAGCTCTTTCAGAAGGGCTGCGCAATTCTCTTTTCTCTTTTGGCGTTCCTTCGCGGCTTCCTCAAAGCGGCTGAAGCGGTAAATTCTGAAATCCCTTCGCTCAAACAATCCCTTCGCGACCTTTTTGCCGTCCTTTCTGCAAAGCTGCTCCCGCACCTTCCCCCGAAAACAGTAAAGTCCGTCGTTGCGCAGCAGGCGCAGGGTATTGGGCATTGTATAGCACGGTCCGCCTTCGGGATTTTCCGCAGGACTGAGGACGGTAAAATGGCATCCATGGTTTCTGGAGTGCTGAACGTAGTCCACAAGGGCTTCGCGGCCGCTCTTTTCAAACACCTCGCAGTCGTCCATCAGCAGGACCCATTTTCCTCCCGCCTTGCCGATGGAATAATTTCTGACGTCGCTGATACTGCCGTTCCACGGAAAGGAATAAACCTTTGCTCCGAATTTTTCTGCGGTTTCCGCAATTTTCCCGGCTGAACCGATATCGACAAGAATAATCTCGTCAGCGGCATCCCCCACGCTCTCAAGACATTCTTCTACAGCGCTTTCTTCCTCTTGCACAATTACACACAGGCTGAGAGTTCTTTTACGACCCATATCTGCATCACTCCCTGTGGATTACTGAAAATGACTAAAAACGGGATTTGCGTACAGCTTTCGTCCTGAGACGGGCTCTGATCCGCAAAAATACGGGCCTGTTTTCTTTCAGGCTTTCAATATATTCACTATCATTCTATGAATTTGGAATATATCTGGTTCGATATATTTTTCCTCTCCGTAGATATTTTTTCGCGGGCACTTTCGTAAAAAGCAGGCTGCCGGTTCGCTCTTACGAGCGAACCGGCAGCCTGCTAAAAATAAAGGACAGTGCGTAAATTCTGTAAAAAGATGAAAAATCAGGATGAAGGGTGCAAAATTTACGACTGCCTGAGAAAGCCCAAAATTACATACAGTGCGTCAGCGCCCAGGCGACGCCGCAGTCGCGCTCTTCCGTCGGAACCACAAGCGCGCCGCCGGGCAGCTTCGGAATTGCGGAGCCCCGGCGAACAAACACCGCCGTCCCTGCAAAATCAAGCATGGGCAAATCCGTTTCACCGTCCCCGACCGCCATGACCTCCCCCGGAGAAAGCCCCAGCCGCCCGCACACAATGGAAAGCGCTTTGCCCTTGTTGGCCGTCGGCGTATTGACCTCTCCCAGATAGGGGTAGGAGCGCCCCGTTGCAAGATGCCCGATCTTCTCCGGCCATGTGGCCAGCGCCTGTGCGACCGACTGAGCATCGCCCAGAAACATGACCTTGTTCACCCGCTCAAGCGGCAGGTCGGCCGGCGCAGGGACGTCGAACCGCTTATAAAGCCGGAACGAATCCAGAATATCCGACAGCCAGTTTTTGTCCATGTCCTGCGGGAACCAGTAGGGGATGACCTCGGGCTGGAAGGCCAGCATGGAGATGCCGCCGACCGTTATCCCTTGTTCGTAAACGGCGCGCAAATCCTCCGGGTCCAGAAAATCCTGATACCACACTTCGTCCCCCGACAGGACCAGAGCCCCGTTTCCCAGAATCAGCGGCCCGTTCATTCCCAGCTCCCGGCAGATGGACTCCACTCCCTGGAGCGGCCTGCCCGTAGCCAGGATCACCTGAATTCCGGATTCCATGGCCGCTTTGACCGCGGAAGCATTTTCCGCGCTGATTCTGCCCTCTTCATCGGTCAGGGTACCGTCCACGTCCAGTGCAATCAGTCTGATGGACATTCCTCCGTCCCCCTTTTTCAGTAATGTATGACAAGGACCGATTTTACAGATAGGGAATGATTTGCTTAACGGAATCAAAAATCAGATGAGGCTTGACATCCGAATCCGGAAGGTCCTTCAGCTGTGCCTCGCCGCTGAGGACAAAGATTCCCGTGAGCCCGTTGTTGACCCCGGCCGCGATGTCCGTATACAGGCGGTCACCCACCATGGCGGTCTCTTCTTCCGTACAGTGGGTCATTTTCAGCGTATACGCCACAATCTCACGGTTCGGTTTTCCGATCACCTTGTCGGGTCGGCGTTTGGTGGACGCTTCTATAAAAGCGTGGATGGAGCCGGCGTCCGGAATAAACCCGGTTTCCGTCGGGCAATTAAAGTCCGGATGCGTCGCTATGTACGGAAGTCCCTCCCTGATGAAATCGCAGACCTTGCACATTTTCTTATAATCCAGAGAGGTGTCGAATGCGGTGATGACAAGGTCCGGATGCTCGTCGTCCAGCGGGATTCCCATTTTTTCAAATTCCGCGGTCAGCATGGGGTTCCCCAGCAGGAAAACTTTTTTGCCAGGAAAATTCTTTTTCAGGTAATCGACGGTCGCGTGACCGGAGGTAATCAGCTGCTCGGGACGGATCTTCAGCCCCATCCGCTCCAGCTTGTCATAGTATACATCCGCGCTTTTGGAAGAGTTGTTGGTCATGAAAACATATTTTCTCCCGGTCTCCTCCACCCGTTTTAAAAAGTCCCTTGCCCCGTCTATCCACTGCTCCCCCAGATAGATCGTCCCATCCATATCCAGCGCAAAACATTTGATTCTGTCCAAAAGACGGTCGGGGTCCGCGTTTACCTTAATACAATTGTCGCTCATGGTTAACCTCCAAAGACTCCCTCTTTCCCCCGCGTCAAGAAGTCTGATTTTATTAGCGGGCCGCTGATGAATTCTCAGCGCGCACGGTTCTCACTATTTCATAATATCGGCTGATAATGTCATTTTCCCAATCCATATCATACCACCCCAGGAAATAGGTCAAATCGGCGGAAGTAAACCGCTTGCGCATCAGATTGGCGAAGCGCATGGCCCAGCGGAAGCGCTCTTCCGTGACAGGGGCGTCCAGCTCGCCGAACAGCAGAGGATGCTTCGCTTTGTTCAGCGCCCGCGCGCAGGCAAGCGCCGTGTGCGGAAGAAGTTCTTTGAGGACGGCGCGGTGTTCGGGCCACTCCTTCAGGAACGCTTCGAACTTCGGACGGTTATCGTTCCATTTTTTCAGCTTCTGGCTGTAATCGTTCCAGCATTCGCGGCCCATTTTCCCCGTGAGGTCGATCGGCCGGAACGTATCCAGAACCTTTTTCTGCATTTCTTCCTCCGAAGGATAGCAATTGCCGATATCGATTCCGCCGTCCGCCAGCTCCTTGTCAAGGCGGGCGACGAGCTTTTCCATATTGATCAGAGCAAGGAGCACCGATTCACCCACCTGCTGACCGTGCACCCCCGTCTTTCTTTTGTCGTAATCCGCAGTCATGTCCAGCAGATGGCTGATGACATGCTCATAGCCGGAAACCGGCACGGAGTCCTGCGCAAACGTCATGGTGAGCCCGGTCACCAGCAGGCATTTCCCCAGCACTTCCATTCCGGCGGAAGTCCGGTTGGCTACTTCTTCCATATACGGGATCAAAAGGTCCTTGATGTCGTCCACAATGCGCCAGCAGGCGTCTAATACCGTTGCGGTGCCCATGCAGTCGGCCAGATACCAGTCCGCGAAAGCGTCGAACACCGGGAAAAGGTCGCCTACTCCCCCCACCGTATAGTGCAGCGGGCAGTCCATCAGGGTCTGCACGTCCATCAGGACAATATTCGGCGTACGGGAAGGCCATGTCCGCTTGACGCCGTCCTTGGAAATAATGGAGGAACGGGACGTGTAGGCAGGTACCGTATTGGCCGTCATAAAGGAAATCAGCGGGATGCGTTCGCAATCGTTTTCATTCTGATAGAGGAAGCATGCGTGCTTTGCAATATCCGTAACGGTTCCTGATCCGACGGAAATGACCGCGCAGGTTTTGTCCAGACGGGACTGAACCGTTTCCACCTGCTTTGCGTCCGCGTGAACGACCCCGTACTCGTCTCCCTTGAGGACGAGCTTTTCCACGGCGTAACCCGCCCGGGTCAGCAGCGCCTGCACCTGCTCCTTCAGCTTTTCGCCTTTGCGGAGAATGACCGTCTCGTCCATGACCGCGAGCACCCTGCGCCCGGCCCGGACATTCAGGGACTGCAGCGCCTCGGGAAGCCGCTCGATGGCGTCCCTGCCGACGATCACGTCCTCCAGTTCTATTTTGGGAATCTGATCGTAATCCGACCAGCGTTTAATCCGTTCATTCAAATCCTTCATATTGCCAACGTCGTACTTGAATACGGGAGGCATTAACCGGTTTAACATGATGAACTCCTTCCTTTTTGCGGGGCTGCGAAAGCCCTTCTCAGGCTTTCGCAACCGGGAATGCTGTTAATGATTTTCAGTAAAATTGTTCAGTTTTTTATAGAAATCTCCCTGCGCAAGCGAGCTGTAGGCGGTCTTGAATAAATCGTACAGTTCGTTATACTGCGGTACCGTCTTCGGATTCGGCTCGTAGGTGCTTACCTTCTTGACCATCGTGTCCACGCCTTCCTGCACGCTCTTGAACACGCCGGCGCCTACGCCGCCCAAAATGGCCGCACCCATGACCGTGCATTCGCCTTCCCTGAGCATCGTTGCGGGACGGTTGTAAACGTCCGCCTGAATCTGGCACCACAGCTTGGAATTGGTCGCGCCGCCGCTCAGGATGATTTCGTCGATATCAATAAAGGAATAGAACGCTTCCAGAACACTTCTGGCTTCCAGAGTTACGCCTTCCAGCACCGAGCGCGCCAGAGATGCAAAATCGCTCTTGAAGCTGAGCCCGAGGAAAGCGCCGCGGGCCGTGCCGTCGTAGTTCGGGCAGTTGGACCCGGCCAGATACGGCTGGAAGATGACGCCGTTGCTGCCGACAGGCGCCTTTTCCGCATGCCTGTCGAGAATCTGGTAAGGGCTGGTCTGCGTAATCGGTTCGATCATCTTGCATACCTGCCCGACGGTGTCGCGGAACCAACGGTAGCTGCTGGCGGCCGCCATCTGCAGTCCTTCGGACTCCCACGCCTTTTCCGGGAAAGCGGCGGCCGAAAGGGAAACCTTCTTATTGGGATCGTGTTTAGGTGTGTCGAGAGCGGCCAGACTGACTCCGGAGGTTCCGAAGGTCACCTCGCACAGGCCCTCGCGTATAACGCCCGCGCCGATTCCGGCACACTGCTGGTCGCCGCCGCCGGTACAGACCGGCATGCCGACCGGCAGCCCGGTGCGCTCGCTCGCGTATTTGTCGATCGTTCCCACCTGCCAGCCGGAACCGACCAGGCTGGGCAGCTTATCCTTGCTGATGCCAAACCGTTTCAGGAGCGGATCGCTGAATTCCATGGTCTGCACATCGAGCAGTCCGAAATAAGAGGCGTTCGACCAATCCTGGAACCAGCCGTCCTTCGCGCCGAGCTTATACAGGAAATATTCCTGCGTGGTCAGAATTTTGGAGGCCCTCTCATAGGTCTCCCGCTCATTATTCAAAACCCATTTTACTTTGCCGCTTCCCCAGGCGGTACCCACGGGAAGGCCCGTGATCTGAGTGTATTCGTCGCCGAATTCACTCATCCATTTCGCTTCGGCCTCGCAGCGGGAATCCTGCCAGGAAATCCCCATGCCGTTGCGCATGACATTGCCGTCCTGATCGACGTACATATGCAGGATACGCTGGGTGGATAAGCCGATGGACGCGATTTCACTGGGATCCACACCGGCCTTTTTCCCCTTTGCCACAACCTCCGCCAACGAGTCGTACATCGCCTCGACCATCATGTTGATGTCCTGGTCGATCCATCCGGGCTTGTAGTAAACGCAGTCATACTCGCGATATCCCTGCGCAATTACGTTCCCGCTCAAATCATAAATTTTGCTCCTGAGTCCCGTTGTCCCGCTGTCCAGACCAATCAAATACTTTGCCATTGTTTTTCCTCCCTTTATAAGCCTTTTCAATACTTTTCCCGCAGTCACAATGACCGCGGCATTTGATGCTTCGCCTTAAAAATTTACACAGCTTTTAGTCCTGACCCAACCGAAAAGCTCCGCTGTAACCGATTCCAACCCATATAAAACCTGCCGTCAGGTTTATTCCCCGAGTGGAACGTTGCATATTTCTTTGTACAACGATCGCTGTGTCCAATAAAAGATCTGTAATAAGGCTGAGGAAAAATCACACGGTGCGCGCCCCTGCGCGCAGTGAAAAAACGGGAGATAACCAAATTTTCTCAGAGGGAGCTTCGGGATTTCACATTTTTGGTGGCCACAAAAGGAATCCCCGTTCCCGCTGCGTCCTTTAAGATGATGTCTCCGATTCTGACCGGAGCGGCCACCTTGACGGTTTTCAGAGCATTTGCACAGTCAAATATTTTTTCTTTGGGAACCGCTTCCCTTGTTTTCACGGACAACACATGAATATCCCCGCCGGAGACCCTTACCGAAGAGGTTACGATCCTTGTGGGACATGTAACTTCTTTTACAGCGTACTTTTCTCCGCGCGGGCAGGTATTCCCGGTCACCTTCACCACTTTACCGTCCTGCATATCTACGGTAATCATGCAGCCGAGCGGGCAGCCGATACAGATCAGTTCTCTCTTCTCCATGATGCTCCTTACTCCTTTTCGATCTTAACGGTAATTTTCTTCAAATCGGGATATCCCAGCAGCTTTTTCCTGTCGAGGGTGATATCCTCCATTTCCCCGGGGGCCATAATGATTTTTTTGCGGTGCAGCACCCGCTCATCGTCATAGTAAACGCTGACATAGCTGTCCTTAAAGACGTTCCCGACACGGAAACGCACCTTGACCGTGTCCTCCATCCGGCCGATATTCACGGTTTTCGGCACGGTGTAGCGGACCCCGTCAACCGCTTCCAGCGTAATGGTATGTGCGGAATTTTCCTGACCGCCGAATTTTCCGAGCACGTATTTTGCGGCGTTCTTTCCCGCCAGAGCGGCTTCTTCGGAAACATAATCCACCAGATCGTGCACATGAAGGACGTTCCCGCAGGCGAATACCCCCTCGACATTGGTTTCAAGGCTTTCGTTGACGACCGGCCCGCTGGTGACGGCGTTCATCTGAACGTTTATCTTGTTCGACAGCTCGTTTTCCGGAATCAGGCCCACGGAAAGCAGGATGGTATCACAGTCGTAATCCTCCTCGGTTCCCGGAACAGGCTTCATGTGCTCATCCACCTGCGCGATGGTGACCCCTTCCACACGTTCAACCCCCCGGATATCCACAATGGTATGGCTTAACCGGAGAGGGATCCCGAAATCGTCGAGGCACTGCACGATGTTCCGCTTGAGTCCGCCCGAATACGGCATAATTTCGGCGACCACCTTGACATGGGCACCCTCCAGCGTCATTCTGCGCGCCATAATCAGGCCGATGTCCCCCGAACCCAAAATAACGACCTCCCGGCCGGGCATATAGCCCTCCATATTGACAAGCCGCTGGGCGGTGCCCGCGGAGAAAATGCCGGCCGGCCGGAAGCCGGGGATGTTCAGCGCCCCTCTGGGCCTTTCCCGGCAGCCCATCGCCAATATGATCGCTTTTGCCTGAATATGTACCATGCCCTCCGTCCTGTTCATATAGGTGACGATTTTGGACTGCGTAATATCCATGACCATGGTATTCAGCTTATACTCTATCTTCTGTTCAAGAACCTTCTCAATAAACCGATAGGCATATTCCGGCCCGGTCAGCTCCTCCTTGAAGGTATGCAGTCCGAAGCCGTTGTGGATGCACTGGTTCAGAATCCCGCCGAGTTCCCTGTCCCTTTCGAGAATCAGGATGCTGCCGACGCCCGATTCCTTCGCCGCCAAAGCCGCTGCAAGCCCGGCGGGTCCCCCGCCGATAATAACAATTTCATATGACTTCATCATTCATCATGCCTTTCTTCCATGTAAACCTTTTACAGTTCTTTGGTTTTGCCGACAACGAGCCGGGAACCGCCGCCCTTTTTGGTGATTTCGGTCATATCGATCCGCAGTTCCCTGGAAAGGATCTCCATCGTTCTGGGCGTGCAGAAGCCGGCCTGACACCTGCCCATGCCCGCGCGGGTTCTTCTTTTGATACTGTCCATGGATTTTGCCCCCAAAGGCCGGTGAATCGCGTCCACAATTTCCCCTTCGGTAATCATTTCACAACGGCAGATGATATTGCCGTACGCCGGATTTTTCTTAATCAGTTCGTTTCTTTCCTCATCCGTGAGTTTTTCGGGCTTTAAAACCCCTTTTCTGGCAGAAACAAAACCAGTTTTTTCTTTCAGCTTCAGTTTTTCCGAAACCATCTTCGCCATCATCACCCCGATCGCGGGCGAACTGGTCAGTCCGGGGGATTCGATTCCCGCGGCGTCGAAGAAGTACTCGGCGTCCGGAACCTCCTGCACAATAAAATCATGTTTGTCCTGATGCGCACGCAGGCCCGCGAAAGAGGTAATCACCTTATTCATGGGAATCACCCGTTTTGACAGATGATTGGCCTTTGCCTTTTCCGTCAGAACCTGCAGGATATCCTGCGTGGTATTGGTTGATTCCTTATCCTCCACGTCGTTGGCGGTGGGGCCGACATATAAATTTCCATGGACAGTGGGCGCAATGAGAATCCCCTTCCCCATTTTTCCCGGAACCGGGAAAACGGAAGCGGTGAAAAGGTCCCCCACCGTTTTGTCAAACAGCAGATATTCTCCTTTGCGCGCGGTAATATGTATTTTTTCTTCGCTCACCATGTTGTGGAATTTATCCGCATAAACACCGGCTGCATTGACGACGCATTTCGTCTCAATGGTTCCGTGATTGGTTTCCAGCTCGTATTTTCCGTTCTTTTTACGGATCTGCAGGACTTCCGTCTCAAACCGGAACTCCACCCCGTTCACGTTGGCGTTTTCCCCCATGGCAATGGCAAGGTTGAACGGGTCGATCACTCCGCCCGTGGGTGCGTAAAGAGCCGCCACCGTTTTATCCGTAAGGTTGGGTTCCATGTTCATGACTTCCTCACGGGAAAGGATCCGTACGCCCGGAACCCCGTTTTGACGGGCCTGATCGAGCAGAAGTTCCAGATGCTTTACTTCCTCCTCGTCGGTGGCAACCACCAGAGCGCCGTTCTTTTTCACCGGAAAATCCAGTTCTTCCGCCAGTTTCCAGAGAAGAGCGTTGCCTTCCACATTTAATTTCGCCATCAGCGACCTAGGCTTCGCGTCAAACCCCGAATGAATGACTCCGCTGTTCGCTTTTGAAGTGCCGGAAGCGACATCATCGCCCTTTTCCACCACACACGCGTTCAGCTGATACCGTGATAATTCCCTTGCAATACAGCACCCGGTAACCCCGGCGCCGATGATTACAACATCATACATTATGATTACTCCTCCGTCCTTTTCGTCTCATAAGCAGACCAGGAAAGCTTATGAATCAAAGCCAACACCGAAAATTTGGGTAAACGGGACCTCTATTGCCCCAAGATAGAAGGCAATAAATAATTCTTCATTGGTAAAATATCTCTTTAAATCTGACAGTTGAATGTGCGCATCGGCACATTCAACCGTCCTGTTCCATCCCTATTTTAAGGCTGGCGAAAAAACAATCAGCCCTTCAGATCAAAGATGCCGGTCTTGCCTTCCTGATAGTAGCCCCACGCGTCAAACGCTGCCTGCAGCTCCTTATGCTGCTTTGCCGCTTCCAGCATGTTCTGCCCGGAAACAGCGGCGTCGATGGCCTGACGGAAGGCGATTGCCCCGGCCCTCGGCCCCATCGGATGGCCGTGAATGCCCGCGCCGCTCGCGATCATCACGTCGTTGCCGAACTTCTTGACGACGTCTTCCACGTGCCCCTGCGTCGTGCCGCCGCCCGGCATCGGGAACACCGGCTTGATGTTGCCCAGAGGGGACAGCATCCGGTATCCGCTGTCCACAAACGTATCCATCATCATCGGGAACTTGCCGTAAGGCGTCAGGGCGATGATCATATCCACACCGGCCAGCCTCGGCAGCTTCGCGCCGATCAGGCCCGCGCTCACGCCCGACCATGGGGACTCGTACAGCGCTCCCGTATAATCCGAGTGTCCCAGAATCGGAACGTTGATATCCTTGTCCTCCGCGAGCATTCTCGTCGCGTCCAGACCGATCGTGTTGTAGTTCACCATCAGGCAGTTGGCTCCCGCTTCCAGCGCTTTGTAAGCGTTGTCCTTCAGGTTCTCCGTCCTGTCTGTTATGTTAAAGGCATAGAGCGTCTTTTCGCCCTTCTCCTCGTCCGCGCGTTTCAGAGCAGCCATGACCGCCTTGACTCTTTTCACCAGCGGGCAGTGGACCGGGTTGGAGATCAGCTCGTCGTCCTTGATGACGTCCACGCCGCCGACGGCGGATTCAAAAGCCAGTGCGGCCGTCGCTTCCGGCGAAAGGCCCGTGCAGGGCTTGATCATGTTGTTCAGCAGCGGGCGGTCGTAAACGCCGAGGAGGTCGCGGATGCCCTTGACGCCGAACTTCGGGCCCTGGAACTGGTTCAGGAAGGAATCCGGGAATTCCAGATCAATCAGCTTGACCTTGCCGGAACTGGAGATATTGCCGATCACGGCGCTCAGCATCATCGCGAAATGCGCTTCGCCGAAGTTGGCCCACGGATAGGCGATACGGACGATGAAGTTTCTTTCCTCAACTTCCTTCGGAAGCTCGATCTGGTAGGAAGGCGCTTCATAAACGCCGACGACTCTGCCGATGCATTTCTCACGCACCTCGGCGGTTTCCTGGGGTACCTGGATCCAGGTTCCGCAGGTCTGCTCGCACGCCAGAGCAGCGGCGAACTTCATCATATTTGTGTTCCGTTTGGTTCCGCAGTAATAGGTTGCGATGACGAAACGGTCTTTTTCCAGCCCTTCCGGGTATTGAATGATAATAGGATCGATATACACGATGTCCACTCCTTCTTTGTTTTCTTTGGCTAAGTTATTTCCTATGTCCCTATTATAACTGCCTAAAAATCATAAGAAAATATTGAAAAATATTTCAATATTAACTAAAATTATAAGCTGCATTTTATGGACAGCTCCTGTAAAGCAACAGGGAAAAAACCGAAACAACAAAGGACCCGTTCTCTTCCTAACAGGGAAAGAGAACGGGCCCTTTATCAAAATATTATGTTTTATGGAGGACTGAGGCCCTTTGATTTTTTCACTTTCACGGCGTACCGAGGGAATTCTTGCGCCTATGTGTTTATTATTTCAGGATTTTATTGACTTTTGTATTTTTCCAATATACGATTAAACATAGAATTCGTACCCGGGAAAGGAATTGATGGATTTGGAAATTTCCGTATCTGTAAAAGGTGTATTCAATAGAAACGGCAAATATCTTCTAAGAAAAAACAGAAGAGAGGAATATGAGCTATTAGGCGGAAAGCTGGAACGAACCGATCAGTCGACCGTTGAAAGGCTGATACAGGAATATAAGGAAGAGTCCGGTATCGGGATAGCGGTACAGGAATTAAGGCATCCATGGCTCTACAAAATCGGCATGGAGCAGACGCTCATCGTGCCCTATGTCTGCACGGCTGAATATATCCCTGAGGTTCTGTTTGATGAAGACGGAGGCCAATTGGATTGGATAGAGGAAGCGGACATAGAGAACTTGAACATGCCGGTTGGATACAAAGACACGATAGCGGACCGCCTGCCGCAAATCAGCATATCGAATGTCCCAAAGAAGCAGAAGCTTTACCATGACGACCGTTTTCAGGTGGTTTTTATTTTTATGAAAAACGGCCGTATCTTTTTAAAAGAGACTCTTAATAAGGACCAGGCTCCTTATAATCTATTCTGTCAAAACTTTACCCCGCAGGAAGTCGGGCGATTGAGCCCCCAAAAAGCAGTCTCTTTCCCGGATAAGATTGAAATCTATTATGAATATAAAGAAGAACCATAAAAGGATAGGATTACAGAACAAAGCGGAAAACCCGCGGATGAAAAATATCCCTTCAGAAAGCTGAGCGCTCTCTGAAGGGATATTTTTAAAGGATGTGATTTTCTTCAAGATATCGGGAAAGCTCCTCCGCCCCACGGAAAAGGTGTCCGTGAAATCCCGCTTTTTCGGCTCCGGCAATGTTCTGTTGCAGGTCGTCGATAAAAAGGCATTCGCCGCTGAAAAGGCCGTACCTCCCGCAGAGGCATTCGAAGATGGCGACATCCGGTTTTACCAGCTTTTCTTTTGCGGAGACAATAAAGCCGTCAAAGCTGCGGAACATTTCAACCTTATCCCGATATTGAAAGAAGCGCAGGCTTGTATTGGAGAGGAGATAAATTTGATAGCCCTTTTTCTTGAGCCGGGTCACTATTTCAGGCATGCCCGGCATGGGCGTCAAGTCGGAGTGCCAGTTGTCCATTGCTTTTTTCACTTCCGCGGTATATTGGGGAATTCTTGCGCAGACCCGGGCGACCGCGGCCTCTTCCGTAATGGTGCCGGCGTCCAGCTGCCGCCATTCCCCGGATTGAAACAGTTCTTTCAGCACGGCGGCCGCCGCGGCCTCATCCTGTGTGATCGTCTTGATGTATTCCTCTGGAGTATATGCCAGCAGAACGTTTCCCATATCAAATACAATGTTCTTTATCATCGGTTATCATGCCTTTCTAACGATTTCGAGCAATTTCATTTCAGTTTGCGAGACAAAATATGTTTCTCTCCCGCCCTTGGCGGGGGAGAAACGCAGCCTTGCTGCAGAATCAATTGGAACTGTCGTAGAACTTATTCCAGTCTTTCACGAAATTCTTTTGGAGTGACTCCCACCAGTTTTTTAAAGATCATGCTGAAATAGCGCTGATCCTTGTAGCCGATCAGATTGGCGACTTCATAGATTTTCCCATTCGGTTTCTTCAGCAGCTCACAGGCTTTTTTGATGCGGTAATAGGTCAGATAATCCCCGAAGGTCTGCCCTACCGTATTTTTAAAAAGGCGGCTCAGGTAGCTTTCGCTGATAAAAAGGCTGTCCGCGACGCTCTTCACGCTGATGTCCTTCTGGTAGTTGGCACTGATATGCCTGACAGCAAGAGCAACATAGTCGTTATCCTTTTTTTCATCCAGCAGGTATTCCTTAAACAGCATGACGCGGCTGTCCGAAATATCGTTCATTTTATCCTGTATTTTGTGGATGCGCTGCTTATCGTGCACCGCTTCACAGGTGCTTTTCAGCGCGGCGTCCAGATCGTCGTCGTCAATCGGCTTAATCAGGAAATCGCGGACGCCAAGCTTTACCGCCTGCCGGGCATACTCGAATTCGCTGTAGCCGGAGATGATAACAAACTCCGGCTTGATGCCGCTCGCCTTAATCTGTTCGATCATGCTGATTCCGTCGAGGCCGGGCATGCGGACATCCGTGATCACGATATCGGGCCGGATACGGGTGATCTCACGGACTCCCTCCATCCCGTTGGAGGCCTCCCCCACGACTTCACAGCCGTACTTCTGCCAGTCCGTGGTCAGGATCAGGCCCTTCTTGACCAGAACTTCATCCTCAACAACGACTACTTTAATCATTACCGAGCCCCCCCAGATTCTCGTTTCCAAGCGGTAAAGTTGAAAAAGGCATCGTGATCCGTGTGATCGTACCGATATTCTCTTCGCTTTGAATCTCCAGCCCATACTCTTCGCCGTAGTACAGTTTGATCCGTTTATCTACATTTGCAATTCCAATGCTGTCGCTGTCGAGCGCTTTTGCGCGGGCGGACCGCCGGATGCTGCTCAGCTTTTCTTCACTGATTCCCACGCCGTCGTCTTCCACCTCAAAGATGATTTTGTCATCCTGTCTCCAGCCGCGGATAACTAAATGCGCTTTCCCGATTTTATCCTCGATTCCATGAATAATCGCATTTTCGACGATCGGCTGGATGATGAATTTCGGCACATAACAGTCCATAATGTCGTCGTCCACCCGTACGGCGGCGTCGAACTTGTCGTCATACCGTATTTTCTGGATGGACAGATAGCTCCCGACCAGCCCGATTTCCTCTGAAATCTGAACGGATTCCTTTTCGTTGCGGATACTGTTTTTCAGAAGCTTCCCAAGCTGGGAGACAATCAGCACGATATCGTCCACCCCGTTCAGCTTGGCGAGCCATTTGATGGAATCCAGAGTGTTGTACAGAAAATGGGGATTGATCTGCGAATACAGCGATTTCAGCTCCGCCAGGCGCAGCCGGTTCTGCTTTTCCAGATTGGTGGCAAACAGTTCGTTCAAGCGGTCCAGCATGGAGTTCAAGCTCCGGCCGATATAGCCGAATTCATCGTCGTTGTGTACGTCGACGCGCGCGCTGGTGTCGCCGTTCTGGACCTTGTTCATCGTGTGGACAATGGCGTTCAGCGGTTTGGTCAGGCTGCGCACCAGCATGGGTGAAATCAGCACGCATAGGAAAATGGAACCCAGCGCGACCGCGATGGCGGTATCCATAATATAGTTGCTGTTGATGACAACCAGCTCGACCGGAACCGAGGAAATCACCCGGAGGGGATATCCGCCCGGGGTTGTATCCCACGTAATGATGCGTTTCGGTTTTTCTAAATAAAACTTTTTGCTTTCCCCGGCCTGAAGCATTTGATTGCGGAAGTCCGTATCCATAAAAATCCGGTTCTGTCCGCTGAAGATTTCATCATACAGAATATAGTTGTTCTGATCCACAACGGCGTACCGGACCGGAAGCGATACGTTGACCGAGTCGAGCGCCGTCTGAAAGACGTCGGACGGAATATCGATCACCGCATAGGCAATGATCCGGCCGTCCTTCCGGATACTGTCTCCCACCGCGATACAGTAGTTTTTCCCTTCCTGTGAAACATAATGATTGGAGTACAGGACGGTGCCGTAGGATGCATTCATTTCGCGGAAAATCCCCCAGTCGCCGTGGTTCCGGACATGATAGGCTTCCGGTATCACGGAGGTGGAAATCCCGAACGACCCGTCCGCCTTGATCAAGTGCATGGCCACGTTGGTCGATTTTCCCGCCAGTAAAATATACATTTTCTGGTAGAGGCTTGTGCTGTCCGACGGGGTGATCGCGGGAGCGCCGATTTTCTGAATCGTGTCGTCGTCCTCGCAGAAATAGGACAGGGCGGACCGGTATTCGCCGATGGTCTGCTCCAGGCTCACCGCCGCGTTGTTCACCGTTTTGGAGGACTGGTACTCCACATTTCCCATGGAGATATTGGAAGAGATGGTGTAGGTAAGCGTCCCCAGGATCGCAACGGGAACGATGCTGATAACGGCAAAGCAAATAAACAGCCGTGCAAAAAAACTGATCTTACCCTTTTTTTCAGAACTCATATGATCACCATCCCTATTCCATTATACAATGGTTGCCGGGATCCGAAAAGCCCATTACGAAAACAGGGGAGCCGACAGTTTCTGTCCGCTCCCTTTTTTCGTTCCGTCAGACCACGGAAACCCTGCCCTTGCTGACCCAGTTGAACAGCAGCAGGGACAAAATGGTGGCAACCGTCAGAATGGACGCCAGCGCCGCGGCGGTTCCAAAGCTGGAACGGACCACTTCGGTATAGATCGCTACCGAGATCGTCGCGGTTTTCCCGCTGTACAGCATAATGCTGGAGCTCAGTTCGTTGATTGTGGTAATCCAGCTCAGGATCGCGCCGGACAAAACGCCGGGCGCCATCATTCTCGCCGTTATTTTAAAGAAGGTGCGCATTGGGGATACGCCGAGGTTGATGGAGGCCTCCTCAATGCTGGGGTCGATCTGGTACAGCAGCGCGCTGCTGGAACGGATCGTATAGGGCATTTTCCGGATGACATAGGCAATAATCATAATGACGGCGGTGCCGGACAGCATGAGCGGGGGCTTATTGAACGCAACGAGCATGCTGATTCCGAGCACGGCGCCAGGGATCACATAGGGGAACATCAACAGCAAATCCAGCGTGCTGCTGATTTTGCTCTTCTTTTTCACGACAAGGTAGGAAAGAAGCATTCCGAAGATAATAATGATGATAATTGCTATGAAGGAGAACATAAACGTATTCGTGATATTTTTGGACAGCTTATAGAAGATTTTTTCATAGCTTTCCAGACTGAATCCCTTCACAAAGATCGGCCCGTTTGTCTTGATAAAAGACGTAAAGATCACAACGATCTGCGGTAAAAAAGCGACGGACGCGACGAACATGCAAAGCGCGGTCAGAAGGATTCTTTTCCCCCGGGATAGCTCTTCCACGATCGGAGGACGGAGCGCGGTCATGACGTAATTCTTGCGCGCCACCACATATTTCTGAATCAGGAGCACCGCAGTGGAGCAGCAGATGATCACGACGCTGAGCGCTCCGGCCATGTTGGCGTTGCCGCCCATCTCGCTCATGTACTCCTCATATACGAGGACGGGAAGGACCTTGTAGCCTTCGCCGATCAGCATGGGGGTGCCGAAGTCCGCCAGCGACGACATGAACGCCATAATCGCGCCTGCCGCGAGCGTCGGCATGATCACCGGCATGGTAATCGTCATCACTCTTCTCAGCTTGCTGGAACCGAGGTTTTCGGCCGCTTCCTCCAGAGAGCGGTCAATGCTCGACATGGCTCCCGAAACGTATAAATAAACATAGGGGAAAAATTTCAGGGTAAACACCAGAACGATTCCGCCAAAGCCGTAAATCGGCGGAGTGATAATGCCGATTTTCGCAAGCGCGTTCGTAAACAGGCCGTTTCTGCCGAGCAGCATGATCCAGGAATACGCGCCGATAAACGGAGGCGACATCAGGGACATGATGATCAGCATATTGATGCATTTTTTCCAGTACACGTTGAAGCGGCTGGTTATGTAAGCGAGCGGAACGCCGATGATGACCGCAAAAACGGTGGAGATTCCGGAAGTTGCGAGGCTGTTCCACAGGGTGCGGTAATAGTACTGCTTGGTAAAGAAAATCTTATAAAATTCCAAAGTAAATTTTCCGTCGCCGCTGAGAAAGCTGTGGAAGATAACGGAGAAAAACGGATAGACCAGAAACACCAGCAGCAGCAGCATGGAGCCGTATTTTACCAGATTCCAGAAACTGAAGTATTTCGCAAAATTTCTGTGGGAAGTCCTCTCAGCGTTCATGAGAACACCTCGGTTCCGTCTTCGCTGAACACGCTGATTTTCTCCGGACGGAAGCTCAGGCGCACCTTATGGCCGATATCGCGGACAAAATCAATATCCTTCGTGTATTCGTTCGCCTGTACGACCTGACCGTTTTTTAGCTTGACCTCATAGCTGGCGAAGTCGCCGAGGAAGGTGTACATCTGGATTTCGCCTGAAATTCCGGTTCCGCTCTCGTCGTCCATGAGGAACTGCTCCGGGCGGACCGAAGCCCTGATCCTTCCCTCAAGACCTTTCTTCAGCTTTACGGAAAATTCAAAACCGGCGTCCAGCCTCACGCGCGCGATTTTGTCGGGGTCAAGCTGCTCGATCTGTCCCTCCATAAAGTTGGAGGTCCCGATAAATCCCGCGACAAAAGAATTCTGCGGCTTTTTATAAATGGTGGACGGCGTGTCGATCTGCATGATCCGGCCCGCGTTGATAATGGCGATCCGGTCCGAAATGGCAAGCGCCTCTTCCTGATCGTGCGTGACATAAATGGTGGTGATGTTCAGATCCTTCTGCAGCTTGCGGATAATAGTGCGCATCTGAACCCTCAGCTTTGCGTCCAGGTTGGAAAGCGGTTCGTCCATCAGAAGGACGCCCGGCTTGATCACGATCGCCCGGGCAAGGGCGACGCGCTGCTGCTGGCCGCCGGACAGTTCGGAGGGCTTTCTGTCTTTCAGATCTTTGATCTGTACAAGCTCGAGCGCCTCCAGCACCCTCGGCTCAATCTCGTTTTTCGGCAGCTTGCGCGCCTTCAGCCCGTAAGCGACGTTGTCAAAAACCGTCATATGGGGAAAAATGGCATAATTCTGAAACACCATGCCGATATCGCGCTGATAAGCTTCTATATCGTTAATTACTTTGTCGTCAAAATAAATTTTTCCACCGTCAATCGTATTAAACCCCGCGATCATCCGGAGCAATGTGGTCTTTCCGCAGCCGGAAGGCCCCAGCAGCGTAAAAAACTCCCCTTGCCGGATATCGCATGAAATATCGTTTACCGCGGTAAAATCATCATACCGCTTCACCACATTACAAATTTTTACTCCATGGCTCAATCTGTTCAACCCCTTTAAACTCACACTTTGCTTCCGCGTCCCGAAAGCAGGAACGGACGCCGGCCAACCGTCTTAATAGAAAGCGTGCAGGCGCTCATCTGCTTTTCACGCCTGCACGCAAAGACTCCTGATTTGCGTGGAATCTGTCAGAACCGCTTTGAAGCCCCGCAGTTAACCGACAATGACCTCTTTCCACTTTTCCATGATCTGCGTTTTCTGAGAGGACGCCCAGTCAAAGTCGTAGTTTACCAGCTTCACGTCCTTCATTTCCGGAAGGTCCTTCGGGACCTGGGTGTCCAGTCTGACGCCTCTTCTGGCAAAATCGGTCGCCATCATGGTCTGGCATTCCTTGCTCAGAACAAAGTTCATGAAGGTTTCGGCATTTTCCTTGTTTTTGCAGCCCTTGACCAGCGCAATGCCGTCCGGAACCGCGGAGGTGCCTTCCGACGGATAAATGATGCCGACGTCCGCACCGGCCTGAACATATTTAATGGCTTCTTTTTCGAGCGTCAAGCCGACGCTGTATTCGCCGTCGGATACCTTCTTGTAGACGTCGCCGGAGGAACCGAGAATTTTTCCGTCCAGATTGGCGACAAATTTCTGAATGAACTCCCAGCCCTTGCCGTCGTCCTTACCGAACGCGGTCAGCATCGTGCACAGGATGGTGTAGGAGGAACCGGATTTCGCCGGGTCCGCGTACGCAATTTTTCCCTTGAACTTCGCGTCGATCAGATCGCCCCAGCCCTTCGGGACGTCGCTTTCCCCGACCAGCTTTTTGTTGTACATAATGACCATCGGCAGCGGGGATTCCCCGGTCCAGAGGCCGTCCTTGCTGACATACTCCTTATCGATGCTGTCAAGATCGGCGGGCGTAAACTTGTCGAAATATTTGCTGTAGGCTGCAAGGGAATCCGCTCCGCCGCCCCAGAACACATCGCATTGCGGGCTGTCGCTTTCCGCCTCGATACGCTTGAGCAGTTCGCCGGTTCCCGCGGCGACAAGGTCCACCGTAATTCCGGTCTTCTCCTGGAACTCCTTGATTCCTGCGTTCAGCGGGTCCGCCGGATGCGGCGAATAAACCGTGACATGCTTGGAATTCGGCGTCTGCTCCGCAGCCTGGCTGGCGTCCGTATTGGCCTGTGACGATGCGCTCTGCGTGCTTCCGCATCCGGCTAACACACCGGCGAGCATGGTGATCGCCAAAAGTGCACTGACAAACTTTTTCATAACTCTTCCCCTCAGTTCGTTAAAATTTGAATTCCGGGGGCCTTGCCCCGCGTTGTTGTGATTTCATTATTGCATCTTGGCCGGGCAAATACAATGTGACGATCCTGTACTTTTGTAGAGGATTCTAACATATTCACGAAATCCGGCATATTTTTACGTCAAAACTGTGCAATTCGCAGTCATCCAAGCTTGAAAATGAAAATTCAGAATGCTAAAATAGCCCCAGATTCTACGGGAGGGATGGAATATGATTAAATTTGGTACCGGCGGATTCCGCGCAATTATCGGAGAGGATTTTACACGGGGCAATCTGGAGCTGCTCTCCGCCGCATTGGCAAAAATGATAAAAAAGGACCATGCCGAAAACCTTCCGGTCGTCATTGGATACGACCGCAGGTTTCTGTCCGATTTCGGTGCAAAGTGGATTGCGTGCACCCTTGCGGCCGAGGGCGTCAGGGTACATCTCATCAACCACGACGCGCCGACGCCCCTGATTATGTTTCAGGTGCTGAAGGAAGCCGCCGCTTACGGGATGGCGGTCACGGCGAGCCATAACCCGGCGGAATACAACGGGGTCAAGCTTTTTACGTCCGGCGGAAGGGACGCGGCCGAAGAAGTAACCGACCGTCTGGAAAAAGAAATCGCATTGATGAATCCGGCCGAAATCCGCACGATGGAATATGAAGAAGCCGCCGCGGGCGGGCTGATTCTGGAGATTGACCCACAGAACCATTATATCGACAGTATTCTGAATGTAATTGATACCGAAGCCATTAAGAGAAAAAATCTGAAAATCCTTCTTGACCCCATGTTCGGAGTCAGCAAAACGACCCTGCAGACGATTCTGCTCACCTGCCGCTGCAGCGTCGAGGTCATCCACGACCGGCACGACACCCTGTTCGGCGGAAGGCTTCCCGCCCCGAACAGCTCGACGCTGTCCCATCTGGCCCAGATGGTCGTCCAGAACGGCTACGATCTGGGCATCGCCACGGACGGCGACGCCGACCGCATCGGCCTGATCGATTCCAGCGGAAGCTTTATCCACCCCAACGATATCCTCGTGCTGCTTTACTATTACCTGCATGAATATAAAGGCTGGAAGGGCGCCGCGGTGCGTAATATCGCCACGACCCACTGCCTCGACCGGATGGCGGAAAGCTTTGGGGAAGCCTGCTATGAGGTCCCGGTCGGCTTCAAGTATATTTCCGCCAAAATGGAGGAAACCGACGCCCTGATCGGCGGCGAGTCCTCCGGCGGGCTGACCGTGCGCGGCCATATTCACGGAAAGGACGGCGTTTATGCCGGTTCCCTGCTGGTGGAGATGATCAGCGTGATCGGCAAATCTTTGCGGGACATTCTCGACGAAATCCACCGAAAGTTCGGCAATTTCGTCATGGACGAGTTCGACTGCCGCATGACCGGCGAACGCAAGGAAGAATTGCAGCATCTCCTTTTTGAGGAGAAAAAAACGCCGCGGTTTGACCTGAAAATCGAAAAGATCTCCTACATGGACGGATGCAAGGTTTATTTCAAAAACGGAGGATGGATTATCTGCCGTTTTTCAGGAACGGAACCGGTGCTCCGTATTTTCAGCGAAATGGAAAATGCGGCTGAGGCCGCGCGCATCAGCCGGGTATTCCGTGATTTTCTGGGGCTTTGATTTCGATTCGGATACCGCGTTCCGGCCGGTAGATGTGAAACACAATTGAGGAGGGTATGGGAAGATGTTGAAAAATAAGAAGATCGGCACAAAATTGGCGCTTTCTTTTATTTTTGTCATTGTCATCTGCAGCATCGGCGGCATTGCCGGGTTTATCGTAATGTCCGATATGGAGACAAAGTACAGTGCGGCTCTGGTGGATTTCGGCTTTGCGCAGGGAGAGATCGGCCTGTTCAACTCGGAGTTCAAAGACAACAGCGCTGTGCTCCGCGATATGCTTTACACAACGGATGTCAGGGACCGAAATTCGTACGCGACTCAACTGGAAAAATCAAACGGGCAGGTGAACACCTTCTTTTCCGGCATGGAAAAGAGTATGGCCGGCAGCAGGGAGCTGGGCCTGTACAGCGACATTCAGGATAATCTGGCCAATTATGAAAAGCTGCGGTCGCAGATCGTCGAGCTTGTAAAAAGCGGCGAAACGGACGATGCTCAGAATATTCTGAGCAAGCAGGCGACACCGCTTTCCAACAAAATTTTCTCCGATACCAGCGCTCTGATCAGCGAAAAAACGGAGAGCGGCCGCAAGGTATCCGCCAGCCTTGCCGCACAGTCCTCCGCGGCGAAGGGAAGCATTCTGGCGGTCATTTTTCTGGCAGTCCTGCTGTCCCTTATCATTACGCTGAAAATGGGCCGGAGCATCCGAAGACCGCTGAAAGAAATGGCGGACGCCGCAGAAAAAATGTCGGAAGGCAATCTGAGCTTTCCCATTCAGCAGAGATCGAACGACGAGATCGGACAGCTCGGCGCAGCCTTTGAAAAATCGGCCGGAACAATCCGGGAATATATTGCCGACATCAAACGGATGCTCTGCGAAATGGGACGCGGGAATCTTGCCGTCGGCACTGAGCTGGAGTACATCGGAGACTACATTGAAATAAAGCAATCGTTTCACAGCATTCTGATTTCCCTGAACGATACTCTCGGGCAAATCGACCAGGCGGCGGAACAGGTTTCCACAGGAGCGGGACAGGTTTCGCAGGGAGCCCAGGCCCTGGCGCAGGGAGCGGCCGAACAGGCGAGCTCAGTGGAGGAGCTCACCGCGACGATTGCGGAAATATCGGAAAATATCCGGTCGAACGCGGAACAGGCCGACGGCGCCAGTAAAAATGTGAATACGGTTCTTTTTGAGATCGAAACAAGCAATCGGCATATGGAGGAAATGGTCGCGGCCATGGGGCGGATCAGCGAGTCCTCCGGTCAGATCGGGAAAATCATTCAGACCATTGAGGATATCGCCTTTCAGACCAATATTCTCGCCCTGAACGCCGCCGTGGAAGCGGCGAGAGCGGGCGCGGCGGGGAAAGGCTTTTCCGTGGTGGCCGACGAGGTGAGGAATCTGGCAAGCAAAAGCGCCCGGGCCGCAAAAGACACGACTGCCTTAATCGCGGGCTCCATGGAGCAGGTGGAACACGGTACCAAAATTGCCGACGAAACGGCAAAGTCCCTGCTCCGGGTCGTGAAAAGCGCGAAAGAAGTCACCGGTACCATTGAAAAAATTTCCGACGCCACCAACCGGCAATCGGCTGCGATCGCACAGGTAACGCTGGGCGTGGGGCAAATTTCGGACGTGGTACAGACGAACTCCGCAACGGCGCAGGAAAGCGCCGCGGAAAGTGAGGAACTGTCCGCACAGGCGCAATCGCTGAAAAAACTGGCCGGCCAGTTTACACTGAAATCCATCACGGCAGATAAAGCAGAGTCTGCGTAATATCGCAGGCATCGATCCGGATCATTTCAGGCCGGCCCGCCGACAAGACGAATCCCCCAATCGTAGACAATCAAACTACGATTGGGGGATTTTTCAATATTTTTCTGATTCCGTTCATAGAAGAATGATTCTGTTCGGCGGCGTTTCCCGCACGCCGTTCGGGCCGCCGGATACTTTTTCGCCGAAACAGCTTATTTCCTTCTCAAATGGATGGCAAAGCCGCCGATCGTCTGTTTGAAGTAAATTGCGATCAGACCGCCGTTTTCGTCGCGCACCGCCGAACTTTTATCCAGCTCCGCTCCCATGCACTCGAAATGATGGACCGCGCGCTCGATATCGCTGGTCTGAATGGCGATATGCCCGTTTTCGCCCAGGAACGGACCCTTCACGATTTCAAACATGGTCCCGGCAAAATAAGCGCCCGGGAACTCCATGACCGGAATGGAAAGAAGTCCGGCAAAGCTGTTCGCCACGTTGGACGCGTCCTGAGCATCCTTTGTGTTGACACCGACATGCAGCAGCTCAAATCCGAACGCCCTGCGCACGGCCTCCTTGCACAGGCTGACAATCCGGCTGAAATCTCCCGCTTCGACCAAATCTTTCGGCACCATCCAGGAACCGCCGCATGCGGCGACGTTGGAAAGGGAAAGATACTCTTCCACATTGTTTTCACTGATTCCACCTGTGGGGATAAACCGGAGCCCTTTGTAAGGACCCGCGAACGATTTCAGCGCCTTGATTCCGCCGCTGGCCTCGGCCGGGAAAAACTTAACGGTATCCAGGCCAAAACGGAGAGCCGCTTCCAGATCGGTCGCATTGGAACAGCCGGGGATCACCGGAATATCGTTTTTCAGGCACCACTCCACAACGGCGGGGATAAAACCCGGCGTCACGATAAATTTCGCCCCGGCGTCCACGGCACTTTTCGCCTGCTCCACTGTATGGATGGTACCGGCTCCGACAGTGATTTCCGGCACCTTTTCAGCCATCTCCCGCACTGCCTGCCGTGCGGAATCCGTGCGGAAGGTAATCTCGGCCATGGGAATCCCCCCGGCGCACAGTGCCTTTCCCAGATCCGCGGATTTGGTATGGTCGTCAATAACAACCACCGGCACCAGGGCGGCGCCCGTGATAATATCCATCAGGTTCTTCATGATCGGTCCCTCTCTTTATTGTAATATTTTATTTTGCCTGCATAAAATGCTGCAGCTGTTCCCTGGTCGGCAGTCCTTCATTGTCGCCGCGGGACATGACCTGAATGGCGCCGATCGCGTTTCCGCGGCGCACCGCCTCCCTCAGCGGCAGGTTTTCCGTTAACGCGCTGATGATGCCCACGGCAAACCCGTCGCCCGCGCCGACTGTGTCGACCACCTTTTCCACAGGGAATCCCGGAACGAAGAAGCGTTCTTCCGCACGCGCGGCATAGGCGCCCTTCGGCCCCTGCTTGACTACCACGGTTTTGGCTCCCCGCTTCAGGTAGAATTCGGCGATGGCTTCCGGCTCCCTGCTTCCGGTAAGGATAAGGCCCTCCGAATCGCCGGGAAGAACAATGTCGCTTTTTGCCGCTATTTCATTCAAAACCCTTACCATTTCCTGCTGACTGGCCCAAAGCTGAGGCCGCAGATTCGGGTCGAAAGAAACGGTCAGCCCGTTTTCGCGGGCCTTTTCCAGCAAAAACATCGTCGCTTCTCTGGTGGACTGGGAAAGCGCCGGCAGGATTCCGGTAACATGCACCCACTGATAGGCTGAAAAGTCCACCCGGGCAATATCTTCGGCGCTCAAAGTAGACGCCGCGGAATTTTTACGGAAGTAAAAGATGTCGGGATCGCCGGAGGAAACCATGGATTTCATCATGAAGCCGGTGCTGTGGTCCTCGCTCCAGGAAACCAGATTGGTGCCGATCCCGTTGCGTTCCATCGCCTTTACGATCTGTTTCCCGAAAGGGTCCCGTCCCAGTTTTGTAAGATAGCTTGAAGAAAGCTCCAGCCTGGTCATTCCCACCGCAACATTGAACTCGGCCCCCGCAACGGCGCAGGAGAAGCCGGGGATATCCTCCAGACGGCCCTCGGACTGCGCGATAAACAGCCCCATTGGTTCCCCAATCAGCATCATACCTTTTGACATTTTAAAATAAATTCCTTTCTGAAATTCAATGAAAATATTGAACGTGATTTGCCCAAACCGCAGCCGGCAGGACATGGAAAATTAAAATGCGGATATATTGGTATCTTTTTTTGTATAAGCCGGTAAAAACGTCTCATAAAGCTTCATCGTGTTTTCCAGATGCGTGCGGATCAGGATCTCCAGCTTTTTGCCCTCTCCCTCTTCCAGACATTCATACATCAGCTTGTGTTCCTGATGGGCGGCTTCGTGCCGTTCCATAGGATGCCTGGAGGAAGCATAGACAAGGAAGGAGAAGCTTACGCCCATCAGCATATCGTAAAGCTCCGTCAGCTTCTGGTTTTCCGTCAGGCGGATAATGCTTCCGTGATAAATCTGTTCATACTGGTTGGCCGTAACATAGTCATTTGCCTGAACATCAGCCATTTTTCTTAATACCTCGCGCATTTTCACCTGAATTTCAGGGTGCACGTGAAAATTTTTCGCTGCCGGTATTGCCGCAAAGGTTTCCATCATAATACGGCAGTCCATGATATTTCGGATTTCGTCCATGCTTAACTGTTTTACAACAAAGCCCCGGCGGGGCAGCATGTCCATTAACCCCTCCGCCACCAAACGATTCATCGCTTCTTTGACGGGGGTGGGACTGATCGAAAGACTTTCGGCAATTTGATTGACAACGACTTTTTTGCCCGGCTCCATTTCGCCGGACATAATTTGGTCCCTGATCTGGGCATAAGCCCATTCCAATAAAGAAAGGGGTTGCTTTTCCATACTTGACCTCCTATGGACGACAGCGCAGAAGCTCATCCAATTTTTTCGCATTCCTTTTAGACTGAAATGGCTGTCAACAGCCTGTCTGAAAATAATAACGATGATTAACAACTTGTTTATTTTATCACAAACAAAACAGAATGTCATCAAAAAATATAGATATTTTATAAATAGTTGTTAAGTAATCCATCAAATATAAAATATTATATTCAATATCCAAATCTATTATATAAATGATTTCTATAAAAATCAAGTATTTATTTGCTATATTTCCAGCAAAATGTTTAATATAAATAAAAACGCAGTTTTTCATTATATTATATAAATTAGCGAATTATAAAGCTATTTTAAGTGTATATTCATAATTTTTTTAGATAAAATGACTATAATATACAAAATTTATTCATTGATTTTCACTATTGCGTAATAATCGGCGCACCTATATAATATAGATCGAAATCAAATTTTAGATTTAAAATTCAAAAAGGAAGTGTAGCGAATGGTCAACCGGAATCTTGTGGCGATTACAGACTGTGACCATGACAGCATCACGGTGGAAGCCGGAGTGCTGAAAGCGGCCGGATTGGAAGCGCCCTGGCTCCAATGTAAGACGGAAGACGACCTGATTCGTGAATGCGTAGGATTCAAGTCAGTGATTAACCAGTATGCCCCCTTCACAGAAAAGGTGTTTGACAATCTGCCGGACCTCAAGGTGATTGTGCGTTACGGCGTGGGTGTGGATAATATTGATCTGACGGCCGCCACAAAGCACGGCGTTAAAGTCTGCAATGTGCCGGACTACGGGATGTACGAAGTGGCGGATCATGCAATGGCGCTTGCTTTGGCCCTTGCCAGAAAAATTGTTCTAAACAACGACAATGTAAAAAGCGGCGTCTGGGAATACCAGAAGGCGATCCCCATTTACAGGTTGTCCACTCAGACGATCGGCGTAATCGGCGTAGGACGGATCGGCACCGCTTTCGCGGAAAGAGCCAAAGCCTTTGGAATGAAGGTCCTCGCCTATGATGAATACGCACAAAAGGCCGGCCGCACGAAGGACTATATGGAAATGGTCAGCCTGGACGAGCTGCTAAAGCGTTCCGACATTATTTCCGTACATTGCCCGCTGGACGGGAACCGTGATCTGATTGCGGCCCCGCAGTTAAAGAAAATGAAAGAAAGCGCCTATCTCATCAACGTGTCCCGCGGCGGCATCATCAATGAGCGGGACCTGTTCAACGCCCTTTCCGACAAGGAAATCGCCGGCGCTGCATGCGATGTCTTCAGCCCGGAACCGATTGCGAAGGACAACCCCCTTCTGAGCCTTCCGAACTTTCTTGCCACTCCGCATATCGCCTGGTACTCGGAAGAGTCCGCAATCGAACTGGAGCGCAAGGTGGCGGAAGAGGCCGTTCGGGGCGCTCTGGATCAGCCCCTGCTCAATGTTGTCAACGCAGCTGCCGGAAAGTAATTAGCGTTTTGATTCTGCGTGGTTTCTCCGTCGGCCGACGAAGGATCCTTTCCTCTGAAAAACTGGAAATACTTAGGCCTAACAGAAAAGGAAGGAAAAAATATGAACTTATTCGATTTAACGGGAAAAAAAGCGATCGTAACGGGCGCCGCTTCGGGTCTGGCCCACGGAATAGCCGAAGGCTTGATGGAATCGGGCGCTGAAGTGGCGATCATCGACATTTCAGCCGGCACGGAAGCGGCCGCGAAAGAATTCTGCGAGCGGGGATTCAAAGCCCATGCCGTCCGCGCCAACCTCGGCAACCGTGACGAGCTGAACCGTGCGTTTCATGAAGCGCTGGAAAAGCTTGGCGGGAAAATCGATATCCTTGTTCCGGCCGCGGGCATTCAGCGCCGCAGCAAGTCAGAGGATTTTTCGATAGAAGACTGGGATTTGGTTCTGAACATCAACCTGTCCGCCGTTTTCATGCTCTGCCAGCTTGCGGGACGCGAAATGCTCAAACAGAAGAGCGGAAAAATCATCAATATCGCTTCCATGCTCAGCTTCTTCGGCGGCTACACCGTCCCGGCCTACGCTGCCAGCAAAGGCGGCGTCGCCCAGATCACCAAAGCGCTCTCCAACGAGTGGGCCCGCGAGGGAATTAATGTAAACGCGATTGCGCCGGGTTACATGGCTACACAGATGAATACAAAAATCATTGAGGACGAAACCCGCAACACTGAAATCACAAACCGCATCCCGGCACGGCGCTGGGGCACGCCGGACGATGTCAAGGGCGTGACGATCTTTCTGGCTTCTCATGCATCCGATTATCTTAGTGGCGCAATTATTCCGGTAGACGGCGGTTACCTTGGCTGCTGATTTATAATTGATCGTCCTGCCGGATAATTATAATTTGCAAGGAGGAGAAACTAAAAATGAAAAGGAGCTTCAAAATGAAAAAATTAGGTGCAATCATTCTGGTTCTGGCTATGGTTTTGTCTCTGGCGGCCTGCGGAAACAGCAGTACGGCCTCTTCACAGGCGGCTAGTGCGGCGGGCAGTGCGGCTGGGAGCACTGCATCGGGCACAGCTACCGACAAACCTCTCAAACTCGGTATTTCCGTACCGAACCTCACAAACGTCTTTTTTGTACAGATCAAAGACGGCATGCAGAAGGCGCTCAAAAGCCCGGAAGACAGCCTTGTGGTGATGGACTCCCAGGGAGATCAGAACAAGCAGATGAACGACGTAATCGATCTGATCAACCAGGGCTGTAACGTAATCGGCCTGTCCCCCATCAACTCGGACGGCGTCCGCGCAACCCTTGAAACCTGCCAGAAGGCCGGCGTTCCGGTCATCGCTTTTAACGTAGGCGTTAAAAACCCCGAGCTTGTCGCCAGCACGATCGTTTCCGACAACGAGGCATCCGGACATATGTGCGCACAGGCCCTGGCAAAGGCACTGAACAACAAGGGCAACGTTGTTGAAGTCACTTTCAGCACCACCACCACCTGCTATGCCCGCCAGAAGGGTTTTGAAGATGAAATCAAGGCCAACTATCCGGATATCAAGATCCTTCAGAGCAAGGACGTGGAAAAAGCAACCGCAGACTACTCACAGCCGATCATGGTCGACTTTATCAATGCCTATCCGGATCTTGACGGCGTTTTCACCATTAACGATCCTACCGCCCGCGGCGCTATTTCGGCACTGAAGGAAGCGGGAAAAATCAAGGATGTCAAGGTTGTGTCCGTCGACGGCTCCGATGAAGGAAAAGGCTTTATCCGCGCGGGTGAAATGGTCGCTTCCGCCGCTCAGGACCCGACCGGCATCGGCAGCACCACAGTGGGAACCGCATACAAACTGATCGCCGGCCAAAAAGTGGAAGCAAATATCATTATGCCGATGTCCATTATTGACGCCAGCAACGTAGACAAATAAAAAACAGATTTTCAGATGTGAATTGGAGTGTGATCGGTCGTCTCTTTGCGGATTGGCGGCCGGTTACACAACTAATTCGCGAAATTCATTTGCCTGTTTCCAAAGTAAATGCCGTCTTTCAGGCGGCAAGCAGTAAAAGGAAGTGATTCAATGCCAAGTGAGTATACCCTTGAGATGAATAACATTTTTAAGTCATTTGGCTCCAACAAAGTCCTGGATGACGTATCGATCTCCATTAAACCGGGAGAAGTACGTGCTTTGATGGGGGAAAACGGTGCCGGAAAATCCACTTTGATGAAGATTCTCGGCGGTATTTACCATGCCGATCAAGGCAATATCAAGATAGACGGGGAAACGGTACAGATTAACACTGTGGATGACGCCCGCCGTTACGGCATCAGCTTTATCCATCAGGAAATCAGCAATGTTCCCAGTATGACAATTGCTGAAAACTTTTTCCTTGGCAAGGAACCCAAGACAAAAGCGGGGCTGATCGACCAGCGCAGAATGCACCGCGAAACCCGCGCCGCGCTGGACCTGATGGGAATCGATCTGCCGACAAACCGTCTGATCACGGGCCTGTCGATCGCAAAGCAGCAGATGCTGGAAATCGCGCGCGCCATCAATGAAAACGCAAAAGTGATTATTATGGACGAGCCTACCGCTTCGCTGGCCAACGCCGAGGTTGAAGACCTTTTCCGGCAGGTAAAAATGCTGAAGGAAAAAAACGTAGCCATCATATACATTTCACACCGTATGGAGGAAACCTTCCTTGTCTGCGACACGGTTACCGTGCTGCGCGACGGTAAATTTATCGGTACGAAAAACACGGCGGAAGCAACCGAAAAAGAGCTGATCAGCATGATGGTCGGCCGCAAGTTCGACGAGATCTACGGACAGGAGCGCGCTGTGGGCGGCGAGACGCTGATGCAGGTAAAAGGGCTGTGCAGCAGGGCTGTGAAGGATGTCAGCTTCGACCTGAAAAAGGGCGAGATCCTGGGCTTTGCCGGACTCGTGGGTGCGGGTCGTACGGAAACGGCTCTCGCGCTGTTCGGAATCGATAAAATCCACTCCGGCGAAGTATGGATCGAAGGAAAAAAAGTATCTATCTCCAATCCGACGGAAGCAATCCGCGCAGGCATCGCGCTGGTTCCCGAAGACCGTAAAGGGCAGGGGCTCTTTTTGGGCCACAGCATCGCGGTGAACCTTACTTTTCAGGTTTTGAAAGAATTTATCTACAATCTCAGAATCAATCGTAAAAAAGAAGCGAATTTGATCTCCACATACCAGAATAAACTTTCGATACGCATGGCATCCGTCAACCAGCTGGTGGGCGAGCTGTCCGGCGGTAACCAGCAGAAAGTTGTAATTTCAAAATGGCTGGCGTCTAAGCCAAAGGTTCTGATCCTGGATGAACCGACCCGCGGCATCGACGTGGGCGCAAAGGCGGAAATCTACAAGCTGATGAGCGACCTGAGCAAAGAAGGGGTATCTATTATCATGATCTCGTCCGAATTGCCTGAGATCATTAATAACTCCAGTCGTATTGCGGTTATGAGCGAAGGCAGACTTGTTAAAATATTAGACCCTGATGTAGACGAAATCTCTCAGGAGATTATCATGTCCTACGCAGTGGAAGGAGGAAACAAATAAAATGGGTAATACTAACCATCCGGAATCCGCGGCATTGAAAGGCGGCGCGGCGGGAAGCGTAGCAGTAAACTGGCTGAGACGCAACCTGGCTGCGATTGCTGCGGTGCTGGGACTCTGTATCGCGCTTTCCATCACTACAAATACTTTCCTTGTTTCTACAAATCTGCTGAGCTTGCTGCGGCAGTCCTGTGTAAACGTTTTAATCGCATTCGGAATTACTTGTGTCCTGATCTGCGGCGGAATCGATTTGTCCGTCGGTTCGTGCGCCGCCGCTTCCGGCGTTATCACGGTACGTCTGGCAAACGCCGGGCTTCCGCTGGTAGTGTGCATTCTGACCGCGCTTGTTTTCGGCGCGCTGCTCGGGCTCTTCAACGGATATGTCATTTCACATACCACGATTCCGGCCTTTATCGTAACTCTTTCCACACAGATCATTGTGCGCGGCGTCGGCTATGTCGTAACCGGCGGCCAGCCCACCCAATGCACCAACGAGACATTTAACCTGATCGGCACCGGCGATCTGTTCGGAATTCCGACCCCGGTATTTGTGGTCGCTTTTGTTTTCATCGTCCTGTTCTTTATTATGAACCGCACTGGATTCGGACGCCACGTTTACGCCACGGGCGGAAACGCGGAAGCTGCGAAATATGCCGGCGTCAACACCAAATCGGTTCAGATGCGCGTTTTCATGATGAGCGGTATTTTAGCCGCTCTTGCCGGTGTGGTTCTTGCGGCACGCCTCTATTCCGGCCAGCCGTCCGTCGGCGAGGGTTTTGAGCGCGACGCGATCGCCGCGTCGGTTCTGGGCGGTACAAGCTTTAACGGCGGTGTCGGTACTCTTGGCGGCACGGTTATCGGCGCCCTGATTATCGGCGTCTTAAACAACGGCATGAATCTTCTCCGCATCAACAGCTACTGGCAGTTCGTTGTAAGAGGATGTGTCATTTTGGGAGCGGTCTATATCGATTTTCTGAAAAAAGCCCGTACCCTGAAAAAATAAGAAACGGAACAAGGTATCTTAGATGAAAAGACTGGACAATGAACAACTTGTTTCCCTATGCACACAGCTGCGCCGCGACATCATTGAAATGATCGCCGGCGCGGCCAGCGGGCATCCGGGCGGCTCGCTTTCCATGGTGGAGCTGCTCGCCGCGACATACTGCACACAGATGAGAGTGGATCCCAAAAATCCAAACGACCCGGCGCGGGACCGGTTTGTGCTCAGCAAAGGGCACGCGGCTCCCTGTTACTATGCCGTTCTGGGCGAAATGGGATTTTTCGACAAGGCGGAATTCAAAAATTTCCGCCAGCTTCACAGCATTCTTCAGGGCCATCCGGACGCGAAAAAAGTCCCCGGCGTGGACGCTTCGACCGGCTCGCTCGGCCAGGGCGTTTCCATCGCCGTAGGGATGGCGCTGGGAGCCAAAGCTTCGAAAGGCCCCCAGAAGGTCTATACGATCCTTGGCGACGGCGAACTGCAGGAAGGGCAGGTCTGGGAAGCATGCACCGCGGCCGCCCACTACAAGCTGGACAATCTTACGGTGATGGTCGATAACAACGGGCTGCAGATCGACGGCACCAACGATCAGGTCATGGCTTTGGGTAATCTGCGGAACCGCTTCGAGGCGTTTGGATTCGACGTGATCGAGCTGGCGGACGGCAACGAGATCGGCCAGGTGATCAACGCGCTGGAAATCCCCGCAAGGCCCGGAAAGCCGAAATGCATTCTGGCGCATACGGTCAAAGGAAAAGGTGTTTCCTTTATGGAAAATCAAGTGGGCTGGCACGGGAAAGCACCGTCTCCCGCCGAGCGGGATGCCGCGCTCGAAGAAATGAAGGGCTGATAGAATGAGTGAATTAAAAGCAATACGTGCCGCCTACGGGGAAGCGCTGGTCGACCTTGGCGCAAAAAACGACAAGGTCGTCGTTCTGGACGCCGATCTGGCGCACGCAACCATGACCAACGGCTTCGCCGAAAAATATCCGGAGCGTTTTTTTAACGGCGGAATAGCGGAAGCAAACATGATCTCCATGGCCGCGGGACTTTCCACGATGGGCTTCATCCCATTCTGCAGCACGTTCGCCATCTTCGGCGCGGGACGCGCGTACGAGCAGGTGCGCAACAGCGTTGCGTACCCGAATTTCAACGTGAAACTGGGCATGACGCACGCGGGAATCACGCTTGGCGAGGACGGCGGCAGCCATCAGGCAATCGAGGACCTCGCTCTGATGCGCGTGATCCCGGGTATGACGGTGATCGTACCGTGCGACGCAAACGAAGCGAAGCGCGCCGTCAACGCGGTGGCCGCTATGAAAGGCCCCGCCTATCTGCGTCTCGCAAGGCCCGCGTCTCCGGTATTTGAGCAGGAAATGCCGTTTGAAATCGGAAAGGCCAATGTTTTGCGGGAAGGCGGCGACGTTGTCCTGTTCGCCTGCGGCATCATGGTGGCTACCGCGCTGAAATGTGCGGCGAGGCTGTCGGAAAACGGAGTATCCGCCTCTGTAGTCAACATCCATACCGTCAAACCAATCGACGAGGACTGCGTGCTGCGTTACGCCTCCCGGTGCAAAAAGGCGGTCACCATCGAAGAGCACAGCGTGATCGGCGGCTTAGGCGACGCGGTATCCGCCGTGCTGATCGGCAAAGGCGATTTCCGGTTCAAAAAGATCGGGGTGCAGGACCGTTTCGGCCAATCCGGAAAACCGGACGAGCTTCTGCGTGAATACGGTCTGGATACTGACTCCGTATTGAAGCAGATAAAAACCATTTTATAAAAAAATCCCCCGGACGGCATCATGTGGCCCGAGGAAATAAAGGAGAGATACCATGAAAATAGCACTGATAAACGAAAACAGCCAGGCTTCCAAAAATGAATTGATCTGCAGCGTATTGAAAAAGGTAGTCGAACCAATGGGTCATACGGTATACAATTACGGCATGTATACGGCAACGGATAAGGAATGGCTGACCTATGTGCAGAACGGCATTCTGGCCGCCGTATTACTGAACAGCGGCGCGGCCGATTATGTCATTACCGGCTGCGGCACCGGCGAAGGGGCCATGCTCGCCCTCAACAGCTTCCCCGGTGTGATCTGCGGTCATGTGGTCGACCCGAGCGACGCCTTCATGTTTGCACAGATCAACGACGGCAACTCGATTTCCCTTCCCTTTGCGAAGGGCTTCGGCTGGGGCGCGGAGTGCAACCTGGAATATATCTTTGAAAAACTGTTCGGCTGCGAGAGCGGCGGCGGCTATCCGAAGGAAAAACAGCAGGTCGAGCGCAGCAACAAGAAGATTCTTGACGCCGTAAGGGCAAACAACTTCCATGATCTCATTACCTGCCTGAAGGGGATCGATCAGGAACTGCTGAAGGGCGCTCTGGGCGGCGCACACTTTAAAGAGCTTTTCTACGCGAACAGCAAGGACGAGGCTCTTACCGCATTTGTAAAATCGGTCGTAGGCGAATAAGCAAGCTACGTTCCAACTGCATAGTGACATTTCGATATTTCAGCTGAATGCGGCCATCACTTTTTGTGATGGCCGCATTTTTATCCGCAATTGAATGGAATGTAACTTTTCCAGCGCCTCCATAGGATGGAGGAATTCAGAAACGCCGTGAAGCCGCTCTCCCCTGCTGTGCGGCAAATGTCAGCGAATATACGAAAGCCGGAGATTCGCGCGTATTCCTGTGCGGAGAGCGAAAATCCCGGCTTTTCTTTATGGTTCCTGAAGGAACAGTTTCTGATGCAGAACCGCGCCGACGTGAGCACAGTCGATTTTCAGCGTTTCTTCACAAGCCTTTTTTGCACGCTCACGGTCACCCAGACCATAACTGCCCAGTGCGATGAGGTACTGGCAGTGCGCCTGATTCCGGATATTCAGATCTTCATCGAAAAGCTGCAGATCCGGCAGGGAAACGGCAAAATAGTCGATAGAAACAGTATCAAAGATATGTTTCTCTCCATAATCCACCAGTTTGTGGAACCGGCTGAGGGCTTTTTCCTCAAGGCCGAGCTTTCGCAGGGCCAGGCCCTGATAAAAGATCATATCGGCGGGCTGATCGTTGTAGTACATCATCCCCGCGGGCTCCTGATCGCCGGCGGAGGCGCGCCGCCAGTTTTCCTCCGCGCCCGCTGAATCGTCCAGAGTTTCACAGGCACATCCCAGATAATAGTAAAGATTATTGTCCTTTTCCCCTTCCAGCTTGCCTTCCCCCAGATTTTCCGGAAACACAAGCGCTTTCTGAAGCAGTTCTTGCGCTTTTTCCGCTTCCCCGCTGCGCAAAGCCCCGCGCGCCAGCTCCGCCAGCGCCAGCGTATACTGCGTGGTGATCTTTCCTTCCCCGCCTTCCCATGGGTGGAATTTCCTGATCTGCGTGCGCCGGTATGCTTCCTCATGCCGGCCCAGAAGATTCAGCAGGGTAATATATTCCACGCACAGATCGTCGCGCTGCTCAACCAAAGACTTGTATTTGTCAAAATTCCGGATCCGCTCGGCGGGAGCCAAGCCGCGTTTTTTGTAGAGCTGGTCGAGCTCCAAAAACACCCGCGCGTCGGCCGTATCCAGCAGAAAGGCTGTTTCCAGCGCTTTCTGCGCTTCCTCAGGATTTTTTTCTTTATTATAGTAAGCGAGGGACAGGTTTCGCCATGCGGTCGGGAACTGACGGTCGATGGAAACGGACTTTTCCCAAAGCTCGCGCGCTTTTGCGTACTGCTTTTTATCGTACCAGAGATTTCCCAAATAGTAGGGGGCTTTTGCGTCCTCCGGGGAAACCCGGACGGCATATTCCAGCACCGCGATATCGGTAAGCTTATTCGGGAAACAATAGAGCGGACTGCGCTTTGCCGCATCTGCAAGGGCAAGCCTGCTTTCCTCCCTGTTCCCGCTCAGGGCGCTGTAATAGGCGGCATAATAGGCGGGCATAGGGTGCTTCCCTGCGTATAAACGAAGCAACTTCAGCGCTTCGTCATAGCAGCCGTACGCGGCGTAATTCGCTGCAACATCAAGAAAGGTGTTCGGCTCGCCGCGCATCAGGGAAAGCATTTCCTCCCGGCCGGAACCGTCCGGATAGCCCTGCTCCATTCTCGAAAAATAATCGAAAGGATCCAGCCTGATATTTTCCTGTAAAAATGCTTTTGCTTCCTCCGTTTTTCCGATTTTTCGCAGGATCAGCGCCTTTAACCCGCGTGCCCTGATATGATGCAGGTTCCTGACGAGCGAGCGCTCCACATAGCCGAGCGCTTCCGTCCAGCGTCCGGACTTCGCCGCAAGGGCGGCAAGCCAGTAAAATGCCATCTCCTGCTGTTCATTCGTCCACGTTGCTTTATAAAAAGCGTCGAAAGCTTCCCCGTAACGCTCCTGATACGTCAGGCTCAGTCCGAGGTTGAAATACGGCTCGCTGTCGTATGGATTCGGGTTTTTCCAGGTGATGCGCTCGACCGCCCTGCGGAAATACGGCTCGCTCTGCGCAAACAGACCCCTGCGGAACAACAGCAGGCCGTAGGCGTTGTTGATGCGGCTGTCGTAAGGATCACGCCTCAATCCTTCCAGATAATACGGGTCGGGGTCATAGGTCGCATGGCGGTACTGTTCAATATGCAGACCGGTTAAATACAGTTCCTCATTGGTCGGAATCTCTTCGGGCTCCTTCGCGGGCTGCGCGGGGTCCGGAAGCTTTTCGATTTTTTGGGGCACGGGAGTATAGCTCAGCATCAGTCTGCCCGTTCCGTCATACACCGACAGGGTCAGTTCCTCCGGTTTTTTCCCTCCCGAGGAGAGCTTTGCAGTGTAAACATCGTTCGGCGACAGTGTCTGAACCGTGTCGAGCAGAATGCCGTCCGCGCTTTTGAGCTCAATTTTCGCATGGGGATAGACCCCGGCTGCGTACACGCAAATGCCTACGTCATCGCCTTGTGTTTCCAGGTTCAGCACAACCTCGGTGCTGGCATTTTTCACGTTCCCCGCTTTTTTATAGGGCATAAAATACTGGGTAAAGCATTTTTCTTCGTACGGTTTGAGCCAGGTGAAATCGGGCTGGTTGTCGGTGAACATTCCGGTCATCAGTTCAATGTACGGGCCGTTTTCATCCGTCAGGTTCCTGTCCCAGGCCTTTCCGAATTCTCCGCTGCCCCAGGTCCACTGTTTTTTCCCGGGGGAAATATGGTGATCGGCAATATGCAGGATTCCGGCCTGTGCGCCGTAGTCATAGCCGCCGACAAAATTATAGTCGGAATGGTACGCCATATAGGAAGTCGGGACCGGGATGTTTTTATACCGTGAAATGTCCACCCCCGCGCCGTAATCGTGTTTATAATAAACACCGGTGGCAATGGGGAACTTGGAAACGTCCCGTTTTCCGTGGTCCATCACCGCGTGTACATCCGGCGGGAAAATGGACTGGGTATCCTCATTGACGCTGACCGCGGGATTAGCCCACCACAAAAAGGTCTGCGGCATATCGGTGGGGTTGTAAAGCTGACCTTTGATTTCAATGTAGGCTTTGTCAGGATAAAGCGTAAAGCCCGCCATTCCCTTTGTCCCGTTGATTCTGTCCGTTTCGTTAACCCGGACGGTTTTGCTTCCGTCCTGATTCTCACAGATGGTATAATCCACGGGAGAGAAGGTCGACGGACGGTGGTGCTGCGGCCAGTTGAATTCAATTCCGCCGCTGACCCATGGACCCGTGAGTCCCACCAGCGCGGGCTTAATGACTTCGTTATAATAAACAAAATCATATCCGTTCGTTTTATCATACGCACGCTGGATCCGGCCGCCCAGCTCCGGCAAAATCATTACGCGCAGATAATCGTTTTCCAAAAAAACAGCGTGATAGGTCTTGTCTTTTTTCTCGTCGTAAATTTTATCGATGACCGGGCACGGATAAACTTTTCCGGAGCTGCCCTGGTAAACACGTTTCTCAAAAAACATCGGATTTTTATCGGCGGCGCCCACCTCATAGGTGGGGATTACTACGTTTTCCTGCCATACTTCCACCTGTTTTTCAGTATGCTTCATGATGATGCCTCCTAATGGTAAAATAAGGTTTCGCGCAAATCCCGCACGGAAACAATGCCGTTTGACGGATGTAATAAAAATATTTATAATATAAAAAAAGCCCTTACTATTTCAGTAAAAAGGTTGTGTTATCGTGAAAATATATGACCAGGCCGGTATTCTGGAAGCCTCTGATCTTTATTTCCATACCCACAGCGCACAGGCGGAAGAAATGTACTTTTACCCTGTTTGCACCGGGCATTACTTCTGCGATAACACTTATGTCGTAGACCGGCAAAGCTACAACAGTTTTCTGATTATCTACGTAAAACAGGGGACCGGATTTGTGGAGCAAAACGGACGTCACATTCCGCTTCACGAGGGTTCCCTTGCGTTTATTGACTGTTATAAACCGCATTTATATTACACAAAGAGCAATTGGGAAATCTATTGGGTTCACTTTGACGGAATCCTTGCAAGGCAATATTTTAACACCGCGACCCGCAACGGCATCATTTTTACTCCCCAGAACCCCTATAATGCCGAGCACTGCATCTGTAAAATATTCGAGCGTTATCACGGCCATATGAAGGTAAACGAAGTTGTCATTTCCAAGATCATCACGGATCTTCTGACCGAACTGATATTATGCGCCAATAAAATTGTTTCAAAGGACAATAACGGCGTTGTGATCGAAGAGCTCATGACCTACATTTCTGAAAACGCCGACCAGCCGCTGACGCTGGAGCTGCTGGCAAAACGCGCTTCTCTGAGTCCGTACTATTTTACAAGGGTATTTAAAAAAGAAACCGGTTTTACCCCTCACGAATATCTCATCCGTGTCCGCGTAGAGCTTGCGAAGTTCCTGCTGACCACCACGGACGTACGGATTAAGGAGATCGCCTACCGGAGCGGATTCGACAACGAATGCAGCTTTTGCACCTCATTTAAGAAAGCAACCGGCACTACACCCCTGAAATACAGGGGAAGGACCGCAAAAATTTCAAAAAATGGCCGCCCTGCAGAAAACTAAGCACAGGGCGGCTTACTTTTTAAAGATCACAAGGGCTTAGTCTGCAGCAGCACCCATCACTTCTTTGTAGTTTTCCGGAGTAACGATTTCTGCGCTTACTGCCGTTTCCTGCTTCACTTCTTTCCCGGCGATCGTATCGAGCAGCACCTGCACGGAGCCGGCCCCGATCGAATCGGAGGAGAAATAAGTTGCGGCTTTCATTGGGGAACCGCCGGACTTCTTGAATTCGTCCTTTGCGAGGTAAGCGCCCAGGCCCACCACACAGGCATTTTTATCGAGCCCCGCGCTCTCGAGAGCACGGCACGCGCCTATGGTGCCTTCTTCATTCGCGCCGGTCACAAGCCAGGTCTTGATTTCCGGATGAGCGGTAAACACGGTCGCGGCGGCGGTGTTGCCCTTATCGGTCGTTCCGTCGTAATCCGCCTTGAAAATCCTGCTTGCCGCAAAGTCGGGGCAGTCCTTCGTAAAGGCGTCATATTCCCCTTCCGCGCGCGGCACGCAGCTGGAAACAGTATCCATGGTCATAATCAGCAGGCCGACATCGGATTTGGAAACCAGATCGTTTTTCTTTGCGTAATCGGCAAGCCATTTCCCGTTCGTTTCTCCGATGGCATAAGCGTCGATTCCGACCCAGGGAGCCAGCTTTTTGCCGCTCCCGTCCTGCAGGGCGTCGTCCGCCGCAATGACGGGGATCTTTGCCTGTGTGAGCTTATCCACGACGGACTGGGACATCGTCTGGTCGGGAATACAGGTGACGACCCCGGACGCGTTGTTGGCGATCGCGTTGTCGATTGCTTTCAGGTACTCCTCCGGGCTCATCTTGGCGTCGACATAGATAAACTCTCCGCCCGCGGCCTCAACCGCCTTTTTCGCGGCGGCGCCTTCATCGATGAACCACGTTTGGTCCCCGGCCTTATAGATTCCGTAAACCGTCAATTTTCCGGAACCTTTCGATCCCGCGTCCGCCGCGGCCTGTGAGCCCGCGGCCGAACCGGCGGAGCCTGTGTCTCCGCTGCTGCAGCCCGCCAGGCTTGCAAAGGCCATCGTGACCGACAAAATAAATGCTAACGCTTTTTTCATACAACATCCTCCTGTTTTACATTTTTCTAAACATGCTGATCGCATGTAAAGCAACAAATCATCATTACGCATTCTTCATGCTGGCCGCCAGCAGGACCTTGTTGCGTTTCTCTTTGCGCAGGTAATCGGTGGTAAGGGCAAACAGCAGCAATGCGCCGCGCGCCACATACTGCCAGAAGGAGGGAACGTTTACCATAATCAGCCCGGTGTTGAAGGCCTGGATCAAAATGATCCCAAGTACGGTTCCTCCCATATTTCCGACGCCGCCGGTAAAGGAGACGCCGCCCAAAATTACGGCCGTAATGGCGTCGAACTCAAGGTTTACGTTAGCGGCGGGCTGCCCGCTGTTCATTCTGGCGGCAAAAACGATTCCGCCGATCCCGCAGAACAGGCCCATCATCACAAAGCAGATTAAAATAATCCTCTGGGGGTTCAGTCCCGCCAGACGCGCGGCGTCCTTGTTTCCGCCGATTGCATAGATGCTCCGCCCGAATTTGGTTTTCGCAAGAATAAAACCGAAAATCCCGATGGAAAGAAGCATGATCCAGACCGATAAGGGAATTCCCGCAAACCTTGTTTTCCCGATTTCAATAAACGCCGGATTGCTGATCGCGACCGGTTTGCCGTCGCAAATGATATAGGCAAAGCCGCGGAGAATCGCCTGTGATACCAGGGTGGCTATAAAAGGGTCGAGCTTGATCTTATTCACCATCGTCGCATTGCAGACACCCACACCCGCCGCAACCGCAAGGGTGATCAGAATGGACAGCACCAGCGGGATTTTCCAGCTTACCAGTAACGCGCAGAGCGTTCCGGAAAGAGCGGCGAGAGATCCGGGCGACAAATCGTTCTGCCCGGCAATAATCAGGTATGTATGGCCTATGGCGACCAGACCGACAAGGGATGCCGCCACCAGCAGGTTGACAATATTGGTCAGTGAGAAAAAGTTTGAGTTCAAGGATGAAAAAAGGATAAATACCACGATGATTGCGCCAATCAATACCAGTCTTTCCCCGCCGATGATATTGAATATGTCCTGCAATACGGATATTCCCTTTTTCTGTTTGGGTGTCTCGTTCATTCTGTATCCTCCCCTATCATTCCCATACTGAGGAGTCTGTCCTCAGTTGCTTCATCGTGCGATATCTCCCCGACAATCTTTAACGATTTCATGACAATAATCCGGTCGGAGAGCCCCATGACCTCCGGCATTTCCGAAGATATTAAAATCACCCCAAGCCCCTGTTTTGCGAAGGCGCAGATCATATGGTAGAATTCGGATTTCGCGCCCACGTCGATCCCCTTGGTGGGTTCATCCAGAATCAGGACCTTCGGATTGGTCGCAATCCATCGCGCAACAATGCATTTTTGCTGGTTCCCGCCCGACAGCTCGATAATCTTTTTGTCTGCGGAAGGGGTTTTGATCCTGAATTCGGAAATCCCCTTCTCGGCAACGGCGTCTTCTTTGTTCTTATCTACAATCCCGAATTTTTTTGCATTTTGATCCAGCATGGAGATATTAATGTTGCCCTTCACGCTCAAATTCGCCAGAATCCCCTGCATTTTCCGATCCTCCGGGACCAGCACAATGCCGTTGTCCATAGCGTCTTTCGGCGAGCGGTTGACGATTTTTTTGCCTTCCAGATAGATTTCTCCGCTGCGCATGGAGTCGGCGCCGATAACGGCACGGATCAATTCGGTCCGCCCCGCGCCCACCAGTCCGCTGAACCCCAGCACCTCGCCGCGCCGCAGCTGAAAGGAATTTCCCTTCACATAATCGGAGGAAACATTTCTGACGTCCAGAAGCACGTCCCCTATGGTCTTATCCCGGTCAAGGCTCTTATAAACGTCCCCCAGATCACGGCCGACCATCAGCCGGATCAGCTCTTTGTCCGAAACCTCTCCGGTGGAAACCGTACAGACATAACGGCCGTCCTTGAAAACCACGGTTTTATCCGTGATCTTTCTCAGTTCCTCCATCCGGTGCGAGACATAGATAATGATTTTATTTTCACTTTTCAGTTTGCGGATAATCGTAAACAGGCACTCGATCTCGGCATCGCTCAAACTTGCCGTGGGTTCGTCAAAGCAGATCACTTTGAGGTTCTCCCTGCTGTAAGCCTTCATGATTTCCACCATTTGCTGGTAGGCGATACTCAAATCCTTGACTTTTGTCTGGGGGGTGATGGGCAGCCCGAAATCATTGATGATTTTCTGCGCCATTTTGTTGGCAAGGCGCTTATTGATGACTCCCAGCTTGTTAGCCGGCATCCGGCCCAGATAGATGTTCTCCGCAACGGTCAGCTCCATTAAAATCTGACGTTCCTGATAGATGACGCTGATTCCCTCTTCGATTGCTTCGTGAGGCGAGCGAAAGTGTTTAGGGACCCCGTCGATTAAGTAATCTCCCCGATCCGGCTGGTAATCGCCGTTCAATATCTTCAGCAGGGTCGATTTTCCTGCGCCGTTTTCCCCAAGGAAGGCCAATACTTCTCCGCTGTGTGCCTGGAAACTGATATCATCCAGCGCAACGACACCGGGAAAATATTTGGATATATTTTTAAATTCCAGTACACTTTCCATCCCTTTCTCCTCCTTCTCCGTATAATTTGCTATATTTTATTCGTGAGTCGACTACTCTTTTGTTAATATGTTGATATTTATGATATCACAAAGAAATGGGTTTTTGTTTTTCAAAATTGCGTAACTATTTAAAAAAATTGCTCTTTTCACAGTTCCGTATTGCTTTCCGTACAGGAATCTGTAAACTAAAATGGAGAAGAAAAAGAGAAGGGGGTGCTTGTCCCATTTTTACGCATATTACACAATATTCGAAGGACTCCCGTGCGGATCATCCGGTTTATTGCTTAAAGAACGACCTCGGCACGGAGGTTGGCTTTGTAGCTTTGGGTGCTGCCATTGCCTTTGTAAAAACGCCGGACAGGAACGGACACCTTATAAATATTGCGCTTTCTTTATGCAGCTACGAGGAATACTCCCGTAGCGACACCTACAGCGGCGCTACAATCGGCCCGGCGGCCGGCCGTATCCGGAACGGCCTTTTGCCGATTCTGGGAACGGAATATTCCCTGCAAAAAAACGATTCCGGGAACACCCTGCATGGCGGAACGAATAATCTGGGACATTCTCTGTGGGAGATCGGCGAGTTCTTCTGCGGCCCGGACGAGGCCGGCATTGTTTTTAAAGCCCGCCTGAACGATGGCCAGAACGGATTCCCCGGCGAACGTCACTTTGGGGTACGGTATACTCTTTCCAGCGATAATACGCTGAAAATACGGTATACCGCCGTCACGGACAAAACGACGTTTCTCAATCTGACAAACCACACTTACTGGAATCTGACAGGCGATTTTACAAAACCGTGTGACGGCATAGTGCTGCAGATCAACGCGGAGAAAGTTTATTTCAACGACGCCGATCATCTGCCGGTTTCGTGCGAAAGCACAGTGGGCACTCCTTTCGATTTCACCTCTCCCCGTCCGGTCGCAGAAGCAATGAAAAGTGCTCCCGCCCACAGCCAGCTTCAAAATGCGCGGGGGTATAACAATGCGTACGTATTAAGGGACGCATGCCTTCCCGCCGCTTCCCTTTACGACCCGAAAAGCGGGCGGCGTGTCACCGTTGCTACGGACTATCCATGCCTTGTTTTTTATTCCGGCGGTTATCTTTCAGAGGCCGGGTTCACCGCCGACGGTCAGAAAATCGCGGCCGGCAGCGCGTATGCCCTGGAAGCGCAATATCCGCCGGACGCCCCAAATCTGCTTGGAAAAGACGCCCCTCTTCTTTTCCCCGGCGACGTCTACCATAAGGAAATATCCTTTCATTTTGATACCCTGTGATAGACATCCAGTGAAATCAGCGCATAATTTATTTACCAATAGGGCGGAGCAGTGAGAGATATTGTTGAGGAGCGCGCCGTTGAGCCCGGCGAGTACATAATTACACAGAACCACCGTGCGCGGCGCAGCGAAAATTTGGCGTCATCCAGAGCACTGTTATACGGCTGTAAGTTAAATGAAGTTTTCCGTTGTGGTCAAATAAGAAGAAAACCAAGGATTCCGGTGCTCTTGATTGAAGAGAGCCGGGATCCTTGGTTTTTGATCATTATCAGACTTCCTGCCGCATGGGGCAACCGTAAATGAAACAGCAGCACAGGACGCGATGCGTCGTCTGTCTGCGGGCAATGTTCTACAGAAGCGATTCAGAGTTCCGGGCAAAAGCTTTACAAATCAACCTGCTCAAAACGCTTTGCAGAAATCAGATATGCAATCAGCATTCCAATCACATATACTGCCGCGCCAACAACCAATATGGGCAACTGCCGCAACATCATATTGGGTATAACGCTGTCGAGCCACTCGAACCCCGGAAAATGTACGAGCACCTCCATTATAATCACTGCAATGGCAGCCGGTATGATAGCAAGAAGGAACGCCATGTCCACTTTATAGGCTGTTTTGAAAAACTGTGTCAGCAAAACCACATTGAAGACAGCATATATCATCAGCCCAAAGCCATAGTAGGCCACATTTGCTTCAATCCCAGCCGGATTGCCATTTGGCAGAACATGAACACGCAGTACGGCAAACGGCAGGGAAATAAGAAGTTGCGTCATTTGGGCCAAAACCATAAGCAGGCATTTGGATTTCACCGTATCCCTTTTTTTTACCGGCAACAGAGCGGTATAGTAAATATCGTTTGTTTCTCGGCCATACAGGAAAGTAAGATACGGCGCAAGGCAGCCGAACAGGAACACCATGCCATAAGGATACGCCGGAACGATAACCAGAGCACCAAGCAGGGTGAAGATATACAGATTGGGATGGGCAGCCAGCCGCAGTTCCTTGTAAAGAAGATTAGATATCATAGCTTCTCCTTTCGGTACGTATCATAATTTCCTCCAAAGACAGCTCCCTGTTTTCCCCCGGCTCCCTCAGGTTTTGAAACGACCGGATAAAAACGGATTTTTCGGCGCTTTTCAGCAGTTCCCCGTCTTTGATATAGGTAATATCGTCGGCGCATTTTTCCAGATCAGACGTAATGTGGGTAGAAAAAAGGATGCTCCTTTCCTCGTCTTTCACAAGCTGCCGAAACAATCCCAGCAAATCATCACGGGATACCGGGTCGAGCCCGCTTGTGGGTTCATCCAAAATCAAAAGCCTGGCATTATGGGATAGCGCAAGGGCTAACATATATTTTACTTTCATGCCGGACGAAAGTTCCTTCACCCGTTTTTGCGGGTCGAGAGCAAAAGCCTTGAGATATTTTTGATAGGCTTCCTCGTCCCAATTCCGGTAAAAGCGCTTTGTGACCGTCGTAATAACCGCTAACTTTTTATGCTTGTAGAAATCAATCCCGCCTAAAACTGCACCGATGTTTTGCTTGCAGCTTTCTTCATTTTCCACAAAGCTGCGGCCAAACATTTCAATTACCCCACTGTCCGGGCGCACCAGATTCAGCGTGGATTTTAAGGTTGTGGTCTTTCCTGCGCCGTTTTTTCCAATCAGCCCCATGATCCTGCCCTGTGGCAGTGAAAACGTAATGTCACGCAATGTAAAACCTGGATAATGCTTCGTTATCCCCTGCACAGACAATAGATTCAAGTTTTATCCTCCTTACCCTTGAAAAAAGCATCAATAGTCTTGCCGGTCATCTGCAGAAAAGTATTACTGCTTACCAACGCAATTCCGGCGGTTGTCGGGTCGCTGTCCCCCAGAACCACCAGCGTATCGCCGGGTTGAAGTTTTAACGTGTCCCGCGCCTTTTTAGGTAATACGATTTGTCCTCTTTCGCCTATGGTTACCGTACCAAAGATGTGCTTGTTTTTAGGGCCAATAGGAATTCCCTCCTGTTCAGGATCATAACGCACAAGGTCATTTAGGGATACATCAAATAAGTCGGCCAGTGCTCCACAATTGAAGATGTCGGGCAGGGAATCTCCATTTTCCCACTTTGCCACGGCCTGCCGTGTGACGCCGACTTGCTCGGCGACTTCCTCTTGCGATAAGCGGCGGCGGGTTCGCAGATAACGCAGATTGGCAGCAATGTTATTTTTAAGATTATTCATACTTTTCATACCTCGCTCTTAAATATTACAATTGAAATTCAAGGAATACAACCAACCGCTGCATACGTATTATGTTCGTTTTGGTTGCGTATATAAATGCTACGCTTTTCAATTGTCACGGAAGGATGAAAAAAGCGGCTTAAAGTTATAAGTCCATGGCCCTTCACTGCCGCGATTTCTCGTCTGAACAGGCATCTTAAGTTTTGCTTCTATTATAAATTATAAAGCGAGGATTGTCTGATCCTTTCTACTGCAGCCTTAGTCAGCCGGTTTACGTCATTCTTATTGATCCGGTAAGCGGAGGTTTCCTTGCGTGAGGTTGGATTGTCTGGAGAAATCAATTCAGCAATATGCTGATCTATCAGTATAGAGGGCTGCTTTCCCGTTCTTCGCAGCAGCTCGTTTGATAGCTTTGGGTTTCCGCCGTCGGCCCCGCCGCTGATGGATAAAAAGCCGTACGGTTTCGGATTTTGTTTCAGCTCGTTTAAGTATGCCCGAAGCGGGGATGCAGCCTGACCCATCCAGACGGGCCCGAAAAAGAGTATGAAATCATATTGCCGAAGAATATCCGGGGCAGGCAGTACTTTAGGCATCCGGGAAAAAAGCATATCCATAACGATGCTCCCCATTGTTATGGGTTTTTTTACGGAGACTTTGATATGCTTTGCCATCAACTCTTTTGCCACACTTTCCGCAAGAGCTTCATTATTACCCGTGTAAGAATACGATACAACCGCGATGTTCATCGAGATCCTCCCCGTTCTGTTTTAAATTTAACTTTGTTTTATACTCACTGCCTTTTTGATAAAACCATTTTACATATTTTCCGTGATCCGTTTTTCCGATTCGTTCCCTCTGTTCAACCTTAGAAGCAGGATAGAGAATACGACAATCCATAACATGTATCCATAAATATTAATGCGCTCCCAAACGCCCATCATGGGAGTAGGCATATTTAAAGCGTATTTCGGCTGATCCAGACCGGCCAATATGCCGAAAATCACAAACAATATCATGGTAATGATCGAATAGGCCCTGAACTTTCCTTTAAAGGATACCGCTCCCGCTATCATCGCCGGAAACATACAGAGAAAAACCCCTGCCGCTGTTAGAATTCCATGCATCGTATCCGAAAAATCCGCTTCCACTCCCCGCAGATGGATCGGAAAGAAGAGTGTAGCCGCAAGTCCGAGGGCCTCTTTCGCGATAATCAGCAACGCTGCTATTTTAAGCGTCCGTTTGCCATTTGAAGAGAGCATGATGCCAATGCCGTACGCATAGATCAGCAGGTCATAAACAACAAAAAGCATCGCTACATACAATCTGGTCGGCGCGTCGATCGTAATTAGTTCGCTGACGGTTTGTGATACGGGGCTATAATCGCTCCACACAGCGGATGCGGTTGTGACGGTGATAAGATAGAGAATGGAGGATACGATCCCCATGGTAATCAAATCCGTTTGAAGCTTGGTTAATACCTGCCGCGTTTCTCCTTGAGCATGATCATTAGTCGTATGATTCATATTTTTCTCTCCTTCAAAACATGAATTTACCGGCCTTCGGCTTGTTTTCACTGTTTATTCTCAGCGTCTGGCGGCGTGTCCGCGGAGCAGTCCATAAGCCCCTTCATCGTGAATTCGGCCAGGTATTCAATCAGACGCGGGAAATAATCAAGCCCGATTTCATCTTTATGTGTTTCCGTAACAACCAATGCGGTGAAAATCGACATGATCATTTCGGCGTCGATATCCCGCCGCATCCGTCCTTCAGCCTGCCATTTTTTCACGATCTCAATAAAGCCGCTGTAGAGAAAGTCCACATGCTCCAGCCCATTTTCTTCCCGAAAACTTTTTTCTATTTTACCGAACACCTCGCTGTTGTACCATTCCCGCAAGATTGGATTGGCCTTCATACCCTCGAAATTCAGCCCCAGTATTTTCCGCATAGTCAGCATAGGATCGGCATTAATATCTATGACCTCCATAATGCTCTTTTTCAAAGCGACATTTTCATCATTGTAAATCTCCAGAAACAAGGCATCTTTCGAGGGATAATAATTATAAAACGTGCCCGCCGCCATTCCAGCCATTTTCGTGATTTCCGCAACATTCGTGTCTTTAAATCCCTTTAGGCTGAACAGATGCTTCCCGCAGCGATAGATTTCCGCTTTTCTGTCCATTTTTATCCTCCTGTAGTGGGTGACTTTAGACGGTCGTCTTTCTTCCTATAAAATCAAAGAAGCTTCCCATGACCTTTTTAAGCAGCCCCAATGAAGTTTCATAATAATAATCAGACTCAAACCAGCCGTGTTCCTGATAATACCGAAAATCCCGGTATTCCTCATTGAGCATCATGCGTATTTTGGTACGTGAAATGCGGAACATCATCAGCCGGAAAATGGAAGGAGGCAGGGTGCTGCACATCAGCGCTTTGTAAAAAGCCGTTGCCGCCCTTTGTATTTCCCTGTCATTTTTCCTGCGCATGGCTTCCGTGGTGGGCTCCAGCGTTTGCAGAACACAGCCGCGGGACGTGTGAAATCCTAAATTTTCACCCATACTGTTCAGATACTTCACGATTTTGTTCCCGCCAAAAATCCCTTGCGCAACAATCGACATACAGGCTTTGCCCCAGAAGCGCGGTCTGTGAAAGATAAAAGCCAGCCTGTCAAACAAATTCTTCATCCGTGCGGAAACATGGAATGCGTAATTGGGAGAGGCAAAGATCACGCCATCCGACCGGCTTATTTTTTCAATCAGAAGATCCCGGTCGTCCTTCAGGGGGCAATATTCCTCCCCCTTGTCAAAGCACAGCTTGCAGCCAGTGCAAAATCCAAGGTTGTAATCATGCAAAAAGATGGTTTCAAATTCAATCCCGCCATGCGATGTTAAGTACTCACCAAAATTGAGGACGGCGTCGTAGGTTTCTTTCTTTCGTTGGCTTCCGATCAATGCAATTACCCTTTTCATAGCTGACCTCCATAGGATATGAACAAGTTTTATGAATGAATATATTTTAATTCATTCACATTGTAATATACTAAGACGGATTTGTCAATCCCTCTAACTTGGCCCGAAGCGCCGGGCCTGATTGTGACAGGGTTTCTGATCCTCTTTCGCCTCCGCGCAGAAAGGTTTATAGACAGACTATCCGATTTGAATGATTCCCTGAAAGGCTTTGTGATGGGTTGAACATAATAGCCGATAAGCAAAAGCGGGCCATAACGGCCCGCTTCAATTTTTTGTTGTGATAAATGGAAAATTAAAGCCACACGTGAGTGAACCGAATCCCGTACAATAGACAAGGAGAGGAACCCTGGTGGAAACGGTTATAATAAACAAGTCCGGTGTTCAGTCCCTTCGGAGGATATTCCGAAGGGAGGGAAACTGGCTGTGTGGGCCGTTTCCGATCGGAAGCCTAAACGCTTTTCTCAAGAAAAGCCTTCAGGGACGCCGCGTTCGCTTCCTCGCTGCCGCCGGATACCGATACGGTGATAACATTGTCCTGCTTGACGCACAGGCCCATGATCGCGAAGATTTTCCTCGCATCGGCCTTTCTGCCGTCCAGCGAAACGGTTACGTCAGAATCGAGGCCCTGTGCAAATTTGACAAGCTGACCTGCCGGGCGGGCATGAAATCCTTCGGGATCTGTGACTTTATAGGTGAATTCCTTCATGGTATGTTACATGACCGGGACAATCGGACGCATGCCGATCATGCGCTCCTTTCAAAATATTGACGCGAGAAGTACGGTTACCACTCCGCAAAAGTGCCGTCGTAGTTCTTCCATTTCGGGTTTGTCCAGACCAGTTCGTCCATGGAAACCTTCTTGACCTTTTCCTCGTCCAGCTCGATGCCAAGCCCCGGCTTCGTCGGCAGGCCGACATATCCATCTCTGTACTGAAAGATTTCCTTGTTCTTCACAAAGTCAAGCAGGTCATAATCCCGATTGTAGTGGATACCGAGGGATTGCTCCTGAATGAACACGTTCGGGGTGCAGGCGTCCACCTGCAGCGTCGCGGCCAGTGCGATCGGGCCGTAAGGCGCATGCGGCGCAACGGCCATGTCAAAACCCTCGGCCATCGCCGCGATCTTCTTCGTTTCCAGAATTCCTCCGACCAGCGCGACATCCGGCTGCACAATGTCGATGACACCCTCACGGAACAGATTCTTGAACGCCCAGCGGGAATTCAGGCGTTCGCCGGTTGCCAGCGGTGTGGAGGTGTGCAGAGCCACTTCCCGGAACGCTTCTTCGTTTTCCGGCAGAACGACCTCCTCCAGGAACATCAGCCGGTAAGGCTCCAGCTCTTTTGCAAGTACCTTGGCCATCGGCTTGTGGACCCTGCCGTGAAAATCGATGCCTATACCGAGATCATATCCGAATTTGTCGCGCAGCGAGCCGACGCGGTCAAGGACTTCCTGAATCTTTTTGAAGGAATCGATATAATGCAGCTCCGAAGTCGCATTCATCTTGACGGAGTCGAATCCGGCGTCGACGCGCTCCTGCGCGTTCGCCACCACGTCGTGCGGATGGTCTCCTCCGATCCAGGAATAGACCTTGATTTTATCTCTTGCCGCGCCTCCCAGGAGCTCATAGGCGGGCACATTCAGCGCCTTGCCTTTAATGTCCCACAAAGCCATTTCGATACCGGACACAATGGTGGAATTGATCGGACCGCCCCGGAAGAACGACTTGTACAGTTCTTCCCAGATACCTTCGATAGCGAACGGGTCGCGGCCGATCAGCGTATTGCCGATTTCATAGGCTCCGGCAACGACGGTCTTCGTCTTGGTGCCGGAGATCATTTCGCCCCAGCCTTCAATGCCCTCGTCCGTTGAAATTTTGATAAATATCCATCTTGGTTTAACAGTATAAACTTTGACCGCACTGATTTTCATGAAGCTTCCTCCATAATTCCTTTTAACTTCCTGACATGCCCGAAGTAGTACCAGCAGGCTGCGCAGTCCACGTCAAGACGAATAAAATCCTGCGTCAGGAAGTCAGACAGCATACATTCCCGGTGAAAACCCGACGGGATTTTTCTGAAATACTCCTGTACGGTATCCGCGACTGCCCGCTCCAGTTCTTTGTTGCTGCTCAGATACGGGGAAATCTTCTCCATAATTTCTTTTGGACTGCTGAACGATATGCTGCGGCCGCTACGGTCCACCGGCGTGCCCCGGTTCTTGATCTGCTCTATTTTCCGGCCGATCTTCATATAATCCTCGTCGTTCAGGAGCGGTGTGACAGTCACGCTGTCCACGGGGCTGTTCCGGACGGGCACGGTGGAGATGATCAGGTCCACCTCGCCGCGCCGGACCTTGCCCAGCTCGTAGGAGGTGATGACTCCCACGATGTTAAAGGGAAACAGCTTTTTGATGCGCACCTTCAGCAGTTGGGAGGTTCCGATCCCGCTATTACAGATCAGCACAACGTTGATGCACGTAATATTGTGCATCTTTTCGATGGCCGCGCACAAATAAACCGCGATATATTCCTTCTCGGTATTCGACAGGTCCCGGTTGATATATTTTTGAATGATATGCGCATGCTCGTCGATCACATCCCGCACCTGCGGATATTCCTCCAGAATATTGTGTCCCTCGGGAAAATCCGGTAAATTCTGGTCCCGTTCAAAGGCCGAGCCCAAATGGTTGGAAAGGCCTTCGAACAGACTGTAATCCGTGTTGAGATTAACTGCCAGTGAACCCGAAACAGCTTCGATGAATTTTCTGGTGATGGTCTGCACTTCCACGATATTGGAATTGTCCGCCTGTCGTTCAATGTAATGCAGGTGCGCCATCTGTTCATTAAGCAGCCGCAACTCGCCAGGGCTGTAGCTCAACTGAAAATACTGGATGATGTTTTTATATAAATGAATCGCGATCTGCCTCCGGTCTTTCTGTTCCGGCAGAGAGTCCGGTCCGCTCAGGAAATTTCCGTTTTTCGTCCTGAGCACGGAAAAAAGAAGGATATACTGGATCTGTGTGAAGGAATCCTCTGAAAGGAAAACGGTATGCAGATTTTCGGATTCCGTAATCAGCTTGCGGATGACCAGCATCGTATCGTCCAGACTTTTTCCGAGAGCAGGCAGGAACTGCTCCACACTGCCTTGATTGAAAAATATTCTGACAAGCAGCGGATCCTCCCGCATGAACCGGAAAAACAAAAGCCGGACTTTCTTCTCATCCCCAATGACCCGGATGCCCCTGTTCGGGTGCGAAGACAGCACCAGCCCACTGACAGCGAGGCTCTCATGCAGCGCCTCCAGATCATTCGCGACCGTCGAACGCGAAACATTCATAAAAGCAGCCACCTGCTGCAGCGTAATAAAACCGGCATGACAGATCAGCAAAAGAGAAGAGATCCGGAGCCGTTCTTCACGGGAAATCGCATAATCGTAAAAATCGATGTGGGAGATCAGCTCCTGCACGGAGAACAGGTCTGCCTCCAGGTCGAACAGGCCGTCCTTCTGAACCGTGATTTCCGGGAAACCACTGCGCACGAGGTAATCGTTGATGACCCCGAGGTCCGTACGGACGGTACGCTCCGTCCTGTTTTCCTTCTTCGACAGAGTGGACAAGCTGTAATGCTTCTTTTTCGACGCAATATCCGTCAGGATGTCAATCGCTCTTCGATTAATGAAAATCACCCGTCTTTCTTTCCGTAGGCGTTTTTGGTATTGATAGATCGTCCCCATTGGCTTTCGCATGCCGCCCTCTTTACTACATTTTTAGTATAAACCCTAAAAAAATGAAAGAAAAGTTGAGAATTCTTCTGTTTATTTGAAAGAAATTGTTCGATTAGCACAGCAAAACCGGAGCGCGTCTCACAACCCATGCCTTTGAAACTGAACTCTTTTCGGTTGTGGTCAACAAAGAAAAAGCCAGGGATTCCTGCGCTCTCCGATAAATGAGAGCGAGAGTCCTTGGCTTTTCATCATGAATGATCCTTACCCGGCAGGAATATGCTTGTTGCCTTTCCCATGAATGGAACAATGCTTTTTTACAAGCCGTCTCAGGATTCAGCGGGTGGAATCCTCTTATTTTTCATAAACGATCCTGCCGTCGAAAATCGTTTTTAGCATCGACATTTTGCTGATTTCACGCGGTGTCTTCTCTGTAATCCTGCCGTCCAGGACAACTACATCGGCCAGTTTTCCCGCTTCAAGGCTTCCTTTGATACCTTCGTCAAACCCTGCGTACGCCGCGTAATAGGTATAGCAGCGGATCGCTTCCATCAGGGAAATCGCCTGGTTTTCCGCAACCTTTTCCCCGTTTGCATAGACCGTCCTGTCCATCGCGGAGGCAATTCCCTGAATGGGCCGGATATCCGGGATGCACTCCCAGTCGGACGCCGCCGTGCAGACAATCCCCCTGTCGATCGCACTGCGCATGGGAATCAGATATTTCTGACGGCTTCCCTGATAATACTTATTGAAGGAGACGCCCCAAAGATTGATGAACGCGGGATTGAACGTTGGGATGATCTCCAATTTCCGGATGCGTTCCAACAGATCCGGTTCCGCAATCATGCAATGTTCGATTCTGTGCCTGCAGTTTTCACGCGGAAATTCTTTCTGCGCTTTCTCATAAGCGTCCAGAACCATCTCAACGCCTTTATCGCCGATACAGTGCGCCGTAATCTGGAAGCCTGCCCGATGCGCCCTTACGACGATGTCGTCCACTTCTTCCTGCGTCATGGAAGGCGGCATCATCTTCCCGTTATGGCTCATGGGCTGCCGTGTAGCACAGGTTCCGGACGCCCCCGACCCGTCGACCATGATCTTGACCGGTCCGATTTTCATATATTCGTCGCCAAAGCCGGTAACGAACCCGGACTGAATCTGGGCGTTTACAAAATCGATGTTTAAATCCTTGCCCATCAGGGTAAACAGCATGGGGTACATCCTGACGGTAAGCTTTCCCGATTTCACTGCTTTTTGCATTGCCCGGATTGTCGTAGTCCCCGTTGCGCCCGCATCGTGAGCCGTCGTGATGCCGACGCTGTTCATGAGTTTTGACGATTCCATCAGAGTCTGAACGAGCTTTTCTTCCGTGACGGGATTGAATTGATCAATAACATCCAGAATCTTAAAATGACCTACTTCTTTCATGACTCCATTGGGAACGTTGTTTTCATCCTTTACCACATGTTCGTCCGGATAGTCGATTTGGCCGTCCAGGACATGGCAAAGCTCAAAAGCCTTCGTATTATACAGGCCGGTGTGCCCGCTGGAATGAGTGATCGCCACCGGATTGTCCGGGGAAACGCGGTCAAGTTCCCATCTGGTCGGCCAGCGCCGTTCCTCCAGATTTTCAAAAGTCAGGCCATGGCACTGCAGCCATTCCCCCTTTTTCAGGGAGGCCACGTTTTCTTTGATACGGTTCAGAAGGTCTTCGATATTCAGGATACCGGATTTTTGGGATAAATCAATTCCCTTGGTAAGAACGACTCTGGAAGCCGTATGGATATGTGTTTCGATAAATCCCGGCAGGACGGTATTTCCCTTCACATCGATTTTTTGTGTCGATTCACCGCATCGTCTGAACGCTTCTTCATCGGAACCGACGAATTGAATTTTGTTTCCTTCGATCAGGACCGCCCGTGCGATTTCATCCTTCTCATTTACGGTAATGACTTCCCCGTTATATAACAAAATTTTACTCATGATACTGCCTCCTTCATCTTCGTTACAGGAGAGGGAACCTCCGAAAGCCCTAAAACAGTTCCTTATAAATTTTATAAACCCTTTCCTGATTGAGTTCCACAAAGTTATTTGCCATCAGGCGGCCTTGGTTCAGCATGACCGAGTCGGTAAACTCTTCAAGGTTTCGCTCCGTTACCCCATATTCATGAAGGGCCCTCTTCGGAATCAGGACATCCAGCAGCTTCTCCAGCTCCTCAAAAACGCGATCGGTACCGCAGACTAAAATATCCGCAAGGAACTGATTGAGCACCGCGATTTCACCGTCGCTTTTCAGTTCCATGTAATTTTTCAGCACACCGGTGAACATGGCGTAATTGGCCTCGCCGTGGGGAACATGATAGATCGCGCCCAACGGATAGCTTAACGCGTGCACCGCCGCACAGCCCGCGTTACCAAACGCGATACCGGCGTAATTGCTTGCCGTCAGAAAATCACCGAGCAGCGGAGTCCTTGCGTCGGGTCCCTTTTCCCGGATTTCCTTATAACCTCTTAAAATCATATCAATGGCTTTATAGCTGAACATTTTTGTCGCGTCTGTCGCTTTCGGTGAAAGGGCGGATTCAACCGCATGAACCAGCGCGTCGATCGAGCTGGTTGAAAAATACCGGAAGGGAAGGCTGTTCAGCAATTCCGGAATCAGTACGGCGCTGTCCGCATACAGTTCGTCCGCGGCCAGCCCCTTTTTGGTCCCCCGGCTGTTGAGTGCAAGAATAGAGATATTGGTAACTTCGCTTCCGGTCCCGCAGGTCGCCGGTACGATCACCAGTTCCTTATCTTTTACAAGGGGCAGCTTCCCGTCGAAAAGGTCCAGAACGGGCGATCCGTTTTTGAGCGCGAACAGTTTGGAAAGATCAATGACGGAACCGCCGCCGACCGCAATAATACGCTTATAGCCGCCTTTGACGTCCCTGTACATGGCTTCGGCCATCTCATCGGATGGCTCCCCCGCGCCATATTTTTCCTTCAGGAGCACGTCGCACTGCAGATTCAGCGCCGCCAAGAAAGGCTTGTAAATATATCCGTTCGTAATGAGCAGATCTCCCCGCCCGATTTTGAATTCCTCCGCGAATTCCGCACAGGTGGAATATTGGTAGATGGTTGGCCTGATAAAAAGCTGCTTCATGACTGTACACCCTGCTCTTCCTTGGTATCGAGCTTAATTTTAATATAGTCCTTGATCAGCTCCACACATTTTTTCCGTCCTATTCTGGCGCTGTTCAAGGTCATGTCGTAATTGATCGGATTGGTCCAGTTACCGCCGCCGGTGTAATATTTATAGTACTCCGCGCGATATTTATCGGTCCTGTGTATCATCTGGTTTGCCTCGTCCTCATCGACCCGGAGCTTGCTCATGATGGACTTCACGCAGTCCGCCCTCGGAGCTTCCACATACACGCTGATGACATTTTCGTAATTCCTCAAAAGGTAATCGGCGCATTTTCCGATGATCACGCAGGATTCCGTATTGGCAAGGTTGCGGATAATTTCCGCCTGAATGTTGAACAAATTGACGTCCGAAATAAAATCCTTCTCGCTTGGCTCAGCCACAGTGGAAAAGGGGACCTTTTTCAGCATATTGGTGAGATAACTGCCCTTTAATTTTTCGTCGACATCGTAGAACAGCCCTTCCGCAATCCCGCTCACCTCAGAGGCCATCTGAAGGATCTGCTTCTCATAAACCGGAATGCCCAGATCCTGAGAAAGCATGGTTGCAATATCTTTTCCGCCGCTGCCAAAGCCTCTCGCGATTGTAATCACATAATTTCTCATGGTGTACCCCTTTCCATACGGTTTCGTCACATACACTTTTGTATCGCGTCTTCCAAAATCGAAAGGCCCGCATCCAGCTGCGCGTCCGTGATTACGAGCGGGGCCAAAAAACGGACGACATTTCCATAGGTACCCGCGTTTTCAATCAGCAGGCCGTGAGCGGCGCATTCTTTGATCAAGGCTGAAACAAGCGGAGCGTTGGGCTCCTTTGTTTTCTTATCTTTGACAAACTCAATTCCGACCATTCCGCCAAGGCCTCTGACGTCTCCGACAACCGCGTATTTTTCCTTCCATTTATTGAACGTCGTCCGGATTTTCTCGCCGATTTCCAGAGAACGTTCGCACAAACGATCCCTTTCCATGACTTCGATCACCTTCAGGGCCGCGGCGCAGGCAAGCGCGTTTCCGCCAAAGGTTCCGCCGATCACGCCGGCCGGAACCGCGTCCAGAATTTCAGCGCGGGCTGTAATCGCGCTCAGCGGCACGCCGCCGGCGATTGATTTGGCGGAGGTAATGATGTCCGGCTCGCAGCCCGCTTCTTTCCAGTAGCAGCTCGCAAACATTTTGCCCGTGCGCCCAAAGCCCGACTGGACCTCGTCCGCGACCAGAAGGATGCCCTTTTCATCGCAGATTTTGCGAAGCGCTTTCACCCATTCGACCGGCGCGGGGATAAATCCGCCTTCTCCCTGCAGGGGTTCGACCACAACGGCGGCGACCTGATCGGCGGGGGAAGCCTCTTCAAACACTTTGTAGATTTTTCCGATATAGTAATCAATCGCTTCGGTTCCCGTCATATTACCCGGGCATCTGTAAAGATAGGGAAATTCTGCGCGATAAACGCCATCCGGAAAAGGTCCCATCCCCAACGCGTATGATTTCTTTGACGTCATGGCCATCGTCAGCATGGTCCTGCCGTGGAAGGCGCCTGAAAAAACGATGATATTGGGCCGCTTCGTATAGGCCTTCGCAATTTTCACCGCATTTTCATCCGCTTCGGCGCCGCTGTTGGCAAAGAAGGTTTTTTTGACCGCGCCCCTTACGGGAACGATTTCATTCATCTTCTCCGCCAACGCGACATAGCCTTCATGCGTTACAATATTAAACATTCCATGAAAATATTTTCCGGCCTGCTCCCTGACGGCCTCGACCACTTCCGGATGGCAGTGGCCGATATTCAGCACGCCCACGCCGCCGATCCAGTCAAGGAAAAGGTTTCCGTCCAGGTCCTCTATCATGGCGCCCTGTGCCCGTTTCATTGCGCAGGGGTAAACACATCGGATCGCTCCGGGCGTCGCTTTTTCCCTCCTTGCGATCAAGGCTTCGGATTTTTCACCCGGCACGGTTTTTGTAATAATCTTTGGCAGCTCGTCTTTCAGCATTTTGATTCCTCCATAAAATATATCATTTATTCCAGACGTTTTCCAAAACGTCGAAACCTGCGGTAATTCAGTCCGTTCTTCCCATTTTCCCGGAAAAGCCCTGCGGTGTCAGCCGTTACTTCGTCTGGGCTGCTTTGCCGGATTTTTTATTAAAATGTTTTTTCAGCTTATTGGTACCGCTGGTAAATTCCGATTTGCTGTTTAAAACTCCGCCGGGAAGAAAGATCATTACCAGAATTAAGATCCCTGCGTAGATAAACAGCTTATAATTGGCAAGCGATTTTAAGGATTCCATTAAAATCGTAATAAAGAAAGCGCCGAAAATGGGGCCGCTGATAATCCCTGTGCCGCCGAATAAGCTCATCGCGATAAATTCCGTCATCAGATTCTGACCGAACATGGCGTCCGGAGTCAGGATTTTCATATAGTGCGCATAAAAAGCGCCAACTACGCCGGCCATGAACGCGCTGACAACAAAAACCTTGATTTTGGTTCTGGCGATATTTACCCCGATTGCCTCCGCCGCTTCCTGCGATTCGCGAATGGCTTCCATGGCCAGGCCCGTCGGAGATTTTACGATGTAAACGCAGGCGCCTACAATCACCGCGAAAATGATAAGGATTAAATAATAATAAGGGATTTTATCGACGCCGCTGAAGTCGATTCCGGAGATGTTTTCATACGAACGGATCTGCCAGAAGCCGCTGGAGCCTCTGGTCCAGGTCTTGAGGTTTGTAAAGACAAGCCTGACGATTTCCGCCAAAACCATGGTCGCTATGATGATATAAGGCGCCTTTTTCAGCCGCAGGCAGGGGACGGCAATCACGACACTGACCAATGCCGCGCAAACGCCGCCGACCAGAAAGCCGAGCCAGGGGGATGTTCCGGCATACAGGCCGAACATCGCCGTAGCATACGCGCCGATCCCGAAGAAAACCTGATGGGCCATGCTGAAAATCCCAAGATAGCCCGCCACCAGGTTCCAGGAGGAAGTAAGCGCCGCCCAATAAAAGCACATGATGAAAATGTTCAGGAAATAGTTCTGCTGGCTGTTGTCACAAACCAGACGGATCAGGACCGGCAAAATGAGCAGCACCAGGAAAAACGCGGCGGAAGCATTCCTTTTGGACTTTTTATGATCAAATAGTTTCATGATTGTTTCTCTCATATCTAATGTCCCTTCTTTTCAAAAAGTCCATTCGGCTTAAACCAGAACATGAGAATCAGCAGGCTGTAGGCCAGGACATTCTGCCAGTCCGTTCCGATATACTGTACCGCAAAGCTTTCGATCAATCCCAGCAGAAGTCCGGCGACGATGGAACCGCCGATATTGCCGAATCCCCCGATGACGCAGACCACAAAGGATTTCAGCTGAATGCTGGCGCCCATCCAGGGGTTGATCCCGTAAATCGGCGCGAGCAGGCCGCCGGACAGCGCCGTCATCCCGGCGGCTAATCCGAAGGTAAACATATAAATCTTTTTCGTGTCGATTCCCATCAGGGTCGCGGCGAACGTGTTTTGCGAGGTTGCCGAAATCGCCCAGCCAAATCTTGTTTTCCGGATGAAAAGCATGGCGGCGAACATAGCGAGAAACGCCACGATCACAACGATGATCCGCTGAGCCGCCAGGGTAACGCCCAGAAATTTGATAATGGCGTCGTTAAAATAGGGGACGCTTTTATATCTCTCACCGTAAATCAACTGTACGAAATTCTGCAGCAAAATGGATATTCCAAGCGTAATAACAAACGGGGAATTCCCCATGCTGTCCCGTGTCAAAGCCGGCGTAAGGACTGCGCGCTCCAGGATCATCGCCAGAACGGCGGCGACGAGAACCGCAAGAATGACGGCCGGGATTACGGGGACTCCAACCATGGTTAAAAAGGTATATAACAGATAGGCGCCCAGCATATAAAAATCGCCGTGGGCCACATTGATAATCTTTAAAACGCCCCAAATGATGGTCAGCCCCATCCCCAGAACCGCGTAATAGGAACCGGCGACCAAACCGTTGATTAAATTCTGTAAAAAATTTGTCATAATGTCACTCCTTACAGCCCGAGATACAGTTTCTGTATCTTGGGGGACTCCAGCATCTCATGGGCGTTCCCCGACATTTTGATTTCGCCGGTTTCCATAACATATGCCCGATCGGCCGACTGCAGCGCCATATTGGCATTTTGTTCCACGATCAGAACCGTAATGTTTTTTTCCTTATTGATTTTACCGATGATGTCGAAAACAAGGTCGACAATATTGGGGGCCAGCCCTAAGGACGGCTCGTCCAGCATAAGAAACTTCGGATCGGAAATCAAAGCTCTCGCAATGGCGCACATTTGCTGTTCCCCGCCCGACATGGTACCCGCGAGCTGATTCAAACGCTCCTTCAGCCTCGGAAACATATCCATAATCTGCGTGAAGGATTCGCTTTCGGCAACTTTCCCTTTCTTTGTGTAGGCTCCGAGCAATATGTTTTCCCTTACGGTCAGCTCCGGGAAAAGATGCCTGCCTTCCGGTATCAGCGCAATTCCCTTGGAAACAAGCCGATAGGCCGGGACATTCATGATATTTTCGCCGTTCAGCTCGATGCTGCCGGAGCGATTTTTGATGACGCCGCAGATTGTTTTCATCAATGTGGTCTTGCCCGCTCCATTGGAACCCAAAATGGTTACGATTTCGCCATCCCGCACTTCGAGACTGATATCGTACAATACCTGCACATCGTCGTAAAAAGCATTTAAATGGTCGATCTTAAGCATGCTTGACCTCCCTTTTATTTCCCAGATAAGCGCTGATCACATCGGGGTTTTTTATGATCTCCGCCGGTTCGCCTTCCGCGAGCTTTTCTCCGTGGTTCAGGACCAGAATCCTGTGGGAAACGCCCATGACCGCTTTCATAACATGCTCGATCATCAAAATGCTGACTCCGGATTGATTGATGCTTTTGATGATCTCCATCATATCGACAACCTCCGTCGGGTTCAGTCCGCCGACGACTTCATCCAGAAGCAGCAATTCCGGCTTCGTGCTTAACGCCCTGGCAAGTTCGAGCTTTTTTCTCTGGGATACGTTGAGGCTGCCGGCCGGATCATTGATTTTATCTGAAAGCCCGACCTTTTCTATCAAATCATAAGCTTCTTTTTCACAGTCTTTGATAGAGCTTTTCTTTTTCAGGCTCTTGCCATAATAAGCCCCCACCATGACGTTTCCAAGAATGGAAATGTTTTCGAACGGCTTTGTTATCTGAAAGGTTCTCGCGATTCCCATGCAGCAGCGTTTGTCCGGCCGCATGCCGCGCACCGACGTTCCGTTGAAAAGAATCTTTCCGGAATAAGTCTGGTAATAGCCCGTGATGGTGTTGAACAGCGTCGTCTTTCCCGCGCCGTTCGGCCCGATAATTCCTAAGATGCTGCCTCTCTCCAAATCAAATGAAATGTCATTGAGGGCCATAAAACTGTCAAATTTCATTGTGATATTGCGAACGCTTAAAATCATATTTTCTGCCATTTTGTCCTCTTTTCCCAAATCATGTGTCAGCATTGGGCACCGTCCCACAACACTTTGAAGCCGCATCGCAAAAGTTCCCGTAAAGGCTGAACCGATTTTACCGCCCGATTTTTTCACCGCTGCCGAAAGAGCATATCTTCCTCAGAAAATATGCCCTTATCAAGCAGAAGCGGACCAAAATTCTATGGAAAACTCATCCTTGTGAAGGCCACACGACTTTATTGCTTCCGCTGTCGATCTTGCAGATTTTGATCGGAATGAAATCCGCGCCGTCTTTGCCCGTATGGGTCTCAGGATCGAACGAATAGGTTCCTGAGTATCCCTTATGATCAAGGCTCAGCAATGCCTGCGACAATTGCTCCCCTTTTGTGGTTCCGGCCTGTTCCATTGCCTTCAGCACTTTCATCATCATATCGTAGCCCTGAATATTGTCGAGATTGACTTTATCTCCGTTGTGCGCCTTGAGTTTTTCCGCAAATTCCTGAATGCCTTTATCTTCTTCATTGATCAAAAACGGAGTCCAATACAAACCGTTCGCCAGGTCGCCGACCTGACTGACAAATTCTTTCTGAGACGGATAATAAATCGCGAAGTGGGTAGACTCGATTCCGTTTTCCTGATACTGCTTCACAAGCGCGGACCCCGCGGCGGTGGAAGTAAAGCAGGAAACCAGAAGATCGCTTTTCTTATTTTTAATATTGCTCAATACCGAGTAGAAATCCGTTGTATCCATGGGCACGTAATCTTCAGAATCGATCGTATAGCCCGCCTGTGTCAGCAATTCTTTGCAGGCGCCCAAATTGGACCGGCCGTAGTCGGAATCTTCTCCAAGCAGGGCGACCTTTTTATCGCCGGCATCCAGTTTTCCGGATTTGGCCATGTCTATGATCGAATTTGCGATCGCGTTGCCATACGCTTCGCTGTTAAACTCAAATTTGAAGAAATTTTTGTAGCTGTTCGGGTCGGAAACATATTTCTTTGAGATTTCGGTACTTACGCATTCGAGGGTCGCAACACAGATATCGGTGGTTTTGGCGACTTCCATCGCCGCAATGCCGACGGAGCTGTTGATCGTATCGGCCCACAGAAAATCGACATTATCCACGGAAACCAGTTTCTGGCAGTTGGAAAGTCCCGTCGCCGTATTCGTCTGGCTGTCGTAGAAAATCGCTTTCACCTGCTTCTTCGCGCCGTCGACCTGAATACCGCCCGCTTTATTCACGTCGTCAATCGCCATCTGAATGCCGGTATTAATTGCAACGCCTGACTCGGCGCTTGTTCCCGACGTAGGGCCGGATACGCCAATCTTGATCGTATCGCCGCCGGACGCCGCATTGCTTGCCGGCGAGGAAGTCGCACCATTTGTTTGACCGCATGCACCCAAGCTTACGGACAGTGACACTGCCAACAAAATAGATATGATTTTTTTCACTGTTCTTTCCCCCTTAGAGATGGTTGAATTTTTGAAGTCCTGTGTATGATAAAAGCAAAGAGCCTTTATCCGGATGAAGAAAGCCCCTTTGCTTTTAACCGCCAATTCCTGATATTATGATTTTTGTTTTTTTTTGCTGCTGAGATTCTTTTTGATTGAATAAATATACAAATTTAATGAATAAAAAAAGGGCAAAGAAACTCCCGTTTAAGGAATAGCTTCTTTGCCCTCAATTTATAGAATTTAGTGTATGCGTCTTATTTAAGGACGATTATAACAGATCATATGCGGATTGTCAACCGACATGATTGCGAATTATTTTGTGCATATGCACAATTTACAAAAGATCATCCATAAAAATACTCAGATGAATTTTTAGTCTGTCTTCCCAATTTTCCAAATTTATATTACATATTTTTTCAATTTTTCTCAATTGGTAATTGATTGTGTTTCTATGGACAAAATGGGAGCTGGCCAGTTTCTGAATACTTCCGTTCATTTCAAAATACTGCTTTAACAGTTCACAGCAGTTTGTATGGTTCGCTTTATCATATTCGGCAAGCCGGCCATAGGTATTCCTGTAAAAGTCTTTGATTTCATCCTGCGATCCGACTGCCAGAATCAATTTGTAAATAACTTCCTCGTCATATTCCATCATTTCCCGGTTCTTACCGACAGCCAGCTTCAGCATCGCGTTCAGACGTTTATAATAGTCGCTCAGGGATTCAACCGGTAAATTTCTCGGGGAAAAAACCGCGTTCAGCTGAAATTGTTTTGAATACGTCTTTTGAAGTTTCAGAAGGCTCTGTTTGATCGAATCAATTTCCCCTTCGTTATAATTCGCAGATACCATATAAATACGTCTATCCCTTGTAAAAAGGACAAAGGAGGCGTTGATCCTGTTTAAATCCTCGATGAGCTTATCGGTTGCAAGGTTGATACAGTATTCCATTTTCTCTTTCTGGCCGGTCTGCAGAGCCAAAGCGATCAGGCAATATCTGGTCTCCTCTCCAAATCCGTTTCTGGCCAGTATTTTTTTGTATACATCCTGTTCCTTAGGTGAAAAAATAGCATTCTGAACTGCTTCGGAAAGGTTGTCTTCAATCTGCTCTCTCTTCAAAATAGAACGTCCCATGTCATGCATGATATCAACAAGACGAACCTCCCATGGCAGTACAAAAAGCGGGAACCCTACTTTATTGCAGTATTGAATGATCCTGGGAGATATATTCTTTATATAAGGTCCGATATTAATGATCAACCCGCTTATATTCCTGTCATAAAGCTGTTCGCAAAAGGATATCAAGCCTTCTTCATCATGGTTTGCAACGCCGGTAGAAATAACCAACTCATTCTGTCTCTGGAAAGGAATCAGGTTGCTGTTTTCAACAATCTGGACCCAATCCACTAAATTAAAGATTCCTTCTTTTCCCGCAATCAGTTTGAGCTGGTACTTCGGGCCAATTTCAGAATATAATTTCCCCAGTAAAACCGCCATAATGCGCCTCCTTTAAACCATGAAGAGCGGAGGAGCTTCTAACCTTAACCACAACCGGCAATCGGCAGATTTTCATTCCGCTAAGGCTTGGACATAATAAACATAATAAATTAGTATATCACAATTTTACCGAAGAAAGATAAAAGATAATGAAAAAGGACAACAACTTGGTACCGCGGACTCTTGAAAATGCTATGTATGTTAGCGGACTGATGAACGTCTGGAACACAACCCATCAGTCTCGGTTTCCAACATGATCCGCCTTCCAGCTTGGATTTACATAAAAAGGGATATTTTTTGGAAATTATTGTGCATTGAAAGAAAATTTTGCTAACCATATAATTAAAATGAATAAATTATAAACAAGGAAGAGAATAAAGGTGGAACTATGAAAAGGTCAGCAAAATTTACCTCGGTTCTTTTAGCATTTGCCATTCTCATCAGCAGCCTTTCCAATGTGGCCGTGTATGCGGCGGCCAGTGATTTTCAAATCGACAGCAACGGGGTCCTCGTCAAATACAACGGCCCCGGCGGCGCCGTCACGATTCCCGACAACGTTACCTCCATTGGGGCCAGCGCGTTTTCTTATGATCACGCCCTCACCTCTGTAACAATTCCTGACAGCGTTACCTCCATCGGGGCCAATGCGTTCCGGCAATGCGACAGCCTGACTTCCGTCACGCTGGGGGACGGGCTTCAGAGCATTGGCTCTTCCGCTTTTGTGAACTGCATCGTACTCAAAGACATTGTACTTCCGAAGAGTCTTACCGAAATCGGGGAAGGTGCATTTTCCATGAACCACACTCTCTCTTCCATCGTGATTCCGGACGGTGTCACTGTGATTGCGAATCAAATGTTTGAGAACTGCGGCAACCTTGCCTCCGTTACCCTTGGAAGCCGTGTGACCCGTATTGGCGGCTCTGCCTTTGCAAACTGCAGTTCGCTTACCAGCATCGCGATTCCGGACAGTGTCACGGAAATCTGGAGCAACGCCTTCGACTACTCCGGCCTGACATCCATCACTTTGCCGAAGGGCCTGACGGAAATTCAAAGCGGCACGTTCCGGAATTCAAAACTGACGAGCATCGATATTCCGGAAGGAGTGACGAGCATTGACGATTACGCTTTCTCCTATTGCGCCGACCTTGCGAGCGTCACCCTCCCCCCGACGCTCACGAAATTCGGGACAGAGGCGTTTTACCAAACCAAATGGCTGCGGGATTACCCCTCCGACTTTGTTGCCCCCAATGGGATTTTAATTTATTATAAGGGAAAAAGCGGAGAGGTTACCGTCCCGGGCGAAATACATACGATCGGTTCCGACGCTTTTTCAGGCAATCTGTATCTGACCCACGTCACGCTCTCCGAAGGCGTAACGGAAATCAGCGACAACGCGTTTGAGCGCGACGCCAACCTCACCGGGGTTACTTTTCCGGAGAGCCTGACTAAAATCGGCACAAAAGCCTTTTCGGATTCCGGCCTGACCTCAGTCGTTTTGCCGAGCCGGCTGACCAGCCTCGGCAGCGGCGTTTTTTCTGACTGCGCGTCCCTGAAAAGCGCGTCCGTCCCCGCGAGTCTACAGCAGCTCGGATACGGCACCTTTTCCCACTGCACCTCCCTTGAAAATGTACAGCTTGCGAAGGGTCTGAAAGAGATTGGCGGTTATGCCTTTGCAAGCTGCGGCGCCCTCAAGTCCGTCACGCTGCCGGACGGCCTGCTGTCCATTGGCGAGAGCGTATTTTCGTACTGTAACGGCCTTACGAAAATCACCCTTCCCGATACGGTGACCAGCCTGGGCGGCAGAGCTTTTGAGAACAGTTCCCATCTGAACAGCGTGACCCTGTCCCCCAGACTGACTTCCATCAATGCCTGGACCTTTTTATCCTGTTACTCCCTGAATACGCTTGTGATCCCGGACGGCGTAAAGCGGATTGAAAGCGGCGCTTTCATAGGCAGCGCGATACACAGTGTTACGATTCCTGCAAGCGTTACCTACATCGACTCCAATGTGTTCAGCAGCGATATGACACCTGCCGTTTCAGGCTATGACGGAACCATGGCGCAGTCTTTTGCCAATACGCGCCAATATCGCTTCGTTTCCCTCGGTCCGGTGCTGAGCCCGGCAAAGACCTTCCGTCTGGATACTACCGGTACCTATGACTTCGGCCAAAGGGACACCTACACCTATCTGGTGAAAACCAGTTCCTCCACAGTGCCGACCGCGTATTCCAGCGATTCGGCCGCGGTTTCCGTCAGTTATGTGCAGAAGGCTGCCGGCGGGTATCTGTTCCGAATCACACGGCTGAAACAGGGTCTGTCCGTCATTACAACGCGCATTGGCGACGAAGGAGCTTCCTTTACGGCGGTGGCCGGCCCGTCTGTCCGCTCGGATACGACGGCTCCCTTCACGGTGAAGGAAGGCGCTTCCTACACCTTTAAACTCACCGTACTCAGTACCAGTACGGCCACGCCGCAGTTCTCGGTAGAAAACGGCAATGTTCTAAAAGCTCAATATGTCAGTAAAAGCGGCCGCGACTTCTACTACAAAATCACGGCGATCGGCCAGACCGGCGACTCCTCGCAGATTTTCGCAAAACTGCCCGGGGAAGACAGTGTGTCCTGCACCGTTACGATCGCTCCGACAAACGATTTTATAATCGACAGCAAAGGCGTCCTGACAAAATACAAAGGCCTCGGCGGCAACGTCATCATCCCGAAAGGGGTTACGGCTATCGGAAAACAGGCATTTGACGGCACCAATGTTACAAGCGTCGTGATTCCCGATACCGTGACCAGTATTGGGGATTACGCGTTCGATTTCAGTAAGCTTAAAAGCGTTACGATTCCAGACAGCGTCACCAGCATCGGAGTTTCCTCCTTCGGATACTGCAACGACCTGACTCAAGTGACGCTTCCGAAAAACCTGACGGAAATTCCAGACTACGGGTTCGAATATTCCCCGATCAAAAACCTTGTGATTCCGGATTCCGTCACGAAGATCGGCGCGCACGCGTTCGAGGACTGTACCGCCCTGACCTCCGTTACTTTGCCGAACCAGCTGAAAACCATTGGAAACAACGCCTTTGCGGGCAGCGCGATCGCCGCCATTACTCTTCCGGACAGCGTGACCTCCCTTGGAGCCGGCGCGTTCGACGGCTGCGAGGACCTTTCTCAGGTCGTACTCTCAAAGCAGCTTAAAGAAATCGGGGACAAAACGTTTAACGGCACGCCGATCACGGAAATCGGCATTCCGGACGGCATATGGAAAATCGGCAAAAATGCGTTCTATGGAAGCAAATTAAAGAGCGTCACCCTGCCGGACAGCGTGACTGAACTGGGAACGGAAGCGTTTTCCCATTGCCAGAATCTCACCGATATTACACTTTCCAGGAAATTGAAAGCGATTCCGGAAAATGCCTTCTATTACTCCCGCCTCACCGGAATCACGATTCCGGAGGGCGTTGTCAGCATTGGGAAATCCGCTTTTCAGGAATGTTTTTCTCTGAAAAGCGCCTCGATCCCGGACAGCGTCATCAGCATCGGCGACAGCGCTTTTTACGACTGCGGCCAACTGGCTGAGGCGAACCTCCCCAAATATCTGACCCAAATAGCCCCGGGAGCGTTTAAAGACACGAAACTGTCCGCCGTCACGATTCCCGATAAAGTAACGTCCATCGGAGCGGAAGCGTTTCACGGCGCCCCGCTGACCAGCCTGACCATTCCGGGCAGCGTGACCGAAATCGGGGATCGGGCCTTTTACGGTTGTTCCGTTCTGGCCTCCGTCACGCTGGAAAGCGGGCTATCCGGCATAGGGGACGCTGCTTTTTACGGTTGCCCGTCGCTGGCGGAGGTGGTGCTCCCGGACAGCGTTACCCATCTTGGAAGCGGTGTTTTCGGCGGATGCAAGTCCCTCACATCCGTTACGCTGTCCAGCCAGCTTTCAGAAATCCCGGATTCTGCTTTTTCCGGAACAGCGATCACCGACTACACCGTGCCGGAGGGCATCACCCACATCGGGGCCCACGCGTTCAACAACCAGAAACTCAAGAGGGTCGCTTTACCCTCCAGCCTGCGGGAAATCGGCGACTGGGCGTTTGCGAACGATCCCCTCACCGAAATCACTTTGCCGGACGGCCTGAACAGAATCGGGTCCTATGCCTTCGTAGGCACCGGACTGTCGGAGATCGTTTTCCCGGACCAGCTCAGGGAAATTGACGACCACGCATTTTACAACTGCCTGAATCTTACCGGCGTGACCATGTCGCCGGGCGTGACCGACTTTGGGGATTCCATCTTTAAAGGCACCCCCTGGGATCAGAACTTCACAGGCGATATGATGATCTTCAACGGCGTCCTCTTTTCCTACCGCGGAAGCGCGGCTTCGGTCGTAGTTCCGGATGGGATTACGAAGATCGGCGACAGCGCTTTCCGAAACGACACGACGCTCACACAGGTGACTTTGCCGGAGGGCCTGACGGAGATTGATGACAACGCTTTTTTCCAGTGTACGGATCTGACCACCGCCGCCTTTCCCGAAAGCCTGAAGCACATTGGCGCATCCGCATTCAGCTCTACAAAAATCACGGAAGCGATTCTTCCCGAGGGGCTTGTGCACCTTGGAGACAACGCATTTTCAGGCTGCAAATCGCTTCAGAAAACCTTCCTCCCCGCGGGCCTCACGGAATTCGGAAAGGATACGTTCTCCGGCTGCGATAACCTGACGACTGCCGCCATCGAAGACGGCATTCAAACCATCGCTCCCGGTACGTTCCAATTCTGCTTCAATCTCAACGGCGTCGTTCTTCCGGACAGTATCACCAGCATCGGCTCGTCCGCCTTTGAATGGTGCGAAAATCTGACCGAGATCCACATTCCGAACCGCCTGACCGAAATTCAAGCCTTCACCTTCTCCGGCTGTCTGCGCCTGACCGATATCACGCTGCCGGAAACCGTCACCAGCCTCGGCGAACTGGCTTTTTACAACTGCTACGCCTTTGACACCATTACCATCCCGAAGAGTGTCACTTTCATCGATCCCAACGCATTCCAGAATGCCTTTGTGCAGCCCCCGTTCAACGGGATCACGGAGACGACGGGGCTGGTCATCCGGGGTTATGAAAACACGGCGGCACAGACTTTCGCGAACTCCTATGGGATCAAGTTCATCTTTATCGGCACGGCTCCTACCCCATCCAAGCACTTCGGCCTGGACACTGAAGGGACTTACGATTTCGGCGACCGGAATACTTACTGCTACATGGTCTGGACCTCTTCCTCCACCGTCCCGAAGGTTTCTTCCAGCAACCCGGCAGCGGTCACTGTGCGTTTTGAAAAGCAGACCCCCGCCGGTTATCTGTTCCGCATCAATCGCCTTGCGCAGGGCACTTCTGAGATTACTACGACGATCGGTTCCGAAAGCATTTCCTTCACGGCGAAAGCGGGCCCCTCGGTACGGTCGGACACGACGATGGCGTTTACTCTGAAAAAGGGGATGACCTATACATTCAAAATGACCGTACTCAGCGCCAGCACCGCCGTTCCGCAGTTCTCAGTGGGCAACGGCGCGGTGTTCCAGACACAATACGTCAGAAAATCCGGCAGCGACTATTACTTCAAAATCACCGCCACCGGAAATTCCGGAGCCGAGACCGGAATCTACACCACAATGCCCAGCGAAAACGCCGTGAGACATTGTGTTGTGAAAATTGCTTAATCATTCGGCCGGAGTAATTGTACCCTGCCCCGCGAACAATTTATAATCCCCCAAACAAAATAAAGAAAGAAAAGCCAAGGATTCCAGCGCTCTCTGACGAAGAGAAGTTGAAATTTTTGGCTTTATCTTTTGGTCGTTTTGATGAGAAAGATCAAAAAGAACTATTATATTGAAACTCAACCCAATGATGAATTCTTACAGTTGCCGTCGTTCAAAAAGGGATTCCCGCAAGCCGGCAAAAAAGCACATGACAGAATTGTTGTTTCAAATCATATAGCCTCTTATCAGCTTAACAAGGTCGTCATATCCCGAAAGGAAAGTAGAAATCGTATTGCGGAAGCCGCCGTATTTTTCAAACTCTTCGGGCTTCATTCCGTTTTTATCAAACGATTTGTGGAATTCTGACAGCTTATTCAGCTCATTTAGATATTTCGGATTCACCGGCTCATCTATACGGTTCTTTACTTCAATATTGCATGCGTTGATCTTTTTATGCCACGCGTAATTGACCGTCATGGCGAGGTCGCCGCCGATCAGCTGTGACCAGTGGTAATGGTTGCGGTTCGCTGCGGACAGAAGCCTTGTCGTATAGCCTCGTTCTTTATAAATCCGGTAGGCCTCCTTGATGACGGCAACTCCGGCCCATTCCAGACATTCCGGATCAAGAACGAGATTTTCATTTTTTACATACTCTTTCAGCCAGTCATCCGTCCTGCCGATCATAATGGTACAAACAGGCGACATGTCCTCGACCGGAAGGTTTTCTTTTCTTCTTCTTTCCAATCCGCGCTCCACTGCTTCGGCCACAGCCACAGCCTGAGCTACGGTAAAGGAGACCGTTGCGTTGATGCTCACGCCGTGGCAGGTAGCTTCTTCCATCGCTTTGATGCCAGCTTTTGACGCGGGCATTTTCACCTGCATGTTTTTGCCGAGGGAATTAAGAAATATAGCCTGCTCCAGCATTTTATCCGCATTCCTGTAATACTTCGCGTTTACCTGAATGGAAAGCCTTCCTTTTTTCCCTTTGTATTTTTCAAATACCGGAAGAAGCTTTTTCGACCGCTCACGGCCCGCCTCATAGATCAGGCCCCATGCAATGTCGTCTTCCGTCGCGTCAGGCATCTCAGCCAGAAGCTCTTTGATCTTTTTTTCCCAAAAAGGAAGCTCTTCTTTAATGACCGCGCCAACAATAATCGGATTGCTTGTAGCGCCTACAATCCCGCGTTCCAGACCGTAGTTCAGTTCTTCTTCGCCGCAGGAGTCCATCCAGACATCCGTATTGGGAAATCGAACGGCGGTTTCGTGCAGTTTTCCTTTATACTCACTCATCTCTTTACCTCCGGCTATTCTATAATTTCATAGTCCATCATCTTTGCAAACGCTCTCATGATATCTCTGTATTCGCCATACACCATCGTGACATGGTGCGCAAGTCCCGTGTACACTACCGTGTCTATCACCTCCGTGATATGCTGTTCGAATTTTACCTTGGCGTAAGTGCCGCAAAGCTGTTTTTCCATATCGACCGCTTCCCCGGCGGCAACGAACATCCTTGTTTTTCCGCGGGCGGTGTCGATACGCATCATGTTTACATGGCCGCTTTTCATAACAAAGCCTGCAGTCACGCCCTTTCCGCCTGCAAAATAGGTATCGAGCGTTCTTTCGCATTTGCCGTCCCAAAGATTGAGCGGTGCGACGCCACAGTGCCACATCAGGGCAAAATCCTCTTTCAGGTCAACCTGGGAAAGGTCGGCGAGGAACGGCGTCTCAGCGCCCATAGCCCTGGCAGCCAGCATGGAGAGGGTCCCCTCTATGTCCCCCTCGCAGCCGAGGATCATTCCGCGGGACTGCAGGATGGACATGGTTGCGCACGGCGACACACCATAGTTTGCCGCGTATTCCGGCCAACAGCGGATGGCGGCGGCGGTGAGCTGATATTTTTGCATAAATTTCGCCGCGCTCACGCACAGACGCGCAACATTCTCAATCTGTCTATCGGTAAGCTCTTTACAGTTAAAGAGTCTGAGAATTTCTTCCCTCTCCTTTTTTACTTCGCTGTCGTCAACCGGCTGGGAAAACATATCGGAAATTTCAAAATGATCGATCAGGATACCCGTTTTCCGGTAAACGTCCAGATCGTCGGTTCCCACGTTGAAGAAACCATGCGCCCGATAGCCCACAAGCCCGACCCTCGCGTTTTCGACCGCAGCTTTTACCCGCAGCGCCGCAAGCCACGTCTTGTCGATGCTTCCGCCGATGATGCAGGTATAATGGTCGTTCCCCGCCTTATAGAGATTGGAGGCGTTCAGGTTCAGACCGCATACGGAATTGAGGCGGATTTTTCCTCCGTCATAGGGAAGCTCGTCGAACGCCCACAGCAGGATAGGTTTTTTTATGTATTTATTAAAGATCAGGGCCAGATGACCTAAATGGAAAGTGCCGCTGATGATTACAAGACCGTCCACATTATTCTTCAGCATCTTTTGGGCAGCGCTCTCAGCGTCCTCTATTTCGATTACCGCCTGCTCTTCAAATATCCATTCGACATCCGGTATTTTCTTCAGGTCCTCCATCGTTTTGTTATAAATTTCCTGGGCTGTTTTATAATCGTAGGTTGTCCTGGTCAGACATACTACTCCCACTTTAACCTTTTGCATATTTCGTTCCCCCTTTTCAGTGTGTCAGGACTGAACCGTACTGTCCCACGCTTTACGGAATACGTCGATGCCGTAAGCGGTGAACGGATGCTCAAAGCTCGCCTTGTAAACGTCAAGCCCGCAGGTCACGATATCCGCGCCTATTTCGGCATAATCGCCGATCTGCTTTCCGTTGCGGACCGCCGCCACAATGATCTCCGTCTTAAAATCAAAGGTCCTGTAAATTTTAACAATCTTCGCGATATATTCCAATGCGTCGTCTCCGCTGTTTTCTTTCCAGCCCACAAAGGGAGAAACAAATTTTGCCCCGAGCTTTCCGACGGGGATTGCCTGAGACGGAGAGAACACAAGCGTGACGTTGGTGCGCACATTCATTCCCTCCAGCTTCCTTGCGGCAATAAGGCCCTGCTCCGTACAGGGGACTTTAATAACATAATTCGGGGAATAGGAGGAAATCTCCTTTGCCGCGGCGATGATGTCCGCCGCTTTCTCCAGATGCGGATTAATTTCGAAGGACACAGGGAACCGATCGGCGCCCTCCAGCCCATTTTTCCTGATCCAGGCCGCCACATCCTTTACAATCTGCAGAAAAGGCTTCCCGCTCAGCTTAATATGCTTCGGGTTGGTGGTAACGCCGTCGATCCCGTAGTTTTCATAAGCGTATTGAATTTCGTCCAGCTTTGCACTGTCTAAAAAATATTTCATTCTTTTCCCTCCGTCTGTTGATAAATTTCCTCTTCAATATTTTTCACCTGCTCGCGCGCACCCCTGAGGAACTTCTGCCGCCATTCCTCCAGATTCTGGGTAAATTCCATATGCAGAAAGACATCGGCCATTTCACAGCCGAGAACCTCTCCGATGATCCAGCCGCCCATGGTCAGGATGTTCGCGTCGTTGATCGCGCGGCATTTTTCCGCCGCATAGGTACTTTCGCAGGCTGCCGCATAAACGCCCTTGAATTTGTTTGCAACAACGGACATGCCCATGCCCGTTCCGCAAATCAGAATCCCGCGCTCAAATTCGCCGTCCTGTATCTTTTTTGCGGCAACAGGAGCGACCTCGTAAAACGTCATTCCTTTTTCCAGGCTTTGCGTTCCGCAGTCCTCTACCTCATACCCCTGTTCGCAAAGATGGGTTTTGATTGCTTCTTTCAGCGTAAAACCCGATTTATCTGAGCCGATAATAATCTTTTTCAATGTCTTTTCCTCCTTAGCCTAAAATGAGGATGTCTTCCGTCATGACTGTTTTCCCGTTTATTTCAAAAGTAAGGTAAGGATAATCGCCTGTATGGGTCAGGCTTTCAAATCCGTCTTTCGTAATAAAAATGGTATTTTCCGACTTGGTACCCTGCACGGAAGGATTCCACGCATATACTTCATTTTCCCGGATGATGTGGGTACTGCCGCTTACGGCTTTCAGCTCTCTGGCGGCATAACCGGTCAGTCCCCCCTGATGATGGAACTTCCATTCATCCGCATACCCTTTTTCCGCATACGCTGCAAGCGCCGAACCAAACACGCTGCCCACTGTTCGCCCCGGCAGCGTATTTGCCGCAAAAACCGCATCCACATACGCGGAAACCTTCTGCCGCTCTCTCATTTTGTTTCCGGGGTCTTTCAGAGCTGCGAGCCTTGTCGCGGAAGCGATCAGCCCGCCCCTGCGGGCACAGACGGCGATCAGCGCATAATTTTTCAGGACCGCCCCCGCTGGCACGGGATGCCTGTACCGAAGCGCTCTTTCGTCAAAACCGATCAGCAAAGTGATCGGTTCCAGATTGTCCGCCCAGAATTTCCGGGCAAGCTGTCCGGCCAGTTCATACTCGGTAATGCCGGACCTGAGCGTACGGCAGACCGCTTCCAGGTCCTTCGCCGCAGTCTGGCAAATATCGCGGTAACGTTCAATATCATAGGCGCTCATCCGCGTGCGCGCATCGAACAGTTCCTTTTCAACCTCACCGGCATCCAATCTTTTTCCGGAGCCGCAGATTTTGTCAAGAATTTTACTTCTCTCTCCCGGCTCCTGCCAGGGATACTCTTTTACGGTCACAAGAGGATTTCCCCCAAGCTGCTCATTATAAAGGCGGGCTGCCTCAATATTTTCCGCCACCAGATAAGTCCTGTCCTTTGTGACCACAACAGTACCGCAGGCCGCGGTGGAAGCGGTGCCAATAAAGCCGCGGCCCCCTGTCAGCCAGCTGAAATCGTTCTGATTGCTCAGCAAAAGCGCTTCAGCGCCCTTGTCCCGGAGAATTTCCCGCAGGACCTGCTCCTTTTCTTGAAAATCAGCAATCTGATTTTTGTCCAGCATTCAATTTCCTCCTGTCCTTCATGGCTATTGCTCTTTCGGCGGCTTCCACGATGTTTCGGGCCTTGAGTCCATATTTTTCTTTCAGGAATTCGGTCAGTCCGACTTCGCCGAAATGATCTTTTACGCCGACCTTTTGAAGCGGTACGGGAAAATGCTCACTCAGGCAGTCCGCAACTGCGCTGCCGAGCCCGTTGATTACGGTATGATTTTCCGCCGTGACCACCGCACCGGTTTTACGGGCGCTTTCCAGCAGCAGCCCGGTGTCCAGGGGTTTTACCGTATGGATATTGATGATTTCCGCATCGATTCCTTTTTCGCCAAGCAGCCTTCCGGCTTCCATTGTCTCCGCGACCATAATGCCGGAGGCAACGAGGGTCACGTCCCGGCCGGCCTTCAGGACAATGCCTTTACCCAGCTGGAATTCGCAGTCGTCCTCGAAAATTCTGACCGCGTTTCTCCGGAGCAGGCGGATATACACCGGACCGTCATGGTACATAATCTGCGGAAACGCTTTTTTCAACTGGGCGCTGTCCGTGGGCTCAAACACCGTCATTCCGGGGATATTGCGCATAATGGCAACGTCCTCCATGCTCATATGAGTTCCGCCGTTCAGTTCCGCGGTCACGCCCGGATCGCTTCCCATCATCTTTACATTCAGCTTCGCGTATGCAACCGATAACGTGACCTGATCGCAGACGCGGCGGGTCGAGAACGGTGTAAAGGTATGCGTAAAAGGGATTTTGCCCATAGCCGCCATTCCCGCAGCTACTCCGATCATATTCGCCTCCGCAATACCGACGTCAAAGGTCCTTTCCGGATACTTTTCGGCAAAACGTTTTGTACCGGCCGCAAGCATCAGGTCCGCCTCAACAAGAACCAGCCTCTCATCCTTTTGCGCATATTCCATCAGCAGATCCACATAGGTTTCACGCAGCCATCTGTTTTCCAGTTCCATGTTATGCTTCCTCCCGATCCAGTAAATCTACCGCTTCTCTCCACATCTCCGGCGTAATCTGCATATTGTGGGACTTTACCATGTTCTCGCAGAAATATGCGCCCTTGCCCTTAATGGTGTTGAGCAGAATCATAGAGGGCCTGCCCGGTATTTTTTTCGCGTTGTCGACGGCATTCAGAATTTCCTGAATATTGTGCCCGTCCACCGATTGGACGTGCCAGCCAAAAGCCTCCCATTTTTTATCCAGGGGATACAGCCCGTTGACGCTTTCAATCATCCCGTCAATCTGCATTTTATTGTAGTCGGTAAACGCAATCAGATGGTCCAGCTGCCTGCTGGCGGCAAACATGGCGGCCTCCCAGATCTGGCCTTCCTGGCTTTCGCCGTCACCGATAATCGTATAGACAAACAGGTCTTTATGTTCCATGTTTGCCGCCGCGGCCATACCGACCGCCGCCGAGAATCCCTGTCCCAGCGAACCGGTGGTCATATCGATCCCGTTCGTCAGGTTCCGGTCGCAGTGGCTGGGCAGATGGGTATTCGGTCTGTTCAGCGTAGCCAGCTCGCTTTTTTTCAGAAAGCCCTTCAGAGCCAAAGCGGCATAGACTGCCGGTCCGCCATGCCCTTTGGACAGTACGAAACGGTCGCGATCCTCCATTTTCGGGTTTTCCGCGTCGATCCGCATAATGTCGAAGTAAAGGGCGGAAAGTACCTCGCAGATGGAAAGGCAGCCTCCGATATGCCCTACCCCGAGCTCTCCGATTTCCTGTATCGTCAGCTTCCGGATTTCATCCGCTTTCTCCTGAAGCATTTGTACCTTATTACTCATGATTGTGGCTCCTTTAATTGATCTGTGCGAACCTTACAGAATGGATCTCAGAAGTCCGCACACGGTTTCCTCATTCATTTCGGCAGGCGTCAGCTGGATAATTGCCGCATTTAAACCCACTTTTGCAATATGCGGTATATCGGATTCCCTGACCCCGAGCTGATGAAGACGCACGGGCATTTTCATGCTTTCCATCAAATGCTCAACCGCATCTGCAAATTCATTGATCTCCGAATAGCCGAGGTAACGCATGAGCTTCTCCATTTTTTCCTTTGCCTGTTTGTAGCAGAGACGTATAAACGCGGGTAGCGTTATGGAGCAGGCGGTCCCGTGGTTGGCCCCGAATTCCGTCGTGAGCGGGAAGCTCAGCGCATGAATGCCGGTGGTCCTTGTCTGGCTGAACGCGACCCCCGCTGTCAGGCTCGCCAAAATCATCGACGCGCGCGCTTCCTTGTCGGACGGCGTGTCATAAGCTTTTTTGATGTTTTTCAGAACCAGTTCCAGCGCGCCCAGCGAGAGCATATCGCATAAAGGCTGCGACTCTTTGTTCCAGTAGGCTTCTATTGCATGGCAGAACGCGTCCATTCCGGTAGAGGCGGTGACGGCGGGCGGAAGGGTATAAGTGAGCTCGGGATCGATCATTGCGCAGTCCGCCCAGAAGCAGTCGTTTACCATCGGCATTTTGATCCCGGCCCTCTGATTGGTAAACACGCCGACGTTTGTAACTTCACTTCCGGTACCTGCCGTTGTAGGTATCAGAATCAGCTGTGCTTTCCTTGATTCAAGCACACGGTTTCCGCCGGCGTAGTAATCGTAGATACTTCCCGGATTGGTCACAAGGCAGGAAACAATTTTGGAAACATCCATTGCACTTCCGCCGCCCAGCCCGATCACGCAGTCCGCCTGAATTTCCCGGGCGGCCCGCGCCGCTTTATCCACACTTTCACAGGATGGGTTTGGCTCGATTTCACTGAAATACACAGTGTTCTTTTCAGTCATAGCATCGCCCAGCGTTTTTGCCACGCCGGACTTATAAAGGAAGGGATCACAAATCAGGAGGACGCTGTTCCCTTTCACATATTGGTTCAATTCTTTTGTTATGCCGTTTCCAAACCGGATATTAACCGGCATATAAAAACTGAATTGTTCTTTCATTTTTCTTTTACTCCTTCCGTCACGGTATTTTGCTGAAATTGGCTTTTTTTCTTTTGCTCCAGAAGAATTCCCAGAGCTCCGAGAAGGACTACCGCCATACCACCATATTGCATCGGTACCAGCCTTTCACCGAAAGCCATGTAGGAGACCAGCGCCGCCACAACCGGCATCAGCAGCAGAAAGACCTTTACGATCCATACGGGAAAACGTCTGAGGTTATCATAGTAAACGATATAAATCAGGGATTGGCCAACAGAGCATATCAGCAGTATCACAATAATAAATGCGTTGCCGCCGATTTTTGCAAGCTGCCGGAAATCCCCGGTAAACAGCGCAGACAGCGCGAAGAGCGCCATGGTGATAAAATTGTTATAGAACGCAACCACATGATCGCTTACCGCGCTTACTTTGCTGGTCTGTACGCTTTTGATCAGGAAAGCGTTGATAGATACGAACAGGGCGCTGAGGATGAAGAAAATATTGCCCGCATCGCCCAAATGGAAACTGGAAAAATTGATCCCCATCACCAGAAAGACCCCGAAAAGCATTATCATGGAACAGGCCCAGTCCGCACGGGTAAACCTGTATTTATAAATCAGCACCGAAATGATATTTACAAACAGAACATCACATTTCAAAAGCGCGGTACCGCTGCCCGCCGGAGAAACCGAGAGGCCGATAAAAGCGGTCAGGTCCAAAAGATAGCCGAACCCTCCTATCAGAAACAGCCTTTTGGTTACCCCTTTTGTGTGGAACAGATCCGTAAACTTTCCCTCGGCCAGCATGATAGCCGCCAGAATCATCATGGTGATAAAGCGAACTACAATTCCTACTGAAAAAACCGACAAAACTCTGACAGCTCTTTGGGTGGCGACATAGTAAACGCCCCAGATTACTGAAAGCAAAAGCAACGATGTTACAGATTTTAGTTTCATGATTTTTCTCCTCAAAATTTTATCGATTTCGATACAATTCGGCAGACATGAGGAAAATTTTGCACTTCCCTCAAACTTCTTCCTGTGCCACCTGATATTCGTTCTCCATGATCATCATAGCGGCTCCGACCGCACCGATATTATCCTGCGCCTTGATGCATTTGACGCTGAAATTTTCAATGAGCGCGGAGGGCACACTGTCCTGAATCACACCATAGACCATATTGGAGAAGACCTCTCCGCCCATCCCGCTTTTGCTCGCAATAATCACCTGCTTGGGATTAATGGCTGCCAGCGCCATCGCAAGGCTTTCGCCTAAATAAGCAGCCGTTTCTTTCATCAGGTCCACGGAATCGGGATTTCCCTGCAAAGCGGACTCCACAAACATGCTCATAGAAAAGCGGTCCATATCGCCCTGAACCATCTCTTTGATATCGGCAAAATATCCGCATTCCATCCGTTCTATGATTTTGGTCTTAATCGCTTTGAAGGAAGCCTCCGTATCCAAGCATCCTCTTTTGCCGCAGGAGCAGTAACGGTAACCGTTTACCAGCCGGACATGGCCAATTTCACCCGCTGTCCCATTATTGCCGGAATACAGCTTATTGCCAATGATCATACCCATCCTGAGACCGTATTTCATGGAGAGCAGGACAAAATCGTCCGCTCTTTCCCCATACTCCATCCAGCGGTAGGCTATCGTCATGGTGTTGATGTTGTTTTCAATAATGACCTTATAGCCGAATTTTTCTTCGATCATCCGTTGAATGGGGATGTTCCTCCATCCGTTGATATATGCGTACTCCACCCCGAGTCCTTTTTCCTTGTTCACATAGCCCGGCAAACCGAGGCCGATTCCCAGGACCTTGGACTTATCTTCCCCCACGAAGTCCAGCGCACGTCGAATGGCGGCTTCAATCTTTTCAAGGATGCTCTCAGGCGTATCTGTTGAATACAGCCTGTCATTTACAGAAAAAATGACCTGAAAGGCAAAGTCCACCACCACACAGTTCAGGCTGTCCGCGTTGAACTCCACGCCAATGAAATATTGCCCATCCGGACAGATATGCAGCCATGTGGGCCTGCGGCCCACCCGGACAGAATCGCAGTCTTCCTCAACGAGCAGTCTTTTTTCAATTAAGTCATTGATTGTATTCAGCACAGTTGTCATACTGTAGCCGGTCCTCTTTTTGACTTCATGCCTTGAGATCATTTCGTTGTACCGGACTGTACTGATTATTTTATTTCTTTTCAGGTCTTTTCTGCTCTCTACGATTCCCTGTTCCATGGTACTGCCTCTCTTTGCTTTTTTCATAATTATAAATTAATTATGATGAATTTTGAATAGTCCACAAAGAATTTCTTTCATTGGGCATTATTCTGACGCTCAACCCAAACCTTTTCAATCGTCTTCTTACCACCACTTGATCTGATCGGTAATATACTGCCGCTTTGCGATAAAATCAGGACTGGCGACATTTCTCGGCCTGGGAAGATCAATCACGGTTTCTTCTTTAATGTGTGTGGGCTTATTGGAGAGGATCAGACAGCGTTCCGCCATATAGACCGCTTCTTCAATATTGTGCGTAATAAAAATAATGGTTGTTTTTTCTTTCTGCCAAAGCTTGATCAGTTCATCCTCCAGCTTAAAGCGAAGCTCGATGTCGAGCTGGCCGTAGGGTTCATCCATCAGCAGCAGCTCCGGATGCACTGCAAAAGCTCTTGCGATAACCACTCTTTGCAGCATACTGGCGGAAAGCTGTTTTGGATAGTAATCGCGGAATTTAGTCAGGCCGACGATTTCCATCACTTCTTCCGCCCGCTTTTTTTGATCCGCTTCAGGTACCTTTTTAATATTCAGGCCAAACCGGACGTTTTGTTCCACGGTCAACCACGGCATTGTGGAATATTCCTGGAAAATGTAAGCGATGTTGTGCTTTTTCAGATTCACCGGTTCGCCGTCAATATAAATTTCGCCCGCGGTAAGCTCGTTAAGTTTGGTCAGGCTGTTGAGAAAGGTCGTTTTGCCGCAGCCAGTCGGTCCGACAATACATAAAAACTCTCCTTTTTTCACTTCAAAGGATATATCATCCAAAACAAGCAAATCACCGAATTTTTTTGTAATGTGGTCTGCCTTTACTTTGATTCTGTCTTCAGCCACTTGAACTCCCCCTTCCGTTTAAAGTGTCTTGTCCACTATATTGGTGATTTCTTCCCTAAGACGTAAAAATTCAGGGTCCACATAGTCTCTCGGACGTTTCATGGTGATATTGTATTCACACTTTACACTCGCGGGGCAGTTTGTGAGTACGACGATCCGATCAGCCAGATACAGCGCCTCCTCAATATTGTTTGTAACAAAGATCGCGGTCCTTTTTTCGGATTCCCAGATACGGACAAGCTCTTCCTGCATCAGGTACCTTGTCTGAGCATCCAGGTGGCCGAACGGCTCGTCCATCAGCATCACGACCGGTTCGTTGCAGTACGCCCGGGCAATGCCGACGCGCTGCTGCATCCCTCCGGAAAGTTTGACCGGATAGGAGTTCTCAAATCCTTCCAGACCGACTAATTTAATATAATGGGCCGTCCTTCTTTCTCTCTCCGCTTTTGATATTCCTCTTACCTTCGGCCCGAACTCCACATTTCCCTTGACGGTGAGCCAGGGAAACAGCGCCGTCGTCTGGTAAACCACTCCGCGTTCGGGATCCGGTTTGTTCACTTCCTTATTATTAACGGTTATTTTTCCGGAGGTAACGGGCTCAAGTCCCGCAATCAGGTTCAGCAGAGTGGTTTTACCGCACTGACCGGGGCCAAACAGAACGAGAAATTCATTTTCCTTCACCTTCAGTGAAAAGTTATCGGCAACCTTAAGGGTTCCCCGTTCCGTTGTAAACTCCTTTGTGACGTTTTCACAGTCGATAATAAAATTATCCTTTATACTCCCCTGTTGTTCCATGCGCATAGCCTGGCCTCCGCTTCTCTCATAATAATGGCAAGGATAAACCCTACAATACCGATCGCAAGGATTCCCACCAGAATCTGTGTTGTGTCGTTCGTCTGCATTCCGCCGAAAATCAGCCATCCGACTCCTTCGGAGGAACGAACCATTTCAGCCGCCACAACCGTTGCCCAGCTACTGGAAAGCGCAATCTGCAGGCCGGCGAAAATGTACGGAACGGAAAAAGGGATTACAATCTTGGTAAAGAGCTGGCGGTTGTTGGCCCCCAACATTTTAGCGGCCCCGACCAGAACCGGATCAACCGCTTTCGCACCCGCATATGCGTTTTGGGTGACATTTGTGAACGCCGCTAAAAAGATCAGGAAGAATTTCGTCATCTCACCGATTCCGAACCACAGGATGGAAAGCGGAATCCACGCGATCGGAGGAATCGGGCGGATGACCTCAAAAATCGGACGGAAAATCGCTTCGATCGTCCGGTTCCAGCCCATTCCCATTCCTAAGGCGACTCCCGCAACACAGGCCACTACATAAGCAAGCATTACACGTTCCAGGCTCCAGAAAATATGCCCGATCAGCGTATACTGGCCAATATTGGAGTAGCAATCCTTAACAAAATCCTGAAACACCACGACCGGTGTCGGAAGAAGCTTTCCAACTGCCGTACAGGCCGCGCCGTATTGCCAAAGCAGGATAAACAGCAGGATAGAGACAGCCCCGGCGATGACTTTTGTCATATTTTTCGATTTAAGCCTTTTTCCCATTACTGTTCTCCTCCTTTCAGCACGATCTTTTCAATCACGGAAAGCAGCTGCCCAAGCAGGGCACCGATCGCGCCGATGGAGATCATACCGACGATAATAACGTCCGGGCGGGATAAGCCTCTGCACTGCTGAATCATAAATCCGAGCCCTTTTGTAGACGCAAGCAGTTCTGCGGCGACCAGCGCGGTCCATGCGGAACCAAGCGCAACTCTGCACGCCGTCATGACCATGGGCATCGCCGTAGGGACCGCGATCTTAAAAAGCAGCTGCATGTTGGAGGCGCCGAATGTCTGCCCGACCCACAGATGAACTGCTCTTGTCCGTTTGATTCCCGAATAAGCGTTCACAATACACGGAACCAAAGCGGAAAGGAAAATGACCGCGGCCTTGGAGGCAATCCCGATCCCGAGAAAGATGATCATGAGAGGGATCCAGGCGATACCGGGAACAGGTCTCAGCAGGTCAAACAGGGGACGGAAAAACATGTCGATCTTTTCGCTCCATCCCATCAGTATGCCTAACGGAATGCCGATCAGAAGCCCGAGGAAGTAGCCCAGCAGGGCAACCTGAAGACTTGCTCCGATATGCTGCGGCAGGGTGGCGCCGTCAGGGTTAACATCATACATTTTAATAAAGAAGGTTCTGACAACCTTAAGCGGACTTGGAAAAATAGAAGAGGGAAACATTTTTAATATATCTGTGACAAGATACCACACGAATATAACGATAACTACGGATAACACAGATAGCAGCAGGTATTTGGCTCCGTTCTTCTTGTTTTTCATTTTGCACCTCGTTTCTTTATCCGTTAGAATACGCTTATTGCGCAGTGCTGATCTTTACGCCAAACGCTTCCTCAATAACCGACGCATCAAAGTTTTTGGGAACATTGGGAAGAAGGTCTTTTTCAATTTTTCCTGCTTCGGCAAAGAAATTTGCCAGCAGCATGTAGCTGTCGCCCAAGGTGTAGCCGGACTGCTCGTAATCTTCCTTTGTGATATAATCGCGTACGGAGATTTCATCATCCATCATTTCGTCCGTATATACCAGACCGTTATCTTTGAAGAACTTCATGGAGAAGGTATGTCTTTCGTCTTTATCCTTCGCAAGTGCTTCGCAGGCTTTTTCGTAAACCTGAATAAATTTCACAACATCCGCTTTTCTGTCTTTGAGAACGCTTTTCCGTACGAGAATGCCGTCCTTCATTTTCATACCGGAGGCTTGTTCAAACGAAATGGCCCTCACTGCTCCGGCGGCTTCCGCCTGGAAGGAAAACGGAGGAGGAACGGAGATCGCGTCGCCCTCACCGGTCTTGAAGGCCTGAAGGGCCTGCGCAAATTCCATGGAAACCTGCTGGATATCCGTCTCTTTAAGGCCGAATTTCTGCGCGTAGTTTATCGTAACATACTGAGATACGGTTCCCAGAGACCCGAGCACTTTGATTCCCTTAATCGTATCCTTGGAACCTAAAACGTCCGGATTACCCTGCAGCTGTCCTTTTATCTTCGCGATCGGGCTGTCCTTTCTTACATAAAGTCCCATGCCACCTGCCGTATTTGACTCATAAACCAGCGTACTGATATCGTTCGCCATGGAAAACACCGCCGCGGTCCCCGCAACGCCGATATCAAGCTGCCCCGCAGAGAGAGACTCGTTCATCGGTGTGCCATTCTGGAACATAACAAATTTTACATTCAGCCCCGCATCCTTGAACCAGCCTTTTTCGTAAGCATACTGCGCCGGTACGTTTACGGTAAACGGCATCATTCCAACATTCAGCACCGCTCCGTCTGTTGCCGTTCCACTTGCGTTTGCAGCGGTGCCTGCGTCTGAAGCGGGGGTATTCGCCTGACATCCTGCAAAAACGCTGATTAACAATGCAGTTGATAAAATCGCCGAAACAATCCTTTTCATTAACAATTCCTCCTTGATTTTTAGTTGAGAAACTTAAAACGCCCCGATGTTCCAAACAAAATCCCGATAACCCGATTCACACTTCCTTCCCGATTTTATTATGTTTCAACAGGCTCCGGTCAAACAACAGAATTCCCCAAATTATCTGCCATTCTATTGAAATCCAGTGCTTGTTGTCACATTAATTTATCGTTTTCGATTATATTATATCGTAATTATATGTAATGTCAATATATTATTTCAATATATTTTAATTTATTGTCGAATATTATAAATTATTTGATATTTTTTTAATTTAATATTATTTTTTCGATATTTTATGGAATTTCTAATATTTTGAACAGTGGATCAGTCAACATGATCATCAGACTCTTGTAAAGGACTTGGAAACAAACGGGAGCAGGATAAAGGATCGGCAGGGAGGATTTCTCTCCCTGCCGATCCTTTATCAGTTAGTCTGTTCCCTGACGATGCAAGAACCCTTTGCTTTCCGTTCTCCCTGACAGTTTCGCAGGCGCATGCCGAGATTACCATAGCAAACGCAGAGCCGGCCTGTACCCAATATGTTCAATCGTCTAAATTCAAATTTCTTCTTATGGATCTGATTTAGCGCTGGCAAGAGGATAAGCTTTCCACTGCGGTTTTTTTGCCCCTGCTCTTTACTGCTTTCGTAAGTTCTCCAAACACTACGGGAAGAAACGCCACCAGGATGACAAAATCCCAATCCTGCCAGTTAAAAGGAACCACATTGAACACCGTACGCAGACCGGGCAGCAAGATTACAACCGCCATCAGTACAAATGAAACGATAGTGGCCAGATTCATGTAGCGGTTGCTGAAAATCCCGATTTTGAGCAGGGTGAATTTTTCCGAACGGCAGGTATAGGCACGCAGCAGCTCGCAGGTGGTAATAGTGACAAACGCATAGGTCCGCCCGGTTTCCAGATTGTAGAAATGCCATCCGAAATAAAAGGAGCCGAGAACCGCGGCAGTCATAACCAGACTTTGCACCACAATATTGATAATCATATTCCGGTTGATAATCGGCTCCTCCGGATTCCGGGGCGGGTCCTGCATGATTCCCGGTTCTTTCTTTTCCGTTCCGAGCGCCAGCGCGGGAAAAGCGTCCGTTACAAGGTTGACCCATAAAAGATGAATCGGAAGAAGAGGAATCGGCCACTGGAACAGCATCGAAAGGAACACGATCAGGATTTCACCGATATTGCAGGACATCAGGAAAAACACGAATTTACGGATGTTGCTGTAAATGACACGCCCCTCTTCCACGGCGCTGACGATGCTGGCGAAGTTGTCGTCCGTCAGGATCATATCCGCGGTCTCCTTGGCGACGTCCGTTCCGGTGATTCCCATCGCGATGCCGATATCGGCGCGCTTGAGTGCCGGCGCATCGTTCACGCCGTCCCCGGTCATCGCTGCGATTCCGCCATTGTCCCGTACCGCCTGTACAATACGGACCTTATGCTCCGGGGAAACGCGGGCAAATACTCCGACCGTCTTCACCGCTTCCTTTAACTCGGCGTCGTCCATCCCGCTCAGCTCCGCCCCGGTGAGAACCTGGTCGTCGGATGCAACGATCCCCAGCTTTTTTGCCACCGCCGCGGCCGTGTCCCGGTAGTCCCCGGTAATCATCACAGCGCGGATGCCGGCCGACTTGCAGACCTTGATCGCCTGAATCGCTTCCACCCTCGGCGGATCGATCATACCGACCAGCCCGGTAAAGACCATGTCCTTTTCATCTGCCTGAGGCGTTGGATGATCAGGGATTTTCTCCATCGGCTTAAAGGACATGCCCAGCACCCGCAGCGCACTCCGCGCCAGCCTGCGGTTCTCGTCCAAGATCTCCTTCCGGTCCCCCTCGGTCATCTCTTCGATCCGGCCATCACGGCGCATGATACGGCTGCAAAGGCCGACCAGAATATCCGGCGCGCCCTTCGTATACGCGACAACGCGCCCTTCCCCGTCCCGGTGAAATGTCGTCATCAGCTTTCGACCGGAGTCAAACGGGATTTCCTGCAGGCGCGGGTGCGCGGTGTTCATAGACCCGCGATTTTTCCCGGCCTTCGCGGCCGCTACGACCAACGCTCCCTCCGTCGGATCTCCGAGAATCTTCCACTGGTCCTTCTCCTCCGGGCAGCATTCTTTTTCCAGCGAGGCGTCGTTGCACAGCACCCCGATCTCCAGTAAGCGTGAGACCGCCGGCTCCGTGGACAGCTCCATCTCCTGCTCTCCGATCAGGAATCCGCCCTGGGGCGTATAACCCTCGCCGGTAACGTCAATCTCCGCGCCCGGGACGAACATCTTGACGATGGTCATCTGATTCTGCGTCAGCGTACCCGTCTTGTCCGAACAGATCACCGTCGTGCTGCCCAACGTCTCCACCGCGTGAAGCTTTTTCATGATCGCGTGATGCTTCACCATCCGCTGCATCCCCAGCGCCAGCACGATTGTCACCACCGCCGGCAGCCCCTCCGGGATCGCCGCGACCGCAAGGCTCACCGCTGTCATGAACATGCTCAGAAGCTGTTCTCCGCGCAGCAATCCCATTACAAAAACCAGCGCACAGATAGCCAGGCATCCCGTTCCGAGAAACTTTCCCATCTGCGCAAGCTTTTTCTGCAGCGGAGTGGCTTCCTCCTCCGCGTCCTGGATCATTCCGGCGATCCCGCCGATCACGGTGTTCATGCCCGTGGCCGTCACAACGCCCTTCCCGCGGCCGTATGTCACGATTGTGCTCATAAACCCGCGGTTCACCTGGTCTCCCAGAGCGACCTCGCCCTCCAGAAGAGCTGAAGCGTCCTTATCCACCGGTACGGATTCCCCCGTGAGCGCGGACTCGTCCGCCTTCAGGTTCACGGATTCCGTGATCCTCACGTCCGCCGGTATGTAATCTCCCGTCTCCAGGACCACCAGATCGCCCGGAACCAGTTCCTGTGCGGGGACCGTTTTCAAGCATCCTTCCCGGATCACCTTTGCGTTCGGCGCCGACATTTTCTTGAGTGCCTCCAGCGCCTTTCCTGCCCTGTACTCCTGAAATACGCCGAGACACGCGTTTACAATCACGATCCCGATGATTACAATCGAATCCGTGATCTCCCCGACCGCGATCGAAACGATGCTCGCGATGATCAGGATGATCACAAGGTAATCCTTGAACTGTTCCAGAAGCATTTCAAAGATTGTCGTTCCCGATTTCTGAGCCAGCTCATTGGGACCGTATTTTTCCCGCAGCGACCCGACCTGTTCGGTCCGGAGCCCATTCTCCTTGTCCGTATAAAGTACCTTGCAGGTTTCCTGGATACTTTCGCTGTACCACAATTTTTCTGCCATAACCGTTTTGCTCCTCCCGTTCGCAGGCGTAAATTTCTCCATCTGTTTTTACAAAGCAAAGCCCGCCCTCCGTTTCCTCCTCCGCTGCTGCAGCTGAGTGGAAGTCTGCCGATCTTCCGGCGGCAGATCCAAGAGGACAGGCCTTTCATAACATTTGTAACCGTGTGCAGTCAGTGCTGTTTATTTTTTCTTCTCCAGTCCGAGTTCCTTCAGCAGGGGAGAGAAGTCATCGCGCATTTTGTCCAGATCAGTTTTCAGCTCATCGCCGGTTTCATACTTCAGATAATTGTAATCGCCCGTCTTCTGTACGATCTTAATAAATTCGGGGTCCTCCATGGTCTGTTTAAAAGCGTCGTGAATTTTCTGAACAACGTCGTCCGGCAGGCCGGCAGGTCCGCTGATTCCTTTGTTAACCTGTACAACCACTTCGTAGCCGCATTCCTTGGCAGTCGGAACATCCGGATAATCAACAAGCTTTTCATCGCTGAAAACCGCCAGCATGCGCAGTTTTCCGCCTTTGAGCTGCTCGCTGATTTCCGTGGGATGAAGCACGCTGACGTCGATGTGATTGCCAAGCAGTGAAGTCGTCGCTTCGGAGGTACCGCCGCCGAACGGGATTTCATTGGTTTTGATTCCCGCCGTTTTGGTAAATCTCTGCCATGCCATATGATTGGTTCCGCCGGGCACGCCTGCTCCGGCTTTCAGCTTTCCGGGATTTTCCTTGCAGTAATTCACCAGGTCCTCAAGGGTCTTCCACTGGGAATCCGCATTCACGACTATCGCCATAGGAAGAGATTCGATGCCGATAATATGTTTTACATCCTTGACCGGATCATAAGGGGCTCCCTGCACGATGGGAGTCGTGGTAAAGTTGCCGGAAGAGGTGATCAGCAGAGTATATCCGTCCGGCTTGGATTTCAGAACATAATCCGTCCCGATCGTGCCGCTTCCGCCCGGCCTGTTTTCCACCATTACGGTCGCTCCGATATACTTATTCACCACAGAGGCAAGCGCACGGCCGAGAACATCCGACGAGCCGCCCGCCGCGAACTGGTTGATAAGGGTAATCGTCTTTTTCGGGTAATCGCTGTTTGCTGTCGTTTTGGAATCCGCCGCGGTGCTGTTCGCCCCGCCGCCGGACTGGGATTTGGGCTGGCTCTGGCAGCCGCCTAAAAGCGGAGCCGTCATCAGAGCGACCGCAAGCAAGCCACAGACTGTCTTTTTAATAGATAACATTTTCAATTCCTCCCTAATCTTTTACTATGAAATCCGGCCGTAAGACGGCCTTTCCGCCTCATACGCCCGAATACATCGCCTTATGAACGACGGGCCGGATCAGTCCTCAGAAATAGAAACCTTATATTTCTTTTTCACCTGTCCGACAACGACCCAGATCAGCACAGCCAGGCAAACCAGATACATGGCGCCGGCGATCGGCCGCATAAAGAGAGAAGCAAAGTCGCCGCTCGCAACCAGCAGCGACTGGCGCAGGCCCTTTTCAAATACATTGCCAAGAACAAACCCAACAATAATGGGAGCCGGTGAGATATTTACAATCTTCAGAATGTAGCCGATCACACCGAAAATCATCAGAATCAGGAGATCAAAGGTACTGTTGTTTACGCTGTATGTACCAATCATCATGACGGCGACAACAATCGGCATCAGGACCTCCGGTCTGACCTTGGTGAGAGACGCGAACACTCCGACCAGGGGGAGGTTCAGGATCAGGAGCATAACATTGCCGATATACATGCTGGCTACAATCAGCCAGAACAGGTCGGCGTGCCCGCTGATGAACGTGGGTCCGGGCGCCACACCCTGCAGCATAAAGCCGCTGAGCAGAACAGCCGTAGCGGGCGCGAACGGAATTCCGAGCGCCAGCAGGGGGATCATCGTGCCGGAAGCGGCAGCGTTGTTGGCGGATTCGGGACCTGCTACGCCTTCAATCGCTCCGTGTCCGAATTCCTCCTTATGCTTGGAGAAGTTTTTCTCCATCTTATAGGAAACCAGCGACGAAATAACCGCGGCGGGGCCGGGTATCAGACCGATCGGGAAACCGATCGCGGTGCCGCGCAGAATGGGAACGACCGACCGTTTCAGTTCTTTTTTCGTGGGATACAGATCCCTGAATTTTACCTTGATGAGTTCCCCGACCTTGTAGGGTTCTACCGCGACAGAGAACACTTCCGCCATACCGAAAAGGCCCATAATGACCGGAAGCATCTCAATTCCTTTGGATAGATCCAGGATATCGAAGGACAGACGGTTGATTCCGGATATCGGGTCGATTCCGATCGTCGTGATTATCATGCCCAGAATAAACATTCCAAGGGAAACCAGAAACGACCCTCCGGTCAGATTGCTGAGCAGGAGCATTCCGAGTACGGAAATCGAGAGATATTCCTGAGGGCCGAAGGATAGGGCAAAATTTCCAAGCGGCGGCGCAAAGATCATCAGCAGGACAACCCCCACCGTGCCCGCAATGAACGAACCGATGGCAGAAACGGCAAGGGCGGCTCCCGCGCGTCCTTTCTTTGCCATTTCATGTCCGTCAATCGCCGTAACCATTGAGGCGGATTCCCCCGGTACGTTCAGCAGAATAGAAGTGGTGGAACCGCCGTACATAGAGCCGTAAAAGATTCCCGAAAGCAGGATCAGGCTCGTACTGGTATCCAGCCCGAAGCTAAACGGCAGCAGAAGCGCCGTCGCCCCGACAGGGCCGATTCCCGGCAATACCCCGACGACGGTTCCCACAAACACGCCGGCAAAACAGGCGATCAGGTTCTGAAGCGTAAGCGCCGACATAAATCCGGTACCTAATTGGTTCAATATATCCATATTTATCAACTCTTCTCCATAAAAGCTCTTGAGCCATATTTAAATGAAACTAATCAATCCCTGCGGCAGCGGTACCTGCAGCACCATTGCAAACAGACAGTAAAAGAAAACGGATGTGATCAGGCCCAAAACAGTGGATTTCCACCACTGTTTAAGCCCTGATATTTTGGACAACAGCAGGACCAAAACAAAAACGGAAATCAGTGAACCGAGAAAATCGAACATGGGCAGGAACGCAAAGCAGACAAGCACATAAAGTCCCAGCCGGATCAGGCTGGTCTTATCCTCGCCGTTCCCTTCCTTCTTTTCCAGCTTCTGCCGGAAAGCCTGTACGGTCAGACAGGACGACAGAACCGTACCGACCACCCCCAGAAAAACGGGGACGAAGCCCGGGCCCGGAGTGGAAAAATCGCCCACCTCAAGCTGCATGCACAGGATCGTATAAACAATGCAGAAAACATTAAAGGCAACGAAGAATATGCGTTTTGACAGGGTCATCATATTCACCTCTTTTACAGAAGACTTCGGGTTTCTTTCTCAGGCATTTTGCCATTTCGGGTGCCGGTAGACTTCAGGGTTGCATACGTTTGGCCACTTTTTCCCTCTCAGAACAGCCAGCGTCCCTTCCACAGCCATCAAAACTGTTTTTTCCGTCGTTTCCTGCGTCTGTGCCGCCATATGCGGTGTAAGAATCACGTTGGGCAGCTGCATGAGCGGGTGGTCAGGCTTCATTGGTTCGTCCGCCAACACATCCAGTCCGGCTCCGGCTATCTCATGATTCGTCAGAGCCTCGATCATATCCGGCTCGTTGACGATGTCTCCCCGCGCGCAGTTCAGGAAAAACGCGGTCTTTTTCATCGCCGCAAACTGTTTCCGGGCGAACATTCCGCGTGTGGCGGGCAGGGACGGCATATGGGTGGATACGAAATCACCCTGTCCGACCGCCTCAAGCATATCGTCAGAGTAAGAATAATTCAGCGCGGCCACATCTTCCTTTTTGATGTACGGGTCATAGACGCAGACCTTCATCCCGACCGCGCTGCACAGCCAGGCAGCTTCCCGGCCGATGTTTCCGAAGCCTAAAACCGTTATGGTCTTTCCGGCCAGCTCTACCGCGGCGTATTTACTGCGTATCGAGAAATTTCCTTTCCGTGTTTCTTCCACGCTTTCGAGCAGATTTTTGCTGAGGGCAAAAACGAGAGCCAGCGTATGCTCCGCCACCGCATGGGAATTCGCGGCCGGACAAATGACAACGGGAATCCCATGCTCGGTAGCCGCGGCAACATCCACGGAATCCACCCCCACTCCCGGGCGGGTAATCACCTTCAGCTTCGGGCAGGCCCCGATCGCTTTCCGGTCGATCTTCCCGATCCTTAAAATATAAGCGTCCGCCTGTTTCAGCTGTTCGATGATTTCGTCACTGTTTCCGTTATCGGGGATAATCAGGTTCGCTTTTCCGGCAAGGGCATCCATGCCGGGTTGATAAAGTGCGTGCGACAATACAATGGTATCCAAAGCCTTAACACTCCTTCCGGAACGGTTACAGATTCTTCTTGAATTCTTCGTATTTCCGATTGATTTCTTTTGTCTTTTCGATTATCTTCTGTTCCTCCTGCGGAAGGATGGAATCCTGCGGCCAGATCACCCGCTCATCAGTAAACCCAAGCTGCGACAGCGCAAATTTATTGGCAGAGGTGGCGTTCTTCGTCATGCCGAGAATTTCAGAGGTTTCGCGCAGCAATCCATCGTATTGCATCGCCAGACCGATATTTTTGGAGCGGCCCGCTTCGTACGCCTTCACAAACAGCTCGGTGAACAGCGGAGCGATGGAGGGGACGAATCCGTCCGCACCCAGCAGCATGCTCGGCATCGCGTAAGCGGTCGTGCCCTGAAGCACGGCAAAATCCTTATCCCTGAAATAATCCAGACACTTCATGAATTCCTTAAAATCACCCGAACTGTCCTTCAGCCCGACCACATGGTCGATCTGGGAGATACGGATGATGGTGTCTGCCGACAGCTTTAAGCCCGTAAACATCGGAATGTTATAAATCATCAGATCAATCGACGTTTCCTTCGCTATCTTCTCAAAATGGCGCACTGTTTCATCCTGAGAAGTATGGCGGGCATAAAAAATCGAAGTGACCACCGCGCATGTTCCGCCCATCTGCTCAAGGCTCTTGATATTATCGATCACGCGACGGGTGCTGGTATCCATCACGCCCGCCATGACCGGGACTCTGCCGTTCGTCCGTTTCAGCACAACATCGATGGCATGGTCTCTTTCCTTCTGTGTAAGGGCCATCGTCTCCCCGTTGCTTCCGGCCACAAACAGCCCGTGCAGGCCGCCGTCAATACAGTGGTCAATCAGTCTGCCGAAGCCTTCCTCATCAACGTTTTCCTTTTCATCCACCGGCGTAATGATCGGCGGAATGACTCCGTAATACTTTTTATTCATCGATTTACTCCTCCATCGTTTTGAATCTCTATTTTATGAGAGCCGTTTACAGGGCCGGCCCTTTCCCGGTCAGCCGTACGGCGTATTCGATTGCGTTGATCAGGCTCAGTTCGCTCGCGGTCCCCTTGCCCGCCTGGTCGAAAGCCGTCCCGTGATCCACAGAGGTCCGGATAATCGGCAGGCCAAGGGTGATATTCACCCCGCTGACGGAGTTCCATTTCCCGGCGTCCCGGTCGTAAACAAAGCCCAGGACCTTCAGCGGGATATGGCCCTGGTCGTGGTACATCACCACCACAATGTCGTACCATCCGCCCCGTGCCTTGGAAAACACCGTGTCCGGCGGGAGGGGCCCGTCGGCGTTAATCCCTTCTGAAACGGCCTGACGGATCGCCGGAAGAATTTCTTCTGTTTCCTCGCTGCCAAACATCCCGTTTTCCCCGGCGTGGGGGTTCAGACCGGCTACGGCAATCCGCGGTTTTTCGATTCCGAATTTCCGGCAGGCGTTGTCCGCCAGCCTGATCACACGGTAGACCCGGTCCTTTTTCACCCGGTCGCAGGCGGTGCGCAGCGACACATGAGTGGACACGTGCGCGACGCGCAAATCGCCGTCCGCCAGCATCATGGCGTAGTCCCGGGTGCCCGTGAGCTCCGCGTAGATTTCCGTATGCCCGGAATAGTGGAAGCCCGCAAGGTTCATGGCTTCCTTGTTCAGAGGGTTGGTAACGGTCGCGTCCACCTCATGGGACAGGGCGAGCTCAATGACCTTTTTGACGCACTCGAACGCCGCTTTGCCTGACATGGCGGAAACCTTGCCGTATTTTAGTTTTTCTGTTTGCACATTATTTAAATCGTAAACATCCATCGTACCGAACCGGAAACAGGAATCCTCCACCCTTGAAACGGGATGGACGGCGATTTGTCCGGCGCCGACAAGACCGGCCGCCTTTTTCATCACTTCGGCGTCCCCGATGATGACGGGGCGGCAGATGCTATACAGCTTTTCATGCATAAGGGCTTTTACCGTAATTTCCGGCCCGATTCCGGACGGGTCGCCCATGGTAATTCCCAAAATCGGAAGGCTGCTCATTTTTCTCCGTCCTTTCGTACTACAGCACCTGCCGATAGATGTTTCTGATATCGTCAAGGCTGAGTTTTTTCCGGTTATTGTTCAGTAATCGGGTGACCTGGCTGCCCGCGGCTACCAAAAACTCAAGGTCCTCTGCCGGAACCCCAAAGCTGCCGAGCGTTTTCGGAATTTCCGTAAACCTGCAGATCTCTTCGATCAGATCAATGAGATGCCTTGCCTTCCGGGTCGTTTCTCCCGAAAAGTCCGGCTCCACGGCCTCACAGATATCCGCAAGCCGGTCTGCACAGTCCAGAAGGTTGCAGTTCATGACCGGGGCAAGCAGGATGGCGTTGGATACGCCGTGTGCGATATGATACGTCCCCCCCAGCGGATAGGACAGCGCGTGAACCGCAGTCGTACCGGAAGAGGTAATCGCCACTCCCCCATAGAATGCCCCAACCAGCATATCGGCTTTCGCTTCGCTGTCGTCCGGGTCCGAATAGGCTCTGCGGATACTGCCGAAAATCAGCCTTGCTCCTTCCAGAGCAAACGCATCGCTGAAGCGGTTCGCCTTGTTGGAGGTGTAGCATTCCACACAATGTGACAGCGCATCGATGCCGCTGGACGCAATAATTTTGCGGGGCAGCTTCGCAATCAGGTCGGGGTCGAGTATTACATAGTCGGGAATCATCCCGTCGTTTACAATGCCGACCTTCAGCTTTTCCTCAGGAACCGCCACGATGGCATTGCAGGTCGCTTCCGAACCGGTTCCGCAGGTCGTCGGCACCATGACCGTCCGGATTTTTTTTACTGCGAGCGACGGGTCCTTTACCAGATCGCCGACCCGGTATTCAGAGCCTTTCAGCATGGACACCAGCTTTGCCGCGTCCATTGTACTTCCGCCGCCCACCGCGATAATCAGGTCGCAGTGCATGTCCTGTGTCTCATCGATCACCTTCTGCACGTCATCCACGCTCGGTTCCGGAACCAGATCATCGATGACCCGGTATTTTACTCCGCACTGATCCAGAACCTTCAGGGCGAAATCCGTCACTCCGGAATCGCGGACTCCTTTGTCAGTAAAAACCAGAACCTCCTTCGCGTTCTCCGCAGCGATTATCTCCGAAAGCTTATGTACACTGCCCACCCCTCCATATATGCAGGACGGCATTTTGATTTTGTAATTAACCACCGTAAAGTCTCCTTCCATTTTCGTGCCGGTTATCGTCAAGGTAATTAATGACCTGGATCAGGGCATCTCCGTTGCCAAACCCGCCGGATTTCGTGATAATCATCATTCCGTCGGCTTCTCCTCCTGCCATCCGTCCAACCGGAATTCCCGCCGCAATCTCATCGCACAGTTCAATTCCTTTTGAACGAAACGCCTTGCATATCTGCAAGGAGGTATCTCCCCCGGTTGACACCACGGCGCGAAGTCGGATTTTTCGGTATATTTTTTCCACTGTTTCCCCCAGCGCCGCGGCGATATTCACCGCCTCAGGGTCTTTGTTCTCCGGTTTTGGCTTTTCCTGTGTCGCGGAAAACAAGCTGCTTACCGCCAGAAGAATCAGTCTATGACCTTCTTCTGCCATCTGAAGAATTTTATCCGTGCATCTTGTAATTTCCTCGCTGTATGACCGGCCGCCGTTTTCGACCTTGGAGACATCAATTCTGACGATCGGTGCCAAAAAAGCTTCCGAAATCTGCTGAAGCTGAACGGCTGTTTCTTTCCTTCTGGAACCGGCGACTACAAGGACCGCGTCTTCGGATTTTTCACTTGTAACAAGTTCTCTCTGGAATCTTTTTTCGTTGCTGAGCTGTTTTGCAAAGCCGGCGCTTCCACAAAAAATCATTTTTCCGTCGATCGGTTTGGCAGCGTTTTTAATCGTTTCCAATTCCGCATCGGAAGTAGCGTCCGCAATGAAAATTTGAAAGCCTTCCTTCCGTTTCCGTTCCATCAGCTGTTTTAAGTTTTCCGGGCCTTTCCTGATTTCCTCCAAAGACAGCTTAAAAGTGGAGCGTTTCGAGCCTTCTCTGAAAATCTGTTCCACATTGATCCGATCATCCGGCGTTACCATAATTCCGTTGACAAGCTGCCTGCCGTTTTCAGGAAAGCTCGGCACAACGAGCGCCGTTCCGGCCCCCAGCGCGTCCATTACCGCGTCCAGTTCCACCGCGGGGTTTCCCCGAAGCAGGGAATCGATTTTTTTATAGACGTATTCCGTGGGGATACCGCTGATCTGTCTGGCAAGATTGTAAACACGGCTGTATGCTTCCTGTGGAGGCAGCTGCCGGCTGTTTACATTAATGGAAAGGGCATCATAGCGATTGCACCATTGCAGGGATTCGGCCTGCACATCGCTGTATTCCGTTTGAACCATTGTGGAAAATCCGTTTTTCTGAAACTGTACGCCGGTATCATTGGCGCCGGTTAAATCATCCGCAATAATGATAATCATATTTCATCAATCCTTTTTGCTTTCAGTACCCTATTGACTTTTAAATTTTGTAAAAAGTCGAATTCCTATTTGCTGCCCGTATATTCCTCCCACAATTAATTGATGCATTTTGAAACAGATCATTCGATATCATTTATTTTCTGTTTCAAATTATAGTATAATATATTTTAAATTGCAATAGTTTTTCATAAATAATGATAAAAAATCCAGATACAAGTTTCAAATTGCATCTGGATTTTTTATGAGGACCGGAAAGCTAACTTAAATTCGTTTCATTTTTTACTATTCTCTTCGCTCCATTCATTTTTCATACGTCTCCAGATCGTAGTGCGGCTGACCCCAAGCCGGTTGGATACACGTGTTAGATTTCCGTTTTCTTCATTCAACACATTTCGGATGATATCCTGTATCTGTTCATCTAAAGTTTTATCCGGTACCTTCTTGTGTCCTGGCTGCAGACCGTCTTCCGATTTCAACACTTTGGAGACGCTTTCCGCACTGATATAAGGCTCTTCGGCTTCCATAACCAGCTTGAAAACAATCCGCTGCAGCTGGTCAAGGTTGGTTACCCAATGGAAATCCGTCAGAAGCTTCAATCCCCCATCGTCAACGGCAACAATTTGTTTTCCGTACTGGGAATTGGCAAGATTAATATAATTGCCCGTCAGGTCCCTCATATCCCCGCTTCTTTCCCGCAGGCTGGGAAGATGGATCCGGTATTCGCCGACCCGCTTGCCAAGCTCTTCCAAAAGAGTACCGGCTACCATCATCGTCTCCGGGGATTCGCATACGGACGCTAAAAGCAAATGCGTACGGGTAAAATCCGGAGCAGCCAGCATTTCCAGTAAAAGCCGCTGGTCCTGAAGGCTCATCGCCTGAAGCTGTTTCAGATAGAGCGTGGAGAAAGGATCCGAATCAATCAGGGCGCGGCTGTTTTTCAGACTGTCGCTGTCCGCGATTTCGCCGTCGATGGCAATAAAGGGATGCTGACGGTTAACGCCCATGGAATGAATCATTTTTGCAAGAGCATCTTTCCCCGTTCCGATTTCTCCGGCAATGAGGATCGGAACGCAGAGCTTGCTGAATTTTTGTACCTCTTCATAGGTTTCCCTGAGATAGGTACTGTTTCTGCCAAATACCGTGATGGAAAAATCTGCGGTATTTTGAACGTTTTCGGCAGTGACCCCTTTCATCTCCGATTTCTGATTGATACATTTCGAGAGATAAAACACGGCATACGGATGATTCCCGCCGGCGTAAATCCTCGTCCCGGTTTCATTCCAGTAATGGCCGCCCAAATCCAACAGCGCATGCTGTTCTCCGGAGCTCAGCACGATTTTTGAGTATTCGGCTAATTCAGCCGCCATTTTTCCGGCAGCTTCTTCCGGCAACTTCTGAAACACGATATTGCCCGTACAATCGAAGACGGCGCAGTACTGGGGAATCTGGCGGAGCGTTTCCGTAAGAAGCTCTGTTTTCAGGTTGTATTTCTGGATATACTCATAGATCTTTAAAGCATCGTTGAAAGCTTTTTTAACGCTTTCCTCACCTGATGTCAATAAGATTGCGTTAAAGCTCATTTCTTTGGCTTTTTCCGCCGTAATGGTGTCGCCCACAATAACAAGGTAATCTCTCCGCCGCAGTTCGGACAGCAATCCCGGCAGTTCCCTGGAATTGTCAATTGTAAAAATATCGATTCCGCTTCTCAGAAGGGTTTTGATCGCCTGAGCGCCTTCCGTAATGCTGTGGTATCCCACTATGGCCGCTTTGCCGGAAAAGTTATGTGTAAGCGCTATTACACGCATATAATCGTAACCTGAAATATCAATACTGATAACCGGAATGGAGACCGCTTCCTGTATCATTTCGGCCGTACCGCCTCTGGAGATAATCATTTGATATCCGTCCCGCTGCGCACGCACAGCAGCCTCTACGCCCTGATCAAGGTTGCCGACCTCCGTTCTGATATCAAACATCGGATATTGTTTGGCTATATTGAAAATCAATTCACTGAGCCCTTCATAAGGGACTACAATGAATACTTTTATTTTCGGCATTCGCCTTCATCCTTCCCTATTGCTATATTCCAATTGCGTAAGCCGTCGTTTTGTAGTTACATTATAACACAGGCTTATGCGTAATCAAGTAATATTGATTAAATTTGCAACAGTTCTTTAAGGCCCTTTCGATCTGAAAGCCGGGTGCTTTCTATATATGTACAGTTTTCGTGCTGTTGTCTACTTGATAATTCTAATAATCATAGATTTCTACAAAAATTCATACAGCTCTGTCGGTAAGTTAACAAGTTGATATCCCCTTCCTGTTTCGGTTAAAACGTAACCTGACTGATTAGTTTTCAGGCAGCTCCTTTCTTTGTACTAATTCCCCTTTCCCCCGCATAATTATTTACCAATCGGAATCGTTTGGAGGGTGGAACAGTGAAAGGTATTGTTGAGGAGCGCGCCGTCGAGCTCGGCGAGTACATAATTAAGAACAGAACCACCGTGCGCGGCGCAGCAAAAAAATTTGGTGTCAGCAAGAGTACTGTACATAAGGATGTGGCGCAGCGTTTGAAATATGTCGATCCCCAGCTATACAGACAGGTTAAGCAAATCCTTGAGATCAACAAAGCGCAGCGTCACATCCGCGGCGGAATGGCCACAAGGCTGAAATACAAGAAAACATAATAAAGACCCGCATGCATGGAATTCAATTCCGTGCATGCGGGTCTTTATTTAAAAATCGGAGGAATCGCATAAATTTCCCATTATTACAAATAGTAACAGATGTATTGTTTTAGCCGGGAAGGTGAAAAAATGGAAAAGAAAAATGCAGACCAAAAGGAAGAGAAAGTTGCCTTTACCGGCAGGATCAGCGTCAACAAGAAACTGCTGCAGGGCATTTTTAAAAACGATGAAACACTGACTTTCAGGCCGGTCGAAAATCCGGCGTTCCCGTCCATAGGATTCTGCCTTGTTTATATCGATGGAATGGTCAATAACAAGCTGGTAAACGAGGACGTTATCAAGCCGCTGGTGGAGTACAGGCCGGGGCAGAAGGATGTTCTGTCACTGGATATCATCGCGAAGCAGGTAATGCTGTCCAACAGTGTGGAACGCACGTCGGACACGGACGAAATTCTTCAGGGAATCGTCTACGGGGACTGTATCCTGATGATGGACGGCTTTTCCGATTTTCTGATTCTGAATACGAAAGGCTGGGGCAGCCGATCTGTTTCAGAGCCTGAAAATGAAAAGGTGATCAGAGGGCCGCGCGAAGGATTCAACGAAGCGCTGATGATGAATCTTTCCATGCTTCGCAGGAAGCTGAGAACACCGGATCTGAAAATGGAATTCCTGCGCTTTGGAACAAGATCAAACACCAAAGCCTGCATCTGCTATCTGGACAAAATCGTCAATAAAGAAGTCCTTACGGAACTAAAGAAAAGGCTTCAGACTTTTACGATCGACGGTACTTTAGACGCAAACTATATCAACGAATTTATCAAAGACTCCCCGTACTCTCCCTTCAAAACGATCGGAAGCACGGAAAAGCCGGATATTGTCGCGGCAAAGCTCCTGGAAGGAAGGGTCGCTCTATTTTTGGACGGTACCCCAGTTGTTTTAACCGTTCCGTTCCTTTTCATCGAGAATTTTCAAAGCGACGAAGACTACTACCTCAACTATTTTTTTGCGTCCATCGGGCGCATGCTGCGATTAATCGCCTTCTTTGTCGCCACCAGTATTCCCGCGATTTACGTTGCCCTGACTACCTTTCACGACGAAATGCTTCCGCTCGCCATGACCATGAGTATTTCGGAGGCAAGGCAGGGCGTTCCGTTCCCCACCGTGCTGGAAGCGGTCTTAATGCTGATCGTATTTGAAATGCTCCGGGAATCCGGGGCCAGAATGCCCGGAATGATGGGACAGGCCCTCAGCATTGTCGGCGCGCTGGTCATCGGGCAGGCCGCCGTGGAAGCAAAGATCGTAAGCGCGCCGATGATTATCATCGTAGGAGTCACGGGAATCTCCGGCCTGATGATTCCCCGTGTAAAAGGAGCCACCATTATTCTGCGCTTTATCCTGCTTGCCATGGCGTCCATTCTCGGGCTGCACGGTTATATGTTCGGAGCACTGGGACTGTTGATCCATCTTTTCAATCTCAATTCTTTCGGCATTCCCATTATGAGCAGCGCTTATGAAAACACTTTACAGGATAAAAAAGATATCGCAGTCAGAGCCCCGTGGTGGTTTATGAAAAAAAGGCCCAAATACCTTTCCCCAAACGAAACGAGGGAAACTTCGAGGAGCGAGAAATGAAAACCGGTAAACGACTTTGCATCCTTCTGTTAATCGTGAGCATGCTCCTTTTAAACGGCTGCTGGAATTATCAGGAAATAGAGCGCCTTTCCATGGTCTCCGGCATCGCAATCGACAGAGGAACAGCGGGACATAAATATCATTTTACCTTTGAATTTTTGGACCTGTCCGAAGACCGTCCGGGTTCCAAGCTGCTGGAAACCGAAGGGAATACCGTGTTTGACGGAATCAGGAATGTGATCGGCAAGAGCCAGAAAAAACTGACGTTCAGCGAGTGTAAAGTGGTAGTAATCAGCAAAGACCTTGCTTCGGAGGGAATCGCTCCGCTTCTGGACTTTGTTTCCCGTGACGCCGAGCCGAGGCTGACATTGGTCCCCATGATTTCAGAAGAAAAAACAGCCGGAGAAATCCTTCAGCAAGAACCGGTAACCAACCACCTGATCTGTCTGGAAATCGATCAGATGCTGGTGCAGAATGTAGCCAGCCTCTCGAAAGCGCCCAGAGTCAAACTGTATCAGGCCAATAATATGCTTGCCGGAGAAGGCACCTCCCTGATTCTGCCATCCATCAAAATCGCAAAACAGCAGACGGCGACCACCGTCGAACTGTCCGGTTCAGCCATTTTCAAAAAGGACAAGCTGCTGGGTTTTCTGGATACCGATCAGTCCCAGCTGATGCTGTTCATCAAAAACCAGATAAAAGGGGGGCTGCTGCTGACAAGCCCCGATTCCGACGGCAGGAACGTCACCCTTGAGATAGAGGAGAGCGGAACAAAAATCACCCCCGTCATTGCCCAAAATCCTCCGGCATTCAGAATAGAAATCAAAACCGTATGTGCGCTCGGCGAAGACCAGACCAATAAGAGCCATATTACCGCAGAAAGAATTCAGCAGGTTGAAAAAAGCGCCAAAAGCGGATTGGAGACCAGCGTGTCCAAGCTGATAAAAACAGCCCAGGATCAATATAAATGCGATATTTTCGGATTCGGAAATCTGATTTATCAAAACGATCCCCAGCGATGGGAACAGGACAAACAAAAATGGGACGAAATATTTCGTACGATGAATGTCACTGTAACGGCAGATATTCAAATCAATAACACGGCAAAAGTTGGTGACTGATATGAGTTCTATGATTGTTTTTTTGATTCTTTACGCGATCCTGATCGTCTTCGACCTGATCCCGGTTTTAAAAAAAAGAGACAAAAAGGCTCTTTGGTTTTCCATTCCCGTCTACCTGATTACCCTGACGGCCAATATCATGCTGAGCTTCAGCGCTGATATTACGGGTTCGAATAAAATCATCAGCCAGATCATTTCATCTATTTTTCATTAGAGGTAAAAGATGAATCATAAGATAACGGAAAAACAGATTCAGGCCACGATCTTTATGTTTTGGATGGGCAGCATGGTGGTCGTCGGCATCAACCCGCAGGCCAAGCAGGACTCCTGGATCGCCGGCCTGTTTGCGGGAATTATGATGCTCCCCCTCCTTTTTCTGTATATCCGGCTGACGTCCCTGTACCCCGGAAAAAATTTATTCGAAATCCTGACGCAGATTTTCGGCAAGGTTTTCGGCCGGATCCTGATCCTGATCTATGTGGTTTTTTCCATTCAGCTTGGCGGAATCACATTAAAGATTTTTTCCACCTTCGTTCATATCCTGAACATGCCGGAAACGCCCGAACCCGCGATTCTGTTTTTTATTATCCTTTTATCTGTCTGGGCCGTAAAAAGCGGGCCGGAAAATATCGGCAGAATGTCAAAGTACACCTTTCCGATTCTCCTAATATCCGTCGCCGCCACGTTCATAATCGGCGCCAGGGATATGGATACCAGCAATCTAAAACCGATCATGAATACCGATCTGAAGACGCTGCTCGGCAGTGCTTTTTCCCTCTGCATTCTGCCCTTGGGCGAGGTCTTTCTCTGCCTCTCTTTTTTCTCTGCGCTCGAGCCGCAGGCGAAACCGTCCCGGTTTTTTTTCAAAGCCCTGATCATGACACTGGCGATCCTGATCACTGTCAATCTCAGAAATATTCTGATCCTGGGTTTTCCCTCTGCGAGCATGTTTTATTTTCCTTCCTATGAAACCGTCAGCATCATTTCCATAGGCGACTTTTTTTCCCGTACAGAGGTTCTGATCGGCATCAATCTGATGCTGGCGGGATTTATTAAGGTTGCCGTCTGCCTGTATTCCTCTTCTCTGGGTCTCGCCAAGCTGCTGAACGCAGCCGACCAAAAGCTCTATGTCGTTCCCTGCGCTCTGCTTATGGTTACCCTGGCCGGCATGCTTTACGAAAACACGGTGGAATGGAAGGACTGGGCGCCAATGTACGAGATTTACGCGATCCCCTTCCAGATCATGTTCCCCATTCTCATTCTGATCGGCGCGGAGATAAAAGCAAGAGCGGGACACCCAAAGACAAAAAATCCCCCCGCTGCAAACAACAAAGCGGGGGAATCCTGAAAATATTTATTTTACGGCGGCTTCCCGTTTCAGCACCGTCTTCGCGCTGACCGGAATGCTGATCACGTGGCTCAATGGCTTCCACACAAACAGGGCGATCCCAAAATCGATCATGCTGTGAACAATGGTGCCGACCCCAACCAGCAGAATCACGGACATAAAGTATCCGTTGGCATAATAATTTTTCGGCATATTGTTTCCAAAATAAAACAGCGTAACGACGGTCACTTCACTGACTGCGTGAATCAGCGCCAGAAGGAGCCCAAACATTGTGGATTTTCCAACGGAAGCGAGCATGTCCTCTTTTCTTTTCAGAATGAACGCGCCTGTCAGCGCAAAAAACAGATGGCTGAACGCGCGCAGTACAATCACGATTGGAAATCCGGCAAACAAAAAGCCAAACGATGTTCCGATGGAAACCGCAACGGCCACCGGCGGGGAAATAAACAGAGCGATAAAAATCGGCACATGGCTGGCAAGGGTAAAGGACGCAGGTTCCAAAATGATTTTCGGGGCGAACATCGGAATGACGATCCCAATGGCGCAAAGCAGCGCCGCAATGACCATACTGATTAATTTTGTTTCACGATTCCTCATAATATCCCTCTCTGACAATCCTCATATTTTATCTTTACACATGTCTTGACACCTGTAATTAGTATTGTAAAGAAGATTTTCGGATTTGTCAAGAGGATTTACCGGGAAAACAAAATTCCCTTTTCCTCCAAAGCGGCAAGAACCCTTTGATACGCGTCCTCCGACCGGCAGGAAATCGTATGCAGATGCACTCCGCCCGTCAGGTCGCACAAGGGCGACGCGTGGTCCTTCGACAGCTTTTCCAGAAAACAGTCGGCGTCGTAGCGGGAAAAAATATGCAGCTGGCCGGAAATCTGGCCGTAAACCGCATGCTCCACGATCACGTCGATCAGGCCGCAGCCGTTGTCCACAATCGTATACAGCTCTTCCGCAAGGTTTTCCCTGCTGTGCCTGCAGGCGATTGTCCGGATGATCTGCTCCCTGTCGCCGGCGCCGTCCGTCAGGATATAGCCCCGCGGCGTGGCAGAAATAGCGATGTTCGCCGCCCGCAGGAGCGCGACATCCCCCACGATAACCTGCCGGCTCACCTGGAATTGCCCGGCAATGGTACTGGCGCTGACAGGCTGTGCGCTTTTTTTCAGAATTTCAAGAATCTCCCGGCGCCTCTGCGCTGCATCCATCGGTATCCCCCCTTCCTGCTGTTTTTCAGTATTGTATCATTTTATCCGGCGGTTTTCCACCGTCCCCTTATTTTGTCCGGGGCGTTTCCCTCTTACGCTTCTTGCCAGAATCCTGTTTTTCAGTTTTACATAGACAAACAGCCCGCCCGCCAAAAACAGATACGCCAGTATTTTCTGCTGGGTGAAGATCCCGCCGCCGGAGAATATTCCCGGCATCAGCAAAGCCAGGACCTGAAGCAGAGTAAAAAACAGCAAAATATAGTTCAGGTTGGAGGAATCCAGCCTGTCCAGAAGGTCGCGCTGGGTGTCGAACACGCGCTGAAGCTGATTCTGGTTTCGTTCCAGACGCTGCAGCTGTTCGTTGATGCGGAACGCGTCCCGCAGCATGGCCAGCGATTTTTTGGAGGATGGGTAATTGACCTGAATATCCCAGAATTCTATCGTCCGGGAGTATTCATCGAAAATCTGATGTGTTCTGGAAAGGACCTCGTTCGGCGTAGGATCGCCGCCGGGCGAAAGAAATTCCACAATCTTCTCATTGGTCGAAACGATGGCGGATTCCTCAAACATCAGAAGCTCGATATAAAACTGGGTAATAGATTCAAATTCGATGCGGTCTGTAATTTCAAACGGAAACGTGTCCGATATCTGAATGAAAATATTGGAATAAGCGTACCCGTGGGCGTATTCATACTGCGCCATCCCATGCTCGTTCTCCACGATTTCCACAACGTCCCGGTCTATGACCCTGCCCATGTTTTCACCCTGCTGATAAATGGTCTCCATAAACAGCAGGGAAGCGAGCTCGTTGTTTTTAATCCGACCGCGCTGCCCGGGGATGGTGACAAACGCCTTCGGCGTACCCCTTTTCAGCACCTGATACCCGCGCTCAAGATATTCGTAAAAATTTTCGGTATCCCCGTTGTCCGTCTTAACCGTAAACTGGTTCCTGACAACGCTGTCCAGAAAATGGCTGAGCAGAAAGGGGCAGGAGAGGGACACCACCGACACAACGCCGCAGCTGCTCTGGCAGTCGACGGAAAGGATCAGGTCCACATAAGCGGGTTGGCCGATTTCGCCGCCCCCGGTCAGGTAAGTATCCGGCGTCGTCTCACCGGTAACGACGATTTTGATTTTTCCGAGGTAGTACCGCCGGATACGCTCCTTGAAGCCGCTGCCGTTTTTCGGGAAATCGTTTTGCTTTGGAACCCCCGATTCGAAATGCGTGCGGAAATCGAGCAGGTCCAAAAGCTGCGCCATGGTTTTATCGTATTTTCCCTGGCCCGCGTTTTCCAAAACGGAGAGGTCGCGGTACTCAATCGGAAAGCTCACATACACATCCGGAACGATGCTCCATTCCGACTGCCTGGTACGGAGCATTTCCCTGAGCAGGCCGTTATACAGAACCGGTCCGTCATAGGGGTGGGTCCGGTAATAAATAAAATAGTCCGTATTGCCTTCGGCGCGGGGCTCCTCCGTGTTGTTGGCAAGACAGATATATTTCTGATAGGCAACCAGCTGCTCCCGGGTCACCTGTGCGATGACCGCCCGGCAGCGCTCCGACGGTTTTTTGATAAAGCTGTAAACGGCGCTGTTTTTTTCCACCCGAAAGCCCTGTATTTCCGCCGGACGGTGCGGAATCTGCTTTTCGCCGAACACAGCGGAAAGCGTTTCCTCATTGGGAACCGCCAGAGAAAGCTGTTCCGCATTTTCCGCGCCGGAGCTTTCCAGCAGCGGATTTCCCTTGACCAGATAATAATCCCCGCTGATCCTGTCAATGCGAAACCCCAGCTTTTTGTAAATGCCAAGGGATTCCGGGTTGGAAATATCGCTCAGCAGGGAATGGTTCGGGCAGCTTTCGCGCACAAACTGAACCAGACGGGTAGCCAGCCCCGCACGCCTGTGCGCTTCGTCGACACCCAGCGAAAGAAGATAGGTAGTGCGGACCCCGCACTCCTCCGCTTTCAGCTGAAGAAATCTGCGGTCCGACATGGTGGACGGATGGGTCAGCTGAAAGCGGGACCTTCCGCTCGCCTCATACCCGAAAAACCGGGACATCTGCCGCGGATTGGACTTGTTCAGCCGGTCGTAATCGAAAAAAAGGACGAAAGCGATCAGGCGTCCGTCTTCCCGGATGCCATACGCCCCGTCTTCCGCGCCGCAGTAAGAGACGGCGTCCAGAAAATTTTTCTTCAGCTCCGATTTTCTTTCCTGTTCCTCCGGGATCATCTTTTGAAAATATAAATCATTGATAAAGCAGGAAACCGCCAGATCGGCGGCCTGTTCCCGGTCGGATTCGGAAATTTCAGTTATTTCCATGCGGATTCCTCCACTGTCACGAAATACTTTTCAAGTACGTGAACGGGGTGATAGGACAGCTTGGAGGTCCTGAGCCCCAGGTCGCCGATATCCTCCTCACGGTTAATATAAGTCACTCTCTCATCCGCCTCATGTACGGCAAACTCCTTTACCATTACCTGATAAGAGCCTTCATATTCCTTCAGCGCTTTTTCAATATGGACAAACAGGGTGTCCCCCACGATTTCCCCCACGGAGAAGGCAACGATTTTTCCCTCCACCTCGATAAAGCCGCCGCACAGTCCGAACCGCTCAAAATACGGGAGGATTTCCTTCGCCCGGAAGGATTCTTCTTTGGCGATGGGGTTGTCCTTGACGTGCTCCTGTGCATAGCTGCCGAAAAATTCGATCACTCTGTCAATATTTCCGTTTTCAATGGGAACATAGCGGTAATCGGGATACAGCTTTTTAAACTTATTGATATGGTTGCGCTGGCCGCTGAACCTTCTTCCGGCAAACGTCTGCATGTCGGAACACAGGTACAGATAGTCGAACCAGTCGCGGTTTTCCGTGTGGGTAATTCTGCCGCCGTATCTTTTTTCCAGTACGCCGAGCGCGTTCAGCGGCACCGTACAAAAATAAAGGGGGATGTCCTTTTCCCTTGCGTAATTTTCCAGCTGCGTCAGCGCACCGTCAACGGAGCCGGGGCCGACCGGGAAAGTAAACGCGACCGCCCCGTTCAGATATGTAACTTTGAAAAGCAACATATTTTCATAAATATCATACTCGCTGTAGAAAAATTTCCTCCACATAAAGATTCCTGCGATAGAATAGTCGCAGGTCCTGAACTGCTGGTACTCGAAATACTTGGATAAAGCCAAAATATTATCGGCTTCGATTGGTTTGAATGAAAGCATACATTCTCCTTAAATTATCTCTTTCTTTTGAGGATCGTTCCTATTATACCACAAAACTTAAAATTTCAGCCCAGGGGCAGCAAATTTTTTACATGGCAAAAATTTCGCTTCGGCAAACAAACAAAAAGAAAACGGAAAGAGCATATGCGGAAACCGCCCGTTTCACGGGCTTTTCCGGATATGCTCCCTGATTTTGAAGTCGGCCTTTTCACACAGCCGCGATTTTGATACGGTTACGCCGCCGCAATCAGCCTGGCGCTCACGCCGTGCGGCTTGGCGCCGTTTTCCACAGTGATCTGTGTCTGTACCGACTGGCCGCCGATAATTTCAAAAATAACGGCCCCGACACCGGTCTGCCTGCCGGTCACCACATACAGGTCCAGCCCATTTTTATTCTTTCCGGCATAATCGACTGTGGTGCAGGCGTTCTGGGAATGGACATTGAGTTTCTTGCGGTCGATTCCGCCGATTTTAACGCCGATATAGTATTTTCCGCCCGGGCTCAGGGTGTAAGAAGAGGTGTCCACCACGATGCTGCCCGCGGCGATGGCCGTTATCATTTTCTCTCCGCCGACATCGATGGTCACTCCGCCCTTCGCCACGCCGGTTACGGGATACACCCAACCGGTTTTTCCGTTTTTATTATACGCGGCACCGGCTCCCACCGTTGCCACGGAGGAATTGTAGGACATGGCGACCGGCGGCGTTTTGGAATCCGTAACGGCCAGAACCCAGTAGGTGTCGCCCGCTCCGATGGTAACGGCATAGGTATCCAGCGTCAGCCCGGAATCGGAGGGCTGCGACGACTGCGTACCGTAGGTCAGGATACAGGAGTCGGACCGGTAATCCGCCAGTCTGTCTCCTCTTTGGTCCACAAGGTAAGCGATCAGAGTCGCCTTATAGGACTCGGACGACGTGCCCCTTGCGGATACCTGGCAGGAAAGCCCGCTTCCGCTGATCGTGAAGCCGCTGGTTTCCCCGTGCAGCTCCCAGACGACCTTCGTTCCTTCCGCGAACTGCGAAAAGGAAGGCTTTACGCTCGCCACGACCGTAACCGGATTTTTGCCGTCCAGCGCAACGGAGGATTTGCTCAGGGTAATTCCTTCTTTCAGGTTGCTGTCCAGTACAAATTCATCCATATCACCGTCGTCCGACGTTTCTCTTTCCAGTTCAAAATCATATAGGACGACTTCGTCTTCGCCCACCATGCCTCTGTCGGCCTGAAAGGCCGTCTGGCCGTCTCTGGCGGAATTGTTGAAATTCAATAACGGCTTATCCGATATCCCGTTGTGGATAGTCAGCTTTCCGGTATTGAAGGAGAGCGTTCCGGGTCCCGTCAGCGTATCCAGTTCCAGCCACGAGGTGGTGACAAATTCGCCTTTCTGGGCAATCGTCAGATTGCCCGCGTACACACTGCCGTTTGCCGTCACCGTGCTGCCGGCATCCACCACAATGGAGCTCATGTCCGTAATGTAGGGCAGCTTTCCGCTGTAGCTCTTCAGATTGAGCGTCGCCGTATCTTCTCCGTCCAGTTCTTTGACCTTCAGTCCGTTTCCGGTCAAATTAATCGTGCCGTCGGCCTGAATGGACCCCGAAATCGTACTGCCCGTGCTGCCGGAGGCATCCACTTCATTGCCGATGACTGAGCCGCCGACGGTTACTTTCCCGCTGATCGTCACCTTCTGGTAAGACCGGGCGTCGCGCTTAACGGTGCCGCCCCTCAGCGTCATATCCCCGTTTGCTTCCAGAGAGCCGACGGTTCCGTCCGAAAGCTCCACCGACCCGTCGCAGTCGACGTCACTCATGGTGCCGCCGGAAATGGTCACCTTACTGCTGCCGGACACCGTAACGTCCTTGATCTCCCCCGCCTTAATGGTCAGGTTGCCGCTGGCGATCACGTTGGAATCGGTCACTTCCGTAAAATTGTCCTCGTTCCATGTAGTGCTCCACGCAGAAACAGCTCCCTGGTAGGTTTTTGCACCATGCTTATCGATAATTTCATCACTGGACGCCGCCTGTACAGCCACCGGCGCCGACAAAACGATCACCGCCAGCGATAATAAAATGGAAAGGATCTTTTTCAATCAAATTCCTCCTTCTGTGAGCAAAGAAAACCCGTTTCGGCTTCTGTTTTACCTTATTATAAAATATATCGGCCCGTTTCCCGATTTATAAAGGGTGTTTTCCCTCGGGCCCCGGACAATGTGGAGATGTTTTCCATATTCCCTATTATAATGAATCGATGCAAAAACCGCAAGCTTAAAACAAACTGATGGGGAGCTTTCATTTTACGGGAAATATCCCGAAGCAGGGCAAAGCACGGATTCCGGGATGCCGGGTTAAGCCAGCAAATGCCTGACGGCGGCCCAGATCAGCGGCACCGCTTTCTCAAAAGAGTAGGAAAGGCACAGCCTCTCCGTAAATTGATGTGCGTCCCTGCCGTGGGGACCGATATTCAGAAACGGGATGTTGAGCTGTGCGATCGTTTCCAAAGGGATCCGGTACCCGGAACCCCATACGGGAAAATCCTTCGTCAGGCCGGCAACGTCAATCCGGGCGGACAATCCCAGATAGCTCATGTCGGACAGCCCGGGAAAAAACGGCTCCGTCAGCAGGGTTTCCCCGTACTGCGTCCGGGCCGTCTCCACAAGATACCCCGCCGTTTCCGCCGCCCTGCTGTCCGGAGACGGAAGGTCGGAGTGCGGGTAAAACGGAGGCGCATAGAAAACAATCACCATCGGCCCCTGGTACGGGTAAAAGGTATGGGCCTCCCTGACAGCCGCGACCGACAGGTCCCTCAGGTCCGCGCCGGGATTTTCTGCCTGCAGCTTATGAATATATTCCTTCATATGCCGGTCAAATTCCCGCCCGCGCGCTTTCAGGCAGCAGTCGTACAGTTCCTGAAAGGAAACCACCTTTGGTTCCACGGAAGGCAATGGGACGGGGTTCCCGGTGATCCGCGCGTATTTTCCGGCGTTATTCCGAATATCTTCCAGAGCTGCGGAAAAAGCGTCCTCCGCCGCTTGGATCATGCGCTCCATCACCTGTGCGGGCGTCTGCGTCAGGGTCATGTAGTTGAAATACGCATACGCCGCGGGCGGCGTCTGTACGGAATAGGCCGTTTTGACATCCGCCTGCTTTAAGCAAACCGGCGGCGGAACATGTGTCCCCCCGGCAAAATCGCACAGCTCCGGGTTCGAGTCCACCCTTTCGATGATTTTGGAGGTCAGAAGGTTGGGGTTTAAGCCCGCGAACGGCTCACAGGCGTGCGTTTCCCTGCCGACGCAGTAGAATGCCGGAAGCAGCTTTCCCACCGTTCCGGTATAAAGATACTTTCCCCCATCCCCCGGATATTTTGGAAAATGGGGCTCGGATACGAGGCAGCAGCGGTAATCCAGCCGTTTTTCCCTTTTCATGGACAAAAGCAGTTCCACCGCGGCCAGCATACCGGCTGAATTTGCTTCTTCATCCGGGACGGAAAGGAACAGCAGATTTCCCTCAAAATCAGTCAGATGCTCCCCGGCCCTTCTCAGCATTTCCAGATCGGCCGCAATGCCGAACTTCATGTCCATGGTTCCCCTGCCGAATAAATAATCGCCGGATTTCAGATCCCTTTTCGCTTCTTCGGGCAGCCGCACCTCGGGATGGGTCCTTAAATAATGCGTATAAGCCGCCGGGTCAAAGGCAAATCCTTTCAGTACCCCGAATTCTTCAACGCCCACAACATCAAAATGGCTGAGCAGAACCACCGTTTTTTCGCTCTTTATCCCACCCTCAAGAAGCGCGTACACAAAGCTTCTGCGGCAAGGGTCACCCGGCACCGGGCAGAGCCGAACCTGGTGCGGACGGGAATGAAAATACGGAATTTCTTTCAGCATCGCAGCGATTTTTTCAGCCATCTTCCATTCGCCGTCGGTTTCCGAAACGCTCGGCACCCCGCATAATTCCAAAAAATTTTGATAAATTGTCTCATTCAGCATGAACTATCCCCATGGTCTTTCTTCCATTCTATTTTAATTTTTCGACTGCATTTTTCATTATATTCTCAGCCGCCGCTGTTTTCAACAGCGGCGAAAGCGTCGAAAAACTTGTCAGGTGTTTTCAACGGCGGAATGGATGAATTGCAGAAGATGCCCGGAACAAAACCGCCCCGCCGGAAACTCGGCGGGGCTATGTGCGCTTTTATTTCTTTTCCAGTGAGAGGCAGATGCCGAGCAAAAATTCCCCCACCAGCATTTCAAGGCAAGCGGCCTGTTTCAGGCTTGTATCCGCCGTAAAATCGCCGTGTATCAGCGTCGGCGTGGAAATGTCGGCCCGGATTCCCTTCCCGGACAGATCCGTACAGGCCGTCGCGGCGAGCATATTGCTGAGCTCGGACACCGCGCTCTGCACCATTTCATCGAACCGGGAAACCTCCATCCCGCCCATCATGGCGGAAGCGATCGAATTCGCGCAGTCCTCCTGCATGGTAAAATACACGTTTCCGTGAAGGTCGCCCGTAATACCGACTATCACTACGATGCCGGGGGAACGGATCAAACGGCCGCATTCCGTTTCCCCTTTATACTGAACGTCCGGTATTCCGAGCTGTGGCATTACATTTAGAAAAGCAGTGGAAAACGATTCTGTATAATCTTTATTCATCAGTTCACGCCCCTGTTAAACCCTACATTGAAATAGACTTCCCCGAAATCGGTCTCCGCCCTCGCGGAAGAAACCGTATCCAGCACCGATTTGGATATTTTAATACATTCACCGTAAACAATCGTCGGGGGCGCTACGCGCAGTCCGAAAAGCGAATTGTTTTTATTCATCAGCGAACAGGCGTTGCCGGCGATAATATTGGAAAGCTCCCCCATCACATTGATCATCTGCTCCTTTGTCGGCTCCTCTTTTTTCAGCAGAAATTTTGCTATGTTCCCGGCGGTGACCTCGGACATGTCCAGGATCATCCTGCCGCCATACTTGCCGATAATCCCCATGACAACCGACATGCCCCTCGAAACCTGTTCTTCTTTGGTGGTTTGCTTTTCCTGAAAGTCGGGAACGGATTTGAAAAACCGATTGAACGTATCGGACAGCGCTTCCCGAAACACATTGTAATACAGGCCGTCAAGCTGTACGAACAGCTCGTCGTCGGACATTGCCCTCTGAATCGCCAGACAAAGCTCCTCTTCATCCACGGGCTTTTGCACATAACCGGATATTCCCGCCTTCTGCGCCCTACGTACAATTTCGTCATCCATCATGGAGCTTACAATGATTACTTTTACATCGGGGTCAACCGCGCGGATCGCCTGCGTACATTCAATCCCATCCGCGCCCGGCATCGTCATGTCCATTGTAACAAGGTCCGGTTTCAGCCTGGAAACCGCCTCTACGGCTTCCTCCAGGGAATTGGCGCTTCCTTCGACAAGAAATCCTCTGGAAGTAAGGGTGTTGGTCAGCATGGCAACCGAGAAAGGGGAGTCGTCAACCACTACAATTCTGATTTTTTTCACATTCATCCCAGCTTTTTATATGATCTTAGTTGATGGGGCTTTTTCAAAAATCGGAAATCATTTGTCACAAATTTTGTCACATAAATGAGTATAAGGTATTTTTTTGCAATTATCAATCCGGAATTTAACCATTCTTTTTCCTGTTTCCACTACAAATTCTAAAACAAAAGCACAGAGACCGGTGCCCCGTTCCCTGTGTCTCTCTGTGAACCTGCTTGCCGCCAAGCACTCCACCCTTGGAAAGGTATTCGCCATTGCGCATTTATCCGTAAAGTCTTATAGCAATTTCATTTCCGTTCGCGAAGAAAACGCGTTCCTCCCCCGCCTACGGCGGGGGAGGAACGCAACCTTGTTGCAGAATCAGCTGGAAATGCTGTAAAAAAATGATTATTTTTTTACTTCAGGTACTTGCAATCGGAAGAAAAAGGGTGTATATTAATAACATAAAACAATAACAGTTATTATTATTAAATTATAATTAGGAGGTCAAACAAATGCCAGCTTTTGCAAATCCCTTTCAGGGAAATGTCGAACGGAAATTGACAAAGGAGGAGCTGATCCAGGCAATCCGGCTGGATATCGCCGGTGAACTGGAGGCGATCTACCTTTACGACGCACATGTGCAGGCCACGGACAATGTAATGGCCAAGGAAGTGATCGGCGATATACGCGACGAGGAAAAAGCGCACGTCGGGGAATTGATGACGCTGCTGCGGAACCTCGACCCGAAAGAGGCCGAATGGTTCGCTTCCGGGGAATCGGAGGTAAAAGAAATGCTGGAGGGACTCGGCCTTTCCGGTCCGCCCGCACAACAGAACGCCGAAACACACGCAGAGCTTACCGTAGGCGACCTGCTTAACCAATAGAATATAGGAGGTATCATCATGAGTTACTTATCCAGAGAAAATGCTCCGATTGGATCGGACCTATGGAAAAAAATCGACTCCGAGGTAATCAGCGCGGCACGCTCCGCGCTGACGGGAAGAAAATTTCTGCATATCTACGGCCCGCTGGGAATCGGAGCGGAAAGCATCCGGGTGGACGATTCCCAATCGGCTGACGAAGCCGAGGCGGACGGCCTGATTACCGCGAAGGGCAGAAACTACGTTCAAATTCCCGCGCTGTACGAGGACTTTACCCTTTTAGCGAAAGATTTGGAAAGCGACGGCAAAACCGGTTACCCGACCGACCTTTCCGGCGCGGCTTATGCCGCGGAAACCTGCGCGAGAAAGGAAGACCGCCTGATCTTTTTCGGCAGCGAAGCAAACGGATACGAGGGGCTGCTGACGGCGTCCGGAATCCACAGGATCAAACGGTCGGACTGGGCCGCCGATGAAAACGCGTTTTCCGACCTTGCCGCCGGCCTGGAATGGTTCACGGCAAACGGCATTTACGGCGCCTACGCGCTGATCGTCAGCCCCGATCTCTACCTGAAGCTGCAGCGGATTCAGCCGGGAACCGGTCTGCTGGAAATCGAGCGGATCAGTCGGCTGTTAAAGGGCAATGTGTTCACCTCGCCGGTGCTCGGCGCTGAAAAAGCGGTTCTCGTCTGCTCCGAACCCAGATACATGGACCTGGTCATCGGACAGGATCTGGCGGCCGCTTATCTGGAGCAAAAGGACCTGAACCATCGTTTCCGCGTTCTTGAGACGGTGCTGCCGCGCATCAGGCGCAAAGAAGCCGTTGTGGCTTTTGAATAAACCCACTGTGAAGTCTTTGCAGGTCGGACCTGTATGATCAATAGAGTCATAAATGGATGAATGAAGGAGAAATGTAAAATGTCTGAAGTTGCTTTCTATCGTTGTGAATTATGCGGAAATATGGTGGCCCTGATCAGGAAGAGCGGCGGAACGCTTAGCTGCTGCGGTCAGGAAATGACCAAGCTGGAAGCCAATACTACGGACGCCGCACAGGAAAAGCATGTGCCGGTCGTTACCCGCGAAGGCGGAAAAATCAAGGTATCCGTCGGTTCGGTGCTGCATCCGATGCTCCCCGAGCACCACATAGAATGGATTGCCCTTGTCACGGACGACAGGGTGGAAATCGCCTATCTGAAGCCCGGCATGGAGCCAAAAGCGGAATTCAACGAGGTTGTTTCCGGTACCGTCTACGAATACTGCAACCTGCACGGCCTGTGGAAAGCGGATTTTTAACGCTTTCCGGGCTTTCACATACAACCTCAATCGGAAAAGAGCCTTGCGGTTTCGCAAGGTTCTTTTCCTTTACAGACCAGCCGGCACTGACCCGGAGCACCGTTCAGGGAACCGGGCCGTTTTTGCCCGGGTGCGGGAATTTCAAAGATAGCGCACACGGCGAAGCAAAGGGAATTCTCTGTATTTAGCGAAAGTGCACAAATTTTCTTGCGCTGATTACTGAAATTTTTCCCGGAAAACACTTGCATTCTCAGGGAATAAGGAGTATATTATAAACAACAAAAACAATAACAATTACTATTATTGAATTTTAGGAGGTTTTCTTATGACAAGCAATTTCAGTATCAACAATATGAACGGTATCTCGAACAAGGACGAAGTTCGCTTCGGCATCAACAACATGAACGCACTTACGGACAGGAATGACATTTCCCTCCGCTACGACAATGAGAACGGCGTATCCGAGCTGGATTCCGTCATCTACCACATCAACAACATGAACGGCATCTCGTTCATATCCGCGCATTCTTCCCCGGCACTGACCCTGTTCAGAATTTTAAGCTCCGTGGCAAAGGGGGATTCCTGCCGCCGTCGCCTGCAGCCCGCAGAGGCCAAGTAACGAACCGGATATTTTAAGAATACCATCAGTATCTTATCAAAATTAAGGAGGAACAAAGCAATGTCCGTAAAAAATGCAATGACTTTCGATTTTCTTCATTCCGCGTACAGCGGGGAAAGCATGGCGCACATGAGATATCTGATCTGGGCGGAGGCGGCCCGCAAAGAGGGCTTCCCAAACATCGGAAAGCTGTTCGAGGCAATCGCCTATGCCGAAAGAGTACACGCGGGCAACCATTTCCGTGAAATCGGCGGTAGCACTGCGGACGCCACAGTGACCGCCGGAGCAGTTTTCGGAATCGGTAAAACAGTGGAGAACCTTCAGGGCGCGATTAACGGCGAGCTTCACGAAGTGCAGCAGATGTATCCCGTTTACCTGAACGCCGCAGAATTTCAGAAGGAACCCGGCGCGCAGCGTTCCTTCCACTTTGCGCTTGAAGCGGAGAAGATTCACGCCGCACTGTTCCAGAAAGCGCAGAACGCCGCAAAGGAAGGGAAAGATATCGAACTGAAATCCGTCTACATCTGCCCGGTCTGCGGCCACACGATTCTGGACGGCGCACCCGACAGTTGCCCGATCTGCGGAGCAAAAAAAGAACTGTACGTAAAGTTCTGACCGATAAATGCCACACCGGAAATTTGATCCCTATCGAAAACAGAACAGCCGCTCCGATGAAAGGAGGATGCCTTACGATAAGGTATCCTCCTTTTTTCGTCAATGCGCGGGTTCCGCTCCCGCTGCGGGGAATACTGACGGCGGAACGGAAGTGTGGTATAATAGCCTCACCCGCCGATGGAAACAGCCGGCGGGAAGAAAGGTATCCTATATAAATGAAAAACAAATTGACCGCAGCCATCTGCGTTTTAAACTCCAAATATATACATTCCTCCCTTGCTCCGTGGTGCCTTTCGGCGGGCGTGGACGCCTACTGCGGGCCGGAAATTTCCGCTGAGGTGGTGGAGGGCACGATCAATGAGCGGCTGGAGGACGTCGCACAGCGCATCCTGGTGCTGAACCCGCGGGTGATCGGCTTCAGCTGCTACATCTGGAATATTTCCGCCACAAAGGAGCTGGTACGGCTGGTGAAAAGCCGCCTGCCCGGCGCCGTCGTCGTGCTGGGCGGCCCGGAGGTAAGCTACTGCGCGGAAAAGCTGCTGTGCGGGGAGCCGGAGGTGCAGTACGTTCTCTCCGGGGAAGGCGAAAAGCCTTTCGCTCTTCTGCTGAACGCAATCAGCCGCGGGGAAACACCCGAGAACATCCCCGGGGTCTGCCGCCGCCGCGGCGGAAAGGTAATAGCCGTTCCTCCTTATACTCCGGAGGAAGACCCGCCTTCGCCGTACACCCCAAAATACCTGAACGCTCTGAAGGGGCGCATCGCGTACCTGGAAACCAGCCGCGGATGTCCCTATTCCTGCGCTTTCTGCCTTTCCGGGCGGTGCGGAAGCGCGCGCTTCTTTCCCTTGGACAGGGCCAAGAAGGAATTGCTGCTGCTGGCCCGCAGCGGCGCAAAGACGGTAAAGCTGGTCGACCGCACTTTTAACGCAAACCGCGGACGGGCCATCGAGCTGTTCCGCTTCATCATCGCGAACTACGGAACCGAAATTCCCGCCGGAGTGTGCTTTCATTTTGAAATCGCGGGCGATCTTCTGGACGAGGAAACGCTGAATCTTCTGGCGCAGGCACCCGTCGGCGCCATGCAGATGGAAATCGGGCTGCAGAGCTTCAACCCAAAAACGCTTGCCGCCATCAACCGGAAAACGGACGTGGAGCGGTTGAAGAAAAACATCCGCCGCCTGATCGCCAACGCGAATATGCATATTCACATCGACCTGATTGCGGGCCTGCCCTATGAGGATTTCTTCAGCTTCGCCGAAAGCTTCAATACCGCCTACTTTTTGGGGCCCAACATGCTGCAGCTGGGATTTTTAAAACTGCTGTACGGCGCGCCCATGCGGGAAAACCCGGAGGAATTTCCCTGCCGGTATGATGAACAGCCGCCGTATGAGGTAATACGGACGCCCTGGCTTTCCGAAGAAGAGCTGCTACGGCTGCATCACGCGGAAGACGCTTTAGAACGTCTGTACAACAGCGGCCGCTTCCGCAGGACGCTCGCCTATCTTCTGGAAAAGAGCACAATGACGCCGTTCGGGCTGTTTGACCGGTTCGGCGAATTCGCCGCCCGAAAGGGAACGGATAAAATCCCGCTGGACGACTACACAACCCTGCTCTTCGCCTTTTTCAGCGGGCAGAGCGGCATTGACAGGGAGGTTCTGCGCGACAGGATGGTCTGCGACCGGCTGTCCACCAACGCTTCGGGCAGGCTCCCGCCCGTCCTGCGCGTCCGTGATCCCGCGCTGGGAAGAGCAATCCGCGAGCTTGAGGATACAGACCGTCCCTCAAAAGGGATAAAAAGGGGATACGCACTGCTGTACGCCGGGCACTGTCTGGTTTATGCGGATTATAAAAACCGGAACCCTGTCAGCGGGGAATATCCTCTCTTTGAATTCCGGCCCGAATTCTGGAAAGAATCCATGCAGTCCACCGGACGTTAAGGCTGTCCGGCGGACTGTTTTTTTAATTCATTCTGTACAATCGGATTCCCTTTTATAAAATAATTCCCGCAGCAGTCTTATAGTCACGAAATTGTTCTTTCAATTTTTCCAGAATCTGCACTTTTTTAAATTTACATAAAATCCATTTCAAAATCCGGAGAAAAAGGGTAAATATTGACCTTGCACATCTGAGAATTTTTGATTATCATAGATGTGCTTCTGTTATAAAAATAACATTCATTTGCCTTTCAAGGGAAAAGTGTTGTGTATTTGGTGTGTTTGCAGAAGAGAAACATGGAGAAATGGTGGTTTTATTGCAATGATCGTTACTCTCATAATCTTTCCTTTTATTGCAGCTCTGATTCTATCCATGGTCAAGCCGGGAAAACCGCGGGATATGGTTGTATTTTCAAGCTGCGCCGTACTCGTCGTGATGGTGGTCACCTTTTCCGTAAGTTCCCTGCTTGGCGGGGCGGACCAGGCTTACCTTGCGGAAACCCAACTGCTCGACAAAGCGATGCTTCTGGCGGAATTCGGACTGATGGGTCTTGTGTTTTATTATTCCTTCCGGTATAAGCAGTATTACTGTGCCCTGCTTTCGGCGGCGCAGACTCTGCCCGTTGCATGGATGGAGCTTACCGGTCGTTCTGCGGAAGGCGGAAACCATATTATTGTAGACGACCTCACGATTATCATGTGTATGGTGATCGGTATTGTGGGGTGCCTGATCTGCGTATACGCGGTGGGATACATCAGGGAATACCACAAGCATCACACCGAGTACAAGGACCGGTCTCCCTTTTTCTTTGCCATGCTTTTTGTGTTTTTGGGCGCTATGTTCGGATTGGTTTTTTCCGGCAACCTGACCTGGATCTATTTCTTCTGGGAAATCACCAGTATCTGTTCGTTCCTGCTGATCGGATATAATCAGACTCCGGAGGCGATCCGGAATTCTTTCCGCGCGCTCTGGATGAACCTTTTGGGCGGCCTCGGCTTTGCGGCGGCCATCCTGTACTGTTCCCTCCGGCTGAGGATCGCCAGCCTTCAGGAGCTGGTCATTCTGGGCACAGGGAACCAGGCAGCGCTCATCCCGGTGATCCTGCTGGCTTTCGCGGCGCTGACCAAAAGCGCGCAGATGCCGTTTTCCCGCTGGCTGCTGGGGGCTATGGTCGCGCCGACGCCTACCTCGGCCCTGCTGCACTCCGCAACGATGGTCAAGGCCGGCGTTTACCTTCTGATCCGCCTTTCCCCCGCTCTTTACGGCAACCTGGCGGGGATCATGGTCACCACCATCGGTGGGTTTACCTTCTTCGCCGCTTCCCTGCTCGCTATTTCGCAGAGCGACGGCAAAAAAGTGCTCGCGTATTCCACCATTTCCAATCTGGGCCTGATTACCGCGTGCGCGGGCGTCGGCCTGCATGAAGCCGTATGGGCGGGCATCCTGCTTCTGGTGTTCCACGCGGTTTCCAAATCGCTGCTGTTCCTTTCGGTCGGCGCGGTGGAAAACAGCACCGGCAGCCGCAATATTGAGGATATGCACGGTCTGATCGTCAAGCTGCCCAAGCTTGCCTTCGTGATGATCGTGGGAATCTGCGGAATGTTCCTCGCGCCCTTCGGCATGCTGATTTCCAAATGGGCGGCGCTCAAGGCGTTTGTGGATTCCAAAAGCGTCTGGCTGGTGATTTTCCTGGTATTCGGAAGCGCCAGCACGCTGTTCTACTGGGGAAAATGGTTGGGCAAGCTGGTCGCGGTGATCCACCGTTCCGAACGGCTGCCCGACAAGCTGGAAAAAAGCGACTGGTTTTCGATTTACACGCTGGCGATCCTGGTCATTGTCCTGTGCGTATCCTTCCCGCTGCTGTCCACCTATCTGGTGCAGCCTTACCTGATCCGGACGTTCCATGAGCCTTTGATGACGCTCATCAGCAGCAGCGACCTCAAGATCATGTTCCTGATGTTCTGCACCATTCTGGTTCTGCCCGTCATGGTGCGCCTGCTGACCTTCGGCAAAAGAAATAAAATCGTCATCTCCTATATGAGCGGTGCCAACACCGGCGACGACCGTCATTTTACGGATTCCTTCGGGCGGGAATCATCCATGTATCTTGCGAACTGGTATATGGAGGATCTTTTCGGGGAAAAGAAAATATTGAAGCCCTCGCTGGTTCTCGCCGCCGCGGACTTGATCATTCTGATGATCGTTGCGATCGGGGGTGTGATCTAAGATGCAGATTTTACTGAAAATCATATTTTTCCTGATTTTTGCCCCCGTTCTGGGCGGCCTGCTCTCCGGGATCGACCGGAAAATCAGCGCGCGGTTTCAGGGCCGCCAGGGCCCGCCGCTGCTGCAGCCCTTTTACGACCTGTATAAGCTTTTTTCCAAGCAGTCCGTCGTGGTAAACGGCGTACAGGATTTTCTGGTCGGCGGATTCTTTGTATTCGTCGTATTTACGGGAGGTATTTTCTTCGCGGGCGGCGACCTGCTGCTCGTCTTTTTCGCGCTGACGCTGGCGGAGGTGTTTTTGATCCTGTCCGCGACCTCGGCGAATTCTCCCTACAGCGCCATGGGCGCGCAGAGGGAGCTGGTGCAGATGATGGCCTATGAGCCGATGATGCTTCTGGCGGCGATCGGGTTTTATATTGCCGACGGCAGCTTCAACGTGGTTGATATCGTACACGCCGGCACTTCCGCCATTGCCGTTCTTCCGGGCATGTTTTTCGGATTCCTCTATATCCTGACGATCAAGCTTCGCAAATCGCCCTTCGATATCAGTACCTCGCACCACGCCCATCAGGAGATGGTAAAGGGCCTTACGACGGAGCTGTCCGGCAACGTCCTGGGGCTGGTGGAGCTGGCGGGCTGGTATGAAGACGTGCTTCTGCTCGGCTTCATAGGACTGTTCATCATCAACCTTCAGTGGTGGAGCATTCTCGCCGCGGTGCTGGTATGCGCTTTGTCGTTTGTCCTTGAAACGTTTATCGACAATCTTTTCCCCCGTGTCAAATGGGATAAAATGCTCGGTTCCACCTGGCTGGTCACACTGGTCGCAGGCGGCATTAACCTGCTGATCCTGACGCTCATTCATTAAGGAAGGTGCTTTCGCGAATGATGAAGATATCAAAGTCCCCCTGGCTTCTGCATTACGACGGCTCCAGCTGCAACGGCTGCGACATCGAGGTGCTGGCCTGCCTGACGCCCGTTTATGATATTGAACGCTTCGGCGTCGTCAACACCGGCAACCCCAAACACGCCGATATCCTTCTGATTACCGGCGGCATCAACCATCAGAACGAGCTGGTGGTAAAACAGATTTACTCCCAGATGCCGGAAATCAAGGTGGTCGTCGCGGTCGGCATCTGCGCCTGCGACGGCGGGATTTTCAAGGAGTGCTACAATATCCTGGGCGGCGTGGACAAGGTGATCCCCGTGGACATTTACGTTCCCGGCTGCGCCGCAAGACCGGAAGCGATTATTGACGGCGTGGTCAAGGCTGTCGCGCTTCTGGACAGAAAACGCGAGCTGAAAAAATTCGGCGCGGCGGCGCTGCACAAGGAGGCTTAATCATGCCGGAAAATATCATTATCCCCATTTCTTCCGAAGTCCTGCTGGAAGAGGTCCTGAAAATGAAGGGCGGCGGCTGCCGTCTGGTACAGATCTGCGCCACAAGAATCCCCGACGGCTACGAGCTTTCCTATTCGTTCGGAAAGGATTTCGATTTGTACACCCTGCGCTTCAATATCGGCGAAGAGGTTGAAATCCCCAGCGTCAGCGGCATTTATCCCGCGTCCTTCTTATATGAAAATGAAATTCACGATCTTTTCGGCGTACCGATCACGATGATTTCCCTCGACTATAAAGGCGGCCTGTACCGCACCGAGAAGAAAACGCCTTTTAAATAAATCGTAGGAGTGATACCAGATGTCCAAACGCAGCATTGTACCGTTCGGCCCTCAGCATCCGGTCCTTCCCGAACCGATCCATCTCGACCTGGTGCTGGAAGACGAAAAGGTGGTGGAGGCGATCCCCTCCATCGGCTTTGTGCACAGGGGTCTTGAAAAGCTGGTGGAGAAAAAAGACTTTAACGAATATGTTTATGTTGCAGAGCGAATCTGCGGAATCTGCAGCTTTATGCACGGAATGGGTTACTGTGAATCGGTGGAAAATATCATGGAAGTGGAAATTCCGCCCCGCGCCAAATACCTGCGCACCATCTGGTGTGAGATGTCGCGGATTCACAGCCATCTTTTATGGCTCGGCCTGCTGGCCGACGCGTTCGGCTTTGAAAGCCTGTTCATGGAAACCTGGAGAATGCGCGAAAAGGTGCTGGATATGTTTGAATATTCCACCGGCGGCCGCGTGATTTTCTCCGTCAATAAGATCGGCGGCCAGCGCAAGGATATGGACAACGACATGATCCGGGAGTTTCTCTCTGTCTTCGCCGACATGGAACGCGATCTGAAGGAGCTTGTCAAAACTTTTCTGAATAATTCCGCGGTCAACAGCCGTCTGCGGGACGTCGGTTTCCTGACCAAACAGCAGGCGTTCAATCTCGGCGCCGTGGGGCCGTTTATGCGTTCCAGCGGCATCAGCCGCGACACCCGCAAGCTCGGCTACGCCGCGTACCCCTTCCTCGATTTCGAGCCGATCACGAGCGACGTAGGCGACTGCTACGCGCGGACCGACGTGCGTATCCGGGAAATCTTCCAGTCCATCGACCTCATCCGCCAGGCGGCGGCAAAGATTCCGAACGGAGAGGTTTCCGTCCCGGTCAAGGGCTTCCCGCAGGGGGAATATTTCATGCGGGTGGAGCAGCCGCGCGGCGAAGCGATTTACTATGTGAAGGCAAACGGAACCAAGTTTTTAGACAGGGTGCGGGTGCGCACCCCAACGTTTGCCAATCTGCCGGGAATGCTGGAAACCATGAAGGGCTGTCAGCTTGCCGACGTTCCCATTTTGATATTGACGATCGATCCCTGCATCAGCTGTACCGAAAGGTGATGAAACAATGAGTTTACTGACTTTCGCAAAAATCGAACTGCACAATTTATTTTCAAAACCGGCCACCCGGCCTTACCCGGAGCAGCCGAGAGAATATCCCCCGCGCACAAGGGGCCATATTGAAAACGACGTGGACGCCTGCGTTTTCTGCGGGCTTTGTTCCAAAAAATGCCCGACCAGCGCCATTCAGGTAAACCGGGGAGAAAAAAGCTGGTCGATTCAGCGCTTCAGCTGCATCCAGTGCGGCTGCTGTGTGGAAAGCTGCCCCAAGAAATGCCTTTCCATGCATCAGAGCTACACCGAGCCCGCTCAGCGCAAAACCATCGATACCGTTTGCCAGACCCCCGTGGAAAACCAGAACGCGTCTTAGGAACCATTAAGAACGAAAAGGAGCCGTTATCATGCACGATTATCATAAAGCCGCCGATTTTTTGAAGGAAGCCTCCGAAAAAGCGGAAGCGGCGGGAAAAAAGAAGGTCACAGCCATCAACATTGCGGTAGGGGAGGATTCCGGGTACTCGGGAGAAAGCATCCAGATGTACTTCGAGGATTTATCCAAGGGCACCGTCTGCGAAGGCGCGCAGATGAATGTCCGTTCCGTCAAATCGAAGCTGCGCTGCCCCAAATGCAACGAGCTGTTTGAACGCAGGCGCTTTGATTTTTCCTGCCCCACGTGCGGCACTCAGGGAGAACCGAGCGAAGTGGGCAGAGAAGTAAAGATAGAGAGCATTGAAATGGAATGAATGTTTTCATTACCGTTTCCGGCATCGTACAGGGTGTGGGATACCGTCCCTTTGTAGCCGGGCTGGCGCACAGGCTGGATATTTCCGGCAGCGTGCGCAACAGCAGCGGGATTGTTGAGATCGCCGCCTGCGGGGAAAAACAGCGGGTGAAGGAATTTCTGCATTCCCTTCACACCAGCGCTCCGGACGGCGCACTGGTGACGGAAATCCGGACGGAGCCGATGCCGGAACAGCGCTTTGACGGTTTTTCCATTCTGAAAAGCGGCAAGGCCGCGCAAAACGAGGCGGGCACGCCGATGATTCCGCCGGACCTGCCGATGTGCGACGAATGCAAAAAAGAGCTGTATTCGCCTGAAAACCGGCGCCGGGGATATCCGTTTATCAGCTGCGCTTCCTGCGGGCCGAGGTTCAGCATTATGAACGCCCTGCCTTACGACCGCGAAACCACCACCATGAAGGACTTTGCCATGTGCCCCGACTGCGAGCGCGAGTATGCATCCGGGCGCAGGCGCCACGCACAGACGATCTCCTGTCACCGCTGCGGGCCTCAGCTGCAGCTGCTTACCGGCGGAATTACGCTGGAAAAGCAGGAAGCCCTGGAACGGGCGGTTGCCCTTCTGAAGGACGGGGCTGTTCTCGCCGTAAAAGGCGTAGGCGGATATCAGTTTGTCTGTTCCCCCTGCCTTGAAGACACGGTGAAGCGCCTGCGTCTTTTAAAGGGACGGGAAAAGAAGCCTTTTGCCGTTATGTTTCCCGATTTGGAAAGCATCCGCAAAATGTGCGTTGTGAATCAGGAAGAAGAAGACATGCTGCTGTCCGCGGCACGCCCCATTGTCCTGCTGAACAACCCGTCGGACGGGTTTTGTTCCGGTGTCTGCGGGGAAAGCCGTTTCCTCGGCGCGTTTCTGCCCTGCACCGGTTTGCATCAGCTTCTGACGGACGCATGCGGCCCCCTCATTGTCACGAGCGGGAATTTCACCTCCGAGCCGATGATTTATAAGGACGACGAACTGCTTCGGTCCGATATTCCTTATCTGGCGGGAATCCTGTACAATACCCGCCGGATCGTGACCCCGCTGGACGATTCCGTCGGGCGGGTCGCGTGCTCAGTGCCCCAGATTCTCCGCCGCAGCCGGGGGTATGTTCCCCTGCCCGTCCTGCTGGAACAGCGGGCGGAACATCCGGTTCTGGCTATGGGCGGGGACCTGAAAAGCTGCTTCTGCCTGCTCAGCGGCGACCGCGCCTATCTGAGCCAGTATTTCGGGGACATCGAAAATTACAAGGTCTATGAGAATTACAAAATCGGCCTGAAGCGTATGGAGCAGCTTCTGCGGATTTCCCCGCAGAGGATTGCGTGCGACCTGCATCCCGGCTATCAGTCCCACGCGCTGGCGCAGAGGATCGCGCGGGACTTCAGTCTGGAAAGCCCCATCCTCATTCAGCACCATCACGCTCACGCCGCCTCCGTCATGGCGGAGCATCGTCTGGACGGCTGTATCGGCGTGATTTTCGACGGCACCGGCTACGGCACGGACAAAACGGTCTGGGGCGGGGAATTTTTGCTGTGCCGCGGCGCGGATTTTGCTCGGCGGGCGCACCTGAGCCCTGTCCGGCTCTGCGGCGGCGACGCGGCGGCGAAAAATGCCGTGCTGACCTCGGACTGTTACCGGTTCGCCGCTGGCGAGGAATCCGGCAGCGAGCGCTTTCCGTTCGTCAGGGCCGCCCTCAAGCATCAGGTCAATACACAGGAAAGCTCCAGCGCGGGGCGGCTGTTCGACGCAGTCTGCGCCATACTGGGCATTAAAGAAGAGAATTCCTACGAAGGGGAATGCGCCGTCGCGCTGGAAAACGCGGCTTCTGCGGCAAAAGAAGCCGGAGAAGAGCCGGTGCCGTTCCACTTCGCCCTCAGCCGGAATCCCGCCGGGGAACTGGAAGCAGATCAGGCCGATTTTATCCGCCTGCTTCTGCAAGCGGCTGCAAAAGGGGAAAACAGCAACCGCATTGCGCTTGGGTTTCACCGGGCGCTTGCCGAAATGATTCTGACGGTCTGCCGGAGCATCCGGGAAGAGAGCGGCGAAAGCCGCGTAGCCCTGAGCGGGGGCGTTTTCGCAAACCTTCTGCTTCTTGGGGACTGCCATGACCGGCTGACCGCGGACGGTTTCCTGGTCTATTTCAATTCCGCCGTACCATCCAACGACGGCGGAATCTGTCTGGGGCAAGCGTGGCTCTGCGCGCAGGCAGAGGGCGTTCGCAAATAAGCCACCGACGATTCGGAAGATTCCAACCAAAAGGAGATTGCCATGTGTGTTGCACTGCCCGGCAGGGTTGTTAAAGTAAACGGTAGAAAAGCGACGGTGGATTTCAGCGGAAATACGCTGGAAGCAGAGGCCGGCCTGGTGAAAATCAAACCGGGCGACAGCGTTCTGGTTCACGCCGGATGCATCCTGCAGGTGCTGACGGAGCAGGACCGCGACGCGCTGGAGGAGCTTCTGAAGGAAATGGAAGAGCTATGACGGATATCCAATCGTATCTGAAAACCTACGACGGACCGCCCCTGCGGCTGATGGAGGTCTGCGGAACCCACACGGCGCAGATTTCCCGCTGCGGCATTACCGGAATTCTCTCCCCCGCCGTCCTGATGATCTCCGGGCCCGGATGCCCCGTCTGCGTCACGGTCACCGCCTATATCGACAGACTTGTCGCACTTAGCATGGAACCGGAAAACGTGGTCGTCACATTCGGGGACATGCTGCGCGTACCGGGCGGCAGCCGGAGCCTGAACGACGCGAAAGCCGCGGGCGGGCATGTACAGATGGTCTATTCCCCGCTGGATGCGCTGAAGCTGGCGGCGGACGACCCCGCCCGCACCTACATTTTCGCGGCGGTCGGATTTGAAACCACCGCCCCGGTCTACGCCATGCTGCTTGAGGAAGCGATTGCAAACGGCGTCTCCAACGTAAAGATTTTGACCTCCCTGAAAACCATGCCCCCGGTGATCGACTGGATCTGCAAAAACCAGGGCGGCGTGGACGGCTTTCTCGCGCCCGGACACGTCAGTGTCATTACCGGCAGCCGTATTTTTGAGCCTTTGTCCGAAAAATACGGCATTCCGTTCGCGGTCGCGGGCTTTGAAGGGCCGCAGATTCTGGCGGCGATCTACGCGCTCGTCCGAAAAAGCGGCAAAGCCGGGGTCATGAACCTGTACCCCGGCGCGGTAACGGAGGAAGGCAACCGGACCGCGCAGAAAATGGTGGACAAGTATTTTGCACCCTGTGACGCCGCATGGCGCGGGATGGGCAGCATCCCGGATTCCGGCCTGCTTCTGCGGGAGGAATACGCCCGCTTCGACGCGGGCAGCGCGGGCCTGAACGACGACCGCGGCGCCAACGCCCGCTGCCGCTGCGCACAGGTGCTGACCGGGGCGGTCTCCCCGAACGAATGTCCCCTGTTCGGTTCCGCCTGTACCCCGCAGACGCCGCAGGGCGCGTGTATGGTGTCGATGGAGGGCAGCTGCTACAATTATTTTACAAATATGAGGAAACGGTAATGAAAATAACCATGGCGCACGGCAGCGGCGGAAAAGCCACCGCCGAGCTGATCGAAGATATTTTTGAAAAAAGCTTTCACAATCCCGTTTTAGCCAAAATGGAGGATTCCGCCGTTGTTCCCGGCGCGGAAAAAATCGCCGTGACGACGGACAGCTTCGTGGTAACGCCCCTGTTTTTCCCGGGCGGCAATATCGGCAGGCTGTCCGTCTGCGGGACGGTGAACGACCTCCTGATGAGCGGTGCAAAGCCCCGCTACCTTACCTGCGGATTCATTCTGGAGGAAGGTGCCGACACGGAGGAGCTCAAAAAAATAGCGGCCTCCATGGCGGAGACCGCCGCGGAAGCCGGAATCAGTATTGTGGCGGGCGACACCAAGGTCGTGGAAGGCAAGGGCGGCGTCTACATCAACACCGCCGGCGTGGGCTTTGTGCCGCCGGACGTCTCGCTCAGCGCGGCCTCCTGCGAAGAGGGCGACGCGATCCTGCTTTCGGGCAATCTGGGCGACCATCACGCGGCCATTCTGAGCGAGCGGATGAATATCCGGAACACCGTTCAAAGCGACTGCGCCCCCCTGAACGAAATGGTGAGCGCGCTTCTGGAAAACGGTGTAAAGGTGAAAGCCATGCGTGATGTTACCCGCGGCGGCCTGGGAACGGTGCTGAATGAATTTGCCGGCGCCTCCGCCTGCTGCATGGAGCTTGAGGAAAAAGCGATTCCCGTTTCCGCACAGGTGCGCGGTTTCTGTGAAATATTGGGACTTGACCCCCTTTATATGGGCAACGAGGGAAAAATGACCGCCGTCGTAGCCGCCGGGGACGCACAGAAGGCGCTTGCCTGCATGAAGGAAAGCCGGTACGGGGAAAACGCGGCCATTATCGGAAAGGTCGTTTCCGGCGAGCCCGGCACCGTCCTGCTGCGTACCCCCATCGGGGGCACCCGTATTGTCACTGTTCTTTACGGCGAGGGGCTGCCGAGAATCTGTTAAGGGCTCATAAAAATATTTTTAAGGGCTGTTGCAAAATGAAAATTTTGCAACAGCCCCTTTTGTTACGGTCATTCTTCCGCGTTTTGTTCCGCGATCCGGTCGGCAAGCTCGTTCAGGTAGACCCAGCGCTCGGTTTTGGCGTCAAGCTCGGCTTCCAGCGCTTCCTTTTCCGCAATCAGTTCGGAAAGCAGGACGTAGTTGCTGGACTGCTGTGCAATTTCCCGTTCCGCGGCGGTGATTTTTTCCTCCAAATCGGCGATGACTGAATCGATTTCCTCGTATTCCCGCTGCTCCTTAAAGGAAAATTTCAGCTTGGCCGGCTTTTGCCGGTAAGCGGCTTTCGGCCTGCTTTCCTTTGCCTTCGGCGCTTCCTCCGCCTCGGGCCTTTTCTGTTCCAGATAGTCGGAATAGCCGCCGGTATAATCGTGGATTTCCCCGTTTTCAAACGCGAAAAGATGCTCCGCGACCTTGTCCAGAAAATAGCGGTCGTGGGACACGGCGACAACGGCGCCCGAAAAATTCCGGAGATAGTCCTCCAGAATGGTAAGCGTCTGGATGTCAAGGTCGTTTGTGGGCTCGTCGAAAAGCAGAACGTTCGGCGCCTGCATCAGAATACCGAGCAGGTAGAGCCTGCGGCGTTCCCCTCCCGACAGCCTGCCGATCACCGAATACTGCAGATCGGACGTGAACAGGAACTTTTCCATCAGCTGGGAAGCGGTCAGCATCCCCTCCGGGGTCATGACCTCAGCGGAAATATTCTTAATATAGTCGATTGCGCGCAGACCGGGGTCCATATCTTCACATTCCTGCAAAAAACAGCCGATCCGTACGGTTTCCCCCACGGTAACCGTGCCGCTGTCCGGCGCGACCTGTCCGGTAATGATTTTCAGCAGCGTTGATTTTCCGCAGCCGTTTGCGCCGATAATGCCGATACGGTCCCCGCGCAGCAGGTTGTAGGAAAAATTCCGGATGAGCCGCCTGTCGCCGTAGCGCTTTTCAATCCCGTCGATTTCAATGATTTTCCTCCCGAGCCGCGTGCTCACGGAGCTCATCGCCAGCTTTTCCTGCTCCGTCCCGACCTCCTGCGCGCTCAGCTGCGCAAACCGCTCTACCCGGAAGCGCTGCTTTGTGCTGCGCGCCCGTGCCCCGCGCTGGATCCATTCCAGCTCCTTTCGGAGCAGGCTCTGGCGCTTGCGCTCACTCGCGGCCTCCATGCTTTCCCGCTCCGCTTTCAGTTCCAGATATTTGGTGTAATTTGCCTGATAGCTGTACAGATTCCCGTCCTGCAGCTCAACGATCCGGTTGGTGACGCGGTCAAGAAAATAACGGTCGTGCGTCACCATGAGCAGCGCGCCCGGGTAACGGGCAAGGTAATTTTCCAGCCAGTCGACCATGGAGTTGTCCATATGGTTGGTGGGCTCGTCCAGCACCAGCACCTCCACGGGGGTTACCAGCACGCTGGCCAGCGATACGCGCTTTTTCTGTCCGCCGGAAAGCCGGCTGACCGGTTCGTCAAAATCCGCAATTCCAAGCCGGGTCAAAATTGCTTTGCATTCATAGTCCTTCGATTCCCGCTGCTGCTGTGCAATCCCCTGTTTGACCTGTTCCAGCACCGTAATCCCTTCCGGAAAAACCGGGTTCTGCGGCAGATACCCCACGCGCACGCTTCCGAATTTAGTGACCGCGCCGCTGTCTGGGCTTTCCTGTCCCGCGACGATTTTCAAAAGCGTGCTTTTCCCGGTTCCGTTCACGCCGATCATCCCGATTTTATCCCCTTCCTGAATCCCCAGGGAGACATCCTTCAGCAGTATTTTTTCACTGTAGCTTTTCCTGATTTTTTCCGCAGATAACAACAGCACAATTTTACCCTCTGTTTCCATATCGTCAATATTGGAACGGTATCCGCCCATAGAGCAGGCCGTTTATTTAGATATTTTTCTATGGATTCCATCATAACACAGAAGCAGCCGGATGAAAACCGCGAAACCGTATTCCATCAAATTATTTGAGGGATCCCATATATTGTCAGATAAATTGTGCTAAAATAAAAGAAAGGCTTTTGAAAGCAATCATTTTCTATCGGTGCGCATTATGGTATAATAGCCACAAAGCGGCTATTATATTAGTTTCGCCAATTTATCATTTATATCCCACAACGGCGCTGTGCGCCTGTGGGATAATGATCGCAAGCCAATGACGATACCCGCTTCGCCACGAAATAGGACAACCTGCCGATGTACCAAAGGCCGGCGACGGATTGGAAAGGGACGGAAAATGGAACTCAATAAAAGCAATATGAAAAAGATCGCCCTGCTCATTGCTTTCAGCATTGTGCTTTACCTGGGGCTGAAAAATTTATACCGGTTTTCGGAGCTGACCGGGATCATTGCGGGTATTTTTGAGCCGATCCTGCTCGGCCTTGCAATCACCTTCATCCTCAATGTCCTGATGCGGCATGTAGAAAGCCGCCTGCTTGCGCCGATTAACCGCCGCTACACGAAAAACTGGCCGAAAGTGAGGCGCGCGGTCAGCATTCTGATCACCTTTTTGATTGTCATCGGCATTATCGCCCTGATTATGCTGATCCTGATTCCGGAGCTCGTCCGCACAATTACCAGCCTGACCAACAATATTCCGGGTTTTTTCACCGGGCTTCAGAACAGCCTGATCGCAGTCGGAAACAAGTATCCCACGGTCAGGGAATACGTCGGCAATATAAAAATCGACTGGACAAACCTCAGCCAGATGCTGGCCCAGTACGGGCAGAAGCTGGCCAACACGCTGGTGGGCTCCACCGTTACGGTGGCTGCGAACCTGTTCCACGCGGTCATTACCATGGTGCTCGGCCTTGTCTTCGCCATTAATATTCTCGCGCAAAAAGAAAAGCTGGAAGCGCAGACAAAGCGTTTCCTGTACGCTTATTTCCCCAAAAAGCCGGCCGACACCATCGTGCGGGTGTGCAGCCTGACCGATCACGCCTTTTCCAATTTTATCGCCGGCCAGTGTACCGAGGCCTGTATTCTCGGCTCGCTCTGCTTTATCGGAATGCAGATTTTCAGCTTCCCCTATGCGCTGCTTGTCTCCGTGATTGTGGCGTTTATGGCTCTGATTCCGATTTTCGGCGCGTTTTTAAGCACCTGTATCGGCGCGCTGCTGATTTTGGTCGTCAACCCTATTCAGGCGGTCTGGTTCGTCATATTCTTCGTCGTCCTCCAGCAGCTGGAGGGCAACCTGATCTTCCCGCGCGTGGTCGGCTCAAAGGTCGGCCTGCCGGCGCTGTGGGTGCTTGCCGCCGTCACCATCGGCGGCAACACGTTCGGTCTGGTCGGGATGCTGGTCAACATTCCTCTCTGCGCCGTGATGTACACGCTCCTGCGGGAAAACATCAATAAGCGTCTGGAAGAGAAAAAGCGGAAATGTCAGCTTCCAAAGGAGGAAGAAACTATCCTGAAATAAAACAGGCTTCTCACACCTTTAGCGTGTGAGCGTGCTGATAGAAAACAAGAGGAAGCATTCGGATGAAACCAAACCCGATGCTTCCTTTTCTTATCGTAAGATCCCGTGCTGCCGAATGTAAACGGAAGGTTAATTCCGCCTTAAAATCAATGGTAAATTCTGTGGGACGGCATAAAAAATGATATACTGAAACCGCTGAAAAAAGATCATATTAAACGATGGGAAGGGTATTTTCATTGTGCGTAACAATCAGAAAACGATCAAGAATAAGCTTGTTCAATTTACAGCAATTATTATTCTCTGCACAGTCAGTGTTCTTTGCATTTTTTCCGCTTTTTTCATTGTCCGCTCCACGGAGCAGTCCCTGCAGAAAACGCTGAGCAAAACGGCCGGCATCGTCTCTTCCGAAATCAGCGCTCAGCTCAGGCAGTATGAAATTATGGCCCAGTCGGTCTCGATGATCAAAAACACCGTCGGGGCTGACTACGGAGCCACCAGGCAGTACATCAACAGCCTCGTCAAGGAAAACGGGCTGGTGAAGGTGGACATCATCAAGGAGGATGGAATTTCCGCCCTGAACGGAAACGACTATCAGGAAAATCAGGCCTTTGTACAGGCGAAGCAGGGGACCCCCTACCTGAGCGACCCTGTCACGGAAAACGGGGAAGTGCATTTTGACTACGCCTATCCCTCCGCGCCGCATGTCATTCTGATCAGCATTCCGTACAATTCGCTGGGCGACATTGCCGCCAAAGTGAAAGTAGGCAATCAAGGCAATACCTATATCCTCAACCATTCCGGCACCAAGGTGGTGCAAAGCAGTTCCGCCGCTTCCGCAAAGGAAAAGAACAGCAAATCCGATCCTGTCGTCGCCAAAATGGAAGCCAACATGGTTCAGGGAAAAACGGGATTTGCCCTTTACAAAAGGAACGGCCAGCAGTATTTCGGCGCATACGCTCCCATTTCGGGAACGGACGGATGGTCCGTCAATGTTTCGGAAGCCCACTCAGAATTCATGTCCAGCGTACCGGCCGCCATTTCCCTGATGATCGGCGTCGGAATCGTGTCCTTCCTCATTGCCCTTTTCTTTGCTTTCCGGATCGCCGGGAACATTACCAGGCCGGTTTTGCAGGTAACGGAGGGCATTGAACGGATTTCCGGCGGAGATCTGGATATCCGTCTCGAAGTGAAATCTCAGGATGAGACGGGCAGAATCGCGAATGCCCTGAATACTACGTCGGAAAATCTGCGCCGGATGATCACAGACCTCTGCATGATTTTGAAAGCGATTTCCTCCGGCGACCTGTCCCTGCAGAGCGGCGCCGCCTATCCGGGAGATTTTCACGAAATCCTGACCGCGATCGACGGAATTCTTTCCGGCCTGAATCAGACGATTTCCCAGGTGCGTCTGGTCGCCGTTCAGGTAGACGGCTCGGCGAGCCAGATGTCCGACGTGGCTCAGGCGCTGGCTATGAACGCCTCCGAGGAAGTGAGCTCCATTGAAAAGCTTTCCTCCTCCATTCAGGAAATCTCCGGCCACGCACAGACGAGCGCGGAAAACGCCCAGCAGGCAAACGTCATGCTGTCCGGAATCGTGCGGGATATCCAGGACGGGAACCGGAAAATGGATCAGCTGATCACCGCCATGAAGGATATTTCCCAAACCTCGCAGGAAATAGAGCGGATTGTCAAGACGATCGACGACATCGCGTTCCAGACAAACATTCTGGCTCTGAATGCCGCGGTAGAGGCCGCGCGGGCCGGAGCCTACGGCAAAGGCTTCGCGGTCGTGGCGAACGAGGTGCGCAGTCTGGCCGGCAAAAGCACCCGTGCCGTGGGGGATACCTCCGCTCTGATTGCCAATACCGTTCATGCGATTACAACCGGCGCAAAGGCAGTGGACGAGGTGGAAAGGTCCCTGCAGGTGATCGTGCAAAAGTCGGAAGCGCTCTTCCAGCTTGTCGGTGAAATCACGCAGGCCTCCGACGCACAGGCCGTTTTCGTAACGCAGACAACGGGAAACATCACGCAGATTTCCGACGCGATTCAGAATATTTCCCTCATGGCCGAGAAAAGCGCCGCGGCGGGCGAAGAGCTCTCGTCCCAATCCAAGGTGCTGACCGACCTTTTATCCCGGTTCCAGCTGAAAGAAGAAAAAGAAGAAACAGAATAAAAAAACAGACATCCCCATGGGACTGTACGGCAGAGAAAAGCACAGGCTTTTCCATCGCCGTACGCCATGGGGATTTTATGAAAACAGCTGATATTCAGAATGCCGCGGGCTTCCGTTCCCGATTCAGAGATTCGCCTGACAAAACGCTTTCAGCTTTGCACAGTCCGCCTGCTCCTGTTCCCCTTCCGCCCGGAAGGTAATCGTGTCGTTCTGTTTCACGTTCAGGTTCATTACCGAAAACAGACGCTTGGCGTCCGCCGTTTTTCCGTTGAATACAATGCTTACCGCACAGCTGCAGCCCTGCGCACACTTGACGAGCAGCCCGGCCGGGCGCGCATGAAGGCCGGCCGAATCCTGAATGGTATAAGTAAACTGTTCCATAAATACATACCTCCTGCAAACAATAAATGAATAGGTCCTTGAGCCGGATTCAATGATCCTCAGAACTCATGATAACGCTTCCGATCGACTTTTCAACCTGATCGCCGCTCCGCCCGGGGGCTATCACGCTGACCAGATCTCCGTAAATGAAATTGAAGCCCATGATTTCCATGACTTTTTTTGCATTGCACCGGACTCCGTCTTTCTCAAGGTAAACCGCTCCGGGATGCGCGAGCGCGATACCGGCAATCCTGCTGGCCGGCCTTGCATGAAGCCCATTCCTGTCCATAACTCTGACCTGTACCATCACGCTTCCCCCTTTGTCTATGCACGCCGGGCCGCGGGACTCCTTTCAAAAGCCCGCGGCGCTTGTATAAAATATTCATTTCAGGACAAGGTCCATCAATCTGTCCCCTGCACGGACACTTCCCCGGCAGATTTGCAGATTGCCGACCTTGTCCATGTTCGTAATTAATACAGGCGTGACAATCTCCTTGTTCTGTGACTGAAGGTACTGCAAATTCACCTCCATAACGCTGTCCCCCGCTTTCACGCGCATACCTTCGTCCTTCAGCCTTTTAAAGCCCATTCCCTTTAATCTTACCGTATCCAAACCTATATGAACCAAAACCTCCAGCCCGTCGTCACTGAGAATACAGAAGGCATGGTTGGTGTCTATGACCTGAACAATCCTTCCGTTGCATGGCGAACAAATCAGATTGTCCTCCGGAATGACCGCGCAGCCGTCCCCTACCACTCTTCCTGAAAAAACCGGATCATTTACCTCGTCCAGGCTGATAATCCGACCGTTTGCAGGCGACTGAATCGTCATTCGTTTTTTAAAAAATTGTAACATAATCATTATCCTCCGTATATAGGTTTCCCGGCCCTTTTGATCCGTCCTAAAACAACAGCGCAGACCTCAGGCTCAAAACGGGCTTTAAAAATATCCGTTTCTTTTCAGAAACGAAAATCAGCATAATAAGGATTTCAGCGCAAATAGTAATTCACGCTGAAATCCGTAAGCGGTATCATACGACGGCAGTTCAAAACAGTCTGAAAAAATTACTCAAGCCCCAGGATCTCAACAATATGGTTCTTGTAGATAACGGCCTTCGTGCCGAAAACCGCCTGGATGCCGTCCCCTATCGTCAGTACGTCCGTTGCTCCAAGCTCTTTCAGCTTTGCGTTGTCCACCTGCTCAATGTTTTTAACCGATACCCTCAGCCGGGTAATGCAGGCATCCACGTCTTCAATATTCTCTCTTCCTCCGAACGCCGCAATAATCTGAAGCGCTTTTTCTTTTACGGAAGACTTGGATACCGCAGCCGCCGTCGCTACCGTAGCCCCCGACGCATCGTCGTCTTCCGCCCGGCCCGGCGTCATGATATTGAATTTTTTGATAAAGAACCGGAAGGAAAAATAGTACAGGCAGGCCCATACGATGCCGACCGGGATCACAAGCATCCAGTTCGTCCTGTCGTTCCCCTGCAGAATTCCGAACAGGCTGAAATCAATGAATCCGCCGGAAAAGGTATTGCCGATGCGGATATTCAGCAAATCAGCGACCAGAAAGGAAACACCGTCGAGGAAAGAATGAAACACATAAAGGAGCGGGCTGACAAACAGGAACATATATTCAATCGGTTCCGTAATTCCGGTGATGAACGATGTCAGTGCGACCCCAAGGAACAGTCCCGCGAACTTTTTCTGCCGCGCCTTCGGTACGCTGTGATACATCGCGAGGCAGGCGGCGGGAAGCCCAAACATCATGGTCGCGAAACGGCCGGCAAAGAACCGGGTCCCGTGAGTGAACAGTCCGACATGGTTCGGGTCGGCAAGCTGCGCGAAGAAAATTTTCTGAGCGCCCGCAATGCTGACCCCCGCGACCGTTTCCGTACCGCCCAGCTGCGTGTACCAGAACATCGGATAAATCATATGGTGCAAACCGACCGCGCCGCATAACCTCATCAGGAAGCCGTAAAGGAAGGTACCCACAACACCCATAGAGGCGATTCCCTGACCGGCATTGACCAGAAGGTTCTGGAACGGAGGCCAGACAAGATAGAACAGCGCGCCGACAAAAATAGCGGAAAAAGAAGTTACAATCGGCACGAACCGGGAACCGCCAAAGAAGCCCAATGCCTGTGGCAGTTCGATGTTATGATAGCGATTATGTAGGGTCACGGCAATGCTGCCCATGACCAAAGCGCCGATCACGCCGGTGTCAATCGCATTTCCTTTTGGGTTGAAGATGGTCAGCATAACGGAGGTCGTCGCCGTCATCACCAGATATCCCACAATACCGGCTAAGGCCGCCGTTCCCCTGTCAGCCTTGGCAAGGCCGATACACAGGCCGATGCAGAGCAGAAGAGCAAGGTTGTTGAAGATGGCGCTTCCGGCAGAGCTCATGATCTGGAAAATAGCCTGCGCGACGGTATTTTGCAGGAACGGGTAGGCCGCGATGGTACTGGGGTTGCTGAATGCGCCGCCGATGCCCAGCAGCAGACCCGCGGCCGGCAGAATCGCAATCGGCAGCATAAAGGATTTCCCTATTTTTTGCAGTTGTTTGAACATGATGATAGTCCCCCCTCATTTTATAATAATGCCCTGGTAAATTTCTCCGTGATATTTTGCGGACGGGTGATCGCCCCGCCGACAACGGCCGAATAGGCCCCGGATTGAAAAACAGCTTTCAAATCCTCCGGCGTGTTGATTTTTCCTTCCGCTATCACAGGAATGCGGAGATTCTCCCTTAGTTTTTCGATAAAAGACAAATTGGGTCCCGGCAAATTTTCGGAATACGGCGTATAGCCGCAAAGGGTGGTGGAGACGCAGTCAAAGCCGATCTTTTCGGCGTTGACTGCCTCGTCATAGGTGGAACAGTCGGCCATCACCAGCCTGCCCCGGCCCTTAACATACCGGACCAGCTCTTCCAGCTTTTCGTCATTCGGCCTTCTCCGAAGGGTGGCATCAAGAGCGATCATTTCGCATTGCGTTTCCAAAAGCTCCTCGATTTCCTTCTTAGTAGGAGTAATGTAGATTTCGGAATCGGCATAATTCCTTTTGACGATCCCGATTACGGGCAAACCCGCCACCTTGATGATCTCGTCGATATCCCCTTTGCTCTGCGCCCGGATTCCTGCGGCTCCTCCCTGTTTTGCCGCCAGTGCCATTCTTCCCATAATGAAAGAACTGTGCAGCGGTTCATCCGGCAGAGCCTGACACGATACAACCAGTTTTCCTTTGATTTTCTCAAGCATGAAAATTTCCTCCTCGTAAAAATAATTGATTCGGCCTTTCGAATAACCGCTCTTCACCCTTTTCCCGGCCATATAGTGAATTAAAAAAAGCATAAACTTCACAATATCACATTGCTCAGTTTATGCCTGAATGAACAGTAACACACCTTACATGATTCACTTTTTGTTTTTCAGGGTTCTTGCAATCCGGTCAATATGAATGGCAAGATATCCGAGCTCTCCGTCCGGCAGCTCCAACCCCAGCTCCTGCTTGACGATCTCTCCCACCTGCTGCGCCAGCGCGTAAGCCTTTTTAAAATTTTTCCGCACCGCCGGCAGAAGAGGATTTTCAGCAATGATATTTTTTTCGACCCGGTCCATGCTGGCCCGGAAATGATTAATCAGCCGTATATAGGTCAGGTCCCTTTCAAATTTCACACCCAGATTTTCCTCTAAAACCGAAATCATCATTTTCACAACTCTTGTTTTGTTGAGGGATTCTGAAACTTCTTCATTCTGCTTTGCGGCGTTCAGATGCAGCGCAATAAACGCCACCTCGTCATCATTGATTTCTACGTGAATTTGCTTTCTGAGCATCGTTTTCGCCGCAAGTCCGATTTCATACTCGTCCGGGTAAAGAGTCTTGATTTCATAAACAAACGGGTTTTGGATCGCCATTCCTCTCTTAATCCTCTCAATCGCGAAATTGATATGATCCGTCAGGACAATCAGCAGGTTTTCATTCAGCTTCCCCATCTTTTTTTCCGCAAGCAAAGTGATCTCGGAACAAACCCCAATCAGCTTGTCGTCAAATTGTTCAATCAGATTGAGATATTTCATCTTCCCCTGCGTATCGTAGACCAGAAAGGATTTCTCAATCTGCGACTGGTCCAGCGCGATTTTCATACCGACCTTTTTGGAAAATCCCAAGCCCTTCCCAATTAAAATGAACTGAGTTCCCTTCGGCTCTTTCTGGACTAAAACAACGTTGTGATTCAATACGCCTATAATTTCAAAATTCTCCATTTTCAAAATCACCTTACTCAAAAAAAAGGCATTAACACAGATTAAATAATCTGGTTAGTGCCTGATCAACAGTAACACACCGTTATTCAAATTTTATATAGAACATATTAACATAGATTTATTGTATTGTCAATCATTTTGAGCCTGACTTTTCCAACAAAATTTGTGATACTTGAACATATTTCTGGCACTAAATCACCTTAATCGCGTCTGAATCCATCCTCTTTTCCCGGATTTTACCGTTCGTAGCGGCGGCTTTTCGGCCCGAAACAGCAGCCGCTATTCGGTGTTGCTTTCCCGGTACCCGCCGATCGTCTGTCCGGTAAACTTCTTGAACACGCGGCAAAAATAGGTGGGGTTGGAATATCCGGTGCGCTCCGCTATTTCTTTGATGGAAAGGCGGGTTACGCCCGCCAGTTTGATGGCCTCCTGCATTCTTACCTGCGTAAGATAGCCGATGAAGGTCTGCCCCAGCTCCTGTTTCAGCAGAGGGTCCATTTTCCCCCTTGCACAGTCATAGCAGCTGCGAATTTCAACCGCCGCCCCATTCTCCAATATTTCTGTTTTGGCGTCTTTCTCCAAACTGACCAATAACTGCCGATACCTTTCCTTTTCCATCAGGACTGCCTCCTTTAATGATCCGGTCCTGTGCCCCGGATTGATTCTATAGAATGATCATAGCATCCAAAACAAGAACCGTCGATTATATATTTCTGCACTGATTCTCTTATCTTGCAATCCCGGCCGGGGAAGCGTAACCATGAATCCGGCTCAAAGAAGCGAATGTTCTTTTTATATTGAGTGACAGCTCTTGACAAATGCAAAGCAAGGATGCATAATAGTTGAAACCGCAACGGAGCGTATCAAGGAAATTTCCTGATACGCTCTTTTTTTGAAAAAATTTTTAGGTATAAAAAGGGATGCCGCCGCCCCTGCTTAAATAAAACAAAGTGATGCTGAAGCGATGAAAAGCAAGGGGGTTTCATTGCTTTTGGACTGTGGAAAATGCCTTTTTATGTCAACTATCAGCAAAATGACGGCGGTTTTCGACTGTGCGTTTTAAAAGCACGGAACGGACCATTGACAAAACCATATTTTCAGGAAAGGAACTCTCTGAATGCTGAATTTTAAATACTCGATCCCGACAGAAATATTTTTTGGAAAGGGCCAGATTTCCGCTCTTTCAGATGAGCTGCTCCGCTATGGGAACAGCGTACTGCTTGTTTACGGCGGCGGCAGCATCAAGCGGACGGGACTTTACGACACCGTTGTACGGCTGCTTGCCGATGCGAAAATCGCTTACTGGGAGCTTGGCGGCGTTGAGCCGAACCCCAGGATCGACACGGTACGCGCCGGCGCACAGCTGTGCAAAGAGAATGGAATCGACACGGTCCTCGCGATCGGCGGCGGCAGCAGCATCGATTGCGCGAAGGTTGTGGCGGCCGCGGCAAATTATGACGGCGACGCATGGGACTTAGTGCTGCATCCTGATAAGATCGGCAAGGTTCTCCTCATTGCCGCCGTGCTCACCATTGCGGCGACCGGCTCGGAAATGGACCGGATCGCCGTGATATCCAACATGGCTACGAACGAGAAGCTTGCGACGAGTCATGACGGCCTGCGCCCGCGCTTCGCCGTCATGGACCCGGAATACACCTACACGGTTCCGAAATACCAGACCGCTTCCGGAACGGCGGATATTTTCAGCCATGTGCTTGAAAGCTACTTTGTAAAAACCCCCGGCGTTTATCTCCAAAGACGGTTTTGCGAGGCTCTGCTGAAAACGTGTCTGCATTACGGACCGAAAGCGATGACCGATCCGGAGAATTATGAAGCACGCGCCAACCTCATGTGGGCTTCCTCCCTCGCGATCAACGACCTGATCACCTACGGGACGGAACGCCGGTGGACGGTACACCCCATCGAGCATGTGCTCAGCGCGCATTACGATATCACACACGGCGTCGGCCTTGCCGTATTGACGCCGAGCTGGATGCGCTTTGTGTGCGGATTTTCGGAAAACCTTCCGTATTTCGCGGAATACGGTGTCAATGTGTGGAACCTTACTGCCGGCCTTCCGCAGGAAGTGCTGGCACAGCAGGCCATTGAAAAAACGGAGGGCTTCTTCGAAGCGCTGGGCCTGCCGAAACATCTGAGCGAGCTGGGGATTCCTTTTGACCTTCTGGAGCCAATGGCGGAACAGGCGGCCGGCAGCGGACGGGTCGGAGGGTTTCAGCCCCTTTCAAAAGAGGATGTATTCTCCATTTTAAAAATGTCGTACTAATTTACATCACAATGAATACTATAAAGTTAAATGAATTTTTTTCGAATTTACAATTCATTTATAAAAAGCGTTTTGTTATCTTGCATCATTTTTGAAAACAGACGTCCTACTTATTTGTAAGCATTCCCACCTAAACGCTATTGACACAATCCCATGTAACCGCTATAATAATCACATGTAAAACACAGTGATGAATAAAAACAGAGAACAAAGGCGTTCTGACTTTAACCGTCAGAGCGCCTTTGCTTATATGCAGGAAATTATCAATTATTATTCAAATCGACCCTAAGCGACTGCATATCGATCCGTGAATTTTTCAGCGACCTAATAAAATCGGAGGGAAATGAGAAGCAATGAAACTGAGTGAGTATGGTAAAACGGCGGAAGATGTGAAGGCTCTGGTCAAAAAGTATATGATCGACACCTACGAGCGCTATAACTTCGTCTGTGAGCGCGCGAAAGACATGTACCTTTACAATGAGAAGGGCGAAGCGTACCTTGATTTTTACGGCGGAATCGCGGTGAACAGTGCGGGCAACTGCAACGAAAAGGTCGTAGCGGCCGTTCGGGACCAGGTCGGCGACGTGATCCATACCTTCAACTATCCGTACACCCTGCCGCAGGCGCTGCTTGCCGAAAAAATCTGCACCACACTGGGTTTTGACAAGATTTTTTATCAGAGCACCGGAACCGAAGCAAACGAAGCGATGATTAAAATGGCAAGAAAATACGGGGTCGAAAAATACGGAAAGAACAAATACCACATCATCACTGCGAAAAAAGGCTTCCACGGCAGGACCTACGGCTCCATGTCGGCAACCGGTCAGCCGGACAACGCCTGCCAGATCGGGTTCAAGCCGATACTTCCGGGCTTCACCTACGCGGATTACAACGATCTGGAATCGTTCCGGTCCCAGGTAACCGAGGACACCATCGCCATTATGGTCGAGCCGATTCAGGGAGAGGGCGGCGTCATTCCCGCAACCCCGGAGTTTTTGAAGGGGCTGCGTTCCCTCTGCGATGAAAAGGGGCTGCTGCTGCTGTTTGACGAGGTGCAGACCGGCTGGTGCAGAACGGGGGACGTCATGGCCTTTATGGGATACGGGGTAAAGCCGGATATTCTCTCCATGGCCAAGGCGATGGGCGGCGGGATGCCGATTTCCGCCATCGTTACCAGCGCGGAAATCGCAAAGGCCTTTACCATGGGCTCCCACGGGACCACCTACGGCGGCAACGCCGTCTGCTGCGCGGCCTCGCTCGCACAGGTAACCGAGCTGATCGACCGGGATCTGGCCGGCAACGCAAAGAAAATGGGCCGTTACCTTACGGAAAAGCTCCGCACGCTTCCCCATGTAAAAGAGGTCCGGGGCAAGGGCCTCCTGATCGGCATCGAGTACGACGGGCCGGTCGGGCTGGAAATCAAGCACGGCTGTTTTGACCGTAAGATGCTGGTCACGCTGATCGGCGACCGCGTTATCCGCCTGATTCCGCCGCTGATTCTGACGGAAAAGAACTGCGACGCAGCCTTCGAAATTCTGAAAGAGGTCTCGGAAACAATCTGAATTCATTTGAATCATTTGTGAAGTTAGCAAGGGCGCTTATGAACAAACCGTTCATCTGCGCCCTTTTCCTATCTCCGCGGCGGCCCGGCGGGCCGGATTCAGGATTACAATTTTTGATAAGTCAGGAGGTATCGGACAGATGGGTGCCAATATCAAAATGGAAAACATCGATAAACGCTATAAGCTGGCAAATGTCATCAGGGACGTCAATATTGAAATTCAGGACGGGGAATTCCTGACGATTCTGGGGCCGAGCGGCGCCGGAAAAACCACGCTGCTGAAGATGATCGCCGGATTTGAGGACCCCTCCAAAGGAAAAATCCTCATCAACGGGAACGACATTTCCAGAACGCCGATTCATAAGCGCAATATCGGGATGCTGTTCCAGAACTACGCGCTGTTTCCACATATGACGGTGTATAAAAATGTGGAATACCCGCTGAGCGTGCGAAAAATGGCAAAGAAGGAACGCAGGGAAAAAATCGACGCCGTTCTCAAGCGGGTACGCCTGTCGGAATACGCGTCGCGTTATCCCCGGGAACTCAGCGGCGGCCAGCAGCAGCGTGTCGCGCTGGCCAGAGCACTGGTGTTCGATCCGCTGATCCTTCTGCTGGACGAACCGATGGCCGCGCTTGACAAACAGCTGAGAAAACAGATGCAGCTGGAAATCAAGGAAATTCACCGGGAGCTGGGCATCACCACGGTTTCCGTCACGCACGATCAGGAGGAAGCCCTGACCATGGCGTCCAAGGTCTGCATTATGAAGGACGGCATGATCGAGCAGGTCGCAACGCCCGTGGAAATATACGAAAAACCGGCGTCCGTATTCTGTGCCAAATTTATCGGAGAAGCAAACGTGATTCCCTGCCCGGTGGTTTCCGTCGATGCCGCCGGAAAAGGAAAGATCGGCGTTCACGGGCTGGTGATCCCAGCCCCGGACCAGACGCGGAGCTATGCGGAGGACGATACGGTCAACATTGTGATCCGGCCGGAAAAAATCAATCTGGTCGACGATTCCTACGGCGGACTGAAGTTCAGGGGGATTGTCGAGCAGTGCGTTTATATCGGAGACTGTCTGAAGCTGAAGGTCCGCCTGACGAACGGGCACCATCTGAAAGTCAAGGTATTTACCAGCTATGCGCTGTCCTTAGACGTGGGTGACGAAGTGCTGCTCGGCATTTCGGAAGAGGATATTGTTCAGGTAAAGCCCTGAAACAGGTCTTTTGCGCTTAACTGTCTATGTTCTATATAGAGGAGAATCACATTCTGTCGAAACAAGAGGAGGCTACAACGATGAAAAAGAGTGCAAATGCGAAAAAAGGGATCCGGGTCCTTTCCGCTGTAATGATCGGAACCATTTTCCTTTCCCTGACCGCCTGCGGCGGCAGCCAGACCGCCACATCCTCCGCAGCGGGTTCCGCATCCGCCGCCGGAGCGTCCAGCGGGAAAAAATGGGCCGGAAAAACCCTGACGGTCTGCAGCTGGGGCGGCGCGATTCAGGCGGCACAGAAAAAAACGATCTTCGATAAGTTTGCCGAAGAGACCGGCTGCACCATCGTGGAAGATACCGATCCGAGCCCCGCAAAGGTAAAAGCAGCGGTTCAGGCGGGAAAAATGGAGGTCGACGTATGGGACGTTGACACGGACTTTGCTTTCCGCGGTGAAAAAGAGGGCTTATTCGAAAAGCTCGACTTCAATGTCATCAAAAAAGACGGTCTGGTTGAGAACTTCATAACGGAATATTCCGTGCCGTCGGAAATGTCCGCGATCTGTATTTCGTGGAATACGAATCAATTCTCCGAATCGAACCGGCCGAAAAACTGGACGGAATTCTTTGACACCGCGAAATTTCCCGGCAGCCGCACGCTGTACTCCAACCCGATGTCCATGCTGGAAGCGGTGCTGATGGCGGACGGCGTTTCGATCGACGAAATGTATCCGCTCGATGTGGACCGGGCCTTCAAATATCTGGACGCGCATAAAAAAGACATCCAGACCTTCTGGGATTCCGGTTCCCAGTCCGTCCAGCTGGTTTCCAGCGGCGACAACCCGCTCGGCGAGGTCTGGGCGGGACGTATCATCAAGGCACAGGAAGAGGGCCAGCCGGTGGAATATGACTGGAATCAGGCGATCATCACCAGCGATTCCTGGGTGATCGGGAAAGGCTCGAAAAACGTTGAGATGGCAAACGACTTCATCGCATTCGCGACCTCCGCGCAGGTTGTGGCAGACTACGCGATCGAGTACCCCGGCAACGCTCCCTGCAACACGGACGCCTACAAGCTTATGACGCAGGAACAGGTCGACAAGCTGGCGTCCTCACCGGAAAAGGTAAAAAATCAGGTCTACTACGATGTAAAATGGTGGGTCGACAATTACGACGCCGTCTACCAGCGCTTCCAGGAATGGAAATTAAGCTGACGTATTGACCCGATTGTCTTTACGGCAAACCGCCGCGGCGCAGCACCGCGGCGGACTGCCGTTTCCGTAATAAGAAGAAACACGAACCAATTTTTACAGCTTAGCTGAAAACACAGCGGGAGGGCTTTATGATGCTAAAAGATTTTGAAGTCGCGATGGACGGAGTCCGATATAAAAACACGGCGAAGACGGTGAAAGACGAAAAAACGGAGCGGAGGGGTCTGCCCGGAAGAAATTTGCTCAGGCCGTGGATGCTGATTATCCCTCCCGCGCTGTTTTTTGCGGTTTTCCTGATTTTCCCGCTGCTGCAGATTCTTGCGCTCAGCTTTACGGGCGCCCAGAGCGCCCTGACCGTGGATTCCTATGTCAAATTCTTCAGCAGCGACGTCTACCTGAAGGTGATTGCGACCACCTTCCGCATCAGCATCGTCGTAACCCTGGCCTGTCTGGTTCTGGGCTATCCCGTGGCATACGCCATGACGGTCTGTTCCAAAAGGATCAGCTGCCTGATTATGATCGGCGTGATGATTCCCTTCTGGACCAGCCTGCTGGTGCGCACCTACGCGTGGATGATCCTGCTGCAGACCAACGGCGTGATCAACGACATCCTGAAGACTCTCGGCCTGATTCAGCAGCCGCTGGAACTGATGCACAACGAGCTCGGCATTTATGTCGGCATGACGCATATTCTTCTCCCTTATATGATTCTTTCGCTCTACCCCGTGATGCAGGGAATCGACCGCAATCTGATTCTGGCGTCACGCACGCTGGGGGCGAAAAAAGGCTATACCTTTTTCCGGGTTTTCGTGCCGCTCAGCATGCCCGGCGTTTCCTGCGGCTCCATCATCGTTTTCGTCAGCAGTATTGGCTACTACATCACCCCGTCCCTGCTGGGCGGGACCAAAAACGTGATGATATCGCAGACCATACAGGCACAGATCAACAAGCTGATGAACTGGCCGTTCGCTTCCTCTATTTCCGTCGTGCTTCTGATTCTGACGTATCTCATTCTGTTCCTGTCCAAAAAAGTCATGCATGTGGAAAAACTGTGGTAGAAAGGAGGAGCATCGATGATGTTATGGATTGTCGCCGCTCTGATTATGCTTTTTCTGGTCCTGCCGGTACTGATTATCGTACCGATGTCATTCAGCTCGTCCCGGTATCTTGAATTTCCGACTCCGGGCTTTTCCCCGCAGTGGTATCAGGCGTTCTTCGGCAACGCCCAGTGGGTGAATGCCCTGAAAATCAGCTTTGAGCTGGCGATCCTTACAACGATTCTTTCACTGATTCTGGGGATTCTCGCCGCGGAGGGGCTTTCCAAATCGGAATTCAGGGGCAAAAACGCCATTATCGAAACCTTTATGATGCCCATGCTGGTGCCCGGCATTATCGTCGGCATCGCGGTCTACCGGTTTGAAGCGGGAATCAACCTTTCCGGCACCTTCGGCGGGCTGCTGATCGCCCACGTCCTGATGGCGGTTCCGTTCGTAATCCGCACGGCGCTCGCCAGCCTGTCCGGCCTGAACCCGAACTACGAGCTGGCGTCCCGCAGCCTCGGAGCGAACAGCCTCCTCACCTTTCTGCGCGTGACCGTGCCGATGATCAAATCCGCGCTGTTTTCCGGCGCGATGTTCGCTTTCGCCACGTCGTTCGACGAGATCATCGTGACGCAATTTCTCTGCGGCGTGCAGATCACGACCCTTCCGAAGAGAATCTGGGACGGCCTGAATCAGCAGCTCGATCCTACCATTACCGCCATAGCGGCGATCGTGATTGTTTTCATCACGGCAGTCATGCTCCTTTCCAACGCGAAAACCCTGTTCGGCCGCGAACCGAAATACAATATTCAGGAAGAAACCGTATTAGACGACGACTGACCGATAAAAATTTGCAGCAAGGGCGGAAAAGCAATGACAGATTATAAAGCGGAAATTTTACAGAAGAGCAGAGAGTACTGGAACCCCAGCAAGGTGGAGGATTTCCACAAAAAGGGGATCGACCTTGTGATGGGGAAGCGGGAGGGCTACCGCTTCTGGGATATGGACGGCGCGGAATTTCTCGACATCCATCTGAACGGCGGCACCTACAATCTGGGGCACCGCAACCCCGAGGTGATCGGGGCGATGATTCAGGCGGCGGAGGAATTCGATGTCGGGAATCATCACTTCCCATCCATTGCAAGAGCGGAGCTGGCGGAACAGCTGGCAAAGCTCTGTCCCGGAGACCTGAACTATTCCGTTTTCTCCACCTGCGGCGGCGAAGCGGTGGACGTCGCCATTAAGAGCGCCCGTTACGCGACCGGCAGGAAAAAGGTGATTTCCATCAAGGGCTGCTACCACGGACACACGGGGCTTTCCGTCTCTGCGGGGGACGACATGTTCAAGCTGCCGTTTCACTGCGAGGGCGAACCGAACGCCTTTGTGCAGGTTCCGCTCAACGATATCGGCGCCATGGAAGCGGAGCTGAAAAAGGAGGACACCGCCTGCGTTCTGGTGGAAACCATTCTGGCCACCTACGGCTTTCCCCTGCCGGAGACGGGTTATCTCAAAGCGGTAAAAAAGCTTTGCGAACGGTACGGCGCGCTGTATGTCGCGGACGAGGTGCAGACCGGCCTGATGCGCACCGGCAAGCTGTGGGGCTTTGAGCACGAGGGGTTCGTGCCCGATATGCTGGTGACCGCAAAGGGTTTCGGCGGCGGAATTTATCCGATTTCCGCGACGGTTATGAACCGGACGGCGGGAAAATGGCTGTTTGAGATCGGGCGCCTGCACGGCTCCACCTGCGGCGGCTCCGAAATCGGATGCAGGGTGGCCGCCAAGGTGCTCGAGATGACGACGCGCCCCTCTACGGTCGAAAATGTGCTTCGGAATCAGGGAGCCCTGAAACACGGCGTCGACGAGCTGATGGTAAAATACCCCGGCTTCCTGACCGGGTACTCCCAGCGCGGAGTTATTCTGGGGCTGGATTTTGACTGTGAGGATGCCAGCGTATCCGTCTCAAAGCCGCTTTACGACCACGGCGTATGGGCGCACAACGCCCGCCTGCACCCCGGAACCCTGCAGATGAAGGTGGGGCTGCTGTGCGACCGTGCATTTATCGACGAGCTTTTTGCCAGAATGGACGAGGGACTAAAAGAAGCTTACCAAAATTACAGAGGAAGGTGATCGCAATCTTGAAACGGATAGACACACCGGAGGTGCTTTTGGAAACTGTGCGCCGGGAATTCGAGCGGATGTTTCTTTTCCCGGACCATGCGGAAATCAAGCTTCTCAAGAATTCGGAGAACCTGACCTTAACGGTCGCTTCTCCCGCACGCAAAGCCGTTCTGCGCGTGAACCGGCCCGGATATCATACCCGGGAGGAACTGCTCGCCGAGCTGCAGTGGATGGAACAGATCCGCCGCGGCGGAAAGCTCGCCGTACCACAGGTGTTTTCCGGCAGGAACGGCAGCCCTTTGCAGTCCTTCCGTTCCCCGGAAAGCGGAGTGGAGTACAACTGCTCCCTGTTCTCCTTTCTTCCCGGCGAAGCAGTCTGCGAACTGCACGGACAGCAATTGCTCTCCAGAGTACGCCAGGTCGGCGCGGCCGCGGCCATCCTTCACACACAGGTGCAAAAGGAGACGGAAACCGCCCGCCTTCGGCGGTTCGCCTGGGATTTTGAAAACCTGCTGGGCGAAAACGCCCGCTGGGGGTCCTGGAGCGATTATCCTGGTTTGACACGGAAGGACAGGATCCTTTTCAGACAGGCCTCGGCGATCATCGAAGAACGGCTTTCCGCCTACGGCAAGGAGCCCGACCGCTACGGCCTGATTCATTCGGACCTGCATCTGTCCAACATCATTATGGACGGCGAGAAGCTCCAGATCATCGATTTCGACGACTGCGGCTTCGGATGGTTCCTGTATGATTTAGGATGCAGCCTGGTGCAGTACAGCGACGGCCTGGAAGAGCTTTGCAAGGCGTGGCTGCAGGGCTACCAGACGGTGCGCTGCCTTTCTTTACAGGATTTCGCGGAAATGCCCACCTTTGTTCTCATGCGGCGCATTGTCAGGCTGGCGTGGCTCGGCAGCCACAGGGAAAGCGACACGGCGAAAACGGTCGGGGCGGACTATCTGGAAAAAACGCGCCGCATGGCCTATGAATTTGTCCGCAGGAACGTACAAAAGGCGGCGGCGGTGTGCTGAGCGGAAAAGTAGCGCTTGTGACCGGCGCGGGGTCCGGAATCGGCTTTGGAATCGCGCGCGAGCTGGCCGCGAAGGGAGCTTTCGTTATCCTGGCCGGCCGTTCCGGGCAGGCAAAAGCCGCGTCGGAGGAATTGAACCGGCAAAATTTCCATACAGCGACGGTCAAAATGGACATTGCAGACCGGGAAAGCGTAAGTGCCGGAGTGGCAAGCGCGCTGATGCAATACGGGCGCATCGACATTCTGGTCAACAACGCGGGGATCGCGAAGCTGTCCCGGTTTGAGGCCTTTCCGGATGAACTGCGCGACCGGCATATCGACATCAACCTGAAGGGCACGTGGAATGTGACAAAGGCGGTCCTTCCCTGTATGCTGAAGAACCGGTGGGGACGCATCATCAATATCGCTTCCGTGACGGGCCCTTATGTCAGCGACCCGGGATACACCGCTTACGCCATGACAAAGGCGGGGCTGGTCGGGTTTACCAAATCGCTGGCGGTAGAACTGGCGAAGGACGGGATTACGGTCAACGCCATCTGCCCCGGCTTTATTTTAACGCCGAATGTCCGCAGGAGCGCGGCGGCAACCAATCCCCGGAATCCCGATCTTGTGCTGGAAGGTATCGCGGCCGGAGTCCCGATGGGCCGTCTGGGCGCGCCGGAAGAGGTGGGAAAGCTGGCGGCCTTTCTCGCCGGCGAGGAATCCTCGTATATTACCGGCACGGAAAATGTGATCGACGGGGGCAATCTGCTGCCGGAGACAAACGTGATGGGGATAAAGACCCCCTAATGAGAAAAGCGTTTCCTGTGTCAGGCTCTCTGTGAACGGTCTGTGTTAAAAGCGCCCATAAAACCGGATTTCGGTTCTATGGGCGCTTCGTCGTATGATCAGGACGCTTTGAAGCTCAGATGCAAAACATTCTGATAAAACGCCTGGATCGCTTTGATCGGGCTTGGTATCTTGACATCGAAAGCCATAAGCGTCCCAAGTACGAACACCAGCAGAAAAATAACCGAATAGATGGCAAGATCGCGCCAACGCTTGTTTTTGATCATATCAGGCAGATCGAGCAGGGCGATGCCGATAAAAACGATGATTACCAGCAGCAGATTCATGCCCTCACCTCCTGCGCTTTGCCAATCTTCCGCAGGCAGACTACCAGCAGGGATACGGCCGGAAGCAAAAACTCAAAGGTCAGCGAGAAAAAGGGAGCCGTCGTTGCGCCCCAATTCATATTTTCCATCATGGACTCGAAAACAAAGAGCGAATAGAAAAACACGAATGCCACGGAGATAAGCATAAGCGGAGGAGCGCTGTGCTGCCCCCGCAGCTGTTCCGTTTCGCAGGATTGTCCCCCGTGATCAGGATTTGCCTGCGGGGGGCTTTTCCCGCCCAGCATCTGGGTTAATCCCAGTACAAATGCATACAGCAGGATGCTTACCTTAAATAAAAACAGAATCACAAGGACCACCGCATAAATGCTCTCCATCCGGGTGAGGATACCCGCAAGGCTTACATAACGCATCGATTCAAAGGACGGCAGAGACACGATCGCGACAAGCGGACCCAACGTGATAATATCGCGCATGATGACAAACGCCATGGACGCGGCCGACAAAGCTAATCCCAGCAGAAGGGGCTTTCCGGCTTTTTTGCCCTTTTCCAGCATGGGAGTGATCATTGTGAAGGCCAAAATCTCTCCCATTGGAACCGCCGCCACAGAAACCGTTCCCTGAACGAATTCGGGGAATTTCAGTTAAAAAAACGGCTTCAGAAATTCCGGCTGCACGTCCTTGAGCAGCAGAATGGAGTTGACGGCCAGCGCTCCCATGGCAATGATAGTAAAAAGAACTGACAGGTGCATAAGGTTCTCAATTCCCTTGCGGAGCGCATAAGCGCACCCGACCAGAAAGACGAGGGTAACCGCCGCGATCGGGGTCTCCGGCATCATATAGCCCGCCACAAAGTTTCCAAGATCGCGGGTATTGAGCGCGGCCAGCGACACAAAAAAGAACAGGTACAAAGCAGACAGAATTTTCCCAAAAACCGGACCGAATACAATATCGTCGATCTCGATCAGGTTCTTTCCGGGAAATTTTCGCAGCAGACCGGTATAGACAGCCAGAATCGGGAGAGTGAGCAAAAAACCGGTAATGGCCATCGCCCAGGAGTCCTGCCGGGTCACACTGATGATGAAGCCGGAACGCAGCACGGTACCCCGGATGCTGCGATTGTACCCGTGAGCGCGTAGACTGTGCCGGTTTTTGTACAGGAAAGCTGAGTAACGTGCGCCACCGTGTCGGAATAATGCGCAACGGCGTTGTCGTACCCTGCCACTCCACCAGCGATATTCATCTTTGCCGCGATTCGCGCATCTATCGCTGGGTCAAGCTGCCCCGAAATCGCATCTTCGGCGTTTTGTGCCGCTTCATTTGCCCGATCTGCCGCTGTGTTCGCTGCTGTAGTCGCCGAATTTGCGCTGGTGATTGCCGCGTTGGTGTTTCCGGTCGCGGTGTTGGCGTTCTCCGTAGCGGTAACGCAAGCTTCTGTTGCCGTTTCCGCCGCTTCTGCCGCTTCGTTTGCAAGCCCCGCCGCCGTGTTGGCGCTATCCCTCGCCGTGTTCGCCCCGGATATTGCGGTATTGGCGTTCTCTACAGCTTCTTGCGACTCCAAAACGGCTTGATTTACCTGTTCTATTGATGCTTGAATACTGTTTAGGGCAACAACGAGCGCGGAAAACTCGTCTGTGCTTTCGATTGCTCCCTCTAAATTTGAAGGGAGTACGTCAAGCGTCATCCCGACAATTTTCAATTCAGAATTGTCCGACTTTGTAAGCAGAATTTGGCAGTCTGCGCTACCCGCCGCCGTTGTGGCCTGATAAGGCAGAAGAAATGAAACAATTCCGTTTTCCGCATCCTCAATTGTTCCGTCTGAAAATGTTTTTGTTCCGTCTGGCTTAATGACATAGAGTCTTGCCGCCGTGCCGGTAAGGTCAATCGGCCTGTCAACGCTTTCTGCATTACTGACGTAAGTTTCTACACCCACTTTGTCTATGAGCGTAACGGTCAGTGTTCTGGAATTTACTTCTCCCTGCACCGCAATTTGAGACTCATAATTCAGATTCCATGCGTTGAGCTTAATGTCTGTATTTGTCATGTTCTCCCTCCCTGTGTTGGAGCAATTAAAAAAGAACGCCACTCAAATTAATGAATGACGTTCTGGACGTTCTGGATATTCTGTTTTATTCTATTGGAGGTATTCCTATAACTGAAATCTTGTTTTCCGTAATGAATTTTTCCACTGCCGCTTGTGCTTTTTCGTACTTTTCCTGATCTGTTGATTTTGGTTTTTTAATATCGTCCTCTCCCCACTGACCATATATGTCAGGGTTTGATTCTAATACGTCAACAACATTTGATTCATTTTTGTTTTTTCCACGCTGTCGCATTATGTCACTGATGATTTTTTGTCTTTGCTCATCAGTATTTTTATCAGACAGTTTGTATACTGCATTTGTTAAGCATGATACTTCATAATGTTGCATCGGATAGTAATGCTTATTATATTCAATATCTTTAAGCGCCGCCGTCGCCACAAGCAATGCAATAATAAACGATAGACATATAATAACTACATTTTTATTGACCTTTTCCATAATTATCCACCTTCTGATATTATTATACCTTATCCGAAGAAATAGTCAATGTTTTATGCATCGTTATCATCAAGAATTCCATGAGTAAAATGCAGTGTTCTTGTGGAGCCATCAGAGCGTTGTATTCCAACATTTCCGGTATATCCATTAGATGGTATGTGATTCCCGTCTATGGATAACGATCTACATTCAAGGTCGTCACATTCTGTCACACCCCCGGTTGTTCCTCCGGTTTTAAGCCTAATCCCTCCGTTTCCTCCATCTATCTCAATTCCAGAACCGTATGTTCCACCCGTAAAAATTATTTTTCCCGTTGTACTATCTTGTTTTAAATATCCATCTGTCCCAAAAACGATTGTTCCTTTAAAGGTTCCGTCACTTAGATATACCTTCCCGGTTTCTAAATCAAGCCACCACTCCCCGCCCTGCGATTCTATCCGATCTGTTTTGATGTTTCCCCCACTAATCGTAGTAGCTCCATCTGAAGCAAGGTCAGTGAATGTGACGTAAGCATGTATATCAAGCTTTGTCGCATCTATTTTTATGCCCTCTGATGACAGATTGATCGCTTGAATAACGCTGTCTTTTGATACCTTAAGGACAATCTCGCCGTTGAGTACATCAATAGATGCCTTTGCCTCCGCTACTCCCTGATTTGCCTTGTCTGCTGATTCCTGTGCCTTTTCCGCTCCGCTGAATCTGACCGATTGGTTTTTGCTTTGGGATTCCGCATCTGCTGAAAATATTTCATATCCGTCAATGGCAAAGTCCGCATTTGAAATAAACGATTGGTGGATGATGCCCTTTTTGTCTGTGACGAGCACAACGTCCCCACAGTCAAGTGAAGGGTCTGAAAGCGTAGTGACAGTGTAAGGCGTGAACGTCATTCCGACAAGCTTTTCTCCGACACTTGAAACCAACTCTTGCAAATTTTCCTGTGCCAGCGGATTGTACTCAATCTTTACAACGTATCCCTCGGTTCCGTAAATGTATTGATTCCCGTCGCTTTCCCTCGGAATAATCTGTACACCCGTAACGGTGATATCGCTTGTTTCAATGTTGTATTCGCTTGACTTCCTGATTTCTGCGGGCGGCTCTTTTCCGTCAGGCAGCGGAGTTAAAAACCTATCGAAGTCATACCACGCGAATGCGATTTCTCCGGCTCTTGTCTCTCTGCAAAAGCATCCTGAAAGCTCCGCTATGTACGACATGATTTCTCGGTCTGTAATAGAGTTATCTTCTGGCTTCGTAGAGACGACATAATCCGAATTAAGGAAAGTAGTCGTTGCAAGCGTTAAACCGTGCCTGTTGCACACGTCAAGAGCTATCTGAGCCAGTGTAGCAGGATATTCCAATTGGCTTGCGGAATACGGGGAGTCCAGCTTGCTGAGATTTCCTAAAGCGGTGATCTGAATCGTCGAGCCGATTGTCGGGGCTTCGTCAACAGTATAAACCCCAAGAGGTATCCACTCAATGATCTTTCCGTCCCGCCAATGCACTTGCGTTGTAAGCCCGACTTCCGGATAAATGACGCTCCCTGTAAAGTCGTATTGAGAAAATTTATCCTCGAAATTGTTTAGTGTAAGAACCACTTCGCCGATAACTGCCGCACCAACCGTAAACGTTCCCTGTTCGGACGTTGCGGCATTCCACTCAATCCCTCCGACCATGAAATCTTTATCATTTAATTGCAGCTCGGTTCCGTCTTTCAAAACCACTCTTGCTTTTGCGTTCCAATCCCGCCCGTCTTTATGAGCAAGATTTTTATATAATACTGATGTATGGTACAATTTATACCCACCTGTCTTCTGAAATTAAATTTCGATGAAATCACAATTTATGTACTGCACACGCTGTGCCTGATTTGTCCACATCCGATAAGGGGCTTCAATGTCGCCGGTATAGAAAGATTTGGATATAATCGTTCCCTCCATAATGTCCGGAAACGTAAGAGTCACTTGAACGCCAGCCCTTTTACAGAACCGCGCAATGCCAGCGGCTTCCGTCCAACTCATATCCCCCCATCTGACTTTTAGCGTCCGCTTCTGCGCGACAACATCTTTATGCATGGTTCCGTCCCGTGTACGCCCGGAATCTTCTGAGGAAATATCGGACAGTCCCCACGTTACCGTCATAGGAGTTTTAACCGAAATACCGTTGATTTTAAAGAACGCCATTTTAAGCACCGCCTTAAAGCAAAATAAAAAGAGTGCCAATCACTCGGTTAATCCGAACAACTGGCACTCTGCGGCGCTCTGTGTTATTCTTTTTACTTATTCGATCTCAATCACATTGCATATTATCCCTCTCCCTACCAAAGATAATTTTCGTAAACCCCGTTTGCTTTGCAATACTTTGATAAGGCATCCTTTGCATCCAACAAGCTGTGAAACAAACCGCTGTCTATCTCGCCCTCACTCGACAAGCATGCAATCGTGTCTTTTATCGCGTTCTCGCATGCTTTTGTCTGTGCCTTGATTTTTTCCTGATTTTTACCGTTTACCATAATCAATTTCTCCTTTTCAATATCTGTCTTCGACTTCATAAAACGTATGGAATTGTGGTTGCCAATGAAATTGAAATTTACCCGGCCTTCCGTGTCTGTTTTTCAGCAAGTGGATTGTTGTATCAGCCCACGCCTCACCAGACAGCTGATTGTTTTCAAGATCATCCGACTGTACGAACATGACATAATCAGAATCCTGTTCAATGTCGCCCGACTCCCGAATGTCGGCAAGGTTTGGAATTTTCTCTTTTCGGTTCTCGATTTGCCGGTTCATCTGCGAAAGCTCAACAATAGCTATATTCTTTTCAAGTGCAAGCTTTTTGATTTCGTTGCTAACCATCCCGAGAGAGCGATAGGAGTCTTTTATGTTCGGCCTCTCCAATAACCCAATGTGGTCGATAAAGATAATGTCTGGCTTGAACAGGTCAACATAATGCCTGATCTGCTTCACTGATAATTTCGCTTCATCTACAAAATTGAAAATTCCTTCTTTTTCAAAGGAGTCCAGGACTATTTCAATTGTTTCCGATTCTTCCTGAGTAAGATTCTTGTCTCGGATTTTTGTTCCGTCAATATGTGCAAGCTGCGAGGAAATCCTTTGCATCAATTGGAGAGTAGGCATTTCCATTGAGAAGTATTGAACCTTTTTCCCTCTTTTCGCTATATTCACCGCAAGGTTTAAGGCGAAATCTGTTTTCCCATGTCCTGCTCTGGCACACAAGGCGCATACGGACTTTTTCAGAAATCCTCCCATTGCGTTATCAAGGCGTGAGTATCCGGTTCTAATTGTAATGTCCTCTTGATTTGTGTGCAACCAATCCATGAATTGCTGTGCCGCTTCTCGGAAGTTGATTCCGTTGTCCTCTTCACATTTAAAAATCGCGTCTTGCTGCTTGACAATCTCTTTGAGTCTGTCCACCGTTTCACCAGCGGATTTATATTTGTTTTCCGTCATCGTCTCGGCGAGGGCGGTTTCAAGCGTCGATCTTCGCCAATCGTCAATAACGATTTTCATGTATTCATTCAAGTGGCTCCACGTCGGGACAGACTGCGCAAGCCTGACAAGCGTTGTTTTGTACTCCGGGAGTTTCGCTATCAGCGTTACGTTATCCACCTTATCCCCGTTCCAAAATAGATCTGTGGCAGTTTCAAATATCTTTCGGAGGATTGGCTTTAAGAACATTTCAGGCGCGAGTTTGTCAATCGCTTCTTTTGCGCATCCTTCATCAAGCATCATGCACCCGATTACTGACATTTCAGCTTCAACACTCATAAATCCCTCCAAGAACCTTCACCAGCTTTGATCTTTTTAATACCTTCTTCTCGCCGCTTTTGAGCGTCAAGGATTTCTTGTGGTATTGGTTTCTCAACAGGCTCTGGCGGTTTCTCCATACCCTTTAGCTTTTCCCAACAGATTCCCTTCCAGTTATTTGCCATGCATTCCCCGATCAGGGAAATAACATCTTCCTCTGTGTATTTCTCGAGCTTATTGGAAGCCTCTGTCATGAAGCTTTTAAGTCCAGTAGGCTTATAGCACTCTCTCCGTTCGGATTTGTATGTAAGCCATTCGGTTAATTTTTCTTGAATCGGTTCCGAAAACTCATGACCACAAAATTTGTCCGTGGCGGCTTCTTTTTTATTTACTTCATTCTTACTTATATCATTCTTGCTTACTTTATTATTTAATAGTGTGTGGTTTTCCGAAATTGGGTTTTCCATTATTGGATTCTCCGTTATTGGATTTTCCGAAAACGGTTTTTCTTCTGCCATCTTGCATAACGGTGATGTTTCTCTGACAACATATTCATATCCAGCGAACTTTCCGTGTTCAGCCTTCAACTGTTTACGCTCAATATACCCAAATTTAATGAGCGATTGAATCCCTGTTCTAACGGCGGTTAATCCATCATGAGAGTGCGCAGTTATTTCTTCCTCATAAAATTTCCATCCGTCCGGTTTGCTCAGGAAATAAAGGAGAATTCCTTTTTCTTTGTAGCCTAAATTTGTGTCATTGATAAACCCTTTGTCAACTTGTACGAATGGGTTTTCTTTTCTTTCTACTCTGTAAATCACTTTTGACACCCGTATATCTTTCTGCAAAGTCTGTCAGTCAGCTTTGCAAAAGCCCGTAACTCGAACAAAAATAAAGAGGGCGCAGGCCGCTTTACGGGAAGCAGCTTTTCTCAGATCACGATAGCGCCCTTATGATCAGATATAATTTTACTCCCCAAAACAAGAAATGCAATACGTGTTTTCACTATATATTGTGAAATACGCACAGATTATTTTCCAAAATATAAGGCTACTGGGACAAAAAAGACGAGTTTTTACTCTCGTTTTTTTCTTTACAATTTAGCAATTTGTGGTAATATATGGGTGGAGGGGATTGAAATGAAATGCTCAAAATGCGGAAAAGAATTTGAAGGAAACTTCTGCCCAAATTGTGGTGAACCGGCAAACTCTGTAGAAAATCCATCAACCGAACATGAAAACTGGAATAATTGGAAACCGATACCATCACAGCCGCAACGGTTTCCAGCATATAAAAATCCTTCCATATGGAACAATAGTCGCAGAAAAAAGTTTTCCCCGAGTCAAGTCATAGGCGTTGTTTTCGGTTCCATATTCTTACTTTTTGCACTAATTGTAGTTATTGCAATCATGACACCGAGCGGAAATGATAATGCGGTTGCGGCAGGAACAAATTCTGTAGAACAAAAGGAAAATTCTGAATCGCTTAAGGAAGAGGCAATTACCGTAGACTATAAGGCGCTATACAAAGATTATGAGGATAACGCGATTAACGCAGATAAAAAATACAGAGACAAAAAATTAATATTGACTGGCACAATCGCAAACATAGACCGAGATATAGCGCAAAACCCTTATGTTACATTTAACATAGACGAATATGGAGCAAAAAGCATTAAAATGTCTTTTGGCAACGACGATACGGTTGCTGCTCTGAAAAAGGGGCAAAAAGTCACGGTCGTAGGAACATGCGGCGGAACATTTGCAAGCACAATTATTACGTTAAATGGATGCTCTCTTATGAAATAAATGAAAAAATTTTTATGACGTGTTATTATGAGATTTGGGGTATTTATGGAAAAGAAGAAAATCACAAGAAAGCAAAGCGTGATATTCTTGTTAATTGTTTTCGTGGCGGCGATAGTGATATCAGCAATAATATTTAGTGGTAACCCTACAAGTCCAGCAAATACAACACCATCTTCAACAGCCGCGACTATTACTAAAGCTGAATTCGATAAAATAGAAAACGGCATGACTTACGATCAAGTCAATGAAATAATCGGCGGGGATGGAGAATTACAAGCGGAATCGGGAGAAAAAGGGTCTGACATATACACGGTTTCTTATAAATGGGATGGAGAATCTCTAACTGGTTCAGCCGCAAATTTGACATTTCAAGGGGCAACCCCTAAATTACAATCGAAAGTTCAAGTTGGGTTGAAATAATTTTGGAGGAAATATCATGGGAGCTTATGGAACTCCGGAGCATCTACCAAATCAAGATGATTTTCAAAATAACCTATACGGTGGTTATGGGCAATACCCATGCCAGCCGGTAAAAAAGCATCACAAAAAAGCATGGATAATCATTATCTCCGTTATTGTCGTGACATTAGTTGCGACGGAGCGATACGGCGCTTATCTCAACAGTCGCGGATACAATCCTGATATCAATGCTTTTGCCGTGATATCAAGCCAACCACCGAAAGAAAATTCGTCTATACTATCAGGTGAAACCATTCCAGCTTCATTTATTTCAAAAGCAACTTACGATAAACTGAAAACCGGAATGACATACGAGGATGTTGTAAATCTATTCGGGTTGTCTGGAAAACAAATTTATGAATCAGGAGAGCGAGGCTCGGAAAATTTTGTAACTTCTTATCTGTGGAAAAACGAAAACGGCCCGCAACAAATTCAGATAAACTTTGTTGATAACAAATTATACGATAAGACAGAATACTATCTTGAATAGCAGAGCAGGCGGTTAACTTTCCGCCTGCTCTTTTTATGCCTTGACGGGGCTGTAGCGCCTTCCGATTCCTGCGCTCCCCCTATTTGCCGATTCTGCAATTGTACGGTCGTTGGTCTTTAAAACAACCTTCATCCCACTTATGGCTTGTTCGAGGCTGTCAAGCCGGTCTATAATTCGTTCGGTATCAATTCCGTTTCCGCTAACAATACCGCCATTTTCTCGGATGCCTCTGCCTATGCCGGAAAAAACTTGCGAGTTCAGCGGAAGAATGGCTTCATCGTCAGCGCCCTCGCCAACTTCTACGATATGTGAACTGGTAAACAGTCCGCCGCTTGCCATCTTCGGAACGGAGATATTGCTTTTTGCGTCCTCGTTCGCCTGATGGATTGACCATGCGATAGCGGCTGTACCGGCGACGATTGCGGCGGCAGCGATACCTAATGACCATGCTGATTGCAATGCGCCAACGGCGGCGGCAGCAGCGGCAGCGGCTATAGCAATTGCCCCCAACACTCCAACCACTTTTTCGATGCCATTCATCTTAGGCCAGTTTGTCGCAAGTAGCAAAACCGCGCCAGCTAAAAGGCCAAATCCAACGTTGGCCAGCGTGGCAGCAGCCCCGGCTATGGTGATCTTAGCTCCAAGTGTAGCAAGCTCCGTACCCAGAGTTTGTATAAATCCGATTAAAGCTTTCGTTGTGTTATAAACCCACAGACCAGCAAGGAAACCCAAAATCAGAGTTACCATGTTTTGAACTGTTGACTGGTTTGCACTCGCCCAGGCAGAGAACGCTTTAAGACCACTAGTCAAATCGTTTATTACCGCAACCACAACTCCGCCCGTCCATTCTGCAAGCGGCTTTAAGAATGTATCGAAAAGCCAAGTCCCTAACGGCTGCAAGTCAACAATTACGACATGAAGTGCATCCAGAGCGGCAGATACTAAGTCCAATGCCGCAGGAATCAAGTCGTTTGCGGCCCACTCTACCATCGGAGAAATAGCGTTCTCATAAAACCACAACAGCCCTCCCCCGACGTCCTCTGTCAGCGGAACCAAAGATTTCCACAAAGTGTCAATTGCTCCGTTCAACGTGGGCCAATCGATCTTATTAACGAGAGCAGAAGTTATGTCAAAGAACCTCGGCAATCCGGTTCCCAAAGTCCAAATCCCGACAGGCTTCAAGAAATCGTTATAGAAATCCGTAAGTCCCTGTGCGGCAAAAGTCTTTAGCGGCTCCAAGGATTGTGTAAGCCTATTGAATGCCTCAACTGTAGGTTGCGCATAAGACGACCATTCTCCAAACAGGCTTTTTATCTTATCCCCGAAACTGATTATCCCATCAGGAACCTTGACGGTTTCAAACATGTCTGTTGGGTCTGGCATCCCGTTATTAGAGGATGAAGTTGGCTTAGACAATGCAGTTATTTCGTCGAAACCCAAGATACTTCTTTGTGCTTCTTTTGCGGCCTGTCCTGCCTTGTCGATCGAAGCAGCATAATCAACCGTTGCTTTTTTTGCTACGGTAACAGATGTTGCTCCGCCGAAAATTCGAGCGTTTAGCATACCGAGCATGTTGAATAGATTTGCAAGTGTATCTATGAATTGCGTAATGGCGGGAGTTATCGCTTGAATCAATGGCGCAAACGCGGAAGCAACGCTGTTTTTGAAATACAGTCCGCTTGTGCTGAGAGCAGACATAGTAGCATTCGCCTTTGTACTTGCTTGTGCAATGTTGTTAAGGCCGTCTACAATGCCCTGAGTTACCATGCTGAAAATACGGAACGCAATAATTCGGATAAACATCTTTTCCATCATTTGTAGAGTCTTTTGAACTCCGGACGTTGATTTTTTAGTAGCTTTTTCTGCCCTATTCCCGAAATTCAAAAACCCGAATGATGCTTTAGAAGCACTATCGCTAATTCCCAGCATTTGCGCTTTTAGCTTATCCGACTTTGCTACCAGCCTATCGATTGCTCCGTCTGCCGACAGCATTCGCTTTTCAAGGCTCAAGAACTTGCTGCTGCCCTCGTCAACGCTCTTTGTTGCGGCTCCTAACTGAGTATAGAGCGCTCTTTGATTGTCGAGCTGCGCACCGACACGAGTCAATTCAGCGGACAGCGCTTCAAACCTTGCTTGTGCTTCTGCCGACATTTTGGAGATGGACGGGGTAAGGCTGTCTATGTATGCGTTTACCTTATCTAACGCGCTTGTCGCCTGAGAAGTATCGAAATGAATCGAGGCGGTTTTAGCAGCCTTGTCAACAAAATCAGAAGCCATTGCCGAAGAACCGCGCGGAGGGGTTGAAGTGAAAACGTCTGTTGCAGTAGGTTCCGAGAACCGATTAACCGCGCTCGGCTCATTAGTAAAACCTTTATCTCTGTATTTGCTCAGAAAAGCGTTTGTTTCTGCGTCCTGAGTTGTGGCTTCTTTTAGCTTTCTCTGCGCTTCTGCTAATTTTGCAGACGCAACCGCAGATTTATTCATGGATACGGTTGCCCGGTCAAGACGTGCCTGATACATAGCCATGCGGGATTCTGCGTCTTTTACAGACAATGTGCTTTTGCTTGTGGCGTCAGTTATCGACTTAAGCCCCGTAATGGCTTTAGAGCTGGACGCAATGGAATTCATCTTTTCTGTGAATGCCGTCAAGGAAGGAGCGAGTTTTTCAAACGTTTCCTGTAGTGAGGTCAACTTTGTAATAACCCGGTCAAGCGCGGATTCAGCACTTTGGGCTGAGCCTTTTACCTCTATCATTAAATCGTCTGCCATGTGTTTTATATCACCTACCTAAAAAAAGAGGGCTGCAACCAATACGGTCACGGCCCTCTATGGGACTCTCTTGTGACTATCTTTTTTCTCCGATTATCACTTTTGGAAGTCCGCTTTTGCCGGAAAGCATATCGTCAATCTGTTTCGATCTTGCACGAATAGCATCTTCCGTACTCTGAACAATAGATTTTGGAGATTCAGCTTCTTGCTCCTGAAATATCGGCAACGGCTTTTCGGGATATCTTTTGCCTTTTGGAAACATCGAGTCTATAGCAAGCATTAGATATTGTCCTTGAATCCATGCGGACGCGTTTGTCTGTATACGCCATAACTTTAGTTCTTCTTCTTTTCGTTGCCTGTAAGACCGCACACGAAGCCAAAACAGATTTGGGCTTTCATACCAGAACTCATGCGGAGAACAGCCGACCGTTATAGCATCGGGGAGCAACTCTTTTTCAAAGAATTCGGTGTATGTGTGCCAACTCCGCTTTAGACCGTTTCCGTTTCCTTCGGGGTTACTCTCAGGGTTTTCCCCGCGGGCTTCTTCCCCGCCTGCATAAAAACCTCGGTAAACGGGTCAATAAGCGTCGAATAGACTTCTCCCAAACCGTATTCGTCAATTGCCTTATCACAAATCTTCTGAGCAAGGTTCGGATTGATGGTCGGGTTGTGGGTAATCAAGCCAAGATAAAATAAGACATCGGTGGAAGTCTGAATTTTCTCGCGGGCGTTATTGATGGAACCGCCCATTGCCTCAAACTTTCTTACGCTGTCGCGGGTAAACTCAATTTCGTACTGGTTTTCTCCGACCTGAATATTAAAAGATGACATAAATATCCTCCATATTATTTAATTTATAGCCGCCCACGGAAACGCAGGCGGCTTAAGATTTTCTTGATTACGGGGTTGTGACCATAATGGATGCAGTATCGGCTACGTGGGACTTAGTGGATACGTTAATAGCGAGTCCGCACTTACCGCCAGAACCAGCCGAATAACCTTTAATCCACGCATCGCCGGTTCCTGTAAAGCATTCGCCGGAACCGTCCTGATAAACGATCAGGTATTCTTTCGGCTCCGTAAGACTCACATAGGCTTTTACCGCCGCGAAATTGGCTTCGGTGTGGTTGAATTCAAATTCAAACGAAGGTGTATCGGGCCGGTCGGAAACGTACTGCTTGTACTGACTGTCCAACTCGGTTACTTCAATCTGCGACGGAGCGCCGCCGGTGTCGGGTGTACTGGTAACGGACACCAGCTTTTCAAACTTATCCTCTGCATTCTTTTTGCAAAGCAGAATACCTATATCGGTCATTGCAACAACAGTCTCAGGCATATGTAATACCTCCTGAAAAGTCCAGGCGCTTAATTCAGCGCACTCGTTTATTAGCTATAAATCAGCCGCTGCTCCTCGTCGAAACTGCAACTGTAAATCATCGTGTAACGGTAAATGGTAGTGTCTGCGGCGTTCGTAACGGGTTTTGCAGAAATACGCTTTAGGTGAAGCTGGTTTTCCATAACATCAGCAATAACCGCCGCGATCTGCTTTGAAACGGTTTCCCGTGTCCCTCCGGTCATGTAGATATCGATCTGCCACGACATACGGGATTTGCGTTCGGTATATGCTCAGTGCATATCTTGTAGCGATTGTGACCGTCAATCAAAACTCCGTCCCAAATCACAAGAGCGTCCCGGCAACCGTCTGACACGATATTTGCTTCTAATTGCGTGTATTCCTCCTGTGACAGCGGAGGGATAAGGGATTGAAATTCCTTATCAACTTTGATTTCCGGCAAAAAGATCATTCCTTTCTTGAAAAAGCTTCTTTTCAGATGTAGAATTATAGGGAAAGGTGGTGGTACATATGGGAAATGCAAAATTAATTACGTATGACTTAGTAAAGCCCGAAACAGATTATGCAGATTTAATTGATGCCATCAAAAAGTATCCAGGCTGGTGCAACATGCAAAAATCCGTGTGGATTGTTTCGTCCTCTGATAGTTGTGCAACAATAAGGGATCATTTAAAGCGATACACGGACTCTGACGATCGTTTATTAGTTGTAGCACTTACAGGAGAATCGGCTTGGACAAGCTCAATATGTGATAGCGATTCAGCAAAACGGGTAATTACTTCTTAATCACAAGAATTGTTGCGGGGCCGGCTCCATTTGCTCCAGACGTCTCACAGTCGACGGAATATTTTTGGCCCGGCTTCACATCAATTCTCAAAACGCCATCCTTTTGAACTGAGTCCTCGGTAGTGCAATTCATTTACTTTTGCCTCCTTCTTTTAGCAACCGCTTATGTATCCTTTGTTTTTGAAAGCCTCACAATCCAAAGCGCTATACTGTCAATCGGGATTGTGAATGTGTGTCCGTCGCAATATCCCGGGAACTCCCTTCTGCGAATTTTCTCAGCAACATACATTGGGTTTTTCCCTAAATATTTTCCGAATTCCTTTGCGTTCAGAGAATCTTTCCCAAACCGTTCGCGGAGTTGGTTTCCCAAGTCTTTTACTAAGTCCTTGTCTTCAAGGGTCAATTTTTTCCCTCCTCGCTTTCTAAATTTGGTGTTTTCTTAAAAAAGTATAAATTTCCACCTTCTTTTTAAAGAAATCTCTTGACAACGGTTGGAAAATATTCTATTATACATACATAGCGTAATGCTCAAGGACAATTAAGAGGTAGGATTCTTAATCGTCTCATGTAGAACAATGGAATATTTTCATATTTTGTTTGCCTTAACTATATGATATACGACTACAGTCGATTTGTCAATAGCAAAATTGATTATATTCCGAAATATTTTTAAGTATTGGAGTGTAATCTATGACTTTAGTCCAGAAGATTAAAATGCTCTGCGATTTAGAGGGTACGACCTTTGCTGCTTTGGAGCGGGAATTAGATTTTGGGAGCGGTTCAATACGGAAATGGGACAACGCTGTTCCTTCCGGGGACAGGCTGGCGAAAGTGGCCAAACGCTTCAGAGTTAGCACGGATTATCTTTTAGGACTTGAAGATGACAATAGCAATGTGTCTGATGGAGCCTTTTTTCGCTTAAAAAAAGGTTTGGAACCCCTTGGACTGAGTGAAGAAGATGCCGACTATCTTATCAATGCATATAAACTACACAAGGAATTTAATAAAAAAGGGGATAAGTGATCTTGGAAAATTGCAAGCAGGAGTTGTATAGGTTTGTCGATTGGATGCATGACCCTCTTAATCTCGAAATCAATTGTTTTCCGGTGGATACCCTTTCTGTCTGTAAATCCCTTCCTAAAACAAAAATGCTGTATCATGAATTCGATACTGCTGGATTATGTGCTTCCTCGATTTTGGGTGACGAATTGGATTTGATTATCCTAAATTCAACCCGTTCCCAATTAGAGCAAAATTTTGACTGTGGACATGAAATCGTCCACAAATATAAGCACAGAGGAATTGGACAAGACGTGTTTTCTTGTGTTGCTGTGAAGAATAATTACAACGAGAGTTCGGGATTCTTCGAGTGGGAAGCCAACGAAGGTTCTGCCGAGTTATTGGTTCCTTATTATTCCATTCTTCCAGAAATCAAAAAAGCTTATCCTTTTCTGAATAAATCGAAAGACTTCATTCAATTCAAAAGGGATATGTCGGACAAGTATGGTGTCACCCCGTCTGTTATCGAAATTCGATTCGAAAGCTTGAAATATGAAATTCAGCAACATATCGAAGGAATCCCCATTAAGAACATAAAATTGCTAACTAAAAAACAGCAGCACAACCAACATATCTATTTAGAATCTCTGAATGATAAACAGTATAAAAAGATGATGGCTGAGCGTCATCAGTTCCCGCTTTATATGTCTAATATTGATGTCATAAAATAAACCGCTCTCCGATCTTCAACATGGAAAGCGGTAAAAAAATAATTTACAAACAAACATTTGTTTGGATAAGGAGGGTAAACTTTGGCAAAGAGAAAGAAAAAAACGACACATTCCAGTGGAATGTATCGCAAAAGAATCACTATTGGTCATGATGAAAACGGCAAGCCGATTATTAAAGCTGTATACGCAAACAGTATTGAGGAAATGGAAAACAAGATTGCACAACTCCGCATAGACAGAAATATGGGCGTAGTCGTAACGAATGACAAAAGCACTTGGGAGTATTGGGCGAATGCATGGTCTAAACTGTCCTATCCGAAAATGGGAAAGACTACAAAGGATATGTATCGCGCTGCCATATCCCATTTATCTTCGCTGAACGGAAGAAAGATTAGCCAGCTATCCCCTATTGATTTGCAAGAAGTTACCTCAAAAATGTATATCGACGGTTATTCAAAGCGCACAATCAAGTCTGTTATATCTGCGGCTCGTCAAGTAAGCAAGCTTGCAAAGAAAAATCATGCTTGCGCTCAACTAATTTCAGAAGACGTGAGTCCCGAAAAAAGCGCTCCGGTTAAAGATATTACATCCATTACGCCAGCCGAAGAAGAATTGATTTGGAACGTCAAGCCGCTTTCAGAAGACAATAAAATGGATAAGGCAAGAGCCAAACGGCTTCCATTAATAAGAATGTTTGCTCTCATGCAATTATCGTGCGGATTGCGGAGAGAAGAAGCGGCTGCTTTAGAATGGAGGGGCAATATCGATTTTGAGAGCCAAAATGTAATTATCGATCACGCCTATTCGTTTGCGGAGAACGATACCAAAGAGCCTAAATCAAAATCCGGGTTTCGCAAGATACCGATTCCCAAAAGATATCTTGATGAATTAAAAAAATGGAAGGAAATAAACGGCAATACTTTTCTTGGTTCCAAATATGTGTTCCCCGGTAATAACGGCATAATGACCTCTGGACAGTTCCGCCGTTTGTGGGATATTTTAATTGATGCGATTAATGGAGTCACCGTTAGTCAACGAATTTCAGCAAAACGGAAGAAAAAGGGAATCAAGAGAGAAATCATTTTAGCGCATGATTTCAATTCTCACCAGTTACGCCATACTTATTCCACCAACTGTATTGCAGCAGGAATAGATATTAGAACTGTTCAATATCTCATGGGACACGCAACAGCCAAAATGACATTAGACTATGCCGACCTCTCCCCGTCTGCTCTGGAAGAAACAAGAAAGATTTTAAATCGGAGCAGTTTGGAATCCAGCAATGAAACAACGGCCTGAATTCATGTCCATTTTTTGTCCACTGTCCTTTCAGTGTCCACGGCTGAATTTGATTGAAATCTATTATCCTATATTTAATTAGATTGTATTCTAATGTTGAAACATGCATAAAAGCGAAGAAAACCCGCATGGTGTCTGATTTTCTCAGTAACCATGCGGGTTTATTTTTGGTGAACCATCGGGGATTCGAACCCCGGACACCTTGATTAAAAGTCAAGTGCTCTACCGACTGAGCTAATGATTCATAAACAGCTTATATATTATATCAGCTTTGGAAGCTAATGTCAATAACAAATGCCTGTCCGCGTACAACGCCCGCAGACAGGCCCTATTGGCTGGGCTGGCAGGATTTGAACCTACGGAATGACGGAGTCAAAGTCCGTTGCCTTACCCCTTGGCTACAGCCCAATATGAAGCGCGGAACAACTCAGCTATGCCCCGCGCCAATTTTTAAATGGGGTGGAAGATGGGATTCGAACCCACGGTCTCCAGTGCCACAAACTGGCGCTTTAACCAGCTAAGCTACATCCACCATATATGGCGCGCCAAAAGGGACTCGAACCCCTGACCTACTGCTTAGAAGGCAGTTGCTCTATCCAGCTGAGCTATTGGCGCTTATACCCATGGAGCGAGTGATGGGAATCGAACCCACACGACCAGCTTGGAAGGCTGGAGTTCTACCACTGAACTACACTCGCATTTTAGCGACGGCTATTATTGTAGCATAGTTCAGTGGCAAATGTCAACACGTTATTGACCGTTCCTCCAAATTTTTAATATTTATTTCAAAACATTCAGGATAATCCCATCTTTTTCGTCCGCCGTTACGGCAATGCCGGTGATCGTATCGCCATAATTCTCCACGATCAGCGAAGCAATCTTATCCTCCACCTGACGGCGGATCAGATTTCTCAGGTCTCTTGCGCCGCTCTTGCCGCCAAAGGCGTGCTGCGCAAGATAATGGGTGGCCTTATCGTCATAAACCAGCCGGATACCGCGCTCCTTCAGGGAATCGACATACTCGTTCAGCATCAGGTGAGAAATGGCCTCAAAATCGTCCACACTGAGCGAACGGAACACGATGATCTCATCCACCCTGCTCAAAAATTCCGGGCGCAGAAAGTCCGAGAGGGCCTTCATCGCCTTTTCCCGGGTGACGTCGGAGGCACTCTTTGCAAATCCCAGCGCACCTTCCTTCTTTTCGCTGCCCGCGTTGGAAGTCATGACGAGGACGGTATTTTCGAAGTTGACGGTGCGGCCGTGCGCGTCGGTAATGCGGCCTTCGTCCAGAATCTGCAGAAGGATGTTCATCACGTCGGGATGCGCCTTTTCAATTTCATCAAACAGCAGAACCGAGTACGGACGGCGGCGGACCTTCTCCGTGACCTGACCGGCCTCGTCGTAGCCGACGTAACCCGGCGGAGAGCCGATAATGCGGGACACCGAATGCTTCTCCATAAATTCGGACATATCGAGCCGTATCAGCGTCTCCGGCGTGTCAAACAGCTCCTTTGACAGCACCTTGACCAGCTCGGTCTTTCCCACGCCGGTGGGACCCACAAAGATAAAAGACGCAGGCCTGCGGCGGGGGCTGATCTGCACCCTGCTGCGGCGGATCGCCGCCGAAACAGCTTTTACCGCTTCCTGCTGCCCGATAACCTTCGAATTTAAAATGCCCTCGATATCCGCCAGCTTTTTCAGCTCGTTTTCCTGAATCCTGCTCGCTGGGATACCGGTCCAGAGCTCGATCACGCGCGCGATGTCTTTTTCCTCTACCTCGGCTCCCAGCGCCAGGGGGGCCAGCTGCCTCGTTTTGTCTTCCAGCCTGGAAATCTCGGTGCGCACCTCAGCCAGCTTTTCATAATCCGGCTGAACGTCGTCCGCCGTAAGCTCTTCCTCACGCTCCTTTAGCTTTTCCAGCTCAAAGTTGGCTGAATCATAATCCGCCATGGGAATATTTCTCAGCGCGGCACAGGCGCATGCCTCGTCCATAAGATCGATCGCCTTATCCGGCAGAAAACGGTCGTTGATATACCGTTCGGAAAGGACCGCGGCCTTGCGTACAATCTGCTCCGGCACCCGGACCCGATGATACGTCTCATAATAGGATTTGATGCCCATCAGCACGTCTACGGTCTCCTCTACGGAAGGTTCCGCTATGGTAACGGGCTGGAAACGCCTTTCCAGGGCGGCGTCCTTTTCAATGTACTTGCGGTATTCCACAAACGTCGTCGCGCCGATTACCTGTATTTCGCCTCTTGAGAGCGCCGGCTTCAGGATATTGGCGGCGTTCATGGAACCCTCCGCGTCGCCTGTGCCGACAAGGTTGTGCACCTCGTCGATAAACAGTATGATATTCCCTTCCGCCTTCACCTCGTCCACAAGGCCCTTGATGCGGCTTTCAAACTGGCCGCGGAACTGGGTCCCGGCAACTAAAGCCGTTAAATCCAGCAGATGAATTTCTTTTCTCATCAGCCTTGCGGGGACGGTCCCCTTCGCGATACGCAGGGCAAGCCCCTCCGCCACGGCGGTTTTTCCGACGCCCGGTTCCCCGATCAGGCAGGGATTGTTCTTCGTGCGGCGGCTCAGGATCTGGATCACACGGGAAATTTCCTTGTCGCGGCCGACGATGTTGTCGATCTCACCCGCCTGTGCCTTTGCGGTCAGATTGGTGCAATAGGCGTCCAGATGCTTGCGTTTGGTCTTTCTTTTTTCCCGTCTGTCCTTTTTAACCGGTTCGTTATTCTGAATCTTTTCCGGGGTGCTTTCACTGCCGGAGAAAATATTCTGAAGAAAAGGAAAAGTCGCGGCCCCGCCCGGCACAAAACCGTCGTCACCGCTGTCCTCCTCTTCCGTGCCATCCGCATTGGCGGCCATCAATTCATTCAGTTCCGACTCCATTGCCTCCATCTGTTCCTCGGTGATCCCCATTTTCTCCATCAGATCATTGACCGGCTTTATGCCGAGCTCCTTTGCACAGACAAGGCAGAGGCCCTGGCTTTCTTTGGAATTTACCGTCGGCGAGATAAACACAACCGCCGGTCTTTTATGGCATCTCGAACACATCATAGGCATCCATCACTTCTTCTCTTTCAAAAATAAATATATACCATCATCAGGTTGTTTTCGAAATCATTTTCTGGTTGATTTCTTATCCATCAGCTCATCCAGGTTCATGGTATCCTTCGGATCGTTGGAGTGCAGGATGGAAAGATATATTTTAAAATATTGGACAAAAGCATAGATCATAAACGCGGCGGTAATGGAAAGCAGAATAATCGTCACGGTCAGATCCTGAATTTTCCAGATTCCCCTCATCACCACAATCACGGCAAAGGAGACATAAAACAGGGTGGTCGCAACCTTACCGTACCATTTGGAACCGCCGGGCCTTTTGTTCTTCTTAATTAAGAAACAGGCGGCAATCACCATGACGGCTTCCTTCAGAACGAAGATTCCCAGAAGCGGAATCAGAACCGGCTCTTCAATGGCGAGGCAAATCGCGACCGCGCCCTGCGTCATCTTGTCGGACAGAGGGTCAAGCATCTGCCCCAGCTCCGTGGACTGGTTGAATTTGCGCGCGATGATTCCGTCGAACATGTCGGTAAGACCGGAAACAATCAGCACCACCGCCGCCTGCAGCAGTTCATTGTGCATAAAATAATAAACGAACGGAGCGATCAAAATGATGCGCAAAACCGACAGCCCGTTTGGTATATTAATATTCTTATTCCTATTTTTCATTCATAGTTACCTCGTTCTAAATTTCCGCCTGGTACAGTAAATATACCGGATTATGAATATATACATACTTGTAAATATTGGACTGTGTGATTTCCTTCTCGTTAATCTGCGGGAATTTTGCCGTAAGGAACGGAAGGGAAAGCTGCAGAACGGCACAGAGAACCACCACGGCCACCGCGCCCTTGACCAGCCCGAATACGCCGCCAAGCAGGGAGTTGACCCCGTGCAGGAGCGGCAGGCTGAAAACGGCGTCCAGCGCGCGGGAAACCATTTGAACCAAAAGCTGAAGAATCACAAAAAGTACCAGGATCGACAGGACCTTAACGGCCGCGCGGCCAAACACCGTCACCGGGCTCAGCTTGGCAAGAGAAAGGCAGATTGCGCCCGTCAGGTAATTGGACAGCACAATCGCGGCGGCAATGGCAAAAACGGAACCAACCAATCCCACCAGCGACCGGACAAACCCTATTTTAAAGCCTGAAATCACAAAACACAAGGCTATTACGCAAAAAGTCACATCCAATATTGTGCCCAATTTCTGCCTCCCTGACCCATATGGTTTTTCATATGAAATTTAATATAACACAAAATGCCGTCAACTACAAGGGGACTCATTTGCTGTTAGCCAGACGAATCTCCGAAACACCCAGAATATAGGCGGAGGTCTCGTCATGAAGGGCAATCGCCCTGGCGTCGCTCCCCGCGTCGCAGGTTCCGGTCAGAGTACCCGCCGCCGCGGAATAAAAGCGTACCTGCCCCTGTGAAAGGACGGCCATTGCATCCGCGTAAAGCGAAAGGGATTCGACCGGCTGCGCAAGCGGAACGGAGGCCGCGGCGCTGCCGGTGTCGTCCAGCACAACCAGCTTGCCGTTTCCGGCGCTTCCGTAAGGCGTCAGCCCCAAAGCGGTCTTTCCGCTATCCATACTATATGCTGACAGATGCAGTCCCTGATAATCATAATTTGTTTTTGTTTTTCCGCCGGCGCCGATCACCGCGGTCAGACGGTCCCCGACCGCCGTCACCGTGCCGTTGCCGCTGTAGGAAATATCCAGCATCATATTTTCGGCATAAACCGCGGCCGGCTCCACCGGCTTGCTGTTGCTGAAATCGAGCAGGTATACGGCGGAGGTCATCGCCCCGTCCTTCGCGCTCACCGCGGCGACGGCCGCTTTTGTGCCGTCCGCGCTCAGCGCGACGGCGGTGGGATAGTAATCGGAAAACCAGTAGTGGAACAGGACCTTGCCGTCGGCGGCGTAGGCCGTAAGGCACCCTAAGTAGCCGTCCGCCTGCGTAATCAGCGCGTAACGGCCGTTTACCGCCAGCGCCCCGGCGAGGATGTTCTGCTGCCCGTCCTCTTTCACGAGCGTTTTGCTCTGGCTCTCCACCCGATAGCCCTTTCCCCCGAGGTTATAGATCAGAATCCGGCTGCCGCCGACCTTCATAACAGGCCGGGGAAAGCTGTGCTGACGGCTGACGACGGCCTTTGCCGTGGAGTTCAGCACCGTCAGCGCGGTATCGCTGACGACGACCGCCTCTTTATTCATCGACTGGAAGTTGCCCTTTGAAACGGAATTTCCCACAATTCTGGAGGGGAAGCCGTCGCCGATTCCCATGCCGACCACGCTGTTCTGCACCCATTCCAGCACGTTTGACGGGGTCAGATTATAGCGGTTGAACCAGATCAGCATGGAAAACACGCAAAGAATCAGGATCAGAATAATTTTATACACCCAGCGCGGGACGCGGCTTTCCCGCCGTTCACGGCGCTTTTTCCTGCGCTTTTCCATCCTTTGCTGGTATTTGGCTGTGTCTATTTCGGTTGTGTCGAACCGCTGCCCCCTGTCGCTCATGTTATTTCACATCCTCATAAAAAACACGGTTTAAAAACAGTCCGTAAGGCGGCGCGGTGGGCCCGGCCGCGTTGCGGTTTTTCTCTTCAAGGATCCGTTCCACATCCCGCGGCTCCAGCTTGCCCTGCGCCACACGCAGAAGCGTACCGACCATAATCCGTACCATATTATATAAAAAACCGTCCGCCGCCACGGTAAAGGTGACGAGGTCGCCCTCTCTTTTCACCTCCGCTTTGGTGACGGTACGCGTCATATTGCCCCGTTCGCGCGCATCCATTGTGCAGAACGACGTGAAGTCATGCGTTCCCACAAAAAAAGCGGCGGCTTCGTTCAGGCGCTTTTCATCCAAGCTGTACCAGTAGTGCAGCGCGCGGCGGTTCAGAAAGGGGTTCCGGACCGGATGGTTCCAGATCTGATAGATATATTCCTTGCCCTTGCAGGAATAGCGCGCATGAAAATCCGGGGATGCCTCCCGGCAGCCCAGCACCGCCATGTCCTCCGGCAGAAAATGGTTCAGCGCGCCGACCAGACGCTCGCAGGGAATGGCATGCTCCGTCTTCAGGCTGACGCAGTATTGACGGGCGTGTACAAACGAATCGGTGCGGCTGCAGCCCTTGATGTCCGGCCTTTCCCCAATCACCCGGAAAAGCGCTTCCTGAAAAACCTGCTGTACGGAAACGGCGTTCTTCTGGATCTGCCAGCCGTGGTAATGAGAACCGTCGTAACAAATGGTCAGCAGAAGATTTCTCATCGTGCCGCTCCTTTCTCCATGCCGTCGTTTTCTTTCTCAGTGCAGGGACGCCGGAAAATAGATTCCGCAGAAAATCACCGCCGCGCAGACGACGAGCGTCAGCGCGGCCGCGACCGCGTCCAGTCCGGACACATGCAGCACCTTCATTTTCGTGCGGCCTTCCCCGCCGTGGTAGCAGCGGCACTCCATCGCCATGGCCAGGTCGTAGGCCCGCCGGAAGGAGGAGACAAACAGCGGAATCAGCACGGGAATCAGCGACCGGATTCTCTGCATCAGGCCGCCGCTTTCCATATCGGCACCGCGCGCCTTCTGCGCGCTCATGATTTTATCGGTCTCTTCCAGAAGCGTCGGCACAAACCGGAGCGCGATCGTCATCATCATGGCGATCTCATGCACCTTGACGTGGAACAGCTTCAAAGGCTTCATAATCCGCTCCAGCGCGTCGGTCAGCTCCGTGGGGGACGTGGTGAAGGTCAGAACGGAGCTGAAAAGAATCAGGCTGACAATGCGGATGGTAATAAAGACGGCATTGGATACGCCGCCGGAAGTAATCTGAACAAAGCCCCAGCTCCACAGGACCCGGCCGCCGCCGTAAAACAGGTTCAGCACGGAAGTGAAGATCACCACAAACAAAATGGCCTTCAGGCTTTTAAAATACTGTTTCAGCGGAACGCCCGACAGGAGCAGCACCCCCAGAATCAGCGCCGACATGGTGAGCAGGCCCTCAAAATTGGAGGCTACGAAAATAAAAACGATATAGACGAAGGTAATGACGATCTTCACGCGCGGGTCAAGGCGGTGAATAAAGGACTTTCCGGGAAAATACTGCCCGAGCGTAATATCTCTAACCATGCTTCCTGCTCCCCCTTTCCAAGAGCGGCATCAGCTGCCGCAGCGCCTGTTCAATCGTCAGGACGGTGGTAACAGGATAGCCCTTTGCTTTTAAAACAGCCATGATTTTCGTGATCTGCGGCACGCGCAGACCCATTGTTTCCAGCTCCGCGTCGTGCGCGAACACGTTCTCCGTTTTATCGAACATGGCGACCTTGCCGGAATTCATCACCAGAACACGGTCCGCAGTGCGGGCGATGTCCTCCATGCTGTGGGAAACCAGCAGGATCGTGTTGTGCCTGACCTCGTGGTAGCTGACGATCTGGCTTAAAAGCACGTCGCGCCCGCGGGGATCAAGCCCCGCCGTGGGCTCGTCCAGAATCAGCACCTCCGGGTCCATGGCAATGACGCCCGCGATGGCGGCGCGCCGTTTTTCCCCGCCCGAAAGCTCAAACGGGCTTTTTTCAAGCAGTTCCCCGCTCAGGCCCACAAAATCCGCGGCCCAGCGCGCGCGCTTGAGGATTTCATCCTTATCGAGCCCCATGTTGCCCGGGCCGAACGCAATATCCTTTAAGACGGTTTCCTCAAAAAGCTGATGCTCCGGATACTGAAAGACCATGCCGACCTGAAAGCGCACGGAACGGATTTTTTTCGGCTCCGCCCAGATGTCCTTCCCGTTGAGCAGCACGGTGCCGGAGGTGGGGCGCAGCAGGCCGTTGAGCTGCTGGATAAAGGTGGACTTCCCGGAGCCGGTGTGCCCGATGACCCCGATAAATTCGCCGGGCTCGATGGAGATGTTCGCGTCGTCCACCGCCGTCTTGCGAAACGGGGTTCCCTCCCCGTAGGTATAGGTCAGATTCTTTGTCTCAATGATCGGCATACGTTTCTCCTAAAGATGCTTTATTTAAAAGCGGCTCAAGCGCCGCGACACATTCCTCAATGGTCAGCGCGCAGTCCGGCAGGTCAAACCCGCCCGCTTTCAGACGATAAATCAGTTCGGTGGCCTGCGGCACGTCCAGCTGATGCTTCTTGAGCAGCTCCACCTGGGAAAAAACCTGCTGCGGAGTCCCTTCGGTCAGAATGTTGCCGCTGTCCATGACGATCACACGGTCGGCCTGTACGGCCTCGTCCATATAATGCGTAATCAGGACGATGGTGATCCCTTTTTCCTCATTCAGCTTATGGATGGTATTGAGAACCTCGGTACGCCCGCGGGGGTCGAGCATCGCGGTGGGCTCGTCCAGCACGATGCAGTCCGGCTGCATGGCGATGATGCCCGCAATGGCGATGCGCTGCTTCTGCCCGCCGGAAAGCTTGTACGGCGCGTTCAGCCGGTAATCGTACATTTCCACCGCCTTCAGCGCGTCGTCCACCCGTTTGCGGATTTCAGCGGGCGGCACGCCCAGGTTTTCCGGGCCGAACGCCACGTCCTCCTCAACAATACTCGCGACAAGCTGGTTGTCCGGGTTTTGCAGCACCAGGCCGACGCGGCGGCGGATTTCATAGAGCACGCTCTCGTCCATCGTATCCATACTGTCCACATACACCTTGCCGCCGCTGGGCAGCAGCATGGCGTTGAAGGTTTTGGCGATCGTGGATTTTCCGGAACCGTTATGGCCCAGAAGGGCTACAAATTCGCCTTTGCGGATACCGAGCGACACGCCCTTCAGAACCTCGTGCTGTTCTTCGATTTCCGGCTCGTCATAGCTGAAGGAGATGTCGTCCGCTTTGATATAATCCATTTTTGTACCTACCTGTTTATCGTTCATTTACTTTCCCATATCGCGGTGCTGCCGCAGGGCAGCACCAGCCCGCTCCCGGTCACCGGCAGTCCGATTTCGTCGGAAGAAACGCGGCCGCCGAATTTTTTCTGAATCAGCACGCCCAGAAGATATTCCATTACCGCCGGGGACAGCCCCGTCGTATAGGAGTTCAGGATAAAGAACAGCGGATGCTCCGAAAGAATCGGCACGCACATTTCCACCAGCGGATAAAGCTGTTCCTCCAGCTTCCACACCTCGCCGCCCGGACCGCGCCCGTAGGATGGGGGGTCCATAATAATGCCGTCGTAGGCGTTGCCCCGGCGCTGTTCCCGCTGCACAAATTTCACGCAGTCGTCCACCAGCCAGCGGACCGGTCTGGATTCCAGGCCGGACGCGGCGGCGTTTTCCTTCGCCCAGGCGACCATGCCCTTCGACGCGTCCACATGGCAGACCTGCGCGCCCGCTTTCAGGCAGGCCAGCGTCGCCGCGCCGGTATAGCCGAACAGGTTCAGCACCTTCAGCGGCCGGCCCGCCTCCGTGATTTTTTCCATTGCGAAGTCCCAGTTCACGGCCTGTTCCGGAAAAATGCCCGTGTGCTTGAAGCCCATGGTTTTCAGCTGAAAGGTCAGTTCCCCATAGTTGATTTTCCACATGGGCGGCACTTTTTTCAGCTCCTGCCAGTTTCCGCCTCCGGCGGAGGAACGCAGATAGCGCGCGTGGGCCGATTTCCACAAAGGATGCTTCTTCGGCGTATTCCAGATGATCTGCGGGTCTGGCCGGATGAGGACGATATCGCCCCAGCGCTCCAGCCTTTCCCCCGCGGACGTATCCAGCAGTTCGTAATCCTTCCAGTTTGCAGTTCTCAATTTATTCCCTACTCTATATCTTCTTACAGCATTCCCCGTCCGGTCACTCCGTTTAGCGCCCGGAGGAAACTGCTGAAATGAATTCCTTTATTTGATGTGAAGCCGGTTGATCCGGCTCTTACGCCAGCCTGTCGCGCACGGTATCGGCCACGGAGTTGGCCAGCACGCTGATATATTCGGGGTCCTCTCCCTCGATCATAACGCGGAGCAGCGGCTCCGTGCCGGAAGGCCGGACAATGATGCGCCCGCTGCCGCCCAGCTTCTGCTTCGCCTTTTCGACGGCGTCCTTTACCTTGTCGTCGGTGTAGAAACGCAGCTTGCCTTCCACGCTGACCTCCACATTGACGATGATCTGCGGATAGCGCGTCATCAGGGTGGCAAGGCTGGAAAGCTTCGCCCCTCTGCGGTGGACAATGCTCAGCAGCTGCGCGGCCGTCATTTCTCCGTCGCCGGTGGTGGCAAAGTCGAGGAAAATAATGTGCCCGCTCTGCTCGCCGCCGAAGTTATAGCCCTCCAGCAGCATTTCTTCCAGCACATAGCGGTCGCCGACTTTGGTGGCGGCGAACTTGATGCCGTTGTCGTCACAGAAACGGTTAAAGCCCATGTTGGTCATAATGGTTCCGACCACGGTGTTTTTGCCGAGCTTTCCGCGGCTCTTCAGATCCGCGGCGCAGATCGCCATCAGGAAATCGCCGTCCACCAGCTGTCCCTTGTCGTCAACCGCAAGGCAGCGGTCCGCGTCGCCGTCAAAGGCAACGCCGGCGTCAAGACGGTTTTCCTTGACGAAGGACATCAGGCTCTCCATATGGGTGGAGCCGCAGTTCTCATTGACATTGACCCCGTTCGGACGGTCCGCCAGCATGTGGCATTCCGCGCCCAGCTCGGTAAACAGTCTTTCCGCCGTGCGGCTTGCCGCTCCGTTCGCGCAGTCGATGCCGATGCGCATACCGTCGAGCGAAAAGGGAACCGTACTCTTGATATGGTCAATGTAGTCGCGCGCCGCGTTTTCCGCGCGGGAAACGCTCCCCACATTTCCGCCGACCGGGCAGTCCGGCTTCTGCGCGTGGTCGAGCACGATCGCCTCGATCTGCTCCTCCAGCGCGTCCGGCAGCTTGTAGCCGTCGCCGCTGAAAATTTTGATTCCGTTGAATTCACAGGGGTTGTGGCTGGCGGTCAGCATCACGCCCGCGTCCGCCTTGTATTTTCCGACCAGAAACGCGACCGCCGGGGTCGGAATGACGCCGAGCTGCACCACGTTGGCCCCGACGGAGCAAAGGCCCGCCGTCAGAGCGCTTTCCAGCATATCGGAGGAAAGGCGGGTGTCCTTTCCGATCAGGATTTTCGGATGCCTGTGGTTGCCGTCCGTCAGCACCATAGCCGCGGCGCGGCCGATATTCATAGCCATTTCACAGGTCAGCTCGCTGTTCGCGATTCCTCTGACACCGTCCGTACCAAAAAGTCTTCCCATGATAAGCAACTCCTAATATGTTTTATTGTTGATTTCAGAACAGTTTCTGCTGACTGTCTTCCTGCCCCGGCGGGGTCAGGCCAAGGTGCAGGTATGCCGCGTGAGTGGCGCAGCGCCCGCGGGGGGTGCGGCTTAAAAAGCCGATCTGCATCAGATAGGGTTCGTAGATATCCTCAATGGTCACGGCTTCCTCGCCGATAGCGGCGGCAAGCGTTTCCAGCCCGACCGGCCCGCCGTTGTAAAAGCGGATCAGCGTGCTCAGCATCCGCCGGTCGTTCGCGTCCAGCCCGATTTCGTCGATTTCCAGCCGGTCAAGGCCGACCTTCGCCGAATGGTAGGTGATGACGCCGTCGCTGATGATCTGCGCGAAATCGCGCACACGCTTTAAAAGGCGGTTGGCGATTCGCGGCGTGCCGCGCGAGCGCGAGGCGATTTCCAGCGCGCCGTCCGCCTCGATCGGGATTTCCAGTATTTTCGCGCTGCGGGTCACAATCCGGGCGAGCTCCTGCGGGGAATACATCTCCAGCCGGAGTACGACGCCGAACCGGTCGCGCAGAGGCGCGGAAAGCTGACCGGCGCGGGTGGTCGCCCCGACCAGCGTGAATTTCGGCAGCGGCAGATGATAGGAGGCCGCCATCTGGCCCTTGCCCGTGATAATATCCAGCGCGTAGTCCTCCATGGCGGGGTACAGGATTTCCTCGACACTGCGGGAAAGGCGGTGCACCTCGTCGATGAACAAAACGTCGCCCGGGTTCAGGTTGGTCAGAAGCGCCGCCAGATCGCCCGGCTTTTCGATCGCGGGGCCGGACGTGATGCGCAGATTGACATTCAGCTCGTTCGCGATGATTCCGGCGAGCGTCGTCTTGCCGAGCCCCGGCGGGCCGTAGAGCAAAACATGGTCCAGCGACTCCTTGCGCTGCTTTGCCGCTTCAATAAAGACGGAAAGATTCTCTTTTACCTTATCCTGTCCAATATATTCCGAAAGCACCTTCGGCCGGAGCGGATTTTCCACTTCGGCATCCTCCGGGGCATACTCCGGCGCCACCATACGGTTTTCAAAATCATAGTCGTTTGTATTGTCTTCGTAATTCAACTTCCGGTTCTCCCTCCTTCTGCATTTCGGGGATTCCCTTATTTATTCACTTATTTTTATTTCATTCCGCCGCCCATCGCCTTCAGCGACTGGCGGATGAGCTCCTCCGCCGGCAGGGCGCTGTCAAAGCGCCCGACCACCGCCGCGGCGTCCGTGGGCGAATAGCCGAGCACTGTGAGCGCGTTGACCGCCGCGGCCGCGTTGGACGAAGCGGAAACGATTCCCGCGGGGATAAACGCCGCACTGCCGGTCTGCATTCCCTTTACCTTGTCTTTCAGCTCCAGCGTAATGCGCTGCGCGAGCTTCGCGCCCACCCCGCTCGCGCGGGTAAGGGCCTTGCTGTCCCCGGTGGCGACCGCCATGGCGACCTGTTCCGGGGCAAGCTCGGAAAGAATCGCGAGGCCGGCCTTCGGGCCGACTCCGCTGACGCCCGTGAGCATTTTAAAGCAGTTCAGCTCGCCCAAAGTCGCAAAGCCGAAAAGGTCCAGCGCGTCCTCGCGCACGTTCAGGTGCGTGTACAGCGTGGCCTGCTCCCCAAGGGCGGGCAGCGTGCGCTGGGTGCTGAGCGTCGTCAGGCACTTGAAGCCGACCCCGCCGCACTCCACCACCGCAAGCCCCGGCTCCATATGGATTAACTTTCCCTTTAAACTGTAGAACATTTTCCTGCTCCTGTTTTTCCTTTATTTGAAACAGTCCGAACGGGTCAGCATCCGCCGGCGGAAAACGGAACCCGCCGCCTGCCCGTGGCAGATCGCCATGGCAAGCGCGTCCGCGGTATCGTCCGGCTTCGGCACCTCTTTCAGGCAGAGCAGCCGTCTGGTCATCTCCATCACCTGCGGCTTCATCGCCTGCCCGTAGCCGGTGACCGCCATTTTTACCTGCAGCGGCGTATACTCAAAAACCTCGATCTTCGCCTTCTGTGCCGCAAGAAGGATGACGCCCCTGGCCTCCGCCACGCCGATGGCCGTTTTCTGATTGTTCTGAAAATACAGCTTTTCTATGGCTACGGCTTCGGGCCTCCAATGATCGATTACCTTTTCCAGCGAATCGTAAATGATTTCCAGACGGCGGTTGAAATCCTCTCCCGCCTTCGTGACGACCGCGCCGTGCTCCAGCGGCTGGAACCTGCCGCAGTCCGCGCGGATGACTCCGTAGCCCACAATGGCGTATCCGGGGTCTATTCCGAGTATGATCATGCTTTCCGCCCCCTGTTCCGCCGGTTTTCGTGCCGCCGGCGTATACCGCGCCATTGCCGGGGCAACCCATAATATCCGTTTATATCACAGGCGCAACGCGCCGTTGTGGGTATATGATAAATTGGCAAAGCCGGTTATCATAGCCGCTTTGCGGTTATTATACCACATACGCACTCAATAGTGAAGGGCAACCGGGCACTTTCCCGGCGGGCGTTTATCGGTAATTTCGTCAAAGTTATATTTGTTTTTGATGAATTTTAGTATATAATCAGTATAAAGGCAGGAGGTGTCCCTATGCTGGAAAAAGCAGACAAGAAAACGGAAATATCCGAAAAAGACGGCAAGCAGCGCGCAAAGGAGCTGAAAGCGGCGCTGGCCGCCCTGCAGCAGCCGATCAAGCAGAACAAGCTGCCGGTCATCATTCTTTTCGAGGGCTGGGGCGCGGCCGGAAAAGGCAGCCTGATTTCCAGCCTGATTCTGAATTTCGACCCTCGCGGGTTCAAGGTGCATTCCGTTACGGAGCCGTCGGAACGGGAAAAGCGGGAACCGCTTTTGTGGCGGCACTGGCTGACGATCCCCGAACAGGGCAAAATTTCCGTGCTCGACCGAAGCTGGTACCGGGACGTTTCGGTCGCGAAGCTGGAGGACGGCGTCAGCGACGCGGAAAACCTGCGCCGTATGGACGATATCAAGACCTTTGAGCGCCAGCTGACGGACAGCGGATATCTGATCATTAAATTTTTTCTGCACATCGGTAAAAAGGAGCAGAAGAAACGGTTTGAACAGCTGGAAAGCTCCAAAAACACGGCATGGCGTGTGACGGAGACCGACTGGAAACGCAACCGCCGGTACGAGGATTATTATCAGGTGTTCGACGAGATGCTGGAATACACCTCCACGGAAAACGCGCCGTGGCACGTCGTCCCCTGTACGGATAAAACCGCCGCGGAGCTGGAGATTTTCCGCACCGTCGTCGTCGACTGCATCAACGCCGCCCTGAAGCCCCAGTCAAAAGCCGCGCCGGCCGTTTCCAACGAAAATCCGGCCGTCGATCCGGGAAATTTTCCGCTGCTGCCGATGCCGAAGCTCGCGGAAATCCCCCTCGACAAAACGCTGGATGAAAAAAGGTACAAGCCCCGCCTGCGCGGGCTTCAGGACGAGCTGAGCGCGCTGCACGGAAAGCTGTACCGGAAGAAAGTACCCGTCGTCATCGTCTACGAGGGATGGGACGCCGCCGGAAAGGGCGGGAATATCCGCCGCCTTGCGCAGGCGCTCGACCCGAGAGGCTACGAGGTGGTCCCCATCGCGGCGCCGAGCCGGGAGGAGGCCGCCCGCCACTACCTGTGGCGTTTCTGGAAAAACCTGCCCAAGGACGGACACATCGCGGTGTTCGACCGTTCCTGGTACGGGCGCGTCATGGTGGAACGGATCGAAGGCTTCTGTACGGCGGAGGACTGGCAAAGGGCGTACCGTGAAATCAACGAGTTTGAGGACCAGCTTCACGACTGGGGCGCGGTGATCGTCAAATTCTGGCTGCAAATCGACAAAGACGAACAGCTGAAACGCTTTCAGGATCGGCAGGACACGCCGTCCAAGCAGTGGAAAATCACGGACGAGGACTGGCGCAACCGCTCCAAATGGGAAGAGTATGAAACCGCCGTCAACGACATGCTGCGGTACACCTCGACCCCGTTCGCCCCCTGGCACATCATTGAATCCCAGGATAAAAAATACGGACGCATCCAGACGCTGGAAATCATCACCGGCGCGATACGGGAGCGGTTTGAATAAAAAACAACAAAAGGTGTGATAGAGATCGAGAACATACTGCAAACCAACCTGCTGACCGAAGAACAAGTGCGGCAAGTACGGGAGCTGGAAACAATCTGTCAGGAGCACGAGGGGCTGAAACGCGCCGTATTCCTGTCCGGTGAGCTCAATCTTGACCCCCGCGCCGACTGCTTTTATCTGTCGTACGAGGGAGACCGGCTCATTGCTTTCCTGTCCCTCTTTATGATATTGGAGGGGGAAGCGGAGGTTTCGGCGTACACGCTGCCCAAATTCCGGCAAAGGGGCGCTTTCACTCTGCTGTTCCAAAAAGCCGCGCAAACACTTGCCAAACAGGGAATCCACCGGGTGCTTTTCGTACACGAGCCCCGCGGCGCGGACGCAAAACGCGTATTGGAAACGCTTGCGGCCGTTCCTTCCCATTCGGAATATTTACTGGCGTTTGACCGCGCCAAGTTCCGCAAACCGGCCGGTACCCTCCGGCTGGAAACTCCCTGCGAGGCGGATATCCCCCGGTTGGCCGCGCTGGATTCCGAGCTGTTTGGCGACAGTCTGGAAGAATCCGTGTCCATTATGAAAAAAGCGCTGCAGTCCCCCGCAATGAACGTTTATTCCGCTTTTTTGGGAAACGAACCGATCGGAATGTGCAACGTCAGCACGGAAAACGGAAACCGTTCCATTTTCGGACTCGGCATCGTACCGAAATACCAGGGCAAAGGCTACGGGCGCGAAACGCTGAGCCTGCTGCTGGAACGGCTGATACCGCGGGACGGAAAGATTACGCTGGAGGTCGCCAGCACCAACCGCGCTGCCTATCAGCTGTACATAACAAGCGGATTTGATACGGAAACGCAGTATGATTATGATCTGCTGACGCTCCATTAAAATAAGAAAACCGGGCGCGGCGGGATGAATGGATCAGCATCCCGCCGCGCCGCATTTTAAACCCTTTTATTTTTGTGTTACCACCGTCGTCCACAGCCTGACAATGGAGGAAACCAGCAGGATTCCCATTGCCAGCGCACCGGCAATGCCCAGCGTGTGCAGCCCGGTTTCAATAAACATGGAGTTGTTTCCGATGACGCAGTATTCCATGGTATAATAAATGCCGCCCCCCGGCACCATGGGAAGAAGCGCGACGAGCAGAAAACCCGTCACCGGCATTTTGAGAATCCTCGCCATCATTTCGGCGTAGACGGAAATCGCGATCGTCGCGATAAAATACTGCATGATATCGTTTTGGACAGGACTGCTCAGCAGATAGAAAACCCAGCCGATCCCGCCGCCGACCGACGCAAAAATCAAGGTTTTTCCACGAAGGTTCATCACGGCCCCGAAGGGAACGCAGGCGCAGAACGCCCAAAGGCACGGTAAAAAATTCATGATGCTATACCCCCCATATCATGCGCGTTATCGTGAGCGCAATGCCCGCCCCGATGGCGATCGCGGTGGCGACCAGCATGCTTTCCGTAAAGCGGATCAGCCCCGCCATCAGGTCCCCGGCAATCAGGTCGCGCATAAAGCTGGTAATGGCGATTCCGGGGACAAGGTTCATCAGCGCGCCGATGATGACCTTATCCGTATCCAGCGCGAAATTGAACTGCGCCGCTATCATCGCGAGCGCCGCGGCCGCAAAGCTGGCGACGATATTCACGAAAAAGGGGTTGGCGTGAAAACGGTTCATATGATGACACACGATTTTAATGGCCGCGCCGCAGAGCATAGCCCAATACGCGTCGGTAAAATCCCCGCCGTAAAACAGCGTAAAGAAAAACGCAACCATCGCAAACGCGAGAACCTGAAACAGCAGCCCGTAAACCGGGCGGCGCTCGATCTGATCCAGTTCGCGGCGCACCGCTTGAAAATCCGGGCGGTCGCGGCAGATCCGGCGGCAAAGGTCGTTTCCCCTTTCCACCTTGTCAAGATTGGTTCCCCGCACGGGGATACGCCGGATCAGGGTAACCGGCTTGCCCGCCGGCGTGGTGATGGTCACATTGATACAGGTGGGGATGGCAAAAATTTCACCCGTATTGACCCCGTAAGCGCGGAAAATACGCTGCATGGATTCCTCCACACGGTAAATTTCGGCGCCGTTTGCCAGCAGAAGGCAGCCCACGTCGGCGGTAAGCGTAATCAGATCGTCATAATTCATTCACAACACCCTTTGAAAATATCTTCCCATTTGAAACCGATTGTATTCTATCATATTTTCGGGGACCAAACAATATGAACAGAGGCGGCCGGAAATTCCGGCCGCCTCAACTGAAGTTACAGCAATTCCATTTCAGTTTGCGAAATAAAACAGGTTCCTCCCCCGCCTTCGGCGGGGGAGGAACCCAACCTTGTTACAGAATCAACCGGAAATGCCGATAAGGTGCTTTGCGTAATCATAATCCTGTTTTTTGACCAAAATCCTGTAATAATCCTGAATTGCCGGCGCCCCCCTTGACAGGCTTGCATTTCTTCCATCCAAATTATTCAGAGACACCATGAGCGAATTATTTTGGATTTTTGTCTTAAACAGGATATTTGCATTTTTGAGAAGAGACTGCTTTTCTAAATAGTCCTGGTAATCCATGCTTACATAAAGTTCCTGCCAACCCAAGTCGAATAATGACATCAGAGTCACCCTTTCCTATTAATCATCACATTCGCCAATTTCCTTTATTATAATATTGCAAAATATAATTGTATACTCCTTCTTATTTTTAATGACGCACAAAAGGGCGGCCGGAAATTCCGGCCGCCCTCGCACATTGATAATCTGACTTCGTGTTATTTCTGAAGCGCTTTCTTTGTCACCTCGACAATATGGCCGGCGTTCAGGCCGAACTCGTCCAGCAGGTCGACCGCCGGGCCGGAATGGCCGTAGACGTCGTTCACACCGATCTTGATCACCGGAACGGGGAACGCTTCGCAGACAGCGCCGCACACCGCGTCGCCCAGTCCGCCGATGACGTTGTGCTCCTCGACGGTGATGATTTTCCCGGTCTCCTTCGCGGCCTTGACAATCAGCTCGCGGTCAAGCGGCTTGATCGTATGGATGTTGATGAGCCGTGCGTCGATGCCCTGCTCCTCCAGTGTTTTGACCGCTTTCAGCGCACGGGAAACCATCAGGCCGGTGGCCACGATGGTGATATCCCTGCCGTCGCGCAGGGTGACGCCCTTTCCCAGCTCAAACCGGTAGTCGTCGGCGTTGTTGAAGCTCTCCACCGCCAGCCTGCCGAGGCGGAGATAGACCGGGCCGTGATGCTCGATCGCCGCTTTGACGGCGGCCTTCATTTCATAATGATCGGCCGGATTGAGCACGACCATACCGGGGATCGTCCGCATCAGCGCGATATCCTCGTTGCACTGATGGGTCGCACCGTCCTCGCCGACGGAAATGCCCGCGTGCGAACCGACGATTTTGACGTTCAGTTTCGGGTATCCGACGGAATTGCGCACCTGCTCAAAGGCGCGGCCCGCCGAAAACATCGCAAAGGAAGTGGCGAACGGGATCTTCCCGCAGGTTGCGAGGCCCGCGGCCACGCCCACCATGTTGCACTCCGAAATGCCGCAGTCGATAAAGCGGTCCGGACAGGCTTTTTTGAATACACCCGTCTTCGTTGCCGCGGCAAGGTCGGCGTCCAGCACAACCACCTGCGGATATTTTTCAGACAGCTCCGCCAACGCTTCGCCGTAGCTTTCTCTTGTTGCCTTTTTTACCATTTCTGCCATATTATTCCGCCTCCAATCCGGACAGTACCCTGTTCAAGTCCTGCATTGCCGTTTCATACTGTTCCGCGTTCGGGGCGGTGCCGTGCCAGCCCACCTGATTTTCCATAAAGGACACGTCTTTTCCTTTGACGGTCTTTGCAATAATCGCGCTCGGCCTGCCTTTGACGGTCCTTGCGTGATGGAACGCAGCTTCTATTTCGTCAAAATCGTGTCCGTTGATGACCTGAACGTCAAAGCCAAAGGAACGGAATTTTTCATCGATCGGCTCCGGTCCGCCAACCTCGGCGACGGAACCGTCGATCTGCAGTCCGTTGTTGTCCACAATCAGGCAGAGGTTGTCCAGCTTGTGGTGGGCCGCAAACATGGCCGCTTCCCAGACCTGGCCCTCTTCGATTTCGCCGTCTCCCAGAATGGAGTACACGCGGTAGTCCTTATGATCCATTTTCCCGGCGGCGGCCATGCCGCAGGCGGCGGAAACGCCCTGCCCGAGCGATCCGGTGCTCATATCGACACCGGGGGTCCCCTTCATATCCGGATGTCCCTGAAGCATGGCGCCGATATGGCGCAGCTTCTTCATTTCCTCCATCGGGAAATAGCCCCTCAGAGCCAGGGTCGCGTACAGTCCCGGGGCGCAGTGCCCCTTGGAAAGCACAAAGCGGTCCCTGTTTTCCTCTTTCGGATTTTTGGGGTCGATTTTCATTTCCTTAAAATACAGGTAGGTGAAAAGGTCGGCCGCCGAAAGGCTTCCGCCCGGATGCCCCGATTTCGCGTTGTATACGCCCTCGATCGCTCCCATCCTCACTTTGCACGCCAGTTTCTGCAATTGATTTTTTTCCGTTTTGTTCATATATATTCCTCCCTTAGGTAGTCTTACCGAGTGTCCCGATTCAGCGGTTTGCCATTTTGTAAATCCGGAAAACGTCGTCGCGGCCCAGCACCCTGAACCCTCCGACCTTGCGCTTGCCAAAGAACACGCAGCTGTCCGCCATCTGCCCCAGAACCTCGTCGCTCTGCACGCCGATTCCAAGCTCCGTAAAGCAGGTGGGCATCTGCAGCGAAGCAAAGAAGGCGACCGTTCTGTCAATCGCAGCGTTGGCCGTTTCTTCGGCGCTGTTCCCATGGATTCCCCATACCTTTTCCGCAAAACGCACAAAGCGCTCGGGCTTTGTCCGATAGCAGTATCTTGCCCAGGAACCCCAGACCGCGGAAAGGCTGGCGCCATGCGCCACGTCGAATCTTCCGCTCAGCTCATGCCCAAGCTGATGCGGGGCAAAATCAATCACCGCGCCAAGGCCGGTCAATCCGTTGTGGGAAAGGCTGCCACACCACATCAGTTCGCTCATCGCGCCGTAGTCGCGGGGATTCTCCTTCGCGGCGGTTCCGTTTCTGATCACTACGCGCAGAAGGGCTTCCGCGATCTCATCCGTGAGCTCGTTTCCCTCCGTCAGCGTAAAATAGCGGTCCATCGTATGCATCATGATATCCACGATTCCGCAGGAAAGCTGGAACGGCGGAAGCGTGTAGGTCAGCTCCGGATTCATAATGGCGAATTTGGGCCGGTTAAACGGCGTATTCAATCCGCGTTTTTCCCCCGCTTCCCAATTGGTAAGCACCGCCGAATCGCTGGTTTCGCTCCCCGCGGCGGAAATGGTCAGAATCGCGCCGACGGGGCTGCTTTTGGTAAGCACGGCCTGTTTTGTCCAGAAAAGCCAGAGATCGGTATCCGGATTTGCAACGCCGTGGGCGATCGCCTTCGCCGTATCGATCACGCTGCCGCCGCCGACGCCCAAAATAAAGTCCGCGCCGAACTCCTTCGCCTTCCTGACGCCGTCCCTGGCAAAAGAAAGCCGGGGATTGGGAACGACCCCTCCGACGGAAAGGAACGGCAGGCCCCCTTCTTTTAGCGTTTTCTCCACGCGCTCCAAAAGGCCGCTTTTTACCACGCTGTTTCCGCCGTAAACAACAAGGACGCGCGTGCCGCCGTGCTTTTTAATTTCATCGGCGGCCTGCAGCTCGGTATCTTTGCCGAAAATTACTTCTGTAGGAGAATAAAATGTGAAATTTTTCATTGCTACATCCTTTCTCAGCAATTTAAAAAGGAAGTAATGCCAAACGCATTTTCAGCGTTACTTACCCATTTTGATCTATCCTATATTTTACACGATTTCCCCGTTCTGTCAAATGCTTTTCCCGCCGGAGCGGCGCGGTTTTCCGGAAGCGGACGGACCCGGAGCCGCGTAAAAATAAAAAACAGTCACCCAGTAAACTTTCGTTTAAAGGGCGGCTGTTTTACTGTTTAGTATTTCCACTTGACCTTACTTTCCGCCGCGATACGTTTCCGGCAGCACCGTGGGCGGCCGGTCACTCCGGCCGCCACTGCACGGCTGAGCGGTCAACCGCAAAACCGGCTGAAAGTTAATCCGCTACCGCAAGGACGCTGAGCACCGCGTTGCCAACCGTCGCGCCCGGCGTTACATCAATAATGGAATTGGTCGACAGTTCAACGGAATAGGTGTAGAAGCCAGGCTCCACCGCTTCATCCAGGAACTGGAAGCTGAAGGCCTCCGCCTCAAGAACATCGACAATCGTCGAGAAGGTGTACGTGGAGCCTACGCCGACAGAACCATCCCTGCCGGAACGGCGGATCTGGAAGTTCAGCGTTACGGAAATTCCGAGAGGCAAATTGATGATGCTGCTGAAATGGAGCAGATTGTTTGTAGGACCCATGCCGCTTGTGTCTATGGTGGTGGACACCACGTTAAGCGGCTCGGCAAATAATGTGGTGATAATCGGCAGTGGACCGACCCCGCCGCTTGATGCGTTTATGGCAACTTGTCTTCTTTCTGCGGAACAGGAATTCAAGGAACCACAAGCGCCACTCTGAAAGTTATACATATAATCCACCTAACATATAGTTTTGGGGAACGTTCTCCGCTTTATACTATGCTACTTTCAGGCAGTATGTACATCCCCGGACATACATTTTTGCGGGAAACCACGCTTTCCCGCCCCGCTCAGGCGGCGCGTCCGCTTTGGCCGGAGGCATAGCCCCGCAGGAATTTCAGCCCCGCGACCCAGTCGCACAGCTTCTGAAAGGCCGCGCTCCCTGTAAACGGCTGCAGCAAAAGCGCCCGGACCCGCTCCAGCAGCATGCCGGCGGCAAAAATCGCCAGAACAGAGGCCGGAATGATAGAAAGGATCTTTGCCGAATCAAAATAGAGAGAGGTGTGCAGGATTCTGGTGTAAAGGACCCCGCGCACCCAGATGTTGTCGCTGATCAGATAGACCCCGAACGTAAGCGGCGACACAAAAGAAATCATCCGGCTCACAGTCCGGTTTTCGATCGTAACCCCCCGGAAGAAAAGGAACAGAAGAATGGAGGCAAGCGTGATCGGTACGGAAACATAGGACAGAAAAGCGTCGCTGCCCGTACATTTTTTCCACGCGACAAACACGCAGCACAGAACAGCCCCCGCAAGATACCAATACGAGCTGATCTGACGGTCCCAGTAAAGCCGCAGATACGCCGCGAAGAAGTACAGGCACACCATCCATACCACATTGTAGCCGCCGTTGGTGCTCATAATGGTGAGCGGCGGAAAAAAGGCGTTCCACGAGCAGAACATGGCGCTCAGCAGAACCACCAGTATCTGCATCTGCTGTTTTGTCGCCGTCTTTACAACCATATTCAGAAAAGGAACCAGGCAGTAAAGCGCGATGTAGCTGGTCGCAAACCAGTATTTTCCCGTGATGACGGGGAAGAAGGCGCCGAACAGATGCCCCTTCGTAAGAGGCGCCAGGCCCATGGCCACAAAAATCAGATAGATGGCGGCCGATGTGGAAACGATCTGTACCAGCAAAGCGATCAGCTTCTTGATTTTAAAATCCGAACCGGCAAGATAATAGCCGCTGATCAGGACAAATCCGTTTACCCCTATGTAAGAAAATGTTTCCAGCGTCCAGACGAAAACATATCTTCCGCCGCCGGCGGGAACCGCGTCCAGCATGCCCCCGTGCCCCAGATAATGCAGGGTCACGATCATCAGCATCAACAGAATCCGCAGCAGCTCAATGCTCATATTCCGATTTTTTCTTGTATTCCCTGAGACTTGACTCAATACGGCACCCTCTCGTTTTTTACAGTCCTATGGAACTCAGCGCAGCCAGATGATCGAAACCACGGCGACGCAGACGCCCAGAACAACGCCCGCAAAAACCTCCAGCGGAGTATGACCGAGCGATTCGTTCAGCTGGCAGGCGGTGTCCTTAAGGTATTTTCCCCCGTCCGGCAGGTTGCATTTGTTTTCTTTCAGATATTCCGCAATGTCATTGATGGCCTTCGCCTGCTGTCCCGCAGCGCGCCGGACCCCCATGGCGTCATACATGACGATCACGGCAAGGGTAAAGGCAAGGGAAAAGTACGGGGAGCCAAATCCGTATTCGTGCGCCGTACCGACGGCAACGGAACATACCAGCGCGGAATGGGCGCTCGGCATTCCGCCGGATCCGGAAAGCGTTTTAAAGTCGAGCCGTTTGTTTCTGCAAAGAAAAATAATGGATTTGATCAACTGCGCCAGCATCCACGATACAATGCCGATCATAATTAAATAATTATAGGTCAAGAACCTTAATACCATCTGAAATCCCCGTCTTTCAAAATATTCGTATATCCAAAACGCCGCTCCCGGCGCCGGATATTTTCTCTCTTTACAGTGATTATTTAATTATACCATCTACCGCATTATAAAGCAAAAGCTTTTCACAAAAAAGAGCATCCGGCGGACGCTGCCGCGGGATGCTCCTCTGCTGCCGTATGGATCGGTCCGGTTTACTCCACAGGGTCCGCCGGGGCAATCCCCCTGTGAGGAACCGGAGTGGAAAAAACGATCTGGGTCTGCGTATGCCCGAACTGCTGAATCTGGCCGATAAAGGTATCCAGTTCAATTGTACTGGGAAACGCGACTTTGATCAACATGGAATAATTTCCTGTAATGCAGTTGCATTCGATCACGTTGGGACATTGCCGGATAAACGGATAAAAGACGGGTTTTTCGCTCGGAGCCACCTCCAGATTGATAAACGCAAGGATGTGATAGCCGAGCTTCACGTAGTCGACCGTAGCCGTATAGCCCTCGACCACACCGAGCTTTTCCAGCCGTTCCAGCCGGGCCGACACCGCGGGGGCGGACAGAAAAACCTCCTGCGCCAGCCGCTTCACCGATATCCTTGCATTGGACTGCAAAAGCATAATGAGTTTTCTGTCAATTTTGTCCAACATTCCACGTCCCCCCACAGCAGAAGCACAGGCGCGCCGGCCCGGAATCCGGCCGCCGCCCTACAGGCTCCTTAAAATATCCCTCACCTTTGCGATTTCGCCTGCATCCGTGCGGTAGATGATGAATTCGCTCATCAGCGGCAGGCCCATGCTGACGTCCTCCTTGCGATAGGTCATTGCACTCTCTACGTTTACCTTACCGGAAAGATGGAACGATTTCGCCCTGGTTACGGCGGCCAGCTCCGCAAGCTGCGCGCTGTTCACCCCGCTGCCGACCAGAATATCGATTTCTCCGTCCGCCTTTTCCACCAGCTGCGCGAGCAGGCGCCGTCCCTCATAGCAGCTATTCTTCTGGCCGGAAGTCAGAATCGTATTGATGTGAAGGTCCTTCGCGTCCTGCAGCGTCTGGAACGGGTCCCTGCTGACGTCGAACGCGCGGTGCAGCGTGACGCTCATGTCCCCCGCGGTTTCCATCAGTTCTTTCATCCTTGGAAGGTCGAGGCTGCCGTCCGCTTTCAGCACCCCGATGACGACGCCGTCCGCGCCGTGCTTCCGGAACATTTCAACATCTTTCCTGATGATGCTGAATTCGTCGTCCGTATAGCAAAAATCGCCGAAGCGGGGCCGGATCAGCACATTGATTTTAATGGAAACCTTTTCCCGCACCGCAAGGAACAGATTGATGTCCGGCGTGGTGCCGCCGATAATCAGGTTGGCGCACAGCTCCAGACGGTTCGCGCCGCCCGCCTGCGCGGCCATGGCGGATTCCACTGAATCGACGCAGCCCTCTAAAATGTAATCCTTCATTCCGGGTCCTCCATCCATTTTATGATGCGAAATTTCTTTTTTCATTCTAACCCCGGGGCAGGTGCCGCGTCAACCTTTTCCTTTACATTCTGGGCTGCGTCATCGTGTTCGGATTGAGGATGCTGTCCAGGCTCTGCTTTGTGAGAAGCCCGCCCTCGAGCGCGATCTCCTCCACCTGCCTGCCGGTGCGCAGCGCCTGCTTGGCGATTTCCGCGGACTTTTTGTAGCCGATATAGGGACAAAGCGCCGTCGCGATCCCTACGCTCTGCCCCAGCAGCTCCCTGCAGCGGTTTTCATTGGCGGTGATCCCCGAAACGCAGTTGTCCACAAAGGTGCCGACCGCGTTTTCCAGGGTCGTGAGCGACTCGAACAGGTTGTAAAACAAAACGGGCTCGAACGCGTTCAGCTCCATCTGCCCGGCTTCGGCGGCCATGGTGATGGCCATGTCGTTCCCGATGATATTGAACGCCACCTGGGTAACCACCTCGGGGATGACCGGGTTGACCTTTCCCGGCATAATGGAGGAACCGTTCTGCTTGGCGGGCAGGTTGATCTCCGCGATCCCCGCCTTTGGCCCGCTGGAAAGCAGACGCAGGTCGTTCGCCATTTTGGAAAGGTTGACCGCGCAGGTTTTCAGGGCGTTGGAAACCGCGACAAACCCGTCCAGATTCTGGGTGGCGTCGATGAGGTCGTGCGCCTGTTCCACCTTGATTCCGCTCAGTCTGCGGATGTTTTCCGTAATGCTTTTCAGGTATATGGGGCTGACATTGATGGCGGTCCCGACCGCCGTTCCGCCCATGTTGACGGTCTGCATTTCCTTTTCCGCTTTTTCCAGCCGCTTGATGTCGCGGTCCACCACCGACGCGTACGCGTGGAAAGACTGGCCGAGACGGATGGGAACCGCGTCCTGCAGCTGTGTGCGTCCCATTTTGACAATGCCGTCGAACTCGACCCCTTTCCTGTTCAGCGCTTTTCTCAGTCTGTCCAGCCGGGCCGTGATTTTCGGCATCAGCTTCAGCACCGTCAGCTTTGCCGCCGTGGGAAACACATCGTTTGTCGACTGGGACATATTGACATGGTCGTTGGGATGAACCAGCGAATAGTCTCCCTTGACCCCGTGCAGCAGCTCGATGGCCCGGTTCGCGATGACCTCGTTGGCGTTCATATTGGCCGACGTGCCCGCTCCGCCCTGAATCGGGTCGACGATAAACTGATCGTGCCATTTTCCCGCGATGATTTCATCGCACGCGCAGACGATCGCTTCCGCGATTTTCCGGTCCAGATTTCCCGCGTCGCGGTTGGTGACCGCCGCCGCTTTCTTTATTTCCGCTAAGCTGTTGATGAATTCGCCGTTCATGCGAAGTCCGGTAATATGAAAATTCTGTTTTGCGCGCAGGGTCTGTACGCCGTAATAGGCGTCCGAAGGGATTTCCATGCTGCCTATGGAATCGCTTTCCACTCTTGTGTCCATCCTGATTTCCTCCTGTTTCCCTCTTGCATGATGATCTGTATTCTTTACAGTATTTCCAGTTGATTCTGCACCAAGGTTGCGTTCCTCCCCCGCCTTCGGCGGGGGAGGAACGTGCTTTGTCCCGCAAACGGAAATGGAATTGCTGTAGGCCTTGTATGAGAATAGCACCGAGTAAGCATTGAGTAAACCGGGAAAAGCAAAAGAAAAATTAAATGTCAAATGAGCGGCCCGTTAGTTTATTTAACAAGTTTGTCAGCCGGATTCCCTTAGGAATGAAAAGCAGGTCCAAAACAAACCGTTCCGAACCCGCGGTGCAAAAGCACAGCCGGATTATCCCGCCGTACCCTCCGATTTATCCTGATATTCCTGCTCGCAGTAAACGCACCGGTACCGCTGGGTGTTGTCGTCGGTAAGCCGGAAAATATGGTCGATTTCTTCCTCCACGCTTGTGATGCACCTTGGATTTTTGCATTTGATCACATTTTTAAGGATTTTGGGAAGTACCAGCTGCTTCTTTTCTATAATTTTCCCATCATCAATGATGTTGACGGTAATGTTATGGTCGATGTAGCCCAAAACATCCAGGTCGATATCGACCGTACCCTCGATTTTGATAATATCCTTTTTTCCGAACTTGCTGCTCTTTGCGTTTTTAATCACGGCGACACAGCAGTCCAGATTGGACAGGTGCAGCAAATCGTAGATTTTCATGCTGCTGCCCGCGCGGATATGGTCCAGAACGATCCCTTTCTCCAAGCTGTCAATGTTAAGCATGTTCCACCTCCAGAAGCGTCATCATCAGCGCCATCCTCACATATACCCCGTTTTGAACCTGATCGAAATACGCGGCCCGCGGGTCACCGTCCACTTCCAGCGCAATTTCATTCACGCGCGGCAGCGGATGCAGAACGGCCATGTCCGGCTTCGCATTTTTCATTTTCGCCGCAGTCAGAATATAGCTGTCCTTTAACCGGATGTAATCCTCTTCGTTGAAAAAGCGTTCCTTCTGCACTCTTGTCATATAGAGAATGTCGAGCCCGGAAATCACGTCTTCTATATTCTCCACTTCCCGGTAAGGGATATTCTGCGCCTTCAGGACATTGTCGATGATGTAATCCGGCACCCGGAGCTCTTCGGGGGAAATCAGGATAAAGCGGATATCCTCGTATCTGGAAAGCGCCTTAATTAAAGAATGAACCGTACGGCCAAATTTTAAATCGCCGCACAGTCCAATTGTTAAATGATTCAATCTGTGTTTTTTCGCCCGGATCGTCATTAAATCGGTCAGCGTCTGCGTCGGATGCTGATGCCCGCCGTCGCCCGCGTTGATGACCGGGATTCTGGAATAGCCGGAAGCCCTTAACGGGGCGCCTTCCTTTGGGTGGCGGATCGCACAGATATCGGCATAACAGGATACCGCGCGGATGGTGTCGGCCACGCTTTCGCCTTTCGAGGCGGAACTGCTGTCCGCAGAAGAAAAGCCTAATACACTGCCCCCCATATTAAGCATTGCAGCTTCAAAGCTTAACCGGGTGCGTGTACTAGGCTCATAAAATAAAGTCGCTAATTTTTTTCCCGAACAGACCTGAGAATATTTCTTGGGATTCTCAGCGATCCTGTCCGCCAAATCCAAAAGCCGGTCGATTTCCGCGACCGACAGATCCAGAGGGTCGATCAAATGTCTCATAAATACCTCCATGCTTCCAATTTACCCGGATTTCCCAAAAGAAGCACACCTTGAAGCGGATTCAAAGTGTGCCTGACAAAGCATACGGATAAATTTTATTTGTTAGTATACACTACCGTTTTGCCCCTGTCTATAGAGACAATCCATAAACATATCTCTTTCAAAAATCAATTTGTTATAAAATGTATCCAATCGGCGGAGGGCCAAAATTGTTCCGCTTCATTCCGGCGAAATATTTTGCAGAAACAGGGCGTTTTTCGGCTGATTCTCTGGACAAACGAGCAGTAATCGAATAAAATAAAGTCACGCGCAGCGTCAAAAAACACCCCGCGTGACTTTTGAAAAGCTAAGAATGGCTGGAAATTACTTTTTGTTCTGCCTTGATTTCTGATTCAGCTGTTTTGCCTCTTCCGTGCCGCTTGTTCCGGAGTTGCCGGAGCTGGAACCGGAGCCGGAATTTGCAGACTGCGAATTCAGCTGTCTGGCTTCCTGAAGGGGATCAATCGAATTGGAATAACCTGACGTACTGCCCCGCTTCGCTTTCTGATTTGCCTTTTTGGCGTCCTGTAATTCTTTATTATCGTTATACATTTTTTACATCTCCTGTTTTATTGAACTTCTTAATGGAAAGTCCGAATAATATTGACTTCCGAAAGTATTTTGTCCATTGAACGGTTTTTTACAACAGGAAATGGGAAGATTTTTAAAGATTGAAATCTGAATAAAACCGGGGCATTACGATTTCATGAGCCTTTTCAGCCTGTGGGAAACCGAAAATTTCAAAAAAGTCTATAAATTGGAAAAGAAAAAACGGAGGTCGTCATTATGAGAAGAAAAGACAGGGAAATCACGGATTTGCGGAAGATCGACGGGATCATCATGGCCTGCGACTGCTGCCGGCTGGGTTTTGCCGATGAAAACGAAGTTTACATTGTTCCCCTCAATTTTGGATACGAGGTCAAAGGGGAAAAAAGGAGCTTCTATTTTCACGGGGCAAAGGAAGGCAGAAAAATCGATTTGATTAACCGGACCGGCCGCGCCGGCTTTGAGCTGGACACCAGCCACGAGGTGACCGGCGCAGAAACGGCCTGTAATTATTCCTTCCGCTACCAAAGCGTAATCGGCGACGGAACAGTCAGCATCGTCACGGACGACATGGAAAAAAGAGCCGCCCTGCAGCTGATTATGTCGCATTATTCCGAAAAAAACGACTGGGATTTCCCGGACGCCGCCATCAGGGCCGTCGCCGTCTTTAAGCTGGAGGTCAGGGAGCTGACCTGTAAGGAGCATTTATAAAGTTATGCGCCGCCGAGCTTTTCCACGGCATCCTCTTCGGTCGGTACAAAGAAAATATCTGTCCCCTGATTGCTTTCATAAATAAAGTCCCTGAGCGGTTTGCTGGTGTATTTTGAAAAATCGCCGTAGACTGCGAATTTGATATGATAATTGATGAATTTCTGCAGAATTTCTCCCGCCACACCGGAACTCAAAATAAAGAAATCGTCGGCAATCGCTTCTTTGTTGAGCGCAATGCGGCTGCATCCCGTTTCATACTGGACAGACATCATCCAGTCCAAAGCGGACTGGCCGTCGGAAATCAGCGTTTCCCCGCTGTTCACCACCGCTATTTTAACACCGTCTTTTTCTTCGATTTGGGTATTCATATACTTTCTCCTTTAAAATGTCTGTTTTGGCGATCTCTTTCCCAAGTCAGTATACATTCGTCCTTCCCGCTGTCGGGGGCAGTGTTCGCTTTGGCCTTTCCTTTACGATGACAATCGTCAGATAGCCGCTTTCCGGGTCGAGATTTTCCGCCCCGGCGCGGACGGTCTCGTTTTCCATTCCGCAGTTGGACACGGCGTAAACCTCCAGCTGATCGGCTTTTGGGAATTCCACCAGCATTTTCTTCAGCTCCGCCAGTTTTTTCCCGGATTTCATGTAAATTTTCGTTCCCTGAAGACTCAGGGTATGTCCGATATCGTAGGAAGCGGGGATAATATGGATTTCATCCCGGCTGTCACCCAGAGTGATGCCGAGCGCGGCCGCGGCCGCGCAGAAGGAGGGTACGCCGTTGATGAGGACGGCCTTACCTCCGCTTTCCAGAACCCGGCTGTGCACATAGCTGTAGGTGGAGTACACGCAGGGGTCGCCGATGGTGAGAAAAGCCACCGTTTTGTCCGCCCGCAGAAAGCCCTCTATTTTTTCATAAACCTCATCATGCGCCTTTTTTAACAGCGTTTTTTCCTTGATCATCGGAAAAGGCAGGCAGGCAATTTCCTTTTCTTCTATCTTCGGGCAGGCCTGTCTGACGATCTGATAGGCGTAGCATTCTTCCCGTTTTTCCGCCGGAAGAACGACGACATCGCTTTCCCCAATACAGCGCAGCGCCTTGATTGTCAGCAGTTCCGGGTCGCCCGGACCTACTCCGATTCCGTATAAAATTTTACTCATTGCTCCCTTTGCCCTTCCTATGGATTCTGTTCAAAATAAAAATGCTTTTTCCCCGCTTCATCCACAAAGCTTTGCGCCGTGATCTGAAAAACCTTTTCGATCATCCCGCTCGACTGGATTTCCTCCGGGGTCCCCGTTTGGACGATTTTCCCGTCCTGCATGACAATTATGGAATCCGAAACCCGCATGGCGATATCCAGATCGTGCAAAACCGTCACCACCGCTTTCCCCTGCTCTTTCAGCTGTTCCATCAGCTGCAGCAGTTCCAACTGATAGCGGATATCCAGATAAGTGGTCGGTTCGTCAAATAAAAACACGTCCGTTTCCCCCGAAAGCGCCATCGCCAGATAGACCTTCTGCCTCTGGCCGCCGGAAAGCTCGTCCACCTTCTTGTCCCGCAGCGACAGGATGCCGATTTTCTCCATCGCTTTGCGGCAGAACTCATAATCCTCTTTGCCGTAATGCCTGGGATAGGAAAGGTAGGGAAATCTGCCGTGCAGCACCATTCTGCCGACGGTGATCGCCCCGGCGGTGTGGCTTTGCGGGAGATACGAAACCTGCTGCGCAAACTCCCTGTTTCCAATTTCCTCCCTTTTTTTCCCTTTCAGGTACACGGTCCCCTCCTGCACCTCGCAGAGATGGACCGCCGCCTTCAGCAGGGTGCTTTTCCCGCTTCCGTTCGGCCCCACGATCGTGGTGATCCGGCCTTTTTCAAACTCCGTGTTAATCCCCCGGATCACCGGCACCTTTCCGTAGCCCGCGGAGACGTTCTCCAGCCTAAGCATTGCGGTTCCCCCTTTTCCGGCGGAACAGCAGCCAGACAAAAAACGGCGCGCCCACAAAGGATAGGATGATCCCCACCGGCAGCTCGAACGGGACGAAGCAGGTCCTGGCGATATAATCGCAGATCAGCAGGAACAGCGCGCCCAGAACGGCGGAGGACAGAACAAAGTATTTCGATTCCTCCCCTACAAGGAGCCTTGCGATGTGGGGAACAATCAGCCCCACAAACCCCAGAAGCCCGGCGAAGCTGACCGCCGCTCCGGACAGAACGGCCGCCAGCATTAGGAACAGAAAGCGGTAAAAGGACACCGGCAGCCCCAGCGTCTTTGCCGTTTCTTCCCCCAGCGACAGCACCTCCAGCTCGTTGTGGAACAGCAGCACCGCCAGAACGGCGACAACGACAAGGACGGACGCGTATTTCAGAACCTGGGCGTTGACTCCGTTCAATCCCCCGATTTTAAACATGTTGGCCGAAATCAGCGATTCCTCGCTGAGCGTATTGACCGCATCCGTCGCCCCGTTCAGAAAGCTGTTGATCGCGACGCCCGCAAGGACCAGCGTTATTTTGGAGGAACCGGTCTTTTTCCCGAGGTAAAAGACAAACAGAACCGTGACGAAAGCCCCTGCGAACGCGGCCGCCGGAAGGGCGGCATACGATTTCGGCAGCAGGATGCCGCACAGGACCACCGCGAATCCGGCCCCGGAGTTCACGCCGATAATATTCGGCCCGGCGAGCGGATTGTTCAACACCGTCTGGATCACGGCGCCCGCCACAGCCAGAGCCATTCCCGCAATGACGGCGCCCGCTACCCGGGGCAGACGGACATAAAGGATAATCCGTCCGGCGGCCGTCGCCTCCCGCCCGGAAAACAGCTCCCGGAAATCCGCAAGGGATATTTTTGCCGACCCGCCCAGAATGCCGATTCCCGTCATCAGCAGGAGCAGAAGCAGCATGATTGCTATTCTTTTTTGCGCCCTGACCGATTGTCTACTTTTTTCCATATAAATCGTCCGCCAATATCTGATAGCTTTCTCCCCAGCGCTTATTCGGCTTCAAATGAAACAATTCCTTCGGAAGAACATAATAATGCTTTTCCTTTACCGCCGTCAGCCCGCTCCACGCGGGATTGGAAATCAGAAGCTGATCGACCATGCCGAGCGCGGCTTCCTGGGATTCCCCCATGGTCGTCACAAAAATAAAATCCGGATCCGCGGCGACAATCGCTTCCATGCTCAGATTATCCAGAAGGCTGCCCTTTTGATCGGCGATATTCATACAGCCGAGGTCCTTCAGCATTTTCCCCGTCATGCTGTCGCTGCCTTTCGCCTTTACCCCGGTGGAATACGCCCGCAGGAACAGCACCGTGGGATGGCTTCCATCCGCTCTGGCGATCTGTTTCTGAATCTCCGCCTGCAGATCCGACACGTTTTTTTTGTACAGATCCGCCCTACCGGTGATGTCGGTCAGCGTTTTCATCATTTTCGCATAATCCTCAAAGGTTTCCACCTTGAAATAAGCGGTTTTGATCCCCGCACTTTCCAGCGTGCTTCTCAGCTTTACATGCTCCGAAATCGCGCCGGACAAAATCACGAAATCGATTTTATCCGCAATCATGCTCTCCACATTCGGGGTGTTGAGCTTCCCAAGGTTGAGCATGTCCTCTTTGATCGGAATCGTACCCTTCGCGTCGTCCGTATAGGCCGCGACGGTTCCGCCGGCCAGCTGCCAGGCGTCCGCATAGCTTGCGGACAGCACCGCCGTCTTTTTCGGGCGGTCCACCGTCACCTGAACCCCCAGATCATCGGTGAACGTAACGGCGCTCGCCGCCGAAGACGCGGACTGGGAGGAACTTACCGTATTGGGTTCTGTTTTTCCGCATCCGTAAAGAAGGCATAAGCCCAACACGAACACCATGATTTTCCCTGCTGTTTTCATACTTTTTACCCGATTACCTCTCTTAAATGGTTGATATAAAGATCGCGGATACCTTCGTATTCGCCGATTCCCTTCCGGATACATTCCGGCTCGCAGCCTGCCGCTTTCAGCTTTGACGCAAAGGAATCCTTTTCCCCCGCCATATCGTTGACCGCATGGTCGCCCGCCACCAGCATCAGCGGCAGCACCAGCACGCGCTTTCTTTTTCGCGCGGAGGCGTTCAGCTTTTGGATCACATCCGCAATGGCAACGGAGCCATCCACCGTGGCAATGTGGATTTCTTTGCCGGAACAGGCCCGCAGCTGCTTTTCCAGCTTTGCATAGCTGCCGTCCGCCTTATGCGGGGAGCCGTGCCCCATCAGGACAACGGGGTCGTCTCCCGCCGCTTCCCCGATTTCCTGCCACAGCGCTTTGGCGGCGGCGGCGTAATCGGCTTCGCTGCCCAGGAGCACGCGGGCTGTTTTTATTTCGGAAAACAGTTCCCTGCATTCTTCTATTGTACACTTCATTTTACCGTTTTCAATACCGTCTATCAAATGAGTCGGCAAAACAGCGGCGCGGGTGATTCCGTCCCGCTTCATCTGCCGCAATGTCTCCCTGACGTCGCGGATGATAATACGGTCCCTTTTTTCCAGGATACTTCTCACAATATTGCTGGAATACGCCTGATAAACGCTCCAGTCCGGGAAAGCCTCCCGGACTGTCCGAGCGATTTTTTCAATGTTTTTCTCTCTGGTTTCCCGATAAGTGGTCCCAAAGCTGACGATCAGAATTCCCTGCTTCATTCGTTCTCCTTACCGTTCGTCCATTTTTTACGTTCGACCAGGCGCCCCATCAGGAAAGCGATGATTCCGACGCCGATGCCCGTCTGCAGGCAGAACAGAAGGCTTTCCACTTCGCCCGGCAGCTCCCCGTGAATCGCGGTCTCCAATACCGGCGTGAACCAGGGCTCATAGTTCCCCGCGATTTGCTCCACCATGCCGCTGCCCGCGTCGTCGGAGCCGCCGAATTCCGCGCCCTTTAAAGCGAACAGCGGGACAAAAGCGATGAAAACCGCTGCAAGGATCAACGCGACAACCGTTTTTTTCGTCTTACTCATCTTATTTCTCCTCCATGTTCAGCTTCAGCATTGTCAGCTCCGGGATAGCGTATGTTTTCAGCGCGATCATGATCAGGACGGTCAGAATGCCCTCCAGAACGGCAAGAGGCAGCTGCGTCGGGGCAAAAACGCCGAGGAACTTCCCGGCCGACGCCATAACGCCTCCCTCCGCGGAAGGATAGGCGACCGCGAGCTGAAAGCTTGTGACGCAGTAAGTAAAGAGGTCGCCCAGAAACGCCGCCAGAAAAATGCCGAAGGAACGGTTCACTTTCAGCTTTCTGCACAGCAGGAAAATTCCGTAGCTGAGCAGCGGGCCGGCAATGGCCATGGAAAAGGTGTTGGCTCCCAGCGTGGTCAGCCCGCCGTGCGCAAGCAGAATCGCCTGAAAAATCAGGACGATGATGCCCAAGATGCCGACGGCCGTGGGCCCAAACAGAATCGCGCCCAGCCCCGTGCCAGTCATATGGGAGCAGCTGCCCGTTACGGACGGAATTTTCAGCGAGGAAATCACGAAGATAAACGCCCCCGCCATGGCGAGCAGGGTGATGTTCTTCCTGTTTTCTTTCAGCTTTTTGTTAATGGACAGGTATCCGGTCACCAAGAAGGGAATGCACAGCACTCCCCAGGCAATACAGTACCGGGGCGCAAGGTAGCCCTCCATAATGTGCATCGCGTAGGCGTTCGGAGTAATCCCCACGATACCCGACAGGATCGCCAGCGAAGCAATCCATTTTTTCTGTTTCGTTGTCATTGTTATTACCCTCTCTTTTCATTTTATCTGGAACAAAGATCAATTTGTTTACCATTCTTTACAGCAGCGCGGCGAAATCGGAGATTTTTTTGGGACACGCTCCCGCTTTCCCGATTTTTCCCTTCTCTTTCAGCAAATCGTAAAGCTGCATCAAAACCGGCTTTTTCAGATTTGCCTTCCCGAGCAGGGATTCGTTCCGGAAGATTTCTTCCGCGGTTCCGTCGCCGATCAGCTCTCCGCCGCAGAAAACCAGGACCCTCTGCGCGAAACGATAGGCAAAATCCACGTCGTGCGTGGAAAGCAGGACGGTTTTTCCCTTTTGCCAAACCTGATCCAGAACCTCTTCCAGCACCTGCGCGTTGACCGGGTCCAGGGAAGCGGTGGGCTCGTCAAAAATCATGACTTCGGAATCCATGGCCAGAATGTCCGCGATTCCGACCCTTTTCTTTTCCCCGCCGCTCAGGGAATGGGGCGGCCGCATAACGTGGTCCTCCAGTTTCATTTCCCGGACGGCGCGAAGGGTTCTTTCCTCCACCTCCTCCCGGGGAAGCCTCATATTCAGCGGCCCGAAGGCTACCTCCGCCTTTACCGTGGAAGCGATGATCTGGCTGTCCGCGTCCTGAAAGACGATTCCCACATTCCGTCGCAGCCGGTTGATGTTTTTCCTGCCGATTGTTTCCCCGCGGTAGCGGATTCCCCCGCTCGTAGGCTCCCTCACCCCGTTCAGATTCAGAAAAAAAGTGGTTTTCCCCGCCCCGTTTGCCCCAAGGACGGCGATTTTCTCCCGCTGATAGATCGCAAGGCAGATGTCCTTCAGCGCATCGCGGTCCCTGTCATAGGCAAACGAAAGATGGTCCGCCTCCAGAATTTTCTCCCTCATTCAGCCCCTCCTCCCTATCAAACAAAAGGTTCCCAAAAGCAGCGCGAGATACAGGCCGGCGTATCGTAGCTGCCCCGCCGTCAGCGGCCTTTTTTCCTCCCAGAACAGGGCGTTTCCCTCGTAGCCCCGCGCCTCCATCGCGTCGTAATACGTTTCCGCCTTCTTCATGGACAGGATCAAAAGATTCGCCAGCTCCCCGCTGAAGGTACGCAGGGAGGTTTTCAGGTCGCAGTACCCCAGCCTTGACCCCGCGGCGTCCTTCTGGCGCTGGTTGGTTTCCGACAGAATAAAAATATACCGGTAAATCAGGTGCATCAGTTCCAGAATCAGAACCGGCACACGGATTTTTCTGAAAACGGAAATGATTTCCCCCATCGGGGTGGAGAGCGTCATTAGGTACAGCGCGCTGACCGCCGAGAACGCTTTGAGGGTCACATGTATCCCCAGCGTCAGGCTGCTTTGGGTCACGTACAGATTCGTCAGAAAAAACCGGGCGCGAAAGAGACTGTCCGCGCCGCCGCCGAACTGGGCCGTAATCGCCGCGCCCCCCAGCAGAATAAAGGCCAAAGGAATTTTCATCAGTCGAAAATAATCTCTCGCGGGGATTTTTCCCACCCCCACGCTGAGGAACAGCATAAAAAGGAGGGTCACGGCGGAAACTCCGACGGAATCGGCGGCGACGACCGTCACCAGCGCCCCCGCCGAGAAAGCGACCTTATAGGTCGTATTCCACTCCCTTAAAGCGGAAAGATAGGAATAGGTATCGGCGGATATTTCATGACCCCTGTGCATAGCTTTGAGCCCTCCCTAAAAAGCGGTCCGCATAGGCCGGGTTTGCGTAATAATACAGATGCGGAAAGCCCCACCAGTGATTTTTTCCGGCGTGGACACAGCGCCACTGCCTTCCTGACACCGGTTTTCGCGCCAGACAGGCGCTTCCGTTGTCCGTGCTGTCGAAATAGTGGAACTCGTGTCCCCGGATTTCCGTCCCCTTCGGCAGGAAGGTTTCCGTTTCCGTTTGAATTCCGATATACCCGAAGCGAACCAGCTTTCCCGTATAGCGGCAGCTTCCCTTGACCGCGCCAACCATCGGGAAAGCCTTCCCCTCCTGATTCTCCATTGTCTCATGCAGGTACAGAAAGCCGCCGCATTCCGCGATGGAGGGCATCCCGCTTTCGATTGCCTCTTTCACGCTTTGCAGCATTCCTATGTTTTGGGACAGCGCATCCGCGTACAGCTCCGGGTATCCGCCGCCCAGAATCAGCCCGTGCAGGCGCGCCGGGAGCTTTTCTTCGCGCAGCGGTGAAAAGGGGATTAGCTCCGCCCCGGCTTTTTGCAGCAGCCGCAGATTGTCCTCATAGTAAAAGCAGAACGCTTCGTCCATGGCGACGCCGATCCGTACGCCGTCCGCTTTCGCGGGGACAGCTACCGGGGCGGCTTCGAGCTCTTCCGCCCGCGACGCGATCATCATGAGCTTTTCCAGATCAACGGCAGTCCTGAAGACCTCCGCGGATTTTTTCAGCTGCTCCCGGAGCCCCCCGATTTCCTCCGGCAGCCGCAGGCCGAGGTGGCGGCTTTCCAGCCTGATTTCCGTCTGAACGGGAAAATACCCCAGCACCGGAACTCCCGTTTCCGCTTCTATTGCCGGTTTGATCACGTCATAAAACATTTTTGCCGTCCTGTTCAGGATCACGCCCTGAATCAGGCGCGCGGCGTCGTACTGCAAAAAACCGGCAATCAGCGGGATGACCGACCGGCCCATCCCGCGGGAGTCCACCACCAGAATCACCGGCGTTTTCGTGACCTTTGCCAGACGGTAGGAGGACGCTTCCTCTTTGATGCCGCCCAAACCGTCGTAAAGCCCCATGACGCCCTCGATCACGGAAACGTCCTTCCCTTCGGCGTTCTCCAGAAACAGAAATTTCGTCGTGTTTTCGTCCGTAAAAAAGGAATCCAGATTTTTGGAGGGCACGCCGAGCACCTTGCGGTGGAACATGGGGTCGATAAAGTCCGGCCCGCATTTAAACGCTGCCGCTCTTTTCCCGCTGTCCAGCAGAGCCTGTAAAAGCGAGCAGGTCAGCAAGGTCTTTCCGCTGCCGCTGCCAACCGCCGCGATCATGATTCTGGGTGCTTTCATTCGTCTTTCTCCCCATTTCCCCGAAAAGTAAAGGAAACGATAAAAACCGGGTTCTCCGCACGCATCAGGCGGTACCTGCCCGCCGGCTCCGCCCTGCTGACCTGTACCTGAACAACCTCTTCCCGCTTTACCGGCAAGGTTTTCAGCAAGCCGGTGATCTCGCCGAGGGTTTCCAGCGTAACGGCGTTCACGACCACACGGAGCCGCGGGTTTTTCCGGTAAAGCGCCGCAAGGATTTCCTTCAGATTGCCGCCGCTCCCGCCAAGAAACGCGTGGGTCGGGGCGGGAAGCCCCTCAAACGCCCGCGGCGCTTCGCCCTCGACCACGCTCAGGTTGGCAAGGCCGAATTTCGCCCGGTTTTTTTCCGTCAAAGCCGCGGCCTCCCGCTTCTTTTCAACGGCATACACCCGTATACGGTCGGACAGCGCCGCGCACTCGACCGCGACGGAGCCTGTGCCGCTCCCGATATCGTAGAGGACGGCGTCCCGGCAAAGCCGGAGCTTGCAGACGGACACCGCGCGGACCTCTTCCCTGGTCATCGGCACCCGGCCCCGAAGAAAAGAGCTGTCCGGCAGCCCGTGCGTCAGCCGCTTCTTTTCGGCTTCCGGGTTTTCGATCAGGCAGACATAAAGCCCTTCCTGTTTGAGCGCGGCGCAGCCCGCCGGATCCAGGCGCAGAATCTGTTCCTCCGGATAGGAGAGCCGATAGCCCGCCGTGATTCGGATATTCTCCGTTCCGTGCTCTAAAAACAGCGCGCCGAGCGCTTTCATATCCGCGAGGCCGGACACGAGCAGAAACGTTTTTTCATTCGTCCGCACCGTATCGAGAATATTGGCTCTTTTCCCGTGGATGCTGACGATCGCCGCGTCGTGCCAGCTTTTCCCGAGCCTTGCCGCAAGGCAGGAAACGCTGGAAATCCCCGGCAGGATTTCCACCCGCGCGTGCAGGGTGCCCGCTTCTGTTTCTTTTTGCAGGGCGGCGTACAGCTTTTGCGCCCCGCTGTAAAAACCGGTGTCCCCCGAAAAAAGGACAGCCGCGTTTTGAACCGCTTTCTCTTTCAGATACGGGAGGATGTCCTCCGCCAGATAACAGGGGACTTTTTCGGCCGGGCCCGGGATCCCTGCCAGGAGTCTCCGGGCCCCAAAGAGGAGTTCCGCTTCTCCTATCCGGCGCTCCGCCTCCCTTGTCAGCAACGTGCTGCCGCCCATTCCCGTCCCGATCAGGGAAATCCGCATCCGGCTGTCCCGCCGCAGCTTTTTCCCGGTCAGGTTTTCCAGCTTTTCACACACTTCCTCAAAGGAATCGCCTTCCGCCCGTTCCGGGTTGCCGATCACCAGCACTTTCGTTCCGGTGTTGCGGGCGGCCTGTATTTTTTCCGGAAAGCCGCCGTTTTTACCGCTTTCCTTCGTCACCAGAGTGCGGATATCGTACTGCCGGATCATCGCCTCGTTCATTTCCACCGAAAAGGGGCCCTGCATGGCGAGAATATGTTTTCCTTCGATCCCGTTTTCATAGCAGAGGGAAAGGCTTTCCAGTCCGGGCAGAACCCTTGCGTACAGGCGGGGAAGAAGCTCCTTCCGCCCGCTGTAAAGGGACAGGTCCTTACTTCCCGTCGTCAGAAGGATGTTGCCCGGCATTTCTTTCAGCGCTTCGGCACAGGCTTCGTGAGTGGGATAGCGGAACCCGTCTTTCCGCCCCGGCGGCAGAATATCCGTATCCCGCTGCAGGCGCAGGCAAGGGATGCCGCTTTCCGCCGTGCTGTTTCCGATATTCTCCGAAACGGCGGTCGCAAAGGGATGGGTGGCGTCCACCACCGCGAGGAAATCCCCCGAACGGAGAAAGCGCTTCATTTCCTCCGGGGTCATCCTGCCCTGACGGACGGTCAGCCCCGGCCTTTTTTCCATGACCAGCTCCCCGTATTCCGTCGCCACGCAGACCGTGCATTCCAGTCCGTTTGCGCACAACAGCTCCGCCAGCCGGCGGCCCTCCGTTGTCCCTGAAAAAATCAGTATCTGTTTCATAAACGGTATCCTCTTTCAGTGATCAGCTTCCCGTCCCGAAGCTGCGTTTGGGAATTCCCGATAAAGACGGTGGTAAACATATTGACCCGCCGCTCCCTCAGTTCCTTTAAGGTGCAGGTAAAGGTCCGGGTGCCCTCTCTGCCGATATTTTCCACATAGCCGCAGGCCCTGCTTTCCTCCAGCTGTTCCAGCAGGATATCGCACGCCTTTTGCAGGTAATCCGCGCGCCTGTGGCTGGAAGGGTTGTAGAGCGCAATACAGAAGTCGCCCTGCGCCGCAAACCGCAGCCTTTTTTCAATCAGCTCCCACGGCGTCAGAAGGTCGCTCAGGCTGATGACGCAGTAATCGTGGTTCAGCGGGGCCCCAAGGCAGGCGGCGCCGCTGTTGGCGGCGGTGACGCCCGGAACCACAAAAAGCTCGCAGTCCGGGTAATCCTTCCCGATCTCGTACATCAGAGACGCCAGCCCGTACACTCCGGCGTCCCCGCTGCAGACCAGCGCCACCGTTTTCCCCTTCAGGGCTTCCTGAAAGCACATTTCGCACCGTTTTGCTTCCTGCGTCATCGGCGTGGACAGCAGCTCTTTTTTCAGAAAGCGCTTTTCCAGCAGATTCAGATAGACCGGGTACCCGACGATCACGTCGCTTTCCTCCAGCGCCTGCACCGCCTGAAAGGTCATCATTTCTTCCGCTCCCGGTCCCATTCCCACAATATAAATCTTATGTTTCATCAAAGCTTACACTCCATTTTTTCCGCGCGATCGCCACGGTGATTCCGTTTTCGGCGTATTTTTCGGCAACGAGCCTTCCGTCTTCCCCGCAGGCCGCCATTGCCGCGCGTTCACAGACGTTGTCCACGCCTACCTGCTCCTCCACAAAGGCGGAGGAGGCAAAATCGCCGCCGACCGTTTTCAGCGCGTCCGCGGAAAAAGTCAGGAAAGGAAGGCCATGCTTCTCCGCAAATTTCAGCAGCCCCGGCTCGTCCTTTTTCCGGTCGACCGACGCGGCGGCGGCCAGCGACTCCCATCGCAGCCCGGCTTTCTTCATCTGCTTCTCCGCCGCTTCCTCTATTTCCGGAAAGGATTTCCCGCGCCTGCACCCGATTCCGAGCACATAAGCCTTTGGACAAAGCTGTAAATCCGCCTTTTCCGCATCCGCCGCAAAGGGGGAAACGATCACCGACGCCCTGCCGTCCACAGGGTAGGGTACCGGGGTCAGCTCCTTCGGCCAGTTTCCCGTACAGGAACCCGCGACCGCCATTGTGACGGGCTTTCCGGCAAGAACCGCGGATGAAACGGTTTCTATCCCGCTCCGGTTACAGACGGCCAGCCGGTTCCTGCGGGCAAAGACGTCCGCCGCAAACAATCCGTTTACGTCGGTGGCGGTCGTGACGACCGGAACCGCGCCGGTCTTTTCCGCAATCCGTTCGGCCAGCTCGTTTGCCCCCCCGAAATGCCCGGACAGCAGCGGGATCACAAACCGGCCCGCTTCATCCATGACCAGCACCGGGGAATCCTTCAGCTTGTCCCTTACGGAAGGCGCGATCGCGCGCACGGCAATGCCGCAGGCCCCGATAAAGAGCACCGCGCTGTGCTCCCGGAACTGCTCCCCCGCCCACCGGGAAAGGCTTTCTTCCACATATACGGCTTTTAGATCGTCCGGCAGGTTCCTGTGTTTGGTAAAAAGAACCGTTTCCATCTCCCGCGCAAGGCCGTTTCGGACCGTTCGCGCAAGAACCGCCCCTTTTTCGGTAAAGCTGATGATACTGATTTTCATTCCCGTTTCCCTCGAAATTCCGTCTCAAAATCCGGCGCGTACAATCGGGAGCGCCGGTAATTCCGATGCGCGACGGCGTCCCCGACCAGAATCAGCGCCGTTTTGGTGATTTGGTTCGCTTTCGCCGTTTCCTCCAGAGTTCCTACGGTACAGACGCAGGCTTTTTCCTCCGGCCAGGTGGCTTTGTAAACGATGGCCGCGGGCGTTTCAGGCCGGTAACCGCCTTTTTGCAGTTTTTCGCTTAATTCGTGCAGCATCCCGGCGCTCAGATAAATCGCCATAGAAGCCCCGTGCGCCGCTAAACTTTCAATGTTTTCCCTTTCCGGCACCGGGGTTCTCCCCTCCATGCGGGTAATGATCAGGCTTTGGGAAACACCCGGCAGGGTGTATTCCAGATTTAACGACGCGGCGGCGCCGAAGCACGCGCTGACCCCCGGACAGCTTTCATAGGGGATGCCGAGCGAATCCAGAACATCCATCTGTTCCCGCACGGCCCCGTACACGCTGGGGTCCCCCGTGTGGAGACGCACCGTGGTTTTCCCGCTTTGTTCCGCCCGGCGCATGACCGCAGCGACCTCCTCCAGCGTCATTTCCGCGCTGTTATAGACGGCGCAGCCGTCCTTCGTATCCTGTAAAAGCGCCGGATTGACCAGCGAACCCGCGTAGATGACGACGTCCGCCGTCTGAAGCAGCCGTTTGCCCCTCACGGTGATCAAATCGACCGCCCCGGTTCCGGCCCCCACAAAGTAAATCATAGTTTCCCTCCCGTTTGCATGATTGTTTGAAGCAGTTCCTGTGCCCCTTCGCTTTTCGCCAGCTCTCCGAATTCGTTTGCGTAAAGAATGCATTCTGTCCGGATTCTTCCCGCCGCGCGTTTATTCAGGTAAAAACAGATTTTTTCCAGAAGGATTTCCATCGTTTTTTTTCGTTTCCCAGCGGTTTCCAGTATCCGCAGCGCTTCCTCCGTGGTGACGCAGTCAAGGATTTCCCCGGCGGTCTTTGCGGAAATGCCCGCCCGGATTCCCGCCGTCGCCGTCAGCTCCATCCGGCAGTCCCCTTCCTTGGAGTGGGTGTTCATCATTCCGCCGGAAAGCTTGACCAGCTTCCCGATATGCCCGGTCAGGAGCATCGCGGTAAATCCCGCTTCCACCGCCATATCGATGGTATTCCCGATAAAATTACTGCACTTGACGCTTTGGTCAAGATCATACCCGTAAGCGGTTTTCATAAAAGCCTGGCCGTAATTCCCCGGCGTCACCGCCACCGCCCGGCAGCCCTCTTCCTTTTTTACATTCAGCTCCACCCGGATGGTGTCGAGCAGCGCCTGGCTGCTCATCGGCTCCACAATCCCGGTGGTGCCGAGGATGGAAATGCCCCCGGTGATCCCCAGCCTGGGGTTGAACGTCTTTTCCGCCAGCTTTTCCCCGCCGGGAACGGAGATTTCCACCCGGAGCCCGCCCCGGTAATCGGTCAGGCGGCAGATTTCCGTCACTTCCTTCGCGATCATTTCCCTCGGCACATGGTTGATGGCCGCGCTGCCGACCGGCTGGTCCAGTCCGCGTTTGGTGACCCTGCCGACCCCTTCGCCTCCGTCGATCACGATTTGGCTTTCTTCTTCCGGCGACCGTTCCCGCCCGTTTAAGGCGACACGGGCGAAAACCAGCGCTCCGGTGGTAACGTCCGGGTCGTCCCCGCCGTCCTTTCTGACCGCGCAGGTGACCGCGGATTCCCCGCGGGTAATCTCCTCCACCGCCACCCTGTAGGGAATCCCCTTGGGCGTGTCGATGGTGATGGTCCTTTTTTCTTTCCCGGTCAACAGCATGTAAGCCGCCGCCTTTGCCGCGGCAGCCGCGCAGCTTCCGGTCGTAAATCCGTACCGCATCCCTATCTCCCCAGCTCGTAAAGGATCGCGTTGCAGACAGCCGCCGCCACATTGCTGCCGCCCTTCCTGCCGCGGTTTACGATAAAAGGCACATCCGTCCCTAAAATCAGCTCCTTTGCCGCCTCTACGTTGACAAAGCCGACGGGAACCCCGATGATAAACGCCGGGCAGAAGGAACCGTCCGTAATCATCTCATAGAGCCGGATCAGCGCCGTCGGCGCGTTGCCGATGGCAAAGATCACCGGCTTTTCGATTTTGGCCGCCATTTCCATGCTGACCGCGGCCCGGGTCATCCCGCGCCGCTTCGCCAGCTCGGCGACCTCTTTTTCCGCCATAAAGCAATGGACGCTGCCGCCGTAACGGGCCAGTACGGTTTTGTTGATTCCGGCCAGCCCCATATTGGTGTCCGTCACAATATCGGCACCGTTTTGAATCAGCTCCTTCGCTTTTTCCACCGCCCCCGGCGAAAAAGCGAGCGTGTTCGCGTACTCGAAGTCCGCACTGGTGTGGATGACGCGTTTGATCACCATCTCCTGCTCCGACCTTAATTCGATCTTTCGCTCATGCAGTTCCCTTGAAATGATTGCGAAGCTGCGCTTTTCAATTTCCTCCGGCAGTACAAATTCGATCTCATCCATCCTGTTTCACCAGCCTTTCGATCTCCCGGATCAGCGTTTCATTTTCCCCGTGCCGTTTTACCGCAATACGATAGTAGCCCTTTTTCAGGCCCCTGTAACTGCCGCAGTCGCGGATCAAAATTTTCTTTTCCAAAAGCAGATCATAGAGCGGCACAGGGGTATAAAACAATAGATAATCCGCCGCCGACGGATACACCCGGAACCCCAGCCGCTTTAACTCTCCGCTGAGAGATTCCCTCTCCATTTTTACAAACCGGACGGTCTTTTCCAGATATTCCTTTTCCCGGCACGCCGCCCCGCCCGCGGCCTGCGCGAAAACGGACAGGTTCCATTCCGGCAGCTGATTTCTGATTCTTTCCGTTAATTCCCGGTCTCCGCAAAAGAGGTAGCCCAGCCGGACGCCCGGAATGGCGAAGATTTTGGTGAACGCGCGGACCACCAGTACATTCGGGTACTCTTGCAGCCGGTTCTTGAACGAAAGCCGCTCTTCCCCGCCGGTAAATTCCAGAAAGCATTCGTCCAGCACGACGGTAATCCGCTTCTCCCGGCAGACAGCCGCGATTTTTTCCAGAAGCGCGCCGTCAAGCAGATTGCCCACCGGATTGTTGGGATTGGCGAGAAACAGCAAATCCGTATCCCCGGTCAGCTGCTCCAGAAACCCTTCGTCCAGCGTAAACCCCGCGCTTTCCTTCATTTCGTAATAACCGATTTCCGCGTCCGACGCCAGAGCCGCTTTTTCGTACCCGAAAAAGGAAGGAACCGGGATAACGATCCGTTTTGGCCTGACGGCGTGGATGATGGCAAGGAACAATTCCGACGCGCCGTTTCCGAAAAGGATGCGCTCCGTGCCGACCCCCGTCATTTGGGAAACGCTTTCCGCCAGCTTTTCCGCCCGGATGTCCGGATACTGTTCGCAGTGCCCGACCGCTTCGTGCAGCGCGTTTTTTACAGAATCGGGAATTCCAAGGGGATTGCTGTTGACCGAAAAATCGATACGGACCTGATTCCGATAAATATCACCGCCGTGAATCATAAAATCCTCCTAATTAAAAAACAAAATCGGCAAGGAACAGAAGCGCCAGACAGACGCTTTCGCAAAGGCCCGCCGTAAGATAGAGCAGGCGGTTGGCCCGGACGATGTCCTCGTACTCCACCGCCCTGAGCGCGTCCCCGAGAAACGGCTTTTTGACCAGCTTGCCGAAATAGCTGGCGTCCCCCGCAAGGCGGATGCCCAGCGCCCCGGCGCAGACGGCCTCCGTATGGGCGGCGTTGGGGCTTTTATGTTTCCTTCTGTCCCGTTTGTAAATTCTCCACGCGTCTTTTACGCGATACTCCTTTCCGGCAAGGGTACAGGCGGCTGTCATCAGCAGCGCGCTGATTCTTGCGGGCAGGAAGTTCACCGCGTCGTCCAGCTTGGCGGCGGCCCTGCCGAAAAACAAATACCGGTCGTTTTGATATCCCACCATGGAATCCATGGTATTGACCGCCTTATAAAAAAAGCCGAGGACCGGCCCGCCGAGGGCAAGAAAAAGCATCGGCGCGATCACGCCGTCGGAGGTGTTTTCCGCCACCGTTTCAATGGCGGCTTTGGCGACCCCGGTTTCGTCCAGCGCCGCCGTGTCGCGTCCCACGATCATGGACACCGCGCGCCGCGCGCCCGGCAGATCGTTTTCCTTCAGCCTTTCATAAACCTTCATGCTCTCCTGCTTCAGGCATTTGGTCGCAAGCACCTGACAGGTCATGACGCTTTCCACCGCGATTCCAAAAACGGTGGAAAACCGGTAGGCAAGATACAGAATCAGAGCCGACGCCGTGACGGCCGCGGTCAGGACCAGAAACACCAGCAGGATTCCCCGGCGAAATTCCCTTTTCCCGTCTCTTTCCCGCCCGTCAGGCTTTCCCAGCAGCAAGCCGTCCAGTTTGGCGATCAGCTTTCCGATCAGCCGGACGGGGTGGGGAAGCCAGTGCGGGTCGCCCAGCAGCAGGTCCAATAAAAACCCGGCAAAGAAAGCAGTGATATGATTGATCATGGTTCCATCCTCTACAATTTCCTTATCCATTCCAATGAAAAACAACCGGTACCGGAGAAGGACAGACGGCAAAGATAGCCTTCTCCGTTTTTGCACTGATAATCAAAATAATTCCCCCCGCAAAAAGTGCTCAGCAGCGCCATGATGGTTCCGCCATGCACCATGGCGGCAGCGGAGGCTGAAATGCTTTCTGCCTTTCCAAGTTCCCTTACCGCTTGTTCCAGTCCCCGGCGGCACCTTGCAAGGAAGTCCCGCCTGCTCTCCCCGCCGGGAAAAGGCAGTTCCCCGCCGCTGTCTATCCACGCCTGATATTCCGCGTTTCCGCTCAGCTCCCGGTAATTTTTGCCTTCAAAGCGCCCGAAATCCATTTCCCGCCATTCTTCCATCACAACCGGGTTCGTACAGCCGTAAAGAAGCTCCGCGGTCTGGATACACCGTTTCATCGGGCTGGAAAAAATGACGTCGGCCTGCGGGTATTTCCCGGATTGCCTGTTTTGCAGCAGATTTTCCTTTCCCGTATCGGATAAGTCCTCTTCGGTTCGGCCAAGGTACCGGCCCAGCGCGTTGGACGGGGTCTCCCCGTGGCGGATCAGCGCCAGGGTTATTTGATTTTCTGTCCGATTCCGCATACAATCCGTTCCACCTTATCCGCTTTTTCCGCCAGCCCGCAGAGGATTCTCCCCAGACGCTCCCGGTATTCCCTTTCCCCGGCGTCCGCGGGGACGATTCCGTTCCCGACTTCGTCGCTGATCACAATCACTCCGGGGTTCCGCGCCAGGATTTCCCGAATCCGGTCCTCCGGGTCTTTGCCTTCCTCTAAAAGGGTTTTGACCAGAATATGAAAATGGTTGATGACCGCGGCCTTTGTTTCGGCGCAGTCCGTCGCAGCCGCCGCGGCGTCATATACCCTTTCGGGCGGGATGCCCGTCTTTTTCAGCACGTAAGTCAGTTTTCCCTGTGCGTATCCTCCAATATAAAGCTCCATGCCCTTCCCTCTCTTCGGTATTGATTCATAAATTCTAAACCAGCCCCGCGATACAACAGATCGCCGCGGCCGCCGCGTTGACCCCCTCGCAGACCGTCACAAAATAGCCGCAGGTGTCCCCGGTGATGCCCCCGAGTTCCCGAAAGCAGCGGCGGCGCCAGCAGAAAAAGGTCAGCAACGCTCCCGCCGCAACGGCGATCCCCGTCCACAGGGACAGCCACAGCATTGCCGCCAAACAGAGCAGAAGCTGGAGGTACAGGGAAACTTTCACCGCTTTTTCATGAGCCTTGCTGGAAAACAGGTATAAAAGCCCTTCGTTTTTTGCGTTCGGAAAGGTCACCACTCCGATTCCGCTCAGGGTTCGGGAAAGAAAAAATCCAGCGCCCGCCACCGCCAGAGCCCTTGGCTGATCGATTTCGGAATACGCCCCGAAATAAAGCAGGGTATAAACAACCAGCTGTATCACGGAAAACGCGCCGATGTGCGAGTCCTTGAGGATTTCCAACTTTTTTTCGCGGCTTTGATAGGAATGGAACGCGTCCATCGTATCCATGAAACCGTCCACATGAAACCCGCCGGATATCAGAATCGGGATCGCCGTCCCGACAGCCGCGTACAGCACCGTACCCAGCCCCAGAGAGTGGCAGATCGTCCCCCACAAAACCGTGAGGACGCCGATCACGGCCCCGACCCACGGAAAAAAGCAGAGGACATATTTCATATCCCGGTCCTCCCACTTTAGCTGCGGGACCGGGATCTTGGAATAAATGGAAAAGGAAATCATCAGTGATCTTAAAACAGGCATCTTTTTTCTCCCATCCTACACCAGTTTCCCTTTTATCGAAACCGGAATCCCGACCACCACTTCCGTCACCGCGTCCGCCCGGGCGGCAAGAAACGCGTTGACCTTGCCGAGCGCTTCCATATAAGCCCGCGTTGTTTCGTCATAGGGAACGCCGTCCTCAAAGACGTTGTTGGTGACGATCACCAGATGCTCCGTATGCTCCGCAAGGGAACAAAGCTCCGCACAGAGCTGATCCGCGGCCTCTTTGTCACACCGGATTTCTTTTGAAGCAAACATTTCATTGGCCGCAAGATTGGACAGGCACTCGAGCAGCACCGTTCCTTTTCCCCGGTTCATCCGGGGTACGGCCCGAAGGATATCGGCCGGCTGTTCAATGGTCAGGAATCCTTTCCCCGCCCGCAGGCCGCGGTGCCTGTCCACCTTTTTTCTGCTCTCGCCGTCGGAAACCTTCATGGTCGCCAGATAATACAGCGTCCCTTTTCCGGCGAGCGAAACCGCCGCTTTTTCCGCGTACGCGGATTTGCCGCTGCCGCTGCCGCCCGTAATCAGTACAACCATTTTCTCCCCCTTCCGTCATGCCGTATATTTCTCAGTTTGCAGACAAATTGCACCGCAATTTTACGGTTGCGCGACTTTGCCGTCAGTCTCAAGGCTATTCATACCGGACATACTGCTCCGTGCTGATATCGTCAAAAGTGGTCTGGTTCTCATATACGGCAAGCGCGACGTCCAAAAGGGCAAACATCATCACCGCGCCCGTTCCTTCCCCCAAAGCCAGCCCGGCGTCTATGACCGGACGGACCCCGAGCTCCTCAAAAATCCTCTTTGCCGCGGGTTCCCTGCTGATGTGGGACGGGATGATATACTCCCTTACCCCGGGAACAAGGCGTTCCGCCGTCAGCGCCGCCACCGCGCTGATAACTCCGTCGACAACAACGGGAATATGGCGGAGAGCCCCCCCGATAAAAACGCCGGCGAGCCCGGCGATGTCGTATCCCCCGACGCTTGCCAGAATCCGCAGCGCCTCGTCTTTTTGGAACCGGTATCTTTCCAGCGCCCGCCTGACCACTTCCTGTTTATGCTTTAGCTTTTCCCTGCTCAGGCCCGCGCCCTTTCCCGTGACCTCTTCGGCGCGGCACTGCAGCAGTGCCGCGGCCATCGCGCTGCTGGTCGTGGTATTGCCGATTCCCATTTCGCCGGTCGCCAGGATCCGGTATCCCTGCCCGCCGCATTTTGCCGCGATCTCCATTCCCGCCGCGATCGCCCGGAGGGCCTCCTCTTCCGACATGGCCGGTTCCTTCAGGAAATTTTTCGTTCCGCGGGCAACTTTGCGCTGGATCAGCCCCGGAATTTCTTTTTCGCAGTTGATTCCCATGTCCACCGGGAGCACGTCCGCTCCTACCCTTTTCGCCATCTTACAGACGGAGGAGGTTCCCAGAACCATGCTGGAAGCGACGGCGGCCGTCACCTCCTGCCCGCACTGGCTCACCTGCTCTTCTATGATGCCGTTGTCCGCGCACAGGACGACCACGGCTTTTTTAGAAAGGTCGATCTGTACGGTTCCGGTGATCGCCCCGATCTGCGCAAGGATCGCTTCAAACTGACCCAGCCCGTCCAGCGGCTTTGCAATTCCGTCCCAGATTTTCTTTACTTTCTGCCGGATTCTTTCGTCCGGCCTGTCGATTTTTAATTCAGCCAACGCTTCTTTTGTCATAGGTCCCTCCGTTTAAAATCCGGTAAATCCCGTCCAGGTCGAGATGCTTTCTCAGCGTATCCGCAAGCTTGTCGTACTGGGATTCCTTAAAGGCCCCGTAGTCCATCGTCAGGCCGCTTTCCATGGAGAGGCCCTTCCTGCGGGCAAGTGCCCTTACGACGACGGACGCGATTTCCCCTTCGTCAAAGATTCCGTGCACATAGGTGCCGTAAACAGCTTCACCGGAGCTTCCGTCCTTTTTTTCCCCGCCGTCCAGCACATTGGTCAGGGAGCACAGCGGCGGGCTGCCCGGTTCCGCGCTGCTGACGCCCATATGGATTTCGTATCCCTTTATTTTCCTGCCCGACAGCCCGGAGAAAATCCCGGGTACTTGTTCAAAGGCCCCCTCCACACGGGTACGAACCTTTCGGGTCTCCAGCCCGGTGTTCACGGGGAGCAGCTCCATCCCTCGGACCGCGCCGCCCTCTTCCACTTCGTAAGGGTCCGAAACAGTGCGGCCAAGCATCTGATAGCCGCCGCAGACGCCAAAGATCACGCTTTCGCCCGCTCTCTTTTTGACCGCCGCTTCCAGCCCGTTCTGCCGCATCCATTTCAAGTCGCCCATCGTATTCTTACTGCCCGGCAGAATAATCATATCCGGACGGTGCAGCTGCGCGGCGGAATCCACATAGCGGACGGAAACGCCCTCGATCTGCTCAAAGACGGAAAAGTCGGTAAAATTGGAAATCCGGGGAAAACGGATGACGGCAATGTCGATCTGCGCCTCTTCTTTTTGATCGAACCGGCCGGTCAGGCTGTCCTCATCCTCGACGGAAATGTCCATATAGGGAATTACCCCGACGACCGGCACGCCGCTTTTTTCCTCCAGCATACGGATTCCCGGATCGAGGATCGAAGGGTCGCCCCGGAATTTATTGATGATCAGGCCCTTTACCCTTGCCTTTTCGTGATCTTCCAGAAGCATCAGGGTGCCGAGCAGCTGGGCAAAGACGCCGCCCCGGTCGATATCTCCGACCAGAAGCACCGGGGCGTCCAGCATTTCCGCCAGCCCCATGTTGACGATATCGTTTTCTTTCAGGTTGATTTCCGCCGGACTGCCCGCGCCCTCTACAAGAATGACGTCCGCCTGCTTTTCCAGTTCGTGAAACGCCCTTCTGATATCCGGAATCAGCTCCCTTTTATAGGCGAAGTATTCTTTCGCGCTCATATTGCCGACGACTTCCCCGTTGACGATCACCTGGGAGCCGATGTCATTGGTGGGCTTTAACAGAATGGGGTTCATCAGAACGGACGGCCTGATTCCCGCCGCTTCCGCCTGCATGACCTGCGCCCTTCCCATTTCCAGCCCTTCCTCCGTAATATAGGAGTTCAGCGCCATATTCTGGGATTTAAAGGGAGCGACACGGTACCCGTCCTGCTTCAGGATTCTGCACAGGCCGGCTGTAAGCAGGCTTTTCCCCGCGTTCGACATGGTCCCCTGAATCATCAATACCTTCGCCACAATCAAAATACCTCCATTGCCACAAGGGCATGGAGGTATCAAAAGGCATGGTCAGACCTGCCTTATCCATTCCAAACCAGTTACTCGTGGCTGTAGTTGCTGCGTTTAAGGCAGGTCTCCTGGCTGAAAGATCATCGTTTACGGCCGCCTTCCCAATTCCTGATCAGTGGCTTTTTGCCGCAGCTCCCTTATCACAGTGACGAGTTCGTACAGGATTTGCACCTGTTTCCCTTTTCATCGGAACCAAGCTTTCGCTTTTCCGACACCTTAAACCTATTTCATTTTTTATAGACTTTATTATAATATAATTCCGATCGTTTTACCAGTGTTTTTTACGAATTCCCCGGGTCGACATCACGGAAACATCCGGGGGTTTATTCCCGCGCACGCGTTTCAGCCCGGCCGACCGCTTCTTTCATAGCCCGCACATAATCCGCGACAAAGGGGAGGGCTTCCCTGCCGTGCTGCCCGATCAGCTTCACAATGGCGGAGCCGACAATGACTCCGTCGGCTGTTTTCGCCATCCGCGCCGCCTGCTCCGGCGTTGAGATTCCGAAGCCGACCGCCGCCGGGACGCCGCCGGACTCATGGACCAGCCTTACCATGGAACCCACATCCGAGGTAATCTCGCTTCTCATGCCCGTGACCCCGAGAGAGGACACGCAGTAAACAAAGCCGGAAGCTTCTTTTGCAATCTTTTTGATGCGGTCGTTCGAGGTCGGGGCAACGAGGGAAATAAAATCAAGGCCGTGCTTTTGGCACACCGGGGCAAATTCCTCCTTTTCCTCAAAGGGCACATCCGGAAGGATCACCCCATCCATGCCGATTTCGGCGGCGATTTTCAAAAAGCGCTCGGTTCCGTAGGAAAACACCACATTGGCATAAGTCATGAAAACCATGGGAACGCCGACGGTTTGCCTGACCCTGCGCACCATGTCGAAGATTTTGTCCGTCGTTGCGCCCGCGGTAAGCGCGCGCAGGTTCGCCTCCTGAATAACGGGACCTTCCGCCGTAGGGTCGGAGAAGGGAATTCCCAGTTCGATAAGGTCCGCGCCGGCGGCGGCGATTCCTTTGACGAGCTGTTCGGTGGTTTCAAGATCGGGGTCTCCGCAGGTCAGAAAGGCGATGAAGGCCTTCCCCTGTTCAAACGCTTTTTTGATACGGCTCATTCAAAAATCTCCTCCCCTCTGTACCGCGCGATGGCCGCGCAGTCCTTGTCGCCCCGCCCCGAGAGGTTGATCACGACGATTTTGTCCCGGCCCATTTGGGGCGCCAGCTTTCTGGCGTAAGCCACGGCGTGGGCGCTTTCAATGGCGGGGATGATGCCCTCCGTACGGGAAAGGTACTCAAAGGCGTCCACGGCCTCGTCATCGGTGACGGCCACATACTCCGCCCGCCCGATATCGTGAAGCCAGGCGTGCTCCGGACCGACGCCCGGGTAGTCGAGCCCGGCGGAAATGGAGTAGACCGGCGCGATCTGACCGTATTCATCCTGACAGAAATAGGATTTCATCCCGTGAAAAATCCCCAGCTTTCCGGTCGTCACGGTCGCCGCCGTTTCAAAGGTATCGACGCCCCTTCCGGCCGCCTCGCATCCGATCAGACGCACCGACGGGTCTTCAATGAAATGATAAAAAGCGCCGATGGCGTTGGAACCGCCGCCCACACAGGCAAGCACCGCGTCGGGAAGGCGGCCTTCCTTTTCCATGAGCTGTTCCCTGATCTCCCTGGAGATCACCGACTGAAAATCCCTCACGATGGTGGGAAACGGGTGCGGCCCCATCACCGACCCGAGGACATAATGGGTGTCGGCAATCCGGCTCGTCCATTCCCGCATGGTTTCGGACACCGCATCCTTCAGGGTGCCCGTGCCGGAGGTGACCGGATGGACCCGCGCACCCAAAAGCCGCATCTTGTAAACGTTCAGCGCCTGCCTTTCGGTGTCCTCCTTCCCCATAAAAATCTCGCATTCCATGTCCATCAGCGCCGCCGCCGTCGCGGTCGCCACGCCGTGCTGGCCGGCCCCGGTTTCGGCGATCACGCGGGTCTTGCCCATTTTCCTGGCCAGAAGAACCTGACCGAGCACGTTGTTGATTTTGTGCGCGCCGGTGTGATTCAGATCCTCCCGCTTCAGGTAGACCTTGGCCCCGCCCAGCTCCCTTGTCATTTTTTCGGCGAAATAAAGGCGCGACGGTCTTCCTGCGTAATTGTTCAGAAGATCGGCAAGCTCCTCCTGAAACTGTGGGTCGCATTTGTAGTGACGATAGGCTTCTTCCAATTCCATTACGGCGTTCATCAGCGTCTCCGGTATATACTGGCCGCCATGAATGCCAAATCTGCCTTTTGACATAGGTACCTCCTTGAAAGAAGGGTGCAATCCCTTCTGTTTTCAGTATTCTTCCATCGACCTTATCGCGTCCACCGCCGCCGCGATTTTATCGCGGTCTTTCAGGCCGTCCTTTTCCACGCCCGAGCTCAGATCAACCGCGTAAGGGTGAAACCGCAGCACCGCTTCGGGAATGTTCCGGGGCGTCAGGCCCCCCGCCAGGATAAACGGGCGGGAAAAGCTTTTGATCAGCGACCAGTCGAAGCATTTCCCGGTCCCGTAGCCGTTGTCCAAAAGCACCCTGTCGGCACAGCTCCGTTCAGCGGCCAGAAGGTCCTTTTCCGAGCGGATTTTGAACGCTTTCCAGATTTCGGCCCGCGGAAGCGTTTTCCGGAGACTTTCGATAAAGAGGTCGTCCTCGCCTCCGTGCAGCTGGACAATTCCGATGGTTCTTTCACGGTAAAGCGCCGCGATCTGCTCCAAAGGAGCGTCCACAAATACCCCGGCGGTCCTGATTTCCGGGCGGATCGCCTCTCTCAGCTTCCGCGCCTCTTGGGGCGTTACGTTCCGGCGGCTTTTCTCATAGAACACAAAGCCTGCGAAGTCCGGTTGGGCGCTGTTGACAAATTCGGCGTCACAGGGCCTGAAAAGGCCGCATATCTTGATCTTCGTCCCGTTCATCCCGCCGCCCCCCGAAAGGCCGAGAGAAGGGCCTTCTTATCCTCCGCCCGCATCAGGGCCTCGCCGACCAGAACGGCGTCGGCCCCGATTTCTTTGAGGGCCGCCACATCGCCGGTCGAGCTTACGCCCGATTCCGCGATAAACAGAGCGGAGGAAGGGATCTGATTTCTCAGCTTCGCCGCGTTTGAAAAATCCACGGTAAAATCCTTCAGATTGCGGTTGTTGACCCCGATCAGGCGGGCGCCCGCCGACACCGCGGACTTTACTTCCTCTTCGTCGTGGGTCTCCACCAAAGCCGATATTCCCATCCCGTCACAGACGGCAAGATACCGCGCCAGCGTTTGGGTATCGAGCAGGGAGCAGATCAGAAGCACCGCGTCGGCCCCCATGCACCTTGCCTCATAGAGCTGATATTCGTCGACGGCAAAGTCCTTTCGGAGCATCGGAAGGGAAACGCCGTCTCGGATCTCACGGAATATCTGACCGGAGCCTAAGAACCACTTCGGCTCGGTAAGGCAGGAAACGCAGTCCGCGCCCGCCTTTTCATATTCCCTCGCGATTTCAAGATAAGGAAAGTCCCGGGAAAGAACTCCTTTGGAAGGGGACGCCTTCTTGATCTCGCAGATAAAAGACAGCTTTGAACCCTTCAAAGCGTTTTCAAACCGGAAGCCGCCCCTCGGAAGGCGGAGAGCCCGTTCCTTGATTTCTTCCGTACCGATTTTTTCTTTGGCCCCTTGCACCCGCTGTTTCGCGTAGGCCGCAAGCTCGTCTAAAATCAACTCACCTTCGCCTCCCTGTTGGATTCCCGGATGAATTCATCCAGCTTTGCCTTCGCTTTTTGGCTGTCGATCAGCTCGGCGGCCAGCCGGGCGCCTTCCTGCAGCGTTTCCGCCTTTCCGGAAAGGTACAGCCCGGCCCCGGCGTTCAAAAGGACCGCTTCCCGCTTCGCGCCCTTTGCCCCATTTAAAATATCGAGGGTAATGCGCGCGTTTTCTTCCGGCGTTCCCCCCGTCAGGTCCGCTTTTAAGCAGGATTTGAAGCCGAAGTCTTCCGGCGTGATCGTGTATTTTCTGAACCGGCCGTCCTGAAATTCACAGATATCCGTGGGAGAGGACATGGAGATTTCATCCAGCTTATCCCGCCCGTAAACCACCATGCCCCGCCTGACCCCGAGATTCGAGAGCACCCGGGCGAGCGGCTCGACCAGCGCCCCGGAATAAACGCCCAGCAGCTGCAGGTTGGCCGAGGCCGGATTGGTCAGCGGGCCGAGAATATTGAAGATGGTGCGCACGCCCATCTCTTTCCGGACCGGGCCGACGTATTTCATGGACGAATGATAGCTCTGTGCGAAGAAAAAGCAGATTCCGATCGTATCGAGCAGCTGTGCGCATTTTTCCGGAGTAAGGCTGATTTTCACGCCCAAAGCCTCCAGACAGTCGGCGGCGCCGCTTTGGGAAGAGGCCGCGCGGTTGCCGTGTTTGGCCACCTTCACCCCCGAGGAGGCGACGACGATGGAGGCGGTGGTCGATATGTTGAAGGAGTTTGCGCCGTCCCCTCCCGTCCCGACGATTTCCAAAAGGTCGGAACCACAAACGACGGGCGTGGCGTGGGCGCGCATTCCGGCGGCGCAGGCGGTAATTTCCTCGATGGTCTCCCCCTTTGCGGACAGGGACGCGAGAAAAGCCGCCGTCTGTACCTGGGACGTATTTCCCCCCATGATTTCATCCATTACGGCAACGGCTTCGTCATAGGTCAGATTTTCTCTTTCAATCAGTTTTGCGGTTGCTTCCTTAATCATTGGTCAGACTCCTTTCACAAGTGAAGAAAATTTTGGATGATTTGAACGCCGTCCGGCGTCAGAATGGATTCGGGGTGAAACTGTACGCCGAATACGGGGTATTCCCGGTGCATGACTCCCATCACCTCTCCGTCGTCCGTTTCGGCCGTAATCCGCAGACACTCCGGAAGGGTGTCCCGGACCGCCGCGAGGGAGTGATACCGCGCCGCCTGAATCCGACCGGGAAGCCCCCTGAAAACAGGACAGCCGCCGTCAAGGGTCACCTCGGACGCCTTGCCGTGCATCAGCCGCTTTGCGTGGGAAACGGCCGCTCCGAACGCCTCGCAGACGGCCTGATGGCCGAGGCATACGCCAAGAAGCGGAATTTCTTTCCCGAGCTCCGACGCGGCGGCGGTGCAGATGCCCGCGTCTTTGGGATAGCCGGGTCCTGGCGACAAAATCATATGGGAGGGACATAAATCCCTTACTTCTTCAACGGTCATTTCGTCGTTCCGGATCACCCGGATCTCCGGATTGACCGTCCCGACAAGCTGATAAAGGTTATAGGTAAAGCTGTCGTAGTTATCGATCAGCAGGATCATCCGTCATCCCTCCCTGTGCGATTTCCAGCGCCTTTACGACGGCTCCGGCCTTATTGATGCATTCCTGATACTCGTTTTCCGGCACGCTGTCGGCCACAATCCCCGCGCCCGAACGGACAAACACCCTGCCGTTTTTCTGAAAGGCGAGCCGGATCGCGATGCAGGTGTCCAGGTTCCCGGAAAAATCGATATAGCCGATGGCTCCGCCGTAAATGCCCCGCTTGTTGTTTTCAAGCTCATGGATGATCTGACAGGCGCGGATTTTGGGAGCCCCGGAAAGGGTCCCTGCCGGGAGCACAGCCTCCACCGCGTCCACGGCGTCCCGGCCGGACCGGATTTTTCCGGACACGGCGGACCCGATATGCATCACGTGCGAGAAGCGTTCAATACTCTTATATTTTTCCACCCGCACGCTGCCGAAGCTGCTGATTTTCCCAATGTCGTTGCGCCCCAGATCGACCAGCATATTGTGCTCGGCGCATTCCTTCTCGTCGGCCAGAAGCTCCTCTTCCAGCCGTTTGTTTTCCTCCTCCGTTGCGCCGCGCGGCCGGGTCCCGGCCAGAGGAAAGGTTTTCAGCACACCGTTTTCCAGCTTCACAAGGGTTTCGGGGGAAGCCCCGGCAATCTCGATGTCGTCGCTCGAAAAATAAAACAGATAAGGGGAAGGATTGATGGTCCGCAAAACACGGTAGGTATTCAGAAGGCTTCCTTCAAAATCCGCGTCCAGCCGGTTGGACAGTACGACCTGAAACAGTTCCCCCTCACGGATATAGTCCTTCGCCTTTTCAACCATTGCGCAGTATTCCTCGCGGCTGAACAGCTCCCGGACCGGCGACGTCATCCTGCCCGGGATTTCGTTCCGGCAGGCGCCGTGAAGGATGAGTTCCCTTAAATTTTTAAGCTCCATCCCGGCCCGCTCGTATTCCCGGTCGATATCGTCACACCGGGCATTGACGATCAAAATAATTTTCTGCCGGAAATTATCGAAGGCAATCACTTTGTCGAAGAGCATGAGGTCGACGTCCCTGAAGCCTTCCTCGTCCTTTGCGTCCAGCCGGAGAGAGGGCTCCGCATACTTGATGTAATCGTAAGAAAAGTAGCCGACCAGCCCGCCGGTGAAGGGCGGGAGGTTTTCAAAGCGCGGGCTTTTGTTGTCCGCAAGCACCTGCCGGATCATTTCTTTGGGGTGTTTCACATCCATCGTCACGGAGGAACCGGCCCGGATGACAAGCTTTCCGCCGGTGCAGGAAAGCTCCATGACCGGGTCAAACCCCAGGAACGTATACCTGCCCCATTTCCGGCTCTTCTCCACCGACTCGAGCAGATAGCAGTGACTGCTGACATTCTTGAGCTTTCGCAGAACCTCGATCGGGGTGATAACGTCGCTGTAAATTTCACAGCTGACGGGGAGAATTTTGTATTCTCCCGTCTTTGCGATTGTTTTTGCCTGTGTAAGGCTGGGTACCGCCATTTTCTGATCACGCCTTTCTTCTTGAAATCGGAAATTCTGATCAGAGACGACAAAAAAGCCCGTCCCTGACAATTTTTGTCAAGGACGAGCTTAAAACTCGCGGTGCCACCCTGATTCACGGTATCACAAACCGTGCGCTTAGCGGGATACCAACATATCCCCGACAACTGACGTATGCCAACACGTCGCAGAATACTCGGCTTCCGCCTTTGACTGCGCCCTCTGCGGTCCATTTGATAATCTGTTTTCTGCCCGATTCCCAGCATCGCGGGCTCTCTGTAAGAGCATGACTATCGTTATCTCCGCATCAACGGTTTTTCATTTAATTTTATTGAGAGTACCACAAATCCGGATTCCTGTCAACCCCTTTTTACAGGAAATCGGATGCCGGAAGCAATTTCATGATTCCGCGCGCTTTCCCGGCGCCAGGTTTTCGTTGTCGGCGTCAATGACCACCGCGTCGCCCGCGGAAAGGCCCTTCTCAATGATACAGCCGTCGCTGGTTTCGACCCCCTTGGTCACCTTCTGCACCGCCAGAACCCCGTTTTTCACAATCCAGACACAGTCGCTTCCATCTTTTTCAAATACGGCTGTTTTTGGCACGACCAAAGCGTTCTGCCGGGTGTACACGGTAAACCGGACGTCGATATCGTAGCCGATTTCCAGGACATTTTCCTTCGGCTGAATCAAAGCCCGGATCTTGCGCTCTTCCACGCCGAGGGAGGACGTCTTGACCTGCGCTTCCCCTTCTATTTTCAGGACCTGCCCTTTGATCGTTTTCTCTCCCATGCGTTTATCCAGCAGCAAATCCACCTGATCGCCCACCTTTACCCCGTCGATTTCCCTGACCGGAATAAAAGTCTCCACCACTTCTCCGGAGGAGATTTTGGCGACGGGCGTCTGCTGCTCCGCGATATTCTTGTTCAGGACCGGCAGGTCGGTGATGACGCCGGCCACCGGCGCGTAGATGGTCGCCCTGCCCTTTTTTTCCGTCATCTGCGCGATGCTCAGCTTTGCCGCTTCGATCTGCGACTGATAATACTGCTGCATGCCGGAGGAATATCCTTTTTCCAACAGCGCCGACGTGGATTCGATCTGGGTTTCCAGCGCGCTCTCCTGCGCCTGATACAGTTCCTCGGAAGGCTTCCCGCCCCGGAGCTGCTCCAAAACAAGCTGGCTCTGGTACAGGATGCTTCTGGCCTGATTATATGCCTCTTTTGCCGTGCGGATCGTCTCGTCGTCGAGATCCCGGACGTCTCTGTAATATTCGTGCGCCAGATCGGCGTTGCGCTGATTCATTTCCACAACGTTTGCCTGGATCTGAATCTGCTTTTCAATGGAGTGAGTGGTGTCCCCGCTCTTGGCCATTTCCGCCCGCAGGGCGGCCAGCTGGCCCTTCAGCGTTTCCAGCGTTACGGCGGCGTTGTCATGCTCCTTCTGCTCCTGAAGCCCCAGATTCGCGATCTGGGCATTGTAGCCGCCGATGCTGCTCCGAAGCTGTTTAATCTGATAGGGATAGTCGGGGTCGTACACCTCGGCGATCACGTCGCCTTTTTTCACCGCCTGGCCTTTTTTCACATGTACGCCGAGGATTTCCCCGGACACCAGAGGATACAGGTCGTATTGATTGTCGTAAGCATAATCGCCCTGCTCGGTAAAAGTCAGCGTCGCCGTTTCCGGGCGGAGCACCTCCGTTTCCACCTTCAGCGGAGCCGTTTTATACAGGTAGGCGCCCGCGCCCGCGGCAAGGACGACAAGCAGCAGAAGCACCAGTTTTACAATTTTTTTCAAAAGGCTCACTCCCTTTCCTTCAGAACTTCGACCATGTCGAATTTGGATATTCTCCTTCTGGCGAGACGGTTGGACAGCGCCACCGTCGCCGCGCAGAGGACCGCCGCCGAAAGATAGCTTCCCGGCGAGGTGCTGAGGGGCATGGTAAACAGATCGCTGTCTATCGTAGCCGCCATGGCCTGCTTGATCATCCGCGTAAGCAGGATGCCCGGGGGCAGCGCGCCAAGCGACAGCACCCAGTATTCAAAGCTGACCACTTTCCCTATTTCCTTCGGATGCATCCCGAGGACCCGCATGGTGGCGTATTCCCGCTTCCGCTCGGAAAGGGAGATCGAAGCCGTGTTGGTAATAATGGCGAAAGCGATGATGATCCCGATTCCCTGCATCATGTCCATCAGTGTGGAATAGGTGCTGAACATATCCATATAGCTTGCCTTGGCCTCCTTCTGATCGGTCATGGCGGCCACGTTTTTCGCGTCCGTCAGCTCCGCCTTGATCGCCTGCGGGTCCTTCGCGGACAGCAGGATGCTGTTGACCGTGGGCGGAATGTCCAGCGCGCTCCAGATGCCCTTCAGGCTGACGAACGCGGAGGCCCCGGAGTTCGTGTGGACCACGCCCATCACCGGAAGCGGAATGTCCCTGTCGCCGGTATAAGGCGTGCGCACGGTGAGAACGTCCCCCCGCTTCGCCTGAAGCTTTTTGGCCAGCGTACTGCTGAGCAGGATTCCCTCCTTCGGCGGGCTGTGATTCTGTTTGCTGTCGATGTCATAAATCCGGTAAAGCCCGGCGTCATCGGGAAGCGCTGTCAGTGAAACGGCTTCCTGCAGATGCTCCCGGTGGAGCTCAGCCGGAAGCTCCAGAATCGCTTCGGCGCTGTCGACCCCTTTCAGGGCGTCCGCCGCCTCCATGGCATCGGCCGCGCCGGCGGGAGTTTTGAGGGTGATTTTCAGGTCGTAGACCTCCACCTTCGTGAACTGGTCCAGCATCATTGTTTTGAACATGTCGCCGTAAGAGGCCATAAACGCGGTGATAGCAAACGCAAAGGCCATGCCGATCAGCACGAACGTGCTGCGGAATTTATTGCGGGTGATATTGCGCGACGCCATGAACCCGTAGGAGGTAAGAAGCTTCCGGATCAGCGGGAGCCGTGCGAAAAGATCGCTTTTCACCACCGGAGGCGACGGCGGCCGCATGGCTTCCCCGGGCTCCAGCCTGAGCACGCCCCTGACCCCCATAAACGCGCCGAAAAGCCCTGACAGGACGGCGATCAGCAGTCCCATCAGGATGTAAAACGGGTCTGGCGGGACCTGAATGGAGGGCAAACTGAAATAATCCAGATACAGCTCCGTCATTCCCCCGGTCATCACAAGCCCCAGCAGCACGCCCGCAGCGCCGCCGACAGCCCCGGTAACCCCGCCGTAGGACAGGTAGTGCAGGACGATAGTCCAGTTGGAAAACCCGAAGGCTTTCAAGGTCCCGATCTGCATCCGCTCCTGCTCGATCATGCGCTTGAGCATGATGTACAGGATCAGGACGGCCATCACGATGAAAACCGTCGGGATGCTGGTGCTCATATTTCCAAGCTGGTCGATTTCCTGCTGCAGCATCGCGTGGCTGGGCTGGTCCTTCCTCGCGGCCAGAGATCGCAGGCCGTACGGCTCCAGCGCTTCGCGCAGCGGAGCCTCCACCTGCCGGAAGGTCGCCCCCTTCTCCAGAAGGAAGGACAGGCGGTTGGCGATCCCCCTGCCGCTGCCCAGCGTTTCCAGATCGGCCGCCGGGACAAAGGCGAACCCAAACGCACTGTCGTCGGGAAGGAGCTGGCCCGTGTCCGGGATGACGTAAACGTATTCCGGGCTTTGGGCGATGCCCGTAATCTGACGCTCGATTTCCTGACCGTTCACGATCAGGCGGACGGTATCCCCGACCGCGAGCTTGTTTGCGGCGGCAAAGGTCTGCCCGATCAGAAGGCCCCCGCTTTCCGGAACCGTTCCCTTTTCCAGAACAAAATTGTTCAGCCGTTCGGGAGCTTCGGGGTCAAAGGAATTCAGCCTGAGCGTGACGATTTTGGTGTCGCTCAGCCCCACCACCCTGGCGTCCAGCGTAATGGAGGAGTCCATGCGGGAAATCCCTTTGATATCGGACAGGTTCTTTACGGCACCGGCCGGGATGGCATCCACCGAGGCGAACCCGTCCGCAAACCGCTGCGACGCATAAAACTGTTTCTGTGCGGAGGAAAGATTGACATAAAGCAGCTGATAGGAAACATAAACCATAATTCCCATCGCCAGAAGCACGATACAGGCAAGATAGGATTTTCGGCTGCGCCACACGCCCCGGACGGCCTGCTTCCAAAGCGTCACCATGCCACCTCCTCGGGCGCAATCGGGTTGGAATTGCTCCGGTCGCCGGCGATCCGGCCGTCCTTTACAGTCAGGACCCGGTCGGCGACTTCGGCGATTCCGGCGTTGTGCGTAATGATGACCACCGTCTTGCGGTAGCTTTCGTTGAAATCCTTCAGCAGGTGAAGCACCTGAATTCCGGTGGATACGTCCAGCGCGCCGGTCGGCTCGTCGCAAAGCAAAATATCGGGATTTTTGGCGATCGCGCGGGCAATCGCCACGCGCTGCTGCTGCCCGCCGGAAAGCTGCGACGGAAAATGCCCGCCGCGCTCCGCCATATCGATCTGGGCGAGCAGCTTGCGCGGGTCGATCGGATGCGCCGCCATTTCCGAAGCCAGGGTGATATTTTCCAGCGCGGTGAGATTCTGCATGAGATTATAGAACTGGAATACGAACCCAACGGCGTTCCGGCGGTAATTCGTAAGCTTTTTCTGGTTATAGCCGCTGATGTCCTGCCCGCGATAAAGCACCTGACCCGCCGTGGGGACGTCGATTCCCCCCACAATGTTTAAAATCGTACTTTTCCCGGAACCGGAAGGCCCGAGAATGACGACAAACTCCCCTTCGCCAACGGTGAAATCCACACCCTGCAGCGCATGTACCGTCACTTCGCCCATATGGTATTCCTTTGTCAGGCCCTTGACCTGTAAAATTGTGTCCAAGCTCAGGATTCCCCCTCCAAATCAAAGCGTCTGCTCACATTGATTTTCCCTTACCGGTATAAATGCCGTTCTTCAGGATATATTCCATATCGTCAAGAATCTGATCGACAAGTTCCTCCTGGATCGTTTCGGCGTTCGTCGTTTTCAAGTCATAAGAGAGATACAGTCCCAGGCTGACCAGAATAAAATTGAGCAGGCGCGGATTTACCTTCCCCGAAATCTCGCCCTGCCCGATCTCATGTTCAATAAAGGGAACAAAAAACGAACTGGTCATGTCGGGATAGAGTTTCATGATTTTCTGATACACCGGTTCTCCCTCAAGTTGTACGAAATCCGCCCCGATGCGCAGCAGCTCGGGGTTCTCCATAAAGTCCCGAAACATCTGATGGGAAACCACCCTCAGAAATCCGGTGAGGGATAAATCCTCCAGCCGCCCTTTTTCCCTCTCGTAGATCGCAAGCTTCTTCCCGGCGATGATGGTGACGATATAAAGATAAAGATCGTCCTTATCCTCGAAATACTGGTAGAAGCTGCCTTTCGCAATCCCGGCCTCCTGCACCATTCTGGAGATATTGGCGCCTTTATAGCCCTGCTCCGCAAACTCCTTTACGGCGACGTTCAGAATCCACTTGCGTTTCTCCGCAGGAAGATTGAAGAAAGTCTGTTTCGGCATCAAACCCCTCCCTTTTTATTTCTTAGCCGTGGTGACTGTTCAGTCACATGACTGACAAGTCACTTTTCCCCATCATTATATGACTTTCCCATTCTCTTTTCAAGAGGGAAAATAAAAAAACGAACCGGTTACGGAAAATCCGCCCTGGAAGAGGCGGGTCCGTATAAGGTCCGTTTATCGTACTGTAAGCAGAAGCAGAATCTGTCAGGCCTCATGGAATGTATGGAAATCCGGCGCTGTTTTTCGGGGATCGACCGGCAGATAAAGCACGCGGCCCGTTTGATCCGCCCAGTTTTCCGGCAGAACGCGGGGCCTGCCGACAGAGTCATAGACGATGCCCGCACCCTGAACGGCAGCCGGGCTGTAGCAGTTGCGCCCGTCGATCACAACCGGCCTTTTCATGTGCTGTGCATATCCGGCGGGGTCAAAGTTCCGGATCTGCTCCCACTCCGTCAGGATCAGGCAGAGATGAGCATCCTGAATCGCTTCCCCGATCGTGCCGCAGCAGGTGATCTGATGAGGATACAGCCTTTTGATGCGTTCATACCCGGAAGGGTCCCACACGCGGACGTCCGCCCCCTCCTGCAGCAAAACGGCAATATTCTGCAGGGACGGCGCGTCTCTCAGGTCGTCCGTATCCGGCTTGAAGGTGAGCCCCAAAACGGCGACTGACAATCCTTCCAGGTTCTGATAATACCGGCGGGACTTTTTGATCAGCCGGATCTTCTGGTTCTCGTTCACTTCGATTGCGGCCTTGATCGTCTTGATCTCATAATCGTAGTATTTGGCCAGCCAGTGGAGCGCCTTGGTATCCTTTGGGAAGCAGGACCCTCCGTAGCCGATGCCCGCGCGCAGAAAATTCTTTCCGATGCGGCTGTCCGCCCCCATCCCGCGCGCGACCGTTTCCACATCCGCCCCCACGATTTCACACAGATTGGCGATTTCGTTGATATAGGAGATTTTCAGGGCCAGAAAGTCATTGGACGCATACTTGATCATTTCGGCCGTCTGCCGGTCGGTTACGATGACCTGTCCCTGATAACCGGCGTAAATGCTCCTGAGGATTTCCCCGCAATGCGCGCTTTCCACGCCGATGACGACCCGTGGACCAAACAGAAAATCGCGGACGGCGGTGCCCTGCGATAAAAATTCCGGGTTGGAGGCGACTTCGATCGTAACGCCCTTTCCGGCCTCCGAAAAAAACAGCCGCTCCAATTTGCGGTTGGTACCGATCGGCACGGTGGATTTGACAACGCAGACGCAGTCCCCGCGCGCGGAGGCGGCGATCTGTTTGGCGACCGCAAAAACCTGCTTCAAATTTGCGAATCCGTCCTCGCGTTCGGGCGTTCCGACACAGATAAAGGCGGCCTGCGCGCCGCGGCACGCTTCGCCGCAGTCGTCCGTGTAAGCCAGCTTTTCGGCACAGCTTTGCATCAATTCCTCCACCCCTTTTTCAAAAATAGGGGAACGTCCCGCCCTCAGGATGGAAAGCTTTTCCGTATCCGTCTCGACGCAGGTCACCTCATGCCCCCAATGCGCCAAGCAAACGGCCGTGACCAGCCCCACATAGCCCGTTCCTATCACCGCTATTTTCATGCTGTCTCCTTCTCCCTGTACGGCTCGGCGTACAGGGCGTATAAAATCAATCTTTTTCCATATATCGATCAGGATTTATGGATATCGGCCTGCCGTCGGGCGGGAAGAGAAAGCGTCGCCGATCCGTAGTGCAGCATCAGGGAATCGAATATGGAATCCCAGCTTCTGCTTTTTGCCGTCTGAAGGGCCTTCTGGCGGATCCGGCTGCGCAGCTGGGGATCCAGCAGGTCAAGGATGGCCCGCGAAAGGCTGTCGGAATCCCCATACCGGCATACGAGCGCATTTTCATCGTGAACCGTATAGTCCGTCACCCCTCCGGAGTCCGTGCAGATGGGCGCAAGCCCGCTGGCCATGGCTTCCAGCAATACGTTCCCGAAGGTTTCGGTTCCGGATGGAAACACAAACGCGTCCGCGCTGGCATAGACCTGCGCCAGCTCCGCACCCCGCTTCTCGCCGGTAAAAACGACGTTCGGCAGTTTTAAGGATGCGATCTCCCTTAAAAAGGGACCGTCTCCGGTAATCCAGAACTGCACCCGGTCACCGTGGGTTTCATTGACGGCGCGGATGCTTTGCATCAGGACGTCGAGGCCCTTTTCCACCGAAACCCGGCCGACGTACAAAAATACGGTTTTGTCCCGGGCCCCAAGCCGCTCTCTCAGCTCCGGCGAAAAATGGGAGGGGTCGAAACGGTCCAGGTCGATTCCGCGCGACCAGATGCCCAGATTTTGAAACCCCCGCCGCTTCATGGATTCCAGCGTATCGCGGGAGGGGCACAGATTTACCAGCGCAAAGCTGTGGAACCATTTCATATAATGCCACAGAGCCTGACTGAAATAGGTCAGGTGGTAAAAATGAAGATATTTGTCAAAATTGGTATGGTAAGACATCACGACCGGAATCCCCAGCGCCTCTGCCGCGCGCAGCCCGACCAGACCCATACTCAGCTCGGTTACGATATGTACCACATCCGGGGCGAATTCCGCAAGAAGGCCGGTTATCTTTTCCAGCGGCGCAAACGCGATCCGGCACCCCGGATAGATGATCGGGCAAAAGCCTTTGAACCTCGTCACAGGCAGACCCGCGCACTCGTCGGAATCGAAGCCGTAATCGGGAGCAAAAAAGACATGCTCGATATTTCTGGCCTTCAGATACCGGCTCAAATAGGACAATGTGTTGGAAACCCCGTTGACCTGCGGGTAAAAAGTATCCGTAAAAAATGCAATCCGCAACTTTTCCGCCCCTTTCCCGGCTATACCGCTTTCAGATTGTCAAAATGGCAGGGATCGGCCTGCCCTTCTTCCGCCGCCGTACATCCGTAAGTAAGGACGATCAGATCGATGCAGGCCATCATGGCGTACAGCAGATCGTTCCCAAAGGACAGATGCGACACAAGGTACCCGGAATGCAGCGTCTCAAACTGCCGGTAGATGCCGTCCGCACTCTCCGCAGGCACCGCCTGCGCCGTAAAGCGGAGGAAGGAAAGCTGTTCCAGATTTTCCGTAAAATAGCGGTGAAGCCTGTTTTCATAGGCAATATGCTCCGACAGGCCCCCCGGGAAGCAGTCGCTGTGCGCGTAACAAAAAAAATCCGCATAGAAATGACAGAGGATTCCCAAAAGGCGGGAAGAGCGTTTGTCATTACATACAGAAGAGTGGCGCGACAGAAGAAGCCGGAGGATATGCCGCACGTGCACGGCATTGTTTTTCAGGTAATGCGGCCGAATCAGGAAGGACGGACAGTAATCCGGCAGAACATTGCCCAGAATAAAGCTCTTCCGTTCCAGATGAATCCTGTAATGTGTTTCTACATATTGGGACAGAAATTTGCCCATCAGAATGTGCGAAGACGTGTTCATACCATTCACCCTCTCGATTACAGTATATTAGCGCTAAGGTATCGGTAGCGTTAGAAAAAGGTAAAATTCCTGTGAAATAGAGACCTGACATCTTGCGGACCGGAACTTTTTCCCAATTTCCAAGCCCTTGCGAGCCGCCGCCTGAACGGCGATGGAAACGGCTGGTAAAAACACAGCGCAAAAAGGCGGGCACCCGAAAATGGTGCCCGCCTTTTTGACCGGTGATCCGCGTGAGGGAATCCCTAATGGATGAGCAGATAACCCGCTTTAGTGATCGCCTGCCGGATTTCCGACAAATGGCCGCTGTCCTTTGTCTCCATTCTGATGCTCAAAGTACAGGCGTCCACGCTGATATCCTCCCGGCTCCGGTCGTGATGGATGCTGACCACGTTTGCGCCCAGGTCGGCAATAATGGCGGTCACCTCCTTGATCTGTCCGGGTCTGTCCGCCGTTTTCAGGACCAGCTCGCCCAGGCGTCCCGCTTTCTGAAGCCCGCGGTTGATGACTTTGGAAAGGATGGTAACATCGATATTTCCTCCCGAAAGCAGGCAAACCGCCTTTTTCCCTTTGATATCAATCTTGTTGAACATAGCCGCCGCAATGGAAACCGCGCCGGCTCCTTCGGCAATCAGTTTATACCGCTCAATCAGCGCAAGAATGGCCATTGCCGTTTCGTCATCCGTTACCGTCACAATTTTGTCCACATATTTGCGGCAGAACTCATAAGTCAGGTCTCCCGGACATTTGACAGCGATCCCGTCCGCGAAGGTGGAGACGCCGGCGAGCGGCTCCACCTTCCTGTTCTCAACGGATTTCAGCATTCCGGGCGCGCCGCTGGCCTGCACCCCGTATACCTTGCAGTCCGGTTTTAATGTTTTAACGGCAAAAGCGATCCCGGAGATCAGTCCGCCGCCGCCCACCGGAACAATCACCGCGTCGGTATCGGGCAGCTCATTTAATATTTCCAGCCCGATGGTTCCCTGTCCCGCGATGACATCGGGGTCGTTAAACGGATGGATCAGGACTGCCCCGCTCTCTTTTTGCAGTTCGCACGCTTTCTGAAAGGCGTCGTCGTACACGCCTTTTACAAGGCACACCTGCGCGCCGTAGCTTTTGGTCGCTTCGATCTTTGAAATCGGCGCCCCCTCCGGAATGCAGATCAGGGACGGAATCCCTCTTTTTGCCGCGGCAAAGGCCACGCCCTGCGCATGATTCCCCGCGGAGCAGGCAATGACGCCTTTTGCCTGCCCTGCTGAGGACAGCCGTGAAATTTTATAATACGCGCCGCGGACTTTGAAGGAGCCCGTTCTCTGCAGGTTTTCCGGCTTCAGGTAAACTTCGCTTTCCGGATTGATGTGCGGCGCGTATATTAATTCCGTCCTGTGGGCGACGTCCTTCAGAACCGCTTCGGCGTGATAAATTTTATCCATTGTGAACATACATTTTCTCTTTTCGTTTGCTCATTTTCGGGCCGGCATGTGCGGCGGAGCGCTATAAAATTTATTCGGTAAAGGCAAATTTCTGCCAGGGCTTTATGCAGTCGATTAAAAACAGCTCTTCCTCGTCTATCCGCCCGACGACATTGGTACTTCCGGAGTTTTTCATATCTCTGAGGGCAATCTGCAATTCCCCGGTATAGTTTTTATAGAGCATATTATCGATGGTGATGTCGCCCCGCCGGATGTCCCTTGTGTTATGGGGCCTGAACCCGCTTCCGTCCTTTACCCTGCTTTTGCTTGACCGGATCATATATTCCGATATGTCGCCCCTGTTAAAATGGGGCTTGTTAAAAATGATATCCCTTTCAAGGTCGGAGATCCCGTCCGCAGGCCGAATTTTCAAAGTCAGCTGATAGGGGTCGACCCGGCCGACGGCTTCCAGCTCTTCGTCGGACGCAAAGGCATTGGCTATGATGACGTCGTCGATCAAATCGGTGGAAAACAGATGCTTTGCCTGCGCCTGGATGGGAAAGCTTCTGTGTTCCTCCAGCGTGCACAGGCCCTCGTTTACAGGCCACGGGCCAAAGCTTGCGCTCTGTGAGGAAACAAACGCCGCAGTGCGGATACGGAAGCTCTTAAACTGCTCGTTGCAGTTCATAAAATGCCGGTATCCAAGCCCGGAATACCTGTGAGGATAGAAATTATGGCAGCCTAAAAGATTATCGGCGTTCGGTTGATAGCTGAAGATATTGTCGATATATTTCGTCCCCGCGCTCATATTCAGTTCAATTTTCAATCCAAAATCATTATAGGACATCACCGATTCCTCATAACCCGTAAATCCGTTGTCCAGGCGGATTCCATAAAGCCCCATGTCTTTAAAAATCCGCAGATCGTTATAATCCACTTCAAGGTACTGAAAAACGGAGGGGTTGATGTCCGCAATGACCTTCATTCCGTACTGATTTGCGCGGGCAATTGTTTTTTTGAACTCGTCAATGATTTTTTCCTTATCTCCTTCCACGGAGAGCAGGCAGGTGAACACCCTTTTAAATCCATACCGGTTCGCCTTGTCAATATAAGCTAAATTTTCTTCCAGCCTTGCGTGGGCCGGATAGACCGAAAATCCGATCGTTCTCATGATGATTCTCCTTTACAGCAGGGCTTGCGGCACCGTTCCCTTATCCGGCAGCCGAATCGTCGCCCTTGCTTTCATATAATTTTTCCTGCTCACAGTATTCCTTGTCCTGCGCTTTGATAAACGGCAGATAAATGAGGAATGAGACCGCTACTTCAACAATCTGAAGGATTGCCCCCCTGATTCCGGAAATGAGGAAGCCCCCGATGATCGGCGGGGTAGTCCATGGAATGACCACGCCGTTGGGATACGGAACCAGCCCGACCGCCATGGTAAAGTAGGTCAATACCGCCAATATCAGCGGAGTGCAGATAAAAGGAATCACCATAATGGGGTTGAGGACCACGGGAAGCCCGAATATGATCGGTTCGTTGATGTTGAAAAGTCCCGGAAGAATCGCAAGCCTGCCGATTTTTTTGCATTGCTGGGATTTGCAGACCAGCAAAAGGGCAAGGCACAGTCCCAGGGTGGCCCCGCCGCCGCCCAGCCACAGATAAATGGAATTGAACTGCTGGGTAATAATGTGGGGCAAAGCTTCTCCTTTTCCAAACGCCGCGAGGTTATCCGCCGACAGGGCCAGCCAGATTGGGGTCATGATCGATTGCACGACGTCCGCGCCGGCGATGCCGAACATCCAGAACAGCCCGATAAAAAAGTTTGCAATCAATACGGCGCCGAGGCTGTCGCCCAGGGAAACCAGCGGAAGCTGTAAAATCGTATAGATAAAGTTATGGATGGTGCCGAAGGATGTATATGCGAAAATCAGCCGGATGATTCCAAAGGCATAAATGGTAATCGCGCCGGGAATCAGCGCTGAAAAAGCTCTTGAAACAGTCGGGGGAACCCCTTCCGGCATTTTAATGACCCATCCCTTGCCCGTTATGTACCGCATAAGCTCCGTGGCGAGTATCGCCGAAAGCATGCCCACGAACAGACCCTTCGAGCCAATCCACTCCATTGGAATCACGCTGCCGACCTCATAGGCGGTCTGTGACCCCTCGGGCGTAAAACTGGTGACGAACGGAGTCAGTACAAAGAAAGAGACAAGCGAGATAACCGCGCAGCTGAGGCCGTCCTGCTGATAGTGCTTTGCCAGGCTGTTGGAAATACCGACGATCACAAAGATCGTCATAATCGCCATGGACGCATGATAGGGAACCAGGAAAAAGTCCCCCCACTGCTTGCCGAAAATTCCGGCCATAAAATCCCCGTATCCCGTGATCGGAAATTCCTCGATCAGCAGGGACATCGCCCCGATGATCAGCAGGGGCATTGCCAGCATAAATCCGTCACGGATCGCGATCAGGTAGCGGTTGTTGGCAATCTTATCCGCTACCGGCATGATCTTTTCTTCCAGAACATTTTCTTTTTTACTCATTTCAATACACCTCCGTTTGAATTCTCACACATTTTAAGGGCTTTTTGCAGCACCTTTTCGCCGTCCATCATTCCGTAGTCCATGCTGTTGACCACGTCGACCGGTATCCCTTTTTCGCTGCATAATTTTTTAGCCCTGGCCAGCGCAAACCGGATTTGCGGGCCCAGCAGAACGACGTCCGCGCCGTCCAGATGCTTTGCCATTTCCGCTTCGGGGAAAGCGTCTATCACCACATCTTCCCCTTTTTCCTGTGCCGCTTTCTGCATCTTTGTGACCAGCAGGCTGGTAGACATTCCGGCGGAACAAAATAAAAGAATGCGCTTCATTCGGATCCCTCCTCCTCTGTTATTATATTTAAGTATCAAACCGCCGTAAGGACAGCAGCCTGACAGACTTATCAGTCTCTTTTAAAATATCCCTCCTCCTCAGGGGAACCGATCGGCTCGCCTTTGCTCTTTTTCACCGCAAAATCGGCGATTCTTCTCAGGGAAGCATTCAGGCCGGTGCCGCCTACCTTCGGCGTCTCAATAATATAAACCCGGTTTCTGAAAGGCTCCGTTCCCGAGCTCTCTTTTGCCATGGCGGCGAAAGCGGGGATTTTTTCCCGGTTTTCCAGGACCTCCGCAAGATATCCGCAGCATTCCCCGAACCGCTTATGATTCAGGGCGGGCCCGCAGATCACCACGTCCGCCCGGAATGTGCGGATCAGCTCCGTCAATTTTACGGCGGCCTCTTCCCTGTTTTCCAAAAAATAATGGTCGCCGCAGATGACCGTTCCGACGATATCCGCGCCTTTTCTCATGAGCATGGTCCGCAAAAGCATTCCCATGCCCACCGCGCCCTGTTCCGCCCGGGGTTCGATGTCCATCCTTTCCTCTCCGCCAAGGCCCGCCTGTATCTGGTTTAAAAACTGAACCACCCTGATCATTTCAGCCGCTCTCCTTTCTCCGCCCAATCGGTCAGCCCTGCTTTGAGTAAACAAGCTGATATAAATCGATAAATTCTTTCGCCATGTCGATCACGGTAATGGCGCTCATCAAATGATCCTGCGCATGGGCCAGGAGCACCGTCACTTTTTCAATTTCTCCCGCCGCCTCTTTCTGTATGATCTCCGTTTGAAAACGGTGCGCTTCCGTAAGGCAATGGCCCGCCTTTTCAATTGACTCCCGCGCTTTTGCGATCTCGCCCCCTTTTGCGCTTGCGATTGCTTCCATCGCCAGACTTTTGGCATCGCCGCTGTTTACCAGCAGCTGCATGGAAATTGATTCTAAGTCCATTTCAAAATCACCTTTACATCTGTATTTTTCTCTTCCTTACTATTTTAAATAAGCATAAATTGTGCCAAAACACAAATACCCATAAAAACGACGGAGAAACAGCATCGTCGTTTTCACACGGAAGGAAACCGCGGACATGTGTATTAAATAAAACAGATTATATCTGATTATAAAACACATTGTACGATATAGCAAACATCACATTTGACTTTATTGTGCATAAGCACTATACTTTTATGAATGAGAAAGATAGGGTGGTAAGTTTGAAGCGGATTGAGATCGTAAGAAAAAAATTGACCGAACTGTCCGGCGAACGGGGCGTGACTGCCGGGGACCTGGCGGAAAGCCTGGGGCTGTCCCGCGCCAACGTGAGCAGCGACCTGAACAGGCTCTGTGAAGAGGGAAAAGCGGAAAAATCCGGCTCGAAGCCCGTTTATTACAGGCCCGCCGGCGTTCTTCCCCCTCAAAGCGCCGAATCCGCACTTGACGCCTTTGTCCGCGAGAACAGGAGCCTTTACCATTGTGTGGAGCAGGCAAAGGCCGCCGTGCTGTATCCGCCGAATGGAATGCATCTTCTGATTTTCGGAGAAACCGGCGTGGGAAAATCCATGTTTGCGGAACTGATTTATCAATACGCACGCGAAAAAGAGTGTGTCGGCAGGGACGCCCCTTTTATTGTCTTCAACTGTGCGGACTATGCAAACAATCCTCAGCTTCTGGTCAGCCAGCTGATGGGAACGAAAAAAGGAGCGTATACGGGCGCGGATACGGACAGGCCCGGCCTGCTTGAAAAAGCCGACGGCGGGTTTCTGTTTTTGGATGAAGTTCACCGTCTGCCCCCGCAGGGACAGGAAATGCTGTTCACCTTCATCGACCGCGGTGTCTACCGCCGTCTGGGAGAGGCGGACCTGGAAAGGAGGGCGAAGGTTCTGCTCCTCTGCGCCACTACGGAGGACCCGGATTCCACCCTGCTGAAGACCTTTGTACGCAGAATCCCCATGATCATCAAGATCCCGAGTTTAAGTGAAAGAAGCATGGAAGAGCGGCTGAATCTGATCAGCGGCTTTTTCCGAAAGGAATCCATGAGGCTGAACAAGCCAATTTCCGTTTCCGTCAATTCCATGCGGTCGCTCCTGAGCTACCACTGCCCCAATAATGTAGGCCAGCTAAGAAACGACATCCAGATCATTTGCGCCAAAGCCTATTCCGACCTTGTATCCGGCAAAAAGGAGGACCTTCGCATTGTCAGCTTTGACCTGCCCTCCTATATCAAGGAAGGCCTGTACCTTGAAACCACGCACCGCCAGATCTGGAACCGCTTTATTGGAATCAACAAACGCTACTGCGTGTTTGACAGCGGTTCCAAAGAGCTTTTGTTCCGGAATAATGAAGACGCGGAAAACATCTATGAAATGATCGATACCCGGATGCAGGAGCTAAAGGGAATCGGCGCGGACGAAGAGGAAATCAGCCGTCAGATCGACAAGGAAATTCATCTTTACTTTGAGAAGTACACGGAGCTTTCCAGTCATCCGCAGGATTTTTCAAGCATCACCAATCTGGTGGGCGCGGAAATTGTACAGACCGTCGACAGGATTCTGGCTCATGCGGAAGAAAAGCTGGAGCGCAGTTTTGGAAACAATATCCGTTACGGAATGGCAGTACATATTTACAACTCCGTAAACCGCGTAAAAAGAGGACGCAGAATTGTGAATCCGCAGCTGAACGTGATTCGCAAGGAGCATGATGCGGAATTTACCGTCGCACTGGAAAGCCTGAAGCTGGTCGATCGGGAATTTGACATCACCATGCCGATCGATGAAGCCGGTTTTCTGGCTGTATTTCTCTGTCTGGACCATCCGATGGCCGGGGAAAGAAATGAACGGATACAGGTGATCGTGATCGCGCACGGCGTGTCAACCGCGACCTCCATGGCGGGTGCGGCGAACCGGCTGCTTGGGATGGACTGTGTGGCGGGAATAGACGCCTCCCTTGACGAAAACCCGCAGAAGGTCTATACCGGCCTGAAAGAATACCTGCTTGGAAGGCCCCGGAAGTCGGACCTTCTTTTGCTGGTGGATATGGGCTCCCTGACCGATTTTTCCACGGCGCTGGAAAACGAGCTCGGCATCCATGTAAAAACCATCCCTCTGGTCAGCACGCTGCACGTGATTGAGGCCGGCCGCAAAGCCGCTTTGGGATATCCGCTGGACTATGTGTATCATGAAACGCTGTCCGTCAACGATCTGCTCAGCGAGACCGACCCGCTGGCTCCCAATAAGGGGCAATTGCCGAAACTGTTTATCCTTACCGTCTGTACGACCGGGGAGGGTAGCGCGCAGGTCATCAAAAACATCCTGGACAGCCAGCTGGACTACCACAATTCCCTTTGTGAAACGGTGGCCCTGAAGCTTGTGGAAGAAGAAAGCATTTCCTCCCGGCTGGACTCCATCAGCCGTATCGGGAAAATCCTCTGTGTTGTCAGCAGCTTTTCAATTGACCTCGCGGTGCCGCATTTCGACCTGGCGGATGTCTTCGACAGAAAGGCCGTACCGGAAATCCAGTCGCTCATCGATACGGAAAACACGTTTGAGGAAATCGGCCGCACACTTTCCAATATGCTGAAAAATCTCAACAGCAAAAACATTTTCAATGATATCCGGGAAGTGATTCAGGAAATAGAGTCCCGGACACAGCGCCGGCTGCTGACGGACTCGCTGATCGGGGTGCTGTGCCATGTCGGGTGCCTGATCGACCGTCTGATCGGGAATATCACCATCGAGGAATTTCCCGACAGGGATGCTTATATCAAAAACAACAGGGAAATTTTTGAGATCATAAAAGCCTCGTGCGGCAGGCTGGAGCAAAAATTCAAAGTCCTGATTCCCGACGACGAAATCTGTTATATCGCTTCCTTTTTCGCGGCGGAAAACTGTGTTTCACCGGCATAGGAAAAACGGCCGCACTGTTGGCACGAAAATTGCTTAATAATCAGTGAAACACATTTTAAGGAGGATGCCATTATGACGTCACAGACAGTACAGATATCCAACAAGGTCGGATTGCATGCCCGTCCGGCCTCCATGCTGGTTACGGCCGCCGGAAGATATGATTCCGAGATCATCATCAAAAACGGGTCCCGCTCGGCAGTCGCGAAATCCATGATCAGCCTGCTCGCCCTGCAGGCAAAGATGAATGATATCGTTACGATCCAGGCGGACGGAAAAGATGAAAAAAAAGCGGTCGCAGAGCTGACTCAACTGATTCAATCAAAATTCGGAGAAGACTAATCCCTTATTAGGAGGCCATTATGAAAAAAGGCATTGGAGTTTCCAAAGGCTACGCGGTGGGAAAAGCCTATGTCATCGACACGGACGCAGCTTTGCGCTTTCAGAAAACCGCGGAGAACCCCGCCGCGGAAGCAGACAGGCTGACAAAAGCAATGGAACTGTCCAAAAAACAGATTGAGGAGATTGTAAAAAAGGCCCGCGAAAAGCTGGACGCCAAAAACGCGGAAATTATCGAAAGCCATCTGAATTTTATAGACGACCCCGCGTTGACCGGGGAAGCTTTCCATAGAATAAAACAGGAATCCGTAACCGCCGAACAAGCCCTCTCCGACGTGACCCGGACCCTGTACGACACCTTTTCCGCATTTGAGGACGGCTATATGAAAGAGCGCGCCGCGGATATTAAAGACGTAGGTTCCAGAATTCTGCGCAATCTCACCGGGCAAAGCGGAGAAATCAATTTTGCGGGTCTGCCCGCCGGAACCGTTCTTTTCGCGCACGATCTGAAGCCCTCGGACACCGCGCAGATCGACAGGGAGAAAGTATCGGCACTGGTGACCGAAACGGGCGGGGAAACCTCCCACACAGCCATTCTCGCGAAAGCGCTGGATATTCCGGCGGTAGTCGGCTGCAGGGATATCCTCGCGGACGTCCGCGGCGGCGATACGGTCATTGTGGACGGCGTGTCGGGAGAAGTCCTGGTCCGCCCTGATACCGCATTAATCAAAAAGTACCGTACGCTTGAAAAGCAGTTCAACCAGAAAAAAGAGGACGGGAAACGCACGGTTGGAGCAAAAATCCGTTCCGGAGACGGAAGGCAGATTCTGGTCGCCGCGAATATCGGGGGAATCAAGGATATTGAGGCCGCGCTGAAAAACGGCGCGGAAGGCGTCGGGCTTTTCCGGACGGAATTTTTATACATGAACAGGACATCCATGCCCACCGAGGAAGAGCAGTTCCGGATTTACAGGGAAGCGGCCGAGCTGCTGGACGGCAGGCCCCTTACGATCCGCACGCTTGATATCGGAGGGGACAAAAGCCTCCCGTATCTTCCGATGGACAAGGAAAGCAATCCTTTTCTCGGACTGAGGGCAATCCGGCTCTGCCTTCGAAATCCGGGGCTGTTTCAGACACAGCTCAGGGCAATTTTAAGGGCGTCCGCATTCGGCAATATTCAGATCATGTTCCCTATGATCAGCTGCATGGAAGAGCTGGGTCGCGCGAAAGACGCCCTGAACACCTGCAAATTACAGCTGGAGCAGGAGGGTGTCCGTTTTTGTCCTTCCATTCCGACCGGAATGATGATAGAGATTCCGTCCGCCGCGCTGACTGCGGAGGAATTTGCAAAACAGGTCGACTTTTTCAGCATCGGGACCAATGATCTTACGCAGTATACGCTGGCGGCGGACAGGATGAACGAAAGTATTTCCGATTTATACAATCCGCTGCATCCGGCTGTTTTGCGCCTGATCCGGATGACGATTTCCGCCGCGCATCAATCCGGGATTCCCTGCTGCCTGTGCGGCGAGCTGGCATCCAGCGAGCGGGCGGTCCCCCTGCTGCTGGAATATGGGCTGGATGAATTTTCCGTAAGTCCGGGAATGATCGCCGAAACCAGAAGCACGCTGCTTCGATGCATCGGTACATAAGGAGGAACCGCCTCTTTGGCCGGAAGGTGATTTTGTGGAGCTTTTATACGTAAAAAATCAGACGCAGAGGCAGAGCCAAAGCCAGAAGCTGAAATTGACGGCGGAAATGAGAGAATCCCTTGCTCTGCTGCAGATGCCCCTTGTGGAATTGCAGCAGCGGGTGGAAGAAGCCGTCATGGAAAATCCGGTGCTGGAGTATGACGGCGATGACTCGCAGGAAGACCCCATGTTTTCCGACTGTGCGCTGGGTGACGACGGCGAATCCTATCAGGATACGGAAACTGCCCTGGAAATTGTCAAAATGCTTTCTCTGGACAGCTGCGCCCCCGGCGCCCGTCAACCCTTTTACGGCGACCAAGAGAATTTTAATCCGTACGCTACGCTTTCAGCGGAAGATACCTTTACAGACTGTCTTCTGCGCCAGCTTGGAGAAAGGAAAGTCGATCGGACTATCGGGCGTATTTGCAGCTACATCATTCAGGACCTTACTGAAAAAGGGTATCTCGGCAGCAGCGTGGAAGAGCTTTCCCGGCACTTTGGGCTGCCCGTCGAAAAAATAAAGGAAGCTGTAAAAATCATTCAGACGATGCAGCCGCCGGGGGTCGGCGCCGCAAATATAACGGAATGCCTGCTGCTTCAACTGGGACGGTGTACGGAATGCGACGCGGCGATGGTCAAAGAAATCATTGAAAAATATCTCGGGCTTCTGAGCGAAAATAAAATACAGGTCATTGCGAACCGGCTTGGTATTTCCCTTCAGGCCGCGGAAAAAATGTGCGATTTTATCCGCGGCCTGAACCCGATCCCCTCCCGGGGTTTTCAGACGGACCGCAGCGGCGGCTACGTCATCCCCGAGGCGGCCATTTGTAAAGACGGGCAGGGAGGCTTTTTCATTCGGAACAATGAGAAGGCTTTTCCCCATCTGCGCATCAGTGAATTTTATCAAAAATTACTTCTCGAAGAAAATGACCGCGAAACCCTCCTGTATCTCAAAGACAAAACAAAACAGGCGTCGTTCCTCATAAAGCAACTGTCCAGCCGGAAAAGCACCGTGCTGCGCGTACTGGAGAAAATCGTCGAGCTTCAGAAGGATTATTTCGAGCACGGCGTATCCTGCCTGAAGCCGATGTCCATCGCAGAGGTCGCGGACCGGCTTCATCTGCACCAGTCGACCGTCAGCCGCGCAATTTCCGGAAAGTACGTTGTGTGTTCCTCGGGAACAGTCAGCATCAAATCCCTTTTTACTTCAAAAATACGGTCACGGGGAAAAGAAGATTGTTTTTCTTCTCTGCAAATCAAAGAGACCATCCGCAGCCTGATTGAACACGAAAACAAGTCCGCGCCGCTCTCGGATCAGAAGATTACCCGGAGCCTTCAGGAAAAGGGCATTGACATTTCCCGGCGTACCGTGGCAAAATATCGGTATGAGATGGAAATCCCCGCAGCGGAAAAACGTAAGATGTACCAATGAAGGCCATGGCGTTTTCTGAAACAGCCTTGGCCCTGTGCTGCCGGGCACGATGGAGACGGGGATGGTGGAGGCTGCATGAAAAGGGAAGAATTTTATAGTCTGGTTTACCGTGTGGTCGCCGCCATCCCGTATGGCAGGGTCACAACATACGGACAGATTGCTTTGATGCTGGGGATGCCGCAATACGCAAGGTTGGTCGGCCACGCCCTGCACAGCGCGCCCGGATACCTGGAGCTGCCCTGCCACAGGGTGGTAAACAGCACGGGGCGGCTGGTTCCCGGCTGGAACGAACAGCGGACGCTTCTGTCAAACGAAGGCGCATATTTTAAAGACAACGGCAATGTGGATTTAAAACGAAGCATCTGGAGACGGGACGCGGCGGACATGCGGGAGAATATACCAAAAGACCTATAGAAAAAGAAGCCGGGCGTCAATGCCCGGCTTCTTTCTTATTACTCTTCTGTTTTATCGGCCCCTGCTCTGCGGCAGCCCTCAGGGGATGACCTCCAGCGTCTGCGGCGTAATCATGCCGTCCGCGATCCCGAACGCTTTCAGTACCGGCGTATCCTTTGCCAATGAAAGAATCAGGTAGCTGGCCTTTGAATCATAGGCCAGCCGGATATCTTCCCCGGACGGCCGCGCGGGAGTGGAAGGATGGGAGTGAAAGCTTCCGAGCGGCGAAAGGCCCAGCGCGCGCATATCCCGGACAGCCGCAAGCTGCTCCCCGGGGTCAATGGAAAAATGCTCCGGACTTTGGTCGGGGTTTGATAAAAGGTACACCTTTTCCACGGTTTTGAGACCGCCCTCCGCCGTTCCCGCAATCAGCCCGCAGGATTCATTGGGCAAGCCCTCTTTCGCGTGGGCGACAATGGCGTCGTAATCCGCTTGTTTGAGCCTGACAATCATTTTAAATCACACACCGCCTGTTCGTAATCAAACGGCTTCAAAATGGTGGGATGCTCCCCGCAGACGGCGCAGTCCTTCGCCGGCGGCAGCTTGATTTTGCGAAACTCCATTTTGAGGGCGTCATAGGTCAGCAGATACCCGGTCAGAAGCTCCCCCCTGCCGATGATGTATTTGACCGCTTCCATGGCCTGCAGGGAGCCGATCACGCCTCCCATGGCCCCGATGACCCCGGCCTGTCTGCAGGTGGGTACCGCGTCCGGCGGGGGCGGCTCTTTGAAAACGCAGCGATAGCACGGACCCTGCCCCGGCACATAGGTCATAAGCTGACCCCTGAAGCGGATGATTCCCGCATGGGAAAAGGGCTTTTTAGCCAGCACGCAGGCGTCGTTGATGAGGAATTTCGCGGGGAAATTGTCGGTGCCGTCAATGATAAAATCATAATCCGCAATCAGCTTCATGATGTTGTCCGCCGACACAAAGGTACGGTAGGTATTGACCGTAATGTCCGGGTTGATAGCCTCCATGGTCTCTCTGGCCGACTGCACCTTTGCCTTGCCCAGGTCCGGGGTGGTGTGAATGACCTGCCGCTGAAGGTTGGACAAATCCACCTCGTCCGCGTCGGCGATGCCGATGGTACCCACTCCGGCAGCGGCCAGGTAGAGAGCTGCGGGCGCGCCCAGACCCCCCGCCCCGATAATCAGCACCTTGGCGTTCAACAGCTTTTTCTGCCCCTTCACGCCCACTTCGGACAGGATAATATGGCGGGAGTAGCGTTCCAGCTGTTCATTGGTAAAAGCCATCAGAATTGCCCTCCTCCCATGAAGTACAGGAATTCCACGATATCGCCGTCCTTTAGAACGGCTTCGGAAAAAGTGTCCCTCTGAATAAATTCATCGTTGACCGACACGGTAACATACTCCGGCGTTTCCACCTGTTCCCGTTCGATCAGCTGTGCTACAGTCAAGCCCCCGGCGTATTCTTTTTGAACCCCGGCCACGGTAAGTTTCATTTCGACTCCTCCAAAATTCAATTGATCGTTTCATGTATTGCTTTTTTGCCTGCAAACTTCTGCGGAGCTGCCCGCGTATCTGTCCGGGTTCTGCTGATTGTCCGACCGGTACCTAACCGGCCGTCTTCCGGACAATGAGGTTATAGGTGCCGTCGCCGTTGTCGGTGAGCTTCAGAATCTGATGCCCCTCCTCTTTGACGCTGCGGGGCACGTTCTGCACCGGTTCGCCGTCATTCATGCGGATAGAGAGGATCTGTCCCTCCTCCAGTTCCTCCAGCGCGACCTTTGCCTTGACAAAGGTCACCGGGCAGACCACATCCGTGATATCCACTGTTTCATCAATGAGGTATTCACCCACGGTACGCCGCCTCCATTTCCGATTGGAATACGTCCCAGCCCGCCCGGTCGATGGCCACCCGGAAACGTTCGCTGGGCTTGGCGTGCTGATCGAAAAACGCCAGGGCCGCGTCGGCCACCCGGAACAGCGTCTCCTTGTCATGGATAATGGGTAAAAACTGCTCCCCCTTGGCAATCAGGTTTCCGAAGGTGCCGCCGAAAGAAAGAAGATACCCCGGTTCGCCCTTCCATGCGTCAAAGGGACAGGATTTGGCGCACCGGCCGCAATGGTTGCATTTGCTTTCATCCAGTAAAATCGCACTGTCGGTTTGGGTGATGGCCCCTTCCCGGCAGGCTTTCGAGCACACGCCGCAGAGGGTGCAGGCATCCGGAAGCCACTCGACCGCATAGCCGCCCTTGATGCCCAGATCGTTTTCCTCGGCCTTGAGGCAGTTGTTCATGCAGCCGGTGATCCCGAATTTGAATTTATGGGGCAGCGCCCGGCCAAAATAACGGTCGGAGATTTCCACTGCCAGCGAGTAGGTGTCGATGCAGCCGGAGGAGCAGATTTTGCTGCCCTGACAGGCTGTGACCGTGCGCACGCGGGGCCCGCACACGCCGGTGTCCACGCCTCCCGCTTTCAGTTCCGCCTTGACCGGCTCCACATCGTTTAGCTTGATGAAGGGAATCTCCACGCCCTGCCGGGAGGTAAGGTGCACATACCCGTCGCCGTATTTTTTGCTGATTTCGGCGACAGTCAAAAGCTGGTCGGCAGTAAGGTTGCCGCCCACCACCTTCAGCCGGAGGGAAAAATTGTTTTTCTGCACCTGCCTCATGAATCCGCCGTTTTTTAACGCTTTGTAATCCGTCGCCATGAAAAATCACCGCTTTCTTGTATTTTGGGAATCGCTCCGCCCATGATGCCGTGCGGCGGCTTTGTGTCAAATCTCATAATCTTTCTCCCAAACCATCACCCTGCGGTACTTTCCAAAGTCCCGCGGAGGGTTGGTTTCCAATTCGATGCCGTTTGCGTCCAGCAGGGGGTATCGGCGTTCACGCGGACCAAACCCGGCAAAAACGCCGCCCCGGATGTTGGCAAAGCCGAAGTCGGATTCCAGGTCGAAATCGGCAGGATATTCGAAGGCTCCGCTCTGCAGGGGCAGCGCGTCCCCCTTTGCATAGGTGACCGGAGAAGGGCTGTGCCGCAGAACGGTGTGGACGTCCGCATGATAATAAAAACGGTCGAAAAGGTTGATTTTCAGCTTGTCGGAGCCGTCGCGCAGGAAAACGCCGTCCCGCTTTCCGTCCCCCGCGGCCTCAATGACGCCGCAGGCGGCTGTGGCGTGGGTGATCCGGTCGATTAAAATCAGCTCGCCCAGCGTTTTGTGCAGGCGGAATTCATCCAGCACCGCCGGTTCGGAAAGCACGATCTCGCACCGGACGATCTCATTTTTGGTAACCGAGCTGGCGGAAAGCAGCGCGCCGCTGTTTACGTCCACCTTATGGCGGATTCCGGTCACAATGGCGGGGAGCAGCTTTGTCCCCAGCTTGATCCAGTAATCCTTTCCGGGAACCAGCTTCTGGTCATCCATCCAAAGCAGGGTGGCCGAGAAGGATTTTGCCGTTTTCAGCCCGGCGTTCCTGGCCAGCACACAGCCGCGTGAAACGTCCACCTCTCGGTCCAGCTGAATGGTCACGGGCTGGCCCGGAACCGCGTCCTCCGCCTGTTTATCCGCGATATGAATCGACTTGACCAGCGCGGCTTCGCCGCTGGGCAGAGCAGTCAGCAGATCGCCGACCGCGACTTTTCCGGCTTCAATCTGTCCCTGAAAACCGCGGAAGCTGTGGTCCGGGCGGCAGACCCGCTGCACCGGCATATAGAAACCGGCTTCCGGCGCACCCCCCGAAATATCCACCGTTTCCAGATGCTCCAAAAGGGTCTCGCCCCGATACCACGCCATTTTGCCGGAATGCTGGGTGACATTGTCGCCCTCGGTGGCCGAAACGGGGATGATAACCGCGTTTTCCAGCCCCAGCTCCGCCCGGAGCTTTCCGATCTCCCCGGAAATCTCAAGGAAGCGTTTTTCATCATATCCGATCAGGTCCATTTTATTTACCGCGAACACAAAATACCGGATGCCCATCAGGGCGCAGATCCGGGCGTGACGGCGGGTCTGTACCAGCACGCCCTGAGAGGCGTCCGCCAGAATCACCGCCAGATCGGCAAAAGACGCCCCCACCGCCATATTCCGGGTGTATTCCTCATGGCCGGGAGTGTCCGCCACAATGAAGCTGCGCCGGTCCGTAGTAAAGTAGCGGTAGGCCACGTCAATGGTGATTCCCTGCTCGCGCTCGGCCATCAGGCCGTCCAGCAGGAGGGAGTAGTCGATTTTCCCGCCCCGGCTGCCCACCTGACTGTCCAGAATCAGCGCCTGCTCCTGGTCGGCGTACAGCAGTTTGGAATCGTAAAGAATATGCCCGATCAGGGTGGATTTTCCGTCGTCCACGCTGCCGCAGGTAATAAATTTTAGAAGTCCGTTTTCCGCGTTGCTCATTAGAAGTACCCCTCCCGTTTGCGCCGTTCCATGCTTCCCGCCTCTTCGTTGTCAATGACCCGGCTGGTACGCTCGGAGGTCACGGCGGCGAGCGTTTCGGCAATCACCGCGTCCAGCGTGTCGGCCTCGGATTCCACCCCGCCGGTGAGGGGGTAGCAGCCCAAAGTGCGGAAGCGCACTTTTTTCATCTGCGGCTTTTCGCCCGGAAACAGGCGCATCCGGTCGTCGTCCACCATAATGATATTGCCGTCCCGGTACACCACCGGGCGCTCGGCGGCAAAATACAGCGGCACGATCTCAATATTTTCACGGCGTATGTACTGCCAGATATCTTTTTCCGTCCAGTTGGAAATGGGGAATACCCGCATGCTCTCGCCTTTGTTGATCCGGGTATTGTAAAGCTTCCACATTTCGGGCCGCTGATTTTTGGGGTCCCAGGCATGATGTTCGTTGCGGAAAGAAAAAATCCGTTCCTTGGCGCGCGATTTCTCCTCGTCGCGCCGCCCGCCGCCAAAAGCCGCCGTAAACTGATATTGGGTCAGCGCGTCCCTGAGCGCCTGCGTTTTCATGATGTCGGTATAGGCTGCGCCGTGGTCGAACGGGTTGATTCCCTGGGCGATCGCGGCTTCATTGCGATGAACCAGCATATTGATGCCCAGTTCCTTTGCCCGCCTGTCCCGGAATGCAATCATTTCGCGAAATTTCCAGCTGGTGTCGATGTGCAGAAAGGGAAAAGGCGGTTTTTCGGGATAGAAGGCTTTCAGGGCCAGATGGAGCATGACCGACGAGTCCTTGCCGATGGAATAGAGCATGACCGGCCGCTCGCATTCCGCGGCTACCTCCCGGAAAATATAGATGGCCTCGGCCTCCAGTTTATCTAAGTGCGTCAGTGGCATGGAGTTCACTCCTAATAATTATTTGAATCGCGGCTGTCCACCGTGAGGGTTTTGGCGCTGCCGTCCGGATTCGTGACGGTCCAGCGCAGCAGGGTATTTTCCCGCCGGACGGTAAGCCGTCCGCCGAGGCCGCCCATATCTTCTCCCAGAAACATGGCGATCGCCTGCACCGGGCATTCCTTGACGCAGGAAGCGCACCCCCAGCATCTCTCGGGGCGCGGGATCGCCGCTTTCCCCGTTTTGTCCAGGCGGATCAGGCTGCCGGGGCAGACTTTGCGGCACCGCCCGCAGCCGATGCATTTCGCCGCGGTAATTTCAATGCTCATACGCGTCCTCCTCCCGCACAAGCGGCCGGAAGATCATATTCAGCCGCCCGTTTTCCAGCCGGGAATTGACATAGCAGTTCCATTCGGCGCCGCTTTCCGGGTAATCGGTATTCTCGGCAAAGCTGTGCCAGCGGGTTTCCCTGCGCGCCCCCAAGTGGGCGATCACCGATTTGCAGAGCGTAAGGCGCTCGCGCAGTTCCAATATGTAAACCAGCTCCTGCATCTCCGAAGCGGCCAGCAGTTCGGTTTTCCGTTCCAGCCCATGGATTTTGTCAGCGGCTATGCGCAGGGATTTCTCTGAATAGCGGTAATGGGAACCGATCCCGCCCGCGTATTCGTCCATCACGGACTGCATGGCTTCTTCCAGCCCGTCTGTGCCGTACGGCGCCGCGGAGCGGTTCAGGAAGCCCTCCAGCCAACGCTTTTTTTCTTCGGCCCCGCCCCGGTCGGAAGGGACCGTTTGATCGCCCATATAGGCTGCCGCCGCTCTCGCCGCGATCTCCCCCTCCACAAACGCGCCCGTAACGTATTTCTGCGGGCAGCCTCCGGCCACGTCCCCCGCCGCGAACAGGCCTTTGATCGTGGTTTCGCGGCTGGTGTCCACCCAATATCCGCTGGCGGTGTGCCCGCCGACGATATACGGCTCGGTACCCTCGATCTCCACATTCTGCACGCCCGGCGTCCGGCCGCTTTCCAGCCACCGCAGGGTTTGGCTGGGGGCCATATTGAGATAGGCTTTTTGCAGATCCTCATCCTGCTCCTTGGTGATCCCCACGGTCCGCAGATAACAGGGGCCGCGCCCCTCCAGATTTTCCATCACCGTGCCATGCACCCGCTGGAAAGTGGTAACGCCGTATTTCTGCTCGTATCCCTCGCCCAGCGCGTTGATCTGTTTCGCGCCCACTCCCTGCGCCAGCGTCCCGGTCGGGGCAATGGTATCCTTACAGCGCAGAGCGATGAAGCGCATTTCAAAGGTGGTCATTTCCGCCCCGGCAAGAATGCCCATGGCGTAGCCCGCGCCCGTGTTGAAAGGCGGATACCACATTTTATGGCGCGAAAATCCGGGGTGGTTGGGCCGGTACAGCCCCGCCGCGCCGCCGGTGGCGCAAAGCACGGCTTTGGCCGAAATCACATAGAGCACCGGTTCGTCGACGTCGATTGCATAAGCTCCGAGAATCCGGCCGTCCCTGACGATGTACTCAAACACATTGACCCGGTTCAGCACGGTGACCCGCGGCTGAACCGCAACGGCTGCGGCTAAAACCGGCTTGATATTCTCTCCGTTGATTTTGATATTGCGGCTGCCGCGGGCCGCGTACCGTCCCTGATTATCCTTCAGGATCGTCAGCCCCAGGGACTCCATTTTAGCAGCCGTGCGATTTAAGCCCTCGGCCATGGTCAGCAGAAGATCTCCCCGGACGATCCCCTGTGCGTCCGCACGGGCATAATCCACATAATCCCGGGGCGTTTTCCCCGGCACAATATAGGCGTTGATGGCGTTGACTCCGGCAGCCAGGCAGCCGCTGCGTTCGATGTCCGCCTTCTCGGCGATCAGCACGCTGCCGCCGGACGCTTCGCAGAAGGTCAGCGCCGCGTAACAGCCCGCCGTGCCGCCGCCGATAATCAGAAAATCCGTGGCCAGCGTTCTGATTTCCAAATCCATCTTATCACCTACTTTACATACATATTTAATATGGTATTATTTATTATACGCGGGGCACGCGGAAAAAACCAGCGCTAATTCCGCAAACGTTACACAAAAAAACTGTACAATTCAAAGCGCAAATCAGCGCAAACGTTTTCCGGTTTTCCGCTTGCAATTCTGATGGAAAACAGGTATTATATTAAACATATAATTTTAATATGTATTTATAGAAAGGAGGAATCCAGTTGACATTAAAAGAAATCGCGGCAAAAGCCGGGGTGTCTGTTTCAACCGTATCGCGGATTATCAACTCCCCGGACGACAGCTTCGCCCGCAAGGAAGTACGGGACCGGGTCTGGTCGATTATCAGGGAAACGGGCTACACGCCCAATCAGAGCGCCCGGGAACTGAAGCAGGGAAGAACGAGGGCGCAAAAAGCGCCTGCCGGCGCGGTAGCCTGCATTTTGGGCAGAACGAAAACAATCGACGACGATCCTTTTTTTGCGCAGCTCGCAAGGGTCATCGAACAGCAGGCGATGGAGTGGGGCTACCCCGTGCGGCTCTCCTATTCGGTTTTCGATATCAAAACGACCGTGCCAGAAAAAATCGAGCTGTTCAAAGCGGACGGAGCCATTGTGCTGGGACGGTTCGGCAGCGACTATATCGGCTTTCTGGAAAAGCACTATCGGAACCTTGTCTATGTGGGCCGCAACATCATCGCCGCCGGCTGCGACCAGGTCATCTGCAACGGGTACGAGGCGACGCAGATTGCGATGAAGCACCTGATTTCCTGCGGTCACCGGCGAATCGGCTATATTGGCGAGATTGCAAACGAGGTCCGGTACCGGGCGTATCTCGATACGCTCCGCGAACATGGGCTGGATTGCTCCGCGGGCCTGATCAGCAACTGTCCGCAAAACGGAGCCGGAGGATATCAGGGGGCGGAACATCTGCTCAGAACAGCCAGTCCGCTTCCCACCGCCGTTTTCTGTGCAACCGACATGGTCGCAGTCGCCGCCCTGCGCCGCTTTACCGAGGCAAAAATCAAGGTTCCGGAACAGCTTTCCGTCATCAGCATGGATAATATTGAACTGTCCGGATACGTTTCCCCCATGCTGACTACCGTGGGGATGCCCATCGTCGAAATGGGAAATGTGGCGGTGCAGATTCTCATCAACAGAATCCAGAAACGGCACAGGCTGCCCTTGAAAATCTTTTTGCCGAACAAACTGGCGATCCGGGAGAGCGTTGCAGATTTAAACGCGGGAATCTGCATCTGACTCTTCCCCCGCGTACAACAGCGCCGAAATGTAACATCAATTCCGAAAGAAACCGCCTGAAAATCAGGAATGCACCTTGGAACGGCTGATGATAAGCCAAATCAAGGTGCATTTTTGTACAGCTTAGTTGCGGCAGAATCTTTTGGCCAACCGGCTCAACCGTGCCGGTCTGGTCATCGGGCCGGACTTTTGCTGCTGCCGGGAGTCCTCCGGCCCGCGGGGAAAAGCGGCTTTAAATGTAAAATGTCTGTTCGTTATTTAAGGATGCGTTTTCCACCAGCTGGACCTGCCGGTCGTTATAGAGGTACAGCCGGTAAATCAATACGCTGGCCTCCTCGCCCACGGTGAACGGGTCGTCCTCCAGAGAACGGTAGGCAATCAGCTTTATGCCGCCGACGTTCACCCGCAGCTCCAGCACATTGCCGCGAAAGAAAATGTCTTCCACCGTCCCGTGCTCCGAGGCGTGGGGATAAAGCTCCTTATCCACCTTCGTGACCTGCACAAATTCGGGCCGGAGCACGGCCGTGGCATAGCCTTCATTGGTTTCAAACCCGTGGAACCTGCCGTAATCTTCCACGACGATCGATTCCCCAATGAATTTTGAGGCAAAGGGGGTGGCGGGATTCTTGTAAATGTCTGCCGGCGTTCCGATCTGCTCGATCCGACCTTTGTTGGTGATGATGATTTCATCCGCAACCTCCACCGCCTCCTCCTGATCGTGAGTGACGAAGATGCTGGTGATGCCCACCTTGTTGATGGTCTCTCTCAGCCAGGTGCGCAGTTCCTTGCGGACCTTGGCGTCAATGGCGGCAAAAGGTTCGTCGAGCAGCAGCAGGTGGGGCATTGGCGCCAGCGCGCGGGCAAAGGCCACCCGCTGCTTCTGTCCGCCGGAAAGCTGGTGCGGGCGGCGCTTTTCCAGGCCCTCCAGCCCAATCAGCCGGATCAGTTCACCGACCCTCTCTTTGATGTACGCCCTGTCTTTCTTTTGCACCTCAAGCCCAAAGGCAATGTTGTCGAACACCGTCATGTAGCGAAAAAGCGCATAATTCTGAAACACAAAGCCGATCCCCCGTTCGCTGGCGGGCAGGTCGTTTACCCGCCGGCCATCGATGATGATGGTCCCGCTGTCCGGCGTTTCCAGCCCGGCGATGATGCGCAGGATGGTGGTTTTTCCGCTGCCGGAAGGACCGAGCAGCCCGATCAGTTTGCCCTGTTCAATGGAAAAGCTGACATTGTCCGCCGCCTGAAACCCGCCGAATTTTTTATTGATATTCTGAAGCTCCACATACATATTGCTTACCTCTTTTCTCTCTTGATGCGGTGTTCTACGATGTTGCGCAGAATGAGGATGATTACCGCGATCAGGACCAAAATGGAGGAAACGGCAAAGGCGGCCGTCAGCTGGAATTCATTGAACAGAATCTCCACATGAAGCGGGAGGGTGTTGGTCTTGCCCCGCAGATGTCCGGATACCACCGATACTGCGCCGAATTCGCCCAGGCTCCGGGCGGTACAGAGAATCACGCCGTATAACAGCGCCCATTTGATATGGGGAAAAGTGACCCTGCGGAAAATGGAGAAGCCCTTGGCCCCCATCAGCGCGGCGGCCTCCTCCTCGTCATTGCCCTGAGCCTGCATCAAAGGGATCAGCTCGCGGGAAACAAAGGGGAAGGTAACAAAGATCGTGGCCAGCACAATGCCGGGCACGGCAAACACAATTTTAAGATTCATCGCTTCCAAAAACGGGTAGGCCCAGCCGATCCGCCCGAACACGAGAATGAACACCAGCCCCGCGATGACGGGCGAGATGGAAAAGGGAATGTCGATCAGGGTGGTGAGCGTCTGCTTTCCCCGAAAGCGGAATTTGGTGATCGTCCAGGCCGCGAAGATGCCGAACACCGTGTTGACAACGACCGTAATCCCGGTCGTCAGCAGAGTCAGCTGCAGCGCCTTGACCGCGTACTCGTCGGTGATGGACCTGGAAAAGGTCTCCCAGCCCTGCCGCAGGGCATAGACCAGCACGGTGGCGAGGGGCAGGACCAGCATAACGGCCAGAAACGTCCCTCCCAGCAGGATGAGCGTTCCTTTGACAATTTTCTGTTTCAACCGTCCTACCCCCTTGCGATTTTATTGATTCTGGCCTGGAGCAGATTGATGCCGAACAGCAGAATAAAGGCGAATACAACCATGACCAGCGCGATGGAGGTGGCGGCGGCGTAGTTGAACTGCTCCAGCTTATTCATGATAATCAGCGGTGTGATCTGCGTTTTATAGGGGATGTTCCCCGCGATAAACACCACGCTGCCGTATTCCCCGATACAGCGGGCAAAGGCCAGCCCGAACCCGGTCAGTGTGGCGGGCAGAATTTCCGGGAACACCACCTTGAAAAAGATGCGGGAGCGGCTGGCACCCAGCACCAAGGCCGCTTCCTCGTACTGCGGGTTCAGCTTTTCCAGCACCGGCTGGATCGAGCGCACCACAAAGGGGATGCCGATAAAAATCATGGCAATCACAATGCCGGCGGTCGTGTAAGAAATTTTGACGCCGATCCGGTCAAACAGCCGGCCGATCCACCCTTTGTCGGAATACAGGGTGGTCAGCGAGATGCCGGCCACCGCGGTGGGCAGGGCGAAGGGCAGTTCGATCAGGCCGTCCAGCACCCGCCGGAACGGGAATTCATAACGGGTCAGAATCCACGCGAGAAGAATTCCAAAGACTGCGTTGACCACGGCGGCAATGGCCGCGCAGGACAGGCTCACCCGATAGGTGGCCACCGTCTGCTTGTCGGTGACCACCCGCCAGAAATCAGCGAAGGTCGTACCCGAAAGGGTTAAAAAAACCGAGCACAGGGGGATCAGCACAATCAGGCTGAGCATGGTAACGGTGATCCCCATGGAAAGCCGAAAACCCGGTATGATATTATTTTGTCGCTTTCTGGAGCGCTTTTTCAGAGGAAACATGTGCAGGCCCCCTATGATCGGTAATAAATGAAACACTATTTTTTATAAATCTGGTCGAAGATCGCACCGTCCGCAAAGAATTTCTCGGTTGCTTTTGCCCAGCCCCCAAAATCGTCGTCGATGTTGACCATCTCAATATTCAGATTAAAAGTGTCGCTGAATTCCTTCAGGATGTCGGGGTTGGAGGGGCGGTAATAATTTTTCCCCTCCAGACGCTGTGCATCGTCCGAATAAAGGTATTCCAGATACGCTTTGGAAACTTCCTCGGTACCGTGCTTTTTGGCGTTGGCATCCACTACCGCGACCGACGGCTGGGCAAGGATGCTCAGGGACGGGGTGATAATCTCAAAATCATCCGGATGCTCTTTCTGGGAAAGGAAGGCTTCATTCTCCCAGGCCAGCAGCACATCTCCCTGCCCGTTTTCCACAAAGGTAGTGGTGGCGCCGCGGGCGCCGGAATCCAGCACGGTCACGTTGGCGTACAGCGATTTCAAAAATTCCTGGTCTTTGGCTTCATCTCCGCCGAATTTCTTATCCGCATATGCCCAGGCCGCCAAAAAATTCCAGCGCGCGCCGCCGGAGCTTTTGGGATCGGGGGTGATGACTTCCACGCCGGATTTCACAAGATCGTCCCAATCCTTCAGATTTTTGGGGTTGCCCTTGCGGACCAAAAAGACGATGGTGGAGGTGTAGGGTGCGCTGTTCTTCGGGAACTCATTCACCCAGCCGTCCTCGATCAGGCCGCCTTTGCGCAATTCGTCCACATCGCCCTCAAGCGCCAGCGTAACCACGTCGGCCTCGTTGCCTTCCAGCACCGAACGGGCCTGTTTTCCGGAACCGCCGTGGGACTGGGTGATTTCCACCTTCTGCCCTTTCTCTTTTTCCCAGTATTCCTGGAAAAGCTTATTGTACTGCTCGTAAAGCTCGCGGGTAGGGTCGTAGGAAACATTGGAGATAGCCACCGGCTTGGCGGAAGACGCGGCGGACACGGAAGAATTCACGGAAGAAGCCGCGGGAGAATTATTCCCGGCGCAGCCGGCGAGAGTTCCCGCAATCGTGGCCAGGGCGATTGCCAGAGCCAGTGTTTTTCTGAAAGAAAATGTATGTTTCATAAAAATATCCCTCATTTCATCGTTTTTAGATTGTTTGCAAACCGGGTTTGGAAGTGATTGCCGCATCACATTTGATCTATGACTTCCAAATCCATGCAACATCGAAAGCGCACCGGGATACGCAGGTTGTTTCTGTTCAGCATGAGTACCACCCTCACCTTTTAATACATATATAATTGATATGTATAGTATTGTTTTATAATACCCCAATGCTTCCGGTTCTGCAACGGGAAATTAAGCAATCGTTTGCGCGATACTGTCACGAAGTGCCTGATTCTGTCCGGTTTTTCCATAAAAACGGAGGCATCGGGATTGGCTGTCCCGATGCCTCCGGCTTTCCTTATATGAAATTGTACTCTCAGAAGTTACATCCCTGCGACTGTTGTCATCTAAGAAAACACTTAATAAAAGTCGGGCAGGAATTGCCGTATGCCGTATCAGGATATCTCAGATATTTGTTCTGAAAGCTTATGTGGATATTTGTTTTCGAGAGCGATAAATAAAAACAGACATACGGCACGCATAAGCATCAGACAGTAAATATTCCATCCCCCATGAAAGAATAACAGGTCAAATTCCATTAAAAGAGCATCGCATGTGAAATAGAGGATGAAAGAAGCGAGCTTCCAATACCATTTTTTCAATACACATAGGAACAATGCGCAAATAAAAGATACGGCGGCATTATAAAAAACTGAAAAGACCCCAGAATCCCGGTAGATGTTTTCGAACCAGCCGACATAAGTGTACTGAAGACCGGTTAGTAACAGGATACTTACCGGCAGCTTCATTATAACCAATAATGCGAACCAGAGAGTTATAAATCGCAGGAAAGTACGCCGCCTATTTTTCAACTGCAAATACCATGACTTCATAAAAATACAATAAAAGAAAATCGCGGCGCTTGTCATCCAGGTCCTCCACCAGTTATGCTGATAGATTCCAAGCCTGATAAAAAGAACATCCAATAACGTATAGATAACCGTTATCAGAAGGATCCGCCGGTAACGCGAAGGGAAGGCGGAAACAAGCAGGGCGGTGGCTGGCCACAGGGTGGCATTGGGGATAATATGGCCAAAAATGTTCTCCGCATAGTGGTCCTTGAAAACGCCGGGATAATATGAATAGCTGTTTTAAAAAAGCAGTCCGATCATTTCGGCAATAAAAGCGGTCATCATGGCAAACAGAAAAAAATCAGCAATTCATGATTGTCTTTTTTCTTAACCATAATGAAAACAGTCAATACTGCGCCGATTATCGCAAGTATGCCATACCAATAAATGGCCGCCATATCATCTACCTCAAAATACAAAGCTTAAACGGCTAACGCGTTCAAACTTAGTATGTCTTTAAATGGCATAGATGATACCGCCAGAATCCCTTATTCCCTTTATAGCCCCTGCATAATAGCGGGCGGTACGCCTTATTCTCCCTTTGCATGAATCCAGGCGCCCCCGTCAACAGGGAATTCCGCTCATTTCCTGCTTCCGGACCGGTTTAGGACCATGGCCGCACGGAACCTGAAAAGAAAAGGCCATGGCGAATTCGCCATGGCCAGGGAGGAAAGTATTGAAAAAGGTTCTTGTTAGTGATTTTGTCCGTAATACGCGTGTGCCCCATGCTTACGCAAAAAATGCTTGTCAAGCAGTTCCTGCTGCATCGGTCCATCCTGGACCTCAGCCATCTCCTGGGTGTGCCAGGCCATCATGGCCAATTCTTCCAGCACTACGGAATTGTGCACCGCCTCAAAGCAGTCCCTGCCCCAAGTAAAAGGTCCATGGGAGTGCACCAGGACGGCGGGGATATCAGCGGGATTCGCCTTGTTAAACGTTTCCACAATCACATTGCCGGTTTCCGCTTCATAGGCGCCCGCAATTTCTTCCGGGGTCATTTTTCTGGTACAGGGGATCGGCCCGTAAAAATAGTCGCCGTGCGTGGTGCCGTAAGCCGGAATGGACTGCCCCGCCTGCGCCCAGATGGTCGCCCATCGGGAGTGGGTATGGACAATTCCGCCGATCGCGGGGAAATTCCGATACAGGACACAGTGTGTCGGCGTGTCGGAGGACGGATTCAGGTCACCCTCCACCTTTTCCCCGTCCAGACTCACCACAACTATATTCTTCGGTTTGAGCCTGTCGTATTCCACGCCGGAGGGTTTAATGACAAACAGCCCCGATTCCCGGTCGATTCCGGAAACATTTCCCCATGTGAACACCACCAGATTGTGGGCGGGAAGCTGACGGTTCGCCTCGCAAACCTGTTCCTTCAATTCTTCCAGCATTCGTCTTCATCCCTTCCGGATTACTTTTTGAGCTTCCAGATCAGATCGTTCCAGGTAAGTTCCTTGCGAAGCTCGTTGATCTCGGTTTCCCTGCCGATGTGAACAAACTCGATCTCCATGATTTCAGCGAAATCGCGCAGCTCTTCCGCCGTAAGCGAATAGCTGATGACGGAATGGTGCGCGCCGCCCGCGTAAATCCATGCTTCCGCGGAGGTCTCGAGGCTTGGGAGCGGCTTCCAGAGGACGGCGGCCACCGGGAGGTTCGGCATTTCGTGAATCTGCTCCTGGCATTCCACATCGTTGACAATCATGCGGAACCGGTCGCCCATATCGATGATCGTCGCAAGCACCGCCGGGCCTGACTTTGCTTTGAAGGTCAGGCGCGCCGGATCCTCGCGGTCGCCGATTCCAAGCGGAACCACCTTGATCTTCGGGCGTTCCGCGGCGACGCTCGGGCACACCTCAAGCATATGGGCGCCCATGTTCATGCCGCACTCCGGGTCAAAGTTGTAAGTGTAATCCTCCATAAACGCCGTACCGCCCGTGCAGTCGGCCGTCATGAGCTTCATAATGCGGCAGAGCGCCGCGGTTTTCCAGTCGCCTTCCCCGGCGAACCCGTAGCCCAGGCGCATCAAGTCCTGCGCGGCAAGACCGGGCAGCTGGCGGAGCTCCTGCAAATCCTGAAAATTGGTGTGGAAGGCACCGAACTTTTCTTCTTCCATGAACTTCCGAAGCGCAACTTCTTCCCGCGCCTGATAGCGCACGGCCTCGAGATCATCCGTTGCCATATCGTAAACTTCGGCGTATTGCTCCATCTGGGCGTCGATTTCCTTCTCGGTGACGGCTTCCACCATGCGGATGATATCGCCGACGCCGTAATGGTCGACCTGCCAGCCGAATTTGATGTGCGCCTCCACCTTGTCGCCGTCCGTCACGGCCACTTCGCGCATATTGTCGCTGATGCGGAGCACGCGGAGCCTGCGGCTTTCAAACGCGCCGGCCGCCGCACGCATCCAGCGGCCCATGTGGTCACGCATCCCGGCGTCCTTCCAGTAGCCGGAAATGACCTTCTGCGGAATACGCATGCGCGCAAGAATAAACCCATGCTCCCTGTCGCCGTGGGCGGACTGGTTCAGATTCATGAAGTCCATGTCGATGCTTTCCCACGGGATGTCGCGGTTGAACTGGGTATTGATGTGAAGCAGCGGTTTCTGCAGGACGGAAAAGCCGCGAATCCACATTTTTGACGGAGAAAAGGTATGCATCCAGGTAATAATGCCCGCACACCGGGGAGCGTTGTTTGCCTCTGTGATCACCTTATAGATTTCATCGGAATTGCGCACCACAGGTTTAAAAACCAGGGTGCAGGGAATGGACGGGTCCGCATTCCATCCGTCTACCATGATTTTAGAATGCTGATCGACGGTTTTCAGCACATCTTCCCCGTAAAGGTCCTGGCTTCCAACCACAAACCAGAATTCGTATTTTTTTAAAGCTGACATATGTATCCTCCGATTATTCCTAATTTTAAAGATTATTTTTGCTTCATTGTTTTCAGGTGCTTCATCACATCATTTTCACCGCGCCCGAAATAGTCGTGCAGGGTGCGGTATTCCCGGAACAGCGCATCGTACCGCTCCGAATTTTCGGGGATCGGATCATAGACGGTGTCTTTGATTTTTCCCATTGCGCGGGCCGCTTCAAACACGCTGTCGTAGCCGCCGGCTTCCTTCCCCGCCGCGACGGAAGCGAAAATGGCGGAACCGAGCGCGGGTCCCTGAAGAGAACCCGCAATCTTCACGGGCATTTTAATCACATCCGCGTAAATCTGCATGGTCATCGGGTCCTTTTGTGAAATCCCTCCGGAAGCGAAAAATTCTTCGACCGGAACGCCATGCTCACGGTAATTTTCAATAATCATGCGCGTACCGTAGGCGGTCGCCTCAATCAGCGCGCGGTAAATTTCCTCCGGTTTGGTCCGGAGCGTCATTCCAACCATCATCCCGCTCAGGTCGACGTCGACCAGGACCGAACGGTTTCCGTTCCACCAGTCCAGCGCAAGCAGGCCGCTTTGCCCGGGGCGCAGCTTTTCCGCCTTTTCCCGCAGGTACCGATGAATATCTTTGTTCTGCCGTTTTGCTTCTTCCCAATAGGAAGCAGGCAGGCAGTTGTCGATAAACCACGCGAAATGGTCCCCGACACAGGACTGACCGGCCTCATAGCCGAAATAGCCCGGCATGACGCCGTCTTCCACCACGCCGCACATTCCCGGCACCTGGTGTTCCTCTTCGCCCATCATAATGTGGCAGGTGGAGGTGCCCATAATGGCCAGCATTTTGGACGGCCCGTCGATTCCGACCGCGGGCACGCACACATGCGCGTCCACATTGCCGACGGCGACCGCGGTGCCCTCCCTTAAGCCGGTAAGCTTTGCCGCCGTCGGGGTCAGCGTACCCGCCCTGTCCCCGAGCGGAAGAATGTCACGGGAGAGCTTTTCCTCCACCACATGCTCCAGCTTTGGATGGAGGGCCCTGAAAAAGTCATCGGAGGGGAAGCCCGTGCGCTTGTTCCAGATTTCCTTGTAGCCCGCGGTGCAGGAATTACGGGTCTCTTTTCCGCAGAGCTGCCAGATAATCCAGTCGGCCGCTTCGATGAAACGGTCCATCGCGTCATAGATTTCGGGGTCCTCTTCAACGATCTGCCAGATTTTTGGAATCGCCCATTCCGAAGAAATTTTTCCGCCGTAGTTCTTCAGCCACGGCTCGTTTCTTGCCGCCGCAATTTCATTCAGGCGGTTTGCCTTATCCTGCGCGGCGTGGTGCTTCCAGAGCTTTACATAGGCGTGCGGGCGGCTTCTGTACGCCGGAAGAAAGCTTAACGGCGTTCCGTCCGCCTTGACCGGCAGAACGGTGCAGGCCGTAAAATCCGTTCCGATTCCGATCACATCGTCCGGGGACACGCCGGATTCCTTCAGGATGGCCGGAATCGTATCAGCCAGCACGTCAAGGTAATCCTGCGGGTCCTGCAGCGCCCAGTCATGGCCGAGCGGCGTTCCGTCCGGCAAATTTTTATCCATTACCCCATGAGGATACTCGTAAACGGAAGAAGCAAGTTCTTTCCCGGTCTGAACATCTACCAGAACCGCCCGGCCGGAAAGTGTGCCATAGTCAACTCCTACTGTATATTTTGACATAACAACATCCTCCATCGTAAAAAATGTACGTACAACTTTGTCGAAAACAGAAAGGCTTCTCAGCCCCTTCCGTTTTCCGTCTTATTCGAGCACTCTGACGGACTTGCGTTCTACGATCGTCGGTTCAAAATCGACCGTGGCCTTAAATGCATGGTCCTGAATCAGGTGCAGCAGGTTTCGCGCCGCGGTGTCCCCCAACACATTCATGGGGTGTGCGACCGAGGTAAGCGGAACCTCACAAAGATCCGCAAGATCGGAATTATCAATACTGACCAGAGAAAGGTCCTCCGGAACCGCAATGCCGTTTTTCTTCATAATGTCCACCATCTGCATCGCGATCTCGTCGTTGTAACAGATCAGAGCGGTGCAGTCTTTTACACGCCGCAGGACAATCTCCGCAAACTGCGTAAGGTCGGGAATATCCTCCGTAGAGTACCAGAGCACGTTTTCATCATGAATTTCATATCCCGCTTTCAGCAGGGCGTCCAAATATCCGGCATAGCGCAGATGACCCTGGTGGTCATCCGACTTAAAAATTCCCGCAATCCGCTTGTGGCCCGCATTGATCAGGTACTGCGCGGCAATCAGCCCGGCCGTGCGGTCGTTCATGGACACATGCGGTATCTTAATGCCCGGATAGCTGCTGTTGATAAACAGCACCGGAATCCTTTGCCGCTGGATTTCCTCATAAATCTCAAAATTCGGATTCGGCAGGCCGCTCTGGGTCGGCTCAATAATCATCCCGTCCACGCCTTTTTCCAGCATGGAGCGCAGGACTCTGTTTTCGTTCTGGACCTTATTGTGCGTAAACGCAAGCTGCATGGAGTACCCGGCTGTTGTCAGCACGTTTTCAATTCCGCGGATAATCTGCGGAAAAATATACGCGCCCACATAGGTGGTGACCACACCGATGGTCATAGTGGGTTCCCGTTTGGCCGATGCGTTGAAAATGATATAGGTACCGCTGCCCTGCCTGCTTTCAAGATATTTGTCCTGTACCAGAATATTGATTGCCTGACGGACTGTCTGCCGGCTGATACCGAACATTGCGCCCAGCTCGTTTTCGGAATACAGCTTTTCCCCGTATTTGAGCTCTCCCGTTTCGATTTTATTTTTGATCCAGGTGACCAGAGTCATATATTTTGGCATTTCCATCACAGTGCTGCCTTCCTTTTTCCGTTATATTTTGAAATTATGATACATGAACCTTGTATAGATTGTCAATACATCTGAACAGCACTGGCAGACAAATCAGGAAGCCTTCTTTTTTGAAATCAGGTCGATTGTTACAGCACCCAGAAGGACAAGGCCCTTCACGACTCTCTGAATATCGACGGACCAGCCGATCAGCGACATCCCGTTGTTCAGCACGCCCATGATCAGCGCGCCGACGACCGCACCGATAATGGTGCCGCTTCCGCCAAGTGCGGCTGCGCCGCCTATGTAACAGGATGCGATGGCGTCAAGCTCAAAACCGTCGCCCGCTTTCGGCGTGGCAGACGCATTTCTGGCGGAGAGAACAATGCCGGCCAAAGCGCTCATCAGGCCCATGCTCACGTAAATCCAGAACATCACGCGCTGGGTTTTGATACCGGAAAGCTTTGCCGCTTTCGCATTGCCGCCCACCGCGTAAATCTGGCGGCCGGGGACCGTGTTGTTGGTAATGAAGGTGTAGATGATGATCAGTACCAGCATCAGCGCAAGAACAACCGGAAGCCCGTTGTAACAGGCAAGCTTGACGGTAAAGAAGTTAATAATCGAAATGATGACGGCAAGCTTCACAATCTCCTGCCATACGGCGGGCACTTCAAATCCGTAGGATTTTTTCTTATTGATGGAACGGATTTCCAGATAAATGACGATCAGCGAGGCAATAACACCGGCCAGAATGGAAAGCAGTTCAATCTTCTGTCCGCCGATATAGGTATAGATTTCGGGAAGATAGCCCGCGCCGATCTGTACGTAATCCGTAGGCAGCGGGCCCTTTGTCTGACCGCCGAGGATCACCATGGTAAGTCCGCGGAAAATCAGCATGTTTGCAAGGGTCACGACGAATGCAGGAACATTCAGATACGCGATAAAGAACCCCTGCCACGCGCCTGCCAGAAGGCCGCACAGCAGAATCACCAAAAACGCAACGGCAATCGGAAGGTGAAGGTCCAGGACCATAATGGCGCACGCGGCGCCGGTAAAGGCAACCACGGAGCCGACGGAAAGGTCGACGTTGCCGGTCAATACGCAGAGCAGCATGCCGACCGCAAGGATGACAACGTAGCTGTTCTGCATAATCAGATTATTAACGTTCATCGGGCTGACATTTTTACCGCCCGAAAGCAGATTAAAGATAAAATAAATCAAAATGAGGGCAATCAGCATTCCGTATTGCTTCGCATTTGTACTGCCGGATTTTTTCTTTGCAAGACTTGAAGTACTCATATCGCCTGCTTCTCCCTTCTGGTATGTGACATAATGATTTTCATAATCATTTCCTGAGAAAAATCTCCCCTATCCAATTCCCCGGCTATTTCGCCCTGGTTCAGAACATAAATCCGGTCGCAGACGCCGAGAAGCTCCGGCATCTCGGAGGAAATAAAGACAACCGCCTTCCCCGCCTTTGCAAGGTCGTTGATAATCTCATAAATTTCATATTTCGCCCCTACATCGATTCCGCGCGTCGGTTCATCCAGAATCAGGACGTCGGGATTGGCGAGAATCCATTTGGAAAGAACGACCTTCTGCTGGTTTCCGCCGGAAAGCGAACCCGTGATCTGCCTGATGGAATTCGTTTTGATATTGAGCTTTCCGCGGTATTCTTCGGCAGCCACGATTTCTTCGTTCTGGTCAATAACCCAATGCCTGGAAAAACGGTCGCGCAGGCTGGAAAGCGTCATGTTCCAGCGAACGTCGTTGATCAGAACCAACCCGTAATTTTTCCGGTCTTCCGAAGCGTAGGCAATCCCGTTGCGGATCGCATCCTGGACATCGCGCAGAACCAGCTTCTTTCCGTCTTTATAGATCTCTCCGGAAATTTTGCTTCCGTAAGATTTTCCGAAAATGCTCATCGCGAGTTCCGTGCGTCCGGCGCCCATCAGCCCCGCAAAGCCGACCACTTCGCCCTTCCTGACATGGAAATTGACGTCCTTGAGCATGACGCGTCCGGGATCGTCCGGATGGTGTACCGTCCAGTTTTTGACCTCGAACGCAACGTCGCCCGGCTTGCTTTCGCGGGGCGGATAGCGGTTCGTCAGCTCACGGCCGACCATTCCTTTGATGATCCGGTCCTCGTTCAGGTCGTCCTGTCCTTTCTTCAGCGTTTCAATTGTTTTGCCGTCGCGGATGACGGTAATGCTGTCCGCCACCTGGCTGAGCTCGTTCAGCTTATGAGAAATCATGATGCAGGTAATTCCGCGTTCTTTCAGCCCCAGGATAATGTTGAGCAGCTTTTTACTGTCCTCATCATTCAGGGAAGCGGTGGGTTCGTCCAGAATCAGCAGTTCCACCTTTTTGGCCAGCGCTTTCGCAATTTCGACCAGCTGCTGCTTGCCGACGCTCAGCTTATTGACCGGCAGGTTTACGTTTTCGTCGGAAAGGCCGACTTTTTCCAGAATTTCTTTTGCCTTCTGTCTTGTCTGGCTCCAATCAATCACATTTTTTACATTCGTAATTTCGTTGCCCAGAAATACGTTTTCCGCAATGGAAAGATAAGGGCTTAAGGCAAGCTCCTGATGGATAATCACAATCCCCTTCCGCTCGCTGTCCCGAATGTCGCGGAATTTGCATTCCCCACCGTTATAAATAATTTCACCGGAATAATCGCCGTAGGGGTAAACCGCGGACAAGATGTTCATCAGGGTGGATTTCCCGGCTCCGTTTTCCCCGCAAAGGGCGTGAACCTCGCCTCGCTCCACCGTAAGGTTTACATCGTCCAAGGCCTTTACCCCGGAAAATTCCTTCGTGATATGCTTCATTTCCAGGATGATATCAGCCATGCTACGCACCTCGCTCCTGTGGTATTAATAGGTTGAGCGACAGCTGTAAAACTGCCGCCCAAATTTTCAAGCTTGAACGAATCAGGAAAGATCGGATTCCTTATAATACTCGGAATCGATCAGCTCTTTCTGGATATTGTCCTTGGTAATTGCAACAGGTGTGCACAGATAGGAGGGAACAACCAGCTTGCCGTTGTTGTAGGATTTGGTGTCGTTGATTTCCGGCTGCTTGCCTTCCATCACGGCCTGGACCATGGTAACGCACTTTGACGCGAGCAGGCGGGTATCCTTAAAGACCGTCATGGTCTGTTTGCCGGACTTGATGTTCTTAATGGCCATTGTCTCAGCGTCCTGACCGGTGATGACGGGCCACTTTGTGCCGACCTTGTAGCCCGCACCTTCCAGAGCGGCCGCAATCCCGTAGGAAATGCCGTCGAACGGGCTCAGAACAACGTCAACGTTCTTGCCGGTGCTGTAATAGCCGGACAAAATATCTTCCATTCTTTTCTGAGCGGTTTCCTGCGACCAGCGGAGAGTACAGATTTTGTCAAAATCGGTCTGGCCGGAAACAACGTTCAGCTTGCCGCTGTCAATATAAGGCTGAAGGACTTCCATGGCGCCGGTGTTGAGGAAGTGCGCGTTATTGTCGTCGGGAGAACCCGCGAACAGTTCAATGTTGAAAGGACCCTTGCCTTCTTTCAGGCCCATTTTTTCTTCTATGTATTTGCCGATCAGTGTGCCTACGCCCTTATTGTCAAAGGTTGCATAATAAGAAACCGCGTCGGTGTCCATCAGCAGACGGTCATATGCGATGACCGGAATGTTGTTTTTCTTTGCTTCCGCAAGGACATTTACCAGAGCGCTGGAATCGATGGAGGCGATTACCAGGCACTTCGCGCCGCCCGTAATCATATTTTCGATCTGAGAGACCTGTGCCTGAACATCATCTTCAGCATACTGCAGGTCAACTGTGTAGCCCAGCTTTTCGAGCTGCTCTTTCATGTTGTTCCCGTCGCGGATCCAACGTTCGGAGGATTTGGTCGGCATTGCCACACCGACTTTCTGTCCGTTTGCCGCCGCGGAAGGCTGCGCTTCGTCAGAAGCAGCCGGCTGGGCATTTGCCGCCTGTGATGTGCTCGGTCCAGAGCCGCACGCCGCGGTTGCCAAAAGCATACACGCCGTAAGAAAAATCGCCATCAATCTTTTGATCCTTTTCATTCTTCTCTCGCTCCTTACATGTTATTAATACAACTTTTTATAATACCGCTATTTTTAGCGGAAATATAACAAATACACAGTTTCTATTCCTAATATGGGCTGTTTACATCTACAATATATACCAAAGATTTAAACTTGTCAATATAAATTTAATTATTTTTGAACATTACTTTGCTTATTTGTATGTACAAGTTGTACTATTACAAGTTAAACTTGGTTGTTCTTTATTAAAATTGTGCCCTAATAAAAGCAAAGGCTCCGGATGGGTGGGGCCGGGTGGTTTTCCCTACGGCCGATTCTGAACCGCACCAGAACCAATAAAGAAAGCTTGTTCCGGGTGCCAACAATGACAGCCCGGAACAAGCTCCACGGGACATATTCAAATGGATCAAACCGCCGTCGTATCCTTATTTACATACCACGTTGCGGTATTCGTTGGGTGACATTTGCCTGATCTTTTTAAAGACCCGCGAAAAATGATTGACATCGTTGAATCCCAGTACATCTGAAATTTCGTAAATCTTCAAAGAAGGGTTCCGCAGCAGTTCTTCCGCTTTTTTAATCCGGGTTTCGTTCAGCAGGTCGCAGAAGCTCTTATTCGTATATTTGTTCAGCAGCTTGCTGAGATACCACTGGCTCACGTACGCTTTTTCCGCGAGCTCCGTAAGCGTCAGCTTCTCCGCATAATGAAGTTCTATGTAGTTTAAAGCTCCCCGTACGATAAAGTTGTTTGCCGCGTTTGTTTCCTGTAATTCCGCCGGCTTCTCTTTTGATTCCGGCGTCCCTTTCCGCTGCTTTCTCAGATTTTCCGTCATGGCCTGGAGCGCTTCCTCCAGCTCATTCATTTTAGAAGGCTTCAGCAAAAACCTCGTTACGCCGATATGAATCGCCCGCGTCGCATACTCAAAGTCCCGGTATCCCGTGAGCACGGCAATCTGCATATCGGGAAACTCCCCTTTCAGCCCGGCCAGCATGGTAAGCCCGTCCATATTGGGCATTTTGATATCTGTAAACAGAATATCCGGATCGTTTTCCCGGATCGCTCTTGCCCCGGACTTTGCATCCGATGCGGCGGCGACTACCCCGCAGTCATATTTCGCCCAATTGACCACCTTTTTAAGGCCTTCCACAATAATATCTTCATCATCAATAATAATTACTTTATACATATTGAATGCCTCCGAATCATCATATTGAAATTATAGCACAGAACACAGAAAAATCGGGTATATTTTCTGGTGTTTACAAAAAACATACCCGTTCTGTACAAAGTACAAGATTCTACAGCACTTTAAGGCTACGTTCCTCCCCGCCGAAGGCGGGGAGGAACGTGTTTTGTCCCGCAAACGGAAATGGAATTGCTGTAATATAAAATTTTTATCCCTTGATTGCCCCGGCGGTCATCCCTTTGATAATGTTTTTTTGCAGGAATACATAAACGACAAGTACGGGTACAACGACCAAAACAACCGCGGCCGCCATCAAACCGTAATTCACGCCGGCAATCGAAGTGATTTCATTGAGCAGCCGTGTGATCGTAAAGGCATCCTTGTACCGTAAAAAGAACATCTGTGTAAAAAGATCATTATATGACCACAGGAAGGTGAAAATGGCAACGGTGGCAAAGGACGGCTTTGCAATCGGAACGATCACTTTAAAAAAGATCTGATAAATATTATATCCTTCCAAATAAGCCGCTTCCTCCAGATCAATCGGCAGCCCCCGGATAAATCCCATGAGAACGACGATTGCAAAAGAAAGATTCCCCGCAATCTGCGGTAAAATGACACTCAGCTGAGAAAGCGCTACGCTGTTCGTGTTGACGATATGCCAGCCGAACATCATACGGAAAACCGGGATGATGGTGGAGAAAACCGGGAACATCATACTCGCGATGATCAGGGAATGCAGGGCGTTTCTGCCCCTGAACCGATAGCGTGCCATACCGTACGCCGCAAATCCGGCCAGCAGTACGACAACGACGGTAACTGCGACAGAAATGATAAGACTGTTTTTATATGCTCCGAAAATATCCACACGGTTGAAGGCCGTCTTATAATTATCAAATGTAAAGCTGTCCCCCATCGGAACAGAAAAAGAATCGGACCGAATCAGCCCTTTTACCTTAAACGAGTTCATAATGACCCAAAGAAACGGGTAAATGGTGGTAACCGCCCAAAAGGAAAGAACAAGGTAAATGAGAACTTTCCCCGGCTGTACCCTGCGCCGGACACCGTGTGACCGTGCGGGCTCCCGTGTATCTGCTGTTCGCATCTTTTCCCCTCCCCTAATAATCCTTCTCTTTGAAGATTCGGTTTGCAACCTGAGAAACAACCACACCGATCACAACAATCACAATCGCAATGGTGGAACCGTAGTCCACATCGCCCATGGTAAAGGTCTGGTTATACATATAAGTTCCGGTCAGCCACGATTGATCCATCGGCATACCCGCGCCCATCATGACCCAGGGCAGGTCAAACACCTTCAGCGCGCCGGTGACTGCCAAAATCAGGCAGGTAATCAGAACATTGTGCAGGAGCGGCAGCGAAATGTAGCGGACACGGTTGAACCCGCTTGCGCCGTCAATCTCCGCGGCTTCGTAAATGTCGGGTGAAATATTATTCAGGCCGGTTACGATGATGACGAAATAAAATCCGACATACTGCCACATAACCGGAGTCATCATGGTAAACAGAAAATGTGCTTCGTCCTTCCAATCGATCATATCGGTCATGCCAAACTTCATCAGCAGCTGGTTTACCATGCCGCCGTCATATAAAAAAATCAGGTTGAATAAAAGTCCCAGAGCCGTTGCGGAAATGACAATCGGAAAAAAGTACACGGTTCTGAAAAACTGAGTGCCCTTTTTGATGTTGTCGATCAATAAAGCAAGCAATAAAGCGATTCCAACCTGAAAAATGATTGTCAAAAGCATGAGCAGCATGGTATTGACCAGCGCCGTATTCATAATCGGATCCTGAAAAAGCTTTCCGTAATTCAGATACCAGGGGGAATTAAACCCCTCCGCCGCCGTGCCGAGCCCGGTGATATTGCAAAAGCTGTTGTAAATATTCATGGCAAAAGGATAATACAGAAACACAGCCATAAATAAGAATGCGGGAATCAGGAATACCGCCAACGGTGATTTTTTTTTGTAGATCGTAGAATTCATTGATCATCGCCCTCTTTAAAAAAACCGGAGAGCTGATACACCACTCTCCGGTTTTTGACATTGAACAGGAAAATATGTGAGATGAAGAATTAGCCCTTAATTGCCAGACAGGCATCGATTGCCTTTTCGGCCGTTGTTTTTCCGGTTGCGATATTCTTAATATCCGCAAACAGCGCGGTACGTGCTGTTTGTATCAAGCCATCCTGCGTTGCGGGAGTAATTCCCGTTGCGCCCTTGGTCATAGCCATAGCCGCCTGCTCCAGGGAATCCGTATCGCTTTTCGCGATTGTGCCGTTCTTCAATGCGGTGACTGCCGTCGCGCCGAAGGTGGAAACCACTTCATCCGTCGTCATTGCTTTTACAAAGTCGACGCACGCCTTCTGCTTGGCGGGGTCACTCCACGCTTTTTGGGTAATATAATAGCCCATGGACAGGCCGCCGATGATATCCGTGGATTTTCTTCCGTTTTCACCCGGCACGTAGGTAACGGTAAAGTCGTCGATGCTCTTTGCGTTTTCCTGGAACCAGCCGATCTTCCAGGAACCGTCGATCGCGAAAGCGGCTTTGTCGTCAGCCATCAGCTGGAAGGTTTCCGCATCCGTTGCCGTTGTGGTGTTCTTTGGGAAGTAACCTTTTGTATAGAGCGTTTTAATATCGTTGAGACCCGCTGTCCAGGCTTTGCCGACCTCATCGGTGGAAGAAGCGGGAAGCTTCGGATGGGTCGCCGGCGTGCCGTGGTTGAAGATGCAGTACTCAAACCAGTAATGAGGGACCTCCTGCAAAGAACAGGCGATCGGGGTGATTCCCTTCGATTTGATCGTCTCGCAGTCCTTCAGGAACTGGTCCCAGGTGTAATCCGCGCCGGGAACTTCAACGCCGCAGTCTTTGAGGACCTTCTTGTTGATGAACAGTCCTTCCCAGTAGCCGTTTACCGGGACGGAATAGTTTTTGCCGTCCGCGGGGGACGCCCCGAGACGGTCGTCCGTCATATTGCTTGCGTAGTCGGGATACGTCTTCCGGATCTCATCGATGCTGACTACTTTGCCGCCCTGAACAAGCTTGTTCGCATCAACGCCGTTAAAGTAAAAAAGTACGTCCGGCTCGGCGCCCGTTTCAAAGTCGGCCATGATTTTGGCTTTCCACTCTTCGTTGGAAGTGCCGGAGGCATCCTTGACCGTATTGCCGGTAGCGGTTTCATAGGCCTTGTAAGCGGCTTCATAATTCGCCCTGTTGCCGTCGTCGCCGCCGTAGGATGTCACGACTGTAATTTCCACCGGCTTTGCCGCCTCGGAAGACGGAGCCTGGGAAGCGGCCTGCGACGCCGCGGGCGTGCTTTGACATCCGGCAAGCATTGCGCTGCCAAGCGCCATTGTAAGGATGAATGCAGTTATCCTTTTCATAAAACAACCTCCATATTATTTGAAATATGCCGTATCTTTTCCAGTGAATACTATATTACACTTTCAGCATTAAAAACATAATAGATAATCTTGCCATTTGTTGCATATTATTGTTTGCTTTGTTCAATAGCAATAACGATTCTGGAAATTGTATGGCCATAACTGTTCATTTTAATTGAAAGGCCGCTGCTCTCCCCGTAAATAATCTTCAGGCGCTGGTTTACATTGCGGATTCCCAGATTGTTCGCGCTTTCCTTCGCGGTATCGTATTCATCCGACAGCAGGCGCTCCACACGCCTTTCGTCCTCCGGCGTCATCGCGCCGTCGTTCTCCACCTCAAGGATCAGGTTGTCTGCCTCGCGGAAAATACGGATGACGATCACTCCTCTCTGCTGTGGCTGGATCCCATGCTCGACAGCGTTTTCGATGATCGGCTGCATAATCAGGCGCGGCGCGTACAGGTCCAAAAGAGAAGGGTCAATTTCTTTTCTTACGGTCAGCCGTTTCCCGAGCCGTTCCGAAATGATGTACAGATACGCGTCCACATACATCATTTCTTCGGAAACGTGAACAACCGGCCTGCCTTTGCGATCGATCGCGGCGTCAAGCATAGTGGAGAGCGCTTCAATCATACGGGAAACCTTCACATTGTCGGAGAGCCTTGCCTCCCAATTGATAATTTCCAGCGTGTTGTTCAGAAAATGCGGATTGATCTGGGATTGAAGCGCCATGATGCGGGCGTCGCGCAGAGCCAGCTCTTCCCTGTAAATCCGGTCGAACTGATACTTCAGTTTGGACGACATGCTGTTGAACGCATCCGTAAGGTACTGGAATTCGATACTGCGGGAGCCGCCCGAAACCTGAACGCCGAAATTACCCTCTTCTATATTTCCCGCCTCCACAATCAGCCGGTCGATCGGGCGCGACACGTTCCGGGTAAAAAACCAGATGACAAGAGCAAGCAGCGGAACGATCAGAATGCCCATCCACACGAGGACGATCTTAAATCGGTTCAGCTCCGCCGCAAGGGGAGAAATGTCCACCGCGATTACATAAGAAATCCGGTACACTCCGGTCCGGTTCATTCCATAAAGGTAAGTACGGTCTCCAATGCTCCGGAACGTCTGGCTGTTTGCCTTAAACGCAATCCCCAGCCGCCGGGGTGCGAGCTGTTCTCCGTTCAGTACGACCGGCGTGTCGTTGAGCCAGATCGTCGTGTCCTTTCCCCAGACAATATTCTTGATACCGGCAAACATGCCCGCGGTATCCAGCTGCATCGTCAGCACCGCGTAAGGTTTATAATCCCCGTCAAGGATATTTCTGACCATATAAATCCGTCCGCCGGCGTTGATAAAACCAATATCGCTTCCCAGCGTTTCCGACAATTCGCGCACCTGCTGATGCGCGTGATTTCTGTACTCCTGCACGGCGGAGGTTGCGTTGTAGGTAGCATTAAACGTATAATAAACGTTGTCGGGCTCCCCACAGAAATACAGTGCCGTAATGAGAAATTTATCGTCGTATTTGTACTGCTGCGACAAAAACGCCGTGACCCGGTCGTACAGCTCATTGGCGTCCCCTGTTCGGTTGAAACTGCCGTACGCGTTTTTAATCGCCGGGTTGTAGGACGCATACCTTGAGGAAGAAATGGCGGAATCGAGCTGATTGACCGCGATTTTCAGGGAATTATTTGCGGAAGTCGTAATGGTTTCCGTAATCTGGTCATTGATATTGTGCGTAATATAATACCCGGTCGCACCGCTGATCAGAGCGATCGGCAAAATCCAGCATGCGATAATGATACAGACCAGTCCCCACTTGAGAGAGAATTGCTGAGAATTCCTCTTCGTCTTCCTTTTCATAGCCGTTCTCCGCTTTCATAAACTCAAAATACAGCATTTCCAGTTGATTCTGCAACAAGGTTGTGTCACTCCCCCGCCTTCGTCGGGGGAGTGACGTGTTTTGTCTCGCAAACTGAAATGGAATTGCTGTAGATTTCCTTGTACGAATATCATTCTATATGTTCAATTATAACATAGTCTTTTCAAGAAGGCAGCCGGAATTTGCGGCTGCCTTCTTCAGGAGTAGTTATGAAAGAGAAAGGAATTGTTTGAAAACATCGCTAATTTCCCGCGCGGCCCGGAGGGTGGGCATCTCGCAAAAAATACGCAGCAGCGGCTCCGTACCGGAAAAACGCGCGATAATCCAGCCTTTATTTTTAAAGTAGACCTTACAGCCGTCCATGTAGGATACCTTTTCGATCTCGTACGGAAACTCCGGCAGCAGCTTATCCCGAAGCAGGATTACCGTTATTTTCTCTTTTTCTTCCTGTGAAAACCGAAAATCGCACTCCTCCATTTCGCAGCTCCCGTATTGATCGGTAATCTCGTTGTATATTTCCGACAGCCTGCGGCCCGTGGTCGCAATCATTTCCACCAGCAGCGCAGCCGCATAAATACCGTCCTTGCCCTGAATATGTCCGCGCACAGTGAGCCCGCCGGAGGATTCCCCCCCGATAATCGCGTTTGTTTCCGCCATTTTTGAGGAAACATATTTAAATCCCACCGGAACCTCATAACAGGTTTCCCCAAAATCCTCGGCAATGCGGTCAAGCAGATGGGTGGTGGCAATGTTCCGCACCGCCGCCCCGTGCCATCCCTTAAACTTCATCAGGTAATAATAGAGCATGGCCAGAATTTTGTTCGGATGGAGGAACTCGGCCCTGTCGTTGATCACACCGAGCCTGTCCGCGTCGCCGTCGGTTGCAATTCCGATGTCGCAGTGATTTTCCTCGACATAATTCATCAGCCCGGCAAGCGTTTTGCTGTTCGGCGCGGGCAGCCTGCCCCCGAACAGGGCATCGTGCCGCTCATGGATGACGTCCACATTACACCGCGCCGTGAGCAGGATGGTCTGCAGCGCCGTTTTACTGACCCCGTACATTGGGTCCAGTACGATTTTGAGGCCGCGGCTCCGGATCGCGTCCATGTTAATGGAACGGATGATGCTGTCAATGTATTGATTCATGGGATCGATCAGCTCGATTCTGCCGCTCCTTACCCCGTCTTCAAACGGCATCCGCCCGATCTGAGCCGGGTCGATGTCCTTCATGTACTGTTCCAGTTCCCCTGTCAGAATTTCATCGGCATCCCGCCCGCCCTTCATGAAAACCTTGATCCCGTTGTAAATGGCAGGATTATGGCTGGCGGTGACCGCCATGCCGTAAGGCAGCCCATAATACTGCACCGCAAACATAATCAAGGGAGTGGGCGATTCCCTGTCGATCAGCCGGCAGGGGATTTCCTCCCCCGCCATCACCTCCGCGGCCCATTTGGCCGCCTCCTCCGACAGGAACCTCCGGTCATACCCGATGACGAATCCATTTGCTGTTTTCTCCTGATCTTTCAGCTTTCGCGCGATCGCGGCCGTTAACAGCTGGACGTTCGCTTTGGTAAATTCCTCGCCGATGACTGCGCGCCATCCGCCTGTTCCAAATTTTATCATATCTTCACCGCACTTTTCTCCGTACACAAAACCGCTCTGCACGGCGAGCGCCGACTCCTTTTATCCCATCACGACATGTACCCGGTGCCGTGTTCCCGCTTTCTGCACCGGAATCCCGCCGGAAACGCTTTTTCCGTCCAGCTCCGTTGTTTTCACTCCCTTGCTGACGCCGCGCGGGTTCTCTACATGGATTTCATAGACAGCGCCGCGCCAGACGCGGGTAACGTCGAAGCCGCCCCAATCCTTTGGAATGCATGGGTCGACAATCAGACGGTCAAAATCCGGTCTGATGCCAAGAAGGTACCGGGTTGCGGCAAAATACGCCCAGCCGCCCGAGCCCGTCATGAACGGGTGCCTTGCCCGTCCGAAAGCGGTATGGTCTTTTCCCATTACAAACTGGCAGTAAACATAGGGTTCCGACTGCCGGACTTCTATTTCATCATTCTGGTTATAGGGCAGCAGGGCATTGTAAAATTTCATTGCCCGGTCGCCCCGCCCAAGGGTCGCCTCGGCGCACCATGCCCACGGATTCGGATGGCTGAAAATCGAACCGTTTTCCTTAACGCCGGGATACACCCGCGTGACAAACCCGATTTCGTCGTCGCTCTTTGTATAGGACGGCGCATTGAGCATCAATCCATATTGCGTATAGAGGTATTTGTCAACGGAATCCATCGCCGTGACCGCGCGGTCACGGTCGGCCACGCCGGAGAAAACCGCCCAGGTGTTGGACTCGATATGCACCTTGCCTTCCCGGTCGTTATGGGTCCCGATTTTCCTGCCGCCGGCGGTAATCCCGCGGATATACCACTCCCCGTCCCACAGGTGATCGTTACATGCCTTTTTCACCTTTGCAGCCATCTTTTCATATTTTTCCGCCTCCTCCATTTTTCCGATGAACCGGGACAAATGAAGAAAATGCCGGATTGCCCAGTAGTGCAGGAACGAGACCATCGCGCTTTCCCCGCCGCCTAAATTCAGGCAGTCGTTCCAGTCAGCGCGAAGCCCCTTGCAGATGCCGGTGGCGCCAACCTGTTGATCGGAAAAGTCAAGGATCCGCATCATGTGCTGATAGACCGTATCTTCCCCGCCGTCGGCGTAGGTAACCGTTTCCTCCAGGAGGGAAACTTCCCCTGTTTCCTTAATGTATTCGCTGATTGCGGCAACCAGCCACAGCGCGTCGTCCGAGCAGGCGTCCTTGATTCCGTGAATTATTTCCTCCCTGCCGGGGGTGGGAACCACCGTCGGGGATTGGAAGCTTTGCTGTTTTCCCCGGAGTTCGGGGTCGAACCACTTCGGCTGAAACAGGTGCAGCCCGTAGCCCTGCCGTGTGAGGCCGCGGCAAAGCTCGATGATGCGCTTCCTGCACTTTTCCGGATCGGAGGAGGCGATGGTCATCGCGTCCTGGGAAGTATCACGGAAGCCCAGGCCGGTTCTGCCGCCCACTTCAATAAACGAGGCAAACCGTGAAAACAGAATGTTGATTTCGGACTGATACAGGTTCCAGATGTTTAACGAGGTGTTCATTCCCTGATTTGGAGTGCTGACCTGCAGCCTGCCGAGCTTTTCCTGCCAGAAAGCCGCGAGGTCGGCAAACGCTTTGTCCACATTGACCGGATCGGAGTATTTTCTCCTCACAGGGACGGCTGCCTCCCGTTTTCCGTCCCCCAGCAGAAAAGTGAGCCGCACCTCCTGCCCCGGCTGCAAAACAAGTTTCTTCTGCAGGACGGCACAGTGGTTGCCTGTTTTTTCAAAACTGTCGGAGCATTCCCCTTTTTCGACCGCGATCGGGTTGCTTTCGTCGCGGTAGGCGCCCAAAAAGCGGTCGCGCAGGCAGTCGAACCCGTCGGGTTCAAAGCTGGAGGTAAACCACTGATACCCCGATTCTTCATAATAGAGGTCATATTCAATGATGCCGTCGGCATAACTGGAGCCCGAGGCATACAGGCTCATCTGAAAATTCTGATTGTCCATATCGATCTGGTGGAACGAAAACTCAAGGTAAGAATAAACGCTGAGACGGCGCGGCCGTGTCCCGTCGTTTTTCAGCGCCACATCCCACAATTCGACCGGCTCGTTCAGAGGAATAAACACCGTCTGGCAAGCGGAAATGTCCCGATAATCACAGCGGTATTTCGAGTAGGAAAGCCCATGCCTGCATTCATATTTCGCTTTGGTCAGGTCCTTCGCGACAGGCTGCCACGAAATGCTCCAATACTCGCCGGTGTCGTCGTCGCGGAGATACACATAATGGCCGGGGCGGCTGACCGGCGCATTCGGGCGGAAACGCGTAATGCGGTGGTACTGCGGAGATTGATAAAAAACATAACCGTCCGCGGTTTGGCTGAGAACAGCGCACATATCGTTTACACCGATATAATTCGTCCAGGGAACCGGTGTGTTTACGCGATCAATGACATATTCTTTCTTTTTATCATCAAAATAGCCGTACCTCATTCTCTCCAATTCTCCTTCAGTTTCTATTCTGAATCAATTATAGAGCAGATCCGAGGCTGAATAAATAACAGATATTGTACTTAATTGTATATTCTTGTGTAGCTTCACAGAGAGCGGAGCAAGCGCCCCTATGCATGCCCAATCATCCGACAAAGCATAGTAATATGAAAAGACGCCGGCTGGGCCGGCGTCTTTTCATGATTCAGTTATTCTCTAAGAAAAAGAGCGTAAAAGCAAAATTGCTTTTACGCTCCGGGTTTATTCACCGGCATTTTCTTTTCGGTGAGAAAATCCCTGACCATGTCGATTGTGGGCATCGCCGGTATCCCTCCGCGCTTTTGAACGCACAGCGAGGCGACCGCGTTGGCAAATCCGGTAAAATCCCGGAGCTGTGCTTCGCCAAGCTCACCGGGACGAAGCCCGCTCACGGCCAGCTTATAAAGGAAGCCGCCCCAGAAAGCGTCCCCGGCGCCTGTGGTGTCAACCACCGGAACATCGGGAACGGGAACGAGCACAGACGCGCCTTTCACCGCGGCATAGGCGCCATTGCTGCCAAGCGTGACCACCGCGCAGGAGATTCCCTTTTGAAAAAGATACCCAGCGGCGGCCTCGGGAGAAGATTCACCTGTAATCAGCCCGACTTCCTCGTCGCTGATTTTTACAATGTCCGCAAAAGGAAGGACGCTCTGCATGATCCCGGCGGCTTCGTCCTCGCTTTTCCAGAGCGGCGCACGGTAATTCGGATCGTAAGAGAGGATGGCTCCCGCCTTTTTCGCGGCTTTAACCGCTTCTACTGTCGCGGAACGCGACGGCTCATCGGTCAGCGAGAGGGAGCCAAAGTGGAAGATCCTGCATCCCTCTGTCAGCTCACGCTTAACCTCGCACGCTGAAAGGCAAGTGTCCGCACCGGGCCTGCGTGCAAACGAGAATTTGCGCTCTCCTGTTTCCGACAGCTCAACAAATGCAAGCGTCGTAAACACATCCTCCGCACTGATCAGCCCGCCGGTGTCGACGCCCTTTTCTTCAAGCACCCTGCGCAGATAATCTCCGTGCATATCCTTGCCCACCTTGCCGATAAACGAAGTGCTTAAGCCTAAGTTCGAAGCGGCACAGAGTACGTTTGCGGGCGCACCGCCGGGGTTTTGCTCAAACAGACGCATCCCGTTTTCGCTTCTGCCGTGGTATGTAAAGTCAATCAGCAGCTCACCCAACGCGACTAAATCGAACATTCAATCACTCCCGAAAAAATTTATACTCGAGCAGCTTCAAAATGACAGCAGTCCTTTGAAGTCTGCGGCGGTTCTGCCACAGAAGCCCGCAAGCAGCGGCCGTTGCTCCGATTCACAGTCAAATGCACGCTTTGCGTACCCGCGGATAAAACCCGGTAAATTTTCCGCCGATCTTCATGAAATACGAATCAGCAATGAAAACTTTTAACTTTATATTAGCACAAAAGGAGTGCCGATTTCAATTCTGTTTCTATTGTCCGGAACTTTCTCAGGCAGTTCAATCGCTGCGCCTAAAGCAATGTCATCTGGCAGTTGCAATTTCATATGAATGCTCAATTCAGCAAGAATTTTCGCGTCCGCGAATCGGACGGCAAAGGAATCTCCTTTGCCGTCCCCTTATAAGAGCCAGAACCTGTATTCATAGCTTGAAAGGACCCTCTTGTCGGCATTTCTCACTTACGCATACAGCTTCTCAGGATTCCTATTTCAACAGTGCCAAACGGCCGGCGTCATTCGCGAATACCTCTTTTGCATTTTCCTTTGTGACGACGAGCGGAGCGAGCTCATAGACACCGACGTCCTTTTTGCCGTTGTTCACGGTTGCAGTGGGTGCGGGCATCCCTGTGCCTGTCTGCAGCGACTTGATGATTTCCATCGTTTTGCCTACCAGAAGGTCGGTCGGCTTGGCTACGGTGGAATACTGTCTGCCAGACCAGATCCACTCAACAGACTCGTTCTCGGCGTCAAGACCCGAAACAACGGGGATCTTCTGTCCGGCCTGCTCTGATGCGGTGATGATCGCGCGGGCGATGCCATCATTGGGAGAGAGAACGCCGTCGATTTCCTTCTTCGAGTAGAAGCCGGAGAGAAGGGAATCCATACGGGCCTGAGCTTTGGAGTTATCCCAGTCCATAGTGGCACACTGGGTGAAATCGGTCTGACCGGATACGACAACCAGCGTACCGTCGTCAATCTTGGGCTGGAGCACTTCCATGGCACCCTTAAAGAAGTTTGGAGCGTTGGGATCGGCAGGTCCGCCGCCGAACAGCTCGATGTTGTAAGGACCCTTGCCCTTCTGGGCAGCCAGCCCGTCAAGCAGCGCCTGCCCCTGCAGTTCGCCGGTCTTGACGCTGCCAAACTGCACGACGCCGTCAATACCGGTGGTGTTCTCAATGAGACGGTCATAGCCAATGACGCTGATGCCGGCCGCCTTCGCTTCTTCCAAAACCGCTCCAAGCTGTGAGCCGTCGACAGGACCGACGACGATCACTTTGGCGCCGTTCTGAATCATAGACTCGATCTGCTGCTGCTGCTGGGTAACCTTGTTGTCAGCGTGCTGGACGATTGCCTTAAAGCCCGCAGCTTCCAACTGGGTTCTGAACATCTCATCGGCTTCTTTCCAGTTCTGGGTGCCGAGCCAGGGCAGCGCAACGCCGATGGTTGCGTCTGCGGCAAATCCGGCACCGCCTGAGGCAGCGGGGGCTGAAGCAACAGATTCAGCCGGAGGGGCTGAGCTTGCGGCTTGCTGTGCGCAGCCGGTCAGTGCCATTGCCATGACGAGCGATGCTGCGAGAATCAGAGACAGACACTTTTTCTTTTTCATATTAACCTCCTGTTTTAAGTCCTTCGACTAATATGCAAGGCCCGACCATCAGCTTTTCAGGAATTGCTGCTGGCAGGGTTAGCTTCCTGAGGTTTGCCTTCCTTTGTGGGAAATAATCTTCCTATGATGGATGGACGGCCCTGCTGCTTGTTGAAAACATCGAAAGCAACCGCGGCAAGCAGCACCAGGCCTTTAATAACCTGAGTGCGGTCAGCACCGACACCCATGAGCATCAGTCCGGAGTTGAGAACGGCCATTACCAGTCCGCCGACCATTGTGGCAAAAATGGTTCCGACACCACCAGAAACGGCCGCGCCGCCGATAAAGACCGACGCAATGGCGTCCATTTCCCATCCGATGCCATCCGACGGGCCGGCCGCGGTTGACCGGCCTACAAACATGATTCCAGCCAAAGCCGCAAGCAGGGACATATTCAGCATAGTGAAGAAATAGGTTTTCTGGACATTGACGCCGGACAGTGCAGCCGAAGTTTTGTTGCCTCCGACAGCGTAGACATGGCGGCCCAATCTGGTTCGCTGGGTGATGGTGTGGTAGACGATGACCAAAATTACGAGGATCAGGCCTGGGACGGGGAATGATGTGCCGGGACGCCCTGTGCCGAAAATCCATGTTAAGTAACCAAGGACGACACCGACCAGAATAATCCGGGCCACCACCGGCCAAAGCTCCTCTGTTGTCCCGGTCAGGTTTGCCGAACGCTTGCGACGGCGCAGTTGTGTAAAGGCGAAAGCGGCGATCGCGATGATCCCCAGCAGCAATGTCGAGTTATTCATTCCTGTAAAAGCAGGGCCCCAGTCGGGCAAATATCCCGAGCCGAACACTTTGAGTTCCGCCGGTGCCGGCACCGAGATGGACTTTGAAATCCAGATGACGCCGCCGCGGAAAATCATCATGCCGCCCAATGTTGTAATAAAGCCGGGAATACCGAGCCTGGAAAGCCAGAACCCCTGCCACGCTCCGGCAACGGCGCCGATTGCGAGGCTGAGAAGCACCGCGAGCCACCACGGCCATCCAAGATCCCGTGCCGAAAGAGCCATCACCATTCCCGAGAAACCGGCTACCGAGCCGACGGACAGATCGATCTGTCCGATCACAATCACCATCAGCATCCCGATTGCCAGCACCAGCACATACGCATTACCGGATATCAGGTTCTGAAAGTTGGAGGAGGTAATCATTCTCCCTCCCGAAGCAATATTAAAGATGAAGGTAAGTGCCACTAAGGCAATCACCATGCTGTACTGCCGCATTCCACCGCCAAGTACTTTTTTAAGATATCTCATAAAGCATTTCCGTCCTTTCCGGGTTGGAATCCAATTTGGAGGTATTTGTCATCATTCTCATGAGTTTTTCCTGGTTGGCCTCTTGACGGTCTAACACGCCCGTTATGCCGCCCTCAAAAACGGTGTAGATTCTATCCGATATACCAAGCAGCTCGGGCAGTTCGGAGGAAATGATAATAACCGCTTTCCCCTGATCCGCAAGCTTCTGAATCAGACGATAGATTTCGTACTTGGCGCCCACATCAATTCCACGGGTCGGCTCGTCAAGAATCAGAACATCCGGTTCTGTGAACATCCACTTTCCCAGAACAACCTTTTGCTGGTTTCCTCCGGACAAGGTGGACACACCGCTGTTCACACTGTTCGTTTTGACGTTTAAAGAGGAGCGTTGCTGCTCGGCAACCTGAAATTCCTTATCCAGATCAAGCAGCCTTCCGCGCAAAATCGCCTTTAGGTTTGCCGAAACAGTGGTTATGCGGATGCTGTCCAACAGATTAAGTCCCAAATTCTTGCGGTCCTCGGGTACATAGGCGATACCCTGACGGATGGCGGAGGAAACCGAGGTAACGCGGACCTCCCTGCCCTTGATTTTGATAGACCCGCCGAGGTAGACACCATAGTTTCGCCCAAAGACAGACCGCATAAGCTCTGTTCTCCCCGCGCCCATAAGGCCGGCGAAGCCCACGATCTCTCCGGCTCTGACAAAGAAGCTGGAGTTCTTACAAACCAGCCGGCCCGGGATATCGGGGTCTTCCACACGCCAGTCGGACACTTCGAAAATCACCTCGCCGGGATTCGATTCATGGGCGGGAAAGCGGTTTTCAATAGAGCGCCCTACCATAGCGCGGATAATGCGGTCCTCGTCAATCTGTCCCTCTTTGACGTGGAAAGTTTCCACGGTACGTCCATCGCGGATGACCGTGACCGCGTCGGCTATCGCCGCGATCTCGTTGAGCTTGTGCGAAATCATGATACAGGTGATATCCCTGCTTTTCAGGCCCCGCATGAGATCGAACAAGTTGGCGGAGTCGGTCTCGTTGAGCGCGGAGGTCGGCTCATCGAGAATCAGCAGCCTGACGTTTTTGGAAAGCGCCTTCGCGATTTCTACCAATTGTTGCTGGCCTACGCCCAAGTGCTTAATCAAAGTGCCGGGATCAACGGTCAGTCCTACCTTCTCGAGCAGTTCTACCGTATATCGCCTTTCAGCGTCCCAGTCAATCAACCCGTGATTGACTGTCTCGTTTCCCAGAAATATGTTTTCGGTAATGGACAGCTCCGGAATCATGGTCAGCTCTTGGTGAATAATCGCGATACCGGCTCTCTCCGACTCTTTGATATCCTTGAAAGCAATTTCATTACCCATGTAGATAATCCTGCCTTCATAGGAACCGTGAGGATAAACACCGGAAAGGACTTTCATCAAGGTGGATTTTCCCGCGCCATTCTCACCGCAAACTGCGTGAATGTCACCCTGACGTACTTCAAGCGTCACATCGTCGAGTGCACGCACACCCGGAAAGAGCTTGGTAATACCCTGCATCTGCAGGATGAAGGGACGTTCCATAACTACACTCCCCCATACGCTTGCATTTTCGCAAGCAAAATTCATCTGCGGTTTTCTGTAAAATTTAACCGTTCAAGTCCCGCGAGCACCCCTTCGTGGTCGTTGTCCGCCGTCACATTCCGCACCTGCCTTTTTACCTCTGCAGGCGCGTTTCCCATCGCAAAGCAGGTACCTGTAACGAGCAGCATATCCATGTCGTTGAAATTGTCACCGAAGGATACGGTAGCTTCCATGGGAATATCATAGGCCTTGCAAAGATATTTGACCGCACCGGATTTTGAGACGGCGCCGTCCATAATTTCAAGATAGGTGTCTTTGGAACGGTAAACGGAAAGACCCGCGAAATTCTCCTTAAGTGCATTGTTGAGGTCCGCGATCGCCCCGGCTTCCCCCATACACAAAAGCTTATGTATATGCCCATTTTGTGGGATAAAGTCAGAAATCCTGCCTTCTTTGGGCACTGATGCCGTGATGCTTTGTTCCTGCAGAATCCATTTGTCATGAATATTGTCTGAAATCCAGTCATGGTGACAATAAGCGCTGCAGCAAACATGCTTCCAATTTCTTTTGACAAAATCATCAATAAGAATCGCTTTTTCACGGTCGATACCAACCGTTCTCACCGGGTCCGCGCGTTCATTGAGGATCAGTGCGCCGCTGTAGCAAACAATGGGCGCTTTTATTCCCAATTCGCGCTGCAGAGGTAAAATTCCCGAGGGCATACGCGCCGAAACAAGTATAAAAGGGATCCCGATACGATAGAGTTCCTGTATTTTTTGCCTGGTCCCCGGGGAAATACGGTTTGTTGAGTCTATGAGCGTCCCGTCAATATCGCAAAAGACCATTTTATATTGCATTGTTTCGGGAGCAGTCATTTATCTTACCCCCTTTTGCCGGCCGCCGAAAACTTACTGGGCAGTTGTAATACCTTGTCCGTTGCTGTGGCGGCTGCGCCATAAAGGGTGGGATCCACCTTGAGGTCAGATATTTTGATCCGCACCTTGGTGTGCAGCTCGGGAATAACGCGCTGCCTTACCACTTCCTGAATAACAGGCAGCAGCAAATCCCCTCCCTGAGATACGACGTCGCCAATGATAATAATGTCGGGGTTATAGGCGTTTATCAGGGTAACACAGCCGTAACCGATATATTCCGCTGTCTCCCGCACCACATCCAGCGCTTTTTGACTGCCGGCACGGGCCGCTTCAAAAAGGGCGGCGCAGGCGTCGCTGCTCTGCGGGTTTCCTCCGGGAAGGCATTCCGGCACACGCTCCTTCACTTTCTTCAATATGGCCGGAGCCGAACAATACATTTCCAGGCAGCCATAGTTCCCGCATTCACATCGCGGGCCGTGGACGTCCACGCTAATATGCCCGGTTTCACATGCGGTGCCCTGCACCCCCAGAAAAAGGCGGCCACGTTCAATAATACCGGCACCCACGCCGTCGCCTACCAAAAAATAGGCCAGCGTGTGCAGCGGTTGGGGATGCCCCCCAAATAACCATTCAGCCAACGCGCCCGCGTTTGCGTCGTGCTCTATAAAAACAGGCTTATTAAATTCTTCCTTGAATTCCTCAATAAAATTGACCGTGTGCCAGGCGGACATCTGGGTTACTACCGCTATGCGGCCTTCATCCCTCAGATAAGGCCCCGGAACGGCAAGGCCGATGGAAACTACATTTTCATATTTATCCAGCATTTCGTGAATCTGCTTTTTCATAGCGGAAAGCACCTTTCGGGGATCTTCCTCAAACGGATACTTCGTTTCGGTGTGGACGTATATTTTACCTGAAATATCGAACACGCCTACTGCGAACATCTGTCTTGCAAACTTTACCCCAATGATTTGATGCTTATCAGCGTTCAGCCTAAGCCCTATAGAACGGCGGTTGTCGCCGCTGCCCGTTATAATTCCCGCCTCGGATACAATGCCCATTTCCATCATCGACGCTACTATTTTTGTAATAGCTGCTTGGGTAAGACCTGTTTGTCTGGCAATGTCCGCCCGGGAACACACCTCTTGCTGCTGTAATATTCTTACAACAGCGGAACGATTCATTTCAGTCAAATCACTATTATTTTTGCCTATAGCACCTGTCATTTTCGTTAGCCGTCCTTTTCTCGCTTTAGGTTGTATACACGATGTTAATTCATTTACTTTGTTAATATATTAATTGATGAACATCAATATGTCAAGTATTTTTTATTAAAGTTAATAATTTTTGTATTTATATTCCAAACTATCCGCTTGTGAGGTCAATACGCCAACTTGCTGATACAGGGAGAGCAAATCAAACAAATTGCTAAAGGGAGTAAAAAAGAAGCAGGTGGCTTGAAACCACCTGCTTCTTTTTCGTTCATAAGAGCTGTTCAACAGATTATAAATGTGCAAGAATTATGATTGTAATGCCTGATGAAAAACGGTACAATATGGATATGAGGAATTAAAAAAATCAAATATTTATAAAGGGGAAATCATTATGAACGACAGAACCGTGGTATTGAACGCCGGCCTGGTAAATTATGACGGGAACATCGACTACTCACAAATTGCATCTGAAGTGGTAATCTATGATGAAACGCCCGAAGATAAAATTTTGGAACGGGTTGACGGTTTTACAATCGTTGTAACGAAAGAAATGAAAGTCAGCGGTGACATCATCAGAAAATTTTCTGACAGTGTGAAAATGATCTGCGAAGCCGGAACGGGATACAACAATATCGATTTGGACGCAGTCCGAGAAAAAGGAATCCTATTATGCAACATTCCTGCGTATAGCAGTGAAAGGGTGGCGCATACGGCAATCCTTTTGATTTTAAATTTAGCAAGCTCCATGCAGAAACAGATTCGTATGCTTTCGCAGGGAAATCATGATAATTTCCATAAACACTTAATGGTAGACCATGTAGAAGTAAACGGTAAAACGCTGGGAGTGATCGGCTACGGTCATATTGCAAAAGAAATCATCAAAGTCGCGCAAGCACTCGGAATGAAAATTTTAGTATCTACCAGAACCCCCAGAGCGGATGTCGGGAAAATTCACTTTACAACACAGGAAGAAGTTTTTAAGCAAAGCGATTTTATTTCCCTTAACTGCCCCTTGAACGAATCAACAAGACATATGATCAATAAAGAAACATTGGCCATGATGAAACCGACCGCATATTTGATCAATACCGCGCGAGGAGCGCTGATTGACGAAAAAGCATTGATCGACGTACTGCGGAAGCATGGAATTGCAGGTGCAGGACTGGATGTGCAGGAAGTCGAGCCATTAGATGATGCGAGCCCGCTGTATACAATGGATAATGTTATCATCACTCCGCACATGGGGTGGCGGGGATTAGAAACAAGACAACGTTTAATATCATTGATCAAAGGCAATATCAGTGCTTTTTCTAAAGGACAGCCAATTAACAGAGTGGACTAAACGGTCCTCTCCGCGGTCATGGAGACTATACTACTCAACTTCTCAAAACCTTTTCCATCGGTTTTCCTTTTGCCAGTTCATCCACCAGTTTATCTAACCAGCGTATTTTCTGCATAAGCGGGTCTTCGATTTTCTCTACGCGAACGCCGCAGACTACGCCCGTGATTTTAAAAGCGTTCGGATTGATTTGAGGGGCTTCGGTAAAGAATGTTTCGTAATCGATGTTTTTCACAATCTGCGCTTGCAGTCCGGAATCATCGTATCCCGTCAGCCAACAAATCACAGCGTCAACCTCGTATTTCGTGCGTCCTTTGCGCTCCGCCTTTTGGACAAGCAGCGGGTAGACGCTCGAAAACGCCATCTTGAACACGCGCCCGTTTGTCATAAAGTGTCACTCCCTTTTGCTTCCCGCTTTACTCGCCACCGCACGATGTCGGTAATGAGTTCATAATCGACCGGCTTGTCGAGCGGAAGCTGAATTGTCCCCTTACTGGTCTTATAACCCGCGAGCCGCTCCGCAAACTCAGCAGTAGCCTCGCCGCCGGGGTATAGCCCAATGTGCTTTTTGAACGCCGCAAAGTGGATCAGGTTCTCACCCTGCCAGAACGTCGGCATCTGCCACGAGATTTTCTCTGTGGCTTTTGGCGCGGCAGCGCGGATGGTTTCGCGGATGCTTTGCAGCAGGGGCCGCACATCTTCCGGCTGTGCGGCAATGTATTCGTCAATACTGTTCGGTTTCACGCAAAAGTGGTCTTGTTCCGTGTTTTTGAACTCACGGCCGCATTTCGGGCATTTCCACATTTTATCCACACTCCTTTTCATTGTGTCGCTGAGCACATCGGTGATGTCGGCCCTGCCGATTGCGAAAGTTCATAGCCGACACAAGGACAGATTTCTGCGGGAACAGCCTGCCGAGCTGGACGCCTATGACGAATCCCTTGTCCGCCGGCTGATTGAGAAAGCCACCGTCTATGAGAATAAATTCACCGTGGAATTCAAGTCCGGCGGGACGGTAGATGCTATTTCATGAAAAAGCGCATGATAGCATAAATCATATAGTTGATATCATAAAATAAATAGTTTATAATATGTTCAAATACGGATGAAAGGAAGTTGTTCTATGACAACATCAGAGCAAATTAAGATACTATGTTTAAGGTTAGGCATAAGCGTGTCTGAGCTTGCTCGACAAATAGGGCAAACGCCACAGAATTTTAATACCAAATTAAAAAGAAACACCATATCTCAAAAAGAAATTGATTCAATTTGTAAAATATTTAATATTACACATAGGCAATTCTTCCAGCTATCAACTGGCGAAATAATTGAATAGGGGTTAATCATGACTACTCATAAGATAATCGATGGCAATAGCAACGATATGAAATGTATAGATAGCAAATCAATTGATCTAATTGTTACATCTCCCCCATATCCGATGATTGCGATGTGGGATAATCTATTTTCAGAACAAGACCAATCAATCGTAGAAGATCTGTCTAAAGGTAATGCATTCAATGCCTTTAACAAAATGCATTCAATACTAAACAAGACTTGGGAAGAGTGTGATAGAGTTCTAATTGATAATGGTTTTGTTTGTATAAATATAGGTGACGCAACACGTACTATAAATGGAGAATTTCATTTATTTACCAACCATACTGCGATAATAAACTATTTCATTTCAAAGGGATATTCTCTTTTGCCAGATATTATTTGGCGGAAGCAATCAAATTCACCTAATAAATTCATGGGATCTGGAATGTATCCGGCTGGAGCGTATGTAACTTATGAACATGAGTATATTTTGATATTTAGAAAAGGGGGCAAAAGAATTTTTAAAGGTAAAGAAAAAGAACTTCGACAATCAAGCGCCTATTTCTGGGAAGAGAGAAACTCATGGTTTTCAGATTTATGGGAAATTAAAGGAACTTCTCAGATGATACCTTCTGCACAAAAAAACAGAGAACGCAGTGCAGCCTTTCCATTTGAAATTCCATATAGGTTGACTAATATGTACTCTGTTGAGGGCGATACTGTTCTTGACCCATTTGCAGGACTTGGCACAACTAATCTGGCATGTATGGCCTCAAATAGAAATAGCATAGGTGTAGAAATAGACCCTGAAATCGCTGCTCTTGCTTTGCAAAATATCACTGTTTCCGCTGATAGTTTAAATAATATTATTGATTCTCGCATTAAGCGTCATCTTGACTTTATTGAAACACTACCAGATGACAAGCGAGAGCACTGTTATAAAAACGGTCCTCATGGATTTTATGTTAAGACAAAGCAGGAAACCGCCATCAAAATTGATCGTGTGGCATGTGTCACTCAAAATGGCAGTGTCATTACATGCTCTTATGAATAAAAAAGCGGTCTGAAATCGCTTGATTGTTGTTTGAATAGCCGACTATTTCTTTGGAGAAAGTTTTAGAAGTAGATTTCGCTCTGCAACGATCTTTTTTTCTATTTCTTTTGAAACTACTCCATTAACCGGCATAACGATAAAAACTTTTCCACCAAAGTCACGAAGGAATTCTTTGTGTCCCTTTTCTTCTGAAGAACGGGCCTTTCCCATGTAGATAGATATGTTGGCGGATTTATATGTGGAAGGCTTGACCTGAAGCCCGATTTTATAACCATTAATATCGGTCCACAGATCAACCCAATATGGGGACCCTTCTATCTCACTCGGCGCATCATAAAACGGTATTCCTGAAATTGTCAAAGAAGGAGTCATAGTAAGCCTCGCTCCTTCATGAAACCAGTAAAAACGCGGTTGATGACAACCATATGCATATAATTTATGCAATCTTGCTCGGTGATTGATTGAATCAGATTTGGGTGAAATCTATCTTCTGTGGGCAATTCAGAAGCAATATGTCCATATAATGCATGTCCAAGATTGTTGATGCGTTCCTCAGAACGTACATTTTGATAGTAATATTCCCTCCATTCTTCAAGCGAAGACGGATTACAGGTTCGAATAGAATCCGATGTTGGGCCAACATTTTTTTTGAAATTTAATTGCCATCTATTCATCGCGTAGTTCAGTATGAACTCTTTTTCTGCTTTTGGCATAATCGTCCCTCCTGCCATTATTCTTCTATTTCAATTTTCAACCCGGTTTTTGTTTTTACATAGTAAATTATCTTGACATCAATCATTTCAGAAAGGCGTCTCATGGTTTTATATGTATCTGGCTTAATAGAGTAAGGAGTTACCCCTACAAAGCCATCGATGCCTTTTGATTCTTCCTCGGGGGCAGCCATTCTATATGTTTTGTTGGTTTTTTCAGCAAGAAAGGCAAGAATAGCTTGCTGAACATATAATCCATTATAAGTTTTATAAATAACAAGATCACGGACCCATTTTTCCACCAGATTTCTGTCAATTAATTTTATAGCTTCTTTTAAGTTCTCGATTTGCTCATGGATTTTATTCGTTGCTTTTTCGATTGCGTCTGGATATTTTTTCAGATACCACTCCTCCCAATTTTCTACAGAAATATCTTCTGATGAATTTTGGAATTCCGGGAAAAGATCAGACAACTGACCAACAACTGGTGGGGCCTTGGAGGAAAGTTGATTTGCTCTTTATCCTATATTTCGACTTCCGTTAAGGTTAAATTCATCGCTCTCCCTCCGACCTTGACTTCAAAAATTTTATTTTCCTTTATAGCTAAAGACACTCGAATTTCAGATGGCCTTTTCATAGAATAACCTTGTTCAAAAATAATGTGTGAAGCTTGCTCCTCGTTGATTTTTCCATAGTGGTACAAATAACAACCAAGTGCACCGCTTGATGTTCCTGTGGCAGATTCCTCCGGGATACCATATAAGGGAGCAAAGTTTCTACAATAAGCGTTAGCACCATGTAAGGATTTCAAAGAAAAAACATGGTATCCAACAGTATTGTACTTCTGGCTGATTTCTTTTACTTTTTTCATATCCGGTCTGATCGCATCTAAAATCTCAATGCTTCTTACAGGAACCATAATATCCCTAAGCCCTGTTGATACAACTTGAACCAACAAGTCTGCTGTAATTTGGGAAGTACTGATGTTCAAGGAATCTGCTACTTCATCTTTATCTATCACTTCCGAAAATACAGGAATAGATTGATCCATCATAACAAAATTATCGTTATGAATTTCAATGCCAAGTATTCCTGCTCTGGTTTCTTGCTCATACTTACCTTGTTTTAACAAATTCAGACTTAACATTGCATAGAAGGTGGCAATCGTAGCATGACCACATAAGTCCACCTCTTCATTCGGTGTGAAGAATCTCACTTTAAAATCCGCCGCGTTTGATTTTAATACAAAAGCAGTTTCACTGAATCCAAGAACAGCAGTAATTTTTCCCATTTCTTCCTCAGATAATAAATCTGCATTCATAACAACACCCGCTGGGTTTCCGCCTTCTTTAGTTTTAGCAAAAGAATTTAATGTGTATACGTTTATTTTCATATGTTTCCAAGCTCCAATTTACGACATAGCGCGACTTAATCCGACAATTACTTCTGTATGCGCCGTCCTCGGAAACATGTCTACGGGTGTAACGACCTTGGGCTCGTAGCCTTTCTGCACGAAGAGCTTCAGGTCGCGCGCAAGGGTAGCCGGGTCGCAGGAAACATAGACGACGCGCTGCGGCGCCATGGCGGCGACGGTATCGATCAGGGAAGCGTCACAGCCCTTGTGCGGGGGATCGAGGACCACCACGTCGGGGCGGGTCCCGCGGTTTTTCAGCATGGACGCGGCTTTCGCGGCGTCCGCGCAAAGGAACTCCGCATTGGTGATTCCGTTCAGCTCCGCGTTTTTTTTCGCGTCCTCCACCGCCTGCTCAATGATTTCCACACCGATGACATGCGCGGCATTTTTCGCCATGGAAAGGCCAATGGTGCCGGTCCCGCAGTAAAGGTCCAGCAGGGTCTCTTTTCCGGTCAGGCCGGCATATTCGCCCGCAAGCGTATAAAGCCGCTCCGCCTGGTCGCGGTTGACCTGATAAAACGACATGGGAGAAATATGGAAACTCAGGCCGCAGAGCGTATCCGTAATAAAATCGCTGCCCCAGACGGTACGGCATTTCTGTCCGAGAACCACATTCGTGCGTTCCCGGTTCACATTGATGATGACGCTTTTCAAGCCCGGCACCTTTTTCTTCAGCATTTCCACCAGTTCCGGTTCAAAATGCACCCCGTTGCCGTTGACGACCACACAGACCATCACTTCGCCGGTCGCGCCCGCGCGGCGCAGGTACAGGTGCCTCAGCCTTCCCTTGCCGGTTTCCTCGTCATAGACATCCTCTCCGCTCTGGCGCGCCCACTCCTGGAAAGCCTCCATGGCGGCGGTAAACTCATCCGGCTGCAAAAGGCACTCCGAACAATGGATGATACGGTGGCTGTGGCTGGCGAAAAAGCCCATCCGCACCTCGTTCCCCGGACCGCGCCCGATGGGAAGCTGCGTTTTGTTGCGGTAACGGTCGGGATTTTCCGCGCCGACAATCGGCCGGATTTTTAGCTCATGAAAGCCGCCGATGCGCTCGAGGGCGTCCCGCACGCGCTGCTGCTTCGCCTTTAGCTCCGCCTGATAGCTGATATGGCGGTACACACAGCCCCCGCACTGCGCAAACTGGGCACAGTCGAGCGGAACGCGGTCCTTTGAGGCGGTCACGATTTTATCGATACGGCCAAACGCATAGGTTTTGGCCGTTTTCAGTATCTTTACGCGAAGCCTGTCCCCCGCCGCCGCGAGCGGCACAAACACCGCGATGTCCCGATAGCGGCCGACGCCGTTTCCCTCCGCGGTATAGCCGGTTATTTCCATATCCACAAGTTCGTTCTTTTTAATTTCCATGTTCTCCCCCGTAAAATCGAATGGATTCCGCCACCCTTATTTATCTTATTATTTTAGCATTATACCCCCATAAATACAATACCGGCGAAAATCCGCGGAATTTTGAAACAATGCTTGACAAGGCGCGGATACCCGAATATAATATTGCAAAAGACAGCAAACCGATGAGTAAGAGTAGTAAATAGGCAAAGCGCCGGAAAAGAGAGCCGCAGGCGGTGTGATTGCGGTACGGCGGGGCCTGCCGAATGGACTTACGAGGGCAGCGCGAAAGGAAACAAGTAGCCGCTGACGGGAACTCCGCCCGTTACCAAGGGAGCGCGCATGCTGGTGCGCGGAAAAAGAGGCGCTTTCGCGCAATCCGGGTGGTACCGCAGGAGCAATCGCTCTTGTCCCTGAGTTTTAGGGGCAAGGGCGTTTTTTTATACTCTTTTTGTCCATACTATTTTTGATCTGAAAGGAGAATCATCATGAAAAACATCCCGCACAGAATGATCTTATCCGAGGAGCAGATGCCCACGCAATGGTACAATCTCCGCGCGGACATGAAATCCCTGCCGGACCCGATGCTGAACCCCGGCACTTTAAAGCCCATCCGCACCGAGGAGCTTTATCCCATTTTCTGCGAGGAGCTGGCAAAGCAGGAGATGGACAGCGCCACCCCTTATATCGATATTCCGGAAGAGATTCTGGATGTTTACAAGGCATACCGTCCCTCCCCGCTCAACAGGGCCTATGCGCTTGAAAAATATCTGGATACGCCGGCGAAGATCTATTACAAATTTGAGGGCGGCAACACCTCCGGCAGCCACAAGCTCAATTCCGCCGTTGCCCAGGTTTACTACGCGAAGAAGCAGGGCCTGACCGGCCTGACGACCGAAACGGGCGCCGGCCAGTGGGGCACCGCGCTGGCGGAAGCGTGCGCCTATTTTGGAATCGGTCTGGACGTCTTCATGGTCAAGGCCTCCTTTCAGCAGAAACCCTACCGCAAGTCGATCATCCAGACCTTCGCGCCAATGTGGTCGCCAGCCCCAGCTCCACCACGCAGGTCGGCCGCGCCATCCTTGAAATGGACCCCGATACGACCGGCAGTCTCGGCTGCGCGATCTCGGAAGCGATCGAAAAGGCTACGACGACCCCCAACTGCCGCTATGTCCTGGGCTCGGTGCTGAACCAGGTGCTGCTGCACCAGTCGATCATCGGCCTGGAATCCAAAAAGGCAATGGAGCTGCTCGGCGAATACCCGGATATCGTCATCGGCTGCGCGGGCGGCGGTTCCAACCTCGGCGGGCTGATCGCGCCGTTCATGCAGGATAAGCTGCTCGGCAGAAAGAACCCGTATTTTATCGCCGTGGAGCCCGCCTCCTGCCCCTCCCTGACCCGGGGCCGCTATGCCTACGACTTCTGTGACACCGGCAAGGTCACCCCGCTGGCGAAAATGTATACGCTGGGCAGCGGCTTCATCCCCTCGCCGAACCATGCGGGCGGCCTGCGCTACCACGGCATGTCCCCGATTATCTCCAAGCTGTACCATGACGGATACCTTGACGAGGCGCGCTCCGCGGAACAGACCAAGGTATTTGACGCCGCCGTACAGTTCGCCAAGCTGGAAACCATTCTGCCCGCCCCGGAAAGCGCGCACGCCATCCGCTGCGCGATGGACGAGGCCGTCAAATGCAAAGAAACCGGCGAGGAAAAAACCATCCTGTTCGGACTGACCGGAACCGGCTATTTCGACATGGCCGCGTACACCGCTTATCTGGAGCACACCATGACGGACTACATTCCAACGGACGCGGATCTGCAGCCCGGATTTGATTCTCTGCCGAAGATTCCCGGCGCCCAGGATTAGTCAAATAACGGTCTTAAAAATTCCGTATGATACCTTTTCGATAATTAACGAAAATTTATCGTCAATAATAACTAAATTGCACCAACAAAAAACTACGTTTTATACAATAAAGAGATTCTTGACAAATCGATTGTGAAGTGATTGACACTGGGAAACACGGGTACTATAATAAAATCACGGAACCAAGAAATGGGACCGTATCCGATCTGATTACAAGACTGTGGCAAGGACTTGTCACGACCTTTTCAATACAACTCCTCCCCAAAAACAGGAACCGGTGCATACCGGTTCTTGTTTTATTATATGTCGATTTTTTTGAAATAATTTCACATTATTCCTCCCCTCCGTCCACATTTTGTATAATGCTGTTAAGAAATTAAATGTCGAGGGATGTGGAAATATGAGAGACCGCCGAAAAAAACGTCTGATGCTCTGCATCATATGTGTGTGCGCCGCGGCCCTGATGCCGATGATCGCGGCCCTGTCCTGCTACGCGGAGGATTATCCCGATATCAGTAAAATAGACTCCAACCTGTATTATCCGGACAACCAGCAGTTTTTCCGCAGGCCGGGAACAGGTTTCGTACTGATCAGCTCCAACGCCTCCTCCACCCGTACCGCGCTCCTTGACAGCGACGGGAACCTTGATTACGGTTCCGTCCGGGGACCGACCGTCATTAAATTCGTATATGAAGCCGCCTGCCTGTCCGGAAATTACCTGTATCTTGCCGGAATGTCCCCCAGCGCCGCGAACTGCGCGGTAATCGGGCGTCTTGATTTAAGCGACGGCAAGTGTATCGTCAACAATATTCTGAGTGTCAGCTGTGACTTTTCACGGAATTTCAGCGCGGACGCACAGGGAAGGGTGACGCTTGTCATCGTCCCCTACGGCGAGCAGCTGGACGCAGGCACGCCGGCGTCCAGCTTTCTGTTTGACGGCGCAAATAACAACGGGAACATCTCCCCGGAACCCCCCGGCCCGGACTCCAGCTCTCCTTCTTCCGAAGCGCCGGACTCTTCGGCGCCGGAATCCGGTGTCCCGGACCCCGGCAGCTCTTCGTCATCCCCCTCCGATCAAATTCCCGCCGACCTTCCGTCCGTGATGGAAAATTATGATTTTCCCGGCCCGGTAACGCTGGAGGCCCTTCAGGGCGAAATGGCCGAAGTCAATCCGGACCAGAGTCTTCGCGTTTTTACGGCGGACAAAAAGGAAATAAAAGGCGGAAATATCGGTACGGGCCAGACCATTGTCACCATGCAGGGCGGCAAAACGGCCGGCGCCTACATTGCGGTCATCCCCGGCGATCTGGACGGTTCCGGGACCGTGACGGATTACGACTGCCGCCTGCTGTACGAGTACTTTATCCAAACGGGCGCGGGGGATACGCCGTCCCTCTCCGGGCCGTATCTGGAAGCGGCAAAAATCAGCGACGAAAGCGGCGCGGACAGAAGCGGGCGCAGCCTGCAGACCGGCGACCTGCTGAAAATAAAAAAGCTCATAAAATGACCTTGTATGATTGACCTGGCGGTGAAATGAAAATATAATGGATTTATTAAACAGAAACGAAGGAGCATTTTAGAATGACTGACAAAGTATCCATTCATTGTCTGTATGATCTGACCCACACCGCCGCGGCCCCTCTTCTTGACAAACTGATTTACCCCTGGGAAGCGCTTCCGAAAATCAGCGAGTTCATCTTAAAGCTGGGACCGACGCTTCTGGCCGAGGAATACGACCGGCGCGGCGAGAACGTATGGATTGCGAAAACCGCAAGGGTATTTGATTCCGCCTATATCAACGGACCCGCGATTATCGGGCCGAACACCGAGGTCCGGCAGTGTGCGTTTATCCGCGGCAGCGCCCTTGTGGGCGCCGGATGCGTCGTGGGCAATTCCACGGAGCTGAAAAACGTCATCCTGTTCGACAGCGTTCAGGTTCCCCACTACAACTATGTGGGCGACTCCATTCTCGGCTACAAATCCCACATGGGTGCGGGCTCCATTACCTCCAACGTCAAATCGGATAAAACGCTCGTGGTCATCAGCGCGGACGGCGACCGCATTGAAACGGGCCTGAAAAAAATCGGAGCGATGCTGGGCGACCGCGTGGAGGTCGGCTGCAACTCCGTCCTGAACCCCGGCACCGTCGTGGGCAAGGACAGCACCGTCTACCCGCTTTCCATGGTGCGCGGCTTTATTCCCGCAAGGAGTATTTACAAGCATGCGGGCGAGGTTGCCAACAAAATTTAATGCTGTGATTTTTTGCGGCTTTACATTTTTCACCCCGGAATCCCATATGATTAATGTAATACTTGTGAGGTGATTGAATGAACAAACAAAAAAGGATCGCAGCGATTCACGATATCTCCGGATTCGGGAAATGTTCCCTTACGGTTGCGCTTCCTATTCTTTCCGCCGCGGGAATCGAAGTCTGCCCCGTCCCGACCGCCGTGCTTTCCTCCCATACGGGGGATTTAGATGGCTTTACCTACCGCGACCTGACGGACGATATGCCCGGGTTCAAAAAGCAGTGGAAGCAGCTTGGCCTGAGCTTTGAGGCGCTTTACAGCGGCTTTTTGGGATCGTATGAACAGATTTCGATCGTATCGGACTTTTTCGATACCTTCAAAACGGAGAACACCCTTGTTATGGTTGACCCCGTGATGGCGGACAGCGGCGAGCTGTACCGGACCATTACCCCTCAAATGGCCGAGGGAATGGTGAACCTGTGCGGAAAAGCCGACCTGATCGTACCGAATTTCACGGAAGCGGCGTTTCTGCTGGGCGAAAAGTACCGCGAAGGCCCCTACACCCGCGATTACGTCGAAAATCTGCTGCGGCGTCTGAGCGGGCTGGGCCCGCGTCAGGTGGTCATCACCGGGGTCTGGTTCAGCCCGGACCTTCTGGGCGCGGCGGGATACAACCGGAACACGGACGCGGTCAGCTACGCGTTCTCGCAGAAGATCAGGGGACGTTACTACGGTACGGGGGATATCTTTGCCAGCGCGCTTCTGTCGGGGCTTTTGAACGGAATGGAGCTGGACATCGCCATGCAGACTGCGGTCGACTTTACCGCCGGATGTATCCGGCGCACCAGGGAAGCCGGAACCGACCCGCGGTACGGCGTCCACTTTGAAGCGGGGCTTCTGAAATTCATGCACGAGCTGGGGATAACGGAATAATACTGCGGAGGGAACGGTGCGTTCCCTCCGTTTACTTTGCCGGTAAATAATTGTATAATAGAAAAGGAAATACTATCCACAGGCGGGTATTTTCCCGCCAGCCGGAAGGAGGCGTTTTCTTGACGCTGAACAATCCTGTTATTCAAAACATCATCAATTTGGTGCTATATATTTTCAGAATCATGGTACCGCTGATTTCCATACTCGTCATCAGCAAATGCTTTACGTCCATGAAACGCGGGCGCAGGAAGGAAGACCCCGTTGTGATTCTGGAGGACATGGTATCCCATGAAGTCATCCCCGTGCTGTACTGGGAAAATTCGCTCGGGCGCAGCAGAAGCTGCGACATTGTTCTGCACGACCCCACCGTCAGCCGCGACCATGCGGTGCTGATGCGCCGGGAAAGCGGCTGGATCGTCACCGACACCGGCTCGAAATCCGGCACCTTTGTCAACGGCACAAAGGTGAAAGACCGGATGCAGATCCTGCCGGGCGATTCCATCGCCATGGGTTCCACCGCGCTGATGCTGAAGCGGACAAGCGATATCAAAAACGGCAAGCAGCCGAAGCGTAAGGTACGGCACGCCGCGTCACCCGCAGGGCTGCTGGCCGCCACGACCCTGATCCAGCTGCTCCTGTGCGTGCAGGCATGCTTCGGAGGCGGGAAATTCAGCTACCTGCCCGCCGTGCCGTTCGGAGCGATCTTCGCAATGGAATGGCTGCTGTACCTGTTTTCCATGAAGGGGCTGGGGCACGTCAGCTTCGAGCTGGAAACCATCGCGTTCCTGCTGAGCGGAGTCGGCATCCTTCTGATTTCCGGCACCGGCGTGAAAAACACCTATGTGCAGCTCGGCGCGCTCTTCGGGGGCGTCCTTCTGTTCTGCATCATGATCTGGTTCCTCAGCGACCTTGACCGGGTGATGCGCTGGCGCCTGGCAATCGGAATCTTTGCCGTGCTGCTTTTTGCCGCCAACCTTGTGCTGGCCCGCGAACACAACGGCGCCCGCAACTGGATCAGCCTGGGCCCCGTCAGCGTACAGCCGTCGGAGTTTATTAAAATCGCCTTTATCTTTGTCGGCACCTCTACGCTGGACAGGCTGCAGACGGCAAAGAACCTGACGGGATTTATCGGGTTTTCCGCCGTATGCATGGGCGCGCTGTTCCTGATGCGCGATTTCGGCACCGCCTGTGTCTTTTTCGTGACCTTTCTCATCATTGCCTTCATGCGTTCCGGGAGCGTGCGCACCATCGCGCTGATCTGCGCGGTCGCGGTGTTCGGCGCTTTCCTGATCTTGAAATTCAAGCCCTACGTCGCGCAGCGGTTCGAGGCATGGCGGCACGTCTGGGAGCATGTGAACGAATCCGGCTACCAGCAGACGCGCGTGCTGAGCTACTCCGCGAGCGGCGGCCTGTTCGGGCTGGGGATCGGGAACGGCTCGCTGAAGGGCGTGTTCGCTTCCACCAGCGACCTGGTGTTCGGCATGGTCTGTGAGGAGCTGGGCCTGCTGCTGGCGGTCGTCATTGTGCTGACACTTGCGTTTCTGATGTTCTACGCCCGTTCGGACGTTACGCGCAGCCGCTCCACCTTCTATTCCATATCGTCTTGCGCCGCGGGCGGCATGCTTCTGTTCCAGACCTGCCTGAACGTCTTCGGCGCGACGGACGTACTTCCCATGACCGGCGTCACACTGCCCTTTATCAGCCTGGGCGGCTCCAGCATGGTGGCGGTCTGGGGACTGCTCGCCTTCATCAAGGCGAGCGACGAGCGCACCTACGCGGCAAGGAGGAAAAGCTGATGAAAACGACAGGCTCCCGTTCCTTAATCCTGTATATTCTGGGCATGGCGTTCCTTTTCGGCCTCGGCATATTCCTGTACGGGTTCGCCACGGAAGGCGGCAGCTGGGCCATGCAGCCGTTCAACAAGCATCTGACGACCGGCGGCCAGCTCGCCAACAGCGGAAAAATCCTTGACCGCAACAACGTCGTGCTTGCCAAAAGCGAAAACGGCAAGCGGGTATACAACAGCGACGAAACCGTCCGCCGCGCGATGCTCCACACCGTAGGCGACAGCAACGGCTATATTTCCACCGGAATCCAGTACAACTACCGTTCCGAGCTTTCGGGGTACAATCCCGTCACCGGCCTGGCCGCCCCCACCGGGAAAAGCGGGGGCAGCGACATTAAGCTGACGCTGGACAGCGCGCTGTGCAAGCTCGCGCTTCAGAAGCTGGGCGGCAGCAGCGGCGCGGCCGTCCTTTACAACTACAAGACCGGCGAGATGCTCTGTTCGGTCAGCACGCCGAATTTCGACCCCTCCAATCCCCCGAAGGACCTGAACACGGACAAAACGGGGAAATACAACGGGGTCTATCTTGACCGCGTGCTCTCCTCCACCTATACCCCCGGCTCGATCTTCAAGGTGGTGACTTCCGCGGCGGCGATCGAAAACATTCCCGATCTGGACAGCCGCACCTGGGAATGCAACGGCAGCATTACCATTAACGGCAATAAAATCACCGATGTCGCTTCCTACGGCACCCTCAGCTTTAAAAACGCGCTGGCGAGGTCCTCCAACGTGGCGTTCGCACAGATCGCCATTGAGCTCGGCGCGGACAAAATGACCGAGACGGCAAATTCCATGGGCTTTAACCGCAGCTTCGACCTGGACGGCATCTCCACCAGCAAAAGCGTCTATCAGGTGGACGGCGCCGCCGCCAACGAGCTGGGCTGGTCGGGCGTGGGGCAATACACCGACCTGACCAATCCTTTCCACATGATGGTGATGATGGGCGCGATCGCCAACGACGGCGTACCGGTCAAACCCTATCTGATCAGCGGTATCACGGCTCCGTTCGGCCTGGCCGTCCGCAGCGGGCATACCCAGACGGGAGACCGGCTCCTGAAAGCCGCCACCGCGGAAAAGCTGAAGGAATATATGCGCTACAACGTTTCGAGCTATTACGGCGACGGCCTGTTCCCCGGCCTTGCCGTCTGCGCCAAAACCGGCACGGCGGAGGTGGGCGGCGGGAAAAAACCGAACGGCTGGATGGTCGGCTTTTCCTCCAATGAGAAAACGCCGCTTGCGTTCGCGGTTGTAGTGGAAAATTCCAGAAGCGGCATCAGTTCCGCCGGGCAGATCGCTTCCGCCTTGATGACCGCCGCAGCCAAAACAATCAAATAGGCAAAAAAAATGACCTTCACAGGTCATTTTTTATTTGCCTTCTTTTGTTTCGGAAAGCGCGTGCTCGTAAAGCTTTTGCATCCTGTCCATATGGTAGCGGTAAACAATCTCCGTTTCGCCGCCGGGTTTTACGGAATCTTCCGTCAGCTCCATCACTTCCAGCGCCTTCAGCTCGTCCAGTATCATCTCATAAGTGGAGATCTTACAGGAAATGCCGAAAACCTCGTCATCGTTCCAGCGCAGGAATTTCGCCTGAGCAATATACATTTTGACATTGTAGCTCAGCTTCTGGATCGCGCTGTCCACCGCGAAGGTATCGATCTGCCAGAACGAGGCGGCGCTCTCCATCGCCTGGTCCACCTGGCTACGCAGATGGACAAAGGATTTCTTGATTTCTTCGGCGTAGTTGGGCGGCATAATCACCAGATTGACAAGAATGGCGATCACAATGCCGATCGCGCTGCCCGCAATACAGGAAAGGGCAGTGCCGACGCGGAACATCATGGCCGCGAACACAAAGCAGGACAGGGTGGCCGCGCCATAAAGCTTAAACAGATGGCAGAGATACAGCGTAAGGATAATCCCTACTCCGCAGAGCCCGGCGTTCCCGGGCGAGACCATGACAAGGCCATAGCCGACCGCAGCGCCGATCAGCACGCCGATCAGCTTGTTCTTCCCCATTTTGATGGAGGCGTCTATGGATTTCCCCATCGTCATGACGGCGGCAATGACCGCGAAAAACGGCTCGTCCAGCTTTAAAAGGGCGGAAATCACCACACAAAGGGTAACGGCGATCCCCGTTTTTACCACCCGGAAGCCAAGCCGGTTCTCGGTCTTAAGAAGGTTTAACAGCCACTTCATCAATCACCTCATGAGGCCAGCAACAATCTCATAAATTTGTTCCGGTCTCTCGACGATATATTTCGCATTGTTTTCTCTCAGTTCCTTCTCGGTCCGGAATCCCCAAAGGACACCCGCCGTATCCATTCCCGCGGCAGCGCCGGTTTTCATATCCGTGTTTGTGTCCCCGATGTAGAGGATGTTTTCCGGGCTGACGGCAAACTCGTCCGCGATCAGCAGCGCGCCCTCCGGAGAAGGCTTTCGGGCCACCTCCTGCCGCTGCCCGTAGCACAGGTCAAAGGTTCCTCTCGGGAACAGCGCGTCGATAATCGCAGTGGTGCAGTTGTGCGGCTTATTGGAAAGCACCGCCATACGGATTCCCTTTGCTTTCAGTTTTTTCAGCGTATCCTGCACCCCGCTGTAATTCGTGACAAGACAAGTGGGATCGCTTTCATACAGTTCGTCGTAAATCCGCCTCATTCTGCGGACGTCGTCCTCCGTGTACCCCTGCGCGCCCAGCGCGGTGTCAAGCATGGCGTGCATCAGCCTGTCCGTCCCGTTCCCGACGAGATACCGGTATTTTCCCACCTCAATCGGCTCGTATCCGCACCGCTTCATTGCGGTGTTGGCAAAATTGGCGATGGAAGCGAGCGTATTGGCCAGCGTTCCGTCCAAATCAAAAATACATGCCTTATACAAACAATCACCCTGCAATTCAAAATAACAAATGTATTTATAATAATAAACATTTTTGTAACGATTTGCAAGTCCCTTATGTCCCACACGGCCGTTCAGAACCGAAACAAGGGCAAAAAACATAGAAAAAAGGGGCGCCGGAGTGTGATCCCCGGCGCCCGGCTATGTACTAATTTTGGACTGCCAGTTTAACAGTCTGCTGTTTTTTTCCTGATGGACAAATATTATAAATCGTTCCGTCTTTTGCCACCATTGAGATCGGAATTTTGGGCAAAAGCTTGTGGATCATTTCTACAAATCCGTTCACCGGCGCCTCCGCCATTCCCGTTACAATATGGACCGCACCGATTTGTTTTACAAACCCTACAGCGATCAATGCCGCTTCGTCGTTAAAGTAAACGGTCATTTCCGCCTGCGCGTCACGTGCCGTCTGACGCAGATATTCGAGCTCTTCACAGCTGGTTTCAAATCCCGCAGAGGTTGGCTGCACGCAGAGTACCTGTAAAGAAGTGGAACTCTCTTCGGCAATTTTTTTGCCGGCCCGAATCAGTCTGTCACAGTCACGCTGACCCGTAACGCATACGAGGGTTGTGTTCCTGTCTTTCAATACTGTGCCTCCCTTCCGAATACCGTATTTTCCAACCATACTCAGTATAGTTTGATTTCCTTGCCGTTGTGGTAACAGAAAGTGTATAAATCATTAACAAAGTGTTAAATAAAAATTCGACATTTTTTGTAGGATCCATCACTTTCGGTTTTATTATAGCACAGAAAGCCGGATTTCACAAATGAAAAAACGGAGATCATAAAAAAGCTGCAGAACCATTCATTCTGCAGCTGTGATTTTGCCCCTAATCGTTTACAGTGTCGGGGGCGAGTTATTTAATAATGGAAAGCGGGTCGATATATTTTCCGCCCTTTTTCATTGATAAATGCAGATGGGATGCGTCGGCGCTTTCACACGGGACCGTTCCGACCGTTCCGACCTGCTGACCCTGTTTGACGGCCGCTCCCTTTTTGACGCTCGCCGCTGCCAAACCGCAGTAATAGGTTTCGTAATCTCCGTGCTGAATCACAGCCGTCAGGCCGTAAAGGTCGTCCGTATAGACATTTTTCACTGTGCCGTTCGCGACCGCTTTGACGGCGGTTCCTTCCTTAGCGGCAAAGTCGGTGCCGTTGTGCACACGCCAGTCCTTCATCGTATTTGAGAAAACGGGATTTTCCCCGCTGAATTTCAGCGTGACGTTTTTCTCGACCGGGCTGGCAAAGGTCAGAACGCTGGCCACGGTCTGCTTGGCCGGTACGGCAGACGACGGCGGAGCAGACGGCGCTTGGGACGGAGCCTCAGACGGCTCTTCCTTTGCCGGCTCCGACTCTGCGGGCGCCGCTGCAGAAGAAGTTTCGCCTCCCGTATAGACCTTGATTCCGCTTACCGTTTCATTCGTATGCTGTACCTGTGCGCTGCTTGTCGTCCCTTCCTCGGGAGAAGCATAGTTGACCACGCTGTCATAAGTGGTCCAGGCCGCAACACCAACCGCAATCAGACACACGCCAAGCGCAATATAAAATCCCCTGGAGTTCTTTTGTGATTTGTTATTTAACAAATGTAAATTACTCATTCGTGCCACCTCCGAATATATTTTGGCCATAAATGAAACGTTATATTCGGCGGATGACATTTTTATCATAAAAATAAAAAAAGAAAAAAGACCTAATCCATTTTGGACTGATCCCCAACAAACAGACAAAGGAATAAAAGGCCTGTCGCAGAATAGATAGGATTTAGGCGGCCTTGCTCCGAATTTCGGACGGAGTGAGGCCGTTTTTCAGATTGATTCGCTCATAATTGTAAAACTGAACATATTCAGCCACTGCTTGTTCCACTTCGGTACGGCAGGAAAAATTCATACGATATAGGCATTCCGTCTTGAGTGTACCAAAGAAATTTTCCATAGCGGCGTTGTCATAAGGGCACCCGGGGCTGGACATGGACGGCTGAAAATGATATTCTTGACTTAGGTCAAAGTATGCTTGCGAGGTGTATTGAGACCCTTGGTCGCTGTGGAGGGCAAGTCCACCAGCGACCTTCTCTTTTTGTACGGCATCCCGGATGGTATCCGTCACCAGTGAGGCGGTCATGTCATTGCCGATACGATAGGCCAAAACCATTTTGCCGCACAGGTCTACTACCGCGCACAGATACAGCATTCCTTTTACAGTAGGGAGGTAGGTAATGTCCGTAACCCAGAAACGATTGGGCAAGGGCTGCTCAAAGGATCTCTGCAACAGGTTCGGATATTTATGTACTGCCTGTTTGTAATGGACATAGGGTCGACGCCGACGTATTTGTGAAAGCAGATCATCCTTTCGCATGACGCGCAGAATGGCTTTCAAATTGACTTTTTTTCCGGTCTGCCGCAGAATCCAGCGGCGCACCCGACGGCAACCGTAGGTCTGTTTACAGCGCTGCTGACAGTCCGCAATCAAGTCCGTCAGCCATTGGTCCTTTGCTTCTTTTTTCTGTCGATTCCGCCATGCATAGTAGCCGCTGCGGGAAACCCCGAAGGAACGGCACATGGCCTCAATGCTGTATTTACCACGAAATCGTTCAATGACGCGATATTTCAGTTTCACTTCCTTCCAGCTTCGGACAGAAAATTTTGCAGCAGTTCTACTTTCATCCGCAGCTCAATCAATTCGTTGTTCCGTTGCGTTTCTTTGTCAGCCGGTTTTTGTCTCGGCCGTCCCTTTGGACGAGGAACATAGCCATTGGCAATCAAGCGGGCTTTGTGATTCTGGCGCGTGACCAGCTTTTTAATTTGTTTTTTGCTTAGACCATAACTTTCCGCTATTTCTCGGTTGGTTTCGCCTGCTGCCTTTCTCCGGAACACTTCTTCGCTTAGAATTTCAACTTTTGTATATTTCCTGGACATGAAATGACCTCCTGTCGTAGTTTCCATTCTACAACAGGAGGTCTCTTTTTTCACTGTCCGTTCTTCGGGGGATAGTCCAATTTCGACCAGGTCCTTTTTCATTAGCTTGAGGGGTATATTGAGGAGGGTAGAACATGTATCAAGTAATGGTGCGGCTCCATATCCTTGATTACGTCTTTATTATATCGCATAGCGGGATTCAGTTGTTACATAGCTATGAATATCTTATGAATTTTTAATATTCCAAACATTTGTTTGATTTTTTTCAAAAATATGTTATAATATCTGCAGAAGCCAAATACACGGGAGGGCTGCGGAATGTTAACCAAAAGCCAGCAAAAAGTATACGACTATTTAAAAAGCCGGGCCGAAAACGGGCTTCCGCCCACTGTGCGCGAAATCTGCAGCGCAACCGGGCTGAAGTCAACCTCCAGCGTACACGCTCACCTGAAAACGTTGGAACGCGCCGGGTATATCAGCCGTGACGCGGGCCTGAACCGCGCGATCCACCTTGCGGGGGAACAGAGCACCATACAGGTCCCCATCGTGGGAAAGGTCGCCGCCGGCCAGCCGATTCTTGCCGTCGAGGAGGTGGAGGGCTACGTCCCCTTCTCACCCGCCCGTTACAGCGGTGAAGAATATTTTGCGCTGAATGTCCGAGGGGAAAGCATGAAGGACGCCGGGATTCTGAACGGCGATATCGTCGTCGCTCTGAAAACGCCGACCGCGCTCGACGGGGAAATCGTGGTTGCCCTGATCGAAGACGAGGCGACGGTAAAGCGTCTGTTCCGCGAAAAGGACAGGATCCGCCTTCAGCCGGAAAATCCGGATTATCAGCCGATCTACACGAAAGACGTTTTGATCCTCGGGAAAGTCGTCGCGGTGTTCCGGTATTATTAAACAGAAATAAAAATCCACCGGCGTAGCCGGTGGTATTTCATATGCGGGTATAACCCGCTATTACTGGCGGCCATTGCAATGGCTGGTACGGTCTGACATTTGCAAAGGATTGTTACTTGCTACCCTTAAAAGGGTCTTGATATTCTCTGAACGTTAATTGATCTTCTAATTTATCCTCTTCCAATTGATGTTGAATGTATTCGGTTATCCTCTTTGCATTCTTTCCAACTGTATCCACATAATATCCTCGGCACCAAAAGCTTCTGTTTCCATGCTTGTATTTTAAATTTGCATGTCTTTCGTGAATGATGAGGCTGCTTTTCCCTTTTAAAAATCCCATAAAACTCGCTACACTCATCTTCGGTGGTATCTCTACTAATATGTGTACATGGTCAGGACATACCTCTCCTTCTAAAAGAGCGACTCCCTTCCAACCGCATAATTCTCTCAGTATTTTTCCTATTTCTGCTCGCTTGCCTCCGTAAAATATTTTTCTACGGTACTTTGGTGCAAATACAATATGATATTTGCAGTTCCATTTGGTATGTGCTAAACTTTTATTGTCATTCATCTCTGAATGTCCTCCTTTTGATGTCTCTTGCAGTTGCCAGACCGCAAGCTTATTTTACATCAAAAGGAGTTTTTTTGTCTGTTTCAACGCTAAAGCTTTTTCCGCTCCACCGACATAGTCGGTGGTTGTTCTACAAAATAACGGGAGGGAATCGAAATCGGTTCCCTCCCTGTTTCATGGTGCCTCGATGTCCTGCCCATCCTCTCTGATCAGGACGGCCCTTACCGGGGAAGCCTCCGCTCCGCCCAGGCGGAGCGGCAGGGCGATCAGCCGGTAGCCGCCGGGTTCCGCCATGGAGAGGTCCAGCCCCTCCAGAATCAGTACGCCTGCTCCCAGCAGCTCTTTGTGCGCGGGAAAGGAGCCGTCGTCTTCCGTTTCAATACTGAGCGCATCCGTTCCCACCAGGGTAACGCCCGCGGCCGTCAGCGCGAAGGCGCCGCTTTGGGACAGGGATGCCTGCCCCTTGAACAAAATCATTTTCTGAGCATACGGCACGATGTTGTCAATATCGGAGCCGGTAATAATACCGTTTGCCTCCACGACGGTGCAGGGACCTGTCAGCCGCGCCAAATCGAGCTGGTCGACCGTTTCGCCGTCTTCAATGAAATGGCGCGGTGCGTCAACGTGGGTGGCGCTGTGGCATCCCGTGTAAAAACCTGAAAGATTGCAGACGTCCCCCAGCTCCATCCGGCGCACGGAGTCCCGGTAAGGCTCCGGGTCCCCCGGATAAACCGGTGCGGAAAAAAGCTCACGTGACACGTCGATGATCTTCATGTCTTACACCTCTTTTTCAGATGGAGGGTAATATTTTTGTGATAAGCTCCGCGGTCTTATGCGCGGAGGAAATAGCAAAAGCGGCGAAATCGATATTGGCCGCCTCATTGGCATTATCCGAGATGGCGCGGATGACCACGAAATCCACATGGTTTATGTAGCATACCTGCGCGATGCTCCCGCCTTCCATTTCGCACGCCGAAGCCTGAAAATCCCGGGCGATTTCCTTCAGCTTTTCCCCGCTGCTGATGAACTGGTCACCCGTGGCGATCACCCCGACATGCACGCCCTGGCCATAAATCTGCTTCGCGGTGGAAACCACCAGATCAACCAACCTTGTGCTGGCGGGAATGGTGACGATATTCAGTCCACTGATCAGGCCCTTTTCATCCCCAATAGCGGTGGTATCCATGTCGTGCTGCACCAGCCCGCTTGATACGACGATATCGCCGATATGAATATTTTCGCCGATACCGCCCGCAACGCCGACATTGATGACCGCACTGGGATGATAATTCAAAATCATAGTCTGCGTGCAGACCGCCGCCGCGACTTTTCCAACGCCGCATTTCGCGACAACACAGTCGATGTTCTCTATTCTCCCGGTATAGTAAACCACCGAACTGACTGTCTGCGTACTTTTATCCGTCATGACCGCGATTAAATTTTCCACTTCTACCGACATTGCCCCGATAATTCCAATCATACCCGTACCTCAACGCTTTCCTTAAACTTTAAGCCATACTGCATAGGGAATCTGTTCCCCTCATTTTTTCTTATAAAGATAATACATCTTCCGGCTTCTCCAAGGCATATTCCGGAGAAATGCCCTCCGGAGCACGGCAGCCCCACAAAGCCAAAGCGAAGTCCACACCCGCCCCGTGCGCGCATCTGCAGTCGTAAGCGGAGTCCCCGATATACAGCACGTTTTCCTTACCCGCACCGGACAGCTCCATATATCTAAGCATCGGCGCCGGATCGGGCTTGTGTCCGGGTGAATCCTCCGCGCAGAGAATATGTTCAAAATAATGATCCAGCCCGAAAGGGGGGACCACCGCCGCATACTCTTCCCTCGTCCGGGAGGTAATAACGCCCATTTGGATTCCATTCCTTTTCAGCTGTGAAAGCGTAGAGGGGATTTCCTTAAATGGTTTTATGGAATAGGAAAATTCCTTTTCATATTCTCCCCAGATGCGGAAAGCGTCTTCGAGCGGCTCAACCTTCATCCTGGCCAACGCGTCATGCCCGGGGATTCCAAGGGAAAACCGAAGTTCTTCCAGCGGATACATTTTTCCCTGTATGGTAAAAAGCATCTTCTGAAAGGATAAAAGAACCGCATCCTCACTGTCAAGCAGCGTTCCGTCAACATCAAAAACGATATGAGTGTATTTCATCAACCGTAATACCTTTCTAAGAATCATTTGATAGGTTCTAATCGCTTCCATGATTGTCATCGCAACAGAAATGTTCTCTCTGTTCTTTTTATCCTCATTATAGGGAAGCAGACCAGGTCTGTCAAGTTTTGCGAAGGCAACTTCCCTCTTGTTTGCATTGTTATCAGTTATATAACAAAAAATCACCCATCTCAGGTGATTCCTTCGTCTCTCCGGATTAGCCCCGTCTCTTGATCCAAGGCCCAAACAAATCTAAGGGGGGGTGTTTCCTTAACGCCCTGAATCTCCTTCAGGATATGCGGATAAAACATAAAGACCACCAATCATTCGACTGGTGATCTTCTCTGGCTCCCCAAGTTGGACTCGAACCAACGACCCTGCGGTTAACAGCCGCATGCTCTACCGGCTGAGCTATTGAGGATTATTTGTGTTGGCACCTTCCTATTGTCCCGGGCCGTTACCAGCCAAGTATCTTCGGCACCAGTGAGCTTAACTTCCGTGTTCGGGATGGGAACGGGTGGACCCTCACCGTCATCAGCACCAACTAACTTAAATTAAATTGTAATTCTCCGACTCGACGGAAACAAAAATCTTACCATAGCAAATGAAATTTGGTGACCCGTGGGAGGACTTTGCAGTCGGCATGCGCCTACGGCGATGACCTCAGACAGCCACTTGAAATCTCTGCCCTTGCTTTCCTGTGGAAGACCGGAGTTCGATTCTCCGGCTCAGCGGAAAGAAAAACCAATTGCGCTTGAACAGAAAATGGTGACCCGTGGGAGAATCGAACTCCCGTTATCGGCGTGAGAGGCCGGTGTCTTAACCGCTTGACCAACGGGCCATATCTTTCATACAGTCAGATGCAGAGGCCAGAGGCTCCAGCCCCCGTTCCGACTTCTTAATGGTGCACCATCAGGGACTCGAACCCGGGACACCCTGATTAAGAGTCAGGTGCTCTACCAACTGAGCTAATGGTGCATATGGCAGGTTGAGCCTGCACGCTCCGGATTTTCATCCGCTGCTCTTTGCTTTTCACAGGTACTTTTGTACACTGAAAACTGAATAAAGGGAGGGAAGCAGAGTGAGAAATAGAGGGTTGCCAAGAAAAATATGGTCAAGCCCTCGGCCTATTAGTACTGCCAAGCTGAATACGTTACCGTACTTACACACGCAGCCTATCAACCTTGTAGTCTTCAAGGGGCCTTACTAGCTTACGCTATGGGATATCTAATCTTGGAGCCGGCTTCACGCTTAGATGCTTTCAGCGTTTATCCGATCCGCACATAGTTGCCCAGCTGTGCCATTGGCATGACAACTGGTGCGCCAGCGGTGCGTCCATCCCGGTCCTCTCGTACTAAGGACAGCTCTCCTCAAATATCCTGCGCCCACGACAGATAGGGACCGAACTGTCTCACGACGTTCTGAACCCAGCTCGCGTACCACTTTAATCGGCGAACAGCCGAACCCTTGGGACCGAATACAGCCCCAGGATGTGATGAGCCGACATCGAGGTGCCAAACCTCCCCGTCGATGTGGACTCTTGGGGGAGATCAGCCTGTTATCCCCAGGGTAGCTTTTATCCGTTGAGCGACGGCAATTCCACTCTCATACCGCCGGATCACTAACTCCAACTTTCGTTACTGCTCGGGCCGTCACCCTCGCAGTTAGGCCAGCTTACGCGTTTACACTCAAAGGCACGGTTTCCGTCCGTGCTGAGCTGACCTTTGAGCGCCTCCGTTACTCTTTTGGAGGCGACCGCCCCAGTCAAACTGCCCGTCTAACAATGTCCCCCGGCCGGATTCACGGCCGCAGGTTAGAATTTCAGCAACTTAAGAGTGGTATCCCAACAGCGACTCCGCAAAGGCTGGCGCCCTTGCTTCACAGTCTCCCACCTATCCTGTACATAAATTACCGAAACCCAATATTAAACTGCAGTAAAGCTCCATGGGGTCTTTCCGTCTTGTCGCGGGTAACCGGCATCTTCACCGGTACTACAATTTCGCCGGGCGGGTAATTGAGACAGTGCCCAGATCGTTACACCATTCGTGCGGGTCGGAACTTACCCGACAAGGAATTTCGCTACCTTAGGACCGTTATAGTTACGGCCGCCGTTTACTGGGGCTTCAATTCAATGCTTGCACATCTCCTCTTAACCTTCCAGCACCGGGCAGGTGTCAGCCCCTATACTTCATCTTGCGATTTGGCAGAGACCTGTGTTTTTGCTAAACAGTCGCCTGGGCCTATTCTCTGCGGCCACATTGCTGTGGCACCCCTTTTCCCTAAGTTACGGGGTCAATTTGCCGAGTTCCTTAACTACCCTTCTCCCGTTGGCCTTGGAATTCTCTTCCTATCTACCTGTGTCGGTTTGCGGTACGGGCGCCTCAGATATCCATAAGACTTTTCTCGCCCTGCTCTATGCATACTTCCCTACTCTAATTTCGGTCCCTTACGCCCGGGTCAACCATCGCCCGGGTTATGCCCTTTGCAGGTGTCCTCTTACTTAAATCTTTTGGCGGCTACGGAATTTCCACCGTATGTGCATCGGCTACGCCTCTCGGCCTCACCTTAGCTCCCGGCTTACTTGGAGCGGACGAACCTTCCTCCAAAAACCTTAGACTTTCGGCCAATATGATTCTCACACATTTCTCGCTACTCATTCCGGCATTCTCACTTGAATAAAGTCCACCAGCGCTTCCGCTCTGACTTCACCCCTTATTCAACGCTCTCCTACCATTCCTTGCGGAATCCCAAGCTTCGGTATATGATTTAGCCCCGTTAAATTTTCGGCGCAGGGTCACTCGACCAGTGAGCTATTACGCACTCTTTTAATGAGTGGCTGCTTCTAAGCCAACATCCTGGTTGTCTGTGCAACCCCACATCCTTTTCCACTTAACCATATTTGGGGACCTTAGCTGTGGGTCTGGGCTGTTTCCCTTTTGACAACGAAACTTATCTCACGCTGTCTGACTCCCGTACATCAATTATCCGGCATTCTGAGTTTGATAGGTTTCAGTAGCCTTTCGGCCCCTAGACCATTCAGTGCTTTACCTCCGGTAATCTAATACGAGGCTAGCCCTAAAGCTATTTCGGAGAGAACCAGCTATCTCCGGGTTCGATTGGAATTTCTCCGCTACCCACACCTCATCCGCTACTATTTCAACAGGAGTCGGTTCGGTCCTCCATGGGGTTTTACCCCCACTTCAACCTGGACATGGGTAGGTCACCCGGTTTCGGGTCGAATACAACTGACTTCATACGCCCATTTCAGACTCGGTTTCCCTGCGGCTCCGTCCCTTAAGGACTTAACCTTGCCAGTTACATTCACTCGCCGGACCATTCTACAAAAGGTACCCGATCACCCTTTGACGGGCTCTCGGTGCTTGTAAGCACAAGGTTTCAGGTTCTCTTTCACTCCCCTTCCGGGGTCCTTTTCACCTTTCCTTCACAGTACTCTTCACTATCGGTCACTGGGTAGTATTTAGGCTTGGAGGGTGGTCCCCCCATATTCCCACCGGGTTTCACGTGTCCGGCGGTACTCTGGATACAGCTAAGCGCTTTCCTTTTTCGCATACGTGACTCTCACACTGTTTCGTTGGCCTTCCCATGCCATTCTGCTAAATTCCAGCGTCCATGTTGCTGTCCGAACCCCGGGAGTATTGCTACTCCCGGTTTGGCCTCTTCCGCGTTCGCTCGCCACTACTAGCGGAATCTCATTTGATGTCTTTTCCTCGCCCTACTTAGATGTTTCAGTTCAGGCGGTTCCCCTCATACACCTATGAATTCAGTGTATGATAACTGGACATGACTCCAGTTGGATTGCTCCATTCGGATATCTATGGATCAATGCCCACTTACGGCTCCCCATAGCTTTTCGCAGTTAGTCGCGTCCTTCTTCGGCTCCCAGTGCCAAGGCATTCCCCTTGCGCTCTTTGTAGCTTGACCATGTGTTTTTTCTTGGTTCTTCTTTAAAAATTTGAAATTGTAGATTTTAAATCTAAAAATAACAAGTTATTTTTCGCTTAATATCTGCTTCTTCTTTATTCAGTTTTCAATGTACACGGCCGCAGGCCGTTTCGTCGCGGGACAGCACTCAGATCAAAAGACCCGTTCTGCCGCGGATTCCACCTTCTGCCGGCCTTTGCCACACGATACCCTTTCCTCCACCGAAGTGAATTCAAACTACCGTATGTATTTGTCTTTGGGATTTCGGGAGCGTCTTCCGACTGTCCCGCCGCACCGCGATTCTTTCCTGCCGTTGTTACACGGCGGGCCTTGCCTCGGGTGCTACCCGTGGTGGGCTTAAGTGGACTCGAACCACCGACCTCACGCTTATCAGGCGTGCGCTCTAACCGGCTGAGCTATAAGCCCATATTTCTGGCCAGAGGCTATCCGGTTATTCTTGTGCCCATATAGCCGCACACGCAGTGTGTTTCGTCACGCTTCAGCTTTCGGCAATCTCTCGCCTTCCGCACGCGTTCCTTAACACGCTTCCGTGATTTTTTGGCAAATCCTGATCCGCAGTTCTTTCCGCGTGCGCTCATTTGACGTTTCCATCAAATCTTACCCGCGAATTGTCTGCGGCGACTCGCCGCTGGTGGAGATTAACGGGATCGAACCGTTGACCTCCTGCTTGCAAAGCAGGCGCTCTCCCAGCTGAGCTAAACCCCCATATACAGGTAGCTTCACTCAGGTGTTCTACCCTTGTTTCCACTTTTTTCTGAAAGCTTTGCGCTTCGCTCCTCACCCCGGAAGCCGGTTGTTACCGTCCCGCGGCGCCAAGACACTTTCCCCGGACTGCTGTCCGCGGGCCGTGCCTCTGAGCTCAGCTCAGGGCCTTCAAAATTAAACAACGATTCGAATTTCGTCTTCCGTAACTGACCTTGGATGTCTGACCAGCTTGTTTCAGCTGCTCATGTCTCCATAGAAAGGAGGTGATCCAGCCGCACCTTCCGATACGGCTACCTTGTTACGACTTCACCCCAGTCGCCAATCCTACCTTCGGCAGCGCCCCCCTTGCGGTTGGGCTACTGACTTCGGGTATTACCGGCTCCCATGGTGTGACGGGCGGTGTGTACAAGGCCCGGGAACGTATTCACCGCGGCATGATGATCCGCGATTACTAGCAATTCCAACTTCACGCAGGCGGGTTGCAGCCTGCGATCCGAACTGAGACTGTTTTTCAGGTTTTGCTCCACCTCGCGGTCTTGCTTCCCTTTGTTAACAGCCATTGTAGTACGTGTGTAGCCCAGGTCATAAAGGGCATGATGATTTGACGTCGTCCCCACCTTCCTCCGTTTTGTCAACGGCAGTCTGATTAGAGTGCTCTTGCGTAGCAACTAATCACAGGGGTTGCGCTCGTTGCGGGACTTAACCCAACATCTCACGACACGAGCTGACGACAACCATGCACCACCTGTCTCAACTTTCCCCGAAGGGCACCTGATGCATCTCTGCTTCGTTAGTTGGATGTCAAGACCTGGTAAGGTTCTTCGCGTTGCTTCGAATTAAACCACATACTCCACTGCTTGTGCGGGCCCCCGTCAATTCCTTTGAGTTTCAACCTTGCGGCCGTACTCCCCAGGTGGATTACTTATTGTGTTAACTCCGGCACGGAAGGGGTCAGACCCCCCACACCTAGTAATCATCGTTTACGGCATGGACTACCAGGGTATCTAATCCTGTTTGCTACCCATGCTTTCGTGCCTCAGCGTCAGTTAAAGCCCAGTAAGCCGCCTTCGCCACTGGTGTTCCTCCCGATCTCTACGCATTTCACCGCTACACCGGGAATTCCGCCTACCTCTACTTCACTCAAGCTCCACAGTTTCAAACGCAGTCTATGGGTTAAGCCCATATATTTCACGCCTGACTTGCAGAGCCGCCTACGCACCCTTTACACCCAGTAAATCCGGACAACGCTTGCTCCCTACGTATTACCGCGGCTGCTGGCACGTAGTTAGCCGGAGCTTCCTCCTTGGCTACCGTCATTTGTTTCGTCACCAAGGACAGAGGTTTACAATCCGAAAACCGTCTTCCCTCACGCGGCGTTGCTGCATCAGAGTTTCCTCCATTGTGCAATATCCCCCACTGCTGCCTCCCGTAGGAGTCTGGGCCGTGTCTCAGTCCCAATGTGGCCGTTCAACCTCTCAGTCCGGCTACCGATCGTCGCCTTGGTGGGCCTTTACCTCACCAACAAGCTAATCGGACGCGAGTCCATCTTCCAGCGGATTGCTCCTTTGATATTCGGACCATGCAGCCCAAATATGTCATGCGGTATTAGCGTCCGTTTCCAGACGTTATCCCCCTCTGAAAGGCAGGTTACTCACGCGTTACTCACCCGTCCGCCACTAAATTAAGCTCAACACCCACCACTCGGTAAGGTGTTCCCACCAAACAAAGTGTTCGGTGTTAAACTTAATTCCGTTCGACTTGCATGTGTTAGGCACGCCGCCAGCGTTCGTCCTGAGCCAGGATCAAACTCTCTAAAATATTGTATATAATCGCCATTAAGGCGTTTATATCTTCTATCCAGAGTTTTTGAAGAGCTCTAAATACGATACACTAAGCGTGTATTCTCGTTGTCTTTTAAAGTGACAACCAACTTCGTCCGAAAGTACTTCCATACTCTCAAGTTCATTACGGGTTCCTTAATTCTCTCGTTGTTTAATTTTCAAGGTCCTGGTCGAAAACTCCGCTTCCGCTCTGTGTTTCTGCCGCTTCGGCTTTGCTTTCGCGCTTCGCGTCTTTCGTAAGGCGCTTGACTATAATACCAAATACATCCCCGTAAGTCAACCCTTTTTCCGAAGTTTTTTTAACTTTTTTTAAAAAGGCTTGTCCCCGGCCCATTTTGCCTTATAATCCGACGCCTTTCAGCCGCGGGCCCGCCGAATCGCAAACGCGATTTTCGCGGCCTGCACCGCCTGTGCGACATCGTGGGCGCGAACCATATCCGCGCCGTCCGCCACGGCGATGCTGTGGGCGGCCAGCGTTCCGGCAAGGCGCTGCTCGTAGGGCGGGCTGCCGCACTCGGCGCCGATCACCCGCTTGCGCGAAGCCGCGATCAGCAGGGCGCAGCCGTCCACATGGAGCCGGCCCGCGTTTCCCAGCAGCCGCAGATCCTGCTCCTGGGTTTTTCCGAAGCCGATACCGGGGTCAAAACAGATGCGCTCTTTGCAAATGCCGGCATTTGTTAGGATATCCAGTTTCTCCATAAAATATTGATTGACATCCTGAATAATCTCTTCTTTTGTTTCGCGGTGATGCATGACAATACAGCCGCAGTCGGAGCGCGCCGCCGCCGCGACCATTTCCGCGTTGTCGAAGCCGTTCAGGTCCCTGAGAACGGACACCCCGTATTTCAGCACCTCCGCCGCCACCTGCGGATAGAACGTATCCACGGAAAGGGGCACGGCAAGACGGCCGTTCAGCTGCATCAGCACCGGCAGAAGCCTTTCCAGCTCTTCCTCCGGAGAAAGCACCGTGCTGCCCGCGCGCGCGGACTGCGCCCCGATATCAATGATATCGGCGCCCTGCTCCTGCATTTCCAGCGCCCGGCCCGCCGCTTTTTCGGGTGTGAGGAAGCGGCTCCGGTCGGACAGGGAATCCGGCGTAACATTCAATATTCCGATTACATAAGCTTTTTCGCCCAAAGAAAAACGATATTTTCCCGCACAAAACAGATTCATCCGCATATTCCTCCTTTTCCCGCATACCGTAATTCACGGCTCCATTTTTCCTACGTTTTTCTTTTCCTTATTAATGATATTCCAGAATGACCGTCAGCCCGCGGCATTTGTCCGCCTGGACATACTGGATTTTATCCTCGTTGATCCGGCTCCCTGCTTTCAGGGAACGGTTCGCCGTCTGAATATAATGAAAAAGCTGATACTTCGGCGCGCCGATCATCTGCGCCACCGTATCCTCGTAATTTAATTTCTCATCAATGTAAAATTCGACCGTTCGGCTTTTGGACTTGGCCGCCGAGGCGACCGCAGCCGCGGCCTTTTTATTGTTTTCGGAAGTAAACCCGCTGACAGGGATTCCCCTGGCCCGGAAATAGTTCGCCTTCATGGAGGTGCAGGCGGGCAGGGGCAGGTTATAATCTGCGGAAGAATCGTCCTCGTCCTTTACTTTTTCCCCTTTTAACAGAAGAATATTCTCGCTGATGCTGTGGTCCGCGCGGATGATACTGTCCGATACATTAAAGTAATGATAATTCAGAAGGTCGCTGTCGCCCCAGGTGGGATCGAGATGATACCAGTCGCCGTCAACGCTGATGATGTTCCACATGTGCGGCTCGCCGTTGCCCTCCCGCTGACGGTACGGCAGTCAAGCCCGCAGTAAGAGGCCAGCAGCTGCATGGCCCGCGCATAGCCCTCGCAGACCGCCATGCCGTCGACCAGCGCGCCGGTCACCTCGTGGGCGGCCAGGCGGGTCTGATCGGTCACCGCGGCGTTGTCGTAAGTACACCTTTTTGCGATCGCCCGAAAAAGATAGATCTCCCGGTCCAGCTCGCTCAGCCCCTTGGGTATCCCGGCGATGACCGAAGCAACCTCCGCGTTCAGCTTTTTGACCAGCTCGCTGCACTTTGAGGGCGGCAGATACCCATACAGCTGCACCGAGGTGTTCCCCGCCTGACAGGTATAAGAATACTGGTTGGAAAGCCAGAATATCTGCGGATTGTCGCACCGCAGGGCAAGCACCGCCGCGCGGATCTGCTTTTCGGAAAGCTCCTCATGTTTCACCGTCGCCTCGTCGGCGGGATAATAACCGTCCTTGTTTGCCTTCTGCGCGATGGCATACGCCGATTTCAGAAGTTCCTGATAAAGCGCGCGGCTGCCGCTGTCCGTCAGGCTGTCCAGCCCCGCCGTCTGGTGAAAGACCGGATAATTCGCGGATGCGGACGCAGCGTCCTGTAAAACGGAAGAAGCGTTTTTATCCGAATTTTCCGTATCCGGGGTGCCCCCGGCGCTCCCGTCCGGCTCTCCGGAAACGGAAGCCTCCAGCGCGTTCTGTAAAAAGCCCGTAAACGGATCGTCCCATGCAAGCCCCAGCCTGTCGTGATACAGGACCAAAAACCCGAACATACCGATCAACCCGGTCAAAAGCAGCGTCATGACTGCGGTCAGAAATTTTTTCATGGGCTCCTCCGGACGTTGGTAGAATTAGTATGATTATTATAGCACGCCCAAAAATAAAATCAATTGACAAATAAAGGGCCCGCAAGACAATCTCGCGGACCCTCGCCCTTTGTGCTTTCTTATTTATATTTCAGGAAAAGGGTGATGCCCCGGTTGACCTTATCACCGAGATACTGCAGATTATCCGTGTCAATCCGGCTTCCGGCCGCCTGCTTGCTGTTCACCGCGTTAACGCACTTCAGAAGCTGGTACGGCGGACTCGTCGTCATCCCGGCCATTATGGTTTCAAAGTCCACGCTTTCATCAATATAGAAGGAAACGGACGAATTTTTCGACTGTACGGCAGTGGTCAGCGCAGCTGTCACGGTGCTGTCCTCCAAGCTGCTGCTCACCTTTGCGGCCTTCGCCCTGAAATAGTTGGCGGCGGTGGCGGTACAGACCGGAACCGTCAGGTTGCATTTTGCGGCTTCACCGCCCACCGTACCGTCGATCTGGTCGTCCGTCAGGGTGGAAGCGCTTGGGAAAATGGTACGGCTCTGGGCGATCGCCGCATCGTTCAGATTGAAATAGTTATATACCTCCGTATTGCTGTCGCCCCACGTCGTGTCCAGATGATACCAGCTGCCGTCTATCTTGATGACGTTCCACATGTGGTTGACCCCGTTGCTCTGTCCGCTCAGCAGCATGCACTGCAGTCCGGCATAGCTGGAGAGGAGCTGCATGGCTCTGGAGTATCCTTCACAGACCGCGGTTCCGTCAATCAGCACGCCGTAGGAGGAAAACGACTGCCAGATGCTGGCGTCGGAGACTGCGGCATTATTATAGGTACAGTTCTGCGCTATATAATGAAAAAGGTACAATTCACGGTCAAGCTCGCTTAACCCCGCCGGCATCGCGCTGATGACCGCGCTCACCTTCTGGTTCATCTTCTGGATCATCGCGGTGCAGTTGGGCTGTGACACGACGGAATAAAGCTGGATATAGGTGCTGTCATTGGAGTACGCATAGGAATACGCGTTCGCAAGCCAAAAGACCTGGGGATTGTCGTTGAGGAACGCAAGCAGGATCACGCGGAGCTGCGCCTCGGAAAGACGGCTGCCGGATACGACGATCTTCTGGGTAGGATAGTAGCCCTCGGAAGTGGTCGCGGCCGATATCTTGTAGGCGCTTTCAAAAATCTGTTTATATACGGCGCGGCTGACAAGGTCGGGCAGGAAATTGTAGCCCTCCCGCTGATCCACGTAGGTATAGCCCGATTGAGCGGCAAAGCTTTTGGGCACGCTGAACTGTACGCCGTTGTCCGCCAGCGCGTCGCCGGAAGTCTTTTTGAGCGTCTGCCCGTCCGGCGCTGTCTGCGTTTTCGGCGCCGTTGTTGTTTTCCCGCTTTGCTTTGTTTCAGCGGAAGCCTTCGCCCCCGAGGCGGCGGCAGAATCCGTTTTTTTCGCGCTCTGCCCGGAAGTCTCCGCTGAATCCGACGGATTGATCTTCGGAGCGGGATTGTTCGTTACCGCTGAAGATTCCGTCCGTAAGGACGAATCGGGAACGGCAGCTGTTTGTGCACACCCGGCGAGAGGCAGCGCCAAAATGACCGCGGCCAGAAACCCTGCGAGGACGGTATGTAAGCGGCTGTGTTTCATAAAATTCATATTTCCAATCCCTTCCAAATAAATCTTTGTGCTTATTATAGCATGTCTTTGTGATATTTTTGTGAAAATATTTAGAAAAAACTGGAAGAATTTTTTATCTATGAAAATACGGAGGTGATCGCCGACCAAAGTTTTGTAAATACGCTGTGGATCCGGTCAAGAACACTCGAACCGTTTTCCTGCTGCTCCAGGTCCTTTTCCCCCTGATTTCCCTCGTCCTTGCTGATTTCCTGTGTCCGCAGAACGATCTGGATGCTGGACGGGGACGCGTTTTTCAAAGACGTGAACGAAATCGGCTTCGCCTTCGCGTCAAGATTCAGAAAATTGTTTTCATCCTCAAACTTGTCGAGCTCCTTGTCAACAGTGTTTTTCATCGTCTGATTCGCGTTTTTGACAGTGGAGGTATCATCGATCTGGCTCAAAGCCTTCTGCAATACTGAAATCAGTCCGTTCAGGGTCTGGCGGGTACCGTCGTCCAGCTTGTCGCCGCTGGTTTTCGCGACGGTTTCCAGAGAGGTCAGGAAGGCCTGGGCGCTGGAAATCGTGCGGGCCAGGCTGCCGACCAGACTTTCCATATCCTTCAGCGCGCCGACCGTATCGTCCTTGTACTGGTTCATGGTCCCGTTCAGCGCCGCAATATTGTCGGTGACGCTCTGCGAAATATTGAGGAGATCTTTCAGATTGCCGCCGGCCTGATTCGCGTGGCGCAGCAGGTCGTCCGCCGAATCCGTTCCCTCATCCAGCACGTCCAGATAGGAGTCCAGCACGCTGACGGTCTCCGTTCCGGTATCAAAAAAGGAATCCGACTGTCCGAGCACCGCTTTCAGCGCCGTTTCCAGCGTGGCGGAGGATTTCTGAACGGTCTGCAGGCTGGCTCCCACGGCCTGAAGGCTTGTTATTAATTCCTGAGTGGAAAGTTCCGTCGGATGGGCATCCGCCACTTTCCCCGCGGCGGTTTGAAGCTTAGTCATATCCGCAGCCAGCTGTGCGGAACCGTCATCCATCTGGGAAAGCAGTGCGGCAAGCTGCTTCGCAGTCGTTTTGGCTGTGCCGAGCTGTGTATTCAGGTCCTTGGCCAGTGCGGCGCGCTTTCCGGACGCGTCGTCCGCGTCGTCAAGAACGTCCCGCAGGTCGTTCACGTCGCTGCGCACCTTGCTGATGGTAGCGGACAGCGAAGCCATTGTGGAACCGACGACGGTCACGTTCTGCGACATAGTGTTCAGCGTGGTGCTCACGTCCTCCACCAGCTGCTGGCTTTTCTGCAGATGGGGGATCAGCGCCGAAGTCTGGGATGCCGTTTGGGACAAATCCGCAAGCGCTTTGTCCGCGCTGCTGTACACGCCGCCCTTGGATGAGCTGACGGTCTGGCGGGCGCCGTCCAGCGCGGCAAGGCCGGACTGGGTCTGCTTGAGGCCGCCGGACAGGCTTTCCAGTGTACTCAGGATTTCATTCGCGCTGTCGCTGATCGCGTCCATGGAGCCCTTTACGGTGTCCTTATCTTCTTTTAAATCCTTGATATCCTGCATCTGCTCCAGCGTGCCGGGTACCATCATCATGACAATCCCGATCGATTCAAAGCTGTTGGTACCGATACGGATGACGTCCGTCGTCTCTTCTCCCGGCAGCCCGGCGAACAAAATTGCCTTATAATCGCCCAGGGACTGGACCTGCGCCCCGGGGGCCTCCACGCTCAGCGTGTCCTTCATTTTTACGACCGTCCCGACCTGCAGCAGAAGGTTGTTGCGGTAATACTCCGGCGCGTTTTTGTCGGGCGTCGTTTTAATATCGATCTCCACCAGCCCGGAAGCCCCGGCCAGTTTGTCCGCCGCTGTGGGAACGCCGTTCAGCTTGTAGGAAACGTCGAAATTCCACGGAAGCGCGGCTGTTCCGTTCTTCGGCGTACATTCATAATAGAAACGGCCCGTGCTCTGGGGGAGTTTCCAGCTGACCGAATCCCCGGAGACGGCAGGCTGCACCTCATTGGTCATATTGGTAACCTTTTCGTAAGAACCGTAGTCCGTAAACTCGCCGGCGCCGTTCAGGTCGCAGCCCTTGACAATGTTGACCTTTTGCGGCTTGCCGTAATAATCCAGATTGACGTAGACCGCCTCGTCCGTAGAAACGGACGGCGCCGCGGCCCGCGCGGTGGCCGACAGCGACGGGACCAGCACCGCCGCCGCGAGGATTCCGGCCAAAGCCCTGTGTATTTTTTTCATGGAAAGATTCCTCCTTGATCGCTTGTTTTTGTCCGTCAGGCCGCGGGATGCGCGCGGCCCCTGCGAAACGCGGGCATCCTTTCCCGCGCCTTTTCGCGCAGGTCCCGCATCCGCTGAGTATGGCGTGTAATGGGTTTGTCAAAGAAGTACAGCAGCGCCGGCAGCGCGAAAATCACCATCGAAAGGCTGAGCAGAGCGCCCCTGCCGATCAGATGACCCATATCCGCTATGGCGCTGATGGAGGAGGTGAAGTACAGGATGTAACCGACGCCCGCCAGAATGGTGGCGGAAGTGAGGAGAGGCGGGGTCGTCATGGCGACCGCCTCGACCGCCGCGGCCTTGCTGTCCAGATGCTCCCGGCTTTCCAGATAGTTGTTCGTCATCAGGATAGCGTAATCCACCGTGGCGCCCAGCTGGATACAGCTTACAATAATATAGCCCATGAAAATCAGCTGGTTGCCCACCAAATATGGGAAAAGCATATTGATAAAAATGGCGACTTCAATCGGTATCAGGATCAGAACCGGAATCAGCAGGGATTGGAAAGTAATCATAACCACCAGGGCCACACTGAGCAGCGACAGCATATCGACAAAGTCGTAATCGCTGGTAATGGTCGTCTTGATATCCTGCGTGAACGGGGTAGTCCCGACCACATAGGAGCTCTGCGGATAGTATTTTTTCACAATGGACTGAATTTCGTCCGAGCACTGGAAGGCGAGCTTGCTTTCATCCTTCGTTTTTATGTAGATCAGAATGCGCGAATATTTGTCCGTGTGAAGCTTTCCCGTCACGCTCTCGGGAAGGATGCTTTCCGGGATACCCTCGGGCAGGGTGTTCGCAAGGGAAGTCACGCTCTTGGTGTAGCTGAGGTCCTCCAGCTCCTGCGAAAGCTCCCGTTCCTTTGCCACGCTGGTGTTGGGAACAATGGCGAGCAGCATATTGCTGCGGCCGAACTTCGCGTCGATCGCCTGTTCATCCTCGTACACCTTCGTCCCCTCACCGGCGCCGACGGCCTGACTGCCGTACACAAAATCCGTCATTCCTTTTCCTATATAAGCGGGGGCGGCGATAATCAGCACCGCGGCCAGCACCGCGTACCGGCTTTTAAACACGCCGCGGGCGAATTTATCAAAGGAAGGCAAAAACGGCCGGTGGGCGGTTTTTTCGATCAGGCCGGCCCAGCGGATAATCAGGGACGGCATTAAAAACAGCACGGTCAGCACGCTGATGAGAATTCCCTTTGCCAGAACGATCCCCATGTCAAACCCGATGGAGAACTTCATTAAAGCCAGCGCGATAAAGCCGAAGAAGGTCGCGACGCCGCAGGCCAGAATGGATTTGGCGGAGTGCCGGATCGCGTTGGCAATAGCGGTCGTCAGGTCCAGCCCCTTTTCCCGTTCCGCCGTAAACGAATGGATCAGGAAGATGGAATAGTCCATGGCCACCGCCAGCTGCAGGACGGAGGAAACGCTGGAGGTCAGGAACGAGACCTCGCCTAAGAAGATATTCGTCCCCTGATTGATGATGATCGCGATTCCCATAATCAGAAGGAACAGCACGGGCTCAAACCACGACGTGGTGGTAAGGCAGAGAAACAGGATGATCATGGCGACGCAGATGACCGTCGCCCTCGCCATTTCCTTTTTCAGGTTCTCGCTCAAAGACTTGTTCTGAACGGCCGCCCCGATGAAATGCCCCTTGTCGCCCGTGATTTCCTGAATGCGGTCGATGGCCTGCGAGGTGCGCACGCTGGTATCGCTTTCGTCAAAGGTAATGTCCATCACGGAATAGCCGTCTTTATAATAGTCCTCAATATCTTTGTATCTGATAAACTGGTCGGCCTGATAAACGTCGGTCGCCGTGTCCGTCCACATCACCATGTCGACGCCGTCCACGGCTTCGATTTTATCCTTGTATGCCTTGGCCTGATACAGCGAAACATCGTCGATCATCACCCGCGCCGTGCCGGGGTAACCGAATTCCTTTTTCATGACGCTGATCCCCTGCTTGGAGGGAGTGGTCTCCGGCAGATATTTCGTCAGGTCGTAATTGATGCTGACAAGCGAGTTTAAAAAAATGCTGGCCACAACCAGGACGATAAAGGCGATTTCGATTTGTTTTCTGCGGTTGATAATCAGGTCCACTACAGAGTGTGAGCCCTCCCGGGTTCCTGGCAATTTCATTCCCGATGCTCCCTTATTTGTTGTATTTTTATAAAAAGCGCTTTCAATAGGTTTATTTCGTCCGCGGGGGGTCAGGCCAGTATTTCCCTGATCGACCGGTACAGTTCGCCTTTCACACTGTCGATCGGATAGGGCATTTCCAGAACAATGGAGTTGTAGCAGACGGCCCCGACCATGGAAACAACAATATACAGCCGCTGTCTGGCGATCTCGCTGTCGCCCCCCGCGGTGATAAAGTGCTGAATAAAGATCCGCTTCGCCCCTTCCATTTCGTCATAGGTCAAAGCCTTTTCATACAAATCCCAGGACAGATTTTTATAGATCAGGGACAGCAGCTTTTTGTTTTTCTTGAAAAACTCAATTAAATAATCCACGAAAAAGATCACGCTCTGAAGAAAATCCATTTCTTTGATCTTCTGACGCTCCGCAACCGCTTTCATCGCCTCGTCAAACACAGCCGCGCTTTTCTTTAAAATGATTTTATCGACCAGATCATATTTATCCTTGCAGTACAGATAAAACGTTCCTTTCGCAACGCCCGCTTTTTTCACAATATCGTCGATAATCGTGTTGTGTACGCCGTTCGAAGTAAACAGCTCATAGGCGGCGTCATAGAGCTTTGTCATTTTCAGCTTTTTGTTTTCCAGAATCTTTGTCGTCTTCAATTTTCGTCATCCCCTCGCCCTTTTTCTGCCAAATTACGGAAAATGACTATTAGTCAATATCCGTATTATAAGCTCGCCCCTTTCGTCTGTCAAGAAAGGAAGTATACAAATACGGTATAGATTCCCGCGCTGAAATTGTGTAAATTGAGCCCTGCCGGAGGCAAAAAAATACCCAGGCAATCCGCCTGAGCATTTTAGCCGCAATAGCATTTATAAGACTGTAAAACCGAACTGTTCGCTGAAAATCTTTCTCAGCTGCCGGACGAAGTCCCCTTTGCCCATCACGCCAGTCGCCTGATAGCCCTGATCCCGGAATTTCCGGGTCAGCTGCTCCGGGTGCTCCGTATACAGGGGCTGGCGCAGCATACTCTTTGACGCCGCGCAATCGACGCCGCTGTAGAAAAACCGTTCCACGCTGCAGAAAACCCGTCCTTCCTGCATTTTACAGGCGATCAGCGTTACCGGGACCAGATCACCGCTTTCCGGACCGCCGCATCCCTGCAGCCGTTCAAAAATCAGATCGACCGGCACGCTGTAGGAGGAGCTTCCGTTCGCGGCGGACAGAAAATTCTTCATCATGCCGTTCAAATGCCGCGCGTCACACGGAAAATTCCCCCGCATGCGCTCTCTGGCCTTGAGGATTCGGTACTCCGGATTGAAAACGCGCAGTGCCGCAAGCTCCGGAACAAGATCGGCGGAAGCACTCCCGTCGTAGGTGCAGTCCGTAAACAGCCTGCGCAGCGAACGTCCCCTCGCCGCGCGTCTGCTGTAGTCTCCGCAACAGGAATCACAGACGGATTCTGTCGTGCTCATCGTTTCCCTCCCCTTTCCTTTCACAGCTGTCAGAAAATTCTTGATCCTTCTTCTGATAACCAGTATAATGATAGTATCATCGATTATCTATCGGAATTTTGCCTATTTTTATAACAATATTACAATCATGGAGGACAGCGCCATGAAAAAACTAATCCTTCGGAAAAACCTTTCCGAGGAGTCGCCGCACGGAGATTACGGGTTCCCGTTTTTCCTCAGCCACGAGATTCTCTCCGAATATGAGCACGCGAGCTTTGAGGTCCACTGGCACCCCGATCTGGAATTTACCGTTGTTCTGGAAGGGGCGATGGAATATCAGGCAAACGATACCGTCTACATCCTTACGGAAGGCTGCGGGATGTTTGTCAACGCGAACGTCCTGCACACCGCAAAATCGTACGAAGGGCAGGATTGCTCATATCTGGTCATTACATTTAACCCCGTACTGGTCTTCGGACATGAAAACAGCACGATTGAAAACGTCTATGTGCTGCCGGTCATCCAGTCGCAGAACTGCCCCTCCCTTTACCTGAGTCCGAAAATCCCCCCGCAGAGGCGGATGATGCAGCTCATCAGGGAAATCAACCGGGCGTACACGGAAAACGGCCTCTGCCGGGAGCTGCAGATCAAGGGCAGGCTGTGCGAGCTGTGGACTCTGCTTTTCCGGGAGCTGCAGGGCGTGCTTGCCGAAAAAGACAGCGCCGGCTCCAAAGACATCCTTTATTTAAAGCAGGCGCTAAACTATATCCACAGCCATTACTCCGAAAGGCTTACGCTGGAAGGGCTGGCCGCATCCTGCAATATCAGCAAGAGCGGATACTGCCGCTTTTTTAAAAAGACCATGCACCAGACCCCTTTTGAATACCTGTTGAAATACCGGATTGAAAAAAGCATCCCGCTTCTTTTGAGCGGGGAGTACAATGTCACCGAAATCTCCGAAAAGGTCGGCTTCTCCGGCGCGAGCTACTATTCGGAAAATTTCAGGAAATACATGAACTGTTCCCCGACGGAATACCGGAAAATGCACGCATCTCCATAAAAGCCACGCATTGGCAGCCCATTCACAGCTCACTGTCAGCGGACGCGAATATCCAAAATGAGAAGGAAGGAAAATACAATTATGGGCATGGTTAAAAAGCTTCAGGGCCTCAGCGGCCTCATCACGGTGTTTATCGTCATCGGCATCGCGGGGGTATTTCTCACCTACAGGGCGGGAGGCCAAAACACGCAGCAGACAATTGACAACATCGCCCTTTTGCAGGCGAACGGCTCCTATACGCTGAAAGACGGAAAATTCGTCATCAGGGACGGTAAGGGGGCGACCTGCACCGTACCGCTTGAAACCGGCACGGGCGATCCGGCTTCCTATTTCAGCGATAAGGCGGTCTACCTGTCCGACGAAGTGACCGCCGTTGCGTATGGCGGAACCGAAGCGGACAGCGGCATAACGGTCCTCGTCAGCGGCGACAGGGGGAAAACCTGGAGCAGCACCCGGGTGGCGGAAGCCGGGGCGGATCATGCCGAAACCAAATTTCTCGGATTCCTTTCGAAAAAAGACGGGTGGCTGGTCACCGCGGGCGATGTCGCGTCGGGGTCCCAGAAAAACCGCGTTTTTCTGACGGCGGACGGCGGGAAGAGCTGGTCTGAAATCGGCAATACAAGCGAAGCTTACCCGCATGTTGTGACCGGAGCGGGCTTCGCAAGTCCGACGACGGGCTTCCTGTCCTTCCGCTATGACAGCGATCGGAACCCGGTCGTGTACCGAACGCAGGACAAGGGGAAAACCTGGGTGAAATGCGCCATCGAGCTGCCGCCGGAGCTGAAAAATGTCAATTCCTATCCCACGGCTCTGTCCCCTGCTTTCCACGGCGCGTCCGGCGTTTTGCCCGTTGCCATGACGGACAATGGCACCGGAGCGCAGACGCAGATTCGTTATATCACGGATGATTACGGCAAAACATGGACGTTTGACAAAAAGAGTCTCCCGCAATAAATGCGAGTGCAGAAAATCATGGCCTGAAACGTGCCGACGGCACGTTTCCTGACGGCCTTCCAAATCCTGGCAGTAAAAAGCAGGCAAGACTTAAAGGCTTGTCTGCTTGTCTGTTTTTTGGGGTGGGAGAGGACGGATATGGCTGAGAAGTTTGCTGAAGTGAGCAAATATCGATAAACGAAAAGGCGGGGCAGCGATAAGCTGCCCCGCCTTCCTTATGAAATGAAATTGATTTAATATCAATCAGCAAAAGCGGTGAGATATATTATACCCAAGAAAAAATATATAAAGCCCGGCACTCTTACGCTACTGCCAACTCGTTAAATCAGAATATGAATATTGTCTAAAAGAACATGACATTATTTATTTTTTTTCTTTTTTAAGATATCAATATATACTGCCGCTAAAATAACGATACCCTTAATGACAAGCTGCCAGTAAAACGATACCTTAAGCAGATTTAAACCGTTATTTAAAACGCCAATAATAAGCGCACCAATCAGTGTCCCGCCAATCGTTCCAATACCGCCGTTAAAGCTGGTCCCACCAAGAACGGCCGCGGCAATCGCATCTCCCTCATATGCATTTCCTGCGGTCGGCTGACCGGAATACATTCTGGATGCCAGTACAATACCGCCTATGGATGCCAAAATGCCGCAGATGGTATAAACCCATATCTGAACTGTTTTCACTTTAATTCCAGAATAGACGGCAGCTTCCACATTTCCGCCGGTAGCATACATCCTTCTTCCAAACCGTGTTTTATTCAGAATAATGGAGGAAAGAACGATGAGGATCGCAACCATCAAAACCGGAATCGGCACAGGGCCTATATATCCGTTCCCTATCGCATTAAACTGGGGATCCGTGCTGGCAACCGATCTTCCCGAAGTGATTATGTAGGATATGCCCCTGATTCCCATCTGTGTTGCAAGGGTAACAATAAACGGCGGCATGTTTGTGTAAGCAATAATCAATCCATTAATCAGTCCGAACACGGCGCCCATTAAAACGCCGATTAAAATTGCGGGGATACACGGCATCCCCCGTTCAAGAAGAATTACAACGGTAACGCCGCTCGCCGCTAAAACAGAACCGACGGATAAATCGATTCCTCCGATAATTAATACGAATGTCATGCCAAAAGCAAGCGTAGCATTCGTACATACCTGCCGCAAAATATTGAATAGATTATCCGGGGCCAGAAACATTGTGGTTGTAACAGAAAGCACCAGCGTTAACCCTGCCAATCCGATTAACGTTCCCGCGTTATCTTTCAGGTAGTTGATAACTGGATTCGAGGACTTATCAGACAGGGCCAATTTATTTGCTATTTTCATTATTCCATCCTCCTGCGGCGTAATACATAATTTTTTCCTGAGAAATTTCTTCAGTTTCCACATCAATGATTTTGACTAATTCACCCTCATGCATGACGGCGACACGGCTGCTCAAATTGATAATTTCCGGCAGTTCCGAAGATATTAAAATAATGGATACCCCGTACTGTGCAATCTGATACATCATCTGATAAATTTCCGCTTTGGCCCCTACATCGATTCCTCTGGTAGGTTCATCAAGAATTAAGATTTTAGGCTCCGTGGCAAGCCACTTGGAGATAACGATTTTTTGCTGGTTTCCGCCGCTTAATTCCAGAGCCAGCTGATTCCTGCTTGACATCTTTATCGAAAAAGTATTGATATAATTATCAAGAATTTCATTTTCCTTTTTATGATCCGTATGGATAAACCGGATAAACTTCTCTAAAATTGATATTGTCGTGTTAAATGATACCGTCTGATTTAAAAACAGGCCGTCTTCTTTTCTGCTTTCAGGAACAAGCGCAATCCCGTGCTGAATCGCATCCTGCGGACATCTAATTTTTACTTCTTTGCCGTCGATGAAGATTTTTCCTGAATCCAGCGGGTCAATCCCAAAAATGGCACGGGCGAGCTCTGTTCTTCCCGCTCCGACCAATCCCGAAATTCCGAGGATTTCACCTTTTCTCAAGTTCAAATGAACATTTTTTAAATACTGATTGTTGAACCCTTCAACCCTCAACAGATCCTCACCAATATTAAGCTTGACTTTTTGGAACACCTCTTTCAGTCCTCTGCCAACCATCATTTTAATCAGCGTATCGGGACTCAGCTCTTGCGTAGTCATACTGCCTACACGCTCACCGTCCCTTAAAACGGTAATGGTGTCTGCAATCTTAAATATTTCATCCATTCGGTGAGAAATATATATAATTGCAACATTTGCTGCTTTTAATTTCTGAATTTGTAGAAATAGATTTTCAATCTCCGTATTACTCAGAGATGCGGTAGGCTCATCCATAACAATGATTCTTGCATTTGTGGAAAGCGCTCTGCAAATCTCGACCATTTGCTGCTGAGCAATGCTCAGTCTTCCGACATGTGTTCTTGCATCAATTTTCATATTCAGAGAATCCAAAATTTTCTGCGCTTCTAAAACCATCGTTTTAAAGTCCAAGAAGCCTTTTACTTTTCCCGTAATTTCTCTGCCCATAAAAATATTTTCCGCGATAGAGAGGTTGTTAGCTAAGCAAATCTCCTGATGTATTAAACTGATGCCGTATTTTTGTGCATCCGCCACGCAGCTGATCAGGGCATCTTCCCCGTTCACTTTGATTTTTCCGGAATCCATGCTGTAAATTCCGCCCAGTATTTTCATCAGCGTTGATTTTCCCGCGCCGTTCTCTCCCATAAGGGCATGCACTTCTCCCTGTTTTACGGAAAAACTCACATCATGCAAAACTCTTACTCCAGGAAAAGCTTTATTGATATTTTCCATTTGAAGAATATACTCATCCATCATTTACGCCCCTTTGTGAGTCAGAAATTGAAATTTTAAAAGTAAAACGGGCAGATAATCATCTTGCGTTATTTACCTGCCCGTTTTGAATCGTTTTTAATTAGCTTGCGGCATTCGATTTATCAACCAGCTCAACCGGGATTTTTATATCGGCTTCCACCTTTTCACCGGCCAAAATCTTATATGCGGTTTCGATGCTGACAGAACCGATCTGCTTGGGGAACTGCGCTGCGGAAGCAAGCATTTTGCCATTGGTAATCATATTTCTGCCGTCCTTGGAACCGTCAACACCAACGACTTTAATCTGATTAATTTTTCCGGCGCTTTCAATGGCGGCAATGCAGCCAATTGCGGCAGGATCGTTTAATGCGAACACTCCAACAATGTCGGGGTTGGCCTGCAGAATATTTTCCATAACGGGAAGAGAAGCGTCCGTTGCCGGTTTGCCTTCCTGCTTGTTTACAATCTTTATGTTCGGATATTTGGAAATTCCGGCTTCAAATCCGTCTCCTCTGTCTTTGCAGACCTTAACCACACTGTAGTTGTACATGGCAATATTACCTTTTTCATTGATTGCTTTTGCAAGTGCCTCCGCTATCAGCTCGCCCGCCATGTAGTTATCGGAAGCAACCGTAGATTTCACTAAGTCAACATCGTCTACTGGAGAATTGAAAGCGATAACCGGAATATTCGCTTTTGCACAGGAATCCAAAGCGGATTTAATTCCCTTTGAATCAACAGGGTCGACTAAGATGATGTCCATCTTTTGCTGTACCATGTCTTCAATGTCATTAATCTGCTTCGCGCTGTCCAAATTTGCATCGGTTATACTCAACTGATCGCCTTTATTAAGCGAACTTTCAAGGCCTTCTTTAATTTCCAGATAGAAGGAATTAGCCAAATTTGCAACAGAAACACCGATCTTAACTGTTTTAGCCGCTTCACTTCCTGCTTCAGCCTGTGATGTCGCTTCTGAACCTGCTGCAGCCGACGGGGAATCGGTCGCTGAGCAGCCAGCAAAAAGAGCTGCTGTCATTGCTAATGCCAAAACAATCGATAAAAACTTTTTCATTTTAAAACTCCTCCAAATAATAAATAATTATATAGTCAATATATAATTCTCAGTTTACGCTTTGTCCCCGGAACCAACCAGGTCAATTTTTTGCCTGACCAAGTCCTCCGCGCTTTTCATTGCAACAGCAAACACGCTTCTCGGATCAAATTCATCCGGACTTTCTTTGATAGACTTTAAAATACCGAGGTAATACGCATACTTTAGTTCTGTAGCAATATTCAGTTTACTGATGCCGTGTTTCACACAATCACGGATAATTTTGTCCGGAATGCCGGAGCCTCCGTGCAAAACCAGCGGGATGGAAACCCTGCTGCGGATCTGGGAAAGCCTTCCAACATCGATCTGCGGAACTCCTTTATAAAATCCATGTGCCGAACCAATTGCTACCGCAAGAGAATCGACATTGGTTTTCAAAACAAAATCCGCTGCCTGTTCCGGGTTCGTCAGGTTATCCCTGCTGAGTCCCCCCGCTTTGTTGAAAGCATCTCCTTCATTTCCCCCGATCAGTCCCAGCTCCGCTTCCACGCTGACATTCTGTGCATGCGCCGTTTTCACAACCTGCTGCGTCCGCTTTATATTTTCCTCATATGGAAACCCAGAGCCGTCAAACATAACAGAGGTGTACCCATGTTCAATGCAGTCTACCGTTCTTTCGTACGTATCTCCATGATCCAGATGGAGTACCACCGGGATATGTGCCTTTTTGGCAAAAGACTGAACCATAGAGCTGATTCTTTCTATGCCCGCATACTCAATCTCTACGGGATGTGTTGCTACAATAACAGGAGAATTCATTTTTTCAGCTGTTTCAATAACGGTTTTTATAAACTCAAGATTACAAACATTGAAGGCGGGAACGGCATAATTCCCTTTTTTTGCTTTTTCCAGTACTGCATTCATTGTAACTAAGCCCAATGATTTTATCCTCCTTTCTTTAATATCTTATCTAATTCTGACGTAATTTGTATATTTGTAGCATAGAGTTGCTTATACACTTTTTGATAGATCTTTTCATAAACCGCGTGAGCTTCTGGATCGGGGTAAAAAGTCTTCTCCGTTTTCACTTGAATATTTTGATTTTCAGAGTAAATACCGGCAGCATGTCCTGCTAAAAGTGCGGCACCGAAAGTAACCGCTTCTTTTACCTCCACTGTTCTTATCGGAATATTTAGAACATCGGCTTTGCACTGCAGCCAAAAATGGTTTGCTGTTCCTCCGCCGATTGCCAGAATATCATCAATCCCGCTTTTTTTGCCCTGCTCCAGGACCACTCTGAATTCATAGCAAAGTCCCTCGATCACAGCTCTGAGCAAATCCGCTGTTGAGGTATTCAGTGTAATTCCTGTAAACATTGCTTTGGCATCGCTGTTCATTTCAGGCGTATAACAGCCGTTAAGGTGAGGCAGAAAGACAACTCCTCCGCTGCCGGTAGAGCTCTCTCCGCACTTCTTTGAATATAAACGATAAGTATCCTCACAGACATCCGCGTTTAATATATTCTCAATCGCCCAGTCAATCGTACGGCCGCCGCATGGAATTCCGCCTATTTTATAGAACTTGTCTTTAATTACATTATCACCCCACAGGTACCCGTTAAAAGACTGACCAAGCTCTACAGATCCCTCTATCATGCAGACAGATTCCGTCGTTCCCATTGAAGCCACCACTGTGCCCGGACAGCTTGCCCCCACTCCAAAACAGCCTACCATATGGTCAAAACCCGCAAGAGTAACAACCGCTTCCGAATTAATATTCAGCTCCCGAGCTACTGACGAAGTGATTTTTCCCAATACGGAACCTGATTCGATTAAATCCGGCATAAGTGATTTTTTTATGCCTGTAAGCTCAAATATTCTGTCGGACCACCGACGCCCTGCGATGTCTAACGCCATGGTGCGCGACGCCGACGAATACTCCATTCTGTCCTGACCCGTGAGCATTAATCCAATGTAGTCATTTAGGCAATGCCACTTGAATGCGTTTTGATATTCAGAAAAATGGTGCTTCTTCAGCCACCTGATTTTTTGCAGGCTGAAAATATAATGAGGATCCAGTCCTGTAATATGATAAATTTCAGTACTGTCGAGTTTTTCTTTGTCTTTTTCTACGATTTCCTGCGAGCCCGTGTGGTACCAAGGGATTACGCGGGTCAAAGGAACACGATTTTTATCTATCAGCAATCCGGACTCGCCCTGACTGCTGATACCGATTCCGGCAATTTGCTGTCCCTGGTTTCTATTTGTCGCAAGTTTTTTAATGCAATTCTTCAGATTATTCCATACAAAATCCGAATCATAATCTTCTGCATTGCTAACCATACTGAATTTTGCCCCGTCAACATAATCTCCATTTTGGTCATAAATGTGTAATTTGCAATTCGTGGTTCCAATGTCTATGCCCATCAGCAACATTACTATGGTCCTCCCTGCAACGAAAGTTGAAAATAGATTACCAGGCTGTATAACCGCCATCCACCAGATAGGTGGAACCCGTAGCATAACTGGAGGCGTCTGAAGCAAGGTATACCGCAATACCGCGCAGCTCAGACGGCACACCGGATCTGCCCATCGGCGTCATGCTGAACCATCTGTCAATCATAGGATCTTTGCTCCGATAATGTTCCTCACTCATTTCTGTACGCATATAACCCGGGCAAAGCGCATTGACCCGGACTCCCTTCTGCGCCCATTCTGTTGCCATGCTCTTGGTCAGCATAATAATACCGCCCTTGGAGGCATTGTAAGAACATTGATTTTGCGGTGTGTTGACAATCATGCCGGACATAGAGGCAACATTGATAATGTTTCCTTTACCCTGCTTCAGCATGACTTTTCCTACCGCCTGAGAAACAATAAAACAGCCATTCAAATTCGTATTGATAACCGTATTCCAATCATCCAACGGCATGCTTTCCGCATCACCCAGAATACAGACACCTGAATTATTGAAAAGCACATCAATTTTTCCAAATTCCTTCAGAACTGCATCGACCATGGCGTTAACCTCGTCCGGTTTTGTAACGTCCATTTTAACCGTTAGGCATTTTACTCCCAGCGCCTCAATTTCAGCTTTGGCCTGGTCCGCCGTTTTCATATTCCTTTGTGCAATAACAATATTGGACCCTGCGTCTGCAAGCGCCAGAGCCATCTCTTTGCCAAGGCCCTGCCCTCCGCCTGTAATGATTGTTACTCTATCTTTTAAACTAAAAAGTTCCTGAATACTCATTTTTTACTCTCCTATACAATGATATTAAAATGATTGACTATACCTCAATTTCAATCCAATCCGCCTCGTCGTACTGTACTTCATGGCAGTCGTTCGCATATGTTCTTTCCGGCAAAACGATCAGATGATTTACAAATTCCTTATGTACAGGAACAGGTGCATAGTGCCAAACACCGGTATTCATTTTCACCAGTGTTCCCTGAGGGACATAAAAAGCAACTGTTTCCTCCGGAACCGGTTTGAGGTTACTTGCGGGAGCAACATAAAGAATTGCATCGTCGTTTACCGGCATCCAGGCCTCTGCGGTAAAATTGTGATATTCACTTGCCTTAACAATAATTTTTTCTGGCTTTTGTACTTTAAGAATGGAAAAAGTCAGCTCCATGCTCGGAGAAACATGCATGGAAACCGGGTCACGGTAAAATGTACACGGTCCTTCCCCTAAATTGTTTGTCTTTGGATCCGTAACACTCACATAGGATCCAAATGGAGCAAAGGCTGCCACACTTAACTCCTGTGCCTTAATTTTTCTCATCTTCTCTTCCTTTCTTGCATTAAAAACATATTAAAATTGCTGGGACCGGATCAATTTGGAAATATTGTGATGATATTCCAATGCATAGTCCCAGTTTTTAACCGCTACTCCGGTACAGAGAGCATCTAAAATTGCGAGCTGCGCGATTCTGGACGCAGTTGCCAAATCGTGTGTCTGATAATTTTTGCTGTATGTCAATAGAACACAATCGCTGAAAAGTGCAATTTCAGATTTTGAGTTCTGGGTTAAACTGATAACCGGTACGCCGTTGGAATGTGCAATCTTCACATTTAAATTGGTAATCTTTGACTCTCCCGACAGGGAAATGGCAACCGCCAAATCGTTTTTTCCCAGCGACTGTGCCAATAACATCTGAGCGCCCTGATCCTGCTCCACCTGAGCCTTTTTTCCGATATTGGAAAAGTGCCAAAAAGCATCATAAGCGACCACATACGAACTTCCTATCCCGAAAAAGGCGATCTTTTCCGCTTGATTGATCATGTCCACCGCTTTAATGAAGTCATCCTTATTCAGCATTTCAGTAGTGTACTTCAAATCCTCCTGTTCAGAAGCCATAATTTTTTGAAACACATCCATAGAACTGTCCGTCCTCAGTATGCTTTCAGGAACCGGCTGTTCATTATCCGCGCCAAGATCTTTTGCCAGATGGATCTTAAACTCATAGTATCCTTTAAAGCCAATTTCTTTTGAAAAACGAACAACACTTGCTTCGCTGACCGAGATTTCCTCTGCCAGCTGCGCCGCCGTCAAATCCAGCGTTTTTGCAGGATTTGCAATTACATACATCGCCACTTTTTTCTGCTGAGATGTTAGCTTATGCTGCATGTTTTTTACCAATACCAAAGTTCCGATATTTTCGACGCTAATATTATCTATGCCGATCGCCCCCTTATCAAACTTATTCGGAGTCTGATTGCAAATCTTTCTCTGAAATTCGTCGTGAATGAATATTTCATTCGTATGCAGTTATAATATCTTTATTTGCTAAGAATGTCAATAGTTTTTAAAAAATTAATATTTTTCTATTCTTTTTAGTTGATTTTTTGAGGTTATAGTGAATATTTAATTCATAATTTGCTTGACAAGCTCCTTTCTGTAGATTATATTTAATGTGAAAAGTGAGTTTTTAGCCAGACATCATATTGGTTGAATTATTATTTCAAATATTCAACCGTATAATATAAGGAGGACTTTTTCATGGAGACCAAATTGGTGATTGGTGCAGATTTTGGAAGTGACTCTGTTCGCGCAATAGTCGTAAACGCTATAACGGGTGAAACTAAAGGGGAAGCTGTATGCGCATATCCAAGGTGGGCGGAAGGAAAATATTGCGAACCGGAAAATTATCAATTCAGGCAGCACCCGCTGGATTATCTGGAATCTTTTGAAAAATGTGTTAAACAGGCCGTTCTTGAATGTGGACCAAACGCAGGCGAACACGTCTACGCCATCTCCGTTGATACAACGGGGTCAACTCCCTGTCCGGTAAACAGAGAGGGGATTCCCTTAGCTCTTTTGGATGAATTCCATGAAAACCCCAACGCAATGTTTCATTTATGGAAGGACCATACCGCTATAAAAGAAGCTCAGGAAATTAATGATAGATTGTCCAATTTCAACGGAATTGATTATCTCAAATTTCAAGGCACCTACAGTTCCGAATGGTGGTGGGCCAAAATACTTCACACTTCGCGTGTTGATCCGCGTGTGAAAGAAGCAGCCTGGTCCTGGGTGGAGCACAGCGACTGGATTCCGGCCGTTCTTACCCATCACACAGACCCCCTGACGATGTACCGCTGTTCCTGCGCTGCCGGTCACAAGGCACTTTGGAACAGCGAATTTAACGGGCTGCCCTCGACAGATTGCCTGAGCAGCATCGATCCTTATCTGGGAGTTGTTGCAAGGCGTTACGGCAGCGGCCCGCAAAATGCGGGAACCTGTCTCGGGCCAATATCAGAAGAATGGGCCGACAAGTTGGGAATCAGTGAAAAAGCTGTTGTCGGCGGAAGTTCCTTTGACGCGCATGCCGGTGCGGTTGGCGCAGGGATCAAACCAACTACCCTTGTAAAAGTTGTGGGTACCTCCACAGTCGATATGCTGATTGAAAAATACGATAATTTAAAAGGCAAAAATTTAAAGCAGCTTTGCGGACAGGCAGAAGACTCCATCATACCGGGCTATGTAGGGATTGAGGCCAGTCAAGCGGCATTCGGCGACATTTTTGCGTGGCTTCGCAAAACGTTGATGTGGCCAACACATAATATTTTAAACCATACTTCCCTTATCACGGACGAACAAAAAGAAAAATTAACAGAAGAACTTCAGGAAAAAATGATTTCCACGCTTGAGAAAAATATACATTCCGTCCCTAAAGTATCCAATATCGTAGCTTTGGACTGGTTCAACGGAAGAAGATATCCAAATATTAATGAAACACTGCAAAGTGGTATATACGGGTTGAAGCTTGGTACGGAAGCTCCCGATATTTTTGAAGCTTTATCAATGGCGGCATGTTTTGGTTCCAAAACTATTTTCGACAGCTTGGTATCGGCAGGAATAGAAATTAAAGAAATCATTGCGGTCGGCGGCATTGCCCGCAAATCTTCTTATTCCATGCAGTTGATGGCAGATGTTCTTAACCGTCCGATTCACATTTCCGCAGCAACTCAGGCCTGCGCACGTGGCGCAGCCATCTATGCATCGGTTGCCGCCGGAATTTATTCCTCAATTCCGGAAGCACAGGTCCATATTTGCGAAGACTACATAACGGACTATTACCCCCGTGAAGAATATGTTGCCGCCTATGCAAAAACTTATGAAAAGTTTTTGAAATTTGGAAATTTTGTAGAATTCAGCGGTCAACAGTGATAGGAGTGCCAAGTATGAACAAAACGGAAAAAAATCAATTGCAGAAACTGGCGTGCAAAGTGAGAATGGGAGTGATCGAGGGCGTATACAACGCGAAATCGGGGCATCCGGGCGGAAGCCTTTCGGCGGCCGACCTTTTCACCTACCTGTATTTTAAGGAAATGAAAATCGACCCCAAAAATCCGAAAGAGGAAAACAGGGACCGCTTTGTGCTTTCCAAGGGGCACTGCGCCCCGGGACTGTACGCGACCCTGGCTCTGAGGGGCTATTTCCCGATGGAGGAAATGAAGAAGCTGCGCCATATCGGCGCCATGCTTCAGGGACATCCGGATATGAAGGGGACCCCCGGTGTCGATATGAGCACCGGATCGCTCGGGCAGGGCGTTTCCGCCGCCTGCGGCATGGCCGCCGCCGGGAAAATGGATCATAAGGACTACCGCGTGTACTCCATTCTGGGAGACGGCGAAATCGAAGAGGGCCAGGTCTGGGAAGCGGCCATGTTTGCGGCCCACCACAAGCTGGACAACCTCTGCCTGATTGTGGACAACAACGGACTGCAGATCGACGGTTCCGTCGCCGAGGTTGGCGGACCGGAGCCGATCGATGAAAAATTCCGTTCCTTTGGCTTTGACGTTCAGGTCATCAACGGACACGATTTTGACGAAATAGAAGCCGCGTTCCATCACGCAAGGACCGTAAAAGGCAGGCCGAGCGCGATTATTGCAAAGACCGTCAAAGGAAAAGACGTGTCCTTTATGGAAAATCAGGTGGGCTGGCACGGCACCGCCCCGAACGCGGAACAGTATGAAACGGCAATGCAGGACCTGAACAGGGTACTGTCCGGATTGGAGGCGGAATAAATGGCTGAAATGGTAAAAAAGGCAACAAGAGAAAGCTACGGCGAAGCGTTGGCGGAGCTGTCTGAAAAATATCCGCAGGTGGTTGTGCTGGACGCCGACCTTGCCGCAGCAACGAAGACGGGTGTATTCAAAAAAGCCTGTCCGGACCGCTTTATCGACTGCGGCATTTCGGAGTGCAACATGGTGGGCGTGGCCGCGGGCCTCGCAACCTGCGGGAAGATCCCGTTCGCCACTTCCTTTGCGATGTTTTCGGCGGGTCGCGCCTTTGAGCAGGTGCGCAATTCCGTCGGATACCCGAAATTGAACGTCAAAATCGTCGGTTCGCACGCGGGCATTTCCGTCGGCGAGGACGGTGCGACCCATCAGTGCAACGAGGATATCGCGCTGATGCGGACGATCCCCGGTATGGTCGTGCTCAATCCGGCTGATCATTATGAAATGAAGGCCGCCGTCAAAGCGGCGATCGAGCATCACGGCCCGGTCTATCTCCGCCTCGGCAGGCTGGCGGTGGAGAGCTTCAACAACGCCGACGACTACCGGTTTGAGCTGGGCAAGGGCGTCACCCTGCGCGGCGGCAGGGATATCACCATCGTGGCCACCGGCCTGATGGTTTCCCGTGCGCTGAAAGCGGTCAAAACACTGGAGGAGCAGGGCATCGACGCACGGCTCATCAACATCCATACGATCAAGCCGCTTGACCGCGAGCTGATTGTCAAGGCCGCGAAGGAGACCGGGAAAATCATCACCGTCGAGGAGCACAACGTCATCGGCGGACTGGGCGACGCGGTGTGCGGCGCTGTCTGCGAAGCGTTCCCCGTTCCGGTGATCAAGATCGGTGTGAACGACGTCTACGGCCATTCCGGCCCGGCGGTCGACCTGCTGGACGAGTTTGGCCTGAACGCCGGCCATATTGTCGAGGTGACAAAGAAAGCCATTACAAAGCAATCATTATAAAATTAAGGTGAAAAAGACTTCATTTTGACAAAGCACTGCTTGGGCTTAAATCCCAAGCAGTGCTTTTAAATACCGGAGTAAGAAATTTATATCGTTAAAATAATTGCTATTATTCTTCAGAACATCTATTGATATAGATGTATAGCTTTGCTATACTTATTTTAAGTCGCTGATAACATCACATATAAAATTGGAAAAAGTCAAAGGGTGCACCTTGCTTTCGCCGGTTATCGCTCTTGGTTTGTACGATGTCGTGATTGTATGTATGATGGATTTCGATTAGGAGCACAATGTGTCTCCCTTCCTTTTAAGTTGCCCTAATGTTTATGAAATACAATGGGAGTGTAACCCTTTTATTTAGTGGAGGATAATTATGCTAAAAAAAGTGAATCTCAAATCAGCGGTAGATGCTGTTGATAAATTGTATGTATACGAAAAAATAGGGCGGTTAAACGGTCACAATCTCAGCGTTGTAAATGTAGAAAACCGCACTTTGGATTTTCATATTCATGAAAATTCTGATGAATTATTTTATGTTATCAAAGGGAGTTTTCACCTGGAAGTTGATGAAGGATTAATAAAAGTGGATGAAGGTGAATTGATCATTGTTCCAAAAGGGACGAGACATAGGCCTGTTGTTAGAGCTTTGACGAAATTTTTGATGATTGAACTCGACGGTACACTAAATAAGGAAAACAGTGGAGATTTGTACGAGAGCTAACCCCGTACACATGGTATAAGCATAATCTGCAGTGCATAAAGTGCCATGAACTTTGTATAAAACCCAGTTGCAAAAATTATAATGACATTTTACATCCGTCTAGCGCCTCTTCGGAGGTGCTTTTCTTATATCATTTTTAAGAAGAAAAAACTTGCTAAGTATAATTTGCAAGCACAAAAAAGACAAAAGCATATACTTTTGTCTTTTTTGGTTTTGGTGGGAGAGGATGGATTCGGACCATCGAAGCTATAAAGCAACAGATTTACAGTCTGCCCCCTTTGGCCACTCGGGAACTCTCCCATATTCTATTGATAAGTTTGCACTTATTTGCAAATGGAGCTGGCAAACGGACAAAACCGCCACGCTTCGCTCGCGCTTTTACGGCTTGCACCATAGGTGCTACGCCACATTTTGCTAAAAACCTGCCACCGGCAGCTTTTCTTAACGCAAAATGCCCTCTTAGGCTTCAAGCCCGGTTAAGACCTGAGTAAAAATTGGAGCTGGCAGACGGACTTGAACCCCCGACCTGCTGATTACAAATCAGCTGCTCTACCAACTGAGCTACGCCAGCATTTTCAGCACTCGACTAATATATCATCTTACGGTTTATTTGTCAAGCAATTCGATGAAATTTCTGTCTTTTCCGGCTGTACCGGCAGATTCCGCCAATCAACCACTTACGACGAAAAAATGGCGCCCAACACCATGAGCTGGGTCCCATTTCTGGCCGAGGTGACAGGGTTCGGGTATTGGCACGCTCAACCCGCGTACCGCGAATCCCTCCGGCTTTCCCGGGGCGCAGGCTGCCGTCCTTTTTCTCCTAACCTGCACCGGCTGTTTCTGCTTACCAATCGCTTTACCATAGAAAAAGGCCCGCACCTGCGGACCTTTTTCTATGGTCGAGGTGACTGGACTCGAACCAGCGGCATCTTGGTCCCAAACCAAGCACTCTACCAAGCTGAGTTACACCTCGCCGCTGACGATATGCACGGTGAAATCCCCCGCACCATGCGGCTAAAAGCTTTCACTGTCAATGGCAGTCAATCTGCGCCCGCATCATCGGGCAGCCCTATCATTATATGTAATATGCGGGTCATTGTCAAGCGGATTTATAAAATTAGCAGTTTTTTGGCAGACTATAACCGGACGATTTTCCCTTTCAATTTTCGCCTTCCACCGGCTTCGCGCACAGCAAAGCCAGCCGTACCCGCCGAAAAGACGAAAGTTACTTCCGGTTATTCAGCTCAATTTTAAAAACGTATTTGTCCCCCCGCACCACGGAGGAAGTATATTCCACCAGGCAATCCCCTTCATAGCTGAAGCGCTCCAGCAGAATGCAGGGGATTCTGGGGGAAATCTTCAGCAGCTCGCACTGTTCGGAGTCCGGGAGGATGGGAATAAAGGTTTCGGTCGCGCGGTCCACCTTCAGCCCATACTTGGTGCTGAGGTAATCATAAAGCGACCGGCTTTCCACCGCGTCCACATCGATATGCACGAACCGGTTTTTCGGCAGATAGGTGGTTTCAATGACCAGCGGATAGTCGCGGGCCGAGCAAAGCCGCACCAGCTTGTGGTAAGCTTCCCTTCTCTCCGCCCTGAGCTTCAGGGCAAGGCTTCGGCCGAGGGTAATCGTTTCATAGCTTAAGACATGGCTGTGAAAGGAGATATTCTTATTTTTCAGGTCATCGGTAAAGGTATAAAACTGGGAGAGGCTTTGTTCAAACACCTTTGGCTTTACAAAAGTACCGATGCCGTGGATGGTATAGACCATGTGCTCCTCTTCCAGTAAAGCCAGCGCCTGCCTTACGGTCGACCGACTGACTTTATACATCTGGCACATGTCGCGCTCCGACGGAAGCAGGCCGTTTTCGGGGTATTCGTGGCTGTTGATGTACTGCAGGATATGGTCGTGCAGTTCCTGATACAACGGCAGATTCGGCATTGCATATACTCCTTTCCCGTCTTTTTCGACAGTAAATAAACCATCGTCAATTTAAATAAAAACCATGGTTCTATTCTATCATAAAAAGACCTATTGTACCAGTGGTATCGATTGAAATTTGAGACCTGTTTTTGAACTGGTTGAAAAAAAGTCATAATTGTTGTATTTCTGTTCATGATATGTTAAAACTTATCTAACAAATCTGAAACAACTGAACGAGGGGTGATTTTAAGTGGGAAATCCAAACATACTGTTGACGAGAATCGACAACCGCCTGGTCCACGGCCAAGTGGGGGTCACCTGGACGGCGACGCTGGGTGCAAATCTGCTTTTAGTCGCAGATGACGACGTGGCTCACGATGAAATACAGCAGCAGCTTATGGCAATGACTGCTGAATCTTCCAGTGCAGGGATCCGTTTCTTCACTTTGCAAAAGACCATCGACATCATCGGCAAAGCGGCTCCCAGCCAGAAAATCTTCATTATTTGCAGAACGCCGGCGGCTGTGCGTACTCTGCTGGAAGGCGGCGTGCCCATTAAGGAAGTCAATGTGGGAAACATGCATTTTACCAGCGGCAAGCGTCAGCTGAGCAAAAAAGTCTATGTCAATGACAAAGACATGGAGGATTTGCAGGCGATTCAGGCGATGAATGTAGATCTCTATATTCAGGATGTCCCGGGCGACATCAAAGAGCACATACCCAAGAAATAAATCCATTGGAGAGGAAAGGGGGAACATCACCGGCATTATCGGCAGCTTTTACCGTATGGCGAAACTTCTGGAACAAAAATAAAGGGGGAAAAACTAATGGCAATTACTTTAGCTCAAGGCATTGCGCTTGCTATTATGGCAATTATAGTCGGCGTTGACTTCTGGCTTGAGGCTTTGTTTATTTTCCGGCCAATCATCGTCTGTACTCTGACGGGTATCATTTTAGGCAACGTTCCGCTGGGCCTTATGGCGGGCGGACTGACGGAGCTGGCCTTCGCGGGTCTTACGCCCGCCGGCGGCACACAGCCGCCGAACCCTGTTCTGGCCGGCGTTATGACCACGGTCATCGCCTACACCACCGGGAAGGATCCCGCAACGGCAATCGGGCTTGCCCTTCCGTTCAGCTTCCTGATGCAGTATATCATTCTGTTCTACTACTCCAGCTTCTCACTGTTCATGAAGAGGGCCGACAAATACGCGGAAGAAGCGGACGGCAGGAGCCTTACCCGCCTGAACATGCTCACAACGGGAATCGTGGCCGTTACCTACGGCGTTGTCGTCTTCCTCTGTGCCTATGTCGCACAGGACGCGATGCAGGCCCTCGTAAAGGCAATGCCCGAATGGCTGACCCACGGCTTTGAGATCGCGGGCGGCATCCTTCCGGCGGTCGGCTTCGGCATGCTGCTGAAGGTCATGCTGAAAGGCGAATTCGTTCCATACCTTATTTTAGGCTTTGTCATCGCAAGCTTTATTCCTTTTTCCAATCTGCTGCCGGTCGCCGTCGTCGGCGTGGCCATGGCGCTGATTGTGTTTAACAATGAAAGAAACAACAGAAAAACTGTGGTTGCAACCGGTGTTGCATCTGAAGGAGAGGGAGATGACGGCAATGAAGGAATCTGAGAAAAACACGGCTCCTGAGAAAGTACTGACCAGAAAAGACATTACCAAGCTCGGTTGGCGCTCTTCCCTGCTGCAGGCCAGCTTCAACTATGAAAGAATGCAGAGCGGCGGCTTTTTGCTGGCGCAGATGGAATGTCTGAAGAAAATCTACAAGAACGACAAGCAGGGCCTGTCCGAAGCAATGACGGATAACCTTGAGTTCATCAACACGCACCCGAACCTTGTCGGTTTCCTGATGGGCCTGTTGATTTCCCTGGAAGAAGCCAAAGAAAACAGAAGCACCATCAAAGGCCTGAAGGTCGCCCTGTTCGCACCGCTCGCCGGTATCGGCGACGCGATCTTCTGGTTCACCCTTCTGCCCATCATCGCGGGGATTACCTCTTCCATGGCGATGAGCGGAAGCATCGTCGGCCCGCTGCTGTTTTTCGCGGTTTACCTGACCATCTTTATTCTCCGTCTCGCGTGGACGCACGCCGGCTACAACCTGGGCCTGAAGGCTGTCGACACGCTGAGGGAATATTCGGGAATCATCTCCAAGGTCGCCACCATTCTGGGCGTCACCGTGATCGGCGGACTGATTGCATCTTATGTGCACATTTCCCTTCTGCCGGAGATTGTGGTCAACGCCTCAAAAACGGTATCCGTTCAAGAGGATTTTCTTGACAAAATTTTCCCGAACATACTGCCCTTCGCCTATACTTTACTGATGTATTTCTTCCTGAAGAAGAAGCAAATGAGCCCGGTTGTGCTGATTGCGGCCACCTTCGTTCTTGCGATTCTTCTTTCCTTCCTGGGTATCCTTTAATTTCGAAAAGTGTCGGGGGTACAGTTCTCTGTACCCCATTTCACTATCATGGTTTGCCGAAGCTGTTGCGGGAGCCGACCGGCCCCTGTAAACGGGCGGAGCCAACGACTTCCTATCGGAGGATTCAGCGATGAATTTACAGAAAAACAGGGAAGGAACCTCTTCCCTTCATAACGAAAATACGGGCAGCTCTCCCAAAACAATCATTTGTGATGACTTTGAGGCGATGTCGCAGCGCTGCGCGGACTTTCTTTGCGAGGCCGTGAAAGCGAAGCCGGATTTGCTGCTGTGCTTGGCTGCGGGAAACACCGCGGTCCGGACCTATCAGATTCTGAAGGAGCGCTCGGATTCCGGCGAAGCGGACTTCAGCAGGGCGGAATTTGTGGAGCTGGACGAGTGGCTGGATTTGGAAGACGAATCGGAAAACTGCACCTCGTTTCTGTTCCGGAATTTTTACGCGCCGCTTCATATTGAAAAGTCGAAGATTCGTTTATTTGATATTCACGCGAAAGACATGGAAGAAGAATGTAAAAAAATCGATCGGTTTATTTTTGAACGCAGCGGAATTGATTTTATGCTTTTGGGATTGGGAATGAACGGCCATCTGGCCCTGAACGAGCCGGGTTCTTCCTTTGAGAGCTGCGCCAAAGTCGTCGCCCTCGACCCTGTCACCCAAAAGGTAGGGCAAAAATATTTTTCAAAGCCTGTCCCGCTGTCCAGAGGGGTTACTCTGGGAATCCGCCACATTCTGGACGCAAAGCAGGTCGTTTTGCAGGCGGGCGGAAAAGCCAAGGCGGAAATCGTAAAAAAGGTTTGCCTCTCCAAGCCGACGCCGACGCTGCCGGGCACGGTCCTGCAGCTTACGAAAAACGGGGTCGTGGTTCTGGACCGGGACGCCGCTTCGGAAATCCTGTAGGCGGACTTCCTTACACCTTAGAAGAAACCAGGCAGTTTTTGGGAAATCCCATTGCGGCCCCGTTCCAGCCGGGAACGCCGCGCCGTACGAAACTGCCTGCAGTATAGATTGCTTATAAAAGGAGTAATATAGAACGATGATCGGAGTATTGATAACCGGACACGGCAGCTTTGCCACCGGAATGATGAGCGCGTCCAGGCTGATTGTTGGACCGAGGGATAAATATCTGGGCGTGGATTTTGTGGAATCGGACAATGTCGACACGCTCTCCGATAAGCTCAGGCAGGCGATGAAAGCGCTCGGCGACCAGATTCTGGTTCTGGTGGACCTGGCCGGCGGATCTCCCTTCAAAACCGCCGTTACCCTCAAAAGCGAATTCCCGGACAAAGAAATCGAAGTCATTTCCGGTCTGAATATGCCCATGCTGACTTCCGTCCTGCTGGAAGAGAAAGAAACGATGGAAGAAACCGTTCAGGGCGCAATGGAAATGGGTGCGGTCGGCATCAGGCAGTTCAAAAGGAAACCAAAGCTGCAGCAAACCCCTGCGGGAGACGGGATATAGCCGAACCTTTCCGGCATGTTTTTAAGGAGGCACAAACCATATGATTTATCACGGCAATCCCGTTTCAAGAGGAATTGCGGCAGGTCCCGTTTTTCTTTACCAGCCTTTTACCGCCGCCGTCAGCGAAGCGCCGCTCGAAGAAGGCGCGGCCGCGGAGGCGTTAAACAAATATGAGGCCGCGCGGAAAAACGCGGAAACGGAGCTCAAAGCCATCCGTACCCGCCTGCAAACCGCCGACCCCGAAAAAGCGAAAATTTTCACCGCGCATATCGATATTCTGTTTGACGAGGCCATGGACGGCGATATCCGCGAGCTGATCGAAAGCGGCCGTTACTCGCCGGACAGGGCGATTGCCGAAGTCTTTGAAAAATACGCGCGGATTCTCGGGAAATCCCCCGACCCGCTCATCAAGGAGCGCGCGTCGGACATCCGGGACGTAAAAACGCGCCTGATCCGCGTCTGGAACGGCGTACCGGAGAAGAACCTGTCCTCTCTCCCCGCTCCCGCGGTCATCGTCGTCCACGACCTGCTCCCGTCCGACACGGCTACCCTGGACCGGAAAAACGTGCTGGCCATTGTCACGGAGATCGGCGGAAGCACGTCCCATTCGGCCATTATCGCCAGAAGCTACGGAATCCCCGCCATTCTGGGCGTGGAGAACGCGACGGACCACTTTTCCCAGGGGGAGACCGTGATTGCCGACGCGCTGGCCGGTCAGGTGATCAGCGGGCCGACGGCGGAGCAGCTTGCCGACTGCGCCGAAAAGCGCCGCCGGTTTCTTGCACAGCAGGCCCGGATCAACACGTATATGGAGAAAGAAGCCGTCACTCCGGACGGGGTGCGGGTGGATATCGAACTGAATCTGGCCTCCGTCAGCGAGCAGTCGCTGGAAGGGGCCAAATGCACCGACGGCGTCGGCCTGTTCCGCACGGAATTCCTGTACCTGGGCAGGGACAGCCTGCCCACCGAAGAAGAGCAGTTTGCCATTTACCGCGAGGTTCTCACTAAATTCGGCGACCGCCCCGTAACGCTGCGCACGCTGGATGTCGGCGGAGACAAAAAACTCGACTGTCTGAACCTTCCGCACGAGGAAAACCCGTTTCTGGGCAACCGCGCCCTGCGGCTCTGCTTTGACAGGCCCGATATTTTCCGCACGCAGCTCCGCGCCGCTTTCCGCGCTTCCGTTTACGGCAATCTGTGGATCATGTTCCCCATGGTCGCCAGCATGGACGACATCCGCCGCGCCAAGCAGGCTGTTTCCGAAGTAAAGGAGGAACTGACCGGCGAAGGAATCGCGTTTTCCCCCGAAGTAAAGCTGGGGATTATGATTGAAATCCCCTCTATCGCGCTTCTGGCGGATTTTGCGGCGAAGGAAGTCGACTTCGCCAGCGTCGGAACCAACGACCTGTGCCAGTACACCATGGCCGTCGACCGGCTGAACCCCGCCGTCAGCCAGTATTATCAGAGCTACAACCCGGCTCTTTTCCGCCTGATCCACACCGCCGCGAAAAGCTTCATTGAAAACGGCAAGCCCGTCTGCGTCTGCGGCGAGCTGGGAGGCGACCGCCTCGGCGCCGCGGTGCTGATGGGGCTGGGCGTGCGCAAGCTGAGCATGAGCATTTCCTCCGTCGCGCAGACCAGAAAGCTGATCAACGAGCTGCCGATGAAAAAGGCGGAAGAAATCGCGGCAAAAGTGCTTTCTCTTTCCACCGCAAAGGAAGTGGAACAGTACCTGAACGACGCTTTGAAGGACATCCTTTCCTGAACACTGTTCCCTGCTGTCACTGAAACAAAAAAACAACCATTTTCATAAGTAACAAGGAGGCATCCGCCATGTATTCCAAAAAAACAACCATTAACAATAAGACCGGCCTGCACGCCCGCCCCGCTTCCGACTTTGTGAAGTGCGCTTCCCAATTCAAATCGAAGATCACGATCAAAAGTCTGGAAGACGGTGAATCCGCAAGCGCGAAATCCATTATCCTGATTCTGGCGCTCAGCCTGAGCCAGGGGATGAAGGTCGAGATTACCGCAGAAGGCGAAGACGAAGGAAAAGCCGTCGATACCTTGGTCGCGCTGATCGATTCCAAATTCGGCGAATAATTTCAGATTAAAGCCGGTTTACCACCGTGCCGGACAGAAGCCGTTTCAGGTCGTCCTCACGGAAGCAGCCGGTTTTTTCATGCAGCGCATTGGCCGAAGCGACGGACAGCGCAAAGCGGATGGTCTCCTCGAGAGGAGCATTCCGCACCATCCCGACGGCAAAGCCCGCGACCATGCTGTCGCCGCAGCCCACGGTGTTGACCACCTCGATTTTGGGGCATACGCCCTGAAAAACGCCCTCGTCCGACACGACCAGCGCCCCGTCCCCGCCCAAGGAGATCACAATTAGCTCGATTCCGCCGTCATGGAGCTTTTTCGCCGCTTCGATCAGTTCTCCGCGAGAGGCAGCGGCGATTCCCGTCAACTGGCGGATTTCGTCCGCGTTGGGCTTGATCATCGTCGGTTTTGCCGCGATGCTTTCCCGGAGCGCGGCCCCGCTGGTGTCCAGAATCACGCGCTTCCCCGCGCTCTTCGCGGCCGCGATCAGCTTGCCGTAGTAACCGGCGGGGGTCCCGGCCGGAACGCTGCCGGAAATCGTGATCACATCGCTTGTTTCCACGCACTGCAAATAGGCCCGGTAAAAATCTTCCAGCGCGCTTTCCGTAAGCCGCGCGCCGGGCTCCAGAAATTCCGTATGCTCGCCCGTGGATTCGTCCCTGACATTGATGCAGCAGCGGGTTTCGGCCCCGGAATCGGTAAAACAGCCCTCGATTCCGTCCTGCGCAAGCAGGGACCTGAAATAAGCGCCGTGAAAGCCGCCGACAATGCCCGCGGCCAACACCTTTTCCCCCGCGAGGGAAGCGACCCTCGCCACATTGACGCCCTTGCCCCCGGCTGTTTTGATGCAGCTTTTTACCCGGTTGACGCTTCCGGTACGGCAGGAGTCCATTTTGTATAACTGGTCGATTGCTGTGTTGAGTGTAACGGTAGTAATCATGCTGTTCTCTCCTATTGCTTTATCGCAGAACGATATTGTATTTCAGCCGGTCGCCGCGGACGATGCTGTCGCAGTACTCCACAAGGACGCCGCCGGCGCTGGTAACCCGTTCCAGATGAAGCGCGGGCTGGTTTGCGGCTGTTTTCAGCGCTTCCGCCTGGCTTTTGTTCACCAGTACCGCTTCAAAGGATTCCTTTGCGGTATTCGGCGTAATCCCCTCCAGAAGATGCAGCGAATTGTACAAACCCTTTTCAATGACAATGCCGCCGGTAAGATCCGGGCAGATTTTGCAGGGAATATACGATTTCTCCAACGCAAACGGCGTATTGTCCGCACAGCGCAGCCGCTGTACGCAGAAAAGCTCTTCCTTTTCCGGAAGGCGGAGCGCTTCCGCCGCGACGGCATAGGCAAGCCTTTCAAAAGAAATCAGCTGATTGGTAATGGTATGGCCGTGATCGGGCATATTATTTCCGAAGCTGTAGAAGGACGACAGCTCCTGCTCCACCTTTGGCTGAAGGATATAGGAGCCCTTTCCCTGCTTGCGGTAAATCAGCCCCTGTGTTTTCAGTCCCTCCAGCGCCAGCCTGACCGTCATGCGGCTGACCCCGTACTGCCGGCAAAGCTCGGATTCGGTAGGAAGCTTTTCCTCCGCAGGCCACACGCCGCTTTCAATATTGTTCTGAAAAATATTCTGAAGCTGGCGGTAAAGAGGAATCGCGCTGTTTTCATCCAACATGTTCTCACTTCCTCATTTATCTATTTTGTATATTGACAATCCCTTTCGATAATCTTATTATAATGTTATAACAAGTTTTTGTAAAGAGGGTGCATTCATGAAATATTATATCGGCGTCGACGGCGGCGGAACCAAAACCGCGTTTTCCCTCTGCAGCGGGGACGGTGAACCGATCGCGGAGCATCTTACCGCCGGTTCCTCCTACCTGATGTATGGAATCGATCTTGTTGTGGAAAGGATAAAGACAGGCGTGGAACAATGCCTTCAGAAGGGAAACGTTTCGCTCGGCGACGTGGCGGCCATCAGCATGGGGCTGCCGTGTGTGGGGGAAAACGCCGTGATGGACCCGCAGCTGAAGGAACGGATTTGCGCGTGCTTCCCCGGCGTGCAGATCTACGTGACAAACGACGTGGAGGTCGGCTGGGCCGGTTCGCTCGCGTGTGAAGAGGGGATCAACGTCGTGGCGGGAACGGGCTCCATCGCGTTCGGCGAGGACGGCAGCGGAAAAACCGCGCGTTCCGGCGGATGGGCGGAGTTTTTCTCCGACGAGGGCTCCTGCTACTGGACCGGAAGAAAAACGCTGGAGCTTTTCTCCAAGGAAGCCGACCACCGGCTGCCCAGAGGGCCGCTGTACGATATTATCCGCGAAGAATTCCGCCTGTCCGACGATTTCGAGCTGATCGACCTGATGGTAAAAGAGTATTTTCCGTACCGGGAAAAGGTGGCCAGCCTGCAGATTCTTCTGGAAAAGGCGGCCGTCAGGGGCGACCCGCAGGCAATCGAAGCCTACCGCGCCGCCGCCGCGGAGCTGGGACTGATTGTCAGGGGCGTGGTGAACCAGCTGCATTTTGAACCCGGGTTCCCCATTTCCTACTCCGGCGGGCTGTTCAAGGCCGGAGACCTGATTCTAAAGCCTTTCGGGGAGCAGATTCACGCGCTCGGCGGCCGGCTGGTCAAACCGCAGCTTTCCCCGGTCACGGGAGCGGTGCTCCTGTGCTTCTTCAAGTTCAACCCGGCGGATTTTCCGTCGGTTGCCCAAAAAATAAAAAACAGACAGTGAGGTAAAAAAGATGTATTTAACAGAACAGGAAATCATGGCGACCAAGGACGCCCTTGATAAAACCTATGCGCAGGTACTCAGGCAGGAAGACGAAATCCGGAATTTCTTCCGTGAAAACGCGCAGCGCAAATTCGTATTTCTCGGCTGCGGCTCCAGCTACATGCTGTCCAAGAGCAACGAGCGCCTGTTTGTGACCCGTCCGGACACCTCCGCCGTCGCGCTTGCGGGCGGCGATTACCTTGTCAATCCCGACACCTACCTTCACACCATCGAAAACAGCATCGTGCTGGTCCTGTCCCGCTCCGGCACGACCACGGAGATCGTCCGTGCGGTCGAGCACATGAAAAAGGCCGCCAATGTCAAAATCGTATCGATCACCATGAAGGAAAAGAGCGCCCTTGAGGAGCTTTCCGACTTGACCGTCGTGCTTCCGTGGGCTTACGACAACAGCGTCTGCCAGACCCGTTCCGTCACCAACCTGTATACCGCCAGCCTGCTGATCAACGCGATCTGCTACGGCGACGGGGAACTGAAAGCCGCCGTCAAAACCGCGATCGACCAGAACAAAGACCATATGGAGAAATACCGCGCCGAGCTGGAAACCATTGGAAAGAAGGATTTCACCGACGTGATCGTCCTTGCCGACGGCGTGCTCTGCGGCCTTGCGGAGGAAGGCGCGCTCGCCTTTACCGAAATCGCGCTCATCAGCGGAAAATACTTCAATATGCTCGACTACCGTCACGGCCCCAAGGTGCTCAACGGTCCCAAAACCCTCACCATTTTTGCCGTACAGCCCAACGAAAGCGCCTATCAGCGCGACATGATCGACGACGTGAAAAAGCACAACGGAACCGTGGTCACCTTCGGTTCCGAACAGGCCAACGTTTACGGCTCCGACCTTCATATCTCCGTCAGCGGCATCAGCCGCTTTGAAGCATACGGCATTCCGTTCATCTACACCATGCAGATGATCGCCCTGACCAAGGCCCTTGCCGCCGGAGGAAACCCCGACGCACCGACCGGGCTGAACGCTTATATCACACTGAAATAACAGGAGGCAAGCGAATTATGCTGGTAACTACCAAAAAAATGCTCAACGACGCCAGAGACGGCGGATACGCGGTGGGCGCTTTCAACGCGGAAAACGCCGAAATGGTCTGGGCCATTGTCAACGCCGCGGAAGAACTGAAAGCCCCCGTCATCATTCAGACGACATCCTCGACCTTAAAATATTTTCCGCCCGCCTATTTCGCACAGCTGGCGAAGGCGGCCGCCGAGTCCGTCAGCGTGCCGGTGGCCATTCATCTCGACCACGGCGCGAGCTTTGAGCTGGCGAAGGAATGCATTGACAGCGGCTACACCTCCGTCATGATCGACGGCTCCGCCCTTCCCTACGAGGAAAATGTCCGCGTCACACAGAAGGTGCGCGATTACGCGGATAATTTCGGCATTCCCGTCGAATCCGAGCTGGGAAAAATCGGCGGCAAGGAAGACGACACCGAGAGCGACGAGGACCAGTACACCGACCCCCGCCAGGCTGCGGACTTCGTGAACCGCACCGGGATTTCCTCTCTGGCCGTCGCCATCGGAACCGCTCACGGCATCTACGCCAAAAAGCCGGTGCTCGACTTCAACCGCGCCACCCTGATCCGGAAAGTGGTCTCCATCCCGCTGGTCATGCACGGCGCTTCCGGCCTTTCCGACGACGCGCTGCGCGAAGGCGTGGAAAAGGGCATGTCCAAGATCAACTTCGCCACCGAGCTGCGCATCGCGTTTACCGACGCGGTCAAAGCGCACATGGCGGAGCACCCGAACGACTTTGACCCGAAAAAATACATGGGCCCCGCCCGCCTTGCCGTAAAGGAACTGGTAAAAGCAAAAATCCGGGTCTGCGGCAGCGCAGGAAAAGCATAATCCCCTGCCTCCCTCAAAGAGGGAGCCACGTCCTTCCGCGAAATTGCGGGGCAAGTGATACTCCCGAATCATAATTTCCCGTCACAGTGAAAAACTATGGCGGGAAATTTTTTTGTTGCAAACGAAGAAGAACCGTGATATTATAATCATGTGCTTATTATATAAACAATTGATTATATAATTTTTACAGTATCCTTACAGCAATTCCATTTCAGTTTGCGAGACAACACAACCTTATTTCAAAATCAACTGGAAATGCTATAACCTATGATAAGACGGCTGTAAAAAGGAGGGGACCTTTTGACAAACAGGGAACAGGAAATCATTGAACTGATCCGGAAAAATCCGATGATTACGCAGAACGAGCTGTCGGAAAAGCTTTCCATTACGCGTTCTTCCGTCGCGGTACACATCACCAACCTGATGAAGAAGGGCGTGATCAAAGGGAAATGCTATCTTTTAGACGACGAGCCGTATGTCTGTGTCGTCGGCGGGGCAAATATCGACATTCAGGGCTTCCCCGGCGAACAGCTGGTCATGAACGACTCCAATCCCGGCAGCGTGAAGATTTCGCACGGGGGCGTCGGCAGGAATATTGCCGAGAACATCAGCAGGCTGGGAATCGCCGCCCGGCTGATCACCGCGGTCGGCAACGACGATTACGGCCGGGGGCTGCTGGAAGCCGCCGGGAGCTGCGGAATGGATATGAAGCATTCGCTGATATCGGACGAATCCCCCACTTCCATTTACCTTTCCATTCTCGACGAGGAAGGCGACATGAAGGTCGCGATCGCCCAGATGCACGTGCTGGAAAAGATCACCCCCGAATTTATTGAAAACCGCAGGCAGCTGATCAAGCGTGCGCGGCTTTGTGTGATTGACACGAACCTGCCGGAAAAGACCCTCGTTTTCCTGACACAGGAGTTCCCGGAAATGGACTTCTACCTGGACACGGTTTCCACCGCGAAAGCGGTCAAGGTGAAAAACATTCTGGGCCGCCTGCACACGATCAAGCCGAACCGGTTGGAATCGGAAAAGCTCACCGGAATCAAAATCACGGACGAGGGCAGCCTGCGCCGGTCGGGAGAATTCTTTCTGAAACAGGGCGTCAGGCACGCGGTGATTTCGCTCGGCGGCAGGGGGACCTATTACCGCGATGAAAAAAACGAATTCATTCTGGAAACGGAAAAGGCGAAGGTGGTGAACGCGACCGGCGCGGGGGACGCGTTTATGGCCGGGCTGGTTTACGGCAGCCTGAACAAAATGAGTCCGGAGGAAACCATCCGCTTCTCGGCGGCGGCTTCCAAGCTCGCGCTTCGCCATGAAAACACGATCAACCCGGATATGTCCGTCAAAAATATTCAAAAGCTTATGGAGGAAACGTACCATGTTAAAAGACTATCTTGAAATCAATCCCGGCGTACAGAAGGCTCTGGATGCCGGAAAGCCCATCGTCGCTCTGGAATCCACCATCATTTCCCACGGCATGCCCTACCCGCAGAATGTGGAAACGGCGCGCAATGTGGAAAAAATCGTCCGTGAGCACGGCGCGGAGCCTGCCACCATCGCGATCATCGGCGGAAAGATCAAAATCGGCCTGACCGACGGCGAGCTGGAACACTTGGGCACGGCGAAAAACGTCATCAAGACCAGCAGAAGGGATATCCCCTTCGTCATTGCCAAAAAGGCGGACGGCGCCGCCACGGTGGCGACCACCATGATTCTGGCGGCGCTGGCGGGCATCAGGGTCTTTGTCACCGGCGGCATCGGCGGCGTACACCGCGGCGCACCGGAAACCTTCGACATTTCCGCCGACCTTGAGGAGCTTGCAAGGACCAACGTCGCGGTCGTCTGCGCGGGCGCAAAGTCCATTCTCGACCTGAAGCTGACGCTGGAATATCTGGAAACCCGCGGCGTGCCCGTTGTCGGCTTCGGTACGGAGGAGCTGCCCGCCTTCTACACCAGAAAGAGCGGATTCAAGGTAGACTACCGCGTCGACTCCGAAAAGGAGCTGGCACAGGCGGTCAAGGTCAAATGGGAAATGGGCATCAACGGCGGTCTGGTGATCGCGAACCCGATTCCCGAGCAGTACCAGATGGACAAAGCGGTGATCGACAAGGCAATCGACGAGGCTTTGGCGGATGCCGCGCGCGAAGGCGTCAAGGGCAAGGAAACCACCCCTTACCTGCTCGCCAAAATCAAGGAAATCACCGGCGGCGACAGCCTGGATTCCAATATCCAGCTAATTTACAACAACGCCGTCGTCGGCGCGAACCTCGCGGTGGAGCTCGCGAAGCTGCAGTAATTCATTCCTTTGTCAGGCGCGGCTTTATCGACAGCCTGCAGGCCCCCTGCGGAATCCTGTGTTCCGCAGGGGGTTTTTCCGCCTGTTTTTTCCATGGATAATCTTTCCGCCCCGGCGGGGATTTGTTTACGCAATTTGCCTTGACAGCCCGCTTTCCGCCCGTTATAGTGGATATCACAGAGATTGAAACTCCGGTACCACCGGCCTGAAAGCCGCAAAGGAGACTTCTTATGAAAATCACAGTCATACACGGCAGCCCCAGAAAAGGCAACAGCTACACGGCGACGCAGAAATTTTTACAGGCAATGAGGGAGCATGGAGAAATCGACGTGCGGGAATTTTTTTTGCCGAAGGATCTGCCCGACTTCTGCAAGGGCTGCTACAACTGCTTTCTGAGGGATGAACTGACCTGTCCGCACGCCGGATACGTGCAGCCGATCCTTCAGGCGATGCTGGAAGCCGACGGTCTGGTTTTCAATTCGCCCGTCTACGTGCTCTCCCTGAGCGGCGCCATGAAGTCCTTTCTCGACCATTTCGGCTTTCTCTTCCTGCCGCACCGTCCCCGTCCGGAGATGTTCCATAAGAAGGCGTTTATTCTGTCCACGACCGCGGGCGCCGGAACGCGTTCCGCGATGGGCGTGATCGCAAAAAGCCTGAAATACTGGGGCGTTAACCGGGTATATCAAAGGGGCTTTGCCATGTACAGCCTGAGCTGGGACGAAATGCCGGCGAAAAGGCGGAAAAAATTTGAAAACCGGCTTCAAGCGGACGCGGCCGGATTCTACAGGGCCGTCGCCGGAAAAAAGGACGGACCGCCCTATCTGCAGACCCGGTTGATGTATTTTATCAGCAAACAGCTGCAGAAGGACCGCGAGGGCAACCAGCTGGACAAACGCTACTGGAAGGAACACGGATGGCTGGACGGCGCCTCCCCGTTTCATTTCGATAAACCGGCCGATTAGTACTTGAAAGCCGTGCCGTTCAATGGTAAACTATAGGAATACTCAGTAATGGCGGTGATACCTTTGGACAAGCTGAAAAAGCTGTGGCGCTTTCTGACAACGCCGGAAATGATCTCCTACCTTATTTTCGGTGTTCTTACCACAGCCGTCAACGTAGTGAGCTACGGCCTTCTGCGCCCGGTCATTCATTGGAACGCGCAGTGGGATGTGCTGACGGCAAACACGATCGCCTGGGTCCTTTCCGTGGCTTTTGCGTTTATTACCAACAAGCTCTTTGTATTCCGCAGCAAAAGCTTCGCGGCAAAGCTGTTCTGGAGGGAGCTTTCCACCTTCGTAGGCGCCCGCCTTCTGTCGCTCGGCGTGGATTCGCTGGGGATGCTGCTCATGGTGAACGTGCTGGCCTGGAACGACTGGCTGGCAAAGATCATTATGAACGTCATCGTGGTGATCATGAATTATGTGCTGAGCAAGATGATTATCTTTAAAAAATAATGGAGCGCAGCCAGCGCCCCTGATTATGGAGGAAGTTAAACATGTTGGCAACTGAAAAAACAATGGACAAAATTGTCGCTCTGTGCAAAAACCGGGGGTTTGTTTACTCCGGCAGCGAAATCTACGGTGGCCTGTCGAACACCTGGGACTACGGCCCGCTGGGCGTTGAGTTCAAGAACAACGTCAAACGCGCGTGGCTGAAAAAATTCGTGCAGGAAAGCCGGTACAACGTAGGGCTGGACACCGCGATCCTGATGAATCCGCAGGTCTGGGTGGCTTCCGGCCATGTGGGCGGCTTTTCCGATCCGCTGATGGACTGCCGCGACTGCAAAACCCGCCACCGCGCGGACAAACTGATTGAGGACGCCGGTGGCGACCCCAATGGCATGACCTTTGACCAGATGAGCGACTATATCAAAAACAACAATATCAAATGCCCGGAATGCGGCTCTTCCAATTTCACCGACATCCGCAAGTTCAACCTGATGTTCAAAACCTTTCAGGGGGTAACGGAGGACGCCAAAAACGAAATCTTCCTCCGGCCGGAAACCGCGCAGGGCATTTTTGTCAACTTTGCCAACATTCAGCGCACCACCCGCCGCAAAGTACCCTTCGGTGTCGCACAGATCGGCAAAAGCTTCCGCAACGAGATCACGCCGGGCAACTTTACGTTCCGCACGCGTGAATTCGAGCAGATGGAGCTTGAATTCTTCTGCAAGCCGGACACCGACCTCGACTGGTTCTACTACTGGAAAGATTACTGCAAAAAATGGCTGCTCAATCTGGGCATGACGGAAGGAAACATGCGCCTGCGCGACCATGAGCAGGAGGAGCTGTCCTTCTACTCCAAGGCGACCACCGACATTGAATACCTGTTCCCGTTCGGCTGGGGCGAGCTCTGGGGCATTGCCGACCGCACCAATTACGACCTGACGCAGCACCAGAACCATTCCGGCAAGAGTCTTGAGTACTTTGACCCCGAGACAAACGAGCGGTATGTCCCGTACGTTGTCGAGCCTTCCCTCGGCGCCGACCGCGTTGCGCTCGCCTTCCTGTGCGACGCCTACGACGAGGAAAAGCTGGATGAAAAGGACACCAGAGTCGTCATGCGGCTGCACCCCGCGCTGGCTCCCTATAAGGCCGCCATTCTTCCGCTTTCCAAGAAGCTGAACGAAAAAGCGCAGGAAATCAGCGCAGACCTTTGTAAGCACTTCATGGTGGACTACGACGACGCCGGTTCCATCGGCAAGCGTTACCGCCGCCAGGACGAAATCGGCACCCCGTTCTGCATCACCTATGACTTCGACAGCGAAACGGACGGCTGCGTGACTGTGCGCGACCGCGACACCATGCAGCAGGAGCGCATCGCCATTTCCGAGCTGGTAAACTATATCAGCAGAAAAATTGAATTCTAAATAATAGACAAAGCCTCCTCTAAGCCGGAGTCAAAGAATGATTTACAGCCACTAAACTCGAATAAAAAAATATTCAAAACAACAGGCACCCGTAATATTAAAGAATAAGCGACAGAGAACCGTCCCTTCCGAATGGGAAAACGGTTTTCTGCCGCTGTTTGTTTCTATGGACCGTTCCGTACCCCGCGTTTAGGTTATCGCCTATTTTTCCTTCGCGGCCGCTAAAGAACCGGTATTTTCAATCTCTGATATCATGTCAATGCGAATCTGATGACGGCCGCCCTCATATTTCGCGGCGAGCCATTCGTCCACAATCATTTTCGCCGTTTCAATACCGATCACACGGGCGCCGAATGCGATGATATTGGAATTGTTGTGCTGCTTGGAAAGCCTTGCCGAATACGGTTCGCTGCAGACGCAGGCACGGATTCCCTTCACCTTATTCGCTGCAAGCGAAATGCCGACACCGGTACCGCAGATCAGAACACCGCCATCCACTTCACCGGATGCCACCAGTTTTCCCACCTTATACCCGCTGATCGGATAATGGAAACGGTCGGTGCTGTCTGTTCCGACATCGATCACTTCCATTCCCTTTTGCTCCAGATAAGCTTTGATCTCTTTTTTCATTTCCACAGCTACATGGTCGTTACCAATTGCCAATTTCATATCGATTCTTTCCTTTCCACCACCACAGTTTAGTTCCCACAAAAAGAAAACCTGTATTTTCCAGCGCAGCCTGCCAAACGAACCCCTGTTCCTGAAAGGGCACACTGCCGACCGCTTACAGGTAACTGGATTCCGCCAGCCGCCTGCGCGCATAAATTGCAGCGCCCACCGTCCCGTTCTCCTGGTTAGGGCGGGAATAGCGCAGGTCAAGCGTCCGTTCGGGATACGGCTTGCGGGTATAGCGGTGTACTGCCTGAAAGAGAGCCTTCTCTGGGAAACCGTCCATCTGAAGAAGTCCTCCCCCCAGAATCATGCAGTCCGGGTCAAAAAGATTCACTTCCGCAGCCACCGTTTGCCCCATACCTTCCACGAATGTGCGCAGTTCGGGGGTATCGGCGTGCTGCTGAAACAAGAACGGAATCGGCGTCCGGGGAAAACTTTCAGATTGAATCCGTTCCAGCGCAATACCGGAAACCACCGTTTCCAGACAGCTTATGTTGCCGCACATACACTGGCGGGTATTGCCGTATACGGGCATATGCCCAAGCTCGGCGGCGGCCCCATTGTGGCCCAGCAGAATTTTTCCATCCACCATAATCGCATTTCCGATACCGGTTCCAAAGTAAATCGCCGCTACGCATTCCCGTGCCTCCACACCGAGGTCTTCCAGATCGAACAGCAGCAGATTGTTAACATCGCGGTTGATAAAAACCGGAATCCCAAGCTCTTTTTCGAGCTCTCCTACAACGTGAAAATTATCCGGAATACAGGGAATATTCGGTGTCTGCACCACAACGGTACGTGCGCGGTTTATGGTGGAGGGAAACCCGATCGACACAGCCTGCGGCATTTTTCCGCCGGCATTTCTCTCACAGTAGCCGCGGATGAACCGCCCCAGCCTCTCCGCGGGATCGCATCCGTCCGGAAATGCGTCCCGCGTGCTGATCCGCTTGAATTCCTCCATCCTGTTTTCCGGATCCACAAGGCCAAAGCGCATGTTTGTCCCGCCAATATCAATGCCTAAAATATAACTTTTGTCTACATTCACTCTCAGCTCCCCCGTTCACAGCCGGACGCCGGTTTCTTCCTCAAATTGCGCCTTCATCTTGGAGAAGGCAGTCTGCAGGTTATCGTCCAGACTGAACAGCCCGGACGATCCCAGGATAAACACATCGGTACCCGCCCGATAAAGGCGCCCAAAGGTCTTTCGGTTGCAGGACCCGTCGACCATAATTTTATAATGCCATCCGTTCTCTTCGCGCAGACGCTTGGCTTCTTCGATCTTGCCGACCATCTCGGTAATAAAGGGCTGCCCGGCGAACCCCACGTCCACCGTCATCAGTGTCAGCACATCCACACGGTCGAGATAATGTTTACAGTACTGGAGCGGCGTTGCCGGATTCAGGGTAATCCCCACCTTGCACCCAACGTCGCAAATGTGATTCAGGGTACGGAAGCAGTCGGTGTTGATCGTCTCCGCATGGGGGCTGATCAGCGCGGCCCCCGCTTCGGCGCAGAGGTCAATCCAGTCGTTTGGGTCCGTGGTCATCAGGTGTACGTCCATCGGTTTCTTTGCCACCTGACCGCAGACACGAATAAAATCCGGGCTGAGTGTTATGTTTTTGCAGTAATGACCGTCCATAATGTCGATGTGATAGCCATCCGTAAACTGGTCAAGGATCTCGATCTGGTGACGAATATCCAAAAGGTCCATACACATCAGACTGACAGAAAATTCAGGTTTCATAAGTATTTCCTCCGGCATAATGAAATAAGATGCAGGTATTGCGGGGTCAGCTCTTGCGGCTGGCACCGAAGAAACGGTCCAGTGTAACCGCTATGATCAGCAGGCACCCCATGGCAAGCTGCTGGTAGTAGCTTGAAACACCAACCATGTTCAGGCCGTTGTTGATAACGCCGATAATCAAACCGCCGACTACCACCTTGGGAATCTCGCCGACGCCCCCGAAAAACGACGCGCCGCCGATGATGACCGCTTCGATCGCATAAGTTTCGTACCCGGTCCCGGCATTGGGTTCCGCCGCAGCCAGACGCGCAATGTTCACCATGCCGGCGAGCGATGCGCACAGACCGGAAATTGCAAACGCAATAATCGTGTGCTTTTTGACGGTGATACCGGCGTACCAGGCGGATTGCGGATTCCCTCCCAGCGCATAAAGATTGCGGCCGCACTGGGTTTTTCTGGTGAAGATCGCCAGAATAACCGCAGTGACCAGCGCATCGATAATCGGCACAGGAACCATGCCAAACAGCTTTCCACCCGCTATTCTTGAGAAAGATGCCGGCAGCCCGGAAACAGCGCGGGCATCGGTCACGATGTACACCAGGCTGCGCAGAATCGCCTGAGTGCCGAGCGTGATGATAAACGGAGGCAGTCCGGTCGCAGTGACCAGCACGCCGTTGGCGATGCCCATCGCCAGGCCAAACACCACAACGCCCAGCAGGACCGCCACAACCGGCTGCATACCGGCGTTCACCATCAGCTGCGCGGTCAGCGCGCCGGAAAGAGCCATAATCGAGCTGACGCTCAGGTCAATGCCGCCCAGCAGGATGGCAAAGAACTCGCCGAGACCAAGCAGGATGGTGATAGAACTCTGCTCCATAATTTTGACGAGGTTGCCGCCCGTAAGGAAACTGGCCGGCTGCAAAGCGCCGAAGACGAAAATCATCGCCGCAAGGATCGTGACCGTGCTGTATTTATCCCAATAGTCCCCGAAGGTAAACTTTTTCTTTTCGATCTCTTTCATCTGGTTTTCCTCCACAATCATGCAATTTCGCCGGTGGCGGCTTTGGCAAGTTTTTCTTCTGTCGCGGACGTAACATCGTACTCCGCGGTGATCCTTCCCTCCGCCATAACGATGATCCGATCACATAATCCCAGCAGCTCCGGCATTTCACTGGAAACCACGATAACCCCGACGCCCTGATCCGCCAAACCACGCATCAGCTTGTAAATCTCACTTTTGGTTCCGACGTCGATGCCCTTGGTCGGCTCGTCAAAGATAAGCAGCTTTACCCCGGCCGCCATCCATTTCCCGAGAATCACCTTCTGCTGGTTTCCTCCCGAAAGCTGAGAGGTCAGCTGCTGAAGTGACGCACACTTGATCTGAATGTCGGCACGCTGCCGTTCGGCAATCTTTTTCTCTCCGGCTTCATTTGTTAATCCCCATATTCCATCAAGCAGAGAATGCTTCAGCTGATATGCGATTGCAATGTTGCGCTGGTTGCTGAAATTGGGGAAAAACCCTGTTTCACGGCGGTTTTCCGTCAGCATCCCGATCCCGTTCCGCAGTGCCTCGTAGGGGTTCCTGATCCGCAGGCGCCTGCCTTCCAGCCAAATCTCACCGGAGGTTTTTGGAGCCGCTCCATAAATGGCGCACATTGTTTCGCTGCGCCCCGCGCCCACAAGGCCCGAAAAACCCAGAATCTCCCCACGGTGCAGCTGAAATGTAATTTCCCTGGCACGGTTATCTTTTCGTGTCAGATTCCTGCATTCAAACAGGACATCACCAAACTGATAATGCTCCTCGGGAGGATGCTGATAGGTACCTTTGATTTCGCGTCCCACCATCATCCGGATCATATCGTCAGTGGTCAGCTCCGCGACCGGAAAGGTCCCCATCTGGCTACCGTCCTTCATGATGGTGATCCGGTCACCGATTTCCGCGATTTCGGACAGCTTGTGCGAGATAAAGACCACGCCCCGGCCCTCGGACTTCAGCTGACGGATAATAGTAAACAGTTTTTTGACTTCATCCTCGGTCAATGAGGAAGTCGGTTCGTCCATTACGATAATCTTTGCGTCGAAAGCGATCGCTTTCGCGATTTCCACCATCTGCTTTTCGCTGATGCTCAGGTCACCCACGCTGGTGGTCGGTTTCCGCGAGCCAAGGTTCACCCGCTCCAGCAGTTCCGCGGTACGGGCGTTAATCTGTGCGTAATCCACCACGGAAATGCCTCCTGCTTTTTTGGACGGCAGGCGTCCCATGAAAATATTTTCACGGATATCGAGCCAGCTTACGGCGCTGAGATCCTGATAAATGATGCTGATGCCATATTCGGCAGACAGGCGCGGCGTGAGTTTCTGATATTCCTGGTCGCCGATCACGATGGTGCCTTCATCCGGGGTATAGGCACCGCTGAGGATTTTCATCAGCGTAGACTTACCGGCTCCATTCTCGCCGAGAAGCACATGCACTTCGCCGGGCCGAACATCAAAATTGATATTGTTCAGAGCCACGACGCCCGGAAAACGTTTGGTAATGTTTTTCATCTGGATAATCGGTTCCATCGCGTTCTCCCCTTTTGTTTTTCAGATTTCCGGTTTCTGTTCAGACATTGTCAGCCGGGCAGACACCCCGCTGTACCTGCGGCGCAGTGTCTGCCGCTCGCAATGTCTGAAACGCCGCCGTCCGTCGCAGCTGCGTGCGCGGGCGGCGGCAGTCGGATATTGTCGGATATTTCCGTGGGCTTACTTGGAAAGATGCTCAGACGCGTTGTCCTTGGTAATCAGGATCGCATCGATGCCAAAGGTCGGCACATCGGCTCCCGGTTTAAGCTCAGCGTTCTTCTGTACGGCTTCCATCATCAGGTTAAGACCTTTTGCGCCGATCGCGGCGGAGTCCTGCGCTACGGTCGCTGTCAGTTTTCCGTCCGCGACAGACTGGATGGCGTCGTTGTTGCCGTCCGTACCGCAGACCTTGATGTCCTTACCGGAAGCGGTGACCGCCTCCTGCACGCCCATAGCCATGGTATCGTTGCAGCAGTAGATGGCTTTCAGGTCCGGATGCGCGGTAATATAGTTTGTAGCGACATCATAAGCCTTGGTGCGGTCCCAGTCCGCCGGCTGGCTTTCGACAATCTTCAGATTCGCGGCTTCAAAAGCTTCCTTGGCGCCGTCACGGCGGTTCTCGCCGGAAATCGCGCCCGCCTTGCCTTCCACAATGGCGACCTCACCTTTCCCGCCGATCTGCTTGATTAAGTACTCGGCGCCTATTTTGCCGACGCCCTTGTTATCCGTGGCGACATAGGCGTAGCACGCACCGCCCAGCTGACTGAGAGCGTCCAAGTTGATTTTTTCGTCGATGTCCACGATTTTGATACCCTTCTTCGTGGCATCCGCAATCGCGTTATTCAGGTTCACGTCAGAAATCGGTGCCACACCTATGGCCTTGTAGTTTTTGGAAATCGCGTTTTCAAGCAATGTGACCTGGCCCTCCACGTCATCCTCGGTATTCGCCGCATAAATGTCTACCTTTACGTTCTGCTTTTTCGCTTCGGCTTCAATACCATCGCGCATGGTCTGCCAGAACTGGCTGGAGAGCACCTTCAGCACCACGGCATACTGGTCTGCGCCGCTTGCAGTCGAACCGACACTGTCTGTCGGCTGGGAAGCCGCGCCGTTCGAACCGGAAGACGAAGCGCCGGCGGACCCGCAGGCAGCCATGCTCAGGGTCAGTGCAGCGATCAGCAAACATGCAACAAGAGTTTTCAGCTTTTTCATTACAGTTCCTCCTAAATTCTTTGAAATTTCGGGATACCTTTCAGGGAAAGTTGAGTAATCGTTTTCCCTTAAGCATGATTATTGTACTATTTGCCCAATACATTGTCAATAGTGTAAATTTAATTTCATCACAATTATGAGTAAACGATTGCTCAACTTGTGCAAAATTACCTGTTTTGAAAGGTCTTTACTCTGCTATCGAAATTTACCGCTTGCAACCGGCGCGGTAACAATCCTTTCTGAGCCATGGCAAACAAAGGAGCGGTCTCCGAATAAATCGGAGGCCGCTTTCTGCGGTAATCTTACAGCCAAATAAAGCCTGACCGCAATCAATTAAAGTACTCGGTCGATTCCTGACCGGCAGTCCCTTTCTGCTCAGGAACGGTTTCATGCAACGGTGTAGGCGTTAACCCCATCCCCCCGGGACGGGTGGAATCACGCACGGTCACAGAAACCGGAAGCCGATAGTAAACGGATCCGGGACGTTCCCCACGGATCATTTTGAGCAGAAGTTCCGTCGCAAGCCGCGCCATCTCGTCAACGTTCTGCCGGACGCTGGTCAACCCAGGGCCGCACACGACCGCCAGCTGGCAGTCGTCAAAGCCCGTTACCAGCACGTCGTGCGGAACTTGAAGCCCACGTTCCCTCAGCGCGATCACTACGCCCGCTGCCACGGTGTCAGTTGTACACATCAGACCGTCAAATACGGACTTCGCATCGAGCAGCTCGAGAGTGGCTTTGCGCGCAGCCGCAATGGAAACCTCGTTAAGGTTTACACAGAGCGCTTCCTCCTCGGTAATCCCTTTTTCCATCAACGCCTGACAAAAGCCTTCATACCGGGCGGCTTGATTGGTATCATTGGAAAGACATTTCAGGATGACAACCTTGCGGCAGCCTGCATTCAGAAGTTCCCGGGTGGCAAGATACCCCCCCATCACGTTATCGGATTCTATCATCACGCCGCTGTTGCCCCCGCTCCGGGAGGGACGGTCCAAATATACCACTGGCAGCGCACCGAGTTCAGCGTAGTTGCGCGTACTTGAGATCATTACAATACCGCTGACATTCTGGGCAGTAAGCGATTGAACATGCTTTTTCTCCAAGTCCGCATTTTCATTTGTATTGCAGATCAGGCAGGAATACCCTCGGCGAAACAGATTCATTTCCAATTTGAGCACGATACTCGAAAAATGCGGGTTTGTAATATCCGGCACCATAATGCCGATCACGCGCGTGCGGTTTGTACGCAGGCCTTTAGCAGTCATATTGGGTACATAATCGTTCTGCGCGATAATGCTGCGGACACGTGCCTCTGTTTCCTGGGAAAAGCGTCCATTCTGATTAATCACACGGGAAACCGTTGCTGTCGAAACCCCTGCCAGCTCCGCAATTTCCTTAATACTTTTCGCTTTTTTCACTTTATTTCCTCCGAAAAATTCGCGCATACCCCTCTGCAGCCTCTGTAATTTTCTGGAGCGGCGCCACACAATCTTATACAAGTATATTGATTTTTGACCAGTTTTGCAAGCCACAAAGCATATTGCAGACCAAAATTTCCGAATCTGAAATAATTCAGTCTGATATGTTCCTTGCTTTCTTGCGGTTTGTAACCCGCAGTATGGGCGGAAAGCATAGTGAATTCTGTACCATACATACAAAAGCGGGCCGTTTCCCCAAGCTGGGAAACGGCCCGCTTTCGGCTATACGAACTATTTATCTCCGGAACTCTCTTCTTTCTGTTCCTGTGTAAACGTTGCTTCGGCCTTTTTCGCCGCCTTCCCAGACCTTCTTCTCCTTTTGCGCAGGACAAGCACCACCGCCGCAGCGATCACCGCCAGAAGCAGGATCACGGGCGCGCCGCCGAGCACAAAGACCAGCAGCCCTTCGCCGAACCCGCCGAGCGCGCGCAGGGAATCCCTGAACTGCCTTGAAATTTTTTCGCCGAGGGTCACCGGCGTCTTTTCAAGCTCCGTGGGCTTCACGACCTCATTGAGCTGAATGGAAACGGTGCTGTAGTTAATCAGGGAATCGTACTGGCGCAAAGTGCCGGTATACTGCTCGATCTGGTAATTGACGTCCGCAAGCGCCTTTTCCAACGCGATGATATCGGTCAGGGAACCGGATTTCTGCAGCAGGGCCATCAGCCTTTCCTGCTGGGTACGCAGGCTTTTCAGCCTTGCTTCGGTATCATAATAGCTTTCGCTGATATTTTCGCTCGAGCTGGTCAGATTCAGGATGCTCCCGATGGAGCCCGCGCTGCTTTTGAACTGGCTGAGCTTTTCCTGTGGAATCCGCAGGACAAAGCTCGCGGAGCGCAGGTCCTGCTTCTCTATCCCGCTGCCCGTGACGCTGGAATCCTGCACATAGCCGTTCAGCTCCGTGCAGAGGCTCTGGACCTTCCGGACGGAATCGTCGAATTTCAGTGTTTCTATCTGATACGACAGGCGCTCTATGATCTTCTGGCTGGAAGAAGCGGCCGCGATTTCGCCCGCGGTCGGATTACTGCCCGCCGTACTCGCGGTACCGTTCGCGGCCACCGATTTCTGCTGTCCGCCGTCGATTCCCGCCGCTTCGTTCGCTGCCCGCGCGTCCTGCATGGCGACGGATTGCTGTTCCGTCGCGGGCGCTGCGGCGGAGCCCCTCCCCTGTGAAGCGCAGCCGCCAAGGATGTACGCCGTCATCAGCAATGCGGCGGAAAGCGCCAAAAATCCCCTGTTTCTCATCGTTTTCCCTCCCTGTATCCAATCTTATAGCATTTCCGGTTGATTCTGCAACAAGTTTGCGTTTCTCCCCCGCCTCCGGCGGGGGAGAAACGTGTTTTGTCCCACAAGTTGAAATGGAATTGCTGTTAATCAAATTACGGTACGTACTGCTCCCGCAGCGCGATGATTTTTCCGTCGCTTACGGTGTATTCATAGGGAAAGCTCAGAGCGCCGTCCTCAGCAAGACGCTTCCCCAGTCCCGCGGCGTCTGTCTGTACGTCGGATTCCGCCACGTTTTGCGCATTCCACTGAATGAGACTGATTTTCGCGTTTTCAGAGAGCTTTATTTTCTCCGTTTCCACGGTAGGATTGTAAATGTAATAACCGTCCGGGAAATCACCGTCGAGTTTCAACTCCTGAATCCGGGTCTTATCTTCACTGGTGATCCATTCGATCGGGTCCAGAGCAACAGTTTCGGTTTTTTCATCGTAGCTTTTGATATAGCACATCCTTTTCTTCCACGAAACCTCGGAAGAGGTGCCGCCCGGAGCGCTGTTCAGATAAATCTCGCTTCCGACGCTGTCCATGCTGCTGCTCATCAGCTTTTTTTCTTCCTCACTTTGCGCGGTCTGGGTGAAAATCCAGAGCGTTTTTCCGTCATAAAAGACGAAGCCGGGAATCGGGCCGTTTTCCCCCAGCGTATTGAATGTTTCGACCGGCATATACGCCACGCCGTCGATCATAGTCGGTTTCACGCTTTTCCCGTCCACCTTGTAACCCGCGTCCGTCTTTTCCACAGTATGATTCAGCGTGTCGGCGGTTTCTTCCAGCGGCAAAAGCACGCCGCCGTCGTTCACAACGACCGGATTCTGAAACTCCATATCCATCCCGTTGTGCCGTACGTTCAACCGGTCAGGGTTATTGCCCATGCGGAATTTCAGGTCGAGGTCATCCAGCGAAAAGCGGAACTCCGGCATTCCTCCCGCGTAAGGCATCAGCTCATACAGGTCAAAATAGACGACAAGATCCTGCCCGTCCAGATAATAAGAATACGCGCCATGCTTTTCCTCCACCGTTTTTGCCGCTTCGGAAAAATAAAGATCGGGACGCTCTTTAATATCCTTGAGGATCTTATCCGTAATTTGTTTGGTTCCCGCTTCGGGGTCCTTAAACAGCGCGCCGGGCGTATCGTAGGATTCCCCGGTCTGAATATTCACATTGAAAGACTTCACCCACCGGTAGCCGTGTGCGCCGCCCGTGTAATTCTCATTCATGACCCACACGGAAAGGATATCATTATCCCAAAAGAGATCGTAACAGCTCTGGAAAAAAAGATTCCCCTTCGCCGCCGAATTGCCAAGCTCCTTTTCCGCCCGCTTTACCTCGGCAAGTCCGTTATCGGAAATCTCCCTGATCTTTTCGTTCAGCTCCTGCGCCGCGGAAAAGCCGACGAATGTCGGAACCGCAGTCTGAATCCGCACCCCGTCTTCTTTGGCGTTGACCACATTGCTGCCTTGTGAAAAACCGTTTACCCTGCTGGAATTTGTCTCTGCTTCCGCTTTCCCGGCGCAGCCCGCCTGCAAAAGGACGCAAACCGCCAGCAGCAGAAGCGCCGCGCGCTTTGCCCGGTAGATCATCCCGATTCCCCTTTTCATACTTCTCTATTGTCAACGATATGAAATTCTTTATCACTTTCATTATAGTATCATGGAAAATCATGGAATGTCTATATTTCTGACAGCTTTGTAACGGTTATGAAAAAATTGTATTGGTGCAGCCGGCGGCCCGTATTTCTTTCAGATAATCATTCCGCCGTTGACACCCAGTACCTGACCGGTGATAAAGCGCGAATTTTCCCCCGCAAGGAAGCTGACGGCGGCGGCAATATCCTCCGCCGCGCCAAGCATGCCGAGCGGGGTCTCCTCTTTCAGCCCGCAAAGGGTGCTTTCGTCAAGCTGCGCGTTCATTTCGGTCGCTATGACGCCCGGCGCCACGCAGTTGACCTGGATTCCCGACGGGCCGACTTCCTTCGCCAGCGCTTTGGTCAGCCCGATCACCGCCGCCTTTGCCGCGGAATAATGCACCTCGCAGGAAGCGCCGACCTGTCCCCACATGGAGGAGATATTGATGATTTTTCCCTGCTTGCGGTGAATCATATACGGAAGCGCGCACTGGCAGCAGTGGAAAATCCCCTTGACGTCCACGTCGAACATTCTGTCCCAGTCCTGTTCTGTAAGGTCCGTAAAGAGCTTCTGCTGCGCGATGCCCGCATTGTTGACCAGCACATCCACGCCGCCGGCCAAAGCAAACATCTTTTCCACCTGCGCCCTGTCGGAAACATCGGCCTGTACCGCGGCGCAGCCGGGAAAATCCCGCGCGCTCAGCTCGTCCAGAAGGGATTCCGCTTCCCCTTTGGAAGTATGATAATTGATGACGACACGAAAGCCGTCCCCGGCAAGGCGGAGGGCGGCCGCCCTTCCGATTCCGCGGGAGGACCCGGTAATCAAAGCTGTTTTCATTTTTCCCGATTCCCTTCTTCCAGTTCCCGGCGCACTTTTCCGCTCAGAGAGGCGAATACAACCGCATACGCGTTGTCCAGCATTTCCCTGACCGTTTCGTTCGGAACAGCTCCCTCCAGATACAGGGAGTTCCAGTGCTCTTTATTCATATAATAGCCCGGCACAATGTCGGAATACCGGGAACGCAGCAAAGCGCCCAGCGCAGGTTCCAGCTTGATGGTAATAATGGGGCGGCCTTCCTTGTCCCCTCCCTGCATGGCAAACATTTTCTCCCCCACGCGGTAGCGCACAGCGTCCCATTCCGGTTTATAGTCTTTCACTACGCCTTTCTTAGCAAGGCAGTACCCGTCGGTCCAGTCATATTGACCCAAGATGCATTCTCCTCTCTTACATTGTCCGGCTACATATTCCCCGTAGCGAGCATAATCGCCGAAAGTGCCGCAATAGGGGCGGTTTCCGTGCGGAGGATCCGCGTGCCGAGCGTGCCGACAGCCGCGCCGTTTTCCACCGCGAAGTCGACCTCCGACTGTTCAAAGCCGCCCTCCGGCCCGATAAAGATCGCCAGCTCCCGGGTCTCGCCGTTTGCCAGCTTTGAGATGCTCTGCCCGCCGCCCTCAAAGAAGAGAATGATCTCCCCGGCTTGGGCCGCCTGTTTCACCGCCTGACGGAAATCCGTAAGCGGGGCGACCTGCGGGATGATTCCCCTGCCGCTCTGCTTGGCCGCTTCCTGTGCGATCTTCTGCCAGCGGATAATTTTTTTGGCCGCCGTTTTTTCGTCCGGCCTTGAGACACAGCGGGCGGTTATGACGGGCACAATCCCCACCGTGCCCGTTTCCACCGATTTCTGCACAATGCTGTCCATCTTATCCGCCTTGGGCAGTCCCTGGTACACCGTAACACGGACGCCCGGCTCCGCCACGCTTTTGCAGAAATTCAGGACGCGCACAACGATCCGGTCGTCCGCCACGCTCTCGATTCTGCCGTTGTAGTCCGTTCCGATGCTGTCGCAGAGAATCAGGCTTTCGCCGGACTGCATACGCAGGGACCGCGCAATGTGGCGGGCGTCCTCCCCGGCGATCACCACCTGCTCCTCAGGAACGTAGTTGATAAAAAATCTGGGCATAATCCACCTCAGGTTTCAATAATAAAATACAAACTTCCTGCGGCTATTATACCACAGGAAACCGCAGGAATAAAGAAAAAAGGCCCCGCACGGTACCGTGCGGGGCCTCTATGAGAAATAGGATGAACAAATCAGGAAATAACCGCCAGAATCGCAAAGTTCAGAACGAACAGGCCGGTGGCAACCCAGAGAATCGGGTGAATCTCTTTGGCTTTGCCGCGGAAAATTTTGATCAGGCAGTAGAAAATGAAGCCTGCCGCGATCCCGTAGGAAATGCTGTAGCAGAACGCCATGAAAATACCGGCGAAGAAAGCGGGAATCGCCTCTTCCAGGCTGGTCCACTCAATCTCCTTGAAGGCGCTGAGCATCATAATACCGACGACGATCAGGGCGGGTGCCGTAGCGGCGGAAGGAACCGCGCTGATCAGCGGAGCGAAAAACGCGCTGATGATAAACATGACCGCGGTCACGACGCTGGTCAGGCCGGTGCGGCCGCCCGCGCCGATGCCCGCCGCGCTTTCCACATAGGTCGTGGTGTTGGAGGTACCGAAGATCGCGCCGATGGAGGTCGCCGTTGCGTCCGCGAACAGGGCCTTATCCATCTTGGACTTAAAGCCGTTGCTGGTTTCCAGCGCCAGCTGATCTTCTGCGGTGAAGATGCCGGTCTTGCGGCCGGTGCCGATAAAGGTACCGATGGTGTCGAAGGTATCGGAAAGGCTGAAGGCGAAAATGGTCATCAATACGAGCGGGATTTTCGCCGGGTCGGCAAAGAGCGAAACCATACCGGGGTTGCCGAAAGCGGCGCCGAAGGTTTCCGGCAGCTGGGAACAGGCTTCCCCAAAGCCCATGCTCTGGCCGACGGTGGTGATCCCCATCGGGATACCGATAATCGTGGTTGCCGCGATGCTGATCAAAATAGCTCCCTTGACGTTTTTGACCAGAAGAACGACGGTCAGCGCAAGTCCGAACAGTGCGAGCAGCACGACGGGTGCGTTCAGCTTTACAATGGCCGGGACCGCGGCGCTGGAGGCGATGACTGTTTTGCTGTCCAGAAGGACATAAGTACCCGGGTCGGAGGTGAACTGGATCAGGCCCGCGTTTTTAATGCCGATGTAGGCGATGAAAATGCCGATACCACCGCCGATGGCATTCTGAAGGCTTTCCGGAATGGATTTGATGATGAGCTTGCGGATTTTGGTTACCGTAATGAAAATGTTGACAAGGCCGCAGATGAAGACCATTGCGAGCGCTTCCTGCCATTTGAACTGTAAGCCAAAGCATACGGTAAACACAAAGAAGGCGTTAAGCCCCATGCCCGGAGCCTGCGCGTACGGAACATTTGCGAACAGGCCCATAATAAGAGTGCCGATTACGGAAGCAATGATGGTCGCAAGGAATACGGCGCCCCACTTCATGCCTGTCTGGGACAGCATGGTCGGGTTCACGATGATGATGTACGCCATTGCGAAGAAAGTGGTCAGACCTGCTCCGACTTCTGTACGGACATTCGTATGATTGCCCTTTAAATTAAAGAAGTCTCCCTTCGGATGGTATGCTGTTTCTGAACTGCCTGCCATAATTTTTCCTCCTGATAAATAAAAGTGCCCGACAAAGCGTTGCCGGGTAATCAACATGATTTATTTATAGTATAGAGCTTTCGGCAGGATATGACAATGTGATATTTACACAAACTTTTTGAATTAGAAACAATTTATTCATACTTTTTGAGACAATTTCGTCTTCAAAATGCAAAAAAGCGGGTTTCAGTGCCAAATTTATAGTGCTCTATCCCAAAAGATGCATGAAACCGCTTTCAAGTTGCAAAAGGCATAAAACAAGCGGCGGCTTTCCAACAAAGCCGCCGCTGAAAATCAATATGGTAATTATTTCAGGTTGCTCTTCAGAGTATCGAGCTGACCGCGAAGCTCCTTCGGAAGCTTATCGCCGAACTTCTTGTAGAATTCCTCAATGCCCTCGGCCTCTTTGACCCACTGATCGTTCTTGACCTCAAGAATGCTCTTCAGGGTGTCTACGCTGAAGTCAAGGCCTTCCAGGTTGATGTCCTCCGCCTTCGGAACAAAGCCGATCGGGGTCTTAACGGCGTCGGCCTTCCCGTCGCAGCGATTGATGATCCACTCCAGCACGCGGAGGTTGTCGCCGAAGCCCGGCCAAATGAAGTGGCCTTCTTCGTCGAGGCGGAACCAGTTGACGTTGAAAATCTTCGGAGCCTTATCACCGAGCTTTTCGCCCATTTCGATCCAGTGCTTGAAGTAGTCGCCCATATGGTAGCCGCAGAAGGGCAGCATCGCCATCGGGTCGCGGCGGACTACGCCGACTGCGCCGGTCGCGGCGGCGGTTGTTTCAGAAGCCATGATGGAGCCGACGAAAACGCCGTTGTTCCAGTCGCGGGACTGATAGACCAGCGGAGTGGTCTGTGCGCGGCGGCCGCCGAAGATGATGGCGGAAATCGGAACGCCGGCGCCCTTGTCAAACTCGGGGCTGACGCAGGGACAGTTCTTTGCGGGAGCGGTGAAGCGGCTGTTCGGATGAGCACCCTTCTGGTCGGAAGTAGTGCCGTCCCAGGGCTCGCCTTTCCAGTTGACCGCGTTCTTCGGGGGATTCTTGTCCAGGCCCTCCCACCAGACGGTGTTGTCGTCTAAATTCTGAGCAACATTGGTGAAGATGGTGCCGGACTTTGTGGAAGCAAGCGCGTTCGGGTTTGACTTTGCGTTTGTGCCGGGAGCAACGCCGAAGAATCCGTTTTCAGGATTGATCGCGTACAGCCTGCCGTCCGGGCCCTGGCGCATCCAGGCGATATCGTCGCCGACCGTCCAGACCTTGTAGCCCTTCTTGCGGTAGCCTTCCGGCGGAATCAGCATCGCCAGGTTGGTCTTGCCGCAGGCGGACGGGAACGCGGCGGCGACATATTTGATTTCGCCCTTCGGGTTTTCAATGCCGAGAATCAGCATATGCTCCGCCATCCAGCCCTCGGTCTTGCCAAGGTAGGAAGCGATGCGCAGCGCAAAGCATTTTTTGCCCAGCAAAACATTTCCGCCGTAGCCGGAGTTGACGGAGATAATGGTGTTGTCCTCCGGGAAGTGGCAGATGTATCTCTTTTCCGCGTCGATGCTGCACTTGCAGTGCAGGCCCTTTACCCAGTCGGTGCTGTCGCCCAGCGTATCCCAGACCTTCTGGCCCACACGGGTCATAATCGCCATATTTAATACAACATAAATGGAATCTGTGAGCTCTACGCCGATTTTTGCAAGCGGCGAGCCGATCGGGCCCATGGAATAGGGAATCACGTACATGGTGCGGCCCCTGTAGCTGCCCCTTGCGATGTCGTAAAGCATTTTATAGGTTTCCTGAGGATCCTTCCAGTGATTGGTCGGGCCTGCGTCCTCTTCTTTGCGGGAGCAGATAAAGGTCCTGTCCTCAACGCGGGCAACGTCGTTTACCGCGGTGCGGTGCAGGTAGCAGCCAGGGAGTTTTTCCTGATTCAGCTTGATAAGCTCCCCCGAAGCACAGGCTTCGGCGCGCAATGCCTCAAGCTGAGCCTCTGACCCGTCAATCCAGACTAATTTATCCGGACCAACAAGCGCTTTCATTTCCTCGATCCAGTTCAAAACAGACTTGTTGCTTGTCATGACTCATTTCTCCTTCCGGTCCAATGACCTTCCAAAATTGATGATATTAGATCCCATTATAATACATTGCGGCGTTTTAATCAATCTTGAAATATTGAATTCGTTAAAAATTTACCATAGTAAAATGCACAAAGCTTTTGCTCCACTTTTGGAGGATTTTCATCAGCTTCCTTCAATCGGCATCGCCGCGTGGGCGTTCAGATCCATTTTCGCAATGTTTCCTGCAAGAAACTCATAGTAGCCCTGCGCGCCGACCATGGCGGCGTTGTCCCCGCAAAGCTTCAGCTCCGGCATATAGAATTCCCAGCCGCGGTCCCCGCACTCCTTTTGCAGACGGCTGCGCAGAAGGGAATTGGCGGAAACGCCGCCCGCGATCACCAGCCTGGTGCTGCCGGTATCCTGCGCGGCCTTCACAAAATTTTTGACCAGACAGTCGACCACCGCCTTGCGGAACGAGGCCGCCAGGTCCTCCACCGGCAAGGCCCGTCCCTTCTGCTGCGCGTTGTGGATCAGGTTGATGACCGCCGTTTTCAGCCCGGAAAAGCTGTAATCGTACGGCGAGCCGTCCACCGTCGGCCGCGGCAGCAAAAAAGCGTTGGGGTTCCCGCCCTCGGCGCGGCGGTCCATCTCCACCCCGCCGGGGTAAGGCATCCCCATGGCCCTCGCGGCCTTGTCAAAGGCTTCGCCGGCCGCGTCGTCGCGCGTGCGGCCCAGAACATGAAGGTCCGTATAATCCTTTACCTCCACAATATGGCTGTGGCCGCCGGAGACGATCAGGCACAGAAACGGCGGCTTCAGCTCCGGTGAAGTGATGTAGTTCGCGGCGATGTGCGAGCGGAGGTGATGCACCGGCACGATCGGCTTTCCGGAGGACAGGGCCAGCCCCTTCGCAAAATTCACGCCCACCAGCAGCGCGCCGATCAGTCCGGGCGCATAGGTGACGGCGACGGCGTCGGCCTCGTCCAGCGTCATTCCCGCGTCGTCAAGGGCTTTCTGCGTAACGCCCACAATCGCCTCGCAGTGGCGGCGCGACGCGATTTCCGGCACGACGCCGCCGTAAAGTTTGTGTTCCTCCACCTGTGAGGCAACCACCGAAGACAGAACTTTTCTTCCGTCCTCCACCACCGCGGCGGCGGTCTCGTCGCAGGAGCTTTCCAGTGCTAAAATCCGCATTCTCTATTTTCCCCTTATTCTTTAAAATAAAACCGTCCGGCCCGCTGTCTGACGGAAAACCGGCGCATTCATCCTTTATTCTGAAAAAATCTCGTCATCAGCAGCGCGTCCTCTTTCGGTGACGTGTAAAAATCCTTTCTGACCCCGACCGGCTCAAAACCGAGCCCGGCGTAAAGCGCGACGGCGGCATCGTTGCTCCGCCGCACCTCCAGCGTGATGAATTCCGCATGGTTTTTGACCGCATCCTCTATTAAATACCGCACCAGCGCCCGCGCGATCCCCCTCCGGCGAAAGCCGGGGTGGACGCAGACCTTGTCGATATAGCATTCCCCGCAGACGCAGTGCATGCCCGCGCAGCCCACGGTTTCCCCCCCGCACTCCGCCGCGGCAAACCGGGCCGTATCGCTGAAAAGCTCCGCGCGGAGCCCTTCGCGCGTCCAGGGGTCCGAAAAGCAGAGGGCGTCGATCTTCGTCAGCGCGTCAAGGTGCTCCCCGCCCATCGGCACGATCCGCGCCCCGCTCACCCCGGCACCTGCCCCGGCTGCTCCGACTGCAGGTCAATCTGACGCACCGCGTGCCTTGCGACCTGTATCAGAATAAATAGCATCATGACCGCCAGCAGCTGCACGCTGAAAAAGTCCGTGTTGAACAGGTTGTGGCAGACGGCGTAGGTGGAGCTCAGCACCGTGACCACCGGCACATAGAGCATCTTCGGAAAATAAAACGCGAAGACAACCGACAGGATATCCGCCAGATAGAAATACCGCTCGTGCATATGCGGGAGGACGAACGGTAAAAACAGCGCGAAAAAGAGCGCCAGCGAAACAAACAATTCGTCCGTAAAAACAAACTTCCTCTTATACAGATAGAAAAGCGCGGCAATGGTCAGCGCGCCGGCCAGGATCACCGCGGCGGCGCTGATGTACTCCGGCGTGTCCTCCGGCAGCCAGGTGTACAGGTTCGGCAGGAACATGGCGATCATCTTATACTGCCCCGCCTGGGAAAAATACACCGTCAGAAGTTCCCGCATGCTGCGCCCCAGAAACAGGGCGGGAAGGATGGCCAGCAGGTACACGAACGGAATCATCAGAAAAGTGCTGAGGCGCACCCTGCGCTTGATGAGCAGGAGCAGCAAAAACGGCGCCAGAAACACCGCCTGCAATTTAAAAATAAACGCGACGGCAAAGGCGGCGACCGCCTGATATTCCTTATCCAGCATGAAATAGTACACACAGGCGACAAGCGCGGCGGTAAAAATCGCGTCGCACTGTCCCCAGACGGCCGAATTCAGCACCACGCTCGGCAGGAACAGAACAGTTGCGTAAGCCATGCCTCCGTACAGGGGGTCGTCAACCTTCAGCCGGACCGTTTTCCTTACGTAAATGGCCAGAACAATGTCCGCCAGGCTGGAAACCAGCTTAATGGCGGTCAGCCCGGAAACGGGAAGATAGGTAAACCCGGCAAGCAGATAAAGATAGGTCGGCATATAGTCGCCGATATCCATCCCCACCGCCGCAAAGCCGCCGTTGTCCTTCAGCGCGGTGTACCATCCCTGCAAAAACTGGCGGTAATCCCCCGACTCAAACGGGAAAAGCAGAAAACGGCACAGCAGGGCCAGCACCGTGATCAGAACAAGGAAGCCCATGTTTTCAAACTGTTCGTTTGTCAGCTCTTTGCGCCTGCGCAATTTTCTCCCACCTTTTCATAGATTAGAAAATCAAATTCGAGATGCGTTTTTAGCGTCCGTACCTGTTTCAGCCGCCGTACGCCCTCCGCCCCGGTTTTGTAAAAATAAGGTGTCATGGCGAACAGGTCCTGAATCAACGCGCCGGAAATCGCGGCGTCGGTCTGTACCGGCACGCGGCCGGCAAAGGCAAACCCGCCGTAATCCGCCTCAAACGCTTCGTTCTCATAGGGCTTCTCGTACAGGATTTCCTTTAACCCGTACAGATGGCGGGGACCCGACACGGCCAGAATCAGAGTTCCGCCCGGTTTGAGCACGCGGTTCAGCTCGCTTTCCACCACCGGCGCGAACACGTCCAGAGCAAAATCCGCCGCGCCGTCCGAAACCGGGATGGCGAAGCTGCTGGCGACGGCGAAGGAAATCGATTTATATTTTTTCGCCGCGGCCTTTACCGCGAACTTGGAAATATCAAACCCGAAGACCCGCGGGGAAAACCCGTGGGAAAGCAGGTCGTCGCACAGGCGCCCGGTATAGTAGCCCTCCCCGCAGCCCGCGTCAAGGATGGTTGGACTTTTTGTCCGGGAATATGCGCGCACCAGCTCGTTAAGCCTGTCGCTGAAAAGCCGGTAGGCGCCGGATTCCAGAAAGCGGCGGCGCGACGCGGTCATTTCCCTGTTGTCGCCGGGTACTTTGGCGCGCATTTTGTTCGGCGGCAGAAGGTGGACATAGCCCTCCCCCGCAATATCGTAGCTGTGCCCGTTTTTGCAGACATAGGCTTTCGCAAGCCTGTCCAGCTTTTCCCGGCAGACAGGGCAGGTGAAAATGGTCATGCCTTCGCCTCGTACCAGGTTTTTCCGATTTTCGCCTCGGCAACCATCGGCACCGAGAGGGAAACGGCGTTCTCCATTTCCTCCGTCAGAATCCGCGCGGCCTTTTCCGCCTCGTCCTTCGGGGACTCCACAATCAGTTCGTCGTGCACCTGCAAAATCAGACGGGACCGCATATTCTCTTTTTCCAGCCGCTTTTCCACCTTCACCATGGCGATTTTGATGATATCGGCGGCGGCGCCCTGGATCGGCATATTGCGCGCCACCCGTTCGCCGAACGAGCGCATGTTGAAATTGCTGGAGGTCAGCTCCGGCAGGTAACGGCGGCGGCCGAACATGGTTTCGGCGTAGCCGGTTTCCTTCGCCCGCGCCACAACCTCTTTCATATACCGGTCGATCCCGGAATAGTGGGCAAGGTAATCCTTGATATAGGTATCGGCCTCCCTGCGCGTAACATGGATGTTCTTCGCAAGGGAAAACGCGCCGATCCCGTACACAATGCCGAAATTGACCGCCTTGGCGCGGCTGCGCATCACCGGGGTGACCATCTGCTCCGGCATATGGAACACCTGTGCCGCCGTGCTGCGGTGGATATCGTCGTTATTCAAAAACGCCTGTATCATATTTTTGTCATTGGCAACATGCGCCAGAACGCGCAGCTCAATCTGGGAGTAATCCGCGTCCACCAGCACCCAGTCCTCGCGCGCGACAAAGAAACGGCGCATTTCCCGGCCGAGGTCGGTGCGCACGGGGATGTTCTGCAGATTCGGCTCCGTGGAACTGATGCGGCCCGTGCGCGTTTCCGTCTGGTTGAAATTGGAATGGATTCTCCCGTCGGGCGCGATCACCTTTAAAAGGCCCTCGCAGTAGGTGGATTTCAGCTTTGCCAGGCTGCGGTAATTCAGCACCAGCTCCACCGCCGGGTGCTCATAGCGCAGGTTTTCCAGAATTTCCACCGCCGTGGAATAGCCGGTTTTCGTCTTTTTCCCGTGATTCAGCCCCAGTTTTTCAAACAGCGCTTCGCCCAGCTGTTTGGGGGAATTGATATTGAATTCATAGCCGACCGTTTCATAAATCTGCGTCTGGATCGTGTCGATCTGTGCCTGTAAAACCTCTCCGTACGAGCGGATGCCGTCCTTGTCCACGGCAAAGCCGACGGTTTCCATGCGGGCCAGCACTTCCGCCAGGGGCATTTCGATGTTATTTAACAGCTCCGTCTGGTTTTTCTTCCCGATTTCACCGGCCAGCACGTCCGCAAGCGCGGGCATCACACAAGCGTCCGTCAGCAGGGCGTCCTCCTGCCGGGTCAGGGCAAGGCCGTACTCCTGCGCCAGCCGGGACGGCTCGTAGCCGGACGCCGACGGATTGAGCAGGTAAGCCGCCAGCATCGTGTCGATCCCGGGATTTTTCAGCACGATGTCCCGCGCCAGCAGCGCGGCGTAAAGCGGTTTGATGTCATGCGTATTCTTGCGGATGGTTTCGTCCTCACAGAGCCGTTTGATCCATCCGGCGTCGTCGATCACATGAATCCGGCTGCCGCTGTTGAGATACAGTTTCAGGTTCCCGCCGTCATCCTCCGCGATAAAGTCGGCGCGGCCCGCCTTTTGCAGTCCCTTCAAAAGCGCGGCCGGGTCGGTGTTTTCCGCAACGCCCGGCGCGGCTTCCTCCGCTTTCTCCGCCTCCGGAGAAGCAGCGGGTTCGCGCAGGCCCATTTTGTCGATCAGCGAGAAAAATTCGAGCTTTGCCATCAGGCGCGCGGCGGCGTCATTGTCGCAGGGCTGCGGAATATAGTGGGAAATTTCCGTATCGACCGGCGCGTCCGTGCGGATGGTCCCGAGGTAGCGGCTCAGATAGGCGGTCTCCTTGTCCCTGATCAGCTTCTGGCGCATTCCCTCCTTGATATCGAGCGTATCGATCTCCTGATAAATGGAATCCAGATCGTGATATCTCTGAATCAGGTCGCCCGCGCCCTTCGGGCCGATGCCCGCGACGCCCGGAATATTGTCCGACGAATCCCCCTGAATCGCCTTGATGTCGATCAGCTGCTTCGGGGTCACGCCGTAGTCCTCCATAATTTTGGCCTCGTCGTAAACCGTGACCTGCGGCTGGCCGAATTTGGTCGCGGCAAGCCGGACGCTGACACGCGGCCCGACCAGCTGAAGGCTGTCGCGGTCGCCGGTGGCGAGAATGCACTCGTCCCCGGTTTCGCTGCAACGGTGCGCCAGCGTGCCCAGAATATCGTCGGCCTCAAAGCCCTCGCACTCCACCAGACGGTAGCCTAAAAGCCGCAGCAATTCCTTGAGATTGGGAAGCTGCTGGGCCAGCTCTTCGGGCATCCCCTTGCGCTGCGCCTTGTAACCCGCGTATTCCTTGTGGCGGAAGGTCGGCGCGCGCATATCGAACGCGATGGCCACCGCGTCGGGATCGGTTTCGTTTTTCAGTTTCTGCAGCATGGTCAGAAAGCCGTAAATTCCGTTGGTAAAAATGCCTTCCTTCGTGGTCAGAAGGCGGATGCCGTAGAACGCACGGTTCAATATGCTGTTTCCGTCAAGTACAAGCAGCTTCATGTTGTTCTCCTTTTTCAGCAGTATCGTCTGCGGGCGGACCGGAAAGCAGCATCGCCGGCCGGAAAGCCTCGCCTCTTTTCAAACATATACATTGGTATTATAGCACTTTCCAAAGAAAAAAATAAGTGTTATAATGAACGCGGATTTTAAAACGGAAAGGAATTTTGCATGAAAATCGGCAATTTACAAATAGATGGCTTCGCCGTGCTCGCGCCGATGGCCGGCGTGGCCGACCGGGCTTTCCGCGAGACCTGCGTGCGGTTCGGGGCCTCCTATGCGGTCAGCGAAATGGTCAGTTCGAAGGGGCTTCAGTTCAACGACAAAAAGACCGGCGAACTGATGGAGCTGAGCGGCGCGGAGCGCCCGGCGGGCATCCAGCTTTTCGGCAGCGAGCCCGCCGTGATGGCACAGGCGGCAAAAAAGGCGATGGAGTACCGCCCGGACGTGATCGACATCAACATGGGATGCCCCGCGCCGAAGGTGAGCTGCAGCGGCTCCGGCAGCGCGCTGATGAAAAACCCCGGACTCTGCGGGGAAATCGTCGCGGCGGTCAAAAGCGCCGTCCCCGTACCGGTCACGGTGAAAATACGCAAGGGCTGGGACAGCGGCAGCGTCAACGCGGTGGAAGTCGCTAAAATCTGCGAGGCCGCGGGTGCGGACGCCGTCACCGTCCACGGCCGCACGCGCGAGCAGATGTACGCCCCCGGCGCGGACTGGGAAATCATCCGCCGGGTCAAGCAGGCGGTCGGCATCCCCGTGATCGGAAACGGCGACGTTGTTTCCGCGAAGGCCGCCGCGCAGATGCTGGAGCAGACCGGCTGCGACGCGGTGATGGTCGGGCGCGGGGCGCTGGGCAACCCGTGGATTTTTTCACAGATCAACGCCTACCTGACCGATTCGTGCCGAATCGTCCCTCCGCCGGATATCCATGAGCGCATCCTGGTCATGCTGCGGCATATCCGGCTGATGTGCGGATACAAGGGCGAGCGCCGCGCCATGAACGAGGCGCGCAAGCATGTGGGCTGGTACCTGAAAGGAATGAAAAACGCCGCGTCGTTCCGCCGCCGGGCGGGAGTTCTGGAAAGCTGGGAGCAGCTGGAGGAGCTGGCCCGGGATATCCTTCTGGCGAACAGCGAACCCACACAGCCTCTATAACGGAAAAACCGCCGGAGGTTTCTCCGGCGGTCATTTTTTCACTTACTTTTCCATATAAACAATGGCGAAGGTCCCCGGCCCGCAGTGAACCGAAACGGAACAGCCGCAGTCCCCGACCACGATTTCCTCAAAATTCTGGTATTCCATGATCTTCTGTCTGACCGCTTCAATGGTTTCACTGTCCACGTCGTAGTGGGCGATGATCAGACGGGAAAGATCGATGTTTTCCGCGCCCTTCAGCCTGTCCTCCGCCAGCTTGCAGACTGCCGATTTCAGGCTTCCGCGGTACTTTTTGGCGACGCCCATCTTGCCGTCCTTCACGTCGATGCAGGGCTTCAGGTTCAGCAGGTTCGCGCCCAGCGCCTGCACCCCGGTGCAGCGCCCGCCCTTATACATATAAAGCAGCGTGCTGATCACGCAGGTGGTGCGGACCTTCCCGGTCATCGCCCCGATCCGCTGTGCGATCTCCGCCGCGGAATATCCCTGATCGCGCAGTTCGGCCGCCTTCACGGCAAGGATGCCCATGCCGCTGGACACGTTGCGGGAGTCCACGGGATAAACGCCGTCAAACTTTTCGGCGGCCATCTTCGCGATATTCGGCGTCACGGTCAGCTCCGCGCTGATACTGAAATGCACGACCTCCCAGCCTTCATCCGTCCACCTGCGGTAGAACTCCTCGTAATACGCGGGAGTCGGCGCGGAGGTGGTGGGAAGCTGTCCGGTCTTTTTATAATATTCAAACAGGTCCGGCGTATGGACGGTTACCCCGTCCAGATAGGACTTGTCGCCCAGATTCACGTTGAGCGGAATGACTTCAATCCGGTAGCGTTCCAGCATCTGTGCGTTCAGGTCGCAGGTGCTGTCGGCTACAATTTTTACCTTTCGCTGCATAGCTCCTCCTATTTTTCCTTGTAAAACAAAACAAGCGTGTTGGGGCCCGTGTGGACCGTCATGCTGCATCCCGCGCGCGAGGTGAGGACCTGCCGGAACTTCCCGCTTTCCTTCACCATTCTGACAACGCTGTCAAAAAGTGACCGGTCCATCCCCGTGGTGGAAACAAACGCGCGCTCGTCGTCCATATTCGGCTGCTCCAGTACAAAACGGATATATTCCTTGCAGACCTGCGCAAAATTTCCGCGGAATTTCCGCCGCACGGAAAGCACGCCGTGGGTGTCCAGCAGAAGGCATGGGCGCAGCTTCAGCAGGTTTGCCCCGAACATCTGCAGCATGGTGGCCCGTCCGCCCCGGTAGGCAAATTCCAGCGTATCCAGAAGCACGTTGGTTCGCATTTTGGTTTTGTCTGTTTCGATCCTGTCAAAAATCTCTTTCGCGGACATCCCCGCGTCGCGCATGTCGGCGGCCCGGAGCACCAAAAGGCCCTGAGCGGAGCTCAGCGTAAAGGTGTCCACCACATAAACGTTGTCGAATTCCTGCGCGGCGATCACGGCGTTCTGATAGGACGAGGAAAATTTGGAATTCATCGCGATATGGACCACATCGTTTCCGTTCTCCACCTGCTTTTTGAACAGTTCAAAAAAATCGGCGGGCGGAGGAGCCGACGTTTTCGGCAGCCGGTGCGTTTTCTCGTAATCCACAAAAAGGTCGTCCGGCCCGATTTCAAAAACATCCCGGCGGGTGCGGCCTTCCACCGTAATATAAAGCGGGACAATCTCTACCCGATACTGCTTATATAAATCGGGAAACAAGTCGCAGGCACTGTCGGTGCTGATAATTACGCCCATAATCGCACTCCCAAAATCATTTTGCATACTAATTTTTTAATTATATCATCCTGAAACCGTTTTTTCAATCTTCCTCTGCCGCAAATGTATTTCTATGGAAATTTTACAGAAAATTCACAGTTGTATGGGAACTATATTATATGATATGATATGTTTATGTCAGCTTATCAGCATTGAGAGGATTTGTGATAATGAATATAAAATCGAAGAGATTTCTGACAGTGTTTCTGACACTGATTTTTGCGGTCACGGTGTTTACGCTGACTGCTTTTGCAGAGAGCAATGCTACCGTTCCGGTCGACCCGCCCGGGCAGGAGACCACAAGCTCCGTTTCCACGGGCGGCGGTTCTTCCCATCCCGGAGGTGCTTCGCAGGGGGACGTTTCTTCCCAGCCGGGAGAGACGTCCCAGCCCGACGGTAATTCACAGGGGGAATCTTCTCAGCCCGATCAAAACAGCCAGGCCGAGTCCGTCGTGAGTAATCCGGAAAGTTCCGAGCCGGCCGCGGTTTCCAGCAAGGAGCCGGTGGTAAACCACTATGTCGATACCCACGCCAACGAGGTGGAAAAAAGAGCTTCTCAGGCGGCGCAGACCATCAGCGACCCGGACGTGCTTTCTTCCCAGGATTGGGGCGAGCTTCTTTCCAGCGGAGATTCTTCTTCCAGCGAGACGGTGGCGGCCGCCGGTACCGTCAGCAGTGAAGCCGAACCCCCGTCGGGGATCGGCGGCGTATCCTGGCTTCTGATTTTGGGTGTTGTGCTGATTGTTCTTGCAATGTGCGGGATCGGCCTGTTCATCTACCTTCAGTTTTTTTTTCAGGGGCGCCGTCAAAACCTGAAATTCGCCCCCGCGGGCGGCGTTCAGGAAGCCGATGAGCCCGTAGCTTTTGAGGACATCAGCTCCTACAGCGACGAGGCGCAGCATCAAACCGATGCCGTTTCCGACGATACGCAGTCCTTTACCGACATTCAGTCCAGCTCGGCCGAAGCCGCAGCCCCCGCCGCCGCAGAGCTGGCGCCCGCTGCGAAATCCCGGACCATCGCAAAACACCGGCCCGCCGCGAAGCCGCAGCCGGATAAAAGGCCGGTGAAGCCCGATCGGGAAGAAACCGCGCCCATTCCGCAGGATCTTTTAAACCGGAGCAATCCGTCCGTTTCTTCCCCCGACCGCGATTCTCTCCCGAAATCACAGGCGCAGCCGGTACAGGACAGCAACTTTGACTGGGAGAAGTTTTTCAACGAAGAAAAGTAAGCGAATGCTCTTTTAAAAACAGAAAAAATAAAAGCGCTTTGAACCGGGTTTTTTCCGTTCAAGGCGCTTTTTTATGATCCTTTGAAATGATTGATTCCGCTTTATTCGGCGGCGACCGATTTCAGCCCCGTGGTAAACCGGATCGTCTTCCCGTCGCATCGTGCCAAAACGGTTTTCTGCCGGTCGGTGCGGTAAATAGTTACTCCGGCTTTCTTCAGCCGGTCCACCACTTCCTTATGCGGGTGGCCGTAATCGTTGTTCAGGCCGCAGGAGATCACCGCCGCGCTCGGGCCCGCCGCCTTTAAGAAGGCGGCGCTGGTGGAGGTGGAGCTGCCGTGATGCCCGCATTTCAGAACGTCGCACCGCAGGTCGTACCCCTTTTCCACCATCTCCTTTTCGCTGTCCGATTCCGCGTCCCCGGTAAACAGAAAGCGCTTTTCGCCGCTTGTAAGCATCGTCACGATGGAATAGCTGTTCAGATCGCCGTATTTTTCGGAATTCGGAGCCAGTATTTCCAGTTTTTCCTCCCCGGTGTCAAAAATCACCGTGCCCGCTTTCGCGGCGGTGATTTTCAGCCCCTTCCGGTCGATGGCGGTCAGCAGCTTTTCATAGGTTGCCGTGGTGGGAATCTGGCTGTCGGGGATTCTGGGCATATAGACCTTCCCGATGGAAAAGCGGTCGACGATCTGCTCCATCCCGCCGATGTGGTCGGCGTGGGGGTGCGTCGCAATCAGGCAGTCGATTTTTGAAACCCCCAGATCTGTCAGGTAATCGGCAAGCTCCTGCGCCGTTTCCGGGGTGCCCGCGTCGATCAGGATATTTTCGCCTGTTTTCAGGCGGATCAGCTCGCTGTCCCCCTGCCCTACGTCAAGAAAGTAGACGCTTGTGGCGTCCTGCTCCGCCCCGGACGGCTGTGCACCACCCGAGGAGCTCTGCGGCGCCGGACCGGCGACCATCCCCGTCCCGCCGCGGGACCCGAACGCCATAGCCGCCGAAATTGCGGCAAAAATCAACAGAGAGACCCAGAAAGGTGTTCTCTGATTTTTTCTGTGTGCCAATAATGTTCCTCCTTATGTTCCCGTGTACTAAAAAAACCGCCCTCACGGGCGGCGAGAGTGTCGAAAAACTTGCCAGGTGGAATCGTGCCAAGGCGGTAGATTCGTTCCTGCCGATTACGCTTTTTCCGTTCCGAAAAGATTGAAGCGGAAAAGCTTGGATTCGTCCTCCGGCTTTTCACAGACAATAAAGGCCTCTGCGATTTTTCCGCCTTCGATCAGCTGTGTCAGCCCGACTAATTGGCTGAGCTTGCTCTTTAAATTGAGATGGTCGCCCTCGCGCGTTACCAGAAAGACGTTTCCCTCGCACTGGTCAAGCACCTTTAAAAACGCGGGAACATCCACATCATGCAGTTGAAGCGTAGATGACGTCATAATAAACCTCCTTCGGCGGTGAATTTCACCGGTCAGTGATACGAATATCTTCCAAGGCCATTATAACATTTTCTTCCTGATTGTCAATGAGCGGGCATGCCTTCCGTCTGCCGGGACGGCTTGCAGTTTTCCGGCCGGATGTGCTATAATGCCTATTGATTACTTTAGCAGAGTCCGCATCCGGAACTTTGCTATCAAGACAGGAGATTGTTAAAATGGCTTTCGCACCCGGGTCCGCCATCGTATTGGGTGACAAAACGGACCTGCCCATGATTTACGAGGACATGAAGCAGCAGTTCCCGCCCTGCGAGCTGTATCCGTATCCAAGGTTTTTGCAGCTTCTGAACGGCGACCGGTATAAAATCCTGCTGTTCCGGCGGCTTTCCGACAACGAGCTGATCGGCTACGCTTTGGTGTATGCGATGGAGGGCAGCAATATTCTCTGGCTGGATTACCTGGCCGTCCTGAAAAAATACCATGCCTGCGGATACGGCAGCGCGCTGTTCCGCGCACTCTGGCAGAAATACTGCGGCCCGTTCGACGGCATCCTGTTTTCCGTGGAGTATGTCTCCGAAACCGACACGGAGCTTGCCGAGCGGCAGAAACGGCGCATCCGGTTCTACGAAAAGCTGGGCGCGCGCCGCCTCCACGCGAAATTTCTTCAGCCCTGCGAGGACGGGGGCTTTCTGATGCACCTGTATTTCAAACCTCGCTGCGGATATATTACCATCAGCCGCTCCGTGCAGATGCAGGCGGTCAGCCAGATGTACGACTACTGCTTCTTTTACCTAAAGCACCGCCGGGAGCTGCTTCCCAAATTCAGGGACACCATTGTCGACGAAAAATTTACTGACTGACGATCCGGCCGTCCTGTATCTGTACCACGCGGCCCGCAGAAGCGGCAATTTTTTCGTCGTGCGTAATCAAAACAACCGTTTTCCCTTCTTCATTTAAAGAATTCAATATCCGCATGACCGCCGCGCCGGACTTTGAGTCCAGGTTTCCGGTCGGTTCATCGGCCAGAATAATGGGTGGCTTTGCCGCGATCGCGCGCGCAATGGCCACCCTTTGCTGCTGCCCGCCGCTCATCTGGTCGGGCCTGTGGTGCTCGCGGTTCGTCAGCCCGACCTTCGAAAGGGCCTCCTGCGCAAGGGCGCGGCGCCCGGATTTTGGAATCCCGCGGTAAAGCAGGGGGAGCTCCACGTTTTCAAGCGCGTCCAGCCCGCCGATCAGATTGAACCCCTGAAAGACAAACCCGAGCTCGCAGTTGCGGATCTGCGTCAGCCGCTTTTCGCTCAGACCCGCCACGTTTTCCCCGTCCAGATAATACTCGCCCATGGTCGGCGTGTCCAGACAGCCCAGAATATTCATCAGGGTCGACTTTCCCGAGCCGGACTGGCCGACGATGGCGACGAATTCACCCTCGTCGATGGACAGGGAAACGCCGTTCAGCGCGCGCACTTCGTTCTCCCCTTTGTTGTATATCTTATAAATATTACTGATTGTAATCAAATTTCCGATCGTGAACACCTCGTTTACAAATATCCCTGAATCGCTTATAATAAGACCAAATAACAGCATAAAGGGGACAGATTGATGCTTACAAAGTATTGGAAACAATTTAAGAGCGGCACCGATATCCGCGGAGTGGCCAGCGAAGGAGTACCGGGGCAGGAAATCAGCCTTACCGATGAAAATATTGAAAAAATGGCGGCGGGCTTCGTCCTGTGGCTTGAAGCCTTTACCCAAAAGGACGCTTCCGCGCTGACCGTCGCCGTGGGGCATGATTCCCGCATTTCCGCCGACCGGATTCAGGCGGCGGTGACCCGCTCGCTTACCGGCGCGGGCGTGCGGGTGCTGGACTGCGGGCTGGCCTCCACCCCCTCCATGTTTATGACCACAGTCGACCTCGGCTGCGACGGCTCCATACAGATCACGGCGAGCCATCACCCCTTCAACCGCAACGGGCTGAAATTTTTCACCAGAAGCGGCGGCCTGGACGCACCGGATATCGAGCAGATTCTGCTGCACGCGCAGGAGGGAGGAAGGCCCCTGCCCGGCTCCGGAACAGTGGAAAAGGTCGATTATATGGCGCGGTACTGCGCGAACCTGAGAGAAAAAATCAAATCCGGCGTAAACGCCGCGGACTACGAGCATCCGCTCGCGGGATTTAAAATCGTGGTGGACGCGGGCAACGGCGCGGGCGGCTTCTACGCGCGGGACGTGCTGGCCCCGCTCGGCGCGGATACCGACGGCAGCCAGTTTCTGGAGCCGGACGGCACCTTCCCGAACCATATCCCGAACCCGGAAAACGAGGCCGCCATGCAGTCCGTGTGCGCGGCGACCGTTGCCGCGAAAGCGGACATGGGCGTCATTTTCGACACCGACGTGGACCGCGGCGGCGCGGTGGACACAAAGGGGGACGAAATCAACCGCAACCGGCTGGTGGCCATCGCCTCCGCGATTGCGCTCGAGGACAACCCGGGCGGCACCATCGTAACGGATTCCATCACTTCCAGCGGACTGAAGACCTATATTGAAAAAACGCTGGGCGGGAAGCACCACCGTTTCAAAAGAGGATATAAAAACGTCATCAACGAGGCGATCCGTCTGAACGAAACGGGCGTCAACTGCCCGCTGGCCATTGAGACCTCCGGCCACGCCGCCCTGCGCGAAAATTATTTTCTGGACGACGGCGCGTATCTTGTGACAAAGATCATTATCAAAATGGCCCGGCTGCGCGCACAGGGAAAGACGCTGGAAAGCCTGCTCCTGCCGCTGGCGGAACCGGCGGAGGCCGCCGAACTGCGCTTCCCGATTCTGGAGGAAAATTTCCGGGAATGCGGCAACCGGATCATTTCCGATCTGGAGGCTTACGCCAAACAGCAAACGGGCTGGCAGATCGCGCCCGACAACCGCGAGGGCATCCGCATTTCCTTCGGCAAAGAGAACGGAAACGGCTGGTTCCTGCTTCGCCTGAGCGTGCACGACCCCCTGATGCCGCTGAACGTGGAAAGCGACACCCCGGGCGGGAACAGGCTGATCGCGGAACAGCTCTACGGCTTCCTGCGCACCTGTTCCGGTCTGGATATCTCCCCTCTGAAAAAATTCATCGGTTAAATAACACAGGGGCGGCCATGAGCCGCCCTTGTTTTTGCGTCACGCTTTCAAAAGGACCAGATGCGCCACGCCCGGGATGCTTTCCCCCTGCTGCGACGAGGTGGGCGACATCAGCGCGCCCGTCCCCAGAAACAGCACCTTGTGCAGCTTTCCGGCCAGCATCTGCTGCATGATATAGGAGCACAGCACCGCGCCGGAGCATCCGCAGCCGGAACCGCCCGCGTGGACGTCCTGCTTTTCAATGTCGTAGATCATCAGCCCGCAGTCATTGTGTACGGCGCTGATATCGATTCCGTCCTTCATCAGCAGCTTTTCCATCAGGTCGCTGCCGATGCTTCCGAGGTCCCCCGTCAGGATCAGGTCAAAATCCTTCGGCGAAGCGCCGGTGTCCGATAAATAATCGATCAGCGTCTGCGCCGCGGCCGGGGCCATGGCGGCCCCCATGTTTGCCGCGTCCTTGATGCCGAAGTCGGTGATCCGTCCAAAGGTGACGGAGTCCACGACAACCTGGCCCTCCTGTTTCTGCTGCGGGGAACCCATCACAATCGCCCCGGCCGCCGTAGCCGTCCACTGGGCCGTGGGCGTCCGCTGCCCGCCGTATTCCAGCGGGAACCGGAACTGGCGCTCCGCGGAACAGAAATGGGACGAGGTCACCGCGACCGCCCGCCGCGCCGCGCCGGACTCCGTGAATAAAGAAGCGATCGCCAGCGTCTGCGCCATGGTGGAACAGGCGCCGAACTGCCCGAGAAACGGGATGTTCAGGCTGCGCAGGCCGAAGGTGGAGGAAATGCACTGATTCAGCAGGTCCCCCGCCAGAATGCAGTCGATATCCGAATTTTTCAGGTTTGCCTTTTCCACCGCAAGCACGACCGCCTCATTCTGCAGGCGGCTTTCCGCTTTTTCCCAGCTTGACTCCCCCAGCGTCGTGTCGTTGTGGCACTGGTCGTAATACTGTCCGAGCGGCCCTTCGCCCTCTTTTTTGCCGACAACCGAGGCGGAACCGAGAATCACGGGCTTACTGGTCAGTTCAACCGTATATTTGCCGATTCGGGTAGGCATAGCCATTCCTCCTCATCCTTAGTATAAATGGAAAAACCATACAATCAGGCCGTATAAGATCGAGGCCGCGATTCCGTAAACCAGCACCGGACCCGCGATGACGAACATTTTTCCGCCCATTCCAATGACATAGCCCTCGCTTTTAAACTCCATGGCGGGAGCGACGATCGAGTTGGCGAACCCCGTAATCGGCACCAGCGTACCGGCCCCGGCGTGCTTTGCGATATTGTCGTAGATTTTCAGCGCGGTCAGCAGCGCGCTGAGCGCGATTAAGCTGATGGAAACCCACGCGCGCGCGTCCTTGAGCTCCAGCCCGTAGTTCCTATACAGGTTAACCAGTGCCTGTCCGAGTGTGCAGATACCGCCGCCGACCACAAACGCGAGAATGGTATTTTTCACGTATGTCGTACCGGGCGAAGCTTTATCCGCCATCTTTTTGTATTCCCCTTTTGATATTGTCATTTCGGCACCTCCTTCAAAAATATTCTGCCAATCCAGCCCACAAAATATACGAATCCGGCCCGATTTTTCGGCGTCTGTTTTGTGCCCGGAAAGGGTTTTTTTTCCGCACGGGAACCGCTTTATCAGAAAAAAAATTATTTTTTTGTTAAAAAGGTTGGATTTTTCGACAAAATACGTTATGATAAATAAAGATTCCAATATCAGGAAAATAAACTGTGGAGCATGATCATGGACAATCGTATTCTTTCCGGTTACTATCATCAAATATCCGCTCTGAACCGCACAAACCCAGCGGTTAACAAAAGTGCGCCGGCCTCCGTATTTTCCAATCTGCTGCAAAACGCGATCGGCGCAGAGGACAGTCAACAGAAAAAGGGCAGCATGGAGGATATCTTCCAGACCGCCGCCCAAAAATATAATCTCCCGGTGAACCTGCTCAAAGCGGTCGCCAAGGTGGAATCCGGATTTGACGCGGACGCCGTTTCAAGCTGCGGCGCGCAGGGCGTAATGCAGCTGATGCCGGGAACCGCCGCCTCGCTGGGGGTGGAAAATCCCCTTGACGCGGAGCAGAACATCATGGGCGGGGCAAAATACCTGAGCCAGATGCTCGACCGGTACGACGGCGACACCAAGCTGGCGCTCGCGGCCTACAATGCGGGCAGCGGCAACGTCGCCAAGTACGGCGGAATTCCTCCGTTCAAAGAGACGCAGGCTTATATTTCCAAAGTGCTGAACGAAGCGGGCGGGGATGTTTCCGCGCCGGCCGACGCGCTTTCCGAACTGAGCTCGCTTCTGAACGCTTCCGTTAACGGGACGGGACTGACGGGCCTTTCGGCGCTGACCGGCTCCCCGTCGGCGGTTTCCCCCGGAGCCGGCGCTTCCGGCGCCGCTTTCACCTATGACGATTACCTCGCGTTCCTGCGGCTTTTTATCGCCCAGATGCAGATGAACACCACCCAGATGATGTCCTCCGACCTCTCAGGCTTTACGTCCTCCGATACGGACAGCTCGATGTCCCTGTTATAAGAAGATGACGTAAAAATCCCCTTTCCAACCGGCTAACGGCACTGGAAAGGGGATTTGTTTTGTGTTGAGGACCTGCCGGTCGGGAAGCGCCTACGGCGGCACTTCCAGTCAGCTTACGTTAAATCGAAGCCTGATGCTCCGAAACTCCTTCCGTCACGCCGGGCGCACCACCTCCCTCAAAGAGGGAGGCAGGGGTCTGATCACAGCGATTCGATTTCTTTGAGCCAGAGAGCCGAGGAGGCGTCGCTGGGCATCCGCCAGTCCCCGCGGGGGGACAGCGTGACGCTGCCGACCTTCGGGCCGTCCGGCAGGCAGGAACGCTTGAACTGGTGCGTGAAAAACCGCTGGTAAAAGGTCGTCAGCCATTTTTTGATCGTCGCGCCGTCGTAGATTCCGGCAAACGCGCTCTGCGCCATATGATAAATCTTCGCGGGCGTGAACCCGAAGCGGAGCATGTAGTACAGGAAGAAATCATGCAGCTCGTAAGGGCCGACGATATTTTCCGTCTTCTGGGCGATGACCCCGTTTTCCGGCGGCAGAAGCTCCGGGCTGACCGGGGTGTCCAGCACGTCCTTCAGCAGCGCGCACAGCTTTTCGCCGCTGTTGACGGCGGCATGATGCACAAGATGCCGCACCAGCGTTTTGGGAATGGAGCAGTTCACGCTGTACATGGACATAATGTCGCCGTTATAGGTGGCCCAGCCGAGCGCGACCTCCGAAAGGTCGCCCGTGCCGATGACCAGCCCGCCGCACTGGTTCGCCAGATCCATCAGGACCTGTGTGCGTTCGCGCGCCTGCGCGTTCTCATAGGTGACGTCGCGCACATTCGGGTCGTGGCCGATATCCTCGAAATGCCGGGACACCGACTCCCCGATGGGAATCTCCCTCAGGGTGACCCCCAGCATTTCGGAAAGGCGCTGGGCGTTGCTTTTGGTACGCTTCGTCGTGCCGAAGCCCGGCATCGTGACCGCCAGAATCCCCTTGCGGTCCAGCTTCAGAAGGTCGAACGCGCGCACAATGACGAGCAGGGCAAGCGTGGAATCCAGCCCGCCCGAAACGCCGATCACCGCGCATTTGGAGCCGGTGTGCTTCAGCCTTGTTTTGAGGCCCGCGGCCTGCATGTTCAGGATCATTTCACAGCGCTCGCTCAAATCTCTGGTATCGTCCGGCACAAAGGGAAGCGCCGGGAATTTCCGCTCCAGTATGGGATCGGGCATGTCCATGTCAAAGCCGACCTCACAGGCCTCTCCCATGTTTGACCATGTGGTGGTGCGCAGGCGTTCCTGCATCATGCGCTGCAGGTCGACATCCGCCACGGTCAGCCCCGTCGTAAACAGCTTCGATTCGGCAAGGACCGTCCCGTTTTCTGCAATCACGTTGTGCCCCGAGTACACCAGGTCGGTGGAGGACTCCCCCTCCCCGGCGTCGGCGTAAGCGTAGGCCGCGAGCAGCCGCGCGGACTGCCCGTTGACCAGATTGCGGCGGTAGGGCGCCTTGCCGATGATCTCGTCGCTCGCGGACGGGTTGAGCAGCAGGGTGGCCCCGCACTGCGCCAGCCGCGCGGACGGCGGGCAAGGGGTCCACAGGTCTTCGCAGATTTCCACGCCGACCACCAGCTCCGGTGCGCTTTCGCACCGGAAGATCAGGCTGTTTCCCAGCGGAACGGTCTCGCCGCAGAAGCGGGTTTCCGCGTACGCGGGCGCGGGCGTGAAATGCCTCGCTTCATAAAATTCGCTGTAATTCGGAATGCTGCTCTTGGCTGGCAGCCCCAGCAGCTTTCCGTGGCAGATGACCGCCGCGCAGTTGTAAAGGTCCGCCCCGACCGGAACGGGAAGCCCGATCACCGCGAGCAGGTTCATGCCGCGGGTCTGCTCCAGAAGATCGCCGAGCGCCTTCTGCGCGGCGGAAATCAGCGTGCGGTCGCGGAACAGGTCGCCGCAGGTGTACCCGGTCAGGCAAAGCTCCGGGAAAACCACCGCGGTCACCCCGCGTTTTTCACATTCGCGCATCTGATCGAGAATCTGATTTTTATTATATTCACAGTCGGCAACCTTAATGGACGGCGTCGCCGCCGCCACCCTGAAAAAACCGTCCTTCATTCAACACGGCACCGGGCCTGTCCCCCTCGCTACGCCGCGGCGTACGGGAAACTCCGATGCCTGCCCCCTCCCACGATAAAATTGATATTATGAAGATTTTCCACGCGGGCTTTGCTTACCGCTTTTCCGGTCCATCCCGGCAAAAAACGCCCCGACGATGATGCAGGAATAATAAGCGGTAAACCGCCAAAGCAGCATGGCCTGATGAAGAATGTCCTGCCCGAAAAAGATCTGAAAAATAACCAGAAAACTGCCTTCCGCCGCCCCCGCGGCACCCGGCAGCGGCGTATAGGTGGAAATCATGGTGACAAAGCTCTGCGCCGCCACCATATCCACAAACGGTGCGCCGGGACTGTGAAAAGCCTTATAGATAAAAAAAGGCACCGCGAAAACGGCAGTAAGCTGAACCGCGGTGTACGCGTACACTTTTCCTTTCATCCGCCGGTTCCCCAGCATGGCCCTGTTGTTTTTCATGTAAAATTCCAGCTGACTTTTTACCTTCTCGTCGGCCTGCTTCGGATTTTTCACAATATGGAGCTTTGTCAGAACCCACACGCAGCTATGGATCAGCCTTGTGGTGAAAGCCGGGCTGTGGGTAAATAAAAGAAGCAGGATCACCACCGCGGACTGACAGAGAAAGCCGACGACCGCCAGCGCCATAAAGCTCTGAAATTTACTGCGGAAAAATGAATATTTGATCAGGATGACCGCCATGGAATAAACGGTGATGGAAATCTGATAAACCAAAAATTTGCGCACCAAAGCGGACAGAGCGATTCCGGAGGCAACGCCCTGCCTTGTCAGAGCAAGCACCTGCATCGGCTGGCCGGCCGCCGCGAACGGCGACACGGAGTTGAAATACTGTCCGACCATCGTCACCTTAAAAGCGTGCCGGAAGCCATACTCCCCGTGACAGGAAGCGGCGACCAGGTTTTGGGTGACAAGGCCTTCCATCATCCAGCTGAGCACCACACAGCCAAAAGCACCTAAAAGCCAGTACGGGTCAAGCGTGTGAAAGCTGTACAGCAGAGTAAGCAGATGATTGTCCGTAAGACAGAAATAGGCCAGCATTCCCAAAGTCAGCGCAAAAAGCGCAATCCGAAATATTTTAGACGGCCTGTTCCTGCTCTCGCTCATATTCTCCGTTTACTCCCACTTTTTTCAGCGGGTGGAGTAGTCCTTTTCCAGCTTTTCGGGAGCATCCACCACATCCGGCAGCTCGCTGAACATGGTCGTAGGACTGAACTCATCCGCGGAATAATGCCTGATGGCACGCGATATCCGGCGCATGTTGGCCATGCACCCACGCATACATTTTTTCTCATTATGCAGCTTTAATACATACAAATAACAGCAGGCGCACGTTTTTCTGGTGAGCGCCAGATAGCTCTTCTTATATTTTTCGTAAAGCCCGTTTTTTTCCAGCGAAATACGGACCATGGCGATCGCGCGGATGAAGTCGTTGATCTTGTCCGCATTCATGGTCGCCAGGGTGCTGGCCGGATGCTGATTGTAGTAGTAGAGCGGGCGGTCGATGACGACCACCTGGTTTGCATGCACAAAAATTTTGTTCGCGACGGCCATATCCTCAAAGCACATGGTCGGGAACTTGATATCATAATCTGTAAAAAGAGCGCGTTTATACATCTTGTTCCAGACAAGGCTCTGAATTTCCACATCGCGCAGAAGCTTTTTCATCGCCTCGGCGGGTTTCAGAATCCCGCGGCAGCGGAACGGATATTCAAACAGGAAATCATTTTCTACAAAATGGAAATAGTAATAGCAGCAGGCGATATCGCTGCCCGTGTCCACACAGGCGTTGTACAGTTCTTCCAGATAGGTGGGGGAAACATAGTCGTCGCTGTCCACAAAACAGACGTATTCGCCGCGCGCGGCCGCAAGGCCGTTGTTGCGCGCATTGGCGATGCCGCCGTTTTTCTGGTCGATCACCTTCACAAAATCGTATCTCTCCTCAAAGCGGCGGAGGATATCGAGGGAATTGTCTTTGGAACCGTCATTGACGGTGATAATTTCAAAATCGCTAAATGTCTGGCTGACCAAAGAAGACAGGCATTTGCCGATATATTTTTCAACGTTGTAGACCGGTATGATAATGCTAATCTTCGGTGCAGCTACCTTTTCAGACAACATCAGCTCATCCTTTCTTGGCCTGCGGCAGAACAGCCGCCCTTTTGGAATTGTATCGTTTTAAACAGTATGTTGTTTATTTTGTTTGCGTAATGAAAAAATATCCTGTTCGTCTTTCTCATTTTTGCAGAAATGAGACAAAAAGTCAAGTCCAATTTAAAACCAGGGTGCAGCCTGAGCCACACCCTGAAAAGCCGGTTATTCGGGAATGATGATGTTCGCCGGAACCGTGTCGGACTCGGTATCACCGGACTGCCCGCCGTTGTCCTGATCCGCCTGTGAGGACGCGGGGGATGAACTGCCCGCACCCGGCGAAGAGGAAGAAACTGCCGGTTTAGAGGAACTGGCGGGCGGTTTGGAAGAACTCGCCGGTTTGGAGGAAGCGGTGGATGCGGGATTGCCGCTCACCGTTGTTCCGGGACCCATGGAATAATACGCGGGCTGCGCACGATAATAGGAGGAGGACAGGTTTTCCGTTTTTACCACGACACCGTTTTTATAAAAAGCACGCTGCGCGGTCGCCCTTGCCCCCGTTCGCGCTTTGGAGTCCAGCTTGACGACCCCTTTCGCCAGCGTTTTGTCAACAATGTATTTCGGGGTGGTCGGCGCGGGGATCGTCTCCGTCTTCTGCGAGGTGACGGTAATGCTGTCATAATCCGGCGACTGGTACCCGTAAAAAGTTACGGTAAGCACCTTTCCCTTGATGCCGGAGACAATGTAGAGGGGATATTCCGTAGGATTCTGGAATTTAAAGTCCAGATCCGGGTAACTGACCGCGGCGTCCTGGCCGATCGGGCAGTAGGTGGACTGAAGCGTATGGTTGGAGCGCTGTGTGATCTTCATGCTGGAACGGAGCGCCGCGCCGTAAACGGTGGTGGACGCCTGGCAGATTCCGCCGCCGTAGGACTGGATCAGCCTGCCGTTCAGAATCGCTCCCGCCTCGCGGAAGCCGCTCGCCTTGCTGGTGGAGTCGCCGACGATCCCGTTGAAGGAAAACGTGCCGCCCGCCGGGATACAGGTTCCGTTGATTTTGGAGAGGGCCAGCGCCATGTTATGAGTGCCGTTCGCGTTGTTGGTGGACGTGGTGCTGTAGGTCCCCAGCTTCTGCAGGTGGCTTTTCACCTCCGCAATGGTTTTGCTGAACGGAACCACCGTCGTCGGTACTTCCACCGTTCCGGTGCGGGGGCCGTTGATCAGCGCTTCCACCTGTGCGTAAAGCCTGTTCCCATCGACCGCGAGGCCGTTCTTCCCGTCGGCATAGTGAAAAGTCGCGGTTTTCGTGTCAAAGGAGGCCACCGTCGCGTCGACCGGGTCATAGGCAATTTCCTTGACCGTCTCTTTCAGCTTGGCGTCCAGATCATCGTAATTCATCGTATTGGTGACATTGTATGTTTTAGGAGCAGTCTGCAGCGCCAGCACCTGCTGATAGCGCTCCTCCCTGTCCCCCGTGCGCGCATAGGCATACGCCTCTTTCAGCACGTCGTCCGTATTGAACTGGAAGTTGAGGTCATCCTCGGTCAGCTGCCATGTTTTATCCTGATAAACAATCCTGATATCGTATTTGTCGCGCAGGCCCGGTTCGACCGCGGCAACGGCAGCTTTGGCCTGCTCCATGGTCTTTCCGCCCAGATCGACGCCGGCGACGACGATTCCCTTATAAAAAGTATCCACGTCAATTGCCGAAGCAACCTCCTGGCGGTGCCGATAAGCCTCGTACAGCTGTTTGCCAAACAGGCCGCCGACCGCAGCAAGCAAAACCACCCCGGCAATGACAGCCGCAATCCTTGCACGCTTTTTTCCGCCGGAGCTCGGCGCCCCGGAAGAAATGTCAATCCTATTTGCATCGGTCATATCGGGCCTCCCAAATAACAGTAAATTCTCAAGTTTCTGATATCTCCTCAAAAGCTGGTATCATTATATAACGCAGCCCGGTAAAAGTAAAGTTACAGCTTTATAACCGGCCGCGGGCCGTGGGCGGGACTTTGAGGGAATTTCATTGGCAACTTTTATAAATATATGATATAATTACCAAAGATATGGCAATCCGGAAAAAACGGTTACAGGTTTCCCGTTTCTTTTCAGATCAGCCGCAGTATGATGGGATATACGGTCCCTGACTAAAGGAGGATTGGTGTGAAGATCTTAATTCTTTCGGCTGCAACGGGCGGAGGACATCTGAGGGCCTCCCATGCCATTGAAAAATATATTGCAGAAAATTCCACGGGCAACGAGGTGACCGTGGTCGACGCGCTGAAGAGCATCAACGCCATATTGGACAAGACGGTCTGCGAGGGGTACCATTTTCTGGCAACCAAAACGCCGAAGGTGTTTGGGCAGCTTTACCGGAAAACCAATCAGGAAAGCCTGCTTGCCAATCTGGTGACCCGTTTTTCCAGCGCGTTCAGCCAGAAGCTGATTCCGCTGATGGAGGAGCAGAAGCCCGACGTGATTATCTCCACTCATCCGTTTGCAACGGAAATGGTTTCCCACTTAAAGGGGAGGGGGATCGTAAAGGCCCCGCTGATCTGCCTGATGACGGACTACGGCCCGCACCGGGCGTGGATTGCGGAGCATGTGGACGCGTATATCGTTTCCACAAAGGACATGATTCCGGAAATGAACGCGATGGGCGTCCCCACCGAAAAGATTTATCCGTTCGGCATTCCCGTGGGGGATGTTTTCTACAGCAAGGGCGACAGGCCCGCCCTGCTGAAAAAATTCGGTCTGGACGAGGACCTGCCGACCATCCTGATCATGGCGGGCAGCTTCGGCGTCACCAACATCATGAAAATCTATAAGCACCTGACGCAGCTTCCCATCGAGTTTCAGGCGATCGTCATCACCGGCCGCAACCAGAAGCTGTACGAGTCCTTCGCCCCGGTGATCGCGCAGAGCCCCAAAAAGACCAAGCTGGTCTTTTTCACCGACGAAGTGGAAAACTATATGCACGCGTCCGACCTGATTATCACAAAGCCCGGCGGGCTGACCGTTTCGGAAGCGCTTGCGTGCAACATTCCGCTGGCAGTGTTTGACGCGATTCCCGGCCAGGAGGAGGACAACGCAAACTTCCTGCTTTCCCACAACATGGCGGTCAAGCTGGAAAAGGGCGTCGATCCGGGCGAAACCATCCTTTCCCTGCTGGCGGACAACAGGCGGCTGGAGGAGATGCGGGCGTCTCTGAAGACTTTCGACACGTCCCAGTCAGGGAAAAATATTTTTTCCCTGATCAACGAGCTGTCGGAGCGCAATGCATAAAAGGCGAAAAATCGCAGGGTTTTCTTAACAGTAAAAAAGGAAGCGGACAAATTGTCCGCTTCTTTTTTTACCTGTCCTGCGCATCCCGCGCTTTTTCGCGCCGGACGCATTTGGGGCATTTCCCGTAAATGGTCAGCGTGTGCCCCTCTATTTCATAGCCCGTGTCGCGGGCCAGCCCCTGCTCGATTCCGGTCAGGGGGCAGTCCTCTATCCTGATTTTGGCGCTGCATTCGGTGCAGATCAGATAATGCCCGTGATGCTCCTGCGCAATGGAGTACCGCACGATCCCGTCTCTCCACACGTCTTTTTTAATCAGCCCATCCCCGGCGAAGCGCTCCAGATTGCGGTAAACGGTGGAGAGGGCCAGGCTTGGATATTCGGCCTTCAGCGCCGCAAAAATATCCTCTGCGCTCACAGGGTCGCTGCTCTGCTTCAGAATCTGCATAATGGCGCACCGCTGTTTTGTGTTTTTCAACGTTTTTCCCTTTCCTCTCTGTACCAGATACGGGTTCCGTGCCGGCATTCCGTTTTCGTTTATTATAATACAAATTCATAAAAATGCAAATCGCTACCGGGGTGTTTTCATTGCTCAAAATACACGTAAGGTGTATAATATAGTAATATCAATTAATGACTTGGAGGTATCCCCATTGGGTGAAATATATCTTGACAATTCCTCCACCACCATGGTTTGCAGAGAGGCCGCCGACAAAGTGATGGAGATGATGACGGACAATTACGGAAACCCCTCCAGCCTTCACACGAAAGGCTTTTACGCCGAGCAGGAGCTTTCCGCGGCAAGACAGGAAATCGCCGATCTTCTCGGTATTTTACAGGAAGAAATCTACTTTACCTCCGGCGGGACGGAAAGCAACAACCTTGCGCTTTTCGGCGCGGCACACGCGATGCGCCGCCGCGGAAACCACATTGTAACCACGATGATAGAGCATCCGTCGGTGCTCAACACGATGAAGCAGCTTGAAAAAGAGGGGTTTGCCGTCACCTATCTGAAACCGGACGGCAGCGGAAAAATCAAGCCGGAGCAGGTGTTCCGCGCGGTGACGCCGCACACCGTTCTGGTCAGCATGATGTGCGTGAACAACGAGGTCGGCACCTTTCTTCCGCTGGAAGCGGTCCCCGCCGCGATTGCCGCCGCGAAGGCCCCGGCGCTTTTTCACGTCGACGCGGTACAGGCATTTGGCAAAATCCCTTTAAAACCGGGCAGACTAAAAATCGACCTGATGAGCGTGAGCGCGCATAAAATCCACGGGCCGAAGGGCGTGGGCGCGCTGTACCTGCGAAAGGGCGTGCACATCGTTCCGCGCGCCTACGGCGGCGGGCAGGAAAAAAATATCCGCCCCGGAACGGAAAGCGCCCCGCTGATTGCGGGCTTCGGCGCGGCGGTCCGGGCGCTGCCGGAACCCGGCACCCAGCTGGAAGCCCTGGCAAGGCTCAGCTCGTACTGCCGGCAAAGGCTGCTGGAAATCGACGGCGTCACGCTGAATTCCCCCGAAGACGCCCTGCCCTATATTGTGAACCTCTCCGCCGGCGGCGTGCGTGCGGAAACTATGCTGCACTATCTCTCCGCCAAAGAAATTTACGTTTCCTCCGGCTCCGCCTGCTCCAAGGGAAAGGCGAGCCATGTGCTGACCGCTATGGGGCTGCCCCGCGACCGGATCGCCTCCTCCCTGCGGCTCAGCTTTTCCCGCTACAATACCCACGAGGACATTGACGAACTGGCGGACGCCTTGAGAGAGGGTCTTTCCTCACTGACTAAAAAACCGTAACAGGAGAATTTAAATGGAAGAAATCATCTTAATCAAACTGGGAGAAATGGTTCTCAAGGGGCTGAACCGGAATGTGTTCGAGGCCGCCCTGATCCGGAATATCAAGCGCCGGTTGAATCCTCTGGGCGGTTTTGACGTAAAAATCGCCCAGTCGGCCGTTTACGTCACTCCCCGCGAGGGGGCCGATTTAGACGCGGCTGTGGAACGGGTTTCCAAAATATTCGGGATTGCCGCGTTTTCACGCGCCTGTGTGGTAAAAAAAGAGATGAGCGCCATTCTGGAAGCGTCCGCCCAATACCTGAAGCCGGAGCTGCTGGCCGCGAAAAGCTTCAAGGTGGAGACGAAGCGCGCCGATAAGATTTTCCCGCTGAAATCGCCGGAGATTTCCGCGCGGGTGGGCGAATACCTGCTGGAGCGGTACCCGCACCTGCGCGTCGACGTACACGATCCCGACGTCACCGTGCGGGTGGAGGTACGCGATTTCGGAGCCTACGTTCACGGACCCGCACTGAAGGGTGCGGGCGGAATCCCGGTGGGTACCGGCGGAAACGCCGCCGTTCTGATCAGCGGCGGAATCGACAGCCCCGTCGCCGCGTGGACGATGGCAAAACGCGGACTGGAACTGACCGCCGTCCACTTTGCCAGCCCGCCGTACACCAGCGAGCGCGCGGAGCAGAAGGTGCACCGGCTGCTGGCCCGCGTCGGCGAATACTCCGGCAGAATGCGCCTGTTTACCGTTCCGTTTGCAAAGGTGCAGGAGGAAATCATGGCGAAATGCCCGGAGGACCTGTTCACCTTAATTATGAGGCGGTTTATGATGCGGATCGGCGAAAAAATCGCCCGCAGGGAAAGCTGTTCCGCACTGATTACCGGCGAAAGCCTGGGCCAGGTGGCGAGCCAGACCCTGCAGGCCATTGTCTGCACCGACCAGGCCTCCGAGATGCCGGTCCTGCGTCCGCTGATCGGAATGGACAAGTTGGAAATCATTGAAATTTCGCGCAGGATCAACACCTTTGACATCTCCATAGAGCCGTTTGAGGACTGCTGTACCGTGTTCACGCCGAAGCATCCGCGCACACAGCCCAGGCTTCCGGAGCTTTTAGAGGCGGAACAGGCGCTGGACTGCGAAAGCCTGATCGGGGAATGCGTCCGGAACGCCGTGCTTACAAAAATCTATCCGAATCAATAGCGGGGGAAAAAGAATGAACGCTGAAATCATTTCCGTAGGAACCGAGCTTCTGCTCGGCCATACGATCAACACCGACGCCTCCTTTGTCGCGAGGGAGCTTTCTACCATCGGCGTCAACCTTCTGTTCGCGGGAACCGTGGGCGACAATGTCCCAAGGCTGAAGGAAGCGCTGAAAAGTGCGCTTCGCCGCAGCGACCTTGTCATCACCACCGGGGGCCTCGGGCCCACCGGCGACGACCTGACCAAAGAAACCATCGCGGAAACCGCGGGCAAAAAGCTGGTGCTGCATCAGGAAAGCCTGGACAGGATCGTCCGCTATTTCAAAGGGAGGGTGCTGGGCGAAACACAGAAGAAGCAGGCGCTGCTTCCCGAGGGCTGCACCGTGTTCCCCAACGACTACGGCACCGCGCCGGGCTGCGGGTTTGAAACCGACGCGGGCAAAATCATCATCATGCTGCCCGGGCCGCCGTCCGAGCTGATTCCCATGCTGAAAAACTATGCGATCCCCTACCTGGCAAAGAACGGACAGGCGGTGATCGTTTCCAGAATCGTCCGCGTGTTCGGCCTGGGGGAAGGCTTTGTCGCGGAAAAGATCCCCGACCTGACGGACTGCGCCAATCCGACGGCGGCAACCTACGCCAAGGACGGCGAAATGTTCGTGCGCGTCACCGCCCGGGCGGAAAATCAGGAAACGGCACAGGCCATGTGCGCACCCGTTGTGGAAGAACTGAAAAGGCGTTTTCACGAGTTTATTTACGGAATCGACGTGGAAAGCCTGGAAGAAGTCGTCGTCACGGAGCTCGGCAAGCGCGGCCTTCACCTTGCCACCGCGGAGTCCTGCACCGGCGGCCTGCTCTCCAAACGGATCACCGATATCGCGGGCGCGAGCAAGGTCTTTGAGATGGGTGCCGTCACTTACGCGAACAAAATCAAGACGCTCCTGCTCGGCGTACCGGAGTCCACCCTGAAGCAGTACGGCGCCGTCAGCGAACAGACCGCGCGCGCGATGGCCGAAGGGGTCCGGGCGAAATCCGGCAGCGAGCTCGGCATCGGCATCACCGGGATCGCGGGGCCGGACGGCGGAACGCCGGAAAAGCCCGTCGGCCTGATTTACATTGCTTTCTGTGACGGGGAACATACCTGGGTGCGCAAAATGCAGCACGGCGCTTCCAAAGGGCGCGAATACCTTCGCTGGCTCGCCGCCTCCAACGCGCTGGACATGGTGCGCCGCTATCTGACGGGCTGCGGAGGGCTGGAAGAAGCCGCCTACGCGAAAAAAATATAAAATATTCCAGAAGTAAAACAAGGGGGTGCGCCATGAAACCGCAAAACGGAGAACGCACGAAAAAAAGGGTTCCTTTTTACCGCGTTCTGCTGCCCTGGAAGGGGGACGGCAAAAAGCTGATTCTTTACAAGACCGTCAGCCTGATCGCCGTCTGCGTTTTTCTGGGCTGCGCCCTTTATCTGGCCTGGGACCTTGTCGTTCTGCCCGCCGCCGCGGACACGGAGCAGCAGGATATCAAAAGCGTCTATTACGCCGAAAGCTCCGAAACGCCGGACACAGGGGACGATTCGCCCGTGTCTTCCACCCCGCCGGAACGCGACGGGCAGGGGCGGCTGGTCCGGTTTCTTGAGCTGCAGAAAATCAACCCGTCCATTGTAGGCTGGATCAAGGTCCCCGGCACCGTCATCGACCTGCCGGTTTTGCAGGCCGACGCAAAGGACCCGGAGTTTTACCTGACCCACGACTACCGCGGCCGGTACTCCGGATACGGAAGCGTCTTTGCGGACGCGCGCTGCTCTGTGGAAAAGGGGAAATCCCGCAGCATCGTCCTTTACGGGCACTCGCTCAATTCGGGACGGATGTTTACGCAGCTGGACCGGTACAAATCGCTGGATTTTTACAAAAAGAACCCGGTATTTACCTTTGATACGGTCGACAGCCAGTCACAGTGGAAGGTCATTTCCGTTTTCCTGACCAATACCCTGCCGGAACAGGGCAAACCGTTCAATTACATGAAAACGGATTTTCAGGACGACAGCGATTTTCTGAATTTCGTTTATCAGATGCGGATACGGTCCCTTTACAACACCGGCGTCGGCCTCAACAAGGACGACAGCATCGTGCTGCTTTCCACCTGTTCCTATGAGTTCAAGGATTTCAGGGAAGTCGTGGTCGCCCGCAAAGTCCGCGACGGCGAAAGCGGCGAGGTGGACGTTTCCAGAGCGGTGTACAACGGCAAAACGGTGTACCCGGACTGCTGGTATACAAAGAACGGCGGGAAAAAACCGGTCTGGCCGGATACCTATGAAGAGGCCGTCAAAAAGAATCTTTTATCGTGGGGGGAAGGAATATGAACGCGGGACTCATTTTTTATTTTGCGCACAGGACCCTGCGCTGTCAGAATAAAATAGAGGAAGCGCTCCGTTTTTACGGGTCGGGTATCGCCGACGTGAAGATCTGCGCCAAAAAGACGGACCTCAGTTCCACTATGGCGCGCCTTCTGCGGACGCTCCCCGCCGTCTTTGTGGTGGGCGACTCGCCCGAAAGCATGCCGGACTGCGCGCCGCCGCTTTTCAAAATCCTGCATATTCCCGTCGGCAGGTCCGGGGAACCGAAAGGCGTTCTGCGCCTGAACGGTACGGATAAAACCGGCTATCTGATCGAAAGCCTCAATCAGGCGATCGTCGTGCTGCCGGACGTGCCGGAGGAGCTCCTGCAAATGCTTCCGGCCGCCTGTGAACGGCTTGCGCTGAAATTCGGGCTGACGGGAGAGTTCCCTTCCGATAACCGCGAGCCGTTCGAAGAAATGGTCGAGAATTCCATGAAGACTTTTAACCCGGGGGTTTAAATCCATGTTGGATCTGCTGTCCCAGATGAAAACCGTTGATCTGGTCATAAAATTTGTCCGCGGCGATATGCGGCGCATCACGCCGTACCCGTTTCAGCCGCAAAAGAAGAAGAATACTCCGAAAACCGATTTCGGCGGGATTCCCGCCTCCACACCGGAGGACGAGGGGATTCCCAGCGAATATATCGAGCAGTTTTTTGAGGAGCTTGCCGCCTCCCCCTCCATCCGTCCGCACAGCGTGATGCTGCTGCGGCACGGAAAGCTGATTGCGCAGGGCAGCTTCAAGCCTTATTCCCCCGCGTATCCGCACATGATGTTTTCCCTTTCCAAAAGCGTTACCGGCATGGCGGTGGGGATCGCCATGGAGGAGGGCCTGCTCTCCCTTGACGAAAAGGTAATCGACATCTTCCCCGAAAAGGGCGTCATGTTCCGCAGCCCCAGAATCAACAGCATCACCGTCCGTCACCTGCTGAACATGACCAGCGGCATCAAGTTCAACGAGGCCGGTTCCTTTATGGAAAGGGACTGGGTGAGGGCCTTCCTGACATCGGACTGCATTTTCGAGCCCGGAAGCGAATTCAGCTACAACAGCATGAATTCCTACCTGCTCAGCGCCATCGTGCGCAAAAAAACCGGCGTGGGGCTGGTGGAGTACCTGACCCCGCGGCTTTTCGCTCCGCTGGGGATTGAGGATGCGGACTGGGAAACCTGCCCGCTGGGAATCGAGAAGGGCGGCTGGGGGCTTTCCCTGCATATCGCGGATATGGCAAAGCTCGGCCAGCTTTATCTGCAGGGCGGCCGCTGGGACCTCGGCGGCGAAACACGGCAGCTCATCCCGGAGGAATGGATTCGGGAATCGACCAAAGTGCAGACCCCGTCCCGCGAAAACAGCCATCCGGTCGGCTACGGGTATCAGGTATGGGATTTCCACGCGGCGGACGCGTACCAGTACAACGGCGTATTCGGCCAGTACGTCATCGTCCTTCCGAAGCGCGACATGGTGGTGGCCATCACAAGCGGAAGCCAGAACCTGTTTTCCGACGTTTCCATCGAGCTGGTGGAAACCTATTTCGGCGACGGCGCGGAAAAGATCTTCGACCATCCTTTGCCCCGGAACATCCGCGCGCTCCGCTCGCTGAAAAGCAGGCTGGACAGCCTGTACGCAGTCCCCGAAACAGCGCCCCGGCCCCGGAAATCCAATCCGTTCCACACGTTTCTGCAGCGATTTTTTTCCCCGAAAGCCGAAGAACCGCCCTTGCTCGCCGCGGGAATCGACAAGCAGGAGTACCGGCTGGGCAGCAGCTACGGAACGCTGCTCCCGCTTATTCTGCAGTGCGTGACCAATAATTTTTCCGGGGGGATCACCCGCGTTTCCTTTTCTTTTGAGCCCGGCCTGTGCAGGATCACAATGTACGACGGGACCGACGAAAACGTAATTACAGCCGGGCTGGACGGCGTTCCCCGCCGCAGCGACGTAACGCTGAACGGCGACGTTTACACGGTGGGGGCGACGGCAAAGCTGACGACGGACGAAGAGGACCGCACGGTCATGCTCCTTTACCTCTCCTATATTGAAACGCCCAGCCTGCGCGTGATGAAATTCATCTTCTACGGGGAAAAGCTGCTCATCCGCTTTTACGAGCACCCCACCGTGGAAGCCGCGACAAAAATGCTGTTCGGCCTGGTCGGGGGAAGCGGAAACTCCATCGACAAGATGCTGATCGACGCCATTTCGCAGGAACGCATGGCCGCCCGGGTGGACAATATCATGATGCCCCGCGCGAAGGGCACCCTGTTTGATAAAACATAAAAACGGCGGGACCGGTTCGGTCCCGCCGTTTTTATGAAAGAAGGGAGTATTATGAAAAAGTTTGCTGGAAACTTATTTTCCTGTCGACTGGGCCAGCTTCACTTTGGCGGTGAAGCTTTCCCCCGTCAGGGAACTGGCAACGTTCAGCGTGACCGTGTCCCCCGGTTTCTTCCCCGTAATCACCCCGGTAATCACATTCTGACTGGTCACATCCTTGCCGTCGATCTTCGTGATTACGTCGCCCTTTTTAATCCCGGCGGAGGTAACCTCCGGATTCGTCACGGAGCCGACGTACATGCCGACGGGCAGGTTGTAGAAACGGGAAGTCATGGTATCGATAAACTGGCCGGAGATGCCGAGTACCGCCCTGTCCTTGACATAGCCGTACTGCTTCAGGTCGCTGATGATCGGCTGCGCCACATTGATGGGGATGGAGAAGCCGAGGCCCTCATAGCCGGTGGCTACGATTTTGGAGGAGTTGATGCCCACGACCTGGCCGTACATGTTGACCAGCGCGCCGCCGGAGTTGCCCGGATTGATCGCTGCGTCGGTCTGGATGCATTTCATGGTATAGCCGGTATCGGAATTGGTGATTTCACGATTTAATGCGGAAACATAACCGATGGTGACGCTGGAGTTGAACTCCAGGCCGCCCGGGTTGCCGATCGCCATGACGGTATCCGCGACTTTAAGGTCGTCGGAGGAGCCGAATTCCGCCGCGGTCAGGCCCTTTGCGTCGATTTTAATAACGGCCAGATCGGTGACGCTGTCGCTGCCGATCAGCTTCGCTTCATATTTTGTTCCGTTGGATAAGATGACTTTGAGCGAAGATGCGCCCTCGACGACGTGCGCGTTGGTAATGATGTACCCGTCGCTGGTCGCGATAATGCCGGAACCCTCGCTTGTCGGGGTGACGGAGCTGTCCTCGTCGCTGTTTCCCGCGTTGCCCGCGCCGTTCCCGCCCATGGTATAGCGGGCGCTCTGGCCCAGCTGGTAGTTTTGGATACAGACGACCGACGGGACCACCTTTTCGGCGATCTGCTGCTTGGTCAGTTCCCCGGTCACCGTAGCGGCATTGGTGGTGCCGCTGTTGACCAGCTTCGTTACGGTAAACGCCGGATCGCTGGTGCTTGCGTTCCCCAGCTTGACATACCCGTTGTTGACCAGCGCAGCGAACCCTGCGATGGAACCGGCCGAAATCATCAGGCAGCACATGACCCCCGCCAGTACCTTGACGAAAGTTTTTTTGCCGCCGCGCTTCTTTTTGCGCGGCTCCTGAAAATCGAAAACAGGCTGCCGGGGAACGGAGGGCCGCTCCCAGCTGTAAACCGGGGGCTCGTTCTCCGGCTTGCTGTAATGGTAAAAATCCCCCTGCCATTCCGTCCGGCCTGCGCTTCTGTGTTCCGTATCGTTACTGTTTAAATCACGATTTGCCAGGTCTTTTTTCTTTTTATCATCTGCAAATGGATTAAACATCTGAATCATTCCTTTCTGCGGTGATTTGCTTGCTGTGATTGTTATGATACCGGTTCTATGTGAAAAGGATGTGATGATTGGTTTATATTTTTATGATATTTTTTAGAAAAATATGTAACCTGAATTTAACGAAATTATGAACACAAAAAAGGAGGATTCCTCTTTTCTTTCCATCCCACCGCAAAACCCTCCCGAAAATCTCTCTTTTCCCGGCGGATTTGCGCCAGAATGTGCTATGATAGGATCAGAAATAAATTTGATACGGATGGAGAATGTGCGATGAACGGACTGACTCATGTTTACTGCGGGGACGGAAAAGGCAAAACCACCGCCGCCGTCGGGCTGGGGGTGCGCGCCTGCGGAAGCGGGAAACGGGTGCTGATGGCACAGTTCCTGAAGGGAAACGGCTCCGGCGAGCTGGCCGCCCTGAAACAGCTGGAAAATTTCAGCGTGCTCCCCACCGTGCCGACCGTAAAGTTCACCTTTCAGATGACCAAAAAGGAGCTGGAGGAAACCGCCGTCCTGTGCGCCAACCTGTTCTGCAAGGCGGTTGCCGCCGCCAAAGCGGACGAGTGCGACCTGCTGATTCTGGACGAGGTATTTGCCGCGGTCAACTGCGGCCTGCTCGACGGCGGAATGCTGACCGACTTTATAAAAAACAAGCCCCAGAAGCTGGAGCTTGTTCTGACGGGGCGCGGCCCAAAACCGGAGGTTCTGGAGCTCGCCGATTATGTTTCCGAAATCAGGAAGGGAAAGCACCCCTACGACAGGAACATCCCAGCCCGGAAGGGGATTGAATTCTAAACCGCATTAGCCGCAGCGGGAGTACCCGCACTGGCGGCACGTCACGCATCCGCCCTCATGCTCCAGCTTTGCCCCGCACTCCGGGCAGAAATGCATGCTGCCCGGGACGGAATCCGCCGCTTTTCTCACCGGTTTGGATTTTTGCGGTGCAGGAGCGGGCCACTTTCCCAGCTGGACCTGCTCTTTGTAAACGCGTTCAATCGTCTTTGCAATCGCGTCCGGGCAGGAGGTGCATTTCAGCCCCGGCTGACGGATGGTCGACGGGCAGCGGATTCCCCTGAGCTGGTCGACAATGCTTTCGACCTCCATCCCGCTGCGCAGGGCGATAGACGCAAGACGCGCGGTCGCCTCCGACTGGGACGGGCATCCCCCGGCCTTGCCGGTATTGGTAAACACCTCGCAGATTCCCTGGTCGTCGTAGTTGACGGTAATATACAGGTTTCCGCAGCCGATTTTCACCCGCTCCGTAACACCGGTCACCGTGTCGGGACGCGGACGCGGCACAATCCGGCCATGCTCCGGCGTCTCCGCCGCGGGCCGGCCTTCTTTTTTTACCTGCCCGATGTTGAGCACCTGTTCCGCGCGGCTGCCGTCACGGTAAATAGTCACGCCCTTGCAGCCGAGATGGAACGCGAGCGTATACACGCTGGCCACGTCCTCCCTTGCGGCGCCGTTGGAAAAGTTCACCGTCTTGGAAACCGCGTTGTCCGTTCCCTTCTGGAACGCCGCCTGCATCCGGACATGGTACTCCGGGCTGATGTCGTGCGCGGAAACGAACACCCGGCGCAAATCCTCCGGCAGCTCCTCAATGTGGGCGACCGTCCCCTCTTTGGCAATGCGCTTCATCAGCTCGTCCGAGTAAAGCCCGCGCTTTTCCAGCTCCGCCTTCAGAATCGGGTTGACCTCGATCATTTCCGTGCCGTCCATGATGTTGCGGATGTAAACATAGCCGAAAACCGGTTCTACGCCGCTGGAGCAGTTCGCGATGATGGAAAGGGTCCCGGTCGGCGCAATGGTCGTGATGGTCCCGTTGCGCATCGGTCTGTCCTGCGGCAGGATGCTTTCGCCGAAAAGCGGGAACGCGCCGCGTTTTTCGGCAAGTACGGCGCTTTCTTCGCGCCCGCGTCCGGTAATGAATTTCATGACCTTTTCTCCGAGCGCGATCGCTTCGTCGGAATTGTACGGAATCCCCATCTGCAGCAGGCTGTCGGCCCAGCCCATGACGCCCAGGCCGATTTTCCGCGTCTGTTTGGTCACCCGGTCGATATTTTCCAGCGGATACTGGTTGGCGTCAATGACGTTGTCCAGAAAATGCACGGCGTTTTTTACCGTCAGCCCAAGCTTGTCCCAGTCGAACTCCGTTTTTCCGTCCGTTGTCTTCAGCATCTTTACCAGATTGACGGAACCGAGGTTGCAGGACTCATACGGGAGCAAAGGCTGCTCGCCGCAGGGATTGGTGGACTCGATTTCGCCCTGCGAGGGCACGATGTTGTCACGGTTCAGGCGGTCGAGGAAAATAATGCCCGGCTCGCCGTTGCGCCACGCGGCGTCCACGATCCGGTCAAACACCATGCGGGCGCGCAGAGCGGAAACGGCTTTCTTCGTGTGGGGGTCAATCAGCTCATAATCGGTATCGTTCTCCACCGCCTCCATGAATTTTTCCGTCAGGCCCACAGAGATATTGAAATTGTTGATTTCGTTGTTGTTGGCCTTGCAGTCGATAAAATCGAGGATATCCGGGTGATCGATGCGCAGGATGCCCATGTTTGCGCCGCGGCGGGTTCCGCCCTGTTTGACGGCCTCCGTCGCCATGTTGAACACCTTCATAAAGCTGATCGGGCCGGAGGCGACCCCGCCGGTCGAGTTGACGGTGCTGCCCTGCGGGCGCAGGCGCGAAAAAGAAAAGCCCGTTCCGCCGCCCGATTTGTGAATCAGCGCCGCCTGCTTGATCGCTTCAAAAATATCCTCCATGCTGTCCGCGACCGGCAGCACAAAGCACGCCGAAAGCTGCCCGAGCGGGCGCCCGGCGTTCATCAGCGTGGGAGAATTCGGCAGGAACTCCAGCTCCTGCATCATATGGAAAAAGGTTTCCTCCGTCTTTTTAACGTCCGCTTTCCCGTCGTGCAGCTTGTCCGGCGCCGCAATGGCGGCGGCTACGCGGCGGAACAGGCCCTCCACGGTTTCCGTGGTTTCTCCCTTTTCGTTTTTGATCAGGTACCGCTTTTGCAATACCGTCAGCGCGTTCTGTGATATGGTCATGATGGCCTTCCCTTCCCTGTCCATTTTGAGATACTATATATTGTACCACTTCATACATATAAGTCAATATATTGTGAATATTTTATCCAATGTTATTCATAGAACTTTTATTTTTGTTCCGGAACCCATTTTCCTCTACCAGCAGACTGCCTTTTTATTTATACGTATAATAAAACATTCAGAACCATACAATATATAGGTTTTCGGAAACATACTAAGCAATGTAATTGTATATTATATCTATAATTTATCTTGATATTTATTTAAATATTACACAATATAAATAAATATTCGGTAATAATACCAATATTAATTATACGTATAATAATATATAATTTACTTACAGCTGAAAGCTTTCAGGGCAAAAAGGAGGCAAACGTAAAAATGATGATTTGATCAGGATACGGAGGAAAGAGGAGTTAAAAACAGGAGGTCATTATTATGGACAAACAAGTTGCAATTATAGGCAGCAGTGGAGGGAATCTGTATAATCAGGGCGGAAACAATCCCAGGCTCATGATAAAGGAAATCTTCACGCAGGCCCAGTCAGCGGGAATTGACATTTCCTACATTCAGTTTATTGGCGCAACCAGTTCCATGGACAATATCAATAAGGGTACAAACGCCAAACTGTACACCTTGGAAAACGGTGAAATAACAGAAAGCAGCGAAGCCCCTCTTGATAAAATAAACGAAACAGCAAAAGCGTCTGATAAACAGCTCGCAGATAAAATAATGGACGGCGAGATCGATGCAATGATGCTTCTCAGTTGTGACCCGAAAGGCGTAAACAATCTGGCGATTACGGCAGCAGCCGAGAAAAAAATCCCACTGGTGGGAACAGGGGGCACATCCATTGCCAACACCCAGTCTCTCGGAGGAAAAGTCATCTCCGCCTCCGGCACAACCGGAACGACAAACCGTACAAGAGCGGTAGCCTTTGTCTCCGCTCTGGCCAAAGAGTGGAAGCTGAAATATATGCCGGTTCTTGCGTCCTCTTCGAGCGGTTCCGTGCAGGACGGAAGCGTCTGGAAGCGCATCAACTTCAGAGGAATCATGATGGCGGCAATGCCGGGCTTTATTTCCATGGCGCTTGTGCTGGCGCTGAGCAAAATTCCTGCTTTTGCCGGACTGAGCACCGTATTTGACACCCTGATTGGAATCTTACCCGTCGTTCTGGCGGCTATCGCCGCAAAGCAGGTTTCCGGGATGGACGAAGTTGGCCTGGTTGCCGGTATCATTGCGGGAATCCTCGCAAAAGACGGAGGGATCATCGGCGGAATGATCGCCGGTATTCTCGCTGGCATTCTCACGTATTACATAAGCAGCTTCTGCTTTAAGCATAAGGTTCCGGGGACAACGGCCAATATCGCCTCCGGGGGCATATCCGGTTTAACAGCCGGGCTGACGGGTATGTACCTTATTGCACCGGCTGCTCTCTGGTTTGGCAACACGGTTCGCTGGCTGATCGACCTTGCGCTGAACTACAGTCCCATTCTCGCGGGAGCGGTCGCCGGTCTGCTTATCTGGCCGGCTATTATCGGAGGCGTCTACCATGCCGCAATTCTTCCGATTATCCTACTGGAAATGGAGAAGGATGGCTTCAGCTTCCTGGGCGCGATCGACATGACCTGCCTGGTAATGGTTTCTGCCGGTATTACGTTGGCAAATGTCCTTTTCCCGAAACAAAAAAGCGAAAGTGCGGTCGCGCTTCCCGGGTTCATTATCAATATAGCCTTCGGCACTTTCGTGGAAGCGTCTTATCCGTTTATGTTCTCAAGCAAAAAAGTCTTTGGGGGTGCTTTGGCCGCCTCGACCATCGCCGGAGCCCTGGTCGGCTGGCTGGGGGTAAAAGGAACCGCATATGTTCCGGCCGTCATCGCCCCCATGCTCGCAAATCCGAACAAAGGCATTTTCTTTCTTGTCTGCATGCTGTCGGCAGCCGGACTTGCATTCCTCCTGACTACGATTGCCAATCAGCAGGACAAGCACAAGTTAACAAAGTAATGAATCCCGATAATGAAACAGAGGTATGAATATGTTTAAAAATGATATGGACAAAAGAATGAAGCAGGGAATGGAAAAGGTCTACAATGCGATTAAATTGGGCGGAGGCCACACGATCCTCAGCACCGGCATCACCGGCGATGACGCCCGTATTGCCAAAGCAGTGGCCGACGTAGGAATCAAAATGCTGGAGCCGAACCATCCCGCGGTAGCGCTTGCGCGTGGTCATAACGGCGTTGTTACCATGCACGCCGCGGAACAGATTCGTCATGAGATCACGGTGGCGCAGATGGCCGAGGTCACAAAGGGCGTGCGAAGCGTCGTACCAAAGGATGTTTACATCACCGTTGGAATTCCCGGCGGATTTACGGAAATCGTTCCAAAAATTCTGACTGACGACGATTTCATCATGATGGCACTTAGCGGTGCGGACGGGCTGCATACCCACAAGTCTTCTTTAAAAGATCTTGAAGAGCTGGTTCAAAAAGCACACAAATACGGGCTGCTGGTAGATGCTTATATTGGCAAAGAAAGTGACCTGCACACCTTCGGCCTTCCGGCGGAAACCCCGGAAGAGGTCTACAAGGTAGCAAAACAAATGGAAAGCGTTGGGACCGATATGATCGGAATGATGTCGGGCATGAGCTATGAAGGGGTCGCAGCCGATCAGATCCATCCGGAAATGCAGGAGCGTTTAACGGCAATGGTTGAGGCTGTTAAAGTACCAACGCTTGCTGAAGGCGGGATTAACCTGCACAACTTCGAAGCATTTAAGAAGACAAAAGTAAACATTCTGGTGATCGGAACTTCTTTCGACAACATGGTGGAAAAAGCGGCTCAAGACGCTGTCAAAGCATTTCTTAAATAAGCTGTTCACTGTTTACGCAAAAAGGCAAAGTATAGCATACTTTGCCTTTTTGTATTTTTTAAAATATGCTATAATAACAATAAATCAAGGGAGGGCGGAGGACCAATGGTAGAGAAAAAGAATTTTATATACATGAAACTGTATCTCGATATTAAACACAAGATCGACAGCGGTGAATTGAAGGCCGGAGAGCACCTTCCTACCGAACAGGAGTACCAGAAGCAATATCAGGTCAGCAGGGATACGCTCCGCAAGGCGCTTGCGAAGCTGGAGCAGGAGGGCTATATCACTCGCAAAGCGGCAACAGGAACCTATGTCAAATTTAAAAAAGCGGATTACGCCCTTTCCAGAATGGAAAGTTTTTCAGAGCTGATGCATAAAAGAGGATTAACCCCTTCTTCAGAGATTCTCTCCATCGAGATGCTTGAGGACGCCGACAAGGATGTTCTGGCCCGGCTTTCCCTTTCCCGGGGGGAAAAAGTATATAAAATTTGCCGAATCCGTAAGGCGAATGGGGAACCGATGGCATACGAAATCGCTTATATCCCGCAAACGGTATGTCCGAACCTGCACACTCATCTGCTGGAAACCACTTCCCTTTACGATGTGTATGAGCACGTTTACGGGCTCCACCTGAATCACGGAGAGATTCAGCTGGAAGCTGAACTTCCCTCCCCCTATGTTCAGAAGGTCCTGAAACTAAGAAGCAATTCACCCCTTCTGAAAATGAGCTGTACGGTAATGCTGGAAAGCGGAACTCCGCTATATTATGTCCTGAGTTATTATATCGGGGAAAAATATGTCTTTTCCGCCAATCTGCCCCGATAAACAGCTATTTCCCAGTACGGAAAACACACAAAGAAAGCCCCGCGCGGAAATCCGCGCGGGGCCAACTGATTCAAGAAAGATTATTCCATTTTGGAGAGTTTCACAAGGTGCTCGTAGTTTTCAGCAGCAACCTTTTCGGCCTTCTGGAACAGAACCTCTGCGCGCTCCGGGAACGCACGGGTCAGGGAGTTGTAACGAACCTCGCCCATAATAAAGTCACGATAGCTGGTTGTAGGAGCCTTGCTGTCGAGGTGGAACGGATTCTTGCCCTGCTCCGCAAGACGCGGATCATAGCGGAAGTTGGTCCAGTAGCCGGCTTCAACCGCCTTCTTCTCTTCCAGCTGGGAGATGCTCATGCCGCCCTTGATCCCATGGTTGATACAGGGAGCGTAAGCAATGACGATGGAAGGTCCGTTGTAGCTTTCGGCTTCCGAAATCGCCTTGATGGTCTGGTTGTAGTCTGCGCCCATTGCGACGCGGGCCACGTAAACATAACCATAGGTCATTGCGATCGCGGCAAGGTCCTTCTTCTTTGTCGATTTACCGGTAGCCGCGAACTGAGCGACGGAACCGATCGGGGTGGACTTGGAAGCCTGGCCGCCCGTGTTGGAGTAAACCTCGGTGTCGAATACGAGAATGTTGACATTCTCACCGGAGGCGAGAACATGGTCAACGCCGCCGAAGCCGATATCATAAGCCCAGCCGTCGCCGCCGAAGATCCACATGGATTTCTTGGCGAGGTAGTCTTTGTCAACAAGCGTTTTCTTCGCAAGCTTTGCAACATCGTCGCTGCCGTTTGCAGCTTTCCCGAGCTCCGCAATCAGAGCGTCTGCTGCTGCGCGGTTCAGGTTGCTGTCTTCCTTGGTCGCAAGGTAGTTCTTGCAGGCTTCCTTCAGAGAAGCGGAAGCCGCTTCGGAAGCTTCGATATTTTCAACATACTCGGCGAGTCTGCCGCGGATCGCGTTCTGGGCAAGAGTCATGCCGAAGCCGAACTCCGCGTTGTCCTCGAACAGGGAGTTGTTCCACGCGGGGCCGTATCCCTTCTTGTTGACGGTGTACGGTGTGGCCGGTGCGGAACCGCCCCAGATGGAGGAGCAGCCTGTCGCGTTGGCAATATACATTCTGTCGCCGAAGAGCTGTGTGACGAGCTTTGCATACGGTGTTTCACCGCAGCCCGCGCACGCGCCGGAGAACTCAAGCAGCGGCTGCTTGAACTGGCTGCCCTTGATGGAGGTAGGCTTGAATTTCTCGATGACTTCCGGCTTCTCGCCAAGGGTAAGGCCGTAATCAAAGCCCTTCTGGCTTTCAAGCTGTGTTTCCATCGGCTTCATGACCAGCGCCTTTTCGCCCTTCATACCCGGGCAGACGGATGCGCAGGAACCGCAGCCGGTGCAGTCGTAGGAAGAAATGGTGATCGCGTATTTCATGCCGGGCATACCGGTCATATCCTTGGTCTTCTGGCTTGCAGGCGCCGCGGCGGCCTCTTGTGCAGTCATAGCGACCGGACGGATAACGCCGTGCGGGCAGACATAGGAGCAGAAGGTACACTGGATACAGTTTTCCGGATGCCACTCGGGAATATCAATCGCGATGCCGCGCTTCTCGTAAGCGGCGGAACCTGACGGCACAGTGCCGTCGGCCATTTTGACAAAGGCGGATACGGGAAGCTGATTGCCTTTGTATTTGTTTGCGGGAACCATGACGTTGTTGACATACTCCAGCGTTTCCGGTCTGCCGTCTGTAAAGACATGCACCTGGGTATCGTCCTTGCAGTTCTTCCAGGATTCCGGAACTTCGACCTTGACAAAATCGGTCGCGCCGCGCTCAATAGCGGCATAGTTCATATCGACGATCTTCTGGCCCTTCTTCGCGTAGGAATGCAGGGCGGCGTCCTTCATATACTGGATCGCCTTTTCGGAAGGAATGATGTTTGCGATCTTGAAGAACGCGGACTGGAGGATGGTGTTGATGCGGCCGCCGAGGCCGATCTCTTTACCGAGCTTGATACCGTCGATGGTGTAGAAATTGATATTGTTGTCGGCGATATATTTCTTCATTTTGCCCGGCAGTCTCTTGTCAAGCTCTTCCAGATCCCACTGGCAGTTCAGAAGGAAGCTTCCGCCCGGCTTCAGGTCCTGCACCATGTCGTACTCGTCGACATAGGAGGGCTTATGGCAGGCGACGAAGTCGGCCTGGCTGATATAGTAGGTGGACTTGATCGGCTTGCTGCCGAAACGCAGGTGGGAAACGGTCAGGCCGCCGGACTTCTTGGAGTCGTAGGCGAAGTAGCCCTGAGCGTACATGTCGGTGTGGTCGCCGATAATCTTAATGGAGTTCTTGTTCGCGCCGACGGTGCCGTCCGCGCCGAGACCCCAGAATTTGCAGGAATGCGTGCCCTTCGGGGTGGTGTCCGGATTTTCCCTGAGGTCGAGGGAAAGATGGGTGACGTCGTCGATGATGCCGATGGTGAAACGCTTCTTCGGGGTGTCGGTTTCCATGTTGCGGTATACGGCGACGATCTGGCCCGGGGTGGTGTCCTTGGAGCCGAGGCCGTAGCGGCCGGTGTAAACCGGAACAGCGCCGAATTCCGTGCCGTTGATCGCGGCGAGGACATCCAGGAACAGCGGCTCGCCGATGGAGCCCGGCTCTCTTGTTCTGTCGAGCACGGAAATCTTCCTGACCGTCTTCGGCAGGACGTCGAGCAGATATTTTGCAACAAACGGTCTGTACAGTCTGACCTTGACCAGACCGACCTTGTCGCCGGCTGCGTTCAGGTAATCCACAACTTCCTCCGCCGCTTCGCAGACGGAACCCATTGCAATGATGACCCTTTCGGCATCCGGTGCGCCGTAGTAGTTGAACGGCTTGTAATCGGTGCCGATTTTCGCGTTGACTTTATTCATATAGTCGACAACAACATCCGGAAGATCATCATAGAATTTGTTGCCGGCTTCACTTGCCTGGAAGAAGAAGTCGTCGTTCTGGGCCGTGCCGCGCGTGACCGGATGCTCCGGATTCATCGCGTTGCGGCGGAAAGTTTCAACGGCGTCCCAGTCGAGCAGTTCGCCCAGATCGGCGTAATCCCACATATGGATCTTCTGTACTTCATGGGAAGTACGGAAGCCGTCGAAGAAATGCAGGAACGGTACGCGGCCCTTAATGGCGGAAAGATGGGCGACTGCGCCCAGATCCATAACCTCCTGCGGGCTGTTGGAGCAGAGCATGGCGTAACCGGTCTGACGGCATGCATAAATGTCGGAATGATCGCCAAAAATGCAGAGTGCGTGGGTCGACAGGGAACGTGCCGAACAATGGATGACGCTCGGAAGGAATTCGCCGGCCATCTTGTACATGTTCGGGATCATCAGGAGAAGGCCCTGAGAAGCAGTGTAGGTAGTGGTCAGCGCGCCTGCCGCCAGCGAACCGTGCACCGCGCCCGCGGCACCCGCTTCGGACTGCATCTCGGTAACCCTGACTTCCCTGCCGAAAAGATTTTTTCTGCCGGCCGCGGCATACTTGTCCGTTTCATCCGCCATAACGGACGACGGGGTGATGGGGTAGATGGCAGCAACATCTGTAAACGCATAAGAAACATGTGCGGCAGCGTTATTGCCATCCATCGTTTTCATCTTTCTTGAATCCATTATTATTATTTTCCTCCTTTTAAGGATAATCTATTTGCTATAGGCGCCAACATACTGCACCTTGTCTAAATTTTATCATCTTTTATAAGATATGTAAAGAAATTTTGCAGGATTAACCACAGAATTTACATCTCTAATAAAAATCAAAAAAATTTATCCTGAATTCGTTCATTTTGGCGGCGATTCCACCCTGTTAAGCGGCTTTGCCAAGCCACACCGCCGCCTCTCTGCTTTGCTCGCGCGCATAGATGCGCAGATACTCCATAAACTGTTTGACATTAGTATGAATAATAATATACAATAATATTAGTATTATATTTTATTTCCGAAAGGGGAAAAACAATTCATGTCACCCGAACCTGACGGCTCATTTTTTCATTTGCTGAGCGCGCTGCCCGCCGCCGCTGAACAGGAGCCAAATGAATTTTTATCCATTCTGCTTCTGTTTGCCCTGATTTTGGTAAATGCTTTCTTTGCCGCGAGTGAAATCGCAGTGATTACCCTCAACGACAACAAGCTGAAAAAAATGGCGGAGGACGGCAATAAAAAAGCCGCCAAGGTACTGAAGCTGACGGAGAATTCCAGCCGCTTTCTCGCGACCATCCAGGTCGGCGTAACGCTGAGCGGATTTCTGACCTCCGCCTCGGCTTCCCAAAGCTTTGCCGGCAAGCTTGCAAAACAGCTTGCCTTTTTGCCCGTGCCCACCAGCGTCGTCCACGGCGTATCCACGGTATTGATTACCGTGCTGCTGTCCTATTTTTCGCTCGTGCTGGGCGAGCTGGTTCCGAAAAAAATCGCCATGCAGCGCGCGGAAGAGCTGTCTTTCAAATTCATCGGCATCCTGAACGGCACTTCCGCCGTTTTCCGGCCGTTTATTTCCTTCCTGTCCTTTTCCACCAACGTCGTTCTGAAGATGCTGGGCTTTGATCCCAACGCCGCGGAGGAAACCGTCACAGAGGAGGAAATTCTGATGATGGTCGACGCCGGCGAGGAAAAGGGCGTCATCGGCGAAACCGCCAAGGATATGATTTCCAATATTTTCGACTTCAGCGACATCACCGCCAGCGAGGTCATGACCCACCGCACCGAGGTGGACGCCGTAGAGGACATCGCCTCCATACAGGACGCCGTGAACCTTTCCATTTCGGACGGGCACTCCCGTATCCCCGTTTACCACGAGGACCTGGACAATGTGCTCGGCGTGATCTATGTCAAGGACCTGCTCCAGTATGTCGGCAGCGAGCTGGATAAAAATATCAAAATTACCGATCTGATGCGCCCCGCGTACTTTGTGCCGGAGAGCAAACGCTGCAGCGAGCTGTTTACGGAGATGGCCGAGCGCAGGACCCAGATCGCGATTATTGTCGACGAATACGGCGGGACCGAGGGGATTATCACCATGGAGGACCTGCTGGAATCCATTGTCGGCGACATTCAGGACGAATACGACCATGAGGAAGAGGAAATACATAGGGTGGACGATCACAAATTTACCGTGGACGGCGGGACCGACATCGATGAAATTTCCGATCTGGTGGGGATTGAGCTTCCCGAGGGGGACTACGACACCATTGCCGGCTTGGTGGTGGAGATGCTGGGAAGGATTCCAAAGCCGGGCGAACACCCTGTCGTACAGGTCCAAAACCTGACGCTGACCGTTCAGGAGGTTGAGGACCGCCGCATTTCCAAAATCCTGATCGAGGTGCTGCCGGAGCCGGACGACGGCGACAGTCCGGCGAAAGACGAATAACGGAAAAAACAGAGGGTCTGCCGCTTCGGCACAGGCTCTCTTTCACTGCGCCGTTTCCTGCCGGATATCTGTGGAAACGAGTTGCTTTCATCGCAGTTTTGTAGTATGGTATTGTAATTACCGGACACAGCCTGTCCGGTATGGTCAGTCGCAAAATCCTGACCTTAAAGAAAACTACGGAGGAATCTGAAAATGAAAAATCAGTCTCAGCGCGCGCAGTATCTTGCGCAGGGCGCCATGATCGGCGCCATCTACATGGTTCTGACCCTTCTTGCGGCCCTGGCGAACTTAGCTTATGGTCCGGTGCAGTTCCGCTTTTCGGAAGCGCTCACCATCCTGCCGGTCTTTACCCCGGCGGCCGTTCCGGGGCTTGCGGTCGGCTGTCTGCTTGCCAATATATGGAGCGGCTACGGCGCGGCGGACATGGTGTTTGGAACCCTGGCGACTCTTTTGGCGGCGGTCTGCACCAGGATGGTCCGAAACATCCGGATCAAAAACCTTCCGGTTCTGGCCCCGCTTCCGCCGGTTTTGTTCAACGCGGTGATTATCGGGCTTGAAATAGCCGTTCTGTCCACGGAAGGCTTTTCGTGGGCCGGGTTCTGGACCGCGGCCCTTTCGGTAGGCGCCGGAGAACTGGTGATCTGCTACGGTCTGGGACTGCCCTTGGCTGCAGCCTTGCAGAAGGCAGGGAAAAGGAGAAAAATATTCTGATTTTGGGGTGTAATTGTAATGGGGGAAGAACAGTTCTGTGTGAAAAAGCGGTTGAGGAGCGTGCCGCCGGTCAGGCTGATTGTGGTAAGCTTCGCGGTTGTCATCCTTGTGGGCGCGGTTCTGCTCACGCTGCCGATCGTTTCACGCAGCGGGCTGCCGACCGGATTTATCGACTCGCTGTTTACCGCGACCTCGGCGACCTGTGTCACCGGTCTGGTCGTATTTGACACATGGACACACTGGAATCTGCTTGGCCAGATCATCATCATCCTGCTGATTCAGATCGGCGGGCTGGGCGTTATCACCTTCACCACCGGCTTTTCCATGCTGGTCCGCCGAAAAATCGGGCTGCGGGACCTGCAGCTGGCAACAGAAAATACGAGCGGCGACACGATTAACATAAAATATCTGATCAAGATCATTCTTTTCTTTACATTTTTCTGCGAGATGACCGGAACGGTGCTGCTGACGTTCCGTTTCGTTCCCCAGTTCGGGGCAAAAGGGATCTGGATTGCGGCGTTTACGGCGATTTCCGCCTACTGCAACGCCGGATTCGATATTCTGGGCTTTTTGATGAAGGACGGCAACCTGATTCCCTATGTCGGGGACCCTCTGGTCTGCCTGACGGTCGGCGGGCTGATCGTGATCGGCGGGCTGGGCTTTGTGGTGATCAGCGATATCTACAACGCGCAGCTTCTTCCGCGGATTCATAAGGAAAAACCGGTCCATCTGCATTTCCATTCCATTCTGGTACTGATCATGACGGCGATTCTGATTGTATCCGGTACCGTGCTCTTTCTGGTCTGCGAATACAACAACACGCTTGCAGGCATGGATTTCGGAACAAAGCTGAACGCTTCCCTCTTTCAGTCCATCAGCGCGCGCACCGCGGGCTTCTGTACGGTTGACATTGCAAAGGAACACGATTTTACAAAAATCATTACGGTTATCCTGATGTTTATCGGCGCCTCGCCGGCAGGGACCGGCGGCGGTATCAAGACAACCACCTTTATCGTGCTGCTGGCTACGGTGGTCAGTGTCATGCGCGGAAATGAAGAAACCACCCTGCTCAAACGCCGGATAGACCAGTTTACGGTTTACCGCGCGCTGTCGATTCTTTCCGGCGCGGCTGTAGTCCTGTTTGTAGCCACGGGCGTTATTTTGACCGCGGACCCGGATGTCAACGGCGTCGACGCTCTTTTTGAGGCAACCTCCGGTTTTGGCACCGTGGGGCTTACCGCGGGTGTCACACAGACTTTAAGCTGGATTTCCAAACTGACGGTCAGTCTGACCATGTATATCGGCCGTGTCGGCCCCGTTTCCCTCGGGCTTGCGCTGACTCTTCACAGAGGACACCGCAGCGCAGGCGCGATTTTGCCGGAAGGGAAAGTCATTGTGGGCTGATGCTTTAGCGACAGCAGCGGCCCCGGCAGAGCCGGGGCCGGGAATAATAAAATCCCACCGCGTTTCCCGCGGTGGGATTTTTGTGTTTATTCTCTTTGGGCTCCCAGAATTTTTATCAGTTCCTTCTGGCTTTTATTTTCACAGACGGCGACGATTTCATCATTGGCATGAATAACCGTAAACCCGTTTGGAATCATCATGGAATCCCCGCGCACCACGGAGATAATCAGCGAACCCTGGGGGAGGGTGATGTCCTTCAGCTGCACGCCGTCCAGCGCGGTATCGCGCGGAAGGGTAATGGCACAGATTCCGGCCTTTCCCTTATTCAGCGTTGCAAGCAGATGCATCTTTGAGACGTCCACTTCCTGCTCAATCAGGTTGGTGATAATTTCCGTGCTGCTGACGGCAATATCCGCGCCCAGTTTGCGCAGGGCCGCCAGATTGCGGGGGTCGTTCGCCCGCGCAATGACTTTTGCCGCCTGAAACTCTTTTCTGGCCAGCTGCGAGGCAACGAGATTGTCCTGATCGCTGCCCGTAACCGCGATCACGCAGTCGGCGTTTTTGGTTCCGGCCTCGTCCAGCACCTCAATTTCCGTGCCGTCGCCGCAAATCACTTCCACATCCAGCTCATTGGCGAGGCGCATACATTTGAGCTTATCTTTTTCAATCAGCTTCACGCTGTATTTTCTTTCGAGCATATTTCTGGCAATCTGATGTCCCAGCTTGCCGCCGCCCACAATTACAATCCTCATATCTTCCCAATATCCTCCAAATTCGGCACGACCGAAATCAATCAGTCGATCACCTTTGCAAAAATGACCTTGTCCCCTTCGGTAAGAATGATTCTGCGGTCAGAAGAATACAGCTCCAGCGTACCGTTACGATGAAGAACCCCGAAAACGGTCTCTCCAATATCCTTTGGAGCCGCGGCAACGGAAATGCCTTCATGCGCCTTATCCACGGCGCGGCAGTGAAAAGTCGCCGTCGCACTCTCGAAGGACATATTTTTGGAAGCGAGCGGCTGCGTCAGCGCGGTGAAAATAGAATCGCCCGCCAGATTGGTCGGGCAGACGGTTTTCAGACCGAACCGTTCAAATACATTTTCACGGGCCGGGTCGGAAATACGCGCAACCACGTTCTGTACGCCGAAAAATTCACGCACAATCTGTGACACCGTAATGTTCAGATTATCGTCGGGAGTGACTACGGCAACTGCGTCGCAGCTTTCCACTCCGGCGTTTTGCAGCACCGTCATATCCATCGGCATGCCGGTGACCGTGATCCCGCTGAAGTTCTCGCTCAAATTCCGGAACGTATCCGGATTGGAATCAATCACGGCGACGTCATGGCCGTGCTCATCGAGCAGTCCCGCCAGACGGGTTCCCAGCCTGCCGCAACCCACTACAAGAACATTCACAATAACCTCTCCTCTGCATAACACCGTATACAACATGATAAAATTTCACTGATGAAAGAAACCGGTGCTGCTCCCCTGCCTGCGCCGGGGGGTTCTCACCCTCCGGGCCGGGAACACCACCAGATTTACTCTGCCCTGTTTGATTTTGGCCCGCCCGGAGGGATTCGAAGGTGGTACATGTTCAACCCGCGTTCCGCGAGTCCCTTCGTTTTCCTTCGGGATAAAGATTTCCGGTGCTGCTCCCCTGCCCGCGCCGGAGGGTTCTCACCCTCCGGGCCGGGAACACCACCAGATTTACTCTGCCCTGTTTGATTTTGGCCCGCCCGGAGGGATTCGAACCCCCGGCCTTCAGAATCGGAATCTGCTGCGATATCCAGCTTCGCTACGGGCGGATGTTTAGCCAAAGGTTATTATAACATAATTCGTGCCAAAGTCAATGGAAACAGTCAGAAATTGCGCGGGGTCATGCCTCGCAGATTTTTCGGATCGAGGCCACCGCGAGCTCGATATATTTGGACATGGGCTTTTCTTCCACCCCCGCCACGTACACATGGCAGGCGGACACGGGTATCAGCACCTTTTCCGCTCTGCTGCCGGAAACAGCCTGTGCGATTACAGGCGAAATTTCCCCCAGCATCGCGTTCGCGAGAATAATCCCCATCGGCCCGGCGATAATATCCGCGTGTGCGCAGTTGTATACGGCCGCATTCTCTCCGGTAGCGCCGGCGTCGGCTCCCGCTTTCAGCATCGCCGAGGTTGCAAGGGCATTGGTCCCCACCGCGATGAGTTCGGCGCCCGGAAGCTCCGCTTTCAGCCTTTCCACGATGCTGCGGCCGATCCCGCCGCCCTGGCCGTCAATCACGATAATCTTCATTGAAATCCTCCATCCCCAGGTCTTATTATAAATGTTATAAAATCAACAATACCTTCCCATAACGAAGATGATAGCACAAGTATCTTTTCCCGTCAATCAGTCCCGGAAACAGGTATCCTCCCTCATTAAAAATTTTCCTGGGAAAGAAGGAATCGTAAAGGCTTCAGAGAGGGCCCAGGCATTGACAAAAGCCTGTTCCTATTGTAAAATATTTATTAATACCGATATGCAGAAGCATGTCGTACGGATGAACGAAAACAGGATCATGAATTACCAGCGCGCGGCAGCAGCTGTGCGCTTTGCCAGAAGGCTCACAGTACTGTGAGCCTTTATTCTTTATGATCGGGAGTTATGATCGATGGACTTAAAAACATTCTTTACACAGAATCCGCGCGCCGCGCTCGCCTTTTCCGGAGGGGTGGATTCCTCTTATCTGCTGTACGCGGCAAAACAGTATGGCTGCGACGTCCACGCCTATTTTATCAAATCGGCCTTTCAGCCCCAGTTTGAGCTGGACGACGCACGCCGTCTGGCGGAGCAGTTAAACGTCCCTTTTACCGTGGCGGAATTCGACGCTCTTGAAAATCCGCAGGTGGCCGCCAACGACGCCCTGCGCTGCTATTACTGCAAGACCACCCTGTTCACGCAGCTCAGGAAGCTGGCGGCGCAGGACGGCTGCACCCTTCTGATGGACGGCACCAATGCCTCCGACAGCTTTGAAGGGCGGCCGGGCATGCGCGCCCTGCAGGAGCTGGGCGTACGCTCGCCCCTGCGCGAATGCGGTCTGACCAAGGACGATATCCGCCGCCTTTCCCGGGAAGCGGGGCTGTTCACTTCCGAAAAGCCCTCTTACGCCTGCCTTGCCACCAGAATCCCCACCGGCACGGCCATTACGGAGGACATGCTGAAAAAAGTGGAGCAGGGAGAAAACGCCATGTTCGCCATGGGCTTTACCGATTTCAGAATCCGGCTTTTCCACGGCGCGGCAAAAATCCAGCTTCCGGAAAACCAGTTTTCATTGGCAATTGAAAAGAAAAACGAGCTGAATCAGGCTCTTTCCCCGTATTTTGACGGGGTATTGCTCGACCTGACGCCCAGAGTATAAAGGAGAGTCACATATGGAACAGCAAAAAGCGCTGGAACTGCTGCAAAAAGTAAAGGATGGGGAGCTTTCCCCACAGGAGGCCGTTCTGAAGCTGAAAATGAGTCCTTACGAGGATTTGGGATACGCCAAAATCGACCTGCACCGGGGGCTGCGCCAGGGCATCCCGGAAGTGATCTACGGCAGCGGGAAAACGCCGGAGCAGATTCTCGGCATCGCCTCGGCCATGTGGAAGCGCGGCGGGGAAAACATTCTGATTACCCGTCTTTCCCCCGAATCCGCGGAAAAGGTGGGTAAAAAAATCGCCCTCACCTACGACCCCATGTCTAAAATCGGAATTGTGGGACGAAAAAGCGAAATCACCGCTTCCGGCACGATCGCGGTGGCGACTGGCGGCACCAGCGACATGCCCGTCGCCGAGGAAGCGGCCCTGACCGCGGAGGTGCTGGGCAACAAGGTCGCCCGTCTGTACGACGTGGGCGTGGCGGGCCTGCACCGCCTGCTTTCCAAGCTGGATATCCTGATGGACGCGAACGTCGTGGTTGCCATCGCCGGAATGGAAGGGGCGCTCGCAAGCGTGATCGGCGGGCTTGTGGACTGCCCGGTCATCGCTGTACCGACCAGCATCGGCTACGGGGCAAACTTCAACGGCCTTTCTGCCCTGCTTTCCATGCTGAACTCCTGTGCCAGCGGCGTAAGCGTGGTAAATATCGACAACGGCTTCGGCGCGGGGTACCTCGCCAGCATGATCAACCATATGGGAGGGACTGCCCAATGAAAAAGCTGTATCTCGAATGCAATATGGGCGCCGCCGGAGATATGCTGACGGCGGCCCTGCTGGAGCTTTATCCGGATAAGGAGGGCTTCCTCCGGCAGATGAACTCGCTCGGGCTGGACGGCGTTTCGGTCCGGTGCGTCCCTTCGCAGAAATGCGGAATCAATGGAAGCCACATCGACGTGATCATCCGCGGTGAAGAAGAAACCGCACAGGACGTAAGTCCCGATGAGCTGCATTCCCACAGCGGAGGGGATAGCCACCATAACCATGACGGCCATGAGCACGATCACGGACACAGCCACACGCACGATCATGATGAGCACGGCCATGAGGACGCGCAGGCGCACACCCACAGCCATATCAGCTATGAAACGCTGAAAAACATGATTTCTGGGATGCCGGTTCCGGAACCGGTCAAAAAGGATGCCCTCGCCGTTTATTCCCTGCTCGGAGAGGCGGAGTCCAGCGTACACGGCGTTCCGGTTGAGCAGATCCATTTCCACGAGGTCGGCTCTCTGGACGCTGTTGTGGATGTCGTCGGCTGCTGTCTGCTGTTCCATCTGCTGGGGCCGGATTCGGTCACCGCGTCGCCGGTCCACGTCGGCAGCGGCTTTGTGCGCTGCGCGCACGGGATTCTGCCCGTTCCCGCTCCGGCCACCGCGGCGATTTTACGCGGGGTGCCCATTTACAGCGGAGAAATCCGCGGGGAGCTCTGCACCCCGACCGGCGCCGCGCTGCTGAAGCATTTTGTCTCGCGGTTCGGCCCGATGCCGCCGATGGCGGTGGACAGAATCGGCTGCGGGATGGGCGTCAAGGACTTTGCGGCGGCAAACTGCGTGCGCGCCTTCTGGGCCGAAAGCGAAGCTAACCGCGACGAAATCGCACAGCTGAGCTGCAATCTGGACGATATGACGCCGGAGGCAGTCGGGTTCGCGACGGAGCTGCTGCTTTCCGCGGGCGCTCTGGACGTTTTCTCCACGCCGGTCTTCATGAAGAAAAACCGCCCGTCCACTCTGCTGACCTGCCTGTGCAGGCCGGACGACAGGGAAAGGATGGCGCGCCTGATGCTTCTGCACACCACCACGCTGGGGGTCCGCGAAACCGGCTGCGCGCGCACCGTCCTGACCTCCTCCTTCCGCACGGCAGAGACCGCCTGCGGCCCCGTGCGCATCAAGGTGAGCGCCGGCGGGGACATCGTCAAATATAAGCCCGAATACGCCGACGTACGTGCCGCCGCCGAAAAGCACGGCGTTCCCTACGATACGGTTTACAAACAGGCGGTCGCACAAGCGGAAAAAAGGAAATAAAATTTTAAAATAATTTTGCGGTTGCGCGACTTTATTGACTGCCTGAAAAAATATCTTTGCTTTTATGGATGAATGCGGTATACTGTAGTCATAAAATATTCATTTTCCCCTGTATTGGAGGCTGCCATGAAAGAGGACATTTTGAATCTGCTCAGCGACAACCCGATCATCGCGGCAATCAACAGCGACGAGGGGCTGGAAAACGTTCTTCATTCCAGGTGTAAAGTTGTGTTTATTCTGTACGGAAGCCTGTGCAGCATTGCGAATATTGTCCACCGGGTCAAGCAGGAGGGCAAATACGCCTTTGTCCACGTCGATCTGATCGAAGGCATGTCGACCAAAGACGTCGTGATCGATTTTATCAAGGAAACGACGGGCGCCGACGGCATTATCAGCACCCGGGCGTCTATGATAAAGGCAGGGAACTCAAGGGGCCTGTACACCATCCACCGCTTTTTCCTGATCGATTCCATGTCCTTTCACAATGTTTCCAAGCAGGTGAGCCTGTGCAGCCCGGACTGCATTGAAATTATGCCGGGGTGCATTCCGAAGGTGCTTCGCTCCATTCAGAAAATCGTAAACGTCCCGATCATTGCCGGAGGTCTGGTGGTGGACAAGGAGGACGTGGTTGCCGCCCTCGGGGCCGGCGCGGATGCGATCTCTTCCACCAGCACAAGGGTCTGGGACCAGATATAAAAATGCATAAAGATACGCCCTGAAACGGCCTGTTGGTCCGTTTCAGGGCGTATCTTCTGTTTTCTTTTACATATCTCTTGTGGCGACAAAATCGATTCCCGTTCCTAAAATATCCTTATAAACCACATCACCGCGCTTGACGGGAGCGGTCACCTCAACGGTGTCCAGCAGCTTCATCGCGTCAAAGATCATCGCCTTGGGAATCGGCTCGCTGGTCTTTACCGGCAGGCGGCGGTGGGAACCGCCGCTGATCTTCACCGTGGAAGGAACCACCCTTGTCGGATTGGTCAGCTCTTTTTTGCCGTAGACCTCGCCCCTTTTGCAGCCGTTGCCGGTCACCGCGTAGCCGTTCTGCTCATCCACTTTCAAATGGCAGCCCTTGGGGCATACGATACAAATCAGTTCAGTCATGCTGTTTCCTCCTTCCCGACCGCTACGGTCAGCGCACCCGCGGCATTTTCCAGGAGCGCCTTCGGAATCGTGATTTTTTCCATTTCGCCCGGCGCCATGTGCTCCCTTTTAAACCGTGCGATTTCCTTTTCGCCGTCGGTCACCTGAATCACTGCGTCCTTATAAACATTGTTGACGCGAAAGAAAATTTCCGCCGCCCTGTCCAGATTTTCCGTGCGGATTTTCTGCGGGACCGTGTAGTTGACACAGCTGCCGTTCTGCACCTCGAGGAAGCTTTCGGACTCCGGCTCCCCGTTTGCGATATATTTTCCCGCGGCGCGGCCAGCCCGCTGGCTTTCCGCCGTTACGAAGTCCACCAGGTCATGCACGTGCACGACGTTGCCGCAGGCGAAAATCCCCTGCATGGAGGTTTCCATGTTTTCAAACACCACCGGCCCGCTGGTGCGCCGGTCCATGGCCAGTCCCGCGGACTTGGACAGCTCGTTTTCCGGGATCAGTCCGACGGAAAGCAGGACCGTGTCGCAGTCGAAGGTCATTTCCGTTCCCGGAATCGGCTTTCTGTTTTCGTCCACCTTGGACACGACGACCTTTTCCACCCTTCCGTTCCCCTGAATATCCGTAATGGTATGAGAGAGGTAAAGAGGAATGTCGTAGTCTTTCAGGCACTGCACGATGTTGCGGTTCAGCCCGTTGGAGTAGGGCATCAGTTCCACACAGGCGAGCACCTTCGCGCCCTCCAGCGTCATGCGGCGCGCCATAATCAGGCCGATGTCGCCGGAACCGAGAATGATCACCCTTTTTCCGACCATATAGCCTTCCATATTGACGTAGCGCTGCGCGGTCCCGGCGGTGAAAATACCCGCCGGGCGGTCGCCCGGAATCGCGATGGCTCCGCGGGTCCTTTCCCTGCAGCCCATCGCCAGCACGATCGCCTTCGCCTGAATAATCATGTAGCCGTCCTTACTGTTCACACAGTGGATCTGCTTGCCGCGCGTAATTTCCAGCACCATCGTGTCCAGCTTGACCTGTACGTTGGTGTCCCGCAGCATTTCAACAAACCGCTGGGCGTATTCGGGACCCGTCAGCTCCTCTTTAAAGTAATGGAGCCCGAACCCGTTGTGGATACACTGGTTGAGAATCCCACCCAGCTCCTTGTCGCGCTCCAGGATCAGGACGCTTTCCGCGCCGTTGTGGTAGCCCTCCAGAGCAGCCGCGAGCCCCGCGGGGCCTCCGCCGACGACAACCAAATCATAAGCTTCCGTTATCATTGCTGTACTCCTCCCTTTTTGGTCTCTCCGGTCAGAATATAAGTCCCCTTTTTATTCAGAAGCACCTCTTCCAGCGGAAGGCCCAGCTCCCTTGCCAGAATCTCCTGCACGCGCGGGCCGCAGAAGCCGCCCTGACAGCGCCCCATGCCGGCGTTGCATCTCTTTTTGACCGCGTCGACGGTGCGCGGGGTGATCGGGCTGTGGATGGCGTCCACAATCTCGCCCTCCGTGATCGTCTCGCAGCGGCAGATCACCCGGCCGTAAAGCGGATTTTTCTCAATCAGCGCCGCTTTCTCCTCCGGGGACAGGGACTTGAAGCTCACCTTCCGCCTTTCGTCTATAAAGTCTTCCTTTTCCTTCAGAAAAACGCCCGTTCTTTCCAAAAGCTTGATACAGTCGAGCGCAATGGCCGGAGCGCTGGTCAGGCCCGGCGATTTGATTCCGGCCAGGTTGATGAAGCCTCTGGCGGATTTGGATTCCTCAATGATAAAGTCCGAACGTTCGCTCTGTGCGCGGACGCCCGCAAAATTGCGGATGGACTCCCTGAAATTGATGCCCGGCACGGACCTGACCGCCGTTTCACGGACAAAATCAAGCCCGCTCTGGGTGGTGGAAACATCGTCGTCGTTCTCAACGCCGACCGCGTCCGGCCCGACAATCAGATTGCCGTGCACCGTCGGGGAAACCAGAACGCCTTTTCCCACCTTGCTGGGGCACTGGAAAATCACCTTACTGACCAGATTTCCCTGACTTTTATCCAGCAGATAATACTGGCCCTTGCTCGGGATAATTCTGAATTCCGGCTTCTCCGCCACCAGATTGTGGACGTCGTCGGAATGGAGGCCCGCCGCGTTGACCACGCGGGCCGCTTCAACCACCTGGTCGCCGCAGAACAGGCGGTACGCCGTCCCCGTGCGTTCGATCCGGTCGACCTTGCTGTTGAGGAAGAAATCCGCGCCGTTGCGCTTCGCGGTGTCCGCCATGGCGATGCACAGCTCCCACGGGCTGACGATCGCGCCGGACGGCGCGTACAGGGCGCCTTTGATCTCCTTGCTTAAATTCGGTTCCATTTCAAGGGTCTCCCTTGCGTTCAGGACCCGGATGCCCGGCACGCCGTTTACCATGCCCTGCCTGTACAGCCGGTAAATCACATGCAGGTCGTCCTCGTTGAATCCCAGCACCAGCGACCCGCATTTCTGATAGGGAACCTTCAGTTTTTTCGCAATCTCTTCAATCATGGCGTTGCCCAGAACATTGAGCCGGGCCATCGCCGTGCCGGGCTCCGGATCATACCCCGCGTGGACAATGGCGCTGTTCGCCTTGGTTGTGCCGTCGGCAACGTCGTTTTCCTTTTCCAGAACAGCGATTTTCAGGTCGTAGCGCGAAAGCTCGTACGCTGTTGCCGCTCCGATGACACCGCAGCCGATAATTGCTACATCATACATAAGAGACACCCTTTCCATACCTTCATTTTTCCATAAAAGCAATAAAAAAAGAGCAATGTGAATCAACGGTATCGTTAATTCAGCATTACTCAAAAATCTCCATGCTTTTGTATTCAATTTTCTGTGTATATTTTACACCGTTCGACCGGCTTTGTCAATGGATAAAGCCTGAAACGGAATGCCACTTTTTGTAAAGCGGATTTCAGCAATCTGCATAAAATGCGCTTTGAATCAGGCTGATTAGCCCAACTCAAAGCGCTATTTCCTGTGCAATATGACCGAACCGCCGGAAAAACTGCTCCGAAGCCCGGATTTTTGTCAGATAAACAGATTGGTGTCCGACTGCTCGGCGGAGCCGAGGAAGGTGGCGACGCCCGCGATTTCCACCCCGTCGATCAGCTCTTCCGGCTTGATCCCCATAATGTCCATGGACATCTGGCAGGCCACGATCCTCACCCCGCCGTCCATGGCGGAACGGAGAAGCTCCTCCGGCGAAGAAACGTTTTTGCTCTTCATGACCCCGCGGATCATTTTGGAGCCCATGCCCATCATGTTCATTTTGGAAAGGCCCAGCTTTTTGCTTCCGCGCGGCATCATCCTGCCGAACATGCTCTCTATGAAATTCTTCTTCACAGGTACCTTTTCGCTTCTGCGCAGGATATTCAATCCCCAGAAGGTGAAGAACATCGTGACTCTCCGTCCCATGGAGGCCGCGCCGTTGGCGATGATCAGCGCCGCCAAAGCCTTGTCGAGGTCGCCGCTGAACACCACCATGCTCTTGTCGTTCCCGCTCCGGGCCGGAACGGCGGGGGCCTGCGCGCCCTTCTGGATTCTGACGGTGTAGGCCGCGCCCTCGCGCTGCACGCCAAGCAGCAGGTTCCCCGTCCTTTCGCACCAGACGCTGATGTCCGAGGCAAACGCCGGGTCGGTCGCGCGGATGGTCAGGCAGTCCCCGTCCTGAATCCTTTTGATTCCTTCCGAGGCTTTCATGATCGGGCCGGGGCACTGCAGGCCGCAGGCGTCCACCTCCAGCATTTCCGCGTCCCGGCAGCACGCCGATTTTATCGTTTCCCCGCCGTTACTGTTTTTTTTTACGCCGACACAGTCGGTTCCCGTCGGACTTTCCCTGTCCCCTTTTGCGGTGATGTAGGTCTTGTATCCGCCGCTGAGGTTATAGACGTCGTAGCCGTTCTGCGCCAGAATCCTTGCGGCAAGGTATCCGCGCAGGCCCACCTGACAGAACGCGTACACCGGTTTGTCTTTCGGCAGCTCGCCCATCCGCCCGCGCAGGCTGTCCAGAGGAATTCCAATTGCGCCGTCGAGCGTACCCATTTTCATTTCATCGGGCGTCCTGACGTCCAGCAGGGTGATCTTTTCACGGTCCAGCGAATCCACCTCGTCATAGTGGAACACTTTTACGTCGCCGCGCAGGATATTGGCCGCCGTAAAGCCCAGCATGTTCACCGGGTCCTTCGCGGAGGAATAAGGCGGCGCGTAGCAGAGCTCCAGCTTTTCAAGATCGTAGACCGTTCCGCCCAGACGAAGCGCGGTGGCAATCACGTCGATGCGTTTATCCACTCCCTCATAGCCGACCGCCTGCGCGCCGAGGATTTTGCCGTCCGCCGCGAACAGCAGCTTCATGCTGATCTGTGAGGATCCGGGGTAGTATCCCGCGTGGCTCGACGGGTGGATATAAGTCTTCTGATACGGAATCCCCTGTGCTTTCAGCTGTTTCTCGTTCAGCCCGGTGGAAGCGGCGGTCATGTCGAACACCTTCAGCACCGCGCTGCCCTGTACGCCGCTGTCCCTCGTGATCCTCCGCCCCAGAACATTGTCCCCGGCGAGCCGCCCCTGCTTGTTGGCGGGCCCGGCAAGGGGAACCAGCGTCCTGTCCCCGGTCACGATCTGGCGGACGGAAACGGCGTCGCCGACCGCGAAAATATCCGGGTCGGAGGTGGCGAAGGTATCGTCGGTCAGGATGCTTCCGCCGACGCCAAGCTCCAGTCCGGCTTCTTTGGCAAGGCGGCTGTCCGGCGCGACGCCGATGCTCAGGATGACCAGATCGGCCTCCAGTTCCCTATCTCCGGTCAGCTTCACTTCCAGGCCGCCGGATTTTTCAAAGCCCTGCACCCCTGTGCCGAACAGTAATTTGACTCCGTTTTCCCTCATATGGCGGTGAAGGATCGCCGCCATTTCCGGGTCAAGGGAGGCAACGGCCTGATCCAGGAACTCGACAATCGTGACGTCAAGGCCGCGTTCCTTCAGATTTTCCGCCATTTCCACCCCGATAAAGCCCGCGCCGACCACAACGGCCGACTTCGCGTGCTTTTCCTTAATATAGGCGTCGATCTGAAGCGTATCCGGCACCGTGCGCAGCGTAAAGATCCCCTCGCTGTCGATTCCGGGCAGATTGGGGCGCTTCGGCACCGCGCCGGGCGAAAGGATCAGTTTATCATAGCTTTCCTCGTAAGTGCTGCCGTCCGCGTGGTTTTGTACGGTCACCGTCTTTTTTTCACGGTCAATTTTCACGACCTCGCTCTTCGTACGCACATCGATGCCAAAGCGCCTGCGAAGCAGCTCCGGCTGCGTGACGATCAGCTTTTCCCTGTCCCGGATCGTTCCCCCGATATAGTAGGGAAGACCGCAGTTTGCATAGGAAATGTACTCTCCCTTTTCAAACAGGATGATTTTGGCTTCCTCGCTCTGCCTGCGCAGCCTGGTAGCCGCGCCCGCACCGCCCGCAACACCGCCGACAATCAGTACCTTCATTGTATTTCCACCTTTCCAATCATATAAAGCTTATGGATGCAAGTTTTCAAAAATGAATTTTTTTCGTGCGCCGCCCCTGTCCGGCTTCCATAAAACCCTTCAGTCAGGCTTTGCCTTCTGGCTCCCTCAAAGAGGAAACTTACAGCATTTCCAGTTAATTCTGCAACAAGGTTGCGTTCCTCTCCCGCCTTCGGCGGGGGAGGAACGTGTTTTGTCCCGCAAGCTGAAATGGAATTGCCATAAAATCGGAATTTAATTTGAAAAATTGCAAATATTGTAGTGTAATCTTTTACAGTTTTATGATATCATGAGGAAAGATAGGATTCCGTGACTAAATCACACAGCGGAAGAAGGCCCGGATGTGACCATGTCACAGAATAAATCTCCTTTACGGCATATAATAAAACAATCAACCAGAGAGGGTGAAACGATGGCCGATATAATCATCTTGGGAAACGGTCCCGCCGGAATCTCTTCAGCAGCCTATACGGCGCGCGCCGGGCTGGATACCATGGTAATCGGGCGCGACAGCGGAGCTTTATCAAAAGCGGGGGAAATCGAAAATTATTACGGCTTTCCCACCCCTATTTCCGGAGAACAGCTGGTCCGCAACGGAATCGACCAGGCCGAAAGGCTCGGTGTTTCCATCGTCAGCGACGAGGTTCTGGGCATCAGCTACGACGGCGAGTTTACCGTCCAGTCAAAACAGGGCGCCTACAAAGCTCCTGTGGTCATCCTCGCAACCGGCGCTTCCAGAAAATCGCCCGGGATCGAGGGCCTGAGCAGATTTGAGGGAAAAGGCGTCAGCTACTGCGCCGTCTGCGACGCGTTTTTCTACCGCGGAAAAGCCGTTGCCGTTCTGGGGGACGGCGACTACGCCCTGCACGAGGCAGCCGAGCTTCTGCCGGTCGTCGGTTCGGTCACGGTACTGACCAACGGACGCGAACCCTCCGCGGAGTTTCCCGAACAGATTGCCGTGAATAAAAAGGAAATAGAGGCTCTCAGGGGCGACAGCGTTTTGGAATCCATCGCTTTCCGCGACGGCTCCACCCAGCCGCTCAGCGGGCTGTTCATCGCTCTGGGCGTGGCGTCCAGCGCGGATTTCGCCCGGACCATGGGCGCCGAAACCGAAAATGGCCGCATTGTGGTGAACGAACGCATGCAGACGAGCATTCCCGGCCTTTACGCGGCGGGCGACTGCACCGGCGGGATGTACCAGATTTCCAAAGCGGTCTACGACGGCGCCAGAGCCGCGACCAGCGCCATTCAATATCTGCGCAGCCGCAAAAAATAACTTTTTTCGCCAAAACGTGATGTAGTCACGGAAAAATTTCGATTTCCGGTATATAATAGGGATACAAACGGAGAAAACTATTCTTAAACATGGACAAAGGAGAATGAATAATGGCAGTGGTAACTTTGACAAAAGACAATTTTACGCAGGAGGCGGTCAACGCCGACAAGACCGTACTTATTGATTTCTGGGCCCCGTGGTGCGGCCCCTGCCGCATGGTGTCGCCCATTGTGGATGAGATTGCCGAAGAGGCTTCCGCCACCTTAAAGGTAGGCAAGGTAAATGTGGACGAGGAGCCTGAGCTTGCCTCTCAGTTCGGCGTCATGAGCATCCCCACCCTGGTGGTGATGAAGGACGGAAAAGTCGTGACTTCCTCCGTCGGCACCAAAAGCAAGGAATCCATCCTGAGCATGGTCCAGTAAAACACATTTTAAAAACTTGTCAGGCGTCGAAAAATCGTGCAAGACAAGGCGGCAAGTGCCGCAAATGAGGGAGCATACTTGTTGTATGTAACCGGAATTTGCAAGTGCAGCCAACGCAGTAAGCAAAATTATAAAACAATTTTGCGGTTGCGCGACTTTATCGACAGCCTGAGCCCCGCATCCGTGATGCGGGGCTTTTTTCTTTTCTCCTTCTGTAGTATAATAAACCCAAAAAGAAATATCAGCCGCCCGGCGCGGCTGACTCAGGAGGCAGTCGGGATGGCCGTTACACAGAAAGAGCTTGCATTTATGAGGGAGGCGTTTCCCTTTTGGAATCAGCTGACGCAAAGGCAGCAAAACCTTCTGGAGCAGTCGGTTTCCAGCTCTTCCTACAGGAAGGGCCGGCGGCTGCACGACGGCGCACAGGACTGCATGGGGCTGATTCTGGTGCTCAGCGGGCATCTGCGCGCTTTTATCCTTTCCGACTCGGGAAAGGAAATCACCATTTACCGTCTTTTTGAACGGGACATCTGTATTTTTTCGGCCTCCTGCATGCTGAAAAACATCAGTTTCGACATTTATATTGAGGCGGCGGAGGACTCCCGGATCCTGCTGATTCCCACGGCGGTATACAACGAACTGAATCAGACCTGTCTGTCGGTTTCAAACTTTACGAGCCAGCTGATTTCCTCCCGCTTTTCCGACGTGATGTGGGTGATGGAGCAGGTGCTTTTCATGAGCTTTGACCGCCGCCTGGCCAACTTCCTGCTGGAGCAGTCCGCGATTGCCGGCAGCAGCACGTTCAGCATCACGCACGAGACCATTGCGAAAAACATGGGCTCCGCGCGCGAGGTCGTGACCCGCATGCTGAAATATTTCCAGAGCGAGGGAATGGTTTCCCTCTCCCGCGGCGGCATCACCATTACCGACCCGAAAAAACTGGAAAGGCTTCTCCAGTTTGACAAATGACCGTCACGATTGCAATTGCCGGTAATCTGTAGTAAAATCAAATGGAAAACAATGTCATAAACAGACGAATTTCTGCGAAGCGGAGGCCACACCTATGCAAACTAAAAAACAGCCCGATCTTCTGAAAAAGCCCGCGGATGCGGCGGCGGAAGATTATGTGTTCGCACTCGACATCGGGACAAGAAGCGTAATCGGCATTGTAGGGACCCTGGAGAAGGAAAAGCTGCGCATCTCCGCCGTAGAGCAGGTCGAACATCCGAAACGCGCCATGATCGACGGCCAGATTGAAGATATCGAGCAGGTAAGCCGGGTGGCAAAGCAGGTCAAGGACCGGCTGGAAAAGCGGGTCGGCTATCCGCTGCGGCATGTCTGCGTCGCGGCGGCCGGACGCGCGCTGAAAACGCAGAAAGCCTCCTATGAGCTGGCGCTCAAGCAGTCGCAGGTGATCGACGAGGAACTGATCTGCCGTCTGGAGGCGGGGGCGATCGAAGCGGCCGAGCGGCAGTTCAACCCCGAAACCGCCGACGAAAACCAGCCCGTCTTTTACCTTGTCGGCTATTCCGTGATTCAGTACACGCTGGACCGCTACCCTATTTCCAACCTTCTGGAGCACCTCGGGCAGAGCATCGGTGTGGAAGTCATCGCAACCTTCCTGCCCCGCGAGGTAGTGGACAGCCTGTATACCACCATGCACAAAACCGGGCTGGAGGTTTCGAGCCTGACGCTGGAGCCGATCGCGGCCATGAACGCGGCCATCCCGCAGAAGCTGCGTCTGCTGAACCTTGCGCTGGTGGACATCGGCGCGGGCACCTCGGACATCGCCGTGTCCCGGGACGGCGGCGTCGTAGGCTACACCATGGCGACCGTGGCTGGCGACGAGGTCACTGAGGCGATCATGAAGACGTATCTGGTGGACTTTAACACCGCGGAAGAAATCAAGCTGAAAATGAACGGGGAACGGAATATCGTCTTTACGGATATTCTGGGATTTGAACACACGGTCACGCCGGAGGAAATCCGCAATAAAACCGAGCCGGTCAAGCGCGCGCTCTGTGAGGAAATCTCCCAGAGGATCGTACAGGCCAACGGCGGCCCCCCTTCGGCGGTTTTTCTGGTGGGCGGCGGCAGCAAGCTGCCCGGCATGTGCGAATGCGTGGCGGAATGCCTTGATCTGCCCCTGACCCGTGTGGCCATCGGCGGAAGCAACTTTATGGTGCATGTGGCCGCTTCGGAGGAGGACGTGACCGGTCCGGAATACGCGACCCCGCTGGGCATCGCCGTTTCCGCGGCGCTCAACCTCATCAACGACAGCTTCTCCATCACCCTGAACGGCAGCCGCGCAAAGCTCTTCCGCAGCGGCAGGCTTTCCGTTCTGGACGTGCTTCTGATGAACGGGTTCAGCTACAATCAGCTCATCAGCCGTTCCGGGCAGAGCATGATCGTGGAGCTGAACGGGGAAAAGAAAGTCGTCTACGGCGGGCATCCGACCGCGGCGCGCATCCTTCTGAACGGCGCGGAAAGCAACATCGCCGCCATGATCAAAGCCGGGGACAGCATTGACTTCGAGCCCGCCGTGGCGGGCGAAGACGCGCACCCGCTGCTCGGCGAGGCGGTCGATCTAAAGGAAACGCGCAGGGTATTTTTAAATGGCTCGGAAATGGCCGTGGGGACCCGCGCCATGGTCAACGGGCAGCCCGCCGGGCCGGACTATCCGCTCAGCATGCGGGACCGGATCCAGACCTTCCCGATCAGCACGCTGCGGGAGCTTCTCGTCTTTGCGGGGGAGGACGAAACCCGCCCGTACCTGATCAACGGACAGACCGCCGACCCCGACAGCCCGCTTTCCGCGGAGGACCGGATCGAATACGCTCCCGTCGCCGCGCGCCCCGGCACGCCACCGCCCGACGCCGAACCGCCGCAAAGCGGTGAACCGCGGGAAGACGAAGAGCAACCGGTCCAGACGGTCACTCATATTACCCTGAACGGCGCGCCCCTTGCCCTGAAAACAAAGCAGGACAAAACGCCCTACCGCCTGATTGACATGCTCAATCTGGTGGATTTCGATCTGTCCAAGCCGCAGGGAAATATCATTCTGCACGTCAACGGGCAGGACGCGGCCTATTTGCAGGTGCTCGCGGACGGGGACTGTGTGGATATCTACTGGGATAAAAACCAAAGATCATAATATGATACGGAAAAAGCATCGGAACGGAAATTCCCGCCCCGATGCTTTCTTTATGGGTTCCTATTGATTGTTTTTCGGCAGGCTGTCTTCCAGCAGCTTTAAAATCCGCTGCGGCTGCAGGTTTGCCTGCGCCAGCATCGCCATGCCCGCCTGCACAAGAATATTGTGCCGCGCCAGCTCCATCATTTCCTTTGCCATATCCACGTCGCGGATACGGCTTTCCGCCGCCGTCAGATTGTCCTCCATCGTGGAAAGGCAGCTCAGATGACGTTCCAGCCCGTTCTGGGCGGCGCCCAGACTGCCGCGCGCTCCGGCGACCGTGTCGGCCGCCTTTTTGATCAGGTCGATGGCTTTCTGCGCGTCCTCCTGCGTGGCAATGGAGGCCCCGTCCAGCCCCAGCCCTTTTGTCCCCATATTGGGGATATGGACGGTGTAATGGCTGTCCTCTGAACTGTCCGCCCCGATCTGCAGCGTGACGCCGTCCTTCCCGAACCCGGGGTCGGAGGGGTCCGTTATTTCGGCCAGGTCGCCGTTAAGCAGCTTGGTCCCGTTAAAATCGGTGGTACTTGCGATCCGGTCAATTTCTTTTTTCAACGCCTCAAATTCCTTACCGGAATTTTTTCTGTCCGTGTCGTTCTGATAGGTCCCGTTGGAGGACTGCACCGCAAGCTCCATCATCCTGTTCAGGATGGACTGGGTCTCGTTCAGGTTTCCTTCCGCGGTCTGAATCATGCTGACACCGTCCTGCGTGTTCTGCTGCGCGGCCTGCAGACCGCGGATCTGCGCCCGCATTTTTTCAGACACGGCAAGGCCCGCCGGGTCATCCGCAGCGGAATTGATGCGGTATCCGGACGAAAGCCTCATGATGCTTTTATCGCACAGCGCCTGATTGATGGAAAGCTGGCGCAGCACGAAAAGCGCGCTGAGATTATGCTGGATCACCATTTTGATTACTCCCTGAAATCCGAAAGCGGCGAGTCCTTTCGCCGCCGTTTTTAAGTTCTATTTCATATATCGTTTCCTCCGGCGGAAAATTTACATAATTCCTCGATTCGTTCCGCTACCGCTTCCCCAACGGTCATAATAATCCTCTCAGCGTTCATTTAATCTCCTGCTCTAAATTACGAAACTCGGGCGTATCGAAAAATGTATTTTGAACTCGCGGCGAAGGTGGAGGATGCTGTCGAACTGCTTGTAAAGGCGCAGCAAAAAGGGGAGGAGGATTATATGGAAGGGAAACCAACGATAACGGAATTTAAAATCCGTGAAGCTTCGGAAAAAACCGATCTGCATCAATAAAAGAGGGACGGCGGCTTTGAACAGCCGTCGCCCCTTCTGGTTTTGCCAGTATCCAGTATATTATTCTTTCGGATTGCTGACCGTGCCGATAAAGACGGGCAGCTTTGCCTGCGTATCCACAATCGCATAGAGGAACGGGCGGTCGAACACGACCTCCTTCCTGTCCTGCGCAGGGGCCGCGCTTCCCGCATCCATGGAAATCGAAGTGGCGGCGCCGGCCTTCGCCCCCAGCTCATCCACCTCTATAAAGGTCTTGTGCAGCACCTCGCTGATAAACAGCGGCCCTTCCGGGGAACTGCCCATGGAGCGGAAATCGGCCCGGTCGGCGTCAAAGGCGTCCGTCAGCCCCAGCGCTTTCAGCGGGTCGTTCAGGCCGATGGAAAATTCATATTTGAATTTCGGCAGGAAGGAGTCCGCCCATTCTTCTCCGGCGGAATCGAGCAGGGCCGCGAACGATTCCCCCGTCATCTGCGCGATATATTCGTCCAGCCCGACGCCTTCCTTCGGCAGAACCGCCATGAGGGCAAAGCGGTCGTCCTGAAAGGGTTTCAGAATCCCGTCGGATTTGCCGTCGTGCAGATAAACTTCCTGGGAATTCATGAACGGTACGGTTACTTTCCCGCCCGGGGCCTGGAATTCCCTGTCTTTGACCTGATAGTCTTTGTAGGCTATCCGCCAGTCCGACTCGAAATAAAGCGCGTTGATCAGATACATCATGGTCGTATCGTCGATTTGGCTCACCATTTTATCGATTTTCCCGCCGGTGTTTTCCTTCACCCAGCCGTTGATTTTATTTACGGTCGACTGCTTCCCAAAATCGAGCTGAAACGCGCCCGCGCCGAAATAATCGGCGTTTTTCTGGAGGAAGCCCTTATCCACTTTCAGGTCTTTGTCACGGTACCAGATGGAATTGGCAATCTGCAGCTTGCCGTCCGTAATGGATTTCAGCTGGTTTGCGAGAAGGTACTCGTTCCGGTTGAGCTCCGCGATGTCCATTCCCCCGCCCAGCAGCTTTTCAAACTGGGTCAGCGTTTCGCCGCCCGCGCCGTTGGCCGTCATGCCGAGCGCAAGGGAGAGCGAAACCGGCGACACGAGGGAATTCTGACCCTTTGCGACGGATTCCCGGAACAGCTTTACGGAAAAATCCTGCTGGCTGCGGATAAAGTCTTCGCTCACGCTGCCCTTCACATCGATTTTATTCGCCGAAACACCGTTCATCAGGTTTTCGGAAGCGCTGACCATGCTGAGCGGAAACAGCACGCCGCTCAGCAGCAGCCCGCAGACCAGCACCACCGCAAGCGCGGGAACCAGCACAAGCCGCAGCGGCTTTCTTTTCTTTTCCGGCTCTCTGTCTGTCGGAAGATTTTTCAACAGCTCCGTCGTTTTTTGTTGAAAATCTTTTGACGCCTTGATTTCATTCAGTTCGGAAATATATTTGTCTCTATTCATTGTCAAAACCTCCCGTCAGCGATTTTTTCAGTTGCTTTCTTGCCCGGTGCAGCCAAGAGGAAACCGTATTTTCCTTCTGCTGCAAAGCGGACGCGATTTCAGTCACGCTCATGTCCTCGTAATAATGCAGATAAATCACATTCCTGAACTTCGGCTCCAGCCGCATGACCGCATCCAGGACCTCCCCGTTCCCGTCGCGGGACGGGAGGTTATCCTCCAGAACGGCCCTTTTCCGGAACCACGAGGATTTCAGATAATCCTTGCACAGGTTGATTGTCACCCGGATGATCCACGCCTTTTCATGCTCGTCGCTTGTAAAGTCCGGGCCGAGCGTAAAGAGCCGCAGAAAGACCTCCTGCGCGATATCCTCCGCTTCCGCCCTGCTTTTGACATTCTGGAACGCGATGCGCACGACCATGTCGGAATAGCGGGCAAGGCACGACTGAATCCTGCTGTCCGCGTCGATTACTGTTTTCACCTTTTCGCCTCCTTCAAATATAATACGATTCAAAAAACTCCCGGCTTGCACATTGCCGGGACATCAAAAAAATATTTTTCAGCGCCGGCTCAGGCGCTTGGAAGCAAGCCCCGTCCATGCAACATAAATCTATAAAATTGAGTATATTGTCCTTGCAAACAGGCGATGATTGGAATAGAATATAGTCGGATATTGCATAATAATCATTTTCGTCCTCATCAAAAAGATACAGGGGGTAACAAAATGCTGTCTGCAAAAGTAAAAGAATGGATTACTCAGGGAAAACTGGATGAAAACCTGTCCTATTTATATGTCTGCGGTTACGAAAAAGTGGCGGATTATCGGAAAAGGCTGCTGCTTGCGGTCGAAAATTTTGAAAAGCTGTTCGGCGAGGGGCGGGATATCCATATTTTCAGCGCGCCCGGCAGAACGGAGGTGGGCGGCAACCACACCGACCATCAAGGGGGCCGCGTGCTTGCCGCAAGCGTAAACCTCGACGTGATCGCGGTGGCTGCCGCCGGCAGCAGCGGCCGGGTGCGGGTAAAATCCGAAGGTTATCCCATGGATGATTTAAGCGCAAAAGAACCGGAGATCAAAGAAAGCGAGCGCAACCAGTCCGTTTCCCTCATCCGCGGAATTTTGAGCCGCTTCTCCCAGCTCGGCCACACCGTCGGCGGATTCGACGCCTACACCACCTCCAACGTGCTCGCCGGTTCCGGGCTTTCTTCCTCGGCGGCTTTTGAGGTGCTGATCGGCACCGTCGTCAACGACCTTTTCTGCGGCGGCAGGGAAAGCGCGCTGAAAATCGCGCAGATCGGCCAGTACGCGGAAAACAGATATTTCGGAAAGCCCTGCGGGCTGATGGACCAGGCGGCCAGCTCGGTCGGCGGGTTCGTCACCATCGATTTCAGGGACGCTGAGGCGCCCAGGGTCGAACAGGTCCATTTTGACTTTGCAAAATGCGGCTACACCCTGTGCATCATCGACACCAAAGGCAGCCACTCCGACCTGACGCCGGACTACGCGGCCGTTCCCGCCGAAATGCGGAAGGTGGCGGCGTTTTTCGGCAAAGAAGTGCTGTCCGAGGTGGACGAAGAAATGTTTTATCAGAACATTCCCGCGCTGCGGGAAAAGACAGGCGACCGGGCCGTGCTGCGCGCCATCCATTTCTTTGCGGACAACGCGAGGGTTTTGAAAGAGGTCGCGGCTTTGAAGGACAACGACTTTGAAACGTTCAAGCGGCAGATCATTGAAAGCGGCTATTCTTCCTATATGTACCTGCAGAACGTCTTTTCCCCGGCGCACGTGCAGGAACAGGGCATGTCCCTGACGCTGGCGCTCTGCCAGAAGTTTTTAGCCGGAAAAGGCGGCGCGTACCGCGTGCACGGCGGCGGCTTCGCGGGAACGGTGCAGACGTTTGTCCCGCAGGATTTCCTCGGTGAATTCGTGGAGAAAATGGAAGCGGTGCTCGGGAAAGGCAGCTGCCACACCCTGTCCATCCGCCCGGTCGGCGGCACGAAGATGATATAAAAATTTCAGGAGGACTTTTTCATGGCTGAGTTAAGATGGCATCCTTTGATCAAGGACTGGATTATGATCGCTTCCAACAGGCAGGGCCGCCCGCAGATGCCCAGGGATTACTGCCCGTTCTGCCCGAGCTTCGGCAATGTGCCGGACTACGAAGTAATGAAATACGACAACGATTTCCCCGCTCTTTCGCAGAACCCGCCGGAGCCGGACGACGTTGCGACCGGTTTCTTTAAAGTCCGGCCAAGCTACGGCAAATGCGAAGTGATCTTATACTCTCCCAACCATACGGCAACCCTGCCGGAGCTTTCCGACAGCCATATGAAGAAGCTGGTGGATTTGTGGTGCGAGCGCTTCAACGCGCTGCGCGCCGACGAAAAAATCAAATATGTGTTCCCGTTTGAAAACCGCGGGGAAGTGGTGGGCGTAACCATGCCGCATCCCCACGGCCAGATTTACGGCTACCCGTTCCTGCCAAAAAAGCTGGAACTTGAAACCAACGCGGCAAAAGAGTATTATGAAGAAAGGCACGAGTGTCTGTTCTGCGACATGCTCAAAAACGAGCGGAAAGAGGACCGGCGGATCATTTTCCACAACGAGCATTTTACGGTTTTCCTTCCGTTCTACAGCGAGTATCCCTACGGCGTATACATTATATCGAACCGTCATACGGAATATATGACGAATTTTACCGAAGAAGAAAAAGCGTCCCTCGGCCTGACCATCCGCGACACCGTCGGGATGCTGGACGCCCTGTTCCATTACCGGTTCCCGTATATGATGTGTATGCACAACGCTCCCGTCAACATGGGCGATTATTCAAAGGACTTCCATTTCCACATTGAGTTCTTCCCGCCGATGAGGAGCGCGGAAAAGCAGAAATTCAACGCCTCCAGCGAAACAGGCGCCTGGGCCTGCTGCAACCCGACCTGCCCCGAGGAGACCGCACAGGAGCTCCGCGAGGCATACAAACGTTATAAGGAGAATCAAAAATGAGAGTATTGGTTACCGGCGGCGCAGGGTACATCGGTTCCCACACCTGCATTGAGCTTTTAAACAGCGGATATGAAATCGTGGTAATGGATAATTACTGCAACTCCTCCCCCGACGTTTTAAAGATCGTGGAAAAGCTTACCAGCAAGACCTTTCCCATCTACGAATGCGACATGCTCGACTATGACGGGTTTGAAAAAATCTTTCAGGAAAACAAAATAGACGCGGTCATCCATTTTGCCGGACTCAAGGCGGTCGGCGAATCGGTCGGCAAGCCGCTGGAATATTACCACAACAATCTGGTGGGCACCATCAACCTGCTCCGCCTGATGAAGCGGTACGGGGTTTATCATCTGGTGTTCAGCTCTTCCGCCACGGTATACGGTATGAACAACACCGCGCCGTTCAAGGAGGATATGCCGCTTTCCACCACCAACCCCTACGGCACGACCAAGCTGATGATCGAAACCATGCTGAGGGATCTCTGCGCGGCGGAGCAGAACTGGAAGGTCGCGCTTCTGCGCTACTTCAACCCGATCGGCGCGCACCAAAGCGGCCTGATCGGCGAAAACCCGAACGGAATCCCGAACAACCTGATGCCATACATCATGAAGGTGGCGGTCGGCCAGCTTCCCTGCCTGAGCGTTTACGGCGACGACTACCCGACGCCGGACGGCACCGGCGTGCGCGACTACATCCACGTCTGCGACCTTGCCGTCGGACATCTGAAGGCGCTGGAGAAGCTGCCGCAGATCGACGGGGCGCAGGCTTACAACCTCGGCACCGGCAAGGGCAGCAGCGTACTCGACGTGGTCCACGCGTTTGAAAGGGCAAGCGGCAAAAAGGTCGCTTATAAAATTGCCCCGCGCAGAGCGGGAGATATCGCCGAGTGCTACGCAGACGTCTCCAAAGCGAAAAACGAGCTTGGCTGGAAGGCTGAATACGGCCTTGACGAGATGTGCCGTGACAGCTGGAACTTTATTAAAAACAAATAATCACAGAATTCTGAACAGCGCCGGAGGGGGTAACCGCTCTTCGGCGCTGTTTTTTTATGAAACTCCCTCAGTCAGGCTGCGCCTGCCAGCTCCCTCATAGAGGGAGCCGAAAATCGGTTCGTCCGGATCGCGGAAAATTTTCAGCCATACCCCTGCCTCCCTCTCAGAGGGAGGTGGCGCGCCCGGCGCGCCCGGAGGGAGTCAATCACGCGTAACTGCCTGAGAGCATCGCCGTAGGCGCGTGCCGACCGCATGGTCCGCTTCCTGACCGGCAGGTCCTACTCCTTCAGAATGCTCAGAATTTCGTCGGCGTTGCTCACCGTTACCGCGCGGTAGGGGATACGGATATAATGCTCGTTCTGGATATCCAGCTTCACGGACGGGCTTTCCCCGGTGGCCAGGGCGTAGGACAGGTCGAAGATCGCCTTGGCCTGCCCCTGCGCGTCGTTGAAGACTGTGCCGAACATGCTGCCGTCCTTAATGGCGTTCAGGCCGCTTTCCGTCGCGTCAACCCCCACGATCACAGGGTGCACCTTCGATTTGCTGTCCCTGACCGTGTCGATCGCGCCGAGCGCCATATCGTCGTTGTTGCAGAAAACGACTTCGATCCGGTCGCCGAATTTCGCGAGCCACTGGGTCATTTTCGCCGACCCCTGCGCGCGCTGCCAGTTGGCGGTGTCGTTCGCCAGCTTCTCCACCTGAATTCCCGCGCCGGTAACGGCCTTGATGGAATATTCGGTTCTCAAAAGCGCGTCCTGATGCCCCTGCTCGCCCTCCAGCATGACATACTGAATCTTCCCGTCGCCGTTTTTATCGATCCCGGCGCGGTCTTTCTGAAAGGCTTCCGCAATGATTTCTCCCTGCAGCCGCCCGGACTGGGCCGCGTCCGCTCCCACGTAATACGCCCGCTCCCACAGGCGGATATCCTCTTCCACCGGCTCCCTGTTGAAAAAGATCACCGGGATGTTGGCGGCCTTTGCCTTGTCCACGATCACCGCAGCCGCGGTACGGTCGACCATATTGACACAGATCACGTCGTAATTCTGGGAAATAAAGCTGTCCACCTGATCGTTCTGCAGCGCCTGGCTGGACTGTCCGTCCACCATATTGACCACGATTTTCTTTCCCGACTCGGTCTCCTTCTGCTTCGCCACCCTTTCCAGGCAGGTGCAAAGGCTCGCAACAAAAGTGTCGTCCTTGCGGTAAAGGGAAATCCCGATTTTCACCGTTTCCACCTTTCCCCCGCCCCTGCCCGAATCACAGGCGGCCAGAGGAAGCAGCAGCGCGGCCGCCAGCGTAAAAACCATGATTCTGATAAAGCTTTTCATATTTCTCCCCCATCATCTTACAAACGGAAAAAGCAGCCTTTGGTTGTCGGAATTATACATATTCTCGTGATTCACGATCGCGAAATTAATGCCGGCCTGACCGGCCGCCTGCTTGTTGCTGATTTTTTCCACCGCCGTACGGATGCTGATGTACCCTAAATTGTACTCGTTTTCCACCCCGAGGGAATTGATAATCTTTTCCTCCAGAAGGGAGACCACTGTATTCGTCCGGCCTATCCCGTAAATCTGCACCTGGGCGCTCCCCGTCTTCAGAAGGTCCTTTTCCACTTTCGCGGCTGCTTCCAGCGCGGACGCGTCCAGCGCGACCAGTGTATCGGCGCTGCTGGTCTGCAGCATTCCTTTGACCGTATCGTACGCTTCCTGGGAATCGTTGGGGATTTCCCAGTATTCCATATTGTCTTTGGAGGATTTGAGCGTCTGCAGCACGCCGAGGTAGCGCTGCTGGATATTGCTGGAGTCCATGCTGTTGCGCAGAATGGCGATACGGCCGTGTCCGCCCCCGTTTTTCAGGATCGCCTCCGCCAGAGCGCTGCCCAGCTTCTGATTGTCGCACGAAATGGTGGGCAGATCCTTGATGGTCGTCACCGTGGACTGCATGGCGACCACCGGAATGCCTTTCTGGGCCTTTTCAATCGGCTCCTTCAGATCCGTGGAATTGACGGGAGCGATCACAATGGCGTCCGCACCGTTCTTGATTTCGCGCTGGAGCAGGGAAATCTGTTCCCCCGCGTTGTTTTCCCCCGACAGGGTGATAAAGCTGACCTCCGCGTTAAAATCCCTTGCCGCCTGATCGATCCCCTGCTTGATGGTGGTGCTGCTCTCCGTGCTTTTGCTGTGCCAGATGACGGATATCTCGTAAGGGTCGCTGCTTTTCTTTTCAAAAAACCGATCCCGGTTCAAAATCAGAAAGGAACCCGCAAACGCGAGCAGAATCAGGATAAACACCTTTATTTTGTTTCTGGTCATTTGCTCCCGCCCCCTTCGTTTTCTTCGGCTTCCTCCATCGTTTTCAGCGGCAGATGGATTCTGGCGGTGGTTCCCTCGTCCGGTTCGCTGTAAATGGCGAGCCCGTATTCGCTGCCGAAATAGAGCTGAATGCGTTCCTTCACGTTTTTCAGCCCGATGCCCGAACCCTTCCCGCGCACCTTTGTGGTTTCCTGCGTCAGCAGCGCGTCCGCCTGTTCCTGCGGCATGCCGAGGCCGTTGTCGATGATATCGATATAGAGATCATTTCCCTCCCGGTAAGCTTTAATGCGGATTTCGCCGTCACCGCTCATAAACTCCATGCCGTGATAGATGGCGTTTTCCACCAGAGGCTGGACGATCAGCTTGATGGTGGCGCATTTCAGCGTTTCCGGCTCGGCTGAAATCTCGTAGCTGAATTTGTTTTTATACCGCATTTTCTGAATGGTCAGGTAGTTGCGCACGTGTTCCAGCTCGTCCGACACGGTGATAATGTTCTTCCCCTTGGAAAGGCTGATACGGAAAAGCCTTGCCAGCGCGGTTACCATGGTGACCGCGCCGTCGTACCGCTCGTTTTCAATCATCCAGATGATGGAATCCAGCGTATTGTAAAGGAAGTGGGGATTGATCTGGGACTGCAGCGCGTCCAGCTCGCTCCTTCGCTTGGACTCCTGCTCTGCCACAATGTCGTCCATCAGCCGGCGCATCTGATCGACCATGGAGCGGATCGTCTTGCCCAGATGCTGCACCTCGTAGGAGCCGGAGACGGAAATATCCACCCCGCTCAGATTTCCCCGGTCAAGCTCCTTGACGGAAAGCTCCAGTTCCTTGAGCGGGTTGGCGATGCGGGACGACAGGAACATGTTGACGAAGATCATCAGAAAGATCGCAAAGAAGATAAAGAACAGCGTAAAGAGCCGGAACTGCTGATAATTGGAGGTAATGTCCTGGGTGGGGGTGACGGCAATGATTTTCCAGCCGGTATACCCCGCGGTTTTGACCGTGACCAGCCGCTGCTGCCCCTCAAAGGTTTCGTTATGGTTTCCGTCGTCGTACCTGGCGGCGGCGTAGTTGTTTTCATGAATCAGATTGGAATAGATCAGCTGCTGGCGGGGGTGGTAGATGATCTCCCCGTTCCCGTCAATCAGATAGATATAGCCCGATTCGCCCAGATCGACATTTTTGCAGATCTGTTCGATCCCGCTGAAGTTCATGTCGACCAGCAGAACGCCATGGGTGATCGAACCGGCGCTGGTCAGCTCCACCGAACGGCTGAGCGAAACGACCCACCGGTACTTGTTGTCCGGGTCCACAAACAGGTTCTGCACATGCGGCGTGGAAAAATGGCAGTTTTCAATCTTGCGCGCGGCGTTTTTAAACCAGTTTTCCCCGCTCACGTTGGCGGAGGGCTTCAGCTGCGTCAGCGGCTCGGCGGCAATGACCTCGCCGGAATTGGAGAACACGCCGATGCTGATGAGCAGGTCCCGGTTTGTCTCATAGAGCAGGCTCATATCGTTGCTGATATTGTCCGTAGCCAGATCGGCATTTTTGATCACGCGGTAATACATGGAGTCGGAAATGCGCATCATGTTGCGCAGATAGTTGTCCAGATTCAGGTTGACCTGGTCGACCATACGCGTGCTGTCGTCCGAGACCATTTCTTCGCTGGAGCTGATAAAACGCATGGAGAGGGAACCGCCGACAATCAGCATCCCCACCACCGAAACAGCGGTAAAAGTGATGGAAATAGTAAACTGCAGGCTTTTTTTCTGCAGTAGCTGGGTTATTTTATCGATAAAGTCCCTTGCTTTTTTCCGCATCGTATCAACTCCAGGCCCGCCGCCGTAAAACGGCGCGGCATTTCGCCTACGCTTCAGTTGCTTCTGTATTTTGATGGCGACACACCAAATTTCTTTTTAAAGACATAGCTGAAATAGTTCGGCTCGGTATAACCCACCTTGCCCGCAATGACATAAGTTTTGTCTCCGGTGGTATTCAGAAGGTTGACCGCCTCCTGCAGGCGCACCTCCGTCAGATAAGCGACAAAGCTCATGCCGGTCTCCCGCTTAAAGACCGTCGAAAAGTAGGCGGGGCTGACGTGCAGAAACGAGCAGAGGCTTTCCACGGAAAGATCGCTGTTCTGATAATGCCCCGCGATATACTGCTTTGCGTTCTGCGCAAGCAGCTTGGTGGAATCCACGCGCTCGCGCTTGATCAGCGTGCTGATTTTGGTACAGGAATCCGTGCACCACTGCTTCATCTCAGCCGGCGAATGCAGGGACGCGATGGTGTTGACGTAATTGAAATCCACGCCGAAAATTTCTTCCGTGCTCAGTTCGTACGCGTGCATGACCTTCAGCAGGGAGGTCATCATCTCCATGACATAGATCTGATACTGGCTGAGCGGAAGCAGCAGCGTTTCAAAGCGCGTGAAAAGCGTGTTGATCCGGTCGGCGATTTCCTGCTCGGAGCCCATCTTGATCGCGTTGGTGATTTCCCGCTCGTCGTGCTCGTCGAACTGGAGCCGGACGGAGGTTTCCGGCTCGACATCCGCAATATAAATGGCCTTTCCGGAGCCCATGGCCGCGCTGTAGTCCAGCGCGTTCTGCGCTTCCCGGTAGGAATGGCGGATTTCCGTCAAAGTGGAACACACCGTGCCCACCCCGGCCATGACCTTCACGCCGAGAACCCGCTCAGCGGACTTGCACACCTGGTTCATTCCGTTAATCAGGGAATCGATGCCGCTTTCCGGCTTCAGCTCCGCAATGACCGCAACGCAGTCGGAGTAAAGAAAGCCCGTAAATCCACAGTAATTCCCCAGAATTTCATCCACGGTGCATTTCAGGGAGATCGGGATCAGCTCCTCCTCCCCGTGAAGGGCCGCGTCGGCCTTCGGCGCGGAATCCGCCCGGACAAGCGCAACCGCCCACTGGTCGGCCGCCGTCAGGTCGATCTGCAGAAGCGGTACCTGCGCGCGCAGCCGCTCCTCGGAAATCCGGCCCTCGATCAGGCCGACCAAAAACTGCTCCCGCATGACGGGGAGGCTGTCCATATAATTTCTGCGCAGCGTTTCCACGTCGCGCTTTTCCGCGAACTCCCGGTCAAGCTGCTGCTTCAGCTTTTTCAGCGTTTCCGCCAGCTCATTGGAATTGATCGGTTTGAGGACGTATTCCGCCACATTGATCTTGATCGCCTTCTGGGCGTATTCGAAATCGTCGAACCCGGAAAAGATGATCAGCTTTGCCGACGGCAGGACCACCCGCAGGCGTTCCCCCAGCTCAAGCCCGTCCATAAACGGCATTTTAATGTCCGTCATGACGACGTCCGGGTGAAGATGCTCCGCTTTCTCCAGGGCTTCCAGGCCGTTTTCCGCGTCGCCGACAATGGTGTACCCCAAGCGGGCCCAATCTATCTTACGAATAATGCCTTCTCGTATTTCTTCTTCGTCATCCACAAGAAGAACACGGTAAAGTGCCATAAAATTTTCACTCCAATCGGTACTGCAACTGTGATTATTGTACCATTTTTTTGCCGGATGTGCAATCGATAACTGAGCGCGAACGGCCCGCGCAGTTTTTCTGCACGGGCCGTTCGCGGGAATAGTATGAGACGTAAAAACGGAGAAATCATTTCTTTCTGTACTTGGAAAGATCGATTGCGACAGCGACGGCAATAATAATGCCCTTGATAATCTGCTGCCACATCGGGCTTACGTTGATGAACTGAAGGCCATACTGAATAACGGTAAAGATCAAGACACCGGTTACAATCCCGCGGATCTTGCCGACACCGCCGTTGAGCGAAACGCCGCCGACCACACAGGCCGCGATGGCGTCCAGCTCATAGCCGTTGCCGTAGTTATTCGTAGCTCCCGCGGTTCTCGCCGCTTCCAGTACGCCGCCAACGCCGTAAAGGCCGCTGGCAAGAATAAAGATACACATGATGGTGGCAAATACGTTGACGCCCGAAACGATGGCCGCCTCGCGGTTGCCGCCGATGGCATAGACATTTTTGCCGAACACCGTTTTATTGAGTACGAACCAGATAATACAGGTGGTCAAAAGCGCAATCGGAATCAGCACGGAGAACCCGCCGAAAAAGGATTTGAACAGCTTTGTCTGGCCAAGCGCCGCAAAATCCGGACGGATGCCGCCGATCGGCTGGGAATTGTTCGGGGGCAAATCGAAGTACAGGGAACACGCGCCGTAAATGATAACCTGTACGGCCAGGGTCGCGATAAACGGATGCATGTCGAACCGGGCGACCAGATAGCCGTTTAAAACGCCGAACAGCAGGCACGCCGCCACAGCCGCAACAATGGAAACAATCACCGGGAGCTGCGGAAGATTGGGGTAAAAACGGTTCGCATAGGTTTCCGTCTGCATCATCGATGTGGAAATAACCGCCGCAAGCCCGACCATACGGCCCGCGGAAAGGTCGGTACCTGCAATCAGCAGGGTAAAGCAGATGCCCAGGGCGATAATCAGCCTTGTGGACGACTGCGTCATGATATCGAGCAGAACCTTGATCTGCATGAAACGGGGCTCAATAAAGATGATGACGACCACCAGCGCCAGCAGCGCGAGGATAATCGCGTTGTTTGTCAGGAAGGTCTTTGCCGCTTTTCCCGAAAGCACGACCTCTCCCAGACGCTCTGAGCTGAGCATCTGCATTCCCGCGTAAATACACAGGATGACGCCGATGCCGATCAGGATCAGAGGCATATCATACATTTTCTTGTTATAGACCGCAAGCTTCAGGACGGCGCCGATAGCCGCAACCACAAGGCCGACAACTATGTAAATGATGGCAAATTTTTGCCGGGGGATGACTTTCTCTCCTTGCATCATACGCAACCTCACTTTCAATTTTAACACTACTGGACGAATTTTGTCGCCAGGCGCATAACCTCGATCTGATTGGCTTCGTCACGGTTCAGCATTCCTGAAACCCTGCCTTCGCACATGACCATAACCCTGTCAGACATGCCCAACAGCTCGGGCATCTCGGAAGAAATCATGATGATTGATTTTCCCTGCCGGATCAAATCCAGCATAATCGTATAGATTTCATATTTTGCGCCGACGTCGATCCCGCGGGTCGGTTCGTCCAGAATCAGGATATCCGGATGCGTGAGCAGCCAGCGCGCGATCAGAACCTTTTGCTGATTGCCGCCCGACAGGTTCTGCATCAGGGTTTCCAGCGTGGGGGTCTTGACGTTCAGCTGCTGGTTGGCTTCCTTCGCCGCTTTCTGCCGCCGGCCCTGCTGGAGCACGCCGCTTTTCGCGTAATCCTTCTGGCTGGCGATGACCGTATTGTCCAGAACGGAAAGGATTCCAAACACGCCCGTTGCGCGGCGTTCCTCCGTTAAAAGTGCGATTCCGTGTTTTTTCGCGTCCGCCACGGATTTTACTTTGAATCCCTGGCCGTCCTTTTCCACCGTACCGGATTCAATGGCTCTCAGCCCGAACAGCGCCTCCACCAGCTCGGTGCGCTGCGCGCCGACCAGACCGCCGATTCCGAGGATTTCGCCCCTGTGCAGCTCAAAGCTGACATGCTGGAACGATTTGGGAAGAGGGGAACACAGATCGCTGACCTTGAATACGACCTCGGATCCCGGGGTATGGGTTCTGGGGGGAAAGCGGTTTGTCATATCCCGGCCGACCATCCGGCTGATGATCAGGTCGGTGGTCAGCTCGCTGGAGGGCCATGTGCCGACACCCTGTCCGTCACGCATAATGGTGACCTCGTCCGCGATTTTCAGGATTTCCTCCATCTTATGCGATATGTAAATGATGGCGCAGCCCTTGTCCTTCAGCTGACGTATAATCTTAAAAAGATGTTCCGTTTCATTATCCGTCAAAGATGATGTCGGTTCATCCATGATAATTATCTTCGAATTGTAGCTGACAGCTTTCGCAATCTCAACCAGCTGCAGGTTGGAAGCAGAAAGGCTGCCGGCGAGTACCTCCGGATTGACGTCCAGGTCAATCTCCTTAAAAAGATCCCTGGTTTTGCGGATCATGGCCCTGCGGTCAACCGCAATCCCTCTCATCGGGAAACGCCCCAGCCAGATGTTTTCCATAACCGGCCGGAAACGAATGGGGTGCAGCTCCTGGTGAATCATGGATACGCCCAGATCGAGCGCCTGCTTTGAGCTTGTAATATTTTCCCTTTTTCCGTCCAAAACGATCTCTCCGTCGTCTTCCTGGTAGATTCCGAAAAGGCATTTCATCAGGGTGGACTTCCCGGCACCGTTTTCGCCCATCAGCGCGTGCACGCTGCCTGGCCGCACGTTCAGACTGACATTGTCCAGCGCCTTTACGCCGGGAAACACTTTGGTAATGTTCTTCATCTCCAACACATATTCGCCCATACACCATTCCTCCTTTTTGCTAAAATCAACGGGGAACGCAAAGCGTCCGCTTCGTCATTCCCCGTTGAGCAGTAACCCCTGAAACTACTAATTCAGCCGAGAATTAGTTGAAATTATTTCTGGAAATCTTTGTAGTTCTCAGCCGTTACCTTAACATAAGGAATCCATACATATTTGCCGTCCGTTACTTCGTAGCCGGCTGTTTCTTTGTTGATCTCTTTGCCCTGAGCGGCTGCGACTGCGATGTTCACGGTCGCTTTGCCCTGGTTCTCGCCGTCGTTCAGCACGGTGCCGAGCAGAGAGCCGTCCGCCATTGCTTCCAGTGCGGGAGCGGTAGCGTCAACACCGACGACCGGAATATACTTGGATTTGTCGCCCTTATTGTAGCCCTGTGCTTTCAGAGCTTCGATTGCGCCGAGAGCCATGTCGTCGTTGTTGGCGAGAACGGCTTCGATTTTGTCAAGACCCTGGGAGGAAATGAAGGTGTTCATCAGATCGGTTGCTTTTACTTTATCCCACATTGCGGTATCGGCAGCCAGTTTTACCGGCTCGAAACCCGCGTCTTTAATCGCCTGTACGGAATACTGTGTGCGCAGCGTGGCGTCCTGATGGCCCGGCTCGCCCTGCAGCATCACATACTGGACTTTGCCGTCGCCGTTCTTGTCGGCGTCTTTGTTCGCCTTGAAGTAATCGGCGATCAGTTCGCCGGACATTGTGCCGGACTGCTCCGCCTTTGCGCCTACGTACCAAACCTTGTCGTAGCTCTTCATGACGTCCGCTTCCGGCTCACGATTCAGGAACACGATCGGAAGGCTTGCCGCTTTTGCTTTCTCTACCAGCGGGGCGGCCGCGGTGCGGTCAACCGGGTTGACGGCGAGCGCCGTAACGCCCTTGGTGATAAAGGTGTCGACCTGCTCGTTCTGGGTCGGCTGTTTGTTCTGGGAATCCACGATGTCCAGCGTCGCACCCGTTGTTTCGGCCTGCGCCGTCATATTATTGCGGACGCCCGTCATGAAAGTATCGTCGAATTTGTAGATGCAGACGCCGACGTTCACATCGGACGCATCCGCTTTGCTTTCCGCCGCGCTCTCCGCTGCTTTGCTCTCCGCCGCTTTGCTTTCCGCCGGTGCATTTGCGCAGCCTGCTGCTGCTGAGGCCATCATCAATGTGGCCAGAATCAATGCAACAATTTTCTTCATTGAAAAATCCCCTACTTTCTTTTTGATTGTTCTGTTCGCAAAGTCTTTATTTCTTGTGCTATTGCACAAATTTCAAGACGTTTGCATCGTTCTATTGGATAGTATAACTGCTGTAACCGAAAAAATCCATATGATTTTCTTTTCTCTTCTATTAAATTTCTTCACAGATTTCTCCAAACCGCAGGCGATTCCCTAAAATATATTGGTTATTTTTTATAAAAACTGGAAGAAAATTCAAAGAAAGCGACGGTTTTTGTGACCTGAACAGGAACACGTCTCCTTTCCGCGGCCCAAGCATACCTCCCGACGAAATTTTTGTTGTGCCGGGCGGAGAAAACAGCTATAATAGGGAGGAAAAAATACGGGTTGGGAAGCGGAAAACATGAACGGACAGATCCTTGAAATTCTGAACGGGATCCCGGGCAAAACCGGATTCTATTATAAAAATCTGACGACCGGCGTGGAATGGGAGGTTCGCTCCGAAGAGCCGATGATCGCCGCGAGCGTCATCAAAATCCCCGTGCTGGCGGAGGTTTTCGCGCGGCTGGAAGCCGGCGCGGCCGACAAAAACGAGCTTTACCGGATTCGGGAGGAAGACAAGCTGCCCTCCTGCGGCGCGCTGAACTACATGCACACCGGCTTGGAAGTGACGCTGGAGGACCTGTATACCTTAATGATCATTCTGAGCGACAACACCGCCACCAACCTGCTGATCAAAAAATTCGGCATGGAAAACATCAACCGGCGCATGCGGGGCCTCGGCCTGAACGTCACCACCGTCAACCGCCTGCTTTTTGACGCCGAAGCATCCGCGGCGGGCAGGGAAAACAGGATCTGCGCAAAGGAAATCGGCCTTTTGCTCGAGAAGATGTTCCGCGGGGAGCTGATTTCGCCGAGGGCCTCTCAGGAAATGATTTCTATATTGACAAACCAGCGTTTAAATGGGAAAATGCCGTTTCATTTCAAGGGAAAAGTCAAAATTGCGCACAAGACCGGCGAGGACGGCGGCATTACCCACGACGTCGGAATCGTGTTCGCGCCCCAGCCCTTTGTGGCGTGCTTCTGCTCGAACGAAACGGACGTTCCGCTCTTTGAAAGGGCAATTCAGGACATCACCAAGCTGCTGTACGACCTGCAGCCGGAATGCTGATTTTCAGGCCGGAAACGGGTTTTCGGGCGGATGTGATAACAAAGCTGTAATGAATTTCCTCCCGTTACAGGCGTCATTTTTCCCCTTTCTCACCTTTACAAAAATGCCTTACAGTGATATAATTACCGGTGTATGAATTTTCATAATTGAGAAATTGCATTATTCAGAATAAATATGGAATGCCGGAGGAGGCCCTTTCTTGAAAATAAAGGAAATAGAGATCGGCGAGATTTTTATCCCGCTGGCAACTCCCTTCAAAACCGCTCTTCGCACAGTGGAAAACGTGGAGGACATCGTGGTCAGAATTACCGCCGATACCGGGGAAGTCGGATACGGCGAAGCGCCGCCCACCGCGGTGATTACCGGCGACACGAAGGGCTCCGTCGTCTGCGCCGTCCGCGATTTTATCCGCCCGGCCATTCTGGGCATGGAAATCGAAAATATGGATGGAATCATGGAGAAGCTGCACTCCTGCATCCAGAAGAACACCAGCGCCAAGGCCTGCGTGGACATGGCGCTTTACGACCTGTACGGAAAACGCTACAAAGCGCCGCTCTACCGGCTTCTGGGCGGGTACCGCAAAGAGCTGGAGACCGATCTGACCATCAGCGTCAACCCGATCGGCGAGATGGTGCGCGACAGCGTAGCCGCGGTGAAGCGCGGCTACCGGATTTTAAAGACGAAGGTCGGCAAGGAAGGCGTAAAGGATATCGAGCGCATCGCCGCCATCCGCGAAGCGGTGGGCAAAGACGTGAAAATCCGCGTGGACGCGAACCAGGGCTGGACCGCCAAGGAAGCCGTCCGCATCCTGACCGCGATGGAGGACCGCGGGCTGGACATCGAGCTGTGCGAGCAGCCGGTGAAGGCGCACGACCTCAACGGAATGCGCGCCGTGACGCAGGCCGTTTCCACCCCTATTCTGGCGGACGAAAGCGTGTTTTCCGCCGAGGACGCGGTGGAAATCATCCGCACGGGCGCGGCGGACCTGATCAATATCAAGCTGATGAAAACCGGGGGCATTTACGGCGCTCTGAAAATCTGCGCAATCGCGGAGACCTACGGCGTGGAGTGCATGATCGGCTGCATGCTGGAAAGCAAGCTGGCTGTCAGCGCGGCGGCGCACCTTGCCGCGGCGAAGGGCATTATCACCCGCGCCGACCTGGACGGCCCGTCCCTGTGCAAAACCGACCCGTTTGAGGGCGGCCCCGACTTTCTGGAAAACCGGATCGTCATGAACGACCTTCCCGGCATTGGGATTCAATCCGTTCCCGCATTCAAAGAGGACGGTAAATAAGACACCCGCCGCCCTTTTATCATAACAGGCAGCCTGCAGCAATTCCATTTCCGTTTGCGGGAGAAACGCAAACTTGTTGCAGAATCAACCGGAAACGCTGCAGGGTACATCATGAAGAGAGAAAAGAGGATTACGATGAAAAAGCTGTTATCAATGCTGCTGTGCGCGGCCATGCTGCTCGGCACGCTGGCAGGATGCGGCCAGAAAGCCGGGGCCTCGTCCGAAAACTACCGCAAGCTTTATTCCGAGGAATTCACGACCATGAATTATCTGATTTCCGGCAGCCAGACCGAACAGGCGGTCGCGGCCAACTGTGTGGACGGCCTGATCGAGTACGACAAATACGGCGTCGTACAGCCCGGCCTTGCGGAATCATGGGAAACCAGCGACGATCAGCTCACCTGGACCTTCCACCTGCGCAAGGGCGTAAAATGGGTGGACAGCACCGGCAAAGAGGTCGCCGACGTTAGGGCGCAGGACTTCGTAGACGCCGCCCGGTATCTTCTGACGGACACCTACAAATCGGAAACCGCGAATATTTTCTACAGCGTGGTCGAAAACGCGGAGGACTACTATAATAAGAAGATTACGGACTTTTCGCAGGTCGGCGTCAAGGCTACCGACGACAGCACGCTGGTTTACACGCTGAAAAAGCCGACCTCGTATTTCCTTTCCATGCTCGTTTACGTCTGCTTTTTGCCGGCGAACGGCGATTTCCTGAAGGAAAAGGGCGCCAATTTCGGGATCGACAATACCGGCCTTCTGTACAACGGCGCTTATCTTCTGACCACCTACGAGCCACAGGTCTCCCACGTCTATACCAAGAACGACAAGTACTGGGATAAAGACAAGGTCTACATCGGCACCATTACCGAAACCTATAATAAGGAAAGGAACACCCTCGCGCCGGAGATGTATAAGCGCGGGGAAATCGATCAGGCCTATATTTCCTCCGATATTCTCGACGAGTGGATGAAAGACGATTCCACCAAAAATCTGGTCAGCCCGAGCCGCAGCCAGTGCTACTCCTACTTCTACGCCTTCAACTTCAACCCGAAGTTCGACGCGCAGTACGAGCCGGACAACTGGACCAAAGCCGTCAACAACGAGAATTTCCGTAAATCCGTCTTCTACGGCCTTGACCGCATCAAGGCGCTTGCCGTCGCGGAACCGTACAATCCGGATAAACAGCTTCTGAACACGGTCACCCCGCCCGCCCTGGTCGATCTGGACGGTACGGACTACACCGAAATCGGCGACCTGAAAGCGATCACCGCCCGCGATTCCTTCCAGGCGGACGAAGCCAAAAAATACGCCGAAAAGGCAAAAACGGAGCTGAAGGCCGCGGGCGCGACCCTGCCGGTCAAGATTCTGATGCCGTACAATCCGACCATCGCCAACTGGGATAAGGAGTGCCAGGTGGTCGAGCAGCAGCTCGAGGGCCTGCTCGGCAAGGATTACATCGATATTATTCCCGAGGCCGGCCCGTCGACCGGGTTCCTTTCCGCTACGCGCCGCGCCGGAAAATACGCGCTGATGAAGGTCAACTTCGGCCCCGACTACGCCGACCCGCAGACCTTTACCGACCCGTTCCAGCCGAACGACGCGAACGGCGAGGGCGGCGGCAACTACAACTGGCCCGAAAAGGCGCAGGGCTACACCGACGCCGACGGCAACAAGACCTACACCAACCTGTATAACGCCGCGATTGCGGAATCCACCGACCTCGACAAGCGCTACAACGCGTTTGCCAAGGCGGAAGCCTTCCTCATCAACAACGCGTTCGTCATTCCCTACGGCCTGAACACCGACGGATATCAGGTCACCAAGAGGAACGAATTCGATTACCAGTACGCTCCGTTCGGCGTTTCCATCCTTCGCTACAAGGGGCAGCATCTGCTTGAAAAGCCCATGAGCATGGATGAATTCTACGCCGCGGAAAAGAAATGGGACGAAGAGCGCGCGGCCGCGCTTGCCAAAGCAAAGAAATAAGGATTCCTGAAGGATAAACGAAAGAATAATGGCTCCGTTGAAGCGCGGCGGAGCCATTATTCCTATTTTTGATCGATAGGACATGAGAATGGGCATTCCGGTGAACGCCTATTCTCATATCCTGCCGCAAAGGAGCATTGCCATGTTAAAATACACAGCCAAACGGCTGGCACAGTCCCTGATCACCCTGTTTATCATCATCACCATTGTGTTTTCCCTGATGAGGCTGATGCCGATCGAGGGGTACTTCCAGAATTTCGACAAGCTGGATAAAAACCAGATTCGCACCGCCCTGCAGAGCATGGGGCTTCTCGACCCGCTGCCGGTTCAGCTCAAGAACTTCTACATCCGGCTTTTCCACGGCAGCCTGGGCAATTCGCTGATCTACCGCCCCAACGTGCCGGTCATGGAGATCATCGCGTCGAAAGCGCCGGTATCCGTCTATATGGGCCTCGCCTCCATGGCGATCGCCCTTTTGCTGGGCCTTCCGCTCGGCACCGCCATGGCGCGCAGCAAAAGCGGCTTCTGGGATAAATTCGGCACCGCGTTCATCGTATTCGTCACCGCCGTACCCGCCGCCGTCTACTACCTTCTGGTACAGCTCTACTTTACCGACTGGCTCGGCCTGCCGATCCTGTTCAGCGCCGCGAACCCGGTCAGCTGGATCCTTCCGACCGTGTCGCTGTCGCTCGGCAACATCGCCTATTACGCCATGTGGCTCAGGCGGTACATGGTCGACGAGCTGAACAAGGATTACATACGGCTTGCGCGCGCGAAGGGCGTGGACAGCAAATCCATCATGAAGAACCACGTGTTCCGCAACGCGTTCGTACCGATGGTGCAGTATCTTCCCACCTCCCTGCTGTACACCATCGCCGGTTCCATCTATATTGAATCGCTGTATTCGGTCCCCGGCATGGGCGGCCTGCTGGTCAACGTCATCCAGCGCCAGGACAACAACATGGTGCAGGCGCTGGTGCTGATCTACTCCGCGGTGGGCATTGCGGGCCTGCTGCTCGGAGATATCCTGATGAATCTGATGGACCCGCGCATCAGCTTTGTGAAAAAGGGAGGCGCACGGTAATGGCCCTGAGACACAGAAAATCCGCCGCTGTGGAAACCAGCATCAACCGCTCCCTCAAAGAGCTGAGCGACAACGAGCTGTTCACCTTCGCGGGCTTTGACGAGGCCGCCGCGGAGCGCTCCGGTTACTCGGACTACTCTTACTGGCGCTCCACCTTTCAGGTTTTTCTGAAAAACAGGGTCGCTCTGTCCCTGCTGATTTTAATAGGAGCCGTCCTTCTGTTCACCTTTATCCAGCCGATGATCCCCGGCCAGCGCTCCGCGACGGAAATTTTCAACGGCGCAGACGGTTTGCAGCTGAGAAACCTGCAGCCCGGCGGGGAGTTCTGGTTCGGTACCAACTCCATCGGTCAGGATCTGTGGAGCCGCGTCTGGAGCGGCACGCGCACCTCGCTGCTGATCGGCTTCGCCGTCGCGCTCAGCGAGGCGGCGCTCGGCATCCTGATGGGCGTTCTCTGGGGCTACGTCCGCAAGCTCGACCGGTTATTCACCGAAATTTACAACGTGCTGGACAATATTCCCCAGACCGTCGTCCTGATCTTGTTCTCCTACATTATGCGGCCCAGCATCCCGACGCTGGTGTTCGCCATGTGCCTGACCGGGTGGCTCGACATGGCGCGGTTTATCCGCAACCAGATCCTGATCATCCGCGACCGGGACTACAATCTGGCCTCCCGCTGCCTCGGCACGCCGACGCGCCGCATTATCCTGAAAAACCTGCTGCCGTATCTCGTCTCCGTCATTATGCTGCGCATGGCGCTGGCGATTCCCGCCGCCATCGGCAACGAGGTGTTCCTCACCTATATCGGGCTGGGGCTTCCGGTCAGCATCCCGTCGCTCGGCAACCTCATCAACGAGGGCCGCGTGCTGATGACCTCCCCCGCGCTGCGGTACCAGCTGTTTTTCCCCGCGGTCGCGCTTTCCGTCGTCACGATTTCGTTTTATATCATCGGCAATGCGTTCGCGGACGCGTCCGACCCGAAAAACCATGTTTAAGGAGGCTGAAGAATGGAACAGGAAGTCATTCTTTCCGTAAAAGACCTGGAAGTAAAATTCAATCTTCGCGGGCGCATTCTTCACGCAATCCGCGGAATATCGCTCGATCTTTATAAAAGGGAAAGCCTTGCGATCGTCGGGGAATCCGGCTCCGGCAAGTCCGTCCTGGTCAAAACCTTTATGGGCCTTCTGGACGCGAACGGCACGATTACAAACGGAGAAATCCTTTATGACGGCAAGGATCTGAGCAAGCTGAAAACCGAAAAGGAATGGCTCGCGGTGCGCGGCAAAGAGATCGCCATGGTGCTGCAGGACCCGATGACCAGCCTGAACCCGCTCAAGACCATCGGCTACCAGGTCTGCGAGGCGGTCGAGCTGCACCAGGGGCTGAAAGGGGCCGAAGCGAAAGCGGCGGCAGTTTCCATTCTGGAGGACGTCGGCATTTCCGACGCGAAACACCGGATGCACCAGTATCCCCATGAGTTTTCCGGCGGCATGCGCCAGCGCGTGGTCATCGCCATCGCCGTCGCGTGCAAGCCGAAAATCCTGATCTGCGACGAGCCGACCACCGCGCTGGACGTGACCATTCAGGCGCAGATTCTGAAGCTGCTCAAGGATTTAAAGGATAAATACGATCTGACGACGATTTATATTACCCATGACCTGGGCGTGGTTGCCAACGTGGCCGACCGCATCGCGGTCATGTACGCGGGCGACATCGTGGAAATCGGGAAATGCGAGGAAGTGTTCTACAATCCCCGCCACCCGTACACCTGGGCGCTGCTCTCGTCCCTGCCGCAGCTCGGCGTCAAGGGTGAAAACCTGTACTCCATCAAGGGCGCCCCGCCGAACCTGTTCACGCACATCGAGGGCGACGCGTTCGCGCCGCGCAACCCGCGCGCGCTGAAAATCGACTTTGTCAAGCGTCCGCCGTATTTTGACGTAAGCCCCACCCACAAGGCGCGCACCTGGCTGCTGGACCCGCGGGCGCCCAGGGTGGACCCGCCGGAAATCGTCCGGAATCTGCACCGGGAGGTGAGCGGCCATGCCTGAGAAAAAAACGCCGCTGCTGGAAGTAAAGGACCTTACCGTCACTTTCGGCACCAGAAAACAGAAATTTACCGCCGTGGACGGCGTGAGCTTTTCGATTCAGGAAGGAGAAACCTTCGGGCTGGTCGGGGAATCCGGTTCCGGAAAAACGACCATCGGCCGCTCGATCATCCGGATCAACCCCACCTCCGGCGGGGAAATCCTGTATAAGGGCAAAAAAACAAACGGCCCGATTTCACGGGAGCTCGACCGCGAGCTGACGCGCCGCATCCAGATGATTTTTCAGGACCCGATGGCGAGCCTGAACGAGCGCGCCAAGGTGGACTATATCGTCTCGGAGGGCCTTTACAACTGCGGAAGGCACCTGAGCGAAAAGGAGCGGCGGGAAGAGGTCGACCGTGCGCTGGCCGACGTGGGCCTGCTGCCCGAATTCGCCAGCCGGTTCCCGCACGAATTTTCCGGCGGGCAGCGGCAGCGCATCGGCATTGCGCGCGCACTGATCATGCAGCCGGATTTCATCATTGCCGACGAACCAGTCAGCGCGCTCGACGTTTCTATCCGCGCGCAGGTGCTGAACCTGCTTGCCGAGCTGCAGAAAAAGCGCGGGCTGACCTATCTGTTTATCGCGCACGACCTTTCCGTCGTCCGCTTTATCTCCGACCGCGTTGCGGTCATCCGCAAGGGCGTGCTGGTGGAGCTGGCCGAAACGGAGCAGCTGTTCGCCCGCCCGCTGCACCCCTACACCCGCGCGCTGCTTTCCGCAATTCCGCTGCCCGACCCGGCCGCGGAAAAGAACAAGCAGCTTCTGGTGTACGACCCCGAAATGCACGATTACTCGGTCGACAAACCGGTTTGGTGCGAAATTGAGCCCGGCCATTTTGTACTGGCAAACGAGCCTGAGCTGCAAGAGTACCGGAAAATATTGGAGGGATAACATGTTTACGCCGAAACCACTGTTCCCGGGCGCGCGCGTCGCGCTGATCGCCCCGGCCGGCCCGGTACCCCCGGAGCGCTTCGGCCCGGCGGTCCGGGCGGTGGAAGAGCTCTCCTTAAAGCCCGTCATCTTTGAAAGCTGCCGCAGGGCGCACGGCTACCTGGCCGGGGACGACCTGCTTCGCGCCAACGACGTCAACGCGGCGTTCGCGGACAGGGAAATCGACGGCATCCTCTGCATCCGCGGCGGCTACGGCGCGCAGCGCCTGATGAACCGGATCGACTGGAACAGCATCCGCAGGCATCCCAAATTCTTCTGCGGCTACAGCGACGTCACTTCCCTGCACATCGTACTGAACCAGCAGTGCTGCATGGTCACCTACCACACCCCCATGCCTGCCACGGAATGGTACCGGGGCATGGACGAGTACACGGCGGGCAGCCTGAAAAAGGCGCTGTTCGGCGGAAAAACCGGCGAGCTGCGCAATCCAGACAATATGCCGGTCCAAACGCTGGTCGGCGGATGCGCAAGGGGAATCCTGACCGGCGGCAACCTGTCGCTTGTGTCGTCGTCGCTCGGGACCTGCTATGAAATCAACACCAAAGATAAAATCCTGTTTCTTGAGGACGTGGGCGAAGAGCCGTACCGGATAGACGGGATGCTGAACCACCTGAAAATGGCCGGTAAATTCCGCGACTGCGCCGGGATCCTTCTCGGCTCCTTCACCGGCTGCGCGGCGGAGGACCCGCAGAAATCGCTGACGCTGCGGCAGGTTTTTGAAGAACTGCTCGTGCCGGAGCACAAGCCCGCCCTGATGGATCTGGCCTGCGGGCACAGCCTTCCCAGCATGAGCCTGCCGCTGGGAAAGGAAATCGAAATGAATTCCATCTCCGGAAAAATCACGGTATTGGAGGGATGATATGAAACGGGATGAACTGCGTGATTACGCGGAAAACGAAATTCAGGACATCAACGCGAAGGTTTCGCTTCTGGTATACGACTTCGATCAGGACGAAACGCTGCTCTCCTTTCATGAGAAAGACCGGGTGGTTTCGGCCAGCACCATCAAAACGCCCATCCTCCTGACGGCGCTGGACATGGTACAAAGCGAAAAACTGTCCGTCGGGCAGATGCTCCGCCTGCCCGGGGAAGAAATTCTGGACGACACCGAGGTGTTCGACCGGGGCGTGCGGGAATACCCGCTGGAAGAGCTTCTCACCTGGATGATCATCAACAGTGACAACACCGCCACCAACGTGCTGATCGAATTCCTGGGTATGGATGCCGTAAACGCCTGCTGCCGGAAGCTGGGGCTGAAAGCCACCGTTCTCGAACGGAAAATGCTCGACTGGGAGGCAATCAGACAGGGCCACAACAATTATACCAGCGCGCAGGACCAGCTGACCGTGTTTCAGAGCCTGCGCCGCGCTTCGATCCTGACGCCGGAGCTTTGCCGCCGCGCGCTGGGGATTCTGGAACGCCAGCGCGATTTCAGCATGGCGCTGCGGTACATCGCCGACCGGGACTTCTCCGCCGCGCACAAAACCGGCGGGCTGAATTATCTGAATCACGACACAGGCATCTTTTCCCTGCCCGGCCACGAATATTATTTCGGATGCTTTGTCACCGACTCCACGGACGACACGAAAGAAAACCCGCTGTCCAAAAAGCTGATCGGCAGGCTTTCCCGCAAAGTCTACGACTATTATAAAGAGGGATGACATGGAATACGCACTGATAAAAGAGGCGATTGCGCCGCTCATGGAGCTGCCGGACCGCAGCAGCGAGCTGACCGACGAGGCGCTCTGCGGCATGACGGTGGAAATTTTAGAACGGCGGGACGGATGGGCGCGCGTGCGCACGCACTACCGCTACGAGGGCTGGGTGATTGAGGCGTCGCTTTGCTTTGGGGAAAGCTTTGTCCGGGGCTGGGACGCCGCCTCTAAAAAAACGGTCCTGCAGGCTTACGCCGACGTGCTTGACGAGCCGAAGGTGCAGGGGCATCCGGTTGGCTCGGTGACCCGCGGCGGCCTGCTGAGCCCCGTGGGGCAGCCGGAAGACGGCTGGCAGCGCGTCCGCTTCTGCGACGGTCGGGAGGGCTTTACCTGGGGCGCGTTCCTCGGGGAACAGATCACGTCATGGGATAAAAAAGACGAGCCCGCTCTGCGAAAGGCGCTGGTAAACACCGCGCTCGGCTATTTCGGCACACAGTACCGCTGGGGCGGGAAAACGCCGCTCGGCATCGACTGCAGCGGCCTGTGTTCCATGGCGTATCTGATGAACGGGGTGCTGATCTGCCGCGACGCGCACATTCTGCCGGAATTTCCAATGCGCGAAATCCCCTTCCAGGAGATCAAAGAAGGCGACCTGCTGTTTTTCCCCGGGCACGTTGCCATGTACCTCGGCGACAGCCGGTACATCCACGCGACCGCGGGCAACAACTGCCACGGGGTCGTCATCAACAGCCTTGACCCCAAGGCCCCGGATTACCGGGCCGACCTGCCCGGAAAGCTGCTCTGCGCGGGCAGCATCTTCTGAAAAAATATCCGCCCCGCTGCACAATACAGCGGAACGGCCAGACTATAGAGCAAGTTGATTTCCGTTTTTCGGCTCCCTCTCTGAGGGAACTGGCAGGCAAAGCCTGACTGAAGGAGTCGTTACTCCCTCCGACGCGCCGAGCGCGCCACCTCCCTCAAAGGAGGGAGGCTCATGAAGAAACGTCCTGTTCGTGAATAAAGGCCCTGTACCGTTCCTATGGAATGGACAGGGCCTTTTGCGTATTCTATCAATCCTCACGCGGGACCGGGTTGGCCGAATACAGCAGCTTCAGCATCTCCGGGTCGGCAACGCCGGTGACCACGAGCCCGTTCAGCAGCTGGAAATCCTTCACGCTCTGCTCGGTGCCCTCCGCGAACTCGCCGGTCGGGGTCACAAACATATAGCCGAGCTCTTTCAGCCGGTTCTGCATCTTCAGTACCTCTTCGCCCTTATCACCCTTTTTCAGCGTAAGATTGGTGTTTCCCGCCGCCGTGGAAGAAGCGGAGGAGGAGGAACCGCCCTGATTGCCTGTAGAGGCAGAGGCCTGGGATGCCGTGCCGGAAGACGGGCTGGAAGAAGCGGACGGTGCGCTGGAAGCCTCCGTGCCTTCGAGAAGCTCCGGATAAACGGTTCCGGCCATAAAGCTGACCGCCTCGATCATCCCCCTTCCCTGCAGGAGCATCCGGTTCGGGTCCATCTCGTAAACCCTGCCTTCCTTGACCGCGCCGAGCTTTTTGTACTCCTCGGACGCCGCCAGCTTTGCCTTTAAGCCGGTCGGGCAGAATATGTATTTCGGATCGGCCAGCAGCAGGGCGCCGACGGAAAGCCGATTTCCCGTGCCGTCGGAAGCGGCGTTGACCAGCCCTGCGGATTCAATCAGCTTGCCCTCCAGAGTGTCGCCGGTAACGGCCCCGCCCTGTGTGTCGTAAAGATACGCGACGGTGGTCGGCGTGTCGCTGGGCGGGATAATGCGGCTGATATCGTCAATGGTAAGGAAAATCCCCTGAGAAATTTTCCTGCCCTTTTCATAACCGGTTTTCGCGCCCTTCATGGCCGCGCCGACCTGGGAATAAAGCCTGTCCAGATCTTCCCTGCCGGTCGCTTTCGCGATGGCGAGCACCGCGATCCCTTCTTTGTTCAGCGCGGACAGCTGTTCGTCGGTGGGCTTGGCGTCGGTAAATACCAGCCGCGCCCCGAGGTCCTTGATTTTCTGCGCGTCGTCCAAAGTCACGTCGGGCAAAACGGAAAGGTCGCTCTGGGTACACTGCGCGCTCTTCGCCTTCAGCTGGGCTTCGTACCCGATCGCGAGAATCACGTCGGCAATGTTCGGAGAAAGCACCGCGACCCCCGCCGGTTCCTCACTGATGGTGACGTTCCCGATGGTTACCGGGAAATCCTTGGTCCCGGCGCCGGAAGAGATATCGTTTTTCGGCCCGCAGGCCGCAAGGGCCCCCGCGGCAATGGCGATGCACAGAAATACCGCCGTTATTTTTTTCAGCATGGTATGCTCCTTTCCGTCTCTTATGAAATCTTCTGTCCGCGCCTGATACGCGCTTCCGCGTCGTCGATATACTGTCTGGCGCAGCGCGGGGAACGCCCGCCGCGCGCGGTGGCCCAGCGCTCCGCCCCTTTTTCCAGCTCGCTCATGTGCGCTTCCAGCCGCCGCTGTCTTGCCAGCAGCCGGATAATCTCCAGATAGCGCTCCCTGTCCGGCAGGGTAAAGCTGATGGAAAGTCCGAAGCGGTCCGCCAGCGAAAGGCTTTCCTGCATGGTGTCGCCGCGGTGGATATCGTCGCCCTCCCGGTCGGAAAAGGTCTCCCGCACCAGATGGCGGCGGTTGGAGGTGGCGTAGATGAGCGTGTTTTCCGGCCTTGCCGCCAGACCGCCCTCCAGCACCGCCTTCAGCGCGGCATAAGTATCGTTCTGCTTCGAAAAAGAGAGATCGTCGATAAAAATAATGAATTTCATCGGGATCGCGGCGATCTGATCGACCAGAAGCGGAAAATCCATCAGGGATTCCTTCGGCATTTCGATCATCCGCAGGCCCCTTGTGTAATATGCATTCAGCAGCGCCTTGACCGTGGAGGATTTTCCCGTTCCTCGGTCGCCGTACAGCAGGCAGTTGTTGGCGGGGAACCCCTGTAAAAAGGAAAGGGTGTTGTCCGTCGCCAGCCCGCGCTGCAGCTCGTACCCCTTCAGGTCGGCAAGCGAGGTTTTGTCGGGATACGCGACCGGCTGGATTTTTTTATCCCGCCAGATAAACGCGCGGTAGCGGGCATACATCCCGCAGCCGTTTTCACGGTAATACTCCGTCATCTTTTGAATGCTGTCCTTCAGGTCCCCCTGAAGCGCGCTCACCGGTTCGCCGGTTTTCCACCCGGGCAGACGCAGCGGGGAAATGTCCTGTTCAAACCCGCAGCCGCTCAGAAGCTGCTCCGGGGTGATCGAAGAAATATCCAGAATAATCTGCAGGTCGCGTTCCACCGCGTCCATCAGCGGCGGCGGAAAGCCGGTTGTTCCGGCCGCCGCGGCAAGGGAATACGCGTTTTCGTCATATAGCGCCGTGCCGGTCATGCACCCGGCAAAGTTTTCGCTGTACCCGCGCTCGCAAAGCACGGCGAAAAAATCTCCCCAGGCGTTCAGAAATTCCTCCTCGGACCGGTCCGCCGACCAGAGAAGCCGATAAAATGCTTTGGGGACCGTGCGGTTCAGAATGCCCTTATAAATTGAAAGGGACGCCATTTTCGCTGCGGCCAGCTTCCTCTCATTCATGCAAAACTCCCTTTCAATCTTTATAAACTTAATATCTGTTATTTTACCCTTGTTGCGGGTATTATGTCAAGTTATGGGATGCAATTGGGTTGCGATTCCAGTAAAAATTTGATATGATATTCATAATGTATTAGTTTTATTTCAGTTTGCGAGACAAAATGTGTTCCTCCCCCGCCGAAGGCGGGGGAGGAACACAATCTTGTTGTAAAATCAACTGAAAATGCTGTAGGGAAAGAGAAATAAAGAGGTAAAGGATGAAGATTTCAAAACTTGTAAGCTTCCTTCTGGCAGCGGCGCTTTTGCTGGGGCTGTCCGCCTGCGGCACAAAAGCAGACGCCGGCGTGCTGATGCGCGAAGCGAAAACCAATGCCAACGCCATTCAGAACTGTACCGCCGCCATTGACAATACACTGGAATTCACCGCGAACAACAAACCGTACACCTATCAAACCGGCAGCACCAGCGTTTACTGGGCGAAGCCGTTCGCACTGAAATCCACCCAGACCTCGCTTCTGGGGGGTGTAACGGGCAGCAGCGTGTCCTACACCGTCACCGACGGCGACGGCGTATGGTTCTATTCAAACGCAGGCAGCGGCTGGCAGAAGACCTCCGCACAGGGCGTCGCCTCCACCCCGCTGGAACAAATCGATATCCTGCGGCTTCTCGGCAGTGTTTCCGGGCAAAAATATGTACGGGAAACGGTATTGGATTCGCAGAAAGTACATAAAATAGAATTGACCTTCCAGAATGAAGTACTGAGAAGTACGATTGAAAATATCGTCACCGCCACGGGCATGTCCCAGGGCTCCCGGACGGTCGTACAGACCCTGCTGGACAGCGCGCCCCCCATTTACGGCTACTGCTATGTCGACGAGGCTTCCAGCCAGATTGTGAGGGTGGAGCTTGACGCGACCGAAGCGGTCAACAAGATTTTTCAGAATATAGACGGAAGCGGTACCGCGGTGACTGTCTCCAAATGTGAGATCAGCGGAAATATCGAAGGCATCGGCAAGGCGCCCGCTGTGGAGCTGCCCGCCGACGCCTCGGCCGCCCGAACGGTGCAAGCCGCCGGTTAGAGCAATCGCCGGTTTCACTCCCTTTTACGGGCCCTGCGGCTTGCATGGGCCCGTGAAGGGAGACAAAACACTTCCGAATTAATAGTAGAACCTGATAAACTTGATATTGTAAAAATCGCACGCAAGAATGTCGTCGGTCCGGGTCTCCCGGATCAGAATATAGTTGATACCGACGCCCAGCAGGGTACCGGTCCGATCCGTCAGCGTATTGGTTCCCACCAAAAAAGTAACGAGTACCGGCCGGCCGATCTGCGTTCTTAAAAAACCGTTCAGATATTGCAGACTGTCCGGCGTAACCACGCTCGGGGGCATCCCGGTCTGAACCTGTGTCGCCGACGTTGTCGGCGCCTGGCCGCCCGCCGTCTGAGGGACCCCGTTTCCGGACTGCCGCATGATCCCTATGTCCGATTGCGGCGACGGCATCTGCGGCATAGCGGCACCGGTTTGCTGCCCGGTCCCTGTGCCTGTCACGGATTGCAGCATTCCCGTCTGCGGCTGCTGCATCCCCGTCTGTGGAAGGGAAGCCGCGGGAAATTGCTGGGTTGATTGCGCAGGCTGTTTTTGCTGTTGGATAGGATTCATATAATTGTAGCTCGCAACGCCTTCCATGACAGACGGCGTATTTTTCATGGTTTCCGCTGTGGGATAAAGCGCGGCCTGGCATGGGGGCATTTTGTATTCGCCAACCGCATTGTTATTGTCCATCATTTTGATTCCTCCTTAGAATCATGTAGTCGCGTATACTGAGGTAGGAGAATAGTAACAGTGCTGATTAATTCTGTTGAAAATCACGCCGGCTCCTCCCGGCGGGAAGTAAGGCGGGCATTGGGGATTAAACGGGTTGAAGTAGAAGAGGGAGTTTCCGACACCGGAAAAAATGTTCCCCGCGATCGCCCAGTCCGCTATTGCATAGTGGACTTCCTCAGGGTCCATATTCCATACGTTCTGAGCATTGTAAGCGCCGGCGACTACCTCTTTCATGCAGGTAAACTGGCCCTGCTGTTCAATAATGGCGCGGATATCGCCGCCGTTGCTTACGCGGGCGAATTCCCCGTTGGGGACCTGTGCGCGGTTGACAATCACGGAGGCGACTGCGCGCATCCCGTTGTCTCCTTCTCCGCCCGCTTCGCATTTGATTAGTTTCGCTAAAAGTTCTCTTGTTGTTAATGGCATATTATCACCTGATTTTAGAAGTTGTCTAATGGCATAATATGTTCTTTACTGCTCTTCCGGCACAACATCCTATGCTGTGCCGGAATTTTTTACAGTCTTATGAAACTTGAAAAACACTTGACTTTTACGTCCCGAATCGATAAAATGTATAAGTGGCTCTACAGTAGCCACCGGAATTCTTATCATCAGCGTTCATATGGAAGCGTATCGAAGTGGTCGTAACGAGCCGCACTCGAAACGGGCGAGGTCAAATCTGTGAACGAATTCCGCAGATGTCCATGTCTACTAGGTTTCCGAGCCGCAAAACTCAGGAATCCGCGGTTCCATTCTAACACGTTTCTAACGCCTGTGCCACCCTGAAAAACGGGGTAAAATTGAATACGGAAGCGTATCGAAGTGGTCGTAACGAGCCGCACTCGAAATCAAAACCGTTTTTCGTAAGCCTCTGCTCGGAAAGCCTTGATATGACTGGGTTTTTCGGGGTTTTACAATTTCATATTTTACTCGTTCTCCCCATCTGTTCTCCCCAATTTCTGAGGTGAGCTGATGTGAGAAATATACGGAGCGGTATCGAAGTGGTCATAACGGGACTGACTCGAAATCAGTTGAACCGCAAGGTTCCGTGGGTTCGAATCCCACCCGCTCCGCCATCGAAAAGCCAGTAACCATGCGGGGTTGCTGGCTTTTTCTTTATGCCGGAATGGTGTTCTGAGCGGACTTTTTCGCTGTTCTCTCCATTTTTCTGGAGAGAACGGCTACTGCACTGCAAGTCCCAAGCCATTAAGCATTGCGTCAGCCGAAGAAATCTTTGAATTGTAATCGAGATGCGCATAGATGTTTGCCGTGGTCGAGAAATCGCTGTGTCCGAGCCAGTCCTGAATCTGCTTCATGGGAACGCCGTTTGCAAGCATGAGCGAGGCGCAGCTATGTCTCAAATCGTGAAATCTGATCTCTCGAAGCTCATTTGCCCGAAGCAGCTTGCGGAAGCTCTCTGTAACATAATGGGGCTTGATCAGATCGCCAATCTCGTTGATACAGACATATTCCTGATATTCCCTGATGTAGGACCGCCCACAAAGTCTGCGGTTTTCCGCCTGCTCTTCCTTGAGTGCCAGCAACCGCGTTTTCACAAACGGAACAAGCGGCAGCGTTCTCATGCTGGACTTTGTCTTCGTCGTATCGGAGGCAACCAGCGTAAGCTTTCCGTCAATATCGCATGAAGTAACGGTATGTCGGATGGTCAGTGTGTCATGCTCAAAGTCAATGGCATCCCATTTCAATCCGATTGCCTCACTTCTGCGAAGACCGTAAAAAGCCCCAAACAAGATCGGGATTTCCAGCTTGGTTCCTTTCGATGCAGCGAATAAAGCGTTCATTTCATCTGCATCGTAGAAGCTCCCGACAAAGTGTTCTTTCTTAGGTCTCTCCACCTTGTCTGCCGGATTGACAGGGATCAAATCCATCTTCACGGCATATTTCAAAGCCTTGTGAATATTTGCGTGGTAGTGGATGACGGAACAAGCACTGACTCGATCAAGCTCTTTCAGATAGAAGTCCTGAATATCCTTCGCGGTCAAACCTTGAAGGGTTGTCTTCTTTTCGCGGAAATAAGGAGAGATAACACGCTTCACCATGTTGGTATAAGAAGCGTATGTCGGAACTGCAATGGAGCTTTTCACGACACGAAGCCATTGCTCCATAAAGTCTGCAAAAAGGATTTCGCTTGTCACCGGCTCATCCGGCTGAAAGGTACGGCGTTTCTCAGCAAGAATTGCCTCAGCCCGTTTCTTGTTGCCCTTCACAGTTAAGCCGGTTGACATCCATTTGGTCTTTCGATTCCCAAGAGAATCATTATAGTTTAGTACAGCATAAAAATAGCCATTCTTCTCACGAAGATGCCCTGCTACCATAAAAATACATCCTTCTTCGCAGCAGAGACACCTACCGTCAACTGGGAACCTATTATACCAGAACCGGGTTCGAATTGGAGGACCTCTGTGCAATTCTTTTTTGTAAACTTTCCGAGTCCAAAACTTATGCGTTTGCCACTTCTTGCAGCTCTACACATCCAATGGACAGGTAAGTGAAAAGGTGAGCCTTCGGAATACGATAGGCTCTGCCGACCTTGAGGCAGCAGACTTTTCCTTCTCTGAGGATGCGATAACCTGTTTTTGTGCTGATGCCGAGGATTTCACACATCTGTTCAATGTTCATGACGTCCGGGTATTCCTTGAGCATCAATTTGTATGCGTCCCTCTGTGTGATCGTAGTTGTATTCACCCGTCTCACCTCCTTCGTGATTTTTTGCTTATCAGCAAAAGGATGCGCAGCAGTCTTTGTCGGACTGCTGCGCATAGTTTTCATTGATAAATTTTCCAGCATATTTATCTCGTCCCCTGCTGAATAGGGAGTGCTGCGGACTGCCGACGGTCAACCGGCATCATGGGAATCTCACCCCTCCGAGGAACGCTCCGAGCCGCCTGTCTCAAGGACAGACGGAAGTATCATTGTACCCAACTTCTACATCGTCGCAAGCAGCCACACCACATGACTGTTATAGCTCTCCGGTGATCGCTCGCTCCAAACGGAGGTCTTGGCGTCGGAAACTGTGTTGCTACGCAGAAGCGGAAAGATCCGCAGCACTGACTATTCAGTTTTCAAGGAACATGAGAAGGATTACTGTCCTCTCACCTTACTACGGACATCTCAAGGCGTTTTTTTGACATGCTCTGCAAAAAATCAGAAAAGTTTTTTTGCTCGCTTTCTGATGCGTCCTATGGTCCGGGTGACGTTTGCAACATCAATTCCGGTTTCCTTCGCATAAGTCAGATATTTCATTCCGTCTACAATGCAATGCTTGTATACATCCGCTTCCCTTGCGGTGAGTGATCTTATCAGCTCTTCTTCAAGCAGATTGAACAGAGCGTCCTCCGAGCTGTTGTCACGGTCCATCGCCCACGCAGGGGCAATGTCTCCATACGCTCCTTCGATGGCATAGTCCAGAGAAAGAGGATGCAGTATTTCATTTCTCACCGAAGGTGTTTCTCCCGGCTTATCGGGAGTAATGTCACGACGGAGCCTTTTTTCCTCCCGCCGAAGGAAGCGGAAGGTGTCGGCATTAACGGCGCTCACTTCACCGGTGTTCTTCACTCGGACATAGCACTGCCCGTCATTTCTATCGATCCAAAGGTCATAGTCGAATTCTTTCGGTGTTTTCATTTTGCAGTCTCCTTTTTGATTTTTGAAATTGGGGAAAATCAAAAATCGGAGACTACGGGTACTTAGCCGAATACGGCTCCCATTGGTACATTTCTCATCCTTTCCGCTGACCCAGAGCAGTGGAAAGGCGAGAAAAATAGAGCCGCATGACGGTGAGTTGAACTTCCCATACCGATAGAACAGAGAATCCTTGAAGAAAACTCTGTCATGCGGCATTAGGAAGACTCGCCAGTCAGCGGCTCCACAGCACAGCTATGAATTATTAAATTGTTATTTTCTCTACCTCTTGCAAAGGAAGCGCAGCAGACGCCTCATGCTGAGAACATCAAAAACAGTCTCACGTCCACAGGCTTTGCACTTTGCCTGAACATGACCTCGCGTGTCCTCAAATACGACGATTGCATTGTGATGGCAATACGGGCATTCAACCATTCGCCGTTTCTGGCTGGCAATGGCTGTTCTTGCCTTTCGGATTTTGAACTGAACTTCCGGGGATGGCTCAGATACTCTTACTTTACTCTTCATTCCACACCTCCAACGGATCGCGGAAATCCGAATAAGCATATTCCTCCATATAGTCCAGCTCCTTGAGCCGGATGATGGCAGCACTCTTTGATACCCCAAAGGCTTGGCAAATCATCTTCAGGACCGAATGATCCTTGTAATTGAAATATCCTCCGTAATTCTTGAGCTTATTGCTTGCGGCGAAATACCACATAGCCAGGTCGATCTGTTCCTGCGGCATGAGAATGGCTGCGCCTAATACATTTGCCTGCCACTCATTCCAATCCTCTTTTGTCTTCAAGTCACGGAGGGAATATGCTGTATGAGCAGCATACTTTTTCCGGCATGAGGTTTTTCCGTCCTCAGACTGCATCTGATAAAGAATTTGGTGAGCGCATTCGTGGGCAAGTGTGAATCTCCGCTTTCCGCAGAGATTTCGGACTTGTCCCGGTGTTATAAAGCTCATATCCAAAATCACTTGATTCTGCTTGAGAAAAATTGTTTTGCTCTGCCCGTTTTCTTCAAGCACAAACTCGGTATCTGCGTATGCGGTCAAACCGCATAGATTCCCATCTGATGACAGATGCGCAAAGGAAACGCTCAGACCGAGATAGTCCTTTGCGAACTGATCAATCGGTGTGCCTTGAAGGTCGCCCTTCTTCCTTCCGGTTTGCTCATTGAAAAAGAAGTCGTTAAAGTCCTTCATGACGGCGACTGCAATTTCTTCAATCTGGGTGCGCAATAAATACATGGGATTACCTCCTTGCTTCTACGAACCATTTGCCGTCTTCATCGTACAGAAAAGTTTCCTTTCCGCAGATTGAGACAGTATATCGGATGCCATAACCGCCAACTTTGAGAGATGAGGCTTGGCATTTGTGTTTAAGCCGGTCGATCTCATAGATATGGCCATCTTCCCAACGGATCATGCGCGGTTGTATGCCTCCGTCCTTGTCTACATCAATGTTGACGGAAACATAAACCTTCCTGCACTGCGGCTGCATAGTTATCCTCCTATCTTTTGCTCAGTTCGTTCATAAAAAAGTTTCACTAAATGCGAACATTTCTTTCATGTCCTATTGACACACATCCTGTTCGTGTGGTAGCATAAATACGAACATTTCATTCGTGTAGGCTCATTGTAATTGAACAGTTTGTTCGCGTCAACAGGTAATGCGAAATTTCTGTTCGTGTTCACAGATAAAAAATTAGGAGAGGTGTCTTATGGGATTCAAGGAGAAGCTGAAAGAAAAAAGAGTGGAGGCAAATCTCACTCAGGTTCAACTTGCTGAAAAAATCTCCGTTACTGCAAGAACGATCCAGAATTATGAGCTTGGCACTCGAAAGCCAACGAAGTATGCGATTGTTGAACAGCTTGCCGCTGCGCTCAATACAACAGCGGAATATCTGTTCGGTCAGTCCGGGATGCTTGTGCTTGATGCCCAAGAGAAGGGCGGCTCAAAAGCGGCGAAGGATATTGATGAGCTAGTCGGTGAAGTGACCGGCATGTTTGCCGGCGGTCATCTTGATGACGAGTCGCTGGACGGAGCTATGAAAGCTCTGAATGATGCGTACTGGATTGCAAAAGAAAAGAACAAGAAGTACACGCCAAAGAAATACCGCAGAGAGGAAGAAAAAGGCGAAAAACAATAAGTCCGTTTTCTGGGACACCCCATCTGCTACACTGATATATGAAACGTGAAAGGTGGTTGGGCGATGAGTTCTAATTATTTATCAAAAGTCGGCAGCTCTCTCGTGAAGAGATGCGAGACGCGAGATCCGTTTCGGATTGCAGACGAGCTCGGCGTTGAAGTCCTCTTCTGTGAAGACTTCGGACGCTTGAAAGGTATGTACCGTGTCATCAAACGAAATCGCTTTATACTTCTGAATAAGGACATGAGCGACAGAATGATGCGAATTGTTTGCGCTCATGAGCTTGGACATGACCAGTTGCACCGCAATCTGGCAAAAGGCAGCGCAATCCGTGAATTCATGCTCTACGATATGACAACGAAGCCGGAATACGAAGCAAACATCGTTGCGGCAGAGATCCTTTTGGATAACGATGAGATGCTGGATTACATATACACCTACCATTACTCTGCCGAACAGATAGCGAGGCAGATGCACACAGACATTAACTTGGTTGCTCTGAAAATTGCTCACCTTGCAGAAATGGGATACGACCTCAGACCGATTGAACATCGCAGTGATTTTTTGAAATAAAGGAGTGCCGATGATCAGAAGAGAGATAATGACAGACTTTTTGAAAAAGGCTGTTCTTCCCATAGTGATCGCGCTGCTGCTGTTCTCCATTTTCAGCCGGATATTTACCGAGAACGGAGCAAGAGACTACTTCCTGATCTGGCTGGCTTGCGGCGTTCCGTTTGGCATCGGAAAGATGTTTACACTAATCCCGATAGGGTTTGACATTGCCGGAACGGTTGGAATCGTAGCGTTGAACGTCATTCTCGGCGGGCTGATCGGCGGCGTGATTCTGATTTGGAGACTGGCTGTTGCTGTTTGGTATATTCCGTTGTCCATTTACCGGTTTGCCACGGCATAATTGGTGGAGGATTACTTATGTTTTTATTCTTTCCCTATGATGAAGAGTTTCATTTTGACAGCGACCACATAGACAAAACGAGTGGCATTGAAGACCTTGGTTTTCGTGTGAACGATTATAACTATCTTCGCAGTCTCGGCTTCTCCACGGTGGGGCAGCTTCTTGAGAAGGACGGCTGGTTTTATTTCAATCTTCCCCGGCACAGTCTGAGAAAATTTGAACGCTTCATCAGGAGACTCGATACGCTCGGATTCAGAGTTAAAGATGCAAGTGCAGAGCAGTATCCGGACTTAGAGCAATACTTTGAAATGTTTCGGCAAGCCGAGGCAATAGAATCTGCTGCCGAGATGGAACGGCTGAGGCGCGAAGACAGAGCAGACCGGAGACGGCAAAGGAGACTGGCTGCGCTGGCGCAGACGAATACCTGATCTATGAGAGGACGATTTAGTCATGTCAAAATATGAGCCGCTGTGGAGGTTCTTGCAGAGCGACGGAAGTGAGCTCCTGCAACTGTCATTTGAACGCATTGAGGAAGTGATCGGCTTTGAGATCGACCATTCCTTCCTGACATACAAAAAAGAAGCTGCAAACTACGGATATTCGGTGGACGGCATCTCAATGAAAAACCGTACCGTAGACTTCCGCAGAATTACAGCTTGACGGAGGATGAGCTATGCCGCTTGAGATAGTCCGCAATGACATCACAAAAATGAGGGTAGACGCAATCGTAAACGCTGCCAACAAATCGCTTCTCGGCGGAGGCGGTGTTGACGGCTGCATTCACCGTGCCGCCGGTCCTGAACTGCTGGCAGAATGCCGGACGCTGGGCGGCTGCGAAACAGGAAGTGCAAAGATCACGAAAGCCTATAAGCTGCCCTGTAAGTATGTGATCCACGCGGTGGGTCCGCGCTGGCAGGACGGCGGACACGGCGAGAAAGATAAACTGACCTCCTGCTACAAGACTTCGCTTGACTTGGCAAAGGGAAACGGATGCGAGTCCGTTGCCTTCCCCCTTATCTCTTCCGGCATTTACGGATACCCGAAGGATCAGGCGTTGAAGGTCGCCATTGATACAATCAGCGAATTTCTCTTTGAAAACGACATGACGGTCTATATCGTCATCTTTGACCGGAAAGCTTATCAGATCGGCGAGAAGCTGTTTTCCGACATTGAGGAATACATAGACGACAATTACGCAGAGGAACATACCGACAATATAAGAGAGCGTCGGCGCAGGCTGAATCTCATCGAAGAGGACGCTGCTCTCGATGTTGAAAACCGGCTCGAAGCGATGCCGATGATGGCATCGAAAGCATCCGCGCCGGGTTCAAGTCTGGATGACGCCATGAAGCAGATCGATGAAAGCTTTTCTCAGATGCTTCTTCGGAAGATTGATGAAGAGAAGCTGACAGACGCCGAATGCTATAAAAAAGCCAATATCGACCGGAAGCTTTTCTCGAAGATCAGGAGCGATGTTCACTACAAGCCGAGCAAGGTGACGGCGCTTGCCTTCGCCATCGCGCTTGAGCTGCCGCTGGATGAAACGAAGGATATGCTGATGAAAGCCGGATATGCCCTCTCTCACAGCAGCAAGTTCGACATTATCATTGAGTTCTTTATTCAAAGCGGTAACTACAACGTCTTTGAGATCAACGAGGCGCTGTTTGCTTTTGACCAGAGCTTGTTGGGAGCGTAAGAGCTATGACAAACTATCTAACCGGAATACGGCTGAGAGAGATGCCGCCAGAATCGTCATACCTATCTTCTTTACCTGTGGTACGGTTTCTGAATTCCATAGAGCAGCTTAATTTTACGAAACCGGTCACGTTTCTTGTCGGTGAGAACGGTACGGGTAAATCTACTATTCTTGAAGCAATTGCTGTCGCAATGGGCTTTAATGCCGAAGGAGGCTCACGAGATTTTTCTTTTTCCACAAAGCAGTCTCATTCGGAGTTGTACCAATTCATTACAACGATTAAGACGGTCGCACCAAAAGATGGTTTTTTCCTCAGAGCCGAGAGCTTTTACAATACTGCAAGTTATCTTGATGAAAACAGTACAATGCTGCGATATGGCGGAGTATCTTTTCATGAACAGTCGCATGGTGAGGCTTTCCTTTCTTTGATTTCAAACAGATTTGAAGGAAAAGGGTTGTACTTGCTTGACGAGCCAGAAGCAGCTCTGTCGCCCCAAAAGTTGATGTCCCTTATCATAGCTATAAATGATCTTGTGGAAAACAATTCTCAATACATAATTGCATCCCATTCGCCAATTGTGATGGCATATCCGAAAGCAGAGATTCTGCAATTCTCAGATACAGGAATTCAGCAAGTTTTATACAAAGAGACAGAGCATTATCAGATCACAAAACAGTTCATAGACCGTCCTGAGCAAATGATGAAGTATTTACTTAATGAGTGACCTGTAACAACACTTTTGAAAAGGAGATGATCGGAGCATGGAAAACCGTACATACATCGCCATTGACCTGAAAAGCTTCTATGCTTCGGTCGAGTGCATTGAGCGCGGGCTTGATCCGCTCGGCGCTAACCTCGTTGTGGCGGACGCAAGCAGGACCGAAAAGACGATCTGCCTTGCTGTTTCTCCTTCGCTCAAGGCGCACGGAATATCAGGACGCGCAAGGCTGTTCGAGGTTGTGCAGAGGGTCAAGGAAGTCAACGCGGAGCGTTTGAGGAAAGCGCCCGGCCATAAGTTTACAGGTTTCTCTTACTACGCCGCAGAATTGAAAGAGTCGCCGGAGCTTTCTCTCGATTATGTGATAGCGCCACCGCAGATGGCGCATTACATGGAATGCAGCACAAAGATATATCAGGTCTATCTCAACTATGTTGCGCCGGAGGATATTCACGTCTACTCCATTGATGAGGTGTTCATTGATGCGACGAGCTATCTCAGAACATACCACCTGACTGCCCGTGAGTTTGCGATGAAGATGATCATGGATGTGCTCAACAGGACCGGTATCACTGCAACAGCCGGGATCGGCACGAATTTATACCTCTGTAAGATCGCAATGGATATTGAAGCGAAGCATCTTCAAGCCGATAAAAACGGCGTCAGGATCGCCGAGCTTGATGAAATGAGCTACCGGACGTCTCTTTGGTCGCATCGTCCTTTGACCGATTTTTGGCGGGTCGGCAGCGGCTATGCAAAAAAACTGGAAGCCAACGGAATGTTTACCATGGGCGATGTCGCGCGGCGGTCTGTGACCGATGAAGGGACGCTGTATAAGCTCTTCGGCATCAATGCCGAGCTGCTGATCGATCATGCGTGGGGTTGGGAGCCCTGTACGATCGCGGAGATAAAGGCGTACAGGCCGAGCACAAACAGCATCAGCTCCGGGCAGGTGCTTCACTGCCCTTATTCGTTTGAAAAAGCGAAGCTGATCACGCGAGAGATGGCGGACATGCTTGCGCTTGATCTGGTGGATAAAGGGCTGGTGACAGATCAAATCGTTCTGACCATTGGCTTTGATATTGAGAACCTGAGAGATCCTGCTATCAGAGGGCAGTATCACGGGGCGGTCACGACAGACCATTACGGACGTGAAGTTCCGAAGCACGCTCACGGAACGGGAAATCTCGGAAGACACACATCCTCTGCGAAGAGAATCATGGAAGCCGCATCGAAACTGTTTGACAGTATTGTAGATAGGAATCTGCTGATCCGACGCATCAACGTGACCGCAAACCATGTCATAGAGGAAGCTGCCATGCCTAAGGAGCCGGAAGCCGAGCAGCTTGACCTTTTCACCGATTACGCGGAGGATGACGCCAAACGAAAAGCGGAGGAAACCGAGCTTGAGCGCGAGAGAACCATGCAGCTTGCTATGCTGACCATCAAAAAGCGATACGGCAAAAACGCGATCCTCAAAGGGATGAACTTTGAGGAAGGCGCAACGGCAAAAGACCGGAACAGCCAGATCGGAGGTCATAAGGCATGACGGATCAATATGATGACATCGTCCATTTGCCTCACCATGTTTCTTCGACCAGACCGCGCATGTCTGCCATTGACAGGGCGGCTCAGTTTTCTCCATTCGCTGCGCTGACCGGATACGATACCTCGATCAAAGAGAGCGCGCGTCTGACCGACGCAAGAATAGAGCTTGACGACAGCCAGAAGGAAGAGATCGGCGAAAAGCTGAGGCTTGTGACCGGACAGCCTGATGCTGAAACAAAGATAACCTACTTCCTCCCAGATACAAAGAAGACCGGCGGCAAGTATGTCCTTGCAGCCGGTACCGTGAAAAAAGTGGACGAGTATGAGCGTATGATCATCATGGGTGACGGAAAGCAGATCCCGATAGATGAGGTCATTGATGTTGACTGTGATGTCTTCGGCGAGCCTTGCTAATTGTCGCTTTCCATGCGACCAAAGAAAATTCAATATCTCCTATAATGTGGCTGTAAGGTAAAGAAACCGGACAGCCACATTTTATACGGAGGATTTGAAAATGAAGAAGAACTTAACCGAGATCGTGTTCATCCTTGATCGCAGCGGTTCCATGAGCGGACTGGAATCCGACACCATAGGCGGCTTCAATTCCATGATCGAAAAGCAGAAGAAAGCTGACGGCGACGCGATGATCTCCACCGTCCTGTTCGACAACGTAAGTGAGGTAATCCATGACCGTGTGAATGTGAAAGACATTCCGCCGATGACGGATAAGGAGTATTCTGTCCGTGGCTGCACGGCGCTTCTGGACGCAATCGGCGGAGCTATACATCACATCGGGAACATCCACAAGTATGCCCGCAAGGAGGATGTGCCGGAGCATACGCTGTTCGTCATCACCACCGATGGAATGGAGAACGCAAGTCACCGTTATACCAGCGATAAGGTAAAGCAGATGATCGAAAAAGAAAAGAGCAAATACGGCTGGGAGTTTCTGTTTCTCGGCGCGAATATCGACGCTGTTGAGACGGCAAAGCACTTTGGCATCGGGGCTGATCGGGCAGTCAACTATCACAGTGATCACGAGGGAACGCAGCTCAATTACGAAGTGGTCAGTGAAGCTATCTGTTCCGTCAGATGCAGCCGTCCACTCGGCAAGGCATGGAAGCAGCGTATTGACGAGGATTACGAAAGCAGAAAGAAATAAGGCTTTTATCGGAAAGGCGCTCAGAAATGGGCGTCTTTTTTATGTTCCATGTCAAAAAACTGCTCCGAAATGTCCGTTGTAAGATGAAGAGGAATTACGAGGAGAACCCCGCGCAGGAATACGATTTAGACGAATAGCAAGCAAATCCGGTGTAGCCACACACGGAAATTTTTGATTTAGGATACCTCCCCTAAATCGAAATAATCAGCTTGTTGGGATTCCCCAAACCCCTTCAAATTACGACGAAAGGACAGACAAGCATGGCAAACAGGACAAGGCCAATAATCATTCGATTTGCGGTAAGTGAGTATGAAAAAGAACTCATTGAAAACAAGATGGCGATCATGAAAACCCACAACATGGGTGCTTATCTTCGGAAAATGGCGATTGATGGGTACATCATTCAGGTCGACTACACGGAGCAGAAAAAGCTCGCGGCTGCGGTCAACAAGATCGGCGCAAACTTCAACCAAATATGCAAGCGCGTCAACTCCACCGGACACTGCTACGAGGAAGACCTTGCCGAGATGAAGGAGCTGATGAAGCAGATATGGCAATTACTAAAATCAAACCAATCAGAGGAACTATAAGCAAGGCTCTTGCATACATCGAAAACCCGGACAAAACTGACGAGAAACTGCTTGTCTCTTCCTTCGGATGCTCCATAGAAACAGCGGCAAAGGAATTCGAGTGGACGCGCAGGATCGCCGAACAGCAGGGCATGAATCCGACAAAGATTATTGCGCGGCACATGATTCAGTCCTTCGCGGTCGGAGAAGTCTCGCCGGAGCTTGCTCATGAAATCGGGCAGCAATTTGCCGACGAAGTTCTGCAAGGAAAATACGAGTATGTTCTTGCAACGCACATCGACAAGGGTCATGTTCATAATCATATCATCTTCAATGCCGTCAACTTTGTAGACTACCACGCATACAAGAGCTATAAAAAGATTTACTACGAAACGCAGGAAATCAGCGACCGTCTTTGCAAAGAAAACGGGCTGTCGGTGATCCCTCCCAGCCAGAGCAAAGGCAAGAGCTACAAGGAATATACCGAGGCTAAGAACGGGACGAGCTGGAAACAAAAACTCAAGATGACCATTGACCGGATCGTCATCACAGCATCCGGCTACGAAGACTTCCTGACGCTGATGGAAGAAGCCGGGTATGAAATAAAACCCGGCAAATACATCTCCTTCCGTGCCGCCGGTCAGGAGAGGTTCACCCGCGCAAAAACAATCGGGGACAACTACACAGAAGAGCGGATCAAAGAGCGTATTAAGGGCAGAAGCGCACGGCGTATTGCGTCCCGTCGGGACAGCAAGGGCATCAGCCTTATCATTGATATTCAGAACTGTTTAAGGGCTCAGGAGAGCAAAGGCTACGAGCATTGGGCTAAGATAAACAACCTCAAGCAAGCGTCGGCAACGCTCAATTATCTGACAGAAAATAATCTCCTGAAATATGCGGACCTTGAAGCAAGAAGGGCTGACCTGACAAGCTCATATCAGAAGACCGGCAGCGATCTAAAGAAACTCGAAAAACGATTGAAGCAAGTGCAGCTTCTCATCAAGCACATCAGCCAGTATCAGCGCACCAAGCCGGTGTATGACCAATACCGCAAGGCGAAAAAGCGGGATGAGTATTTCAAGCAGCATTCCGCCGACATCACGATCTATGAGGCGTCCCGTGATACTCTCAAGGCAATGCAGACGGACGATAAACTTCCCAGCCTGTCTTCCCTTGTCTCAGAGCAGGAGCGACTTGTTCAAGAGCAGCAGCGGCTCTATAATGAACGACACAAGCTGGACAAGGATAGAAAGAAAACTGAGACGATGAAAAGGAATGTAGACAGCATCCTCGGTATCGGTCAGGATCGCATGGAAGCTGACCAAGAAGTTGTCAAGGACAATAACAGAGAATAAAAAAACAGACCGCCGAAACCGGTTAATGGCTTCGGCGGTTTGCGTGTTTCAGCTTTCTTATTTTCTGAGATTGCCGTCTCTGCGCATGGTTGCCTTCGTGGACTCCATCATGTCTTTCAATGATTAACGGACTGTGCAGCGAAGATTCGGTGCAGAAAGCATACTGAAAAAGCATTCCCTGTGAAGGAGACCTTCTGATGCCGGAAGAGTTTATCGCTTACACTGCAAAGATAGTAAAAAGCAAATGCGAGACAAATAGTGACATGGGGAGTCATCGAGAAATGGCTTCCTAATGTTTGCGATTATATTTTTGTTGTCTCTGATATTTCGGCGAGCTTTGATATTTTATTAGCGTAATCAATTGTAAACAGGGCGTTTTTGTGATATAATTTCCTTTAGTGTTTTGCCACTACTTTTTTACGAGGTGAAGATCATGAAAGCAAGCTACAAAAAGCTCTTTAGAATACTCGTTGATAAGGATATGAGCAAGGTCGATCTTCGCAAGGAAACCGGCTTATCCTCAAATACTATGACAAAAATCCGCAGGGGCGAGTATGTGTCGATGGAAGCCTTAAATAAAATCTGTGTTGTTTTGAATTGCAACATCGGAGACATCGTTGAATTCGTTGAAGACGATGCCGAGTGAGTCCTGTTTTTGGGACTTAATTGCTGATATGATATGTTTGGGATTAGATATAGAATGCGCCCAAACGATCACGGAAAGGAGCAGGTATGGACTTCAAAAAGTCATCGTCTATAACGAGTGAAATGTTGATTCACAAACCGAATGGTATTCCGATAGTCTTATGTTCTTCTGCTCCGCGGGTAATGAGAAAGCTCAGTGAAGCAGGGTACATTTCGCTTAGTCTAAACAAAGAAGTCTCTTCTGCATTATTGAAGTTCAGCGTTGATGACCGACCGTCAAAAGTGCTGGATGTCATTCAAAACCTGCTGGAAGAAACAGCCGCGTCGGTCATCGTCACCGACTTTGAGATGCTGTTTGACCCACGTTATAAGCTCGATGTTCTCAAGGCGTTTTGCGAAGCAGCCAGGACGAAAAATATTGCCGTGAAATGGTGTGGCTCGGTTACGGAAGACAGCCTGTGTTTTTCCGAGCCTCAATACCCCGATTATCACAACTATAAAATTGAACGATACACACTCATCTGTGTCAAATAGGAGGAAGCTCAATGAAATACGCCGACTTAATTAGCTTTAACCCAATAGAGAGCATTATCCAACTTACATCAGCTAACGATGTGGACAAGGAGGCAGAACTTGTCCGCAGCTATGTCATGTCCGATGATATGGCAGATAAGCTAAAAAACAACATGCTTTCTCAGCTCCGGCTTGATGAAGTGGTTGACAACAAGGGCGTCCTTCTTGTCGGTAACTACGGCACTGGTAAATCACACTTGATGTCCCTTATCTCTGCCGTTGCCCGTGATAGCTCTTACTTGAATAGCGTCCAGAACAAGCGGTTTGCTTCTGATGCTACTTGCATTGCCGGTAAGTTTGAAGTTCTCAGAATTGAGATCGGCGCGGTACAGATGTCTCTTCGTAATATTATTTTGAATAAAGTACAGCAGGACTTCAAGGATCGTGGTCTGTCTTTCTCTTTCCCCGACGAACGAGACATCATCACAAACAAAGAAGTCCTTTTGAATATGATGGAGATTTTCGCCAGCAAATATGCTGATCGCGGATACCTCATTGTTGTCGATGAGTTCCTTGATTATCTCGGTGGCAGAAAGGAACAGGAAGTCAAGCTTGACCTTGGGTTCATGCGAGAGTTGGGCGAGATTATCAAGAGTTCGCGTCTGAGAGTCATCTTCGGCGTTCAGGAAAAGCTCTTTGACAATCCTAACTTTGCTTTTGTTTCTCAGACGCTCAACCGCGTCAAGGACCGTTTTGAGCAAGTGATCATCCGCAAGGAAGACACTGCCTATGTTGTTTCGGAAAGAATCCTCAAGAAGACGCCGGAGCAAAAGGCGCTCATCCGCGAACACTTGCAGAAGTTTTGCAGCCTTTACTCCAACATGTCGGAGCGCATGGAAGAGTATGTTGACTTGTTCCCGATCCATCCTTCTTACATAGACGTTTTCAATAAAATCTATATCATTGAGAACCGCCACATTCTCAAGAACATCTCGGAGATCATCCGCCGTATTATCGACGAGGAAGTAACCTCCGATGCACCCGGCGTCATCTCTTTTGATACCTACTGGGGCTTCATCAAGGAAAACCTTGCGCTGAGAACCGACGCGAACATCAAGGAAGTCGTTGATAAGAGCGAGATGCTGGAAGACATCGTAAACCGCGCCTTCCCGAAGAAGCTCTACAAATCTCTTGCCATTCAGATTATCAATGCTTTGAGCGTTCACCGCCTGACCACCGGCGACATCAGTATTCGTGCCGGACTGACTGCGGAAAACCTGAGAGACGATCTTTGCCTTTACTTGAAAGGAATGCCTGACCAAAGCTCAGATACTCTGCAATCTATCATTCAGATTACCTTGAAGGACGTCATGACCACTGTAAGCGGTCAGTTCATCGAGCACAACGCAGAGAATGGTCAGTATTATCTTGATCTCAAGAAGGACATTGATTACGACGAGAAGATCATGCAGAGAGCCGCTGTCATGGACGATGACCGGCTGAACAATTACTTCTACGACGTTGTTTATTACTGCTTGGAGTGGGACGCCAAAGAGCATGTCACCAACTTCAAGATTTATGAGCATACTCTGAACTGGGCGTCTCACAGCATCTTCCGCAGAGGATACCTATTCCTCGGAACGCCGGAGAACCGCCCTACCGCGCAGCCTCCCGAAGACTACTACATCTACTTTCTCCCTCCCTTTGGCAACGAATCTTATACCGACGAGCATAAGGCTGACGAGGTGTTCTTTGCATTCAAGCAGAGTGAGGAATTCAAGAACAATCTTCGTCTCTATGCTGCCGCGCTCATGATGAAGGAGCTTGCAGAGGAAAAGAACAAGGGCGCCTACAGTTCAAAAGCAGATGGCTTCAAAAAGAAGCTTACCCGGTATCTCAGCGAAAACAAGAATACCTGCTTTGAAGTCACATACAAAGGCGAAAAGAAGCAGCTTCTTGAAGTCATGAAGGGGCAGTATAAGGCTTCCAATCCGTTCAAGGAGACTATGGACTTAGTATCCTCCATCTGCCTTGACGGATGGTTCAGCGAAAAGTATCCGCTGTATCCTCACTTCAAGACGCAGATCACCCTCAAAAATATGGCTGAGACGCTTCGTGCCGGTTTTGACCGCTATGCCGGACGTAAGAGTCAACAGGCAAACGCATTGCTTGAAAGCTTTGGCTTGCTGGAAGGCGACAAGATTACCGTCGCCAACTCGAAGTATGCTCAGTATTACATCAAGGAGCTGAACAAGCTTCCCGCGGGTGCTGTCATCAATTTCAGCGACATCTACGAGGAAACCTTTGAAGGTTATGTAGATAAGCAGTTCAAGCTCAGCTATGCCATCATGCCCGTTGTTCTTCTGTCACTTGTTTATTCCGGCAACGCAGTGATCGCTTTGAAGAACGGCTCTTCTATCACGGCGTCCGACCTTGACAACATTCCGAAAACCAGTGTGATGGACATCTATGAATTCAAATATGTCTCCAAACCGAAGGACGTGCAGCTTGCCGAGCTGATCCATCTGTTTGAGATTCTTGAACTGCCCACCGGTCTAATCAACAATCCGGCGCAGCGTGAAGCCGGGCTGGAACAGCTCCTTGCAAAGACAAAAGACATTGTGAATCTCGCTGTGAAAGCGGCCAGCCGTCTCAATGGGGACTTTGAGCTTTGGGGCGAGCCGCTGATCGCAGAACACATTGCATCTAAATACAGAGAGTCCGGCAAGCGCGTTCTCGACATGTTCAGCAACTTCGCCACACGATTCAACACGGTTGCGAAGCTCCCCAACTTCACATACACGAAGGCGCAGATCGACCAGATCGCCGATGACATTCAGAACGTTAAGGTCGTTTTGGAGTATGACACATTCAAATCCGAATGCGCTGCCGATGTGACCTACATCATGAGCATAGAGACGATGAATCTCGGCAACACCATGAAGGATGAAATTGAAACCGCTAAGGATAGCTTCCGTCAGATCAGAGATGACATCCCAGAAGAAATGAGCGGTGACGATGCTGCTGCTGACGTAAAAGATGTGCTTTCCAAAATCAAGGCACATTACATAGACATCTACTTTGAGGAACACAGCAAAAAGCGCCTCGGCGTTGCTGATGGCAAACGCAAAGGCGAGATCATCAGTTCCGCTAAACTGGCTAATCTGAAAAGGCTGAAAACACTCAGCATCTTCTCCGCCGCAAAGATTGACATGCTTGAAAAAGACCTTGCCGGATTGAAGATATGCTATGAGCTGACACCAGATATGCTCAAGACAACACACTTCTGTACCAAGTGTAACTTCCTCATGGGCGAAAATGAAGTCCCTGTCAAGGGAAAGCTGGACGCCATCGAGGATCGCATTGACGCGCTTACGGACGAATGGACAACGACGCTTTATAACACGCTTTCCGATCCTATTCTGGAAGCGCAGATGAAATACCTCAGCTCCCAGCAGCGCACCGTGATCGACACCTTCATCAAAACCAAGGCCCTGCCAGAAAAGGTTGATACATTCTTCGTAGAAGCCGTCAACACGTTGCTCGAAGGCTTTGAACCGGTATCTATCCCAGCCGATGAGCTAATTGACAAGCTGGATGCGCTCGGCCCGTGCGACGTGGTAACCTTCAAAAGCCGCATGAACGATGTTCTCAGTGCCTACACAAAGGGCAAGGATGCGGAGAAGCTTCGCATTGTCGTTAAGAGATAAGGAGACAAAGACATGGAAAGAAGAAAGCTGACCAAAGAGGACATTGATAAGGTCCGCGATATTGAAGGCTTCCCCATCGGCAAGGATGAGGACATCATTGCGCTGTCCGATGCACCTAATTATACGGCTTGTCCGAACCCGTTTATTGCTGATTTCATCAAGGAAAACGGAAAGCCTTACGATGAGGCAACGGACGATTATCACAGAGAGCCTTTTGCTGCTGATGTAAGTGAAGGTAAGAACGATGCAATCTACAATGCTCACAGCTATCATACAAAAGTTCCATATAAGGCTATTATGCGTTACATTCTCCACTATACTCAACCTGGCGCGATTGTTTTTGATGGATTCTGTGGCACAGGTATGACGGGTGTTGCTGCTCAAAAATGTGGACATCCTGATGAAGACTTTAGAGCAGTAATTGAGGCTGATAACAAGAATATAATCTGGGGGCAGCGAAAAGCAGTACTCAACGATATTGCCGTGGCGGCTACATATATTGCTCATAATCACAATGATGGATTCGATATCGATGATTTTTCTAAAGAAGCTGACCGCGTGTTGCAGGCATGTGAAGAACAATACAAATGGGTTTATGCAACGGCAAAGCCAAAAGAAGCACCATCCACGTTGTTTGAAAAGGATAGTATTGGCGAAATCACGAACACTGTTTGGTCTTCCGTCCTCATATGCCCGCATTGCGGTTGCGATGTAGTGTTTTTCACGTATGGCGTTGACGAAAATGGGAAAGTAAAGAGTAAGTTTAACTGTCCGCATTGCCATGTCGAAATATCTAAATCACAGGCGCAGAGGAAAGAAGAAACATACTATGATGAATTAACAAAGCAGAATGTAACTCGTGCTTGTCAAGTCCCAGTGTTCAAGCTTGTTCGCTATAATGGAAAAAAGTACGAAGAAGAGCTTGATGCTAATGATTATTCTGTTTTGCAAAAAATAGACGGGATTTCTCTACTCAATCAACATATTCCCACAGCAAAAATGATGTTCAAAGATGGGAAATGGGGAGATATTTTCAGAAGTGGTTACCATAAGGGCTTTTCATATGCGCATCATTTTTATACAAAACGCAACCTATTGGTTTTGAGTGAGCTATACAATCAGATACAGCTTTGCAGTCATGATCGCACAAGGCAAGCTTTGATGTTTGCATTTACCGGATGTATGTCGCGTCTTAATCGAACAAACAAATGGCTCCCGTCTTTGAAAATGGCTCCCGGTCCAATCACTGGCATGCTCTATATTCCTTCACTCTATCCTGAACTGAATGTATTTAATGGATTTCGCAACAAGGTTGACGACATTAAGAAATTCTATTATGCCTCAGAATTTGGACAGGGTAACACAATCATTACCACCCAAAGTAGCGATGCCATGCCAAACATCCCTCCTAATACTATCGACTATATTTTCATTGATCCTCCTTTTGGAGATAACATCATGTATTCGGAAAGCAATTTCTTGTGGGAAGTATGGTTGAAAGTTTACACAAATTCTCAAGATGAAGCAATTATTAGTACAAGTCAGCACAAAGCGTTAGTTGACTACCAAAAACTTGTTGAGCGGTGTTTCAAAGAGTTTTATAGAATCCTAAAACCTAACAGATGGATGACAATAGAATTTCACAACTCGAAAAATGCTGTTTGGAATGCAATACAGCAAGCTTTACTCCAAGCAGGCTTTATAATCGCCGATGTTAGAACGCTCGATAAACAACAAGGTAGTTTTAAGCAAGTCACTACCACCGGTGCAGTAAAACAAGATTTGGTAATTTCTGCATATAAGCCGCAAGAAAGCTTTACAAAAGCATTTTTGGCCAAAGCCGGGACAAAGGATACTGCATGGGAATTTGTACGTCAGCACCTTGAAAAATTGCCAGTTGTAGTAAGCAAAAGTGGGAAAATCGAATTGATTGTAGAAAGGCAAGCCTTTTTGCTATATGATCGCATGGTTGCATATCACATAATGAATGGGATTACAGTTCCACTTGATGCCACAGAGTTTTATCGCGGGCTTGATGAAAAATTTCTAACACGAGATGGCATGTACTTCCTTACCGATCAGGTCAACGAATACGATACTGCCCGCATTAAGAATGATGTTGAGCCAATTCAGTTTCAGCTTTTCGTAACTAATGAGAAATCCGCCATTGCTTGGCTCTATCAGCAGCTTGAAACACCGCAGACATATCAGACAATTCAACCTGAATTTATGAAAGAGATCAAGTCCATCGACAAGTTTGAGGACATGCCGGAGCTGTCCGTCCTGCTGGAAGAAAACTTCTTGCAGGATGACGAAGGCAAATGGTATATCCCCGATGTGACGAAGGAAGCGGACGTTGCCAAGCTCCGTGAAAAGAAGCTGCTCAAAGAATTTGAAGGCTATCTTGCTACTAAAGGTAAGCTCAAGCTGTTCCGTGCCGAAGCGGTTCGCGTGGGCTTTGCGAAGCTGTGGGCAGATAAGAACTACAAGCTCATCGTAGATACCGCCGAGCGCCTTCCCGAACAGATCATTCAGGAGGATGACAAATTGCTCATGTACTATGACATCAGTTTAGGTCGTGTGTAAGCAGATAAGGAGGGCATCTGATGAAGTTTACCGAGGATAACCTTAATTCATATTCTCAACCGTTAAGCGCAACCGAAGATGAACAATGTAAAAATGCAATACGGATGGTTCGGGATGCCTTGAAGCCGCTGGGATTTACAGACGACGGAAAAGACATTGCTCTACTTCATCCCGATACTTATGCTTACTCCATCAGTTTGCGGTCGAATGACTATAAGCGGAAGATCAAGCTGTTCATTCAGGGTTCTTACGCAAACAATACCAATGTGAGAGCTCAGAGTGACGTTGATATTGCTGTTGTTCAAGAAGAAGTCTTTACTACGGAGTACAGAGGCTCAAGCAGCATGTACCCTCAGTCTGATTCAGACTATAACTTTTCGACTGTACCGCCAGCTCCTAAATCCTTCAAGGATGAAGTGCAGGAATGCTTGGAGAATAAGTTCGGTTCTGATGTGGAACGCAAAAACAAGTCCATAAAAGTACATGGGAACACTTATCGTAAAGACGCGGACACGGTGCCATGTAGAAGATACAGAGACTACAGGAGCGACTACACTAAGAATGAGAGTAACTTCATTGGTGGTATTGTCATCACTCCTGATAGTGGCTGGAGAATAATAAATTATCCCGAACAGCACATTGCCAATGGTCGAGCAAAAAACAATAGCACAAATGGGTATTATAAAAAGTTTGTTCGGATCATGAAAAAAATGCGATTCTTAATGGAAGACAGCTACTACTCAACTTACAAGAGCGCAGCAAGCAGTGTGAGTTCATTCTTGCTGGAATCCTTGCTATGGAATGTTGAAGACCAATGGTATGTTGATAATGGAGTAAAATACCGCAAGGTTTACGTCTTTTACATGCTTATTCAGAAACTAAAGGCGAGTAAGGCGTCTTATAAATCATACAAGGAAGCAAACGATATTAAACCGTTGTGTGCTGATGAAGTATCATACAATAACCTATGTTCGTTTATTGATGCCCTATCATCTTTTTACGAATACGAATAGGAGGACTGCTCTTGGATTCTCATGTAAAGAAACTGATTAAGCCGATCATCCTTGTCGCCGTTGTTATCTTCGTTTTATGCTGTTTCATAAAAAAACCGGTGAGTATTGACGAATATGGTTCCTACATAGGGTACGCCATATCGGGAGTGAGTATCCTGTTCGTGCTATACGAGAGGTTTCTATGGAAGGTTATCCCTTGGAATCGTCCCCCTGTATTAAAAAAGCACTATGATGGAATGATCACGTACTTGTTGAAGAAGGATGTCTCAAGTAAGAAAATCGACATATCAGTAAAGCAAACATGGTTATCTGTTCGCATAACAACAAAAACAGACATAAACTCAAGCAATTCGATCGTTGGTGAGATAATAGATGAGAATGGGGAAAGCGTCTTGTACTACTCATACATCACAAATCCTTCGGCAGTAACTCAAAAGACAAACCCTGTACAATATGGAACTTGCCGGATTGTACTGACTAAGAAATGCGAGAAAATGCAAGGTAAGTATTGGACTACCAGCCAGACTTTAGGTGATATTGAGTGGATTGCGAGTAGGAAAGAGTAACATGTTCAAATTTGGAGATTTCGCTTTTGGCAGTGAAAAAAAGATTGCATTCAAATTGTAGATAATATTGGCGAGCGTCTTCCCAAACAAATCATAAAAAAATGACAAGCCGCTCATGTACTACAATATCAGCTGGGACATGTGTAAACTTATTAAAAGAAGGTGACCTGCTGTGATAGAAAAAATATCGTCAATAAAAGACTTGGCGGTTTTCAAAGATTTTGAATGGGACAAGTCTGTTGTTGATGATGCTGGGCGTCCTTTGTCTTTTGGAATATTGAATATTATTTATGGCAGGAACTACTCTGGTAAAACATCCATTTCCAGAGTGGTTCGAGCCTTTGAAACTCATACACTTCCCCCCAGATATGAGCATCCAAGTTTTGCCCTGACAATGAGCGACGGAACTGTATTGAGTAGCGATGATTTGCAAACACATATTGCTTTTCGCGTCTTTAATGAGGATTTTGTTAGGGCAAATCTTACCTTTATGAGAGATCAAAACGGTGAAATATCTCCGTTTCCTATTCTTGGCGACGACAATGGCATACTGTCTGCCGAGATCAAAGATATAGAAGACGTTCTGGGTAGCAGCCAGCCTGGACGAGAAACTGGATTATACGCCGAATTGGTGAAAGCAAAAGCCGATGCAGCGGAAGCTAAAGCGGCTCTGAAAACAGACGAAGATGCGTTTGACAAGCAGTTATCTGATAAGGCCATCAAGAATCCAGGAGGAATAAAATATCAGTCAAATCGTTTTGGTGATCAAAACTATAACATAACCAAGTTAAAAGAAGAGATTGCAACTGTTATTGCTCCTTCGTATATCGTTTTGACGGATGCACAGGTGGCTTTATTTGAAGCTGAGCTAACGGATGTGGCCAGACCGGAACTGCCACCGTTGCCTAATATTATATTTGATTATGCTTCATTGTGCGATGATACGAGAGAATTGTTAGCTCGAAAAATCGGAGAATCCACAAAAATTCAGGAATTAGTGAATGATTTTGCATTAAACAAATGGGTCGAGGAAGGCTGTAAATTAAATTCCGGCAGAGTAACATGCGCATTTTGCGGCGCTCCAATAACAGACACAAGATGGGAAACACTGAAAGCACATTTTGATGAGGAAACCCAGCAGTTAAAGGCAGACATTTCTACAATGGAAGAACGGCTGAATCAGCTAATAGCTGCGCTTAACAGCCAATTCATTTGGAAGAATGATGATTTGTACACCTCATTTCATAGTAGATTTATTCAGTGCCGTGATAATCATCATACAACTGTGCAATGTATGTGTGATGAAATTGGCAAGATACTCTTACAACTTGAAAAACGGAGAACAGCAATTACAATACCAGCAGACTTCGTTCCGCCTCTTGATCTTTCAACGGACTATGCTGAAACCGTCAAGGCATGTGAAACACTCAGGGGTGAAGCAAACGGATACGGGAAAACCATAGGTAGCAAGCGAGTGCAGTCGCAAAAAGCACTCAGGCTTCATGCTGTCCGTTCTTTCACAGACGAAATAGCTTATTCAGAAAGAACATCTGAAATTTCCAGAAAAATGGAGAATCTTACTGCCAAAAATGCAATTGTAGATGAGATTAGAACAAAGATAACCACATACATAGAGAAAATTGATGAAAAACGAAATCAGATGAACGATGAGGCAAAAGGAGCTGACGCTGTAAACGGGTATCTAAGTTCTCATTTTGGTCATCACGACATTTCTTTACTTCCAATCTCAGATATTTCAGGGAAGACAATCCGCTTTGATGTCGTGCGAAATGGCAAGACAGCTTACAATCTCAGTGAGGGGGAATGCAGTCTTGTAGCATTCTGTTATTTTGTTGCGAAGCTTCATGACACAAGCACTGACGGGAAAAAGCCGATTATTTGGATTGATGATCCAATTAGCAGTCTGGACGATAATCATATCTTTTACTTATTTAGTCTTCTCTCCACCGAGATAATGCAGAAAGGCATTGCTGAACAAACATTTATCTCAACGCATAATTTGGAGTTCCTGAAATATCTTCGTAGACTTGGCAATGTAAAGGCAAAGGAGAAAAAGTATTGGGTTATTGATCGCATCTCGGACCATGCTGTTATCCGCGAAATGCCGAAATATATGCAACAATACGGAACCGAGTTTAACTATCTTTTCTCACGAATATATGAGTGTGCCAAACTTGACTCCGCAGACGACACAAATTACGACGTTATCTATGACTTTGGTAACAATGCGAGAAAGTTTCTTGAAAGCTATTTGTATTTCAAGTACCCATATGAAGACAAGAATGAGTACAACCTTGAAAACCGGCTCAAACTCTTCTTTGCCAACGATGCCACTGCTACCGTTGTGGGTCGGGTAATTAACGAATACTCCCACCTTCAAGGAGCCGTAGAAAAGGCTTTGTGTCCAGTAGACAAAGCGGAGATTATTCGTGTAGCCAATATCATTCTTGAAAAGATAAAGGAAGATCCTGAGCAATATAAGGGATTCCTAAATAGCCTTGGTATAGTAACCGAAACAACAATGCCGCTATTAGACGGAACTGCGGAGGCATAACCTATGTTCAAAATCGGGGATTACGCTTTTGATAGCAAGAATAACGACCGTGTTCAGATCGTGGATATTACCACGGTCTGGGGCTTTGTGTCCTATAAGGTCTTCAATCCGATCACCGGAGCAGTGTACAAGCTTCCGGCAGATGCACTGACGCAGGAAGCCCATAAGGACCACAGCAACGAGTATTATCTGCGTTATGTCGCCATGCTTGCAAAAATCAAAAGCGAAACCTCCGAAGGCATCCTCTCAAAGCTGTCCAGCGGAATTATCCCCCTTCCTCATCAAATGCACGTTCTGAATAGAGCCGTATCCACAAACAGCGTCAGATACATACTTGCGGATGAGGTCGGACTTGGCAAAACAATCGAAGCAGGGCTTATCATCAAAGAGCTTAAAGCTCGCGGACTGACCAAACGCATACTCGTTGTTTGCCCTACCGGTCTGGTTACGCAGTGGAGCCTCGAAATGCAGGAGAAATTCGATGAGAAGTTCCACGTCATTTTGCCGGAAGACTATGACACAATCCGAAAGATAACAGATAACGATGATGTCTATGGGCAGTTCGATCAGGTGATCTCTCCAATGGATTCGATCAAACCGCTTGAAAAACGTGTCGGCTGGACAGAAGAGCGTATTGAGAAGTATAACGAAGAGCGAATCTATTCCATCATCAACAGCGGGTGGGACTTGATTGTAATTGATGAGGCGCACAGAGTAGCCGGAAGTACCGGTGAAGTTGCAAGATATAAACTGGGCAGCCTTCTTTCTCAGGCAAGTCCATACCTTCTTATGCTTACCGCGACACCGCATAATGGGAAGACGGAGCCGTTTCTTCGCTTAATCAGGCTTGTGGACGAAAAAGCCTTCCCAAACATGAAGGCTGTCGTAAAAGAGCAGGTCGCGCCTTATGTCATACGGACTGAAAAACGGGAAGCCATTGACAATAACGGCAATGTCCTGTTTAAGAACCGCAACACACATATTATCGAACTTCACTGGGATGAACGCCATACGATGCAGCGCAAGCTCTATGAGATGGTGTCGAATTATGTGTCAAAAAACTACAATAAAGCCATGCGCAATCGCGGCAAAAACATGTGGGTGGTATTTCTGCTCATTATGATGCAAAGGCTCGTTACAAGCAGCACTCCGGCTGTTAAGGAGAGCTTGATACGCCGCGTTCATGTGCTTGAGGATCAGGCGTTTCAATTTGAGTCTATGACGGAAGCTGAGTTTGCCGAGATGGAGCTTGAAGAGAGTATGGATGAAGCAATCTCTTCCATCTCTCTGGATATTGCAGATGAAATTGCAAGTCTGAATGAAATCATCGCTGTCGCACAGCAAGCGGAATACCAGTATCTTGACGTGAAAATAGAGCCGTTGCTATCTATCGTTGATGACCTGTTTAACGAAGATAAAGATCGTAAAGTCATTATTTTCACTGAGTTCGTAGGCACACAAAACTATCTCAGCAGACTTCTTACTGAAAGAGGATACTCTACTTCTCTTCTCAACGGCAGTTTGAGCATTGAAGAGAGAAACATCGTTCTCGCCGAATTCAGAGAGACAACCAACATTCTGATCTCAACTGACGCTGGCGGTGAAGGCCTTAACTTGCAGTTTTCCAACTGCGTGATTAACTATGACCTTCCGTGGAATCCAATGAAAATCGAACAACGCATCGGTCGTGTTGATCGTATTGGTCAACAACGCGATGTGGAAGTATATAACTTCATTTTGGCTGACACCGTAGAAAGCCGCGTAAAGGGTGTTCTGGAAGAGAAGCTTGCCGTCATCTTGAAGGAAATCGGTATTGATAAATATGCGGATGTTCTGGACAGTGAGACAGCAGGAGTCAATTTCACAGATGCTTATATGAACTCCATCCGCAGTCCAAAGAGTGTAGAGTATAATATTAAACCCATTGAAGAGGACCTGAAAACGCAGGTCAAAAACACGATGCGAATCAAGGACTTGATTCACGAAGATAAGGACCTGTCCTCTTTCGTTGGTATGGATTCCTCATTTGACATTGAAGCAGCTCTGCGCTCCATGGTAGCCTACTACGAAAGTTCTATGGGCAATCCCCATTTGCCGATTGATAATTACGGCATCAACGATGAGATCATTGTCCGGCATTTGAAAAAGGAAATTGCGCAGGATCCCAATGCCGCCATTCTCAACGTGACCATACAAGATTTCCCCAACGAAAAAGGATATTTCATGCTATGGCATCTATCTGTTGCCGCCGATGGTAGCAGTGGGAAAACCGTGCCGGTCTTTATCAATGAAAGCGGCATTCTTCGCCCGATGGCGGGAAAACGCATTTGGGAAGCAGTGCTTGATGACACGAAATCCATTCAAACCAGTGAAGGTTCTGTTATCGCCCCGGATTTTCTTGAAAAGCTGCTTACGGCTTCACAAGAATACGCATACGATTCTTTCGTTGAAATGAAGTGCGAATACGAGCAAAAGAATGAAGAGAATCACAAGAAATACCGTTATGCGCTCAATCTCAGAATTGATGCTGCTAAACATATAGGAATTGACAACATTAGAACTTACAAGCTACACTCTTTAGCCGTAGAGAGTGCTGAGATGGATGCTGCTTACGAAGCTGGGAAACAAATATGTCCTGACTTCCGGCTGGAAATTCTCGTACACATGGAGTGATACAGATGATTGAAGAACGGATACGAACGCTGCTATCAGTAGAATACGAGAACCGCTTGCTAATTCATGAAATGAATTCTTTTAGCAGTGTCTTTGACTATGCCCAAATGCTGATTGATGCGGGGTACGAAGTAATTCTTTATGATGATATAGAGACTTTCAGGCTGACGTATGAAAACAACCTGAGAGGCACTAAGGCAAAAGCAGCCATCATCTCCCGCAGTCACATGTACATTCCTTATGACATCAAAACAGCATTCTATGAAGTTGAACTGTCTTTGGATGCGCTTTACCCAAAGCTTAATTCTGCTGTACTTCTTGAGCATTTGAATGACATTGAACTGATTGATTATGTATATGACTCTTTATATGAGGAACAAAAAACGGAGGTCCAGACACGACATTTCATAGAGCAAAAAGTTCTTACAAAAGCAGCCATTTCTCCGTTCATTGCCTCACGAGACGCCGATTTACTTAAAGAAGCTAAGAACGCTTCTTCGTATTTTGATTGGATTTGTATTGCGAAGAAGAATGCCAAGCTTGGTGTTTATGCTGCGAGTATTGGAAAAGAACGAAGTCCGCTTACAATAGACAATGAATTTGAGCGTTTTATCTTTGACGGATACCAAAAACTATCTGGCATGGTTGCGAAAAATGCTCCTTCGATTCTTCCAAAAACAATAGACATGATTGCCGGAGGGAAAGCAGCAATCATTGTAGCGGATGGCATGTCTTTGTTCGACTTTGAGATAATGTCGAAATACTTCTCAGATTTCGAGTATGACTACAACTGTTCATTTGCTATGATCCCAACAACGACGAGCATTTCCAGACAGAGCTTATTGAGCGGTAAATATCCGCAACAGTTAAGTGATCCTTTTTCTCTCGCAAAAGAGGAATCCGGCTTCTATAATGCTGCATCAGAACACGGGTACACGAAGCAACAGACGTTTTATGCGCGAGGCTATGATGCGCTGCCCGGTCCCCTTGTCCGTTTTGCCGCAATAATCATAAACGACATTGATGATATGGTTCATGGGCAGATGCAGGGACGCCAAGGCATGTTTAACGATGTAACGTTGCTCGCTAAAACAGGCAAATTGCAAAGCCTTATAAGCTCATTACTGGAAAGTGGATTTTCTGTCTATTTGACCGCTGATCACGGAAATACGCATTGTATGGGCGGAGGGACAATTAAACGCACCGGTGTAGAGACAGAAACCAAATCGAAGCGAATGATTGTATTGAAGGACTTCGCCGAAGTTTCGGATGATCTCAGGGACAGAACGATAGTGTATCCGGGGTATTACATGAACAAATCGTATCAATACCTGATATGCAAAGGCGATACGTCGTTTGATAATAAAGACGAGGATGTTATGACGCACGGCGGCATCTCGATAGAGGAAGTAATCGTGCCATTCATCAAGATTAGGAGTAAACACAATGGCTAAAATGGTAGGGCTGGCTCGTCCAGTAAAAATTGAATGGCTCAATAGAACTGTCGAGCTTCTTCTTGACGGAAAATCTGTCGATGAAATCAAAGCTGATCTCAATGAGTATCTTTCCTTTGAAATTGATAGTCCAACATCTCTTAGAAAGACTCGTGAATCTCTTATCAACACATGGATAGTTGATTCACAGGAATCGGCTGATGTTCGTGCAGCAGCTTTGGAAGCATATAAAACGGGAAAAGCAAGTAAACTTGCTCTTCATTGGTGTATGCTTTCCCTGTCATATCCGATCTTTGCTGACATAGCAACACTAATTGGGAAAATATCTCACATTCAAGATGAATTCACTACTGCATGGGTAAAGGAAAAGCTCTATGAGTCTTGGGGCGAACGAACTACCCTCGATGTGCCGGTAAAGAATATCTTGCGCACATTAGTTGATTTTGGCACTCTCTGCAAAGAAAAAACCGGAGTCTATCGTATTCAGCAGGTTCCAATTCTCGATGAAGACAGCATTAAGATTATTGTAATGACTATTCTGACTCAAAAGCAAAAAGCGTATTACGAAATATCAGAGATTGCATCTACACCGCAAATGTTTCCGTTTATATTTGATGTCACGCATGAATGGATATACAATGCTGGATGCTTCACACTGACGAACTTCGGTGGGAAAGCTGTTTTGATGTCATAAAGGGGCCGTTCCGTATAGAGAGGATGATGAAGACTTGGAGTTAATCCTTATAAATGACATTCTTCATTTTCATGAAGACGATATGGCAAACATTAAAGTAAAATTTAACCAATTCAATGGAAGCACAAATCCTATGGACGAGTATCAGAAAAACCCTGAAATAATCAATTCACAATGGTTGTTTTGGAGGAATAAACAACGATATTTTTATGTCGGACAAATCGCTGTCTGCCTTCTCAAACTCTCTGACGAGATGTGGCTTCTTACGACAATAAAAAGGGTTACCAAAGAATTGGGAATCTATGATGGAATCAATTATGAAGGTGAAGAAATAGAACAGTATCGTCCATACTTTGGACGGCTGATTATCAAATATCACAAGACTACAATGGCACAGGGGCGATACTATTCAGAAGTAAAAGATGAGCTAATCGTCAATCAAGTGCTACCTTCAATATTTGACGGAGAGGATTTCCCCGGATATGATAACGTTAGGCTTTCTTATTCTCAACTGGCTTCAATAATTGGAAATGGGAAAAGAGACTGGGTTGCTGCACTTGAAAATCAAAAGGCTGTCTACTTGATTACTGATAAGGCAACAGGAAAGCTCTATGTCGGCTCTGCTACAAGTAGCTATGGAATGCTTCTCCAAAGATGGAGTTCGTATGTTGCTAATGGTCACGGAGGAAACAAAGAACTTGTTGAGCTTGTAAAAACCAAAGGGTTTGAATATGTAAAGGAAAACTTTCAATACTCAATTCTGGAAAATTATAATGCAAAAGTTGATGACCAGTTTATCCTACAAAGAGAATCTTGGTGGAAGGATACACTACAAAGCAGAAAATGGGGATACAACTGCAATTAGTGAGGCGAGTTCACATGACAATAAATGAATTGCGGCAACTTGAATATTCGGAAATCCAGCGACTTTACTCAGAGTATTTACAAGAGCAAGGATTATCACAAAATACAATACAAACATCCCGTAACGACGCATTCTATCTGTTCAAGAATGATTCATCACTTGACTTCTGGGCGTTATTGTATGATCCTGAGTTTGAATCGATTGCAAAAGAGCATCTAAAAACCACATTGATGGTACGATCTCGTGGGAATATTGATGCTAATCTAAGCGGCTATATGTCACATATCCGACGTCTACGCCGTTTTATTCTGGCTGACGATGGCAATATCATCCATCAAAATGAAAAAATTTCTACACCGATCAAACAGCATCGAACGGATAAAGACATCCCTCGTCCATCAGCTTATGAAGTAAATCTATATCTTGAACTGTGGGACTCCCTTGAAAACTATCGGCTTCAAGAGCTGGCACTGAATAAGCTTTTCTTTGTCTTGTCTCCCGATAACAGCAATATTGAGGATATACTGATCAAGGCCGCAACCCTGAATGATTTTTATAGCACTAATATCTTTTCAATCTACCCGGTTGCAAAGCATATCCTTTCTCTGAGAATTGATGAACGCCTTCGCGCGGGCGATGAATTATTAGTAGATGAAATCAAAGATGTTGAGATTGGTGGCAAGCAAAAGCATTTCTATTCTTTTGCAACAAAGTATTGCAGCCATCATAACACAGAAGCTTATCCTATTTATGATAGCTATGTCGATGATGTGCTGTGCCATTTTCGCAGCAAAGACCGGTTTGATTCCTTTTCAAGCAACGACCTAAAGAATTATGCCCGCTTCAAGGATGTCTTAAATAGGTTCCGTCAGTTCTACGGACTGGACGAATACTCGCTCAAGCAGCTTGATCAATACTTATGGCAACTCGGTAAAAAGCATTTTCCGAAGACTTACGGTAAAAAAGTATAGAAAAGAGCCTCAGCCGATACCCGTTGGGGCACCGGCTGAGGCTCTTTCAGTTTTTGATGGCGATTGATAAGTGCCAACAATGGGTTCTTTTTTGCGCATTCCGACGCTTGTCAATGCGGATGAGAAAGCAAACGGAGCTATCTTGCAAGCCGCCGTGAAGCTCAAGAAATCGCTGAAAAGCGACACTTATCTCAACACTTTTTTGTTTCTCTCTGAACGCTTTGAAAGGAAACTCGGACAGTCAATAAGACCGGCTCGAAAACTCTGCTTACATTCATGGACGCAGCGGCGGCAGAAGTAATTGTACTTCCGCCGCCCGTCCTTATCCAGAAAGAAGCTCCACTCAGCCTTCCACTTTGCGCTTCTGCTCATATTTCGAGATCATTACTCTTGGCTTTTGCCGGAGCATCCTTCTTTATCGGCTTTTCGGATTTGGCTTCTTTGAGCCGATCCATGATAGAAGCCCTTTTCACCGTTTCAGGCTGCTTTTCCTCCTTCGGTCCGTTATTGATGATTCCGTCAATCATCCCATAGTCATCTTCCATCGACATTTCCGCGTTTTTGAGACTGTTTTCCTTCTCCACGGCAGCAACCCATGTTTCCTTGGTAACGCCGAAAATGCCGCCGCGCTTTGCGTGTTCTGCAATCTCTGAGGGATTCATGACGTGTGTTTCCGAGTTGTCCGCATAGAGCTTGAAAACATCGCATCCGGGTTTTTCAAAGGCGGTCGCTGCGGCTTCATCGCGCATGGGAAGCATCCCGCCCCAAGCGTAACCGTATTCCTTCATTTCATCGGTCGTGATCGACGGGTCGGGAGGATTGCTGACAGCAAGCTGATCGAGCCGGAGCTGTTCCAGCGTCTCATCATCAAACCCGTTGTAGATTTCATCCAGAACGAGCTTTCCTTTGGCGTCAACAATGATACTTGCCGCCTCATCCCCGTAAGTATCATGCTCAAGGAGAAAGAACGCTTTATCTTCAACCTTTGCCTCATCAATAACGTGCCATGTACCGATATGTCCGGCAACCGCAAGTCCCTGAGTTGTGGCGTCAAGGAGTCTTTCACGCGTCTGGAAAAAGTCCGGGATCTCCTTGAATCCGTAACTGTCCACGAAATGAGCCGAGTCTTTGCCGTTCTCATGCACAACAATTACATCGCTGACACTGAGGCTGTGACCGCGATAATCCGCAGGATGGTTGAGATTGAAACGAGTGTAAACTCCTTCAAGGTCCTCTCCCTGCTTCATGTCACCGGTATATATCTTATCGTATCTCTCTGCCGTGACCGGCATGTTAAAGCTTCTGAGATAGTCAAAATTCATGAAGGACATCTTCTTGCCAAGCTCATCATCTTTGATCTGGTAGATGTCCAGCGTTCTTTTCTGTTCCGGCTCCGTTTCAGGCACAACGGGAATTACGGCTATCTTACCGTTTATCTGGGCAAACATTTCCGGCTGCTTGAACTGCTCCGCGTATTTCTGCTGAAGCTCCGGCGAGAGAGAGCCGAAATCATCATCGGTCAGCCCCGTTACCATGAAAGTACCGGCGATGATGTCATAAACTTCTCCGTCCTCAGCTCTGAGCGCACGATTGAGCTGCAAGCCGTTCAGCTTTCCTTCCTCGTTACAGACAAGGGCGACCGGATCGTCGTAAGGATAAACCGCCTCGATGTCTCCGCCAACAGCCTTTTGCAGCGAAGCCAAGCAGCTGTCGATCTCCTGAGCATAAGGCTCCTTCATCGGCTCGATAATCAATACAGAGATTTTACCGCTGTTTTCTTTCTCAAAGTCTTCATCAATATTGGGCATTTACTCGCTCCTTTCATCCATGAATTCAGCCGGTGCAAAATCGCACCGGCTGAATTCTTCATCGTTCATCTTCTCAAGCTTGTGTACTACCCGGAAAAGAAGCTGCTGCATCTCATCATCGAGATCGGCAAGCGGAACGCTTTTCATCTCGGAGATCAGTTTCGCCCGGCTTGAAGTGTCAAAGATACAGATCAGGTTTGTCTCTTCCACTGTGAAATTGTTCATAGCTCCATATCCTTTCCTTTGGATTTGTTGACGCTGGGCGTCTTTCGCTGAGCACTTTGCTCCGCTTTGAGCCTGTTTCGTACAGACGGTTTCTCCCGCTTTTTCTCACCATCCGTTTTGCCCGTGATTGCTTTGATTTCGGCTTTGGTGAGCGGAATCGGCGTTTCTTCGACATAGCTGCGGACATAAGCGATGTCTTCCGTAAGCTGTTGAGGATTAACCCCGGCCGCCGCAGCATGAAGCCTGACCTCATCTGCTTTGAAATCAACCGCGTCGATCTGATACGGATGATTGTCGATCCTGATAACCAGTCCGACAGGAATGTAATCAGCGGCTTTCAGATCCTTTTCTATCTCGCCGTTCGTGAAGAGCAAAACATCCTCTCCGGTCTTCCACAGCCGATGCGAGCCGGACAACCAAGCTGATTCCCGAAATCCTGTCACTGCAACACTGCCACCGCCTTCAAGTTCTTTTGAGAGAAGCTTTGTTCCGAGAACCGCCGACGCCTTCTCAGCGTCATCACCGTAAAGCTCATAGTATCCGTGCTGAGCAAAGCAGATAAGCGATGCGGGATGTGCTTCCTTGACGGCGTTATAAGCGTTCTGTTCGGCGAATGTGAGCGGCAGAAGGATTTCCACCCGTTTTGCTTCCTTCATTGCATATCGTTTCTGGCGCTGCTCCGCAAGAACATCATGAAGCTTATCCGGGTCCTGCGGGACAGCGACTTGCTTTACGATATTGCCGTGCTCTTCAACCATATTGGAAACGGCACCCCATCCGATATTGAACGGTGTTCGGGTGATGAAGCCATCCTCGAAGGTTATTTCTTTCTCGCTTACGCGGACCGCTTTCTTAGCCATTTCCGCTGCATGTTCACGAAAATCCAGCTCGTACAGATTGCCGATTGCAGCCTTGCCCTGAATGAAATACGGCTCGACCATGAAAGCGACAAAATGATCGTCCGCCTGCTGAGCGTAGAACTGCCAAGTATTGAAATCACGGGTGTCGCGGATAAACGCTTCCCGTTCGTTGAGACATTGCGTGCCGGACTTCCGGGAAAGCCATAGAAGGCGCTTTTCATCCGGCTCATCGCTTTCCGCTGCTCTCTGGATGATCCGTTTGTCGATCTCAAAATCGTCCTTATAGAAGGCTGTGTTCTCTTCTACGACCTTTCCGAGTGCTTCATACAGGTCAACCCCAGTGTGTTTGTTCATTGCATCACTCCATTTCCAAGCCTTTAGATTTCTGCTTGTCCGGCTTTTGCGGCACAGCTTTTTCCTTTGCCGAAGCCTTGAGCTGATCACGGATGGATGCCTTCTCTACCTTCTTTTCGGGCATGACATATTCAAGGGTCGGATTCAGTTCAAGATAACAGCCTTGTGTTTTCTTCGCGGCAAACCGGCGATGGATGTGAAAAAGCGGCTCTCCGCTCTTGAGAACCGTATCCTTTTCTATCCTGACGTGATTATCCATGAGGATTCTTTGAGACTGCGGAGACGCCTTATACGTCGCAAGTATGCCGTCATTCCGAACAGCTATCAGCTCCTTGAGCCTGTCTGTCACAGCATCCTTGATCTTTCGCTCATCCGGCGTCAGACGATGCTTCTGCGCGGTTTCTTCAACCGGTGAATCTACGGGAGATTTTGCCTCCGCGTTGGTCTTCTCAACAGAAGAGACTTCATCCGCTTCCGGCGAGACAAGTGCCGGATCTTGTTCCGGGGAAACGGCTGTTTTCTCCTTTTCGGTCGCTTCAAGCTCTTTTCGTGTCTGGGTAAGGAACAAGTCTGTCAAGCCCGGATGCGACTTGTCCACGACAAAATAATCGCTGTTTCCGGCACAAATCGGCACAGTTTTTGCCCACTCCTTGTTGTCATTTGAGATGCGTCCGTCCCAATCCTTGTGCTGGACGGTATTTGCAAGGACATACTGGACGCGCTCAGCACCAAATTGTGCAAGGACGCTCTTTGTCCCTTCATCGCTCAGGCTGTTATGCCAGTAATGGTCACTGATTGCCTGTTCAATGGCATCCTTACAGGCGACGTTTGCCTTGTATGAGGAACGATAGGCTTCAAGCTCACTGTTGTTGCGGGCATGTTCCGCAGTCTCCTTGTAGACCGGCACTTCTAAAAGCGATGGGCTTTTGGTCTGCTCCTGATCTTTCAGGATAACTTTCAGCTTCTCATCAAGGCTCTCAATCATCTCGGCGGCTGTCGAACGGATCGTCTCAAGAGAGCCTTTCAACTCCTTTGTTTCCTTGCCGCTGCTCCAACCGGCGACATAGCCGAACGAATAATCAGATGTCTCGATGCCGTAATGCTGGCAAACCGTATAGGCGACGCTTTCAGCCTCGACCTCGCGGGTTCGGCTGTCCTTCATCTTTTCGGGGTCACGCTTTCCATCGGGATCAAGCGCATGAAGCTTTGCGTGAGCGACTTCATGGATAGCGGTCTTGATGGTCTGTATCTCGCTCATGTTCTCCTGAATGGCAATTCGGCGGTCTTCCAGATGATAATAGCCTTTCGCTCCGCCGGGAATGTCTTCAAACGCAATCGGCACAGGTGACTCCTGTTTTAGAGCTTCAAAGAAAGCTGTGTAGTTCTCCACGCTGCCCGTCAGTTCATCAACGGCAATATCAGGAATTTCCTTTCCGTCTGTCTGGCTGACATCGAATACACTTACGACCTTGAACGCCGGTCTCGTGACCTCCACTGTCTCCTTGAGAGCATTTCCGTCCTGATCGGAGATCGGCTTCTGTGTGGACGGGTCGAGCCTGTCGCGCTCTTCCATGACCTTGTACGGCGCGGGAGCGAGTATCTTGATCCCCTTTTCGCCCTTCAAGACGTGCCGGTCGAAGTTGCGCTGCCATGAGGTATATCCGGCAATAAGCGTTGCGTCGGGCTTCTGCATAGCGATGAGCAGCGTATTGTTGAAGGAGTAATTGTAGAACTTGGACATGGTACGGAGATATTCTTTATATTTCTCGCTTTCAAACAGCTCCTTGATGCCCTGTTCCAGTTTGTCCGTTATCTCACGGACCTGCTGGGCATTTTTGTTTTCAGCCAATTTTTACCGTCCCTTCATTTGTCAAATTCAAGCTTGAAGCTGACGTATTTGCCGCCGCTGTCATCCAGCACGACGGTTGCATCAAAGAGCTGGGCTTTCTTCGGAGTGTATAAGCCGGTCATCCGGCAGCGGCCTTTGTCCAAAAGCGCCGCTGCGACTTTCTTTGTCAGCTTCTTTTTCTTGTCACGGAAGAACTTGTTGTCTTCCCACAGGCAAAAAGCGCAATCCCTGTTGGCACAATGGAAGTTGCCTTTGCCTACGACAACCGGACTTCCACAGCGTGGGCATTTTCCGATTTCCTCTTTGCCGCCGCTGAAACGGGATGCGTCTTCGGAAGCAAGGAACGGGTAAGTCTGTACAAGCTTTCCGACCATCTCCGTGATGCCGTCGAGAAACTGTTTGGCGTCAGCCTGACCGTGTTCAATCTCCATCAACGTGTTTTCCCATTCTGCGGTCATCCTTGCGGAAGTGATCTGTTCAGGAAGAATGCAGACAAGGTTGTTGCCGTCCTTCGTGGGAATGAGGCTTTTGCCTTTCCGCTCTATGAAGCCGGTTGACACAAGCTTTTCGATAATTCCGGCTCTTGTCGCCGGTGTGCCCAAGCCCTTCTTTTCCGTGTCTTCGTTGAAATCCTCGTTTCCGGCTGTCTCCATTGCGGCGAGAAGAGTATCCTCCGAATACTGCTTTGGAGGTGAAGTAAAATGCTCCGTCACGGAAGCATCTACGGACGGGATAAAATCTCCTTCCTTGAAATCGGGCAGTACCGCATCGGAATCTTCTTTTTTGCAATCCTTGAGCGAAGCCTTGAAACGCCGCTCGACTGCCTTCCAGCCTTCGGTGAGAACCGTCTTGCCTTTTACCTTGAAATCATGACCTTCACAGGCTATGACAAGCTGGGTATCTTCGTACTCATGCTTGCCGGATACAGCGCATAGCAGCCTCATGCCGACAAGATTCATAATGTTCTGTTCGGTTTGAGGAAGCTCAGAGGCATTCTGCCGGTCAAGCTGGACGGTGGGGATAATGGCATGATGATCGCTGACCTTACTGCTGTTGAGAATTCGCTTGATGTCCGGCGACACATCAATTCCTTGAAAAAGCGGTAGCTTTCGACAAACAATGCCGATCACCTGACGAGCAGTGTTTTCCATATCATCGGTGAGAAACTGGCTGTCTGTTCGCGGATAAGTCAGAAGTTTCTTCTCGTACAGTGATTGAACAAGATCGAGCGTCTGCTGCGCCGTGTAGCCGAAGCTCCGGTTCGATTCTCTTTGCAGCGTGGTCATATCGTAGAGTTTCGGAGGGTTGACTGTCTTTTTTCCCTTCCAGACAGAAGAAACGGAGGCTTGCTTTTTGCTGCAAGCCTCCGCGATTTTCTTTGCCTCGGCGATGTCCTTGGTCTTTTCCAAGTCTGCGGTCACCGCGCCGTTTGAAATGTGTACGTTGAAATACTTTTCCTTCTTGAAGCCGGTGATCCTGCCGTCGCGTTCAACAAGCATAGCAAGCGTAGGCGTTTGGACACGCCCGACCGTGAGCTTCTGATGATAAAGCGTTGAGAAGAGGCGTGTTCCGTTAATACCGACGAGCCAATCCGCTTTTGAACGGCTGAGTGCCGATTCATACAGCCGGTCATACTCAGAGCTGTCTTTCAGATGAGAAAAACCTTCGCTGATAGCGGAGTCCTCAAGCGAACTGATCCAAAGCCTTTTGAACGGCTTTCTGCATCCTGCTTTGTTGTAGACCAGCCGGAAGATCAGTTCTCCTTCGCGTCCTGCATCTGTCGCACAGACAAGCTCTGTTACTCTGTTGTCTCTCATAAGAGAAGAGAGAATATTGAACTGCTTTTCCTTTGCCTTTGGAACTTCAAAAAGCCATTCGTCAGGGACAATCGGAAGATCCTCATACCGCCATTTCGCATACCGGGCATCATAAGAGCTTGCATCCGCAAGCCCCACAAGATGCCCGACACACCAGGAGACGAGATAACCGCAGCCTTCAAGGTAGCCGTCCTTACGCACAGACGCACCCAGCACCTTTGCGATGGACTGCGCCACGCTCGGCTTTTCAGCAATAACTAAAATCAATCCTCGTCATCCCCCTCGGTCTCGGCGGAGTTGTCGGCAGGAGATTCATCGGTTTCTGCATCCTCGTTGATGTACGGCTCATCCTCGTAGCCTTCATCATCGTAGAAGTCCAAGTCTTCATCGTCATGCTTTTTATTCCTGCCAAACTTGAAGTACCAGTAGCCGCCACCGGCAGCAGCAACAACAAGGGCAATAATCAGGACTGTGATGAGGCTGCTTCCGCCGGAAGACTGCTCTGTATCCACAGGTTCCGCGTCGGTCGGGGTATCGGTTGCCGGGGTTTCTGACACCGCTTCTTTACCGGTACACTCACTCATATTAACGGAACAGACAGGACAGGTTGTGTTTACATCCCCGGCTACACATTTATCGGTATAGGTGCAGGAGTACGCGCCGATGTCCTCATCGTCCATCAGATCGGTCAGATCACGCTCATCCACAAGGTTCAGGAAGTACGTCTTATACAGTTCCTCTTCCTCATTTACAAGCTGATCGTAGTCGATGATGATGTAAAAGGTGTTGCCGCTCTTTGTTTCTATGACGATAAACTGCTTGTTTGTGGTCTTGTCATAGAGAAGATCGCGGGTGACAGCATTGCCGTCAGACGTGAAGGATGTCTCTTCCGTGACACTCGGCTCAGCCGCAGACTCCGGGGTAGAATCGGGCGTTGCATCCGTTACAGGCTCTTCCGTAGCCTCCGGCAGCTCTTGCGCGACATCATCAGCACCGGCAAAAGCCGTCACCGAGAAGCAGCAGAGCGTCACCACGCAGATTGCAAGCGTAAACAGGATACGCAGGAAACTTCTTTTACTCGTTTTCATTCAAATCCTCCTTTTCGGACGCATGATAGGTTGCTGCCTTAACAGACTTGTCCTGAGCCGGTTTCATCGTCTTGAGGAAATCAAGGATGCTCTCCTTGTCCATTACCATTGCACGAATGGTATTGACGATCTCAACATTCTCAAGCTCAGTCTTTTTGTCGTACAGCTCACGAAGCTGATCCTGCATCTCCGTGATTTTCTTTTCGGTCTTTTCGATTTCCGATGTGACCTTTTCAAGTTTTGTACTCATATCGAAGTCCTTTCAAAGTTAATAGCGGGGTCTTCCAAAGGCGTAGAAGTGCTGCTGCCAGTAGGAAGTGTTGATGGATGTATACTGGATGGGGTCTCCGCAGTGCAGCATGACTCCATCGCCGACATAGATGCCGACGTGCGAGACGCCCGGCGTGTCATAAGTGCCGACAAAGAATATCAGGTCACCAGGCTGGGCATCCGCAGGCGAAACGGGCGTACAGACATTGTAAAGCCCTTGTGCGCCAAGCCTTCCCGTGTTTACCAAGCCGCTGTTCGTCAGCACCCATGAAACGAAACCGGAGCAGTCAAAGGATGTATCGGGATTGCTGCCGCCCCACACATACGGATAGCCGAGATATTTTTCGGCTTCGGTGATAAGCGTATTGAATGTGGCGTCATCCAGATAAGCGGCGGGAACCTCGTAATCATCAGGCGGGTTTGTAATGTACTTTGAGACATAGGACGAAGACGGGAACAGATCCTCCCGGTTTCCAAGCGTGGACATATACATGGCGTACATGCTCAGTTCATCCTGTCCCATGATATAGACCGGAACATGGCTGAGATTGAAGTTCTCAAGCTCCACATGAAGAATGTAGTAGTTATAGGGGACCTGAACATCGTACTCGTAATATTCGGTCGTTGTTTCGCCTGTATCCGGGTCTGTCACCGTATAGCTGCCGGTCCGTGTTTCAGTTCTGTACCTGACCTGAATTTCTTCCGTCGTTGTGATGATGTACTGCTTGTCAAACAGCATTCCGAGCGTTCCCTGTACATCAGCAAGCTTAAACTCACCGCCGTGAAGAGCAGACAGAATTGAGATCAGCACATAGGGGTCATGCTGAATATCATCCAGATCAAATTGATACTCGTCATAGCCGGGATGCAGAGAAGCATAGTGGTCAAGCTCATACTGCAGGTCTGCCTCCATCGAGCAATATTGCGCCTCTGCGCCGAGCATGGCATCGTCCTCACTCAGATACGACGATGCAATTACACCGCTGCCCATCTGACCGAACATGGCAGAGCAAGCACTGATACCGGCGACGAAGAAGATAACGATAAGAACACCGATGCCGAGCCAGACAAAGACCTTCTTGTTTTTCCTAACAAACTCGCCGATCTTCTCTGATGCCTTTTCGCCGGTTTTCTTTGCCCCGGAGGAAGCGGCTTTTCCGGCAGTCCCCGCAGTCTGAGTACCGGCTTTCCTTGCGGCGGCATATTCCTTCTTGATCTGCTGCTTCTGATAGAATTTACTTCGCCCTGAGCCTTTCAACTCAGGATTCTCCTGAACGGTTTTTTCATAATACACATTGAAATCGGCTTTATCGGCTTTTTCTTCGAGCTTGGACACCTTTTCATAAGGCTTAGTGCTTTTCGATCTCTCATGCCGCGCCGCGCCACGAACTGCCTTTTCAGCGACAATCTCGGATTTATGAGCCGCTTCGACGCCGGTGTTTTCCTGCTCTACCTCATGAAGCTTGCCGTGAACGGCGTCACCGAGGGAATCGCCGAGCTTTTGGACATCCTTCTTTACCTCAAAAGTCAGCTTCCCGGATGTTTTCGGCTGCTTGATTTCATCCTCAAAATGAAGCTTTGTGTGAGATTTTCCGGCTGCGTCGTCAAAAACTCGCTCGGATTTGAACACCTTCTTCGTCGGCAGCTTATCCCTTGCGGCATCAAGCTTTCCGTGGGCGATTTCGGATTTCTTTTCAAGCTTTTCAAGATGCTTGCTGACCGGTTCATCCGGGGAGCGTGTACCGGGGGATGCTCTCTCACCGGCACGGCTCAGGATGGCATCACTGTCAACGTATTTAGCATCGGAGCCTCTTGTAAGCTTCCGTGCCAGAACAGTTTCCGCCACAACATGCTTCGGAACAGGGGCGGGAGAAACAATTTCTGACGAATGCAGCGGGGAGCCGGGAGCACCATGCGGGATCGATTGATCAACGCTGCTGTCCTTTACCTGTTCCTTTGCGTCGGGCTGAGACGGCGGCTCCTGAGCATCCTCCCTGTGCTCCTGCACCTGACGCTTTCTGAGCTGCGCTTTCAGTTCCTCTTCCGAAACAGAAGGTGCGATCTTCTTTACTTCGGAAGGCTGCACCAGCTTTGTTTCCTCAAGGCGTTTACTGATCCGTTCCGTGCTGTTCTCGGTCAGATTTACCTTCACAGCCCCTTCGCGGGTCATCTTGGTTACTACCTTGTCGCGGGGTTTCAGTTCGCCCTTATCCGTGCTCATACGGCGTCACCTTCAATCCTCTCCATAGCCATTTGAGAGAATGCCGGGTTAAGCTCTATCCCGACAAAACTGCGGTCAAGCCTCTTTGCGACAAGTCCGGTCGTTCCGCTGCCCATAAAAGGATCAAGGACCGTGCCTCCAACCGGACATCCGGCGAGAATGCACGTTTCTGCCAGCTTTGGAGGAAAAACCGCGTAGTGACCGCCGGAGAACGGGACGGTGTTGATTACCCATACGTCGCGCCGGTTTCTCAGTGGCGAAATCATGCTGTCTGTGATTGTTCCCGGCTCACGGGGTTTGTTGATGTTCTGTGTCTGCGGCTGACCGGGAATCGCTTTGCCGTATTTGTTGCCGCCTTTCATACCGCGCTTCAACCTGTCATACGTTGCAGGAGCTATCGGCTCTGCGATTGCCATGTGGTCAAAGTAGTATTTGGGGCTTTTTGCAAACAGGAATACATGCTCGTAGCATCTTGCACAGCGGTCTTTGACACTCTCCGGCATGGGGTTTTGCTTCATCCAGATAATATCGTTTCTCAGATACCATCCGGCGTCGCGGAGTGCGAAGGCGAGCATCCACGGGATGCCGATCATATCCTTGGATTTGCAGCCTTCTACTGTCCGATTGATTGCCACAGCCTGTCCGGTTCTCCCATTTGGGTATTTGGGGTCAAGGCTTTCGCCCTGATTGCCTTTCCCGGTGTAGGTATCGGAAATGTTCAGGAACAGCGTACCGTCCTGACGCAAAACGCGCCTGACCTCTGTAAAAACATCAGTCAGACGCGCTACATATTTCTGCGGGGTATCCTCACGCCCGATTTGTCCGTCCATGCCGTAATCCCGCAGCGCATAATACGGAGGGGATGTCACGCAGCACTGGATGCTGTCATCGGGAAAAGTCTTCAAGACTTCAAGGCTGTCACCGGTATAGATTGTATCAAGCTCTATAGGTATCAACTCCTTCTAAAAGTGTATTTTGCCGCGTCTCATTGAAAACTACGCCACAAAAATATATAACATTTCAATGAAACGCTTGTTTTCGACCTGAGGCCGGTGTATAATTCTGATTGAAAAGTAGCACAATAAAGCGAGCAAGTTTTCAATGGAGGCGCTTATGGAAATCAAACGGGATCGCTATTTGAATAAAATCATTTCTTTCATGTGGGACGGACAGGTGAAGGTCATCACCGGCATTCGCCGCTGCGGGAAGTCCTATCTGCTGCGTAATCTGTTTCGGGATTATCTGCTGGGGCAAGGTGTGCAGGAGGATCACATTCTTTCCTTCGAGCTTGATTTGGCGAGGGACATTCGCTTCCGCAATCCCTTGGAGCTTACGAAAGCTGTCCGGGAGCTGGCGGAGGGCAAAGACGAGCAATTCTATCTGTTCGTGGATGAGATTCAGATGTCCGATGAGGTTGCCAATCCCTATAATGCGGACGGGCGAAAGATCACCTTTTACGATGCGCTCAATGACCTGAAATCCATTTCCAATCTGGACATCTATGTCACCGGCAGCAATTCCAAGATGCTGTCCTCGGACATCCTCACCGAGTTTCGGGGGCGCAGCGATGAAATCCGTGTGCATCCGCTCAGCTTTGCGGAATACTACTCCGCAGTCGGTGGAGACAAGAGCGATGCGTTTGACACCTATGCCTTTTTCGGCGGAATGCCGCTGATTCTGTCACGCCCGAATGACACAGCGAAAATGAACTATCTCACTTCTCTGTTCTCGGAGGTTTATCTGAAGGACATCGTGGAGCGCAGACATATTCAGCGGGAGGATGTGCTATCCTCCATTCTCGATCTGCTCTGTTCCTCCATCGGTTCGCTCACCAATCCGACGCGGGTTGCCGACACCATCAACACCAGGCAGAAACGAGCCGGTGAAAATGTCGTGGCGCTGAACACCGTCAAGTCCTATATGGATCATCTGTCAGACGCTTTCCTGTTCACCGAATGCAAGCGTTGGGATGTGAAGGGCAAAAGCTATTTCGATTATCCCAACAAGTATTACTGCGAGGACATTGGTCTGCGGAACGCGCGAATCGGCTTTCGGCAGCAGGAAATGACGCATATCATGGAGAACATCATCTACAATGAGCTAATGATCCGGGACTGCGCGGTTGACATCGGAATTGTGTATTCAGCGGAAAAGAACAGTCAAGGCAAGGTTTCTCAGGTGGCTCGGGAGATTGACTTCATCGCAAATAGCGGGGGCAAGAAAACCTACATCCAGTCTGCCTACGCGCTGGGGACGGAGGAAAAAGCCATCACCGAGAACAAGCCCTTCGCTCTGACCGGCGATTCCTTCCCGAAAATTATCGTCCGGCATGACATCCGCAAGCGATGGTACGACGATAACGGCATTCTGAATATTGGAATTATTGATTTTCTGTTGGATGACACTGTGATCTGATCCTCAGGCCCATCACCGCCCTGTGCAGTGATGGGCTTTTGCTATCTCAGTCGGCGAAATACTCGTCCGGCTCAAAGTCATCGTCCCATCGCTGCATAATTTCCTCGGCTTCTTTCGCCGCCTCGCGGTAAAGAGAAAGCCGTCCTTTCTCAAAAGCGGCAAAGGTGGGGACATATTTGCCCAGTTCTCCGATCATGCGGACATCCTTTGTGCGCATATCCGAAACCATATCAATCAGCTCTGCCATCGTCAGCAGATCCTCGACCATGAGAGCATACTTCTCTTTCGCCAGCGTGACGGTTTCATCGTTGTCCTCAGCCTCGGCAAAGGGAAAATCCTCGCAGCGCACGGTCACTTCCTTGTCGGCGAGCGCATCAAGGGTGTCGGTGATATGCGCTGTCACCGCAGAGATGCACTCGTCGATTTCCTCTCTGACATGGAGATAGGCTCTGTGGTGTTTTTTAAGCTCGGACTCCTCGCAGATCAGGTTGACCAGTTCAACCGTCATCCCCATCAGCGCAAAGAAGCTGTCGATGCCTTCCTTGACCTCGCGGAAGGTCATCTCAACGGGCATATCGCCGTACAGCTCGGTCATTTCCGCAACCATCACTTCATAATCCTGTTTGGTGTTCTTGTTCATATTCAAAATCCTCCTGCTTAAAGCATTTCTTCGGGTTTGGTGGTCATAATGCGATAGAGCATTGTATCCTTCGGGAAGTCATCCTTGAACGGGATGATGGTCGAGCCATAGAAGATCAGACCTTCACCGGCATTGCTGTTTGTGACGTAATTGAGCTGACTTGGAGAGATGTTGAGGGCTTTGGAGAGAATTTGCCTGTCGCCGGATGCCTGATTGAGCATGTAGATGAAATCGGAGTTTTCAAAGATGTTCTCGATTTCGCGGGATGCCAGCAGATCCTTGACGTTCTGAGTAATGCCGGTCGGAATTCCGCCCCACTTTCGAAACCGCTTCCAAATCTCAACGCTGTACGCTGCCGTCTGTTCTTCCTTCAAGAGCAGATGGAACTCATCCATGTAGTACCGAGTCGCCTTGTGCTGGGCGCGGTTGACTGTCACTCTGTTCCACACCTGATCCTGCACAACCAACATGCCGAGCTTTTTAAGTTGTTTCCCGAGTTCCTTGATGTCATAGCAGACGAGCCGGTTTTGCACATCGACGTTGGTGCGATGATTGAAGACATTCAAGCTGCCGTGAACGTAGATTTCAAGGGCAGTCGCAATACGCTTCGCTTCCGGCTCGTTCTGCCTGAGAAGGATGTTGTAGAGGTCTTCGAGAACCGGCATCTTCTCAGGAACGGGATCGGCGAGGAAGTCCTGATAGACAAGCCTCACGCTTCGGTCAATGAGTGTCTTTTCCACCGGCTCAAGCCCGTTTTTGCCTCCGACAATCAGCTCGCAAAGCGACAGAATGAAGTCGCTTTTGAGTGTCAGCGGGCTTTCCTCTTCGGAGTAGTTCAAATTGATGTCCAGAGGATTGATGTAATCCATGCTGATCGGCGAGATTCTGATGACCTGACCGCCGAGCTTGTGTACCAGAGGAAAATATTCAGCCTCAGGGTCACAGACAATGATGTCATCGTTGGTAAGCAGGAAGGCATTCGTCATCTCCCGCTTCGCCGAAAAGCTTTTGCCGGAGCCGGGCGTTCCGAGGATCAGCCCGTTTGGGTTTTTAAGCAGCTTGCGGTCTACCATGATCATGTTGTTGCTGAGCGCATTCAGCCCGTAATAGAGTGCTTCGCCGCGCTGGAATATCTCCTGAGTGGTGAACGGGACAAATACTGCCGTGCTGGATGTGGTAAGTCCCCGCTGGATTTCGATCTGGTTGATACCGATAGGGAGCGAGGACATCAGTCCGGCTTCCTGCTGGAAGTCAAGCCTTTTCAGCGCACAGTTGTATTTCTGCGCGATGGATGCCGTCTGGAAGATGTTGTTCTCAAGCTTCTGCCGGTTGTTCGAGGTGTTCATGAGGATGATGGTAACGAGGAACATCCTCTCGTTTCGGGTCTGAAGGTCTTGCAGAAGACGTTTGGCTTCACCGCCGTAAGTAGCAAGGTCAGAAGGGATGATGTCCATGTCATATCCGCTCCTGACCGCCTTCTTCTGCTCTTCAATTTTCATCTTGTCGAGATCCGTGATTTTGGACTTGATCTGCTTGATGGCTTGTGCCTGATCAAGTGTTTTGATATGGAGATTAACCGTAATGTTGCTGTCCATGTCAAGGAAATCCGCAAGCATCCGGTCATTGAGTTCTGGGGCAAGGATTTGAAGGAAGCTCACCGCGCCAATTGTTCTCCCCATCTTGAATACCTTGCCTTCACGAAAATCAAAGGAAGTCGGAGCAATGAAATCCTTCGATGACAGGCCGGTTCGCGCCGTCATATCAAAAGAAAAGCGGAACGGCTCGTTGCTGTCCATGTTAAACACATCATGCAGGACACGCAGCCGCTCATAGCCGGTCAGAGGCTCGGTCTCCACGCCGAGCGTCTTGAAGTTGTTGAGAATGTCAATCTCAATCCTGTCCAGCTTGGGCTTTGCGGATTTGATCGAATCCGCCTCAATGCCGAAGGTGATGTATTTGCGCTTGATCAAGCCGTTGTTGCCCTTTACAAGCTGGTTTTGCAGCATGTCGGAATACTCGGTTCGGATGTCGTTGAAGTCATCCTCCTGCTGCGGGATGTTGATTGCCTTCTTGAATTCGTTCAGGCTTGCTCTCTGATTGATGAAGGAAAGCTGAACGAAGATCGAACTGTCAAAGTAGTTCAGGAAATCACACCAGTTTTCAAAGATCGCGGTTTTGTCATCGTTCTGCGCCAACTGATAATTGATGTCTGAAAACCGAATTGTCTTTGTATAGAGATGCGAATTGACCTTGCAGATTCCGTCCTTGCACATCTCTACATACGGAATGGTCTGCTGCGCCGACCTCGGAACCTTGCGCGCCTGCTTGTCTCGCTTCTTTTTTTCGACAAGCCGCTTCTTCTCGGCAGCGGAAAGCGCCAGCCCGATTGTCTTACCGTCTTTTACGGCTGCGTTTGGCTTTGCTGTGCTTTTGCTCAATTTCCAAGTCCTCCTGTTCTTTTATTTCGCGCTCGATGGCAGCGTAGAAGTTGTTTGTCCGATAAGGGCGAATTCTGTCCTTGAGGAACATCGTCTTTATCAGATTACCGGCAATCTTCTCTGCGGGCATTCCGTCCTTTTCATACATTGCAAGGAAGAAAAACGGGAGCATCAGCACCACCATCAGCATTGCCGCAGACGAAAGCCCGATATGAGGCTTAGTCAGAAAGAATATCGGCAAGCCAACAGCGATTGCGCCTGAGAAGCAAATGATCTGCCGTTTTGTCAGGTTGAAAACAACCTTTGTTTTAACTCTTGTCAGGTCCTTCGGGACCGGAACAAATGCCATGTGATACCTCCTTTCGGGTATACTCATTCCTCTTTAATGAGCATTGAAGATCGACTTTGACACGCTTCCGGTCTTAAACAACGAGAAACACAAGATTACTGTGTACGCCGCCACAGAAAACAGGGCCGAATGAATGTCGTCCGCAATGATCATGTTGTTTATTAGCACAGCGTAAATGCCGACGCAGACCATGATCAGGAAGCCTTGAAATGCCAGAGCAAACAAGCCTCTGAAATAGTTCGTGCCGATGTTGCCCCATTCCCGGTTCGTCATTGTTGCAAAAGGAATGGGAGCGACGCTTACGGTCAGGTAGATTTCGATCATTCTGCCGTAGAGAATGACCGTAATGAGAATGGACATGATTTTCAAGCACAAGCTGATCAGCAATGTTTCGATAGACAGACCAAGCAGTTCACCGATCTCCATAGCCTCCATGCCTGTTCGCATTGTGTCCAGTGTGGATGCTATGTCAATACTTGTACTGCCGCCGATTACTCCGGCTGCACCGCCAACGACGTGCTGCCCTATGTCGAATACTGCCATCACGATATTGAAGGTGTTGGTAAGCAGATAGATTGCTACCGCTGCCTTGAAGAACCACTTGAAAAACATCCATGTGTCCATTTCCTGCATGTTGTTTTTTTCCGTGACCATCGAAATGAGCTCATAACACAGGACAAAGGTAATAATGATACCGGCAATGGGGACTATCACGTTATCGGACAGTCCCTTGACCATAGTGTAGATGCTGCCGTTCCAGCTCGAAGGCGTTTTTCCGACCTCCGTTGCTATTGTACCTACCTTGTCGTTGACATCGGTGAACATGTTGGTCAGGTTGCTCTCGATCAGCCCCATCAGGAATTCCTTTATGGCATCTGAGATTTTGTCGAGAATACCGCCCAATGTTTCACCACCTTTCTGCTATCGCCGGAAATTTACGCAAACAAGCCGGACAGAAGCGGAATCAGCGTCGTGCCGATCAGAATAACGCCGCCGCCAGCCATGAGCTGCTTGATGCCCTGAGACTTGGCACCGGGATTGTCGTTTCCGTAGCCTTCCATGAGGTTTACGACACCCCACACCGCAAGACCGGCACCGAGAGCGATAACAAGAATTTTGAGAACATCAACTGCCGAAGTGATAAAAGACATATAGTTTTACCTCCAATTTCTAAGATAAAGGGGAGAGTGCCTTTACACTCTCCCCATGCGTACACTGACTGAAAAACGATCAGGAGAACAGACCGGAGAGCAGCGGAATGAGGGTAGTGCCGATCAGAATGACGCCGCCGCCAGCCATGAGCTGCTTGATGCCCTGAGACTTGGCGCCGGGGTTGTCGTTGCCGTAGCCTTCCATCAGGTTCACAACACCCCACACCGCAAGGCCCGCGCCGAGAGCGATAACAAGGATTTTGAGAACGTCAACAGCAGAAGTAATAAAGGTCATACATTTTCCTCCATATCAATTTTGTTTTCGTCGGCTTCAATTTCGCCGACATCGTAAAGGTCGAATTTTTCTTCGGGTTTAATGACGAGCTTCCGGCTTCGGTACTTCTCAATATCGAAGGCGTTTCGCTTGTCATAATCGGACAGATGCTTGTATTGCGGATGCTTCGTTATGTCGTACTTGTCACTGAGAAAAGGCCTCACGCCTCGAAGCTGCAAGATACATTTGCCTCCGTCCATAACAGCAAGCTCGTCCTGGCTCATAAGCTCCTTGCCGGTCTTCTGGTAATTCAGACCGTAGGAGTTGTTGTTTGAGCGTGTTTCGGATGTGTTGTACAGATCGATTGTCTCCTTGCCCAAGATTTCAGAGATTTCCTTGAGGGTGGATTTCTCTTTGCCGCCAAGGAAGAGCGTAGCATCGCAGTTGCCGACGATTGTGTCCGCACTGTCCTTGTACAGCGCCTTGAGCTGAGACTGGGACTGCAAAATAATAGAAGCCGAGATTTCCCGGCTTCTGATTGTGGCGATTAGCTTGTCGAACTTCGGTATCTGCCCGATGTTTGCGAACTCATCCAAAAGGCAGCGTACATGTATCGGAAGCCTTCCTCCGTATTCGTTGTCCGCTTTATCGCAGAGAAGATTGAAGAGCTGCGAGTACATGATTGCCGCTACAAAGTTGAAGGTGTCGTCGGTATCGCTGATGATGACAAACAAAGCGGATTTGCGCTCTCCGAGTGTATCCAGCTCCAATTCATCATAGCTCATCAGTTCACGAAGCTCGGCGATGTCGAAGGGGGCGAGTCGAGCGCCGCAGGAAATCAGAATGCTTTTTGCAGTCTTGCCAGCCGCCAATTTATATTTTCGGTATTGTTTTACTGCAAAGTGCTCCGGTTCCTCAGCTTCAAGCTCATCGAACATCTTGTCCACCGGGTTTTTGAAGGTTTCATCGTCTTCACGGGCTTCCGAAGCATTGATCATTTCGAGCAGAGTAGTAAAGTTTTTCTCGTTGTCCGGTGCTTCGTACCAGATATAGCCGATGAGTGCCGTGTAGTAGAGCTTTTCTGCCTTCACCCAAAAATCTTCGCCGGACTTATCGCCTTCACCTTTTGTGTTGACGATAATTGTGTTGACCAGCTTGAGGATGTCCTTTTCGGAATGGATGTAGGCAAACGGGTTGTAGTGCAGACTTTTTGCAAAGTTGATGGTATTCAGGCTCTTTACGGCATATCCGTTCCTGACCAGCATTTTTCCGCATTCGACAAGAATCGTACCTTTGGGATCGGTCACGCAGTATGAAGAGTGCATCTGCATTAGGTTTGGCTTCACATAGAACCGGGTTTTGCCCGATCCGGATCCGCCGATGACCATGATGTTTTTGTTTCGCGCATACTTCGGCTGCTTCGGACGGCTGTCCATCGTAAGCCTTTCGGTCTGCGTCAGGATGACATTGTTTTGAAACACGGGGTCGATGTACGGCTTGATGTCTTCGGATGTGCCCCAGCGAGCCGAGCCGTATTCAATTCCTTGCCGGAACTTCTTCCGGTTTTTAGCCTTCACATATACCAAAAGCTTGAGAAGCAATGCTGCGGCTGCACCGATCAGCAAATCCGTCAGATTGAAGCTTGGGAGCGGATTTCTGAAAGCCGTGCTCAGGTTCGACATACCGGCAGAGAGCACGGAGAGCAGATCGCCTCCGGCTGCTGATCGGAAAGCAAACGCGACCTTATCAGCGAAGTAAAATGCGAAGACATACGGGATATTCAAAAGAACGAGTTTCTTCATGTTCGGCTTCGTCACAGCTCAACGCCTCGTTCCTTTGTGTTGACTTTCTCCTTCTCCCGATGCTTGTTCTCCTTCGCTTTCTGTATCTGTTTGGAGAGCTGCTGACGGAGAGAAGGCTTTTCCTGACGCTTCACGGTTTTGGCCGAAAACTCTTTGAAAGCCTGAGTCATTACATCTACGTCCCGGCCTTTGAAGAATACGATGTAACGGGGCGGCAGCTCAGACGTGTCCTTTTTGAGCGCATAGTCTATCCCGTACTTTTTCGCTGTGCGATCAAAGGATTTGATGTTGCCGTCAGTGACTTCAATGTTGGAGATAGCTGCATTCTGGGAGACAAGATGCTTGACCGTCTGCTTCCCGCGATAGGTCTTTGGCTGCGATGCTGTCTTCTGAGCCTTTTCAAGCTCTTGAACAAACTTCTTCAAAGCTTTATCCAGCACCTCGGCACTGATCTTGCCGCCGCGAATTGCGATTGCAACGATCTTCGTTGATACTTCCTCCTGCATTAAAAACCTCCTTTCCTGAAAATAGTTGGTGCTGCCTCCGACTAAGGCGGTACACCGCTCGAATAAGGGCTGAAAATGATATGCACCTCCTTCCGGACATAAAAAATCAGCCGGAGACTATTTCCGACTGTTACCACCTTGCCATATCGTGATTGACAAGAGCTGTGTAGTACTGCTGCTGTATAACGCCATGAAAAAGTGGTGCGACGGAGCTGTTTTTGTGTAATCACAAACCAATATTTACAGGGAGGTATTCAAATGAGCGTTAACGCCAGAAAAGAAGAATATGAACACATAGAATTGTTTGGAAAGCCAGCACTTTTCACCAATTCCCGCATCGACCGAACCACGGTGCCGGTGGGCTTTTACTGCTACGATTTGCGCGGCTCCGACTATGATCCAGGCAGGCCGGTGAGCATAGAAAATAAGGTTACCGTTAACCACGCCGGAGCCGTTTTGACACCGGAGCCGGTCACTATCTCCAAGGAGGGTTTCCGCAGGCTGCGGGACAACATCAATTTCCTCGGTGAGTCCCTGACTCTCGCAGACTTCTGTGATGAGCACAAAATCACTCTCGCATCCGAATTATCCAATCCAGATGAGTCAGGCGTGAAGATGGGAGGAATGACACTTGGATAAAGGAAAAATCTTTGAAGTAGAACTCAGCCGGTGGAACCCTTCCGGTGCAAATCCGTCGGCACAAATCGCACTCCCCGCCACACCCTATGAGCTGGCGGATGCGTTGGAAAAAGCAAGAATTACCGGAGATACCGTCTATTCCGCGGAGGTTTTAAGCTGCAAGCTGGACTATCTGCCGCAATTTATCGCCCCCGATATCAATCTGTATGAGCTGAATCACCTCGCCCAGCGGCTGTCTTCCCTAAGTGCATGGGAACTGGACTGCTTCGAGGGCATGGTGATGATGGATGCCGTTCAGACTCAATACGCTCCCATATCAGTGGAGCGGCTCATCAATATGACACACAGCACCGAGCATTGCCAGATTGCCTATGAAGCTCATGACGATCCGTCTCTCGGCAAATTTTATGCGGATAATGATTTTGTACCGGCACTGGAAAGGGTATCGGATGAAGTCTACGAATATCTGGACTTCGCCAAAATCGGCAGAGAGATGCGCGAGGGTGAGGGCGGCGTGTTCACGCCCCATGGCTATGTAGTGCAGAACGGCGAGATTGCCTCCGAATACCACAGCGTCGATACCAGAACCCTTGACAAGCCGGATTATGCCGTGCTTCTCCAAGTAACCAAGGGGCATTTTAATGATCCCGCCTATGACAACGAAACGGTTGTCTTCCTCAAGCTCCCTGCCGGGGATGCGGCGCTTTTGCAGGCGGTTGATGCTGTCGGAGCCGCCTCCCCGGAGGAATGTGCATTTTCGGCGGAGGACTGCATGGCGCCAAGCCTCACTGAAAAAATCAGCGACGTTCTGTATGCATCTGAGGGCGACTGCTATGGGCTGGTGAATGAGCTGGCAGAGCAGCTCCGGCAGCTTGAAACGGACAACCATCTGCTGACCTACAAGGCAATGCTGGCGGAAGCTCCCGGTGATATATCTTTGGAAGAAGCCCTTGACCTTGCGTTTATGACAGAGGAATTTGAGCTTTTGACTGATACTGCCTCTCCCGCTGAGTACGCAAAAGTGGAAATCCAGCGAATGCTTTCTTTGGCAGGTGATAACGGACTGAGCCTGTTCTGTAATCTGGATAACTACGGGCGGTATCTTTTGGAGCAGCGTGCCACTGCCGAAACCGAATACGGGCTGCTGGAGCCGCAGAACGGCATGACGGTGGACCAATGCCTCAACCGCCCCGGACAGAGTCTTGGCATGGAAATGAAATAGCAAATCTTTGTTGGGTTTTGGTATAGCTATTCTCATGAAGCTGTGGCATTGTGTTGTGCTGAAGGGAGGCGAAGAAGATGGACGAGAAGCTCATGGACTTGCTGGATATGGCTCTGGCGGAGCGGTTTCAGCTTGTATATTCCGCCCTGCGTGAATCAGACCCTCAGGCGGAGAAACTGGCACAGGAACTAATTTCGCTCAGTGACAGCATCCAGAACAGCTTTGAAATCAGTCAAGGTATAAAAGACAGAATTGAGTATTATCTGAGTCAAAATTCGGATTTAGAGGTAACGTTTCAAAAGCATCTGTACATTCAGGGCGCCAAGGACTGCGTGGCAGTGTTAAGAGAGCTTGGCGTAATCAAGTAGCGCAGGCAGAGACGCCTGCGCTTTTTTAGACCCCACATTAAAACAGGGCCGTTTCCCCAACAGGAGGCGGCCCTGTTTTTTTGCGCCCTTTTTTGCCTTTCTGGGGAAACGGCCGGAAAGGAGGACCCATGCAGAAAGAACAGCTTGCAGAGCATCTGCGCCGGTATCACCGCGGTGCGGAAAACGCGGTCATCAGCCGTGAGCTGGAATGTACCTTCCACGTTTCCGGCAAGGAGCTGCGGGATCAGGTCAATGCCCTGCGCCGGGAGGGTGTTCCCATTGCCAGCGACCAGAACGGGTACTTTTACGCGAAAACCGAAGCCGAGGTACGCCTGACCATCCGGCATATGAGAAACCGCATCAGCGGAATCAGTGCTGCCATCACCGGCCTTCGGCGTTCCCTTGCAGCCTTTGACGATACGCAGATACGTCTGCCGCTGGAAGGAGGTGATGACTCCTGAACAGCTTCATGTCCTGGATCGGCGGCAAGAAATCCTTGCGTGAGCTGATTGTCACCCTGTTTCCCCTCTATTATGAGCGGTACATTGAGGTGTTCGGCGGAGGCGGCTGGGTGCTTTTCCACAAGCTGCCCGGCAACGATTTTGAGGTCTACAATGACTTCAACGGTCTGCTGGTGAACCTCTACCGCTGTGTGCGGGAGAAGCCGCAGGAGCTAATGGCGGCGCTTGCCTACTGCCTCAACTCCCGCGCGGATTTCGAGCTTGTGAAAAACGCCCTCGCCCGCGATTCTCCCGCATCGGATGTGCAAAAAGCGGCGTGGGTTTACCAGCTTATCCGCTACAGCTATGCGTCGGGGCTAACCAGCTACGGTAGCCAGCCCCATGATATCCGCAGCAATTTCCCTCTCATCGAGCAAGCCCACCGGCGGCTTGCCAAGGTGGTCATCGAAAACAAGGACTTTGAGAAGCTCATCGGGCAGTATGACCGCCCTGTCAGCTTTTTCTACTGCGACCCGCCGTATTTTGAAACCGAAAGCTATTACAAAAACGTGGGCGAGGACGGCTTCACGGAAAAAGACCATATCCGCCTGCGGGATGCCCTGCTGCAGATCGGCGGCAAATTTCTGCTGTCCTACAACGACTGTGAATTTATCCGCAGCCTCTATGACGCACCGGGCATCCAGACGGAAGCCTTTACCCGCATTAACAACATCAAGCAGCGTTATGACAATGGGGCGCAGTTTCCTGAAATCCTCATTGCCAACTACGATCTGCATGAGCGTGAGAAAAACGCCCCATCACAGCTGAATCTGTTTGGGGAAGGAGGCTTCATGGAGTAGAAAAAGCGCCCTTGGCACAGCCTTGCGTGAAAAACAAAATTAATACTTGATTGGAGGAACCCTTTTTTATGAAAAAGAATCAAATGCCCCAAATCGGCCTACCGGCCGATGCCTGTGAACGGTCCGGCTTCACCGACAAGGATACGCTGGAGCTTCATGCCGGACAGAACGCCCTTGTATTTATGAAGGACAAAATGACGGCGCTGGAGGTGGCGAACGCCATCCAGAGTCTCAGCGCCCTTGCCGCCGATCTGACCGTCGTTCTCGCCTCCGCCTGCGGACTGTGCGACAACTGCGGCGAGGGCTGCGCAGATGACTGCCCTGCCGGATGCGTTTCCGCTTGCTCTCTCTGCCATGATCTGCTGGATGAAAGCCAGACTGTCCGCATCCCCGGCTATCTGCTGGAGGAAGCGGGTATCCCCGCCGACGCCAAGCTGGAAGCCTATACGGACGAGGACAGCGGCGAAATCACGGTGGTGGAGGCCGATATCCAGCAGGATATTACCGATGTGCCGCCCGGTATTCTCGCCGTGCTGGCCCAAAGCGGCGTGTGCCTTGCGGAGCTGGATGAGCTGATTATGCTGGACAGCATCATCTACGGCAACTAACCTGTCTTGGATTCCCAACACACAATCCGGGAGGTGAGCATATGCCGGGAATCACCCTGAAGAACGGCCTCATTTCCTACTACGGAAACCCGGCCGGATATACAGAAAAAGAAAAAGCGGTGGTGGACAGCATCTTTCAAAATGACGAGCTGACCGCATGGCTCAAAAGCCGCAGCCTGACCCCGCAGTGGACGGACGGCGTGATGGAACGGCTTGCCGCGGGGGAACGAATGGGCGGCATGAATGAGTCCGCCGCACCGCTGAAAAATGTGCGCGTCTGGCAGCTGAAGCCGGAAACGGATGTGTATAGGAAGTTTATCTCTTATGAGGAAACGGTGCGGCAGTTTGGAGAGCCGTCCCGGGAGCATTACCGGGTCGCCTATGACGGGCAGCTTGACACCAACGATCTCGAAGCCATCTACACAAGGTGCAACGTGAATCACCCGCCTGGCTATGACGGACACTCCCTGTCCATGTCCGATGTGGTGGAGCTGTATGACGCAGAGGGCAGCGAATTCCACTACGGTATCAACCAGACCGTCACCGGGAGTGTCAGCTCCAGCCAAAGCTCGGCGGTTACCCAGCCGCAGAATGCGGTCAGCTATTTCCCTGAATTCGGCTACGAAGCCTACTGGCGGCTCTTGGATCGTATGGGATCGGGGCGGTTTGAATTTCAGAAAAATCCCTATTCCACCTACAAGAATCGGACTCATTTCAGCCCCATCTGGATGCTGGACGGCGCCTATACCGTCAACACATGGCTCATAGATGCGTGGACGCCCGATGGGATGCTGTCCGCCAACCTGACCGACAGCCTGACTATCCGCGGCAATCTGTGGCAGGATTGGCACGCCGGTCCCATCCAGCCGTAAAGGAGGGACGAGGATGGCATATGAACGCATTGAGGCTCCAAAAGGCAGCGTGTACCACTACACAAAAACGGATCGGCTGGAGGCAATTCTCAAGGATGGCCGCATCCGGCGGTTCGGAGATCGGGAGTGCTGGTTCTGCACCTCTCTTGCAGATACCCTGCGGCTTATGGAAATGACCGTCATGCAGGAGGGGCATCCTTACGTGGATGTGCAGGGCTTCTGGCGGAAATACCCCGCTTTTGTGCCGGAGGATTATGTGATTCTCCAGCTGGAGCCGCGCTATCAGAACGGCGATTGGGTGCGCTGGAATCAGGAGCTGCCGCCCGGCTGTTCCGCTGAGCTCCTTGCACAAGCGAAGGAATTCAGTGCGCTGAAAAAAGGATTTCGGGGCGACCTGAAGTTTTACCAAAACCCGCAAGTGCTTGCGGTAGCTCCGCTTTTGGAGGAACAGACTCCGGGCATGGACATGACCATGCAGCTATAAAAACAGAAAAAGAACAAGGCGGCGGGAGCGATCCTGCGGCCTTGTTCCTCATTTCGGAAAGGTGGTCTTTATGAAAAGATATAAAAAAATCGCGCTGGCACTCACGCTCGTTCTCATGGTAAGCCTGCTGTTTGGCACAACCGCTTTTGCGGCAAACGGCGACGTGGCCGGGGCGATTGAGGGAACGTGGAACGATGCCTCCGGGCAAATCAAGACGGTGGTCAACAAGGTGGTGTTCCCTGCAATCGACTTGATTCTGGCGGTGTTTTTCTTTGCCAAACTTGGGATGGCGTACTTCGATTATCGCAAACATGGGCAGTTTGAGTGGGCGGCGCCCGCCATTCTGTTCGCCTGCTTGGTGTTCACTCTCACGGCGCCGACCTATATCTGGACTATACTCGGGATGTGACTGTAAAACAAAAAGTAGGCAACCCGAGCCTGATAGCAAGGTTTGCCCATATTTTCATAGTAATCGTGATTAGTTTTGGTAGAACCGATTTAGTCTCAATAAGCTGTCTGCTCATTTGGTTCATACAGAATATTTGTTAAACAAAATAGGCAATAATGCTTTACTCCATTGATTTGATCAGAACAACCTTTTCCCATCTGAAATATCAATATCGAGCTCTTTTGCCACACTGTTTTGCTTAAATGGATTTATTTTTTCCACTACACCGTCACGTTTGAAAAGTGAGCCTGTATTCTTGAACCAAAAGGTTACATCTGCTGTTACGCATTGTTCACGGATATTAAGTACCCAATCATAATCGCACATACGGGCTTCTCGTCCTGTTTCGCCGCCAACGGTAACATGGTCTATGCCATCAAGATATGGTGTTAAATCTATCGCTTCTAAAAGTGGGGCGCAGGCAATAAAGCGCCGCTTTATCGGATAGGATAAAAAGAGCGGAAGCCTGTAATCGGCGAGTGTTTGATTTTCGGCAGTACAGCCAATATTCACATTGTCATAGCCTGTACCCCAATCAGACGGAAGCGATTGGGGGAAACGGTCAATTCGCTTTGTTAAAATCAAGAAATCAATATCTGTTCTTTCCTTGATGATAGCCCAAATGTCTTTACGCCACTCGTCTGCTTCTGGCAGGAAAAAGTCAGTCGCAAAACAGGTTGGAAGAATTTTGTTGCCTTTGATATTGTATTCTCCCTTTGCATTTTTCCTTGCGGGCCAATCAAATTTATCTGTTTTTTGTATTGTGCTTTGACCATAGCGTTTTGCATACGGCCCATAAAAATAGCAATTTGTACAGCCATCACTTATCTTGTAACAGCCTGTCCATGGCTCCCAGTTCATAGTATTCCTCCTCTTGGATGGGTGAAGCCGATGATGGCAGAAACGCACCGCTTGTCAAGTGCAGCGTTTGAACGTCACCGTCTGTGCCTTCATGGAGATCTTATCCACCTCATAGCCGTAGACGGGCAGCTCCTTCTTGAAGGTTAAAAAGGCGTGGTCGATGGGAAAGCCCAGAATCTGTTCAATCTCGGCATAGGTCAGCGCGAAGCTGTTCTCCGTGCGTTGACCTATCGCCTTCCAAAGCGGCTCATATTTACTCATTGTCCGTCTCCTCCAATCTTGTTTGGAATAAAATAGCGGCTTTGGTTTACCAAAGCCGCCGTGTATCACATACTAAAGCCTAACGCATACTGTTTTACAACCTCAAGAGGGAACATTGTGCGTGTAGCAACTTCTTCTGCCGACATGCCTTGATTAAAAAAGCGTTTGATAACCGTGGTCATATCCTCTGCAATTTCTACAATGTGCTTGTCGGGGTCATATACCCGAATATCACGCTGCCCCCACGGGTATTCTTTGATTTCGTGTACCCACTGCAAACTGGATATGCTTTTTAGTTTGGCGTATACCTTGTCTAAATCTTCCACTTCAAAATAAACTTGAAAGTTGTGCGATTGCTCTTTCACGCTATCGACTGATATGCCAACGAGTTCGGCATATCCTTGTTGCAGAGAAAACCCCTCAAAGGTCACATGTACGCCAATATCCATTACCGCGTTTTGATGAAGCACCTTTTCATAAAAATGTTTCGATGCGGCTATATCCTTAACCGCTAAAAGACAACCTTGATATTTCATTTTTCAATCCCCCTTTGAGGATAGTGTATCGTATATCTCTGTGCCGTCATAGTAAAAATCCGACATTGTTTTCAGATACTTTTGTGGGGTAACGCCACTGATAGCCTTGAAATCTTTATCAAAATGGGCTTGGTCGAAATATCCAGCTTGTTGCGACAATGCCGCAAAAAAGCAAGGCGATTTTTGAATGTGCTTTAATACATAATTAAAGCGAGTTAAGCGTATAAAGTCCTTAACATTCATCCCAATTTGCACAAGAAACAAGCGGTTTAGCTGTCGCCCACTATAATGGGATTGTCTGGCAACTTCTTTCACTTGTATTTGTCCATAATTATCAGAAATCACTTTGGTTGCCAACACCAAAGAGTCCGAAACAACATGCTTTTCCATGCGTCGGTATAAAATTTCCTCACAAGTATTCACCAAATCGGATACAGTTTTTGATGCTACAAAAGCCTGATGCAGCGAATAAAACAGCTCATTGTCAATATCCTCAAGCGTCAGTCGTTTATCTGCAAACTCCGCTTGGCTTTGACGAGTAATTTGATACAAACCATAGGGAGAAAGTTGTACAAGCAATAGGACATGATAACTATTTGGTTCCATTCCTAACAATACCGGGGTTAAAGATGCTCCCCACAGTTCAGCAATGACTGCGTTTCCGTCAAAAGCAAGCGACAATGTTCCGCAAGCGTTAGGCATAAGCGTATATTGTGCGGTAAATGTATTATTCGATGGAAATACGACGTTGTAATATTGAATATATTTTCTCAGCCCCACATGCGAGGGGAATATATTGAATTGCTTGTTATCTTTTATAATCAAATTATTCCCCCTCATCTTCAAAGTAAAGTTTTCATTATGTTTATCCGCCTAATGCGAATCAAGCAAATATAAATACACCCCTTCGGGGCAAATTTTTCCTCACTACCGTTTCAAAAAAGTTTTACTCGGTAAATATATAAAATAAGTTTACCATAGCAAAATGGAAGTTTCAATTAATTAAATATAGACAACAGGGAGGGGTTCGGTGCTATGAAAATTAAAATCCGTTCACCGTCTATATGCAAGCATTGACTGGACTATTCTTGGCATGTAGACAAAGCAAGAGCCGTTGCGTCAAGTAAGATGCAACGGCTCAAATTCGTGATAAGTCAGATTTTATTGTGTAGGTGAAGTTAAACCACTAACAGAGGGTGTGCTCATACCCTTACACAATGTTTTCACCCAAAATAATTTTTGGCATAGTGGTTAAGCATCTGTTCCATCGCTTGTAAAAATGCTCTAACCCTAACTTTGACACCCTTGCGTGAGTTTCTTCATCTCTAACAGTCCAATGTAAAACATAAGTGACTTTGCCTACATTGCGTGTGAGGCGAACAGGCAATGCCCCTTCTTTAACGGCATTAAAATCTGTTTGGCGGTGGGTGCGTTTGATATATCTAACTTCAATAACACCATCCTGCTCCATATAAAAGGCGGCAACCTCTTTCATAAGTTGCTCAATTTCCTCTTGCTTTTCAATCTTTGCCTCATAGATACAAATTTCATTAAACATTTATTGCACCACCTCACACATTATATAAATTATATAAAACTTGCTCACCGAGCGTTAATTTCCCATGCTACCGTTTCACAAAAGTTTTACACGGCAGATATATAAAGTGAGTTTACCATAGTAAAGCGGAACTTTCAATTAAACAAATATGAACAATGGAAAGGACACAGATACTATGAAAAAGTCCGTTCGCCATCCTTTTGCAAGGATACTCTGGACGATTTTGGGGATGTAGACAAAGCAGGAGCCGTTGCATCAAGATAAAGATGCAACGGCTTAATTTCATAATCTAAAATAAGGGTAAAGCTTCTTAAGAAAAATACCATGGCTCACTGATAAATTTGATATATATTTTTTTGTTTGCAATCTCAATTAAGCCTTCGTCCTTCATTCGTTTCAGTTCCCTGAAAAGTGAGGGGCGTTGTACACCGAAGTAGTCAGCAAGCTGCTTTTTTGTGATAGGTAGCAAAACAGATTCCGATTTTTGCTGGGTAGAAAGTGCCAGAAGGTAATGAAGCAAAGTTTTTAGGTCCCAAGTTCATGGCCATTCGTTGGGCGCTCACTGTACTTGCCATAATCATCTTCTCATGGATTTCGGCAAAAATTATTCGGGATGAGGATCTACCGGGAGAAATGCTGGCTAAGCCCGGCCTCCATATTAACAAGGATGCCTGTATGGGCTGTACCCTTTGTGCAAAGAACTATCCCACACTGTTTATAATGCAAGGGAAAAAAGCTGTTGTCAAAGCATATGATAAACAGGCTCTTGATTATGAAAAACTCCAAAGTGTAATAAAGGCATGTCCGGTTCATGCAATAGAATATTCGGAACAATAAAGATAAGGAGTTATATCACAACGTGATGTAGCTCCTTATTTACTTTATTAAAAAGGTTGTAAGCCTATCTTTGTATCCAGGATTAATATCATCGAGAGGGGTTTAAGTGTAATTACCCTCAGGATTCAATCACCCTATTAATCCAATCGCATAAGATATATAAGGGTAATGCTATGCAATTTATAATTTTGTGATGTTACCTAAGCTGAAAAAGGAGGTGTTTTTTTGTGAGTCGATATAATGAAAACAGAAGGGGTTGCGGAAATCAGACCGTAGAGTCATGCCAACAAGACCATGGGCCTTATCCCTATGTTACCAACATTTCGCAAGCAACTGGGCGGAATCAGAACTATCGCACGACATTGTGGACTGGATGTCACCTGCAGTTAACTCTGATGAGTATTCCCGTATGCGGTGAAATTGGGTTAGAGATACATCCAGATACTGATCAGTTTTTGCGTATCGAACAAGGAAACGGTGTTGCTTTGATGGGAAACCGCAAAGAGCAATTGGATTTCCAGCAATGTATAGCAGCAGATGATGTTATTTTTGTCCCTGCCGGAACATGGCATAATGTTGTTAATAAAGGGCGATGCCCTTTAAAACTCTATTCAATTTATGCACCACCACATCATCCGCATGGCACAGTGCACAAAACTAAGGCAGATGCCGATAGATTGGGGGATTGAAACCACAATACATGTAAAAAAAGTAAGAGCCACGTGAGAATTCACGCAGCTCTTATTTTTATTGCATTGAACCATTTTTCAGTTTTTGTCGTTTTACCAGTTTCACTAACTCAAACCAAAACACTGCGATAAATGCAATAATAACAGCCTTTAATAACAGAGAAGCAGAAAGTGGTGCCAACTTTAATAAGCCATTGAGTGGCGAATACAAAATAATGCCAAGCATAGCCAGTGTACCAAGGTTAACTGCCCACATCACTTTGTCTTTCACAAGGCGCTTTACCGATTGAAAGGTAAAATCGTGATCAGAACTATTGACCTGTACAAGAAACAAGTTGGATAGCATGATAATTGCAAGCCCCATTGCCCGGGCAACTGGTGCATTATCAACATTTCCATCGAGGATTACGTAATACGTTCCAAAGGAGGCCGCAAAAATGATAAGTCCCTGCAAAATGCTTTTGGCTAGAGTTTTTGCGGTCAACAGTTTTTCCTTTGGATCTCGAGGGCTTCGCTCCATAATGTCTGCTTCGGCAGGCTGACGCTCTAGTACAATCGAGCAGGTAGGGTCAATGAGTAGCTCGAGCAGAACAACGTGGAGAGGAAGTAAAAGCAGTGCTGAGGGGGCAATGCCAAGGATTGGTGCAAGTAAGGAGGCAAAGGCAATGGGAATATGAATGGTGAACACATAGCCCACAGCCTTGCGAATGTTATCATAAATACGGCGACCGTCTTTTACCGTTTCTACAATAGTAGTAAAATTGTCGTCCATTAGAATGAGATCTGCTGCTTCACGGGAAACTTCACTGCCGCGTTTACCCATTGCAATGCCAATATCGGCATATTTGAGAGCGGGTGCATCATTCACGCCATCACCGGTCATCGCGACAATTTCACCGTTATCTTTGAATGCTTTTACAATACGCATTTTATGTTCAGGAATGACACGAGAAAAAATGCTGACATCCTTCACTTTTTCACGCAGTTCTTCATCGGTCATTTCGCTTAGCATATCGCCTGTAATGATATGGTCGCTGTTTTGCATACCGATTTTCTTTGCGATAGACGCGGCGGTGATGCCATTATCACCTGTAATCATAACAACACGAATACCCGCTTTATTGCAAACGGCGATGTCTGCTTTTACACCTTCACGGGGTGGGTCGGCAAGCCCGATCAGTCCGCAAAGCGTTAAATGGCAGTCTGTGATCTGTGCAGGAATTTCTGCTTCACTTTGTAGCTTTGCAGTGGCAACTGCAATTACACGCAAACCTTGTTTGGACATTTCGGTGATCTTCTGTTCTGCTGTTTGTTTTTCTAAATCTGTAAGCTTACAAATAGTTAAGATACGCTCAGGGGACCCTTTTGCGGCAACGGTAATTCCGTCATCTCTGCGCCAAATATGCCCCATCATCTTCAACTCATTTGTAAAGGCATATTCGCTGATTAGTTCTCCAGCAAAAAGATCTTCCTTTAAAATTCCAAGGGTTTCGCAATGCTTGAGCATTGCCTTTTCCATTGGGTCATAGGCATCGGTCTCGCAGCCCATACCCATTACTTCACAAAGTGCTATGGTGTTGCCATCAGTAGCCCACGTATCCTGCACGGTCATCTGATTCATCGTGATGGTACCTGTTTTATCTACGCATAGCACAGATACGGCGCCAAGCGTTTCCACTGAAGGCAACTTGCGCACCAGTGACTGCTTTTTGGCAAGTCGCCAAGCTCCCATTGATAAAAATACCGTGAGGATGACAGGAAACTCTTCTGGAATCATTGCCATGGCAAGGGTGATGCCCGACAAAATGCTTTCAATCAGCCTGTCGCCAAAGCTGTGGTCAGGAATATTTAGCCATGTGAATATTCCTACAAGGGCAAACAAGACTGCAGCAATTCCTGCGCATAGTTTAACAAGACTTCCGGTTTGCTTTTGTAGGGGTGTGGGTTCCTCTGGTGCAGATGCAACATTAGCACCGATTTTTCCATATTCGGTGCTGCCACCAATTTTATCTACCAGTACCGTTGCTGTGCCCTGTGTAACCAGCGTGCCAGCATAACAATAATCACGCCGCCAATAGTCGCTTGTTGAATCTGCACTCTCAGTGTTGATTTTCCACACACCTTCCGCTTCGCCGGTCAACGAAGATTCATCGACACACAGGTCGTTACATTTTATTATAATGCCGTCTGCCGGGATTTTAACCCCCTCATAAATCATCATTAAGTCGCTGGGCACAAGGTCAGCACTTGCAATGGTCTGCTCCTTGCCATCACGAATAACAGTGACATGCGGGGCAGATAAATCTTTCAGGGCATTTAGGGTTTTATCGGTTTTCCATTCTTGAATTACATCAATGCTAATGATGCCCACCACAAAAATGAGCATAATCGCACCATCCCTGGATTCTCCCAGAATAAAATAAATGGTCGCAGCAACAATGAGCAGTAAGAACATTGGTTCGCAGATAATATGCAGGATTTTTTTGAAAAAGCTTTCTTTTTTCCGTGCGGTCAATTCATTCTTACCATATTGCTCCTGCAATCGTTTTGCTTCGGTGGCGGTTAAGCCAGCCATGTTTTGCTTTTTGTCTGTCATAAAAGTTACCTCCGTTTTAGCCTTTCGGCAGTCGTTTGATAGCTCTATGGCACTCCATTTCGGGGTCATGTGTTCCATCAGGGTATAAAAAATAGCACACCTATGGAACATACTACTGTCCCACAGATGTGCTCAAATTGCAATCTGTTGCCGCTCATTGGGCGGCCCGGCCCCATGACCTTTACAAAAAGGTTCATCGCCTGCTCAGTTTGTACTGTTGATCTCGCATTCATGCTGAATGTAATGCAGTGCAAAGAGATTATATATATTATATGCAAGATTGCAATCATTGTCAACCAGAATATTATAGAAGATGTAAGGAGAATTAAAATGAAAACAAAAATCCGTTCACCGTCTTTATGCAAGGATTGTCTGGACTATTCTTGGCATGTAGTAATAATGAGTAGGTCCAGTTCTGCAAGGAGCTGGGTCTGCTCATTTAGGTTCTCATTATGCTCATAATAAGAAATTCTGGTTATTCCTAACTGTTCATTAATATGCCAACACCTCATAACCAGTTTCGGTTACTAACACCTGTTTTTCCCATTGCGCAGAAGGCTTCCCATCAGCAGTGCGAATAGTCCAATTATCGCATTTATCTGTTACTATATTGGATTTTCCCATATTTATCATAGGCTCTACAGTAAAAACAAGTCCTGGGACTAAGAGCATTCCTGTTCCTTGCTTTGTCACATAACCGACCCAAGGATCTTCATGAAATTGTAGACCAATACCGTGGCCTCCGATTTCTCGAACGACAGAATATCCATTTTCCCTTGCATGGTCTTGAACAGCTTGCCCAACATCACCAAGAAATCCCCACGGTTTTACCTGTTCAATGCCCAGCTCCACACACTCTTTCGCAACATCAACCAGTTTTTGTTTCTCAGCGGAAACAGCACCAATGCAAAACATGCGTGAAGAATCTGAAAAAAATCCGTTATAAATTGTAGACACATCAATATTTACAATATCGCCGTTTCGCAGGAATATACGATCAGAGGGGATACCATGACATACAACATCATTAATTGAGATACACACGCTCTTAGGGTATCCGTCAAAATTGAGTGTTGCTGGAACGCCTCCCAGTTCCTTGGTTTTTTCGAAGATAAGCCGGTCAAGCTCTTCCGTGGTGATTCCATCAACCGCATAATTTGCAATGAAATCCAGTAAAGCGATGTTTCGTTTGCTGCTTTCCCGAATACCTTCAATCTGTTGTTTTGTTTTAAGCAATTTTCGATAAGGCACTTCATATCCCTTTAAGCGGTAGATTTCAATTTGCTCATCAATAGGGCCATGACATTTCTTATATTTTCGACCGCTGCCACACCAGCAGAGATCATTTCTTCCAAACTTGTCAGACATTTTATCTCCTCGCATTTACAAATTCGGAGGGAGCAATACGCCCTATAGACTAAGGTGAGCTAAGAGAAACACCGGAAGTTTTCCGATATTGGCGTGGCGAGCATTGAAACGCTTGTGAAAAAGCTCTTGCAAACGCTTCAGATGACGAGTACCCATATCGAAAAGCAATATCGGTTATTCTGTCATTGGTTATGCAAAGATCATTAGCAGCAGCTTTTAATTTACATTGGGCAAGAAATTGTTTATATGTCATACCCATGTGCTCCCGAAACTTTGTAGAGCAGTAATACGGTGAATAACCAACATATGATGACATATCTTGCAGGCTTGGGCTTTCTGTTATGTTATTTTCTACCCACTTTGCCATTGTTTCTATTGTTTGAACAGACATTTGCTTCACTCCTTTCTCCAGTATATCAATTCTCACAGACAATTACCTGATATAAGTTGCACATATGAGATAAAGTGCTTGCCGATAATCTCCGTAATTTGGCTGCAGCAGGAGTTTACGGATGCCTTTAATTACTGTACAGATTATAAATAATTAGCAATTCAAATACTTGTTAAAAGTTATCGTACCATATGTTGCCGCAAATTTCCACTGTCCTTATGCAAGTATTGACTGGACGATACTGGGGATGTAACGGAGAATAGGAAAACGAGGCTGACAAACGCCAGCCTCGTTCTTTATAGTTTGTTGTCAGCGATTCGCTCTCTCAAATTCTCAATTTTAGAGCGGATTGCTTTTATAGTACGTTCAAAGTCCACATCGCTTTTGCCGGTTGGGTCATCTAACCCCCAATCCTCCCTGTGCATACAGGGCAAAAAAGGACACTGCACATTGCAGCCCATGGTCACCACGATATCCACTGGGGGAATCTCCTCCAGCAGCTTACTGCGCTGAGTTCGCTCCATGTCGATGCCATAAATCTGCTTCATCAGCCGCACAGCATCCTGATTGATTTGCGGCTTTACTTCCGTTCCGGCAGAATAGCTTTCAAAGACATCAGACGCAAGGTACTTGCCCAGTGCTTCGGCAATTTGGCTGCGGCAGGAGTTGTGTACGCAGATAAATGCTACTTTAGGTTTGCTCATACTGGAAACCATCCTTTCGTTTTGTTGGCGATTTTTACAAGCAACAGCATCACCGGCACCTCGGTCAGCACGCCAACTACGGTGGCAAGAGCCGCCGGTGAAGTAGTACCAAACAATGCAATCGCCACAGCGACCGACAGTTCAAAGAAGTTGGACGCGCCAATCATCCCCGCAGGGGCGGCAATATCATGGGGCAGCTTCAGCCATTTGCAAGCAAAATAAGCGATGAAGAAAATAAGGAAAGTTTGCAAAACAAGCGGCACAGCAATGAGTAGAATGTGCAGCGGATTATTCAAAATCACATCACCTTGGAAGGAAAACAGCAATACCAAAGTGAGCAGCAGACCAATGCTGGTGGCATTATCAAATTTATGGACAAAGGTGTTTTCAAAATACTCTGTGCCCTTGCGATTTGTCACCAGCACACGGGTCAGAATACCGCCCGCAAGCGGAATGACTACAAATAAAATGACCGATAAAATCAGCGTGTCCCATGGCACGGACACGTTGGAAACGCCCAGTAGGAATTTCACAATCGGCACAAAGGCAACCAGAATAATCAAATCGTTGGTTGCTACCTGTACTACGGTGTAGGCAGGGTTTCCTTTGGTGAGCGTGCTCCAGACGAACACCATCGCTGTGCAGGGTGCCGCACCCAAGAGTACTGCACCCGCCAGATACTCCTTGGCGAGGTCAGGGGCAATCAAGCCCTTAAAAACCACATAGAAAAATAGCGCGGCGATACCGTACATGGTGAACGGCTTGATGAGCCAGTTTGTCACCCATGTGACGAATAACCCCTTTGGGTTTTTCCCCACATTTTTGACGCTCTGGAAATTCACCTTCATCATCATGGGATAAATCATCACCCAAATGAGGATGGCGACCGGAATAGAAACTCTGGCATACTCAAAACGGCCTAAAAATGCAGGAACGGCAGGTAAAAGTTTACCAATTAAAACACCTGCCGTCATACAGAGAGCAACCCACACGGTCAGGTATTTTTGAAAGAAGCCAATGCTTTGTGATTTTTCCTTTGCCATAAATTTACCCCCGTACTTTTTGCAGGATTTTAACGACCTCGTCCTTTTTTAAAACCTTTCCAAAGGAAACGACCTTGCCGTCCACAACCAATGCAGGAGTTGTCATCACACCGTAAGCAGCGATCTGTGTAAAGTCTGTCACATGGTCAATGGTGGCATCCATGCCAAGCTCTTTGAGCGCTTCCAAGGTAGCCGCTTCCAGTTGATTGCACTTTGCACAGCCCGAGCCAAGCACCTTGACGGATGAACCGCTCACTTTTGCTTTTTCGGCTTCCGCAATCGTTTCTGTATTGCAGTCACCGCCACAGCAGCAACCGGAGTTTTTTGCTTTTGCTTCTTCGTCAGCTTTCTTTGCGGCAATTTCGGAGGGCTTGCACATTTCCCCGCAACCACACTGCACCAATTCTTCCTCTGCATTTTTCTTTTTACCAAAACCAAACAATGCCATAATAAAAACCTCCTTAAATTCATGATTAGAAACCTGAATATAACAAATAGAAACCGATGAGCAGGATCACCGCGCCCATGACGATTTTCAAAATAGCGCTGGCTTTTCCATACTTCTCGCTTTGGGAGAGCTTTTGGGCAAAGCCCATGGAAGGCTCCGCAATCACGGCGAGAATGCCGTGCCCAATGAAATAGAGCAGCAGTAGCAAAACACTCCATACAAGGCTGCCCGCCGTGGCCGCAAGGATACCCAAAACCGTAAAGGTCAATCTCGGCAATGACGGCGAAAATCAAAAGTGGAATAACTGTTTTTATATCCTTTGTTTACTCATCCGCAAGTACCTTCAGGGCAGCAACCGGTCTTCACAGCTTTTCCCTCAAAGAAGTTTTTGAGATTTTCTGGAAGTGAATACTCGCCGCAGTCACAAACGGGCTGCACCATGCCGAGCACAGCTCTTAGAATTCCTTCGGCCAGCATGGCTTTGGGCGGTACTTCATAGGCTTGACCTTTGTATGCAAAGGTACGACAGGTCACATCGGTTCCGCTGATTTCACCACAGCAGCCGCAGGTGTTTTCCGCAACAGGTCCGCAGATATCCTGCCCATTTACACGAATGGTGGGCGACGCAAGGAATCGGTAGTGCTCCGCCAGTTCTTTTGTGGCGATCTGTACCTTTTGAAGCCGCATGGTATATCCGGCAGCCTCCAGAGCGGGCGCGATACTGCCCAAAACTTCTTCCAGTACCGCATCGGCGCCGATACAGCGGTCACAGGTATTGAGATCAAGATAGAGATATTCCACAAGCACAGCCTTGGAGGAATCCTCCTCACAAGCCCCGCCGCGGCAGCAATCTACGCTTTTTTTTGCACTGCATTCGCCGTTTGGCGGTGTCCAGCCAGTATCGTCGCCTACATAGGAGATGGCGCCTGCCGGACACTTGTTGCCGCAGCCGTGGCAACGGTCAATGCAGTTTCCGGGTTGCATCACCACAGGGGACGGGGCTTTTGCTTTGTTATAAACACTGTGGGAGCAAAAATCCACGCAGGTTCCGCATTCAGTGCAAGCAAGATAATCGATGACTGGATACCAGTTTTTAGCCATTCTCTTTCCCTCCCATTAAACCAGTAGATACTGGAAAATATTAAACAGATAGCCAACAATGATAATGCCGATGGTGCAGATGGCAATAAATGTGCCCAACAGCTTCGGCTTTACCGCCTTGCGCAGCATGATGATGGAGGGCAGGGAAAGCGTTGTGACTGCCATCATAAAGGAGAGAACCGTACCAAGCTGCGCGCCTTTGTAGAGCAGCGCTTCGGCCACCGGAATCGTGCCGAAAATGTCAGCGTACATGGGAACGCCAAGCAGAGTTGCCAGCACTACCCCAAAAGGATTATTGCTGCCAAGCACCATCTCAATCCAGCTTTCAGGAATCCAGTTGTGGATGATAGCTCCGATGCCCACGCCAACCAGAATGTACGGCAGAACTTTTTTGAAGGTTGACACCACCTGATCCTTGGCGTAAATGACACGCTCTTTGCGGGTTAAGTCAGGCGATTCAAAATCTACGCCGCTTGCCGAGCGAATGAATTCTTCCACATAGTTTTCCATGTGAAGTTTTTCAATCAGCGTACCGCCAACGACCGCGATAACCAGGCCCACAACGACATAGACGATAGCGACCTTTGTGCCAAAGATGCTCATGAGCAGAACGAGCGACCCGAGGTCTACCATGGGTGAGGAAATCAGAAAGGAAAAAGTCACGCCAAGGGGCAGTCCGGCACTGGTAAATCCAATGAACAGAGGTATGGAGGAGCAAGAGCAAAAAGGCGTTACCGTGCCAAGCAGTGCTGCCATGATATTTGCCCACACGCCGTGAAAGCGGCTCATAATTTTCTTGCTTCGTTCCGGCGGGAAGTAGCTTTGAATGTACGAGATGATGAAAATCAGCACGCAGAGCAGTACGGTGATTTTTAGTACATCATAGATAAAGAATTGAACGCTGCCACCAATTCGTCCTGTTACATCAAGACCGAACAACGAGAGCAGATTACCGATTAGGGCGTTGAGCCATTTCATTCCAAGCACTTGGTCTTGAAAGAACAGCCACGTATTTTGAAGGATCTCCATAGGGTAAGCGCCTCTCTTTCTTAAATTCAATAGTCATATCAAAAAAACTTGATATGTTGTGCCGAATAAAAGCCATCTTCCATCAGATGGCCGTTATTGATTGCAACAACGAGTATCTTCAGCGGTTGCATTGGGGGTGGTAATTGCTTTTAACAGGAGCATGGCCTCGTGGCTGCCCTGTTCACTGATTTTATAATGTGTCCATTTGCCTTCCTGTCTGCTTTCGACAATACCCGATTCACATAAAATCTTCATGTGATAGGACAAGGAGGACTGACCGATTTCCATTTGATCAATGAGCACGCAGGCGCATTTTTCACCGCTGCGCAGCAGTTCCAAAATGGCAAGCCGCTTTTCATCGCAAAATGCCTTAAATACATTAGCGTTCTTCTCCGGAGTAAGCTCCAACGTTTATCACCTCACATCAAATTATCTTGATATGATATAGTATATGCTTCACATCAAAAAATGTCAATATGAAAGGAAGCGCTGTTTATGAAAATTAAAATCCGTTCACCGACCTAATGCAAGGATACTCTGGACTATTCTTGGCATGTAGACAAAGCAAGAGCCGTTGCGTCAAGTAAGATGCAACGGCTCAAATTCGTGATAAGTCAGATTTTATTGTGTAGGTGAAGTTAAACTACTAACAGAGGGTGTGCTCATACCCTTACACAATGTTTTCACCCAAAATAATTTTTGGCATAGTGGTTAAGCATCTGTTCCATCGCTTGTAAAAATGCTCTAACCCTAACTTTGACACCCTTGCGTGAGTTTCTTCATCTCTAACAGTCCAATGTAAAACATAAGTGACTTTGCCTACATTGCGTGTGAGGCGAACAGGCAATGCCCCTTCTTTAACGGCATTAAAATCTGTTTGGCGGTGGGTGCGTTTGATATATCTAACTTCAATAACACCATCCTGCTCCATATAAAAGGCGGCAACCTCTTTCATAAGTTGCTCAATTTCCTCTTGCTTTTCAATCTTTGCCTCATAGATACAAATTTCATTAAACATTTATTGCACCACCTCACACATTATATAAATTATATAAAACTTGCTCACCGAGCGTTAATTTCCCATGCTACCGTTTCACAAAAGTTTTACACGGCAGATATATAAAGTGAGTTTACCATAGTAAAGCGGAACTTTCAATTAAACAAATATGAACAATGGAAAGGACACAGATACTATGAAAAAGTCCGTTCGCCATCCTTTTGCAAGGATACTCTGGACGATTTTGGGGATGTAGTGGAACAAATAATGTTTCGTTGCTTTAATATGTCTTGTAGATGTCATATTATCATCTTATAATAAAAGCAGTAGAGGTGATAATATGCAGATTAACAGGCTATTCGAAATGGTTTATCTATTGCTGAACAAAAAAAGTATGACCGCCGGGGAGCTCGCAACACACTTTGAGGTTTCACCCCGCACGATTTACCGGGATGTAGAGCTTCTATCCTCGGCGGGAATACCCATTTATATGACCAAGGGCAAGGGTGGTGGAATTTCACTGCTCCCTGACTTCGTTCTCAATAAAACTGTCCTGACCGATGGCGAAAAGTCAGATATTCTCGCTGCACTTCACGCAGTAGATGCGGTCAACTTGGAGCAAACCAATACTGCGGTGCAAAAGCTGTCCTCCCTATTTGGAAACACCAGCGCCGATTGGGTTGAAGTTGATTTCTCCGGCTGGGCAAACGCCGATGAGGAAGCGCAGCTGTTCAGCCTGCTGAAAAGCGCCATTCTCGGAAAGAAAAAAGTGGCGTTTCAGTATCACAGCAGTGAGGGCAGCACGCAGCGCACAGCAGAACCCATGAAACTCTGCTTTAAGGGACAGAGCTGGTATCTTTATGCTTTCTGCACAGTGCGTCAAGATTATCGGTTTTTCAAACTGCGGCGCATGAAAGAATTGAAGCTGCTTGACGAGCGCTTTGAACGCACTGCCTCCGCGAAGATATTTGAAGGCACAAAAATATTTCAAGATGATTTCGTGACAATCACACTGAAGCTGTCAAAGAAAATGGCGTATCGTGTCTATGATGAATTTTCACAATACAAAACGCTTCCCAGCGGTGATTTCATTGCGACGCTCACCATGCCCAGAGGCGATTGGGTCTATCAATATCTTGCGACCTTTGGTGAGGATTGTGAGATCATAGAACCGGAGGATATCCGCCTGCAAATCAAGGATAAGCTGCAAAAAACACTGGCACAATATTTATAATATGACACGCTGCTGTCAATTGGTCTTTGCTATGATGATAGTATCAAAGACAAGGAGGACGATCAAATGAACTACGAAGTTGTGCATTTAGAGGAAAAGATTATTGTTGGGGTAAGTGCTGCGACCAGCAACAGCGACCCTGAAATGGGGAAAATCATTGGCGGGCTTTGGGAGAAGTTATACCAAGGCGGCATCAATGCCGTGATAAAAAACAAGGTAAACGAGTACGCCATTGGGCTGTATTCCGATTATACGGCCGATGGGTACTGTGTAACAGCGGGTAATGAGGTTTCCAAGGCAGAAAATCCTGAACTGACCGTAAAAACAATCCCTGCCGGAAAATACGCAAAATTCTCTGTGCATGGGCATATGGAAAAGGCCGTCTCTGACTCATGGGGAGAGATTTGGCAGACGGATTTAGACCGCAGCTTTACAGGCGATTTCGAGGAATACCGAAATGCCGACCCGGAAAACTGTGATATTGATATCTACATTGCTCTGAAGTAAGGGGGGGGAACGTATGAAATTAGAAGGCTTCGGAATTTTCGTGAAAGATATGCCGACTATGGTGCGTTTTTACCGTGATGTTCTTGGGTTTGAAATCAAGGAGGAAGAAGATTCCAGCAATGTCTATCTGGTGAAAGATGGCACTTTGTTTTTACTTTATCGCAGAACAGATTTTGAGCAGATGGCAAAAAGGTCGTTTTCTTATGCGAATGGCATCCATGGCCATTATGAAATTGCGATGGGTGTAGAAAACTATGCCGCAGTAGATGATACCTTTAAGCGGGTTGTGTCAAACGGTGCCGTGCCGGTCTTAGAACCTACAACAGAGCCGTGGGGACAGCGGACTTGCTATGTTGCAGATCCAGAGGGCAACTTAATTGAAATTGGTTCCTTTACCAAATAAGCAGCTACACAATTGCCTATGCCTAAAAAGAAGGAGACGAAATAACAAATGGATTATAGAAAAGAATTTGAGCGCATGATGCAAACACAAACAGCCATGGCGCTGGCTACAGCGGCAGACGGAGCGCCCAATGTACGCATCGTCAATTTTTATTATGATGCAGAGACGAAAGCCCTGTATTTCTCCACCTTTAGCGACAACCAAAAGGTTGCGGAGTTTGAGAAAAATCCTCATGCTGCATTCACAACGATTCCGGAAAGTGGAGAAGAACACGTTCGGGTCAGGAATGGGATTGTTCGGAAAAGCTCTGTTTCGGTGGAAGCCATCAAGGATCAGTTTCTATTGAAGCTGCCGGAATACATTATGAGCATCCCTGATGTACTTCCTGCGCTTATCCTGTTCGAAATCACCTTTGACCAAGCGGATGTGGTCATTGACTTTGAACACATGGAAACGATTGCGGTATAGTCTGAAACCCCTGTCGGCAGCGAGTTGCAACTATTCTCCAAGGCGCACTGTGAATGAACCCACGGTGTGCCTTTTTTATTTCCCCCAAAAGACGTTTGCAGCAGCAAAACAAGGAGGGCGGCAGAACCGCTCTCCTTGCTTTTTGTAAACGGGCTATGCTATTTATCGTTGCCGTCGGGCTCTGAATCTCTTTTGAGTTCCACAATAACGCCGTCATCACCGGAGATAAAAAGCTCCTCCGTCTTTTGCTGCGCACGCTGAAGCAGCGAGATGGCATCCGTCACATCGTTAAACAGCGAATCATACATTTTTTTGTAATCTGCCACACAATAGACCTCCTTTTCCTTATTTCGGCGGCCACCGTTGTGTGGTATTGAAGCTCTGACCGGACGGATTGTCAAGTCGTTTCTGAAGTTTTCTAAATGTTAGCACCCTGTCAGAAATCCGTTCAGACAGATATGCAGGCACACCGCATTTTATTGCATGGTGTGCCTTTTTTATTTCCACAGAAAGGGGTGAGAATCCAATGTTCATATGGGACTTTGTCCTTGGAACCGTGATGGATCAGATCATCGAATGGCTCTACGGACAGGTGGTCGGTTTTCTGGCCGATTTTTTTGCACAGATGGGAAATATGGGCGTGGAGCTGTTCGAAATGAGCTGGGTGCAGTCCATCGTCCTGTTTTTTTCCTATCTGGCTTGGGCGCTGTATGGAACCGGGCTGGTGGTGTCGGCGTTTGAAACCGGCATCGAGTACCAGCACGGCCGGGGCAGCATCAAGGACACCGCCTTAAACGCCATTAAGGGCTTTATGGCGGTGTCCCTTTTTACCATCGTGCCGGTGGAGCTGTTCAAGCTCTCGGTCAATCTCCAGAGCAGCCTCACGGCGGGGATCACCGGCTATGGAACCAGCTTTGGCGACCTTGCCGGGAACATCATTTCCGAGCTTGGCAGCTCACCGGATATGGTTGGCGCCATGGGCTCCGGCGTGTTCGGAGGGCTGGCTGTCATTACAAGCCCCATCCTGCTGCTCTTTATGATCATCATGATGGGGTACGCGGTCATTAAGGTGTTCTTTGCCAACCTGAAGCGCGGCGGCATCCTGCTCATACAGATTGCCGTGGGCAGCCTGTATATGTTTTCCGTTCCCCGCGGCTACATCGACGGTTTTACACAGTGGTGCAAGCAGATCATCGGTCTGTGCCTCACCACATTTTTGCAGGCAACCATCCTTGCGGCGGGGCTTATGGTGCTGCGAACCCACGCTCTGCTGGGGCTTGGTCTGATGCTGGCCGCAGGAGAAGTACCGCGAATTGCCGGAGCCTTCGGGCTGGATACCAGTACAAAGGCCAACGTGATGAGCGCCGTGTATACCGCACAGGCTGCCGTCAACACCACCCGCACCATCGTACAGGCGGTAGCGCCGAAATAAGCACAGAAAGGAAAAGCCTATGAAATTAATCTATGTGGCGTCCCCTTATGCCGGGGACATCGAACAGAACACCGCATTTGCCAGGAAAGCGTGCCGCCATGTGATGAACGAGGGGCACGCTTTTTTTGCGCCCCATCTGTTATATCCGCAGCTCCTTGATGATTCCAATCCGCAGGAGCGTCAGGCGGGTCTGGATATGGGACTTGCCATGCTGCCCCGCTGTGACGAGTTGTGGTGCTACGGCGACCGCATCTCCTATGGAATGCACCTTGAAATCGAGGAAGCGGTCAGAATCGGAATCCCGGTTCGCCGGGTGATGGAACAGGAAAACGGCTTTGCCATCGGCAGAGCCAAAGGCACCGAACCGGCCGAAGCTCCCCAGCAGGCGATGAGGATGGCCTGATGATGACGATGGGGAGCCTCTTCGATGGGATCGGAGGTTTTCCATTGGCGGCTATCCGCAACGGTATCACTCCCGTATGGGCCAGTGAAATCGAAGCCTTTCCCATTGAAGTGACGAAAATCCGATTCCCCGAAATGCTCCATGTCGGGGATATTACAAAGCTGGACGGAGCGAAATTGCCGCCTGTGGACGTCATTTGCGGCGGCAGCCCGTGTCAAGATTTATCGGTCGCTGGCCAGCGCCGGGGCTTGGCGGGTGAGCGTTCCGGCCTGTTTATGGAGCAGACACGCATTGCGAAGGAGATGAGAAAATCCGATGAGCAACGAAACGTACCAGCTCACCTTGTTCGACCTCGATACCTCGTTTGGGAGAATGTCCCCGGAGCCTTCAGCTCCGCAGAGGGGGAGGACTTCCGGGCGGTCATTGAGGAGATCGTCCGCATTAAGTACAGTGCCTGTGATGTGCCTCGACCTGAGTCCGGGCGCTGGGAATCTGCTGGGGCTGTCCTTTTGGGAAATGAATTCAGCCTGGCTTGGAGAGTCATGGACGCTCAATTCTGGGGAGTCGCCCAGCGCCGCCGTCGCATCTTCCTTGTCGCAGATTTTGGAGGCACGACCGCACCCGAAATACTATTTAAGCAAGACAGCCTGTTTGGGGATATTGCGCAGAGCGGAGGCCCGCGGCAAGGAGCTGCCGCCCCAGCTCAGGGACGCACTGATGATACAGGCGGGGCTTGCCTGACCCCATGGGATGTACAGAGCCGCCGCATTTTTGAAGAAACCGGAACATGGCCCGCCCTCTATAGTGGTGAAGGCGGTGGGCACGGATATATTCAGACAGAAGAAAGAATACCCATTGCTTTCGCCGCCAACCAACGTGATGAAGTGCGGGATTTGCACGATATTGCAGGGGCAGTACAGGCTCAGCCGGGGATGAAACAGCAGACCTTTGTGGCAGAACCGCTGTTGTGCTTAAACGATCAGGGCGGCGAACGGATGGATGTCACCGAGGATGTGGCGTCCACGCTGCGCGCCGGTATGGGCGGGCATCCTCCCCTTGTATCTCAGCCAAACTGTCTGAACGGCTGGGATACCCAGCAAAGCCGTGTGTTCACGCCGGAGGGTGTGGCGCCGACTCTTGCCGGTGCGGACGGCGGCGGGGGAAGAAACCCGGCAGGGCTTCTGTTTGCGGCAGGCGTTGTCAGCAAGGGTGACGGCGACTGCTTTCTCTCACCGGAGGTACACACCTCTATTACCGGCGGCGGTGGGCAGGCCGGACAGGGCTATCCCTGTGTGCTTACCGCGGGCTTCTGCGGAAATGCCAGCGCCGATGCGAGAGGAATCGGCTATCAGGCGGAGTGCTCACCCACCATTAAAACCGGCACGGCCCCATCGGTACTGTGCCTCAACGATCAGGGCGGCAGTCAGATGCACTGTACCGAGGATATCACCGGCACCCTCCGCGCACAGGAGCATGGACACCAGCCGCTGGTGTTTGACAACCACGCACAAGATTCCCGCTTTACCGGACCGGTGGATGTGTCGCAGACAGTATCCGCAGGCTTCGGGCAGGGCGGGAACAATCAGCCGCTGGTCATGGCGACCCAGCAGGGCGGCGCTGAAATTGGCGAGGGCATCTGCCCGACCATTACGGCAAGTGCCGGGATGAGTGGCAATAATCAGCCGGTATTATTTGAAAATCACGGCATTGACAGCCGCTACACCGGCCCCCATGCAGTAGCGCCCACCATGTCCGCCCGGATGGGAACAGGCGGCAATAATGTTCCGCTGGTGGGCAGTGCCGTTGCCTTTTCGCTGGATTCCAAGGAATCCAACAGCATGAAATCAGCAAATCCCCATTCGGGATGCCGGGAAACGGAGGTTGCCAGAACCATTGACACAACCAGCCCCGATCCCAGCAAGAACCAAGGCGGCATTGCTATTTTGCAGGAAACCATCTGCATTGCCGGAAACACCATCGACCGGGAGCCGGAAAACGGCGGCAACGGCCTCGGCTGTCAGCCGGACATCAGCTACACCATTACAACCAGCGACCGGCACGCAGTGTGTGAGCCATACCAAGAGGTGGTGGGCGCGCTTTGCCGTGGAGATGAGAAAGGCATCGGCAGCCAGTATGTCAGTCAGAACAAATGCATTGTGGAAAGGCGCAACCTCATCCGCAGGCTTACCCCTCTGGAATGTGAACGGCTCCAAGGTTTTCCCGATGGCTGGACGCTAATTCCGGGGGCATCTGACAGCGCCCGGTATAAAGCTCTTGGAAATAGTGTGGCGATACCCTGCGTGGACTTTGTCCTCCGAGGCATCGCTTATTTTTTACGAAAAATCTATGAGGAACAGGAGGGATCACCCCGATGTACATCTACCCCGACAACTTAAAATCAAAGGCGACCCTGTGGCTGTGGGATCTGCGGGACATCGGAATCATCGGCATCGAATGCCTGATTTCTGTCTTTGCCCTCTCCCGGCTGGGCTGGCTGCCGCCCATTGTTCTGACGGCGGTCTATGCCTTTTTATCCATCCGCTTCGAGGATGTGAGCATCCTTGACTTTATCCGCTACGCCGTCGCTTTCTTCTTTGGCAAGCAGCAGACCTACGAATGGAGGGGATGAATATGAACAGAAAAAAGAAACAGGAGGCCAGAGAAAAAGCCTCCACCCGCCAGCTCATGGGCATTGATGGCATCACCGCCCACAGCCTTGTAACGCCCCACGGTGAGCTGGTGTTTTTTATGATTAAACCGACCAATATCAGTGTTTTGTCTGAGAGCAGCGTGGGGGCAAGAATCTACGCTCTTATGAATGTTCTCAAGGGCATTGCTGAAATTGAAATGCTGTGCCTGAACAGCCGGGAAAACTTCGAGGACAATAAGAGTTATCTCAAAGCAAGAATGGATGCCGAGCAGAATCCTGTCATCCGAAAACTGCTGGCACAGGATCAGACCGCCCTTGACCGTATGCAGGTGCAGATGGCAACGGCAAGGGAATTTCTAATCATCATCCGGCTGAGAAATGAAAAGGAACGCGATGTTCAGCCCTACCTCTCCCGCATCGAAAAGAGCCTTAAGGATCAGGGCTTCACGGTGCGCAAGGCGGGTGAATCGGACATCAAGCGCCTGCTGGGTGTCTATTATGAGCAGAATGTCACAACGGAACAATACGAGGATTATGACGGAGAAAGGTGGGTGATTTTCGGTGAGTAAAAACAGAAAAAGAGAAAAATCAGTGCCGCAGGAGGATGCAAAAATCAAGGATTTCCTTGACATGATCGCTCCGGGCATCATCAAATTCAACACCGACCACTTCATATGCGGCAACACCTACCGCTGTGTGTGGGTGCTGCGGGAATATCCCACAGCTACCGAGGAACAGGCCATCCTGCGCCACCTCGGAGAAAAGGACGGCGTGACCCTGCGCATCTACACCCGTCAGGTAACGGCGGCCGAGGAAAAGAAGATCATCCACAATGCCGCCAACAAAAATCGCATGGATAAGAGCAGTACCAACGATCTCCAGCAGACCGTCACCGCCGAAAGCAATCTGCAGGATGTAGTGACGCTGGTCTCCTCCATGCACCGGAATCGGGAGCCGCTTCTGCACTGCGCTGTTTTTATCGAGCTGACCGCTCACGATTCCGATGCGCTGAAGCTGCTCCAGACCGATGTGCTCACCGAGCTGGTGCGCTCCAAGCTCAATGTGGACCGGCTCATGCTGCGCCAGCGGGAGGGTTTTCTCGCCGTAGGCCCCGCTGGCTGGAATGTGTTCGCCAGCCAGTTTGAACGGGTGCTGCCCGCAAGCTCCGTGGCAAACCTCTATCCTTTCAACTACAGCGGTAAGACCGACCCTCACGGCTTTTACCTCGGCAGGGATAAGTTCGGCTCCAATATCATTGCGGATTTTGACAAGCGCGACGATGACAAAACCAACGCCAATGTCCTGATACTCGGTAACTCCGGCCAAGGCAAGAGCTACCTGTTAAAGCTCATTCTCTGCAATATCCTCGAATCGGGCAAGTCGGTTCTGTGCCTTGATCCAGAGCACGAATATGTGGAGCTGGCGGAAAACCTCGGCGGCTGTTTCATTGATCTCATGTCGGGCCGGTACCGGATCAACCCGCTGGAGCCGAAAACATGGGACGAGGGCGGCAGCCCGGAGGACACCGACGCGCCCCAGGCGTTCCGCCAGTCCACCAAGCTCAGTCAGCACATCAGCTTTCTCAAGGATTTCTTCCGGTGCTACAAAGATTTTTCCGACCGCCACATTGACGCCATTGAAATCATGCTGGGCAAGCTGTACGAACAGTTCGGAATCAGCGACCGCACCGATTTCAAGAGCCTTGCCGCCACGGACTACCCCATTTTGTCCGACCTCTATGCCCTGATTGAAGCCGAGTACAAGGGCTACGACAAAACCAAATACCAGCTCTACCCGCCGGAGCTTTTGCAGGAAATCCTGCTGGGGCTTCACTCCATGTGCATGGGCGCGGAAAGTCAGTTTTTCAACGGCCACACCAACGTAACCTCCGACCGCTTTATTGTGTTCGGAGTAAAAGGCTTGCTCCAGGCCAGTCGGAACGTGAAAAACGCCCTGCTGTTCAATGTTCTGTCCTTCATGAGCGACAAGCTTCTGACCGAGGGGAACACCGCCGCCTCCATTGACGAGTTGTATCTGTTCCTCACGAACCTGACAGCCATTGAATACATCCGCAATTTCATGAAGCGTGTGCGCAAGAAGGAATCGGCGGTTATTCTTTCGTCACAGAACTTGGAGGACTTCAATATTGAGCACATCCGCGAATTGACCAAGCCGCTGTTTTCCATTCCGTCTCATGCGTTTCTGTTCAACGCAGGCAACATCGACAAGCGGTTCTATATCGACTCCCTCCAGCTGGAAGAAAGCGAATACAACCTGATCCGCTTTCCCCAGCGCGGTGTCTGCCTCTACAAATGCGGCATTGAGCGGTATAACCTCGCGGTTCACGCTCCGGCATATAAGGAGAAATTGTTCGGAACGGCGGGCGGCAGATAACATGGAAAGGAGAAAAATCATGAACAGACTGCAACAGCAGAAAGAAAACAAATCAGGACTCCTCGAAGATATGCTGTCCTTCATCCGCTACACACCCAATCGGGAGGCGGATCTTTTAGCGTTTATGGAGAAATACCAGAAAGCGGATTGCGACGAGCGCCCCGCCATTTTGGAGCAGCTCCGGTGCTGCATGGATGGCAAGGAATACCCCGATCCCTACGCCGGGAGCTACCACTATACCCCGGAGGATGTGTCTGTCATGGGGCAGATTCTGGATGACTACATTGACGACCTCACCTTGGCGCAGGGTGATCCCGCCGCCGTTTCAGAGTGTGTGCGGGATACGGTGCTGAAAATCAATGCGCTCAACGAGGAATGCGGGCGGTATCTCATTGATACCTGGCGCAGGGAACGGCTGTGCGGCTTCATCAACTCTGCGGCGGAGCTGGCGGGGCTGTCTCAGGAAAAAGACCTGACCCTGCAGCACAGGATATGGTAAAGGCAGTGAGTAAATGGAGATACAGGGTCAGGATTTCGGGATTGAAATTGAAATGACCGGGCTTACCAGAAGCCGCGCTGCCGAGGTCATTGCCGAATATTTCGGCACCACAAAAGAATATGAGGGCAGCTTCTATGACACCTATTTCGCAAGGGATACCACCGGCCGCAAATGGAAGGTCATGAGCGACGGCAGTCTGGACTGCCAGCGGAAGGAGGGCCGCAGGAAGGTCAGCGCCGACCGGAACTACAGCGTGGAGCTGGTCAGCCCCATCTGCCAGTACGGGGATATCGAAACGGTGCAGGAGCTGATCCGCAGGCTCCGGGAGGCCGGTGCGTTTGTGAATTCCTCCTGTGGCATCCACATTCATATCAATGCCGCGCCCTTTGACGCACCCCACCTCCGTAATCTGGTCAACATCATGGCGGCCAAGGAGGATATGATTTACAAGGCGCTGAAGGTCTCGCGTGGGAGGGAAAGCCACTACTGCCAGAAGATTGACCCCGCTTTTTTAGAGCGGCTCAACCGGCAGAAGCCCGCCACCCTCGACCGGCTGAAAAGCCTCTGGTATAACGGCGGGGACGGCAGCCGGGAGCATTACCACCATAGCCGCTACCACTGCCTGAATCTGCACAGTGTGTTCCAAAAGGGTACGGTGGAATTCCGGGCGTTCAACGGAGAGCTGCACGCCGGAAAAATCAAGGCGTACATCCAGTTCTGTCTTGCCATGACCGCGCAGGCGCTCAACCAGCGGTCGGCAAGTCCTACGAAAACACAGTCCAGCAATGAAAAATATACTTTCCGTGTTTGGCTTCTGCGCCTCGGTATGATCGGGGACGAGTTTAAAACCGCCCGTAAGCATCTGCTGGATCATCTGGAGGGCTGCATCGCGTGGAAAGACCCGGCACAGGCCCAAAGGCAAAAGGAACGGCTGCGTCAGAAGCGGGAGGCGGAGCGTCAGCAGACACAGGCTCCCCCGGAAGAAGCGGTGCCGGAACCTATTATGGAAGCGGAGGACGAGCAGTCCCCCGCTTTTACTATGTCCATGTAGAAGGGAGAACGTATGAAAAGCAAACTGTATATCGCCTATGGCAGCAATCTTAATCTGCCGCAGATGGCGCACCGGTGCCCATCCGCCAAGGTGGTGGGGGCATCCGAAATCAAGGATTATGCCCTTGTGTTCCGGGGCGGCCGAAACGGAGCCGTTGCCACCATTGAGCCCTGCGAGGGTTCCTCCGTCCCTGTTTTGCTGTGGAAGATCACGCCGAAGGATGAAGCGGCGCTGGATGTTTATGAGGGCTTTCCCCGGTTCTATGACAAGGAACTGATGGAACTGCCACTGGATGGACAGTCGGTGTCCGCCATGGTCTATGTGATGACGCCGGGGCATCGCTTGGGGTATCCCTCGGACTATTACTACAACACCATCCGTGAGGGCTACAAAACCGCGGGCTTTGACACCGCTGTTCTGGAGCAGGCGGTGGACTATACCGAGCAGCTCATGGCAAGTGAGCCGGAGCCGGAACAGCAGAGTCTATTCGGCTTTGGCGGTCTGAAATGGTGGTGACGGCATGGCAGATCCCGCAACCATCGCAGCTGTTGTAAAAGCCGCCGCTACCGCGCTCTCGGATGAACGCACCCGGAAAACCATCTGCTGGATCATTGCCGCCGTCCTGTCCCCGCTGATTTTGGTCGTCGTGCTGGTCTGCTCCTTGCTTTCCGGCACCACAAACCACAACAACACCGCCGTGGAGCTGTGCTTTCACGGCGGTGTCATTCCGGCGAGTATGCCTGCGGAGTACCGGGAATACATCGGGGATATGCGCCAGAGCTTCACCCTCATAGACAATGCCATCGATAACGTGAACGCAGAGATGGAGGACGGCGACAGCCTTGACAATTACCGGGTCAAGGCAATTTTTTATTCTCTGTTCTTCGGCGCAGCGTCCCCCTCCCGACTGGAACACCGGCGCTATGTGGACTGCTTTGTGACGTATGAGGAACGCACCCGCACCGTGGAGAACGGCGACGGCACCACCTCGGAAGAAACCTATACCGTAGCCGTACCCATCACCTCTCTGCCCGCTGTCTACAACAACATCCGCGCGCTGTTCGGCAGAGCCGTCACTTATGAGGATCAGGCCAACGCCAATGAAATCTATTACCGCGCCCGATATGGCACCGGCGCGCCCATGGAAGATGACAATTCCGGGCTGTGGGAGGACTGGACGCCGGATCAGATGGACGGTTTTTATTCCGATTTGCCTGTCGGAGAAGCGGGTGCACAGGCTGTCCGGCTGGGGCTTTCCCGCCTTGGAGACCCGTATTCGCAGGAGCTTCGAGGACAGGGCAGCTACACCGACTGCAGCTATCTTGTACAGTGGGTGTACAAAAAGCTGGGGGTAAATCTGCCTGGCACGGCTGCGGCGCAGGGCAAATACTGCGTGGACAACGGGCTGACGATTCCAAAATCCAGCCTTGCTCCCGGAGATTTGGTGTTCTGGAGCCACAAGCCCAACGACCGCTTCATGAACATTACCCACGTTGGCATCTACGCCGGGGACGGCAAGGTGGTGGACGCATCCTCCTCGAAAGGACAGGTCGTCTACCGGGATTTGTTCGATTCCGGCAAGCAGGTGCTGTACGCAAGACCCTACGCGGAAGCGCCGGAAGCCTCCGCCTCCGGCTTGATTTCTCCGCTGGGTAAGAACTGGCGCTCCATGGTGACCTCTGAATTCGGCGGCAGGACGGACCCGCTCACCGGCGAGTGGGCGGGGCATTCCGGTATTGATCTCGGCGCATCGAAAGGCACCTCCATCCGTGCGGCACAGGCGGGAACAGTGAAAACCGTAGTCTATGGCAGCACCGGCTACGGCTATTATCTCACCATTGACCACGGCGGCGGGCTGGTCACCTTATACGGTCACTGCTCTGAGATTCTCGTCCGTGAGGGGCAAACCGTGAAAGCCGGGGAAACCGTTGCCAAGGTGGGTTCCACCGGGCGCAGCACCGGAAACCATCTGCACTTTGAGGTGCGGGTGAACGGTGTGAAGCAAAATCCGAGAAATTATCTACCATAAATTTAAGAAGGAAGGGCTGATTTTATGCGTGAGAACAAGATTAAGGTACTCAAAATTGAGCCGGGGCAGGCGCCCCATGTCAAGGAAATTCAAAATGACCTTGCCAGCCTGCAGGCGGAGGTGGGCGGCCTGATTGAATGCATCAGCTTTCCCAACGGCTGCGTTGCCGTCTGCAATGAGGAAGGCAAAATAAACGGAATGCCGCCCAACAGGCGGCTGGGCGCGGACATTATCTGCGGTCCGTTTTTTGTCTGCGACACCACCTATGACGGCAACTTTACCTCGCTCGGCAAGAGTAAGGTCGCGGAATACAGCCAGCTTTTTGCTGACATTCCCGAATTCACCGGGCAGGAACCGGAGCTGGAACCCGGCTTCACCTTTATGGGATTTCGATTTTAAGGAGGACACTCAGCATGAAAAAAGAAAGCATTACCGTGCAAATGGACGGCGAAAAGCTCCGTGCGGTGAAACGCTACATGGAGAAAAAGGATGCGGATCTCACACAGGAGCTCTGCGATTCCTTGCAGAAGCTCTATGAAAAATACGTTCCGTCTTCCGTCCGGGAATATATTGACGAGGGCTGCGAGGATGCTCCCGCCACCGCTTCGCCCAAAAAGCAAAAAGAAAAAGAGAAATCTGCTCCTGCCGCTGATGGCACACAGGACAGGGCGGCACATTAAGGCGCATGCCCGTCCCCCAGCGTTGCCCCCTGTTCGCCCCTGTGTGCCGCTTTGACAGGCGGTGTGGCATCCATGCACCCATCCCACTCTAAACGGCAACGTGAGGGCTTTGTGCGAGCGTTGGGAAAAGGCTCTCTGCACCCCAAATCCAGCAGTCTCCACGGTCGAAAAAAGAGCAGGAGAAAGGCGGGTGGTCGCAAGCGACCGCCCGCCGCCCACTTCGCCCAGCAGTGCTGGGCGTTTTTCGCACTTTCCCATGAGGTGGTCGGATTGGGGATTTGTCACGGTCAAGGTGGTCGGAAACTGCGAAAGCAGAGGGAAACAAAGGAATTTACACGGTCACCTCGCAGGTGTACACGCACGAAATGGAGGATTTCACATGAAAAACAACAAGGAACGAACGGCTGTCTGGCTGTATCCAGAAACCATGGAGCGGCTGGACGGCTGGCTCATACAGGATAACTGCAAGAGCCGAAGCGAGTTTATTGAAAAAGCGCTCTGCTTTTACATGGGCTACCTTGGGACGGAGGACACCTCCTCCTATCTTTCCAAGGCACTGCTTTCCTCCATAGAGGGAACCTTGCAGAAAACGGAGAACCGGGTGGCAGGCAATCTTTTTCGCCTCTCAGTGGAAATCAGCATGATGATGCATCTGCTGGCGACTACGCTGGATGTCTCGGATGAGGAACTGATTCGGCTTCGCGGCCGATGTGTTGCCGAGGTGAAAAAGACCAAAGGAAAAATCCGGCTGGATGATGCGGTGGAATTTCAAAGCAGAGCGGATGATGAATAATGGCGCGCATTATCGTCAAGAACGGTTACCTTAAGGGCGGCAGTGAAAAAACAGCCGCCCATCTGAATAACCTCGTCAAATATATCGCTACCCGTGACGGCGTAGAAAAAATAAAGAGCGGTCATGAGCTCTGGCACTCCACCCAAAAACAGCAAACGCTCATAGGCGAAATTCTTCGGGAATTTCCCGACGCCAAAGAAATGTTTGAGTACGAGGACTATCTCGCAAATCCAAACCGGGAAAACGCTTCGGAATTCATCACCATCGCTCTGGAACAGCATCTTGATAAAATCGGAGATCGGGAAAAGTATCTGGATTACATCGCAAACCGTCCTCGCGTTGAAAAGTTCGACAGCCACGGCCTGTTTACAGCCGGGGATGCGCCGCTGGTCTTGTCTCAGGTGGCGGAGGAAGTAGCCACCCACACCGGAAATGTATGGACTCCGATTATTTCCCTGCGCCGGGAGGATGCCGCCCGGCTGGGCTATGACAGCGCCCGTGCGTGGAAGGCACTGCTTTCCGCCAAGGCAATGGAGCTGGCGGAGAATCTGAAAATCCACCCCGATCACCTGAAATGGTACGCGGCGTTTCACAATGAATCGCATCATCCGCATATTCACATGATCTGCTACAGCACCGATCCCAGAGAGGGCTACCTCACCAAACAGGGTATCCGCAAAATGAAGTCCTCTCTGGCAAATGAGATTTTCCGTCAGGAGCTCATCCCGCTTTATGGTGAAAAGACCCAGCGGCGGGATGAGTTGAAGGAACAGGCCGCCGAAGCTATGGGGGAACTGATCCGCCAGATGAAGGGCGGCGTTTTGGTCAGCGGGCGCATGGAGCAGCTCCTCACATACCTTGCCGAACGTCTGCAAACGGTCAGCGAAAAAAAGCAGTACGGCTATCTGAAAGCGGACCTGAAAAATGTGGTGGATGAAATCGTGGATGAGCTTGCCAAGGACAGCCGCATAGCAGAAGCCTACCGTCTGTGGTGGGAGGTCAGGGGCAGAATCGAAGCCGTCTACACCGAAACACCCTTCGATCCGCCGCCCCTTTCCCGCTGTGAGGATTTCAAGCCCATCCGAAACATGGTTATTCAGGAGGCGTTGAACCTTGGTAGCGGAACCATAACCTTTGAGGAACCGGCATCGGTGGAAACCGCTCTGCCGGATGCCGAACCGGATGACAATACACCTTCTGTGGAGCCTGCGCCGGAGAACACACCCGCCGAGCCGGAGGAAGATTCTGAACCGCCGAATCGTATACCGTCCTCCGATGGAGAGAAATCCTCCGGCTCATGGTGGACGGAGGAATACAAGCTGGCAAAGCAGTATCTGCATGGCGATGAGGATGCCGGAATCCCGCAGGATTTTGAAAAGGCCCGTGAACTTTTCCTTGCAGAAGCCGGGGCGGAGAACCCTCTTGCCCTGTATGACCTTGGCCGGATGTCCGCCGATGGGCTTGGGTGCGAAGCGGATGCAGATGCCGCCTATTGCTGGTACGAAAAGGCACTTGCGCTATTTCATGCCGCCGAGGAAGCAAAACCTTGGAAATACACCGAGTACCGCATCGGCAAAATGGTCGCCGCAGGACTTGGCGCCGAGCAGGACGATCTGCAGGCGGCAGACTGGCTCACCCTTTCCGCAAACGAAAAATATAAGTATGCGCAGTATTCCCTCGGCGGTCTGTACTATCATGGCAAGGGTGTGGATCAAAATCATGAAACCGCCTTTGACCTCTATACCCGTTCGGCAGACCAGAGCTTTCCCTATGCCAGCTTCGAGCTTGGGAAAATGCTGCGGGATGGAATCGGCTGTGTGAAAAACCAGCCGGACGCTGACCAGCGCTTCAAGAAAGCCTTTCTCGGCTTTGTCTCTCTGGAGGAAAAAGGGCACGACGATAAGCTCCAGTACCGGCTGGGCTGGATGCTTCTGAATGGCGTAGGCACGGAAAAGGATGAAGCCAAGGCTAAGGAATACTTTGAAAAGGCGGCAACGGTGGGAAATCCTTTTGCCTGCTACCAGCTCGCCAAGCTCATTCTCTCCGATGATACAGCATCTCCACCAGAGGTGGAAAAAGCTCTCGGCTATCTCAAGCAGGCGGTGGAGGCGGAAAATCCCTACGCCGCCTATTTTCTTGGCAAGCTCTATGAAAAGGGACAGCGCGTTCCGCAGAACACGGCCGAGGCAGTACGGCTCTACACCCTGTCGGCGGAGCAGAACAACGACTTTGCGGCATACCGGCTGGGCAAGCTGTACCTTGGCGGCGGTGGCGTCCTCAAGGATGTGGAAGCCGCAATCCGCTGGCTGACCTTTGCCGCCGACCGAAAGAATCCATTTGCCGAATATGCCCTCGGCGTTCTCTATCTCAAGGGAGAGGATGTTCCCAAAGATATCCCCAAAGCACTGGAATACTTGAAACGCTCCGCCGCACAGGGAAATCAGTATGCGCAATACCGGCTGAGCAAGGTGTATCTCATGGGCGAAGATGTGCAAAAGGATATTCCCGCTGCCCTGCAATTCTTGACAGCCGCCGCTGAACAGGGAAACCAGTATGCGCAGTACACCCTTGGCAAGCTGTACCTGATGGGAAAAGACGTTCCGAAAGACAAGGAGGCCGCCGTCCGCTGGTTTACCCTTTCAGCGGCGCAGGGAAATGTTTACGCGCAGTTTTTCCTTGACCATATGGGCGATTTCAAAGACCCCTCCGTCCTGCTGGCGGGCACACGGCTTCTGCATCACATGAGCCGTGTATTTGCAGATAACGCCCCACCCCTAAAACCGCCTGGACAGCGCACCGACCGCAAGCTCCTGCGCAGGCTCCGGGAGAAGAAGCAGGCGCAGGGTCATGCGCGGGACGACCACGAACAGACCATGTCACTCTAAAAACGACAGGAGGATCACCATGAAAAAGCAGAAAAAGAAAACCGGGCAGATACCCGTCCGGAAAAATTTGTATCCAAAGCAATGCCGTCCTGTAAAAAGGGCGGCATTTTTTCATCGAATCGGCAATCGCCATCAATAGGAGGTGCGCCATGGGTGTGTATGTGCATTTTACAGATGAACAGAAATACCGTGCCAACAATGTGGATTTAGCGGATTTTCTCCAGCGGCGCGGCGAAAGACTCCTGCCCAGCGGCAGGGATAAGCGGCTGGCCTCCGACCGCAGCATCACCGTCCGGGGAAATGAGTGGTACGATCACTCCGCGGAGAGCGGCGGCTATGCCATTGACTTTGTGCGGAAGTTTTACGGTTGCTCGTATCCGGAAGCCGTGACCCTGCTGCTGGGCGGTGAGCAGGGCGAAAGCTATCGGCCCGCCTCGCAAAAGGAGTCGGAGCCGAAAAAGCCCTTTGCACTCCCACCGGCGCATACGGATATGCGGCGGGTTTATGCCTATCTGGTGAAAACCCGGCACATCGGCCGGGAGGTGGTCAGCTTCTTTGCAAAGCAAAAGCTCCTGTATGAGAGCTGCGAAAAATCTAAGGACGGCATGAAGGAATACCATAACGCCGTGTTTGTGGGCTTAGATGAAAACGGAGTTGCCCGTCACGCCCACAAGCGCGGGATTTACACCTTGGGGCAGGCGTTTAAAGGCAACGTGGATGGCTGCGACCCCCGCCACAGCTTTCACTGGTTTGGCGAAAGCGAGCATTTATATGTTTTTGAGGCACCCGTGGATCTGCTGTCCTACATCACCCTGCATCCGCAGGACTGGCAGCGGCACAGCTATGTAGCTCTTTGCGGCGTTGGCGGTCAGGCCATGCTGTGGATGCTGGAGCAGTACCTGCAGCTCCAGAAGGTCTCGCTATGTTTGGATAACGATGCAGCCGGACACAAGGCCAGCGAACGGCTGAAACAGCAGCTTGCGGAACAGGGGTATGAATCGGAGCGGCTGATTTCTCAGGGAAAGGACTGGAATGATGATTTAACGGAAGCGGTGCAGCAAAGGCAGAGCGGCTTTGAAATGCGGATGGCGTAACAAAAAGGTGGAGCTTATTTATTTAGCTTCCTGTCGATAATTTTTCCGCCTACGGAAACAAACTCTGTTGTATGTTCAGATGTGAAATCCATAACCTTATGCAAACTCTTTTTGAATATAAAGAAAAGTTCGCCATTTATTTCTTGGGTGGGACAAGTGTAACTATTTCCTCCGGAAGTAATTTGAACCAATTTCAAAATTCGATTAATTCTCATTACCAACAATATAATCAACTCCTCAAATCCCGATTTATGTAACACATATGTTTTAGATTTAGGATACCACAAAATATCCCATACCGAAAGGAGTTTCCCCTATGCAATCCCAAGTCTACATCTTATTCGCAGCGGCCGCCGTGATGTTTCTCGTCATCGGCGGCCTTTCTCTTTTAGCCCATTATTACACCCTCAACGGAATTAAATCCCGCACGGTGGGCGATGGGCAGCATGGTACGGCACGATTTTCCACCAAGCAGGAAATCAAAAGCATCTACAAGCACATTCCTTTCCAGCCGGAGCTGTGGCGGGAGGGAGAAAATCTCCCCGCTGTTTCGGAGCAGGGCATCATCCTCGGCAGCACAGGAGCAAAGAACAAAGTCACGGCGCTGGTGGATACCGACGATGTCCACTGCCTCATGATCGGCGCATCCGGTGTGGGCAAGACGGCGTTTTTCCTGTACCCCAATCTGGAATATGCCTGCGCCAGCGGTATGAGCTTTCTGACCACTGATACCAAGGGGGACCTCTTCCGCAACTACGGCGCCATTGCCCGTGACCACTATGGCTACCATGTGGCGGTCATCGACCTTCGAAATCCCACACGCTCCGACGGCAACAATATGCTCCAGCTGGTCAACACCTACATGGACACTTACCTTGCCGATGAAAACAACCTTGTGGCAAAGGCCAAGGCGGAGAAATATGCCAAAATCATCTCCAAGACCATTATCAACGCCAGCGGCGAGAACTACGGACAGAACCAGTTTTTCTATGATGCCGCCGAGGGGCTTCTATCCTCCATCATTCTGCTGATAGCCGAATATCTGCCGCCCACTAAGGTGGACGGAAAAAAGGTGGACTGCCGCCATATCATCAGCGTGTTCAAGCTGGTACAGGATTTGCTGGCGCCCAGCAAGGTAAAGGGTAAAAGCCAGTTCCAGCTCCTCATGGAAAAGCTGCCGCCCGACCACAAGGCCCGCTGGTTTGCCGGAGCCGCCCTCAACTCCGCGGATCAGGCTATGGCATCGGTGCTGTCCACTGTGCTGTCCCGGCTCAACTCGTTTATCGACAGTGAAATGGAGCAGATTCTCTGCTTTGAAACCGCCATTGACGCGGAGAAATTCTGTAATGAAAAATCCGCGCTGTTTATTGTCCTGCCCGAAGAAGATTTGACCAAATATTTTATGGTCAGCCTGATGATCCAGCAGCTCTACCGTGAAATCCTTGCGGTGGCGGATGAAAACGGCGGCAAGCTGAAAAACCGGGTAATGTTTTACTGTGATGAGCTGGGGACGCTGCCTGCCATCGAATCACTGGAGCTGATTTTTTCAGCCTCCCGTTCCCGCCGCCTTTCCATAATCCCCATTATTCAATCCTTCGGTCAGCTTGAAAAGAATTACGGCAAAGAGGGCTCGGAAATCATTGTGGACAACTGCCAGGACACTATCTTCGGCGGCTTTGCACCAAACAGCCAGACGGCCGAAGTGCTGAGTAAGGCGCTGGGCAGCCGCACCGTGATGAGCGGCAGTATCAGCCGTGGCAAGAACGATCCCAGCCAGTCTTTACAGATGATGGAGCGTCCTCTCATGACGCCGGACGAGCTGAAATCCATTCCCAAAGGAAACTTTGTCGTCATGAAAACCGGTACTCATCCCATGCGGACAAGACTGCGGCTGTTTTTGGATTGGGGCATCCGCTTCGGAAAGCCCTATACGGTGGCAGAAAAGGCACATCGAAAGGTTATGTATGCCGATAAGCAGACGCTGGAGGAAAATATTGTTCGCAAGCACACGGCCTGCTTGATGGTGGATGAGGAAACCGGTGAAGTCCTTGAACCGCCCACCGGTACCGGCGCACTCCACACCCCCGTGGCGGAGTCGCCCGCAGAGCCGCTAAAACGGCGAAGCCATGTCAGAACGGAGTGATAACGAATGAGCTATTTTAACCACATTTATTCTGCTTCGCCCGATGAACTGCCCCATCGGGCGAGGACGGTTTATATTTACCTCCGCGACCGTGCGGGAAAGGGCTCGGACTGCTGGCCCGCGGTTAAGACCATTGCTGCCGACCTACAACTCTCCCGCAGCACCGTCAAGCGCGCCCTGCATGACTTGGTTCATGCGGGGCTGATTGAGAAGGAGTCCCGCTACCGGGAAAACGGCAGCAACACCAGCAACCGGATGATTCTAAAAAAATAGCCGAATCGTGGCAAAGCGAAAAGACGGATTTCCCGCCAAGGGGGTATTCCGTCTTTCTGCTGAACCGAGGTGCGGTTCATGATGAACCCACCAGAACCTCTCACTCTAAGAATATTTATTACAGAGAAAGAAGAAATGTATCTTTATATGTTTTTCAGTAACATTCAAAGCACTATTTATGGAAATGCTACTTCTGTAAACTATAAATATACAAATAAAAATTTAATGTTACAAAGAGAGGTGAGAATAGAATGCGGCAGGCATTGGGAAAGAGAATAAACCAATTGCGTAAAAGCAAGGGATTAACTTCTGAGCAGCTTTCAGAGCTGTGCGGAGTAAACGCCGTGCATATCCGCAGAATTGAAAGCGGTGGCAGCCTGCCCAGCTTTTCTCTTTTTCTGAAGATATGCAATGTGCTTGGAACTTCTGCTGATTATCTCTTAGGGGATCTCCTGGAACATCCAGTGATACCTGACAGCGTGGAGCAACTCGGCAAACAGCTAAAGCATCTGGAACCGGATCAGATTGATATGGTCAATGAAATGATAGAAGTATTGATTCGCCATATTACCGAAAAGGAATAATTTTAAGTTAGTCAATGAGAGTCTCCGAAAGGAGGCTCTTTTTGTGCTTTCTTCAACTTGATTTTACACAAAGTGTAACTTATAATGATACATATAAAAATAATAAGTTACATTAAAGAGGGATAGGTATGACACCAACTGAAAAAAGAAAACTGATCAAACAGGCAAGCAAATTATATACATTAGGCATTACTGTAGAAAGGAGAAGAGAGAAGGTTCGCCGATTGGTGGAGAAAAAAATTCCATATGATTCACCGGAAATGGAAAAAGCTTTATCTGAATTCCATACTGCAGATATGGAATGGAAACGTCTGGAACAGGAGCACCTAAATTATCGTGCTCAGTTTGGTATCCCCAAGGATGCGCTGATCAAATAAGTGCGTATAAACGCTTCAGGAAAAGTTTTTAAATATTGCGAGGAATGCTATGAAAATACACTGCTTTGACGATAAACAAGTCAAGAAAAAAATACAATATTATAACAAGCAACGCATTGCAATATCGGTATTGCTTATTATTGCAGTTGCGATTCTGTTGCTGGTTCCATCACTTGGAGCAGAATCTGCGGTGATCCGAATCGCAGTTTTTGGATCAATAGCTTTTATTTTACTATCCATATTGTTTGTTCTTCCGTGGCAAAGAATTGTACTAATATTTGTAATTGTGACCGCTTATATAACAATTGAATTTTGCTTAGGGAAAATATATCTCAAAGAGTTTTTACTGATGTTACTCTGCAACATATCTACACTTTTAGTTTCTGTGAGAATAGCCCGAAATTTTATTCATATGTTACTTTGTGAATATAAAACAATGAGTGCTTTGGCACTGGAAGCAACTACGGATCATTTAACACAACTGCTTAATCGAAAGGGTCTGGAACAAACACTCTCCGCAGCTTTAAACATCTGCAAGCGTGAAAGAAAACTCGTTGGGGTGCTTCTGATCGATATAGACTATTTTAAAAGCTATAACGATACATTAGGTCATTTAAAGGGTGACCATATACTACAGCAGGTTGCCCTTCAGATGAAAAGTTGCTTTAAAAGGGAAAGTGATATTATCGGACGAATCGGCGGGGATGAATTTTTGATTTTTATTCAGGATACCGAAGATGAAAAAGTCATAAATATGGCACAAAATCTTCTCGCTTCGCTCTCACAACTGAAAGTGAAATCCTGTGCCAATCAATGCTTATCTGTCAGCATAGGCATTGAAATAAGTATCCCGGACAAACAAGACACAATAAACGATTATTATAATCGTGCAGATAAGGAACTGTATTATGCCAAGAAGAACGGTAGAAACTGTATTTCACATAAGCATACCATCGTCAAAAACCCAAATGGTCCCCAACAGCCAACCGAATCATCTGACCTAAAAATTTTGAATACAAAGTGTGCACGCGAATAAAAAACAGAATAAATATGCTATATTCAAAAATGAAGCATGGCCTGAGTAGATTCATACGAAAGGCCAGCTTCAATTTTTGTTGCAAGTATAATGTCCATTATGCCAAGACAGATTGTACTGCCAAACGAATCTTTGGAAAATCGCACTTAATTGAGCCTATTTTTTCAAGAGTTGGGAGAGAAACCGTTTTTCTACGTCCAAGTTCCTTGTTGATAGTATTAGTGGATACAACATAAAAAGTCCACTGTTCCAATTTTAGCGGATTAGCGGTCTGGCGATTTGGATTGGAAAAAAGGCAAAAAACATATGCATCCGAGCGCCTACAAAGATCGTTGCTTTGTCGGCCGACATAACGATAGCCACCTTCCACACCTTCCGCAATGTCGGATGCATATGTTGGACGAATCGAAAATACCGGACGAGAAGGATGGTCTCGTTCCCACTCTTGAATTACGGAGGAACACTTTACTTCAATTCGTTTTCCTCGGTGGATAATATCACATTCACCCCATCCTCTTTTCGGAATGGTTATGCTTTCACCGAGAGCTAATCGAACAATAAATTCTGCAAGATCGCCACGAGGTCCGTCTGCGAGCAGTCGTGACATGGACCATGCCCAAAAATCTGATATATTGGCATCCTGTACGATACCATGCATTTCAAAATTCTCATTACCGGTCAACACGGTTTGTTCACGTTTCATTTTTTCTTCTATGCCACTCCTTCCAGAATGCCTGATATTATTCATTACCTTTTCCGTTTTCCTCTGCGCTGTACATCCTTACGAATGTCTTCAAAGCACGCTTCGTCGACAGTTCCTTTTTCCCGAAATGTCGATACGGCAGCGCTCATTACTTTAAAATTCAATTCCGTTCCCGCGCTGTCCGCCAGATAGTCAACAGCTCTATCTGGGGCAATTCCGAACCGCCCCGCAGTCTGTACAGCGTCGATGTTTGCACCGAGGAAGATAAACTCCCAGCCGTATTTTGCCTTTTGCCGCTCAATCTGTGCTTTTATCTTATCGGCGGAATATTCGCGGCTTGCGTTTTCCTCGCCGTCGGTAATAATTACGAACATCACCTTTTCAGCTCTATAGTCGTCGGCTGTGTTCTTTTGTGCATTGCCGATTTTATGAATCGTCCTGCCGATGGCATCAAGAAGCGCTGTGGAACCGCCCACCTGATACTCTTTCTCAGTGATTGGATTGACAGCCCTAATATCAATGCGGTCATGAAGCAGCTCATAGTTATTATCAAATAACACCGTAGTAATGCGGCATTCACCCTCAACCGCCTTTTGCTTTTCAAGCATGGAATTATAGCCGCCGATCGTGTCTCTTTCCAAACCACTCATTGATCCGCTTTTGTCCAGTATAAAAACCAGCTCTGTTAATCCCTTTTTCATTGCTATGTCCTCCTTAAGTTTTGTTGATGACTTAAGGATAACAGCTCCAGCGAGGCGAGTGGTCACTTCGAAAGCGACAATTTTAATCGGTTTTGTTCTCGTTTACAATTATGTCGGTATCAATAATGATACAGTCTTCACCGCTAATCTCCATGATGCGGTTTTCTTTTTCTAAAATGAATCGTTTCTGATAAAACACATCAGCGTAGTCTAATACCTTTTTCATTTGTGCCGCATCTATAAATGCCCCCATTATTGCCGAAACAAAAGGAACTCCTTTTTTTATAACCTCTTTTGTCAGTTTTTTGCCAATTTGTTCGAACACCTCTCTGAACAGACTATTTTCAAGCCCCTTTTGCCCCGCTTTATCGAGTGCTTTTTGCGCAGCTTTATTCGCCAAAGCTCTCATTTGTGTCATCAAAAGAGGAATACCACCTTTTAAAGCCATATCAGACCAAGTCTTTTGGGCCGTTTGTTTAATCATAGAAGCTTGACTCATTAGCATTACTTTACTGATTGTAGCTGTCAATTCGTTATTTACATCTTGTTGAGTCGGACTTAATGCTTTTGTAAAAACTTCGCTTGCAATCACTAATTCTTCAACGCTATTCTTTACATCGTAGCCGTAATACATTGCTATCGATTGTACGGCTCTAAAGTAAATAAATGTACTCAGGACTAAGTTGAAAGGTATTCCTGCAAATCCGAAAAAACCTGTTGCGCCGCCCTCTGCAAAAGCAATAAAGAAGTCTTGAGTTTTATATGAGGATACCAGTTTTGATATATTGTAGCTACGTGCAAAGCAAATGTCCTCAAAGTCAGAGATAGAGATATTTGGTGTTGCTTTATTTACTTTTGATATAATTGCCTGTTCACTAATTGAAGTTTTAGCAGCCATCTCTTCAACGTACTTAAATCCTTTAGCAATCAGTTCAAGAGCCTGTCGGTATATTTCCTGTTCTGATATAGTTGAGGATACGCCGCTCCCTAAAGATTTAACTTTGCTGGGGATAATTTCTTCAACTTTCGAGCCGACCTCTTTCAATTTTTTTGATACTTTGCTCGGCTCAATTAGTTTATTATAACGCTCCGTCAGTGTATCGAGGGCGTTTGCTTCTTTAGTATCAATGATTGGTTTAGGAATAGGAAGATTTTGTTTCATTTCATCAGCCTCCCAGCAGCGGCTGGTCGTATTCGAACAGCACTTCGTTTATCTCAAAAACATCATACTTGCCGTTTGTGATAAAATACTCCACAATCACGTCAAACTTAACGGCGTGAGAAAGTGCATATCCCGCACGCTTCAAAAGATCATCGGTTTCGTCAAGGGATAACTCCAGCGCCACGGCAAGGGCAATTGCTGTGCGCTTGCTGGGCATATAGCCTGTGTTGCTCCGAATTTTAGAGAATAGCTTGCGGTCAAGGTTGGCCCGTTTATAGACTTCCACATCCGTCTTACCCTTGGCGTCGATCAAGCGGAGCAACGTCTTCGAGAACGGCTCATCAAGGTTGCCGACCAAATCGTCAAGTGGAGCAGGGGCGCCAACGGACGGAGCAAGCAGATCTTTTAAAAAAGGTCCGTTGTACTTACTTGCGCTTTCATCGGCTTCCTCTAAGGCTTCCAGCTCCACATCAAGCAGTTCCTGCCGTTGAGTTTGGCGCGGATGCGCATCGGCGTAGTACTCGTCAATATAGCTGTCCACCTCACCAAGCAGTTCGCGGCTTATGTCAAACGCCGATTTATCAAATACCACAAGAGCCACATCAATGTCATGGTCAGATAGAAAGTCCTGAATAGCCGAGGTAGCTACTTTTAGTGCTTTGTCCTTTGGATAGCCATATATGCCGCTTGAAATTAACGGAAATGCTATGTTTCACAATTATTTTCAACGGCGCGTTTCAGTGAATTTGTGTATGCGGCACGAAGATCTTTCTCATTCTTTGCCTCATTCCAATGTCGATAAACCGGACCCGCCGCATGAATGACAAACTTCGCCGAAAGATCAAACCCCGGCGTGATAACGGCATCACCAGTCTTTATCGGTGCGAGTTTATCGCAGGCAGATTGGAGCTGCGTTGTTCCCGCTGCTTTAAATATCGCTCCGCAGACCCCGCCGCCCATTTGCAATTCGGTGTTAGCTGCGTTGACGATGGCGTCAACTTTCAGCTTTGTTATATCTTGACGGACAATAGTAAACGGCATTAACACACCTCCTCTCTTGTTATGAACCATTATTTATCTACTTTTTTAACGTCGCTGAATTATACAATGCCTTTACTTTTGAAGATGGGCAATACTATTGGAAAGATATTCATCTACAGCAATCGAACCAGAGAGTTCTTTAATCAACTGATTGCCGAGAGAGAAATCTGATACCATAGCACATAATTTAATTATTTCTACGACACAGTTAGAATTTTTACTTGCCAAAGAATACGCCTTTTTCATTTCATGATAAGCCAATGTAATAAGTCCGCTATCCCTCAGAGCATCAGCTCTATTAAAAAGCGTATCATAATTCAAATTCATTTTGCATAGTGCATTTGCCGCCCATACTCCCCGGAACCCAACCTCATTGACAGCTATTGCATACAACTCCTTATATGCAAGCTGCAGATATGGTGCGGCTTTCTCTGTTGCGAAAGGAGCCATGCCTAACTCATAAAAGCCTTCGCAATATGAGTTTACATATTTTAAATCTTCTTGTATTACATCTGATGTAATATCATATATGATAAACTTATCAGTCTCTAAAGAAGCAGGAAATGCTTTTTTACAAATCGCATATGTACATGTTGTATCAAAAAGAATTTTTACATGATCCCTCAAAGTCCAAATCCTATAAGAAAAGTCAAGCCCTCCGAAATCTCCATGAAGTATCTGCTTTTGAAACTTAAAAAACTCTGCATTTTCCGCCCAAGCAACAATATGGTATTTTTCTCCGTTGTCTACCAGAAAGATTGTCAAGTTGCTTTTTGAAACATTTGAAATTTCTGCTTCTGTGTCAATATAAATGTTCCCATCATAAAAAGTAAAGGCGTTTTGAAAATCTTCCAGATAAGGAATGATAACAAAAACCACCTCGTTTTTACCTTTTGAATAATCAGCTGTTATTTTGTCATATTTCAAGTTAAGTGAGTAATCGCTAAGATATTCATCCAGTTCTTTTGAATATGTCTTGTAATTAGGAAATCTATTGGCCCTCAGCATAAATTTGCGGTCATGGTCTGCATAATCCTGGTGCAAGCTTTCGTGATAAACGACGGATGCCAAAGCTTCATAAGAAATGTCATTACTATTTAATGCCCGGCTAATAGTAATCTGATTATTATATAAATCGTATTTGCCATTGATGGCTGTCCAGTGTTCATCAGACCATAAGATATTAGGGCGCGGTAAAGCTTTTGATGCATAGTACTTTGTGCGTACTTCATCAAGTATTTTATCTAAGTCGTACATTGTATTTGCTCCTGTTAATCATTTCTCTATTAACCAGAACTTTCTTTCGCTTCCAAATGCGCCTTTATCACGTGGCTCAAAGCCCAATGTTTCGCAGTATCTTGCATATTCCTTATTTAAGATAGAATTGACCGAAGGTTTGGCACCCAAAATTCTTGATATAGCCGGATTAGTCTCTTTCCCGTCTTTTTCCACGTTGTTCAAATGAGCGTCCATTGAATTGTCAGCGTAACCAATGAATCTACTGGGATAAAATCTATAAACGCTGGAATCTTCCATCGCAACAAAGCAAGTTCCGTTTTTGATTAAGTTAAGGGCAAAATCATATTCCGGATCAACTTGAGCATTGAGGTATCCATCTAAAGTTTGGATGTTCGTGATTAATTCATTTAAATTAGAAACGGTTTTCATAATTAATTAGTGCTCCTTTTCTTTGTTTTGTAACATTTTTTTAATACTCCTCTTTCCAGAAAAAGCAAACTTAAATCCGATTTTCGTTATGTAATTTCAAATTTTAACTTTTTATTCAAAGAAGGCGAATTTTCATTCTTTTCACGATAGGCCCAAAGGATTTTATCAATTTTCCTTGGCGTCCATGTGCCAGTCTGAAATATTCGATTCAATTCGTCTGCCTTTGTACGCAACACCTGTTCAAGCATTACGCCATCTGCAAGCGTCAACGCCTCTGGGCGCATCTGAACAAGATTTTCAAGTTCATTTAACTCATTAATGCGCAGCAAGGACTTCACTACAAATTGATCAACAGTCCCAAAATAATCAGGGAATAAAACTGAAAGTAATCCTGACGCTCCGGCGATGCCTAAACCTCGAATCCTGCTTGCGATCTCAAGTCCAGTACGAATTTGTGCCTTATCAAAAGAAAACAACTCGTTCTGAATCTCAGCCAGTGTGGTGATGTCAGTCAAATGCCTTTTTAACTGTGCGCGGGTGGTGGCAAGCCGATTTTTGGCAGTATATTTCCAGACAAAGTAAGTATCGTGGAGAAAAAGATAAAATGTCTCAACATTCATATGTTTTATGTCATCTGGATTTAACATCTCAAGCGATTTTTCCAGATTTCTATTCGCATCAGAAACCTGATTCCAATAACAATTCTCGGCAATCAGCCAGTCGTCTTGGCGGGTAGAATACCACAGCTCTTCAATTTTCAGTTCCATCATCCATCCCTCAAGTTCTTTTCTCACACGCTATCCTTGCAGTTCCTTTTTTAATCTATCAATTATTAAAGCTTCACGGGCTTCTAAAAATTCCGGGAAGTTTGTAAACGCAAGATCAACGCCAGCGGGTATCAGATGTTTCTGCCGATAGGCAGTCTTTGCCTCTTCTGTAGGCAGGTTATCCTCAAACCACTTCTTAAAATCTTTATTGGTTTTTGATGTATTGTCCAGCCCCTCAAGTAATTGAAGGTTGCCTATGTAATTGAAGTTCTCCAAGAAATCTGAAATTCTATCCGAAGGAACTCCCATCTTGCGAAGCTTGCGCTCTGTGAACTCTGCTTTTGGGAAAATGTGATCCATATGAAACAAATTGTGCAAGTCTGCCCAAGGGTAGAGAACCGACATCACTGTCAGCGTATCACCTTGTCCATATTTGAGATACAGCAGATTTTCAATGTCAGCATCCGTAAATTCATGTGTTCTGTTTGTTCCCTTAAACCGCTCAATAATTTGTTCAAGCGGAAAGATCGAACCATCGCTTTTAGCGATTATCTCCCGAATAGGGCGCAGGACACCATCAGGCTGGGAACTGAACACACGCTTCAGCATGGCGCTTACAAGCCATTTTTTGATTGCTCTAACGTTCTCAGCATTTTTGGGTGATGCCGCAAAATTTGAAGGCAAGCCTATGTGTTTAATATAATAGGCGATAGGTATGAACAGGTTATTTGATGTCAGGTTATCTCTGTTAAAACCCAGTCTGGCGGCAAGGGTTACCGCTTCTCGCAGGGCAGCCATAATATTTGACCATTCCGACTGTATCTTCATCATATTAGTGTGATTGAAGTTATCAATTTTGAATGCTATGTCAGGGAAATCACACAGGACTAAGCAGGCTTTGAGTATAAAATCTTTATTGACATTGAATCCTCTGCCAATTGCGTTTATTTCGTCAACTGCACTATGAATTTCCTCACGGGCATCCAGATCATCCCATTGTGCAGAAGCAATGGAAAGGAGAAGGTCGGAGTAACTGAGTGGTGTTCCTCCGCTGTTTACACGAATAAATATGTTGAGGACTTTGTCCAGTTTATCGCTCTTTTCAAGATAATAGCTGATCGTTCCATCGGCGTGAATTGCTTGCCACAGTTTACTAAGTGTTTCGGTGGCAAATTCTGCTTTCTCCTCATCATATGAGCCTTGTCCGATTTTAACAAGATAGCTGTTGACTTTTTGGAGGTACTTCATCGCATCGGACAGTTTATCAAACCCCAGTATATCCCCAACGAAAAACCAGTAGTGGCTATCGTCATTTTTGCACTCATCAGAAGTAAGAAATGCAAAATCATAAAACCAGTCATCGTCATCCGATTTTTTCAATAAGTTCAGATAAAGCTTTCTTATCGGGTAGGCTTTCGGATTGTCATACCGCATATATGGTTTTTTATAGGCGTATGTCCCCATTAATCCTAAATACAGCGATGTCAAGCGTTGCTGGCCATCAAGAATAGCAGTGACGGTCTCGTTGCCGATAATACTTGCTTTCGGATTGTGCCGGCCATCCTTTTTCTGTTCGTGATAATTCCGAAGAAATTCATAAAAAACAAACTCCTTCACGTTAGCAGGGCTAACCTCCCAAAACAGAAAGGAACCAATAGGATAGCCAAGCATCAGGCTGTCAAACAGCTGGGTTATTTGGTCTACATCCCAGACAAATTCACGTTGAATAGACGGCAGCAAATATTTTTTGCTATGTATATTGGCGATTGTTTCCTTAATTGTTAGAGCAGTTTGAAAAGCCATAAAGTACCTCCAAATCTTTTTATTGGTCTGTTATTATCTGTAAATCGGCGTCTTAGCCAATGAAATTACTGTGTCGCGCAATTCGGTAAAAGAACACTTTTTGACACCAAGGGCCAGTAACGTATTTAATCCTATTGATTTTTGATTGCTAACGGCAGCGTTCAGAGCTTCTGTAGTAATGGGGTAAAAATCCCACTGTGCTAAGTCAAGCGGGTTTACCAACTTCTGTTCTTTGCAGTTTTGAACGCAAAACACATAAACGTCCGCTTGGCGCATAGCAATTTCCGCATAAGTATTCGTAACCGAATCCCAAGCCAGAGTTTCACGGATGTCAAAACGAATATTGGATATCCTTTTTTGCGCCCAACTCTGCAAATAGGCTGAGGTTTTCACTTCGATTTTTATTCCTTCGGGTGTCAACACGTCAAAAGCTCTCCAGCCTTCGCTAACACCATTGGCACAGTGCATTGCCAGAGAAACAATGTACTCGGCGAGTTTGCCACGCTCCGTATTTCCCATCAGGTCGGAGTATGCCCATCTCCAAAAGTCTACAAGATGAGCGGAGCAGCAGCCGTTAAGGAAACACTCGTCACCATGCTTTTTTTCCACGGTCAGTGCCGGATATTGATATTCACAATTAGCCACGATGTTTCCCCCTTCTTGAAGCTTATTCCTCTGTTTGTGCATCCTCATTAAAGATTCTATCGAGTTCGGCATTAGATGTCACACCGCGGACCCTATTTCTGACGCTCAGTTTTCCCATATCCAAGCGATAGAAGTGATCTCGCTTATCCGCTCCTTTTGCCTTGCGGATTAATTGAATACGTCCGAAATGCTCTCCGTGCTTCTCTGCAAACTTGGCCAATCCGACGGCTTTCGGATAATTATCCTTACGGCTTGAGTCATGCGGTTCCAGTACATCAAAAACATATCCATGTGCATCAGCTCGAACAACAATCAGGTCAGGGAACATCGAAGTTACCACACCGTCCACTTCGTATGGAATTTCCAATGACCACCTTTTACGGTCAAGGTTGCGGAGCCATGCTACAGCACCCTTTTCATCCTTCATTTCTTCCCTGATAACACCAAGTTCCCAGTCATTCAGACTTACCTTGAATTCACCACCATCAGAAGGGATGTAGAGGTGCTTTTCCAGAATTACAGCATCTTCGCCAATTAAAAAATCAATGGTTGGAGGCAGTTCCCAGTCAAGAGCAATTGGGGTCGTTGATGATAGAGCCAGCTTTTTGTAAGCATCTCTACGATCCTCTTTCAATTTTCGGAATGCTGTTTTATGCATGTCATATAATTCGTTGAACAGCTTGTCTGCAAACGATTCAAGACGCTCCATGGCTGCATTGTCGTTTGTCAACACAATAATTTCTGTTTTTACATCCTTAAAATCACGGACAGCGTGACGGACCCAATATTCCTTGTGCAAACCCTCGCCGAGCACTTTTCCCGCCCGTTCAAAGAGATTGTTGATATCAAATTCTGAGAGCTCCACAATTTCTGATATGTTGTCTGTCGTCCCTTCTGCGCTGCTGCCGTAATCTATGGTAAGCGTTCGCAGCGCCAAGCCGGTAACAGCTTTAGATATCTCTTCAAATTTGCCGCTTTTCTTCAATTCGGCTATTTCCGATTCAAACTCATCAAGCACCTTTTTCAGTGTGCTTTTTCGAGCTTCAGGGGCAATCATGTCCTGCGTTAGCGCACGGGCAAGCGCAATCAGTCTGCGGAGTGCGGGTTGTTTCCTCGCGGAATCTATGCGATAGGTTATTAAATTCATATCGCTAAATACATCGGCAAATGCAGGATCACGTTTCAGGGTGATGAGCTCCTTATGCGATCCGGTTTCAGCAGGAACAATTGCCTCACTGTCGCGCAATGCCTGCTCCACCATTTTGACTGTTTTTTTATCAAAAAAAGGAAGAAATAGACCTACATTGTTCAGTTCGGCATCAGACTCCACACGACGGGAAAGCGGGGTACGTATCATACGTCCGAGCAATTGAGCGATATAAGTATAATCATTTGCGTGTCGGAACGACATCATTGTTTCGGCACGAGGGCAGTCCCAGCCAGTGGAAAGATTCATTTTAAAGAACACAACGATAGCCTTTTCATCTTCTTCAATGCGGGAAGCATCCACCCTGCGTATATCCAGCCCATGCCTTTTAATGGTCTCGTGTTTATCAAACGTATGAACAACTTCTCCGGCTTGAAGTCTGCGCCCGATCGCATCTTCAAGTATGGAGATACAGGAATCCAAATCTGTTTGAGTGATTTCCCGTTCATTTCCATCCTCAACCTGAATGACAAGAACAGGGCGGACGGGTTTCTTAATTTCCTCGTGGTCACAATAAGACTGCCATCGTTCACATTTTTTTTTCCAATTGGCAACGGCTTCCTTAAACATCGTCATATCGGCACCGATTGCAATGTCGGGGAAGTGAATAATAACTCTGTCTTTCAAAAGACCGGATTCTCGCACATCTTCAGGAGGAACGACAACTTTTTGTATAGTAGATGTCGTATCGGCCACAAGCTTTTGAAACCGTTGAGGCGTAGCGGTCACTCCCATAATAAGAGGCATAACAGGGAGACCATCTTCTTTACTTCCTTTAATAAATTTCTGCATGATAGACTGTGCTTTATTTTCGGCCTGTGGGGATGTAAATGTTCCTCTATGCGCTTCATCGATTACAACATAAAAGGACTTGGGCTGACGCTCCGCAGTATTTGCAATTGTTTCCCAAATCGTATATTCGCGCAAATTGGATTTCTGCGTGAGCAGCTTGTCCGAACCGAGCTTTTGTGTATTCAGAAAATAGATGCCGCCGGGGGCAAAATACTCTGCATCAAAAGTCGAGTCAATTACCCGAATGTCCCTTGTGCGAAATTTTTCTGATTTGCTTTCAATTTTCAAACGTGTCTGCTCATTGAGTTCCGGCATATCCGAAAGCCAAACGAAAACAGAATCCGGCTCCGCTACTCCATAGGCATGGCCGAAGATAATATCTTCAAATAAAGCGGTCATAATAATTGTCTTACCGGCACCTGTGGGAGCAGTAAACGAAATGACCTGAGGATCTTTTTCACTCCAATAGGCATGTGCTTTTTTTATCTTCTCGTGCAAGTCGGCAAGTGCCGATTCTTGAAACGGAAATAACGTTGCTCTCATAGATTATTCCTCCTGCTCCCGATTACGAAATTATCAATATAGTCGCGGTATAGCTGATAAGTTTGCTCGATCCCAATACCATCCGACATCTCTCTGAACGCTTCCTCAGAGTTTGTAACAAAATATACCGTACCAATATTTTTCGTTTCCAGCAAAGCCTCGGCAAATTTACCGTAGCAGTCTTCATCAAGGAGAACTGCAAAAGAGTTCTGCGGCAAAATCAACATATTCGGCAGTTCCGCACTGTCCAGCTCGGGGCGCTTGCCAATCGCTCCAGCTTTCAGCCATAGCAAGGGAAGAATCTCGGCGAATTGCTGACCGAGCGACACGCTGTTTTTGTCAAGAAAGCCAAGCTTGAAGTATTCTACATTAGCGGCGAAACCTTCGCTCATCGGGCGCTTCAGAGGTTCGGTTACCGTGACCGTACCGAGAAGGTCCACGACCTTTTGTCTGATGTTATTATATGTTCGGCTGTCTTTTGCCACGATATAGAAATCGGTTATATGCTCCTGATCTTCAAGGACATTGAGCCATTCATCAGCAGCATCAGGGTCAAACAACACGGACGCTGTATGCTTTTCTGATACAATGAAACGGCTGTCTGCTTTCACGAGAGACTGCGGCAGCTTATCCTTACCGATGAGAGCAACAATCTGCTTTTTCGCAGCAGGGGTAAGTGATGCAGGATTTTCAACAAAGCCAAGCTGATAGAACGAGCGATTGACTTCTTTTGTCGTTGTTTGGTTTGTAAAATATTCGCCTGAAAGCACCGTACCATCAGCCCGTTTGCCGAGGATGCTGTACTCCGTGCGCGGCCAAGTCACCGAACGGCAAATGCCGTGCTTTTCCCATTCTGGATCACCCGGCTGGTATCCCGCCGCTTTCAGGTCTCGCGCTTCTGCTTCGGAAACCTCGTTGTTGGTGACAAGGATGCAGCGTCTGTGGCCATCATCCTCGGCGTTAAGCAAGTTCACAGCGTGAAGCGTTGTACCACTGCCCGCAAAGAAATCAACTATCAGTGCGTTTGGGCTGGTTTTGACTATTGAACTTAAGGCATCTCTCGTGGCGTAAAGAGACTTTGGAAATGAAAATGCACGTGACTGTCCGATAATTGATGAGACCAAATCAGAGCCATATGCACCAGCATCGTGCTGGCTGCGATACCACACCGACTTAATTTGTTTTTCCTGAGCAGATGAATACTCAACATCCACAACATTACGAACTGCATCGTAGCTCGTAATAACAAGTTCACCAGTCTCTATTTGTCTTTGCGGTCTTGCACTCAAATAAGTGATACCCCAAGTACCTCGTTTTTTATCAAAACTGCCAAGTGATACATATCCTTTGTTAATAAGAGTGTTCAGGGTAGTGTTGCTCACACCCCAGTTTCCTTCACTGCCATCTGTCCGAATTGGCCATGCAACATCGTATCCATCTATTTTTTCACCAACCTTAATCGTATCTCCCCATGGCACAGAATCGCCCGCTCGAATGACACGTTTTTTTTCGGCATCGATAAGAATAGGGTAAAACATTTTTTTGCGGTCTTCCCGCCGTGCGTTAGTACCAGAGCGTAGTAAACCTTTCCAACGTGGCTTCTGATTTAGAACCATATCGCCAAGCAATGGGTCTTCTCCACCACGGACATAGGCATTAGGCATAAAGCAAAACATGGCGTATTCCTCAACACGAGAAAAGCGACCTTGAGTAACTCCCTTTGGATTAATAACGATTGTCACCATTTGAATAAATGTTTCAGGGAAAATCTCAGCAAGTAACATTCTTAAATGATGAACCTCATGTTCGTCAATTGTAACAATAAGAACGCCTGTATTTGGATTAAGAATACGCTTCGCCAATCGTAAACGCTTTTTCATCATCGAAAGCCATTTGCTATGCCGCCATGCATCGGCGGAGTCCACATAGTCGTTGTTATATTTCCAGTCCCTTGCCCCTGTGTTATAGGGCGGGTCTATGTATATGCAATCCACTTGTCCCTCGTAAAGGTACTCCAAAAGCTGAAGAGCATGGTAGTTATCCGCTTCAATAATCGTGTGCCAGAGACTGTCATTCGGCGCATTTTCCACTTTCGCAATCGGCTCAAGCGACGGGAAAATCGGCTCGCCGAATTGTGCCACGGATACCAGTTCCGCAATCGGGATGGTTTCAATTTCGTGCGAGTTCTTGTGTTCACAGATGGCGGTCTCACCGTCCATCTTTTTCACGATATAAACACCTGTAAGCTTTCCAGTCTTTCTGGCGACGAAAGACCCGCACCTAAAGGCGACACCGTAAAGCGGCGTATACTCCGGCTCGTGTTCCTCAAACACCAGCCCAAACTTCTTATTTTTTTTGAGACTATCTACTTCGGTTGTCAACTGCTCTCGCAGTGTCGGGTCGGAGATTTGCCTCAGTAGGTTTCCAATACGTGCCATGTGCTTTTATCTCCTTATTCTTCATCGTTTCGCTGTTCTGTTTTCGCCTTATTCTCGGCATCTGCTCTGGGAATGGGCTCCGTCTCTGGCGCAGCATTTTGCCGACTCCAAGACTTGCCAAACAATTCATTACCCACGGACAGGCGGAGAACTGACGCCTTATCAACGATTTTGTATGTATTTGGTGTATAAGTATCTGCCTTATCAAATGCGATGAACACTTGCTTGCCGCTTTCACCGCTTTTCTGATACAAACCAAGTATCTGTTCAAAATCGGCATCCTCTATACGCTTAACGATGCTTGAATCATGAATCAGAACAGGGAGCGGAGTTAAAGCGAGCATACTCAGATCGTATACCACAAGACTCTTAAACGCTGTTCCTTCACTCTTATCATCGGGGGTTTCAAACTCAAAGGTCTTGTCCGGTTTTAGCGTCAATTCTGGTGCGGTTCTGTCACCGCCGGTAATAATATCATTAATTCGCTTCATTTCAGCGTTCACTTCATCCTGAGCAGCGGCGAGAGCTTCTTCCTGCCGCTTACGGAGATTCGCCAGCAGATGTTCGATCTCCTTGCGCTTTTCCATTTGCTCCATTTCGCCTTGCAGTGCTTCGTTTTCTTCCACCAGTTTTTCTATTTCCCGTGACACACGTGCGTACTGAGTAAGAATGGATTGCGAGAGAGATTTGGCGACTCCTGAACCCTCGATTTGCTTCTCATAGTTTGCAATATCAGCATCTATGTATTCAATTTGCGGCGTCAGCCGTGCAATTTCTTCCTCAATGTCAGCACGAAGAAAACCGTTGATCTTAGCATGGAAAGCTTCGACATCAGTAAAAGCATCAATTTTAGCACCAGGAAAAAAATGGAGCAGCGCCGAAAAGTCTTTTTTTAGCACTCCATCATTACCAGGCATGTTGTTGCGGACTGCATTAAGCTGGGATATCAAACGACTCTTCCGGCGGCTCAGTTTACCCAACTCACTCTTAATTTCAGCAAGCCGCTCCGCTTGCTGTGGATCAATACCCAAAGCACGCAGGTTGGCCTCTTCATTTTGCCTGCACAGCCTCTCCCGGCGCTTTTCCAGACTTTCTATTTTATCCTTATTCTCACCAATATCAGCCGTGATATCCGATATGGAACGTTCCGCTTGTTTGCTTGGCTTGATGCCATAGCTTTCTTCGGCGGTTTTCAGATTCTGGATGGCTTCAAACTTATCCAATAATTTCATAAGGTACTCGACAGCCGTTGCCATTGATTCGCGCTCGCTTTGCAGAGGCTTGTGTTCATTATGGCTTCCATGGCCGTAAATACGGAAGAATCTTTCTACAATTTCATCAAAAGTAATACCCCTCAGAAGTATTCTATACTCGTGGAACAGCCATTTGCGATAGTTCGGCACACTCATTTCCTCAATGACATGGAACTGGCTGTCGCAGCGATTCACCACGGACGGGCGGCTTGTGCTTCGAGAAAAAAAGTAGGGAAAACCATCAAATTCAAAGATGAAGTTTATCGTGTGGTGATCAAGATGAGTGATCACATCCTTTGCGGATTTTGGGTAGTTATCCCCTCCAAATACAAAATCCAGTATCAGCAGAAAAGTGGACTTGCCAATAGCGTTGCTGCCATCCGAACTGCCAAGGATGACGTTAAGCCCAGGCCGGAAATCCTCCGGCTGAGTTTTAAACTTCTCGCATGTTATCCGCTTTAACATAGTGGAGTACCTCCGTCCCGTCAGGTATTTCTATTTGCCCAAGTTTATACAAACAATCAAGAGCATCAAGAAATATGCTTATTTCCGATACCTTTGTCCGTGTCGCTTCGAGCAGTTCATGCGGGGTCATATCCCGCTCCTCTAATTTCTCCAAGATAGGCGCAAAGAGAGCAATGACGCTATCGGAGAAAGAATTAACTTTGCTTGGTATTTTCATTGAACAAATCACACCTTTTCACTAAATATCCAACAATGATCTCACAGGCGTCTCTATGTCTCTGTCCAACTTGTGAAAATAGTTTTTCAACTAAGAGATCTGCTATGTATTCCTGTGGATCGATGATATCTGATTTTTGCTGTATTCCACTTTCGAGCAGCTTATAAGCGGATTTCATTAACTCCCCAAACATATTCGTGTCAAATCCAATTTCCTGTTCAAGACGGGAGCAAGTGTTTTTTACAGTTTTATATAAGCGAGCCATACTCGCATTAATCTTGTCCTTCAGGAAAGGTTCGTGAATCTTACGATCAATCTCAACCAAATCTTTGATATCTGTTGGTTCCAGTCCTTGCGCGTTCTTTGTCTTATGAACTTCTCGCAGAACGGTCTCTATTTCATCCTGAAACTTAATGCCGGATATTCTGTCAAGAAATGCCTGAATATCCGCGCAACGGTGTTTTTTTTCAAGCAACTCTGCTATTTCATCAGATGACATCGCCGGAACAAGAGGAGCACATTCGTTTGTACATAATGCTACCGCATTTTCATAGCTGTCCGCTTCATCTGGTGACTGCTTCAAATAGACAATTTCACAGTTTTTAACCGGAATCTTCCCTCGCTTGGGAATTCCAAGATAACCACCGCAATATAAACACTTACCATTAGCTTCTGACAGCAGAGTAACAAGCAGGGAATCGTCCTGTTTTGATGGCTGAGGTAATTGCTTGATTTTGTCTATCAAATACTCTGCGACACCTTCGGCGAATTCTGTATCGGTCTTTCCGTTTCTATAATCATAAGTGCAGATCCGATCTGACACATTATCCTCAAGGAGCGTTATTTCTTCAATCCGAGATGTGAAGGAAAGAACATACTCTTGTGTAACAGACCGAATCGTCTTTTTGCCGCTTCGGTTCGTAGTGTTTGTGACAACATATAAAAAGACTCCGGCCAAAAACGAATGAAAACAGAATTCGGTTTGGGATACCAATTCTTTTTTTGTTATGCCATTGACCAGTTCGACTTTCGTATCATCGTAAATACCATGTATTTTCTTCCCATCTTTTTCAGGAAAATCATTACCAATCATGTCTTTAAGCGCCAGGATTATCTGCTTGGATAAATTACTGTCCAACAGATTGATGACATTGTTCTTAAAGTAGCTGGCTACTTCTTGTGGAACGGCGTTGCGGGCTGGCCCAGTAATATCTTTTGAGAGGTTTTGTTCACACCGCAGTAATTTTGATGTGGCATCTTCTCTGACACGATCTGCATTTTCCTGCCCTGAAAAGGTAAACTCATAATTGGGGGCAACAGAATGAAGAAGTGCTTCGCACAACTGCTTATTATCAATATTAACTGCCTTGCACGGAACAAGAATCGCTAAATATGAGCCAAAACATAACCTCATGCCGAAACCCTCCATTCAAACTGAACTGTATCCTATTTATTTTCTTCATCAATGTAATCGACGATATCCCCAATATTACACCTGAGAGCCTTACATATGCGCGCCAAAACGTCCATGCTGACCGGCAGTTCTTTGCCTAACTTTGCCATAGTAGTTGTAGTTAAGCCCGTCATAGCCATCAAATCTTTTTTCATCATTTTTCTATCTATCAGTATTTTCCATAGCTTGTTGTAGCTGAACGCCATAATATCTCCTCCAAAGAGCTTTGCCCTCAAATAGCCTATTTGGAATATTTTATCACGTTTTGAGACTGATATCAAGGTTAACTTGATTAACGCTGATATTGGATTTACATATTTAGACTTCATGCATGAACTTGGTACAATATTAAAAATTCGCTACTCACACTCTACCGGAAAGCTATTCCCACACCTCCAAGCTTGTCCCATAAATTAGTATGCTGTTATTGCGTAAGGCGATAACAGCTTTTGCTTTATATGCCTGAACACTCACAAATCAGTCGAGGGGAGGGAAGTATTTCTATGACCGAAGTAAGAAACCTGAATAAAAAACGCATCGGCGATATGAGCAGCGATCAACGTCTGTTTGAAATTCAGATAAAAGATTGCGTTACTCGCATCACCGTAAATACCGATGGCACGTTGAACATAACGCATGATCGTGTAAAACCTGTAGCATAACCGTACCTCAGTAATAAAAATGAAATCCGCCAGAACGCAAGACGGCAGTGCGGAACTTCCTGCAAAGGAGGTTCTCCTGCCGTCTTGTTTCGTTTATGCGGATTCGATGGCTCCGGCGGATTTCAAAAATTTGAAATTCAAAGGAGCAGATTTTATGAAAAGCATCAAAAGAGACACTCAGCATCAGAGGGAGATCAAGAAAAAATACCAAATCAAGGTGCAGGGTCAGCTTGTGCCGGTCAGCGAAGAAGTCTATGTTACCTATCACCGCATGAAGCGCCGTGAAACCTATCTGGAGGAAAGGGATACGGCACACGGCGTCTTTTATTACAGCACCATGGATACGACAGAAACCACAGGCGAGGATGGGATTCCGGACCTTGTCTCTCCCCGTGTGGAGGATATGGTCGTGGACAAGCTCATAGCGGAAAAGCTCCACCGATGCCTCGCACAGCTTTCTAAGGAGGAGCAGGCTTTAATCTTTGCCCTGTACTTTCAGGGAAAATCTCAGTCGGAATTGGAACGGGAAACCGGTATCAAGCAACAAACTATCAGCTACCGTGAACGACAGATTCGGCTGAAGCTCAAAAAAATGATAGAAAAGTAAAAATATTTTTTGTAGACCCCCTCACGAAATCGGCTTAGTAGTGAGGGGGTTTTTCTATTCACCCTCATTGCTCTTTGAAAATTTCATATCCGACGACCTGAATACGTTAGCTGACGGACCCCAAAAGGGAAAGCGACTCCGGAGGATGCGCCAAGACCACCTGTAGGACGGCGATGAGAACATGAAAGCAACCATATTATTTTTATTCTGTTCATGGTTTCTCATTTTCCACCCTATCAAAGACGGCCAAATAAGGTGCAAAGCGGTACCCATCCGTCCGAAAAGCAGGCTGTGGCAGCCTGTTTTGCAATGACCCCGTCAGCCCATATTGATACTTCTGTCCAGTCACAGCCCCCACAAGACCTGGGGACCACGCAATGAGGGCAGCCAGCGGAGATCCCGGTGGAGGTGAGATTCCTATGATGCGGTGAAGCCAGCCGCAGTTCAGGCCGTCGCCTTTTGAGCTCTTATAAACCAGAGCTCTGCGTGCTTGGGGAGTAGTGTCGAATTAAGCACAGCGAGAAGAATCTTAATGTTAGAAGCAATGGAGATCGCCCTGCCTGTAAAGGCTCTCACAACAAAGCAGATCATACAGGGCGGTCTCTATTTTTGTGCCATTAAGAATACCGGCATAGGAAAAGAGGTGTGTATTTGAAACAGTTCCATAATACCATTTTACGAGGCGACATCTACTATGCAGATTTAAATCCAACGGTCGGCTCGGAACAAGGCGGTGTAAGGCCCCTTATCATTCTGCAAAATAACGTTGGAAACCGTTACAGTCCCACCGTGATTGCCGCCGCCATTACAGCGAAGCCGAAAAAGCCGCTCCCCACCCATGCAAGCATCGGTCATGCCTGCGGCCGCCTGAAGGAATCCTTTGTGCTTTTGGAGCAGATACGCACCATAGACCGCAGCAGGCTTCGGGAATATGTCGGAAGGCTGGATGAACAGGAAATGAAAAAAATTGACGAGGCGCTGGCAATCAGCGTCGGACTGGCTCCGACGCCTATTTTATCAGGGAGGGAAACACCATGACAAACGCACAGGTATCCGATAATCTGATGTACGCTGCCGCCCTGCAGCAGCTCACACGTCTTGCGGCCGCCAAGAACATGACAGATCAGGAAATTGAAAGGATTAAAAAAGACTTGGAACGCAGGCTGCGACCCACCATCATCGCACTATGCTGAGTCGCGGAATTGTTTTCTGAATATTATCAACGATTCGGTAGCTATCTACCGGGAGGTGTGGTAGTGTATGTCGTTGAAAGGAGGGAAAAAAGATGTATCAACCCAATTCAACATCGGCGGAAGCGCCTAAAATCACATTGATACAGGCGCGAAAGCCGGAAACTGCGAAGCTCCGTGTGGCGGCATATGCCCGTGTGAGCAGTGACTCGGAGGATCAGCAGAACTCCTACATCGCACAGGTGGATTATTACACCCGGCATATCGCCGCACAGGAGAGCTGGGAACTGGCGGACATTTATGCTGACGAGGGCATCTCCGGCCTTGTGGCAAGCAAGCGGGATGAATTCAACCGGATGATTCAGGATTGCCGGGACGGAAAGATCGACCGCGTCCTCGTCAAATCCATCTCCCGCTTCGCGAGAAACACCAAGGAATATATCCAGTATGTGCGGGAGCTTTTACGGCTGGGCATCTCCATCCACTTTGAAAAGGAGAACATCGACACCGGCAAAATGACGTCGGAGCAGATTGCCACCATCTACGGCGCTTTTTCACAGATGGAGTCACAGAACCACTCAAACAATATGCGCATCAGCGTCCGCATCCGTATGGAAAAGGGCGATTACCTCTCGCCGTCCGAGCCTTACGGCTACAGGCTGGAGGGGCGCACCCTAATGATTATTCCCGAACAGGCCGAGGTGGTGCGCCGCATTTATGCCGCTTATCTCAGCGGTCAGGGAAAGGATGACATCGCAGACGAGCTAAACAAAGCAGGCATCCCCCGCACCAAAGGGCGAACCGTCTGGCACCCAAGTACAGTGGCGTACATCCTCACCAACATCGCCTACACCGGAGATATGATCTGGCAAAAGAGCTTTGCCACCAACGAAATCCCGTTCCGGCAGGTGCGCAACAAGGGTGAGAAACCGAAATACTTTGTAGAGAACTGCCATGAGGCGATTATTTCCAAGGAGGACTTTCAGCGGGTGCAGGCACTGATGGAAAGCCGACGGAGGCAAACAAACGGAACGGTTTCCTTCGCACTGCTGGCAGGAAAAATCCGCTGTGAAAGCTGCGGAACCCTGTTCCGCAGAAAAATCGTCAACGAAAAGGTCTACTGGACTTGCCGGAGGCATGACCGTGGTAAAAACCTTTGCCCCACCTCACAGATACCGGAGGAACAGATTGTCACGGCAATCCTCCGTATGTACCACAAGCTGAAACGGTATCGTACACAAATCCTGTCCCCGGTCTTAACCCAGCTGACCGAGCTTCGGGAAAAGGAGCTTCGCTCCAACCGCAGAATCAATGATATTGACAAAGAAATCGCCCAGCTCACCGAGCAGAATCTCGTTCTTGTTCGACTCAAGTCGAAGGGATACGTAGATTCTGCTCTTTATTTATCCCAAACCGGCGAAATTGACTTCAAACTCCGGGAGCTGCGCCGTCAACGCCGCCGCATTATGGAGGCCAACGGCGAGGACAGTCAGATCAAAGCGACCCAAGCCATGCTGGATTATCTGGAGGACAGCCCCGAATATTTAGAGGCACTCACGGAGGAAGTGTTTGAGATGCTGGTGGAGAACATCACCATCTCCTCGGAAACCGAGATGAATATCAGCCTTCACAACGGTCTGATGCTGAAAGAAACCATGGAAAGGACGGTGCGGTAATATGGCATGGCAGAGAAAAATCCCCTTCGGGTACACCATGAAAAAGGGAGAGATACAATGCAGCCCCACAGAATCGGCGGCAGTCAAAGAGATTTTCAGACTTTATGCGGACGGCATGGCCTACAGCAAAATTGCCGCTGAAATGATGCGCCGGGGGCTTCGTTACCACAGCCACACGGCTGAATGGAACAAGCACATGGTTAAGCGCATCCTCGAAAACGAACGCTATCTTGGGGAAAAGGAATATCCCCCCATCCTTGAGCCGGAAGACTTTCTGCAGGCCCAGCTTGTCCGGGGAGAAAAGAATACTTTTACTCCCTGCCCGGATTACATCAGACCCATCCGTGAAAAGGCGGTCTGCGGGGTGTGCGGCGGCAGGATGCTCCGCGATACCAGAGCCGGGGGAAAGCCCCGCTGGTACTGCGAAAAGGAGGGCTGTACCAACCGCCGTTACATAGAGGACGAGGACATCCGCACAGCCCTAACCGAAAGGCTGAATGTGCTGGTGCAGACCCCGAACCTCTTAGAATGGTCCCTGCCGCAAAATACAAATGAGCCGACGCTGGAGGCGGTACGCATTCAGAACGAGGTCATCCGGGAGTTGAACAAAGCGGAGCCGGGACCGGAGTACACCAAAATGCTGATACTGGCCTGTGCCGCCGAGCAATACAGCGGACTGCCTGATTTTATGCCTTACTATCAGATGCAGAGACTGAAGGAAAAAATCCTCACACAATCTATCAATGCGGAACTTCTCAGAGAGCTTTTCACAACCGCAGTGCAGGAAATCCAATTTGCCGCCCACGGCGGTCTCCGCTTGCGGCTCATCAACGGAAAAACCCTTGAAGCAGATGGAAAGGAGGATGCAGAATGCCCGAAAGCGCAGTGAGAAAAGTCACGGTGATTCCCGCTGATCCCAAGCACAACCAGAAAGATATCCGCAAACAGCGCCTGCGGGTAGCGCCCTACTGCCGCGTTTCCACCAACTCCGAGGAACAGCTTGACAGCTATCAGGCACAGATTGAATATTACACCGAAAAAATCGCCGCCCAGCAAGAGTGGACCATGGTGGATATGTTCGCGGACGAGGGCAAAACCGCAACCTCCACCAAAAAGCGCAAGGATTTCCTGCGGATGATCAAAGCCTGCGAAAAGGGCAAGGTGGATCTGATTATCACCAAATCGGTGTCCCGGTTCTGCCGGAATACACTGGACGGTCTGGATTATGTCCGCAGGCTTAAGCGGATGGGCGTGGGTGTTTTCTTCGAGAAAGAAAATGTCAACACCCTCTACATGGACAATGAAATGATTCTCACCTTTATGATGAGCCAGGCACAGGCCGAGAGCGAGTCCATGAGCGGCAACATCCGCTGGGGACACCGCAAGAATTTCAAGGATGGCAAGGTTTACTTCCACTATGCCGGATTTTTAGGCTATCGCAGAGGCGAGAACGATCTGCCTGAAATCGACCCGGAGGAAGCGGAAATCGTCCGCAGGATTTTTTCACGGTATCTGATTGGGCACAGCGTAGCCAAAATCATCGCAGACCTTGAGGCGGACGGCATCAAAACGGCGCGGGGGCATAAAAAGTGGAATGACGGCGTGATACGGGGGATGCTTCGAAACGAAAAATATATGGGGGACGCTCTGCTCCAGAAAACCTACATCGCAGACCTTTTCACCCGACAGACCAAGAAAAACACCGGCGAACTCCCCCAATATTATGTGGAGAACAGCCATCCTGCCATCATCGACCGGCTGACCTTTCAGCGGGTGCAGGAAGAAATGGCACGGCGCTCCAGCCTGAAAAAGGTCAGCGCCGCCGCCAAAACCGAGCTTGCCAAATACAGCGGCAAATATGTGCTGACGGAGCTGTTATCCTGCGGGAACTGCGGCAGCCCCTACCGCAGGGTGACATGGACCAGACCGGAAGGCAGGAAAATCGTCTGGCGGTGCATCAACCGTCTGGAGAACGGCAAAAAGTTCTGCAAGGATGCCCCTACGCTGGAGGAAAGCCGGATTCACACTGCGGTGATCAGTGCCATGAACGAAATGTTCAGCCAAAAGAGCTTGAAAGCGATTCTGCAGGACAGCATCCGAACAGCCCTTTTGCCGGAAAACGGCGAAACCAGCCTCGCAGCCATCGACAGCAGGCTGTCCCAACTGCGGGAACAGCAGTACCGGATTCTCCAGCTTGCTGCCGCCGTGGGAGCGGATTCCACCCAATACGATGAAGAACTGAAAAAGGTCAGTATGGAATTCTCCGCACTGGTGGCCAAACGGAGCGAGCTGGAGAAAAACCGGCAGGATACCGAACAGGCGGATGAACGGGCGGAGCAGCTGGCCGCCGAGCTGGAAGCAGTGGACACCGGCATCACCACATTCGATGAGGTCACGGTGCGGCAGCTGATCAGTGCCATCACGGTACTCGGCGAAGAAAAACTGCTTATCCGTTTCAAGGATGGAACAGAGCTTGAGCAGATCATATAAGGGCCACGGCAATCAGGTGCGGGGAAATATCCTGCGCCTGATTTTCTATATTGCATGGAACTGGCAGAAAATTTGAATCAGGAGGAATGAAAATGTTTTTTGATTACCAAAAAGCACAGCGGATGAAGGAGCGGTATCCCAGCGGAACCCGTATCCGCCTGAACAGCATGGAGGACCCATACGCCCCCATTGCGCCGGGTACGGAAGGGACGGTAAATTTTGTGGATGACATCGGCACGCTTCACTGCACCTTTGACAACGGACGCACCCTCGGTGTCGTTCCCGGCGAGGACGGCTTCTCAGTGCTTTCACGTCCGGCACCGTCTGAGCCGGAGGAAAGTCCTACTCAGCAGTTCGGCATGAAAATGGAATGAAGGGAGGCCATACCGTGAAACGAATTACGACAGATGAGCTTCGCGCCATGACAGACCGTGAAGGATTGATTCTTCAAGGCTGCGGCGGGGAGCTTTCAGAATGGGTAAACGGCATCAACGAGCTGCTGACACAGGAAGGTATCCTGCTAAACGGCGATACCTTCAAGGAGGTTTTCGCTTTTGAGCATGACGGCTGCACCAATCTGCTATTTTCCGTGGAAAATGTGGATTTGCATATGGGAAAGCTCGCCATATGGCGTTTGCAGTCACACAGTGCCTTCGGCGGCACTTGGCTGAGTGATTATCTTCCCAACCGGCTGGGCGTTCATATGGATGAAGCAACTGCACAACAGGACGGCGGCCTTGAAATGAAACAAAGCTACTAACAATTCCAAGCATTTCACCGGCGGAGCTTGCTCTGCCGGGTACATAAAAAAACAGGCTCCCACGGAGCCGGAAAGGAGAAGTCTATGAAAGCATTGAAAAAGAACAGTGCCCTGTATCTGGAACAGGTTGCCTCTGCGGTAGCTGAATGCTATAAAAAAGACGAGAAGCCCTGCAATCGGGCACTGCTGGAGCTTTATACACGGATCGGTCAATGTATCTGCCGTCAGGGAGAAAAAGCATTTATCCCACATTTGGCTGAAATGCTTGCTGACCAATTTCCATCGCTGAAAGGCTTCTCTCTTCGTAATCTCCGCAGGATGCGTGATTTTTACCGCACTTATGAAAACAACCCGGTTCTTATGGAAAGGGCACAGTCCCTTGGCTGGACACAGAACGCCGTGATACTGGAATGCTGTGAAACCGATGAGCAGCGTTCGTTTTATATTGACCTTGCGGCAGAACGGAACCTTTCCAAGCTGGCGCTCATGAAAGCCATTCAGGAGGATGCCCTTGCTGAAGCTATGCATACAGAAAATTACGCCACGAATATGGAACCCAGCTTTGCCCCTGTAAGCGATAGCCGCATCGATGAAGCAGTAGACACTACTGCGTCCGTTGGAACGGTGTGTGAGCCGTTTGTGACAGCGTGTGAGCCTCCCCGCCAAGGGAATGCTCTGCACCGAAACAATGATAGCGGCTATAGCAAAATCCTCGCAATGCTTCCAACCGGCAGAAGAATGAAAAATATGCGAAAACAGTCCATTTCATGCTGGCAGGATTATTCGTTTCCGAAACGTCCCATTTCATCAAAAACATCAGCGCAGGAACAAATCATTTATTTGAAGCCGCCGCCCGATATGGTTCAACCGAAGAAGCTCCCGCCGCCTTTCATCAGAAAGCAGGGCAGGAATTATCAATGGAAAGTATACCAAACCAAAACAGCCGCATAATTATTTGAACACGGCCATGAAAAGGTTGAGGATTTGTGGCATCATAAAATTGGTCATTGCCTGCGGAGAATCCGATTTATTTTGAGAATTTGGCGCTCTCTTTGGAGAAAGATAAGAAATCTTTTTTCCACGGTGTCCACAACGTCAGCCATGGAAGCATCCTTCCATGGCTGTTTTCCTACGCTTTTGCTTCTTTCATAATTTGAATCTCGGGCCCTTCACCTGGAATACCACGCTTTGTTTTGTCCGTCGTTCCGTCCCCTTCAAGCGAACCATCCAACAAACTGCCTATTACAGCTCCGGTTTCTCTTTTGCTCGCAAAGTCCAGGTGGGCGTAAATGTCGGCAGTAGTGGAAAAATTGCTGTGCCCCAGCCAGAGCTGAATGCGCTTCATATCCACACCCTCAGCTATACAAATCCCTCCTTTTTATGCAAAAGACCGTGTTTCTTAAGTCTTCTGGATGATTAATAAACGCTCGGCTTCCGGGCCATTTCCTGCGCCGCTTTCGTTGCACCGCGTATACTCGTTTCCTCGGGCTGCGCTGTGCGCGATTTGATTGGTGGGTACGCTCGTCCGTGTGGATGTTATAGCATACTGTCCCTCAAACCCGTATAACTCCCGGATCCGGCTATGGACTTGTCAAGGTACCGAAGAGAGGTTTTGTTTTTCTCTCTTTACTTAATAAACAGGGCGGTTATTCACGAATCTCTGCAAAAAGTAAAAGCTTTACTCATGGAAGTCCACTTCATTTAAATGGACTCAAATATGAAAGCAACAAAACGGTTGCCTTCATCAGACTTTTCCGTATCATGCTAAATGGTATTGTGGTCCACTTGGATCGGCAAGGAGGCAGGTAACATATCAATTGATTATAGCAATTCCTTGAGGCCAGAATCGGTGGCGTATGGACAGATCTGAACTACTATATGCCCACCGAAAAGGACAAAAAGATGATCATCCCTATTGCGGAGGACAATCATAGCGACCTGCGCAATTTCTTTGGTTAGAATGGAGTTTACCATGGTACGCCCGCTCCACTTTTCCGATCTGAGTTCAGGACTACAGAAAGTTCTGCGCTGACGTAAGGATGACAGCACCCTCTATGAAACAGCATACGTAAATAAACATATGGAGCCGTTCATCTTTGACTCTGCGAACAAACTGGTTAAGATTTACTTGGACCCCTCAGAATTTCATAGATATGTGGATAAACAGGAAAAGCGACAATTTTAACTGGGAGATTCAGATGTCATCTGTACTCAGCGATCTTGTACCAATGTGATCCTTTAACGTCTGGACGTTGAAAAATTTTATGGCAGGCTTTCAGTTCCTTTCCGTCAGTACAGCAAATGATAGGGGTTTCAGAGGATTTTTCCTACAAGCAAATTTGTGGCGTAATAAATTCAGTGCGCGCTAATACAGCATCGCTCCCGGCCGAGCTACTTTGGTATCTGCTGAAAATATGTTGAATTTAATAGGAATATGGAATATAATGAAACTAAATTAGAAAGTATTTACAATAAATTGAAGGACATAACTTAAAGGACATTATTGGGAGCCTATAAGGCTGTATACACAGAAATAGATTTAGTGCAGTAAGTATTTCTCGCATGATCGACCAAAAGTTTTCTTCTATTGCAGCTACACATAAGGATGTGTATTAAACCTAAATGGGACTTCATTGACTGTCGTATCTTGCTTTCAAATTGTTACCGAAATATTGTGATAAAAATGGATTATATGCTGCTACTTAATGGTGCATATATTAATGGAGAGGAATTATTACAACAGGGTGATTTAGATTCCGGTTTGAAAGCTTATTTTGATAAAATGAAAGCGGCTTGAAACTACACCAAAATGGCCGAAGCTATAATAATCTACTTATACTAGACCAAAAAGCTGATGGAAATATAGGGAGGACAACATAATGGCAAACCAAAAAAGAAAAGTTTCCTTTTATTATCTGTCTTTGGAAAAGCAAACTTTTATTAAAGAGCGCAATACTACTCAGATTATGCCACTGAGCAACGAAGAAATTGAAGAATATTTCAAAAAAATATATGATAAAAAAATGCTTGAACTGGAAAATGGGAATAAAGCCGTCGATGTTGATACAACATACAGCAATTATGTCATCGAAATTATAGAGTATACCGATCATCTTGCATTTGCTAAAATTGGACAGCAAAATTATGCAAATACGGTTGCTTTGCGTGATAAAAATACATTAGAAACTGAAGATGTTCCGATGTCGGCTACACAATTATTAGAATTATACACTTTCTGCTTGATAGATTTTGAAACTGGAATTGTCAGTTATATTGGCATTAATGGCGCTCCAAGAATATCAGCTGTTAGAGGATTGTTCGATAAGTTTTTGCACGAAGAAAATGTCTATGCTAAATTAGCTGCTATTATGACTAATGACATTCTTCAAACACTTGTGCAAAAGAATATTATCAGTAAACTTTCTCTGACAGTAGCAGTTCCTAACGACGAAGTTCTAAGTGATACTATTGGCTTATCATCCAATGATTTTGATGCACTGAGAAATGTGAAAACAAGGACAGCGACATATAAACTTGTGGCAACTCGAAATAAAAATATTTTTCAGTCGAGCGGAAAATTGGCTGAATTGATTGCAACTATAAAAAATAAGTTTGGAAATAATTTAAGAGGACTCACTGTCAATGCAAAGAATCTTAACGAGTCTTCGCAAACATATGACTTGCTTCAATATAATTTTACGAAAACAGTAACTCTCGGAGGAGAAGATCATTCTGTTTTATTGGAAGATGACTTTAAAGCGGCATTAAGAAATACATATATTTCTAATAAAGATGAATTATTGAAATACATCTGATCATTTCATTATATCTATGGGGAGATGCGATTGGTGATTAATATAAAAAATTGGATTAAATTAGCAACAACGTTAATTATAACAACTATCGCATCCATTTTCTTAGTTAAATACTCAGTGATTGATATAGATAAAATATTATCACAAAATAGTGATTTCCAATATAATGCAATCTCTATGTCTGCAATAATTGCGGGATTTTTGTTTACGGGAATTAGCATCTTGATTTCGGCCATAGATAAAGAGCGCATTAAAAGATTATGGGATAATAATTATCTAGACAATTTGTATCGTTCTGCTTTTACTGGTATGATATCCAACGTGGTTACAATAATATCTGCATTTATTTTATTAAGTTGTCGCGTTAGTATAACACTTCAACAGGTTTTGGTTTATATTGAGGTGATAACACTAATTGTAGGTATTGTGTTTTTTTCTTGGTGCATTAAGCAATTGATATTTATTCTTTCGAGAATGAAAAATGATAAAAATTGAAATCTATAATATCATTATTATCTATGTTCTCTAATACAAACATGTGTCAGCTGTAATAAAGTCCATTGGAGGTTACAGAATGAGCGAAATTTTGCAGAAATCAAAGTTTGAAAAAGACTTCATTGAGCGCACATATTCAAGTGTTGTATCAGACGTTTCAATTGCTTTTTCAGAATTAGTTGCAAACTCTTGGGATGCGGGTGCAACAAAGGTTTTTATTACTCTGCCCAATAAGAAAGGAGACGAACTTATTATCGAAGATAATGGAACCGGCATGACAGAAAAAGAATTTCAACAACGCTGGATGGTGATTGCATACAATCGTGTCGCTCATCAGGGTGAATATGTAGAATATTTATCCTCTAAAGGCCATGCAAAGAGGCTGGCATATGGCCGGAATGGGGTCGGACGTCACTCAATGCTTTGTTTTGATGACAAATATTGTATTGAGACTTGGCAGGATGGGATATGTAACCGTTATGCCATTAGCATTGATGGCGGGGAATCTGCGTTTTCTGTTTTAGAACATAGCACAGATAAAAGAAGCAATCATGGAACAAAACTTATTGTAAAGGCTATAAAGAAGATCCCTGTTAAGAGTGATGTAATTAAAACACTAGGGTATCGGTTTTTGTTTGACCCGGAATTTTCAGTTTTCGTAGATGGAGAAAAAATTGAATTTCAGACAAATATCGAGCCCATTAAACAGGAAATCTTAACATTAAAAGGTGGAAAGACAATCAAAATTTCGATCTATCAGATTCCAGATGGTGAAAAGACTACTGCTGCAAATGGAGTTGCATTCTGGGCTGGTAAAAGATTGGTTGGAAATCCTTCTTGGAATATTGGCAGTGTGCGAGTAGAGGATGCTCGCCGGAAGTTTGCTCTTCATCATTTAATTGTGGTACAAGCGGATTGCCTAATTAATGATGTATTTTATGATTGGTCTCATTTTGTGAACACTGAACTGGTTAATGAGACCTTTGCTGTTGTTATACAATATACACGTGAATTTCGTGTTGAATATTATAAAGGAAAAGTCAGTGAAGTAAGAAAAGATGTTATTCGGAAGAATATCTCCAAAATCGAGACATTATCTATTCCTTCACTTTATGATCTAAAAGGATTCTTTGAGAATTATCTTGGGCAAAGGCCTGAGATAGATACAGATGAGCTTGATATTGTTATAAATGCCTTGATATCTGTGCTTCAATCTCGAAATGGAATATCTTTGCTAAGCAAGCTATCTAAAATGGACGTTGAGGATGTTGACGCTTTAAATGATATCTTGGATGAATGGTCGATAACAGATGTTAAAGATGTTTTAGATGAAATCGATCAAAGACTAAAAGTCATATGTGCTATCGAGCAACTTAGTGGAGACTCTACCACTGACGAATTACATGTTTTACATCCCCTTGTTAGTCAAGCAAAATGGCTATTTGGTATTGAATATGACAATCCCAATTACACATTTAATAAGACACTCACTACTGTGCTACAATCACTTCTAATGAGTCAACGTAAAGAAAATGTTTCTGTAAATTGGTCAAAACGTCCGGATCTAACGTTGGGAAGCGATTTTACACTTAGCGCAACATGCACTGAAGATGTTGATGAAAATGAAGTATTTATGATCAATAAAATACTAATTATCGAGCTCAAAAAGGGCGGCTTTACTATCGGACGACAAGAAATGAATCAAGCAGAAGAGTATATTGACTCTATATATAAGGGGAACAAACTGAATTGCCATCCAAAAATCAAAGCGTTTGTTGTTGGAGATTCTGTATCTTCTGCTATTAGCACAAAAAAAACACAAGAAGATTATGGAGAAGTTTATGCCTATACATATCGTCAGCTTGTTCAAACGGCAGGTAAGCGATTGTTCAACTTAAAGGATAAACTAACTGTTAGATATCATGAATTAAGTGCAAAAGATTATTTAGAAGAAATCTTGGGAGAACCTAAACAATTAGAATTAGCAGAATAGGAAGGTTGTCATACTCTAAATAATGCTTGACAAGCTGGATGACGGAAGCAGCAACCGGGTTAGCTGATTCCATCACGTTGGTGCTGGAAGAGAGTCCGGCAGAGCAGGACGAGGATCTTGAGGCGCTGGACTGTCAGTCAAGGTCTCCTCCAGCCCTTCCTGGTCTTTGGATACCGTTACAGATCATCGGCAATGCATCCCCGCACCTTTGTGGGTCTTCTCGTAGTCATGTTCCAGATAAGCCCTTGAGAACGAACTCCAGACTGACGTTGGCCTGCTCAGATTTTGGAAGCTGGCCCCTTACATTGAGCTTCTTATGTACTCAGCATCGTTGGATAAAAGCGTATTTTCCGAAGGTGTCGATCACCGCTTTGTGCAAGACCTCGTGCCATCCAGGATAAACAGGCTCGTCACATCCGGCGTCAGTTCCCAGTCCAGCAGACCAGCCAGTAGTTCCTTGACGGCCTCCTGATTCCCGGTCCCTCCGGTGGAAAGTCCCAGCATCTGCTTTTGCCCATTACGACTGATTCCCATGGCCGCGATCACTGTCATTTTCCCAACCGCCATGCCGTCCAGCATCATGATCGGGGTAGTGTCAAGATTTATGCGCAAATTAGTTTGCAGGTTCTGACGGAACGATGTTACCCGGCAATATCGGCGTTGTCCGGAATTGCTTCGAGATGCTTCATATTCATATATTTCTTGTTTCCCCATTGGGTACCCGCCACATGCCGGAGCCTTGCACAAACCAGCATCAAGGCGGAGTTCCCATCAGGGAAAGAACCGACTACGCGAGTCCGCCTGCGGATTTCTCTGTTCAGGCGTTCAATGACATTGTTCGTCCGGATTCTGGTCCAGTGTTCGAAGGGGAAGGCCGTGTAGGTCAGGGTTTCTTCTACGCTGTCCTCTACCTTTTTTGCCGCCTCTTTCAGCTTCATTGAGCGCAGAGCGTCTACAACGTCCCTTGCTTTTGCCAGAGCCGCAGCTTTGCTCTCCTGGGCGTGGATCGCCTTGAGCATTTTGGACACCAGTTTTACTTTGGAACGGGGAACAACCGAGAACACATTGCGGTAGAAGTGAACAACACACCGTTGATATTTGGCTTGCGGATAGACTTCTCCGACGGCTTCCAGCATGCCGAGACACTTGTCTCCCACAATGAGTTTCACGCCGTCCAGCCCCGTCTTTTCAGCCATTGGAAGAAGCTGATCCAACTGGCTTTGTCTTCTTTCATGCCCTCGGCAGCACCCAGCACTTCCCGGTAGCCGTCCTCATTAACGGCGATTGCAACCAGAATGCTGACATTCTCGTATTCACCGCCCCAGTTCCGGCGAAGATAGATCCCATCCACGTAAACGTACGGATATTTTCCACCTTGTAAGGGGCGGTTGCGCCAGTCTTCAATGTGGACATACGCTTTTTTGTTCAGCTCACTGATGGTGGCCGGGGATACCTTGCTTCCCCAAAGGGCTTCTGTGATATCTTCTACCCGGCGAACAGAAACGCCGGCCAGATACATCTCAATCAGGGCTTCTTCTACCGAGCTTTCCCGGCGACGGTAGCGTTCGATGATCGCTGTTTCAAATGAGATTCCCTTAAGCCGTGGAACCTGAAGCGTGGCGTCTCCGGATGTTGTAGTCAAATTTCGGCTGTAATGCCCGCTACGGTATCCCTGACGGACTTCATTCCGCTCGTATTTTGCCGCCTGTGTAAGCTTCTTCGCTTCCTCTTCCAGTAACCCGTTCAGGGTTTCTTCCACGCTGCCGCGAACTAATTCCTTGATTTGCTCCTTGATTACTTCCTCATTTAACTGTACAATTTTTTCAGACATGGTTTGCTGTCTCCTTTCAGAATGCTGTCTCGCAACTTCATTCTATCAGAGACCTGCAAACCTTGTCTCCTTTTTTGCCTTTTTCAATTTGCGCAACTTATTGTACCTTATCATGATCGGATAACCCTTTCATAACCTTTCTGTTGGACGCCACTATTGCTGACACAAATGGCGTCCGGAAATCCGGACGCCATTTTGTTGACTTCTGTTTCTACGCGTCAGAGTCTGCGAATATTCATTGTAGGTCTTGACATGTTTTGGGGCGGTCGTTCAACATTTTTTACATTGTACATGAGCATATTGTATAACTCCTTTCGAAACATGAAAGGTTCCTTTCCGAGCACCAGGCATAAATAGTTATAGTCATAACCTTAGTTATAACTTTTATTTAACTATTCATTGACAAATCAAATATTTTATGCAATACTAAAAGAAGAATTTAATATTAAGGAGGCCGATGTTTATGAATCCATCTGATTATATCCGGTATGTTGCAGGAATGGATGCTGAGGAACTTAAAAAAGAACAAAAAGAACTCGAAAAGAAGATGGAACTTGTAAAAACGGTATTATCCATGAAATTATCAGATGAAAATATCGTTGAATCTGCTGAAAAAACAATAGCACAATCTGTAATCACCCCTAATGACATAAAATATGGATTGCTACGTTTTCCTACTAACTCGTCGATATCGCAAGCCTTAAACAAGGGCAGCATAATAACGATAGAATATAAAGGTTTATCGTTTGAGTGCAGTGTTCCAAAATTGGAGAAATATCCAAATCAAAAAGGGCGGATCAATGGATTGAAGAAAGTCTATGACCAATTTAAAGAGTTTGCAGAAAATCGAACCGTCATAGCAGAGCTTGATGAAGAACGTTATACAATTAAAATACTTGAGGTAAAATAAGTCTCTCTATATTCATGGTCCAAAAATATTTAGGCGCCCATTTCTGAGTGCCTAACTCTAAATATTTGTAATTTTATAAATTTGATCACTTTCAGCAGGGATATTTCCCTACAGTTGGTAAAAAGGAGGAGAATGGGATTTTACAAATGAGTAGCCTCCTCGTAGACAATACTATAGTTCAAGAAATTCCTGACGCTCATCATCAATAAACCGAAATATTTTGTTTAAATATTCCTCTTCCAGAGATGGAATCTTTGACATCTTTTTAGCTGTACATTCCCAAATAATCAACACTCGAATATGCTGCTCTATTAATTTATTCGTAACTTCAATATCATGTTTTCGATTCCCTTCCAGCTTTTTTAACCAAAAGTCAACATTTGACTTGGGTGTGTATGCATATTTACATCCTTTATGGCGATGCCAGTAGCACCCGTTTACGAATACGGCTACCCTATGTCTGATGAAATACAGATCCGGTTTTCCATAACAGGCTGCATAATTTACCCTATATCTCAATCCGTGATGAAATAGCAGGGTGCGGATGTACATTTCAGGCTTTGTCTTGGAATTTTTGATCTTTGCCATTTTGCGACTACGTTCTTCTGAAGATTTTATGTCCATAATTATGCATTTGTCTTTTCTTTTATATATTCTATAAATTTTTTTAGAGTCCATATGGAGCTTCTTTTCTCTTTCGGATAAGTTCCAATATAAGGCTCCGGTACCACAAGAATTACTTTGGCCTCTTCCATTTCTTCCATCTGCTGAGCCGAAATCCCCTGTTGAAGGGTAAACAGATGCTTCGTTTCGATTCTGTCAGCTTCACTGATAATTTGACGCCAGCGATCCTTGCATGTTGTCTTTGCTCCCAGAAAAACAAGTTCATCGGAGGAATAAGAAAGGTTATGGTAAGCCTCTGCATTTGGAAAAATAAAATCCGGGCGTTTGTTACCTTCAGTAGTCGGCTGGGCTACATATTTTATGGAATTCCCATCGAACACAGCAGAAAGGTGATGCTCTAACGATTTTCCAGCGCGGCTTTTTCTTCGATTTAGCACCGCATTGGCGATTTCAATAAATTGGTCTACAGAACTGAACCCTTTGGAAATTCTATTTCCATACCGGACATACTCGATTTTTCTGAACAGGTGATATTCCATCTCTACCCACGAAATGAGTTGCCTGTCCGGGTTTAGAACGATATTCTCTTCGTGATCATAAACCACATTGTATATTTTTCGGGCAGTTGCGGACATTTCCTTAGAAGGCGGGAACTCAGATGTCAATGTTTCAATGAACTGCATCATGGCAAGATCTGTTCTCGTTTCGGATTTAACGTAAGCTTTTTGAATAATGGTGCCGGTATCTGCAGGACTCATGCTAAAGGCATTTAGAAATTCATTGATTTCGTCTTCGGTCTCCAGAACAAATCCGGAATAATCTTCATCAGACAGTTTTACAAGTACGAACAAGTCTCCGGTATGTTCAGTCCGCAGATAGGGGAATCCCCTATTAAATCGGGTGACACGGTACTCATTTCTGGTTCCCTTTCCGTAATAAATAAAGCGACTGTCTGTAGAAAAATCATCTTGCCATTTAATTTTGACGAATTTCTCTTTATTTTCACCTTTCCTTCCCGGATTTTTAAATAAAATAGGAACAGCGTTTTTTGTTATATATATTCCTGCCTGATGTGCTCCAGTATCTCCTGTATCATTTGCAGACAAGAATTTGCAGTAGGAGATTTGTCCGTTATTTACGGTTTCAATTGCCTTTAATGTATTTGATATACTATCCAATATTCTCCCTCCTGATGTCTATTTCTTTCATATCTTCCATCTTTTCAACTATCATATTAGCAACAGCAGTAACCAACGGAACTACCACCGAATTCCCAAATTGTTTATATGCCTGTGTATCCGAAACAGTAATAGCATATTCATCACTATATCCTTGAAGTCGGGCACATTCTCTTGGAGTAAGTCGTCTCGGATTTTCACCTTCCTGCGGAATGAGAATTTCGGAACCATCCTTATAGTATCTGGCACTTAAAGTCCGGGTAATTCCTTTTTTATCGACCAACCCATACCCGAATCCATTTCCCTTTGCCTTTTGTTTCGTAGCATATTCCTGAAGGTATTTCCATAGATGGTCGGATAACGTATATTTTCGATCTACTCTTTTTTCCAGAATATTACTAAGGACAGGCTCGTTTTTCGGCTTTTGAAGATTGAAATCGAAAGTGACGTCATTTCCATACCGTTTACGATCGAAACCGACGATAAAGACTCTTTCCCTATGCTGAGGCACGAACATTTGACCATCGAGAATATCTGTGAATACTTCATAGTCCAGTTTTTCCAGCGATTCCATAATGATTTTCCAAGTCCGGCCTTTATCATGGCTTTTAAGGTTTTTTACATTTTCCAATAAAAATGCGCGTGGCCGTTTTTCATTTAAAATACGAACCACTTCAAAAAATAACGTACCCTGTGTTTTATCCAAAAATCCTGTGGCCCTTCCCAGACTGTTTTTCTTGGATACGCCTGCTATGGAAAAAGGCTGGCAGGGAAATCCCGCTACCAGAATATCATGATTGGGAATATCTTTTTCATAGATTTTTCGGATATCTCCATAAGGCATCACACCAAAATTGTCAAAATAGGTCTTCTGACAGTACCTATCCCATTCACAGGAAAATACACACTGCCCGCCATTGGCTTCAAAAGCTAAACGCATTCCGCCTATACCAGCAAAAAGGTCAATAAAGGTAAATTTAGCAGTTCCACGCCGCTTTTCCCTGTATTTATCATCAAACGATTGAACAAGCGCGTCTGTTATGCAGTCCTGAATGGTTTTACCTGTTACCCTTGAATATTCTAATAGTGAAAGATGAATCCTATCATCAAGTCGTATATGAATCTGTTTTGGCAACCTGATCACTCCTGGGTAAAATTTTGTACCATGTTTTTCCCATTATATATCTTTATAATTTTTTTTTCAATATCTGGGTGATTTTATGTACCTGATTTGTCCCAGAAAATATTACTCAGAAAAGGAAGCTGTACCATTATTATCGATCTTAGCTATTGAATCGACAGCAATGATTTTATCAGAGAATTAATTCATCGAAAATGCTTACAATTACTTGGGTTTTGTAGCAATAAATGGTATAATTAAAAAAATTATAGAATTTTAATAATCAGAAAAATAAAGGAGGCTAACTTATGCAGTGGAATTGGGAAATACAAGGCACGATGTTAGCCTTGGAGAAATCGGATAAAACAGCCATATATTATCCATCTGCGGTTGAAATATATGCATACTTATATGGCAATCAAGAACAATTACAGCCTCAGAGCCCAACAAATTGTGATTCACCAGCAAAAGTATTCCCATCTCTTAAATTTTCACAAATAGGTGAGAGAATCAAAATTTATATTGATTTTGACAGGCACTTAAGAAAAATACAAATTCAGTTTTATGTCGAACGTCACAATAATAAAATTGATTTAATTGCGCCTGTGGAAATGTTGCGTGACCATATTATCTTTAACAATGAATGGTTTTTTTTAACGGATAATTTTTCAGATTTTATTGCATTGCTAAATGAATCCCAGATCACCAATTGTGGGGATATTTCGCTCTTACAATATATTAAGTTGCTCCAGAATGTTGATCGACATCGCAATGTACCCGTTTATGATGAGGCAAGAGAAATGTTAGACAATCATCCAATAGATGAAGACGCCTCTTCATTGCCGGAATGTTTAACTGCAAAATTATATCCATATCAAAAAACCGGTTTCTTATGGATGCGATATATAATTTCTGAGAAATGTGGATGCATTCTTGCTGATGAGATGGGTCTTGGTAAAACCCTGCAGATTATCACTTTAATTGCATCTCGTAACGGCCCGTCAACAACACCATCGCTAATTATAACACCAGTATCTCTTTTAGAAAACTGGAAACGAGAATTTGCAAAATTTACAAAAGGATTATCAGTATTAGTTCATCATGGGCCTTTGAGAACTGGAAGATATACCGAGTTACTGGACTATGATGCCGTTATAATTTCATATAATACGGCCAGTAGTGACCAGTCACTTCTGCATATGATTCATTGGGATCTGTTAGTACTTGATGAAGCGCAAAATATCAAGAACCCGGAAGCTGCTCGTACTCAATCAGTGAAGAATATTCCCTGTAATGTTGGAATTGCAGTTACTGGTACCCCATTTGAAAACCATGTAACAGATATTTGGTCACTTGTTGATTTCATAGCACCAAGCACATTGGGTACTCTTGAAATATTTAGTGATAAAATTTCCGATGATGTTTCCGGTGCAAAACTATTGGAACCGGTTTTATCCCCCTTAATGTTGCGTCGCAGAGTCGCAGATGTAGCAAATGATCTACCTGAACGAATTGATATTCCACAAATCATTCAGATGAATGAGGTTGAGGCCCTAAAGTACGAAAATATCCGCGAACAAATTATGCAGCAGATGGGTGGAAAGCAAGCAGCTTTGCCGATGATACAAAAATTACGAATGTTTTGCACACATCCCAGGCTATTAAATAATGAATTATCCAATGATCCAAGCGAATCAAGTACGAAATATGAACGACTATGTGAACTGCTCACGGAAATTGTAGCTATGGATGAAAAGGCCATACTTTTTACTTCATTTAATAAGATGTTCGATATTTTGCTCTCAGATATCCCACGAAGATTTATGATTCCGGTAATGGCAATTAATGGATCAACCAGTCCTGCAATTAGACAAGATATAGTTGATAATTACAGTGAAATATCGGGGTCGGCACTATTAGTATTAAACCCACGTGCTGCTGGCACAGGTTTGAACATTACAGCGGCGAGTAGGATTATTCATTATAACTTGGAGTGGAATCCCGCTCTTGAAGATCAGGCTTCCGCTAGAGCATACCGCAGGGGTCAGACGAAAAAAGTATTTGTTTATAGGTTATTTTATAAAAATACCGTCGAACAGATAATAAATGAACGAATTGAATTGAAACGAACCATATCCGATACGGCTATTATTGGTACAAATGGTGAAAACGAAAACACAGATGATATCCTTTCAGCACTGATGCTATCACCGACAGGAGGAAAAATGCATGAGTAATCGGCCAAAATCCATAACTAAAAATTTGAGCTTGAATGACACAGGTGAAACAGGCGGCCATCAAGCAGGAATGTTGATTCCTAAAGGTGGCGATGTGCTTAGATTCTTCCCTACGTTAGGAAAGGATGAAAAGAACCCAAGGACATCCATGTATTTCTATGATGAGAACGGGAAAGCGTGGAAACTTAATTTCATTTATTATAATGGTAAATTCTATGGGGGTACTAGGAATGAATATCGTCTTACAGGTATGACAGCTTTTTTTAGGGAAAATGGATTAAAAGCTGGAGATACAATAACGTTAACACATGAAAATGACAATGACGTTATATGTTATAAAAGACAGGCGCAACCAGTTGTTAAGGAGATTCATAATGAAAAAGGACAGATAAATAAACGGATTGTACTCGGAAGCAGCTGGAAAGTCATTCATTATTAAAATGAGGTGTATATCATGGATGAAGCTTATATTGAAAAAGAAGATATTATTTTGCCGCCTGATCCCGCAAGAGTCATGGAAGGATTACGCGATACCGGCTATGATTTTAATACAGCCGTAGCTGATATAATTGATAATTCAATCTCAGCAAATGCATCAACAATTGATATTTTACTCCAAATGGATCCCGCGAGAGAAATAACTGTATACATTGCAGATAATGGAACCGGTATGGATTATGCCGGACTTAAGAATGCAATGAAATATGGTTCAGACAAAAGGAATGACCCCAGCAGTTTGGGTAAATTTGGACTTGGTCTAAAAACTGCTTCAACCGCATTTTGTAAGAACTTGTCTGTTATTTCAAGAGGTAGCGATATGCAATACCACAAGGTTCAGTGGGACCTTGACCATATTGCGGAAACACATGATTGGAAATTGCGCCAGCCTGAAATTCTTGATGATGAACTCAATTTTTTAGAAAAAACGACAGGTAATGGTACAGGAACACTTGTCGTTTGGAAAAAAACTGATCGTTTACTACATGATTACAAAAATACTGGTGCTGCTAAAAACGCATTTAAAAAAGTTGAAGAATCTTTAACTTTTCATATTTCACTTGTGTATCAGAGGTTCTTGGATAACAAAGATAACAGAACAAAAAATGTTAACATTATACTAAATGGAGCAAAAATTGAACCATGGGATCCTTTTTGTTTGGAAGAGAAAAATACTGTACTTTTGGTACAAGAGCCATTGGAAATTGAAATGCCTAATAGTTCAATTCCGACGCTAATGATAAAAGCATATTTGATTCCCCGTCGAGATGAGTTTTCTACACCGCAGGCAGGCATACAGGCTAGAGTCTCTAATGACATGCAAGGATTTTATGTTTATCGTGAAAATCGCCTTATCCATTATGGTGATTGGATGGGGATGTTCTCTAAGGAGCCTCATGGAACCTTATTGCGGGTAGATTTATCCTTTGATCACAGCTTGGATGAAGCATTTCATGTTGATATTAAAAAATCTAGGATCTTACTAAATGAGGAGATCTTTAATTATATAAAAGATTCCATAATGCCTGCTCCACGTCGCGCTGCTGATGAAAGGTATCGCAAAGGTACTAAAAAAGCTGTTGAGCAAGCCGGTGCAAATGCACATGACGCTTCCAATCGAAACATCGATGAGAAGGCTAAAGGTGTTGAAGGTGCAAAAGTCGAGGTGACCAACGAAACAACTGGTGAAGTCCAAGTTACTAATCAAAATGGTACATTCAAGCACAGAATTACTATTCATCAATCTGATAAACCGGGACAGTATAGAGTTATTCCTGTAAAAAGTTTGGAAGATGGATTGTTATGGGAACCATGTATTACAGATGGTAAACATTCTGTTGAGATTAATATGGGACATGCCTATTATCAAAAAATATATTATCCCGTTTTGTCTGAAAATGTTCTTGTTACTGGAATGGATGCATTGCTTTGGGCATTAGCTGAGGCGGAACTATCCACCTTTAATGAAGAAACTAAGGAGCAGTACGAAGAAATGCGAATAGTTGTTTCCAGATGCTTAAAAAAATTGGTTGCAGATTTACCAGATCCAGATATTTCTGATGAGGACTGAGATAAATGTTCTTTTTTCGAACAGGCTATTAAGCAAAAACTAGAAGAGATGTTTGATATTCCATTTTCGGTTATTTGTTCGTTGAATCGTGGGGAACCATGCTACATAATAGGCCCAACGAATGAAAATGAGGAACTGTTTACTATCAAAATATCATTTCGTAATAGAGTTCGATTAACGATGGAATTTATTCCTCAAAATTATAGTGCTAATTTCGTCTATGATATGGGTGAAAAGAATGAAGAAGGCAAGAAAAACTTCTGCCTTTATGCAAATGCTTTTCAACAACGTGGTGCCAAAATAGTATTTAGGATTAACGATCTGCCAACCAATCCATTTTCTTATGCAGAATGGGATAATGTTTGGAGGAGTATTTCCTTAAAAATAACACGAATTCCAATCGCTGATGACGATGATATTAGATATGGAGAGATAGCAAGTGATTGGGGATCATTGATAGTCGGTATGATCCTTTCGTTATCCAATATATCTCCGATAGAAGGAGTGGAAACATTAACCGGTTCTGCAGAAGGCTCAAAATTCACTGAACTTGTGAATCGCTATGAACGTAGTCCAATTAACCGAGCTCTTTGCTTGGAAGCCAAAGGGTATACTTGCCGTGTATGCGGTATGAACTTTCCTGATAAGATAAGTATGGTAAACTGGGGGAGAAATTCATTCATGTTCATCACACAGTTCCTGTATCAAAAATGGGAGAGGAGTATATTGTTGACCCCATAGAGGACTTGGAACCAGTATGTCCAAACTGTCATGCTATGTTACATCGAACCGCCCCCCCGTTAAGTATAGAAGAACTCAAAAAGCAGATTTGTAAATAAGATTCATACCATATTAATATTCCCGTTACAAATAGTATGGAATCTTGTCCTAAATCTCACAAAGCTGCATTTTTATCGCTTTGTGTGCATGTTTGCTTTCTGTGATTTTTATGAATTATTTTAGTAAGAAAATAATAGTTCATTCTACGATATGTTACATTCTATCAGGCAACAGTATATTGTTTTGGATGTTTATATATCAGATCAAAGCGATTAAATCCATTTCTTTATTAGACCCGCCATATAAAGCATCAAGAACATATTATCCTCTTTGTCTATGAATTGATATGGATTATATTTTGCAAACTTCGACCCAAACATAGAGGCAATGGCGAAGCAATCAGCAAATAATTCACTGGCATCCTTATCGGATGCACCCAAACCGTCCAAAAACATTCTCTCCTGGACAAGCCGGAATGACTTCGGTGGTGTCCATAAAGACTTTGTTAATCTGGTGTGCAGAACATGCCCCATTTCATGCAAGAAAATAAATTCATTCGCACAGTCCGTCTCATGGCGTGGACGCAATAGCATAATGTTATCCTTAATTGTGCCATTGTCATAAACTCTAGCGGAATAAAAGCTATTCCACTCAACATGGGAATGATTTAAGCATAAAATCTGTAAAGGACTCTCTTTTAGTATCCGTGATAAAAAGGCAAAGCGCTTTTCAATATGTTCCAAAAGTGACACTATGAGATCAATGGAGAGCGACGGACTTTGCGGAGGAAGCATCTTGCTACGGATCCCATAAATAATATCGGTAAGCACTTGAATATTTTGTTTAGACGTTTCCTGAAAAGTCCAATAACTTTTGAGATATATTGGGATACTGTCGGCCATATTAAAAATATTATATGACGTAGTGGACACTTCGGCTTGTATTACATTAAATGAAGCTGCTGCATCCATTTGTCTATACAATTCTAAAAGTGCTTGCTTTTTGTTTGGCATTTTACTGATGTAGGTTAAAAAGTGCTCAAGATTATCTGCAAGTTCAAATAGATTCTTGCTTCTTCGTATCACATGATCTGCTTGTTCGTAAGAAATCACTGTTTATTCCTCCTAAACTTATCTTCTGTAACGGACATAATATTTTTATCCAACCGAACATTGGAAGGAATGTCAAATGCTTAAGTTCAGAGCAACCGGCTCATAACCGGTTGCTCTGAACCGTTTTTTCTAAGTAGATTATTAGTTTGCAATGGTGTATACCACAAAGAAAATGTCTCTGTTTGCCTGTTGCCTTTTTATGCCGAAAGGTCAATTTTCCACTATTCTCTTCTTCCTAAAAGTGAACAGAAGGAGGACTCCATTTTTACGGCAAGTTTTTTTCTTTCTTCATCCAGAATTTCTGCATAAACATTCAGAATCATATTAGGTTGAGCATGTCCAGTGTCGCCCTGCACTGCTTTGATATTTCCTTCACTTAATATTAATTTATATGTAGTACTGGTATGGCGCAAGCTATGAAACACAACTTGGGGCAAATCACACAATTTCAGCAGATTGTGAAATTCGTTGCTTAGCTCTTTGCCCTGTAATGGCATTCCGTTTTCTTTAGCAAACACAAGACCATAATCATGATATTTTTGCCTTTGAACCTTTTTGATATCAGCCTGAGCATTGCGCCATTTTAATAGGTTATTACTCAATGTTTTAGGAATATATATCATCCTTACAGAAGATTCGGTTTTGGGCGACTTGAGAACTAATCTGCTCTTGGCGTTTATCGAACGAGGTTCAAAAATATAATAAATGTCTTTTTCACCGATAGCCTTCATGGAATCCAATGATACACGGGCCAATTCTTTGTCAACATGGACACTGCAGTTAACAAAGTCGATATCATCCCATTTCAGCGCCATAATTTCACCTTTGCGCATGGAAGCAAAAAAAGCGACCTGAATTGCCAAAGAAAAAGATGTTTCGCCTGATAATGTGGCCATATCTATTAAACTCAAAACCTGTTCCGGTGTGAGACTACTTATGGAACGCTTTGATTTTTTTATTCGTAAATGTCTAACCGGGTTTTCTTTCATATATCCCCAAATTACAGCCTGATTGAATACGCTGCGTAAAAGTTGGTGTATCTCGAATATTGTGTTATTAGACATTAACTTTTCTTGATTAGGCCTGTATTTGTTTTCGGAAGCCGGGGTTTTACGAAGCTGTTCGTAGAATCGGCTCATCATTAATGCATCGATTTGAATCAGTTTTACTCCCCCGATAAAAGGTTCAATATAGCGCTTTATCAGAGAGGTATAGTTTGCATACATGGAAAAAGGCCAATTAACTTTACCGTGTAGTCTGATATATTCGGCAAGTAAATCCCTAAGATATGTTACCTGCGGGACATATTTAAGAAAGTTGATGGGGTTTTCAATATCTGCTTTTCTCTTCAATGCGCTTTCAAGCGAATGATATGTCTCCCACGTTTGTTTTTTCTTTTCTCCGTCTGATTTCGCCTGATAATATACCACCGCATAACTTTTGTTTCTCTGTACAATTGATGCCATGAAATCTTCTCCTTTTTTATCTGCTATACTTGGGCTAACTCCATTATCGGCCCTCTTCAAAAGTAATCATAGGGGTGCTCAATAAAGAAAATGCTTATTTTCTTGCGGAAAAGGAGAAGCATGGCTGATTGCTATAAATGCAAATGACTTTGGAAAGAACTCAGGTCCTCCGGGAGAAGTACCCTCTCATTAAGAAAGATTGATCTTAATTTTTAGTTCTATACTAGGACAAAATGAGTACTCAAATATTTTGTTCTATTTTTCAAGATAAACTTTTTGTTTTATCGTAGTGTTTATAATTCTTCTCAAATGAATTTGAGCCAATGGTCATCTTACATGAACCATTGGCTCTTCTTGTATTCGTTTTTCGCTATAAATTTTTAGGTTAATTACCGTATAGCTCAATCTGTGTTATACTAAAAAGTATAAGCCAGATTATCTTGACTATGTGGCACCTATCCTTTTGCCTATAAAGGAAAACCTGTGCTCATTAAATTAAGTACTATTCCATATGTAAAAGCGCTAAAAAGAAAGAAAAATAGCCAATTGGAATTGTTAGAGTATTGAGGCGTAAGTATGAACAAAACATTATATTTTAAGATTTTTTGCCTAGAATCATATAAAATGCGTACCAAATGGATGGTGTCACTGTACTAAATATATTTAAACAATACGGTGTATTTGACTACATCACTTCTTTCTATGATATACTGCATTCTACTGGACAGGAGTTTATAGTGTCGGACATTGATTTATATATCAAAGCAAGAAAACCTATTTAAGAAAGACTTCTTGTGGAAATAAGTGTTTTAATAATTATTTTGAAAAGTACAAGCTATGGGATATCCTCTTTCCATATTTGAATTGGATGGATGCCGAATCTTTATGGGCTTCGGTTTTATTTACCCGAAATTCAAGAATAGCTTCTGTTTCGTGTTACGATACTATTATGAATTCCTCCTACCGTTTTCGGTGATAGATATAATTAAATATTGTAGAGGATATATCAGTGTGAGTTGCCACTTTCATCTTAACTACTTTTTTCACGTTAGGCAGAACACCCAGAGTTTCCATTTCATGAATCTCCGGGTATTCTGCCTTATAGTTCAAACTTTGGCCAGCACAGTTATCCTTGAGACATACCAAAATACAGCCCCAATTTGGCAGCTTACTTTTCTGGCATATTCTGATACTTTCTCCATTCTTCCAGTAAACGGAAGATCGTTTTCTCCATCTGACGGGGCGTGGTGCCGGTAGGAAAATACTCCATCAGTCGGTCTTCCCGCAGCTTTAGCCGATCCACCTGATTGCCCTTTTGCTCACTGAGGATGCCAAGAATAGTATCCATATCCAGTTTGCCATCCTGACTGAGTTTTTTCAGGGTTTGCGCCTGTGAGCAGGACGGAGTGGCCTCTTCGGTGATGATAGTCTCAAGTAGCATACATTGCTCATCGTGCTTGAGAAAAGAGAGCTCCACCGCAGGGCCAAACGCGATTCGGCCTTCGTCCACCATCCGCAGCAAATTTTCCTCCAGATAGGTTAACCGGATATAGCGTTGTATGGTACGACTGCTTTCATCCATATTTTTAGCCATTTGATCATCTGACCGTATTCCAATTAAATCCGTGTCAACTTGGCGCAGATTATTTTGGGGTCGGCCAGCTTTCCGTTTCATCGCCTCCAGCTTCATACGATAAGCAAACGCCTTTTCACTGGGCAACAGGTTTTCTCGTTGTTGATTGGCATCCACCATTAAAATGATAGCGGAATCGTCATCCAAATCCCGTACAATCGCCGGTATCGTCTTTCGGCCAATCAACCTGCAGGCTGCCACCCGGCGGTGGCCGGACAGCAGTTCATAACCATCGCCATAGGGACTGGGTCGGACGATGCAGGGCGTCAGCACACCGTTTTCCTTAATGCTCTCAGCCAGCTGGCGCAAAGCATCGTCTTCCACCACGCGGAACGGATGGTTTTCAAAGGGATGTAGCTGCTCCAAGCGGACGGAAATGCTTTTTTCTCCCGTGTTAGTTTTCATCATTGGAATCCTCGCTTTCATAAGGTCGCACCGTTACATACCTCTGCTTCACATGGCCGGGGTATTCCGGAATGGTCATCCGGAGTATCCCCTCCTCCAGCAGGGGATGCAGTACGGTGTCCCGGAAAAATTTCCGGTCGGATAAATCGAGGAATTCCTGAATTTGTTTGCGGCTCCTTGGGGTCCGGCAGTAGAGCGCCACGGCAGCCCGTCTCTGCTCGTGGAAGCTCTGTTGTCTCTGAAATCCGTATTTCTGGATGTACTCGATGAGCCATAACTTTGGCACCCGGACCCAGCGGTCGAACTTGATGCTGTTAATCTCGCCGGAGCGCAGCATCCGGTATACCCGCTTCTTGTCCAGATTCATGATGACCGCCACATCATCGACTGAAAGAATATCGTCATAGGTGGCGAACATCTGCAAATATAGTTCATCTATGGTAATCTTTTTCATGAGGTACAACCTCCGTTTTCTTGCTTTGTCGGCAGCAAAGAGTCAGAAATTGCTGGGGGGTAAATTGAGTTTATGGGATAGACTTGACGGGGATTTGCTATCAATTCTCTATCGTTTTCGCTCTGACATGGGGTAAAAGCGCCTCCTTTCTCACAATGCCAAAACAGCGTACCGCTTCAGCCTTTGTTGCCCGCAAACCCGCATGATACAAGGATTTTTCAGCATATTCAAAGGCCTTGAACGACCTCGGGAGACCTCTCCTTTTCTTTCCCTTTAGTCGCTCGAAATACGGTAGTCCGCAAGGGCACGTGAGTTCGAATCCCACCGCTTCCGCCACCAGACTGAGTCTGGACGCAAATCGCGTTCAGACTCTTTTCCTTTAAACGACTTATAGCTCGCGTTTAACCCTGCATTTAAATTGATCAACACACTATTATGAATGACCCTCGGGTGGTCATAACGATAAAAACAGACTGGCATAGCCAGTCTGTTTTTTATTTGCAATATGGCACTCAAACTTTTCATATCGGGTGACGGATGACGGTTTTCAGTTTGGACGCTTCCGTCCTGCGGGGATCACTCAAATAAATCTCGTGGTGATACCGTTTATCGGTAATGTCGACAGCATACCCGTTTTGTTTCACGTACTGCTCCATTGCAAGGACAGTTGCGGGTTCGTCATTATAAGGGCCCAGATGCATGCACTGCACGCACAGCCCCTCGTCATAGGAAAAGAATTCCACCGCAGAAAAGTCCGTCTTCTTTTTCCTCGCTGCCTCTTCCTGTGCCCATTTAAAATCAGGCTCCTTCACGAAATCCGGCAGACGAATCAGGGAAATCCACTGAAAACGGTCCTTGCGGGAGTAATCAACGCCACGGATGCCCTCCTGCCACCAGAGCCCTTCCAGCGGCGGCACGACATATTCAAAGAAACCTTCGATTTGACGGGTGCCCTTGTAGCTCATCTTGATGGTGTAGGCCATACCATAGAGCAGTTCCATGGCCTTTTTGTATTCCCCGTCCTCTTCATTGGGGTCGCCTTTTCCCCGTACGGCGAGGAAATTCATTGCCGGAATTTCCACAATACCGGGATGCTCCGGCGGCAAATAAAATTCCCTGTACTCTTTCTTATAATCGAACGCCATGATTTTCCCTCCTTAATATGGACATTAACAGGCCAATTCCATGGCACATCCTCCTTTACGGGCGCACTCACCTCATTAAGAATATCTTTCTTTCACTCAAATGAAACGGCAAAATAATTCTATAGAAAGACATTTCAGTATTATTGTACTGAATCAATATGCAATTGTAAAGTTATTTCTCATCCGTGCACTTTTTGTCTTCCCGCGATAACGAAATCGTTCGCACTTCCGATTCCGGCAATGATATGTATAGCGCCTGAAAAGATTGACAAAGCAGCCGGGCGGGTGTATTGTATGATTATCGTTATCAAGAGGATGGCCTTTGTGAAGCGGGATGTTTCTTATCTCCTATACAAGACAAGGTGCCGGAGGAATATGAAAAAAGGCATTATTACAGCGGTGAAGTGCATGTCCGGGAGCTGTTCTGAAAAGTTGTCCCGCAAGGACGGCTTTTTTAACCGGCTTGAGTTAGTGGTAGCTAACCATCGGTGGGCGACCAGGAGGCCGCCCGTCTCCCTCACCGCCATGGCGGAGGGGCACACGAAAAACGCCAACGGAAAGAAAATCAGAAGGAGTGACGACAGGCATGGCGCATGAAGAAATCCGGCAGGCTTATCAGATGCTGGGACAGGAGGCTACCGCCTACGACGGTATGATCACCTGCTCCACTCTTTTTGGCAGAACCATCTGTAAACTGGTGTGGGATATGGACAAGGCGGATAATGACCGGTATCTGCAGCTGGCGCTTGCCGGAATCCGGGAGGACTTTGCCGGAAAGCTTCTGGAAGTTCCCGTGGGTACGGGCGTACTTACCATGCCGGTATACCAAAAGCTGAAAAATTCGGACGTGACCTGTCTGGACTACTCGACGGAAATGATGGCCACCGCGCAAAAAAGGGCGGAAAAGTTCGGATTGCGGCAGGTCCGCTTTGTACAGGGCGACGTGGGGGGCCTGCCCTTTGAAAACGGCAGCTTCGACGTCGTATTGTCCCTGAACGGCTTTCACGCCTTTCCGGACAAGGGCGCGGCCTATCGCGAGACCTTCCGGGTGCTGAAACCCGGCGGCATTTTCTGCGGCTGCTTTTATATCCGGGGCGAAACCCGGCGCACCGATTGGTTTATCCGGCATTTTTACGAACCCAAAGGCTTTTTTACTCCACCGTTTGAAACGGCGGCAGGCCTGAAAAAGCGGCTGGAAAATTTCTATGCAAACGTAACCCTGAATACGGTAAAATCCATGGCCTGCTTCTGCTGCCGCAAGGGGGAATCAAAATGATGAAACGTTTCTTTCAAAACACGCAGAAGCCGGAAGGCTTTCTGGGGCGCATGATGCTCCGCGGCATGAACGGAGGGCATACGCCGCTGTCCACCTGGGGGCTTTCCCTGATTTATCCCGCGCCGGATGCCCGCGTGCTGGACATCGGCTGCGGCGGGGGCGCAAACATCGCAAGGCTGATGAATCTCTGTCCCTTGGGGTCTGTGGACGGTATCGACTATTCTGCGGAAAGCGTCGCCTTCAGCCGGAAGAAAAACGCCGCGGACCTTGGCAAACGGTGTGAGATCCGGCAGGGGGACGTAGGGGCGCTGCCCTATGCCGACGCATCGTTCGATCTGGTGACCGCTTTTGAAACGGTCTATTTCTGGCCTGATCTCGAAAAAGCTTTTGCCGAGGTCCTGCGCGTGCTCAAACCCGGAGGGCAGTTTCTCCTCGTATGCGAAATGGATGATCCGGCAAACACCACCTGGACCGGGCTCATCGACGGGATGACGGTCTATGCCGGCGAGGACCTGAAGGTTCAGCTGGAACAGACGGGTTTTGCACCCGTCCGCCTGTTACGGAACAAAAAGGGCTGGATCGGTCTGCTGGCCGAAAAAGCGGAAAAGGGACTTTTATGAAAAAGCAGACAAAAATCGACTATGCAAATTGGATACCGGCAAAGCTTCCGACCGCCTTAGGCGTGACCGGCCTCCTGCTGGCCCTGCTGTTTGCCGCCAGTTTTCTGCCGGCAGCAAGCGTTCCCGTTATCATCCTTCGGATTTTTTTCGCTGCCGCCGCGCTTCTGACGCTGGCCTTTTTCGGATACATGGCCCTTGCCCGCCGTCTGCTCTCTTATGAGGGCGGCGGCGTGCAGGGCAAAATTCTGGACAATGTACTGCGCTATCTCGATTGGGACGGGCACGGTACGCTTCTGGACATCGGCTGCGGCAGCGGCGCGCTGACCATCAAGGCCGCAAAAAAACATCCGGATGCACGCTGCGTCGGCATGGACTACTGGGGCGCAATGTGGGACTACGCGAAGGATCAGTGCGAAACCAACGCGAAGCTGGAAGGAGTTGCAAAACGCACGTCCTTTCAAAAGGGCGATGCAGCGCATCTGGATTTTCCCGACGGGCACTTCGATGCCGCGGTAAGTAATTTTGTCTTTCACGAGGTACGCACCCAGCCGGATAAGCTGGCGCTGATTCGGGAGGCCCTGCGGGTGCTAAAGCCCGGCGCGCCCTTCGCGTTTGAGGATGTCTTTTTCTCTCAAAATAATTATCCGGATTTGAATCTGCTGTTAGAAACGCTGTCCAAGGAGGTAACGGAAATTCGCTTCGTGGACACCCGGAAGAACAGCTTTGTTCCGAAGCTGCTGAAGACACCTTTGGTCGCCGGGGAAATGGGATTGATCTGTGGGAGGAAATGAGGCGGCAGGACTCTGTTTTTATTGGACGGATACCGCCTATATTAAAAAGAGAAGTTGCTGACGAAAAATACCGTCTGCTTTTTTTGCAGACGGTATTTTGTGCTGACGACGCTTATTTCTTTCTTACGGGATAACAGACCTCGGTTACCCACTCTTCGGGATTTTGCGTTTCATGGGGACTGACATGATAGATATTGAAGGAAAGGCCGTTAAAGTCATAGCCGTTATCCTGAACCCAGTTTGCCACGGCCTCGTTGACCTCATCCACCTTTTCATAGCTGCCCTGGTAGGTGGCGGAAGCAATTAAAACAGGGGGCTCGGTTTTGAACACGACATGCCCGGTGTCCGGGTAGCTGCCCCGCACGGATTTCTGTACCTCCACATCCACATTGGATTCCTTGTACTCGCCGTCGTGGAAAATCGCCAGCGTATAGCAGGGATCGCCGTCCTGAATGTTCAGGGGTGCGGTTTCCTTCATCAGAATGTGCCAGAGCATGCCCTCCTGATCGTAAGCGGGAATGATCTGCCGAACGCTGGCAACGTAGCGTTCGGGCAGCGTTTTTAAGATTACATTGTAACTCATCGCGGTTCCATCCTTTCTCAGCCTTTTGATGGCTGTTTCAAGGAGCAGTAAACGGCGGCCGGTTTCCTCGGCTTCCGCTTTCACCTCGGCCCGCTTTACCGTCAGAAACTCCGCCAGCTTTTGCGGGTCGTTATAGCTTTTCAGGATTTCCCCGACAGCGGACAGGCCGAAGCCCATATCCTTGAGGGCGGCAATCTGGCCTGCCACCGGAAGCTGATCCTCACCGTAATAGCGGTAGCCCGTAAAAGGATCGGTGCTTTTGGGCACCAGCAGACCGATTTCGTCGTAATGCCGCAGCATCCGGATACTGATCCTTGACAGTTTTGAAAAATCACCTATTTTCAGCATGGCTGACACCTCACGCGCGTGTGCTTTTTTGAGCTCAGTTACAGTATAAAGTATCCCATAATGGGAGAGTCAAGAGGTATTTTACAATTTATCCCGCCGCGGCTTAAAATTTATCTTTCCGTTCTTTTATGGCGTTTTTTCGCCTCATACATTTTTTTATCGGCCAGCTTGATGATCTCCTCCGCCGTTAAGCCGGAGTCCGGCATTGTTACCACTCCCTGAGATACCGTAATGCCAATATCGCTGCCCTGTATGGGGAACGCCGCTTTATCAAAATCCTGATAAATCCGCTGTGAAACGCGGTGCGCCTCTTCGCTGCCGGTATTGTTCAGGCAGATCACGAACTCGTCGCCGCCGTAGCGGGCCGCCCAGTCCGTCTCGTTTCTGATGCATTTTTGAATCGTCCCCGCCGCGAATTTCAGAACCTGGTCCCCGGCCGCATGACCGAAAGTGTCGTTGACCGTCTTCATATTATCAATATCGATGAAAATAACCGACAGCGGCTTCTGGCCCACCATCGCGCCGACAATATCGGCGGGCAGACGGTCGTCCAGAAACCGGCGGTTATACAAAGACGTCAGCTCGTCCCGGATGACCATATCGTTGATATCCCTGACCGCGTTAAACAGCACCTGACCCTTATTGTATTCGCCCGTGCCGATCATCATGGTATCCGTCGCATTTTTCAGAATTTCCAAGACCACGGGGCGTTCCTCGGAGTCGATCGGCAGGGCCGTGACCAGCATAATCGCATCGGGGCTGTGCTCCAGCTTCATAAAGCTCTTCTGCTCCCGGTGTGCCCGGATCGACACGCAGTTTTCGCAGATGCGCCCGCTGCTCCAATAGGCGTAACACGCCTCGCACGTTTCGGCCGTACCGTTATTGCGGTATTCCATAACCCTTTTCCGCACGGGGTCCACAAGACGGACCGCATCATACATTTTGTGAAAAAAGTCCAAGTTCGCCTGCAATTTGTCCAGCGTAATTTTTTCGGTCATACATACTCTCCTTAAGATGATAAAACGGAAACAACGGGATGCGCTCAAGAACAGAAAAACAAAGTAAATTCTGCACAGTCGGGTAATAATGTTTTTTATTATACAATGAGAATGCAAATATGGCAAACTACAGACAGGAGATCATAAAGCATCCCAAATTTCCAGCTCAGATCGGATGGGCAGGCTCTATCGCCGCTGCCGGGGTCGCGCTCTCTTTTCTGGTGATCGACGACGGGCGTGTGGCCCAGCGCGGAACACATGCCGAGCTGATGGCTCAGGACGGGATTTACCGGAACTTTGTCTCCATCCGTCAGTCGGCGGAAGGGTGGAAAATCACCTGAACCGGGCAGAAACACAGCCGGTTGTAAAAACGCCTTATCTTGCATTCTTCCGTATTTTTTGATATCATTATTTTCAAATATGAAAACCACCGTGCCCCACTCCAAAGACAAGGTTGGAATCCTATGCGAATCATCATCTCTCCCGCAAAGAAAATGAATGTGGACACCGACAGCCTGCCCTGTGAAAGCCTGCCGCAGTTTTTACCGGAGGCGGAAGCACTGCTTTCCGCCCTGCGGGGCATGGACCGCGCCGAGTTAAGGCGTCTGTGGCGCTGCAACGATTCGATCGCCGCGTTCAACTACGGGCGAGTGCAGACGATGGACCTGTATGAAAACCTGACTCCCGCTATTCTCTCTTACGAGGGCATCCAGTACCAGTACATGGCCCCCGGCGTATTTGAGGACAAACAGTTTGCATACATCGAGGAGCATCTGCGCATCCTGTCGGGATTCTATGGTCTCCTGCGCCCTTTCGACGGGGTGACGCCCTACCGTCTGGAAATGCAGGCGAAGCTGTCGGTAGACGGAAAGAAAGACCTCTATGCCTTCTGGGGAGAGAAACCGGCGCGCCGGCTCTGTTCGGAGACCGGCTTTATCCTGAATCTGGCCTCCCGGGAATACAGCAAGGCGGTTTCGAGCCATCTGCCGAAATCGGTCCGCTTTCTCACCTGTACCTTTGGGGAATTCATTGATGGCAAGGTCGTCGAAAAGGGTACCCTGTGCAAGATGGCCCGCGGGGAGATGGTCCGCTGGCTTGCGGAAAATGCGGTAACGGACCCCGGCGGGGTCAAGGATTTTGACCGTCTGGGATATACTTATCATAACAATCTTTCCACGGACGATCATTTCGTATTTATCAAAAAGAAAACCCAACGGAGTTCAATATGATAAAACCAATTTGTAAAGATCCTGTTTTTCTGAGCCGGAAGTCGGTTCCGGCGACGAAAGCCGACCTGCCGGTCGTCAACGATCTGCTGGACACCCTGAGGGCCAACGCGGCGGAGTGCGTCGGCATGGCGGCAAATATGATCGGCGTCAACAAACGCATCCTCGCGTTCAGCCTTGGCCCCGTGAACATTCCGATGATCAATCCGGTCATTGCAAAGCGCGCCGGACCGTATGAAACGGAAGAGGGCTGCCTGTCGCTGACCGGCGTGCGGAAAACCACCCGGTACCGGTCCATTGAAGTGGAGTTCCTTGACCGGAGCTTCCGGCCCCAAAAGCAGACCTTCACCGGATGGACGGCACAGATCATTCAGCATGAAATCGACCACTGCGAAGGAATCCTGATCTAAAATACTACAGGGATATGGAGTGACTCCATATCCCTGTTCTCATGAATAACGCCCAAAGAATCCGTGACTCCGTCAGGCCAGCTTCCAGCCGATCGCCTCTCTGCGGGCATTGAGGAATTCGGAATAGATGCCGGGCTGCCCCGCCAGTTCCTGATGGGTACCCCTCTGCACGATTTTCCCGCCGTCCAGAACCAGAATCTGTTCGGCCTTCTCCACCGTTTTCAGGCGGTGCGCAATCATGATAATCGTTTTGTTGTGCGTCAGCGCGTCGATCGCTTTTTGCAGCTCGGCCTCGTTTTCCGGGTCCACATTCGCGGTCGCCTCGTCCAGAATGACGATCGGCGCGTTCTTCAGCATGGCCCTGGCGATGGAAATCCGCTGCTTCTCACCGCCCGAAAGGGAGCAGCCGCCCTCGCCGACCATGGAACCGTAGCCCTGCGGGAGCGCGGAAATGAACTCGTCGCAGCAGGCCGCTTTCGCCGCGGCGGCCACCTGTTCATGCGTCGCGTCCGGCTTTCCGAATTTGATATTATTTTCAATCGTATCGTTAAAAAGGTAGACGTCCTGAAAAACCATGGCGATATTTTTCATCAGGCTGTCCAGCTTATATTCCCGCACATCGTGTCCGCCGACGGTGATGGAGCCGCTGTCCACATCCCAGAAACGGGCGATCAGGCTGCACAGCGTGGTTTTTCCGCCGCCGGACGGGCCGACGACCGCCGTCGTGGTTTTTTCCGGAATGGTCAGGCTGACGCCGTCCAGAACCTTCCGGTCCCCATAGGAAAAGCCAACGTCCCGGAATACAATGCCGGAGGCTTTGGGGGCCAGCTCCCTGCCCTCGGTATCCATCGTCGGCGTATCGTCGACGGAATTGGCCTTTTCCATGGAGGCGTCCATCATCTGCAGCACGGAAGCCATATTCCCGGCGGATTCCAGCTCGCCGTAAACCATAAAGGAGGCGATGAGCAGCAGCAGGCAGTTTACCAGCGGCAGCTCCCCGTTCAGATAGAAAGCCAGCGTAGCGGTCAGGATGGCGACGCTCGCTACGCGGATCACAGCCCCTTTCAGGATATCCCACGGAATGACGTTCCGGGTAACCGCCAGATTCCGGGCGCAGCTTTCATCAATGGATTTTCGGATTTCCTGATCGCCGTCGTTTTCCAGCCCAAAGGCTTTGACCACGCTCATGCCCTGCAGATATTCCATCACGGCGGAAACCAGGCTTTCCTGCGCCCTCTGGCGTTTCGGAAAGCTTTTTGAAACGCCGCGCTGCGCCGCCTCGGTCGCCAGCAGATAGACGGCCATACCCGCTAAAACAATCAGCCCGATGCGCCAGTCGATCACGCATACGCCGAGGCCCAGCGCGGCGGAAGTGAGAAGCCCGCCCAGAACGCTCACCATGCACCGGGCGGCGGAGTTTTCCACATCCCCCAGCGTTGTGGTGACCACCCCGGTAATATTGCCAAGGCTGTTTTGATTGAAATACCCCATGGGGATATAGCGCAGGCGGTCCCCGATATGGATGCGTTTATCCGATACCATAAAATACCCGATCTGCGTCTGCTGCATATTGGAGAAGAAGGAAGCGGCGGCTTTTCCGGCGATCGAGACCAGCATGACGATCAGCGCGGTCCAAGCGGTTTTGGCGTCGCGATTTCCCGTTGTCAGCGCCTGCAGCACCAAAAGCAGCGCATAAAACTGCAGCGCGGAGAATGCCGAGCCGACAAAGGAAACCGCGATGGATCTCCACATCTGCCCCCGGCGTTCGCCGGAAAAAGCGGCTATTTTTTGAAATACATGAAACATTTTTTATCTCCTCCCTCAGCCCTGATCCCGGGCGCCTATATGCGCCGCCCACATTCCGGCGTATAGGGGACAGTCCCGGAGCAGCTCTTCCTGTGTGCCCTGCGCCGCGATCCGTCCCTTCTGAACCACGACGATGTTGTCGGCGTCGGTGATGGTAGACAGCCGGTGCGCAATGACGATCAGCGTTTTTCCCTTTGTCAGGGCGGAAATCGCCTTCTGGATAGCGGCTTCGTTCTCGGGGTCGATCGAGGAAGTGGCTTCGTCCAGAATCACGACCGGAGCGTCCTTGAGCATTGCGCGGGCAATCGCGACGCGCTGGCGTTCCCCGCCCGAAAGGCGGCTGCCGCCGCTGCCGACGACCGTGTCAAAGCCGTTTTCCAGCCGGCGGATAAATTCCCCGCAGCCGGCCGCCGCTGCCACGGCTTCCACCTCCGCGTCCGTCGCGCCTTTGTGTCCCACGCGGATATTCTCGCGCACCGACCGGTCGAAAAGATAGTTATCCTGTGAAACATAGGCGATCTGCTCCGTCCACTGCCGCAGGGGGATTTTTCGCAAATCCACCCCGTTGGCGCTGATCCCGCCGCCCGTCACGTCCCAGAAGCCCGCGATCAGCTTGGCAATGGTGGACTTTCCCGAACCGGAGGGCCCGACCAGCGCCGTCACCGTGCCGGGACGGATTTTGAGATTGACTTCGTGAAGCACCTCTTCGTTGTCCTTGCCGTAGGAGAACGAAACGTCCCGCAGGGCAATCTCCGGATTTTTCAGCCTGACCGGCGTCTGCGGCCGCTCCAGCTCGGGGGACTCCAGGATCGCGGAGATTTCCGCCACATTGGAGGAGACGACCGCTAAATCGTCTATAAAGGTCATCGCAGCCATGATCGGCCCGGTCAGGCCCAAAGACAGCACGATGATGGTCAGAAAGCTTTCGGCGGAAAGGCTGCCGCCCGCCCAGAAGGCAAAGCCCGCCGGCAGCACGGATGTTAGCACGGCCGGAATCACGGCTCCCCACGCGCACATGTACTTCAGGTTGTCGCCGAACCAGTCGACATAATACTGCCCGTTCGCCCTGACTGCGTCGGCATATTTCCGGTAGGAACCGGCGGACTGGCTGAACGCCTTGACCACCTGAATCCCGCCGACATATTCCACAATGGCGTTGTTCATCCGCCGCCCGGTTTCCACCGCCCCGGCCCAGCGCTTGGCATAGGTTTTTCCGCTCTGCGACACAAGGAAAAGGCCGATTACCAGCGTGATCAGGGAAATCAGCGCCATGCGCCAGTCAAGGACCAGCAGGTAAACAAAGATGGCGGCGGGCACCAGCGCGTTGGAGGTCAGCTCCGGAATCAGATGGGCAAGGGTGGGCTCCATCCCTTCCACACGGTCCACAATGGTGGTTTTGTACTGGCCGGAGGGGGTGTCCAGCACCGTGCCCATCGGAACCCTTGCCAGCTTCGCGGTCAGCGCCTTGCGCAGGTCGCGCAGGGTGTGATAGGTCGCGGTATGGGAAATCAGGGTGGACAGGCTGCCGAAAACCACCTTGCCGAGATACCCGGCGAGGGCGACCCCGCACCACGTCAGGCAGGAATTCCAATCCGCGCGCCCCGACAGCAGCAGCCGGATCACGGACGCCGCGCAAAAATAGGGGACCATCCCGCCGGCTACCCCCAGAACCGCCAGAACCACGGAGCCGACGAAGCTTCCGTGATAGGGCGCGGCCCAGCCCCACAGTCTGGCGGCGGCACCGGGTCCTTTTTTCTCTTTTTCTTCTTTCATAACAAACATCTCCTTTAGTTAGCTATAGCTAACTCAATAGCAAAAAATCAGGGGCTTACGATTTCGGCAGCCCCAGAATTTTGAACCAGCCGGCGGAATAGAATTCCCGCAGACTGTTCATGTAGACGACGGCCTTTTCAAAAGGCATGTCGTGGCGCACCGTTTCAAACATCCCCGAAAACAGGGCGCTGGCGAGAATGTGGATCAGCCCGTCGTCAAGGGGATAGACCGGAAGCCCCGCCGCTGTCATCCGGTCGATCAGGGTACGGCTCGCGTTGACTTCGATTTCGATCAGCGTGTCGATATAATGCTCGTATTTTGTCCCCGCGGCACAGGAACCGATCAGCTTGAACGCGTCGAAATGGCTGTAGATATGCCGGATCATCCACATCTGCCCGTCGTCCGAAACCTCCGGCAGACCGGCAAGCTGACGTTCGAGCGGCAGCTCTGAAAAGGACTGCTGAATCTCGCGGTAGCGGGCCACCAGCTGATGGGCCGGTTCCTCCACCAGCGCTTCAAACAGGGCTTCCTTGTCCGAATAGTAGCGGTAAATCGCCCCGGTGGTAACGCCCAGGGAAGCGGAAATATCGCGCAGCGAAGCGCCCTGAAAGCCTTTGGAAAGAAATTCCTTCTTCCCGGCCTCAAGCAGATCGTCCGCGAGCTTTTGATTCATCCGTTTCATGACAGGCTCCCATAAGATAACTTCGTTATTTAATAACACTGTTATCATAAAGCTAAAAAAATTTTTTGTCAAGACCCCGCATAGCCAGCTTACGAAAAAAACGGCCGCTCCGCTGTTCAGCAGAGCAGCCGCCCAAGCTATAAAATTATTTCAGGCCGTCCAGACCAACGGTATTTTTGTCGCCCCCAACCAGAGGAGCGCCCTTTTTGCCGCCGACCGTCATGTCGCTGGTGCAGCTGTCCTCTACCTTGGAATTGCTGTAACCGTACCCGGCGACGGTACCGGTCAGAGAACCCGCGCTGATACTTCCCGTGCTTGTGCAGTCGCTGACCACAAACGCGTTCGGCTCGGGGCGCTGTTCCTTGTACGCCTGCATGAAGAACCCGCTTTCGACGATGCCGCCGATTCTTTCTGTGCTGGCCGGCGCGGTGATGTCCTCTTTTACCGTACATCCGCTGATCGCCGTCGGCGTCTTGGCATCATTTCCCGCGTGACCGAACCTGTCGCGGAGCAGGAGACGATGGAGCTCTCCTCCATCCCGCCGGCAAGCACGCCGATTCCCTGCGCGTTGTCCCCGTTCAGCGTGACATCGGCGTTTGCCTTACAGTTTTTGATATCGCAGAAGCCGCCCCCCACGATCCCGCCGACCAGAAAGTTGCCGGCCACGCTGTTTGTGCCCTGAAGCGTAATGTTTTCCACCGGTTTCTTGGAAACTCCGTAGCCGATGACGCCGCCGACCAGCATATTGCTGGAGACTTTGACGTTTTCGGCCACCAGATCGGTCACGGACCCGTTTTCACCGGCCACGCATCCGAACAAGCCGACGCGGCGCTGCTTCCCTCCGGGCTGCCGCAGCCGGAAAAGCAAAGGGCAAACAGCATAACCATGCTTAAAACTAACTACAGCAATTCCATTTCAGTTCGCGAGACAAAACACGTTCCTCCCCCGCCTTGGGCGGGGGAGGAACGTAACCTTGCTGCAGAATCAACTGGGAATGCTAAGAAAGAAGGAACCCGATGCGTATCGAAACCTATGGAAAGGCAGGGCGGCCCTGCATCTCTGGCCGGGCGGACAGACGTGTCGCTGGCGGTAGAAGCAGGCTTCGGACACTGCGGTTTCCTGATGCGGGAACCGCAGAAATTTGCAAAACTGTTAATGGAGGAATGAACGATGACACCCGTACTGTCTGCGCTTTTGGAAGGACTGGTCTGGTCCGCCCTGTGGGTTGCCATGCTGATGCCCATGTTTTTCCGCTTTCCTTGGCTGCTGGTCCACGACTTCCCGAACCCACCCCCGCGCAGCGCCGGAACGGAATTCTTTTTACCGTGTTCGGGTATGTGATTCTGCTTGGCACGCTGACGGCGGCGGGGCTTGTTCCCTACGGTTCCGGTCCGGTCCCGTTCGGCGCCGTCTTTCTGCATCTGTGGATTATCTGCATGACCTGGAATGTGGTGGACCTGCTGGTTCTGGACTGGCTGGTATTCTGCACGATCACGCCCAAAAGCTTTATCCTGCCCGGCACCGAAGGCTGCAAGGGCTATAAGGACTACCGCTTCCACTTTATCGGTTTTCTAAAGGGCTGTGTTTACATGACGCTGTTCGCCCTGATTTTTGCCGGGATCGATTTTGCTGTTCTGAAATTATTGATCTGGTAAATTCAAATACCGTCAAAGATTCCCCACACCGCTCGATTTGCGCAATCCCTTTTGAAGCCTCTTGCCATTCCGGTTTATTTCGTGTTACACTGTAATCAGAAATCATGTACTGTATTCACGCAGCAGTACATCGGCCGGAAAAACGGGACGTATCAACAAGTCCGGACAGGTAGGAGCGTCATGACCACAAACAAAGAAGATTATCTGAAAGCAATTTATCACAGCGGCGGGCTGAATGACCGCGCCACGACAAAGGCAATCGCGGAGCAGCTGGGAATTGCCTCCGCTTCCGTAACGGAAATGCTGGCGCGGCTGGCGCGGGAAGGGCTGATCCTTTATGAACCGTATAAGGGTTCTCAGCTGACGGAAAAGGGGCTGCGGGCCTGTATCGGCATTGTCCGCAGTCATGAGCTGTGGGAGGTGTTTCTCGTACGCTACCTGGATTACAGCTGGAGCGAAGCGCACGAGGACGCGGAATTTCTTGAGCACGCGACAACGGAACGGCTGGCGGAGCGGCTGGACCACTTTCTGCAGCACCCCGAGGTCTGTCCCCACGGCGCGGTTATTCCGCGCCCGGAAAGTATCCCGGAGGAGCGGAAATTGAGCCCGCTTGCCTTCCAGCCGGTCGGAAAGGCCGCCGTAATCCGTCAGGTTGAGGAGGAAAAGGAGCTGCTGGATTATCTGGAGGGGCTGGGAATGAAAATCGGCTCATACGCAACCGTCCTTTCGTTCGGAGCGTACGACGGCCCGCTGGAAATCCTTCTGGACGGGCATCCGGTGCAAATCAGCCGAAAGGCCGCCGAAAAAATCCGGGTCGAACCGGAAGCGTGACCCGCTGAAAACGGCCTGAACGGTCCCGCAGTCCGGGATATCTGCGGACAGACTTTCGATTATAACATAACAGCCCTCCTTCCAACAAAAAGGAGGGCTGTTTTTATGCGCATATTCCATGCTTTTGCGAAGTTTTTCACTCAGCCGAGGAGCCATCCGTACAGCAGAATCAGCGCTGTGACCGCCAGCGCCGGGAGCTTGCGGAGGAGAATTTGTTTTGCGTATTCATCCATATCGGTTGCGCCTTCTTTCTGTGTCAGATAAACAAACGGACAATGGTGCTGAATAAAAAGCAGACGGCGATGCCGCATGCGGTGGGAACCAGAAAAGACACGGCGGTCCACCGGAGGCTTTGGGTTTCCTTGCGGATGGTGAGGCATGTAGTGGCACAGGGCCAGTGCATCAAGGAAAACAGGATGGTGCTGACGGCGGTCACCCACGTCCAGCCGTTTTGAACGAAGAGCTGCATCAGCGCGGGCCCTTCCAGTTCCAGCAGGCTTCCCTGCGCCATGTATGTCATGATAATGACGGGGACCACGATTTCATTGGCAGGCAGCCCCAGCAGAAAGCCGGTCAGAATCACGCCGTCCATGCCCAGCGCGCGGCCGAGGGGATCCAGAAACCCCGTCAGGCGCGCCAGCAGGGTCGCGCCGCCGACCGTAACATTGGCGAGCGCCCAGATCAGCACCCCGGCCGGGGCGGCGGCTGTGACCGCTCGGCCCAGTACCTTGAGGGTGCGGTCCACAATGCTGCGGACGATGACCTTGCCGATCTGCGGCCGCCGGTAGGGCGGAAGCTCCAGCGTAAAGGAGGACGGGACTCCCTTCAAAATCGTCCTGGAAAGCAGCCTGGAAACCAGCAGGGTCATTCCCATCCCGAACAAGATAACCCCGACCAGAATCAGCGCCCCCAAGAACGAACCAAGCAGCCCGGTCGCCCCGCCGATCAGGAACATGGTAATAATGGAAATAATCGTGGGGAAACGCCCGTTGCAGGGAACAAAATTGTTGGTAATGATGGCGATGAGCCGCTCCCGGGGGGAATCGATGATGCGGCAGCCGGTAACGCCCGCCGCGTTGCACCCGAACCCCATGCACATGGTGAGCGCCTGTTTGCCGCAGGCGGCGCAGCCTTTGAAGCAGCAGTCCAGATTAAACGCTACGCGGGGCAGATATCCGAAGTCCTCCAGCAGAGTAAACAACGGAAAGAAAATAGCCATCGGCGGAAGCATGACACTGATAACCCAGGCCATGACCTTGTAAACCCCGTGAATCAGCAGATCGGTCAATAATGCCGGCACACCGGCGGAAAATGCCGCGGCCGCCAGCCGCTCCTCCACCCGGAACAGTCCGTCGGCCAGCAGAGCCGAGGGAACGTTCGCGCCGGATATGGTGATCCAGAACACCGCCAGCAGGAGAAGCAGCATGATGGGAAAACCGGTAAGCCTGCTGGTAAACAGCTTATCCAGACGGCGGTCCCGCCGGCTGCTTCCGTTTGCGGTCACTGAAACAACCCCCCGGCTGATTTCCGCCGCGCACCGCACGAAGGCACCCGCCATATCGTCCCGAAGCCGCGTCCGGGAAACGCCCGCTTCCTCCATGCCGGCCCGCACATCCGCCAGTGTTTCCGAAAGCTCAGGAGCCCGCTCCGGGTCAAAGCCGAGACAATCCGCCAGTGAGGAACGAAGGCTTTCGTCCCCGTCCAGCAGCCGGGCGGCAAACCACCGGGCATCGGCTTTGCCGTGAGCGGCCTTTTCCGCCTGAGGCAGCAGCGCCTGAATGCCCTGCTCCACATAGCCGGGATAGGGAACAAGCGCCTGCTTTTCCTCCGGATGCTCGCCGAGCAATTGCTCCACAGCGTTCATGACGTCCTCCAGCCCTTCTCCGGAACGGGCGGCCGTACCGATTACGGGGACTCCCAGCCGCCGGGAAAGCAGGGGAAGGTCGATATCGATCTGTTTCTTCTTCGCCTCGTCCAGAAGGTTGACGCAGACCACGGTCCGCGGACAAGCCTCCATCACCTGCAGCACCAGATTGAGGTTGCGCTCCAGACAGGTGGCGTCACAGACCACCACGACGGCGTCCGGCGAACCGAAACAGATAAAATCGCGGGCCACTTCCTCCTCGGTCGAGCGGGCCATCAGCGAATAGCTGCCCGGAATATCGACAAGAACGTACCCGTGTCCGTTCCGGGAACAGTACCCCTGTGCATTTGCCACGGTCTTTCCGGGCCAGTTGCCCGTGTGCTGGCGCATACCGGTCAGCGCGTTGAACACGGTGGATTTCCCCACATTGGGATTCCCGGCCAGCGCAACGACCCGGTCGCCGGCCTCTTTTTTATGAATTACAAGCCCCGCGCAGGAAGAATTGAGCTCAGCGGCGGCTTTAAGCGCTGGCATCGGCGGCCTCCTCCAAAACAAGGACCGTATCGGAATCCTCACGGCGCAGGGCAATGACCGCCCCGCAAATTTCATAGGCGGTCGGGTCCCCCAGAGGGCTCAATTCCACACAGGTCACTTCCCGGCCTTCCACCAGACCCAGATCCTGCAGCCGCCTGCGCAGCCCCCCCTCGGCCGAAAGGCCCGAGACGATCGCCCGCCGGCCCGGGCGTATCTGTGTTAACGGTATCGTTTGCTGCACTTCCTATCCCTCCAATCCTTCTTTCTCTTTATCATCGGCTAAAAACCTTGAATGTGATATTTAGGTTATCCTATATTTTATATTATAATATACCTAATAATATGTCAACCCCCTGTATCAGGTTTTTTTATTGTTTTCCGACACCAGCATATGTATTGCGCAAGGGCTTTGGAACGCAGAAACGCGTTCTTCTGTTTTTATTCCGCCCAACGTCTTGACAAATAAAAACGGTTATGATAATTTAAAGAAAGTAGGAAAAGGGGTGTCTGTTTGGAGACTGTTCTGTAAGGAACACGAATTGCGCAAAGGCTGAAAAGGCGATATCATCAATCGCTTTGTTTGTTGTGCAATCAGGTTTTATGCAGAACTGTGACAAACGGGCTTTTTTATTTGATAAAGCACTGCTTGGGCATAGTTTTGAAACTATGCCCTTTTCTTTTGCCGCAATTCGTGTTCCCATCTTGTCTAAAAAAGAAAAAATTTGAATGACGAGGTGTAATCCATTGAATCAGCTGATCCGTTACGGCGCAAAGGAGCGCCGGTTTGCAGAGGCGGCTCTCTATCCCGGCCTGCATCTGGCGAGAGTCGTATCCCAATATAAAGACCGATATAAAATCATCACGGAGGACGGCGAATGCTTTGCCGGGGTTTCCGGCAGGTTCCGTTATGAGGCAGCCGAACCGTCCCGGTATCCGGCGGTAGGCGACTTTGTCATGGCGGACCGCACCGGCGGCGGCTCCGGCGACGCGGTCGTCCATCGGGTGCTGCCGCGCAGCAGCGTTTTTGAACGGAAGGCCGCGGGCGGCGGGCAGCAAGCGCAGGTGGTGGCCGCCAACATCGACACCGTATTGATCTGCATGTCTCTGAACCACGACTGCAACCCGAGCCGCCTGGAACGCTATTTGTCCGTGGCATGGAGCAGCGGGGCGGTTCCCGTCGTCGTGCTGACGAAAGCCGACCTTTGCGCGGATTTACAAAGCGCAGTGGCTGAAATCACGTCGGCCGCTCCGGGTACCGACGTGGTCGTCACCTCCCGCTGCGATCAGAGCTCCTGCGACAGGCTGCTGCCCTATCTGCAGCCGGGCATGACGGCGTCCTTCATCGGGTCGTCCGGCGTCGGCAAATCCACCCTGATCAACCGGCTCGCCGGGGAAGATCTGCTCCGTACCTCCGGTATCCGTCAGGACGACAAGGGGCGGCACACCACCACCCGAAGGGACCTTCTGGTTCTGCCGCAGGGCGGTATTGTCATCGACACCCCCGGCATGCGCGAGCTTGGGGTGGAAACCGTCGACCTGTCCCGGTCCTTTTCCGACATCGACGACTTATCTTCCCAATGTCGTTTCCGGGACTGCACCCACACCGCGGAACCCGGCTGCGCGGTTTTGAAGGCGCTGGAGGCGGGAACGCTGGACGCCAGGCGGCTGGAAAGCTACCGGAAGCTGAAGCGGGAAGCCCGTTACGACGGACTTTCCTCAAGGCAGATTGAAAATGAAAAGTTAAACGGCATGTTTGAGGACGTGGGCGGGATGAAAAAAGCAAGAAAGTTCATCCGTCAGAATGACAAACGAAGAGGAGGATACTAAGTGATATCCATCAAAAGTAAAAAATATGATTTTCTGTCACCGCCGGTTGAATTTTTTAACCGCCGGTTAAAAATCAGAGAAAAAATTCAACTGCGATTCCATTGCGGCTTTCCCGACAGGCGGTTATACTGATAACAGGAAGAACCCGTTCCGGAAAGCGAGGAAAACGATATGGAATTATCCATCGGAAAGAACATTCAGGACAAACGAAAGTCCCTGGGTCTGACCCAGGAACAGCTGGCGTCCGCCCTTGGGGTCTCCATCGCGGCGGTTTCCAAATGGGAAACCGGAGGTGCCTATCCGGATATCACGCTGCTCGCTCCCCTTGCCCGCCTGCTGGACGTCACGGTGGACGGCCTGCTCGGGTTTGAGCCGCAGCTGTCGGAGGAGCAGGTCATGGACCTCTGCGGGCAGTGCTCCCAGGAATTTGAACGGGGTTCCTTTGAGCACGCGGTGGCATTGGCTGAAAAATACCGGAAGGAATATCCCAACAGTGCGCTTTTGAAGCTGCGCCTGGGCAGCGTCTGCATGATGCACACCCCCTGCGCCCGGACGGAAGAAGAAGCCGAAGGTCTGCTGAAACAGGCGGAGGCACTGATGCGGGACGCGGCAAAAAGCGAGGACGTTTCCACCCGGGAGGCAGCCTGGCAAAGTCTGTGCGCCCTGCTGATGCAGAAGGAACGCTACGGGGATGCGCTGAAGGCGCTGGAGCAGATCCACCAGCCGGTCACGGACCCCGCGGCGATGAAGGTTTCCGTGTATTACGCGATGGGCGATCTAAAAAAATCCAAACAGACGGCGCAATATTTACTGGCAAACCACCTGACCGCCTGCGACATTGCGCTGGGGACCCTTTCAAACCTTGCGAAAAAAGAGAAGGACTATCCTCTTGCCCTGAAAATGGAGGACCTGAGCCTTCGGCTTTTCCGGATGTTTGACCGGGATAAGCTTTACGGACAGAACCTGAACCATTATCTGATGATCGCACAGTGCTGTGCGGAGGAGGGGAAAGTACGGGAAACACTGGACGCGCTGCATGACTTTGTGACGTGCGCACGCACGCCGCTCGATTTGGAAGCGGTGAAAGCAAGTCCCTTTTTCGACAGCATCGAGATGCGCGAAACGCCCTATTCCGAAAGCTATCTGAACCGCTGTGCCTGCCGGATGGTGAAGGAAAACCCCGCGTTTGATTTTCTGAAGGGGAAACCGGAATTTATGGGGATTCTGGAGGAGCTTGCACGGCTTTCCGAAAAATGATTTCAATTGTACAAAGCCCTTCAAACATGCTAAACTAAGGAATACCTGATTGATTTGCCGGAGGACTGATTATGAGATACAATTGTGCGCTCATTGCCGTGCGCGATATGGCGCGTTCCAAACAATTTTACTGCGGACTGCTGGAAATGGAAGTAACCGCCGACTTCGGCGCGAACGTTACGCTGTCCGACTGCGTCGCTTTACAGACGCTGGATACCTGGAAGACGTTCCTGCACAGGGAGGAAACGGAAATCACCCTGGGGCACAACGCCGCCGAGCTGTACTTTGAGGAATCCGACATGGACCGTTTTCTGGAGAAGCTCGCGTCCCACCCGGGAATCGAATACGTTCACCCGCCGGAAGAACACGCCTGGGGGCAGCGGGTGGTACGCTTTTATGACCCCGACCGCAACATTATCGAAGTGGGAGAGGAAATGACGACGGTGGCGCGCCGCTTTGCCGCGAGCGGTATGACGCCGGAACAGGTGGCCGCACGGATGGATGTCCCCGTCGGAGCCGTCCGGCACTGGCTGGCCGAATAGGGACTGCGAGTACGGCTTTAAGAATGTGGAAGGAAAGCGCAGCGCGTGATCGGATTCAGGGGCCATCCCCCGGAGGATGGCCCCTGTTATAAAAGAGGCCGCCAAAGCATGGCGGCCTCAAACTGTTTTCAGGATCTTATTCCTGTTCTTCAATTTCTTCAATATTGACATACTCCAGAATTTTTTCCGTAAAGACAATCCCGTTCAGATGGTCGATTTCGTGACAGAGGCATTTTGCCATCTCTCCCGTGACATCCAAAACGATTGGCTTTCCGTTTTCATCCAAAGCCTTTACCACGACATGGGACGGTCTTTTCAACCGGCCCCAGATACCGGGGAAGCTCAGGCATCCCTCGATCACCGTCTGCTCGCCGCTTTCTTCCACGATTTCAGGATTCACCAGCTTAAAGAGTCCTTCCCCCATATCGACGACGACCAAACGCCTTAGGATCCCGACCTGATTTGCGGCCAGACCGCCGCCGTTCGGGGCATGGTACATTGTCTCCGCCATATCGTCGAGAAGCTGGCGGATATGGCCGTCCACCTCGGCAACGGGTTTGCAGACCTTACGAAGAATTTCATCATCAAACGTTCTGATTTGCCGCAACGCCATCTGTCACCCTCCTGCTCGATTCCGCCCTCGATTTCCTCTCACTGTCTTCAAACAAAAACACGCTCTCAATCGGCTCCCCGAATACCCTTGCGATATCGTACGCAAGCCAGACGGAAGGCTCATTCTTTCCGGTTTCAACCGCATTGATCGCCTGTCTGGACGCGCCCACCAGCTCGCCCAGCTGCTCCTGGGTCAGCCCAAACAGCTCCCGAAGCTCTTTGACCCTGTTTCTCACATTCAGCCCTCCAAAGTAAAGTTTACCTTACATATATAGTAGCATAGGAATGCATTTATGTCAACTTGACCTTACATTCTTTTGAAAGGATTCCCTTCACCGGAATTTATGGTATAATTTGCAAAGAAAGTGGAGGCGCGCAGACAAATGGAAAAATCGAGAATGTATCAAATGCTGTCCGATCTGAACAGACTGAAATGGAGCGTTACCTATAAGGGAATCTTTGCCGGAATGATCGCGGGGCTTCTGGTGACGCTCTACCGCCTGGGGATTGAATTCGGCACCCAAAAATCGCTGGAGGCGTATCAGTTTTTACGGCTGCATCCGATTTATATTTTGCCGTGGATGTGCCTCATCGCGATTGCAGGATCCCTTACCTACCGGCTGGTAAAGCTGGAGCCGTACGCGAAGGGGAGCGGAATTCCGCAGGTTGAGGGAATCGTCCTGTTCGGAATGAAAATCAAATGGCACACCGTACTGCTTGTGCGTTATCTGGCGGGAATCCTGACGTCTTTTTTCGGTGTTTCTCTGGGCAGGGAAGGTCCGTCCATTCAGATCGGGGCCGCCGGCAGCCAGGCGTTCGCAAAGAAGACCGGAAAAAATAAGCTGGAGGAAAACTGCCTGATTACCGCGGGCGCCTCGGCCGGCCTTTCGGCAGCGTTTAACGCGCCGCTGTCCGGGATTATGTTTGCACTGGAGGAAATTCACCGGACTTTTTCCCCCAATATCCTGATTGGCGCAACCACGGCCGCGCTGACGGCCGATCTGGTATCAAAATATTTTTTCGGGCTGAAGCCGGTGCTGAATTATACGGACATCCCACAGCTGCCCATCCGATATTACGGCCTGCTGCTGCCTCTTGGGATTCTCTCCGGAATTGTGGGGGCCGCTGCCAACAAGGGCCTGCTGGACATTAGCCTGCTCTACGCGAAGCTGCCCGCTTTTCTGCGTCCCGGCGCCGCGCTGCTTCTTGCCCTGCCTTGCGGGCTGCTGATTCCCCAGGTGCTGGGCGGCGGCCAGAATCTGATCAAGCTGTCCGAAAGCGCCCAGATCAGCATTTCCCTGCTGACGATCTATCTGGTTATGAAGCTCGCCTTTACCTGTGTCTGTTTCGGAAGCGGGATTCCCGGCGGTATTTTTATGCCCATCCTCTCCCTGGGGGCCATGACCGGGTGTATTTTCGGGAAAATGATTACCGTATGGGGCCTGTCGGCGGAATATATTCCCGCGTTCTGCGTCTGCGCAATGGCGGGAGCCATGTCCGGCTCCGTAAAAGCGCCCGTCACCAGCATCCTGCTGATGGCGGAAATGACGGGTTCGCTGGTGCACCTGCTGCCGGTCGCGGCCGTCGCTTTTATTGCGCTGCTTACCTCCGATGTGCTGAAAATCTCCCCGATTTACGAGGTGCTGCTGGAACGGCTGACCGATGAGGAAGAGGATAGCGCCGGCGGGAAAAAGGTGGGCGCCATCATTGAAATTCCGGTGGAGCTTGGCTCTAAGGTTGCCGGAAAAAAGGTGAAAGACGTCGGCTGGCCGGAGGGCGCGCTGATCGTATCCCTGCACAGGGGGAAAAAAGAGCTGGTCCCCAACGGGGAAACGCAGATTCTGCCCGGCGACTATCTGGTGGTCCTTTCCTCCGAGCAGGGATTTGATGAAATGAACCGGTCGCTCATGGAGCTTTGCCGTTCCGATTGATAAATATCGCGCGACGGCGCGCCGCGCCTGTGGTATCATAGCCACAGCATCAATGTTGGATAAGCGGATCCTATCGTACAGCGATCGGATTTTGCGGTACGCCGTTGAAAAATACGGAGAAAAGGGGATTTTTCAAATGAAGGTTTTGATTCTGTCGGGCACGCCCAAAAGGGAAGGTCTGTGCTGCTCCTGCGTGGAGGCGGCTTACGTCGGTGCGAAGAAGGGAGGAGCGGACTGCGAAATCATCCGGCTGTGCGATTACGGCCTCGTCCGCTGCGCCATGTGCGGTGACGGCTGGGGAATCTGCCGCGACGAACACACCTGCATCTTCGGGGTGGACGGGTTCACACAGATCCAGCAAAAAATTGCTGAGGCGGACGCCCTGATCCTTGACACCCCCGTTTACTGGGGCGATATGACCGAAGCGATGAAGGCTTTCTTCGACCGATTCCGCCGCTGTGAAGCAAGGAAGGGCGAGTCAGGGGCAATGGCCGGAAAATCCGTCCTGCTGATCGCTTCTCCCGGCGGCTCCGGCAACGGGATGATCAGCTGTCTGGAGCAGATGGAACGGCTCTGCCGTCATCTGAGCGCGAAAATATACGATTTTATCGGCGTGAACCGGTGGAACAGTTCCTATAAAATCGCCGCGGTCGAAGAGGCGGCGGCTTCCATGGTTCGCGGCGCAAAAGAAGCCTGATTACGTCCGTGACCCTGGTTGCACAGCCTGTCGAAGACAACCGGAAGCGCAAAAAGGCCGTGCCGCTCACAGGACCGCCGTGATCCTGCGGTATTGTTATTAAAAGCGGCAAACGGGGACCGTTCCGGCAATCGGCCGGGACGGTCCCCGTTTGAGAAAGAGGGATTTTACAGGTCCTTTTTATTCTGATCGAAGATCACCGCGATCAGGATAATCGCGCCCATGGCAATGGTCTGCCAGTAGGAGGAAACGCCCAGAAGGCTGAGCGCGTTGTTGATGATCCCGATGACGCACAGGCCGAGGACGGTCTGGCTGATGCCGCCGCGCCCGCCGCTCATGCTGGTTCCGCCCATGGCTACCGCCGCGATTGCGTTCAGCTCGTAGCCGTTGGCCGCCGCGGGCTGGCCCGCCTGCAGCCGGGAGGAAAGCACTGCGCCGGCAAGGGCCGCCAGAACGGCGCAGATGATGTATACGTAAAATTTGACCCGTTTTACATTGATGCCGCTCAGCTGGGAAACATCCTCGCTGCTGCCTACGGCAAAGACATAGCGGCCGAAGCAGGTCCTGCGCAGGACCAGGAAAGCGACCGCGAGGATGATGATCATGATGATGACCATGACCGGGATCGGCCCGATATAGCCGAGGCCGAGCCACGCGTAAGCGTCCGGCAGCCCGAACACCGGCTTCGCGTTGGTATAGACATAAGCAAGGCCCCTCGCGATGCTCATCATGGCGAGCGTTGCCACAAAGGGCGGCACGCGCAGCTTCGCGATGTTAAACGCCGTGACCGTGCCGCAGATGCCGCCGACCACAAGGGAGGTTCCGAAGATCACCAGCAGGCTCATCGGGATTCCGGCGTTTGGCACAAGCTGGATCAGGGAAGTGGACACAATGCCGGAAAGCGCCGCGACCGAGCCGACGGAAAGGTCGATGCCGCCGGTCAGGATGACAAAGGTCATGCCCGTCGCGATCAGCGCGTTGATGGTGATCTGCATCAGTACGTTAATCAGGTTGCCCACTTCGGAGAAGCGCGGTACAAAGATCAGGGAAACAAGAAACAGCGCCGCCAAAAAGAGCACCATGGTGTAATCCTGGGTAATATGCCTGAGCTTTTTCATAGCAATTTCATTTTTCATTTTTATGCCTCCCGGCTCAGCCAGCGTTCAGGCTGGCAAGCTTCATGATATCTTTTTCAGCGACATCGGTATTGTCGAGCGTGCCCGAGACGCGCCCCTCGCGCATGATCATGATGCGGGTGGAAACGCCGATGACCTCCGGCATTTCGGACGATACCATGATGATGCTTCCGCCGTTTTCCACAAATTCCTTCATCAAAGCGTAGATTTCGGCTTTCGCGTTGACGTCGATGCCTCTGGTCGGCTCATCCATAATCAGGATTTTCGATTTCGCGACCAGCCATTTGGCGATAACCACCTTTTGCTGGTTTCCGCCGGAAAGGTTCTTGGTCCGCGCGTTTTCGTCCGGGGTTTTGGTGTGGAGCCGCTGAATGTAGTCGCGGGCGACGTCCGTTTCCCATTTCCGGTCGATCACGCCGCGGGTAGAATTTGCGTAAAGGCTGGCGAGCGAGGTGTTTTCCTTCACGGATTTCTGCAGCAGCAGGCCCTGGCCCCTTCTGTCCTCGGGAATCAGCCCGATTCCCGCCTTGATCGCCTGACGCGGGGATTCAAACCGGACCTCTTTTCCGAAAACATAGCATTTTCCGCCATCCAGCTTATCCGCCCCGAAAATCGCGCGCATCACTTCGGTTCTGCCCGCGCCGATCAGCCCGGCGACGCCCAGGATTTCGCCCTTTCTGAGCTCGAAGGACACGTCCTCAAATACGCCGCTGCGCGTCAGGTGCTCCGCCTTCAGCACGATTTCGTCCTTGACCGCGTCTTTTTCCGGCCGGTAGTAAAACTGGGTCATCTGCCGTCCGACCATCAGGGTGATCATATCGTCCTCCGAAATTCCGGATAACAGGGCCGTCTTAATCAGCTGCCCGTCGCGCAGGATGCTGATGCGGTCGCCGATGGCCGTAATTTCTTTCAGTCTGTGCGATATATAAATAACTGCGACATTGTTTGTTTTCAATTTATCGATGACAGTGAACAGCGCGTCCACCTCTTTGCTGGAAAGAGAGGAGGTCGGTTCATCCATGATGACCAGCGAACTGTCCTGCGAGACCGCCCTGGCGATTTCCACCATCTGTCTGTCGGCGTTGTTCAGGCGGCGTATCATGACCTTTGCGTTGATTTTGACTCCGATGGAATCCAGAATTTCCTGTGTTTTCCGATTCATGGTCTTTTTGTCGATCAGATTGGTTCCCCTGATCTTCGGCTCGCGCCCGAGAAATATGTTTTCCGCTACGGTTAAATCGGGAATTACGCTCAATTCCTGATGGATGACGCTGATCCCGTGCGCCAGCCCCTCGCGGGTGTTCATAAAGCGCACCTCTTCACCATTGACTTTCAGGCTTCCGCTGTCGGTCTGGTATACTCCGGAGATGATCTTGATCAGCGTGGATTTCCCGGCTCCGTTCTCGCCCAAAAGGACATGGACTTCGCCCGGAAAAAAATCTACCGAAATATCGGACAGCGCTTTCACCCCGGGAAAGGACTTATTGATATTGGACAACTCTACAATCGGTTTCTGCCCCATTTGTATGCTTCCTTTCCATACAAAATTAAATGGCGGGGACAGGCAATGGCTCACCCATCCCCGCGAAAAAATCAGGTAGGCTTATTTGGCGTTGGACTGATCAATGATATACGGAGAAATCGCGATCAGTTTTTCGACAGTTTTTCCGTTGATGGTGTCAACAGCGGACTGAAGAGCGGTTTCGCCGATCTTCGCGGGGTCCTGTGCAACGTCTGCGACCCAGAGGCTGCCGTCCTTTTTGATTTCGGCAATGCCTTCCGGATTTCCGTCAAAGCCGATGATTTTGACCTGCTTGTTGGCCGATTTGATGGAGGAAAGAGCGCCCATCGCGGCCGGGTCGCCCACACAGAAGACCGCGTCGAGGTCGGCGTGCTTCTGGAGCATGTTCTGCATCACGTCGGCGGCCTTTGCCTGGTCGCCGGAGTAGTTCTGAACGTCTACGACCTTCACGTCCGGAGCATTCTTTGCGATCCACTCGGTAAAGCCCTTTTCACGGTTTACGCAGCCTTCGATTTCGGAGTAGGTAATGACCGCTGCGTTGCCCTTTTTGTTGGCAAGCACGTTGTTTACCAGATATTCGGCAGCCAGCTCGCCGCCCTTGTAGTTATCGGTGGAAACGTGGCACACGGTGTTGCCGTCGGACGGAACGTCCATCGTCAGAACCGGGATGTTTGCTTTTTCCGCAAGCTCAACCATGGATTTGCTGCCGGCGGAGTTGGTGGGGCAGAGGATGATCGCGTCGACCTTCTGCGTGATGAAGTCCTGAACCTGGCTGAGCTGTTTGCTGGCGTCCTGATTGGCGTCCTGAACAACGAGCTTTACGCCGAGTTCCTTTGCCTTGCTGTTTAACGCTGTCTCAATGTTGTTGTAGAAAACGTGCTCTCTGGTCAGAAGGCTGACACCGACGGTGATCTCCTTCTTGGCGCCGTCCGCCGTGGAAGCGGGCGTGCTCGCGGCCGCGCTGCTGGCGGCGGTACCCGGGCCGGAACAGGCTGCAAGAGTGGAAATAAGGGCTGTCGCTGCTAAAACGATACTTAATAATTTGCCAAACCTTTTCATTCTTAATCCTCCTAAAAATTTATGAAAATGGATGAGGTCCTATTTGCAAATTGAAATTCGACGGATTTTCGGAATAAAATTGTGACTGACAAGGAAAAAAGCGCAGGAATACTGCCCGTATGCCGAGCATTTTTGACGCGGTCAGACGCGATTTTAGCCGAATAAGACAAGACTCTTGATTTTGCAAACAGGGCCTGATTCCAAATTCGTCTTTTTTAAATATTTTTCAGGCTCTGTTGTCGCACCCGCACACCTGGATTTTGTGCCTTACGATTTCCTCGACCTGTTTTTTGCCCAGCTTCATAAACACCTTCGGGTCATAGACGGCTTCGTCCCTGAGGGCCTCGCGCACGCCTTTGGTCAGTGCGGCGCGCAGCTCCGTCGCGAAATTCACCTTGCAGATGCCCAGCCCGACCGCACGGCGGACCGCTTCGTCCGGCACGCCGGAAGCGCCGTGGAGCACGATCGGAATATTGACGAGCCCGATGATTTTTTCCAGGCGGCCGAAGTCGAGCTTCGGCTCCCCCTTATAGAAGCCGTGCGCGGTGCCGATGGCGACCGCCAGCGAACGGACGCCCGTCCTTTCGGCGAAGTCCTTCGCCTGCTGCGGATCGGTGTAGATATCCTCTCCGGCTTTTACCTCGTGGGTATCCTCTTTGCCGCCGACCCTGCCGAGCTCGCCTTCCACATCGATGTTCTTTTTTGCCGCGAGGTCGACGACCGCTTTGGTAACGGCGATATTTTCCTCATAGGGAAGCTTGGAACCGTCGATCATGACGGAGGTATAGCCGGAATCGATCGCCGCGGCGCACCGCTCGTAGCTGTCGCCGTGGTCAAGATGAATAGCCACCGGCATATCCGTCTTTGCCGCTTCGACGGCGACCATTGCGCGCAGCATGTCGAAGCCCGCGTAGTTCACTGTTCCCGGCGTGGTCTGTATGATCACGGGGCTCCTCATTTCGTCGGCCGTCCGGATGACGGACTGAGCCATTTCCATGTTTTCGATATTGAACGCGGCAACCGCGTAGCCGCCGCGCCTTGCGTCCAGCAAAAGGTCCCGGGTTGTTACTAATGGCATAATCAAGACTCCTATCTTATCCTATTTCCTCGGTATGGATCAGCGGAAGCATCTTTTGGAAGCTTTCCAGCGTACACATCTGGGTGCCCTCCAGCGTCAGGGAACCGTGCGCCACGGCTACGCCGTAACGGAGCATCTCCGCGCAGGAAAGCCCATGCACAATCGCGCAGCACATGCCGGCCACCAGAGAATCCCCGGCGCCCTGCACGCCCTTTACCTCGATATCCGTCCCCGCGCAGAAGTAAGCTTTGTCTTCGGTAATCAGCATCGCGCCGCCCTTTCCCATGGATACGCAGACCATGCCCACGCCCTGGCCGATGATTTTCCGGGCAACGCGGACGGCGTCTCCCTTTGACGAAAGCTTTTCGCCGAAAGCTTCCTCAAGCTCGTCCTTGTTTGGCTTGATCAGGTACGGGCCGGCTTTGATCCCTTCCAGAAGCAGTTCGCCGTAAGCGTCGATCACGGTTTTCACGCCGTATTCCCTCGCCTTGTCCGTCAGGGTTTTATAGATATCCTTGGAAACGCCCGGCGGCACGCTGCCGTCCAGCACGAGCAGCGAGGTTTTGGGAAGATATTCCTCCACTTTCTTCACAAGGTCCGCGACGCAGCCCCCGTTTACGAAACTGCCGCTTTCGTTCAGCTCGCTCATCACACTGGCTTTTCTGTCAAAAATCTTGATATTGGTGCGGAGCTGCCCTTTTACATTTAAAAAATCGTTGCTGATTTTTTCGCTGTTTAAAAAATCTGTCAGAAGCGATCCGCCGCCCATATAATTGAAGCCCAGGCAGCGGGTTTCTTCCCCTATATTGTTCAGCGCGATGCTGACATTGATTCCCTTGCCGGAAACATCGCACCGGAAATTTTCCACATGATTGGTTCCCCCGTAGGTAAAGCCGTCAACGGTTACGGTTCTGTCGATGCACGGGTTCAGCGTAAGTGTGGTGATCATTCTTTGTACCCACCTTATTAATGTTATTGGTTCAAGTAGTTAGATGTTTTCTGAAGCCCAGTCCGACATTGCCTGAAAAATGATCCACACAGAAGTCGCTCCGGCGTCCTGAAGGCCGATCGCCTTGGTCCCGTAGGATTTTGCGCGGCCGAACCGGGCCACGCATTCCCGGGTGTATTCCATCCCTTTTTTCGCGCCCGCCGCGCACAGGGCGAGACCCTCTTTCAGGGAAACGCCCTTTGCCGCGCCTTCCTCCAGCCCGGCGACCGCCGGTTCAAACGCGTCCACCATGGTTTTGTCGCCGACCCGCGCCTTGCCCCTTTTTTTCAGCGCTTCCAGCGCCCGGCGGAAAATTTCGGCCAGCAGCGCCAGACCGGCCTGCTCATGGGGTTCCTGCCGGGCGACGCCGCTGATGAACATGGTGCCGAAGAGCACGCCCGAAGCGCCGCCCATCGTGTCCAGCAGGGTCATGCCCACTTCCTGGAAAAGGGCTTCCACCGTGGGGAACTCCTTTCCCTCCAGAGCCGTTTTCACGGCCTTGAAGCCGAGCGCCATACCGAAGCCGTGGTCGCCGTCCCCTATTTTCAGATCGATTTCCGTTAAAAAGTCTTCGCTTTCCAAAACCCTGCGCGCGACCGAAAGGAACATGTCCCGCAGCTGGCGCGTATTCACGGTATTCTCCATACTTATCTCCTAAACGTCCGGCGCTTGCAGAGCGCGCCCGTATTTTATCTGTACTTTTTAAAGAAGGGCGAATAGGCGGGCGCGTCGTAATACGGCTTCAGCTCCTCGTCCAGCTTCAGGATCGAAATGGAAAACCCGCCGGTTCCCTGCGGCTGGAAAAGCGTGTCGATAAAAATATCGTGCAGGACAATTCCTTTTTCCCTGAGGCTTTCGGCCGCCCTGCGGGTGACGATGCTCAGCTCCAGCAGGCTGGTAAAGCCGAACCCGTTCACCATGACGGCGATCTCGTCCCCGCCGGAAATCCCGCCGTCGTCCAGCAGGTATTTCAGCATGGTGTCCGCAATTTCATCCGCGGGCTTCAGCTCCGTGCGCAAAACGCCGGGTTCTCCGTTAAAGCCCATCCCGTACTCGATGAAGCCGTCCGGCAGCTCGCACATGGCCTTGCCGCTGGGAAGATAGCCCGGTGAGGTCGTCACGCTGAATGTGAACGTATTGCGGTTCGCCTTCTGAATGACCCGCACCGCGTCATCCAGCTCCAGCCCGGCGTCGCACGCCGCGCCGGCGACCTTCATCACCATCGCGATCCCCGCCACGCCGCGGCGTTCGCTCTGCCGCTCCCGCGGGGCGCTGGTGATATCGTCCGCGACAAACACGCAGCGCGTGCGGATGCCGTCCATTTCGGCAAGCTCGCCGACCAGCTCGAAATTCAGCACGTCGCCCGCGTGATTCGTACAGATATAGATAACGCCCTTTTCGTGGCTGACCGCTTTCGTCACATTTAAAATTGCCCGCGCGGGGGGAGCGATATACACGTTGCCCAGCGCCGCGCCGTCCGCGAGCCCTTCGCCCACGTAACCGATGATCCACGGCTCGTTTCCCGAGCCGCCGCCCGTCACGATGGACACCTTGTCCTTTTTCCGCTTTGTCAGAATACCCTTGGACCGGGGCAGCGCTTCCAGCAGGTCCGGGCAGGTGGCGATATAGCCTTCGAGCATCTGCTCTATCATCTGTTCGGGCTGGTTGATGATCTTATTCAAAATCCATTGTCCTTTCGCGTTTCATTGTTTTCCTCCGGATTGACCACGACAAGATCGACTCCCGTGCCTTCGATCTGGCTTCTCAGCTGCTGGGGAATCCGGCTGTCCGTAATCAGCCGCGTGATATTTTTAATCGGGCTGATCCGCGCCATGGAAGTATGCCCGAATTTGGTGGAATCGGAGATCAGGATGGTTTCGCGCGCGGCTCTGAGCACGCATTGTTTGACCTGTGCTTCATAAAGATTCGGGGTTGTAATTCCCGTTTCCACGGTAATACTATTACACCCGATAAACGCTTTATCCATACAGAGGCTGTTAATTGTGTTTTCCGCGAATCCGCCCACGCAGGACATGATTTTGTGGCGGACGCTCCCGCCGATGAACACCAGCTCGATGTCGTCGGCGTCCAGAAGCTCAAACGCGATGTTCAGCGCGTTGGTAATCACCACAATATCGCGCTTGCCGCCGTTTTTGATCAGCTTGACAAGCTCCAGCGTGGTGGAACCGGCGTCGATAAAAACGGTGTCCGTGGGATCGATGTACTCATAGGCTTTTTTTGCGATCGCCCGTTTTTCGCCCGTGTTCTTCTTCTCTTTTTCTTTTTCTTCAAATTCACGAATGGTGGAGATGTTGACCGCGCCCCCGCGGGTACGTCTTAAAAGGCCCTGCCCGTCCAGTTCATTCAGGATCTTGCGCACGGTCACCTCAGAGGTTTCCAGCGCCCGGCTCAGCTCCGGCACGGTTACGACCGGCTTTTCTTGCAGCATGGAAAGGATCAGGTTCTTTTTTTCTACAGTAAGCATAACGCTCTCCCTTTCGTTGTGTTTTAATATTATATCATTAACTTTCAAAAGTCAATAGATTTTATAAAAAAATAAATTTGTGAAACTTTTTGTTTTTTCTCTTCAAAGCTTGTCTAATTTTGCCTGATTTCCTTATAATATCTATGTTTATTATATAATATATAGGGATATTAGTCAAAGAATTTTCTCTTGCGCAGGATTTTTATTTTTTCTTCTGTGTAAATATCAGTTCTTCAAAATTAAAAACAGGACCGTTAACTTTCGAAACGTTACGGTTAAGAGCGCTGATTTTCCAAATTTACAAAAACTGAAAATGGGTTTGAAACGTTTTGCCCGCTCAAAATTTTTCTTCCTGTCTTTACAAGAACATATGTTCTGTGTTATGATGGAGCAAAGACCATGGGAGGGAGCCGAACCCCTGCTTTCCTCCGTAAGGGAAGCGGCGCGGCAATCAGACTTCGATTCAACGTAGGCTGACTGGAAGCATCGCCGTAGGCGCTAATGAGGGTAAGAGGGGACTCCCCCAGTCAGGCTTCGCCTGCCAGCTCCCTCGAGGAGGGGGCCAAATTCTGCTTTTCCGTACCTCCGTCAATGAAAAGCGCAGTGGTATCGTATTTCATAAAGACACTTTGGGGATACCTCGGGGGTGCAGGGGGATTTTATGGAACCCTCCCGCCGGGAATTAAAAATCCCCCTGCGCGTACTTTGCCTACTTTCGTACAAGAACCGAAAGTAGGGGCCAGCCCGGCCTGAGGGCAAAGCTGACAATTAGAAAAAAAAACAAAAGCACTATGCTTCCGAAACTCCCTCCGGCGCGCCGGGCGCGGACCATGCGGTCGGCAAGCGCCTACGGCGATGCGCTAATGAAAACCAAAGGGAGAAAATGTAAACTCCCTCAGTCAGGCTGCGCCTGCCAGCTCCCTCACAGAGGGAGCTAAAGAAGACCAACCCCCGCCTCCCTCCGTGAGGGAGATGGCGCGCCCGGCGCGACGGAAGGAGTTTCCCTGCTTCATGAACACATCGCCGCCGTAGGAATCGAAAAGGAACGGGACCCCATCATAAGGAGCTGAAAGACATGGACGTCTTTGATAAACTGAAAATTCTGACCGACGCGGCAAAGTACGACGTGGCCTGCACCTCCAGCGGAGTGGACAAAAAGGCTTCGCGCGGCGGGATCGGGAACGCCACCGCCTGCGGCATCTGCCACAGCTTCGCCGCGGACGGGCGGTGCATCTCGCTTTTGAAGGTGCTGATGACCAACGCCTGCACCTACGACTGCCAGTACTGCGTGAACCGCCGCTCCAACGACACGCCCCGCGCCGCCTTTACCCCGCGCGAGCTGGCGGAGCTGACCATCAACTTTTACCGCCGCAATTATATAGAAGGTCTTTTCCTCAGCTCGGGCATTCAGCGGAACCCGGACTACACCTGTGAGCAGATGATCGAAGCGCTGCGGATTCTGCGGGAGGAATACCGGTTTTCGGGCTATATCCACGCAAAGGCCATCCCCGGCGCGGACAGCGTGCTGATTTCCCGTTTAGGGATGCTGGCCGACCGTATGAGCGTCAACATTGAGCTGCCGTCCCAGAGCAGCCTGAAGCTGCTGGCCCCGGACAAATCGAAGCATTCCATTCTGGCGCCCATGGGATATATTCAGAACCGGATTCAGGAAAACACCACCGACCTTGTCCGGTACCGGCACGCCCCCAGATTCGCCCCCGCCGGACAGAGCACGCAGATGATCGTGGGCGCCACGCCGGAGACGGATTTTCAGATTCTGAACCTGACCGAGGGCCTTTATAAAAAATACAAGCTGAAACGCGTTTTCTTTTCCGCCTACATGCCTGTTTCCGACAGCGCCCTGCTGCCCTCCACGGACACAAAGCCCCCGCTTCTGCGGGAGCACCGCCTGTACCAGGCGGACTGGCTTTTGCGGTTCTACGGCTTTTCCGCCAATGAAATCCTGGACGCCGGCCATCAGAGCTTTAACCCTTATATCGACCCGAAATGCAACTGGGCGCTCAATCATATGGAGCGCTTCCCCATGGAAATCAACCGCGCGCCGTACGCGGAGCTGCTGCGCGTGCCGGGAATCGGCGTGACCAGCGCCAAACGCATCGTTGCCGCCCGGCGGACCGGGCCGCTGAATTTTGACGGGCTGAAAAAACTGGGCGTCGTGCTGAAACGGGCGCAGTACTTCATTACCTGCGGCGGAAAAATCGCGGACGGGCTGAAAATCACGCAGGACGCCGCGCTGCGCTCGCTGATGTCCGACTCCGCGCTGGGCATGTACCAGCGGGGCGCGGGCTTTGAGCCGGAGCAGCTTTCCCTGTTCGAGCAGCCGCGCCTGACACAGGAGGATGTGCGAAAATGCCTGACCGGTCAAATCTGATTTATTGCTACGACGGAAGCTTTGACGGGCTTTTATGCTGCGTCTTTGAAAGTTACGAAAAGCGTGAAATCCCCGCGGATATTTTTTCGCCCGACACGGAGCAGACCGTTCTGCTGCCGCAGAGGGAGATCGTGACCGACCCCAAAAAATCGGCCCGGGTGCTGGCTTCCATCCCGGGGAAAATAGGGAATGACGCGCTGGACTTCGTGCGCCATGCCTATCTGACGTGCCTGCCCCGGAAAGAACTTTTTATCCTGCTGTTTCTTCGCATGGGCTTTTCCTGCGGTCCCCGGGTGATGAATATGCTGGCGGACGATGTGGTAAACACGCTTTTTAAAGCGGTCAAACACCTGACAAACGAAGCGCACCTGCTGAAAGGCTTCCTGCGCTTTTCCGTCTTTGACGGCGCGCTTGCCGCCGAGATTGAACCCAAAAACCTCGTGCTGCCTCTTTTGGCCCCGCATTTCCGGGAGCGGTACCCGGAGGAACGCTTTTTGATTTACGACCGCACGCACTCCATGGCGCTGATCTATCAGCCCTACCGCTCCAAAATCATTTCCGCGGACGATTTCCAGATGCCCGAACCGGACGAGGAAGAGCGTTCCTTCCGGGAGCTCTGGCGTCTTTTCTACAGCACCATCGAGGTGCGGGGCCGCCACAACCCGAAGTGCCGGATGAGCCATATGCCAAAGCGCTACTGGAGCTGCATGACGGAATTCGGCGCGGAGAGAAGCACCGGAAAAAAGCGGGAGCTGCCCGGGGGGCCGAAGCTTCTGGACGGTTCCGGCTTGTAATTGTTCACAGAATACACCATTTCTTTTCACAATTATTTAAACTCTTTTTCGCGGAATTCCTATAGTCTTAATATTGACATTTTTACCCCTCGGCTGTATGATTGTATTAATCAAATAGTACATATCGGATAGAATTGTCGTGCTTTTTGTCCCACAAACGAAGGAGTGACTACCACTGTGAAGAAAAAGAGGAAAAAGATCATTCTGATCGCCGTCGCTGTGATTGTTGTCGCCGCGGTTGCGGTCAACGCTTTTCTGCCAAAAAGTTCCGCGGTACCGACGGTGCAGTGCACCCCCCTGAGCAAAACCGAGCTGCGCAATACCGTCAGCACTACCGGAGCGGTGGAAAGCACCGATTCCGTAAAGGTATATACGGACCTGAACTATTCCGTCAAAACGCTGCCCGTGGAAGTCGGCGACCGCGTCAGCGCCGGAGACGTGCTCTGCAAGCTGGATTCCCGGGACCTGGAAGATACCATCGCGCAAAAGCAGGCCGCTTTGAGCAGCAACGCGAAGCTGGCTTATCAGAAGATACAGGCGAGCCAGAAAAAATACAACGATACCTCCAGCACGCTGAACGCCGGGTTGAACGCGCAGATCAACGCCGCGCAGGACAAAGTGGACTCCGCCAAACGCGACCTGGAAAACGCGCAGCAGAAGCAGAGCGACGCGGAAAAGCATATCCAGGAAAATCTGAACACGTCGCTGATCACCGCGAAAAACAATTTGGCTACTGCAAAAAATCAGCTTGACAACGCAACAAAAACATATAACGACTACAAGAAAGAATATAAGGACGACATGGACGGCGTCTATGAATACGAATATCAGCTGTCTCAGTACAGAAACGCCATGGAATCCGCCCAGCTTTCCTACGACAACGCGCAGAAAAACCTGAACGCCGTGGCGGCCTCCGCGGACGAGGAGCTCGACCAGTACGTCAAATCGACCGCGGCGGCCCAGGCCGCGTATGACAGCGCGGTCAAGTCGCTCACGGCGACGCAGACCTCTGTCAATCAGGACCTGAAAACCGCGCAGGACGACATTATTACCTCGAAGCTTTCCGCCGACGACACCGCGTCGGTAAAAGAGCTGCAGGCATTGCAGACCAAGCTTGACAAGTGCACGGTGACCGCCCCGGCTTCCGGCACAGTCACCGCCGTTTACGCGGTGCAGAACGCCCCCGCCAACGGCCTGATGTTTGTAATAGAGGACACCGGCGCGCTGAAAATGACCGTAAAAATCAAGGAATACGACATCACCAGCGTAAAAGAAGGCATGAAGGTGGCTGTGACGGCCGACGCGATCGCCGATAAGGAATTTGAGGGCGTGCTTGAAAAGATTTCTCCCGCTTCCGTCAAGGGAGCCGACGGCAAAGCCGCCAGCAGCAACGACGCCGAATTTGAGGCCGACGTTCTGATCACCTCAAAGGATACTCCTCTGAGAATCGGCATGAACGGAAGCGCGGACATCATTTTAGAACAGAAGAAGGACGTTTTCGCGGTGCCCTATGACGCGGTATCCGCCGACGCTTCCGGAAAGAGCGTTGTCTACGCCGCCGTGCCGCAGAAGGACGGAACCTTTCAAGTGCAGGCCGTCACCGTCACAACGGGAATTGAGACGGACGCAGAGGAGGAAATTTCCGGGGACGGCCTGAAGGAAGGCATGCAGATCATTTCCGACGCCAAAGAGATCAAGCCGGGCGAAACCGTCAAGCTTGCCGGCGCGGCGGAAGGAACCGAATCCGGCGGCGGCGCGGGATTCAGAGCGGCGGGTATGAGACCATGAATACTGTAATCGATATGCACGATATCGTCAAAACCTTTTACATAGGAACGCCCAACGAGCTGGAAATCCTGCACGGCATCAGCCTGAATATTTACGAGGGGCAGTTTGTCTCCATTGTCGGCGCGTCCGGCTCGGGCAAATCCACCCTGATGAATATCATCGGCGCGCTGGACCGGCCGACCGCCGGCGATTACAGCCTGGACGGCGTGCCGATCAGCAAAATGAGCAGCAACGAGCTTTCGGAAATCCGCAACAAAAAAATCGGGTTCGTTTTCCAGACCTTCAACCTGATCCCGCGTTCCACCGCGCTGGGCAATGTGGAGCTTCCCATGCTCTACGCGGGGATACCGGGCAGGAAAAGAGCCGCCCAGGCGATGGAGCTTTTAAGAATGGTGGAAATGGAAGACCGCGCCAGACATATGCCCAACGAGCTTTCCGGCGGGCAGAAGCAGCGGATCGCCATTGCCCGCGCCATGGCGAACGACCCCGCGATCATCCTCGCGGACGAGCCGACCGGCGCGCTGGACAGCACCACGGGCCGCCTGGTCATGGACCTGTTCCACAAGCTCCACCGGGAGCAAGGGAAGACGATCGTCCTGATTACCCATAACAACGAGCTGGCGATGGAAACCGAACGGATCATCACGATCCACGACGGCAGAATCCAGAGCGATAAAGACAACCAGCCTGTTTTTCAGGAGGGAAATCATGAATCTGCTTGAAAATATTTCTCTTGCCATCAACGGGCTGATCTCCAATAAAATGCGCGCCCTGCTCACCATGCTGGGCATTATCATCGGCATCGGCTCCGTCATCGCCATCACCTCCGTCGGCAACGCGATGACCACCTCCGTCAACGACGCGCTTGCAAATTTCGGTATTACCAACATTTCGGTTTATCTCTCCAGCAAGGAAGGCGGAGGAGGCGGCTCCGCCATGACGAAAGACGATTATATTGCAACGGATATGATCGCGAAATACCAAAAGAAATACGCCGACAAGATCACCGCGATCGGATTGAGCGCAAGCGCGGGGACCGGCAAAATCAAGAACGGCCACAAAACGTCCAACGTTTCCCTTTCCGGAGTCAACGCAGGCTCGATGTTGGTCGACAACATCACCGTGCTCCGCGGCCGGTTTATCGCCGAAAAAGACGAGCAGCGCGTCAGCAAGGTCGCCGTGATTTCCGAACGGCTGGTTTCCGAGCTGTACGGCCCTGCCGATAATCCGATCGGCAAGCAGATCCGCATGGAAACCAATTACGGATACCAGACCTACACGGTCGTCGGGGTTTATCAGGAAGCTTCCTCTTCCATGTTTATGCGGCAGGACACGCGTACCACCTTTTACATTCCGGTAACGGCCGCAAAGGAGCTGACCGGCGACAACGACGGATACCAGAGCCTGACGGTCATGGCCGCACGCGGAATCGATTATACCAAGTTCGCCGACGATACGCAGAATTACTTCAACACTTTTTATGCCAAAAATAAATTCTTTCAATGCTTTGCTATGAGCCTGGAATCCCAGATTTCGGAAATGAATTCGGTGATGGGCACCCTTACCCTTGCCATTTCCATTATCGCGGCCATTTCGCTGCTGGTCGGCGGCATCGGGGTCATGAACATCATGCTGGTTTCCGTTACGGAGCGCACAAGGGAAATCGGCGTGCGCAAGGCGCTCGGCGCTCCGGACAGCGCCATCCGCACCCAGTTTATCGTGGAGTCCATGATTATCTGCCTGATCGGGGGCGTGTTCGGAATCATTCTGGGAGCCGGCCTCGGCTACGCGGGCGGGCTGCTGCTGAAGCAGGCGGCTTATCCCACCCTTTCTTCCATTGCGGTCGCCGTGGGCTTCTCCATGGTCATCGGCATTTTCTTCGGCTACTACCCCGCGAACAAGGCCGCAAAGCTCGACCCGATCGAAGCCCTGCGGTACGAATAAAATCATCTATCATCATAAAAGAACGCGTCCTGACCGGGTTTTCAAAGCCCATCAGGACGCGTTTTTATTCGGCTCCTCCAATCGGGCATCTGTCACCGCCTACTCCCTCCGCCGCGCCGGGCGCGGCACCTCCCTCACAGAGGGAGGCAAAGAGAGGCCCCCTCCTTGAGAGAGCTGGCAGGCACAGCCTGACTGATGGAATCGCTCCCTGCTTCCTTTAGAGCATCGCCGTAGGCGCCTGCCGACCGCATGGTCCCGCAGGCGCTTCCCGGCCGGCAGGTCTCCCGGCGGGTCCGGAACCGATTTTCCGAAAGCGCTCGTAGCGTTTCCGGATCAGCTCCTGTGGGTCAAGCTTTTTGTTTCTTGCAAACGTTTCCCACAGGCCCTGCTTAATCTCCTGATAAGTCCTGTGGAAATTCCTGCCGCTTTCCCCGACGACGCGCTCGATCACCTTCAGCTCCAGAAGGTCCTGCGCGGTGAGCTTCAGGCATTCGGACGCCTCTTTCACCCTGGAGGAATCCTTCCACAGGATGCTGGCGCACCCCTCGGGGGAAATGACGGAGTAGACGGCGTTTTCCAGCATCCAGACCTCGTCGGCAACGGCGAGCGCGAGCGCCCCGCCGCTTCCGCCCTCACCGATCAGCACGGAGACGACCGGGACCCTCAGCGTCATCATTTCCATCAGATTTTCGGCAATCGCCTGCCCCTGCCCGCGTTCCTCCGCGGCAATGCCGCAGAACGCGCCGGAGGTGTCCACAAAGCACACCACGGGGCGGCCGAATTTTTCCGCGAGCTTCATCTGGCGCAAAGCCTTGCGGTATCCCTCCGGATGGGCGGAACCGAAATTGCGGAAAACCTTTTCTTTGGTATCGTGCCCCCGCTCCAGGGCCACCACCGTCACCGGCATGGTGTTCAGCCGGGCGATGCCCGCCACGACGGCCCTGTCGTCGCCGAAACGGCGGTCGCCGTGCAGCTCGACAAAGTCCTCAAAGATATTGGCGATAAAATCCGTCCCCGTCGGCCTGCCCTTGGCCCGGGCGGCGGCCACCTTGTCATAAGCGCTCATCCGCATTCCCTCCCCGCGTGCAGGGAAAGGAGCCTGGCGATCTGCTTTCTCTGGTTCTTCCGTTCGACAATCGCGTCGACAAAGCCTTTTTCCAGCAGGAATTCCGCCCGCTGAAAGCCCGGGAGCAGCTTCTGGCGGATGGTCTGCTCAATCACGCGCGGCCCGGCAAAGCCGATCAGCGCGTTCGGCTCGGCAAGGATGATGTCGGCCTCCATGGCAAAGCTGGCGGTCACGCCGCCGGTGGTCGGGTCGGTCAGAACGGCGATGTACAGGTTCCCGGCGTCGCTGTGCAGCTTGACGGCCCCGCTGGTTTTCGCCATCTGCATCAGCGATAGGATCCCCTCCTGCATTCTGGCCCCGCCGGAAACGGTGCAGCCGACAACCGGCAGGGAATGTTCGCGGGCGTACTCGAAAATCCGCGTGATTTTTTCGCCTACCACCGTACCCATGCTGCCCATCATAAAGCGGGGCTCCATGACGAACAGCGCGCAGCCGTTTCCGCCGATCCGGGCGGTGCCGCAGACAACGGCCTCTTTTTCAGCGCTTTCCAGCCTGGCGTGCTTGATCTTTTCCGGGTAGCCGGGAAAATCGATCGGGTTTTTGGGAAGGATGCCGCCGTAAAGCTCCTCGAAGGTATTTTCATCCGTCAGCATACTGATGCGCTGGCGGGCGTTCATACGGAAATGATGCCCGCATTTCGGGCAGACATTGCTGTTTTCATTCAGAGCACCCGTAAAAAGCGTCTGTTTGCACGAGGGGCACAAAACGCACATTTCGCCCGGAACATCGGGCGAAACCGTCTTGAGATACCTGTTGTAATTTTCAAGCTCGTTTTTCGGCTTGCGAAAAAATTCTTTTTTCAGCACGGAACGTTCCCCCGTTTCTCGATCAAATCGGTATAATAGTCGCCGGCGACAAATTCGCTGTCGCTCAGGATATCCATCTGCTGCTCCGCGTTGTGCTCCACGCCCTCGATCACCAGCTCGCACAGGGCTGCCTGCATTTTGCGGATGGCCTCCTCGCGCGTTTTGGCGTGCACGATCAGCTTGCCGATCATGGAGTCGTAAAACGGCGGAACGGTACAGTCCTGATACAGGGCCGTGTCAAAACGGACCCACGGCCCGCCCGGAATATGCAGAAAGGAAATGGTGCCGCAGCTGGGACGGAACCCGTCGCGCGGATTTTCCGCGTTGATGCGGCACTCGATCGCGGTGCCTTCAATCCTGATATCCTCCTGTTGATAGGAAAGAGGCACGCCGGACGCAATCCGGATCTGCCACTTCACAAGGTCGATCCCGGTCACCATCTCCGTTACGGGATGTTCCACCTGAAGCCTCGTATTCATTTCCATAAAATAAAAGTTCCCGGTCTTATCCATCAAAAACTCGATGGTCCCGGCGTTGACGTATTTGACCGCCCGGGCCGCCTTTACCGCCGCCGCCATCATCTTCCGGCGCGTTTCGGCGCCGACGGCGGGGGAGGGGCTTTCCTCCAGCAGCTTCTGGCGTTTGCGCTGGACGGAGCATTCCCGCTCGCCCAGGCAGACGACGTTCCCGTAGCCGTCGCATAAAATCTGCATTTCAATATGCTTTACCGGGAACAGATATTTTTCCATGTAGACCGCGCCGTCGCCGAACGCGCTCTGCGCTTCCGCGGAAGCCGCGGCAAAGGCGTTTTTCAGCTCCCTGGCGCTGTTGACCGTGCGGATTCCCCGGCCGCCGCCGCCCGCGCGGGCCTTGACCAGAAGGGGATACCCGATTTTATCGGCTTCCCGCTGAATCAAAGCGGGGTCGTCAAGAAGATCGCAGCCCGGCACAACGGGGACCCCGGCCGCGCGCATCGTTTTGCGCGCGGCGTCCTTGTCGCCCATTTTGCGGATGAGGTCGGCGGTCGGCCCGATGAACGCGATGCCGCATTTTTCACAGAGCGACGCGAAGTCCGCGTTTTCGGACAGCAGCCCGTAACCGGGGTGGATAGCCTGCGCGCCCGTTACCACGGCGGCGGAGAGGATGGCGCTCATGTTCAGGTAGCTGTCCTTCGCCTGCGCGGGGCCGATACAGATGCTTTCGTCCGCAAGGCTGACGTGCAGGGAGTCCCTGTCCGCCTCCGAAAAAACCGCTACGCTCGAAATCCCCATCTCCTTACAGGCGCGGATGATGCGGACGGCGATTTCGCCGCGGTTGGCAATCAATATTTTAGAAAACAAGCTTCAGCCTTCCTTTCCTGTCAGCCGCCGACCAGCGCGAAGGAAAGCTCGCCGGAAACCGCCAGCTGCTCACCCACGTAGCCTTTGGCGCTTGCAAAGCAGAAAGGGCCTCTTTCCTTTGTCAGGCTGCACTCGACCGTGAGCGTATCCCCCGGCAGGACCGTGTGCTTGAAGCGCACCTTATCCAGCCCCGTATAGTACGGCGTACGGCCGTTGATTTTATCCCCGATCAGGATGCAGCATGCCTGCGCCATGATTTCGCACAGAATCACGCCGGGAACGACGGGGTTTCCGGGAAAATGCCCCTTTAAAAACCATTCGTCCCCCCTGACGGTATAACTTCCCTTCGCCGTTGCTTCCCCGGTTTTCTCCACCCGGTCAACCAGCAGCATGGGTTCCCGGTGGGGAATCATTTTCATGATTTCTTCTCTGTTCATAAAAACCTCCTACCTGATCCGGAACAGTACCTGCGCGTACTCCACGACCTGACCGCTGGCCGCGCAGATTTCGGTGATTTCCCCGTCGCACTCCGCGCTGATTTCGTTGAGCAGCTTCATGGCCTCAATGATACAGAGCGTGTCGCCCTTTTTCACGCGGCTGCCAACCTGTACGTACGGCTCCGAATCAGGGGAAGCGGAAGCGTAAAACACGCCGACGATCGGCGATTTCACTTCCGCTGTGCCGCATTCCTTTGCGGGGGCGGGCGCCGTCTCGGCCGCGATCTGCGGCGGAGCGGCTGTTGGAACGGGGAGAGCCCCGGCGCGGGCGGGCTTCCGCTCCAGCCGGAGGGAAGCCCCGTCCTGCGTGATATCGACCAAAGTCAGCCCGTTTTCGCGCATGGTCTCCGCGATTTCCTTGATTTGCTGAATATCCAAACCAAAACCAGTCCTTTCCACATTCAAGTCCTATTCGCCGCGGTATTTTCGCAGGGCGATACAGGCGTTGTGACCGCCGAAGCCCAGCGAAACGGAAAGCGCGGCGCTGACGTCCTTCTTCCTCGCGGTGTTCGGCACATAGTCAAGGTCGCAGTCCTCGTCCTTTTCGCGGTAGCCGACGGTCGGGGGGATCACCCCGTTTTTCAGGGCAAGCACGGAGGCGATCGCCTCGATCGCGCCCGCCGCGCCGAGCATGTGGCCGGTCATGGACTTGGTAGAGCTGATACAGACACGGTACGCCCTGTCGCCCAGCGCCTTTTTGATCGCAATGGTTTCGGATTTGTCGTTCAGGGGAGTCCCCGTACCGTGCGCGTTGATATAGATTTCCGTCTCTTCCTGCAGCCCGGCTTCCTCCATGGCAAGGGAAATCGCCCTTGCGCCGCCGACGGCCTCCGGGTGGGGAGCCGTAATATGGTGCGCGTCGCAGGTGTTGCCGTAGCCGCTGACTTCCGCGTAAATCTTCGCGCCGCGGGCCTTTGCGTGCCCGTATTCCTCCAGCACCAGAATTCCCGCGCCCTCGCCCATGACAAAGCCGTCGCGGCGCTTGTCGAACGGGATGGAGGATTCTTCGGGGATATTTTTGGTGGAGAGCGCCATGCAGTTGGTAAAGCCCGCGATCGCGAGCGGATTGACGGTCGCCTCCGCTCCGCCCGCAAGGATGACGTCCGCATACCCGAAACGGATGGAGCGGAACGCTTCGCCCACCGCGTTGGTGGAGGTCGCGCAGGCGGTCACGACCGGAAGGCTGGGGCCCTGCGCGTTGTATTTGATGGCGATATTGCCCGACGCCATGTTGGAAATCATCATCGGGACAAAGAGGGGGGAAACCTTCCTCGGCCCGCCCCCCAGCAGCTTATCGCACTCATTGATGAAGGTGCTCATGCCGCCGATTCCGGAACCGACGTAAACGCCGAACCGCTCGGGTTCGACCTTGCCGAGGATTTCGCTGTCCTCCACCGCCTGCGCGGCGGCGGCAATGGCATACTGTGCGAACAGGTCCGTTTTGCGGATTTCGCCCTTTTCCATATAGTCATGCGGGTCAAAGCCCTTGACCTCCGCCGCGATTTTCACCTTATAATCGGCAGTATCGAATTTCGTGATAAAATCGATTCCGCTCCGGCCTTCCACCAGACTGTCCCAGAACGCCTTCACGGTATTTCCAACGGGCGAAATCACGCCCATCCCGGTAACAACCACTCTTCTCATATTGAATCCTCTCTTACTGCGGCAAGCGCGCCGTCTTTACTCTGCCGGTACTCCTCTGAAAGAGTCTCGAACAGCTTTTTGACCGATACGATCTCTTTCACCTTGTAACCGTTCGCCCCGATAAACGCAAAGCCGTTTTCCATCCTGCCCCTGCCGGCGTTGATCAGCGCCATGGAGATACAGTAGGGGCTTTCCTTCTGCTTGCAGGTAATAATGCAGTGGAACGGGCAGCCGGCGGGGTGCTTCTCCCCCCGTGCGGCCTGCTGAAGGAACCCGTTCACAATGGCGCGGCCCGGCATGCCCACGGGGCTTTGAATAATGCCGATATCCTCCTTTTTACAGGCGACATAGGCGTTTTTAAAGGCGATGTCCGCGTCGCATTCCTCGGTGGCCACGAAGCGGGTCGCCATCTGCACCGCGGAAGCGCCCAGCTTGAAAAACCGCCGGATATCCGCGCCGCTGAAAATCCCGCCCGCGGCGATCACGGGGATTTTGCGCCCCGCCTGCTCCTCAAGCGGGCGGACCGCCTCAATAACCTGCGGCACCAGCTTTTCCAGCCGGTACTCGGGATCGTCGATCTGTTCCTTATGAAAGCCCAGATGCCCGCCGGCCATGGGCCCTTCGACGACAAACGCGTCGGGGGTGTAATTGTATTTTTCCTTCCACCATTTCGCGATCGTCCTGACCGCGCGGGCGGAAGAAATAATCGGCACCAGCTTGGTTTTACAGCCCTTTCCCACAAAGGAGGGCAGATTCAGCGGCAGGCCCGCGCCCGCGAAAATGACGTCGATGCCCTCTTCGACAGAGATTTTCACCATTTCGCCGAAGTCGCTCAGCGCAACCATCACGTTGACGCCCAGCACGCCTTTGGTCTTTGCGCGCGCCCGGCGGATTTCCTCCCGGAGCGCGGCAATGTTGTCCCGGGCGCTGGGGCCGGTCTGATGCATCATGCCGACGACCGCGGCGGAAAGCACGCCGATTCCGCCCTCGTTCGCCACGGCGGAGGCAAGCCCGGAAAGGGAGATCCCGACGCCCATTCCCCCCTGCACAACAGGGGTCTGAGCCACAAGGTCACCGATGACGAGTGGTTTCTGATCAAAATAAGCCATTGTATCCTCGATTCTCCGCATACAGCGCGGTTGACGTTATCACATGTAGAGGCCGCCGTCCATTTTAATGACCTCGCCGGTAAGATAGCCCGCCTCGTCCCCCGCCAGAAACGCCGCCAGCGCGGCAATGTCGCCGGGGGTGCCCATGCGCTTTAACGGAATGGCTTCTATAGCGGCTTCCCTGACCTTATCCGCCAGCGCGGCGGTCATATCGGTGTCGATAAAGCCGGGGGCAATCGCGTTGCAGGTCACGTTCCGTCCGGCAAGCTCCTTCGCCGTGGATTTGGTCAGACCGATCAGCCCGGCCTTCGCGGAAGAATAGTTGGCCTGGCCGGCGTTTCCCGTCACGCCGGAAACGGAGGTGATATTGATGATCCTTCCGCTTCTTTTTTTCATGAAGTGGCGGTAGGTATGCTTGATCATATGGAACGCGCCCTTGAGGTTCGTATCGATCACGGTGTCAAAGTCCTCTTCCTTCATCGAGAGAATCAGCCCGTCCCGCACGACGCCCGCATTGTTGACCAGAATATCGATTCCGCCGAAGTCGGCAAGAATCGCGTCGACCGTTTCTTTGGTCTGCCGGTCGTCCGCAACGTCGCACCGGTAGGCTTTTGCCTTTGCGCCGGACTGCCCGATCAGAGAACAGGTCTCCTGTGCCGCCGCCTCGTTTCCGGCGTAAAGGATGGCGATGTCCGCGCCTTCCTGCGCCAGCTTCAGCGCGATGGCTTTGCCGATTCCTCTGGAGCCGCCGGTTACGACGGCCGTTTTCCCTTTCAGCATGGGTTCCTCCTTAATTCTTCCGCAGCGGCCCGCGCGTCCGCAAAGTTTTCCACATTGAGGATACGCACCTGTGAAGAAATTTTTTTGATCAGGCCGCACAGGGTTTTCCCGGGGCCGGTTTCCACAAAGGTATCGATTCCGTCCGCGATCATGTTTTCCACGGACTTCTGCCAGTAAACGGGGTGGTTGATCTGCTCCGACAGCGTGACTTTCCCGTTTTCCCCGTAAGGCTTCGCGTCCACGTTGGAGTAAACCGGCAGGGAAGGAGCTTTCATCCCCACCGTTTCCAGCTCCAGGAGCAGCTTTTTTGCCGCTTCGTCCATAAACGGGGAGTGGAACCCGCCGCTGACCGCCAGAGGGACGGCCCTGCCGCCCGCTTTCTGCACGTCCCGGCAGAAAGCGTCCATCGCGCTTTTGGAAACCGCGGCGACGGTCTGCCCCTTGCAGTTGTAATTGACCGGATAAGCGTTTTCATATCTGCCGCAAAGCTCCCTTACGGTTTCCACCGGGAGCTTCAGCACCGCGGCCATGCCGCTCGGGTGTTTTTCCGCGGCGGCCTGCATCAACGCCGCCCGCCGGCACACCAGCCGGATTCCCTCGTCCGGGCCGAACGCTCCGGCAAAGGTCAGCGCCGCGACCTCGCCCAGCGAAAAGCCCGCGACCGCGTCGGGGGTAATTCCCTCGGCCTTCAGGCACTGTGCCGCCGCCAGGTCCACGCAGAACACGCAGGGCTGCGTGTTGATGGTCCGGTTCAGCTCCTCCTGCGTACCGCCGAAGCACTGCGCACAGGTCCCGGGCCGCAGCGCGTCGGCACGGTCAAACACCTCTTTCGCGGCGGGGCTGTTTTCACAAAGATCCTTGCCCATACCGCTGTACTGGGCGCCCTGCCCGGAAAAAACAAACGCTATTTTACCCATTTTCCGGCACCACCCAACACAGTTTCCGCTTCCCCGAACATTTCCCGGATGATCTCCGCCGCGGGCTGCTCTTTATCGACAATGGCCGCGATCTGGCCCGCCATAAAGCATCCGTTTTTCTCGTCGCCCTCCACGGCGGCGCGGCGCAGCGCGCCGGAACCGAACGCCTCCAGATCCTTTACGGAAACATCGGCGTCGTATTCTTTTTTGGCGAATTCACGGGTAAAGGCGGTTTTCAGCGCCCGCACCGGATGCCCGGTACGCTTGCCGGTCGTCAGGGTATCGATATCCTTCGCGTGAAGGATTTTATTCTTATAATTCTGATGCACGCCGCATTCGTTTGCCACCAAAAACCGGGTTCCTACCTGCACGCCGGCCGCGCCGAGCAAAAACGCCGCCGCGATTCCCCGGCCGTCCGCAATGCCGCCCGCCGCAACGACGGGGATATCCACCGCGTCGCACACCTGCGGCACCAGCGTCATAGTGGTCAGCTCGCCGATGTGGCCGCCCGATTCGCAGCCCTCCGCGATGACGGCGACCGCGCCGCACCGGGCGACGCGCTTCGCGATGCCGGTGGAGGCCACCACGGGCAGCACCTTGACGCCCGCTTCCAGCCACGCGGCCATATACTGCGAAGGGTTTCCCGCGCCGGTCGTTACCACCGGCACCCCCTCGTCGATGACGAGCCGGGCGACCTCCTGTGCGTAAGGGCTCATCAGCATGATATTGACGCCGAACGGTTTGTCCGTCAGCGTTTTCGCCCTGCGGATTTCGCCCTTCACCCATTCCGCGTTCGCGTTCATGGCGGAAATCAGGCCCAGCCCGCCGCCGTTGGAAACCGCGGCGGCAAGGGAAGCGTCCGCGATCCAGGCCATTCCTCCCTGTAGAATGGGATATTCGATCCCGAGCAGCTCACACAATGGTGTCTTGATCATCTGCAGTCCTCACCTTCTTTTTGACCGGAACCGTCCTTTCGCCCCCAGCGGAGGATGCAGGCCCCGGTGGTCATGCCGCCGCCAAAGGCGGTCAGCGCCAGGATATTTCCGGCGTGCAGCTCCCCCGCCCGGTGGAGCTCATCCAGCAGGATGGGGATGCTCGCCGAGGAGGTGTTGCCGAACCGTTCAATATTGTGCCGGTATTTTTCCGGCGCAATGGAAAGCTTTCCGATCGCCGCGTCGATAATCCGCAGGTTTGCCTGATGGGGCAGGACAAAATCCACGTCCGCTTCCGTCAGCCCCGCTTCGCGGATGACCTGTACAAGGTCACCGCACATGGCGGCCACGGCGAATTTATAGACATCCTTGCCGTTCATTTTCAGGTACGGGTCCACCTGTTTCACCTGAGAATACGGGCAGTTGCCCCGCGTATTTTCCGCGTAGAGCGGGGCGGTGTCGCCCTTCGCCCCGATTTTGATGGAAAGCAGGCTGTTCCCCGGCGCCAGCACCGCCGCGCCGGCCCCGTCGCCGAAAAGCACGCAGGTGGAGCGGTCCTTCCAGTCCAGCAGCCTGGACATGGCCTCCGCCGACACAATCAGGATTCTTTTTGCCCTGTTTGCCGAAAAATAAGAAAAAGCGACATCCAGCGCGTAGACAAAGCCGGTACAGGCCGCGTTCAGGTCGAACGCCGGACAGACCGCACCCAGCCTTTGCTGGATTTCGCATGCAAGAGACGGCGTAATATGATCGCCCCGCGCGGTGGAGCAGATGATCAGATCCAGCTCCTCCGGCGCCGTGGAAGCGTCCTTCAGTGCGCGCGCCGCCGCTTCGGCGGCATAGTCGCACAGGGTTTCCGAAGTGGAAATGTGCCTGCTTTTGATCCCTGTGCGCGTGGAGATCCATTCATCCGAAGTATCCATCAGGAGCGACAGTTCCCCGTTGGTCTTTGTGCACGCCGGAAACGCGCTTCCCGTACCGATGATCGTAAAGCTCATTCTTTCCTCCGTGTTCCGCGTCAGGAATCCCCCTGCGCAATATAGGATACGCCCACGCAGCCCGGCCCGCCGTGAGTGCCGACGACCGACCCGAGGGCGATGGTCTCGCTGTCCGAAATGTCCGCGACGGACCCCGCCGCGTCCTTCAGAAGATTCAGAAACTGCGGGGAATCGGTGTCGCCGAAAAAGACGCGGTGAGCGGGGTCCGGTTTTTCCTTCTCCATCATCTCCGCAATGCGCAGGGCGGCCGCCTTGTGCCCCTTCTTTTTGTCAAACGCCTTGATTTCGCCGTTTTCGATCGAGACGATCGGCTTGATGTGGAGCATGGAACCGATAAAAGCGGAGGAGGCCGACAGCCTGCCGCCCATTTTCAGATATTTCAGCGTATCGATAATGGCGTAAAACCTCTGCCTCTTTTTCAGCTCTTCCACCGCGGAGCAGATTTCCGCCGCGGTTTTTCCGGCGTCCCTCAGCCTGAGCATCTCATAAACCAGAAGCGCCAGCCCGAAGCTGACGGTCAGCGAATCGATCAGATGGATATTTTCCGCTCCCAGCGCCTGTTTGGCGATCACCGCGGACTGATAGGTCCCGCTGAGCTTGCCGGAAATGAAAATACCGATGACCTCGTCGCCGCTATTCCTGTATTTTTCAAATAATTTTTCAAACCGTTCGGGGTTGACCTGCGCCGTGGTGGGAAGCTCCGCGCTGTCGTGAAGCATCTGAAAAAACTGCGGTTTGGTAAGGTCAACACCGTCCACATATTCCCTGTCGCCGAAATGCACGCTCAGGGAAACGATTTCGATCCCGAGCTCGGCCTGACGGTCAAGGGCAATATCCGACGTGCTGTCCGTTATAATTTTAATAGCCATAGAAGTCCTCCACTATTTTTTGTTGCTTTCAAAAAAGTTTTTCACCGCGGCCAGCCCCTTTACAAACATGGCCAGTTCGTCCTCCGTCATGGCGGACATGATCGCGGAAACCATTTTGTGGTGAAAGGAGGAATGAACCTCATTTACGCTTTTTCCCTTTTCGGTCGGGAGGATACGGACGACCCTTTTGTCGCGCTGGTCCTGCTGCCGCTGGACAAAGCCCTTTTTCACCAGCGTGTTGATGGTCGTCGTCAGCGTACCCGCGGTGATTCCCTGGGAGCACGCGATATCCGAAGCCGTGTTTTTGCCCGCCTGCGTGCCGTCGCACACCGCTTCGATCACATGCATTTCCCGCATGGAAAGGTTGTGGGATTCCTTGGTTTTCAGGCTTGCTTCTTCCGTTCTCAGGACCTCGTTAAATACTTTTACAAGGAAATTATTGATCTGGGAGTATTCGTTATTCAATGCAGTTCCCTCCTTTCGTCATTTATTTTGAAGTTCAAAATATTTGTTAATTATATCAAAAAAGAATCGTTTTGTCAAGAAAGTTTTGAAGTTCAAAATAAATATTGGAATTTTTTTACAAATATTATCTTGTGTTCCGGGCATGATAATATACAATTCACCGAAAAAAGAAAAGGAAGCCCGCAGGGGCTTCGCCGGAAAAAGACCGTTTCAAACACCTGTGCATTATGCTATAATAGCAGCGTGAATTGAAATCCATTCCCTTTAGAATGTGGCAGCGGAGGCTTCTTATGAATGTTTTTGATATTATCGGGCCGGTGATGATCGGCCCGTCAAGCTCCCACACGGCGGGCGCCGTAAGAATCGGACGGATCGCCGGCGCGCTGCTGGACGGCAAACCCGTGAGCGCGCACATTCTGCTGCACGGCTCCTTTGCGAAAACATACCGCGGGCACGGAACGGACAAGGCCCTTGTCGCCGGAATCATGGGCATGTCCCCGAGCGACCCCCGCATCCGCGACAGCCTTGCGCTCGCGAAGGAACGGAACCTTTCCGTCGTCTTTGAAAAGGGCGAAATCGAGGGGGCTCACCCCAACACGGCGGTGATTACCCTGACGGACGGGCAGGGGCATACCGCGACCCTGCAGGGCGCTTCCGTGGGCGGCGGAAACATCGTCATCAGCGAAATCAACGGGATGAAGGTGGACGTCACCGGGCAGCAGACCACGCTTCTGATCCTGCACCGGGACGTCCCCGGGGTGATCGCGCACGTGACGAACTACATCGCCTCGCAGGGGGTCAACATCGGCAACTTCAAGCTGACCCGCGGGCACAAGGGCGAAACGGCGCTGATGACCATCGAGGTCGACGGCGAATTCAGCCGGGAAAGCAACGCCGGGATCGAAAAGCTGCCGGACGTCCTCCGCTCGACCATGCTGCGGCCGGACTGACGCGGCTAAAGAACCAAGAATCGGAAAGGCCTGGTGGAAGATGGGAATTTATTATTCGGTGGAAGACCTTGTGGGCGCGGCCGCAAGGGAAAATAAAAAAATATCGGAGATCGTTCTGGAGGACCAGGCGCGCGAGCTGGAAAAACCGGAGCCGGAACTGTACCGGACGATGCTGGAAAGCTTCCGGGTGATGCAGCAGTCCGTCGAGGACGGCATTGACCCGGACATGCGCTCGGTGAGCGGACTTTCGGGCGGCGGCGCGTACAAAATGAAGCAGGCGGTGGACAAGGGCCGCACCCTTTGCGGCAAAGTGTTCGGCACCGCGCTGGTGCGCGCGCTCGCGGTCTCGGAAAGCAACGCCTGCATGGGCAAGATCGTCGCCGCGCCGACCGCCGGCTCCTGCGGGATCATCCCAGCGGCGCTGCTGACGGTGATGGAGGACCGGGAGCTTCCGGAGCGCGACGTGGTGATGGCGCTGTTCACCGCCTCCGCGTTCGGCATGGTGATCGCCAACAACGCGAGCATTTCCGGCGCGCAGGGCGGCTGCCAAGCGGAATGCGGCGCGGCCTCCGCCATGGCAGCGGCGGCGCTGACGGAGCTGGCGGGCGGGACCCCGCAGATGGCGGGGCACGCCTGCGCCATCGCGATGAAAAATATTCTGGGCCTTGTGTGCGACCCGGTGGCGGGGCTGGTGGAAATCCCGTGCATCAAGCGCAACGCCATGGGCGTGGCCAACGCGTTTGTGGGCGCGGAGCTGGCGCTGGCCGGAATCCAGAGCGCGATTCCCGCCGACGAGGTGATCGTCGCGATGAAGCGGATCGGCGACGCGATGCCCCGCAGCCTGAAGGAGACCTCCGAAGGCGGGCTTGCCGCCACACCGACCGGAAAACGCCTGAAAAAAGAGATTTTCGGGGATAGCTAAAAAAGCTGCCGGGGAAAAATCCTCCGGCAGCTTTTTTGTATCGGAACCGCGGGTCACTCCCCGCCGAACAGCTTCTGCGCGTAGTGCACCGAACCCATCGCGTCCCGGGAATAGGCGTCCGCGTGAATCTGCTGCGCGTATTCGGGCGTGAGCACCGCGCCGCCGACCATCACCCGGCAGTCCGGCACCCTTTCGTGCAGCTGGCGGATGGTCTCCGCCATATTGGAAACGGTGGTCGTCATCAGCGCGCTGAGCCCGACCAGCTTCACGCCGCCCTCCTCCGCCGCGTCCACCACCGTTTCGGGGGGAACGTCCTTTCCGAGGTCGATCACGTCGTAGCTGTAATTTTCCAGCAGGACCTTGACGATATTTTTGCCGATATCGTGGATATCGCCCTTGACGGTCGCAAGGATGATTTTTTCCTTCTTCGTCCGCTCCCCGTTGACGGTCATTTTCCCCCGGATCACCTCAAACGCCGACTTGGCGGCCTCCGCGCTCATCAGGAGCTGGGGCAGGAACAGCACGCCCTGCTCGAAATCCTTTCCCACCCGGTCAAGCGCGGGAATCATCTGGGTATTGATGATGGCGAGCGGTTCCTCCGTTTCCACCAGCCGGAGCGCCGCCGCGTGCGCGCTTTCCTTCAAGCCGCGCACCACCGCGTCCGGCAAAGAGATTTCCCCCGCGGCGGGCGGCGGCGCGGCTTCCGTTTTCTGCGCGGAATAGCGGGCGATATAGTCCATGCACTGCCCGTCGCTGCCGCTGAGCGCGCAGTACGCATGGTACGCGTCCATCATCGCGGCGGAATTGGGGTTGACGATCGCGGCTCCCAGCCCGTTTTGCAGCGCCATGGTGAAAAACGCGGCGTTGATGTGTTCCCGCTGGGGCAAACCGAACGAAATATTGGAAACGCCGAGCGAGGTGTGGATGCCCAGCCGGTCGCGGATCAGCCGCAGGGCTTCCAGCGTAACGGCGGCGTTTTCCTGCCCGGCGCTGATGGTCATGGCCAGCGTGTCGAAAACCAGATCTTTTTTGTCGATCCCGTATTCCCGGGCTGTTTTCACGATTTTTTCGGCGATTTCAAACCGGCCCTGCGCCGTGGCCGGAATCCCGTTTTCGTCCAGCGTCAGCGCGATCACGGCGCCGCCGTACTTTTTCACGAGCGGGAAGATCGCCTCCATCGATTCGGCTTTCCCGTTGACCGAATTGATCAGCGGCTTGCCGTTGTAAACGCGCATGGCCCCCTCCATCGCCTTCGGGTCGGAGGTGTCGAGCTGAAGCGGAAGGTCGGAAATCCCCTGAATTTCCATGACCGCGCGGCGAAGGAGCGCGGGCTCGTCGATTTCCGGCAGGCCGACGTTTACGTCGAGAATATGGGCGCCGTTTTCCTGCTGGGTAATCGCCTCCCGCAGCAGGTAATCCATGTCGTTGCCGCGCAGCGCCTGTTTCAGCCGGGATTTGCCCGTGGGATTGATGCGCTCGCCGATCAGCACCGGTTTTTCGCCGAACGCGACCGCCCGGGCGAACGAGGAAACCACCGTGCGGTTTTTCGGGACGGTGGGGCGCGGGGAAAAATCTTTGCACCGCCGCACCACCGCCGCGATATGCTCCGGGGTCGTGCCGCAGCAGCCGCCCAGAATCCAGGCGCCCTCCTTCGCGATTTCCTCCATCACGGCGGCGAATTCCTCCGGCTTTACGTCGAACACGGTTTTGTCCCCCTCGGTGCGGGGCAGCCCGGCGTTGGGGTTCACGATCACGGGCAGGGAACACGCCTGTGTCATCTGCGGGAGGAATTTTTTCATCTGCCCGGGGCCGAACCCGCAGTTCAGCCCCACGGCGTCCACCCCGAGGCCCTCCAGCAGCGCGACCGCCGCCGGGATGTCGCCGCCGGTCAGCAGCTTGCCCTGTTCATCCACGACCATGGTGACGAAAACGGGCAGCCGGGTGCTTTCCTTTGCGGCGAGCACGGCGGCCTTGCACTCGTAGGTATCGCTCATGGTCTCAATCAGGATCAGGTCGGCCCCGGCCTTTTCCCCCGCGGCGGCGGCCCGGGAAAAGGCGGAAACGGCGTCCTCGAAATCGAGGTCGCCGAGCGGCCTGAGCAGCTTTCCGGTCGGGCCGATGTCCATGGCGACCAGCGCGCCGTGGGCGGCTTCTTTGGCAAGGCCCACCGCGGCGGCCGCGATTTCCTCCGTGGAACGGCCGCAGCCGTGCAGCTTGATCGGGTTTGCGCCGAAGGTATTGGCTGTCAGGATATCCGCGCCCGCCGCGCGGTACCTGCTGTGAATTTCTTTGATCAGTTCGGGGCGGGTCAGGTTCCACAGCTCCGGCAGCTCGCCGGGGCCGAGGCCGTTTTCCTGTAAAAGGGTGCCCATGCCGCCGTCAAAAAAGACCATGCGTTTCCCCAGGTCTTCCAGTATTCCCATAATATCAGTCCTTTCTGAACGGACAATTCAAAGACTTGCAGCCCATGCACTTCGCAATGTGGCAGGTCGTCTGCTCCGCCGTCAGGCCAATGACCGCGGTGACGGATTTTGTCGGCACCAGCATGCTGTCCTGCGTCATGGCAAGGCCGATTTTTTTCTGCGCCTGTAAAATCCCCAGAAGGTCGCGCTGATGCAGGATGGAAAAGTCCCCGTAGCCGGGGCTGTACCGGGGCCGCAGAAACAGCCCGCGCTTTGCCGCCTTTGCGGAAAGCTCCCGTTCCGCTTCGTCGCAGACGCTCTCTGTCAGCGCGGCGGCGCAGGCCTGCAGCACCACGGCGCGGCTCATGTCGATTTTGGAGGCGCGCTCCAAAAGGAAATCCGCTTTCGTGCCGAGCGTAGCCGCGAACAGGTACGCTTGCCCGCAGCCGGAAAGATGGTTCCTCAAGTCCCTGCTTTCCACCCTCAGGTTCCCGAGCAGGACGGCGTCCCCGTCAAACTTCACCGGCAGAAGCAGGCTGAGGCTGCGGGGAGTAACCGCGGCCCGCAGCTCGCTGATGCAGGATTCGATTGTACGCAGGGTGCGCTCGTCCGCGGGCTTGCCGCGGTAGCCCAGATAGCGCAGCACTTCTTCCGTCTCTTTCATTCCCTGATGATCTCCGATAAATTATCCATGATTTTTGCCGCGATATCCGGCTTGTTCATCGTGTAGATATGGATCGCGCTGACGCCGTTGGAAATCAGGTCGATGATCTGCTCCGTCGCGTAGGCGATGCCGGCCTGTTTCATGGCGGCGGGCTTGTCGGCGAATTTGTCCACGATCGCCCGAAAGCGCGGCGGCAGCTCCGTGCCGGAAAGCGCGCAGATCCGCCTGATCTGGCCGCTGTTGGTCACCGGCATGATACCCGCCACCACCGGGATATGAATCCCCTTCGCCAGAATCCGGTACAGGAACTGGTAGAGGATATTGTTGTCAAAAAACATCTGCGTAGTCAAAAAGTCGCAGCCGCTGTCCACCTTTTCCTTCAGGTAGCCGATGTCGTCCTCCCTGTGGGCGCACTCGACGTGCCCCTCTGGGTAGCAGGCCGCGCCGATGCAGAATCCGCCGTATTCCCTGATCTGCCTGACCAGCTCGCCGGCGTAGCGGTACTGGCCGGGGGACGGGAAATCGGAATTCTTCGGAATATCGCCGCGCAGGGCCAGGATGTTTTCAATATGCTGTTCTTTTAACCCGGATAAGATTTGCCCGACCTCCTCCTTAGTAGAGGAAACGCAGGTCAGGTGCGCCAGCGCGGTCACGCCGCAGTTCTGGATTTCCGACGCGATCCGGATCGTGTTCCGGGACGTGCCGCCGCCCGCGCCGTAGGTCACGCTCATGAAATCGGGCCTGAGCGCGGAGATGTCGCGCACAACCTCTTGCACCCGGGCAATATCGTCGTCTTTTTTCGGTGGGAACAGCTCGCAGGAAACCGTGACCCTGCCTCTGTTCAGAATTTCGCTGATTTTCATGGCTATTTCCTTTCAGTTCCCCGGAAAATAAAAAAACCCGCCTCCACAGGCGCCGTGCCCGATGAAGACGAGATTCCAAATCCCGTGTTACCACTTCAAATTCACCCGTCCCTTGCGAAACGGGCCTCTCAGGGTATTACAGTGCCGGACACCGCCTATACCCGCTTTCTGTAACGGGAAATCCCGTCGCAGCCTAAACCGGGAATCCGGTCTCGGTGCGCCGCTCAGGAGCCATTTTCGCCCGGCCTCCCGCCCGCTTTCTTTCAGCGCGGCAAAGCCGCAAAAGCTTCTCTGTGTGCCTTCGGAAGGGTTACTTTCTCCGTCCCTGCGTGTAAAAATATATTTTTGCTATTGTAGCACAGAAAATCACGGTTGTCAAACGGAACAAAAGGAAAAGGGCGGGGCGAAAAAACGCCCCGCCGTCGTCATTCATCGTCCCGCATCAGATTTTCAGCGTAATCGCGAAGGCTTGCGAAGGAATTGATGTTCTCCTCCCGCGCGCTGATGGATTCCTGCACATATTCGGGCAGGTTGTCAAAGTATTCACCGGCTTCGCCGTCCTCTTCGATCAGCTCGTATAAACCGCTGTACTTGCCTTTCATCGGACTCACCTCCGGGAATAGTTTTCGCAGGATTTACAGGATTATCCATTTGTTTCCCGAATATGCTCCGCGACCTGCATCAGCTCGCCCAGCGTGGAAATCTCCACGCCCGATTTTAGAATCCTGTTTTTCACGTCGATGGGCAGATTCTCAAAATATCCCCGTAAATCCGGGTTGTTCTCATAAAAGGTCCCCAAAGCAAAACGCCTCCCCAAACCTCAGTAAATAAAGAATTTACCCTTAGTTTTTACGGAAGGCGCTGTTTTTACGTGAGGAAATACTTTCCTTATTTCAGGCTTTCGTCGTAATTCGCGCGTTCGCCGCCGATATATTTCGGCCGGGTGCGCGCGCTGGTCACGTTGGCTTCGCCGATTTTGCGCACGGAAAGGCGCACCGGCACCGCCACTCTGGCAAGGTGCATGCCGATCAGCGTGCCGCCGATATCGATTCCCGCCTGCGCGGTGACTTCCTCCACCGCCACCGGATGCTCAAAGTTCGAGTAAGCCGCCGTGGCAAAGGAACCGCCGGCCTTCGGGCGCGGAACGGCGTTGACGATTTCCAGCCGGTCCCTGACCGCCGCCTCTTTTTCAATAATGATCGCGCGGTTCAGATGCTCGCAGCATTGGGCGGCCAGATAAATCCCCTTTTCCTTCAAAACGGGGTAAACGGCGTGAAACACCGCGTTGGCGATTTCCACGCTGGAGGACGAGCCGATATCGTGCCCGCCGATTTCGCTGGAGGAACAGCCCACGACCAGGATATTTCCCGCGGTCAGTCCCGCGGCTTTTATCAATTCGCAGACGGCTGTTTTCGCCTGCGCCGCAATTTCATCGTACATAGAACTCAACTCCGGTTATCATATTTGTAGGTTCGACAGATATTATAAGCTTATCGGAGAGATTTTGCAACTCCGCGCGGTTTTGCCCGCGGCGGCCGCGTTTTTCCGCAGGCGGGAGAAATTATTTAATCTTCTAAACAATAATTAAGTCTTGCTATGTACTATGATATTATAGACTAAAATATATGGTTTTGAAAACTATATGATAATTTGAAATTATAGGAGTGCTTTTATGACCTGGAGTATCCTTTCAGACAGCTCCTGCGACTTGCCCCAAAACGCATTCGAGGATTATGGCCTGCACTTTGCGACCGTACCCCTGAAGCTCATCGTGGGCGACACCGAGTACACTGACGATGATTCGCTGAATGTAAACATCATGCTGGCCCAGATGAAAAATTACAAGGGGCCGTCCTCGTCGGCGTGCCCGTCGCCGGAAGAGTGGGCAACCGAATTCCGGAAAAGCGACTGCACTCTGGCGGTGACGATGACCAGCGCGCTGAGCGGCACCTACAACAGCGCCCTTGTCGCAAGGGACATGGTTCTGGAGGAATTTCCCTGGAAGAAAATCCACGTGATCGATTCCCGTTCCACCGCCGGGGGACTGGTTCTGATTCTGAGAAAAGCGGCGGAGCTGATTTCCTCCGGGCTGGGGTTCGACGAAGTCGTCAAACAGGCGGAAGCGTACTCCCGCAGCCTGTTTCTGCTGTTCGCGCTCGGTTCCTACGACAACCTGATCAAGTCGGGGCGCATGTCCCGTGTGGCGGGGATTCTGGCCAACTCGCTCGGCATCCGCGCGGTGGCCTCCAACACGCCGGAGGGCGAAATCAAGGTGCTGCACAAGCCGCGCGGCGAGGAACGCGCGATCCTGCAGATCGTGGAAACCATGAACAAGCTGAAAGACATGGCGGGCAGGCCCGTCGTTATCAGCCACTGCAACAATCCCAAGGGCGCACAGCGCCTGAAGGAGCTGATCGCGCACGTCTGCCTGACCACCAAGATCACGATTCAGCAGACGCGGGGGCTGACCAGCTATTACACGGAGAACGGCGGCCTGCTGGTGGGGTTCTGAGGCGCGGACCATGCGGTCGGCACGCGGACCTGCCGGTCGGGACGCGCCTACGGCGGCGCTTCCAGTCAGCTTACCGTTAAATCGAAGCCTGATGCTCCGAGACTCCTTCCGGCGCGCCGGGCGCGGACCATGCGGTCGGCACGCGCCTACGGCGGCGCTCTCAGACAGTTGTATGTTGAATCGGTTTTAGAGGACTCCGAAACAAATCCCTCTAAGAGGGAGGCAGGGGATTCGGCTCCCTCTTTGAGGGAGCCGGCAGGCGAAGCCTGACTGAGGGAGTCATCCCCCTACCTTCGTGAAAGCACCACCGCAGACAGCCTGAAAAGGGTCGGGAAAGAATTCCCGACCCCATTATTTTCCATATAATTTAGCAAATTCTATTGCACTGGCAAAGAAAACGCGCTATAATTCAGTTGCAAGGCACAAATAAAAGTGCAGCGCAGGAACGGAGTGCTGGAACACCCCGCCCCCTGCATACGGAGAGCACGCTCCATACACAACCGAAGAATCGGCACGCTGCGGATATTATTATACCGCCTCTTTACTCTTTTGTACAGAGGGGATTTTGTACCCGCGGGCGCTTTGACGTTGTATATGGATCAAAAATCCGTGTACGGCGTTTTTTTGTGCCCTGCGGCGGCGAAAGGGCGGCGGGAAAGAGTCCCCCGACCGCCCTCTTCTAAGCCTCTGTGCCGATTCCGAGGAAAAGGCTTTGGATTTTCCCGTCGGCGTCCAGCACAATGTGGTCCGTCCCCTCCATGGTGAAAACGTCGCCGGCCTTGCTGACGCAGGCCGCAGCCCACGGCACCCGGAACCCGCCCTGTTCGGGGACGATTTCCCAGACATGCTTCATTTCCCTGTTTTTGCCCAGGAGAGCCTGAAAAAACTCTCTGATTTTTCCGCACCCGCGTATTTCGTCGTACCCTTTCAGCCGCAGGGAAGCGTTTTCCGAAAACAGCCCTTCCAGTCCGGAAAAGGCCCCTTCGTCCTCCATCGCCAAATCCAGCTGGGTAAAATACCTGCCGATCACCGTCACTGCAACCACTCCCGTCGTCCGGCTTTTCCGCCGGTTCATTATACCTGCATTATAGCACCCTGCCCGGCCCCGTTCAAGAAAAAACAAGTATCCGGCCCCATTTTTGAAGGAGCCGCCGCTTATGGCGGGGGGAGTTTAACATAGCCCGGGCCGTGGGGGAGTCCTTCTCTCCCTCCGGGTACGCCGGGCGCCGCTTTGAAATGCGCCCGGTCCCGCTTGAAAAGCCGCCGGTTCCATGCTACACTAAGCTTAAACAACATTCCGGATACTCAGGAAAGGAACTGCTTTATGAAATTAGGAATCATCGGCACTTCGGAAATTTCCCGCCTGTTCGTACAGGCCGCGGTGGAAACGGGAAGCTACGAGCCTTACGCGGTCTATTCCCGCAAAGCGGAGACCGGCGCTCAGTACGCGGCCCTGTACCAAATTCCCCATGTATTTACTGAACTGGAAACCCTGGCAAGCTGCCCCGGGCTGGACGCCGTCTACATCGCGTCCCCGAACAGCCTGCATTTCCCGCAGGCGAAGCTCTGCCTTTCCGCCGGAAAGCATGTGATTGTGGAAAAGCCGGCGGTGGCGACCTCGGCGCAGCTCGAAGAGCTGCTGGACATCGCGAAAAAAAACAATGTGTACCTGCTGGAGGCGATCCGCCCGATCTACAACCCCGATCTGGACGTCCTGAAGGAAGCGGTCAAAAAAATCGCCCCCGTTCACTACGTCTATTTCAACTATATGAAATATTCCTCCAAGTACGACGCGTATAAAGAAGGAAAGAATCCGCCTGTTTTCAGCGCGGAATACGACGGCGGCGCGCTGGCCGACCTCGGCATCTACAACCTTTACCTCTGCGCCGCCCTTTTCGGCGCGCCGAAAAGCAGCACCTGCACCGCCAGTCTGCTCGAAAGCGGGGTGGACGGAGTCTGCACCCAGATTCTAAAGTACGACGGCTTTTGCGCCGTGCTCAGCGCCTCCAAAATCTCCGCCAGCCGGTCGGCAAGCGAGATTCAGGGCGAAAACGGCACCGTGACGCTGGAGGGGCCCACCTCTCTGGACAGGATCCGGCTTTACACCCGCGGCGGCGGGGAGGAGCTGCTTTCCACGGAGCGCAAATCCTCCATGTTCTGTCAGCAGAAGGCGCTCGCCCGCATTCTTACGGAGCGGGACGAGGCCGCGTACGCACGCGCCTGCGAACGTATGCGCTGCTGTACCGGGCTGCTGGAGCAGGGCCGCCGTCAGGCCGGAATCCGGTTCAGTTCCCTTTGATTTTTCCAGTTGTCGGCGCCGCGCGATTGTGATATGATAGAAATAAAGAAAAAAGCACCTCCGTTTTTATACGGAAGTGCTTTTGAACGTAAAAACAGAAAGGTATTTTCACAGGATAGGTGAGGTTTATGGAGGACACCATTAAAGTGGCGGCACCGGTTTACCAGAAGATTGCCGCCGACATTGCGGCAAAGATTGTGGACAACCGTTACCGCGTAGGAGAAAAAATATATGCGAGATCGTACCTTGCAAGCCAGTACAACGTTTCTTCCGAAACCGCACGGCGCGCCATCTGCGTACTGTCCGACCTGGAAATCGTAGACGTGACCAAGGGCAGCGGCGTGATTATCAAATCGTACGACAACGCCGTAAAATTTGTTCACCAGTACAACGACATCCAGTCGCTGAACGACCTGAAAAAGGATATTTTAAGCAGCGTTGAGCGGCAGAGAAAAGAGACGAAATTTCTGCTGAAATCCATTTCCAGCATCATAGACCGGACGGAGCGCTTCCAGTCCATCAATCCGTTTATTCCGTTTGAAATCGAAATTACGGACAAAACGCCCCTGCTCGACAAGTCCCTGTCCGAGCTGAATTTCTGGCACCACACGGCGGCGACCATCATCGCCATTAAGCGCAACAGCACGCTGATGATGTCCCCCGGCCCCTACGCGATTCTGCAGAAGCACGACGTGCTGTATTACTGCGGCGAGGACAACTGCCAGGACCGGGTAAAAAGCTTTCTTTACCCGGATGAGGAATGACCAAAAAATACAATGACCCGGAAAAGCGTTTCACAGCGCCGATCCGGGTCTCTTTTTATCCTCTTGTGATTGGGGATACCGTCTGAATTACTTCAGCAGCCCCTTTTCCTGAAGGAACTGTTTTGCGACCTCCGGTACGGTTTTGCCTTCCACGTCGACCGCGTAGGTCAGGTTGACCATGGTCTCGTCGTCAAAGATCCCGCCGAGCTTGTTCAGGGTCTCTTTAAGGTTGGGCGCCGTTTTTTCGAAGCGCTCGAACAGGTCCGAGCGGACGAGCAGCGCGCCGTTGTACTCCGGGAAGAAGCTTTTGTCGTCCTTCAGCACTTTCAGCTTGGCCTTTTTGTTCAGGCCGTCGGTGGCGTAAACCTCGGTCACGTCGATGTTCCCGTTTTCCACCGCGGAATACTTCAGCCCCAGGTCGACCGGCTTGCTTTCCTTGAAATTCAGCCCATAGAATTTGACGAACGGGTTGAATTTCATGCTGCCCTCTTCGCTAAAAAATTCATGCTCCGCGCCGAACACCAGCTTGCCGGCCACCGGCACAAGGTCGCTGATGGTTTCCAGCTTGTACTGGTCCGCGATCTTCTGCGGAACGGCGATCGCGTAGGTGTTGTTGATCCCGAGCTTATCCAAAAGATAGACCTTCTTCTCCTTGAGCGCAGTTTCGTTGACAAAATCGTACAGGGTCTGCCCCTCGGGGATATCCTTTGTGTCCAGCTTCAGATAGGTGGTCAGCAAGGTGCCGTCGTAGCTGTTCATCAGATCGCAGTTGCCCTTGACCAGCTCGTTGAAGCCGTTGACGGGGGAGACCTCGTCCTTAATGACGACCTTGGCGCCGGTGTCCTGCTCCACCAGCATTTTCACCATCTGGTGAATCAGCTTCATTTCGGAAAACTGACCGTCCATAATGACGATTTCGTCCCCGCCGCTCTTGCCCGAGCCGCATCCCGCGGCGGAAAGCGCCAAAACCAGGCACATTATAACGGCAATCACTTTTTTCATAATTTTCTCCCTCTTTTCTTTTCTATTATTGATATTACTGTTGACAAAAATACACGATTACTCTATGGATCGGATTTTAATGCTCGCTGCTTTTTACGGTCCTGTGGCGGTACAGCCGTTTTTCAATGTAGGCCATCACGCCGTCGAACAGCACGGCCATCCCCATCAGCGACAGCGTCCCAAACAGGATCAGCTGCATGTTCTGAATATGGATGCCGCGGTAGATGACGGAGCCGAGCCCGCCGCCGCCCACGAACGTAGCGAACACGGCCACGCCGATGGAGGTGACGGTGGCGATCCGGATTCCCGTGAAGATGACCGGGAAGGCGATGGGGATTTCCACATGGAGCAGCCGGTAAGTCCGGCTCATGCCCATGCCGTCTGCGGCCTCTTTGATGGCGGGCTCAATATTGCTGAGGCCGAGGTAGGTGTTGTGCACGACCGGCAGCAGGGAATACAGCACCAGTCCGATGATGACCGTCGGCTTGCCCGCGCCCAGAAAAACCATAATGATTCCGAGCAGCGCCAGCGCCGGGATGGTCTGCAGGATATCCACGGCCCACAGCACCACGGAGCGCACCGGCTTTTTCATATAGGCCAGCACGCCGAGCGGCAGGCCGAGAAGAACGGTGAAAAGCACCGAAAGCAGCACAATGTAAAGATGTTCAAAAATCATCGTCGCGCTCACTTGACATCCCCCCTTAATCCTTTCGGCACGGCTTTCTTCTGGAAATAGTCGATCAAAAGGCCCAGCCCCACCGCGAGGATGGCGGCCGGAATCGCGCCCGCGATAATCAGCGTGTTGTTGTTCGTGCTGACGCCGATATAGATGAAGTCTCCCAGGCCGCCCAGGCCGATCATGGAGGCCAGCACCGCCCAGCTTACAATATAGACGGTGGACATCCGCAGCCCGCCGATGATGGCGGGGAGCGCCAGCGGCAGCTCCACCCACAGCAGCGACTGCAGCGGGGACATCCCGCAGCCCCTTGCCGCTTCCTTATACTGCTCCGAAACGCCGATCAGTCCGGTGTAGGTGTTTTTCAGCACCGGGAAGATCGCGTAAATGGAGAGCGCGGCCAGCACGGTGGCGGGCACCATCCCGAGATACAGGAACAGGATGCCGATAAACACGATGCCGGGGATCGTCTGCACCACGGAAAGGACCGGCAGAACAAATTTGGATATTTTCGGGGCTCTGGAAAGCAGGATTCCCAGAAACAGGGCGATGACAAATCCGATGAAAACGGAAATCAGGACATAGACCAGATGGGTCGTGATAGCGCCAAGCAGTTTATCCCCGTAAAGACGGAAGAAATCACTCATTGCCCATCCCCCCAAACAACGCTTGCCAAAGCTTTTGACATGCTGGTTTTTGTAATGATGCCGGCCACTTTTTTGTCCTCCGTCAGCACGACGACATATTCCGCCCGCTGGCTGCTGATGATATCGAAAGCGGTTTTCGCGGGGGTGTCCGGCGCAACGGTCGGGAAGTCCGCCGTAATCAGGTCCCTGATGGTGTCGCCCGCTTTGCCGCGCTCGTTGACGGTTTCAATCAGCAGAACGCCGATATAGCGTTCCTCCCGGTCCACCACAACAAGGGAGTCGATCTCCCTGCGGCTCATCATGTTGACGCATTCCAGCGTCTTTTTGTCCTGCGTGACCTTTGCCACGTTGGTCTTCATCAGGTCGGAGCACGCCAGCTGGTTCTGCGAGAAATTATGTACATGCTTGCCCATAAATTCCCGCACGGTATCGTTGGCGGGCGCGCGGAGAATCCCCTCGGGGGAATCCGTCTGTAAAATCCTGCCCTCGCTCATAAACACGACCGTGTCCGCCATTTTCAGCGCCTCGTCCATGTCGTGCGTAACAAAGATGACGGTCTTTCCCAGACGCTGCTGCAGGGACTTGACCTCATCCTGAAGGGAATCCCTCGTAATCGGGTCCAACGCGCCGAAAGGCTCATCCATCAGGATAATGGGCGGCTCCGCCGCCAGCGCGCGAAGCACGCCGATTCTCTGCTGCTGGCCGCCGCTCATTTCATTCGGATATTTATGAGCATAGGTTTCATACGGCATATTGACCATCTCCAGAAGCTCTTTCGCCCTTTGGCGGCTTTTCGCCTTGTCCCATTTCAGCAGGCGCGGCACCACGCAGATGTTCTCCTCCACCGTCATGTTCGGGAAAAGCCCGATCTGCTGGATGACGTACCCGATGCGGCTGCGCAGCTTTTCGGGATTCATTTCCATAATATTCTTTCCGTCGATGCTGATGCTGCCCGAGTCCATCTCGATCAGGCGGTTCAGCATTTTCAGCGTTGTCGTTTTTCCGCAGCCGGAAGGGCCGATCAGCACGACAAACTCACCGTCGGGTATTTTTAAATTCAACTCTTTCACAACTTTTTGTTTTCCATAAGACTTACTGACATTTTTATATTCAATCATAAATGCCCTCCTTTTCTGCCCATAATCCGACAAGAAACAACTTCATATTTTTTACAGATTGTTTCTTAGATTTCTATAATATCATAAAATTATTAATTTTGTCAAATGCATACGGCGGTTTTTTGGTAAAAATATTCATTCACGTGCTTCCCAGGCCCCGGAAAATCAGCAATTTTCACCCGTTCGGGGCAGGAAAAAGCGCATATCCCGTTTGAGGATATGCGCTTTTATAATGGTATCCTGTTGTCCGTTCAGACCGGCTTTTGCCCGGCCTCCACAAGCTTTTTGCTGAAAATCAGGAACAGTCCTTCCACAAAAATCAGCACCCCGGTCGCAACCAGCATCCATTCGATTTTAATCCAGTCGGACATGGGGCCGAACAAAAGCATTCCCAAAGGCATGCTCATGCTGGTAATCATGGTCAGCACGCCGAACACGCGGCCAAGGTAATCCGGCTCCACCTTTTCCTGAAGCAGGACGGTGGAGGGCGTGTTGAAAACGGGCATGACGAATCCGACAAGCCCCATCAGCGCCAGATAGACCCAAAAATCGGTGACAACGCCCAGCAGAAACACCCCGACACCGATCAGAAAGCTGGAAAGCGCCATGGTGTGCACACGGTTTCTCAGGCCGCCCCAGCAGGCCATCAGGAGTCCGCCCAGCATCATCCCGAGAGAAAAGGCGATTTCGATCGCAGTCAGGTACCAGACCTCTTCGCCGAAGCTGCGCGTGACCTGCAGCGGGGTCAGAAAAGCCGCCGGGGCCGCCAGAAAGGTGAAGAGGGCAAAGAACAGAAAGAACCGTTTCAGGTACGGGTGTGTGCCGATATAGGAAAATCCCAGCCGCAGCCCCTCGAAATAGCCAGAGCTTTCCGGCGCCGCGCCGCCCGTCCGGGCAGGGACGCGAAGGAAGAAAAGCAGCGTAAAAACACCGATTGCGGCGGTCCCCACATCGATAAAAAAGACGGTCTCGATCGGCGCCGCCGACATCAGCGCGCCGCTGGCGATGGGGGAAAGCAGCAGGATGGCGGACTGAATGCTCGAGTTGATCCCGTTGACCGCGGTAAGCTTTTCCACCGGCACCAGCTGCGGCAGAAACGCGCCCACACACGGCGTCTGCACCGCGGAGCCCAGCGCGCGCACGGCTGATATGACAAAAAGCAGCCACATGGCCTTGTACCCCAGAAGGAACAGAACCGCCATGACCAGCGTCGACAGCGCGATCATGGAGTCCGACAGGGCAATCAGGATTTTCCGGTCGTAGCGGTCCGCCCAGACGCCCGCAAAGGGCGAAAGCAGAAAGGTCGGGATAAAGCCGCAGAGGATGGAGATCATCATCATGACGCCCGACTTGGTCTGCAGGGTAATATACCACATGATGGCATACTGAACCAGGGACGAACCGAACAGAGAAACCGTCTGGCTTGTCAGAAACAGAACCGTATTCTTTTTCCAGTTTTGCTGCATAGGATATTCCCGTTTCCTCCCGTTAAGCGTTCCGGCCCGGTCTGCCGGTCATTCTTATAATATGATACCGTAACCTGCCGTGACCGTCAAGGAAAGCTTAATCCGGGCGGTGCGTTTTCCGCTGCCTGATGAGCGCGAAAACACATCCCGCCGCCGCGAGCAGCAGGATTCCCCCCAGCGCGGCGATTCCAGCCGTGTAGCTGAACAGGTCGCTCACCGCGCCGATCGCCGGCGGGCCAAAGGTCTGGCCGACGTCCATCATGGTGCTCATCACGCCCAGCGACCCGCCGAGCTGCCCCTTCTGCGCAACGTCCGCCGCCAGCGCGTTTGTTCCGGAGGTAATCAGGGCGAACCCCAGGCCGTAGACCACAATGAGGGGGATCACAAGCATGACCGCTTTGAGAAAAGTCAGCAGAAAAAAAGTGCCCGAGCAGACGAACAGCCCGACGACCATCAGCGGCAGGCGGCCCACGCGGTCGGACACCCGGCCGAACACCGGTTTCAGCAAAATCATTCCGATCAGCTGGGCGCCGAGCACATACCCGATCTGCCCGGTGGACATTCCGAGCTGTTTCGCGTAAAGAGGAAAGATCATTTCAAACGCGCCGTAGGAAAAATACGCGCAGGCGTTCAGCACCCCGACCAGAAGCAGGGGCCGGTAGCGCAGCATGCCCCGCAGCTTTTTCAGGGAGGAAGTCCTTTCGGCCTCTTCCTTCCGGCTTTTGGCCGTCTCTTCCGCCCGCTGCATATTTCTGCTTTTCCGGAAGAACCAGATTGCAAAGGCCAAAGCCAGAATGCCCGCGCCGCCTGCAATCCCGTACACCGTGGGGATTCCTCCGTACTCGTAGGCCGCGCCGCCCACGGTCGGCGCAAGAGCCCGGCCGATCAGCGTGGCGGAGGTGTAAAGGGACAGGTTCTGTCCGGTGTTGTTCCGGCTGAAAGCCGCGATAGCCGCCATCGCCACCGGGTCGAACGCCGCGGTCGCAAAGCCGTGGTAAAAACGCACCGCCGCCAGCCCCATCGGATTGATTACCAGAAAGTAAACGAACGGCGCGCTCGCAAAAACGAGCAGGGAACCGATCAGAATTTTTTTATATCCGAACCGGTCGGCCAGATCCCCTGCCAGATAGCTTATCAGGATTCCGGGCAGGGTGGACGCCGAAGCGATCCAGCCGATCTGGGTGCCGGTCGCGCCAAGGTTCTTCGCAAAGATCGGCAAAACCGGCGATTTCGATATGGTGGAGCTGAAAACCGCGAAAGCCCCGCACAGGCCGAGCATCATCACGATGCGCAGTCCTCCGGTGTTTTTTTTCATATGTCCTCCCTCCGCCGGCGCCGGGGGAACGGTCGTGTCTGCGTTTTGCTGTCTGGCGCCGTATCTTAAACTGTTCCGCTCTCTATGTGAAATCCATTCGGGTTTAGTATGCTCGCTCTTTCCTTCACAATTCTTTTTCCCGGCCGGTTTTTACCGGGCGCGCGGAAGCTGCCGTACGTCAAATCAAAAAAACATGAAAAAGGGGCTGTTGCAAAACAACCTCTCCAAAAAATAAAGCACAAAAAATGCGCCATGATTGGGCCTTCAAAGCCGTTTCTATGCGCATTTTTTGTGCTTTAGACTATTAATCCTGTGCAACTTGCTATCACAAATTCGTTTTGCAACAGCCCCTTTATATGATATCGTATTGCACAACGTAATTTATTTTGCGTTCTTCCACAAGGTTGCCCAGTGATCCATCAGGGCATTCTTGTTGGCAGCCAGATAGCTGAAATCCAGATCGACCAGACCTAAAGTATCTTCCTTGGGCAGGCCGGAATTCGCGCACAGGGAATTCGTGCCACGGCCACCGGATTCCTGGGAACGGACATCCTGGAATTCATTGCTGGCAAGCAGATTCATCATTGCTTCTGCTGCAGCTTTATTCGGAGCACCCTTTACGATTCCGGCGCCGCCGGCCATCGCTGTGTTACCTTCCTTCATATAGACGCATTCGCAATTGGTAGCGCCATCTTTGATCATGGCTTGTACGGTGGATTCATAGGAAAGGCCCACCACATATTCACCGTTGATAACGTCGTTGTATACTTCGGAGGAACTGGTGGTGCTAATCCCGTTGCACTGAGCCATCAGCTGCTTAATGTAATCCCAGCCCGCGTCGTCGTCAAACTTTTTGCCCATAGTAGCCAGGATGGTCTGAAGCTGACGGTACGCGCTGGAAGAAACACTGGGTTCCGCCAGAATAATTTTGCCCTTCAGCTGCGGCTGGAGCAGATCCTGATAGCCTTTTACTTCTATGCCCAGATCCTTGCATAGGTCTTTATTGACAATCAAGCACATCAGTTGTACATCGTAAAGGGTATAATAGCCGGATTTGTCATGGTATTTCTGTTCGGAATCGTTGACGGCCGTGTAGGGCTGCAGAACATCGTGGTATTTGTCTCCGTCCGCTTCAAACAGGCCGCCGATCAAAACGTCCGCCACCGGGGCGTTCGCCTCGGATTTTAGACGGGTAACCAGCGTCCCGACAGAGTCGGACTGAAATTCAATCTTGCATTTCGGGTAGTACTTCTCCCACATTTCCTGCAGAGTCTGCTGCTGGGTCTCCTCCATGGTGGTATAGACGTTGATGGTTCCCGTTACTTCATCTTCGCCTTTCACCCAATAGGGCCTGTCGGATGCGGAGGAAGCCGCCGCGCTTTGCGCTCCGCTTTCAGAGGCCGTGGAACCGGCAGAACTGGGGGTACCGCAGGCAACCAGGGTAACCGCCATCACCATTGCCAGGAACATGCATAACCTTTTTTTCATTTCTCTCTCTCCTTTGTTATTTAAAAACACCGGAATTTTTGCGAATCCCGAATATTTATCCAAAGCAAATCTTTATAGCTTGACGTCCTCAATCTTGGTAAATCTCAAATAAATAAACAAGCAGATAACAGTAAAGATCGTAGTTACCGCGGCAAAAACCGCCGCTACACCAAAGGTTCCGCGGACAATCGCGTTATAGGTACTGACCGTTAGGGTGATAGTTTTGTTGTTATACAGGATCACGCCGCTGGACATTTCCGTAATAATGGAGACCCAGCTTAACACCGCGCCGGAGATAATGCCACTGGACATCATAGGAACCGTAATGCGCACCAGCGTTTTCAGCTTGGAAGCACCCAGACTGATAGCGGCTTCCTCTATGCTTTCCGGTATCTTCATCATGGCCGCTGTGGCAGACCGGCTGGTAAAGGGCATCCGACGGATGACCAGGGCGATAATCATGATAGCCAGCGTGCCGTTCAGTACGAGCGGCGACCGATTGAACGCAATTACAAGGGAAATACCAATAACTGCGCCGGGCATGATATAAGGCAGCATGGAAATGGTATCGATGGCGTTGTTGAAGAAGTTTCCTTTTCTTACTACCAGATAGGCAATTAAAATTGCAATCACGATGATAATCGCAAGCGTCACTACGCTGATAATAATCGTATTTCCGATGGAGCGGTACAGCATCTTCTGTACGGCTTTCTGATAATTAATCAAAGAATAGCCGGGACGCAGAATACTGTTGTTATAATTTCGGAAGGACATATTGATAATGTATACCTGAGGAATCAGAGCAATCGCAACCAGCAGATAGCAATACGCGTGCATCAGGAATCCGCCTATTCCTTTCGCCTCTTTTGGCTCAATCGGGTGGAGCGCGTTCATGGTGAAGCTGAATTTATTGGTGGCGAATTTCTGAATCAGGAAGATGATTCCCGTTACAATAATCGCGATAAAGCTAATCGCCGCCGCAAAATGGAAGTCGGCGCCGTTTTCACTTAAGTACTCGTTGTAAATCAGTACGGGGAAAGTCTGAAAGCCCTGTCCGATCAAAGCCGGTGTACCGAAATCCGCAAAGGCCCTCATAAATACGAGTAGCGCCGCGGCCAGGATTGTAGGCATCGTCAGGGTCATCAGCACCTTGAAGAAGCGCTTGACCCCTTTGCATCCCATGCTTTCCGCCACTTCCATCAAAGAGTTGTCAATATCCCGGAACGCGCCGTTCATGTAAATAACCACCAAAGGGAACAGCTTGAGCGTCTGAACCAGTACGATTCCGCCGAAACCATAGATACTGATTCCCGTAATGCCAAATGTTTTCAAAAAGTTTGTAACCAGTCCGGAATTGCCCATCAGAAGGATCCAGGAATATGCGCCGATGAAGGGCGCGGACAGCGTGCACAGCAGGCACAGAACAAACAGCACTTTTTTCCCCTTTAGCTGGAAGAAAGTATAGAAATAGGAAAAGGGGATTCCCAGCAATAGACTGATCACCGTGACTGTTATAGACACCTCAAAGCTGTTTCCGATGGTCTGGTAGTAGTAGTTTTTACTGAAAAATTTCTGAAAGGCATCCAGTGTAAATCCGGTACTTTCCGTAAAGAAGGCTTCCTTCATCAGCCCGAAAATCGGGTAGACCAGAAACAGCAGGATCAGCGCCATGATGCCGATGGAAACGAAGGTCCAAAAGCCCAGCTTTTTTTTCGTTGTGTCCATGATCAGCTTTCCTCCCCACTTAAAGCTTCATCCGGGGCGTTCGTGCTGTTGTTGACCCCCTCCATGATGCTCTTTGTGCTCTGTGCATCAAACGCATTGGCTTTCTCCACATTCAGGGTTAAAAGGATTTCACTGCCGGGAGGCAGAAGTGAATCAATACGGGATTCCTGAATGACTTCTGCTTCCTCTCCCGTTTCCAGCTTAACGAAGTAATGCGTGTTCAGTCCCAAAAAAACACTATCCGAAATAACCGCGCGAATGCCGTCTTTGGGCGCGTTTTCTCCCGCGGGGTGTACAAGCAGTTCCTCTGGACGGGCGGATACCACCACATTCTGATTGTCCGCGGCATCCCTGCGTACTTTATCGAACGGGACCCTGTATCCGTTCAGAAATTCCAGATAGTAACATCCGTTTTTCGTCAGAAGCTTTGCCTTGAGCAGGTTAGACTTGCCGATGAAGGTTGCAACGAACAGGTCCGCCGGACGCTGATAAATATCTTTAGGCTCTCCACAGTGATGGATGACGCCGTCCTTCATAACGGCGATCCGGTCGGAAATTGCCATGGCTTCTTCCTGATCGTGGGTGACATAGACCGTAGTGATTCCCACATCCCGCTGAATATGCTTAATGACCGTACGCATTTCCACGCGAAGCTTCGCATCCAAGTTGGATAAAGGCTCGTCCATCAGCAGAACATCCGGACGGATGACCAGCGCTCTGGCCAGTGCCACGCGCTGTTGCTGCCCGCCGGAAAGCCTGTCCGGCATCCGATCGGCATACTGATCCACATGCACCAGCTTTAAAAATTTATCTGTTTCCGTCCGAATCGTCTCCAGCGGTACTTTTTTGCTTTTCAATCCGAATTCTACATTTTTCCGGACAGACATGTTGGGGAAAATTGCGTAGTTTTGAAAAACCATTCCGATATTTCGCTTGCTGGGGTCCATGTCATTGATCTGTTTGTCGTTAAAGTAGAACCGGCCGCCCTCAATGCTGTTAAAGCCCGCAATCATTCGGAGCAACGTTGTTTTTCCGCAGCCGGACGGTCCCAGAAGGGTAAACAGCTCCCCGTTGCGGATATCCAGCGACAAATCGGGAATAACCGTATTCTGCCCGTACTTTTTGACCGCATCTTCAATCTTGATTCCCACACTCATAACTACCTTCTCCATTCTGAAAAATCTGCACACACTGATCCGTTTCGCGCATGATGATTAATCGACCTGCTCCCATTTTCTTAGCAGATACTCCTCCGCTTTGCCGCACCAAAGACCGTTGTTCGCTTCCACAATATCCGCAAGGACCGCAAATCGCTCATCCTTTTTTCCCTTTTCGCGGAAATCGCTGATAGCCGTCAGCGGCATTTCAATATGGGTATAAATGACCTTTTTGCCTCCGGGAATCTTCGGAAGATTCAGGGTTGTTTTCCCGGCGCTGTCCAGTCCGCCAATATGGGTAACCATAACCGCCGGGTTGATCCTTCCGGCCGCCGTCAGTTCCAGGGACTCCAGCATATCCGCAGTATTTCCGCCAGTGGTCCCCATCACATGGGTGGAATTGTAATGGACGTCATAGAAATTCATTTTCGCGCTGAAATTGGAGTCAGTAGGACCCGCGAAGAAGTTCAGACAGCCGTCACGTCCCAGTACGGCGGAAGCCAATTCTACTACGCTCGGTACCGGAGCGTACGCGAAAACGTCGTCATAGCCGCCGCCCGCCAGCTTTTTCAGCTCCACCGCCGGATTTTCCATATCAGAGGTATTGACAAAATGCAACTCTATCCCATCCCTCTTTGCTTCCTCCGCAGAAAACAGGGCTCTGGCGCGGGTTAAACGATCTTCATTGATATCGGTCACCGTGACAGTCGAAGGGCGGCGGTCACTGTGCAGCGCATAAGTCAGCGCGCCTAAGCCCATAGGTCCCGCTCCTGCCAGAAGTGCAAGACTGCCGCCTTCCTTAATTCCCATTTCATGGTGGTAAACACCCATTTTCGTATGGTAACAGGCATGGAATGCCCCGATAGAGCAGGACATCGGTTCCGCCAAAGAGGCTTCATAATAAGCTTTTCCCCTATATTCCAGAAGGCAGCCCAGTTCCATTACCTCATGAGGAATGATGCAATAGGTTGCATCCCCTCCGAAAAATTCATAGGAGTAGCCGGGCGACCACATGGTCCCCTTGTAATTCAGCGCGGGCTGCAGGGTAAATTTCATGCCGGGGCGGAATTTGTCCTGATGCATTTTTCCTACCTTTATAATATCGCCGGCAAACTCATGGCCCATAATCGTGGGGTGCTGGGCGACGTTGGCCGGAACGCGCTTATGCTTTTCACCCAGAATAGCACATTTGTAAGTGGACATGCAGATACTGTCGGATACCACCTTAACAAGAATTTCATCCTCCTTAATCTCAGGCAGCTCAAATTTTTCCAAACGCAGGTCGGATGCGCCGTACAGACGTAATGCTTTCGTTTTCATGTTTAACCTCCTATTCAATAACCAATCAGTTTAAAGATTGAACTTTTACCAACGGCAGCAGCTTTTCAATTGAGGAACGGGTTGCGGCCTGTGTGCCGGCGCACATAACGCTTGCGGCCCCCGCCGCCATTGCCAAGCGGAAGATTTCTGAAGTACTCATCCCGGTTTCCTCGCCGTAGGCGAAAGCGGCCACCATGGAGTCCCCGGCTCCCACCGTGCTCCCCACCGGCACGCGCAGCCCCTCAGCATAGAAAACTTCCTGCTCGGTAACCAGCAGTGCCCCGTCTCCGCCCAAAGAAACCGCAACCTTTCGGACTCCGCTGCGAACCAGCGTTTTAGCGGCCGTTACGGTTTCTTCCAGCGTATTCAAAGGATTTTTGAGCAGCTTCGAGAGCTCCTCCCTGTTGGGCTTAATCAGATAAGGCGCCGCCTCTACTCCAAATTTCAGCAGATCGCCGTCGGCGTCCAGAAACATTTTCGCACCCATGGCTGCGCACTCAAAAATCCAGTCACGGTACAAAGTACGGGGCACGCCTGCGGGCACGCTGCCCGCCAGCACAAGGATGTCGTCTTTTTTCAGCCCGTCCTTCAACTTTGCAAGAACAGCCCGCTGAACGCTTTCCTCCATAGGATCGCCAAATTCGTTGATGTCCGTATTGGTATGGCGGACCGGGTCAATTATTTTTGTATTGGTCCGCGTTTCCTGATTGGTGAAAATAAAATCGGGCTGCAGGCTTACATCTTTCAAAGCGTCTGCAATTTTAGAACCCGTAGCTCCCCCCAGCACCGTCACTGCACGGCTGGTTCCACCCATCGAAGCAATCACCTTGCTGACGTTGATTCCCTTTCCGCCGGGATCAAGGCGCATGGCTGCAATCCGGTTGACCATGTTCGGGGTAAAATTCGGAATTTCTATCGTCTTGTCTATTGCGGGATTAAGTGTTACTGTTGTTATCATATTGAATCTCCAAGAATTTTATAGAATATTGTCGAAAAATTATTGTTTCAAAATACTTTATTATAATATCAACAATCATTTTGTGATTCAAGTGGCAAATTTTCTAAGTTTTAACAGAAATTTTTTACTAAATCTACAAATTTGTTCAGAAAAACAAAAAAACGCTTTTGTTTTAATAATACAAAAGCATTTTTCTATAATAATGATTGTTTTAAGAACGATTCTTCAGAGAACTTCTATTCCGTGGGATTGAAAAAAATCCTTCGTTTCGGGGTCCAGCTCATCGTCGGAAACCACAATGTCGATGTCCTTGAGCGCTGCAAAAGTAAAGGTGTTGACAATGCCTACTTTCCCGGAATCCATTAAAGCGACTACCCTTTCGGATTTGCGGACAACCGCCTTTTTCAGTTCGTTCTCGTCCTCTACGCCGCAGTTGAAGCCCGTTTCCTGACTGTAACCGGTCACGCCCAGAAACGCGATGCTGAAATTGACATTCTCAATCGCTTTCACGCTGCTGATCCCGTTCACGCTCAGGCTGAAACGGTTCATCTGCCCGCCGAGAACATGGACCTGCGACTGCGTCAGATGCGCCAGCTCCAGCGCGCAGCTGATTCCCCCGGTAAAAATCAGGTAGGATTCATCGGGGAAAACACGGGCCAGCTCCGTAGCCGTCGTTCCGGAATCGAGGAAGACGGACGTTCCGGGGCGCAGGAGCTTCACCGCTTTTTCGGTAATTTGACGCTTTTTTTCCATATTCCGCGTACTGCGCTTATAAAACAGATCGTCCGTTCCGATCACGACCTCCACCGATTTCGCTCCGCCGTGCACGCGGACGATCTGGCGGGCCTGATCCAGAAACTTCAGATCGTTGCGCAGGGTCATTTCCGAAACCTCCGGAAACGCAACCTTCAATTTCGCAAAGCTGACAGCGCCCTCGCTGTTGACAAGTTCCACAATCTGTTCTCTCCGCTGCTTCATTTTTCCCATCCTATTCTTTTGTAACAACAAAAAAAATTATTGAAACAATTATAAAGCATTGAAAAATGCTTGTCAAACCAGAATCATGCTTTTACGGAAATATTTTAAGGTTTCGATTAACAGGCTTGTTTGAAAGCCCACAGGATTTTAGAGCGGGGGAGAAATCGGGCAAATCGGGCGGACAATGAATATACTGTATCAGATATGCAGAAAAAGGAGCTTTCCGCGCCTGCCGCGGGGCCCTTTTACGATTGACACAGGAGCTGACAAAATCGCTATGTTGAATATCTGGCCATTGGCAATCCCGAACGCCGCGCAGGAAGGCTTTTCGGCCCTTATCTCTTCGCTTTCCCTGTCCGCGGACGCGCAGCTGAAGCCCTGGACCGCAGCGTCCCCTTATTTCAACAGCGGAAATCTCGATGCGGCTGCGGGAAATTATACCGTTCCGGCAACCGGAAGATACTCCATAGCCGCAACCGTCAGCTACACCCTGAACGCGGCCATAACAATTTCCCTGGGGGCGGGGATCACCCCTTCGTTCATAGTCAGACGCTCCGCGCCAAGCTCCGCAGACCTGATCAGCGGCTTGTTTCCCCTGCTGAATATCGCTGTAACGGTTTTATCCTTAAGGGCCGTCCTGGGGGCGGGTACGGTAGCGTTAGCCGGTGAGGCCCAGCTGAACGCGGGGGATACCGTCGGTCTTTATTATGCGGCGGACGGCATGACGCTTCCTTTGAATATTGAAAGCGCCGTATGGTCCGTTAACCGCATTCCCTGACGGGCAGGGGCTTCCATGTTTTAGGAGCTTTTGTTTGATACCGCTGTCTGATTTTTCCCAATGCAAAGTCCGGCGTGTGGTTTTTCTCGCTTTTATGCTATAATAGATGTAAATTCAGGATAAAGCGCAGGTGTTAACGATGTTTATTGCCGATTTTCATATCCATTCAAAATATTCCCGGGCCACCAGCAAGGACTGCGTTCCCGAAATGCTGGAGCTGTGGGCGCGGCGCAAGGGTCTGGACCTGATCGGAACGGGGGACTTCACCCATCCGGCCTGGCGGGAGGAGCTCCGGGAAAAGCTTATCCCGGCCGAGGAGGGTCTCTATACCCTCAAAGACAGCTTTCGCCGGGAGGACGATATCGGGGGAAGCAGCCGGAAGCCCCGCTTCATGATCTCCGGTGAAATCAGCTCCATCTATAAAAAGAACGGAAAGGTCCGGAAGGTACATAATGTAATTCTTCTTCCCAATCTGGAAAGCGCCGAAGCCCTTTCCCACAGGCTTGAGGCCATTGGCAACCTGCACTCCGACGGCAGGCCGATTCTCGGCCTCGACAGCAGGGACCTTCTGGAAATCACGCTGGACGTGTGCCCCGACGCCATCTTTATTCCCGCCCACATCTGGACTCCACATTTTTCCCTGTTCGGCGCCTATTCCGGTTTTGACGAGATCGAGGAATGCTTCGGGGACCTGACGGGGCACATCCACGCGCTCGAAACCGGGCTTTCCTCCGACCCGCCCATGAACTGGCGCGTCTCCGCGCTGGACCGCTTCACGCTGGTTTCCAATTCGGACGCCCATTCGCCGGGGAACCTCGCGCGGGAGGCAAACCTTTTCGACACCGGCCTTTCCTACCCGGATATCTCGCGGGCGCTCCGGAACCGTGACACGAAGGAGTTTTCCGGCACGATCGAGTTTTTCCCCGAGGAAGGAAAGTACCACTATGACGGGCACCGGAACTGCGGGGTGTGTCTGAAACCCGCGGATACCCTGGCCGCGTCGGGCGTCTGCCCCGTGTGCGGCGGCAGGATCACGGTGGGGGTGCTGCATCGGGTGGAATCGCTCGCGGACCGGGAGGAGGGCTATGTTCCCCCCTCGGCCAAGCGTTTTGAAAGCCTGATCCCTCTGCGGGAGGTGATTGCGGCGTCGACCGGCTTCACCGCGGCAAGCAAGAAGGTCGGGGAAAGGTACGGCGGCCTGATCCGCAGCCTTGGCCCGGAGCTTTTTATCCTGCGCGAGGCGCCGCTGGGCGACATTGAGCTTGCGGCAGGCCCGCTGATCGCCGAGGGCATCCGCCGGCTCCGCGGCGGGAAGGTAACCGTTCTGCCCGGATTCGACGGGGAATACGGGAAGATCAAAATCCTGGATCAGCAGGAGATCGGCCTGCTTTCCGGCCAGACCAGTCTTTTCAGGGAAAAGCGGAGCGATCCGTCCGCTGCGGAGAATACGGGAAAGCGAAAAGGCCGGACGGACAACCCCCCGGCGGGATCGGAAGCAGAGAACGCGCCGCCGCGGAAAAAAGAGTCGGGCGCGCTTCCGGCCGCCGCTGAGGACGCTTTCAGCGGATTGAACCGGGAGCAGCGGGAGGCCGTGTCCGCCTCCGACTCCGCCGTCGCGGTGATCGCCGGACCCGGCACCGGCAAAACACGGACGCTCGTGAGCCGGATCGTCCGCCTCGTCCGGGAATGCGGCGTATCCCCCGCACAGATTACCGCCGTCACGTTCACAAACCGGGCGGCGGAGGAAATGCGGTCCCGCCTTGCCGCGTATTTCGGGGACAGGCGGACCGTGAAAAGCATGCACATCGGGACGTTCCACTCCATCTGCCTGCAGATTCTCTCCGGAAGAAAGGGAGCGGCAGCGCCCACCGTCATCGGCGAGCAGGACGCGCTCTCCATTCTCGCGGACCTTTTAAAGGACCTCGGGCTCAAAGCGTCCCCGCGGGATGTTTTCAGGGAGATTTCCCTGATCAAAAGTGGCGCGCGGCTGCCGGAAGAAGCTGAGGAAGTCCCGGAGGGGGTCTATGACCGGTACTGTGAACAGCTTGCTCAGTACGGCGTGCTGGACTATGACGACATCCTCCTGAACACGCTGAACCTGTTCCAAAACGGAAAACTGGGAAACAGGGACGAGAAAAAACTCAGGAACACTTTTTCCTATCTTCTGGTGGATGAATTTCAGGATATCAATCCCGTCCAGTACCGCCTGATACAGGAATGGGGGAAAAACAGTGCGGGAATTTTCGTAATCGGGGACCCGGATCAGTCCATTTACGGATTCCGGGGCTCGGATTCCCGCTGCTTTGACCGGTTCTTCGGAAATTTTTCCGGGGCGCTCCGGGTACGGCTCACGCAGAATTACCGCTCCACCCCCGAAATCATTGGATGCTCCCGGTCCGTTCTGCCGGAAAGAAGCACCGCGGAACCGCCTCTTGAGGCGCAAAGGGGCAGCGGCGCCCGCGTACGTCTTCTGGAGGCGGACGGCGAGCTGCCGGAAGCGATTTTCATTGCCAAAGAGATCAACCGCATGGTCGGCGGCATCGATATGCTCGACGCGCACACTTCTTCCCGCCCAAAAGGGAAAAGACCTGTCTCGGAGCAGACGAGGAGCTTTTCCGACATCGCCGTGCTGTACCGGACCAACCGTCAGGCGGAGCTTTTAGAACAATGCCTCCGGAAAGAGGGCATCCCGTATCTGGTCGCCGGACGGGATGAATTCCTTTCCGACCGTGAGGTGCGCAAAGCGGTCGCCTTTTTCCGCTTTCTGCTCGACCCCGCGGACCTGATCTCCCTTCGGCTGTGCCTGAAGGAATGGGGCGTCTGCCCCGGCGGCCGGACGCAGCGGGTGCTGGAGGACTACGCCGGAACGGACAAAAGCGCCGCGTCCCTTTCGGCGCTTTTGGAAAAGCTCCCCGCTTCCCCGGGAAATCCGCAAACATTCTCCGGGCTGCTCCGCAAATACGGGCCCCTCGTCCGCAGCGGGAAACCGCAGAAGCTGATAGAAGCCTGGATCGGCGATAACGGGCTTCAGGAGGTACGGAGCATGGAGCTGTTTCTCAACATGGCCGTTCTGCACGAAAAAATGCCCTCCCTCCTGCAGAATCTTCTGCTCGGGCGGGAAGGCGACATCGTGCGCAGCGGCGGGAGAAGCTATTCGCCGGACGCGGTTTCGCTCATGACCCTGCACGCGTCCAAGGGGCTTGAATTCCCCGTTGTGTTTGTCAGCGGCGTAAAGGACGGAACGATCCCGCTGAAAAACCGGCGGGGCGACGGTGACCCGGACGAGGAACGCCGGCTCTTTTATGTCGGCATGACAAGGGCGCAGGACGAGCTGGTCCTTCTGACTTCCTCCCCGCGCTCGCCCTTCCTTTCCGGCCTGCCCGCGGACCTTCTTTCAGAGGGGACCGCTTTTGAGCGGAAAAAAGCGCCCGAATTCGAGCAGGTCAGCTTTTTCTGACGGACGGCGGGGCGTTACGCCTCCGGTCCGAATATTTTCCGGTACAGGTCTTCTCCGTAAGCCGTCTGAAGAGGTTCCCCCGGCACGATTTTAAACGTACGTTCTCCGTTTTCAAGCCTTTGTGCGCTGAGGAACTGAACCTTCGGGTACCGCGGGCTGAAAAAGGCGGCCGCGAAGGTATAAAGATGCGTCACGAAAAAGATTTCTATCCCGTTGTCCGTGAGCGCCTTTGTAATCTGGCGGCAGATTTCGGAGCCCTCCCGCTCATTGGTGGCGGCGAACGATTCATTGAACAGAACCAGAGCCCCGGGAGTCAGGCGGTCGGCAATCTCACTCATGCGGGCAAGCTCCTCATCCAGCTTCCCGCTTGTCATCGTGGTATCTTCCTCTTTTTTAAAGTGCGTAAATACGCCGTTCCGTATCGGCGCCCGGTAATTTTGCGCGCCGACGAACATCCCGCACTGCATCATAAGCTGTGCCTGCCCGACGCTTCTGAGAAAGGTGGATTTTCCTCCCTGATTGGCTCCCGTAATGATATAAAGCCGCTGATTTTCCGCATTCAGTTCGTTTCCCGTTACTCCCGAATCCTTTAGCAGGGCAAGGCTGACGTCGTACAGCTCATCGTATTTCCGGCTCTCCGCTTCCAGCGGGAGCAGCTCGGGAATACAGACCGGCATGCCGGCGGCCTGAAGCCTGTCGTATAAATTCAGACAGCCGACGTAAAAGGCAAGCTCCTTTTGAAGGATAACGAAAAAGCTTTCCACGTGCTCCGCCGACTGCGCCAGCACATTGATGCTTTCATTCATCGCACGGGCGCGGCGGTTGCCGAAATCGGAGGCCCCCGCGTCGTCACGGGGCGCGAGCGTAAAGGACGGGGCAAAATGCCAGTGGCGCCAGAAATGCGTTTTCTCTTTGCGCCGCATCACATAATCGATTCCCTGATTGTAATTGCCGAGTCCGGCGCTGATCAGCATCCCTTTTTCATCCTTCAGCTCATTCAGAAGCGAACGAATCTGTAAAAAATAATTGTCGCCGAGCTCCCGCCACAGCATGGAGATGAAATTTTTAAAGCCTTCGGAATGGAAATTCCGCATATCCGCGTCGGTGGCGTTGCGCATTTTCAGCAGCATTTCCGTATATATTTTCAATAAATCGACCGCGCTGGAAAAATTGCCGGATAAATTCTGCCGTGTGGACAGCCACGACCAGGATTTGTGTTTCCGCTCCATTGTCTCAACCGTAATATCATAAAGCTTTCTCACTGTTTCGGGGTTGTTGATGCAGTCCTTCAGGACCTCCTGACGATAGCGGATTTCCCGGTCGGTCCGCAAAGGACAAAACAGGGCCGAGCCGCACGCCTCCCGAATCATGGTGTCGTCCCGCGCCATCGCCGAAAGGATGCGGGAAAACTCAAGATCGGCGATCAGCGTGTCCTTCCCAAAACAGGGTTTCTCCTGCGGATTGAAATCCGTATCCTGATCCATCAAGTGTACTTTCAAAATTTCAGCCTCCCTTACGACTGCCGCAGAGTCCGCCGCGCAGCCTTTCGCAGAGCTGCTCACTGGTCAGCCCGTATTTCCCCGCGATGTGCATCGCATAGGCAAGGCCGTCGGGCGGCCTGCGGGTAATCCGAAAAGTCCTTACCGCCGGGTCGTCCTCCCGGACCGAGCTCATCATGCTGACCGTTTCCTCCCCGTGTGCGGCCAGCTCGTCGATAAAGGTGACGCACACGGCGGGAGCGCCCAGCTTCGCAAGGGCGTCCATCATGCGGCCCCCCAGCAGCAGCGCGTCCGTCAAAGTGGTGGAGGAAAAGATCTCGTTGATGACGATAATGCTCCGGGAGGCAGCGTGCCCGAGAAGCTCGTGAAGACGTTCGAGATCGTCCTGCAGCTTTCCGTTTTGGGTGGACAAATCCTCCTCCCGCCCAAAATGGGTGAAGATATTGTCAAAAAGGAGAACCGCCGCCTCCCTTCCCGGCACGCACAGCCCCAGGCAGGAGAGATAATGGATCTGCCCGAAGGCGCGGGCAAAGGTCGTCTTTCCGCCCTGATTGGGCCCGGTCACGACAATGATCCGCTCCGGTGTATTCAGCTCAAAATCATTCGTCACCGGCTGCCCGGCATCTCCCATGGACGAAGCCAAAGCCAGATCAAAGCCGTCCCTGTCGTAAAGGTGTTCCGCGTTTTCGCACAATTTCGGGTAACAGAACGGGAGCCCTTTCCCGCGATGCGGCCGGATATATTCCAGCCAGGAGAGGTAGAACTGAATTTCACGGGAAAACCGCGCGACAGTCGGGTTGATAAAATCAAGATATTTTAAGCAGAAATGGTCCAGATTCTCAAAAATGTCCTTGTACCAGGAGGCGACCATATTCAGCACGGCCGCCTCCACATGCTGCGCGTACGGTTCTTCGGAAAGCTTGCGGCGGTAATCCGTCCCGTCCCCCTGACGGAATTTGTCGAACAGCCTGAGAATTTCCTTACTGTGATCTTCCTGCCCCTCATATTTCCGGACACGGAGGACCCCGTTTTTGATCAGCATGCAGTATTCCACGGAAGAAAGCTGTTCGCGCAGCCGGCCGATCTGTCCCCGAAGCTCCGTGAACGCCTCCGTGCCCGTATAGGCGGCCAGGTACTTCATAAAGCCGCGCAGTCCGTCCGAGCAAAGCGTCCGGTCCCGCAGCCCGTCTGTCAGCCCGGCAAGCTCCGTACAGTAGCTGTCCGCACAGTCGAGCAGACGTCCCTTGGTCAGATAATGATTTTCATAGCTGTTTTCGGATGTGAGCGATTTTTTGACGGCTTCCATGGATTGGCTGAGGCGATAGATGGATTGTGAAAAATCGGAAAAGAATCCGCGCAGCCCGTCGTCTTCCAGCTCCCGCATGACTTTCTGCCGGTAGATAAGGGTATCGCTGTCGCGAAGCGAAGTGTAGAAGAAGCCTTCGAGCCCATATTCTTTTCTGCCGTTCAGGATCGGCCGGAAGATCTGGTCAAGATAAAGGTCCCTGAAGCAGTCCGGCGCAGCCTCCTTCCTCGGTTTTTTCCACTGCTCCTCAGCCGGAAATAAGATACTGTAAAACACATTGCACACCTCTTCCTGTTTTTAGTGCTTTGACGCATACTCGGCAAGACGCCGGAGCGAACCGGTCATATCCTCGTGATGCACCATTACATGCGGCGGTGCCTTCAGCCGTACCGAGGAATAATTCCAGACCGCGACGATTCCGGCTTTTACCAGCGCGTCGCATACCGGCTGCGCACAGCTTCCGGGCGTCGTGATCACTCCGATTTTCGCGTCCAGCCGGCGGCAGATTTCATTCAGTCTGCCAACAGGGTACACCGGCTTTCCGTACGCGCCTTTTTTGATGATTTTCGGGTCAATGTCAAACCCGGCAAGAATATCAAGGTCGTATGCGGAATAGCCCGCGTAGCTCATCAGCGCCTTTCCCAGCTTTCCGACACCGACGAGGACGACGGCGTCTGTTTTCCTGTCCTGCCGGACGGCCTTCGGACCGGAGGCAGGATTGATTCCTTCCATACCGCACCTTCTTTTGTTTTTTATGATGCGGAAGCCACCGCGCTGCCGCGGCCTTTTCCGGGCGCCACAGCCTGACAACGACAAAAAAGCCGATGGCTTCCAAACAGAAGTCATCAGCTTTCACGCATTTCGGTATTACCGCGGGAGTACTTCATTCCCAAGGCTATTATAGAACATGCTTTTATAAAAATCAATGGGCAATAAAATTCCGTTCAGTGGATGGCGCCTGCCTGCATTTTTCCTTATAAGCCGTACGCAAACGGAGAAAAGGTTGAAAAATCCGTCATAATTTGCTATAATGCAGAAACGGGAATGAAGTTCTCCCTTAGCGCTGCTAAAATTGCTTTTCAGCTGATGACTTCTATGGGAATCATAGGAAGTGGTCAGCTTTTTATTTTCCCCTTCCGCAAAACAGAAAAATTTACAGTTCAGGCCCTGTTTGTAAAAACAGGAATGCAAATAAGGCCTGGTCGCAGCAATGGAAATGCCAAATTGGGGGGTATCTATGAAAAAAAATATCGCTGTCGCGGTCGGAGGGGCGGCCGGAACCATCCTGAGGTGCGCGGTCCATCAGCTTCCTCTGCCCTTTGACGAACTTTACCGTCCCATTCTCACGATTCTGATTAACGTGAGCGGGAGCTTTTTATTAGGCTTTCTGACCATCCTGTTCGCAAAAAAATTCCCGGTGAGCGCCGAAGTGCGCCTGGGTATCACCACGGGCCTGCTGGGAGGATATACCACGTTTTCAACCCTTTGCAAAGAAGCTGTTTTGCTGGGCCTTTCCGGAAATGTCCTTCTTTCGGCGGTTTACGTTTTTGCTTCCGTCCTGCCGGGCCTTGCCGCCGCGTGGCTCGGGATCAGAACCGCAAAGCGGATGGAACGGAGGCGCGCCTGATGGATTTCGTCCTACTGAGCGTCGGCGGCGTCTGCGGCGCAATCGCCCGCTATCAGATCGGAGCCGCCTTTTCAAAAAGAAAAAATCACACCTTTCCCTTCGGTACCTTTTTTATCAACCTGTCGGGCGCATTCCTCCTGGGGATTTTTTGCGGGCTGGGCATCAGCGGAAATTCCTATCTGCTTCTGGGCGACGGCTTTTGCGGCGCCTTTACCACCTTTTCCACCTTTACCGTTGAAAGCGTGCAGCTCATGCAGCACGACGCCGTCAGGGAGTCCCTCCTGTTTATCGTATTGTCGCTGGCAGCCGGACTTCTTTGTTTTTCGATGGGTTACACAACGGGGAAGCTTTTTTAAAACGAGCCGGGGGACGCCGTTTTCCCGGAAATCATTGAGTTTACGGAGGTGTTGTTATGAGAAGGGTTTTACTTCCGATCGACGGAACAGCGCGGAGCCTGCAGGCGGTCGGTCTGATCAAATCGCTCTATACGCCGGAGGATGTGAGCATCGTACTGCTTATGGTCCGGGAAGACACGGAAACGATGTATTCGGAAGAGGAACTGCAAAAATCCAAAGCGCAGCTGAAATCCACCTTGGACGCGGTAGCCGGACAGCTGCCGGGCTATCCCGTGCGTAAGCAGGTCGTTTTCGGGCGGGCCGGCGATCAGATCCTCGAATGTGCAGAGCAGGACGGAATCGATATTATCGTGATGACCAAATCCACAAAGACCGGCCTGTCCCAGAAAATCGGCTCGGTTGCAGCCTATGTCGTAAAATACGCGAAATGCATCGTTATGATCGTGCCGGAAAATATGCCCAGTGAAAAATCGCCGGGGAATGTGCTGAAATGCCGGCATATGGACGATATCGTTACGCTGAGCGGCCAGATGAGCTTCCGGCCCAGTTCCTGCCTGCTTCCGGTGCAGGCGGGCAAATGCGTGTACAGCATCACGGTGCTGGAGGGAAAGCTGCGCCTGAACCACAGCGCCTACGACCCGGACGGCGGCACATGGTCCGCCCCGCTGCAAAACGGCCAGCCGGAGCATTATGACCTGAAAAAAGGAGAGGAAAGAGAAATCCGTCTGGAAGCAGGCATTGCATTCCGTCAGCTCGACCAAATCGAGGTCGTCAACCCGAGTATGACGTCTCTGCTGAAATTTCACTATATCGCACGGTTTGAAAGCCTGGATGAATAACCGGCGGCTTTGGATACATCACGCCCCTGCGGCCGTCGGACCGCAGGGGCGTGATTTCAATCATATCTTAAACCACGTGATGCTCTTTCAGAAGCTTTTCAATGTCGGTGCCTTCGGTTTTTTTCAGAAGCAGCTTCATGGCAAGCCTCTCTTTGAACCCAAGCTCCATATCGGTCATTTTCTTGCCGTCGCGCAGGGATACGGTGGAATTCAGCAGGTCCCGCACATCATACACGCTGCCCCAGACCTCCGGCACGCCGCGGTCGACGTTCAGCAGGGTATACACCGCTTCCATGCCGGTGCGGATGGAATATTCGGTGGTGAAAATGGTGTCGCGCGCGGTCTCGGCGAACTGACCGAGGAAGGCGAAATTGACGGCGCCCTTCGGGACGACCAGAGGGCGGTCCCCTTTTGCCCTGGGCATGAAGAACGCGGTGATGTACGGCATCATGCAGGGAATCGTGTTGGCGCTCTTTTCGGCAAGCGCGGGGATTTCGGCCTCCGGTACTCCCATATGATACAGCCACTCCATGCAGATTTCCTTACCGGTGCATTCCCGCATGCTTTTTTTGACGTAATTGCCGGGCTTGTCGCTGAACAGGCCGTAAATCCAGCCCACAAGCTGCCCCTTCGGCTGGGAGCGGAACTGCGGCTGGCGGTTGAACGTCCAGCTTAAAAGCCAGTTGGAATCCTTTGCCGTGACGATCCCGCCGGTGACCACCTTTCCGGAAAACGGGTCGCGCCTGCAGATTTTCTGAATATACGGCGGAATCTTTCCGTCCAGGGTGGTGACGGTGGCGCTCATCCAGTTGCTCTGTTCCGTATTATGGCAGAATTTGTCCGGATGGCCGAAGGCCGGATCCTGTGCGGCGATCTTCCGCCACATATCCCAGCCGCCGCCCGCTTTGATTTCCGTGTTGAACGGGGCGGGCGCGTTTTGGCCGCCGAGGGAGGAATTCTCCACGCAGCCCCCGTTGGTGATAAAGATCAGATCGTCCTCGGTCAGATCGATATTCTCCGTCTTTCCGTCGTGAAGGACGATCACGCGCTTCGCCGTTTTTCTGTCTTTTTGAATATCGAACTCCACATTGACGACTCTGGTGCCGTAATGGAACTGCACCCCGTTGGATTCCAGGTATTTGATCATGGGCAGGATCATGGACTCGTACTGATTATATTTGGTAAAACGCAGCGCCGTGAAATCGGGAAGGCCGCCCACATGGTGGATAAAGCGTTTGATATACAGCTTCATTTCCAGAGCGGAATGCCAGTTTTCAAAGGCGAACATCGTGCGCCAGTACATCCAGAAATTGGAGTTCAGGACCTCGCTGCTGAAATATTCGTCGATGCGCTTATTGTAAAGCTCTTCGTCGGGAGTGAAGAACAGCTTCATGATCTCCTCCGCGCCCTGATCCGAAAGCCCGAATTTTTTGTCGGTGTGCGCGTCCTCGCCGCGGTTGACCGTTGCGCGCATCAGCGAATAGTTCGGGTCCTTCTTGTTCAGCCAGTAGTACTCGTCGAGCACGCTGATTCCTTCCGTCTCGATGGACGGAATGGAGCGGAACAGGTCCCACATGCACTCGAAATGGTTGTCCATTTCCCGTCCGCCGCGCATGACATAGCCCAGATTCTCATAGAGATATCCGTCGCAGGCGCCGCCCGGGATCGGGTCCTTTTCCAGAATGTGGACACGGCTGCCCTTCATCTGCCCGTCGCGGACAAGGAAACAGGCGGCTGCCAGCGCGGCGAGGCCGGAGCCTACAAGGTACGCGGACTTGTGATCGACGCCTTCCGGCTTAACCGGGCGCGCGAACGCTTCATAATTCCCGCTGGAATAATACATAAAAGTTACCTCCGTTTGTTTTGGTTTCTAAAACTATTGTATCCATTCCGGCGGAGGGTTTCCATAAACAGAAAACGCGCTGTGATGAAAATTTCATCACGGCGCGAAAATTGTAAAAAGTTTGATCATTCCGGGCGTTTTGATAAAGGAATATCCGTGCGGTAGTTGTCCAAAGCAGAGGTGATATTGCCGTGAACCAGCGAGCTGAGCCGGTCGATGATCGTCTGGGGCTCCTCTTTCATGCCGTTTTTGATCCAGTCCAGCATCAGCCCAACGAATCCATATTTGTAGAAATCCGCAATGAACTTTTTATCCTCGTCACGGACGGCCATGCCCTCCGCCTTTTCTTCGACGACGCCGATCAGGAGGTCGTAGGTCAGCCTGTACAGATAGATTTCCACCTGCTCCCGGCTGACGGAATGATAGACATTCATGATGAACGGCTTGTTGGCAAGCACCGCTTCAAAGATCTGCAAAAACCCCTGCTGCCAGGTATCGTATGTCTTTTTCCCCTCCAGAGCCTTGGTCGCGTCCTCTACGCACGACCATTCCACCAGATCGAAAATATCCCTGAAATGGTAATAGAAGGTCATGCGGCTGATGCCGCAGTCCTCCGTAATATCATTAATCGTTATCTTATCCAGCGGCTTTTGGAGCAGCAGGTTTTTCAGGGAAGCTTCCAAAGCCCGTTTGGTTGTCTGGGACATGCGGCGCACCACCTTGTATCTGACAGATCATAAAAATGCGGCGATCTGAATATTCTTTGCTGTTTTAAGGATAGCATACAATAAAAAAAGGCGAAGCGCAAGTTTGGATCACGGGGGCATAGCGTTATATTAAATTGTCATGCTCGTCAAAGCGCATTTCATGAGGTCCCCGGATCAAATGAATATCCTTTCTATCTTTTATTTTATTATATAAGGATTGTGAAATTTCAATTTCGTTCATGGAAAGCGTGTTCTTGATCCGCGCAAGCGTTACATCCTCAAAATCGATTCCGTTGCAGGTGCGGATGGCAAGCAATATCGCCTGCCTGTCGTTGTTCATATACAGGGGGATCCTTCCTCCGTTCAGCGTTGTCGCGGTGATCATATTCGTCCAGGTTGTACCCCAGTCAACGCTCCGAAGGCATTGCCTTGTCGTTACGTCCGCCGAAGCGATCCCGGCTCCGTTATGATGGGATTCTTCGGAAAGGCCCCGGATAAACAGCTTCTGCAAACGGAGAATTTTTGAAAAATCACGGGTTCCGGAATTGTTTCTTCCCACAATGTTGGGATCAAATCCCATTCCGCTTATGTTTTTGCCGATTTCATCAATAATCAGCACATCCAATTCGTCAAACTTGAACTTTGCGATTTTTTCTTTGGCAAGGACAAGCAATTCCCTGTCCTTCTCCATAATCTTTTCTTTTTCCATGACTTCGATCGCGCAAAGATCATCATAGGCGTTCTGAACGATCCCAATGCCGAAGGCAACCGGCATCACCTTTAGAAATTTCCCGGCGGCTTCCGGGATCAGCCCGGCAAATCGGTCCAGGCCCACCCGGTGGAAGGAAGAAGCGCCGATATGCTTGGCAAGGCCGATCGCGATCATTTTTGCCAGCCCGCTCTCGTGCGCGCCGCGAAAATCCGTATGGGGCTTTACCTTGTTCAGCAGGATAATGCCGTCTGATTCGCTGGCGTATTTGTCACAGTACAGCTTTGTACCGTCATCCAATCGCGCATATTCCACAACATCCATGGAGGACAGGACGGGGACCCCCATACTGTCCTCCGTAATGTTGTAGCCGGCCAGCACTTCCTTTTGCCCGTCGGCCGTAGCGCCGCCGTGGCTGCCCATCGCGGGGATAATAAACGGTTTTGCTCCCCATTCTTTCAGAATGTCGCATACGGTACGGACGATCCGGTCAAGATGAGGAATTCCCCGGCTTCCAACCGTCAGGCAGAGTCTTTTATTCCAATACTGTCCTTTGTTTTTCAGATTGTCTTCCATTTGGCGGCGGATATGGGAAGAAATATCCCGGATATTCGCCGGATCATATTTTTGTTCAACGGTGACCATAGAGGGAATCCGGATTTGGTCCATGCCGCGCACGAGGACGTCTGCCGGAGGAAAATCAATATACACAGAAGCTCACCCTTTAATTGAAAAATTCCCTATAACAATTGAATCACTATCCCCCAAGATACGCTTTTTTGATGACGGAGCTTTCGGAGAGCTCTTTGGCGTCGCCCTGATATTTAATATCGCCAATCTCCAAAATGTAGGCTCTTGTGGAGATGCTCAACGCCATATAGGCGTTCTGTTCCACGAGTATGATGGGAATATGCTTTTGCCTGTTGATTTCAATAATGACGTTGAAAATATCGTCAATGATGATCGGGGCGAGTCCCAGGGACGGTTCGTCCAACAACAGCAGCTTCGGAGAAGCCATCAGCGCCCTGCCGATAGCAAGCATCTGCTGTTCCCCTCCGCTCAGCGAGCCCCCCATCTGCGCGGATCTTTGCTTGAGCTTCGGAAAAATTTCATACACTTCTTCGACTTTATTTTTATATTCGGCCGGACTGTATTTTTTGGAATAAGCTCCCATTTGCAAATTTTCAAATATTGTCAGCTCCGGAAAAATCCTTCTTCCTTCCGGTACGTAAACAATCCCTTCGTTGACAATATTATGGGTTTTGAAATTACTGACCGTTTTGCCCATAAATGTAATCTGGCCTTTTGCCAGCTTCACAAGTCCCATAATGGATTTCATCAGCGTCGTCTTACCGGCTCCGTTGGATCCAATGATTGAAACGATTTCTCCCTCGTTGATTGAAACCGTTATACTGTTCAGTGCTTTTACTTTTCCATAGTAAACATCCATGTCTTCGACGCTCAGAACGGCATTCATTGTACCTCATCCACTCCTTGCTTTTTATATTTCTTGCCCAAATACGCCTTGATTACCTCATCGTTATTCTGCACCTCATTTGGCGTTCCCTCCGCGATTTTAACTCCAAAGGACAAGACGGTGATTTTCTGGCAGAAATTCATGACCACATCCATATTGTGCTCTACAAGAAACAATTCCACTCCCTCGTCATATATTTTCTGAAGGAGTTCCATGAGCTGAACCCTTTCCGTCGGATTCAGCCCGGCCGCGGGCTCGTCCAAAAGCAGCAGCTTTGGCTGGCCCATCATGGCCCTTGCCAGCTCGACCATTTTTTGCTGCCCGTAGGGAAGATTGTTTACGTTTTCATCTTTTACATTGTAAAGCGAAATGAAGTTCAGTACTTCCTCCGCCCTTTCCTTTAAAGCGCTTTCTTCTTTCAGGGAGCCCCTGACGTCCACCAGGGAATGAAGCAGGCCCATATGGGTATCCTTGTGCCCGCCGACCATGACGTTCTCCACGACCGAAAGGGATTTGAACAGCTTGATATTTTGAAAAGTTCTGATAACGCCGAGATTCGCAATCTTATTCGTCGTGTTCTTGGTAATATCCTGCCCGTCAAACAATATGGTGCCGGAGTTTGCCTGCAGCACGCCGCTGATCATATTGATCGTGGTCGTTTTTCCGGAGCCGTTTGGCCCGATCAACGCATGGATCTTCCTTTTTTCCATCTGCATGGTGAAATCATTTACGGCGGTCAACCCGCCGAATTTTTTTGTCAGGCTGCTGATTTCTAAGATTTCGGGCATCCTTTATTCCTCCTTCCTGGTCCGCGCGGAACCGAACCGGCCGGCGAATTTCTTAAAGACAGAGACAAGGCCGTTCGGAAGCAAAACGGAGAATATCAAAATGATAGCGCTGAAGGTGATCCAGTAGTAATCCTTGAGGAATCTCAGAAGCTCCGGAAGCATGGTTACAATAAACGCCCCGATGATATTGCCCGGAACGGAACCGATCCCTCCGATCATCAGCATCATGAGATAGGTAACGGACGAATTCAGAGTAAAGTCCGAAGGGCTGATATAACCCATAAGCTGCGCGTACAGGGCGCCGCCGATGCAGCCGTAAACGCTGCAGAGGGTAAAGGCTAAAATTTTTATTTTGGAAATCTCGATGCCGCAGGCTTCCACGGCAACGTCGTTGTCCTTGATCGCCTTGATCGCCCGTCCCCATTTTGAATGAATGATTTTATAGGTGACCGCCAAAATAATGATTACGCAGACGAGGATAAAATAATAGAAATCCATGGCGGAGGTCAGTACATGTCCGAAAATGTTTAAAGAGGGGATATTGGTGACACCCGTCGAGCCGCCTGTCACATTGGCGAGATTGTTCAGGACCAGCCTTACGATTTCCCCAAAGCCAAGCGTGGTCAGCGAAAGGTAAATTCCCTTCATCCGCAGGCTCGGCCAGCCGAGCCCGAAGCCGATCAGAATCCCCATCACGACTGCGCAGAGCAGCCCAAGCCACGGGGAAAAAGACAGCCGCGTACAAAACAGGGAAAAGGTGTACGCGCCCAGCGCCATGATTCCGGCCGTTCCCAGATTGGTTTCTCCCATCAGGCCGGTTATGAAGTTTAAACCCACTAAAATAATAATATTGATAAACGTATTGTCAAACAATATGATCAGATATGTCTGTTTCACAAACACAGGAACCAACAGGAATAAGATCAACAGCAAAAAAATCGCTGCCAGTTGGACAATCCCCTTTTTTTTCATAAAAATTCATTCCCTCGCTTTCCTTTTCAGATGATGTTACAGATTTTTCTTGGCCATAATCCCCTTAGGCTTTATCATCAGGAATATGATCATCAGCAAAAACGCAACAACATCTTTGTAAATCGCAGGGCCGATTCCGGTATAAAGGTTTTCGATCAAACCGATTAAAATTCCGCCCACCATCGCGCCCGGCATCGATCCGAAGCCGCCGATGATCCCCGAGGCGAATCCCTTCAGTCCGATCATGGACGCCATATTAAGGTCGACACTGAAAAGCGGAATAATCAAAACGCCGATGATCCCGCATATCGCCGAGCTCAGCGCCACGGTCGCCATAATGTTGCGCTGTACGTTTATCCCCATCAGCGAAGCCGCGTCCTTATCCTGCGCCACACAGCGCATCGCGCGGCCGATTTTCGTTTTTGAGAACAGCAGATGGATGCAAATCAAGGTAACAATGGTAATAAAAATGATATAAAAGCTGACCCTTCCCATAACAACATTTCCAAATTTTACGGTTCCTCCCAGAAATCCGGGAAGAGAAAAAGGCGACGCACCGTAAAACAGCCTGACGCCTTCACTGATAATTTTTGCAAGCATAATGGTTCCCATAACGGCAAATATATCAGAACCCAACCGGCTCAGCGGAATAAAAATAGTTACAGCCACCAGTACCCCGAAAGCCGCCATGAAAATAAGGGAACTGATAATTGCCGCCGGAACGCTTAAATTTCCTCTTAGAATCATGGAACCAGCAAAAATATATGCTCCGAACATAATGAAACTATCGTGCCCGAAGTTTATAAGTCCGCTTGCGTTCCAAATGAGCGAGAACTCTATAGCTACAAGACAATAAATGCAGCCCATCGAGATTCCGCTTACAACAAGCTGTAAAAACGATTCCATAAACTTCTCCCTTTCAATCAAACTTAATAGAGCAATACACCCGATTCAATCCTAATTTCATAACAAAAATATTCTATAACAGTACATCCGATACGCAGTACCATCATTTTAATCAACGGTCACGGATTCCCAATTTTATATCCTGTCCAAATCAATACAATTCCCATACTCTCTACTGCACACGGTCATTACGGCAGTTCTAAGGCAGCAAAATACACGAAAAAGAAATGCAGCTCCGAAAATACATCCGGAAAAACAGGGGTATCCTGTTCTTTCAGTAACCATCCTAAAACGATTCAAGATATTCAGAGACCCATGAAATTGCTGTCTTGCAGGATCATTTCACAGGTCTCTGAAACAGCAACAGAAATTCACCGGGGACAGTACTCAATCTTATTCCGTAACTTTTTCCACATAAACGGCTTTTTTATCATGAATTTGGGCGACTACCGCATCGTGGATCAATTCTCCGTGTTCGTTGGCGCTCATATTTCCGTAGATGCTTGGGAAATCCTTCGTCTTAAGCAGCTCCTGCTGCAGTTTTTCTCTGTCAGCCGTACCGGCGCGTTTCAGCGCGTCAGCGAGAAGGTAGGTCGCATTGTAATAGGACGACGCGAACAGATCTGGTTCCACCTTGTATTTCTCTTTAAACTTCTTTACAAACGTGGCAACCTTTTCATCCGTGTTGCTGGGAATAAAGTCCGTTACGCTGTACCAGTTTTCCGCCGTTTTCTCATCGACAAGAGACAGCCACGTTTCGTTGACATACGTCGTCGGGCCAATTTTCGGAACATCCAGACCGAGCTCAACGACCTGGCGCGCTAAAATAGCGGCTTCCGGATCATGCGTGTAAACAATCAGGCAATCCGCGCCCGCGTTCTTTGCTTTCTCAATGACGCTGGTCATATCCTTATCGCCGGTATTGTGGCCTTCGCATACCACGGGGGTTATGTTTCTGCTCTTCAGGTCCGCGAGGATGACATCCTTGCCGCCTACGCCGTAATCGTCGTTATTGTACAGAAGAGCGATCTTTGTACCATGCAGCTTTTCCACCGCATATTTTGAAATGATCTTCGCGACAAAGGAATCCGACGCCCTGATCCTGAAAAGGTAAGGATTGCTGGAGTTAATCAGGGAAGGCGACGAGCCGCCTGTTAAAAACGGGATCTTGTTTTTTGCGACGCTGCCGAGCACCGCGATCGCGTTGGTGCTTCTGTGCGGCCCGAACAGGCAGACGACGTCCGGGTTCGAGCCCAGCTTGTTCACAACATTGACAGCGGTTCCCGCCGTATTTGCATCGTCTTCATATTCCGCTTTCAGATTCTTGCCCAATACTCCCCCGGCCGCGTTGATTTCCTCAACGGCCATATCGATCCCCTGCTTTGTCCGCTCGCCTTCCAGGGGCGCGGCGCCTGTGATTGCCGTCGAAACCCCAAAAAGGATGTCCCCTTTCGGCGACGCGTCAGAACCCGCTGCGGAACCTGTGCCCGCCGACGCGTCGGAGGCTGCTGAAGGACTGCCGCCGCAGGCCGACAGCGGAACAATCATCGACAGGGCGAGAAGCATTGCAAGAATTTTCGAAGTTTTTCTGGACTTACCGTTCATTTTTCAATCTTCCTTTCTTTTACTAACAGTGTTATTCCTTTATTTCTGACATGCTTGGAAATGTATTCTGCTGACCGCTAAGAAAAGGATAATCTTTTACAAAAAGTTATTGGTTCGCATACTGAAATTTAGCAGTTTTGTAGTTTTAACCCTAAAATTGACTAAAGTTTTATAACGCCAAGCGCGAGAAGCTTTGCTTTGATTTCATCCTTTTCAAGCTGTGTGGGCGGCAGAAAAGGAGAACGGGGAAACGCTTTGAGGATTCCGCGGATCTCCAGCATCGCATAGATCGCAAGCTGAGTCGATTTCGCAAGATACATAATATCCCGGATCTGATTCACTTCGAATTGGGTTTCACGCAGGGCGTCATATTCTTTGTTCATTCCCTGATCGAACATCTTACAGCAAATCTCGGGGAGCGCGTTTCCGATTCCCGGAATGAAAGCCTCGCAGCCCAGGACACAGGCGGAAAGCCACATGGCTTCCGTCCCCAGCGCAACGTCGAAATAGCCGTCCTTCAGAACGCGCATATAGCTTGCGTGGGCCAGAATATCGAAGGTAGCGTCCTTCACGCCGTGGATGCCCATGCCTTTCAGCCGTTTCAGCAGCTCCAGGCTGATCGTATAGCCCTGAAACTGGGTATTGTTATAAACATATACCGGGTAATCCGGTCCGACCGCCTTCATAATTCCGTCGTAAAACGCACAGATGCTGTCGTCGTTATGTTTGTAGTAATAAGGCCCCACCGCCGCGACCGCCTGTGCGCCGGCCTCTTTCGCGTACTTGGACAGCCGCGCCGCGCTTGCGGTGTCGGCCGTGCCCGTGTGAACGATCACGGGAATTTTTCCGTCAACCTCTTTCACCGTAACGTCGATGATTTTCTTTCTTTCTTCTTCGGTAAGCAGTACGCCGCTCCCGTAAGAGCCCGTTATAAACATTCCATGCACATTGTTTTTGAGAAAACGGGCTAATGTTTTTACCCCTTCGTAATCCACCTCGCCGTTTTCCAAAAAGGGCGTAATTACCGGCGGAACTACCCCTCTCATCTTAAACATGATCGATTCCTCCCTTTTCACTTAATTGCCTGTACAGATCTGCGATTTTGACTCCGCCCCGAACCGTCAGTTCGGCAAGCTTCTCTTTGTCGAAAACGGAAACGATCTTCGCATTCTCCCCATATTCCTTCTTCAACAAATAGGAGTATAATTTACAGCGGGATTCCGGCCCGAAAAGAATATAAGCACCTCCATTATATTTCAAATCGAAGCTTCTGATGGCATTCATATCATCAACCGCAATGGAAGCGTCGACAAAACCGCGCCTTTCCATATAGTCCGATTTCAGCAATACCTGCATGAATCTGGGGATCATGAAACACCGGACAAGCCCCTTCGTACGGACGCAGCGCTCCGCAAACGTCACGATCTCCTCAAAGGTGTATCCTCCGCTTTCTTCGCCGTCGCACGGAACCAGACTTTTCCCCACGTTGGTCTGGTTGATGACCGCTTCAAACAGCTGCCCGCTGAGAGTCGTCATGCTTGCTTCCACTTTTCCGTCCCCGTTCACATGAATCATCTTTGAGTGGGAGCTGAGCACCAGGATATTCACCGGTTCCTTAATCCGGTATTCGTCGAGGATCCCAATGACCTGCGCCTCTTCGCCGCGCATAAAATCCACATCGTCGATTTCCGTCAGCGTGGCGTTGTCGCCGTAGTTGTTTCGGATTCCCCGTATAAACATGATGGGGATGTCGAGAGAAATAATTTCCCTGCCGGAAACGATTTTCACATTTTCGGCGAGTTCCCGGATTCCCGCGGGCGCCACCAAATGCGGGATTTCCATCAGTCCGATCTCCGACGTGATCATTCCCGAAGCAATCGCGTATTTTATATCCTTTGTTTTTGCTCCGGATTTTTCGATTGCCTCCAAAATAGCTTCCCGAAGACCGTTTCTCAGCGCGTCCTTCGACCCCGTCATAGAGGTGTCCCGAACGCCCACCTTACGGGCGGCCTGACCTACCATCTGGTTTTCGTTATTTAATATGTAGACTCTTGTATTGGTCGTGCCGCAATCAATGACTGCATACATGATCTTTCAGCCCCTTTCCATCAGCGTAATGACTTGTTTACCAGGTTCTTAGGCGCATTTCCCGAAAGCACCCGCGCCACCTCTTCGCCCACCTTCTGTTGAAGCGCATGAATGGATTCTTCCGTATACCACGCAATATGCGGTGTGACGATAACGTTATCAAAATGAAGCAGAGGGTTGTCCATGGCAATCGGTTCCGTTTCCAGCACGTCGATTGCCGCCCCGCCGATCTCCTTTTCCCGAATCGCTTCGATCAAGGCTTTTTCATCCACGACGCTGCCCCTGGCCGTATTGACGAGCACCGCTGTTTTTTTCATTTTCCTGAATACCTCCGCATTGATGCTCGCCCTGGTCTGCTCTGTAAGAGGACAATGGACGGACAGATAATCGCTGGTTTCGACCAGCTCTTCAAAGTCCACCTTCCGGACGCCGCACTGCTCCATCTGTTCTTTTGTCACATACGGATCATAGGAAATGATCTTCATTCCGAAATTTTTCATCTTGCCTGCGACCATTTTAGGAATTGCCCCAAAACCGTCGAGGCCAAGGCAGGCATTGCCTGTTCTGTACATTGGTTTCAGCAGGGAGTAATTCCATTTTCCTCCTCTCACCAGAGAAACGGTTTGGTTCAGCTTGCGGCTCATGGCCAAAATCAGCATCGCCGCGTGGGTCGAAACCTCATCAATGGAATAATCCGGCACATTTGCGACATAGATGCCCTTTTCCGTTGCGGCATCTATATCTATATTATCAACACCAATCGCATACCGTACGATCAGCCTGCAATGTTCCAAACTATTGATGACTTTTCTGGTGATGGGGCAGAACTGGACGATCAAAGCGTCGCAATCTTTGGCGACCGCGATTACTTCGTCTTCCGTTTTACACTGATAATCGAAAATTTCGGCATTGACTTTCGATATCTCCTCCTTTTCCGCATCAAGATTCTGATAAGCGTAATCCGTTATTACAACCTTTAATTTTTCCATTCTTCTATAATTCCTTTCATTAAAAATTACATAATTTAGATCTGTTTTAGTTTTACTGAGTAAAACTAAGGTTCATTAATTTTGCAGAACCCGCAAATTGAATTTGTCCCGGCCGGTCTTTTCCCCCGCCGCTGGTCCGTTATTTCCGCTTTCTCTGTAAAATCACTGCAGATGATAACCCAGCTCATTGGAAATGTCTTCCGAAGCCTTCTTCGCGGCGTCTTTGATTCTGTTGATATCCGTATCCAAAATCACCTCGCGGATTCCGGAAGCGCTGAACCCGGCAATCATTTTATTTGTATGGTCATAAATCGGGTAGCAAATACTGATGATTCCGTTTTCATGTTCGGAACTGGTGATAATTGATTTCTCTTTCGCAGCTGTTTTTACCAGGCGCATGATTTCGTCTCTGTCTAAAATAGTATTGGGCGTATACTGTTTTAACTCACAGGAATTCAAAATTTCTCTTGCCTTTTCCTCTTTCATATTGGCAAGAAACAAGCGGCCGATCCCGGTGCACCATATTGGCATGGAACCGCCGATATGAGAGCTTAAAGCCCGGCTGAATCCTACCTTCGGCAGGATTTTCAAAGTTAAGATCAGCTCATTTTTATTTAAAATCGCCATTTGTACGATCAGCCCGGTTTCATCTGCTAATTTCTTCAGTCTCGCAGATGCGATTCTATTTAAATCTAAAGAGTCAAAAGCAGACAAGCCCATTCTGACAATTTCAATTCCGAGCTCATATTTTTTTGATGTCTCATCTTGTTTTAAAAAGCCTTCCTGCACTAAGGTAAACACAATGCGAAGGGTAGTGCTTTTACTGATTCCACTTAATTTGCTGATTTCAATCAAAGAAAGCTGCACATTCTGCGCATCAAATAATTTTAAAACCTTTAGCGCGTTCTGAACGCTGGTAATTGCATATCTGCCGTTTCCCTCAGGTTTATTTCCCCTATACATAATATTTCAAATTGTCCCCTTAATCAAAATTTATTGTATTTAAATTTTATTGAGTAAAACTAAGTTTTATTATATGTCAATAATAACATGCGATTATGCAAAAGTCAATAATATATTTTTACATGAAATGAAATTTTTAGTTGTAATTTTAAAAAATGTGATACAAGGTATCAGCAGAAAGGCAATTTAAACAGTCATAAATTTCTATATTGGAACGGAATACAGGTGCTGCACGCTTAACCCGCGTTCCGGACGCAGTGCGGCCTTTGCACCTGCGGCGGCGGTCGCCCAAACCTGCACCGGGGTTTTCGCCTCGTGGCAGACAAAAAACAAGGACAGGGGCAAAGCCTGTCCTTATTTTTGGAGTAATAGTGGAAAAAAGATTTTGTAGATCCCATAAATCATCTTACCAATTAAACCCGTATTTACAGGAATATCGTGAATTTCCTCTCAATTTCGTGATTTTCTATAACAACGCAAACTGGGCACTCTCGATAATCGATTTCATTTGACATAAGCAAAAAGGGTGTCCGGCGGGATCAAGCATAACTCTCCAATGATCAGAAAATTGCTCATCTGCGATGGTTGCTCCACAATGGATTGCATATTGAACTGCTTCTTCTAAATCATTAACAGCGAAGTCTATATGTGCCATTTGCTGTTGGGCTTCAGGCTCTGCCGGCCATACAGGCGGTTTATACTCCGGATTCCGTTGAAACATTATACCAGGATATGTCCCCTGATTGGTTCCCGGAGCGTATACACACGCCCAATCTTCATCGATAAACATGGTCTCCCACTTGAGCAACGCCGCATAAAATTCTGCTAATTCATGCGGGTCCTTGCAATCCACTGTAAATGAGTACAATTTTATTTTCAATTCATCATCCATAACGCTAATCCCTCCTATAATAATCTACACTACAACTGCCTGTTTATCGGCATGATGCAATATCTTTGAAATCCATAATATCACATTTATATATATAAAAAAAGACATACTATCCTCCTGACGGGAAAGTATGTCTTTTAGGCGCCCGGAGGGACTCGGGTGCGGAACGCTTCACCCGCGTTCCGGACGCGGCGCGTCTTTCGCGCCTACGGCGGCGGTCGCCTAAACCGTCGTGAAAAAACTTTCATACAGGGACTGTTGCAGAAAATGAATTGCCGCTTAGGGTTTTTCCCTCTGCACCGGGGTTTTCGCCTCGTGTCATTCGGTCAAAACAGATGCTCAATCTGCTTTTGAACCGCGCTGTAATTTGCATAAAAAGTTGGTGCCTGGACCTTGTTTTTTATTCCGCATTTATACACACTTTGACAGACAAACAACAAATCGTCCAAATTACTGTGGAGTGTCATAATTTCCCTTGTTAAAAGATTGCTGGCAAACATTTTTTTCATAATGAGGCCCGCCAGCTTCGATGGTATTTTATAAGGTAGAAGCTCATTTCTGTAATTTTTCAGGCATACACCTCTGGAAGCAATAATGTTTGCTGTGTCTCGAATGGATAAAACTACTTCCGACAGAGCTTTTGATGAACGCATAATCTTTTCGGCCGCGGCAGAGGTTTCCTGAACATTACCATATTTCCCGGCCGTGGTGATGACCCCGGCATTGATTGCCATGTGAAGCCATATCCATTCCAGCATATCAAATGGGACTTCAGGCTTAACCTCACAATCTGAAAAGAGCTGAACTAACTTTTCATAATTTAGAATATTAGTTTTACTTCGGGATTCAAGCATAAAATGGTCAAAAACACAGCAGCGTAGTCCTGATTCTGAAATGCTTCCGCCTGCGACCGGATAACCAAGGACATATTTCCAGCCGTCCATTGTTTTTTCAAGACAGGAGCGCTCCTCCCATATACCACATGATAGCAGAACGGTCCCATGCATATTCCACTCTTTTAGGGTAGCTATAACGCCAGACAGCTTACCTGCCGGCACACTGACAAAAATCAAATCATAGTTTTCATTTGGAGCTGCGTGATTTACAGAATATATTCCGTATTTTCTTTCTCCCTTTGAATTGATTCGTCCATCCAGAAGAGAGACACTCAATTCAGTGGTGGAAGCATTTCTGCTGCTATTTTGGATCAGATGCTCCACTTGGTGTCCGGCGCTTTGAAATAAGTATCCGTATGTGCTCCCTATGACGCCAAGACCAACAATTAATATTCTCATAACTTTTTACTCCCCACAAATGTTTTTTTCAGTTCCTTTGCCTTACTAACAATATCCATGTTTTTAAATTATGAATAATAAAAATCAAGCCGGAACAGACGCAGCTTTGCATCTGTTCCGGCCTATAATATTGGCGCGCCCGGAGGGACTCGAACCCGCGACCTCTTGATTCGTAGTCAAGCACTCTATCCAGCTGAGCTACGAGCGCATTTTGCGGCTTTGTTTTAAGCCGCCTAAGTATCATATCACATTTAGCGGGGATTTGCAACTTATTTTTTCAATTCAACTGATTCCTTCTGGAATTGCCCGCACTCCGGCCCGGCCGCCTTTGCCGTTTCCTTTTTCAGCAAAACGGCGCAGTCCTCCGGATTCAGGTACAGCGTATTGTTCCCGTCCGGCACCACGCCGATCACCGCGCGGGACTGCCGCCATTCTCCGGGAACCCGCACGCTGCGGCTTTCCGCCCCCGCATTGACGACGCAGAGCAGGCTGACCGCTTCGTCCCGGCGGAGATACCCCATGCAGGAGCCGTCGGCAAGAAACGGAAGAAAATCTCCTTCCCTGAGCGCGGAACAGTTGCGGCGCAGCCTGCCCAGCAGACGGTACCACTCCACCAGCTCCTTCTCTTCCTGCCCCCACGGGTAACAGGCCCGGTTGAACGGGTCGCGGTAGCCCTCCATTCCGGCCTCGTCGCCGTAGTAAATGCAGGGTACGCCGGGCAGGGTGAACTGCATCAGCGAAGCGAGCCGCATCAGGCGCAGGCCGCGGCGGCGGCGCTCCCTTGTCAGGCGCGCGGTGCTCTGCCACTCGCGGCCGCGCCCGTCCAGAGGCTCGCCCGCAAGCACAGTGAGCGCGCGTTCGGTGTCGTGCGTGCCGATATGGTTCATCAGCAGGCGGATGACCTGCGGCGGGTAATTTTCCAGAATACCGAGGATGATTTCCATCATATCCCCGGCGTCCGCCCCGGTCAGAAAGCCCAGGATCGCGCTGCGGAACGGGTAGTTCATCACGCTGTCGAGCTGTTTGCCCAAGAGGTACCGGCGCCTTTGTCCATAGGCCGTCTTATTGGAGGCATCCTCCCAGACCTCGCCCAGAATCAGCGCATCGCGCTTTTGCGCCTTTGCCGCCGCGCGGAGTTCGTCCAGAAAGAAGTCCGGCAGCTCGTCGGCAACATCCAGCCGCCAGCCCGCCGCGCCCGCAGAAAGCCATTTCCGGATGATGCCGTTTTCGCCGTTGACATATTCCCGGTAGGAGGGCTCGCTCTCGTTCACGCTGGGCAGGGTAATGAAATTCCACCAGCAGTCGTATTCCTTCGGCCAGTGCCGGAAGGTGTACCAGGGATAGTACGGCGAATTTTTGGAATGGTACGCGCCGGGGGCGGCGTAGCGGTCCTGCCGGTTAAAGTAGACGCTGTCGCTGCCCGTGTGGTTGAAAACGCCGTCGAGCACCACCCGGATGCTCGCTTTTTCGGCGGCGGCGCACAGGCTCGTAAAATCCTGCTCATTTCCCAGCAGGGGGTCTATTTTGGAATAGTCCGCCGTGTCATACCGGTGGTTGGAGTGGGACTCGAAAATCGGGTTCAGGTACAGGCAGGTGACGCCCAGCGACTGAAGGTAGGGAAGCTTTTCCTCGATTCCGCGCAGGTCGCCGCCGAAATAGTCGGTGTTGGTGATCCTGCCGTCCTCATTGGGCCGCCAGTCGGGCTGTTCCTCCCAGCTTTCGTGCAGCTTTCGGTCGGCGGGAACGCCGGTTTTCGGCTGCGCCGAGCGGGCGAACCGGTCCGGAAAAATCTGGTACAGGATGCCGCCGGCAAGCCAGTCCGGAGTGGCAAACTCCCGGTCATAGACCGTCAGCTGCCAGAAGCGGGCCGCGTCGCTGAAAACGCCCGCGCCGCCGCGGCCGCGCGTGATCTGCAGGATCCCGCGTTCGGTATCGGTCTGGAACCGGTAAAAGAAAAGTCCCGGTTTTTCCGGCGTAAAGTGGCACTCCCACCACTCGCCGTCGCCGCCGTTCATACCGCACCAGAACATGCCGCGGGTAATCTCCCGTCCGGTAAAGCCGTCCTTTATCATCAGCCGCGCCGCGCTGCAGTGCAGCGCACGCGGCAGGGTAATCTTAAAATGCACCGGCGTGCCGTCCGCCACCGCCCCAACGGGGTCGCGGAATGCCGGATTGCGGGAATCAAACATGGATATTCCTCCCAGGAAGCTTTCCAGTTATTTGCTCTTTCTGCCCGGACGTACGCGTCTGACCGGAACTTCCTGCTTTACGGCTTCTTCCGGCAGGGGCCGGGCGTGCCAGATTTTTTCCGCGTACTCGCGGATCGCGCGGTCCGCCGCGAACCGGCCCGCGTTCGCGGTATTGATCAGGCACATGCGCTGCCAGGCTTTCGCGTCGCCGTAAAGGGCCTCCGCCTTTTTCTGCGCCTTTGCGTAGGACTCGAAATCCGCCAGCACCATATAGGGGTCGTGATTCAGCAGGGAATCGGCGATATCGTTGAATTTTACGCAGCAGAAGCCGGTGTTCAGCTCCTCGACCGCCTTTTTAATGGCCGGGCTGCCGTTGAAGTACTTCCTTGGGTCATAGTTCGGCTTGAGCGCCTCGACCTCCGACGCCGTCATGCCGAACAGAATAATGTTGTCGTCGCCGACCGCGTCGTGGATTTCGACATTCGCCCCGTCCAGGGTGCCGATGGTGACCGCCCCGTTGATCATGAATTTCATGTTGCTGGTGCCGGAGGCCTCGGTCCCCGCGAGCGAAATCTGTTCGCTCAGGTCGGCGGCGGGGGTCAGCAGCTCCGCGAGCGTCACGCGGTAGTCCTCCAGATAAACGACCCGCATTTTCTTGTTGACCCGCGGATCGTTGTTGATGGTATTGCCCAGGTCGACGATCAGGCGGATCATCTGTTTTGCAAAGTAGTAGCCCGGCGCGGCCTTCGCGCCGAAAATATAGGTGTGGGGGGTGAATTCCGCGTCGGGATTCTCCCGCAGCCACTGGTAGACCGACAGGATATGCAGGGCGTTCAGATGCTGGCGCTTATATTCGTGCATGCGCTTGACCTGCACGTCGAAAATGGAGTCGGGGTCCACCTCCAGACAGTTCTCCCTTTTGATATACTCCGCGAGGCGGAGCTTGTTTTCCCGCTTGACCTTCGCCATCTGTTCCAGAACGGAAGCGTCGTCCGCGTAGCGCGCAAGCTTCTGCAGCTGCGCGGCGTCGTGAAGGTAGCCGTCGCCGATCAGCCCGGTGATCAGCTTCGAAAGCCCGGGGTTCGCCTGGTTCAGCCAGCGCCGGTGGGCGATGCCGTTGGTCACGTTCGTGAATTTCTCCGGCATCTCGGTATAAAAATCGTTGAACACGGTATTTTTCAGAATGTCGCTGTGGAGCTGGGACACCCCGTTGACACTGTGGCTGCTGACGACCGCGAGGTTCGCCATTTTGACGTAGCCGTCGTTGAGCGGGGCCATGCGGCCCACCTTGTAGCCGTCCACGCCCTTTTCATGCATCTGCGCGCAGAAACGGCGGTTGATCTCCTCCACAAGCTGGTAGATGCGGGGCAGGCGGGATTTGAACAGATCGACCCCCCAGCACTCCAGCGCCTCCTTCATGACCGTATGGTTCGTATAGGCGACGGTGCGGGTGACGATATCCCAGGCCGCGTCCCAGCCGTAGCCGCACTCGTCCAGCATCACGCGCATCATTTCCGGGATGGCGAGCACGGGATGGGTGTCGTTCAGGTGGATGGCCACCAGATCAGGCAGGTTGTCGAGCGTGCTGTATTTGAACAGGTGGCGGCGGATGATATCCTGAATGGTCGCGGAAACCAGAAAATACTGCTGCGAAAGACGCAGGCTCTTTCCCTCCATGTGGTTGTCCTCGGGGTAAAGCACCTTGGTGATGACCTCCGCCATGGCGTTCTGCTCCATAGCGCGCAGATAGTCGCCGCTGTTGAACAGCTTCATGTCGAATTCGGCGGAGCTTGCCGCCCAGACGCGCAGGCGGCTGATGCCGCGCCCGTCCATCCCGGCGACGTACATATCGTACGGCACCGCGGTCACCTTTGTAAAATCCTTATGATTTACAACATGGTACTGGTTGTTCCAGAATTCCTCGATATGTCCGTTAAAATGGACCTCCACGCTTTTTTCCGGTACCGCCTGCATCCAGATTTTCCCGCCCGGAAGCCAGAAATCGGGCAGCTCCGTCTGCCAGCCGTCCACCAGCTTCTGGCGGAAGATGCCGTACTCATAGCGCAGGGAATACCCCGTGGCGGGGTAGCCCTGTGTGGCGAGGGCGTCCAGAAAGCAGGCGGCAAGCCTGCCCAGTCCGCCGTTGCCCAGCCCGGCGTCCGGCTCCTGCTCGTAAAGACAGTCCAGCTTCAGCCCCAGCTCGGCCAGCGCTTTGCGGAAATCCTCCTCGATCCCGAGGTTGAACAGACTGTTTTTCAGCGAACGGCCCAGCAGGAATTCCATACAAAGATAGTAAACCTGCTTGGTATGGGTTTTTTCCGCCTCCGCCATATATTCGCTCCGGCCCGCGGCCATCAAATCGCGCACGGTGAGCGCGACCGCCTTGTAACACTGCTCGTCGGTCGCGTTTTCAAGGCTGACGCCGAAAACACGGTCGAGCGTCGACAGGATCGTTTCCTTGATTTTTCCGACCGGCTGTCTGTAATTCATAATGATGTCCTCCATAATCAGGGAAACGCCGCGAAAATTCCGGCGCTTCCGGATGGTAATGCCGATGATTTTCCCGTTTGGGATTCCAATATACCAATATCGAATTTGTGTCTATTATATACCAATATCCGCAGTTTTTCAACAACAGCGTCCGGAAGAACGGATTTCACGGAAGAAACCGGAAAACAAAAGACGCAGAGCGGTTTTTTTCTGTTTTTCCCAGTGAAATCTTTCTTTTGTTATTACAACGTATTTTTCGCAGAAAATTGTACAACATTCACAAAACCGTAAAGCAAAGAAAAGCGGTTCCGCCGCGACGGAGGGAGTTGCCCCGGGAGTATCTGCCTAAGAGCGCCGCCGTAGGCGCTTCCCGACCGGCAGGTCCGCGTCCCGGCGGCAGGTCCGTAAAAAATAATGAAAGCTCTTTCATATTATGTTATAATATATTATAATGTAAATAATTCTGAATTCGCTGTTGTGTGAAAGGGTATGACTTCATGAGTAAAAACAGAGTGAAATTGAATATTTGCGGCTGTGAGTGCGTCATCAGCTCGGACGACAGCGAGAGCTATGTACGCTCGATCGGTGACGAAGTGGAGAAGGCCATGGACGATATCACGGGCAAAAACGAGCGTGTTTCCATCACCATGGCGGCCGTCATTACGGCGCTCCGCTACTGTGACGAAGCCCACAAATCCGCGAACGGGGCGGACAACCTTCGCTCCCAGATCAAGGATTATCTGGAGGATTCCTCCCACGCGCGCATGGAGGCCGAGGAAGCCCGGCGGGAAATTGAGCGCCTGAAACGGGAAATCCAGACCCTTCGGGCACGTTTGTCGGAGGGCGGAGAGCCCGCCGCGGACAAGCCCGCGCAGGAGGTCCGCGCGCAGAAGCCGGCCGTTCCCGGCTCCCCCGTGCAAAGGCCGCAGGCGGGAAGCTATTCCCGCGTGAACCCGGACATCACCGCCGAGCAGGAAGGCTTTATGAGCTTCTTTGAAAAGAAAAATGACGAACAGTAACATAGAGGTTCTGGCCCCCGCCGGGTCGCCGGAAAGCCTGACCGCCGCGGTGCGCGCGGGGGCGGACGCGGTGTATCTGGGCGGAAACGCGTTCAGCGCGAGGGCCGGCGCCAGGAACTTTGACAGCGGCGAGTTGAAATCCGCCGTGGAGTACTGCCATGCCCGCGGGGTAAAGGTCTACCTTGCGGTCAACACCCTGCTTTTGCAGGACGAGCTGCAAAAAGCGCTCGATTTTGTTTCCTACGCCTGCACCCTGCCGGTGGACGCGCTGATCGTGCAGGACACAGGCCTGATTTGGCTTTTGCAAAAATGCGCGCCCGGCCTGCGGCTGCACGCCTCCACCCAGATGAGCATCCACACCCCGCTGGGCGCTTTGGCGCTTTCCGAGGCGGGAATCAGGCGCGTGGTGCTTTCCCGCGAGCTGAATCTCCGGGAAATTGAGGAAATCCATCGGGCGGCCCCCGTGGAGCTGGAAGCCTTTGTCCACGGCGCGCTGTGCATGTCCGTCAGCGGGCAGTGCTACTTCAGTTCCGTGCTCGGCTCCCGCAGCGGGAACCGCGGCCTTTGCGCCCAGCCCTGCCGGCTGCCGTTCTCCGTTTCCGGCGGAACGGGGCACGATTTGAGCTTAAAGGACCTTTCCATGATCAGCCGCATGGACGAGCTGAGCCGCGCGGGCATTGCCAGCGCGAAAATAGAGGGCCGCATGAAGCGGCCGGAATACGTCGCCGCGGCAGCGCGCGCAAGCCGGCTGGCGGCGGACGGCGAACCGGTCCCCCCGGAGCTGGTGAAAAACCTGGGCGCGGTCTTTTCCCGCTCGGGCTTTACCACCGGATATCCGGACGGAAAGCTGGGCCGCGACATGTTCGGCGTGCGCTCCAAAGAGGACGTGACCGGCGCGACCGGCGCGGTTTTCGCCGAGCTGCACGGCCTTTACAACCACGAATACCGGAGGATTCCGGTCTCTTTCCGCCTGACCGTTCAAAAGGAGCGGCCGGTGGTGCTTTTCGCCGCCGACCGCGACGGCCGGACGGCCCGCGTTTCTCTGGGCGAAACGCCCCGGCCCGCGCTCAGCCGCGCGACCGACGAAGAGCGCTGCGCCGAACAGCTCAAAAAGACGGGCGGCACGCCGTTTTACGCCGACGAAATCGTCTGTGAGATCGGGGAGGGGCTTTCCGTCCTGGTTTCTTCCTTGAACAGGCTGCGCCGGGAAGCGCTGGAAAAGCTGGAGCAGATGCGCACTCGCCGCGCGGAAATTCCGTTCCAAATGTGCCGGATACCCGAAGCGGGCACCCATACGGCGAAAAAGCTTCGGCTGCGCGCGCGGTTCGCAAACACCGGTCTTCCGCCCGCGGCAAAGCAGTGTGAACTCGTTTATCTTCCGTACGATACGGATTTGGATATTCTTCAAAAATTAAAAGCAGACGGCTATCCCGTCGCGCTGGAAATCCCGCGCGGCATGTTCGGGATGGAAAAAGCCGTCCGGGCGCGGCTTTCCGCCGCGAAAGAAGCCGGCTTTGCCGACGCCTGGGCGGGGAACCTCGGCGCGGCGGCGCTCGGCCGGGAGCTGGGGCTGACCGTACACGGCGGCTTTTCGCTCAACATCACCAATACGGCGGCGCTTCTCTGGCACAGCGAATTCGGGCTTGCGGACGCGGAGCTTTCCTTTGAGCTGACGCTCGCGCAGGCTGCCGCCGTCGGCGGGGAGCTGCCGAGGGGCCTTCTGCTCTACGGACGGCTGCCGCTGATGCTGACGCGCAACTGCCCCGCAGCGAACGCGGGCGGCTGCAAAAACTGTGAAACCGCGCCGTTTCTGACCGACCGGAAGGGAATCCGGTTCCCCGTCCAGTGTTACGGCGCGTGCAGCGAGGTCCTGAACTGTGTTCCTCTCTACATGGCCGACCGGCTCGGGGAAGTGCGCAATCAGGATTTCGGGGTGCTGCGCTTTACCACCGAATCCGCACGGGAGGCGGAGGAAATCATCGGCCGGTATCTGGCCGGTTCCCCGGACGAAGGGGAACACACCCGCGGGCTTTACTACAGGGGAATAGAATAGGGGTAATTTATGACTGACCATGTTTTAAAAATGAAAAAACTGAGGCAGAACGCCGTCACGCCGACCCGCGCAAGCGAGGGCGCCGCCGGATTCGACCTGTACGCCTGTCTGGACGCGCCGCTCACCATCGAGCCGCGCGGGCTTTACAAAATTCCCACGGGAATCGCCATCGCGCTGCCGGATGAAAACACGGTCGGGCTGATCTTCGCCCGCAGCGGGCTGGGAGTCAACCACGGCGTTTCCCTTCCCAACGCGGTCGGTGTGATCGACAGCGACTACCGCGGCGAGATCCTGGTCGGAATGACCAACTGCAGCGGCAAGCCCTACACGCTTCAGCCGGGCGAGCGCTGCGCGCAGCTTGTGGTGACGCCGGTGCTGCTGCCCGTTCTAAAAGAAACCGACGATCTTGGCGAGACCGCGCGGGGCACGGGCGCCTTCGGTTCTACGGGAAAGAGAGGGCTGCAAAAATGAAAAAGGGCGTTTTGAAAACAATTTTGTTGATTGTTCTGCTTGTATTGGCGGTGGTTTTGGGGCAGATTATTGGTACGGCCTGCGCCGGAATCCATTTTCTTTCCTGGCTGGGCGCCGCGGCGGACTTCGGACTGTCCACCACCGAGCTGAACCTCTCCATCATAAAAATCACCTTCGGCATCCGGCTTGGAATCAACGCGGCGCAGTCGATTCTGGCGCTGGCCGCGGTCATCGCCGTGATTCTCATCAAAGTGAAGGAATAGGAGGATCCCCATGTTGCTGCTTGCATCTACTTCGCCGCGCCGCAGCGAGCTGCTGAAAATGGCCGGCTACGAATTCACCGCCGCGCCCTCGGATGTCAGCGAGGGATATCTGCGCGGAACCCCTCCCATGCAGATTGTCGAGCTGCTCGCCGCCCGGAAAGCGGAAGCGGTGGCAAAGCGGAACCCGCAGGACACCGTCCTCGGGGCGGACACCGTCGTCGTTTTCAAGGGCCGCGTGCTGGGCAAGCCGAAGGACGCGGAGGAAGCCAAAGCGATGCTCCGGCTCCTGTCCGGAAACGTCCATCAGGTATACACCGGCTACTGCGTCATCAGCGGCAAGGAGCTGATCCGCGGGCACGAGTGCACCTCGGTGGAATTTTACCCGCTGAGCGAAACCGAAATCAGCGCCTACTGCGAAACAGAGGAGCCGATGGACAAAGCCGGAGCGTATGCTATCCAGGGGCGCGGCGCACTGTTTATCAAGCGGATCGACGGGGACTTTTACAATGTAATGGGCCTGCCGATCGGCAAAATCAACCGTATTCTGACCGGGCTTAAAAATTCATCGAAAGAAAATTCATAAATATTGCACGCTTTCTGAATTAATAGTTGAGAAATGACTCTTTTGAGGTTATAATAAATACTATCTGAAGCGATGAAACGATTTTTATTTTTTTGCCAGGTTTGAAAGGGGAAAATGATTCATGTTTTCAAAAGATATAGGAATAGATTTGGGCACCGCAAATACTTTGGTTTTTATGAAGGGAAAAGGAATCGTCATGCGCGAGCCTTCGGTGGTCGCCGTTGACGTCCGTACCGATACCGTTCTGGCCGTGGGCGCGCAGGCCAAGGAAATGATCGGGCGCACCCCGGGCTCCATCGTCGCGGTCCGCCCGCTGAAGGACGGCGTCATCGCCGACTTCGACATCACCGCCACGATGCTCAAGCACTTTATCCGCAAGGCCGTGAAATCCAACGCGTTTTCCCGCCCGCACATTATCGTCTGTATCCCGTCCGGCGTAACGGAAGTGGAACGCCGCGCGGTGGAGGACGCCGCCCGTCAGGCGGGCGCCAACAACGTCGAGCTGATCGAGGAGCCGATGGCCGCGGCCATCGGCGCGGGGCTACCCGTAAGCGAGCCGACCGGCAGCATGGTCGTCGACATCGGCGGCGGCACGGCGGAGGTCGCCGTGATCTCGCTGGGCGATATCGTCACCTCGGTTTCGGTCCGCGTCGCGGGCGATAAATTCGACGAATCCCTGATCTCCTACGTAAAAAAGAAATACAACCTGCTGATCGGCGAGCGCACCGCCGAGGAAATCAAAATCAGGATCGGCTCCGCCTTCCCGACCGAGGACAACGAGGACGCCACGGTGGAAATCAAGGGCCGCAACCTGGTGGACGGCCTGCCGAAGAACGTGACTATTTCCGCCGAAGAGGTGAGGGAAGCGCTGAGCGACCCGCTGGCGCTGATTATCGACGCGGTGAAATCGACCCTGGAAAAGACCCCGCCGGAGCTTTCCGCGGATATTATAGACCACGGTATCATGCTGACGGGCGGCGGCGCCCTGCTGCGCGGCCTGGACAGACTGGTCGAACAGGAGACCGGCATGCCCGTCCATATTGCCGATAGCCCGCTGGACTGTGTTGTTGACGGAACGGGCAAGCTGCTTGAAATCACCATGCCCTCCTCGTATTATAAAAACAACAGAAAATAAGGGGATCACTTCAGCGGAGGGTGAAAGCTCTCCGCTTTTTGCACTTTCAGGAAACCGCGCCAAAGACTTGAAAAGGAGGTGCTGCGTTGAAAGATTTTTTTCATTCGAGGGGATTTAAGCTTCTCATCACCGTTGTGTTCATTATGTTCGCTCTGATGCTTTATACGGCGAGCACCGGCAGTTCCCTTACCGCGAACCTGCTCAGCCTGATTTCCACCCCGATGCAGAGGGTCAGCACCGTCGTCACCAACAACGCCGCCGTCGCGGCGCAGAACGCCGCGCGCACCAACGAAGAGCTGTCGGCGGAAAACGCGGCGCTGAGAAAACAGATCGAAGAGCTGAACAAAAAGCTGATCAACTATTACAGCTACCAGCAGGAAAACGCCCAGCTGCGCAAATTTCTGGAGCTGAAAAACGAAAACAAGGATTTCAAACCGGTCTCCGCCGCGGTCATCGGCCGCGACCCGAACGACCTGTTTTATAATTTTCAGATCGACAAGGGGTCCCTTGCCGGTATTGCCGTGAACGACCCCGTCATTACCGAAGGCGGCGTGGTCGGCTGGATTTCCAGCGTAAACGCCAGCTACAGCCGGGTGACCACGATTCTTTCCGCGGACACGAAAATCAGCGCCATCGACAAGGTCAACCGCGATTCCGGGGTCATCAGCAGCGACATCAAATTCGCCGACAAGGGCGTTCTGAAGCTCGGCTACCTGACCGCGGACACGACGGTAAAACCCGGCGACATCATTGTGACGAGCGGTTTGGGCGGCGTATTCCCGCGCAACCTTGCCATCGGCACGGTCAACGAGGTGAAGAACGATCCCTACGACGTTTCGCTTTATGCGGAGGTCAAGCCCTTTGTGGATGTGAAAACCGTGCGCGACGTCATGGTCATTACCGCCTTTGAGGGACAGGGCCAGGCACTTTCCGACGGCGGCTCTTCCGCTTCCTCGACCGCCTCTTCGTCTCCCTCTTCCGCCGTTTCTTCCGGGGGGAAATAAAATGGAAAAGCTCAAGGTTCTCCGTTATTTTGCCTATACCATTGAAATACTGGTGTTTTATATGGTTCAGGAAACACCCGGCCTTGTTCCCGACCTGTTCGGCGCACGGCCGGTGCTTTTGATACCCATCGCGCTTTCCATCGCCATGTTTGAGAAAGAGACCGCCGCCATGGCCTTCGGCCTGCTGTGCGGGCTGCTGATCGATTTCGGCGCGGGCGGCGTGCTGGGCTTTCACGGCCTTCTGCTCTCCGTCATCTGCTACAGCGTGGGGCTGATCGCCGCCAACCTGATCCAGACAAATTTTCTGACCGCCATGATTACCGCGGTGATTTCCACCGGCTGCGTCGTTTTGCTGCAATGGGTTTTCTTTTACCTGCTGTTCAGCTACTCTCACGCGGCCTACGCGCTGACCGCGCATTACATTCCGCGGTTTTTCTATACGACCGCGTTTATGCCGGTCGCGTACTACTTCAACAGGGCGCTCGCCCTGCAGATACGGACGAAGGAAGAATGAAAAGGAGGTTCCGCCTTGGACAAGCTGAAAGGACATTCCCGTTACTGGGCTATGGGGCTGATTATTTTCGTCATCATGGCCGTCTATACCCTGCGCCTTGTGGACTGGCAGATTCTCAACGGCTCCTCCTTTCTGAAGGAAGCGGACAAACTCAGGCCCTCTACCGTCGTCATGGACGCCGCCCGCGGCGAAATCCTCGACGCAAACGGCGTGGGCCTTGCCGTAAACAAAACGGGCTACGCCATTGTGTTCGACCGCGTCTATATGAAGTCCGAGACCCAGAATAACACCATTCACCAGCTGATTCAGCTTTTGAACCAGCGGGGGGAAAAATGGACGGACATTTTGCCGGTCAGGCTGAACGCCAAGGGGCAGTATGAGTTTGTTTCCGGTATGGACAAGGAAATCGCAACGCTCAAATCGGCGGATTACGCGAATGTGAATTCTTACGCTACGGCGGACCTGTGTATGGCCCACCTGATCGAAAAATACGAGGTGACCGGGTACGAAGCCGCACAGGCGCGCGATATTGTTTCCGTGCGCTACAATATGACAAAATCCGCCTTCGGCATTTCGGCGCCGTACACCTTTGCCGAAGACGTCAGCCGCGACACCATCGCCATCATCAGTGAAAATTCCTCCCTGCTGCCCGGCGCGGCCGGGAAGGTCACCACCGTGCGCCAATACCCGAACGGCAGCCTGATGCCGCATATTCTGGGAACCATCGGCTCCATTTCCCGGGAGGAATACGACGAGCTAAAGGACAAGGGCTACGCGTTTAACGACCGGCTGGGAAAGAGCGGCATCGAGCAGGCCTTTGAAAGCATGCTGCGCGGCAAGGCCGGGGAAAAAGTGGTGGAGACCACAAACACCGGCGCGCTTGCCTCGGAAACGGTAAAGACCGCGCCGGTTTCCGGAGACACCGTTTACCTGACCGTGGACAGCAAAATCCAGAGCGTTCTCAACGTTTCCCTGGCCAACAACGTAAAGGCGACCCAGGCCAACGGGCGCAAGCTTTCCGCCCAGCGATACAAGGGGATGTCGAGCGGCCACGGCGAGGACTGCGTCGCGGGCGCCGCGGTGGTGCTGCGGGTAAAGGATTTTTCCGTGCTGGCGGCGTCCACCTATCCTACCTACGACCTGACGGAATATCTGAACGACACCAACTATTACACGTCCCTGATCAACAACAAGGATAAGCCACTGATCGACCGCGCCTTTAACGGCGTGTTCACCCCCGGCTCCGTCGTGAAACCGTATGTTGCGCTGGCCGCTTTGCAGGAAAAGGCCATCACGGCCTCCACCCGGCTGGAAGGCAACAGCAAGTACACCCGCTTTGCGGACACCGGCCTGATTCTGGGCAGTATCGGCAACTACGGGATGATCACCGCGAATTACGCGATTCAGAAGTCCAGCAACTCCTTCTTCTATGAAGTGGGGTACCGGCTGGGCATTACCAATATGAACCTGTACGCCAAGCGCTTCGGGCTGGGCGTGAAAACCGGGATCGAGCTGCACGAAAGCGCGGGAATCCTGGCGGGCAGGGAGGAGCGCGTCGCCTCCGGCGGTTCCTGGTACGACGCCGACACCGTGGAAGCCGCGGTGGGACAGAGCGACAACCAGTTCACCCCGCTGCAGCTTGCCACCTACGTCGCGACCGTCGCGAACAACGGCGTGCGGTTAAAGCCCCATCTGGTCGGCAAGGTGACCGACTACTCCCGCAAAAACGTACTTTCACAGAACGCCGCCGAAGCGGTGGACAATATCGGGGTTTCCCAGTCCTACCTCGATTACGTCAAGGATGCCATGCGCAGCGTGGCGACCGCCGGTACGGCAAGCTCCACCTTTAAAAACTACGGGATCGCCATCGCCGCCAAAACCGGTACCGCGGTACAGACCCCGCACTCCGACAACGTTACCTTCGTGGCTTTCGCGCCGTACGACAATCCGGAGATCGCCGTGGCGGTCGTTCTGGAGCGCGGCGCGACCAGCATGTACTGCAACGCCGTGGCCAAGGATATCTTCGACGCGTACTTTTACGGGAAAACCGTCGACGCCGACGGCAGCCTCGTGATGCCGTCCGCTTCCGGCACCGCTTCCTCCGGGGCCTCTTCTGGGACGGCTTCCGGCACGGCGTCGGGAAACCCGTCTTCGTCTTCCACCGGCTCCTCCGCGGGCTGAGCGCAGCAGAGTTAAATTGTTAACAAAATATTAAATGTTTTGTTTTGTGTATTTACGACAATAAAAACGCTTTGACTACCGGGAATGTTTGTGGTAATATGAGAGCGAGGTTTTTATATGGGTGTCGCAACAGTCATCACATCGGGTAAGGGCGGTGTAGGGAAATCCACCGTAACAGCCGGCCTTGGTTTTGCTTTGGCAGCCAGGGGCAGGCGTGTTTTGCTGATTGACGGCGACGCCGGTCTGGGATGTCTGGATCATATGCTCGGCGTTGCGGAGCAGCAGGTCTTTGATATTGCGGATGTGGTTTCGGGCCGTGCCGAACCGGTAAAAGCCGTTTATCCGTGTCCCTTTTCGGAAAGGCTGTTTTTGCTGCCCGCCCCCGCGAGGGAGGACGATTTGATCAGCCCGGATATTATGAAGCAGCTCGTATCGGTACTTTCCCGGTATTACGACCACGTACTGATCGACAGCCCCGCCGGCGTGGGCGGCGGCTTTGCGAGCGCGGCGGCTTCGGCCCGGCGCGCGCTGATTGTCACAACACCCGATCCCATCTGTGTGCGAAACGCAAATAAAGCGCATTTTTTACTGGAACAGGCCGGGATAAAGCAGCAGCGGCTGATTATCAACCGTTTCAGCGGGCATAATTTCTACACGCAGGGATTTTACCCGGATCTTGATTCCGTGATCGATTCCGCCGGGGTGCGGCTCATCGCCGTGATTCCGGAGGACATGCTTCTGGCGGCCGCCGCTTCCAACTGTGAACCGGCCCCGCAGAAATCGGCCGGCGCGATGGCTTTCGGCCGGCTTGCCGCAAGGCTGGAAGGCGAACATGTGCCCCTGGCCGCGCTGCAGAAATTCTGATTTTACATATTCCTGATTATTAGGGAGGAAATAAATATGAATATTGCTTTAATCGCCCATGACGCAAAGAAGGAACTCATGGTTCAGTTCTGCATCGCCTACTGCGGTGTTTTGAGCCGTCACCTGCTTTGTGCGACCGGCACCACGGGCAAGATGGTTTCCGAAGCGACCGGGCTTGAAATACAGCGCTTTCTGGGCGGCTCGCAGGGCGGCGACCAGCAGATCGCCGCGCGCATTGCCTGCAACGAGGTCGACCTGCTCCTGTTTTTCCGCGACCCGCTGAACCCGAAGCCGCACGAGCCGAACGACATGAACCTGCTGCGCCTGTGCGACATGCACAATATCCCCGTCGCGACCAACATCGCCACCGCGGAGGTCCTGATCCACGGTCTGGAGCGCGGCGATCTTGACTGGCGCAACATTTTGAATCCGAAAGCCTGATTTTTGATTTCGGCAACGACCGGAAGGAGTACCCAGAAGCTTGGCCACAGGGAAGGCGCGTCCCGGACTGTAAGCGCGCCTGCAGAAGAGCTTTGGGGAAGACATCCGCGAGCCGGCACGCCGCCCCGCGTTTCGGGGCTTTTTGAGGAGAGCTTCGGCTCTTGAAAAAGGGTGGCACCGCGAGGTTTATTTTCCCTCGTCCCTTTGGCTGGGACGGGGGCTTTTTGCATTTTTAACCGTTTTTACAGATTATTTTAAGGTAAGGAGAAACGCTATGGAACTGATCAAGGCACAAAAAGGGACGCAGGATTTACTGCCCGCCCAGACGGAAAAATGGCAGGTCGTGGAGGACGTGATGCGCAGCGAGGCCAAAACCCACGGCTTCGGGGAAATCCGCACCCCGGTTTTTGAGGATACCCGGCTTTTCCAGCGCTCGGTGGGGGAAACCACCGACGTGGTGCAGAAAGAGATGTATACCTTCAACGACAAGGGCGGCCGCTCCGTTACTCTCCGGCCGGAGGGGACCGCGGGCGCGGTGCGCGCCATGCTGGAGCACGGCATGTACAACGACGGGCTGCCGCTGCGCCTTTCCTACTTTACCTCCTGCTACCGCTATGAAAATACCCAGGCGGGCCGTCTGCGCGAATTCCACCAGTTCGGGCTCGAGGTGTTCGGCACCCAGTCCCCCATGGCGGACGCCGAGCTGATCGGCACGGCGAAAAGCATTTTCGGCCGGCTCGGCGTACAAAACCTCAAGCTGGAGATCAACTCCATCGGCTGCCCCGGCTGCCGCGCGAAATACTACGAGGCTTTGCGGGCGTATTTCAGCGACTACAAAGACCAGCTCTGCGAAACCTGCCAGGGCCGTCTGGAGCGCAACCCGATGCGGATTCTGGACTGCAAAAGCCCGGTCTGCTCCAAAATCGCCGCGGGCGCGCCGCGGATGCTGGACTATCTGTGCGACGACTGCCGCACGCACTTTGAAAGCGTGAAATCCTACCTTGACGCGATTTCTATCGAATATACCGTCAATCCCTCCATTGTCCGCGGGCTGGACTACTACACCAAAACGGTGTTTGAGTTTGTTTCCGACGACCTCGGCGCGCAGAGCACCGTCTGCGGCGGCGGGCGCTACGACGGGCTGGTGGAGGAAATGGGCGGGCAGCCCATGCCCGCGCTGGGCTTCGGTCTGGGCATGGAGCGTCTGATGATGATTCTGGACGCGCAGAAGGTCGAATTCCCCGAGCCGGAGACCTGTGACCTGTTCATCGGGGCGCTCGGCGACGCGGCCAGGCTGGAAGCGTTTAAGCTGACGCACAGCTTACGGGAATATTCCATCAGCGCCGCGTGCGACATCAACGACCGCGGGCTGAAGGCGCAGATGAAATACGCGGACAAGATCTCCGCGAAATACTCCCTGGTCCTGGGCGACGACGAGCTTGCAGCCAAAAAGGCCGTCATCAAGAATATGAAAACCGGCGAGAAGTCGAAAATCGATCTGAGCAAAGACTTTGTCGAGCAGTTTGTCACGCTGCAGACGAAGGACGAGGATTCGATCGCATTTTAACACAATCCCCTCTAAGAGGGCGGCAGGGGTCGGCTTTTTCGCCTTCCTCCTTGAGGGGGGCTGGCAGGCGAAGCCTGGCTGAGGGAGTCATATCTATTAATATACTTATTGGAGGCTATTTTAATGGCAGAATTCATGACAGGAATGAAACGGACCCACTACTGCGGCGAGCTGCGCGCCGCCGATATCGGCAAAACCGTGACGGTTTGCGGCTGGGTGCAGCGCCAGCGCGACCTGGGCCAGCTGATCTTTATCGACCTGCGCGACCGCACGGGCATCCTTCAGCTTGCGTTCAACGACGCGACCGACCGCACGGTTTTCGACAAGGCGTTCTCCGCCCGCGCGGAATATGTTCTGGCGGCGACCGGCGCGGTGCGTGAGCGTTCCTCCAAGAACACCGAGCTCCCGACCGGCGAAATTGAGATCGAAGTGCGGGAGCTGCGCGTTCTGGCGAAGAGCGAGACCCCGCCGTTTGAAATTGCGGAGGATTCCAACGTAAAGGAAGACCTGCGGCTGAAATACCGCTATCTGGACCTGCGCCGTCCCGACGTGCAGAATAAAATCATCGGCCGCCATAAAATCGTGAAGGTTGCCCACGACTACTTCGACAGCAACGGATTTATCGAGGTCGAAACGCCGGTCCTGATCAAATCCACGCCGGAGGGCGCGCGCGACTACCTCGTGCCTTCCCGCGTGTTCCCGGGCAGCTTTTTCGCGCTGCCGCAGTCGCCCCAGCTTTACAAGCAGCTTTTGATGCTTTCGGGCTTTGACCGCTACATGCAGATTGCCCGCTGCTTCCGCGACGAGGACCTGCGCGCGGACCGCCAGCCGGAATTCACGCAGATCGACCTGGAAATGTCCTTTGTGGATCAGGACGACGTGATGGCGGTCGGCGAGGGCTTTATGAAGCAGGTCTACAAGCAGGTGCTGGATATCGATATCCAGACGCCGTTCCGCCGCATGACCTGGCACGAGGCGATGCGCCGCTTCGGTTCGGACAAGCCCGACCTGCGTTTCGGCCTTGAGCTGATCGACCTGACGGAGGATTTAAAACGGACCGGATTCCGCGTGTTCAAGGGCGCGGTCGAAGGCGGCGGAAGCGTGCGCGGCATCAACCTGAAGGGCCTTGCCGACAAGCTCAGCCGCAAGGAAATCGACAAGCTGACCGAATGGGTGAAAGCCTACGGCGCAAAGGGCATCGCATGGACAAGGCTGACCGAAGGCGGGGAAACCTCTTCCTTTGAAAAATTCCTCGCTCCGGAGGAAACCGCCGCGGTGCGCAAAACCATGGGCGCCGAAACCGGCGACGTGCTGCTGATTGTCGCGAGCGACGAGGACGCCGTGGTGTATGCTTCCCTTGGCGCGCTGCGCTGCGAGCTTGCCGCGCGGTTTGACCTGATCGACAAAAGCAAGCCCTGCCTGCTGTGGGTCACGGACTTTCCGCTGTTTGAGTTCAGCAAGGAAGAAAACCGCTTTATGGCGATGCACCACCCGTTCACCGCGCCGCGCGCGGAGGACATCGACAAGATCGAAAGCGACCCCGGCAATGTCTGCGCCGTCGCGTACGACATGGTCTTAAACGGAAACGAGGTGGGCGGCGGTTCCATCCGTATCAATAACCCCGAGCTGCAGCAGCGCATGTTCAAAGCGCTGGGCTTCACCCCCGAGGAAGCGCAGAAGCGCTTCGGCTTCCTGACCGACGCGTTCCGCTACGGCGCCCCGCCGCACGGCGGCATGGCGTTCGGCCTGGACCGTCTGGTCATGCTGATGCTCGGCTGCGACAGCATCCGCGACGTGATCGCGTTCCCGAAGGTCGCCTCTTCCTCCGAACTGATGTCGGGCGCGCCGACGGACGTGGACGAAAAACAGCTTACCGAGCTGGGCATCGGCCTCCTTCCGAAGGAATAACCATCCGGCGCTCCGCTGTTTCGCGGAGCGCCGTTTTCCATTTACGGCAAAGTTTTCGGTTTTTATCATAATGGAAATATTGTAGCAAATCCTATAACCTGTTATAATGAAGCAAAGGAGTAACTCCCTCCGTCGCGCCGGGCGCGGACCATGCGGTCGGCAGTCGCCTACGGCGGCGCTCTCAGACAGTTACATGTTGAATCGGTCTCGGAGCACTCCGAAACAACTCCCTTAGCAGGGGAGCTGGCAGGCGCAGCCTGACTGAGGGAGTTTAATGCTCGCTTTTCCGTGCCTTCGTCAATGAAAACCAACACAGTATCGTGCCACACAAAGGTACTTTGGGGATACCCCGGGGGTGCAGGGGGATTTTATGGGACCCTCCCGCCGGGAATTAAAAATCCCCCTGCGCGTACTTTGCCTACTTTCGTACAAGAACCGAAAGTAGGGGCCCGCCCGGCCTGAGGGCAGAGCTAACGATCAATTCCTACTTGCGGCGATGCACTAATGAAGCAGGCGGAGACTCCTTTCGACGCGCCGGGCGCGGACCATGCGGTCGGCACTCGCCTACGGCGGCGCTCTCAGACAGTTACATGTTGAATCGGTCTCGGAGCACTCCGAAACAACTCCCTTAGCAGGGGAGCTGGCAGGCGCAGCCTGACTGAGGGAGTCCAAACCCGTCGGCTGACTACTACTATGGTTTTCATTGATGGCAGTACGGGAAAGCAAAACCTTTACCCAAAGACAGAAAAGGAGGGCACCATGGTCAAAATCAACTATCAGAAGCAGCTGGACGCTGTGATCGCCGGCCTGCACGGCGAAACGCCCTCCCTTTTGCTGCATGCCTGCTGCGCGCCGTGCAGCAGCTATGTGCTGGAATACCTTTCGGACTATTTCCGGATCACGCTGTTTTATTACAACCCCAACATTTCCCCGGAGGACGAATACCGCAAACGCGTGGAGGAAGTGAAGCGTCTGATCGCGGCGCTCCCGGTGAAGAACCCCGTTTCCTTCCTGGAGGGAAGCTACGACACCGGCCGCTTTTTCGCCCTTGCGAAGGGGCGCGAGGACGAGCCGGAGGGCGGCGAACGCTGTTTTTCCTGCTATGCCCTGCGGCTGCGGGAAGCCGCTCAGGCGGCAAAAGAGGGCGGGTTCGACTGCTTTACGACCACCCTTTCCATCAGCCCGTACAAAAACGCGGAAAAACTGAACGCCATCGGCGCACAGCTGGAAAAGGAATCCGGCGTGCGCTACCTGTATTCCGACTTCAAAAAGAAAAACGGCTACCAGCGTTCCATCGCGCTTTCGACAAAATACAACCTGTACCGGCAGGATTACTGCGGCTGTGTCTTCTCCAAAGCGAAGCGTGACCGCCGTTTAAAAGTTCAAAACTTTTCCACACAAAAAGGACAGCCAGTGGAAAACCTTCCGATTTGATTTTCGGCAGGAAAATCCGGCCCAAATTTTTCAATGGGCCTGATTTTTGTGTCCGGATTCAGACGGGAGGTTTTTTCTTTGAATAAAAGGAATGTTTATCTGCTGTACGGCGTCGCCCTGCTTCAGGGCATGGTGTTCTACGCACCCATTGCCACGCTGTACCGGCAGGAGCGCGGGCTGGGGATTTTTGAGATCACGCTGATCGAAAGCATCAGCATGGTGGTCAGCCTTGCGCTTGAGCTTCCATGGGGCTTTCTGGCGGAACGCATCGGATACCGCCGGACCCTGCTGATTTGTAACTTTTTCTATTTTGTATCAAAAATCGTCTTCTGGCAGGCGGCCGGCTTCGGCATGTTCCTGCTGGAGCGGCTGATCCTTGCCGTGGTGATCAGCGGCCTTTCCGGCTGCGACAGCGCGTTTCTCTACCTTTCGGCAGGAAAGGCCGATTCCCTTCGGGTATTCGGCATTTATTCCGCCATGGGTTCCGCCGGAACTCTGCTGGCTTCGACAGTATTTTCCCTTTTTCTGCACGGAAACAGTTCCCTGTCCGCGCTTTTTACGGTTTTCAGCTACGGGTTCTCGCTCCTTTTAACAATCTTTTCAACAGAAGTGGAAAACCATGTTGAAAACTCCAAAAATTTCCGCAAACAGGTTTTCGGGATGTTCGCCACCCTGAAAAACCAGAAAACTTTTTTATGGTTTTTACTGGCGGCGGCGCTGTTTGCGGAGTGCAGCCAGACGATTACGGTTTTCCTTAACCAGCTCCAATACCAGCGCGGAGGAATCCGCCCGGAAACCATGGGCCTGCTGTATATTCCCGTGATTGTCGCCGGGCTCTTCGCCGCGCGTTCCCACCGGCTGGTCGGCCGGATGGGGGAAGGCAAAGCCTGTGCGCTGCTGTTCCTGACCGGAGGTGCGGCGTGCATGGCAATGTTTTTTTCCGCGAACCCGGTGCTTTCCGTCGGGTGCGTCGTTCTGCTGCGCGCCGCCGCTTCCCTTTTCGTACCCATTCAGATGGAGGCGGGAACCCGGTAACACATTTTTGTTTACAATCCGCTTTGACGGTGCTATGATATGCTTATTATTCATGATATACTCAATATTATTGAGTGGGGCAGTCTTGAAAATCGGGCGTCTGGAACCCGCGTGGTAAAATTGCGGCTGTGCCGATGATCCGAAGCGTCGGAGGCAGGACATGAAAAAAGACAAGGAAAAGAAAAAGAAGCGCGCAAAGCGCCCGGAGTCAAAGCAGGAGTCCGCGGAAAAAATTCGGGAAGGCGCGGCGGAGGAATCTTCCGAGGACCCTCTTTCGTATGCGCTGACCGCGGTGGGCGGCAAATGGAAGCTCCGGATTCTGTGGGCGCTGCGCGGCGGCACAAGCCTTCGCTACGGCGAAATCAAGCAGCAGATTCCCCCGATCACCGACATGATGCTCAGCCAGAGCCTACGCGAGCTGACGGCCTCCGGGCTGATTATACGCCAGCAGTTCCAGCAGATTCCGCCGAAGGTGGAATACCGGATCACCCCCGCCGGAGGCGACCTGATTCCCGCGGTGGAGCTTCTGTGCGCCTGGGCCTCAAAACAAATCAAAGGAGAGAAATAAGATGGAGCGATACACCCTGGTTCCCCCTTACATCGCGGAGGAAACGCGCTATACGCAGATGCAGTACCGCCGCTGCGGCAAAAGCGGCCTGAAGCTGAGTGCCGTTTCGCTCGGCTACTGGCACAATTTCGGCACCTACGACCAGTACGAAACCGCCCGCGCGGTCACCCGCCGCGCGTTTGACCTTGGTATTACCGTTTTTGACCTCGCCAACAACTACGGTCCCCCGGCGGGCAGCGCGGAGGAGACCTTCGGCCGCCTGATGAAGGAGGACATGCACCCCTACCGCGACGAAATGGTCATCACCACCAAAGCGGGCTATACCATGTGGCCCGGCCCGTACGGCGATTTCGGCTCCCGCAAGTACCTGCTCGCAAGCCTTGACCAGAGCCTGAAACGGATGGGGCTTGACTATGTGGATATTTTCTATCATCACCGCATGGACCCGGAGACCCCGCTCGAAGAAAGCATGGGCGCGCTCGCGCACGCGGTTAAGAGCGGCAAGGCGCTTTACGCCGGGATTTCCAACTACAGCCCCGATAAGGCAAAGGAAGCCGCTTCCCTCTTAAAGGAGATGGGCGTTCCCTGCCTGATCTGCCAGTCGCGCTACAGCCTGCTGGACAGAAAGGTGGAGCGGGACGGGCTGTTTGAGGCGCTTTCCGGCTGCGGCATGGGCGCGACCGCGTTCAGCCCGCTGGCTCAGGGCCTTCTGACCGGAAAATACAACAACGGCATCCCGCAGGATTCCCGCGCTGCGGGGGCTTCCGCCTTTTTGAACAAGGACCGCATTACGCCCGAAACCATTGAAAAGGTCGTGGCATTCGGCAAGCTGGCGGCGCGCCGGGGCCAGACCACCGCGCAGTTCGCCCTTTCGTGGGTGCTGCGCCAGCCGGTGATGACCAGCGTGCTGATCGGCGCCAGCCGCGTTTCCCAGCTGGAAGAAAATATTGGCGCGCTGAACAATCTGGATTTCTCGGAAGAGGAGATCCGCGAGATCGACGCGATTCTGCGGTAACGGCAGTTCCCTTTGCAAAAATACCGCCCCCCGGAAGGGGGGCAAGCCAACGAAAGCCTCCCTCCGTGAGGGAGGTGGCGTGCTTGGCACGCCGGAGGGAGTGAAAACTCCTTCCGTCAGGCTGCGCCTGCCAGCTCCCTCAAAGAGGGAGCCAAAAGAGGAGAAGAATCGACTTTACCGTCACTTTTTGGCCCCCCCGGAAGGGGGGCTTTTTGCGCCTGATTCCGACTTTTTTCTACATTTGTATCAAAATGGTACATATAGTGTAATAATTCCAATAATTAAAAATTTAACACAATATATTGTTGACAAGCACACAATATTGCGGTAAAATTCAAAGTATCCACTGAAAAAAAGGGCAAATTACGGAATTTTTGCTTTGATTTGCTTTGAAAGGAATGTTTCGAAATGGCTGTCAAAATACAGAAGCGCAACGGTGTGGTCGTGGCGTTCGATAAAGAAAAAATTCGCAATGCGATTTATAAAGCCAATCAGGCGGTCGCGGAGGAAGAGATGGGCGCGCCCGTCCTTGACCGGCTGACGGGCAAGGTGGTCAAATCTTTTCAGGGCGACAGCGTCCCCACCGTCGAGCAGGTACAGGATACGGTGGAGGAAACCCTGATCGCCGCGGACTACGCCAAAACCGCGAAGGCTTACATCCTCTACCGCGCGGAGCACGCCAAAATCCGCCAGGCCGAGGGCGACCTGATGGATATCTACAAGGAGCTGACCTTCCGCGACGCGAAGGACGCCGATATCAAGCGCGAAAACGCGAACATCGACGCGGACACCGCCATGGGGACCATGCTGAAATACGGCTCCGAAGGTTCCAAATATTTTATCAACAACTACGTCCTTCCGAAGGATATTGCCGCCGCGCACATTGACGGCGACATCCATATCCACGACGAGGACTTCTATATGCTGACGGAAACCTGCTGCCAGATCGATCTGATCAAGCTGTTCAAGGGCGGCTTCTGCACCGGCCACGGCGCGCTGCGCGAGCCGAACGACATCCGCTCCTACGCCGCGCTGGCCTGTATTGCGATTCAGGCCAACCAGAACGAGATGCACGGCGGGCAGTCCATTCCGAATTTCGATTATTCCCTGGCGCCGGGCGTCGCCAAAACCTTCCGGAAGGCTTATTTCAAAGCGCTTTCCCAGTTTTTCCAGGTTGCGAACGGCATGAAGGAAGCAGACGCCGACGCGCTGGTCAAAGCCGTCCGGGCGGATTTGGGCACGGACATTACGCTTTCCGCCGCCGGCCGGTACGGCGAGGCTTTGAAAGCCTACCTTCCGGAGCACCAGAAGAAAAACGGCTTTGAAGAAATCTCCGAAGAGGAAGCCGCGCGCGCGCACCGGTACGCCGTAAAGACCGGCACCGGCAACACCGAGTCGGCGACCTACCAGGCGATGGAGGCGCTGATTCACAACCTGAACACCATGAATTCCCGCGCGGGCGCGCAGGTCCCGTTCTCTTCCATCAACTACGGCACCGACACCTCGCCGGAAGCGCGCATGGTCGTCCGCAACCTGCTGAACGCCACCTCCGCCGGGCTGGGCGACGGCGAAACGCCGATTTTCCCCGTACAGATTTTCAAGGTAAAAGAGGGCGTTAACTACAACGAGGGCGACCCCAACTACGACCTGTTCAAGCTGGCCTGCAAGGTAAGCGCAAAGCGCCTGTTCCCGAATTTCAGCTTTATCGACGCGCCGTTCAACCTGCAGTATTATAAAGAAGGCGACTATAACACGGAAGTGGCCTATATGGGCTGCCGCACCCGCGTCATGGGCAACGTTCACGACAGGACGAAGGAAGTCACCTGCGGACGCGGAAACCTGAGCTTTACCTCGCTGAACCTTCCCCGCATCGCGATCGAGGCGAAGGGCGACCTCAGGGCTTTCTATGATACGCTGGACAAACGGATGGACCTCGTCATCCGCCAGCTGATGCACCGCTTCAAAATCCAGTGCTCCAAAAAGGTATACAACTATCCGTTCCTCATGGGGCAGGGCGTCTGGATCGACTCCGAAAAGCTCGACCCGCAGGACAGTGTGGAGGAGGTCCTGAAGCACGGCACCCTGAGCATGGGCTTTATCGGCCTTGCCGAAACGCTGAAAGCGCTGACCGGCAAGCATCACGGGGAAAGCGCGGAAAGCCAGAAGCTCGGCCTTGAAATCGTTTCCTATATGAGAAAGCGGATGGACGACGAATCGGCGAAAACCGGCCTGAACTTCACCCTGCTTGCCACTCCGGCGGAAGGGCTTTCCGGCCGCTTCGTGCGCATTGACCAGAAGAAATACGGCAAAATTCCGGGCGTTACCGACCGCGAATACTACACGAACTCCTTCCATGTGCCCGTCTATTTCCCGATCAGGGCGTTTCGGAAAATCGAGCTGGAAGCGCCTTACCACGCGCTGACCAACGCGGGCCACATCAGCTATGTGGAGCTGGACGGCGACACCTGCAAAAATACCGACGCCTTTGAAGCGGTGATCCGCTGCATGAAGGAACACGGCATCGGCTACGGTTCGGTGAACCACCCGGTCGACCGCGACCCGGTCTGCGGCTTCAACGGGATTATCGACAACGAATGCCCCAAATGCCACCGCACCGAAAACGACGGCGGCCCCAAATTTGAGCGGATCCGCCGGATCACCGGGTATCTGGTCGGCACCACCGACCGGTGGAACAACGCGAAGCGCGCGGAGGAAAGGGACAGAGTGAAGCATGGGCTCTAAGCTGAAAATCTGCGGGATCGAGCCGGAGTCGATCGTGGACGGAAGGGGCTTCCGCTATGTGGTGTTTGCACAGGGCTGCCCCCACCGCTGCCCCGGCTGCCACAACCCGCAGTCCCACGATTTTAACGGCGGAAGATGGGCGGACATTGACGACCTGTTCGCCGAAATCTGTGAAAACCCGCTCCTGAAGGGCGTGACCTTCAGCGGAGGGGAGCCTTTTTCCCAGCCGAAGCCGCTGGCGGAGCTGGCCGGGCGGATTCACGCAAGAAAGCTGGATCTGACCGTCTTTACGGGCTATACCTATGAGCAGCTTTGCGCGCGGCACGACCCGGGCACCGACGCGCTGCTGCGGGAAACCGACGTGCTGATCGACGGGCCGTTCCTGCAGGAGCAGAAGGACCTGACCCTTGTGTTCCGGGGGAGCCGGAACCAGCGCGTCATCGATATGAACCGAACGAGAGAAACCGGCGCGATCGTGCTGGATGAAGTCGAAAAAGAAGCGTCCTCCTGACGGAGGATGCTTCTTTTTTGTAAAAATATAGGTTTTCCTGTATCAAATTTTCCTTGTCAATTTGATTTCCATGTGTTACCATAATTATATATATTCCGGTTGATCTTTTCGGAAGGGGATGAGCGCTTATGCGGCCCGACGTTGTTGCACAGGAACAGATTCAGGTCAAAATGCTGGGCGAATTTTCCATAACCATCAACGGCAATCAGCTTACCAACTTGAAAGGCCGCACCAAAAGGGTGTGGATGCTGATTCAATACCTGATCGCGAACCGGCATAAGGAGAATTCCACCGAAAAGCTGGTGGAAGTGCTGTGGCCGGATAATCAATGCAACGACCCGCTGAACGCTCTGAAAAACCTTGTTTACCGGGCCCGGGAACTTTTAAAGGGACTTTCGGGAAACGACAGGGCGGAGTACATTCAGTATATCCACAATACCTATTCGTGGAACAACAGTTATTCCTGCCTGATCGACACGGAACAGCTTACGGAGTTTTACCGGCTGGGGAGCGACGTTTCCAAAACGCAGGACGAACGGGTACGGGCGTTTCAAGCCGCCCTTCAGCTTTACTGCGGGGAGTTCCTGCCCAAATCGGCCTACAGCAACTGGGTGATTTCCGCCGGCGCGTACTACGCGAACCTTTACAATCGGTGCGTGCTGCGCTGCTGCGGGCTGCTGATTGACCTTCGCCGTTTCGGCGAGGTGACCCGGATCTGTGAAAACGCGCTGATTTATTCCCCGCTTGAGGAATCCATCCACAAGATGCTTCTGTTCGGCTACCTTTCCACCGGCCAGCGCAACAAGGCGCTGGACCATTACAACCATGTGATCGACCTGTTTTACAAGGAGCTGGGCGTGGATATCTCCGAATCCATGCGCGCGCTGTATAAGCAGCTGGTCAACAGCATCAACAACGTGGAAATGGACCTGGGCGTCATTAAGAACGACCTGAAAGAAGCTTCCGCCGTGGAAGGCGCGTACTACTGCGATTACGACGTATTCAAATCCATCTACCGGATTCAGGCGCGTTCGGTGGCGCGCACCGGAAGCTCGGTCTTTATTGTTCTGTTCACCATCAGCGGCCTGGACGGCGAGCTGCCGAAGCCGCGGGTCGCCAAGCTGGCTTCCGAGCGGCTGAAAGCCACGATTATGGACAGCCTGCGCAAGGGGGACACGGTCGCTTCCTACAGTGCCACACAGTTTATCGTGATGCTGCCCCTCATCAGCTACGAAAACGCGGAAATGGTGGTGGACCGTATCCTGCAAAAATTCCGTTTCCGGTACCGCAGGGACAATGTGAAAATTTCCACCAGAATCAACGCGCTCGATTCAGCGGAGTAAGCGATTTGAAACCGGGCTGAGGGGAGGGACGACATGCGGAAATACAAATCCATATTCCTTGTGTTTTTGCTCGCGTTTCTGCTGTCCGCCTGTGCCGGGCAATCCCCCGGCAGCGCTCCGGCGCCGGTTTCTTCCTCCGTAAGTTTTCCCGCGGAGTCCGGCGCCGTTTCGGTTCCGTCTTCCTCACGGGACATTTTCTCCGGGGAAGCTTCCTCTTCCGGGGACGGTTCCTCTTCAGCCGCGGAATCCTCCTCCGTACCGTCGGAACCGGAGTCCTCTTCCAAACAGGGTCTTGTTTCCAAGGTCCTGAACCCCTCTTCCGAAACGGTCGTAATGAGTTCGTCCCTGCCGCCCAAGGCGGCCCCGGCCCCCGCCGCAAAGCCGATGCCCGCCGTCACGGCGAAGATGCCGCAGGCCCCCGGCACGGAGGTTTTCAGCAAAAGCGGCGCTTCGGTCGATTACAGCAACGCCGGGCAGGGCTATGTCATGGTACGCTACAGCGGTTCCTCGGTCATCAAGGTATTGGTCTATTTCAACGGCGGTTCCTCCTATTACCAGTACAACCTTGCGGGAAACGGCGCTTATGCCGCCCTTCCCCTGCAGAGCGGCAGCGGTACCTATAAAGTGCGGTTTATGGAAAATGTTTCGGGGAACAGCTACGCCGAGCTTTGCTCCACGGAGCTGAGCGCTTCCGTTTCGGGCTGGGGGTATACGCTTTACCCCAACCAGTACGTCAGTTACGGCGCTTCCTCCGCGGCGGTGGCCAAGGCGAAAAGCCTTTGCGCTTCGGCCGCCGGCAACGCGCAGAAGGTCTCTGCCATTTATCAATTTATTACCTCAGCCATCAAGTACGATTATCAGAAGGCGCGCAGCGTAAAAGCGGGCTATCTGCCCAATGTGGACAGCACGCTGTCCGCCGGAACGGGCATCTGCTTCGACTACGCGGCGCTGATGGCCGCCATGTGCCGCGCGCAGGGAATCCCTACGCGGCTGATCATCGGCAACACCAGCGTAGGATACCACGCCTGGAACGAGATTTATCTGGACGGGTGGAAGCGCTACGATTCCACTTTTGCCGCGGCCGGACAGTCCGCCGGAACCTATACGGCGGAAAAATACTATTAACGGCGGGGAATCGGAACAAAAAAGCCAATCGGCGGTTTGGAGGATGAACCATGGATCAAAACCCGGCTGTCAGCCAGCGTAAAACAAAGCCTCTTTCCTCGGGCGACGTTTCTCTCTTCTGTTCCCAGGTGGTTCTTCTGCTGCGGGCGGGAATCCCCCTGCGGGAGGGCATCGGCACGATCAGCGAAAATATTGCGGATGAAAAGGGACGGGAGCTGATCCACCGGATCCAGGCGGCGGTGGAGCAGAACGGCTCGCTGTACCTTGCGCTGAACAGCACCGGCGCTTTTCCGAAATACATGGTCAACATGGTGAATATCGGCGAGAAGGCGGGCAACCTCGACAATGTGCTGGAGGCTTTGGCTCTCTACTACGAGCGCGACGACAGGCTGCGCAGCTCGGTGCGCGGCGCGCTTCTGTATCCGTTTATCCTTGTCCTGATGATGGCGGCGGTCGTTTCCGTTCTGGTCATCAAGGTCCTTCCTGTTTTCAACGAGGTTTTTCTGGACATGGGCAGCGACGTTTCCGACGCGGCCGCCGCCGTGATGCGCGCGGGCAGCGTGATCGGCAGCTGGGCGCTGGCCCTGATTTTCCTGCTTTCCGTATTCCTTCTGGCCGCGCTGATTCTTTATAAAACGGAAAAGGGATACCGGTGGATGACCGGCTTTTTAAGCAATTTCCCGCTGACAAGGCAGCTTTCGGAAAAAATCGCGCTGGCGCGCTTCGCGTCGGCCGTTTCCATGCTGCTTTCCAGCGGATACGATACCGAACAGGCGCTGGGGCTGGTTCCCGGCATTCTGAGCAGCCGGGCGGTCGCCGAAAAGGTGGACCGCTGCCGCGCGCTGATGAGCGTCGGCTCCTCCTTTACACAGGCGCTGAGCGAAGCGGATATTTTTCCCGGCATCTATTCGGGCATGGTGCGCATCGGCTGCAAAACCGGCAGCCTTGATTCCGTGATGCGCCATCTGGCGGAGATTTACAGCGAGGACGCGGACGAATCCGTCAGCCGCGCGGTTTCCGTGATAGAGCCCGCCATGGTCGCGGCGCTGTCGATCATTATCGGCGCGATCCTGCTTTCCGTCATGCTTCCGCTGATGGGAATCATGTCGTCGATCGGTTAGGGGAAAGGGGACGATCGCTTGCGGCTTTACAAAAAGAAATTCGCTTACAGGGACCTTTTGCTTTCCGTCCTTCTCTTCTGCGCTTTGCTGTCCCTTTTCTGGTCCGGCCTGAGCGGCGCCCTTCGCGCGAACAGCGAGGAAAAGCTGCGCGTGACCCGCGCGGCCGTACAGAAAGCCATTGTCAACTGCTATGCGGTGGAGGGGTTTTACCCCCCGGATATCCAGTATCTGGAAGACCACTACGGAATTGAAATCGACCACGGCAAATACGTCGTCCAGTATGAAACGGCGGGCAGCAACATCATGCCCTCGGTGAGGGTGCTGGAGAAAGGCGCCGAATCTTAACGGGGAGGGATCCAGATTGAACAGCAGAAATACCCATTCCGTCCACACCGTTTTCATCCTGCTGATTTTTTGCCTGTTCGCGGTCTGTTCCCTGTTTCTGGTGCTGATCGGGGCAAATGTTTACCGCGGGATCGTGGGGAAAATGGACAGCAACAATGAAACGCGCGCCACCCTTTCCTATGTCACCAATAAGATTCACTCGGCGGACAGCCGCGACGTTTCCGTGGAGACCCTGGACGGGCGGCAGACGCTGGTGATCCGCTCCGATTTCAGCGGACGGGAGTACAAGACCTACATTTACTATCACGACGGTTATCTGATGGAATATTTCACAAGCGCTGAAAACGGCTTCAGCGCAGGCAGCGGCGACAGGATTACGCCGGTGTCCTCCTTTTCCATGGAGAAAGACGGGAACCGGCTGAGCCTTTCGGTCAGCGGCGAAAACAGCCGCGCGCTCGCGCTCAGCCTTTCCCTTACATAAAGCGGGTGATGGAATGAAACGGAACGCGGTACAGGTCAACAGCTTTTTTGTGGAGATCATTCTGGTCATCCTGTTTTTCGCCGTTTCCGTCACGGTGACCCTGCAGCTTTTTGTGCAGGCCGACAACCGCGCGCGGCAGAGCAGCGACCTGAGCGTCGCGGTGATTCAGGCGGAAAATATCGCGGAGCAGGTCCGTTCCCTCTCTTCGCCCGATCAGCTGCCCGAGGCGCTGAAAACCGCAAAGCAGGAAAACGGCGGAAGCTATCGCATCCTTTACGACCGCGACTGGAACCGGACGGATACCGACCCGCGCTACGTTGCCGACGTCACCCTGAAAAAAACGCCCTCCGGCGGAGGGACCATGGTCAGCGTGAGCGTTTCCGTCAGCCGCCGCCGGAGCGGCGGCGACAACCGTATTTATTCGCTGAGCTCCGCAAAATATCTGCCCGAAAGCTGAGGAGGTGCCCGTGTGAGAAGAAAAGGAACTGTTCATTTGGGTGTGGGCGCGTCTTCCATCCTGATGATTTTTGTCGTGCTCTGCCTGACCACCTTCGGCATCCTTTCCTACGTGACCGCGAACGCGGACAACAAGATTTCCACCAAAAACGCGGAAACGGTTGAAAACTACTACGCCGCAACCGCTATTGCGGAGCAGAAGCTCCAGAAAATAGACGAAGCGCTTCTGAGCGCAAAGGAAAACGCCGCGAAGGCCGCGGACGGAATCTCCCTTACGCAGTTAAGCGAATACAATCAGTATAAAAACCGTTCTGAATTACGATCAGTAACGGAAATCCTGGCAGGCAGCGCGTCTGCGGAGCAGAAAAAGGCCGTTTGTTACCGCAGCTTTGCCCAGATGCTGCTCACCCGCCTTGACGGGGTCACGGTGGAGCCTTCCGACGGGGACCCGCTGAACGTTCGCTTTCTGGCCGACGCGGGCGCGGGCAGGCAGATCGAAACGCGGCTGGCCGTCGGCGCCTTTGACGACGCGGAGCGGTACCGGATTACGGAAAGAAAACTGACGCCCCAGGCGCTTGAAAGCGACGGCGGCGATACGCTGGAGCTTTGGCAGGGCAACAGCGCCCAATAAGCGCAATGGAGTGATTGCATGGAATTTAATATTACTGAAATTCTGAAAAGGGCCGTGGAGGAGAACGTATCGGATATTTTTATCATATCGGGCTGCCCCCTTTCCTTTAAGACGAGCGACCGCATCCATCCGGTAGGCATCGACGGCCTTAATTCCTACCGGCTGAAGCCGGAGGATACGAAAAAATGCATTGAGGAAATCTATTCGCTCGGCAGCGGCCGGGACATTCAGCCGTTTCTGAGAAGCGGCGACGACGATTTTTCCTTTTCCATAGAGGGCTTGTGCCGCTTTCGCTGCAACACCTATCTGCAGCGGGGGTCCATGGCCGCGGTGCTGAGGGTGGTCGCTTTCCGGCTGCCCGACCCCAAGGTCCTGCACATTCCCGATACGGTGATCGATTTAAACAAAATCAAAAAGGGCCTTGTGCTGATTACCGGCTCGGCGGGCAGCGGAAAGTCCACCACGCTCGCGTGTATTATCGATAAGATCAACCATACGCGAAACAGCCACATCATCACCATAGAGGACCCGATCGAATACCTGCACCGCCACGATAAAAGCATCGTGAGCCAGCGCGAGCTCGCCCACGACACCCGAAGCTATGTGCGGGCGCTGCGCGCCGCCCTGCGGCAGGCGCCCGACGTTATTCTGCTGGGGGAAATGCGCGACTATGAAACGATCACCACCGCGATGACCGCGGCGGAAACCGGCCAGCTGGTGCTTTCCACCCTGCACACGGTGGGTGCGGCCAACACCATCGATCGGATTATCGACGTGTTCCCGCCCAACCAGCAGCAGCAGATCCGCGTGCAGCTTTCCATGGTGCTGCAGGCGGTGGTTTCCCAGCAGCTGGTTCCCACGCTGGACGGCGGGCTGATCCCCGCGTTTGAAATTATGCTGGTCAATCCGGCTATCCGCAACCTGATCCGCGAATCCAAGGTGCACCAGATCGACAACACCATCTATTCATCCGGCAGCGAGGGCATGGTGGCCATGGACCTGGATCTGCTCCGGCTTTACCGGGAAAGAAAAATCTCCCGGGAAAACGCGCTGATCTACGCCGCGAACCCGGAGACCTTAAAAAAGAAGCTGGACAATTAATAGGGCGGGGAGCAATGCTCCCCGCCTTAAAATATCTAAAAACTCCCTCAGTCAGGCTTTGCCTGCCAGCCCCCTCAAAGGGGGAGACAAAAAGAGGAGAAGCCCTCTTTCTGTATCCGTTATGCTTCGTCCTGCAGCGTTTTCGCGCCGGTCAAAATTTTCTGAACGTCGTCCTGCGTTACGATCCCGTACACCGCGCCGTTCACCACCGCGGTGTAAAGCCGGTCTCCGGTCCTGTAAAACGCGGCCGTGTCCGTCCCGCTTTTGTCAAAATAGGTATATTCCAGCTTCAGTTCCGGAGTTCCGGCTGGCGCAGCGTTCGCCGCTTCCAGAAGCTGGATTCCCGTGGCCTGCTGAAAATACGCGGTATAGTTTTTCTCATAGTTCAGCTTTTTCCCGCCGGTTCCGGTGACCGCATAGGCGTATTCGGTTTTATCCTGGGTGGATTTCGTTTCATCCTTGGTTCTGGCGACGGCAAAGGTCAGGACCGTGCCGCCCGCCGTCACGGAAAGAGATTTTACCGCCGTGATGTCGGGCTTGAGGATGTCCTTGCTGCGGAGCGCGAACGCGTCCGCGCTGACCCACGCGTCAAGGCTTTCCGCCTTGACCAGATACACGGCGTCCACCTTGTCAAGCTTTACATAATAGGAAGAATCCTTCTTTGCGCCGACCAGAAGCCGATAGCTTTCCTTGTTTACCGTAAAATCGGCAATCGCTACGGGTTTGTCAAACCCGTAGCTTTTCAGCGCCGCGGCGTCGGGGTTCACGGCCTCGACGGAGTCCGCGGTCAGGTCCGTCAGCGCCGACTCGACCGCGCCGAGCTTTTCGGTGTCCGTGGGCGCGCTGACCGGGGAGGTAATCACGCTCTCTGTCCCGCTCTTCTCCACGGTGACGGGCTGCGGAAAATTCGTGCCGCTCAGCGTTATTTTTGTAAAGTCATTTACGCCGCTGCTGCTGGTAACCGCCATCACGGTCTTACTGACGAAATAGATCCTGCTTTCCAGAATCCCGCCGTCAATGCTGACGATGTATACGTTGTCGGAATTTTCGCCGCACATATAGTACGCGCTGCTGTCCGTGGCGGAGGGATTCCCGATTTTATAATTATAGGTGCTTCCATCCTTGAAAGCGACTTCCACGGTGGCCTGAGGGTCCTTCAGGCCGAATTCGCCCAGGTCGCTGACAATCCCCAGATTCTTGGTGGCGACAAGGCTGAACCCGTTCTGCACAACCTGAGAGGCGGCGGCGCTGTTGATCGGCACGCCGCCGAGCTCTTTGACCAGATAGGTGATTTCCGCCGCGGTGCCGGAGGCGGCGGACGAAGCGGTATCCGATTTTTCAACCGGGACGAGCGTATAACCGCCTTTTTTATTTTTTACGGACATGGAGACGATATCCTGGCTCGTTTTGGAGACAAGCTCGATGGTCGAAGCGGAAGTCTCGGAAGAAGCGGTCTCCTGTTTATCCCCCGTCGTCAGCAGGACGGCGGCCACTCCGCCGAGCACCACGATACAGCCGGCGACAATTGCCAGATTTCTTGTGCTGGTTTTCATCTTACAGGCGCCTCCTCTTGCGGTACACACAAACGCCGGCAATGGCTACGAGCAATGGGATCAGCAGGGTAAACACGCCGATGCCGAGCAGGACGCTCATTTCGGCGCTCAGGGTAATATCGGAAACATTGGTCTGTACGGAGGTTTGCGTAATGGCGGTGGCGGAATTGGTGGTACCGGTCGCGTAGCGGGAAAGGTCGACCACGTATTTCGCGTTGCCGAAGGTGCTCGCGCCCAGGATCTCCCCGGCAAACATGGTGGTGCTGCCCAGCGCGATCACATTCGTCTTGTATTCCTTCGCCCCGGCCTGCACCTTATCCTGTGAAAGCACCGCCGTATTATATGCGGTTTTCTGCGGAGTATCGTCCGCCTTGGTATTGTTGTCCACCAGATAGCAGGAATCGTTGGACTTCGCCAGCGAGTAAGTCGTTTTGGTCCCTCTGGTTTCAAACAGAAGATTGACCGGGTTGGACTGCGGGGTGGTAAAGTAACCGTAATCCGACTGTCCGCCCAAGCTGATCCCCGTCTGCACGGTGGAAAGAATATAGCTTGGGTCGTCGGTATAGTATTTGCTCTGGTCACTTTCCACAACCACGGCCTGCGGCACCTCGATGCCCCATTCCTTCAGGAAAGCGGCGAGCTTCGGCATGGCCTGCTGGCTGGGATGGAAGGTAATCAGCAGGGAACGGTCGCCTGGGATTGCGGCGCTGCTCAGGAAGGTATCCAGCTTTTTCAGCTCCGCGTCGGTATAGTCGGTGGCGGGGCAGCCCAGAACCACCAGACGGGTATTGTCGGGAATCGCGTCCGTCAGCAGGTTGAAATCCTTCGTTTCAAAGCTGTTGTTTTCCAGCAGCTTTTTATAGGTGGCCGTTTCCAGCTGCTCGCTGTGGCCCGTGTCGAACGAGGCGATCGCGACGGTGTCCGCGATCACGGAGTTGAGGGCGGAAGCAAGCGCGCTGTCCACCATGGAATAGGTTTCCGTCGACACGCCGTCCGCGCCGTACTGCACGTTGAACAGGTCGGTGTAGGCGAGCACGCGGTAGCGTTTGTCCGTCTTGACCAGCACGTCGCCCGCGGTCAGATTGTCGTTTTTATAGGTGCTTGCGAAGGTCGGATTCTTATCAAGGTCCATATACTCCACCTTGATATTGGTATTTTTCTCGGCGATTTTCTCGGCGAGCTCCCCGACCTGGCTGTACTTGATGCCGTATTCTGACAGAAGCTGGTCTCCCTTTGTCTGCGCCTGTGTCGCCATAATATAGATGGTGGCCGGCACGTTCACCTTGGAGACGATTTCCGCCGCCTGAGCGGAGAGGGTATTCACTTTATTTTTTGTCAGGTCCAGATTCATGGACGGGTACCGCTGCGCCAGCACGCTTACGATCACATTGATAAGAATGACGACGATCAGGAACCCGGCGGTAAACGCGGTGGAAATTCCGCCGCGGCGGAATTTTGTGCTTTTCGTGTACGCGCCGACCTTTTCGGTCAATCTGCCTTTTTTCTTCTTTTCTTCCGGCTCTTCCGGCGTATTGGCGGCGTCGGCCTCTTCCGTTTCGGAGTCAATGTTTTCCTTTCCGGCGGGTTCCCCGGCGGCAGGCTCCGTCTGTTCCGCCGCGGCCTCTTCGGCGGCTTCGGTTTCCGGAGTGGTCTTTTCTGTTTCTTGATTGTTATCCCTGTTCATTTTCATACCCCCTTAGCTCCATCTTCTGCTTTCAAGCTTGCGGGCGGTCAGGAAAATAAAGACCGCGATCACGCTGAGGAAAAAGACAATGCTTGAAAGATCAAAAATTCCTTTGGTAAACGGCTGGTACCGCGTGTTGAAGGACAGCCAGCCGATCAGCTTGACCGCGGCCGGATTGCTGACAAGGCCGGTAAGCTGATCCACGACCAGAAGAAGGATGGAAATGCCGAACGTGCCGATGGCGGCGACGATCTGGCTTTGCGTCAGCGAGGAAATAAAAATGCCGATGGAGATCATGGCCGCGCCGTACAGCAGGGACCCGAAAAAGTTCCCGAAAACCAGCGCCCATTCCGGCGCGGAAAACAGCCCGATCACGGCCACGGGAATCAGGGTGCCGACCATGGCAATGGCGTAAACGGCCAGCGCGGCCAGAAATTTGCCCGCCACAATGGAGGTGACGCCCACCGGCGCGGTCAGAAGCGCCTGATCGGTGCGGTTGCGCATTTCCTCACTGAAGCTGCGCATGGTGATGATCGGAATAATCATCATGCTCCAGATAAACATGGTGGCGTATACGCTGGAAATATAGGAGGAGGAACGCAGCATCAGCACCTGAAAGAAATAATATCCGTACAGCGCCAGAATCATGGCGACGCAGACATAGCCGATGGGGGAGGTGAAATACGCCTTCAGCTCCCGTTTCGTAATCGCTCTCATCCTTCTTCCTCTCCTTCCGTTATCGTTTCAGCGGCGGCGACGTCCTTCGTATAGGCCGCGCTGGTCAGGCGCAGGAACACGTCCTCCAGCGAGAGCCCGGTGTTGGACATGGACAGGATCGGGTAATTTTTCGCCGCGGCCGCCCGGAAAAGCTCCCGGCGCACATCGCGGCCGTCGCGGGCCTCTACCTCGTACTCGAAAACGCCCGCCTCCTTTTCGCCGCAGCTCTGCACGGTTTCCACAAACTTGACGGATTTCAGGGCGTTTCTGACGTCGGTCTCATTTCCCTCTATCCGGACGATCAGCTTATGGTCGGCGCTCAGGCTTTGGGAAAGGCTTTCCGGCGTGCCGTCCGCGACCAGCGTTCCCTTATTGATAATGATGATGCGCTCACAGACCGCCTGGATTTCCGGCAGGATGTGGGAGCTTAAGATAATCGTATGTTTCTTGCCCAGATTGTGAATCAGGTTGCGGATTTCGATAATCTGCTTGGGGTCAAGCCCGACGGTGGGCTCGTCTAAGATCAGAACAGGGGGATTGCCCAACAGCGCCTGCGCAAAACCGACGCGCTGCTTGTAGCCCTTGCTCAGGTTATTGATCAGGCGGTGGTACACCTCGTTGATTTTCACCAGCGTACAGATTTCCCTGATGTGCTTTTCGCGCGGGAGCGTGACTTTTTTCAGGTCAAAAAGGAAATCAAGATATTCCTTCACCGTCATATCCGGGTAAAGCGGCGGCATTTCGGGCATATAGCCGATCAGCTTTTTCACTTCGTTGGGATTGTCCAGCGTGCTGTACCCGCCGACCGTGACCGAGCCGGAGCTGGCCGACAGATAGCCGGTAATAATGTTCATGGTGGTTGACTTCCCCGCGCCGTTCGGCCCCAAAAAACCGACGACGGTTCCTTCTTCGACCGAGAAGCTGATGTTGTTCAAAGCGACGTTCTGACCGTAGCGCTTCGAGAGGTTTTTCACCTCAATCATGCAGATCCCTCCTGATGTTTCCATTATTTTCATGACCGATGCAGGTTGTAGACAAACTGCAGATTGCGACAAATCGTGCAAGAGCAGCCAACGCAGAAAGCAAAATGGTTTTGCAATTTTGCGGCTGCGCGGCTTTGCCGTCAATCTGCAGCGGACAAAGCCCGCTGTAACGCCATTTTATTGTAGCAATTCGGCGCGGCGGGAATGTAAACTTTTTTTGAATGTTTCCATTCTATTTTATAAACTTTATGTGATGGCTATGTGAAAAGAGTCGGGAAATAAAAGAAAAGAGCCGCCCCGGGGACCGCGGCTCCCGGACGGCAATTCATTTTTTCTGTTCTTCCCCGCTTTTTGTCTCGTCCGGCTCTGCGGCGGCTTCCGCACCGCTTTTCCTGCCTTTCAGCCGGCGCAGGGCTTCGGGCGCGTACGCCACGATCAGCCCGATCCCAAGGCCGACGGGCAGCCAGCTTCCCTGCGGGTTTCCGATGGCGAAAAACAGGGAGGCGGCCCAAAGGCTCAGATACATCATAAGACGTTTTTTCGGCTCGCTCAGCTCAGCGGTTTTTTTCTTTTTCATGGCGCACCCCTCAGATTTTTCCGTCCTTCAAAAGCCGCGCGGTTTTTAAAACCAGCACCTGCGTTTTAGAATCGGGGATTTCCCCGTTCATCACCATGCGCACCGCTTCGTCTACCGGGATTTTTTCTGTCTCCAGAAACTCGTCCTCGTCAAACTGCGTCTTGCCGGAGGTTTCCAGACGGCAGGCGTACAGATAAATGATCTCGTTGGAGTAACCGGGGGAAGGATAAAGCTTTCCCATGTCGATATAGCGGGAGCCGGTGGTTCCGGTTTCCTCAAGCTGCTCGCGCTTCATCGCCTCAAACGGATCCTCGCCGGGTTCCAGCTTGCCCGCCGGCGTTTCCAGAACGACCTCTTTATAGGGATAACGGAACTGGCGCACAAACAGAATTTCGTTCTTTTCCGTCAGCACGGCGACGCTGACCCCGCCCGGGTGGTCGACGCACTCCCGGGTGGAGGTTCTGCCGTTAATCAGCTCCACCTTATCCACGTGAAATTTGAGGATTCTTCCTTCATAGATATCGTTCCTGCTCAGGGTCTTTTCGTTGAATTCCATCGTTTTCTCCCTGTTCTCAATTATTCTGATCATGAATATACCCATGCTTTTCCGTCTGTAAAACAAACGGTTATTTGCTTTAAGTATAGATTATAATTAATATAACAAATAGTATTGAAATATTTTCTGAAAGAGTCGCCGTAGGCGCGTGCCGACCGCATGGTCCGCGCCCGGCGCGTCGAAAGGAGTCTCCGCCTGCTTCATTAGTGCATCGCCGCAAGTAGGAATTGATCGTTAGCTCTGCCCTCAGGCCGGGCAGGCCCCTACTTTCGGTTCTTGTACGAAAGTAGGCAAAGTACGCGCAGGGGGATTTTTAATTCCCGGCGGGAGGGTCCCATAAAATCCCCCTGCACCCCCGAGGTATCCCCAAAGTGTCTTTAGGAAATACGGGACTTGTATAATTTTCATTGACGGGGGATACGGAAGCTTAGAGCGAACTCCCTCAGTCAGGCTGCGCCTGCCAGCTCCCTCAAAGAGGGAGCCTTAGAAGAACCCTTACCTCCCTCTTTGAGGGAGGTGCCGCGCCCGGCGCGACAGAAGGAGTTTCGGAGCACCTCGCTCACGATTTCGTGTAAGCTTACTGGGAACATCGCCGTAGACGCGTGCCGACCGGCAGGTCCGACGAAGGACTTATCCCTCTTATTTGAACGCGTAGGTGTAGTTTTGATCGAAAGAGTAAAGCTGGCGGTAAATCTGCGCGGCGCGGCTGCGGTAATAATCCATGGTTGCGCTCGCGGCGTTGACCTGGGCCATGGTTCCGCCCGCGGCCTGGGCCTCGTCGCTGATTTTTTTCAGCGCTTCGGTCTTGCCATTCACCCAGGCGGCCTGCTCCGCTTTGATCTTGGAAAGGGCGTCGCCCGTGGCCTGCTTCGTGACCTTATCATAGGCGGAGGCGGCTTCTTTTTCCCAGATTCCGGCGTACTTGTTGGACAACTCGACCATCTCCACATTGGAGAAGGCTTTGTTGGACTCCGCGATATATTGCTTGTCAATCGGATTTTTCTTAAACAGCGCGTTAAACTCGGGGCTGTCGGTCTCTATATCGATGACCGGGCCGGGCTGGGATTCGGACGGTTCGTTCGGCGTTACCACGGGAACGCTGCTCGCCGGTTCGCTCTGCGCGCTGCCGGCCGGAAGGGACTCCGCCTGAGAGGATTCGCCGAGCCCGCTTGCCGGGACGGAGCTTTCCCCGCCCTTCACCGCCCCACAGCCCGTGAACGCTGCGATCGTCACGGCAGCCGCCAGGGGAATGCAAAGTTTTTTCCAGTGATTCATTGACTGCACCCTTTCTTATTCCTCGGTGTTTTCCTGTTCCGTGTCCGTTGAAAGATTCTCTTCCATGTCCTCCGGTTCGTCTTCGCAGCCGGCGTCCGCGTCGCCCTCGTCCGCGGGCAGGGCATCCACCGCGTCCTCCTCGTGCGCCGTGCGGGCCAGCGTGACAACCTCGCTGTTTTCGTTCAGGCGCATGACGCGCACGCCCTTGGCGGGCCTTGCGCATTCGCGGATGGAGTTGGCCGGAATGCGGATAATGATGCCGTCGGAGGAAATCAGAATCACGTCGTCGTCCAGATCGACCACCTTGATGGCGGCGACCTCTCCGTATTTCTGAATATGATAGTTGGTAAGGCCCTTGCCGCCCCTCGACTGGATGCGGTAATCGTTAATGCCGGAAAGGCGCCCGTAGCCGGTTGCGGAAACGGTCAGCACAAGGCCGTCCGCGCGCAGCGAGCTCATTCCGACGACATAGTCGCCGTCCTTCAGGGTGATCGCCTTGACTCCGCGGGCGGTCCTGCCCATGGGGCGGACGTCCCTTTCGTCAAAACGGATCGCCATGCCCAGGCGGGTCGCGACCAGAAGCTGCGTATCGCCGGAGGTCAGGCGCACCCAGGAAAGCTCGTCGCCGTCGTCCAGATCGATCGCGATCACGCCGCCCTTGCGCGCGGTGTTGTAAGCCGAAAGGCTGGTGCGCTTGATGATACCGTTGCGCGTCACCATGCACAGATAGCTTTCGTCGTCGAATTCCGGCACGCGGATCATGGAGGTGACCTTCTCATCCTGCGCGATCGGCAGCAGATTCGCGATATTCATCCCCTTGCTCGTGCGGGAGCCCTCCGGGATTTCGTAGCATTTCAGCCGGTAGACGCGGCCCAGATTGGTAAAGAACATGACATAGTCGTGGCTGTTGATGACGAACATGTCGCTCGCGACATCCTCTTCGCGCCTTGTCATGCCGCTGACGCCGCGGCCGCCCCTGCGCTGAATATGGTAAGTATCGGTTTTCTGACGCTTGACATAACCGAAGTTGGTCAGGGTCAGCACGCATTCCTCCTGCGGAATCAGGTCCTCAATATCGACCTCGCCGCTGACGGTCGCAATTTCCGTGCGGCGCTCGTCGCTGAATTTATTCTTTACCGCGAGCGCCTCGTCCTTGACGATGCCGAGCAGACGCGTTTCACTGCTTAAAATATCTTTGTAATCCGCGATCTTCGCTTCCAGCGCGGCGATTTCGTCCAGCAGCTTCTGGCGCTCCAGGCCGGTGAGCGCGCCGAGCGGCATCTGTACGATCGCCTGTGTCTGCGGGTCGTCCAGCCCGAAGCGTTCCGTCAGGCGGGCCCTTGCCGTTGCCCTGTCCTTGGAACCGCGGATAATGGAAATCACTTCGTCGATGTTGTCGACGGCGATTTTCAATCCTTCCAGAAGATGCGCGCGCTCCTCGGCCTTTTTGAGGTCGTACAGGGTGCGGCGCCTTACGACGCTTTCCTGGAACTGAATGTATTCCTGCAGCATTTCCTTGAGCGTCAGCGTTTTGGGTTCGCCGTTGACGATGGCGATCATGATGACGCCGAACGTCGTCTGCATCTGGGTATAGGAATAAAGCTGATTCAGGACGATCTGCGGGGAAGCGTCGCGCTTTACGCTGATGAGCAGGTGCATGCCCTCGCGGTCGGAGTGGTCCTCCACATTGGAAATCCCCTCGATGCGCTTGTCCTTGACCAGCTCGGCGATGCTTTCGACCAGCCTCGCCTTGTTGACCTGATAGGGCAGCTCCGTGACGACGATATTGAAGCGGCCGTTTTTCTCTTCCTCGATCTCCGCGCGGGCGCGCACCGTGATGCGGCCCCGTCCGGTGGCGTAGGCGGCGCGGATACCCGCCCGGCCCATGATGATGCCGCCGGTGGGGAAGTCCGGCCCCTTGATGCTCTGCATCAGGTCGTCCAGAGAAGCGTCGGGGTTGTCGATCAGCGTGCACATGCCGTCGATGACCTCGCCCATGTTGTGCGGGGGAATGTTCGTGGCCATGCCGACCGCGATCCCGGTCGAACCGTTGACCAGAAGGTTCGGAAAATGGCTGGGCAGAACGATGGGTTCCTTCAGACGGTCGTCGTAGTTCGGCTGGAAATCGACGGTATCCTTGTCGATATCCTCCAGCATTTCCACGGCGATCTTACTCATGCGGGCCTCGGTATAACGGTAGGCGGCCGGGGGGTCGCCGTCCACGGAACCGAAGTTGCCGTGTCCGTCCACCAGCATATAGCGCATGGAGAAATCCTGCGCCAGGCGCACCAGCGCGTCGTAGACCGAAGCGTCGCCGTGCGGATGGTAGCGGCCCAGCACGGAACCGACGGTGTCCGCGCATTTGCGGTAAGCCTTTTCCGGGGACAGGCCGTTTTCAAACATGGTATACAGAATCCTTCTGTGAACCGGTTTTAACCCGTCGCGCACGTCCGGCAGCGCGCGGGACACAATGACCGACATGGAATAGGCAAGAAACGACTGTTTCATTTCCTTTTCAAGGTCGACATTGATGATTTTTTGATTTTCCTGAAATTCGTCCATTAGCGGGCACCTTCCTGCTGATATTTTTCCTGAAGCTTTGTCTCAAGAATGTTGTGAATCCTGGCACATTCGCTTTCGTTCATCGCCCTTTTGGGGATGAACCTCATCTCGTTGATTCCTGTGTATATAATAAAAACCCTCGCGTCCTCATACGCTTTATACAGCATCTCATAGGGAATTGCAGCCGTATACCGTTCGGTTTGAAAGGTTATGGTTTCCTCTGAAAATTCCGTGGTCTGTGCGATAAATTTTTCACTGTTCGCCGTAAAGTAGCTCAGGGCGTGCCGCCGCACAGCGTACAGGACGATCGTATCGTAAAAGCATCCGATGATCACGCCGACCGCGGCCATGGCCGCATAAATGAAATTCTGATAGAAATTCCCGTAAACAAAGGCCCTTAAAAGAAACGCGGCCAGAATCAGAACGGTTCCCGTAGCTTTCAGAATGATTTTTTCGCTTTTCCTCATGGCGGCTTTCGCCGCCGCGGCCTTGAAGTCGGCATAATCGAATTTTGTGGTAAGGCAGCTTACCGAAATTGGGCTTTCAGGCAAATAAATCCCTCCTTAACGCCCGCTTTTCAAGTAGCGCGAAGCAAACGCGCCGGCAAGGTGTGCGGAAATTTTTTCAATCTGTTCGTTCGTAAGTCCCTGCTTTTTGATGACCAGCAAGTCCCGTTCCCGCCCGCCGGTCACGACAAAGGCGGAGGGGGTCTCTATGCACCTGCTGAAATCGGTCCAGTACTCCAGCATTTTTTCACAGCTGCTTTGAATCACCACGCTGTCCCGGAAAATTTCAATTTTCTGCGGCAGGGCCAGCAGCCGGTTGGAGCGGTACAGTTCCGCCGCCCATTTCCGGATATCGTCCGGCTGGATAAAAAAGAACAGAAAGGCGAGCGCAAGAGCCAGGACAATTCCGCACGCGGGCCCCCAGCAGGTAAAGAATCTTGCGCGGTAAAACGGAATAAAGGAAGCGATGACGATGGCCGCGGAAAGACAGATCCCCGCCCGCACCCATTTTGTGTGGATGGGGGAAACCGCGCTCTGCGCGGTGTAGTACGCCGCGGCGTATTCGTCGGGGCCAACCGTCTGTTCCACCGTATCGACCGGCCCTCCCTCGTAAAACGTCGGCATCTTTCCGTCTCCTTTCCTTTTTCAGCTTTTGGGGTGCGTCCCCGCCAGAAGCATTGCCTGAACCTCCGGCAAAACGGCCGGTTCCACACAGCGCAGCGGAAGAATTACCATATTCCGGTCGTCTATGTACAGCACGATCAAATTTTCGATCTGAACACATTCGCTGGTCCCGTCGAGCGGGATTTCCCATCTTTTGCCGGGCAAGCCCATTTCGATATGGTCGGGGTAAATCTTCATGCGGATCTCCCTGCCGTCGGCGATTTTTGACGAATGCGCCCGGATGACGGCTGTCGGGAAAGCCGCGACCACCAGAACCAGCAGAATGCACACCACCGCCAAAGACGCGTAACGGCTGTCGCCCGTCGAGCGGAACTGCATCAGAAAGACGACCGCCATCGCGGTGCTCAGTACGACCGCAACGGCTGAAAGCCCTAACCTTGTGCCGGTGTACTGGCTTTTCCAGAGAACCTTGAAAATTTCGCCGGAGGTCAGCGTGTAGGTCAGCTTGATCCCCGTATTCTGTTCCTCAAACGCCAGCGCCGTTTCGTCGGCGACCAGCTCGGCTTCGGAACCGTCCCATTCCACTTTGTTTTCCTCAGGTTGGTCCTCGTCGGGGGTCTGTTCCCCCCGGGGTTCAGGAGGTTTTGAGGCAGTTTCCTGTTCCTTCACAAATTGTTTCATGAGAAATTCTCCTTTTCGCTTATGTAGTACGAACTGTAATTTTCATACTAAAAAATACATTCTGCAAAAATTCAGGCTGAATTTGCCCGTTTATAACGAAGGATGCCCGCGCAAAGTACGAAAAACCGCAGCGTCAGACATCGAGGTTCTTTGCGTACTTCGCGTTGCTTTCAATAAAAGCGCGGCGCGGCTCGACCTTGTCACCCATCAGAATGGTAAAGGCTTCGTCCGCGGCGGCGGCGTCTTCCACCTCCACGCGCAGCATGGTGCGGGTTTCCGGATTCATGGTCGTTTCCCAAAGCTGCTCGGCGTCCATTTCACCAAGGCCTTTGTAGCGCTGGATCTCGTAATTGCTGGCGAGCTCCGCCATTTTCTGGTCGCGTTCCTCGTCGCTGAACGCGTAGTAATGATTTTTTCCCTTGCTCAGCCGGAACAGCGGCGGCTGCGCAAGGTAAACGTGGCCTTCCTCCACAAGCGGCTTCATAAACCGGAAGAAGAAAGTCAGGAGCAGGGTGCGGATGTGCGAACCGTCGACATCGGCATCGGCCATGATGATGATTTTCCCGTAGCGCAGCTTATTCATGTCGAATTCTTCGCCGATCCCGCAGCCGAGCGCGGTGACGACGGGCATCAGCTTTTCATTGCCGTACACCTTGTCGAGCCTTGCCTTTTCCACGTTGAGCATTTTGCCCCAGAGCGGCAGAATCGCCTGATATTTGCGGTCGCGTCCGCCTTTTGCGGAACCGCCGGCGGAATCACCCTCGACGATATAGATTTCCGTCTCGTCGGGATTGCGGCTCTGACAGTCGGCAAGCTTGCCCGGAAGCGCGGCGTTTTCCAACGCGGATTTGCGGCGGACCAGGTCGCGGGCCTTCCTCGCGGCGTCGCGCGCGCGGGAAGCAGCCAGCGCCTTATCGAAAATCGCCCTTGCCGTCGCCGGATTTTCTTCGAGATAGGCGGCCATTTTATCGGTGATGAGGTTGCTGACCAGCGTGCCGATTTCGGTATTTCCCAGGCGGGCCTTTGTCTGGCCCTCAAACTGGGCGTCCTTCATCTTCACGCTGATAATGACGGTCAGGCCCTCGCGCACGTCGTCGCCCGAAAGGTTTTTATCGCTTTCTTTGAGAATGTTGTATTTTCTGGCGTAATCGTTCATCACACGGGTCAGGGCGCGTTTGAACCCGTCCTCGTGCGTGCCGCCGTCGGTGGTATGGATATTGTTGGCAAAGGACAGCATCAGCTCGTTATAGGAATCATTATACTGCATGGCGACTTCCGCCGTTGCCGAATTATCGGGGGAGACGGAGCTAAAGTGCATAATATCGGGGTGAATGAGCTCGACGGCTTTCTTTTTATTGATGAATTCCACAAAGCTGCTGATGCCGCCGTGGTAGCAGTAGTTGTCGTTTACGGGATTGCTTTCGTCGCGCAGGTCGAACAGCGCGATATGGATGCCGGCGTTCAGAAACGCCTGCTCGCGCAGCCTCGTCTGCAGGGTCTCGTAGTCGTAGGCGGTGGTCTCCCTGAAAATTTCCGCGTCCGGCTTAAAGGTGACGAACGTTCCGGTTTTGTCCGTTTCGCCGCGCATTTCCAGCTGGGTGACGGCTTTTCCGCGCTCAAAGCGCTGGTAGTAAATCCTGCCCTCGTTGTAAACCTCGACCTCCAGCCATTCGGACAGCGCGTTGACGACCGACGCGCCGACGCCGTGCAGGCCGCCGGCCACCTTGTAGCCGCCGCCGCCGAACTTTCCGCCCGCGTGCAGCTCGGTGAAAACAACCGTGACCGCCGGGATTCCCATCTGATGCTGGATGCCGACCGGGATTCCGCGCCCGTTGTCCAGTACGCTGATGATGTCCCCGGGAAGGATTTTGACTTCGATTCTGTCGCAGAAGCCCGCGAGCGCTTCGTCGATCGCGTTGTCCACGATTTCATAGACGAGGTGATGCAGTCCGCGCGGTCCGGTGGAACCGATATACATGCCGGGGCGCTTTCTGACCGCGGCCAGGCCTTCCAGTACCTGTATCTGATTTTCGTCGTATTTTTGTTTTATTTGCGTAACTTCGCTAAACTCCAAGTTTAACCCTCCAATTATAATACATATCGTATACTCTCGTTAAGCCGAAACGTTCTGTTCAGAATCTTCTGTCTCTTCTATCGTAAATTTTCTGTGTCTGCCGCTGGGGGGACGGCTGCTGCGGCCGGCCGGCGGGGGGTTGTTTCCTGCGCACTGCCGGCTTTCTGAGCCTGACCAGGAAAAAACAAAGCAAATAAAATATAAAATACGGCAGCATAATGAAAAAAATGGAAGCAAGACTGAGCATTTTTACGGAAATCATCCAGACAAGGTAAATCAGCCCGCTGAGTACGATTGCGCCGATGGCAAAAAAGTGAACGGCGGGGTCGAGCTCAATATTGGAGTAGCCGCCGCACTTGGGGCATTTGTACTCGCCCTGTGTCTTGATCGCCCAGGCGCGCAGCAGCGTCAGTTTATTTCCGCAGTGCGGACATCGTGCTTTTCTGAATTTTTTCATTTTTTCACCTTAAACATTTGATATCTCGTCGATAAACCCTGTCCTTTTCAGAAGGGTGGAAGAGGAGATCTGTGTGATATAAACGGTAATCCGGCGGCTTTTATCACAGCAAAGCACAAAGGACTTCGGCATTTCCATGGAAACGTTGACGACCCGGCCCTTTTTCTGGGCCGCGGAAAGATAGTTTCTGGTCGATTTGGAGATGGTAGAGGTTTCCATATCGAATATGCCCACAATATCACTGACTTTAATCACCGTGTCCTGCCCGAGATGAAGATACATAAAATAAAACCTTTCTCATTTTTTTATCAGGGTGCCGCCGTCCATTTCAAACAGGGCGCCCTCCCGGAGCTGCTGAATTGCGCCGGGTTCACAGCAGGTTATGAAAACCTGACAGCGATCCAAATGATTGAGTAAATAATCCTGCCTGCCGGAGTCCAGCTCGCTCATCACGTCGTCGAGCAGGACAACGGGTCTTTCTCCGGTCTGGCGGTAAAGCATCTCGGCCTCCGCAAGCTTTAAAGCAAGGACGGCGGAGCGTTTCTGGCCCTGTGAGCCGAACGTCCGCGCAGGGCGGAGGTCTATGGCAATATCAATATCGTCGCGGTGCGGGCCGACGCTGGTATGGCCCAGCGCCACATCCTCCCGGCGGGCCGCTTTCAGCGCCTTTTTCAGGTCTTCGGCGCTTTTCTGATAGGTTAAATCAATGATTTCGGTATGTTGGGAAATGCCGGCGTAAATCTCTTTGACCGGTTCCTTGATTTTACGGATATAATCCATCCTGCCGAGGACGATCGCTTCGCCGTAGGAAGCAAGCTTTTCATCCCAGATTTCGAGCGTATCCATCAGCTCGGCATGGCGGGGAATATCTTTTAAAAGGGTGTTGCGCTGGATCAGCGTGTGGTGGTACCGCGAAAGAAGCGCGGCATACCCGGGTTTGATCTGGCAGAGGGCGGCGTCCATAAAGTCGCGGCGCTGGGATGGGCCTTCGCGCACAAGCGCGATATGCTCCGGGGAAAAAATCACGGAAAAGAACTTTCCGACCAGCCCGGAAGCGTTTTTTTGGGGAATTCCGTTCAAAACGGCATTTCTGCGCCCGTTTTCAATCGTGATTTCCGCCGTCTGCTCACGCTCGCCGCTGAAAAATTTCAGCTTGAGCTTTGCGCCGGCTTCTCCCTGCAGAACAAGGTCGGCGTCCTTCGCTCCCCGAAAGGAACGGCCGCCCGTAAAAAGCCAGACCGCTTCCAGCAGATTGGTCTTTCCCTGTGCATTTTTCCCATATATTATATTGATCCCATTCTGCGGAATTATCACGCAGCGCCGGATATTTCTGTAATTTTCAGCCTCCAGGTGCTGGATAATCACCCGTTACACACCTCATATGTCACATCGTTGTATTCGGCCTTGTCGCCGCTTCTCATTTTTTTGCCGCGCATGGTGCAGATTTCTCCGTTGACCTTCACTTCGCCGGACTGCACGATAAATTTTGCCCGGCCGCCGGTGTCCACCGCGCCGCCAAGCTTCAAAAGGGCGTCCAGCCGGATAAACTCGGTATCAATGACTATTTTTTCCGTTTTCATTCCTACGCCTCGCTCTTCAAACGGACCGGCAGCACCAGGAAAAGGAAGGAGTCCCCTTCGCGCGGAAGGATCTTCATCGGGCTCAAAGCGCCGTTGAGCTGTATTTTCACTTCGTCGCCCTCGGTGTTGCGCAGGGCGTCGAGCAGATAGCGGTTGTTAAAGCCCATTTCCACGCCCGCGCCGTCGATTTTCGCGGAAAGCTGGTCGTTGGCGTGACCGATGGAGGTCGAGCAGGAAACCTTGATCTCCCCGTCCTCAAACACGCAGCGCACGGGGCTTTTCAGCCTGTCGGTGATCAGAAGGGAAACGCGCTCCACGCTGTCGATGAACGAACGGGTGGAAACGATAATCTCCGTTGAGCTGGCGCCGGGGATGGCGGCCTTATAGTCGAGAAATTCCCCTTCGAGAAGGCGGGAAATCACGCAGTAGTTTCCGATTTGGAATAAAATATGGCGCCGGCCGATCTGGACCTCCAGCTCGGTGTCGTCGTCGCTCAGAAGCTTGAGCACTTCGCCGAGCGTTTTGCCCGGGACGACAAAGCTGGTTTCCTCGCCGCAGGCGGCGGTTTCTTCCCTCAGAGCAAGACGGTAGCCGTCCACGGAGATCAGGCGGATCTTATTTTTGCTCAGTTCAAACAGGGTACCGGTGTGGATCGGCTTCGCGTCGCTTTCCGCGACGGCGAAAATCGTCTGCCGGATCATGCTTTTCAGAATGCAGTTCGCGATCTTGATCGAGGTTTCCCCTGTAATGGCCGGAAGCTCCGGGTATTCCTCCGCGGGGATTCCCACAATGGAGAAATCGGCCGGCCCGCTCTTGATGGAAGTGATTTTTTTCTCGTCGGTGGCAAGGTACACGGTGTCCGCCGGCAGACGGCGGACAATGTCGCCGAACAGCCGCGCGCTCAGGACGATGCTTCCCGGTTCTTCCACCTGGGCTTCTATTTTTGTGGTCATTCCCAGTTCAAGGTCGTATCCGCACAGTGTAATTTCATTCTCGCCTGTTTTGAGCAGGATACCTTCCAGAGCGGGAACGGATGATTTTGTGGACACGGCGCGCTGAACATTCAACACAGCTTCGTTCAGCTGCTGCCGCTGGCAGGTTATTTTCATAAACTCACCCTCTGCTTCCTTTTATAATAGATAGTATAGATTTAATTTAGTAAGAGTAGTAGGCGGCGCGGAAAAGTTGAAAGATTTTGGAAATACAGGCGCGGCTTTGTTTTTTTGCCGTTCACCGCGTGTGATTTCAATGTTAAGGTTTTGTTAACTTTTCGTATAAAATCAAAGTATTTAACCGAATGTTGAAAACTCTGTGGGGAATGTTGAAAACAAGTTCAATAATTCGGGATGTCTGAAAACCCGTTAAAAGCGCGGATGAACAGAAATTGTTGAAATGTCAACTTTTTTTCCACTTTTTAGCGGTCGCGGATATTCTTAATGATATCTTCGGCGGTCGCCTTGATTTTCGGGTCGCGCTTGATTCCTTTTTCTACCTGCTGGATGGCGTATACGACGGTGGAGTGGTCGCGTCCGCCGAATTCCTCGCCGATGGAGGTCATCGGGAGCTGGGTAATTTCCCTCACTACATAAATCGCCATCTGCCGCGCGCTCGAAATGTTTGCGGAACGCTTGGCGGAACGGATGTCCTCGCCGGTCGTACCGAACGTGCGCGCAACCTCGTCGATAATTTTTTCTACGGTAAACGGGGTGGGCTGGTCATTGTTGATGATATCGCTGATCGCCGCCTGCGCCGTGGTGATGCTGGGGGACTCGCCGGCAAGCAGGTAGTAGGCTTTCATTTTTTTCACCGCGCCCTCCAGCTGGCGGATATTGTTTTTCAGCCGGTTGGCGATGTATTCCGCGACGTTGTCGGGCAGATCAATTTCCAGAAGCTCCGCTTTCCTTTTAATAATGGCGATGCGCGTTTCAAAATCCGGTGGCTGAATATCCGCGGTCAGCCCCCACTCAAATCGGGTGAGCAGGCGCTCCTCCAGAGTGGCGATATCCTTCGGCGGACGGTCGGAAGTCAGAACGATCTGTTTTTTTGCCTCATATAACGTGTTGAAGGTATGGAAAAATTCCTCCTGGGTGGAATCTTTTCCGGCGATAAACTGAATATCGTCCACCAGGAACACGTCCGCTTTCCGGTAACGGCTGTGAAATTCCGCGGTGGTGCCGCGGCGGATCGCTTCGATCAGCTCGTTGGTAAATTCGTCGCCTTTTATGTAAATAATGTTCATTTCGGGATGGGTCCGGCTGATTTCGTTGCAGATCGCGTATAGAAGATGGGTTTTTCCCAATCCTGAATTTCCATAAATGAACAGGGGATTATAAAGGGTTGCGGGCTTGTTCGCCACCGCCATGGAGGCGGCGTGCGCAAATTTATTGGAAGAACCGACAATGTAGGTGTCGAAGGTGAATTCGTAGTCGTCGTTGATGGCGGGCGTTTCGACATTCTGTTTTTCGACCCCCGCCTCTTCCGGAGTACAGACGCGAATCTGGATTTTTTGACCGAAAATCTGTGTGAATGCTTCATCGAGCATATCCATATAATAATGTTTGATCGTCTGCCGGTGAAGTTCGTTTGGAACTTTAATGACCGCAACTCCCTGCGCAAAGTCAAGATTGACCGGTTCTATGCGCTTGATCCATGTGGAATAGGCAATATCGGTGATCTTGTTTTTGCAATAATCGCAGACCAGATTCCAGACCTCGGTGAAGGATTCCAT